>NZ_CM173238.1:0-3876019 GCF_057748135.1 Paraburkholderia sp. PAMB 6770
GTTTCTCTGCTGCAGACGCAGCAACGCAGCGAAGCAGCGCCGGAGTGAACAGGGCAGTAGCGGGGCGCAGCACGCAGCGAATGTTCTTTAAAAACATACAGCCGATAAGTGTGGGCACTTGATGCAGGGCGCGCAGCGCGGGGTTCGCAAGAGCCGCGCGCAGGGCAAAAGTATCAAAGTGTCTCACACAGTATTGAAAGGAAGGTCAGGGCTGCTTCGTCAAGGGGCAGGGCCTGGCCGCAACGTCAGTACGTTGAGTGAGCGACCGGTTTAGCGGGAGACCGCGGAACCGAAAACAGTAACAGGTTTGAACTGAAGAGTTTGATCCTGGCTCAGATTGAACGCTGGCGGCATGCCTTACACATGCAAGTCGGACGGCAGCGCGGGCTTCGGCCTGGCGGCGAGTGGCGAACGGGTGAGTAATACATCGGAACGTGTCCAGTAGTGGGGGATAGCCCGGCGAAAGCCGGATTAATACCGCATACGATCTGTGGATGAAAGCGGGGGACCTTCGGGCCTCGCGCTACAGGGGCGGCCGATGGCAGATTAGCTAGTTGGTGGGGTAAAGGCCTACCAAGGCGACGATCTGTAGCTGGTCTGAGAGGACGACCAGCCACACTGGGACTGAGACACGGCCCAGACTCCTACGGGAGGCAGCAGTGGGGAATTTTGGACAATGGGGGCAACCCTGATCCAGCAATGCCGCGTGTGTGAAGAAGGCCTTCGGGTTGTAAAGCACTTTTGTCCGGAAAGAAAACCTTTGAGCTAATACCTCGTGGGGATGACGGTACCGGAAGAATAAGCACCGGCTAACTACGTGCCAGCAGCCGCGGTAATACGTAGGGTGCGAGCGTTAATCGGAATTACTGGGCGTAAAGCGTGCGCAGGCGGTGCTGTAAGACCGATGTGAAATCCCCGGGCTTAACCTGGGAACTGCATTGGTGACTGCAGCGCTGGAGTATGGCAGAGGGGGGTGGAATTCCACGTGTAGCAGTGAAATGCGTAGAGATGTGGAGGAACACCGATGGCGAAGGCAGCCCCCTGGGCCAATACTGACGCTCATGCACGAAAGCGTGGGGAGCAAACAGGATTAGATACCCTGGTAGTCCACGCCCTAAACGATGTCAACTGGTTGTCGGGCCTTCATTGGCTTGGTAACGTAGCTAACGCGTGAAGTTGACCGCCTGGGGAGTACGGTCGCAAGATTAAAACTCAAAGGAATTGACGGGGACCCGCACAAGCGGTGGATGATGTGGATTAATTCGATGCAACGCGAAAAACCTTACCTACCCTTGACATGGATGGAACCCCGCTGAGAGGTGGGGGTGCCCGAAAGGGAGCCGTCACACAGGTGCTGCATGGCTGTCGTCAGCTCGTGTCGTGAGATGTTGGGTTAAGTCCCGCAACGAGCGCAACCCTTGTCCCTAGTTGCTACGCAAGAGCACTCCAGGGAGACTGCCGGTGACAAACCGGAGGAAGGTGGGGATGACGTCAAGTCCTCATGGCCCTTATGGGTAGGGCTTCACACGTCATACAATGGTCGGAACAGAGGGTAGCCAAGCCGCGAGGTGGAGCCAATCCCAGAAAACCGGTCGTAGTCCGGATCGCACTCTGCAACTCGAGTGCGTGAAGCTGGAATCGCTAGTAATCGCGGATCAGCATGCCGCGGTGAATACGTTCCCGGGTCTTGTACACACCGCCCGTCACACCATGGGAGTGGGTTTTGCCAGAAGTGGCTAGTCTAACCGCAAGGAGGACGGTCACCACGGCAGGATTCATGACTGGGGTGAAGTCGTAACAAGGTAGCCGTATCGGAAGGTGCGGCTGGATCACCTCCTTTCCAGAGCCTGCGCCATGGCGCAAGTGCTCACGCTTATCGGCTGTAGGCATGACAGACTCAGGGGTCTGTAGCTCAGTTGGTTAGAGCACCGTCTTGATAAGGCGGGGGTCGCTGGTTCGAATCCAGCCAGACCCACCAATCTGTCGGAGGCGGGCCCCTGGGGGAAGACATGGGGGGCATAGCTCAGCTGGGAGAGCACCTGCTTTGCAAGCAGGGGGTCGTCGGTTCGATCCCGTCTGCCTCCACCAGTCCTCAATGCACGAAGCGCCTGCGGTGGCAGGGCCTGCGTGCATTGGCGATTGAGCCAGTCATGGCGGCGCGCACAGGGTGTGCGCCGGCTGTCGTTCTTTAACAATCAGGAAGAAGTAGTAAAGAGATTGGCCGAAAGCATCTCGAGATGGATGCGAGTAGGTGAATCAGGGTTGTGATTGTATCGATGTATCTCAGGGCCCTCGGAAGAGGGCAGTGGAATACGGCACAACGCGAAAACTCAACCTGTAGCGGGAAGGTGTCGGAAGAGACACACCTGTTATAGGGTCAAGCGAACAAGTGCATGTGGTGGATGCCTTGGCGATCACAGGCGATGAAGGACGCGGTAGCCTGCGAAAAGCTGCGGGGAGCTGGCAAACGAGCTTTGATCCGCAGATGTCCGAATGGGGAAACCCACTCCGAATGGAGTATCCGTGGCTGAATACATAGGCCATGTGAAGCGAACGCGGCGAACTGAAACATCTAAGTAGCCGCAGGAAAAGAAATCAACCGAGATTCCCAGAGTAGTGGCGAGCGAAATGGGAGCAGCCTGTACTCTTTATCTGCATTGTCAGCTGAACGCTCTGGAAAGTGCGGCCATAGTGGGTGATAGCCCCGTAGGCGAAGGCAGTGTGGAAGAACTGGGTGTACGACAAGTAGGGCGGGACACGTGAAATCCTGTCTGAAGATGGGGGGACCATCCTCCAAGGCTAAATACTCGTGATCGACCGATAGTGAACCAGTACCGTGAGGGAAAGGCGAAAAGAACCCCGGGAGGGGAGTGAAAGAGATCCTGAAACCGCATGCATACAAACAGTCGGAGCCTCGCAAGGGGTGACGGCGTACCTTTTGTATAATGGGTCAGCGACTTACATTCAGTGGCGAGCTTAACCGAATAGGGCAGGCGTAGCGAAAGCGAGTCCGAACAGGGCGTCCAGTCGCTGGGTGTAGACCCGAAACCAGGTGATCTATCCATGGCCAGGCTGAAGGCACGGTAACACGTGCTGGAGGGCCGAACCCACTAACGTTGAAAAGTTAGGGGATGAGCTGTGGATAGGGGTGAAAGGCTAAACAAACCTGGAAATAGCTGGTTCTCTCCGAAAACTATTTAGGTAGTGCCTCGTGTATCACCTTCGGGGGTAGAGCACTGTCATGGTTGAGGGGTCCATTGCGGATTACCTCGCCATAGCAAACTCCGAATACCGAAGAGTGCAATCACGGGAGACAGACATCGGGTGCTAACGTCCGGTGTCAAGAGGGAAACAACCCAGACCGCCAGCTAAGGTCCCGAAATATGGCTAAGTGGGAAACGAAGTGGGAAGGCTAAAACAGTCAGGAGGTTGGCTTAGAAGCAGCCACCCTTTAAAGAAAGCGTAATAGCTCACTGATCGAGTCGTCCTGCGCGGAAGATGTAACGGGGCTAAGCCATATACCGAAGCTGCGGATGCACAGCAATGTGCATGGTAGGAGAGCGTTCCGTAAGCCTGCGAAGGTGCACCGGAAGGTGTGCTGGAGGTATCGGAAGTGCGAATGCTGACATGAGTAGCGATAAAGGGGGTGAAAGGCCCCCTCGCCGTAAGCCCAAGGTTTCCTACGCAACGTTCATCGGCGTAGGGTGAGTCGGCCCCTAAGGCGAGGCAGAAATGCGTAGCTGATGGGAAGCAGGTCAATATTCCTGCACCAGTGTGAAATGCGATGGGGGGACGGATCGCGGAAGGTTGTCCGGGTGTTGGAAGTCCCGGTCGCTGCGTTGGAGAAGGTGCTCTGGCAAATCCGGGCACGGGATTCAAGGGCGTGGCGCGAGCTTCTCCGGAAGCGAAGCAACTGGAAGGGGTTCCAGGAAAAGCCTCTAAGCTTCAGTTTCACATTGACCGTACCGCAAACCGACACAGGTGGGCGAGATGAGTATTCCAAGGCGCTTGAGAGAACTCGGGAGAAGGAACTCGGCAAACTGGTACCGTAACTTCGGGATAAGGTACGCCCTTGTAGCTTGACAGGCCTGCGCCTGGAGGGTGAAAGGGTTGCAATAAACTGGTGGCTGCGACTGTTTAATAAAAACACAGCACTCTGCAAACACGAAAGTGGACGTATAGGGTGTGACGCCTGCCCGGTGCCGGAAGATTAAATGATGGGGTGCAAGCTCTTGATTGAAGTCCCGGTAAACGGCGGCCGTAACTATAACGGTCCTAAGGTAGCGAAATTCCTTGTCGGGTAAGTTCCGACCTGCACGAATGGCGTAACGATGGCCACACTGTCTCCTCCCGAGACTCAGCGAAGTTGAAGTGTTTGTGATGATGCAATCTCCCCGCGGCTAGACGGAAAGACCCCATGAACCTTTACTGCAGCTTTGCATTGGACTTTGAACCGGCCTGTGTAGGATAGGTGGGAGGCTGTGAAGCGTGAACGCCAGTTTGCGTGGAGCCGTCCTTGAAATACCACCCTGGCTTGTTTGAGGTTCTAACCTTGGGCCCTGAAGCGGGTCTGGGGACAGTGCATGGCAGGCAGTTTGACTGGGGCGGTCTCCTCCCAAAGTGTAACGGAGGAGTACGAAGGTACGCTAGGTACGGTCGGAAATCGTGCTGATAGTGCAATGGCATAAGCGTGCTTGACTGTGAGACTGACAAGTCGAACAGGTGCGAAAGCAGGTCATAGTGATCCGGTGGTTCTGTATGGAAGGGCCATCGCTCAACGGATAAAAGGTACTCTGGGGATAACAGGCTGATACCGCCCAAGAGTTCATATCGACGGCGGTGTTTGGCACCTCGATGTCGGCTCATCTCATCCTGGGGCTGTAGCCGGTCCCAAGGGTATGGCTGTTCGCCATTTAAAGAGGTACGTGAGCTGGGTTTAAAACGTCGTGAGACAGTTTGGTCCCTATCTGCCGTGGGCGCTGGAAGTTTGAGGGGGCCTGCTCCTAGTACGAGAGGACCGGAGTGGACGAACCTCTGGTGTACCGGTTGTCACGCCAGTGGCATCGCCGGGTAGCTATGTTCGGAAGAGATAACCGCTGAAAGCATCTAAGCGGGAAACTCGCCTCAAGATGAGACTTCCCCGGGGCTTCGAGCCCCTTGAAGGGTCGTTCAAGACCAGGACGTTGATAGGTCAGGTGTGGAAGCGCAGTAATGCGTTAAGCTAACTGATACTAATTGCCCGTAAGGCTTGATCCTATAACCGGTGTGTTTCGCCGCCCCCGAACCGGGATGCGCGGCAGACCACCCGGGTTGAGATCGCGTGTTGTGCCTGAAACAACGCAACCCCGCTTCAGCATCCCTCTTTACGCTTCTTCCCGATTGGCTGCGGCGCCGTGCCGGCGACGCAGCAACCCGTCATGCCTGATGACCATAGCGAGTCGGTCCCACCCCTTCCCATCCCGAACAGGACCGTGAAACGACTCCACGCCGATGATAGTGCGGATTCCCGTGTGAAAGTAGGTAATCGTCAGGCTCCTCATGCCCTCGCTCCGAACCCCGTCCACCTCCGTGGCGGGGTTCGGCCGTTTACGTGAACAGCTTATAAGTGAGAACGGTGGGGTTCGTGATCAGCACATAACGCTTGACACTGTGTTGCTCTTCCCCCATAATCAACAGTTCTCTGCGGAGGGGTGCCCGAGTGGCTAAAGGGGGCAGACTGTAAATCTGTTGGCTTACGCCTACGTTGGTTCGAATCCAACCTCCTCCACCAGAATGCTTGCTGTAGCGCAGTTGGGAGTCGCCAGATCCTTGCGGGTGTAGCTCAATGGTAGAGCAGAAGCCTTCCAAGCTTACGACGAGGGTTCGATTCCCTTCACCCGCTCCAGCAATAGATGTAGCGCCCATGTGGCTCAGTGGTAGAGCACTCCCTTGGTAAGGGAGAGGTCGGCAGTTCGATCCTGCCCATGGGCACCAGAAGTACTCGGTGATTGTTTGCGCGCGGCGCAACGTACGGAAAATCCTCTTAGGAGTCGAAAATGGCCAAGGGTAAGTTTGAGCGGACCAAGCCGCACGTGAACGTTGGCACGATTGGTCACGTTGACCACGGCAAGACGACGCTGACGGCGGCGATCACGACGGTGCTGACGGCGAAGTTTGGCGGTGAGGCGAAGGCATACGACCAGATCGACGCGGCGCCGGAAGAAAAGGCGCGCGGCATCACGATCAACACGGCGCACGTGGAGTACGAGACGGCGAACCGTCACTACGCGCACGTTGACTGCCCGGGTCACGCGGACTACGTGAAGAACATGATCACGGGCGCGGCGCAGATGGACGGCGCGATCCTGGTGTGCTCGGCCGCGGACGGTCCGATGCCGCAGACGCGCGAGCACATTCTGCTGGCGCGCCAGGTGGGTGTGCCGTACATCATCGTGTTCCTGAACAAGTGCGACATGGTGGACGACGCGGAACTGCTCGAGCTGGTGGAAATGGAAGTGCGCGAGCTGCTGTCGAAGTACGACTTTCCGGGCGACGACACGCCGATCATCAAGGGTTCGGCCAAGCTGGCGCTGGAAGGCGACAAGGGCGAGCTGGGCGAAGTGGCGATCATGAACCTGGCGGACGCGCTGGACACGTACATTCCGACGCCGGAGCGTGCGGTGGATGGTGCGTTCCTGATGCCTGTGGAAGACGTGTTCTCGATCTCGGGTCGGGGCACGGTGGTGACGGGCCGGGTGGAGCGCGGGGTGGTGAAGGTCGGCGAGGAAATCGAGATTGTCGGGATCAAGCCGACGGTGAAGACGACCTGCACGGGCGTGGAGATGTTCCGCAAGCTGCTCGACCAGGGTCAGGCGGGCGACAACGTGGGTATCCTGCTGCGCGGCACGAAGCGCGAAGACGTGGAGCGCGGGCAGGTGCTGGCGAAGCCGGGTTCGATCACGCCGCACACGCACTTCACGGCTGAGGTGTACGTGCTGAGCAAGGATGAGGGCGGCCGTCACACGCCGTTCTTCAACAACTACCGTCCGCAGTTCTACTTCCGTACGACAGACGTGACGGGCTCGATCGAGCTGCCGAAGGACAAGGAAATGGTGATGCCGGGCGACAATGTGTCGATCACGGTGAAGCTGATCGCGCCGATCGCGATGGAAGAAGGTCTGCGTTTCGCCATCCGTGAAGGCGGTCGTACCGTCGGCGCAGGTGTCGTCGCCAAGATCATCGAGTAAGCCAGCCAGTACTCGTTGATCAGAAGTTTCGGGGTTGGCGATAACGTCAACCCCAAAATGGTTTAGGGGTATAGCTCAACTGGCAGAGCGTCGGTCTCCAAAACCGAAGGTTGGGGGTTCGATTCCCTCTGCCCCTGCCAACTCTAGCGCCCAATGTGGCGTACGATAAGGTGTTATGGCGAATCCTTCCGTCGAAACTGTAAATACTTCCGGCGACAAGCTGATGCTCGTAGCGGGTGTATTGCTGGTCTTGGCCGGGTTCGTGGGATTCTTCTGGCTTGGTGGTCAGGAGTGGTATGTCCGCGGAGCCGCGCTGGCCGTAGGCCTCATCGCAGGCGTCGCTGTCGGGCTGCTCTCGGGGCCGGGTAAGGGCCTTATCGCTTTCGCGAAAGATTCTTACAGGGAAGTTCGCAAGGTTGTCTGGCCGACCCGAAAAGAGGCTACGCAAACCACACTCGTAGTGTTTGCGTTTGTGGTCACCATGGCTGTGTTTCTGTGGATCTGCGACAAGTCCATAGAATGGGTGATTTTCTCGGCGATTCTGGGCTGGAAATGATATGAGCGATACTCCCGCATCCCCGAGTGGAAAACGTTGGTACGTGGTGCACGCCTACTCCGGTATGGAGAAGAGCGTGCAGCGTGCGCTTCAGGAGCGCATCGAGCGCGCCGGCATGCAGAATCAGTTTGGCCAGATCCTGGTGCCGACTGAAGAGGTAGTTGAAGTCAAAGGCGGTCACAAATCGGTGACCGAGCGTCGTTTCTTCCCGGGCTATGTGCTCGTCGAGATGGAAATGACCGATGAAACCTGGCACCTCGTAAAAAACACGGCAAAAGTGACAGGGTTCGTGGGTGGAGCGCGGAATCGCCCGAGCCCGATTTCCCCGCGGGAAGTCGAAAAAATCATGTCGCAGATGCAGGAAGGGGTCGAAAAGCCCCGTCCGAAGACGCTGTTCGAAGTTGGCGAGATGGTGCGGGTAAAAGACGGTCCGTTCACGGACTTCAACGGGACCGTCGAAGAAGTCAATTACGAAAAATCTCGCGTCCGTGTGTCCGTCACTATTTTCGGCCGCGCTACGCCGGTCGAGCTCGAATTCGGGCAGGTCGAAAAGCTGTAAATCAAGAATCCACGAAGCGCGCCATAGGGCGCGTTTCGTATTTCGCGCTTACGGTCCGCGCAATGACCGTTGAGGAGCGTCAGTAGCCGATTCGTGGCGAACGCGCGTTACTACTCACCGAACGCCTTGGCGTTCCAACGAGGTTTTCAACATGGCAAAGAAAATCATCGGCTTTATCAAGCTGCAGATTCCTGCAGGTAAAGCCAATCCGTCGCCGCCGGTCGGTCCGGCGCTGGGCCAGCGCGGCCTGAACATCATGGAGTTCTGCAAGGCGTTCAACGCGCAGACTCAGGGTATCGAGCCGGGTTTGCCGATTCCGGTCGTTATTACCGCATTCGCCGACAAGAGCTTCACGTTTGTTCTGAAGACGCCGCCGGCGACCGTGCTGATCAAGAAGGCCGCGAAGGTCGACAAGGGTTCGAGCAAGCCGCACACCGACAAGGTCGGTCAGATCACGCGCGCTCAAGCCGAAGAAATCGCGAAGACCAAGATGCCGGATCTCACCGCTGCCGACCTGGACGCGGCGGTTCGGACCATCGCTGGTAGCGCCCGCTCGATGGGCATCACCGTGGAGGGCGTGTAAATGGCCAAGCTTTCGAAGCGTCTGCAAGCATTTGCAAACAAGGTGGATCGCCAGAAGCTGTACGCGATCGACGAAGCGCTGTCGCTCGTCAAGGAATGCGCGAGCGCCAAGTTTGACGAGTCGATCGACGTCGCGGTCCAGTTGGGCATCGACGCGAAGAAGTCGGATCAGGTGGTTCGCGGCTCCGTGGTGCTGCCGGCCGGTACCGGCAAGTCGGTTCGCGTCGCAGTGTTCGCGCAAGGCGACAAGGCCGAGCAGGCACGTGCCGCCGGCGCCGAAATCGTCGGGATGGAAGATCTCGCCGAGCAGGTGAAGGCTGGCAATCTGAACTTCGACATCGTGATCGCTTCGCCGGACACGATGCGTATCGTCGGTACGCTCGGTCAGATCCTCGGTCCGCGCGGCCTGATGCCGAACCCGAAGGTCGGTACCGTGACGCCGGACGTCGCGACTGCCGTCAAGAACGCGAAGGCGGGTCAGGTTCAATTCCGTGTCGACAAGGCCGGTATCATCCACGCCACGATCGGTCGCGCCTCGTTTGAGCCGGGCGCGCTGCGCACGAACCTCGGCGCGCTGATCGAGGCGCTGCAAAAGGCAAAGCCGGCATCGAGCAAGGGCGTGTACCTGCGCAAGATCGCGTTGTCGAGCACGATGGGCGTCGGCGTTCGCGTCGACCAGGCATCGCTCGCGGCACAGTAAGAAATCGGCGGCCCGACGCAAGTCGGGCCGCTTCAAGGGCTTTGGGCGGTTGCGCAAGGGCAGTTCGCATTGGGCAACCGGTTGTCAAAGACCGTTGGCGGAGCAGCAGCAGTCGGGCGGCTCCTTAATGTAAAGCCAACGCAGATGGCGAACCCGAAAAGGTTTTGAAGTGCTGACACCGTTTTCGTCGCGCGTTCTTGAGCGCGAAGGCGGTGGAAATACTCCGGACTGGTCGGACGCCGTTGTTGAACGCGATGCATGGGGTGCGAGCCCTCTGCGTCGAATCTGGAGGTTAACCGTGCCACTGAACAAAGAAAGCAAGCAGGCCGTCGTCGCTGAGGTCGCCGCGCAAGTCGCGAAGGCCCAGACCGTCGTTCTGGCTGAGTATCGTGGGATCACGGTTGGCGATCTGACCAAGCTGCGCGCGAAAGCGCGTGAGCAACAGGTTTACCTTCGCGTGCTGAAAAACACGCTGGCGCGTCGCGCCGTCGAAGGTACGCCGTTTGCTCCGCTGGCAGAGCAGATGACGGGCCCGTTGATCTATGGCATCTCTGAAGATGCGATTGCTGCTGCGAAAGTCGTCAACGACTTCAGCAAGAGCAATGACAAGCTGATCATCAAGGCCGGTTCCTACGAAGGCAATGTGATGGACAAGGCCGGCGTGCAAGCGCTTGCCAACATCCCGAGCCGCGAAGAACTGCTCTCGAAGCTGCTGTTCGTCATGCAAGCACCTGTTTCGGGCTTTGCTCGCGCGCTGGCCGCGCTCGCAGAGAAGAAGCAGGGCGAAGCAGCGTAACGAACCCAGCTTGGCGCCTGATCGCTGACTGTATCCGAATTCAATCTAGGAGTATTTCACATGGCAATCGCAAAAGAAGACATCCTCGAAGCCGTAGGCTCGATGTCGGTTCTGGAACTGAACGAACTCGTCAAGGCGTTCGAAGAGAAGTTTGGCGTGTCGGCTGCTGCTGTTGCAGTCGCGGGCCCGGCTGCAGGCGGCGGTGCTGCTGCAGCTGCTGAAGAGCAGACCGAGTTCACGGTCAACCTGCTCGAAGCCGGCGCGAACAAGGTGTCGGTCATCAAGGCCGTTCGCGAACTGACGGGTCTCGGCCTGAAGGAAGCGAAGGACCTGGTTGACGGTGCACCGAAGCCCGTCAAGGAAGCGGTGCCGAAGGCTGCCGCTGAAGAAGCGAAGAAGAAGCTCGAAGAAGCCGGCGCGAAGGCTGAAATCAAGTAAGTTTCAGCGCGCTGTGCGAAGGCTGGCGGTTTTACACCGCCGGCCTTTTTGTGCTTTGTGGGGACGGCGTTTTTGCGCGGCGTTGCCGGCAAGAACATGGTTCCCAGAAGCCAAAGAAAACCGCCTTTCGGCAACATCGACCGGCGATTCTCTTTGTCTTCTGAAGCGACTGCAGAAGGCAAGTTTGGTCGGGCAGCGGGGAAGTTTTCACACATGACAGGCATCCGCTGCCGTCAGCCAGCGGTTGGTAGCGGCCAACCACCAAGCTTTCAGGCTCGTTCAAGCCATCGGACGGCCATCGGGTCTCAGTCGGTGAACACTCGGGTTGTCACATCAAGGTTTCCTGCCTCGACAACAATGCCCGCCGTGATTCGGAGATCGTATGCAATATTCCTTCACCGAGAAGAAGCGTATTCGCAAGAGTTTCGCGAAGCGCCCCATCGTTCACCAAGTACCTTTCCTGCTGGCTACCCAGCTTGAATCATTCAGCACGTTTCTGCAAGCGGATACGCCGCTCGCACAACGTAAGGCCGAAGGCCTGCAGGCGGCGTTTACATCCGTTTTCCCGATCGTTTCGCACAACGGATTTGCGCGCCTCGAATTCGTCAGCTACATGCTGTCGTCTCCCGCGTTCAACATCAAGGAGTGCCAGCAGCGCGGCCTGACCTATTGTTCGGCGTTGCGCGCCAAGGTGCGCCTCGTTCTCCTCGACAAGGAATCGCCGAGCAAGCCGGTCGTCAAGGAGGTGAAGGAGCAGGAAGTGTACATGGGCGAAATTCCGCTCATGACGCCGACCGGCTCGTTCGTCATCAACGGCACGGAACGCGTGATCGTGTCCCAGCTGCACCGTTCGCCGGGCGTGTTCTTCGAGCACGACAAGGGCAAGACGCACAGCTCGGGCAAGCTGCTGTTTTCCGCGCGGATCATTCCGTACCGCGGCTCGTGGCTCGACTTCGAGTTCGATCCGAAGGACGTGCTGTATTTCCGCGTCGACCGCCGCCGCAAGATGCCGGTCACGATCCTGCTGAAGGCGATCGGTCTCACGCCGGAACAGATCCTCGCAAACTTCTTCGTGTTCGACAATTTTGCGCTGATGCCGGAAGGCGCGCAGATGGAATTCGTTCCGGAGCGTCTGCGCGGTGAAGTCGCGCGCTTCGACATCACGGACCGCGACGGGAACGTGATCGTCCAGAAGGACAAGCGGATCAACGCGAAGCACATTCGCGACCTCGACAACGCGAAGACGAAGTTCATTTCGGTTCCGGAAGACTATCTGCTCGGCCGCGTTCTCGCGAAGAACGTGGTGGACGGCGAAACGGGCGAAGTCATCGCAAACGCGAATGACGAAGTCACCGAGACGGTGCTCGAAAAGCTGCGCGAAGCGAAGATCAAGGACATCCAGACGCTCTACACGAACGACCTGGACCAGGGCCCGTATATCTCGTCGACGCTGCGTATCGACGAAACGGCCGACAAGATGGCCGCGCGTATCGCGATCTACCGCATGATGCGCCCGGGCGAGCCGCCGACCGAGGAAGCGGTCGAAGCGCTCTTCAACCGTCTTTTCTACAGCGAAGATGCGTACGACCTGTCGAAGGTCGGCCGGATGAAGTTCAACCGCCGCGTCGGCCGCGATGAAATCACCGGCCCGATGACGCTGCAGGACGACGACATCCTCGCGACGATCAAGATTCTCGTCGAGCTGCGCAACGGCAAGGGTGAAGTCGACGATATCGATCACCTCGGCAACCGTCGTGTGCGGTGCGTCGGCGAACTGGCGGAAAACCAGTTCCGCGCGGGCCTCGTGCGCGTCGAGCGCGCGGTGAAGGAGCGTCTCGGCCAGGCCGAAAGCGAAAACCTGATGCCGCACGACCTGATCAACTCGAAGCCGATTTCGTCGGCGATTCGCGAGTTTTTCGGTTCGTCGCAGCTGTCGCAGTTCATGGACCAGACCAACCCGCTGTCGGAAATCACCCACAAGCGCCGCGTGTCGGCTCTTGGCCCGGGCGGTCTGACGCGCGAGCGCGCCGGCTTCGAAGTGCGTGACGTGCACCCGACCCACTACGGTCGCGTGTGCCCGATCGAGACGCCGGAAGGTCCGAACATCGGCCTGATCAACTCGCTCGCGCTGTACGCGCACCTGAACGAATACGGCTTCCTCGAAACGCCGTATCGCAAGGTGACCGACGGCAAGGTGACCGACCAGATCGACTACCTGTCTGCAATCGAAGAAGGTCGTTATGTGATCGCTCAGGCGAACGCCGCGGTCGCGGACGAGGGCACGCTCACCGACGAACTCGTGTCGGCGCGCGAAGCGGGCGAAACGCTGATGGTCACGCCGGATCGTATCCAGTACATGGACGTCGCGCCGTCGCAGATCGTGTCGGTGGCTGCGTCGCTGATTCCGTTCCTCGAGCACGACGACGCGAACCGCGCGCTGATGGGCTCGAACATGCAGCGCCAGGCGGTGCCGTGTCTGCGCCCGGAAAAGCCGGTCGTCGGTACGGGGATCGAGCGCACGGTCGCGGTCGACTCCGGCACGACGGTACAGGCACTGCGCGGCGGCGTGGTGGATTACGTCGATGCGGGTCGTATCGTGATCCGCGCGAACGACGACGAAGCGCTGGCAGGCGATGTCGGCGTGGACATCTACAACCTGATCAAGTACACGCGTTCGAACCAGAACACGAACATCAACCAGCGTCCGATCGTCAAGGTGGGCGACAAGGTCGTACGTGGCGACGTGCTGGCCGACGGCGCATCGACGGACCTCGGCGAACTGGCGCTCGGCCAGAACATGCTGGTCGCGTTCATGCCGTGGAACGGCTACAACTTCGAAGATTCGATCCTGATTTCGGAGAAGGTCGTCGCGGATGACCGTTACACGTCGATTCACATCGAAGAGTTGAACGTCGTTGCACGCGACACGAAGCTCGGACCGGAAGAAATCACGCGCGACATTTCGAATCTCGCGGAAGTGCAGCTTGGCCGGCTCGACGAGTCGGGCATTGTCTACATCGGCGCGGAAGTCGAAGCGGGCGACGTGCTGGTCGGCAAGGTGACGCCGAAGGGCGAGACCCAGCTGACGCCGGAAGAAAAGCTGTTGCGCGCGATCTTCGGCGAAAAGGCCTCGGACGTGAAGGATACGTCGCTGCGCGTGCCGTCGGGCATGAGCGGCACCGTGATCGACGTGCAGGTGTTCACGCGCGAAGGCATCCAGCGCGACAAGCGCGCGCAGCAGATCATCGACGACGAACTGAAGCGCTATCGCCTCGACCTGAACGACCAGCTGCGCATCGTGGAAGGCGACGCGTTCCAGCGTCTGGCCCGCATGCTCGACGGCAAGGTTGCGAACGGCGGCCCGAAGAAGCTCGCGAAGGGCACGAAGATCGAGCAGGCTTACCTCGAGGATCTCGACCATTACCACTGGTTCGACATCCGCCTCGCGGATGAAGAAGCGGCCGCGCAGCTCGAAGCGATCAAGGATTCGATCGAACAGAAGCGTCACCAGTTCGACCTCGCATTCGAAGAGAAGCGCAAGAAGCTCACCCAGGGCGACGAACTGCCGCCGGGCGTGCTGAAGATGGTCAAGGTGTACCTCGCCGTGAAGCGTCGCCTGCAGCCCGGCGACAAGATGGCAGGGCGTCACGGCAACAAGGGCGTCGTGTCGAAGATCGTGCCGATCGAAGACATGCCGTACATGGCCGACGGCCGTCCGGCCGACGTCGTGCTGAACCCGCTCGGCGTGCCGTCGCGGATGAACGTGGGTCAGGTGCTCGAAGTCCACCTCGGCTGGGCCGCGAAGGGTCTCGGCTGGCGAATCGGCGAAATGCTGCAGCGCCAGACGAAGATCGAGGAACTGCGTGTGTTCCTGACGAAGATCTACAACGAGTCGGGCCGGGCAGAGGAACTGGACGGCTTCTCGGACGACGAGATTGTCGAACTCGCGCGGAACCTGCGCGAAGGCGTGCCGTTTGCGACGCCGGTGTTCGACGGTGCGACCGAAGAGGAAATGTCCGCGATGCTGGATCTCGCGTACCCGGACGAAGTCGCACAGCAGCTCGGCATGACGCCGTCGAAGAACCAGGTGCGTCTGTACGACGGCCGCACCGGCGAAGCGTTCGAGCGCCCGGTTACGGTCGGCTACATGCACTACCTGAAGCTGCATCACCTTGTCGACGACAAGATGCACGCGCGTTCGACGGGCCCGTACTCGCTGGTCACGCAGCAGCCGCTGGGCGGCAAGGCGCAGTTCGGCGGCCAGCGCTTCGGTGAAATGGAAGTGTGGGCGCTCGAAGCGTACGGCGCATCGTATGTGCTGCAGGAAATGCTGACGGTCAAGTCGGACGACGTGACGGGCCGGACCAAGGTCTACGAGAACCTGGTCAAGGGCGATCACGTGATCGACGCCGGCATGCCGGAATCCTTCAACGTGCTGGTGAAGGAAATCCGCTCGCTCGGTATCGACATCGACCTCGACCGCAACTAATCGGACTACGGAGAGAAGGCAATGAAAGCTCTGCTCGATCTATTCAAGCAAGTCCAACAAGAAGAAGTTTTTGACGCAATCAAGATCGGTCTGGCCTCGCCGGACAAGATCCGCTCGTGGTCGTTCGGCGAAGTCAAGAAGCCGGAGACCATCAACTACCGTACGTTCAAGCCCGAACGCGACGGTCTGTTCTGCGCGAAGATCTTTGGTCCGATCAAGGACTACGAGTGCCTGTGCGGCAAGTACAAGCGCCTGAAGCACCGCGGCGTGATCTGCGAGAAGTGCGGCGTCGAAGTGACGCTCGCGAAGGTCCGCCGTGAACGGATGGGCCACATCGAGCTCGCCTCGCCGGTCGCGCACATCTGGTTCCTGAAGAGTCTGCCGAGCCGTCTGGGCATGGTGCTCGACATGACGCTGCGCGACATCGAACGCGTGCTGTATTTCGAGGCGTATGTGGTGATCGACCCGGGCATGACGCCGCTGAAGGCGCGGCAGATCATGACCGAGGAGGATTACTACAACAAGGTCGAGGAGTACGGCGACGAATTCCGCGCGGAAATGGGCGCGGAAGGCGTGCGCGAACTGCTGCGCGCGATCAACATCGACGAGCAGGTCGAACAGCTGCGCTCCGAGCTGAAGAACACCGGCTCCGAAGCGAAGATCAAGAAGTACGCGAAGCGCCTGAAGGTGCTCGAGGCCTTCCAGCGTTCGGGCATCAAGCCGGAGTGGATGATTCTCGAAGTGCTGCCGGTGCTGCCGCCGGAACTGCGTCCGCTGGTGCCGCTCGACGGCGGCCGTTTCGCGACGTCGGACCTGAACGACCTGTACCGCCGCGTGATCAACCGGAACAACCGGTTGAAGCGCCTGCTCGAACTGAAGGCGCCGGAAATCATCGTCCGCAACGAAAAGCGGATGCTGCAGGAGGCCGTCGACTCGCTGCTCGACAACGGCCGCCGCGGCAAGGCGATGACCGGTGCGAACAAGCGCCCGCTGAAGTCGCTCGCGGACATGATCAAGGGCAAGGGCGGCCGCTTCCGTCAGAACCTGCTCGGCAAGCGCGTCGACTACTCGGGCCGTTCCGTGATCGTGGTCGGTCCGACGCTGAAGCTGCACCAGTGCGGTCTGCCGAAGCTGATGGCGCTCGAGCTGTTCAAGCCGTTCATCTTCAACAAGCTGGAAGTGATGGGCGTCGCGACGACCATCAAGGCGGCGAAGAAGGAAGTTGAAAACCAGACGCCGGTCGTGTGGGACATCCTCGAAGAGGTGATCCGCGAGCACCCGGTGATGCTCAACCGTGCGCCGACGCTGCACCGTCTCGGCATCCAGGCGTTCGAGCCGGTGCTGATCGAAGGCAAGGCGATCCAGTTGCATCCGCTCGTCTGCGCGGCGTTCAACGCCGACTTCGACGGCGACCAGATGGCCGTTCACGTGCCGCTGTCGCTCGAAGCGCAGATGGAAGCGCGCACGCTGATGCTGGCGTCGAACAACGTGCTGTTCCCGGCTAACGGCGATCCGTCGATCGTGCCGTCGCAGGATATCGTGCTGGGTCTGTACTACGCGACTCGCGAAGCGATCAACGGCAAGGGCGAAGGCCTCTCGTTTACCGGCGTGTCGGAAGTGATCCGTGCGTACGAGAACAAGGAAGTCGAGCTGGCGTCGCGCGTCAACGTGCGGATCACCGAAATGGTCCACAACGAGGACAAGTCGGAAGGCGCACCGGCGTTCGTGCCGAAAATCTCGCTGTACGCGACCACGGTCGGCCGCGCGATCCTGTCGGAGATCCTGCCGCCGGGCCTGCCTTTCTCGGTGCTGAACAAGCCGCTGAAGAAGAAGGAAATCTCGCGTCTGATCAACACCGCGTTCCGCAAGTGCGGTCTGCGCGAAACGGTGATCTTCGCCGATCAGCTGATGCAGTCGGGTTTCCGTCTCGCGACGCGCGCCGGCATCTCGATCTGTGTGGACGACATGCTCGTGCCGCCGCAGAAGGAGCAGATCGTCGGCGACGCCGCGAAGAAGGTGAAGGAATACGATCGGCAGTACATGTCGGGTCTCGTCACCGCGCAGGAACGCTACAACAACGTGGTCGACATCTGGTCGGCGACGTCGGAAGCGGTCGGCAAGGCGATGATGGAGCAGCTGTCGACCGAGCCGGTGGTGGATCGCGACGGCAACGAAACGCGTCAGGAGTCGTTCAACTCCATCTACATGATGGCGGACTCGGGCGCACGGGGTTCGGCGGTGCAGATCCGTCAGCTGGCCGGTATGCGCGGCCTGATGGCGAAGCCGGATGGCTCGATCATCGAGACGCCGATCACCGCGAACTTCCGCGAAGGCCTGAACGTGCTGCAGTACTTCATCTCGACTCACGGCGCACGTAAGGGTCTGGCGGATACGGCACTGAAGACCGCGAACTCCGGCTACCTGACCCGACGCCTCGTCGATGTGACGCAGGATCTCGTCGTGGTCGAAGACGATTGCGGCACGTCGAGCGGCGTTGCGATGAAGGCGCTCGTCGAAGGCGGTGAAGTGGTCGAAGCCCTGCGCGACCGGATCCTCGGCCGCGTTGCGGTCGCGGACGTGGTCAATCCGGAAACGCAGGAGACGCTGTACGAATCGGGCACGCTGCTCGACGAAGTGGCGGTCGAAGAGATCGAGCGTCTCGGCATCGACGAAGTGCGCGTGCGCACGCCGCTTACCTGCGAAACCCGCTATGGCCTGTGTGCATCGTGCTATGGCCGCGACCTCGGCCGCGGCTCGCTGGTGAACGTCGGCGAAGCGGTCGGCGTGATCGCGGCGCAGTCGATCGGCGAACCGGGCACGCAGCTCACGATGCGCACGTTCCACATCGGCGGCGCGGCATCGCGTGCGGCGGTGGCATCGTCGGTCGAAGCGAAGTCCAACGGTACGGTGCGTTTCACGTCGACGATGCGTTACGTGACGAATGCGAAGGGCGAGCAGATCGTCATTTCGCGTTCGGGCGAGGCGATGATCACGGACGATCACGGCCGCGAGCGCGAGCGTCACAAGGTGCCGTACGGCGCCACGCTGCTGCAACTGGATGGCGCGCAGATCAAGGCCGGTACCCAGCTCGCCACGTGGGATCCGATGACCCGCCCGATCATCACCGAGTACGGCGGTACGGTGAAGTTCGAGAACGTCGAGGAAGGCGTGACGGTCGCCAAGCAGATCGACGACGTGACCGGTCTCTCGACGCTGGTCGTGATCGACGTGAAGCGCCGCGGTTCGCAAGCCTCGAAGAGCGTGCGTCCGCAGGTGAAGCTGCTCGACGCGAACGGCGAGGAAGTGAAGATCCCGAACTCGGAACACTCGGTTCAGATCGGCTTCCAGGTCGGCGCGCTGATCACGGTGAAGGACGGTCAGCAGGTCCAGGTGGGTGAAGTGCTCGCACGTATCCCGACCGAATCGCAGAAGACCCGTGACATTACCGGCGGTCTGCCGCGCGTGGCGGAGCTGTTCGAAGCGCGTTCGCCGAAGGACGCGGGTATCCTCGCGGAGGTCACCGGCACGGTGTCGTTCGGCAAGGACACGAAGGGCAAGCAGCGTCTCGTCATCACGGACCTCGAGGGCAACCAGCACGAGTTCCTGATCGCGAAGGAAAAGCAGGTTCTGGTGCACGACGGTCAGGTCGTCAACAAGGGCGAAATGATCGTCGACGGGCCGGCGGATCCGCACGACATCCTGCGTTTGCAGGGTATCGAGGCGCTGTCGCGCTACATCGTCGACGAAGTGCAGGACGTGTATCGTCTGCAGGGCGTGAAGATCAACGACAAGCACATCGAAGTGATCGTGCGTCAGATGCTGCGCCGCGTGCAGATTTCCGATAACGGGGATACGCGCTTCATCCCGGGCGAACAGGTCGAGCGGTCGGACATGCTCGACGAGAACGACCGCATGAACGCGGAAGACAAGCGCCCCGCCACGTACGAGAACGTGCTGCTCGGTATCACGAAGGCGTCGCTGTCCACCGATTCGTTCATCTCGGCCGCATCGTTCCAGGAAACGACGCGCGTGCTGACCGAGGCCGCGATCATGGGCAAGCGCGACGACCTGCGCGGGCTGAAGGAAAACGTGATCGTCGGTCGTCTGATCCCGGCCGGTACCGGTCTCGCGTTCCACAAGGCGCGCAAGACCAAGGAGACGGCGGATCGCGAGCGCTTCGACCAGATCGCGGCCGAAGAGGCTTTCGACTTCGGTACGCCGGAAACCCCGGCCACCGAACAGCCGCACTCGGCCGAGTAAGTTCCGGCGGCTTCGGCTGCCTCGGCTGCATCGTCCGCAAAGCCGCCCGGTTTCGACCGGGCGGCTTTTTTTTATCGCACGGGCGTTCGTGCCGTCACCCGGGGAAGCGGCGGCAAGCCGCACGCGCGACCTGTCCTGCGTTCGGGCACCGACCGCGGCGGCGCCACGCGCGCGCAGGCCGAATAGCCAACGCGGCAGAGAAAGCACGATGGATGCGCGATTCGGTTGGTAAAATTCGCGTCACCTGCATCGCGCTGCTTTTCCCGAATTCATGTCCCGCTCGCTCGAAATCCTCAACGAAGTATTCGGCTACCCCGCGTTTCGCGGTCAGCAGGGCCAGATAGTCGAGCATGTTGCGGCGGGCGGCGATTGCCTGGTGCTGATGCCCACGGGCGGCGGCAAATCGTTGTGCTACCAGATTCCTTCGCTGGTGCGCCGCGAGGCCGGCTATGGGGCCGGCATCGTCGTGTCGCCGCTGATCGCGCTGATGCAGGATCAGGTGGCGGCGCTGCGTGAAGTGGGCGTGCGCGCCGCTTACCTCAATTCCACACTGTCGGGGGCCGAAGCGGCCGCGACCGAGCGTGCGCTTCGCGAAGGCGAGATCGATCTGCTCTACGTCGCGCCGGAGCGGCTGATGACCGCCCGCTTTCAGGAGTTGCTGGAGCGCACGCGCATCGGCCTTTTCGCGATCGACGAAGCGCATTGCGTTTCTCAATGGGGGCACGACTTCCGGCCGGAATATATCCAGCTTTCGGTACTGCACGAGCGCTTTCCCAACGTGCCGCGGATCGCGCTTACCGCGACAGCGGATGCAATCACGCGCGACGAAATTGTCCAGCGCCTCGCGCTGGACGACGCGCAGGTTTTCGTGTCGAGTTTCGACCGGCCGAACATCCGCTACCGGATCGTCGAGAAAGACAATGCGCGCACGCAACTGCTCGACTTCATCCGCGGCGAGCACACGAAGCCGGACGGCACGACCGACGCCGGCGTCGTCTACTGCCTGTCGCGCCGCAAGGTCGAGGAAACCGCGGAGTGGCTGCAGCAAAAGGGCATGCGCGCGCTACCGTACCACGCGGGAATGGAATTCGAGATTCGCCAGAAGCATCAGGAGATGTTTCAGCGCGAAGAGGGTGTGATCATGTGCGCGACGATCGCGTTCGGCATGGGCATCGACAAGCCCGACGTCCGCTTCGTCGCGCATCTGGATCTGCCGAAAAGCGTCGAAGGGTACTATCAGGAAACCGGGCGCGCGGGGCGCGACGGGCTGCCCGCCAACGCGTGGATGGCCTACGGCCTTGGCGACGTCGTGCAGCAGCGCAAGATGATCGACGAGTCGGATGCGGACGACGCGCACAAACGCGTGCAGACCAGCAAGCTCGACGCGCTGCTCGGCTTGTGCGAAACCGCGACATGCCGGCGCGTGCGTCTGCTGGGCTATTTCGGCGAGGCGAGCACGCCGTGCGGCAACTGCGATACCTGCCTCGAGCCGCCGGATACCTGGGATGCCACACGCGAGGCGCAAATGGCACTCTCCTGTGTATTCCGTGCGCAGCGCGCAAGCGGATTTCATTTCGGCGCCGGCCATCTGATCGAAATCCTGCGCGGCAACCGCGGCGAGAAGATCCTGCAACGCGGGCACGAGAAGCTGAGCACGTTCGGGATCGGGGCGGCAATCGGCGAGCCGGAGTGGCGTGCGATTTTCCGGCAACTGGTTGCCTTCGGCTATCTCACGGTCGATCACGAAGGCTTTGGCTCACTGGTGCTGACCGAGGCGAGCAAGCCCGTGCTCAAGGGCGAGCAGCGCGTGACGATGCGCCGCTACGTGAAGCCGACGCGCGTGCGGCAGTCGTCCGGCCGCACCAGCGAGCGGGCCGATCCGACGATCGGCATGGGGCCGCGCGAACGCGCGCGCTGGGATCGCCTGCGCGCCTGGCGGACCGAAACGGCGAAGAGCGACGGCGTGCCCGCGTATGTGATCTTCCACGATGCGACGCTCGCGGAGATTGCCCGCACGGAGCCGGCCTCAATCGAGGACCTGCGGGCGATTCCGGGCATGGGTGCCCGCAAGCTCGATCGCTTCGGCTGGGAATTGCTGTCCGTGATCGCCGCGGAGTAGCTCCGGCGGCCTGCCGCCGTGTCGGGCATCGCGCAAGCTATTGACTCATTTAATCTTTTCGGAATATTATGCTAGGTTCCGGTTCTTGCGGTACTCGCCTGTTGGCGGGTTTCGCGGTCCGGGAGTTCGATGCGCAACCTTTTCTGCTTTGCCCAGAAAGAAATGCGTCGATTTTGTTCAATTTCAGGAATAAACAATGCCAACCATCAATCAACTGGTTCGCAAAGGCCGCACTTCGGAAACCACGAAGAGCAAGAGTCCGGCCCTGCAGGACTGCCCCCAGCGTCGTGGCGTGTGCACCCGCGTGTACACCACGACGCCGAAGAAGCCGAACTCGGCGCTGCGTAAGGTCGCCAAGGTTCGTCTGACGAACGGCTTCGAAGTCATTTCGTACATCGGTGGTGAAGGCCACAACCTGCAGGAACACTCGGTCGTGCTGATCCGCGGCGGCCGTGTGAAGGACTTGCCGGGTGTGCGTTACCACATGGTTCGCGGCTCGCTGGATACCCAGGGCGTCAAGGATCGCAAGCAGGCTCGCTCGAAGTACGGCGCGAAGCGTGCCAAGGCCGGCAAGTAATCGGGCTGGCCGCTCGTTGCATCAGGTCGCCTGCAAGGGCGGTGTTGGCGGTGGTGCCGGATTCGCCGGTGCTGTCGAGTAAGTGGTCACCCGACCAGGCTGGTAAGTCGTCATGGATGAATCGGGTTAGTTGGTGGCCGCGGGGCGGTTGCATCGAAGTGCAGCGCTCCAACTGAAAAGTTAAAGGAAGAAACATGCCGCGTCGTCGCGAAGTCCCCAAGCGGGAAGTGTTGCCGGATCCGAAGTTCGGCAACGTAGATGTAGCCAAGTTCATGAACGTGCTGATGCTCTCGGGCAAGAAGTCGGTTGCCGAGCGTATCGTGTACGGCGCTTTTGAACAGATCCAGACCAAGGGTGGCAAGGACCCGCTGGAAGTGTTCACCGTTGCGCTCAACAACGTGAAGCCGGTGGTCGAAGTGAAGAGCCGCCGCGTTGGTGGTGCGAACTATCAGGTTCCGGTCGAAGTGCGTCCGTCGCGTCGTATGGCATTGGCGATGCGTTGGTTGCGCGAGGCTGCGAAGAAGCGCAGCGAGAAGTCGATGGCCCTGCGTCTGGCAGGCGAGCTTCAGGAAGCGGCCGAAGGCCGTGGCGGCGCAATGAAGAAGCGCGACGAAGTTCACCGGATGGCTGAGGCCAACAAGGCGTTCTCGCATTTCCGTTTCTAAGCGTCCCGAACCCGGGTCTAACGGAAAAATTCTGGGCGGGTGCGCTGATTTGGCGCCTCGCCCGTTTGTGTTAAGGCATGCAGGGTTTTCGACCCGGCATGCCAATCCCCATAGAGGATTAAAGTGGCTCGCAAGACACCTATCGAGCGCTACCGCAATATCGGTATCAGTGCTCACATCGACGCCGGCAAGACGACGACGACCGAGCGCATTCTGTTTTACACCGGTGTGAACCACAAGATCGGCGAGGTTCACGACGGCGCCGCTACCATGGACTGGATGGAGCAGGAGCAGGAGCGTGGCATTACGATCACGTCCGCTGCGACCACCGCCTTCTGGAAGGGCATGGGCAACAATTATCCCGAGCACCGGATCAACATCATCGACACCCCGGGGCACGTGGACTTCACGATCGAAGTCGAGCGCTCGATGCGCGTGCTCGACGGCGCGTGCATGGTCTACTGCGCGGTGGGCGGCGTGCAGCCGCAGTCGGAAACGGTGTGGCGCCAGGCGAACAAGTACAAGGTGCCGCGTCTCGCGTTCGTCAACAAGATGGACCGTACCGGCGCGAACTTCTTCAAGGTCTATGACCAGCTGAAGACCCGTCTGAAGGCGAACCCGGTGCCGGTCGTGGTGCCGATCGGCTCGGAAGAAAACTTCAAGGGCGTCGTCGACCTCCTGAAGATGAAGGCGATCGTCTGGGACGAAGCGTCGCAAGGCACGAAGTTCGAGTACGTCGACATCCCCGCCGAGCTCGTGGATACCTGCAACGAGTGGCGCGAGAAGATGATCGAATCGGCCGCGGAAGCCAGCGAAGAGCTGATGGAAAAGTACCTCGGCGGTGAAGAGCTGAGCGAAGCCGAGATCGTCAAGGCGCTGCGCGACCGCACGATTGCCTGCGAAATCCAGCCGATGCTGTGCGGCACCGCGTTCAAGAACAAGGGCGTGCAGCGCATGCTCGACGCCGTCATCGACTTCCTGCCGTCGCCGGTCGACATTCCGCCGGTCAAGGGCGAGCTGGAAAGCGGCGAAGCGGCCGAGCGCAGGGCGTCCGACGACGAGAAGTTCTCGGCACTCGCGTTCAAGATCATGACCGACCCGTTCGTCGGCCAGCTGATCTTCTTCCGCGTCTATTCGGGCGTCGTGAATGCAGGCGACACCGTGCTGAATTCGACCAAGGACAAGAAGGAGCGCCTCGGCCGTATTCTGCAGATGCACGCGAACAACCGCGAAGAAATCAAGGAAGTGCGCGCGGGCGACATCGCGGCTGCGGTGGGTCTGAAGGAAGCGACCACGGGCGATACGCTGTGCGATCCGTCGAACCCGATCGTTCTCGAGCGCATGGTGTTCCCGGAGCCGGTGATCTCGCAGGCCGTCGAGCCGAAGACGAAGGCCGACCAGGAAAAGATGGGCATCGCGCTGAACCGCCTCGCGCAGGAAGATCCGTCGTTCCGCGTGCAGACGGACGAGGAATCGGGCCAGACGATCATTTCGGGTATGGGCGAACTGCACCTCGAAATTCTCGTCGACCGGATGAAGCGTGAATTTGGCGTCGAGGCGACCGTCGGCAAGCCGCAGGTTGCTTATCGCGAAACGATCCGCAGCACCGCGAGCGACGTCGAAGGCAAGTTCGTCAAGCAGTCGGGCGGCCGCGGCCAGTACGGTCACGCGGTGATTACGCTCGAGCCGAACGAGCAGGGCAAGGGCTACGCGTTCCTCGACGAGATCAAGGGCGGCGTGATTCCGCGCGAATACATTCCGGCGGTGGACAAGGGTATCCAGGAAACGCTGAAGGCTGGCGTGCTGGCGGGCTTCCCGGTCGTCGACGTGAAGGTTCACCTGACGTTCGGTTCGTACCACGACGTCGACTCGAACGAAAACGCATTCCGCATGGCCGGTTCGATGGCGTTCAAGGAAGCGATGCGCAAGGCGAGCCCGGTCATTCTCGAGCCGATGATGGCAGTGGAAGTCGAGACGCCGGAAGACTACATGGGCAACGTGATGGGCGATCTGTCGGGTCGTCGCGGCATCGTCCAGGGCATGGAAGACATGGTGGGCGGCGGCAAGATCGTGCGCGCCGAAGTGCCGCTGTCGGAAATGTTCGGCTACTCCACGTCGCTGCGCTCGCTGACGCAAGGCCGTGCCACGTACACGATGGAGTTCAAGCACTATGCTGAAGCTCCGCGCAACGTGTCGGAAGCGATCATCAACGCGAAGTCGAAGTAATCGCGCGGCAAGTCATAACCGATCAACTTTTTTGAAAGAAGAGAAACATGGCAAAAGGTAAATTCGAACGGACCAAGCCGCACGTGAACGTTGGCACGATTGGTCACGTTGACCACGGCAAGACGACGCTGACGGCGGCGATCACGACGGTGCTGACGGCGAAGTTTGGCGGTGAGGCGAAGGCATACGACCAGATCGACGCGGCGCCGGAAGAAAAGGCGCGCGGCATCACGATCAACACGGCGCACGTGGAGTACGAGACGGCGAACCGTCACTACGCGCACGTTGACTGCCCGGGTCACGCGGACTACGTGAAGAACATGATCACGGGCGCGGCGCAGATGGACGGCGCGATCCTGGTGTGCTCGGCCGCGGACGGTCCGATGCCGCAGACGCGCGAGCACATTCTGCTGGCGCGCCAGGTGGGTGTGCCGTACATCATCGTGTTCCTGAACAAGTGCGACATGGTGGACGACGCGGAACTGCTCGAGCTGGTGGAAATGGAAGTGCGCGAGCTGCTGTCGAAGTACGACTTTCCGGGCGACGACACGCCGATCATCAAGGGTTCGGCCAAGCTGGCGCTGGAAGGCGACAAGGGCGAGCTGGGCGAAGTGGCGATCATGAACCTGGCGGACGCGCTGGATACGTACATTCCGACGCCGGAGCGTGCGGTGGACGGTGCGTTCCTGATGCCTGTGGAAGACGTGTTCTCGATCTCGGGTCGGGGCACGGTGGTGACGGGCCGGGTGGAGCGCGGGGTGGTGAAGGTCGGCGAGGAAATCGAGATTGTCGGGATCAAGCCGACGGTGAAGACGACCTGCACGGGCGTGGAGATGTTCCGCAAGCTGCTCGACCAGGGTCAGGCGGGCGACAACGTGGGTATCCTGCTGCGCGGCACGAAGCGCGAAGACGTGGAGCGCGGGCAGGTGCTGGCGAAGCCGGGTTCGATCACGCCGCACACGCACTTCACGGCTGAGGTGTACGTGCTGAGCAAGGATGAGGGCGGCCGTCACACGCCGTTCTTCAACAACTACCGTCCGCAGTTCTACTTCCGTACGACAGACGTGACGGGCTCGATCGAGCTGCCGAAGGACAAGGAAATGGTGATGCCGGGCGACAATGTGTCGATCACGGTGAAGCTGATCGCGCCGATCGCGATGGAAGAAGGTCTGCGTTTCGCCATCCGTGAAGGCGGTCGTACCGTCGGCGCAGGTGTCGTCGCCAAGATCATCGAGTAAAATCGAGGGTCGCAGTAGCAGTACGTGGTGCCCGGGTTCGGGCATCCGCCTCCAGGCGGGCGCCCGAACCTACGCTCTTTTGCTCATCGGCGGCGCAATACCGCCTCGCTCTTTTGAAGGAATTCGTCATGCAAAACCAGAAAATCCGTATTCGCCTGAAGGCTTTCGACTACCGTCTGATCGACCAGTCGGCTGCCGAAATCGTCGACACCGCGAAGCGGACTGGCGCGATCGTCCGTGGTCCGGTGCCGCTGCCGACGCGCATTCAGCGTTTCGACATCCTGCGCTCGCCGCACGTGAACAAGACGTCGCGCGATCAGCTCGAAATCCGTACCCACCTGCGCCTGATGGACATCGTCGACCCGACGGACAAGACCGTCGACGCGCTGATGAAGCTCGACCTGCCGGCCGGCGTGGACGTGGAAATCAAGCTGCAGTAAGGCTTCCAGCCGATGTCCGTCCAATCGGACATCGCTAAGTCATTGATTGCTTGCGAAAAACGAAAGGCCTCGCTATAATGCTAGGCTTTTCGCGCATTTGCGCAAAAAAGCCGGTGTACGTTGCCTCCCGGGCAGCCGGTATTTTGTAAATTAGCCCCGACCAATCGCAGTCGGGAATGGAGAAAACGATGAGCCTTGGACTCGTAGGTCGCAAGGTTGGCATGACCCGTATCTTCACGGCTGAAGGGGATTCGATCCCTGTCACCGTGCTGGACGTGTCCGACAACCGCGTGACGCAGATCAAGACTGTTGAATCCGACGGCTACACGGCCGTTCAGGTTGCTTTCGGTGCGCGTCGTGCTTCGCGCGTGACGAAGCCGCTGGCAGGGCATCTCGCCAAAGCCGGCGTGCAAGCCGGTGAAATCCTCAAAGAATTCAAGATCGATGCCGCCAAGGCTGCCGAGCTCTCGAGCGGCGCCGTGATCGGCGTTGATCTGTTCGAAGTAGGCCAGAAGGTCGATGTGCAGGGCACGTCGATCGGTAAGGGCTACGCCGGTACCATCAAGCGCTACAACTTCAGCTCGGGCCGCGCCTCGCACGGCAACTCGCGTTCGCACAACGTGCCGGGCTCGATCGGTATGGCGCAGGATCCGGGTCGTGTGTTCCCGGGCAAGCGGATGACGGGTCACATGGGTGACGAAACCGTTACCGTGCAGAATCTCGAAATCGCTCGCATCGACGCTGACCGCAAGCTGCTGCTGGTCAAGGGTGCCGTTCCGGGCGCCAAGGGTGGCAAGGTGTTCGTGACGCCCGCTGTGAAGGCGCGTGCCGAGAAAGGAGCGAAATAATGGAACTGAAGCTCCTGAATGCGAACGGTCAGGAAGGTGCGGGCGTGAACGCGTCGGACGCAGTGTTCGGCCGCGACTACAACGAAGCGCTGATTCACCAGATCGTCGTCGCCTACCAGGCGAACGCCCGCAGCGGCAACCGTGCGCAGAAAGACCGCGAGCAGGTCAAGCACACCACCAAGAAGCCGTGGCGCCAGAAGGGTACGGGTCGTGCGCGTGCCGGTATGTCGTCGAGCCCGCTGTGGCGCGGCGGTGGTCGTATCTTCCCGAATTCGCCGGAAGAAAACTTCGCGCAAAAGGTCAACAAGAAGATGCATCGCGCAGGCCTCTGCTCGATCTTCTCGCAGCTGGCTCGCGAAGGCCGCATCTCGGTGGTCGACGAACTGACGATCGAAGCGCCGAAAACCAGGCTGCTGGCCGAAAAATTCAAGGCAATGGGCCTCGATTCCGTGCTGGTCATCACCGACACGGTTGACGAGAACCTGTACCTCGCGTCGCGCAACCTCGCCCATGTGGCGGTTGTCGAGCCGCGTTACGCCGACCCGCTGTCGCTGATCTACTTCAAGAAAGTGCTGATCACGAAGGCTGCGGTCGCCCAGATCGAGGAGTTGCTGTCATGAGCGAGATTCGCAAGAACGATCATCGTTTGATGCAGGTCCTGCTCGCGCCGGTGATCTCCGAAAAGGCGACGCTGGTTGCCGACAAGCATGAGCAGGTTGTGTTCGAAGTTGCGCCGGACGCCACGAAGCAGGAAGTGAAGGCCGCCGTCGAACTGATGTTCAAGGTCGAAGTCGATTCCGTCAACGTGCTGGTTGCCAAGGGCAAGGCCAAGCGTTTCGGCCGTTTCAACGGCAAGCGCAAGGACGTGAAGAAGGCGTACGTCTGCCTGAAGCCCGGCCAGGAAATCAACTTCGAAGCGGAGGCCAAGTAATCATGGCAATCGTTAAAGTTAAGCCGACTTCGCCGGGTCGCCGCGCGATGGTCAAGGTGGTCAACAAGGAGTTGCACAAGGGCAAGCCGTACGCGCCGCTGCTCGACTCGCAAAGCTCGACCGCCGGCCGCAACAACAACGGCCACATCACGACGCGTCATAAGGGTGGCGGCCACAAGCACCACTATCGCGTGATCGATTTTCGTCGCACGAAGGACGGCATTCCGGCCAAGGTCGAACGTCTCGAGTACGACCCGAACCGTAGCGCGAACATTGCGCTGGTTCTGTACGCCGACGGCGAGCGCCGTTACATCATCGCGCCGAAGGGCGTGACGGTCGGCCAGCAACTGATGTCCGGTTCGGAAGCGCCGATCCGCGCAGGCAACACGCTGCCGATCCGCAACATCCCGGTCGGTACGACGATTCATTGCATCGAGATGCTGCCGGGCAAGGGCGCGCAAATGGCGCGTTCGGCCGGTACGTCTGCCATGCTGCTGGCGCGCGAAGGCACGTACGCGCAGGTTCGTCTGCGTTCGGGTGAAATTCGCCGCGTGCACGTCGAGTGCCGTGCAACCATCGGCGAAGTGGGTAACGAAGAGCACAGCCTGCGCCAGATCGGCAAGGCCGGCGCGAACCGCTGGCGCGGTATCCGTCCGACGGTGCGCGGCGTTGCAATGAACCCGATCGATCACCCGCACGGTGGTGGTGAAGGCCGCACGGCTGCAGGTCGCGATCCGGTGAGCCCGTGGGGCACGCCGACGAAGGGTTATCGCACCCGCAGCAACAAGCGCACGACGACGATGATCGTCCAGCGCCGTCACAAGCGTTAAGGAGTAGGCAATGGCACGTTCTGTTAAAAAAGGTCCGTTCTGCGACGCCCATTTGCTGAAGAAGGTTGAGGCGGCTGCAGCATCGCGCGACAAGAAACCGATCAAGACCTGGTCGCGCCGCTCGACGATCCTGCCGGACTTCATCGGTCTGACGATCGCCGTGCACAACGGCCGTCAACACGTTCCGGTGTATGTCACGGAAAACATGGTCGGCCACAAGCTTGGCGAGTTCGCACTGACCCGGACGTTCAAGGGTCACGCGGCCGACAAGAAGGCCAAGAAATAAGGGGCAATCAAGATGGAAGTGAAAGCAATTCATCGCGGTGCCCGCATCTCGGCGCAGAAAACGCGCCTTGTGGCTGACCAGATCCGCGGTTTGCCGGTCGACAAGGCGCTGAACGTTCTGACGTTCTCGCCGAAGAAGGCGGCTGGCATCGTGAAAAAGGTCGTGCTGTCGGCGATCGCGAATGCGGAGCACAACGAAGGCGCCGATATCGACGAGCTCAAGATCAAGAGCATCTACGTCGACAAGGCTGCGTCGCTCAAGCGTTTCACCGCGCGCGCGAAAGGCCGCGGCAACCGCATTGAGAAGCAATCCTGTCACATCACTGTGACGGTCGGGAATTAAGGGGTCATACGATGGGACAGAAAATTCATCCGACTGGCTTCCGTTTGGCCGTCAGCCGCAATTGGGCGTCGCGCTGGTACGCGAACAACAACAATTTCGCGGCGATGTTGCAGGAAGACATCGGTGTTCGTGAATACCTGAAGAAGAAGCTGAAGAACGCATCGGTGGGGCGTGTCGTCATCGAGCGTCCGGCCAAGAATGCGCGCATCACGATTTTCAGCTCGCGTCCGGGTGTCGTGATCGGCAAGAAGGGCGAAGACATCGAACTGCTGAAGTCGGAACTGCAGAAGCGCATGGGCGTTCCGGTTCACGTCAACATCGAAGAAATTCGCAAGCCGGAAACCGATGCGCAACTGATCGCCGATTCGATCACGCAGCAGCTCGAGCGCCGGATCATGTTCCGTCGCGCGATGAAGCGCGCGATGCAGAACGCGATGCGTCTGGGTGCCCAGGGCATCAAGATCATGAGCGCGGGCCGTCTGAACGGCATCGAAATCGCGCGTACGGAGTGGTATCGCGAAGGTCGCGTGCCCCTGCACACGCTGCGCGCCGACATCGACTACGCAACGTCGGAAGCCAAGACGACGTACGGCATCATCGGCGTGAAGGTGTGGGTCTACAAGGGCGACACCCTTGGCCGCAACGACGCCCCGGTGGTGGAAGAAGTCGCTGAGGAAAAGCGTCCGCGCCGTAACGCGCGTCCGGGTGGCGATCGCCGTCCGCGTCGCGATGGTGAAGGTGGCGGTCCGGCAGGTGCGCGCCGTGGCGCGCCCCGTCGCGCTGGCGGTGCCGGCGGCGACGGGAAGACGGGAGAATAACGATGCTGCAACCGAAACGCAGAAAGTATCGCAAAGAGCAAAAGGGTCGTAACACCGGTATCGCCACCCGCGGCAACGCGGTGTCGTTCGGTGAGTTCGGTCTGAAGGCGATCGGTCGCGGTCGTCTGACCGCGCGTCAGATTGAAGCGGCGCGTCGTGCGATGACCCGTCACATCAAGCGTGGCGGCCGTATCTGGATCCGCATTTTCCCGGACAAGCCGATCTCGACCAAGCCGGCAGAAGTACGTATGGGTAACGGTAAGGGTAACCCGGAGTACTACGTCGCCGAGATTCAACCGGGCAAGATGCTGTACGAAATGGACGGCGTAACCGAAGAACTGGCGCGTGAAGCGTTTCGTCTGGCTGCAGCCAAGCTGCCGCTGAAGACGAGCTTCATCGTTCGTCAGTTGGGCGCCTAAGGAGCAAATGATGAAGGCTTCCGAACTTCACCAGAAAGATAAGGCCGCGCTCAACAAGGAGCTGTCGGACCTGTTGAAGGCGCAATTCGGCCTGCGCATGCAGCTTGCGACCCAGCAGCTCACGAACACGAGCCAGCTGAAGAAGGTCCGTCGCGACATCGCACGTGTGCGGACCGTCCTGACTGAGAAGGCGAACCAGAAATGAACGATAGCGTGAAAACCTCGCTCAAGCGGACGCTGGTCGGCAAGGTCGTCAGCAACAAGATGGACAAGACCGTTACCGTGCTGGTCGAGCACCGCGTGAAGCACCCGATCTACGGCAAATACGTCGTGCGTTCGAAGAAGTACCACGCCCACGACGACGCGAACACCTATAACGAGGGCGACCTCGTCGAAATTCAGGAAACGCGTCCGATTTCGAAGACGAAAGCGTGGGTGGTGTCGCGTCTGGTCGAAGCCGCACGCGTGATCTGACGTCAGAAAGCTGTCGAAGTAGTTGAAATCGCAGTAAGTTTCGCTTGCAAGACCGGGATTATTTGTTATAATCCCGGTCTTCCCTCTTTGTGGGAGCCCTGTCGCGGGCGAAGTTGGTGGGGGAAGCGGTTCAGGCGCCAGCCTGCGCCGGCGGATTCACCGGATTGCGATGGCGGGTGTCGTTTGCCGTCGCTGCTGTTCTAACCCAAGCAGCCGATCGGCTGACGGGACCAAGACTGACCGGGCATGCCATGGTGGCGTGGCCGGATTAAGTTGGGAAAGATAAACCATGATCCAGACCGAAACTCGGCTTGAAGTGGCCGACAACACGGGTGCGCGTGAAGTCATGTGCATCAAGGTGCTCGGCGGCTCGAAGCGTCGTTATGCCAGCATTGGCGACATCATCAAGGTGACCGTCAAGGAAGCAACGCCGCGCGGGCGCGTGAAGAAAGGCGAAATCTACAACGCCGTGGTGGTTCGTACCGCCAAGGGCGTGCGTCGTCAGGACGGCTCGCTGATCAAGTTCGACGGCAATGCCGCCGTGCTGCTGAACACCAAGCTCGAGCCTATTGGCACCCGTATCTTCGGGCCCGTCACGCGTGAGCTGCGCAGCGAACGATTCATGAAGATCGTCTCGCTCGCGCCGGAAGTGCTGTAAGGAGTCGCGATGAACAAGATTCGCAAGGGTGACGAAGTCATCGTCACCACTGGCAAGGACAAAGGCAAGCGCGGCGTTGTGCTGGCCGTTGGCGAAGGCCGCGTGACGGTCGAGGGTGTCAACCTCGTCAAGAAGCACGTCAAGCCGAACCCGATGAAGGGTACGACCGGCGGTGTGGAAGCCAAGACGATGCCGCTGCAAATTTCGAACGTCGCACTGGTCGACGCGAATGGCAAGCCATCGCGCGTTGGCATCAAGGTCGAAGGTGGCAAGAAGGTTCGCTACCTGAAGACGACCGGTGCCGAGCTGAGCGCCTGACGCTGCGGAGTATAAAAATGGCTCGTTTGCAAGAGTTTTACAAAGAGAAGGTTGTACCCGGCCTCATCGAGAAGTTCGGTTACAAGTCCGTGATGGAAGTGCCGCGCATCACCAAGATCACCCTGAACATGGGTCTTGGCGAAGCGGTAGCCGACAAGAAGATCATCGAAAACGCCGTGGGCGACCTCACGAAGATCGCCGGCCAGAAGCCGGTCGTGACGAAGGCGCGCAAGGCAATCGCTGGCTTCAAGATCCGTCAGGGTTACCCGATCGGCGCAATGGTCACGCTGCGTGGCCGTGCGATGTACGAATTCCTCGACCGTTTCGTGACGGTCGCGCTGCCCCGCGTGCGCGACTTCCGTGGCGTGTCGGGCCGTGCATTCGATGGTCGTGGCAACTACAACATCGGCGTGAAAGAGCAGATCATTTTCCCCGAAATCGACTACGACAAGATCGACGCGCTGCGTGGGCTGAACATCAGCATCACGACGACCGCGAAGACCGACGACGAAGCAAAGGCACTGCTCGCCAGCTTCAAGTTCCCGTTCAGAAACTGAGGTTACCGTGGCTAAACTGGCACTGATTGAACGTGAAAAGAAGCGTGCTCGCCTCGCCGCCAAGTACGCTGGAAAGCGTGCTGCGCTGAAGGCGATCATCGGCGACATGAGCAAGTCCGAAGAAGAGCACTACGCAGCCCGTCTCGAACTGCAGCAACTGCCGCGCAATTCCAACCCGACGCGCAAGCGCAATCGCTGTGCGATCACGGGTCGTCCGCGCGGTACGTTCCGTAAATTCGGCCTTGCGCGTAACAAGATTCGCGAAATCGCGTTCCGCGGCGAAATCCCTGGCCTGACGAAGGCGAGCTGGTAATAGGAGAAACATAAATGAGCATGAGTGATCCTATCGCCGACATGCTGACTCGCATCCGCAATGCGCAGATGGTCGAGAAAGTTTCGGTGCAGATGCCCTCGTCGAAGGTGAAGGTTGCGATCGCGCAGGTCCTGAAGGACGAAGGCTATATCGACGATTTCGCGGTGAAGACCGAAGGTGCGAAATCGGAGTTGAACATTGTGTTGAAGTACTACGCCGGCCGTCCGGTCATCGAGCGCATCGAGCGCGTCTCGAAGCCCGGTCTGCGCGTGTACCGCGGCCGTAACGACATCCCCGTGGTCATGAACGGCCTCGGTGTTGCCATCGTGTCGACCCCGAAGGGTGTGATGACGGACCGCAAGGCGCGCGCAACGGGCGTGGGCGGCGAAGTCATCTGCTACGTCGCTTAAGGCCGAAAGGAGAGAAACATGTCTCGAGTAGGTAAAAGCCCGATCGTGCTGCAAGGCGCAGAAGTGGCGCTGAGCGACGACCTGATCACGGTCAAGGGTCCGTTGGGCACGATCAGCCAGAAGGCCAACCGTCTGGTGAAGGCGGTCAACGACAACGGCACGCTGAAGTTCGAGCCGGTCGACGGCAGCCGGGAAGCAAATGCGATGTCGGGCACGATGCGCGCACTGGTGGCGAACATGGTGAACGGCGTGACGAAGGGTTTCGAGCGCAAGCTGACGCTGGTAGGCGTCGGCTATCGTGCGCAGGCGCAAGGCGACAAGCTGAATCTGTCGCTGGGTTTCTCGCACCCGGTGGTGCACCAGATGCCGGCTGGCATCAAGGCCGAAACCCCGTCGCAAACCGAAATCGTGATCAAGGGGATCAACAAGCAGCAGGTCGGCCAGGTCGCGGCGGAAGTCCGCGGCTATCGTCCGCCGGAGCCCTACAAGGGCAAGGGCGTGCGCTATGCCGACGAGGTTGTGATCCTCAAAGAAACGAAGAAGAAGTAAGGGTGCGCAATCATGGATAAGACTCAATCTCGCCTGCGCCGCGCTCGTCAGACGCGTCTCAAGATCGCTGAGCTGCAGGTCGCGCGTCTGGCCGTGCATCGCACGAACACGCACATCTACGCGCAGGTGTTTTCGCCGTGCGGCACGAAGGTGCTCGCCAGCGCATCGACGCTTGAAGCCGAAGTGCGTGCGCAACTGGCTGACCAGTCGGGCAAGGGCGGCAACGTCGCCGCGGCCACGCTGATCGGCAAGCGTATCGCCGAGAAGGCCAAGGCTGCCGGCATCGAATCCGTCGCCTTCGACCGTTCGGGTTTCCGTTACCACGGCCGCGTGAAAGCGCTGGCTGATGCGGCGCGCGAAGCCGGACTCAAGTTCTAAGGGAAGAATTCGTCATGGCAAAGATGCAAGCGAAAGTTCAGGCTGACGAACGCGACGACGGCCTTCGCGAAAAGATGATTTCGGTCAACCGCGTGACCAAGGTGGTGAAGGGCGGCCGGATTCTCGGTTTCGCCGCACTGACCGTGGTCGGCGACGGTGACGGCCGCGTGGGCATGGGCAAGGGCAAGGCCAAGGAAGTGCCGGTCGCCGTCCAGAAGGCAATGGAGCAGGCTCGCCGCAACATGTTCAAGGTGCCGCTGAAAAACGGCACGCTGCAACACGAAGTGCACGGCAAGCACGGCGCGTCGATGGTTCTGCTCGCTCCGGCGAAGGACGGTACCGGCGTGATCGCGGGTGGCCCGATGCGCGCGGTGTTCGACGTGATGGGTGTGCAGAACGTGGTGGCCAAGAGCCACGGTTCGACGAACCCGTACAACCTGGTTCGCGCAACGCTCGACGGTCTGCGCAAGCAGTCTACGCCGGCCGACATCGCCGCGAAGCGTGGCAAGTCCGTCGAAGAAATTCTGGGCTAAAGGTGGACACCATGTCTGATAAAACTGTGAAGGTTCAGCTCGTCAAGAGCCTGATCGGGACTCGCGAGTCGCATCGTGCGACGGTGCGCGGCCTCGGCCTGCGCCGCCTGAACTCGGTCAGCGAGCTGCAGGATACGCCGGCGGTGCGCGGCATGATCAACAAGGTCTCGTACCTCGTGAAGGTCATCAGCTAAGCGGCTGACCAGGACTCAAGGAGCTGATAATGGAATTGAATAACCTGAAGCCGGCCGAAGGCTCGAAGCACGCAAAACGTCGCGTGGGTCGTGGTATCGGTTCGGGTCTCGGCAAGACGGCTGGCCGCGGTCACAAGGGTCAGAAGTCGCGTTCGGGCGGCTTCCACAAAGTGGGCTTCGAAGGCGGTCAAATGCCGCTGCAACGTCGCCTGCCGAAGCGAGGTTTCACGTCGCTGACGAAGGAATTCGTCGGTGAAGTGCGCCTGGCGGATCTGGAAAAGCTGCCGGTCGACGAGATCGATCTGCTGGCGCTGAAGCAAGCGGGCCTCGTGGGCGAACTGATCCGTAGCGTGAAGATCATCGCTACCGGCGAGCTGAAGCGCAAGATCGTTGTGAAGGGTCTGGGTGCGACGAAGGGTGCGCGTGCTGCGATCGAAGCAGCAGGCGGTTCCTTTGCCGAGTAACGAGCAAGTCGGTTGCCGTCACTAGCATTTGCATCGGAGAAGGTACTTGGCTAACAGTCCGAGTCTCGCAAAACCCGGTCGCGGCGCGGCGAAGTTCGGCGATCTGCGTCGGCGGGCAGTGTTTCTGCTGCTGGCGCTGGTCGTCTACCGGATCGGCGCGCACATTCCGGTTCCGGGTATCGATCCGGACCAGCTGGCGAAGCTGTTCCAGAGCCAGGCCGGCGGTATCCTGGGCATGTTCAACATGTTCTCGGGCGGCGCGCTGTCGCGGTTCACGATTTTCGCGCTGGGCATCATGCCGTACATCTCGTCATCGATCATCATGCAGCTGATGGCGATCGTGTCACCGCAGATGGAAGCGTTGAAGAAGGAAGGCCAGGCGGGACAGCGCAAGATCACGCAATACACGCGGATCTTCACGGTCGTGCTGGCGACTTTCCAGGCGTTCGGCATTGCGGTGGCGCTGGAAAATCAGCCCGGCCTCGTGCTGGATCCGGGCATGGTGTTTCGTTTGACGACAGTCGTGACGCTGGTGACGGGCACGATGTTCCTGATGTGGCTCGGCGAGCAGATCACGGAGCGCGGGCTGGGCAACGGGATCTCGATCATCATCTTCGGCGGGATTGCGGCAGGATTCCCGAACGCGATCGGCGGCCTGTTCGAACTGGTGCGTACCGGATCGATGGGGCCGTTCTCGGCGATTATCGTGGTCGCCCTGATTGCGGCGGTGACGTACGTGGTCGTGTTCATCGAACGGGGCCAGCGCAAGATTCTCGTGAACTACGCGAAGCGCCAGGTCGGCAACAAGATTTACGGTGGCCAGTCGTCGCATCTGCCGTTGAAGCTGAATATGTCGGGCGTGATCCCGCCGATCTTCGCATCGTCGATCATTCTGTTCCCGGCGACCATTCTGAACTGGTTCAGTTCGGGGTCGCGTCATAGCTGGTTTGCGGACACGCTGCACAACGTTGCAGACGCGCTCAAGCCGGGGCAGCCGGTCTATGTGTTGCTGTACGCACTGGCGATCGTCTTTTTCTGCTTCTTCTACACTGCTCTGGTGTTTAACAGCAGGGAAACGGCCGATAACCTGAAAAAGAGCGGCGCGTTCGTTCCGGGCATTCGTCCGGGCGATCAGACCGCGCGATATATCGACCGCATCCTCACGCGTCTGACGCTGGCTGGTGCGATCTATATCGTGTTCGTCTGCCTGCTGCCGGAGTTTCTGGTGCTGCGCTGGAACGTGCCGTTTTATTTTGGTGGAACGTCGCTGCTGATCATTGTTGTCGTCACAATGGATTTCATGGCACAGGTGCAGTCGTACGTTATGTCGCAACAGTATGAGTCGCTGCTGAAGAAAGCCAATTTCAAGGGCGGCGGCGTCCCGATGCGTTGAAAGGACTTATGGCCAAAGACGATGTGATCCAGATGCAGGGTGAAGTCATTGAAAACCTGCCTAATGCTACCTTCAGGGTGAAGCTGGAAAACGGCCATGTCGTATTGGGACACATATCCGGCAAGATGCGCATGCACTACATCCGCATCCTGCCGGGCGACAAGGTGACGGTTGAATTGACGCCTTACGATCTGTCGCGTGCGCGGATCGTGTTCCGGGCGAAGTGATTTGAAAAAAGGGTAATATCATGAAAGTGATGGCATCGGTTAAGCGCATTTGCCGCAATTGCAAGATCATCAAGCGCAAAGGCGTTGTGCGCGTGATTTGCAGCTCTGATCCGCGCCACAAACAGCGTCAAGGCTGACTGGCCGCGCTTTTGCTTGCGCTCTTAGTTTGAGGAAAAACAATGGCTCGTATTGCAGGGGTTAACATCCCGAACCACCAGCATACCGAAATCGGCTTGACGGCAATTTTCGGTATCGGCCGCACCCGCTCGCGCAGCATTTGCGTTGCCGCCGGCGTGCCGGTTTCCAAGAAGGTCAAGGACCTGACCGACGCAGATCTCGAGAAACTGCGTGAAGAAGTGGGCAAGTTCGTCGTGGAAGGCGATCTGCGCCGTGAAGTCACGATGAACATCAAGCGCCTGATGGACCTCGGCTGCTACCGCGGCGTGCGCCATCGCAAGGGTCTGCCCCTGCGCGGTCAGCGCACCCGTACGAATGCCCGCACGCGCAAGGGTCCGCGCCGTGCAGCAGCCGCGCTGAAGAAGTAAGCGGAACTGACAGTTACAGGAAAACGTAATGGCTAAGGCTTCGAACAACACCGCGGCGCAACGCGTTCGCAAGAAGGTCAAGAAGAACGTCGCCGAGGGCGTGGTTCACGTTCACGCGTCGTTCAACAACACCATCATCACGATTACCGACCGTCAGGGCAATGCGCTGGCGTGGGCAACGTCGGGCGGCCAGGGCTTCAAGGGCTCGCGCAAGTCGACCCCGTTCGCAGCCCAGGTGGCAGCCGAGTCGGCCGGCCGCGTGGCGATGGAATACGGCGTGAAGAACCTCGAAGTGCGGATCAAGGGCCCGGGCCCTGGCCGTGAGTCCGCGGTGCGCGCGTTGCATGGTCTTGGTATTAAGATCACCGCGATCTCCGACGTGACGCCGGTGCCGCACAACGGTTGCCGTCCGCCGAAGCGTCGCCGTATCTGATACGTTGCGTTCGTGCTTGTTTCTGCGCCTGTTGCCCCCGGGTCGCTTCCCGGTGACGACAGGCTGTGTGCGTTACTGAATTGCTAAGTCCACCGTTCGGCCCAAAGGGTGCGGACTAGCGCAGTCGCAAGGCTGCGTGATCAATTATCGAAGGAATCAACGTGGCACGTTATATCGGCCCGAAGGCCAAGCTGTCCCGCCGTGAAGGCACCGATCTCTTCCTGAAAAGCGCTCGCCGTTCGCTCGCCGACAAATGCAAGCTCGACAGCAAGCCTGGCCAGCACGGCCGCACCTCGGGTGCGCGCACGTCGGACTACGGCACCCAGCTGCGCGAGAAGCAGAAGGTCAAGCGGATCTATGGCGTGCTCGAACGCCAGTTCCGTCGCTACTTCGCGGAAGCCGACCGCCTGAAGGGCAACACCGGCGAAAACCTGCTGCAGCTGCTCGAATCGCGTCTCGACAACGTCGTCTATCGCATGGGCTTCGGCTCGACCCGCGCTGAAGCGCGCCAGCTCGTGAGCCACAAGGCGATCACGGTGAACGGTCAGGTCGCCAACATCCCGTCGCTGCAAGTGAAGGCCGGCGACGTCGTCGCCGTGCGCGAGCAGGCGAAGAAGCAGGCGCGCATTCTCGAAGCGCTGTCGCTCGCCGAGCAGAGCGGCATGCCGATCTGGGTCGCTGTCGATGCGAAGAAGTTTGAAGGCACGTTCAAGCAGAAGCCGGAGCGCAGCGACATCGCTGGCGACATCAACGAAAGCCTGATCGTCGAACTGTATTCGCGCTAATCGGATTGGCAGCCGGGGCACCCTGATTGCGTGAGGCAACGGGCAGTCCCGGCTGTTTATTTTCAGGTTGTGACCGGTCAGCCTTATCGGTGTAACGAGCCGAGGGTATTGAAAAGGAAAACCTATGCAAACGAGTTTGTTGAAGCCCAAGATCATCGCAGTTGAGTCGCTTGGCGAGAGCCACGCGAAAGTGGTCATGGAGCCGTTTGAACGCGGTTATGGCCACACCTTGGGCAATGCGCTCCGGCGCGTCCTGCTGTCGTCGATGGTGGGCTACGCGCCGACCGAAGTGACGATCGCAGGTGTCGTGCACGAGTATTCGACGCTCGACGGTGTGCAAGAGGATGTGGTCAACCTGCTGCTGAATCTGAAGGGCGTCGTGTTCAAGCTGCATAACCGTGACGAAGTGACGGTTACGCTGCGCAAGGAAGGTGAAGGCGTCGTCACCGCCGGTGACATCGAGCTCGCGCACGATTGCGAAGTGATCAATCCGGATCACGTGATCGCGCATCTGTCGAAAGGCGGCAAGCTCGACGTGCAGATCAAGGTCGAAAAGGGCCGCGGCTATGTGCCGGGCAACGTGCGCCGGTATGGCGAGGAAACGGCCAAGATCATCGGCCGTATCGTGCTGGATGCGTCGTTCTCGCCGGTTCGCCGCGTGAGCTACGCCGTCGAAAGCGCGCGTGTCGAACAGCGCACCGACCTCGACAAGCTCGTCATGAACATCGAGACGAACGGCGTGATCTCGCCTGAAGAAGCGATTCGCCAGTCGGCGCGCATCCTCGTCGACCAGCTGTCGGTATTCGCCGCGCTGGAAGGCACGGAAGCCGCTGCGGAAGCGCCGTCGCGCGCCCCGCAGATCGATCCGATCCTGCTGCGTCCGGTGGACGATCTCGAACTGACGGTGCGTTCCGCGAACTGCCTGAAGGCCGAGAACATCTACTACATCGGCGATCTGATCCAGCGTACCGAAAACGAGCTGCTGAAGACACCGAACCTCGGCCGCAAGTCGCTGAACGAAATCAAGGAAGTTCTGGCTTCGCGTGGCCTGACGCTCGGCATGAAGCTCGAGAACTGGCCGCCGGCAGGTCTCGACAAGTAATTGCGCCGTTCGGCGACAGGCGCGCGCTGCGCGCTGCCGCCGTATCCCGTGGCCAGGACGCGGACTTTCCCGTAAAATCCGCGTCTTGGCATTTTTCGCTACCGGCCCGTGCACTCGCAGGCGCATCCCTGCATCAGTGCGATAGAAGAGCTGGATTAAAACTTTGAATCGAAGGAACTGAAATGCGTCACCGTCATGGTCTGCGGAAACTGAACCGCACGAGCAGCCACCGTCTGGCAATGCTCCGTAACATGTCCAACTCGCTGATCGAGCACGAAGTCATCAAGACCACGCTCCCGAAGGCGAAAGAACTCCGCAAGGTCGTCGAGCCGCTGATCACGCTCGGCAAGAAGCCGTCGCTCGCGAACCGCCGTCTCGCGTTCAATCGCCTGCGCGACCGCGATTCGGTCACGAAGCTGTTCGACGTTCTGGGTCCGCGTTTCGCGAACCGCCCGGGCGGCTACCTGCGCATCCTGAAGTTCGGCTTCCGCGTGGGCGACAACGCGCCGATGGCGCTGGTCGAACTGCTGGACCGTCCGGAAGTCGAGGAAACGGCGGACGTGCAGGAAGCGGAATAAGCGTTCCGCTGCCGCTGAAAGGCCAGGCTTATGCCTGGCTTTTTTGTTTTTGTGCAGCCGTTCCGGTGTTTGCGGCGCATCCCGGTGATTCGCGGGGGCGGACGGACTCGCGGACGGCGCGTACGCCCGGTGTCAGCGGCGGCTCGGCGCGGGTGATACGATAGCGGGAGATCTATGTTGTCTTCGCCGGAGCCGCTTGTGAGCGTGATCGTGACGCTGATGCTGACCACCGTCCCCGACCGGGATACGGCTCGCGCACTCGCGGCGGGGGCGCTCGACGCGCGCCTTGCGGCCTGCGTGAGCGAACAGGCAAGCGTGCATTCCAGTTATCACTGGCAGGGCAGCGTCGAGTCCGGAGAAGAGATCCAGTTGTTGTTCAAAACCAGCGTCGCGCGTGCCGCGGAACTCGAACAGTTCATTCAGCAGCAGCACCCGTACGAGACCCCTGAAATTCTGTCATGGCAAGCGACGGCCGCTGCGTCTTACGGTCAGTGGGTCGTCGCCGAAACTCAACGCCCGATCCATGTTTAACGGTTTGCAACGGCGGCAGTGCGGTGTACTGCATGCCCTGATTCTCTGCTTCGCGACCCTGCTGGCCTTGTTAGGCGCGGGAGTTGCCCAGGCGGCAGACGATTTTCTCGACCCCTCAGTGGCGTTCCGGTTCAGCGCCAACGAGCAACCGGGGTCGGTGCTGGTTCATTTCCAGATTGCGGACGGTTATTACCTGTACCGCGAGCGTTTCGCGTTCGCGACCCGCGACGGAACGGCGACGCTCGGCGCCCCGCAATTGCCGCCCGGGCATATCAAGTTCGATCAGACGTTCGGCAAGAATGTCGAGACTTACCGCAATGCGCTGACGATCCGGATCCCTGTCGATCAGGCCACAGGGCCATTCGACCTTGTCGTGACGTCGCAAGGATGCGCGGACGCGGGCATCTGCTACCCGCCGATGGAACATGTCTATCACGTAGCCGGGGCCGCGCTTGAGCCGGCGGGTTCGGGCGCCGCGCCCCAGGCCGCCGGGACGTCGTCGTGGTACGAACGCGCGACCAGCGCGGACTACGCTCAATCGCTGCTCCAGGGCGGCAGCTTCCTGGCGATCATCGGTCTGTTCTTCGTCGCCGGCGCCGTGCTGAGCCTGCTGCCTTGCTCGTACCCGATGATCCCGATCCTGTCGGCCATCATCATCGGAGAGGGCGCGCGCGTGACCCGTGCGCGCGGATTCGCGCTGTCGCTCTCCTATGTGATCGGCATGGCGCTCGTCTATACGGTCCTCGGGATTGCCGCCGCACTGGTCGGCCAGAGCCTCGGTGCGTGGCTGCAAAACCCGTGGGTGCTAGGCGCGTTCGCGCTTCTGCTGACCGGCTTTGCGGTCGCGCTGATCGCCGGCTACGACATCGCGCTGCCGCAGCGTTGGCAGGACGGCGCGTCGCGCGCGTCGCAAGGCCGTGCCGGCGGCAAATTCGTTGCTGTTGCCCTCATGGGGGCGCTATCGGCGCTCGTGGTGGGCGCCTGCATGACCGCGCCGCTATTCGCCGTGCTGGCATTTATCGCGCATACCGGCAACGCGGTGCTCGGTGGCGCGGCGCTCTTTTCAATGGGCATCGGGCTTGGTGTGCCGCTGCTGATCATCGGGCTCGGAGCGGGGACGCTGTTGCCGCGCGCCGGTGCGTGGATGGACAGCGTGAAGGTGTTCTTCGGCGTGGTGCTGCTCGCGGCCGCGCTCTGGATTGTCTGGCCGGTGCTTGGCGCGGTCGCGCGGATGGTCCTGGTCGCGCTGTGGCTGCTCGTCGCGGCAGCGGCGCTCGGACTGTTCTCGCCGGCTGCCGGCAGCGCGTTGTGGCCACGTGTGCGGCGCGGCCTCGGCATGGCGCTGGGCATCTGGGCGGCTGCCCTGCTGGTGGGGCTCGCAGCCGGATCGACGGATCCGCTCAAGCCGCTTGCCGTGCTCGCCGCGCGGGGGGGCGCCATGGAAACAGCCAGTTCAGGCACTGCGCCGGACGCTGCCCAGGACGACGCGCTTAAATTTGCGCCGGTCAATTCCTCCGCGCAACTCGACCAGGCCGTTGCCGACGCCGCGCGCCCCGCCATGCTGGATTTCTATGCGGACTGGTGCGTCAGCTGCAAGGAGATGGAGAAGCTGACGTTCAGCGACCCGCGCGTACAGGCGCGTCTCGCGCAGTTGCGCCTGCTGCGCGCGGACGTGACCGCCAACACGCCAGACGATCAGGCGCTGCTGAAGCGATTCGGCCTGTTCGGCCCGCCCGGAATCATCTTTTTCGATCAGCACGGCAACGAAGTGCTGCGTGTCGTCGGGTACGAGTCGGCCGATACATTCCTGCGCCGTCTCGAGCGGCTCGGCAACGCGCCAAGCACATAAACCGGGGCCGGGCAAAAGCGGAGGCTTCATCACCTCCGCCCGTTCCCTTGGGCCGGAGGTGCGCGCGTTACCGCCGCATCCGGCCATCGGCGCGGCTACTTTTGCGCGCGCAGGATACGTGCGGCGTCGAGCGCGAAATAGGTCAGCACGCCGTCCGCGCCCGCCCGTTTGAACGCGAGCAGCGCTTCCATCATTACCTTGTCGTGATCGAGCCAGCCGTTTTGCGCGGCGGCCTTGATCATCGCGTATTCGCCGCTCACCTGGTACACGTAGGTCGGAAAGCGGAATTCGTCCTTCACGCGCCGGACGATGTCGAGGTACGGCATGCCCGGTTTGACCATCACCATGTCGGCGCCTTCGTCGATGTCGGCGCGCACTTCGCGCAGCGCTTCGTCGGTATTCGCCGGGTCCATCTGGTAGGTCATCTTGTTGCTCTTGCCCAGGTTCGCAGCCGAGCCCACCGCGTCGCGGAACGGGCCGTAGAATGCCGACGCGAACTTTGCGGAGTACGCCATGATCCGCGTATGGATATGGCCTTCGCTCTCGAGCATTTCGCGGATCGCGCCGATGCGGCCGTCCATCATGTCCGACGGCGCGACAATGTCGACGCCCGCCTCGGCCTGCGCGCGCGCCTGCTCCACGAGAATCTCGACCGTCTCGTCGTTGATCACGTAGCCCGCTTCGTCGAGCACGCCATCCTGACCGTGGCTCGTGTAGGGGTCGAGCGCCACGTCGGTGAGCACGCCCAGTTCGGGGAAGCGCTTCTTTAATTCGCGTACCGCGCGCGGAATCAAGCCGGCCGGGTTGGCCGCCTCGCGGCCGTCGGGCGTTTTCAGTGACGGCTCGATCGCGGGAAACAGCGACAGCACCGGCACGCCGAGCTCGACGCACTGCTCGGCGACACCCATCAGCAGATCGACCGAGACGCGCTCGACGCCGGGCATCGACGGCACGGCCTGCCGTTCGTGCGTGCCTTCGACGACGAATACGGGATAGATCAGGTCGTTGGCAGTGAGGACGGTTTCGCGCATCAGGCGGCGCGAGAAGTCGTCACGCCGCATGCGGCGCGGACGGTGGTGCGGGTAGAAGCTCATGGCAGATATCGTAGCGGTGACGGGATGGCAAAAGACATGGCTGAAATGCGCGTCCCCTCCTGTCGAAAACTCTTTTCGGGACAATGGTATATCATACCGATCGAGCAAGGCGCCCAGCGCTGACCTCCCCGCTTCTCCTCCCTGAGCGGGTGCCTGTCGTTTTTCGATTAGGCTGTTTGGCCCGCCGTCTGTTGCGGCGGGCTTTTTTATGCCTGCGCGAAGCGGACGGTGCGCGGGCCGCGCGTCCCCGCGTCGGCGCGCATCGGCATCAGGGCTCGGCGTCGTTGGATGGGTGGGTCTCTGCAGGCCGGATCCAGCCCTCGATCAGCGCGTGGGCTTCGTCGAGACCCGTGCGCTTGAGCGCCGAAAAGAGCTGCGCGGTCAGCTCGCCCTGGTAGCCGGCATCCCGATACTCGGCGAGCCCTTTGCGTGCGTCGCGCAATGCATTGACGCTTTCCTGACGCGTCAATTTGTCACATTTGGTCAGCAAGGTGTGGATCGGTTTGCCGGTGGGCGCAAACCACTCGATCATCAGCCGGTCGAGTTCGGTGAGCGGCCGGCGCGCATCCATCATCAGGACCATGCCGCGCAGTTGCGAGCGCGACTGCAGGTAGCGCGACAGCAGCGCCTCCCAGTGCGCTTTCGCGGCCCCCGGAACTTCCGCATAGCCGTAGCCCGGCAAATCCACGAGGTAGCCGGCCGGTTCGTCGACGGGGCCGACCGAGAAGTAATTGATGTGCTGCGTGCGGCCCGGCGTTTTGCTGGCGAACGCGAGGCGTTTCTGGTTGCAAAGGACGTTGATCGCCGTCGATTTACCCGCGTTCGAGCGGCCGGCAAACGCGACTTCCGGTTGCGGGGTGCCCGGCAGATCACGCAGGTGATTGACGGTGGTGAAAAAGTGCGACTGATGGAGCAGGAAGGGCATGGGACACGAGGAGGGACGCGGAGAAGCCCTGGGATGGGCGGGGCTAGCCCGACTGGCGCCTGAGCAATTAGCGAGTTATTGTACAGTATGATGGTTTACCGAAAGCCGGGGGCGTTTGCGCGCACGCTTCCGGGGTAAACGGGTCGTCGTTTTGCCGAACCTCTAATTCCCACAAGACGAAATAGGGTGTGCGAATGAACCGACTGTGCAAAGCTTTGACGATGCTTCAGGTGGCGGCAGGTTTCTCAGTTTTGGCAGTTCAGGCGCAAGCGGCAGATCCGGCAAAGCCGGACATCAACCGGGGACAGGCCATCGCCACGCAGGTTTGCGCGGCGTGTCACGGGGCGGACGGCAACAGTGCCGGCGGCGCCTATCCGAAGCTGGCCGGGCAGCATGCCGGATATCTCGTCAAACAGCTGATGGACTTCAGAACCCAGCCCGGCGAAAAGCAGCCTGCACGTAATAATGCAATTATGGCTGGCATAGCATCGGCGCTTTCCAATCAGGATATGATCAACGTTGCCGCGTATTTTGCCGCGCAGACACCCAAGCCCGGCTACGCGCATGACAAGGCCACGGTCCCGCTCGGCCAGACCATTTATCGCGCGGGCATCGCCGCCAAGGCCGTACCGGCGTGCGCCGGCTGCCACGGTCCGAACGGCCAGGGTATTCCCGTGCAATACCCGCGCCTGTCGGGGCAGTGGGCGGAATACACCGTCGCGCAGCTGACCGCGTTTGCTCAAGGTCCGGGCGCGCGCAACAACAGCGAGGCGATGCACACCATCGCGTCGCGCATGTCGGATGCTGAAATCAAGGCGGTTGCCGACTACATCGCCGGCTTGCATTGAGAAAGCTGGCGTTGAAGCGTCCATGCCCCGCTGGGCTGGCCAGAACAAGAAAAGGGTGGCGGCGTCGCGCGACACGCGGCCTTCCACCCTTTTTGCTGTTGAGTTGGAGTGTGAATGAGCGTCACCACGTCTGAAATCGAAGTCACGTCGGACCAGCGGCCCCGGCAACGGGCGATCGAATTGCTGAGTTCTATGCGGTTCGCCATCGCGCTGCTGGTCGTGCTCGCGATCGCCAGCATCATCGGCACGGTCCTCACGCAAGACGATCCCTATCCGAACTACGTCAACCAGTTCGGCCCGTTCTGGGCCGACATCTTCCGCTCGCTCAGCCTCTACACCGTTTATAGCAGCTGGTGGTTCATGCTGATCCTCGGCTTTCTGATGGTGTCGGTGTCGTTGTGCGTGACGCGCAACGCGCCGAAGATGATTGCTGACATGAAGAGCTGGAAGGACAAGGTCCGCGAATCGAGCCTGCGCGCGTTTCATCACAAGGGCGAGTTCGTCGTGCGCGGCTCGCGCGCGCAGGCGTCGGGCGCGCTTGCCGCGCTGTCGGGCCGGCTCGGCTACCGGTTCGTCACGCGCGAGTCCGACGGCGCGACGCTGATCGCCGCAAAGCGCGGCGCGCTCACGAAGCTCGGCTACATTTCGGCGCACGTTGCGATCGTCGTCATCTGCATTGGCGGGCTGCTCGACAGCAATCTGCCGATTCGCCTGCAGATGTGGCTGTTCAACAAGACGCCGATCGCCACGAACACCGTGATCGGCCAGATCGGGCCCGAACACCGGCTGTCGCAGTCGAACCCGACCTTTCGCGGCTATGCGTGGGTGCCGGAGGGCGACCACGTGTCGACCGCGATCCTGAACCAGCCGAACGGCTCGTTGATCCAGGATCTGCCGTTTTCGATCCAGCTGAACAAATTCATTGTCGAGTACTACTCGACCGGCATGCCGAAGCTGTTCGCGAGCGACATCGTCGTGATCGATCACAAGACCGGCGCGCGCATTCCGGCGCGCGTCGAAGTGAACAAGCCGTTCGAATACGACGGCGTGTCGATCTATCAGTCGAGCTTCCAGGACGGCGGCTCGCAACTGAAGATGACCGCCTATCCGATGAGCGGCGACAGCGCGAAGAGCAGCCCGTTCGGCGGCACGATCGGCAACTCGGCGCCGCTCGGGCATGCGGTGCCGGGCGCGGACGGACAGACGATCGAGTTCGCCGATTTTCGCGCGATCAACGTCGAAAACATCTCGAACGGCAGCGGCGCGACCGATGTGCGCGGGGTCGCGCATCATTCGCTGGAGCAGGCGTTCGACGAGCGGCTCGGCTCGGGCGCGAAGTCGTCGAAGCCGCTCGACCTGCACAACGTCGGCCCGTCGGTGCAATACAAGGTGCGTGACAAGGATGGCCAGGCACGCGAGTACAACAACTACATGCTGCCGGTCGACATCGGCGGCGAAAAGGTGTTTCTCGCCGGGATGCGCACGAGCCCCGACGAGCCGTTCCGTTATCTGCGCATTCCGGTCGACGCGCATGGCACGGTCAACCAGTGGATGAACCTGCGCGCCTCGCTCGCGAACCCTGCGCTGCGCGCGGCCGCCGCGCACCGCTTCGCGCTGCGCACGGTGCCCGCTTCGAGCCCGGCGTTGCAGCAGCACCTCGAAGAGAGCGCATTGCGCGTGTTGACCCTCTTTGCGGGCGCGGACCCCAGTCTGGGCACCTTGCAGAACGGTCAGGCCGTGGGCGGCTTTCAGGCGATTGCGGCGTTCATCGACCGCTCGGTGCCGCGGGCCCAGCAGGAGAAGGCCGCCAGCCTGCTGCTGCGCATGCTCGAGGGCGTCACGTGGGACTTGTGGCAACTGACCCGCGAGCAGGCGGGCGAGCCCGACGCGACGGTCAATGCCGACAATAGCCTGTTCGTTCAGGGGGCGATCAACGCGATGTCCGACAGCTTTTTGTATGGATCTCCTGTCTATTTACAACTCGACTCATTCAGGCAGGTCCAGGCTTCGGTATTTCAGTTGACGCGCGCGCCGGGCAAAAAAGTCGTGTATCTTGGCAGCCTGCTTCTCGTGTTGGGCATCTTCTCGATGTTCTTCGTGCGCGAACGGCGTCTCTGGTTCTGGATCAAAGACACCGAAGGCGGCACGAATGTCGTGATGGCAATGTCGAGCGCGCGCAAGACGCTCGACTTCGACAAGGAGTTCGTGCAGACGCGCGACGCCGTGGGCGCCGCGCTGGGTGTCAAACCCGCCGACGCAGGCGACGCACCGGGTCACGCCGGTCCGCCGTCCACCGGCTCACAGGATACGACCCGCTAAGATCATGGACTTGACTCAGGTTACCCCGTCCCCTTCGCGCGGCAATGTGCTGCCCGTCCAGTCGAAGGAAGAGCCGGCGCTGTTCGACCAGCGTCCGTTCCTGAAGCGCCTCGGCGTGTTCGACTGGCTGTTCGCGCTGGCGATGGTCGCGGGAGCGGGTTTCGCGCTCAGCCGCTACCACGCGTACATGAACTACTACAACAAGGTCGTGCTGGTCGGCGCGACCGCCGCGTTCGTCACGCTCGGCTGGCGCTGGAAGCCGGTGCGGCTGCTGATGGCCGGCATCGCGGTGCTGTCGCTGTTCGCGATCCACGTGTACCAGGGCGACCTTGCGCGCGCGGACAGCGCGTTCTTCCTCAAATACTTCCTGTCGAGCCAGTCCGCCATCCTGTGGATGAGCGCGCTGCTCGTGCTGGCCACCTTCTTCTATTGGGTCGGCCTGATCGCGCGTTCGCCGTCGGGCGCGGCGATCGGCTCGAAGATGACGTGGGCCGCGGTGCTGATGGGCTTCGTCGGCATGATGGTGCGCTGGTACGAGTCCTACCTGATCGGCGCGGACGTCGGACATATTCCGATCTCGAACCTGTACGAAGTGTTCGTGCTGTTCTGCCTCGTGACGTCGCTGTTCTATCTGTACTACGAACAGCACTACAACACGCGCGCGCTCGGCGCGTTCGTGCTGCTCGTGATCAGCGCGGCGGTCGGGTTCCTGATGTGGTATTCGATTTCCCGCGACGCGCAGCAGATCGAGCCGCTCGTGCCCGCGCTGCAAAGCTGGTGGATGAAGATTCACGTGCCGGCGAACTTCATCGGCTACGGCAGCTTCGCGCTGTCGGCGATGGTGGGCGTCGCGTATCTCGTGAAGGAAAACGGCATGCTCGTCGATCGCCTGCCGCCGCTCGAAGTGCTCGACGACGTGATGTACAAGTCGATCGCCGTGGGTTTCACATTCTTCACGATCGCGACGATCCTCGGCGCGCTCTGGGCCGCGCAGGCATGGGGCGGCTACTGGAGCTGGGATCCGAAGGAAACGTGGGCGCTGATCGTCTGGCTGAACTACGCGGCGTGGCTGCATATGCGGCTCATGAAGGGGCTGCGCGGCGCGATTGCCGCGTGGTGGGCCCTCACCGGGCTGATGGTGACCACATTTGCGTTCCTTGGCGTGAACATGTTCCTCTCCGGGCTGCATAGTTACGGCAAGCTGTAAGATCCGCCGTTCTCGAACGACTGATAACCGCCGGGTGCATCGCACCGGCGGTTTTTTTCATTTGAGCCGGAATACGTGTGCATCCATCGTGTTCGCCAGAACAGTACATGGCATGTGCGGTCGAACGGATTTATCTTCGGGGCCCAGGCGGCCCGTGGGAGCAGCATCATGTGGATCAGGCGAGGCGAAAAGACGCGCTTGCGGGGCGGCGACATTCCTGGCGGCGAGATTACGCCGCCACACCTCTATCAGGACCGGCGGCGCGTGCTGCAGGCGGCGGGCGCAGCGGCGCTCGGCGGCCTCGTTGGCGTGAGCGGCGAGGCGCACGCCGAATACAGTTCGCCGGAGGCAAAAGGACGCAAACTGGCCGCAAGGACGAACCCGAAGTTCGTCGTGCCCGACAAGGTGACCTCTTACACGGACATTACGACGTACAACAATTTCTACGAGTTCGGGACTGGCAAGAGCGACCCGTCGGAGAATGCGGGCACGTTGCGTCCGCACCCGTGGCGCGTGAGCGTCGAGGGAGAAGTGAAGAATCCGAAAGTCTACGACATCGACGATCTCGTGCGGCTTGCGCCGCTCGAAGAGCGCGTGTACCGGCACCGCTGCGTCGAGGCGTGGTCGATGGTGATGCCGTGGATCGGCTTTCCGCTGTCGGAGCTGATCCGGCGCGCGGAGCCGACCGGCAACGCGAAATTCGTGCAGTTCATCACGCTCGATGACCCGTCCCAGATGCCGGGCCTGGCAGACCCGATTCTGAACTGGCCGTATTCCGAGGGGCTGCGAATGGACGAGGCGATGAACCCGCTGACGCTGCTGACAGTTGGCGTCTACGGGGTCGTGCTGCCCAACCAGAACGGCGCGCCGATCCGCATTGTCGTGCCGTGGAAATACGGCTTCAAGAGTGCCAAGACGCTCGTGAAGATCCGCTTCGTCGAAAAGCAGCCGCCCACGAGCTGGAACACGTATGCGCCGACCGAATACGGCTTCTATTCGAACGTGAACCCGCACGTCGACCATCCGCGCTGGAGCCAGGCGACCGAGCGGCGCATCGGCGAGGACGGCTTTTTCACGCCGCGGCGCAAGACATTGATGTTCAACGGCTACGGCGATTTCGTCGCGTCGATGTACCAGGGCATGGACCTGCGCAAGAACTTCTGAGCGGAGCGACGCGATGGTCTCTGAAACGCAAACCGCAGCCGATCGCGTGCCGCGCGGCACAGGCGCTTCGCGCCGGCCGGCGCGGGCGGGTGCCCGATGGGTTCGGCCGGCGAAGGTCGCGGTGTTCGTCGCGGCCTGGTATCCGCTCGCGCGGCTCGTGTTCCTGGGCTTCACGAATGGTCTCAGCGCCAATCCGACCGAGTTCGTGACCCGCTCGACCGGGCTCTGGACGCTGGTGTTCCTGTGCATCACGCTGGCGGTCACGCCGCTGCGGCGCCTGACCGGCGTGGCCGAGCTGCTGCGCTTTCGGCGCATGCTGGGTCTCTTTACGTTTTTCTACGCGACGCTGCACTTCTTCTCGTACATCTGGTTCGACGAATGGTTCGACGTGGTGGCGATCGCGAAGGATATCGCGAAGCGGCCGTTCATCATGGTCGGATTCGCGGGGTGGGTGCTGTTGAGCGTGCTGGCGATCACGTCGCCGCGGGCGATGGTGCGCAGGCTCGGACGCCGATGGCAGACGGTGCACCGGGCGATCTATGCGATCGCCGCGCTCGCGATCCTGCATTTCTGGTGGATGAAGGCGGGCAAGCACGATCTGCAGCTGCCGAAGCTTTATGGCGCCATCGTTGTCGCGCTGCTCGGCTGGCGTGCTGTCGTGTGGGCGCGCGGCAGGCTGCTCGCATCGGCCACGAAACGCTAGGCGTGGGGCGCGGCCGCTGCGGATGACGACGCGCGCAGCAAAAAGGCGATGCCGCTTCGAGGCGGCATCGCCTTTCTTTAAGTGGCGGCGCGGATGTCCCGCTCAGTCTGGCAGGACGGATTCGCCCGCAAACAGCTGGCGGATGTCTTCGCGCGCGCGGACGACGTGCACGCAGGTGCCGTCGACCATCACTTCCGCGGCGCGTGCGCGCGTGTTGTAGTTCGAGCTCATCACGAAGCCGTATGCGCCCGCCGAGCGCACCGCCAGCAGATCGCCTGGCTCGATGGCGAGCGCGCGCGCGCGGCCCAGCCAGTCGCCGCTTTCGCACACGGGGCCGACGACGTCGTACCGTTGCGCCGGCTCGTCGCGCTTCACGACCGGTTCGATGGCGTGATACGCCTCGTACATCGCGGGGCGGGCCAGATCGTTCATGGCGGCGTCGACGATGGCGAAGTTTTTCTCCGCGCCCGGCTTGAGAAATTCCACACGGGTGAGCAGCACGCCCGCATTGCCGACGAGCGAGCGCCCCGGCTCGAAATACACGTCGCGATGACCGTGGCCGCGCGCTTCGATGTGATCGAGCACGGTGCGCACGAACACGCCGATTTCGGGCGGCGTTTCGTCGTCGTACGTGATGCCGAGACCACCGCCGACATCGAGATGGCGAATCGTCGTGCCATCCGATTCGATCTGTTCGACGAGTTCGAGCAGTTTGTCGACCGCGTCGAGGTACGGCGCGATCTCGGTGATCTGGGAGCCGATATGGCAGTCGATGCCGACGACATCCAGATGCGACATTGCCGCCGCCGCGCGATAGGTGGCGCGTGCGTCGTCGAATGCGACACCGAACTTGTTCGACTTGAGGCCGGTGGAGATGTACGGATGTGTTTTCGCGTCGACGTCCGGGTTCACGCGCAGCGAGACCGGTGCGGTCTTGCCGATGCGCGCGGCGACCGCATTCAGGCGGTCGAGCTCCGGGATCGATTCGACGTTGAAGCATTTGACGCCTGCTTCGAGCGCCTCGCGCATTTCCGCCGCACTCTTGCCGACGCCGGAGAACACCACGTTTTCTGCTTTTCCGCCGGCGGCGAGCACGCGCGCGAGTTCGCCGCCCGAGACGATGTCGAAGCCCGCACCGAGCCGCGCGAACACGTTGAGCACCGCGAGATTGCTGTTGGCCTTGACCGCGACGTGGACGGTGGCGCGACGCCCCGCGCAGGCGCCGGCGTAGGCTTGCCATGCGGCGGTGAGCGCGGCGCGCGAGTAGACGTACAGCGGCGTGCCGAACTGTTCGGCGAGCGAGACGGCGGACACGCCTTCGGCGTGCAGCACGCCGTCGACGTAGGCGAATGCGGAGCGAGTCATGCGCGGAGTCTTATTGATCGGAGGTGCTAACGGACGAAGCGGACGGCGGGGTCGACGCGGCCGGCCCGGATGCGCTGCGCAGCGTCGCGGCCGGCGTGAGCTGAAGCGGCGACGCGGTATCGGCAGGCGAATCCGGTTGCGCGGCGGCGGCGGGCGTTTGCGTGTCGAACGTGGGTTTCGGCGGCAGCGGCGGCACCACGGGCATGTAGAGCGGGCCGCGTTGCCCGCAGCCGCCAAGTGCGGCACAACCTGCGAGAATGGCCAATGCCGCTACAATCGCGCGGGGCGCCTGGGTGCCACGCGCGGCAGAGCGCAACCGAAGTACAGCACGCATGACTGTCCCTGAGTAAACAATCGTTGGAGTTTAGCATGTCCGATAGCGAATACCTGACGCGCGCGGAGGCCGTGCTCGCGGCCGTGGAGCGCGCGCTCGACGATACCGCAGCCGACATCGAGTTCGAGCGCAGCGGCAATGTGCTGACGCTCGAATTCGAGAACGGCTCGAAGATCATCGTCAATCTGCAGCCGCCGATGCAGGAGATCTGGATCGCTGCAAAGGCGGGGGGCTTCCACTTCCGTTACGTGGATGATGCGTGGCGGGACACGCGCGGGGGCGCCGAGTTTTTTGCCGCGCTGTCGGAGTACGCGACGCAACAGGCCGGCGAACCGGTTCATTTCGCTGCGTGAACGCTGCCCCGTGAGCGTGCGGCGGCCACGTGGCCACGCGCTCACGCATGGCCGTCACGCGGCCGGTCAGTGGCCGCGGAACAGATTCATGATGTCCTGTTTCTCCTGCTCGCCGACCTGGCCGGGCGGCGCGGCGCCCGACGCCGGGTCTTCCGCCAGGGCATCCGCTGCCGGCCCGGCAACCCCGACCGTCGCGACGAACCCGTTGCCTGGCGTGAAGTTGGCGAAGTAGAGCTCGTCGGCGAGCGTCACGACGCCGGCCGGCACAGGCGGCCGATAGGCGGGCACGCCTTTGAGCGCCTTGCCCATGTAGTCGATCCAGACCGGCAGTGCGAGTCCGCCGCCGGTTTCGCGGTCGCCGAGGCTGCGCGGCGCGTCGTAGCCGATCCACGCAATCGCCGCGAGCGTGTGCTGATAACCGGCGAACCACGCGTCGTGCGAATCGTTCGTGGTGCCGGTCTTGCCGGCGAGGTCGGTGCGTCCGAGCACGTTGCTTCGCGCGCCCGTGCCGTGTTGCGCGACGCTTAGCAGCAGACTGTTCATCACATAGGCATTGCGCGGATCGATGGCGAGCGGCGCCGTGGAACCCGCGACGAGCGGCTGCGCCTGCGCAACCGCGATGCCGCGCTGGTCGGTGACGGCCGCGATCAGGTAGGGGTTGATGCGATAGCCGCCGTTTGCGAAGACGGAATAGCCGACCGCCATCTGCAGCGGCGTCACGAGTCCTGCGCCGAGCGCCATCGGCAGGTAGGCGGGGTGCCGCTGCGCGTCGAAGCCAAAGCGCGTGATGTATTGCTGCGCGTATTTGGGCCCGATCTGGTTCAGGATCCGGATCGACACGAGATTCTTCGATTTCTGCAGCGCCGTGCGCATCGTCATCGGGCCGTCGAATCCGCCGCCGTAGTTTTTCGGTTCCCAGGGGCGGCCGCCGGTTTCCGCCGCGCTGAAGAAGAGCGGCGCGTCATTGATGACCGTTGCCGGTCCGAGTCCCTTTTCGAGCGACGCGGAATAAATGAAGGGTTTGAAGCTCGACCCCGGCTGACGCCACGCCTGGGTGACATGGTTGAACTTGTTCTTGTTGAAGTCGAAGCCGCCGACGAGCGCGCGGATCGCGCCATCCTGCGGGACCAGTGAGACAAATGCGCCTTCGGCCTGCGGCAACTGCGTGATCGACCAGCTGCCGTCGTTGCCTCTCACGACGCGGACGATCGCACCGGGCCGGATGCGCTGGCCTGGCTGCGCGCGCGGCCCGAGCGAGAACGCTGCGAATTTCAGGCCGTCGCCGCGCACCGTCGCGACCGAGCCGTCGGCGAGCGTCGCCTCGACGAGCCGCGGGCTGGCCGACGTCACGACCGCCGCGCGCAGCTCGCCGTTGTCGGGATGCGCGACGAGCGCCTCGTCGATCGCCTGCTCGCGCATGCCGGCGTCCGGCTGCAGCGCGACGAACGCTTCCGGGCCGCGATAGCCGTGACGCCGTTCATAGCCCATCAGCCCATTGCGCAATGCCTGGTAGGCGCTCGCCTGATCGGCGGAATCGATGGTCGTGACCACGTTCAGGCCCATCGTATAGGCCTCCTCGTGGAATTGCGCGTACATCATCTGCCGCACCATCTCCGCGACGTATTCCGCATGCACGCCGAACGTCGGGTTTGCGCGCCTGACCACGAGCGGCTGCGCGCTCGCCTCGCTGTATTGCGCGGGCGTAATGTCGTGCAGCTCCAGCATGCGCTGCAGGATGTACTGCTGACGGATTTTCGCCCGCGCCGGATTCACGATCGGGTTATAGGCCGACGGGGCCTTCGGCAGGCCGGCGAGCATCGCGCATTCGGCGAGCGTCAGGTCGCGCAGGTCCTTGCCGAAGTACACGTGCGCCGCACTGGCAAACCCATACGCGCGTTCCCCGAGGTAGATCTGGTTCATGTAGACCTCGAGGATCTGGTCTTTCGTCAGCGCGTGCTCGATCCTGTAGGCGAGCAGCATCTCGTAGAGCTTGCGCGTATAGGTTTTTTCGCTCGACAAGAAGAAGTTGCGCGCCACCTGCATCGTGATCGTGCTCGCGCCCTGGGTGGCATGGCCGTTGGTCAGCGCGACGAAAGCCGCGCGTACGATGCCGGTCAGGTCGACGCCGCCGTGATCGTAGAAGCGCGCGTCCTCGATGGCGAGCACTGCGTTCTTCAGGTTGTCGGGCACCTCCCGCAGGCGCACGACGTCGCGCCGTTCCTCGCCGAACTCGCCGATCAGCACGTGGTCCGCCGTGTAAATGCGCAACGGCACCTTGGGACGATAGTCGGTCAGCGCTTCGAGGGACGGCAGGTTCGGAATGGCGACGATCAGCGCATAGCCGGCAACGAGCGCCGCCGACGCGATGCCGGCCGCGAGCAACCCGGCGCACGTCAGCACCAGCGTGAGCCAGAGCGGGCGCCGCGGCTTTCGGGGGGAGGAAGGGGCGGATGAGGAGTGCATGAAAATACCAACGAACAGTCCCGCGATTATATTCGCCTTGCAATTTGCTTTCTTGATGCTTTCCTTGCGGGTGGCGTTCACCCGGTGAACCCACTGTATAACCGGTTGCGTTCGTGCGGGGGGCCGCCCCGGCGGGATTGGCCATCCGGACGAGTGTCCGGCGTTCGCGCCGCTGCGCACAATCGCCGTCAGGTGTTCGCGTCCGGCTCGATGGGCGTGGGCGTATTGGTGGGTCGCGCGCAAGGGAGGTCGAATGGGAATCGGAAATTCGTTGCTGGTCGCCGTCAGGCGTTATGCGGCAGGTATCGACATGGGACCGCGCGCGGTGCGGATCGTGGTGCTGAGCCAGCGCACGCGTGGACGCATGCCCCCTCGGCTCGAGTATCTGGCCGCCGTGCCGCTTGCCGAAGGCGTGTTGGCGGGCGCTGAAATCGTCGAGCGCAATGCCGTGATTCGCGCACTGCGCACGCTGCTCGCCGGACTGCCGCGCGCGCTCGCGAGCCAGACGCCGGGCTGCGCCATGGCGTTGCCTGCATCGGCGACGCTGGTGTCGCGGGTGCCGTTCGCGCGCCTTGCCGCGACCGGAGTCGAAGCGGGCTCGCCGAACGCGCTGGAAGCCGCGGTACACGGGGAAGCGGAGCGCATGGCCGGCATCGAGCGTCACGCGCTCGCGGTCGACTGGTTCGTCGACGGCGGAGGCGGAGACGACGTGTCGCTGACGATTGCCGCAGCCGCGCGGCAGCATCTCGAAGCACGGATCGAATGCGCGGCTGCGGCGAGCATCACGCTGACCGCCGTCGATGGCGAGGCGCATGCGGCGCTGCGGGCGATGCGGCTCGCGGCGTCGCAGGAACTCGGGCAGCCGCGCTGTTATGCCGCGCTATGGATCGGGGCAGAGGGCCTGTTCGGCTGGCGGATCGTCGAGGACGCGGTTGCCGCCGAAATGCGTTATCCCGCGCCCGGCCACGCGGATTGCGCCGAAGCGCTGCGCGCACTCGCCGGCGACGACGCACCGGCGTGCGCGCTGCTCGGCGGCGAACTGGAGCTACTGGCCGACATGGGCGTATCGGTTGCCGATCTGGGCGACGTGCTGGGCTGTACGGTGTTGCCGTTCGAATGCGGGGCGCTCGGCGAAGCCGCAGACGGCTTGCCGGAAGACCTGCTGCACCAGCCCGCCTGCGTGGTCGCTTTTGGTCTCGCGCTGCGAGGGCTGATCGAATGACGTGGATGAACATACGGGTGAGCGCCGCCGGGCAGCGCGTGTGGGTGGGCGGATTCAATCTGCTGCCGTACCGGCAGCGTGACGCGCGCCGGGCACGACGGCGCTGCGTTGCCGGATGGCTGGTCGCGGCGCTCGGCGCAGCCGCGGGCGTGCTCGCGCTCGCCGGCTGGCAGATTGGCGAGCGGATGCATGTCGACGCGCTGCGCCGCGTGGCCGAGCACGAACTGGCCGGCATGCAGGCGCCGCTGGCCGAGCATGCAAGGCTCGCGCGCGAGCTGCAGTTGCGCCATCAACGCGATATGCAAGCCGAAGCGCTGTCCGTGCCGCTCGTGCACGCGCTCGCGCTGCTTGACTCGCTCGCGCAGGTTTCCGTGGAGGGCGTCGTGCTTCAGCAGATCAGGCAGCGTGCGCACGACACGGAGTTGCTGGCGACGTCAACCAGATCGGCGGCGCCGGCGCTCTGGCTGAAACAGCTGAGTGCGGTGCACGGCGTGGCGCGTGCCGAGGTGATCGATTTGCACCCGGTTGCGCGGGTGGGCACCACCCCGTTCGCCAGCGGGCCCGTGTTGATGGAATTTGCCGCGCGGCTGCACTGGGAGAAAGCAGCGGAGGCCACGGCGCGGCCGGATGACGCGCGCCGCGCGAGGGTACAGAAAACGTCGGCTGCCGAGCCGCGCGCCCGGCATGGACACATGCCCGCGCGCGCGACACGGCCTGATGGAGGTCCCCAATGAGCACGATTTCGTTCGGGCCGACCGGCATTGCGTATCCGCAACCGGGCGGCCGCAACCCGTTCGCCTGTCTGCGGCGGCCGCTGGATCAATGGCATAGGCGCGAGCGGCGTACGGTGGCGCTCCTGGTTGCGCTGGCCGTGTTCGCCGCCGGGACGAACGCGTGGATGTCCGCGGACCTCGCCGGATTGGGCGCCAGCCGGATCGCACTCGACGGTGCGAGGCAGCGCGTAGCGCACGCGCGCGAGGCGCTGGCGCAATTGCCTCGCTTGCGCCAGCGCGCGGCGACGGCGGGTCGGGCGACCGCGCCGCGCACATGGAGCGCGGCGGACGAGCTGGGCGCCGTGTCGATGCTCGCGAGCCGTAGCGGCGTCACGTTGCTGTCGCTCACACCGGGCGCGGCGGGGGGCTCCGGGCTCGATGCGCGGCGTACGCTGCACCTGGGCGCACAGACAGACTTCGCTCATCTGCGAACGTTTGTCGGCGGGCTGGCGGATTTGCCGGTTCTCATCGTTCCCGAGGAGATCGTCGTGAAGCGTTCAGGGGCGGGGCTCGCGGTGAATGCGACGCTGTACGTCTTCGACGCGCTGGGCCCGGCGCCGGCCGCCCGTGCACGTCGCACGGGCGCACAACGCGCGCTCGACGAGGTCGACGAGGTCGACGCCGAGCCCGAGGATCCGTTCTCGGCGGCGCCGGATGTCCAGACCGGAGCGAACGGCGCGGGTCCTGACCGGCTGCGTCTTGTCGGTGTCCTGAAGGATCGCGCGCATGGTCTTGCGCTGCTCGAAACCGGAGACGGCTCGATCGCCGCCGCGCGCGGCGCGCGGGTAGGCGACGAGGTCGTCGCGCAGATCGAGGCGCAAGGCATCACCTTGAAGAACCCGCTGGGTGCGCGCACGCTCGATCTGGCGGACCCTGCGGAGGACGCGCGATGACGTGTGCCGGCTGGATCAGACAGGCGCTCGGCAGCGCGCTCTTTGCGGCGGGAACCGCTTGTGCCATGGTGCCGCCGCTACCGGGCGCCATGCCGGTCGACGACAGCGTTGAGCGCTACGATGCGACACCGTTGCCGGATAACGGCCGCGGCGCGGACGCGGTCGACCTGTCTTCGGACGGGCAGGCGACAGCGGATGCGTCACGTGCCGCGGCTGTCGACGCGACAGAGCGCGCGAGCGCAGCCGGCAACGATGCCGGCGGTGCGCAGCCCGCCGCGGATGCGACGGATACGGACACGCCGTCACCGCCCGCAACGGCTACCGCGGCAACGCGCGACGACGCACGGGCACCCGCGCTCGAGGGCCCGCCCATACCGCTCGCGCCGCCGCAGCGCCTCGCGGGCGGCTCAGGGCGCACCGGCGACGACGGCTTCGCGCCCGATCGTCCGATTACGCTGAACTTCAGGCACGCGGACCTTGACGCGGTGCTCGCCGCGTTCGCGCAATTCACCGGGCTGAACATTGTTGCGAGCGAGCGTGTGCGGGGCAACGTCACGCTGCGGCTTAACCGCGTGCCGTGGCGCAATGCGTTCAATACGCTGCTGGACGTCAACGGACTCGCGATGGAGCAGCACGGCAACGTGCTCTGGGTGGCGCCGCTCGCCGAGCTGGCTGCACGCGAGCGGCAGCGCTTCGAGACCCACGCGCGGATGGCGGACCTCGAACCGCTTGCAAGCCGCATGTTCGAGTTGCACTACGCGCGTGCCGAGGACGTGCGTCGAATGCTGGCCGGCTCCGGGAACCAGCGCGTGCTATCGAAGCGTGGCGCGGCGACCGCGGATCCGCGCACCAACCTGCTGTTCGTCACGGATCTGGATGCACGCGTTGCGCAGATCGCGGATCTGCTGGCGGCGCTCGACCGGCCGTCGCGTCAGGTGCTGATCGAGGCGCGTATCGTCGAGGGCGATCAGGGCTTCTCGCGCAACCTCGGGACGCGCATGGCGCTTGCCGCGACGGCGGGCGACGGCAGCACGCCCACCGGCTTCACCGGCGGCAGCGACGGTTCGCTGTATGATCTGTCCGCGCGGCCGTTGTCGGGTTTCGAAGCGGCGACAGCCGGTATGACGCTATTTGCCGCACGCGCGACGCGATTGCTGAACGTCGAGTTGAGCGCGCTCGAAGCAGAGGGCCATGGTCAGACAATTTCGAGTCCGCGGGTCGTGACGGCCGACCGGATGAAGGCGGTTGTCGAGCAGGGTACCGAGTTGCCCTATCAGGCGAAGGTCGGCCAGGGCGTGTCCGGCGTTCAGTTCCGCCGCGCCAGCCTGAAGCTGGAGGTCGAACCCCAGATTACGCCGGATGGCCAGGTGGTTCTGGACCTCGACGTCGCAAAGGACAGCGTCGGCGAGCAGACCGCGGCCGGCCCGGCTGTCAATACGAAACACGTGCACACGCGCGTCGAGGTGGAGAACGGCGGAACCGTGTCGATCGGGGGCATCTATGCAACCGATGAGCGAGACGATGTGACTCGGGTGCCACTCCTGGGCAAAATACCTGTTTTGGGTGCGCTTTTCCGTCATCTCGCGCACCGCGACCAGCGCAGCGAACTGGTCGTATTTATCACGCCGCGGGTCGTGCCGCCGGATTGACCGGCCGCCGCAGCCGCGGCCCGCAGGCTCGACAAGGCGGTTGCTTTGCCAGTAAGCTGCGGCACGAACCACACCGGATTAGCCAGAGGAAACCGTTGCAAGCGCGGGACGCACACGCCAATGTATTTTTTGTGGGGCTCATGGGGGCAGGCAAGACCACCGTGGGCCGGGCGGTGGCGCGCCGGCTGGATCGTCCGTTCTTCGATTCGGATCACGAAATCGAGGCGCGTACCGGCGCGCGCATCCCGGTGATCTTCGAACTGGAGGGCGAAGCCGGTTTTCGCGAACGCGAAGCGCAGGTCATCGCCGAACTGACCGGCCGGCAGAAGATCGTGCTGGCTACCGGCGGCGGTGCGGTGCTGCGCCCGGAGAATCGCGAAGCGCTGCAAAAGCATGGGCTCGTCGTCTATCTGCGCGCCAATCCTCATGATCTGTGGCTGCGCACGCGGCGCGACAAGAACCGGCCGCTGCTGCAGACAGAAGACCCGAAGGCGCGGCTCGAGCAGCTTTACGAAATTCGCGATCCGCTGTATCGCGAGTGTGCGCACTTTGTCATCGAAACCGGCCGGCCCTCGGTCAATGGCCTCGTCAACATGGTCCTGATGCAACTGGAAATGGCCGGGGTCGGCAAACCTCCGGCATCGAATGTACAAGCATGATTACCGTCAACGTCGAACTGGGCGATCGCGCCTACCCCATTCATATCGGCCGGGACCTGATTGGTCAGACGGCGCTGTTCGCGCCGCATATCGCCGGCTCGTCGGTGATGATCGTCACCAACACCACGGTCGATCCGCTCTACGGCGACGCGCTGCGCGGTGCGCTCGCGCCGCTCGGCAAGCATGTGTCGACCGTCGTGCTGCCGGACGGCGAGGCGCACAAGAACTGGGAGACGCTGAACCTGATCTTCGACGCGCTGCTTGGCGCGCGCGCGGATCGCAAGACCACGCTGATCGCGCTCGGCGGCGGCGTGGTCGGCGACATGACCGGCTTTGCCGCCGCTTGCTACATGCGCGGCGTGCCGTTCATCCAGGTGCCGACCACGCTGCTTTCGCAGGTCGATTCGTCGGTCGGCGGCAAGACGGGCATCAATCATCCGCTTGGCAAGAACATGATCGGCGCGTTCTACCAGCCCCAGGCGGTGATCGCCGATATCGGCGCGTTGCGCACGCTGCCGCAGCGCGAACTGGCGGCGGGCGTCGCCGAGATCATCAAGACGGGCGCAATTGCCGATGACGCGTTTTTCGCGTGGATCGAGGCGAACGTCGCCCCGCTGAACGGCTGCGAACCACAGGCGCTCGCGCAAGCCGTCAAGCGTTCGTGCGAGATCAAGGCTGCGGTGGTGGCCGCGGACGAGCGCGAGGGCGGGTTGCGCGCCATTCTCAATTTTGGCCATACGTTTGGCCATGCGATCGAGGCCGGACTCGGCTATGGCGAGTGGCTGCACGGCGAGGCGGTCGGCTGCGGGATGGCGATGGCGGCCGATCTGTCCGTGCGTCTCGGCCATCTCGACGAGGCGTCGCGACGGCGCCTCGTCGACGTGATCGTCGCCGCGCATCTGCCGGTTCGCGGGCCCGCACTAGGCGGCCCGCGCTATCTCGAACTGATGCGGGTCGACAAGAAGGCGGAGGCGGGAGAGATCAAGTTCATCCTGCTGAAGCGTTTCGGGGAGACGCTGATCGGACCCGCGCCCGACGCGGCGGTGCTCGCCACGCTCGACGCCACGGTCTGAGCGCGGGGGCCGCAAAGACGTGGCGACGGGCCGTTGATGACAGGGAGCGAACGTTGACCGATACCCGCAGCTCTGCCTCGAACGAGACTCTCGCCGGCAGCACGCCGCCCGCGAGCGCACCCGCCACCGCGCCCACTGCGCCCACTGTAGCCGCGCTCGAGGCGCACCTCGCGCCGTACGCCGCGCACTCGGCGCTCTCGCGCGGCCGGCGTCATGCCGAGCCTCCGCCGAGCGCCCGTACCGAGTTTCAGCGCGATCGCGACCGCATCGTTCATTCCACTGCATTCCGGCGCCTCGAATACAAGACCCAGGTCTTCGTGAACCACGAAGGCGACCTGTTTCGCACGCGTCTCACGCACAGCCTCGAAGTCGCGCAGATCGCGCGCTCGGTCGCGCGCAATCTGCGGGTCAACGAAGATCTGGTCGAAGCGATCTCACTCGCGCACGACCTGGGACACACGCCGTTCGGCCATGCCGGGCAGGACGCGCTCAACGAGTGCATGCGCGACTACGGCGGCTTCGAGCACAATCTGCAGAGCCTCGCCGTGGTCGACGAACTGGAGGAGCATTACGGCGCGTTCGATGGCCTGAATCTGTGTTTCGAGACGCGCGAGGGCATTCTGAAGCACTGTTCCCGCGAGAACGCACAGCGCCTGGGCGAACTGGGTGAGCGCTTTCTTGCCGGACGGCAGCCGTCGATCGAGGCGCAGATCGCCAACGTGGCGGACGAAATCGCGTACAACAACCACGACGTCGACGACGGGCTGCGCTCCGGACTTCTGACGACCGGACAGCTTGCCGAAGTCGAGCTGTGGCAGACCCATTACGAGACCGCGCGGGGCGACTTTCCCCAGATCGAAGGGCGTCGTCTGATCCACGAAACGGTGCGACGCATCATCAACACGCTGATCGTCGACCTGATCGAGACCACCTCGCGCAACCTGCGCACGCATGCGCCGGACTCGCTCGACGCAGTGCGCCGCGCGCCGGCCATTGTCGCGCATAGCCCGGCGATGGCCGCTCAGGCGGCGTCGCTCAAGCGCTTCCTGTTCAAGAACCTGTACCGGCACTATCGCGTGATGCGCATGGCGAACAAGGCACGGCGCGTCGTGGCGGGACTGTTCGACGCATTCACCGCCGACCCGCGGCTGCTGCCGCCGGCCTACCAGGCGTCCGACGCAGCCGCGCAGGCGCGGCTCGTCGCGCATTACATCGCCGGAATGACCGATCGCTACGCGCTGAAGGAATATCAGCGCCTCTTCGTGATCGACGACAACTGACGGCCACACCTGGGCTGCACGCCCGCACCGTGGCGGCGTGCGCCGGTTGCCGCGAATCAGCGGCTGCGCGCGAGCAGGGCGCCGGCGAGCAGCGCCACGCCGCCGGCGATCGCCACGGCGCGCCACGGGTTCGCGTGCACATAGTCGTCGGCGTCGGAGAAGGTCGACTCGGCGCGTTCGCGCACGGCATCGCGCGTCGCGTTCAGACGCTCGCGCGCGGTGTCGAGCCGCTGGCGCAACTGGGCGCGCAACGCTACCGCGTCGGCGTGCGTGCCGTCGGCGAGCGTGTCTTCGAGCTCCGCCATCAGCGAACGCAGCTCGCTCGCGATATCCTCGGCCGCGTGGCGGCCATGGCGCGCGATGCGGCGCGCGCGGCGGCTCGTGGTCGTCCAGGACTCGTCCAATGCGTCGCGCGTATTCGGCAGTGCAGTCATGATGGGTTTCCTCGTGGTCGGGTTCGCAAAACGCCTGCATCGGGCAGGCGGAGAATCTGCAGCGACGCAACTTCGGTGCCACACGGTGCGTCGCGCACCGCATCGGCCGGGCGCCGCAGGCCCGCACCCGGCTGCGGCGGCGCGGCAGGCCGCGCGTGTCTGCGCGGCCGCTGGCATATTTTGCAGTCAGGCCGCCGGTGGGCGGGTCAAAATTACAAAGATCAGATTGACCGCGGACACGGGCATTTTTGCGCCGCACTAATGAAAATGCCGTCACGATTGCATGACGGCATTGTTCAAGCCCCGAAAACTCGACTACCCTTAATCGTGGCGTCAGAAGCGATATCCGATGCTCACGTAGCTGACGATCGGATCGAGGCGGACGCGCGTTTGCGACTGGACGTTCAGGGTGCCGACCGGCGTCGAGGCGGCGCTGTTCAGCCTGGTCGTCGTGCTGAACGGCAGGTACGACAGCGACAGGCTCGCGAACCAGTGCTGGTTGATGTTGTAGTTGAAGCCGGCGTTGAACACGGGCGCCCACGAACTATCCGCGGAGACCGTGGTCGGACCGTGCAGGACCTCCTGCTCGAACACGCCGTTGGTGATGCTGGCATCCGTGAACCAGATGCGGCTCACGCCGATGCCAAGGAATGGGCGAAAAGTGGCTTGCGGTGCGTTGAAGTAGTACTTGAACAGGAGTGTCGGGCTCCATTGCCGCGCCTGGCCGAGCGTGCCGAACTGCGAAAGCGCGCCGGTGCCCTGAAGATCGAATTTCGGCGGAATGCCGATCACGAACTCGGTGGCGATATGGTCGGTAATGAAATAGCCGGCGGTGAAGCCGAGGGTGTCGGCGCTATCGAGCGAGGCGCCCGTGTTGGGAACGGTGATGTTGACCGGCGAGCCGCCGACATTCGTTTCCTTGAGTGGATCGCTACTGCTTTGAGGTGCGAGATGCAGCCAACCCGATGTCACGTAAAAACTGCCGGCCGATTGAGCGTGCGCTGCCGTCATGCAGGCGAGCGCCGCCATCCCCGTCATGGCCTGTTTTAGTCTCATATAAGTGCTCCTCCATAAAAGGCCCGCTCATTATGACCACAACGTCTGAAACTCACCATACACAGCGGTTAGAGCTTTCTCCCTAAGCCAGGCGGGTATTCTGGCCTGGCCGCGCCGCACCGAATAAAACGGGCGTGCGGCTTTTCGGACCTTCGGGTATATACCAACGCGACTATTGGATACTCCAGCATGGCACGGCTCGCACGTCTCTATGTTCCCGACCAGCCGCAACACGTCATCCTGCGTGGACTGGATCAGCAGCCCGCGTTTATCGACGACCAGGATTACGAACTCTTCATCGATTGTCTGAAGGCGGCCTCCCGCGACCACCACCTCGCGATACATGCCTACGTGCTGATGCCCGGCGCGGTGCAACTGCTCGTCACGCCCCGCGAGGAGTCGAGCTTGCCGAAGGCGATGCAGGCGGTTGGCCGGCGCTACGTGGCGCATTTCAACCGGCGCTATTCGCGCCGCGGCACGTTGTGGGAGGGGCGCTACCGCGCGACCGTGATCGAGGGCGAGCGCTATTTCCTGCTCGCGAGCCGCGTGGTCGAGCTCTATCCGGTCCGCCAGCAGCTGGTGAGCGCGGCGGAAGACTATCGCTGGTCCAGCTACCGGCATCACATCGGGCTCACGCTCGACAGCCTGATCACGGACCATCCGCTCTACTGGTCGCTCGGCAACACGCCGTTCGAGCGCCAGCGCGCCTACCGGGAACTGTGCGAGCAGCCGCTCGACGAGCGCGACGCGACCCAGTTGCAGCAGGCCACCCTGAAGGGCTGGGTGCTGGGTAGCGACAGCTACCGGGAGTGGGCGGCGCGTGCGGCAAATCGCCGCGTGTCGCCTTTGCCGCGCGGGCGTCCGCGCAAGGTCCGCGAAACCCCGCAGACGCAATAGGCACGGCGATTCAACGAGTTGTGCGAAAGCGGCATCCCTGCATGCCGCTTTCTTTTGCACCTTTTTGATATGTCACCAATAAATTGAGGCGAAAATGCACCAGCATAGTAATAGGTGTCAGATCAACACGTTTTATTTGCTATTCCATTGATTCGTCGCGTATATTCCGAATTCCGGCAGTTTCGGCGCATCCTGGGCCTGATCCGGCTTCGCGGTCGCAGTGCGAATCGCGGGCAACAAGAAATGGTTTAACGGCCGCCTTTGGCCCCTCACAGACGGTGTCCCCATGAACGACCACCAGCACCCGACCTCCCCGGTTCCCGCCGCGCAAGGTCTATACGACCCGCAAAACGAGCACGATGCCTGCGGCGTCGGCTTTGTGGCCCACATCAAGGGCAAGAAAAGTCACGAAATCATTCAGCAAGGCCTGAAGATCCTCGAGAATCTCGACCACCGGGGCGCCGTCGGCGCGGATCCGCTGATGGGCGACGGCGCCGGCATCCTGATCCAGATTCCGGACGGCTTCTATCGCGAGGAGATGGCGAAGCAGGGTGTCACGCTGCCGCCGTTCGGCGAATACGGCGTCGGCATGATCTTCCTGCCGAAGGAGCACGCGTCGCGGCTCGCCTGCGAGCAGGAGCTCGAGCGCACCGTGAAGGCCGAAGGCCAGGTCGTGCTCGGCTGGCGCGACGTACCGGTTGACCACACGATGCCGATTTCGCCCGCTGTCAAGGCGAGCGAGCCGCTGATCCGCCAGATCTTCATCGGCCGCGGCAAGGACATCATGGTGACGGACGCGCTCGAACGGAAGCTGTACGTGATCCGCAAGACCGCGAGCCACCGCATCCAGGCGCTCAAGCTCAAGCACGGCAAGGAATATTTCGTGCCGTCGATGTCGGCGCGCACGGTCGTCTACAAAGGGCTGCTGCTCGCCGGCCAGGTCGGCGTGTACTACCGCGACCTGCAGGACGAGCGCGTGGTCTCGGCGCTCGCGCTGGTGCACCAGCGCTTCTCGACCAACACGTTCCCGGCGTGGGAGCTCGCCCACCCGTACCGGATGATCGCGCACAACGGCGAAATCAACACGGTGAAGGGCAACGTCAACTGGCTGAACGCGCGTACCGGCGCGATCGCCTCGCACGTGCTCGGCGACGACCTGCCGAAGCTGTGGCCGCTGATCTATCCGGGCCAGTCGGATACCGCGTCGTTCGACAACTGCCTCGAACTGCTCGTGATGGCCGGCTACCCGCTCGTCCACGCGATGATGATGATGATTCCGGAAGCGTGGGAGCAGCACACGTTGATGGACGACAACCGCCGCGCGTTCTACGAATACCACGCCGCGATGATGGAGCCGTGGGACGGTCCCGCCGCGATCGCGTTCACCGACGGCCGCCAGATCGGCGCGACGCTCGACCGCAACGGCCTGCGCCCCGCGCGCTACCTGATCACCGACGACGAACTCGTGATCATGGCCTCGGAAGCGGGCGTGCTGCAGATCCCCGAGTCGAAGATCGTCAAGAAGTGGCGCCTGCAGCCGGGCAAGATGTTCCTGATCGACATGGAGCACGGCCGCATCATCGACGACAAGGAACTGAAGGACAACCTCGCGAACGCGAAGCCGTACAAGAGCTGGATCGACGCGGTGCGCATCAAGCTCGACGAGATCGAGGCGAAGGCCGAGGACGTCGTCACGGAACGCCGCGAAGCGGCTGCGCTGCTCGATCGCCAGCAGGCGTTCGGCTACACGCAGGAAGACCTCAAGTTCCTGATGGCGCCGATGGCGCGCGCCGGCGAGGAAGCGGTCGGCTCGATGGGCAACGACTCGCCGCTCGCGGTCATCTCGAACAAGAACAAGACGCTCTACCACTATTTCAAGCAGCTGTTCGCGCAGGTCACGAACCCGCCGATCGATCCGATCCGCGAGAACATGGTGATGTCGCTCGTGTCGTTCCTCGGCCCGAAGCCGAACCTGCTCGACACGAACAACATCAACCCGCCGATGCGGCTCGAAGTGTCGCAGCCGGTGCTCGACTTCAAGGACATCGCGAAGATCCGCGCGATCGACCAGTACACCGGCGGCAAGTTCAGCTCGTATGAGCTGAACATCTGCTATCCGGTCGCCTGGGGCAAGGAGGGCATCGAAGCCCGCCTCGCGTCGCTGTGCGCGGAAGCCGTCGATGCGGTGAAGTCCGGCTACAACATGCTGATCGTGTCGGACCGCAAGGCCGATCGCGACAACGTCGCGATCCCCGCGCTGCTCGCGACCGCTGCGATTCATACGCACCTCGTCGAGCAGGGGCTGCGCACCAGCACGGGCCTCGTCGTCGAAACCGGCTCGGCGCGCGAAACGCACCACTTCGCGCTGCTCGCGGGCTACGGCGCGGAAGCCGTGCACCCGTACCTCGCAATGGAAACGCTCGCGCAGATGGCGCAGGGGCTGTCGGGCGACCTGTCGGCCGAGAAGGCGATCTACAACTTCACGAAGGCGATCGGCAAGGGCCTGCAGAAGGTCATGTCGAAGATGGGCATTTCGACGTACATGTCGTACACCGGCGCGCAGATCTTCGAAGCGGTCGGTCTTGCCGAGGAGCTCGTGCAGAAGTACTTCAAGGGTACGTCGTCGAAGGTGAGCGGCATCGGCCTGTTCGAGGTGGCCGAAGAAGCGATCCGCCTGCATCGGGAAGCGTATGGCGACAACCCGGTGCTCGCGTCGATGCTCGACGCCGGAGGCGAGTACGCGTACCGCGTGCGCGGCGAAGACCACATGTGGACGCCCGATGCGATCGCGAAGCTGCAGCACTCCGCGCGCAGCAACTCGTACCAGACGTACAAGGAATACGCGCACCTGATCAACGACCAGACGAAGCGTCACATGACGTTCCGCGGCCTGTTCGAATTCAGGGTCGACCCCGCGCGCGCGATCGCGCTCGACGAAGTCGAACCGGCCAAGGATATCGTCAAGCGCTTTGCGACTGGCGCGATGTCGCTCGGCTCGATCTCGACCGAGGCGCACGCGACGCTCGCCGTAGCAATGAACCGCATCGGCGGCAAGTCGAACACCGGCGAGGGCGGCGAGGACGAGAAGCGCTATCGCAACGAACTGCGCGGCATCCCGATCAAGAACGGCGACACGATGAAGGCAATCCTCGGCGACGAGGTCGTGACCGACATCGCGCTGAAGGCGGGCGACTCGCTGCGCTCGAAGATCAAGCAGGTCGCGTCGGGCCGCTTCGGCGTGACCGCGGAGTATCTCGCGTCGGCCGACCAGATCCAGATCAAGATGGCGCAGGGCGCGAAGCCGGGCGAAGGCGGCCAGCTGCCCGGCCACAAGGTATCCGAGTACATCGGCAAGCTGCGCTACTCGGTGCCGGGCGTGGGCCTCATTTCGCCGCCGCCGCACCACGACATCTACTCGATCGAGGACCTGGCGCAACTGATCCACGACCTGAAGAACGCCAACCCGGTCGCGAGCATCTCGGTGAAGCTCGTGTCGGAATCGGGCGTCGGCACGGTCGCGGCGGGTGTCGCGAAGGCGAAGGCCGATCACGTCGTGATCGCCGGCCATGACGGCGGCACCGGCGCGTCGCCGCTGTCGTCGGTCAAGCATGCGGGCACGCCGTGGGAACTCGGCCTTGCCGAAACGCAGCAGACGCTCGTGCTCAACCGCCTGCGCGGCCGCATCCGCGTGCAGGCCGACGGTCAGATGAAGACCGGCCGCGACGTCGTCATCGGCGCGCTGCTCGGCGCGGACGAATTCGGCTTCGCCACCGCGCCGCTCGTCGTCGAGGGCTGCATCATGATGCGCAAGTGCCATCTGAACACCTGCCCGGTCGGCGTGGCCACGCAGGATCCGGTGCTGCGCGCGAAGTTCAAGGGCCAGCCGGAACACGTGGTGAACTTCTTCTTCTTCATCGCGGAAGAAGTGCGCGAAATCATGGCGCAGCTCGGCGTGCGCAAGTTCGACGACCTGATCGGCCATAGCGAGCTGCTCGACATGAAGAAGGGCGTCGAGCACTGGAAGGCGAGGGGCCTCGACTTCGCGAAGGTGTTCTACCAGCCGGCAGTGCCGGCCGACGTGGCGCGCCGTCACGTCGACGCGCAGGACCACGGCCTCGACCGCGCGCTCGATCACACGCTGATCGAGAAGGCGAAAGCAGCGATCGAAAAGGGCGAGCACGTGTCGTTCATCCAGCCGGTGCGCAACGTGAACCGGACGGTCGGCGCGATGCTCTCGGGCGTGATCGCGAAGAAGTACGGGCACGACGGCCTCGCCGACGACGCGGTGCACATCCAGCTGAAGGGCACCGCGGGCCAGAGCTTCGGCGCGTTCCTCGCGAAGGGCGTCACGCTGGATCTGGTCGGCGACGGCAACGACTATGTCGGCAAGGGCCTGTCGGGCGGGCGCATCATCATTCGCCCGACCAACGACTTCCGCGGCAAGTCCGAGGAAAACATCATCTGCGGCAACACGGTGATGTATGGCGCGATCGAGGGTGAAGCATTCTTCCGCGGCGTCGCGGGCGAGCGCTTCTGCGTGCGTAATTCGGGCGCGACCGCGGTGGTCGAAGGCACCGGCGATCACGGCTGCGAGTACATGACGGGCGGCACCGTCGTCGTGCTGGGCGAGACCGGCCGGAACTTCGCGGCCGGCATGTCGGGCGGCATTGCGTATGTCTACGATCCGGACGGCGGGTTCGCCGGCAAGTGCAACAAGTCGATGGTGACGCTCGATCCGGTGCTGCAGCAGGCCGAACAGGAGCGCACGGTCGACCGTGGCCTGTGGCATGCGAACGAAACCGACGAGGCGCTGCTGAAGGGGCTGATCGAACGTCACTTCCAGTTCACGGGCTCGCCGCGCGCGAAGTCGCTGCTGGAGAACTGGGATGCGTCGCGCCGCCAGTTCGTGAAGGTATTCCCGACCGAATACAAGCGCGCACTCGGCGAGATGGCTGCGAAGAAGGCGAAGAAGGAAGTGCTCGCCGCGTAATCCCGGGCTGCGACTGACCCCGATGAGGCGTACCGGCTGTCCGTGCGGACAGCCGGTACCGATCCCCCACCTGTACCAGATAGATTAGAGAACCCCATGGGCAAGGCAACCGGTTTTCTCGAGTATGAGCGCCGCCACGAGGCGTACGAAGCACCGCTGCAGCGTGTGAAGCATTACAAGGAATTCGTGTCGGCCCTCGCCGACGACGAGGCGAAGATCCAGGGCGCGCGCTGCATGGATTGCGGCATTCCGTTCTGCAACAACGGCTGCCCGGTGAACAACATCATTCCGGACTTCAACGATCTCGTGTTCCATCAGGACTGGAAGCATGCGATCGAAGTCCTGCATTCGACCAACAACTTCCCCGAGTTCACCGGCCGCATCTGCCCGGCGCCGTGCGAAGCGGCATGCACGCTCGGCATCAACGACGACCCGGTCGGCATCAAGTCGATCGAGCATGCGATCATCGACAAGGCGTGGGCCGAAGGCTGGGTTGCGCCGCAGCCGCCGACGCACAAGACCGGCAAGAAGGTGGCGGTGATCGGTTCGGGTCCGGCGGGTCTGGCGGTCGCGCAGCAACTGGCGCGCGCGGGCCACGACGTGACGGTGTTCGAGAAGAACGACCGCATCGGCGGCCTGCTGCGCTACGGCATCCCCGACTTCAAGCTCGAAAAGTGGCTGATCGACCGCCGCATGCGTCAGATGGAAGCCGAAGGCGTGACCTTCCGCGCGAACGTGTTCGTCGGCAAGGAACCGCTGCCCGCGTTCATCGGCAATACCGCGAAGGAAACCATCACGCCGGACGAGCTGAAGGATCAGTTCGACGCCGTCGTGCTGACGGGCGGTTCCGAGACGCCGCGCGACCTGCCGGTGCCGGGGCGCGAGCTGGAGGGCATCCACTACGCGATGGAATTCCTGCCGCAGCAGAACAAGGTCAACGCCGGCGACAAGGTGCCGGACCAGCTGCTCGCAAAGGGCAAGCACGTCGTCGTGATCGGCGGCGGCGATACCGGCTCGGACTGCGTCGGCACGTCGAACCGTCACGGTGCGAAGGGCATCACGCAGTTCGAACTGCTGCCGCAGCCGCCGGTCGAGGAAAACAAGCCGCTCGTCTGGCCGTACTGGCCGGTCAAGCTGCGCACGTCGTCCTCGCATGACGAAGGCTGCGACCGCGACTGGTCCGTGGCGACCAAGCGCTTCGAAGGCAAGAACGGCAAGGTTGAAAAGCTGATCGCGGTGCGCGTCGAATGGAAGGACGGCAAGATGCAGGAAGTGCCGGGTTCCGAGTTCGAGATCAAGGCCGATCTCGTGCTGCTCGCGATGGGCTTCACGCAACCCGTCTCGCCGGTGCTCGAAGCGTTCGGCGTCGACAAGGATGCGCGCGGCAACGTGCGCGCCTCGACCGAGGGTGAGCGCGCGTACTACACGTCCGTCGACAAGGTATTCACGGCCGGCGATATGCGCCGCGGCCAGTCGCTCGTCGTGTGGGCGATCCGCGAAGGGCGCCAGTGCGCCCGTTCGGTCGACGCCTACCTGATGGGTCACTCCGATCTGCCGCGCTGAGGCTGCGGGCGACGTCCCGCCGCTGCGGCGGGGCGTACCGGTTTTCGCAGGAGCAGGTGGAGACGACAGAAGCAAGTAAAAGAAGGGTGGTCGAGCCGGGCGTCCGCAAGGACGACCCGGCTTTTTCATGCGTGCATGTTTGCGTTGCGGAGCCGGCGTTAAGATGATGAATCGGCCCGCAGACCTGCGCGGCTCGCGCCGCCGCAAGCGGGCTGCTTCGTTCGCCACGGTGATTCACGATGCAGGCAACCGACCCGCTCGCCCGCGACGGCTGGCAGCGCTGTTTTATCGCGCTCGCGCCGGCTGCGGCGACCCGCGCCGCGCTCGCGGCAATACCGGTGCCGGCGCATGCGCGTCCGGTGCCCGGCGAGCAGTTGCATCTGACGGTGGCGTTCATCGGCGCGCTTGGCTATGAACCCGGACGTGCGCTCGCCCAGGCGCTGGCCGCGCAAGCAGGGCCGGTGGCGGACGCGCCGGTTGCGCGCGTCGCATACTGGCCGGGTGCCGCGCGTCCGCGTCTGATGGTCGCGACGTTTGCGATGACCGACGCGTTCGTCGAACTGGACTGGCGGGTCCGTTCGCTGATGATCGGGCTGGGCCTGTCCGTGGATGCCCGCGCGTTCCGGCCGCACATCACGCTTGCGCGTTTCGGTCGCCTCGCGCACGACGTCGCACGCGAGACACCGGCATTCACGCCCTTTGTCGCGCATTTCGACGCACTGATGCTCTATTCGAGCACGCTCGCCGCGCGTGGTGCGCAGTACCGCGCGCTCGCCCACGTGCCGCTTCGATGAGGCCGGGTGCGCGCGCCGCCGCGGCGCGCGCCGTGCTTCAGCGCCGGCGGAAAGCGTCGTAACGGGCGAGCGTCAGCCCGTCGAGATCGATGTCCGGCGTGTGCCGTGTCACGAGATCGGCGACCACGCGTCCGGAGCCCATCGACATCGCCCAGCCGGTCGAGCCGTGTCCGACGTTCAGCCACAGCCGGTCGATGCCGGATGCGCCCAGCAGCGGCGCGCCATCCGGCGTCATCGGCCGGCGCCCGACCCAGAAGTGCGCGGAGGTCGGCTGCGCCGCATGCGGAAACCAGTCGGCGAGCACCTTCAGCAGCGTGTGCAGCGCCTGCTCGCGCAGCGTTGCGCGGCGGTCGCCGAGTTCGGCCGTACCGGCAACGCGCAGGTTCGGGCCGAAGCGCGTGATCGCCGTCTTGAGCGACTCGTCCATCAGTGCCGCGCGCGGCGCTTTTTCGTCGTCGACCACCGGCAGCGTCGCCGAGTAGCCTTTCACCGGATACAGCGGTACCTTCACGCGAAGCGGTGCGAGCAGGCCGGCGCTGTCGACGCCGAGCGCGACCACCACGGCATCCGCGCGCAGCGTGTGCGCGCCGCGTTCGCCGTCGACGTGCACGCCGCGCACCGCGCCGCCCTGCACGTCGAGCGCCGTGACGCGCGTATCGAAGCGGAACTGCACGCCGTCGGCCTCGCAGATCGCACGCAGCTCGCGCGTGAAGCGTGCGCAGTCGCCTGCTTCGTCGTCCGGCAGATAGACGCCCGCGAACGGCGTCTCGCGGGCCCAGCGCAGGCCGGGCTCGATCTGTACGCACTGCTGGGCATTCACTTCGCGGTGGACGATGCCCGCATCGCGCAGCACCGCGAGCGCCGGTTGCGCGAGCGCGAGATCGTACTCGCTGCGAAACAGCTGCAGATAGCCGTTGCTGCGCCCATAGTCGAACGGGTGGCGGCTACGGAATTCGTGCAGGCACGTGCGGCTGTAATACGCGATGCGCTGCATGCGCTGCTTGTTCACGCGAAAGCGTTCGAGGTCGCATTCGTGCAGCCAGCGCGCAATCCAGCGCCATTGCGCGGGGTCGAGCGTGGGCCGGAAGATGAGCGGCGAGTTCGGCCTGAACAGGTATTTGACGATTTTCGCCGGCATCCCGGGCGCGGCCCACGGCGTGACGTAGCCCGGCGCGATGACGCCGGCGTTGCCGAAACTGGTGGCGAGCGCGACGTCCGGTTCGCGCTCGATCACGGTGACTTCGCAGCCGCGCGCGCGCAGATAGAACGCGGTCGCGACGCCGATCACGCCGCCGCCCAGTACGATCGTATTCATGCGCGCATCCGGCCGGGTCAGGAGGCCGGGCCGGACGCCGCGAGGACCTTGCCGCGCGTCTCGGGCAGGCAGAGCGCGGCCGCGACCACGAGCAGGTAGCCTGCGCCGGCGACGAGCCCCATCGCGTAGACGAGCGAGAGCGACGGGGCGAGCGCGCCGACGAGGATCGGGAAGAACGAGCCCACGCCGCGCCCCAGGTTGTAGCAGAAGCCCTGGCCCGAGCCGCGGATCGCATTCGGATACAGCTCCGACAGATACGCGCCGACCCCCGCGAAAATGCCCTGCACGACGATGCCGAGCGGGAAGCCGAGCATGAGCATCGTGGTGTCGGTGACGGGCAGCATCGTATAGATCATCCCGAGGACGAACGAGCCGAGCGCGAACACGATGAACGATGCCCGCCGGCCGATCCGGTCCGACAGGATCGCACCGACGATATAACCGGTGAACGAGCCGACGATCAGCACGATCAGATAGCCGCTGGTGTTGAACACCGACAGATGCCGCACCGTCTTCAGATAGGTCGGCAGCCACGTGGTGATCGCGTAGTAGCCGCCGAGCATGCCGCTGCACAGCGCACTGCCGAGCAGTGTGGTCTTCAGGTGAGCCGGCGCAAAAATTTCGAGGAAGTGCGCGTTGTCGATGCCGCGTGCCCGCGCCTCGCGGGTCGCAATGAAAATGTCCGGGTCGCGGACGTTGCGCCGCACGTAGAGGATCCACAGCGCCGGCGCAAGCCCGGCCCAGAAGCACGCGCGCCATGCGATCTGCTCCGGCAGCAGCGCGAATGCCGCCCAGTAGACGATCGCGGCCGCCGCCCAGCCGAACGACCAGCTGCTTTGCACGGTGCCGACCGCTTTCGCGCGATGCTGCGGCGAGCGGATCGTCTCGGCCATCATGATGGTGACCACCGACCATTCGCCGCCGAAGCCGAGGCCTTGCAGCGTGCGGGTGGTGAACAGCTGCCAGAAGGAGTCGGTGCAGCCTGACAGGCCGGTGAAGATCGCGAAGGTCGCGATGGTCCACTGCAGCACGCGCACCCGGCCGTAACGGTCGGCGAGGATGCCGGCGAGCCAGCCGCCGAGCGCCGACGAGATCAGCGAGCCGGTGGCGATCAGCCCGGCTTCGCTCTTGGTCATGCCCCACGCGGTGATGAGCGACGGGATCAGGAACGAGTAGATCATGAAGTCGAACGCGTCGACCGCATAGCCGCCGAAGCCCGCGTAGAGCGTGCGGCGCTCGCGCGTGGTCAACTCCGTGAACCACTGAAATGACGCCATCCGCTCTCCTGATTCCCCGTGAGTGCCGGCGCCGCGAGGCGCCTTGGCGTAGTGCGCCCGTATTTTACGGCGCGATCGTGCGCGCGAGCCAGCCCGGATAAAAATCATCCCGTCCGATGCCGGATGGGCGTTTCGTATTCTTACAGACTCCTACGTCGTAACCAAAGCGGGATTTTTGACGAGTACACTCCGGGCCGGCGCCATGGATGATCGGCGCACTCTGCGTGCACCGGCCCCGCGTCCCTTACCCGCGCTCCTTACCGATAGATTCGATGGATTTCACTGCGAAAGTTCGCTCGCCAGCACGCCGCGCCGGCGCGCCGTCACGACAGCCCCCCGGCATCGACGCCGGGTCCGGGTCGCGCCGCGCGTTCCTCAGGAGTAGCGCCGGCGTGATGCTGATGGCCGGTCTGGGCGGCGCGTGGCTGGCGGGGTGCGGCGGCGGCGTGTCCCCCGGGCAGCCCGATACGCCGCGGCTCGCGTCGGTCGACAACTTTCGCGATATCGGCGGCGCAGGGGGCGGCTATCCGACCGTCGATGGCCGTCAGGTGCGGCGCGGCATGTTTTACCGCGCGAACGTGCTGGCGCCGGGGCCGGCCGATCTCGCGGTGCTCGACACGCTGGATATCGCCACCGTCTACGACCTGCGCACGCCGGGAGAAATCGCGCGGACGGCGGACGTGATGCCGGCCGGGGCCGCCTATACGAACATCAACGTGCTCGCGCTGCCCGACGAGGTGGTGCCGCCGCCGGCGATGCCGGGCGGCGCGGTTGCGTGGATGGAGAATGCCGAGCGCGCATACGTGACCGATCCGGCACAGCGCGCCGGCTATGGCGCGCTGCTGGCGCAGCTCGCCGAGGCGCCGGGCGTGCAGCTGATTCACTCGACGGCAGGCAAGGACCGCACCGGCTGGGTGGCGGCGTTGCTGCTGAGCATCGCGAACGTGCCGCTCGACGTGATCCTGCAGGACTACCTGCTGACCAACACCTACTCCGCGGCGTCGATCCAGACCCGGATCGCGTCGATCCAGGCCGATCAGGGCGCGCTCGACGCCACGCTCGATGCGCCGCTGTTCGGCGTGCAGGACAGTTTCCTGCAGGCCGGCTTCGACCAGGTGCAGGCGAGCTACGGCACGATGATGCGCTATCTGACCGAGGGGCTCGGCCTGTCGCAGTCGAGCGTCGACGCGTTGCACGACCGTCTGGTGATCTAGCGGCGCCGCGCCGGCGGGCCCGGGCTGTCGCCGCGCGCGTCCGTGATGCAGCAAAAAAGCAGGCAAAAAAACGGCCCACGCACGTGGGGGCGTGCATGGACCGAACAGGGGGCCATCGAGGAAGCCCGAGCGGCACTATACGGTCGCGATGCGCGCGCCGGCGCGCCCGGTAAGCACGCGTAAGCGTGCGCGCCGCGCCGGCGGATCAGCCGCGGGGCGCGTCCGCCGGCAGCAGGATGCGCACGCGCAGGCCGCCCTCGGGATGATTGTCGACGTGACAGTGTCCGCCGCGCCCATGCGCGAGACGCGCGACGATCGCAAGGCCCAGGCCGCAATGACCTTCGCCGCCGCGCGCCGCGTCGAGCCGCACGAACGGCTTCATCGCGGCGGCGATGCGCTCCTCCGGAATGCCGGGGCCGTGATCGCGCACGGTGATGAGCCAGTCGCCGCGGGCCCGCGCGGTTGCGATCTCCACCGGCGGCAGGCCGTGTTCCAGCGCGTTGTCGACGAGATTCGTGACGAGCCGGTCGAGCAGCGTGCGCGGCAGCGTGAAATGCGGGCCGGCGCGCAGATCGAGGCTAAAGAGCGGCGGCTCGTCGCCGCCGGCCGGGTCCGGCGGCGCTTTCGGGGCGGCTGCCGCGCCGCTGTCGGCGGCGGAAAACTGCTCGCGCAAGAACGCGTCGACGCCGGCGGGCGGTCCCGCGTCCGCCGACTGGCCGGCGAATTCGAGGAACTGCTGGACGATGTTGGTCAGCGAATCGACGTCGCGGATCAGGCCGGCGCGCTCGCTTTCGGCTACCAGCACGCTTGCGCGCAGCTTCAGCCGCGTCAGCGGCGCCTTCAGGTCGTGCGCCACCCCGGCGAGCATCACGGCCTGATCGTCGCCGGCTTCGTTCAGCCGCCGCATCATGCCGTTGAACGAGCCGATCAGTTCGCGCAGCTCGCGCGGCCCCTGCTCGGTGACCGGCGCGGGCCGGTCGCCCGCGCCGAACGCGCGGGCCGCGTCGGCGACGCGCGACAGCGGCCGCTGCATCTGCCAGACCGCGAGCAGCGACAGGATCACCGCGGCCACCAGCATCGACACGGTCTCGACGACGAAGCGCGGCCGCGGCGGGATATCGACCGGCACCACGATCCACATCGATTTTCCCGGGTAGCGGATCCACAGGCGTTGCGGCCGGAAGTCGTCCACCTGGATCTCGGTGCCCGCCGGCAGACGCGCGCCCAGGCGCTGCGCGAGTTCGACGAACTGGCGTCGGCTCGGCGCGGACAGGTGGATCGTGGACGGCATGTTCCAGGTGGGCACGAGGTGCACGCTCATCGCCGGCGCGAGGTCCGCGCCGCGCACCGGCTCGCCGTTGGCCGCCTGCAGCATCAGCAGGATGCCGCGCGCAAAGCCGTCCACCTCGTGGTGCGGCGGCTGCACCACGACCAGCACGAACCAGCTGGCCTGGATCGCCAGCAACACCGCTGTCGACAGCAACGCCATTCTGCCGAACAGGGTGTTCAACGGGTTCTTCATTGCGCGGGCAGGCTCCCGGTCTGCGGCGGCAGCGTGTCGGCGTCCGGCACGAATACGTAACCCTTGCCGCGCACGGTCTGCACGTAGCAGGGATTGGACGGATCGTCCTCGATCACGCGGCGCAGGCGCCAGATCGGCACGTCGAGGCTGCGGTCGCGGAACGCCAGGTTGTCGCGGTGGATCAGGTCGTGGATCAGCACGCGCGAGAGCACCCTGTACGGATGCTTGACGAAGATCTTCAGCAGCGCGAACTCGCTGTCGCGCAGCGGCAACCGCTGCTGGTCGCGCGAGAGCGTGCGGGTCGCGAAATCGAGTTCGAACGGGCCGAAGCGGTAAGGCTTGCGCGACTCGGGCGCGCTCGTCGTCGACGGGCCGCGCCGGCGCAGCACGGTCTGGATCCGCGCGAGCAGCTCGCGCGGATCGAAGGGTTTGGTCAGGTAATCGTCGGCGCCGAGCGACAGGCCGACGATGCGGTCGGCCACGCTGCCGCGCGCCGTCACGAAGATGACCGGAATGTCGTCGCCCGCCGCGCGCAGCGCGGTGAGCGCGCGCAGCCCGTCGGTGTCGGGCATCATGATGTCGAGCACCACCACCGAGGGCCGCTCGCGTTCGAGGCGGCGCTGCAGATGCGTGCCGTCGTGCAGCACGGAGGCGTCGAACCCGTTCGACTGCAGGAAGCGACAAAGCAGATCGCGCACGACCGGGTCGTCGTCGACGATAAGGACCTGTGGATTCATTGCAGAATTTTAGACCGCCGTCCGTGGCGCGCGCCTGCTCCTTTTCTTACCAACACTTACGCGTTCATGCACGCGCTCGCGCGCGGCGAACACCGGGGCCGTCCGCGTGCGCGCCCCCGGCGCGCCGCCACGCCGCCCGCGCGGTGCGGCGTGGCGTGACATGCGGGCACGCGCGCGGCTTGCGCGCCCCAGACCGGTGCGCGGCATCCCGTCCCGCCAGTGCGTCGCTTACCGGAATTGCTGCGCCGAAAGAATTGGCGTCGCCTCGAAACTGCTCGTAAGCATTCCTGAAAACCATTCGTTCCTTCGGCCATCGTGACGATGCGCGGCGCGTGATGATGCATCCCGTAGTCCATCGCCGTCGCGGCCCGCCGGCCTGCATGCGGACGCCGCAGCCGGCGCCCGTGCGCAGCGGCGGCGCAATCGCGGCATCCGTTTTCTGCCTGTTACCTTCCTGCGAGGTCCACGATGACTGTGACGAATAATCTTCGCCCCACCACTTTTCCGCCCGTGCAGCGCGAGCGCCCGTCCGGCACTTCGGAGCTGCCGGCACGCCCCGAACTGCCGGCCGAACCGGCAATGCCGGCGCAACCGGGCCCGCTCGTCGGCAACCATGTCAACACGACTGCCTGACGCAGCGAGGTGCCCGTGCCGAACCTGTCGCTTCTGAAGCGCGTTGTACGCGTCGTGTGCGGGCTCGCCCTCGGCGCGACGCTGCTGTCGCTGTCCGGCTGCGGTCTCGCCGCGCTGCCTTGCCGGCTGACGGCAGCGACGCTCGATATCGTGCCGGCCGTCGGACACGCGGCTGCCGCGCCGTTCGATGCGTGTGCCACTGCGATCGACTAAGCCATGAATGTCCCGCTGTTCGCCCATCTGCCGTTGCGCGGGGCGGCGGCCCGGCCGGCCTTGCGCGCGGCGCGGCTGCTCGCTGCGGCGCTGCTCGCCGGCACCGCGCTTGCCGCCCGCGCCGATCCGCTCGCGCGGCCCGGCGCACGGCCTGCGCTGGCCGCCGCCGCGCGGCATCGGTCCGAGACCGATGTGCCGTACGCGTTTCGCGGCATTCCGCTCGGCATCACGCTCGACGAGTTTCGCGCGGGCTCGACGGTGCGCGCAACGCCGCTCGGCAGCGTGCCGGTCTGCGAGACCGATGTGCTGGCCGGTGCGCTCGGCATGCCGCTGAAGAACGACGAGAGCCTGACCGTGGCGTGCCGCTGGGCGTATCGCGGCGCCGACGGCTGGAAGGTGGCGCGCGCGGTGGTCGACGGGGTGCCGGCGCTCGATCATGTGCTGCGCTTTGCGCGCGTGAAGGGGCAGGGCGGGTTGCGGCTCTACGAGATGTCGTTCGTCGTGGACGCGGCCACCGCCGACGATCTGCGCAACGCGCTCGCAAGCCGCTACGGTCCGCCGCATCTCGGCGTGCAGACGGCGTCGTCGTCGGGCGCGGCGATGCCGACCTACGTCTGGGAGAACCGCGTGAGCTCGATCACGCTGTGCTTTCTGCCGGATGCGCACGAGGGCACGCTCACCTATCTGCTGAAAGACCCGGCCGCCTGGGTGAAATCGCTGGTGCGGCAATGGCAGGCGAGCAGCGTCGACGCGAGCTGACGCCACCCGCGCGCCCCTACCGATTCGTCGCGGCGCGAGCCGGGCGGAGGACATCTGATGAACACGTTACGCCTTACCGCAACCATCGGGGCAGCGCTCGCGCTGACCGCCTGTGCGAGCCCGCCGCAATCGATCGTGCAGACGCCGATGGAGCCCCCTCTCGCCGTCGCCGCGCTGAACGTCAACTCGCAGGGGGCGATCTATCAGGCGGGCAGTGCGCTGTCGCTGTACGAAACGCCGCGCGCGCAGCACATCGGCGACGTGCTGACGATCGTGCTGTCCGAGTCGTACAGCGGCAACAGCAGCGCCAACACGACCGCGAGCCGCAACAGCGACATCACGGCCACCGCGGCGGACCAGTCGACCGGTACGGCGGCACGGCTGGCGCGGCTGTTCAACATCGGCTCGGCGAGCACGTCGTTCGAAGGCAAGGGCGCGATGACCGACACCAACGGGATGACCGGCACGCTCGCGGTGACCGTGATCGGCACGACGCCGACCGGCAACCTGGTCGTGTCCGGCGAGAAGCTGATCGCGATGAACGGCAACCAGGACCGGCTGCGCTTCTCCGGCATCGTCAATCCGAAGGACATCGGCGAGAGCAACTATGTGTCGTCGAGCAAGGTGGCGAATGCCCGCATCGAGCAGGTCGGCAAGGGCATCGTCAGCGATGCGACGACGGTCGGCTGGCTGCAGCGCCTGTTCCTGAGCGTGCTGACGTTCTGATGCGCCGACGCCTCGATGCGCTGCTGCCCGTGCCGCGTCAGGCGTCTGGCGGCGGCGCGGTGCAGCGCTCGGCGGCGCCGATTTCGCCGTCCGGCACGAACACATAGCCGCGTCCCCAGACGGTCTGCACGTAGCGCGGCTCGGACGGGTCGACTTCGATCAGCCGCCGCAGCCGCCAGATCGATACGTCGAGACTGCGGTTGCGGTGGGCTTCGCTGTTGCCGTGCAGTTTTTCGAGCAGTTGCGCGCGGGTCAGCACGGTCATCGCGTGCGTGACGAAAACCTTCAGGATCGCGAATTCGCTGGAGCGCAGCGGGATGCGCTCGGTGTCGCGGCGCAGTTCGCGCGCGGGAAAGTTCACCTCGAAGCGGCCGAAGCGATAAGGCGCGCGATGCTCCGGCGCGCCCGGCGCGCTCGCGCCGCGCCGGCGCAGCACGGTGCGGATGCGCGCGACGAGTTCGCTCGGCTCGAACGGCTTGCCCAGGTAGTCGTCCGCGCCGAGTTCGAGGCCGATCACGCGATCGATCACGTCGGCGCGCGCGGTCAGCAGGATCACCGGAATGTCGTCGCCGGCGAGGCGCAGCGTGCGCAGTGCGCTGATGCCGTCGAGCTCCGGCATCATGATGTCGAGCACGACGAGCGCCGGACGCTCGTTCTGCAGCGCGCGCTGCAGCGCCATTCCGTGTTCGAGCGTGGTGACGGCGTAGCCGCGTCCCTGCAGATACTCGCGCACGAGATTGCGCACGACAGGGTCGTCGTCGACGACCAGAATCGATTGGTTCATGTGCCGATCTTAAGAGATCCCTTCACGGGCCGATAGCCGGCAATGCTTTCGAAACCTTTCCGGGGTAAGCCGCGGCAAGCGGCGTGCGCGTCGCGCCGTCAGTCGATCTGCGAGGTCTCGAAAGCGGGCGGGCGCAGCGTCGTGCGGTCCACCACCATCCTCGCGATCATCCGTTCGAGCTTGACGGACGCGTTGGTGAAGCGGTCAATGCCGAGCGCGCCGGTCTGATAGCGCGCGCTGACGACAATGTGGTCCTGCTCGATCAGCGTCAGGTCGATGACCGACAGATACTGCTGCGGGGTCGTGCTGAATTCGCGCTGGCCATAGTCGACCGACGCGTTGTAGACGAGCGTCGCCTCGCAACTCGCCGGCGCGGTGCCGGGATTGTAGACGTCGGAGTTCACGCCGCGCCGATGCAGGGCGAACTGCAGCGCCGGCACGAAATCGCCGACCGACACCGTCGGGTTCAGCTCGATGCAGACCGAGCGGACGATCGCCGGCTGCCCGTTGACGAAGGTCGGCGACGGGTAGTTCGATGCGATCGCATAGCCGGCCTGGATCACCGAGCCGGTCGCGTCCGCCGCGGTGATCAGCGTCCACGCGCAGCCGCTCAGGCTGCCGCCCAGCGTGGCCGCGACGGCGAGCGTGCGCGCGAGCGCACGCGCGCGGCGGGCGCGTGCGACGGTGCGGTGCGGGGCGGGGGCATCGGGGTGCGAAGCGCGCACGGAATGCGCGGCTTAGCGCGTCACGAGCAGGCGCAACTCGTGCGTGCCGACCACGCTGGCCGTCACGCTGACGCGGCGCGCATCTGCGGTCGTCACGACGAAGTGCTGGCGCGTCGGCGTATTCAGATCGTGCACGTCCTTCGAGAAGCATGCGGCGATGTCGGCGCCAAGCTCTTCGAGCGGATCGTTGACGACACCGTCGGGGCCCCAGTGCGCCTGCCAGTGGCAGTCGTATGCATGCGCGCTCGCGCGGCAGTCGTCCGCGCGCGCGACGCCGGGCGGCAGCGCGGCGGGCTCGTCGCGCAGTTGCGTGAAGCTTGTCGCATCGACGATATGCGTGAGCGCGGGGCAGACGTTCGCGGGCCCGGCCGAGGGCGCGCGCGGCGCGGCCTCGACGCCCGCCGACAGCAGCAGCGCCGCCGCGCCGGCGACGAGCGCGGGTGTCGCGCAGGCGTTCAGCAGCGCGCGGCTCGTCCGCGCGAAGCGCTGGGTCAGGGAGGGAAGGCGTGGATCGTATGACATGGCGGGAAGTCCGGTAACGATGAAGGGCTCGCGGACGCGACCGTCGCCGCACCGCATGTCAATCGTCGCGCGGGATGCGTGCGTTCAAAGCGGCGAACAGCCCGAAGGCTTCGCGACTGCTTTCGAGGTATTGCCGGAAATTTCGGGAAGTTGCCGCGCGCGGCGCACATCGGGGCGCGCGTGACGCGCGAACAGACATGACGCGCGGACAGACTCAGCCGAGCGTGAGGCCGCCGTCGACGTGGATCACCTGGCCGGTGATATGGCGTGCTTCGTCGGACAGCAGGAACGCGATCAGCGCGGCGACGTCATCCGGTTCGGCGATGCGGCCGAGCGGCGTGCGTTCGGCGGCGTGCTGCCATGCCGCGGCGTTTTCGGGCCGCGGGCCGTGGTCCTTGCGCGTATAGCCCGGCGCGACGCAGTTCACGGTGACGCGCTGCGGCGCCAGCTCGGCGGCCGCGGTCTTCATCAGCGATTCGAGCGCGGCCTTGGCCGCGGCGGTGGCGGCGAACGGCGTGTCGGCCCGGTAGCGATGCGCGACGAACGAACTGAGCGCAACGATGCGGCCGCGCGCCGAGGTCGACAGCGCGGGGGCCGCGTGGCGCGCAAGCGCGGCGAACGCGGCGGGCATTGCGGCGAATGCTTCGTTGAGCGCGTCGGCGTCGAGCGCGCCGAGCGCGCTGCGTTGCGCGAAGCCCGCATTGGCGACCAGCTGGTCGAGCGCGCCGTAATGCGCGAGGGTCTCGCTCACGAGGAACGCGGGCGCGCCGGGTTCGGCGAGGTCGGCGGTCAGCGTGGCGCAGTCGGCGCCCCGTGCGGCGCAGTCGGCGGCGACGGCTGCGAGGCGCGCGCAGGCGCTTTCCTCGGCGCCGCGCGCGTGCAGCATCAGCGCGGTTCCCGGTGCGGCGAGACGCCGCGCGAGCGCTGCGCCGATGCCGGCCCCGGCGCCGGTCACCAGCACGACGCGCCTGCTTGCCGCGTCGCTCATGCGGCGGCGCGCTCGATTGCGCGTTCGATGAACAGCGTCTGCTCGTGGAACGCTTCGAGCGACTTGCGGTGCGCCACACTGACGATCGCGGTGTTGGGCAGATGCTCGATCAGCGCATGGTAGACGACGCTCTCGTTCTCGGGGTCGAGCGCGCTCGTCGCTTCGTCGAGGAACAGGAAGTCGGGCTTTTGCAGCAGCGCGCGCGCCGCCGCGAGACGCTGCTGTTCGCCGGGCGACAGCGAGCGTTCCCAGTGCGCGGCTTCGCCCAGACGGTCGGCGAACTCCGAGAGGCGGCACAGCGCCAGCACTTCGCGACACGCGTCGTCGGAGAAGCTCGCGGCGTCGGACGGGTAGCACAGGGCGGCCTTCAGCGTGCCGATCGGCAGATAGCTGCGCTGCGGCACGAACAGCAGCTTCGCGCCGGCGGGCATCTCGATCGTGCCTTCGCCGAACGGCCAGAGGCCCGCGAGCGTGCGCATCAGCGTGCTCTTGCCGACACCTGACGGCCCGCGCACGAGCCAGTGCGATTTCGGCGCGATGCGCAGCGAACCGACGTTGGCCATCGGCTCGCCGTTCGGACGCATCAGCACGAGGTCGCGGACGTCGAGCGAATCGGTGTCGGTCAGGTGCACGTTGATGCCGCCGTGCGCGGTGCCTTCGGCGACCGACTCGCGCAGATGCTGCGCGCTCATCACGCGATGGAATTCGCGCAGACGGTTGACGGTTGCGCGCCAGGCGGCGAGCGTCCCGTAATTGTTGATGAACCAGGAGAACGAATCGCTGACGGTGCCGAATGCGCCGGTGACCTGCTGATAGACGCCGAACGAGATCGCCTTCGAGAAATATTTCGGCGCGGCCGCGATGTACGGGAACACGATCGCCAGCTGCGAATAGCTGATCACGACAATGTTGAAACGCCGCGTGAAGCGCATGATGAGGCGCCAGTTTTCGCGGATGTGGCCGAACACGCCGTTCAGGCCTTTTTCTTCCGAGCGCTCGCCCTGGTACAGCGCGATCTGGTCGGCGTTCTCGCGAATGCGGATCAGCGAGAAACGGAAGTCCGCCTCGACGCGCTGTTGCTGATAGTTGATCGACACCAGCGGATGGTTGACCTTGTGCGTGATCCACGAGCCGGCCGCCGCATAGATCAGCGCGACCCACACCATGTAGCCCGGCACCGTGACGGCGGTGCCGAACAGGTGGAACGACAGCGCGCCGGACAGGTTCCACAGGATCACGATGAACGAGAACAGCGTGACCGTGGTCGACAGCAATCCGAGCGACAGCGCGAGCGTCGTGCTCGCGAGATCCTGCAGATCGACGGAGACCCGCTGGTCCGGGTTGTCGGCGAGCGAGTCGCGCTCGATCCGGTAGAACGTGCGGTCGCCCAGCCAGTCGTGCAGATAGCGCTCGGTGAGCCACTGGCGCCAGCGGAATTCGAGCATCTGCCGGAAGTACGTGCGGTACGAGCCGAGCAGGATCAGCGCGAGCGCGATGATCGTGAACTGCAGCAGCGAATGCTTGAAGACCGGATAGTCGTACTGCTGGATCGCGTCGAAGAACGTGCGCTGCCAGTTGTTGAACCAGACGTTGGCCGCGACCATCGTCATGTTCATCGCGACCACGAGCGCGAGCAGCCCCCACGCTTTCCACTTGTCGTCGGACACCCAGTACGGCTTGATCAGCCCCCACGCGGTGATGTCCGACGGATTGCTCGATGTTCTGCTCATAGATGTCAGATGTCCTTTCTAACGTTCGGCGCGTGCGAGGATCCGCTGCGTCAACGGGGGTCTCGATGCACGGCGGTCTGCGCCCGGACGGCGCAGCCGGACGACGCTTCGGGCTGCGATTGTCCGTGCAGCGGCTTAATCCGGACTTAAACGCGGGACGGCTGCCGCAGCGCCGGCGGCCGCACCGGCAGCCGGGGCCGGCGCGGGCGTGGCCGTGCGCGGGGATGCGTGCATTGTGCCAGAGGCGCCCGCGTTGTCGCGCGTCGGCCAACGCGGCGCAATGCGGGGCGCCCCGGTTTGCGGGCGCCGCGTCTTTTGTGGTCTAATCGCTCATTGACGAAACAGGGGTGCTTTGCCTGCGGGTTGCACGTCGCGGCGAGGCTGAGAGAGACCCTTTGCACCCGATCCGGGTAATACCGGCGCGGGAAGTTTCAGGAAGTCGGCTATCTCCTCTTCCGCTGCTCCGCCGGCGGCGTGTGCGCCATACCATGCGCGGCATGCTGTTTCCGGCTGGTCTCGCCCGCCGGTTTCGTCCTTGGGTACGTGCATTTGTGCCGTACGGAAAGGATACGATGACCGCTTATTCCTCAGTGTATTGTTGTGCGATGCGCCGGCGCTCCGGCGGCCTCGCCTGTCCTCACGCGGCCGTGCAGGCGGTGCGCCGATGAACGCGCTCGCCCAGCCCGATTTCGCCGTCCTCGGCGGCGGCCTGTGCGGACGGCTGGTCGCTTGGCGGCTGGCCGGCGCGGGCCATCGCGTCGCGCTTTACGAGCGCGGCGACGCGGCCGGCTCGCAGTCGGCGGCATGGATTGCCGCCGCGATGCTCGCGCCGCTGGCCGAAGCCGCCAGCGCCGAATTGCTGCTGACGCGTCTTGGCGCCGCCTCGCTCGACACATGGCCGCGCATGCTCGCCGAGCTGCCCGAACCGGTGTTCTTTCAACGCAACGGCACGCTGGTCGTCTGGCACCATGCGGACCGCACCGAGGCGCCGCTGTTCGAGCGCCGCGTGCGGGCCAACGCGCCGGCCGAACTGCTGGACGGCGGATTCGTTCCGTTGACGGGCGCGCAGCTCGGCGCCGCCGAGCCCGCGCTCACGGGCCGCTTCGCGCAGGGCTGGCTGCTGCCGCACGAAGGGCAGCTCGATAACCGCCAGGTGCTCGCGGCGCTCGCCGCCGGCCTCGCCGAGCGGGGCGTCGCGACGCACTGGAACACGCCGGTGGACGACCAGGCGCTGCCGCGCGCCCGCGTGACCATCGACTGCCGCGGTCTCGGCGCAAAGGCGGTGTTGCCCACGTTGCGCGGTATTCGCGGCGAGGTGGCGCGCGTGCAGGCGCCGGGCATCGGGCTCACGCGTCCGGTGCGGCTGCTGCATCCGCGTTACCCGCTCTATATCGCGCCGAAACAGGACGATCTGTATGTGATCGGCGCGACCGAGGTCGAAGGCGAGGACATGTCGCCCGTCACCGTGCGCTCGGCGCTTGAACTGCTGAGCGCGGCGTTTTCGGTGCACCCCGGTTTTGGCGAGGCGCGCATACTGGAACTGAACTCGCAATGCCGCCCGACCCTGCCGGATCACCGTCCGGCGCTGGTCTGGGATGGCGCGCATACGCTGCGCGTGAACGGCCTGTACCGGCACGGCTACATGATCGCGCCGGAAGTCGCCGACGAAGCGGCGCGTTTTGCCGAGGCGCTGCTCGACGGCCGCGTCGCCGATGCCGACGCGTTCGCCCGCTGGCAGCACGATGCCCGCTGGAGCGAACTGTTCCGCTTCGCCGGGCGCGATGCGCCGGCGTGTGCCGGCTTGCCGGCATGACCTTGGCCCCCAATGCCGGCGCCGCTGCCGCGGATATCGCGAATGCCGCGAATGCGCAGCGCCCGGCCGACTGAAACGTACTGACGACCATGGACATTCGAATCAACCAGAAACCGGTGTCGCTGCCCGAGGGCGCGACTGTGGCCGATGCGCTCGCCGCGTTCGGCGCGCGTCCGCCGTTTGCGGTGGCGCTGAACGGCGACTTCGTCGCGCGTGCGCAGCATGCGGCGCGCGCGCTCCAGACCGGCGACCAGCTCGACGTCGTGCACCCGGTGGCCGGCGGCTGACGCACTGCCTGCTTCGCCGCGCTCCGTCCCCGATCCAAGGATTTCCCGATGACCGCCTCTCCCCCTGCCGACGCGCTCACGCTGTACGGCCAGACCTTCGCGAGCCGCGTGCTGCTCGGCACGTCGCGCTACCCTTCGCTGCAGTCGCTGGCGGATTCGATCGCCGCCGCCGGGCCCGGCATGCTTACCGTCGCACTGCGCAGGCAGATGAACGAAGGCGGTGCGGAAGCCGGCTTCTTCGATCTGCTCAAGCGCCACAATGTGCCGCTGCTGCCGAACACGGCGGGCTGCCAGAGCATCGCCGAAGCGGTGACCACCGCGCACATGGCGCGCGAAGTGTTCGAGACCGACTGGATCAAGCTCGAACTGATCGGCGACGACTACACGCTGCAGCCCGATCCGGTCGGCCTGATCGAGGCGGCCGGGCGGCTCGTGAAGGATGGCTTCAAGGTACTGCCGTATTGCACGGAGGATCTGGTGATCGGTCGCCGTTTGCTCGATGCAGGCTGCGAGGCATTGATGCCGTGGGGCGCGCCGATCGGCACCGGCAAGGGCGTGATCAATCCGTACGGTCTGCGGGTGCTGCGCGAGCGTCTGCCGGATGTGCCGCTGATCGTCGACGCGGGGCTCGGCTTGCCGTCGCACGCTGCGCAAGTGATGGAGTGGGGTTTCGACGGCGTGCTGCTGAACACGGCGGTGTCGCAGGCGACGCACCCGGATGCGATGGCGCGCGCGTTCGCGCTCGGCGTCGAGGCCGGCCGCAGCGCCTGGCTCGCCGGGCCGATGGCCGAGCGCGATACCGCGCACGCCAGCACGCCGGTGGTCGGCATGCCGTTCTGGCACCACGACGGAGGCGCCGCATGAGCGCGCCGCCGCCCGGATCCGGCCGCGAGCCGTTCTGGCCCCCCGCCGACGAATTGACGGAAGCCGCCGAGCGCATCCGCGCGCGCCTCGGCGACTGGCCGGCGCGCCACGCGCCTTGGCGCATCTGTCTGACCGCCCCGGACGAGCCGAATGGCGGCGACCTGATCGTGCTCGCCGATCTGCAGCCGCACCGCGAGCAACTGGCGCGCTGGCAGATCCGCGGCGCGGGCGTCATCGAAGCCGCCGACGGCCGCGCCACGCTGCATCTGGGCGGCGAGCGCTACCGGCTCGAAGGCTCGCTGGCGGAAGACTGGATCGCCGCGCTCGCGGCGTTTCTCGATTGCGGCTTCGCGCCGCACGACGCGCTCGTGCTGGCGCTTGCCTGGCGCGACGGCGACGAACGCCGCGCAGCCGACGCGTGGCCGTGCGATCTGGCGCGTTTTCCGCGCGTCGCCGGCCTGCCGGCGGCGCCCGTGCAGCCGTTCCCCGAGTGCCCGGCGCGCCTCGGGCTCTATCCGGTGCTGCCCGATGCGCAGTGGGTAGAGCGAGTGCTCGAACACGGCGTAAAGACAGTGCAGCTGCGCTGCAAAAGCACCGACACTCGCCTGCTCGGCGAGGAAATTGCACGCGCCGTCGCCGCCGGGCGCCGCCACGATGCGCGCGTCTTCATCAATGATCACTGGCAGCTTGCGCTCGACGCAGGCGCGTATGGCGTCCACCTCGGCCAGGAGGATCTGCCGCAGGCCGATCTCGCCGCGCTCGCGGCGGCCGGCGTGCGGCTCGGCCTGTCGACGCACGGTTACTACGAAATGCTGCTCGCGCTCCATTTCCGGCCGAGCTACATCGCATCCGGCGCCATTTTCCCGACCAGCGTCAAGGTCGTGCCGACCGAGCCCCAGGGCCTCGCGCGGCTCGCGCGCTACGTGCGGCTGCTCGAAGGCGTCGTGCCGCTCGTCGCGATCGGCGGCATCGACATGCAGGTGCTGCCGCAGGTGCTCGCCACCGGCGTCGGCAGCGCGGCGGTGGTGCGCGCGGTCACGGAGGCGGACGACCTCGCGAAGCGCCTTTCTGCATTGCAACAGGGGTTTACGCCATAATCTGCGGGTCCCTGTTTCCGGGACAGGGACGCGTGACGGCATCATTCACACGATGGCCCTATAATTCGGCCTTCTGTGTAAAAGGATCGTCAGCTTCGTGCCCACTGCCCCCGAGACCCTGCTTGAGCTTCGCGACGTCGACTTCGGCTACGGCGAGCGGCTCGTCCTCAGCCGTCTGAACCTGCGCTTCAAGCGGGGCCAGGTGGTGGCGGTCATGGGCGGTTCGGGCTGCGGCAAGACCACGGTGCTGCGGCTGGTCGGCGGCCTCGTGCGCGCGAGCCGCGGCCAGGTGCTGTTTCACGGCGAGGACCTCGGCGCGCAGACGCGCGACGGCCTCTATGCGCTGCGCCGCCGGATGGGCATGCTGTTCCAGTTCGGCGCGCTGTTTACCGACATGTCGGTGTTCGACAACGTCGCATTCGCGCTGCGCGAACACACGGACCTGCCCGACGAGCTGATTCGCGACCTCGTGCTGATGAAGCTCAACGCGGTCGGACTGCGCGGCGCGCGCGATCTCGCGCCGTCGGAGATCTCCGGCGGCATGGCGCGGCGCGTCGCGCTCGCGCGCGCCATTGCGCTCGATCCCGAGCTGATGATGTACGACGAGCCGTTTGCCGGCCTCGACCCGATTTCGCTCGGCATCACCGCGAACCTGATCCGCACGCTGAACCAGGCGCTCGGTGCGACGTCGATCCTCGTGACGCACGACGTGCCGGAGTCGTTCGCGATTGCCGATTACGTCTATTTTCTCGCCAACGGCGGCGTGCACGCCGAAGGCACCCCGGATGAGCTGCGCGCCTCGACCGATCCGACCGTGCGGCAGTTCATCGACGGCGCGCCGGACGGTCCGTTCCGGTTCCACTATCCGGGCAGCACGCCGCTTGCGGCGGATTTCGGTGTCGGCGGAGGCCACGCATGACGGGTGTGATCAGCATGATCGGCCGCTCGGTGATCGGCGGACTCCAGACGGCGGGCTATGCGACGCGGCTGTTCGTGCGCCTCGTGCTCGAATTCTTCCCGCTGCTGCGCCGGCCGCGCCTTGTCACGAAGCAGATTCACTTCGTCGGCAATTATTCGCTCGTGATCATCGCGGTGTCCGGGCTGTTCGTCGGCTTCGTGCTCGGTCTGCAGGGCTATAACACGCTGAACCGCTACGGCTCCGAGCAGGCGCTCGGGCTGCTCGTCGCGTTGTCGCTCGTGCGCGAACTCGGCCCGGTCGTGACCGCGCTGCTGTTCGCCGGGCGCGCCGGCACGTCGCTGACCGCCGAAATCGGCCTGATGAAAGCCGGCGAGCAGCTTACGGCAATGGAGATGATGGCGGTCGACCCGGTCCGGGTCGTGATCGCGCCGCGCATGTGGGCGGGCATCATCGCCATGCCGATTCTCGCGGCGATCTTCAGCGCGGTGGGGATCATCGGCGGCTACGTGGTCGGCGTCCTGCTGATCGGCGTCGACGCGGGCGCGTTCTGGTCGCAGATGCAAAGCGGCGTCGACGTGTGGGCGGACGTCGGCAACGGCGTGGTCAAGAGCATCGTGTTCGGCTTCGCGGTGACGTTCATTGCGCTTTACCAGGGCTACGAGGCGCGGCCCACGCCGGAGGGCGTGTCGCGCGCGACCACGAAGACGGTCGTGTACGGCTCGCTCGCGGTGCTCGGGCTCGATTTCCTGCTGACCGCGCTGATGTTCAGCTAAACGCGGCGCGATCCTCCCGGCATGCGGATGCCGGCAACGTATCCGGGTCGCGCAACGGATTCTCTTTGGGATGACGATGAAAAAGACTGTTCTCGACTTCTGGGTCGGCCTGTTCGTGGTGCTGGGCTTCGCGGCGCTGCTGTTTCTGGCGCTGAAGGCCGGCAACATGAGTTCGTTGTCGTTTCAGGCCACCTATCCGGTCAAACTCACGTTCGACAACATTGGCGGCCTGAAGCCGCGCGCGCCGGTGAAAAGCGCGGGCGTGACCGTCGGCCGGGTCGCGTCGATCGGCTTCGACACGAATACCTACCAGGCGGTCGTGACGATCGACATCGACAAGCAATACCTGTTTCCGAAAGACTCGTCGGCGAAAATCCTGACCGCGGGGCTGCTCGGCGAGCAGTACATCGGCCTCGAACCGGGCGGCGACACGCAGATGCTGAAGGCCGGCGACACGATCACGATGACCCAGTCGGCCATCGTGCTCGAAAACCTGATCGGCCAGTTCCTCTACAACAAGGCGGCGGATTCGGGCGCGGCGAAGGCGCCGGCAGCCGCGCCGGCGTCGGCTGCCCCGGCCGCTCCGGCCCAATAAGGAGAACCCCATGCAGACCCTGCGCACTGGCGTGACGGCGCTTGCGGCCGCGGCGACGCTGGCGGGCTGTGCCACCGTCAAGACCCCGACGAAGGGCGACCCGCTCGAGGGCCTGAACCGCACCATCTTCACGTTCAACGACAAGGTCGACCGCTACGCGCTGAAGCCGGTCGCGCAAGGCTACGTGAAGATTACCCCGCAGCCGGTCCGCGAAAGCGTGACCAATTTCTTCTCGAACATCGGCGACCTCTACGTCGCGGCGAACAACCTGCTGCAGCTGAAGATCACCGATGGCGTCGAGGACATCATGCGGATCGCCATCAACACGACGTTCGGCGTGGGCGGCCTGTTCGACGTGGCGACGCTCGCGAAGCTGCCGAAGCACGACAACGACCTGGGGCTCACGCTCGGGCACTATGGCGTGCCGGCGGGGCCGTATCTGGTGCTGCCGTTCTTCGGGCCGAGCACCGTGCGCGACGCGACCGGCTCGCTCGGCGCATACTTCGTGAATCCGCTTTCGTACGTGCGTCCGAACGGACTGAGCTGGGCGCTGTACGGCGTGAACCTCGTCAATACGCGCGCCAACCTGCTCGGTGCGACCAATCTGCTGGCCGGCGCTGCGCTCGACCCGTATTCGTTCGTGCGCAATGCCTATCTGCAGCGGCGCCAGTACCTGCTGTCGGAAGGCAAGAGCAGCAGCGCGGCGTTGCCGGACTACGGCGAGCCGTTGCCGAATTACGGCAACCCGGAGCAGGGCGGCGAGGCGGCCGCGCCGGCCGGCGCGTCTTCGCCCGCTTCCGCTGCGCCCCAGCCCGGCGCGTCCGCCGAGGCACCGGCTGGCGCGTCCGCGCCGACGGCCGCGAGCGGGGCGCAGACGCAGGCACCGGCACCGGCCTCCGGCGCGGCGCAGAGCACACCGGCGAGCAGTGCGAACGGGGCGTCGGGCACGTCCGAGGTTCCGGGCGACCGGTTCGTGCCGCCACGCGTGAATTTCCCGTCACTGAGACTGCCGTGACGGGCTGTCAGTAACATGCCGATACGTATGTGTCGGTTTGTGCATGGATGGCGGATGAACTCGCATGCTATTGTCCCCGTCCAACGCGTTGCACAACATTTTTTGTCGGGCTCGATATGAAAAAATATTTTCTGTTTGCGGCATTCGCCGCGTTGATTTCGTTTGTTAACGGTGCATCCGCGCAAACTGTGGACACCAGCTCGCCGGACGTGCTGATCAAGACCGTCACCCAGCAGGTGATCGACGCGGTGCGCAGCGACAAGTCGATCCAGCAGGGCGACATCAGCCACATCACGCAGCTCGTCAACCAGAAGATCCTGCCGTACACCGACTTCCGCCGCACCACCCAGCTGGCGATGGGCCGCTACTGGCGTACCGCGACGCCGCAGCAGCAGAGCGCAGTGGCCGAGCAGTTCAAGATGCTGCTGATCCGCACGTATTCGGGTGCGCTCGCGCAGGTGCGCAACCAGCAGATCGAGTACAAGCCGTTTCGCATGGATCCGGACGCGACCGACGCCGTGGTGCGCTCCGTCGTGATGAACAACGGCTCGCCGGTCGAGCTCGACTATCGGCTGTACAAGACGCCGCAAGGCTGGCGCGTGTATGACATCAATGTGCTCGGCGCGTGGCTGATCCAGGCTTACCAGCAACAGTTCAGCGAGCAGATCCAGCAGCACGGCGTCGACGGGCTGATCCAGTTCCTCACGCAGCGCAACGAACAGCTCGCGGCGGGCAAGCAGTCGTGAGCAGCCCCGCCACCGGCGCGCAGGCAACGCGCTTCGAAACCGGCGCGTCGCTCACTCACGCGAGCGCGAAGGCCGCGCTCGAGGCCGGCCGGCGCCGGATCGCGGCCGGCGCCACCGCCGTCGACTGCGCGCCGCTCGCGCAGTTCGATTCGTCCGCGCTCGCGGTCCTGCTCGCCTGGCGGCGCGCAGCCCTCGCGCGCGGCGCGAACCTTGAAATCGTCAACCTGCCGGCGGGCCTTGCCAGTCTCGCCCGCGCGTACGGCGTCGACACGCTGCTGTCGGGCCGACATTGACGCGCCCATAGGGGCTGCAGGGCAGGCCCAAGCGGCGCGCGACACCCTCCGTCTCCTGCGGCGGCCCGGTCGGGGCCCCGCACTTTGCCCTATAATCAAACGTTTTTTGGGGTTTTCAACCGGCCCCAATTCCGTTCCCGTCAGCTTTTTGCGCATTTATCAGGCGCCGCCTCTCCGTGCGGCGCACCGTCATGCCAGCCATTGAAATTCGTAACGTCAAAAAGCGCTACAAGGATCTGCAGGCGCTCAAGGGCGTGAGCCTCACGATCGAAGAAGGCGAGTTTTTCGGGCTGCTCGGTCCGAACGGCGCGGGCAAGACGACGCTGATCAGTATCCTCGCCGGTCTTGCGCGCGCCGATGAAGGCAGCGTCGCGGTGCGCGGCCACGACGTCGTGGCCGACTTCCGTCAGGCGCGCCGGGCGCTCGGCGTCGTGCCGCAGGAACTCGTGTTCGATCCGTTTTTCACCGTGCGCGAAACCTTGCGCATCCAGTCGGGCTACTTCGGCCTGCGCCACAACGATGCGTGGATCGACGAGGTGATGGCCAACCTCGATCTGACCGAAAAAGCCGACGTCAACATGCGCGCGCTCTCGGGCGGCATGAAGCGCCGCGTGCTGGTCGCGCAGGCGCTCGTGCACCGGCCGCCGGTGATCGTGCTCGACGAACCGACCGCCGGCGTCGACGTCGAATTGCGCCAGACGCTGTGGAAATTCATCGCGCGGCTGAACCGCGAGGGCCATACGATCGTGCTGACCACGCACTATCTGGAGGAAGCCGAGTCGCTGTGCGACCGCATTGCGATGCTGCGTCGCGGCGAGGTGGTCGCGCTCGACCGCACGAGTACGCTGCTGCAGCGCTTCGCGGGCACGCAGCTGTTCGTGCGCTTCGCGCACGGCGTGCTGCCGGCGGAACTGCGGCCGCTCGAAGCGGAGGCCGGCGCGAGCGGCGGCAACGGCCGCCAGCATCTGCTGCGGCTGTCGAGCTACGACGAGGTCGAGCGCATCCTCGCGCTGTGCCGCACGGCCGGTTGCGCGTTCGAGGAAATCGAGGTGCGCAAGGCCGATCTCGAAGACGTGTTCGTCCAGATCATGAACGGTCCTGAAGTGATCGAGGGGCTCGCATGAGCGGTTTTCGCACGCTGTTTTACAAGGAAATCCTGCGTTTCTGGAAAGTCGCGTTCCAGACGGTGCTTGCCCCGGTGATCACCGCGCTGCTCTACCTGACGATCTTCGGCCACGCATTGCGCGGTCACGTGCAGGTGTATCCGGGGGTCGAATACACGAGCTTCCTGATTCCGGGGCTCGTGATGATGAGCGTGCTGCAGAATGCGTTCGCGAACAGTTCGTCGTCGCTGATCCAGTCAAAAATCACCGGCAACCTGGTGTTCGTGCTACTGCCGCCGCTGTCCCACTATGAGATGTACTTCGCGTATGTGCTCGCTTCGGTGGTGCGCGGCCTCGCGGTGGGCTGCGGCGTGTTCGTCGTGACCGTCTGGTTCGTGCCGCTGCGATTCGCCGCGCCGTTCGAGATCGTCGCGTTCGCGATGCTCGGCGCGGCGATTCTCGGCACGCTCGGGCTGATCGCCGGCATCTGGGCGGAGAAGTTCGACCAGCTTGCCGCGTTCCAGAATTTCCTGATCATGCCGCTCACGTTCCTGTCGGGCGTGTTCTATTCGACGCATACGCTGCCGCCCGTGTGGCGCGAAGTGTCGCGGCTCAACCCTTTCTTTTACATGATCGACGGCTTTCGCTACGGCTTTTTCGGCGCATCGGATATCGATCCGCTGGTGAGCCTCGCGATCGTCGCAGGTTTCTTCGTGGTGCTGGCCGCGGTGGCGATGCGCATGCTCGCCTGCGGCTACAAACTGCGTCACTGAGCAGGAGCAATTTCATGTTGCCGACTCCCGAACAGGTCAAGCAATACATCGCGGCAGGACTCGCCTGCGCGCATCTCGAGGTCGAAGGCGACGGCCAGCATTTCTTTGCGACCATCGTCTCGCCGAGCTTCGAGGGCAAGCGGCTGATCCAGCGGCATCAACTGGTCTACGCGGCGCTCGGCGAGCGCATGCGCGAAGAAATCCACGCGCTCAGCATGAAAACGCTGACGCCCGCCGAATGGCAAAACGCGTAATCTGGAACCTCAGTGCGAATTACACAAGACACGCGCGACGCCGGTAGCGGCGCCGCCACAGCGGGCCCGGGCGCCGCAGCGCCGGGCCGCACGGAGCAGGAACCGACAGGCATGGACAAACTCGTCATTGAAGGCGGTCAGCGGCTCGCCGGTGAGATCCGCGTTTCGGGCGCGAAGAACGCCGCGCTGCCGATCCTGTGCGCCGGCCTGCTGAGCGCCGACCCGGTCCATCTCGACAATGTGCCGGACCTGCAGGACGTGCGCACCACGTGCCGCCTGCTCGAACAGATGGGCGTGCGCATCGAGGCCGGCGGCGGGCGCGTCGCGCTCGACGCGTCGCGGGTCGGCAACCTCGTCGCCCCGTACGAACTCGTGAAGACGATGCGCGCGTCGATTCTCGTGCTCGGGCCGCTGCTCGCGCGCTTCGGCGAGGCGAAGGTGTCGCTGCCCGGCGGCTGCGCGATCGGCGCGCGGCCGGTCGACCAGCACATCAAGGGCCTGCAGGCGATGGGCGCCGAGATCGCGATCGAGCACGGCTTCATCGAGGCGCGCGCGAAGCGGCTCAAGGGCGCGCGCATCGTCACCGACATGATCACCGTCACCGGCACCGAAAACCTGCTGATGGCCGCCGTGCTTGCCGACGGCGAAACCGTGATCGAGAACGCCGCGCGCGAACCCGAAGTCGGCGATCTGGCGACGCTGCTCGTGCAGATGGGCGCGCGCATCGAAGGGATCGGCACCGACCGGCTGGTCGTGCAGGGCGTCGAGCGTCTGCACGGTGCGACGCACACGGTGATCCCGGACCGCATCGAGGCGGGCACGTTCCTGTGCGCGGTCGCGGCGGCGGGCGGCGACGTCGTGCTGCGCAACATCCGTCCGCTGATTCTCGAAGCGGTAACGGAGAAGCTGCGCGAAGCCGGCGTGACGGTCGAGGAAGGCGACGACTGGATGCGCGTGCGCATGCAGCGGCGCCCGCACGCGGTGAGCGTGCGCACGTCCGAGTATCCGGCGTTCCCCACCGACATGCAGGCGCAGTTCATGGCGCTGAACACGGTGGCGGAGGGCTCCGCGCAGGTGATCGAAACGATCTTCGAAAACCGCTTCATGCACGTGCAGGAGCTGAACCGGCTTGGCGCGAACATCACGATCGACGGCAACACGGCGCTCGTGAACGGCGTGGAGCGGCTGTCCGGCGCGAAGGTGATGGCGACCGACCTGCGCGCGTCCGCGAGCCTCGTGATCGCCGGGCTGTGCGCGCAGGGCGAGACGCAGGTCGACCGCATCTATCATCTTGACCGCGGCTACGACCGGATGGAGTCGAAGCTGACGGCGGTCGGCGCGCAGGTGCGCCGCATTTCGGGGAACGCAGCATGAGCGCGATACCGCAAACCTCGTCGTCGGGCGCGTCCGGCGCGCCGCTCACGCTCGCGCTGTCGAAAGGGCGCATCTTCGAGGAAACCGTGCCGCTGCTCGCCGCGGCGGGCGTGCAGGTCGCCGAGGACCCGGAAACCTCGCGCAAGCTGATCCTGCCCACCACGGATCCGAACCTGCGCGTGATCATCGTGCGGGCGACCGACGTGCCGACCTATGTCGAGTACGGCGCAGCCGATTTCGGCGTGGCTGGCAAGGACGTGCTGCTCGAACACGGCGGCGGCGGCCTGTACCAGCCGATCGATCTGGACATCGCGCGCTGCCGGATGTCGGTCGCGGTGAAGGCCGGCTTCGACTACGCGAGCGCGGTGCGCCAGGGCGCGCGTCTGCGCGTTGCGACCAAATACGTGGAAACCGCGCGCGAGCATTTTGCGGCGAAGGGCGTGCACGTCGACCTGATCAAGCTCTACGGTTCGATGGAACTCGCGCCGCTCGTCGGCCTTGCCGACGCGATCGTCGACCTCGTCAGCTCGGGCGGCACGCTGCGCGCGAACAATCTTGTCGAGGTCGAGGAGATCATGCAGATCTCGTCGCGCCTCGTCGTGAACCAGGCGGCGCTCAAGCTCAAGCGCGCCGCGCTGCGGCCTTTCCTCGACGCATTCGAGCGCGCGTCGCGGCGCGATGCCGCAGCCGCCTGACGGTGCCGGCGCGCGGCCCAGGGCGCGCCTCAACGAAACGGATATCAGCATGTCTATCAAGATTCGCACACTCGATTCCGCCGCTGCCGGTTTCCAGCCGGCGCTGCGCGCGGTGCTCGCGTTCGAGGCGAGCGAGGACGAGGCGATCGAGCGCGCGGTCGCGCAGATTCTCGGCGACGTGAAGGCGCGCGGCGATGCCGCGGTGCTCGAATACACGAACCGTTTCGACCGGCTCGCCGCGCGCAGCGTCGCCGCGCTCGAACTGCCGATGGCCGAACTCGAAGCCGCGCTCGAAGGCCTCGACCCGCGCCGCCGCGCGGCGCTCGAGGCAGCGGCCGCGCGCGTGCGCGGCTACCACGAGAAGCAGCGCATCGAGTGCGGCAGCCATAGCTGGCAATACACCGAGGCGGACGGCACGGTGCTCGGCCAGAAGGTGACGCCGCTCGATCGCGCCGGCATCTACGTGCCGGGCGGCAAGGCGGCGTATCCGTCGTCGGTGCTGATGAACGCGATTCCCGCGCGGGTGGCCGGCGTGCGCGAGATCGTGATGGTCGTGCCCACGCCGGACGGCACGAAGAATCCGCTCGTGCTGGCGGCGGCGCTGCTTGGCGGCGTCGATCGCGTGTTCACGATCGGCGGCGCACAGGCGGTGGCCGCGCTCGCCTACGGCACCGAAACGGTGCCCGCGGTCGACAAGATCTGCGGCCCCGGCAACGCGTATGTCGCGGCCGCGAAGCGCCGCGTGTTCGGCACGGTCGGCATCGACATGATCGCCGGGCCCTCCGAGATCCTCGTGCTGTGCGACGGCACCACCGATCCGCGCTGGGTCGCAATGGACCTGTTCTCGCAGGCCGAGCACGACGAACTCGCGCAGTCGATCCTGCTGTGTCCGGACGAGGCGTTCATCGGCCGCGTGCGCGAGGCCATCGACGAACTGCTGCCGGCGATGCCGCGCCGGGACGTGATTCGGGCGTCGCTCGAAGGGCGCGGCGCGCTGATCAAGGTGCGCGACATGACCGAAGCCTGCGCGATCGCCAACGACATCGCGCCGGAGCACCTCGAAATCTCCGCGCTGGAGCCGCATCAATGGGCGAGCCAGATCCGCCACGCGGGCGCGATGTTCCTCGGCCGCTATACGAGCGAGAGCCTCGGCGACTACTGCGCCGGCCCGAACCATGTGCTGCCAACGTCGCGTACCGCACGTTTCTCGTCGCCGCTCGGCGTCTATGATTTCTTCAAGCGTTCGAGCGTGATCGAAGTGAGCGCGGAAGGTGCGCAGACGCTCGGCGAGATCGCCGCGGAACTCGCCTATGGCGAAGGCCTGCAGGCGCACGCCCGCAGCGCGGAATTCCGCATGAAACAGACGGGCTGACGACGCGCGTCGCGCCGCCCGGCGGCCCGATACGCGAGTCCCCGACCCAACCCGGGCGGTGCGCGCACCGCCCCAGCAAGACCGGCGCCGGCAGCGGCCCGGTGCGCCGACCCATGACGAAACCTCAAGACATCATTCGCCCGGATGTCCTCGCAATGACGAGCTATCCGGTGCCGGACGCAACGGGCCTGCTGAAGCTCGACGCGATGGAAAACCCCTTCGCGCTGCCGGCGGCGCTCGCCGCCCGGCTCGGCGAGCGGCTCGCGGGCGTCGCGCTGAACCGCTATCCGGCGCCGCGGCCGCAGGCGCTCATCGACAAGCTCAAGCGCGTGATGCAGGTGCCCGCCGCCTGCGAGGTGCTGCTCGGCAACGGCTCGGACGAAATCATCAGCATGATCGCGATGGCGTGCGCGAAGCCGGGGGCCAAGGTGCTCGCGCCGGTGCCGGGTTTCGTCATGTATCAGATGTCGGCGAAGTTCGCGCATCTGGAGTTCGTCGGCGTGCCGCTCGCGGCCGATTTCACGCTCGATACCGACGCGATGCTCGCGGCGATCGACGAACACGAGCCAGCCGTCATTTACCTCGCCTATCCGAACAATCCGACAGGCACGCTGTTCGACGATGCGGACATCGAGCGTGTGATCGCCGCAGCGCAGCGCAGCCTCGTCGTGATCGACGAGGCGTACCAGCCGTTCGCGCAGCAAAGCTGGCTGCCGCGCGCCGACGCGTTCGACAACGTCGTCGTGATGCGCACGGTGTCCAAGCTCGGGCTCGCGGGCATCCGGCTCGGCTACCTGGCCGGGCGCGCGGCCTGGCTGACCGAGTTCGACAAGGTGCGCCCGCCGTACAACATCAACGTCCTCACGCAGGCCACCGCGGATTTCCTGCTCGATCACGTCGACGTGCTCGATGCCCAGGCCGCGCAGCTGCGCGACGAGCGCGCGAAGCTCGCGCAGGCGATCGGCCGGCTGCCGGGCGCCGAGGTATTCCCGAGCGCGGGCAATTTCCTGCTGGTGCGCGTGCCGGATGCGTCGGTGCTGTTCGAAACCTTGCTGATGGCCCGGGTATTGATCAAAAACGTGAGTAAAATGCATCCATTGCTGGAGAATTGCGTACGTCTGACGGTCGGTTCCCCTGAAGAGAACACGCAATTGCTCGCCGCGCTGCAACTGGTGCTGCGCTGAGGCGCGCGCCGCAGCCACGCTTTCCCCCCTTCATCAGAATGTCTAGTCAGATTCGAGGATTGACCATGCGCCAGGCGGAAGTCGTTCGCGATACGAGCGAAACGCAAATCCGTATCAAGATCAACCTGGACGGCACCGGCAAGCAGAAGCTTGCGACCGGTGTGCCGTTTCTCGATCACATGCTCGACCAGATCGCGCGGCATGGCCTGATCGATATGGATATCGAAGCGCATGGCGACCTGCATATCGACGATCATCATACGGTCGAAGACGTCGGCATCACGCTCGGCCAGGCGGTGGCGAAGGCGGTCGGCGACAAGAAGGGCATCCGCCGCTACGGGCATGCGTACGTTCCGCTCGACGAGGCGCTGTCGCGCGTCGTGATCGATTTTTCGGGCCGTCCGGGGCTCGAATTCCACGTGCCGTTCACGCGCGCGCGCATCGGCACGTTCGACGTCGACCTGTCGATCGAATTCTTCCGCGGCTTTGTGAACCATGCCGGCGTCACGCTTCATATCGACAACCTGCGCGGCCTGAACGCCCATCATCAGATGGAGACCGTGTTCAAGGCATTCGGCCGGGCGCTGCGCATGGCGGTCGAGCTGGACGAACGCGCGGCCGGCCAGATTCCGTCCACCAAGGGCACGCTGTAGGCAGGGCGAACCGGAGGGCACGCGGCACGCGCGCCCCGCTTGCGATGGATATCCTCAAGTCGTTCATCTCGCTGCTGGCGTTGATCAATCCGGTCGGCGCGATACCGTTCTTCATGAGCCTCACCGGGCAGCAATCCGACGCCGAGCGGCGCCGGACGATCCGGACCGCGGCGATCTCGGTGTTCTGCGTGATCGCGCTCACGGCGCTGCTCGGGCAGCAGATCATCGGGTTCTTCGGCATTTCGGTGGGGTCGCTGCAGGTCGGCGGCGGGATCATCATGCTGCTGATGGCCGTCAACATGCTGAATGCGCAGATCGGCAACAGCCGCGCAACGCCGGAAGAGCGCGACGAGGCCGAGCAGAAGGACAGCATCGCCGTGGTGCCGCTCGCGATTCCGCTGCTGACCGGGCCGGGCACCATCAGCACGGTGATCGTCTATGCGGCGGGCTCGCCGCACTGGTACGACCGCGCGGGGCTGATCGCGATCGGCGCGGTGCTGGCGGCGATCTGCTTCGGCGCGCTGCGGCTCGCGGAGCCGATCGCGCGCTGGGTCGGTCGCACCGGCATCAATATCGGCACGCGGCTCATGGGTTTGATGTTGTCGGCGCTGGCGGTGGAATTCATCGTCGACGGTCTGAAGGCGTTACTGCCTAACTTGAAATGAAAACTTCGATTGCGATTGTGGATTACGGAATGGGCAACCTGCGCTCGGTCGCCCAGGCGTTGAGGAAGGCGGCTCCGGAGGCGGACGTGGCGATCGTCGACGCGCCGCAGGCGATCCGCGCGGCGGATCGCGTCGTGCTGCCCGGCCAGGGCGCGATGCCCGACTGCATGCGCAGTCTCGCCGCGTCGGGCCTGCAGGAAGCGGTCATCGAAGCGTCGCGCAGCAAGCCGCTGATGGGCGTGTGCGTCGGCGAGCAGATGCTGTTCGACTGGAGCGCCGAAGGCGACACGCGCGGTCTCGGCCTGTTGCCCGGCAAGGTGGTGCGTTTCGAACTCGAAGGCCGGCTGCAGGACGACGGCTCGCGCTTCAAGGTGCCGCAAATGGGCTGGAACCGCGTGCGCCAGACGCAGCCGCATCCGCTGTGGGACGGCATCGCCGACGAAAGCTTTTTTTATTTCGTGCACAGTTACTACGTGGTGCCCGACAATCCCGCGCATACGGCGGGCGAGACCCTTTATGGCGTGCCCTTTACGTGCACGGTGGCGCGGGATAACATCTTCGCGACCCAATTTCACCCGGAAAAGAGCGCCGACGCGGGGTTGCGCGTATACCGCAACTTCGTTCACTGGAATCCGTGAACCTGCGCGCGCTCCGGCTTCGCATCGCCGGCGCGCGCTTCATCCCCGCCAGGCGCCTGAAAGAGTTGTACTAAACTAGCGGAACGGCGCGCCAGCAAGGCTACCCGCCGCGGCGGCGCCCGCAAACCCTAAACCCGATTCCCTGATAACACCCGATTGCTATGCTGCTGATTCCCGCCATCGACCTGAAAGATGGTCAATGTGTACGCCTGAAACAGGGCGACATGGACCAGGCGACGATTTTTTCCGAGGAACCGGCGGCCATGGCCCGGCATTGGGTCGACCGCGGCGCCCGGCGCCTGCATCTGGTCGACCTGAACGGCGCGTTCGCCGGCAAGCCGAAAAACGAGGATGCGATCCGCGCGATCATCCAGGAGGTCGGCGGCGAGGTGCCGGTGCAGCTGGGCGGCGGCATTCGCGACCTGAATACGATCGAGCGCTATCTGGACGACGGCTTGTCCTACGTGATCATCGGTACGGCCGCGGTGAAGAATCCGGGGTTTCTGCAGGACGCGTGCACCGCGTTCGGCGGCCACATCATCGTGGGCCTCGACGCGAAGGACGGCAAGGTCGCAACCGACGGCTGGAGCAAGCTCACCGGCCACGAAGTGGCCGATCTCGCGCGCAAGTTCGAGGATTACGGCTGCGAGGCGATCATCTACACGGACATCGGCCGCGACGGCATGCTGCAGGGTATCAACATCGACGCGACGGTGCGCCTCGCGCGCGCGGTGAAGATTCCGGTGATCGCGAGCGGCGGGCTGTCGAATATGGCCGATATCGAATCGCTGTGCGAGGTCGAGGTGGAAGGTATCGAAGGCGTGATCTGCGGCCGCGCGATCTACTCGGGCGACCTCGATTTTCAGGCCGCGCAGGCGCTCGCCGACAAACTGCGCGAATCCGACGACGCATGACGCGCTCATGGGGCGCCGTGTGCGCCGCAGCGCGCTCGCCCGGGCCGGCGCGCCCCGGGCAGAGCAACGCGCCGCCATCGCGCCGCCCCGCGCGCGGGCGGCCTTATCAGCGGTACTGGCAAGATTGGCAACATCATGGCTCTAGCTAAACGCATCATCCCCTGTCTCGACGTCACGGCCGGCCGCGTGGTGAAGGGCGTCAACTTCGTCGAACTGCGCGATGCGGGCGACCCGGTCGAGATCGCGCGCCGCTACGACGAGCAGGGCGCCGACGAGCTCACGTTCCTCGACATCACCGCAACGTCCGACCAGCGCGACCTGATCCTGCCGATCATCGAGGCGGTCGCGTCGCAGGTTTTCATTCCGCTCACGGTCGGCGGCGGCGTGCGCGCGGTCGAGGACGTGCGCCGTCTGCTGAACGCGGGGGCCGACAAGATCAGCATGAACTCGTCGGCGGTCGCGAATCCGCAGCTCGTGCGCGACGCGACGGACAAATACGGCTCGCAGTGCATCGTGGTCGCGATCGACGCCAAGCGCGTGTCGGCCAACGGCGAGCCGTCGCGCTGGGAAGTGTTCACGCATGGCGGGCGCAAGCCGACCGGGCTCGACGCAATCGAGTGGGCCCGCCGGATGGCGTCGCTGGGCGCGGGCGAAATCCTGCTCACCAGCATGGACCGCGACGGCACGAAAAGCGGCTTCGACCTCGCGCTCACGCGCGCGGTGTCGGACGCCGTGCCGGTGCCGGTGATCGCATCCGGCGGGGTCGGCTCGCTGCAGCATCTCGCGGACGGCATCACGTTGGGGCACGCGGACGCAGTGCTGGCCGCGAGCATCTTCCATTATGGCGAGCATACGGTCGGCGAAGCCAAGCGCTTCATGGCCGGCCAGGGCATTTCGGTGAGGGTGTGACGTGGTGAATCCGGCAGCCGTCGACTGGCTCGACAAGGTAAAGTGGGACGCGAGCGGCCTCGTGCCGGTGATCGCGCAGGAAGCAGCGAGCAACGACGTGCTGATGTTCGCATGGATGAACCGCGAGGCGCTGTCGAAGACGATCGAGACGGGACGCGCGGTGTACTTCTCGCGCTCGCGCCAGCGCCTGTGGTTCAAGGGCGAGGAGTCCGGCCACGTGCAGCACGTGCACGAAGTGCGCCTCGACTGCGACGAGGACGTCGTGCTGCTCAAGGTCGAGCAGGTCTCGGGCATCGCGTGCCACACCGGCCGCCATTCCTGCTTTTTCCAGAAATTCGAAGGCACCGTCGACGACGGCCGTTGGGTCGCGGTGGATCCGGTGCTGAAAGACCCCGAACACATCTACAAATGAGCGCCATGTCGGACACCACGCAGGACACGCTGCTGCGCCTCGCAGCCGTTATCGACAGCCGCAAGGGCGGCGATCCGGACGTCTCGTACGTGTCGCGCCTGTTCCACAAGGGCGACGACGCGGTGCTCAAGAAGATCGGCGAAGAGGCGACCGAAGTCGTGCTGGCCGCCAAGGACGTCCGCCAGGGCGGCGCGCCGTCCGCGCTGGTCGGCGAAGTGGCCGATCTCTGGTTTCACTGCCTCGTCATGTTGTCGCATTTCGATCTGGGCCCGGCGGATGTGCTGAGCGAGCTCGAACGGCGCGAGGGTCTGTCGGGCATCGAGGAAAAGGCGCTGCGCAAGAGCCGCGAGCGCGAGCAGAACGGCGATTGACCGCCGCGCGGCGGTACGGTGTCACCCGTCTGATCGAGGAGGATGCAGGGATGGAACAGTCGCAGGGAGAATATCCGCCGCCGTCGTACCGCAACGCGCTCGAATCCGAGCGGGAGCGCAGCCTGCGCACCCTCACGCACATCGTCTATGCGCTCTATGCGGTCTACTGGCTGACCGGCGGGGTGTCGGTACTGATTGCGATCATCATCAATTATGTGAAACGATCCGACGTCGCCGGCACGCCGTACGAAGCGCACTTCCAGTGGCAGATGCGCACGTTCTGGTGGAGCATACTGGGCTACCTGATCGGCGGCCTGCTGTTTTTCGTGGTGATCGGAATTCCGATCCTCTGGGCTGTCGGAATCTGGATGTTGTACCGTATCATCAAGGGCTGGCTGTATTTGTACGACAACAAGCCGCTGCTGAAGCCGCGCGCGTGGTTCTGAGCGCGCCGGCCGCCGGGGCGGATTGCCCGCTTGCGTTTCAGGACCATCATGAGCCACGACCCGAATTGTCTCTTCTGCAAGATTGCCGCCGGCGAGATTCCGTCCACCCGCGTGCACGAGGACGATGAGTTCGTCGCCTTCCGCGACATCCGTCCGGCTGCCGACACCCATGTGCTCGTGATTCCGCGCAAGCACATCGCCACGCTGTCGAATTGCGGCGAAAGCGACGCTCCGCTGCTTGGTAGAATGCTTGTATTGGTTGCGCGTCTGGCCGAGCAGCTCGGCGTCGCGTACACGGGCGGCGAAACCGGCTTTCGCACGGTGATCAATACCGGGCCGGGGGGCGGGCAGGAGGTGTATCACCTGCATGCGCACTTGCTGGCGGGCCCGCGTCCGTGGCAGCGCATGGGGTGAACGGGGCGGCCGCAGGCCGCCGTAGCGGCAGCGCATAGCCGAGGCTTCCAGGTCTCGATTCCAGCCGCAAGGCGCAGAAGTTCGCCGCGTTCGAAGGGCGACGGCGGGGTTAAGGAGAGTAGTCATGGGTTCGTTGAGTATTTGGCACTGGCTGATTGTTCTGCTGATCGTGGCACTGGTGTTCGGCACGAAAAAGCTGCGCAATATCGGCTCGGATCTCGGTGGCGCGGTGAAGGGCTTCAAGGAGGGGATGAAGGAGGCGGAAACGCCGGCGCCGGAAGCGCCCCCGCAGCCGTTGCCGCGCGACAGCAACACGGTCGACGTCGAGGCCAAGGAAAAGACCACGCGCTCGGGCGATTACCGCTAAGCCGCGTGCAACACGCGTACTGACGGGGCGACTTCATGCTGGACCTCGGTCTCACCAAGATGGCGCTGATCGGCGTCGTAGCGCTGGTCGTGCTCGGGCCGGAGCGGCTGCCGCGCGTCGCGCGCACCGCCGGCGCGCTGTTCGGGCGCGCGCAGCGCTACATCAACGACGTGAAGGCCGAGGTGACGCGCGAAATCGAGCTCGACGAACTGCGGCGCATGAAGAAAGACTTCGAGACGGCCGCGAGCAACGTCGAAAACACCATTCACGACAACCTGCGCAAGCACGAAGCCGAGCTGAACGACGCGTGGAACGCGGGGACGTCGGTGACGCCGAGCCTCGCGGACGGCAGCGCGGCGGACGGCGGCGGCCCGGACACGGCGTCGTGGCGCAGTCCGGCCGCGGCGTCCGCCCGGCGCAAGAACTGGCGCGTGCGGCAAGCCGCCGCGCCGGTCTGGTACAAGCGGGCGACCGCGCGCCGCACGCATGTGCTGTCGGGTGCCGCGCGCGTCGCGCGTCATACGCCGGTGTCGTTGCGCCGGCCAACGCGCTTCTTCTGATGACCCTGGCGCCAATCTTCTACCGAGGGCCGGTGTGAGCGACCCCCAGAACAACCAGGACGAAGGGACTGAAGAGACCTTCATCTCCCATCTCGTCGAACTCCGCGACCGCATCATCCGCGCCGGCATCGCCGTGATCGTGGTGTTTCTCGGCCTCGTCTACTGGGCGCCCGAGATATTCCGCCTGCTCGCGCGCCCGCTGATGATGAACCTGCCGAGCAACGGCAAGCTGATCGTCACCGACGTCACCGGCTCGTTCTTCGTGCCGATGAAAGTGACGATGCTGGTCGCGTTCGTGATCGCGCTGCCGTTCGTGCTGTACCAGATCTGGGCGTTCATCGCGCCCGGGCTCTACCAGCACGAGAAGAAGCTGGTCGGGCCGCTCGTCGCGACCAGCTACTCGCTGTTCCTGTGCGGGATGGCATTCGCGTACTTCGTCGTGTTTCCGACGATCTTCCGCGTGATGGCGCACTACAACGCGCCGCTCGGCGCGGCGATGAACACGGACATCGACAACTACCTGAGCTTCGTGCTGACCATGTTCCTCGCGTTCGGGGTCACGTTCGAGGTGCCCATCGTCGTGGTGCTGCTGGTGCGCATGGGCCTGCTCACCGTGAAGAAGCTCCGGCAGATACGGCCGTATGTGGTGGTCGGCGCGTTTATCGTCGCGGCAGTCGTCACGCCGCCCGATGTTTTCTCGCAACTGATCCTCGCGCTGCCGCTGATCGTGCTGTACGAGGCCGGGATCATCGCGGCACGGCTGTTCGTCGGCAAATCGCGCGAAGCCGATGACGAGGAAGAACAGCCGGCGAGCTAGACGCCCGTGCGGCCCGCGCCAGCGGCCGCCGCTGGCGCGTCAGCCGCCGTCGTCGCCCTGATCCTGACTGTCGTCCGGCGACGGCTTGGGCGGGGGCGGACGTTTGCCGATCAGCACGTCAACGTCCATCGGGCGGTTTTTGCGCTCCAGATGGATCTTCGCGATGCTGCCCGGCTTGATCTGCGCGATCAGGTTCAGCAGCCGCGTGGTGTCGGTGATGTCCTGGCCGTCCACGCTCAACAGCACGTCGCCCGGCCGGATGCCGGCGCGGTCCGCCGGCCCGTTCTTCAGCACGCCCGCGACGATGGCGCCCGTGTCCTCGTCGAGCCCGAACGATTCGGCAATTTCCGGCGTGACGTCCTGCGGCTCCACGCCGATCCAGCCTCGCGTGACGGTGCCGGTGGTGATGATGCTTTCCAGCACGCTGCGCGCGGTCGACACCGGAATGGCAAAGCCGATGCCGAGCGAGCCGCCCGAGCGCGAGTAGATCGCCGTGTTGATGCCGAGCAGGTTGCCGCGCACGTCGACGAGCGCACCGCCCGAATTGCCGGGGTTGATCGCCGCATCCGTCTGGATGAAGTTCTCGAACGTATTGATGCCGAGGTGATTGCGGCCGAGCGCGCTGACGATGCCCATCGTTACCGTCTGTCCGACGCCGAACGGGTTGCCGATCGCAAGCACCACGTCGCCGACGCGGGTCTGATCCATGCGTCCCAGCGTGATCGACGGCAGGTTCGGCAGGCTGACCTTCAGTACGGCCAGGTCGGTTTCCGGGTCCACACCGACGACCTTCGCGGTGGTCGTGCGGCCGTCGGCGAGCGAGATTTCGATCTGGTCCGCGCCGTCGATCACGTGCTGGTTCGTTAGAATGTAACCTTCAGGGCTCACGATGACGCCGGAACCGAGGTTGGTGGCGGGCTCTTCCTGTTCGTGGCGGCCGTTCTTGCGCTTGCCGAAGAAGTAGCGGAACAGCGGGTCTTTCGCCCGCGGGTCGGGCGGCGTGCCGTCCTTGCTCGAGAATACGTTGACGACAGCGGGCGAGGCTTTCTCGGCGGCGTCGGCGTACGACGCCTCCGCCTGCGCGCGGCCGCCGATCCCGGGCGCCACCTCCCGCAACGCAACGATCGGTTCGGCCAGTTGCTTGCCGAACTGACCCTGATGCTGCAGCCATTGCGGCTTGAGTGTCGCAATGATGAACATCAGCGCCAACAGCACCGTGACCGCCTGGGCAAATAACAGCCAGAAGCGTCTAAGCATCTGAAAATCAGAGGGTTATATGGATCGGATCGAACTTGAATTGTACTTGAACAAAGTGCTGGAAACCGGCCGCTTCAAGGACTACTGCCCGAACGGGCTGCAAGTCGAGGGGCGGCGCAAGGTCAGCCGGATCGCGACGGGCGTGACCGCTTCGCAGGCCTTTCTGGAGGCCGCGCTCGAATGGGGCGCCGACGCGGTGCTGGTCCATCACGGCTACTTCTGGCGCAACGAGGCGCCGCAGATCACGGGCCGCAAATACCAGCGTCTGCGGCTGCTGCTCGCCAACGATCTGAACCTCTTCGCGTATCACCTGCCGCTCGACGACCATCCGGAATTCGGCAACAACGCGCAGATCGGCCAGAAATTCGGCTGGATCGCCGACGCGCGCTTCGGCGAACAGGATCTTGGCTGGATGACGACGCTGCCCGTGCCGATCACGCTCGAACACTTCTCGGCCGAAGTCGAGCAGACGCTCGGGCGCGCGCCGCTCGTGTTCGGCGACCGGGATGCGGAGCTGCGTCGCGTCGCGTGGTGCACCGGCGCCGCGCAAGGCTACTTCGACGCGGCAATCGACGCCGGAGCGGACGTCTTTCTGACCGGCGAGGTGTCGGAGCCGACGATGCATGTGGCGGCCGAGAGCGGCGTCGCGTTTCTCGCCGCCGGCCACCACGCGACCGAGCGCTTCGGCGTGCAGGCGCTCGGTGCGCATCTTTCGGAAGCATTCGATATCGAGCATCTTTTTATCGATATTCATAATCCGGTCTGAGCGGGCGGCGAAATTGAGCGGGCGGCGAAATGCATTGAATTCACAGGGGACGCTTAATAAACATTCCCGACGCATCGCCTGTGGCTGCGGGAAAACCCTTGGATATCAATGACTTCCGGGTCTTTTTGGCATTCGGGCCTTGTAAATGCCAACTCCATTCGCGCAAACTAGCGTCGGTAGCGCAACGTGCGGGAAAAATCCAACTCAGAAGTGGGGCGTGTGATGCGAGACAAAGACGATGAGCCCGTCGACAGCAGCCGCCGTACCTGGCTGATTGCGACGTCCGTAGCGGGTGGCATTGGAGGCGTCGCCACCGTCGTTCCCTTCGTTAGTTCGTTTGCACCATCCGAAAAGGCCAAGGCGGCCGGCGCGCCGGTCGAGGCCGACATCAGCAACCTGAAGCCCGGCGAACTCATGACGGTCGCCTGGCGCGGCAAGCCGGTCTGGATCCTGAACCGCACCGATCGCATGCTCGCCGACGTGCGCAAGGCCGACAGCGAAGTCGCCGATCCTCACACCGAACATCCCTTCTCGATGCCGTTGCCGGCGTACTGCAACAACGAGTACCGCTCGCGGCCCGATCACAAGAACGTCCTCGTCGCCGTGGCGGTCTGCACGCATCTCGGCTGCACGCCGACGCCGCGCTTTCAGGAAGGTCCGCAACCGAATCTGCCGGACGACTGGCCCGGCGGCTTTCTGTGCCCCTGCCACGGCTCGACCTACGATCTGGCCGGCCGCGTCTTCAAGAACAAGCCCGCGCCGCAGAACCTGGACATTCCGCCCTACATGTTCACGTCGGATACCCAGGTCGTGATCGGCAAGGACGAGAAAGGAGAAGCGTGATGGCGCTCGAACACGAAGTGGAGACAACCGGGCTGGCCGGCTGGATCGACCGCCGTTTCCCGATGACGGCGACGTGGAAGAAGCACGTGTCCGAGTACTACGCGCCGAAGAACTTCAACTTCTGGTACTTCTTCGGCTCGCTCGCGCTGCTCGTGCTGGTGAACCAGATCGTCACGGGCATCTTCCTCACGATGAACTACAAGCCCGACTCGACGCTCGCGTTCGCGTCGGTCGAGTACATCATGCGCGAGGTGCCGTGGGGCTGGCTGATCCGCTACATGCATTCGACCGGCGCTTCGCTGTTCTTCGTCGTCGTGTACCTGCACATGTTCCGCGGGCTGCTGTACGGCTCGTACCGCAAGCCGCGCGAACTGGTGTGGATCTTCGGCTGCGCGATCTTCCTGTGCCTGATGGCCGAGGCGTTCTTCGGCTATCTGCTGCCGTGGGGCCAGATGTCGTTCTGGGGCGCGCAGGTGATCGTCAACCTGTTCTCGGCGATTCCGTTCATCGGCCCGGACCTGTCGCTGTGGATTCGCGGCGACTACGTCGTGTCGGACGTCACGCTGAACCGCTTCTTCGCGTTTCACGTGATCGCGATTCCGCTGGTGCTGCTCGGTCTCGTGTTCGCGCACATCGTCGCGCTGCACGAAGTGGGCTCGAACAATCCCGACGGCATCGAGATCAAGGCGAAGAAGGACGAAAACGGCATTCCGCTCGACGGCATTCCATTCCATCCGTACTACTCGGTGCACGACTTCATGGGCGTGTGCATCTTCCTGCTGATTTTCGCGGCCATCGTGTTCTTCGCGCCGGAGATGGGCGGCTATTTCCTCGAAGCGAACAACTTCATTCCCGCCAATCCGCTGCAGACGCCGCCGGAGATTTCGCCGGTGTGGTACTTCACCGCCTTCTACGCGATGCTGCGCGCGACCACCGACCCGTTCAAGATCGTGCTGATGATCGTCGTCGCGCTGCTCGGACTGCTTGCGCTCGTGCGCGCGCGCGGCAAGTGGCGGGTGGGACTGCCGGTGCTGGCGGTGCTGGTGATCGTTGCGATGTACGTGACCCAGTCGAAGTTCTGGGGCGTCGTCGTGATGGGCAGCGCGGTGCTTTCGCTGTTCTTCCTGCCGTGGCTCGACCGCTCGCCGGTCAAGTCGATCCGCTACCGGCCGTTTTTCCACAAGGTGTTTTACGCGATTTTCGTCATCGCCTTCCTGACGCTCGGCTTCCTCGGCACGCGGCCGGTTTCGCCCGCGGCGACGCTGATCGCGCAGGTCTGCGCGCTGCTGTATTTCGCGTTCTTCCTCGGCATGCCTTTCTGGACGCCGCTCGGCACCTTCAAGGAACCGCCCGAGCGGGTGCGCTACAAGCCCCATTAACTGCGAGCCAAGGAGACACGGACATGAAAACGATGCTTTCCCGGCTCGTGTGCTGCGGGGTCGCGGTGCTGACTGTCGCGCTCGCGCTCTGCGCGGCGCCGGCATGGGCCGACGACAGTTTTCCGCTCGACCGCGCGCCCGATAACGCCGACAATCTCGCGTCCTTGCAGCGTGGCGCCAGAATGTTTGTAAACTACTGCCTGAATTGCCACAGTGCGAGCCTGATGCGCTACAGCGAATTGACCGAACTTGGCATTTCGCCGCAGGAAATTCAGGCAAACCTGCTTTTCACGACCGATAAAATCGGCAACACGATGACGGTAGCCATGCAGCCGAGCGATGCGAAAGCGTGGTTCGGGGCGGCGCCGCCGGATCTGTCGGTGGAGGCGCGGGCGCGGGGCAAGGACTGGCTGTACACGTATCTGCGCAGCTTCTACCGGGACGATACGCGGCCGACGGGCTGGAACAATCTCGTGTTCCAGAATGTCAGCATGCCGAATGTGCTGTGGCAGCTTCAGGGGGAGCGCACGGCGAAGTTCGAGGACGAAGTCGACGAAGAAACCGGGGAAAAGGTGCGCAAGTTCGTCGGCTACCAGCAGGTCACGCCGGGGAAGCTCTCGCGGGTAGATTATGATTCGTCTGTGGCCGACCTCGTGTCGTACCTGGCCTGGATGGCCGAGCCGACGAAGCAGACGCGTCACCGTGTCGGCGTGTGGGTGCTGCTGTTTCTCGGCATCCTGAGCTTCTGCGCCTGGCGATTGAACGCCGCGTACTGGAAAGATATCAAATAATCACGCCGTGACTGGCGTGGGGCCAGCGCAAGGAAAGACCCGCTGGACGGTTTTTCCGTGTGCTGGCCCTTCAGCTTTTTGAGGAAACGCAAACATGATGGTTCTGTATTCCGGCACGACGTGCCCGTTCTCCCAGCGTTGCCGGCTGGTGCTGTTCGAAAAGGGCATGGATTTCGAAATTCGCGACGTCGACCTGTTCAACAAGCCAGAAGACATCGCCGTGATGAATCCGTATGGGCAGGTACCGATTCTCGTCGAACGCGACCTGATTCTGTACGAATCGAACATCATCAACGAATACATCGACGAACGCTTCCCGCACCCGCAGCTGATGCCGGCCGATCCGGTGCAGCGCGCCCGCGCGCGGCTGTTCCTGCTGAACTTCGAGAAAGAACTGTTCGTGCACGTGGCGACGCTCGAGAACGAGAAGGGCAAGGCGGCCGAGAAGAATCACGAGAAGGCGCGCCTCGCGATCCGCGACCGCCTCACGCAGCTGGCGCCGATTTTCCTGAAGAACAAGTACATGCTCGGCGAAGAGTTCTCGATGCTCGACGTCGCGATCGCCCCGCTGCTGTGGCGCCTCGACCATTACGGCATCGAGCTGTCGAAGAATGCGGCGCCGCTGATGAAGTACGCGGAGCGTATTTTCAGCCGCCCGGCTTATATCGAAGCGCTGACCCCGTCGGAAAAGGTGATGCGTCGTTGAGTGTGGCTTGAGGGCGGCGGGACTCGCGCACGATCCGGCGGTATCCGGCGGACTGAGACGGAGTCTGCGCCCCTCTGAGAGGACTGTTGATGCAAGAAATCTCCACCAAGCCGTATCTGCTGCGCGCGCTCTACGAGTGGTGCACGGACAACGGCTACACGCCGCACATCGCCGTGCGGGTCGACAATCACACGCGCGTGCCGCGCCAGTTCGTGCGCGACAACGAGATCGTGCTGAACGTCAGTTTCGAGGCGACCAGCCAGTTGCAGATGGGCAACGAATGGATCGAGTTCAGCGCGCGGTTTTCCGGCAAGGCACACAAGATCGAAGTGCCGGTGGCCAACGTGCTGGCGATCTACGCGCGGGAGAACGGTCAGGGCATGGCGTTTCCGGTCGAGTCCGCAGGCGGCGAGGCCACCGATTCCGGCGCGGACGATAGCGCGGAAGACGTGTCCGCCGCGCCCGAAGGCGTCGCGGCGGCCCCCGCTGAGGACGCGCAACCGGCGGCCGGTGCCGACGCGGGGAATACCGCGTCCGCGCGCGGTCCCGGCGAAGACGGCTCGAAAGGGCCGGGCCGGGGGCATCTGAAGGTCGTCAAGTGATCTGACGGGCGGGCGGTTCTTCAGACGGTTTCAAAAACAAAACGGGCTACGCAAATCTTGCGTAGCCCGTTGCATTTCTGGTGCCCCCTGTCTGATTCGAACAGACCACCTCATGATTACAAGTCAAGTGCTCTACCAAATGAGCTAAGGGGGCAAATCAGCGTGGGATTATAGGCCAAGACGCTCCCCGCCGCTACCCGGCCCAAGGGTTCGGGTACCATGTAGCCCTGTTCGATATGCCCGATATGTCGAACCCCCGCTCTCTGTCCGATGACTCCCATTTCCGCGCCCGCTCCCACCCTCACCTGGCCCGATGCCGATGGCCCGCGCACGCTCCGCTGGCGCTCCGAAGCGGCAGTGCCGCCGCCGCGGCGCGTCGTGCCGGCCGACGACCGGATGACGGCGGACGCCGCCTACCGGCTCGCCTGCGAGGGGACCGCCTTGCTGTGGCAGGGCGATTTCCAGAATGCGCGCCAGCTTCTCCAGGCGATGTCGCGCCGTGTCGATCGCCGTCCCCGCAAGCCTGCCGCAACGCCCACCGACGCCTTTCACCAGCACCGCCAGGCGCAGTCGCAGCGTGCCCGCACGCTCGGCATGCTGCTCATCCCGCTCGACGGCGACTACGGCATTGCCTTGCGCCGCGCGCCCGACGTGCGCGAGGCGTGCACCGAGGTCTACGGGCCGCCGGATGGGGAGGCGTCGGCCGTATCGCTGCGGGAGTTGCAAGGGCTGATCGGCGCGCACGAATGGCGCAGCAAAGGGGTGGAGATCGCCGCGCTCGGCGCACGCATTCACCCGTACTACGGGGTCTTTTCTCCGGTGCGGGGCGAGTATCTCGATCTCGTCGCGCGTGTGCCGCTGCCGTCGCTGGAGCGGGCGTTCGATATCGGTACGGGCACCGGCGTGCTCGCCGCGATTCTCGCGCGGCGCGGCGTGAAGCATATCGTTGCGACGGACCAGGATCCGCGCGCGCTGGCGTGCGCGCGCGAGAATCTCGCGCGGCTCGGTCTGTCGGCGCAGGTCGATGTCGTCGAAGCCGATCTGTTCCCGGCGGGATGCGCGCCGCTCGTCGTCTGCAATCCCCCGTGGGTGCCGGCGCGGCCGGCGTCGCCGGTCGAGCATGCGGTATTCGACATGGATAGCCGGATGCTGCTGGGATTCCTGAACGGACTGCCCGCCCATCTGACGCCCGATGGCGAAGGCTGGCTGATCCTGTCGGACTTCGCCGAGCATCTGGGCTTGCGCACCCGCGCGTTCCTGCTCGATGCGATTGCCGCGGCCGGCCTGGTGGTGGCGGGGCGAGAGGATATCCGGCCGAGGCACCCGAAGGCGGCCGACGCGTCGGATCCGCTGCACGCGGCGCGCGCGGCGGAGGTGACGTCGCTGTGGCGGCTGCGCGTCGGCGCGCGGTGAGCGCGTATCACGCTCACCTTGTCGATTCTGGACTTTTTGGTCTATTTATGGGCGCGCCGGATGGGTGAGGGGGGCGGCAAGCCGGACAGCGGACTGGCCGCGCACGCACGCACGCCGGTCGGTCCGCAAGAACGCCGCGGCAGGGCGGCCGGCTTCGCGTCGCCCCCTCCGTTCAGCGCGTAGGTCGACCCGGCGTTCAACCCGGCGTTCAACCCGGATAGGCCTCGTCGATCTTCAGCCCCGCGAGCTTGAAGATGACCCGCAGCGTTTGCGGCTTGATGTCGCGCCGCGATGCGAGCGTCGTCATCACGAAGTCGAGCACCTTCGCGTATTTGAGCAAGGTCAGGCAGGTTTCGAGGTCGGCGTTGCCGTCGCGCATCAGCTCCGCCAGCCGCAGCATCTCCACCGAAATGTCGCGCGCCATTTCGAGTTCGAGTTGCTGCTTTTCCGTCCATGCGGGCGTAGCGGTCAGCTTCGCCAGCAATTCCTGAAACTTCTGTTCGGCTTTGCCGTTCGGTATCGCATCCATTGCCGCCTCATCTTTTCTCTGAGCGCGCTTCCGGTTGAGATCGCGGCGCACTGTCAGGTTACGTAACGTTCGCACCCTTGTTCCGGGTGCGTCCTCCCCACACGTTTCCGGCTCGCCTGCGTACATGGCGCGGCGGGTCGCGGTCGGCGCCCGCCGGGCCTTATGCCACAGGCCTTGCCGGGACGACTTCCGGCGGCGCGCCGCTTGCGGCATTGCGCGCACGCCTGTCCGAGCAGGAAGCATTCCAGCCGCGCCGTTTTCGGGCCTTGCGCGGCAAACAGTCGATGCGGATGCCGCGCTTTGGGTAAACTGACAGACACTTTTTTCTTCTTCCGTCGCCTGTCGCACGTTCCATGAGCGATCGGCGGCGGTCTTCGCGATGTCCAGCAAAACTTACGAAGTCCGTCCCAACCAGTCCGTCGAGCTGCTGAAAGAGCTGCACATCCTCACGCGCGACGGCAAGATGAATCAGGACAGCCGCCGCAAGCTGAAGCAGGTCTATCACCTGTTCCAGTTCATCGAGCCGCTGCTCAAAGACCTGAAATCCGCGCGGCCCGATCTGACGCTGGTCGATCACGGCGCGGGCAAGTCCTATCTAGGTTTTATCCTCTACGACCTGTTTTTCAAGGAGCAGCAGGATCATTCGCACATCTACGGCATCGAGACGCGCGAAGCGCTGGTGACGAGCGCCGAGGCACTCGCGGCGCGGCTGGGTTTTCGCGGGATGTCGTTCCTGAATCTGTCGGTTGCGGACTCGATCACGTCCACGCAGTTGCCGGCGCAGGTGGACGTCGTCACTGCGCTGCACGCGTGCAACACGGCGACCGACGACGCCATCCGCTTCGCACTGCACAAACGCGCACAGTACATCGTGCTGGTGCCCTGCTGCCAGGCGGAGGTGGCGGGCGTGCTGCGCAAGAACAAGGGGAAGTCGCTCGGCCATGCGCTTGCCGAGATCTGGCGTCATCCGCTGCATACGCGCGAATTCGGCAGCCAGATCACCAACGTGCTGCGCTGTCTGCAGCTTGAAGCGCATGGCTACCAGGTCAGCGTGACCGAGCTGGTCGGCTGGGAGCATTCGCTGAAGAACGAACTCATTATCGCGCAATACAAGGATTTGCCGCGGCGGCGCGCCGCGCAGCGGCTCGACGAAATCCTGCAGACGCTCGGCCTCGACGAATTGCGCGAGCGATTTTTCAGCGGCGTCGCCGAAGCCTGAGCGGCTGGGTGCGCGTTATCCGTCGGCGCGCGTGCTCATCCAGCGGCGCCAGCCGGCGAGGCCGAGCCGGCGCAGCGTGTCCTGATTGCGCTCGTAGATGTCGGCCGCGTCCGGGAATGCGTCGACCGCGCGGTCGATGCTCGCTTCGCGCAGCAGATGCAGGATCGGATACGGCGCGCGATTCGTGTAGTTCTCGATGTCGTCCGCTTCCGTTCCGTCGAACTGGTAGTGCGGGTGAAAACTCGCAATCTGCAATTCGCCTTCGAGCCCGAGTTGGCGCAGCAGTCGCTCGGCGAAATACAGGCTGTCGTTGAATGCGAGAAAGTCGGCGAGCGCGTGCGGCACGATCAGCAGGGTTGTGTCGATGTGCGCGGGATCGGCTTGTACGAGCGTGTGCAGCTCGGTTTCGAGATCGCTGAGGACACCTGTCAGATCGGTTGCTTCGCTGATCACGTAGCAGATCTGCTCCTTCACGTAGACGGCTTTCGCGAATGGGCACAGGTTCAGGCCGATCACTGCGCGGGTCAGCCAGTGGCGGGTCGCGTCGAGGATCGCGGCGGAATCGGAAGAGGACGGCATGGCGGGTCCGCTGGCGGAAAGCGTCATTTTATCGGCGTGTTCGGCAGATTCGGCAGATTCGGCAGATTCGGCAGATTCGGCAGATTCGGCAGATTCGGCAGATTCGGCAGGTTCGGCAGGTTCGGCAGGTTCGGCAGGTTCGGCAGATTCAGCACGTCAGCCGTCGTGCCCTTTTTCGCGCCCGGCACGTCGGGGCGGCGCCGCTTCGACGCCGGGCGTCGCGTGCGGCGGCGTACCGGCGACCCCGACGAGCGGCGCGTCCGGACAGGCTGCCGCGATCAGCTGCGCCGCGACCCGCGGCGCGGCCAGGATCGGGCCGCAGCCGGGCCCGTAGGTCTGGCTCGCGGCGTACACGCCTTCGATCAGCAACCCGAGCGCGTCCGCGAGCGCAGCCGGATCGTCCGCGCGCGCGTCCGCCGCGAGTCCCGCGAGACGCGCGTGCAGCCGCGCCTTGTTCGCCGCAACGTACTGGCGCGCCGCGTGCGACGCGTCCGGAAACTCGACCGCCACATTGACGAACGGACAGCCGCGATACGCGTGCGCGGACGCCCGTGCGGCGAGATCCTCGAAGAACTGCAGAAGCTGGCGCGCCGGCGCGCCCGGGTGCCGGGCGAAGCTTGCTTCCACATAGCCGAAGAACTGCTCGTTCTTGCGCGCCAGATACGCGAGCACGAGTTCGTCCTTGGACGAGAACTGCCGGTACAGGCTCATCTTGTTCACGCCGGCCCGCTCGACCACCGCGTCGACGCCCACTGTGTGGACGCCTTCCCGGTAGAACAGCTCGCCGGCCGCGCGCAGCAGGTGCTCTTGCGCGTCGCGTGCCGCGGTTTGTGCGCGCCGGGGCGCGGCCGGTCGGATAACTTCGTTGCGTCGCATCATGACCTAGGTTTTTCTGACAGACACCTTGACATGTTACAGAGTGGTCACTAGTATCGCAACGCTAGTGTGACTGATCTGTCACACATCTTCGATGCAGCATTTCAACGTGTGACATTGCGCGGCGCGATCGGCGGCGCGCGCCAGGAGGCCGGATGAACCGGGTAGCGAAACTGATCGGCGGGCGCTTCCATTACGGCTGGTTTGCCGTCGCGGTGGTGTTTCTCGTGCTGCTGGCCTCCGCGGGCACGCGCGCGACGCCGAGCGTGATGATGGTGCCGCTCGAGCACGAATTCGGCTGGAGCCGCGCGACGATCTCGCTGGCGATTTCGGTGAATATCGCGCTGTATGGCTTGACCGGGCCGTTCGCGGCCGCCGCGATGCAGCGCTTCGGCGTGCGCCCGACGGTGCTCGTCGCGCTGGCGACCATGGCGGCGGGCGTCGCGCTGTCGTCGCTGATGAGGCACCCGTGGCAGATGATCCTCACCTGGGGCGTGATGGTGGGCAGCGCGACCGGCGTGGCGGCGCTGACGCTGTCGGCGACGGTCGTGAACCGCTGGTTCGTCACGCGGCGCGGCCTCGTGATGGGCATCCTGACCGCCAGCTCCGCGACGGGGCAACTGGTGTTCCTGCCGATGCTCGCCGCTATCGCCGAGCATCATGGCTGGCGTCCCGTGGTCTGGGTGGTGGCCGGCGCAGCCGTGGTCGTGCTGCCGCTGGTCGCGCTGCTGCTGCCCGAGCGCCCGGCGGATCTCGCGCTGCGCCCGTTCGGCGCGCCCGCCGACGCGCCGCTGGACGGCGCGGCGTCGAAGCAGAACCCGCTCGCCATCGCATTCGGCACGCTGGCGATGGCGGTCCGAAAGCGCGATTTCTGGCTGCTCTTTTTCAGCTTCTTCATCTGCGGCGCGAGTACGAATGGCTATATCGGCACGCACCTGATCGCGATGTGCGGCGATTATGGCCTGAGCGAAGTGCAGGGCGCATCGCTGCTCGCGGCCATGGGCGTATTCGACCTGTTCGGCACGACGATGTCCGGCTGGCTGTCGGATCGCTTCAGCAGCCGCGTACTGCTGTTCTGGTATTACGGGTTGCGCGGACTGTCGCTGATGTATTTGCCGCATGCGTTCGGCATCGATTTCTACGGGTTGCCGCTGTTCGCCGTGTTTTACGGTCTGGACTGGATCGCTACCGTGCCCCCGACCGTGCGCCTCGCAACCGACGTGTTCGGCAAGGAGGCCGCGCCGGTCGTGTTCGGCTGGGTGGTGGCGGGCCATCAGCTCGGCGCCGCGTTCGCCGCCTTCGGCGCAGGCCTGCTGCGCGCGGACCTCGGCACCTATACGCTCGCGTCGATGGTGGCGGGCGGCCTGTGCCTTGTCGCATCGGTGATCGTGCTGCGCATCAATCGCGGCACGCGGCGAGCGGCGCCGCAGCCGGCCTGAGCGGACGCGATGCGGTGCGCGGTGCAGCACGCGCGGCGCAGCGCGGGTATGCTATGGGGCCCGGGCGCAGCCCGCCGATCATGAACCTCAGCGAGAGAAGCGCATGACCCATAAACCCGCCGCCACCGAAGTCTCCATCCACGAACTGATCGCCGGCCGCTGGAGCCCGCGCGCGTACGCCAACACGCCGGTCAGCCGGGAGCAGCTGCACGCCGTGCTCGAGGCGGCGCGCTGGGCGCCTTCGTCGTACAACGCGCAGCCGTGGCGCTTCGTCGTGTTCGACCGCCACGAGGACGAAGCGTCGTTCAAGCGCGCCTTCGCGACGCTCGTGCCGTTCAATCAGGGCTGGAACGCGCCGGTGCCGGTGCTGATCGCAGTCACCACGCAGACGCTCAACAGCAAGGGCGAGGTGAACCGCTGCGCGCCCTACGATGCGGGCGCGGCGGCGATGGCGCTGGTGCTGCAGGCGCACGCGCTCGGCCTCGCCGCGCACCAGATGAGCGGCTTCGACGTCAACGCATTCCGCGAAACGTTCAAGATTCCCGACGATGTCGAAGTGATCGCGATGATCGCGCTCGGCCATTACGGGGACGCCGAAAAGCTCGACCCGGTGCTGCGCGAGCGCGAAAAATCGGCGCGCGCGCGACAGCCGCTCGGCGAGGTCGTGTACCGCGGCGCGTGGAAAAAGCCGTTTTGACGCCTCGCAGGCCGAGCCGATAATACGAGGATCACGTGCGCGCCGGCATCCGGCGCCGCGCGGCTGGCCGCCGCCGGGCGTGCCGGCCCTCCCCCGGGCGCCGCGCCGGACGGCATGCGCCGCCGGGCAGGCCACATGGACAGTTGCTCTGCGTGGCCTTTTTGTGATAAAAACCGGCTCCTTTCTCCGCGAGTATCCGCCCAAAGCGGCGGATTCCAGCCATGACCTATTGCGCGATAGATTTCGGCACGTCGAATTCGGCCGTTGCGGTGCCGGACGGCAACGCGCTACGGCTCGCGCCGGTCGAGGATAGCTACACGACGCTGCCTACCGCCGTCTTTTTCAACACCGACGAAAATACCCGCGAGTACGGGCGCGCCGCGCTCGAGGCGTACATCGACGGCTTCGACGGCCGGCTGATGCGCTCGATGAAGAGCATCCTCGGTTCCCCGCTCGCCGAACATTCGACCGATCTCGGCGACGGCAGCGCGATCCGCTACATGGACGTGATCGCGCTGTTCGTCGATTACCTGAAGCGGTGTGCGCAGGCCTGTACCGGCTCGCCCATCGGCCGCGCGGTGCTCGGCCGGCCGGTGTTCTTCGTCGACGACGATCCGCGCGCCGACCTGCTCGCGCAGCAGCAGCTCGAGGCGGCCGCGCGCAGCGTCGGCCTGCGCGAGATTCACTTCCAGTACGAGCCGATCGCCGCGGCGTTCGATTACGAATCGCACCTGAGCGCCGAGGAGCTGGTGCTGGTTGCCGACATCGGCGGCGGTACGTCCGACTTTTCGCTGGTGCGCGTCGGGCCGCAGCGGATGGCGCGGCTCGAACGCAAGGACGACGTGCTCGCGCACCACGGCGTGCACGTGGCAGGGACCGATTTCGACCGCCGCGTCGAACTCGCGACGATCCTGCGCGAACTGGGCTACCGGGCACTGGATCCCGAGGGGCGCGAGGTGCCGAACCGGGTCTACTTCGACCTCGCGACGTGGCACCTGATCAACACCGTCTACGGGCCGAAGCGCGTCGGCGAACTCGCGCTGATGCGGCATCTGTACACCGAGCCGCGGCATCACGACCGCCTGATGCGGGTGGTCGAGCAGCGTTTCGGCCATGCGCTCGCCGCGCGGGCCGAGGAAGCGAAGATCGGCGTGGCGGCCGGCGGCGAGACGATGATCGATCTCGAACAGGTCGAGGAGAGCCTGCGGCTGGCGTTTGACGAGGCGCAACTCGTCGAGGCGGGGCAGGAGGACATGCGGCGCATCGTGCAGGCCGCGCGCGATACCGTGCAGGCGGCCGGCGTCGCGCCACGCGACGTGAACGCGGTCTACTTCACCGGCGGCTCGACGGGGCTCGCGTTCCTGTCTTCCGCACTCGCGGCGGCGTTTCCTCAGGCGCGTCCAGTGTTCGGCGATCGTCTTGCCAGCGTCGCGACCGGTCTGGGGATCCACGCGCGGCGCCTGTTCGGTTAAGAACGCGCCGCAGCCATAAAAAAAACCTCGCCGAAGCGAGGTTTTTTGCGTCCAGAAGACGGCGCTTACGCCGGCTTGATGTTCGCCGCTTGCTTGCCCTTCGGGCCCGTCTTCACGTCGAACGTCACCTTCTGGTTTTCTTGCAGCGTCTTGAAGCCTTCAACGCGAATTTCCGAGAAGTGCGCGAACAGATCTTCGCCGCCGCCGTCCGGAGTGATGAAGCCAAAGCCCTTCGCGTCGTTGAACCACTTGACGGTACCGGTTTCCATATTACATTTTCCTAAAGAGAGTAAACAAGGCCAAGCCCGCGAGGCTTGAACCCAAGGTGTGCATGAAAATCAAGGAAGGGGGTAATGGAACAACCGGAGTACCGTTGAGGGGCGACCTACGAAAGACCACTTCACGCGCCGCTTGAAATCCTGCTCCTCCTTTATACGGCCATTTTGAGAGAAGGTCAACAGCTAAGCGCATTTCTTACAAGGTTTTTGTAGGCTTATGTAAGAGAATTCTTAAAATTCGTGCTGAATCGACTTTTCATCCAGGGATAACCCTAGTTTCACTGCAATCCGTCGGTGCAACCGGTAAACTACGCGCCGCGCTCGGGTTGCACCTCGTTTAGAGGGCAACCCGCGCTCATGCATGGCCGTCATCCGTCTCCAGCGTCAAAAGCAATGCAAGGCGGTGCGACATGTTTTTGATACAGGAGAGGATGTGAAGAGTTCTATACAACGAAACATTGGCCCGTTCGCGCTGATGCTGACCGGGCTGGGTTCGATCATCGGGTCGGGCTGGCTGTTCGGTGCATGGAAGGCGGCGAAGATTGCGGGTCCGGCGGCGATCTGTGCGTGGATGATCGGGGCGGTGGTGATCCTGGCGATCGCGCTGACGTATGCGGAGCTGGGGGCGATGTTCCCGGAGTCGGGCGGGATGGTGCGTTACGCGCGCTACTCGCACGGGGCGCTGGTGGGGTTCGTCAGCGCGTGGGCGAACTGGATTGCGATCGTGTCGGTGATTCCGATCGAGGCGGAGGCGTCGATCCAGTACATGAGCACGTGGCCGTATCCGTGGGCGCATGCGCTGTTCGTCGACGGGTCGCTGACGACGCACGGGCTGCTGCTCTCGGCGCTGCTGGTGATCGTGTACTTCCTGCTGAACTACTGGGGGGTGAAGCTGTTTGCGCGGGCGAACACGACGATCACGGTGTTCAAGTTCGTGATTCCGGCGGCGACGATCGCGGGGCTGATGTCGGCGGGTTTTCATCACGAGAACTTCGGCGACGCGTCGAGCTTTGCGCCGTACGGGTGGTCGGCGGTGTTCACGGCGGTGGCGACGAGCGGGATCGTGTTTGCGTTCAACGGGTTCCAGAGTCCGGTGAACCTGGCGGGGGAGGCGCGCAATCCGGCGCGCAGCGTGCCGGTTGCGGTGATCGGCTCGATCCTGCTGGCGCTGGTGATCTACGTGCTGCTGCAGGTGGCGTATCTGGGGGCGGTGAATCCGGCGGAGGTGGCGAAGGGGTGGAGCCACTTCAACTTCAAGTCGCCGTTTGCGGAGCTGGCGCTGGCGCTGAACCTGAACTGGCTGGCGTTCCTGCTGTACGTGGATGCGTTCGTGAGCCCGAGCGGCACGGGCACGACGTACATGGCGACGACCACGCGGATGATCTACGCGATGGAGCGCAACCACACGATGCCGAAGATTTTCGGCGCGGTGCATCCGCTGTACGGGGTGCCGCGCCAGGCGATGTGGTTCAACCTGCTGGTGTCGTTCATTTTCCTGTTTTTCTTCCGGGGGTGGAGTTCGCTGGCGGCGGTGATTTCGGTGGCGACGGTGATCTCGTACCTGACGGGGCCGATCAGCCTGATGTCGCTGCGGCGGGCGGCGACGGACCTGGAGCGGCCGCTGCGCATTGCGGGGATGAAGGTGATCGCGCCGTTTGCGTTCGTGTGCGCGTCGCTGGTGCTGTACTGGGCGAAGTGGCCGCTGACGGGGGAGATCATCCTGCTGATGGTCGTGGCGCTGCCGGTGTACTTCTACTTCCAGGCGAAGTCGGGGTTTGCGGGGTGGGGCAGGGACCTGAAGGCGGCGTGGTGGCTGGTGGCGTATCTGCCGGTGATGGCGGTGCTCTCGCTGATCGGCAGCACGCAGTTCGGCGGGCGCGGCGTGCTGCCGTACGGGTGGGATATGGGCGTGGTGATCGTGGTCGCGCTCGGGTTCTACTACTGGGGCGTGCACTCCGGCTATCGCAGCCCGTATCTGGATGAGCGAAAGGATCACGACGAAGTGCTCGAAGGCATCGGCGCGCACTGATCGCGCGCCCGGTTTGCGTCGGCGGCGCGCGGCACCGGCCGGCGCCGAGGTGAATGCCTGAAAGCCCGCCTGAGCGAGTCAGGCGGGCTTTTTTGCGGTCACCGGAAACGCACTGCCGACGGGCGTCACGCGCTGCCGAAAATGTAGTTCGTCATCGCCAGCGATTTCTGGAACGTACCGAGCGACTGGATCGCGAGCGCGTAATCGTCGTCCGCGGCGCCGAGCGCCGCGAATACCGGCAGCAGATGTTCGTCGGTCGGATGCATCAGTTGCGCATGCGGGGCCGCGCGACGATAGTCGAGCAGCGCGTCGGTGTCGTGCGCAGCGAGCTTCTCTTCGAACCAGCCGGTGAACTGCGTCACGCGCGGGTCGGCATCCTCCGGGCGCGCGGAGAAGTCGGCGGCGCGCAGGTTGTGTGTAATCTGCCCCGAGCCGATCACCATCACGCCCTGTTCGCGCAGCGGCCGCAGCGCGCGCCCTACCCGGTAGTGATGCGCGGCGTCGAGGTGCGGCTGGATCGACAGTTGTGCGACGGGGATGTCCGCGGCCGGGAACATCAGCAGCAGCGGCACCCAGGCGCCGTGGTCGAGTCCGTGTGGTTGGGTGCCGGCGGGCAGGCCGGCGTCGCCGAGCAGCGCGGCGGCGCGGCGCGCGACGTCGGGCGCACCCGGCGCGGGATAGCGGATTTCATAGAGCTCGCGCGGGAAACCGTAGAAATCGTGGATTGTCTCCGGCTGCGCAGCGGTACTCGCGAGCGGCTGCGCGGAGCCCCAGTGGGCCGACAGGATCAGGATCGCGTCGGGGCGCGGCAGACTCGCCGACAACGCACCGAACCGGGCGGACGGCATCGACGGATCGATCGGCAGCGTCGGCGCGCCGTGAGAGAGGAACAGCGACGGCAAACGGTTCATGGCAGCAGCATGCCGCATCGGCGGCATCATTCGGTTGGATTGTCCTCACTATAGAGGCCAACTGCCGCTTGATAAACGGGCCAGCCGAGATTTGATTGCGTCGCGAACGTTGTGAATGACGGCCGCTCGGCACGCCGCTCAGGATGACGGACCGGTCGGTGCGTCACGCAGCCCCGGCCACGCGGGCGCAAGCGCGGGGCCGAGCGCGAACAGGTCGAGCACGCGCGCGCTCGTGTGATCGACCATCTCGTCAATCGATGCCGGCTGGCTGTAAAACGCCGGCAGCGGCGGAAAGATCACCCCGCCCATCTCGGTGACGGCGGTCATGTTGCGCAGGTGGGCCAGATTGAACGGCGTTTCGCGCACCATCAGCACGAGGCGGCGGCGTTCCTTGAGCGTCACGTCGGCGGCGCGCGCGATCAGATTGTCCGACAGGCCGTGCGCAATGCTCGCGAGCGTTTTCATCGAGCAGGGCGCGACGATCATGCCGTCGGTCGAAAACGAGCCGGACGCGATGCTTGCGCCGACATCGCGCACGGAATGGACAACGTCGGCGAGCGCGTGAACCTCGTCCTTGTGCAGATGCAGTTCGTGCTGGATATTCAGCCAGCCGGCGCTGGAGACGAGCAGATGAGACTCGACGCCGCCGATGCGGCGCAGGATCTCGAGAATCCGTATGCCGTAGATTGCGCCGGTGGCGCCGGTGATCGCGACGATCAGCCGGCGCGGTGCCGCAGGGGACGCTTGCATGGCGGGCGGCGCCGGGGACGGACCCGCGCGGAATCAGGCTGCGGTGAACAGTTGCTGCAGTTCGCCGTTCTGGTACATCTCCATCATGATGTCCGAGCCGCCGATGAATTCGCCCTTCACGTAAAGCTGCGGAATGGTCGGCCAGTTCGAGAATTCCTTGATGCCCTGGCGGATCGCTTCGTCTTCGAGCACGTTGACGGTCTTGAACGTGTCGACGCCGCATGCCTTCAGGATCTGCACGGCGCGGCCCGAGAAGCCGCACATCGGGAACTGCGCGTTGCCCTTCATGAAGAGGACGACGGCGTTTTCGTCGACGATTTGCTTGATACGTTGTTGCGTGTCCATGGACTGGCCTTGCGGTGCGGGAAATGTGATCGGGATAGAGCGAAATGATAGCGGATTTCGTTGCGCCGGGCTGACCGTGCGCGGGCGCGGCGTCATGCGTGCGGCGTCCAGACGCCGCCGCTCGCCCGTTCGATGCCGGCGAGGTCGTGCAGCGAGCGCACCGCGTCAAAGCCCTGCGCGGCGAGCAGCGCGCGCACGGCGCCGGCCTGATCGTAGCCGTGTTCGAGCCAGAGCTGCGCGCCGCGGTCGGCAAGACGGGCCGGCGCGCCGGCCACGATCGCTCGCAGCGCGCTCAGGCCATCTGCCTCGTCGGTGAGCGCGCCGCGCGGCTCGAAGCGCAGGTCGCCCTCGGCCAGATGCGGGTCCCCGCTTGCGATGTAGGGCGGATTGCTGACGATCAGATCGAAGCGCAGGGCCGGGTCGAGGCCGGCGTACCAGTCGCCCGGCACGCAGTGGAGCGGGCCGCCCGGGCGTGCCGCGTCGAGCAGCCGCGCGGCGTTGCGTGCGGCGACGGCCAGCGCGCCGGTCGAGCGGTCGAGCGCCCATACCTGCGCATCGGGGCGCGTGGCGGCGATCGCGATCGCGATCGCGCCGCTGCCGGTGCCGAGGTCCAGCACCGCGGGTCGTGCGCGTCCGTCGAGTGCGGCAAGCGCGGCTTCGACCAGCAGTTCGGTTTCCGGGCGCGGGATCAGCACGTCGGGCGTGACGTCGAATTCGAGCCCGTAGAACTCGCGCACGCCGACCAGTTGCGCGACCGGTTCGCCTGCGACGCGGCGCGCTTCGAGCGCGCGATAGCGCGCGATCTGCGCGCCGTCGAGCGGCGCGTCGGCGCGCGTGATCAGTTCGGTGCGGCGCCAGCCGAGCGCGTGCGCAAGCAGGATGCGCGCTTCGAGCGGCGGCAGCGGCGACGCGCGCAGCAGGGCGGCGGCGGTCGTCGCGGCGTCCGGGCCGGTGGGCGCGCTCACTCGGCGTCGCCGAGCGACGCGAGCAGCTCGGCCTGATGTTCGCTCACGAGCGCGGCGATCAGTTCGTCGAGATCGCCGTCCATGATCGCTTCGAGCCGGTACAGCGTCAGGTTGATCCGGTGATCGGTGAGCCGGCCTTGCGGGAAGTTGTACGTGCGGATGCGCTCCGAGCGGTCGCCGGAGCCGATCAGGCTCTTGCGGGTGGCGGCCTCCTTCGCGTGCTGCTCGTGGTACTGCTTGTCCTTGATGCGCGCGGCGAGCACCTTCAGCGCACGATCCTTGTTCTTGTGCTGCGAGCGGTCGTCCTGGCATTCGACGACGATGCCGGTCGGAATATGCGTGACGCGCACCGCCGAATCGGTCTTGTTGATGTGCTGGCCTCCCGCGCCGGACGCGCGAAACGTATCGATGCGCAGATCGGCCGGATTGATCTCGACCTCGCCGATTTCGTCCGCCTCGGGCATCACCGCGACGGTGCAGGCCGACGTGTGGATGCGCCCCTGGGTTTCGGTGGCGGGGACGCGCTGCACGCGGTGTCCGCCCGACTCGAACTTGAGCTTCGAATAGGCCGCGTCGCCGGCGATCCGCACGATCACTTCCTTGTAGCCGCCGAGGTCCGACTCGCTCGCCGACATCATCTCGACCTGCCAGCGATTGCGTTCCGCATAGCGCAAATACATGCGCAGCAGGTCGCCCGCGAACAGCGCCGATTCGTCGCCGCCGGTGCCGGCGCGGATTTCGAGGAAGATGTTGCGCTCGTCGTTGGGATCCCTGGGCAGCAGCATCCGCTGGAGTTCGACGCCGAGCCGTTCCATCCGCTCGCGCGCCGCGCGGATTTCTTCCTCGGCGAATTCGCGCATCGACGGATCGGACAGCAATTCCTGCGCGGTCGCCGCATCCGTGCTCGTCTGACGCCACTGCGCGTAATGCTCGACCACCGGCTGCAGCTCGGCGTGCTCGCGCGTCAGCTTGCGGTACTGGTCGAGATTCGACGTCACGTCCTCGCGGCTCAACAGGTCGTTCAGTTCGGCCAGCCGGGTAGTGAGCTGGTCGAGCTTGCTTTGCATGCTCGTTTTCATGGGACTGGCGGAGCGGACTCCGGAAAGGACGGCTAACGGGGAAGATGGACGGGCACGCGCCCAGGACGGTGACGCCGGCCGGGCCGCAGCGCGGCATGGCGGGCCGAAGCGGCAGCGCCGCTAATGTTCCGAAGAACCGGGGTGGCTGTTGTGCTTGTAGAACCCGCCCATCAGTTCGATGAGCTTTTCGCGGTTTTCGCTGCTCGCCCGGTTCAGCGCGTGGGTCGGCCCGTGGATCAGCTTGTTGGTCAGCGCCTGCGACAGCGCTTCGATCACCGCGGCCGGATCTTCGCCGCGCGCGAGCATCCGCTGCGCGCGTTCGACCTCCGCGCGGCGCAGCGCGTCGGCCTGGGTATGCATGTGGCGGATCACCGGCACGATACTGCGCGCATCGAGCCACGCCATGAAATTCTGCACGCGGGCTTCGATGATCGTTTCCGCCTGCGCGACCGCCGCCTGGCGCGACGCATTGCCTTCGCGGACGATCGCGCCGAGGTCGTCGACCGTGTACAGGAACACGTCTTCCAGCTGGCCGACTTCCGGCTCGATGTCGCGCGGCACGGCGAGGTCGACCATGAAGATGGGCCGGTGGCGGCGCGCCTTGACCGCGCGCTCGGCCGCGCCCAGGCCGATGATCGGCAGCGTGGACGCGGTGCACGACACGATGATGTCGAACTCGTGCATGCGCGCCGGCAATTCCGCGAGCGGGATCGCGTTGCCCCCGAAGCGCGCGGCCAGCTGCGCGCCGCGCTCGGCGGTGCGGTTCGCGATGACCAGTTCGCGCGGCTGCTGCGCGGCGAAGTGCGCGGCGCACAGTTCGATCATTTCGCCCGCGCCGATGAACAGCACGCGCTGGTTCGCCACCTTGTCGAAGATGCGCTGGGCGAGCCGCACGGCTGCCGCCGCCATCGACACCGATTGCGCACCGATTTCGGTGCTGCTGCGCACTTCCTTCGCGACCGCGAACGTGCGCTGGAACAACTGGTTCAGATAGGTGCCGAGCGCGCCGGCTTCGGAGGCCGTGCGCACCGCGTCCTTCATTTGTCCGACGATTTGCGTTTCGCCGAGCACCATCGAATCGAGCCCCGATGCGACCCTGAATGCATGGCGTACCGCATCGGACTGCGGCAGCGCATACACGTGCGGCGCGAGGTCGCCGACCGGGACCCCGTGATAGCGCGACAGCCAATCGAGCGCGGCATCGCGGGCGGCGAGGTCTTCCGTGACGCAGTAGAGTTCGGTGCGGTTGCAGGTGGAGAGGATCGCCGCTTCAGACGTGGTGCGGGCCGACGCGTTTCCGGGCCACCCCTGCCTGAGCGCGTCGAGTGCAGGCTTGATCTGTTCGAGCGGAAACGCCACGCGTTCGCGCAGAGCGACAGGCGCGGTGTGGTGGTTGATTCCGATCGTTAAAAGCTGCATAGGTGGGGCAATGATTTAGGCCCATATTATAGCGATTCGGGGAATCCCACATTCCGTCCCGCGCATCGGCGCTATTTGTTCTGGCGCATTGTGCGCGCCGCCTCACGGGGCGGCCGGCGACTCGGCGGGCACCACGTCGAGCTGGTAGCCGTAGCCGTACAGGGGCGCGAGGCTGAAGCCGTGCTCGGGCCGCAGCTGCAGCTTGGTGCGCACGCGCGACGCATGGGTATCGAGGGTGCGCGACCTTACGTCGCGCCTGCGCGTCCAGACCGCTTCGAGGATGTGCGCGCGCGACACCGGCCGCGACAGGTTGTTGAACAGCAGCAGCGCGAAGCGGAATTCCTTCGGGGTGAGCGTGACGATCCGGTCGTGGAACGTGACCGTGCTGGCAGCGGCATCGAACACATAGTCGCCGAACCGGTCGCGCCGGCGGTTCGGCGGGCGGCGGATGCCGGCGCGGCGCAGCAGCGCATCGACGCGCGCGAGCATTTCCGGCCCGCGCACGGGTTTCGGCAGGCAGTCGTCGGCGCCGGCATGCAGCGCGGCGACGATTTCGCTCTCGCGCGGCTCGGGCAGCAGCATGATGACCGGCACGCTCGGCAGGATGCTGCGCGCGCGCGCAATGACGTCTTCGCCGGGACGGTCGCCGGCCCAGCGTTCGGTGACGAGGAGGTCGAAGAAATGTTCGGACGCGCTGTCGAGGAACGCCGCGCTGGCCGTGAAGTGCTGGCAGACATGGCCGCCCGCGAACAGAAGCCGGGCGACCAGTTCCGCATGCCGCGAGTCGGGCTCGATGAGGGCAATTCGCATCTTGGCTTGGGCGCTTCAGCCTGGCGGGCAGGCGGCCAGCTTACAGCTTGCCTAAATATGACACCGGCCCCTAAACTCGACCGCTATGCGGCAAGTGCCATGCTGATTTGTATAGTTAGAGAGACAAGAATGCTATCGGTCCGGGGGCGTATTACCCATGAGAGCAGTCTGAAAATTGCAGAAGGTGGCCGCTGATGGGCTGGCCCGGCATCCTGTGGCTCGGCGTGGTTATCGGTGCGGCCGGCTGGTGGCTGCATCCGCTGCGCCGGCCGGGCCGCGCCGGGCTCGTCGTCGCGGTGCTGGCCGGCCTGCTGGGCGCGGCGCTCGCGCGCATGGCCGGCGACGTGACCGGCCTGTTCCACGATGGCGACACGCTCGAATGGCCGGTGTGCACCGCTGTTGCGCTGCTTGCCGTTGCCGGGGCGGTCGGCCTGTTTTCCCGTCGATGAATCCTTGCAGGTGAATCCCATGAATGCCCGTCGTCCCGAGACTTCGTCCATCCCCGAGCGGATCGCGCGGCTGCGCGACGCGATGAAACGCGAAGGTCTCGCGGCCTGGCTCGCGCCGTCCGCCGACCCGCATCTGTCCGAGTATCTGCCGGGCCGCTGGCAGGCGCGCCAATGGCTGTCCGGCTTTACCGGATCGGCGGGCACGCTGGTCGTGACCGACGCTTTCGCCGGGGTCTGGACCGACAGCCGCTACTGGGAGCAGGCCGAGGCGCAACTCGCCGGCACCGGGGTCCAACTGATGAAAATGCTCGGCGGCCAGCAATCGCTGCCGCACTTCGACTGGCTTGCGCAGAACGTGCCCGCCGGGGCGAGCGTCGGGGTCGACGGCGCGGTGCTCGGCGTGGCCGCCGCGCGCGCGCTCACCCAGGCGCTCGAGCCGCGCGGCGTGCGGCTGCGCACCGACCTCGATCTGCTCGACGGTCTCTGGCCGGACCGGCCGTCGCTGCCCGCCGAGCCGGTGTTCGAGCACGCGGTGTCGTACGCGGGCGTGACGCGCGCCGACAAACTCGCCGCGGTCCGCCGCGCGATGCAGGACAAAGGCGCGCAATGGCATTTCGTGTCGACGCTCGACGACCTCGCATGGCTGCTGAACCTGCGCGGCGCCGACGTCAGCTACAACCCGGTGTTCGTCGCGCATGCGCTGATCGGGCCGCACGGTGTGTCGCTGTTCGTCGCCGAAGGCAAGGTGCCCGGTCCGCTCGCCGATGCGCTCGCGCGCGACGGCGTGCGCGTCGAGCCCTATGCGGGCGCCGCCGCCGCGCTGACGGCGCTGCCGGGCGGCGCGACGCTGCTCGTCGATCCGCGCCGGGTCACGTTCGGGCTGCTGCAGTCGGTGCCGTCGGCGGTGACGATCGTCGAGGCGGTCAATCCGTCGACGCTGCTGAAGTCGCGCAAGAGCGAAGCCGACGCCGCGCACGTGCGCGCGACGATGGAGCAGGACGGCGCGGCGCTCGCCGAATTCTTCGCGTGGTTCGAGCAGGCGCTCGGCCGCGAGACGATCACCGAGCTGACCATCGACGCCCGGCTGAGCGCTGCCCGCATGCGCCGGCCGGACTTCGTGTCGCTCAGCTTCGCGACGATCGCCGGCTTCAACGCGAACGGCGCGATGCCGCACTATCGCGCGACCCCGGAGTCGCACGCGGTGATCGAAGGCGATGGCCTGCTGCTGATCGATTCCGGCGCGCAGTATCTGGGCGGCACCACCGACATCACGCGGGTGGTGCCGGTGGGGCGTCTCGGCGACGCTCAGCGGCGCGACTGCACGCTGGTGCTGAAGGGAATGATGGCGCTCTCGCGCGCGCGGTTTCCGCGCGGCATCCGCTCGCCGATGCTCGACGCGATTGCCCGCGCGCCGATCTGGGAGGCGGGCGTCGACTACGGTCATGGGACCGGCCACGGCGTCGGCTACTTCCTGAACGTGCACGAAGGTCCGCAGGTGATCTCGCACTATGCGCCGGCCGAGCCGTGGACGGCGATGGAGGCGGGGATGATCACGTCCGTCGAGCCGGGCATCTACCGCCCCGGACAATGGGGCGTGCGCATCGAGAATCTGGTGCTGAATCGCGCGGCGGCGAGCACGGGCTTCGGCGATTTCCTCGAGTTCGAGACCCTCACGCTGTGCCCGATCGATACGCGCTGCATCGAGGTGTCGCTGCTGCGCGAGGACGAGCGCGCGTGGCTGAACGCGTATCACGCGATGGTTCGCGCGCGCGTCTCGCCGCACGTGTCGGGCGACGCGCGGGCGTGGCTCGACACCCGCACGCAAGCGCTCTGAGGCCGCACTGAAGGCTGGCTTTCCCGCCGACTTTTTCGCAAGGGAGTACGCATGAGCATCAAGGCGGTCGTGTTCGATTTCGGCGGCGTGCTGATCGACTGGAACCCCGAGTATCTGTTTCGCGAACTGATCGCCGACGCCGACGAGCGGCGCTGGTTTCTGACCCATGTGTGCTCGATGGACTGGATCGTGCGCCAGGACGGCGGTCAGCCGATCGCCGAAGGCACGGCCGAGCTCGTCGCGCGCTTCCCCGGCCACGAGCCGCTGATTCGCGCGTTCTACGCGCGCTGGCACGAGATGATCCGTGGCGTGCTGGATGAAGGCGTCGCGCTGGTCGACCAGCTCGACGCCGCGGGCGTGCCGCTGTTCGGGCTGACCAACTGGTCGGCGGAAACCTTTCCGTGGGCGTGGGAGCGCTTCGGCGTGCTGCGGCGCTTTCGCGATGTCGTCGTGTCCGGCCACGTGAAACTCGTGAAGCCGGATCCGGCGATCTTTGCCGAGATGCGGCGGCGCATCGATGCGCAATTGCCGGGCATCGCGCCGCACGAACTCGTGTTCATCGACGACAACCTGAAGAATGCCGAAGCCGCGAGCGCGCTCGGCTGGCACGGCGTGCATCATCGGTCGGCACAGCAGACCGGGGCGGCGCTGCGCGCGCTGGGGCTGCCGGTCTGAGCGGAGGGGCGGCGGCGCTCCGGGCCCCCGCCCCCGACCTGCTCACGACCCGCCCGGGCTTCCCCCGTTAGCGCTATTGGCCGAGCAGGTTCTTCAGCGCGTTGCCGAGCCCCTTCACCGTCTCGCCGGCGCCTTTCGCCACGCCTTCGACGCTCACGCCCATCGCCTGCGCGAAGCCATTGCCGATCTTCGCCAGCAGGTTCTCGTTCAACGAAAACGACGGGTCGTGCAGGTTGCCGGCGAGCACGAAGTGGACGGTCACGTTGCCGTCGCGCGACTTCAGCGCCGCGACGGCGGCGCGGGTCGGAATCGACAGGAACGTGTCGACCGGGTTGCCCGTCCCGGCGAGCTGCAGATGGTGCAGCGTCAGGGTGCCGGGCGCGTGCAGTTCGCCGTCGCGCACCGTCGAGTCGACCTTCAGATCGGCCGTGCCGCGTGCGGCGAGCGGCTGTGCGCCGGTTTTCCTGAACAGGTAGGGCGCGAGGATCGACACGTCGACGCCCTGCAGCGTCGTGGTGGTTTGCGAATCCTTGTTGGCGAGCCGGATCCAGCCGTCGAACGACACGCTTCCCGTATGCGCGGAGCTGGGGATCGCGCCGTGGGCCGCGATCTTCGTCTGGGTGTCCAGCGCGGGCAGCCGGAGATCGTCCACCTGCGCATCGGCCTGCGTGATGCGGATCCGGTACGGGGTCTTGCCGAGCGTCAGGTCGTAGAAGTCGAACTGCCCCTGGTCGAAATCGATGTGATCGATGCGCTTTTCGCTGGGCGCGGCCGCGCTGCCGCTGGCCGCCGGCGCGCCGCCCGCCGGGTGTCCGAGGCTTTGCCGCAGGTTCGGCAGGATGTGCAGCGACCCGTTGGCCTCGCGCACGACCGACATCTCGAACCCGCTCACCGTGACCGCTCGCAGGTGCAGCCGGTGCGCGAGGGCGTCGCGCACGTCGAATACGAGCGTGATCCGCTTCGCGCGCAGCGCGTCGGGCGCGGGCCACCCGGGCGGCGCCTTGAGGACTACCTCGTTCAGCTGTACCGACGTGAAGCCGACATCGATGCTTTGCGCGCTGCCGAGCGGTCCGAGCACGGCGATCACGCGCGCGCGAATCTCGCGTTGCGCGATGCCGAGCGCGACGACGGCGAGCACGACGAGCGCCAGCAGAACACCTGCGGTGACCGCTGTCGAGCGTGTGCGCGTCGAGCCCGGCATGCGTTGCTCCCTGCGCTCAGCGCGAGATCGGCTTGTAGCGCAGGCGCTTCGGCCGGGCGGCTTCCTCGCCGAGGCGGGCGCGCTTGTCCGCTTCGTATTCCTGGTAGTTGCCGTCGAAGAACGTCACCTGCGAATCGCCCTCGAATGCGAGGATGTGCGTGGCGATCCGGTCGAGGAACCAGCGATCGTGCGAAATCACCATCACGGAGCCGGCGAATTCGAGCAGCGCGTCTTCGAGCGCGCGCAGCGTTTCGACGTCGAGATCGTTCGACGGCTCGTCGAGCAGCAGCACGTTGCCGCCGGCGATCAGCGTTTTCGCGAGATGCAGACGGCCACGCTCGCCGCCGGAGAGCTGGCCGACGATCTTCTGCTGGTCTCCGCCCTTGAAGTTGAAGCGCCCGATGTACGCGCGCGACGGCGTTTCGTAGCGGCCGACCGTGAGCACGTCGGCGCCGCCGGAAATCGCCTCGAACACGCTTTTGCCGGCTTCGAGCGAATCGCGGCTCTGGTCGACGTAGGCGAGCTTGACCGTCGGCCCGGTGACGATCTCGCCCGAATCCGGCTGTTCCTTGCCGGTCAGCATGCGGAACAGCGTCGACTTGCCGGCGCCGTTCGGCCCGATGATGCCGACGATCGCACCCGGCGGCATCCGGAAGCTGAGGTTGTCGATCAGCAGGCGGTCGCCGTACGACTTGCTGACGTTCCTGAACTCGATCACTTCATTGCCGAGGCGCTCGCCCACGGGAATGAAGATTTCCTGCGTTTCGTTGCGCTTCTGGTAGTCCTGGCTGTTCAGTTCCTCGAAGCGCGCAATCCGCGCCTTCGATTTCGCCTGACGGCCCTTCGGGTTCTGCCGCACCCATTCGAGCTCCTTCTTGATCGCCTTCTGGCGCGCGGACTCGGACGCTTCTTCCTGCTTCAGACGCGCTTCCTTCTGGTCGAGCCAGCTGCTGTAGTTGCCTTTCCACGGAATGCCGTGGCCGCGATCGAGTTCGAGAATCCATTCGGCGGCGTTGTCGAGGAAGTAGCGATCGTGCGTGACCGCGACGACGGTGCCCGGAAAACGCGTGAGGAACTGTTCGAGCCATTCGACCGATTCGGCGTCGAGGTGGTTGGTCGGCTCGTCGAGCAGCAGCATGTCCGGCTTCTGGAGCAGCAGCTTGCACAGCGCGACGCGGCGCTTCTCGCCGCCCGACAGGTGCTCGATCTTCGCGTCCCACGGCGGCAGGCGTAGCGCGTCGGCGGCGATCTCGATCTGCTGCTCGGCGCTGCCGTCGCTCGTCGCGAGGATCGCTTCGTATTTGGCCTGCTCGGCGGCGAGCGCGTCGAAGTCCGCGTCCGGCTCCGCGTAGGCGGCGTAGATTTCGTCGAGCTTCTTCTGCGCATTGAACACGTCGCCCAGCCCTTCCTCGACCGTCTCGCGCACGCTCTTCTGCGGATCGAGCTGCGGCTCCTGCGGCAGATAGCCGATGTTCAGGTTCGGCATCGGCGTGGCTTCGCCCTCGATATCCTTGTCGACGCCCGCCATGATCCGGATCAGCGTGGACTTGCCCGAGCCGTTCAGGCCGAGCAGGCCGATCTTCGCGCCGGGGAAGAACGACAGCGAGATGTCTTTCAGGATCTGGCGCTTGGGCGGCACGATCTTGCCGACCCGGTTCATGGTGAAGACGTATTGAGCCATTTTGCTGGTAGAGAGAGCGTTGACGCTGCCGCCCGGGGGCAGGGCGGGCAGTCGTCGGGTGAACGGGAATCCGGTGCGTGGGCATGCCGGCCGCGGCAGGGCGCCGCGGCGGGCGACAGCGCGGTGCGCGCGGCAACAGCAGACGCCATTGTACTGCCCGGCGGCACGATGCGCGGCGCGGCGAGGCGGCGTGGCGCGCCGGCGGCAGGCACGCCGTATGCCGGACGGGGTCAGTTGGCGCGGCGGCCGCTTTCCGGGTCGAAGAAATGCAGGTGCTGCGCGGGCAGCGCCACCGGCAGCGCGCTGCCGGCAGCCGGACGGTGCCCGTGCGGCAGGCGCACGGTGATGTCGTGCTTGCCCCAGCGGCCGTGCGCGAGATTGTCCGCGCCGAGCAGCTCGCACGAATCGACGGCGAGCGTGGCGCCCGTGCCCGGTGCGCCGTCCGGGCTCATGTGCTCGGGCCGGATGCCGAGCGTCCACGCGCGGCCCGGGGCGACCTCGCGGCCGATGCACGGCACGCCCGCGAGCGGCAGGCGCGGACCGCCGTCGGCGACCTCGAAGGCCGAGCCGTCGTCCGCAAGGCGTCCCGCCAGCAGATTCATCCCCGGCGAGCCGATAAAGCCGGCGACGAACACGGTGGCCGGCCGCTCGTAGACTTCGGTCGGCGCGCCGATCTGCTCCGCGTGCCCGCGGTTCATCACGATGACGCGCTGCGCGAGCGTCATCGCTTCGACCTGATCGTGCGTCACGTACAGGCTCGTCGTGGCGAGGCGGGCGTGCAGGCGCTGGATTTCGAGCCGCATCTGCACGCGCAGCCGCGCATCGAGATTCGACAGCGGTTCGTCGAACAGGAACACCGCGGGCTCGCGCACGATCGCGCGGCCCATCGCGACACGCTGGCGCTGTCCGCCGGACAGCGCGCGCGGCTTGCGTTCGAGCAGCGCTTCGAGTTCGAGAATCTGCGCGGCCGCACGGACCCGCGCGTCGATCGCGTCGCGCGCCACGCCGGCGATCTTCAGTGCGTAGCCCATGTTCTGCGCGACGCTCATGTGCGGATAGAGCGCGTAGTTCTGGAACACCATCGCGATGTTGCGGTCTTTCGGTTCGAGCGCGTTGACGACCTTGCCGCCGATCGCAATGGTGCCCTCGGAGATGCGTTCGAGCCCGGCCACCATCCGCAGCAGCGTGGATTTGCCGCAGCCCGACGGGCCGACCATCACGACGAATTCGCCGTCGCCGATCGTCGCGTCGATGCCGTGCAGCACGAACTGCTTGCCGTCGTAGGTCTTCTTTACGTTGTCGAAACTCAGGGCTGCCATAGCGTATGCCTTCGATGACCCCGGCTGGCGGATCCGCGCGGCGGGCCGCGCCCGATGCCGGGGTGGTTGGATTCGGGCGTCGGCGCGCCGCTCTACTTTTCCGCGTCGATGAGTCCGCGCACGAACCAGCGCTGCATCGCGAGCACGACGACGAGCGGCGGCAGCATCGCAAGCAGCGTCGCTGCCATCACGAGATGCCATTCGGTCGCGGTATCGCCGGAGGCGATCATGCTTTTGATGCCCACCACCGCCGTGGTGAGCGACTGGCGGCTCGTGATCAGGATCGGCCACAGATACTGGTTCCAGCCGTAGATGAAGGTGATCACGAACAGCGCCGCGATATTCGTTTTCGACAGCGGCAGCACGATGTCCCGGAAGAAGCGCAGCGGTCCCGCGCCGTCGATGCGCGCGGCTTCCATCAGCTCGTCGGGCAGCGTCAGGAAGAACTGCCTGAACAGGAACGTCGCGGTGGCCGACGCGATCAGCGGCAACGTCAGTCCGGCGTAGGTGTTGCTCAGATGCAGCGACGAGACCACTTGCACGGTCGGGAAAATGCGCACCTCGACCGGCAGCATCAGCGTGATGAAGATCAGCCAGAACGCGGTGTTGCGCAGCGGAAAGCGGAAAAACACGATCGCGTAGGCCGAGATGATCGACACCGCGATCTTGCCGATCGCAATGGCGAGCGCCATCACGAGGCTGTTCAGCAGCATGCGGCCGAACGGGCTCGCGGCGTTGCCGGTGCCGTGCACCCACACGGTCGCGATGTTCTCGAACAGATGCGTGCTCGGCACGAGCGACAGCGGGACGGTGAATACCTCGTGCTCGTTCATCGTGGCTGCGCAGAACGCCACATATACCGGGAACACGATCAGCACGACGCCGGCGATCAGCACCGCGTGACAGAACAGGTCGAAGCCGCGACGGTTCTCGATCATGAGTATTGGACCTTACGCTCGACGAAGCGGAATTGCACGACGGTCAGCGCGATCACGATCACCATCAGCACCACCGACTGCGCGCCCGAACTGCCGATGTCGAGCCCCTGAAAGCCCTCGGCGAAGATGCGGTAGATCAGCGTGCGGGTGGCCTGCGCGGGACCGCCGCCGGTCGCGGCGTCGATCACCGGGAAGGTGTCGAAGAACGCGTAGACGAGGTTGATGACGAGCAGAAAGAACGTGGTCGGCGACAGCAGCGGCAGCGCGATGCCGAAGAAGCGTCGCACGGGACCGGCGCCGTCGATGGCGGCCGCCTCGATCAGCGAGCGCGGAATCGCCTGCAGGCCGGCATAGAAGAACAGGAAGTTGTAGCTCACCTGCTTCCAGACCGATGCGAGCACGACGAGAAACATCGCCTGTCCGGCATTGAGCGCGTGGTTCCAGACGATGCCGTATTTCGCCAGCGCGTACGTGACGAGGCCGATGCTCGGGTTGAACAGGAACGACCACAGCACTGCGGCGATCGCCGGCGCGACCGCGTATGGCCAGATCAGCAGCGTCTGGTAGGTCCGCGCGCCGCGCGTGACGCGATCCGCGCACGCGGCGAGCAGCAGCGAGATCGCCATGCCGGAGCCGGCGACGAGCGCGCAGAACACGAGCGTCGTATTGAACGACGCGAGGTAGCGCGGATCGGCGAACAACTGCCTGAAGTTGTCGAGGCCGACAAACTGGCTCGTCGTGCCGAACGCGTCCTGTGTCTGGGTGGATTGCCAGAGCGCGACACCGGCTGGCCACAGGAAGAACACCAGCGTGATCGCGAGCTGCGGGGCGACCAGCATGTAGGGCAGCACGCCGGTGCCGAAGCGGGATCGCTTTTCCATTCAAGCCTCTCGTGATGCGATGCATGGCGGCACGGCACGGATGCCCGCCGCGCGACCGCCGCACCACCGCCGTGTGCCGCTGCGGCAGCGGGCCGCGCGCCGGTGCCCGGCCCTGTGCCGGCCCGGTTAGCTACCCTGCTTCTGGAAGCGGCGCAGCAGTTCGTTACCACGCTCGACCGCGGAATCAAGCGCGGCCTTCGGCGTCTTCTTCTGCGCCCAGACCTGTTCGAGTTCCTCGTCGATCACGGTGCGGATCTGCGGCATGTAGCCAAGACGCAGGCCCCGCGTGTACGGCAGCGGCGGCTTGTTGAGCATCTGCCTGATCGCCGTTTCGCTGCCGGGGTTCTTCGCGTAGAAGCCCTGCTCGCGCGTGAGCTGGTAAGCCGCCGTCGTGACGGGCAGATAGCCGGTCTCCTGGTGCCACCTGGCGGCCACCTGGGGCGAGCTCAGGTACGCGAGAAACTTCGCGACGCCCTTGTAGACGTTCGGGTCCTTGCCGGCGAGCACCCACAGGCTCGCGCCCCCGATGATCGCATTCTGCGGCGCACCCTTGATGCTGGGGTCGTACGGCATCATGCCGGTGCCGAAGCTGAACTTCGCGTACTTGGCGATGTTCGCAAGCGAGCCCGACGAGTTCGTGATGATGCCGCATTCGCCGCTATAGAACTTCGACACCACTTCGTCCTTGCGGCCCACGTACGTGAAGCTGCCTTCCTTCGCCATATCCTGCAGGAACTGGATGTGCGCGATCTGCTGCGGCTTGTTGAATTCGAGCACCGCGTCGGTGCCGTCGAAGCCGTTGTTCTCGCTGGCAAAGGGCAGGCCGTGCCATGCGCTGTAGTTCTCCAGCTGGATCCAGCTTTGCCAGCCGGTCGAAAAGCCGCATGGCATGCCGGAGGCGCGCAGCTTCTGCGCGTCCGCGCGCACCTCGGCCCACGTGCGCGGCGGCTGGTTCGGATCGAGCCCGGCCTTCCTGAATGCGTCCTTGTTGTAGTAGAGCACCGGCGTCGAACTGTTGAACGGCATCGCCATCAGCTCGCCGGTTTTCGCGTCGCTGTAATAGCTCGCGATGGTCGGCACGAAGTCCTTCACGTCCAGCGGCACACCGGCCTGCCTGAATACTTCGGAGACCGGAATCACGGCCTTTTTCGCCTGGATCATCGTGGCCGTGCCGACTTCGTAGACCTGCAGGATCGCCGGCGCGTTGCCGCTGCGATACGCGGCGATGCCTGCGGCGAGCGTCTGGTCGTAGGTGCCCTTGAAAACCGGAACGATCCGGTAGTCGCTTTGCGACGCGTTGAAGTCCTTGACGATCTGGTTCAGCTGCTCGCCGAGCGCGGACTCCATCGCGTGCCAGAACGGGATGTCGGTGGTGGCCTGCGCGGACGGGCTGATACCCACGGCCAGCAGTACCGCCGCGGCGAGCGAACGGAACAGGGGCTTGCAATTCATCGATAGTCTCCTTTAGCGGGAAGGCGCGCAGCCTCGAAGATGCGCGATTCTAGTTATGCTCGATGACAGTTAAGCGTCAGACGTTCTGTTTTACTGACGATCCATAAGCCGGCGGTGATAGATGCGCCGCGCGACAGGTGCCGGAACGCGCAATGTAACACCGGCGGTGCGGAAACTGAAGGGCGGCGGGAACGGGGCTGGAGCGGGACGTCCCGCTCGCGCCGGGCGCTTCCGGGGTGCGTCCGCGGACCCGTTGTGTGTGCAACCAACGTGCGGGAGTGCCGGCGGTGCGGGTTGCGTGCGCGGTTTCGCGGTCGTCGGGAGTGGCGGGGAGCAACGGGAGAGTGTCAGCAAAAAGCAGAAGGCCCGCCGGTGGCGGGCCTTCCGGCGCTCGGCGGGAGCGGGCCCGGTGCTGCGAAAACGCAGCGCCGGCGCTGCCGTCAGACGTTGAACAGGAAGTTCATCACATCGCCGTCGTGCACCACGTACTCCTTGCCTTCGGCGCGCATCTTGCCCGCCTCCTTCGCACCCTGCTCGCCCTTGAAGGTCACGTAGTCGTCGAACGAGATGGTTTGCGCGCGGATGAAGCCGCGCTCGAAGTCCGTGTGGATCACGCCCGCCGCCTGCGGCGCCGTATCGCCGATGTGGATCGTCCACGCGCGCACTTCCTTCACGCCCGCGGTGAAGTACGTCTGCAGGCCGAGCAGCTTGAAACCCGCGCGGATCACGCGGTTCAGGCCCGGCTCCTCCATGCCGAGGTCGGCGAGGAACACTTCCTTGTCGGCGTCGTCGAGATCGGCGATCTCCGCTTCGATCGCCGCGCACACGGCGACCACCGGCGCGCTCTCCGCCTGCGCGTACTGGCGCACCGCATCCAGATGCGGATTGTTCTCGAAGCCGTTTTCCTTGACGTTGGCGACGTACATCGTCGGCTTCGCGGTGATCAGGCAGAACGGCTTGATGAGCGCCTGTTCTTCGTCCGACAGCGTGAGCGCGCGGACCGGCTTCGCCTGGTCGAGCTGTGCGCGGACCTTGTCGAGCACCGCGGCCAGCTTCACGGCCTCCTTGTCGTTGCCGGATTTCGCCGCTTTCGCGTAGCGCGAAAGCGCTTTTTCGACGGTCGCGAGGTCGGCGAGCGCGAGTTCGGTGTTGATCACCTCGATGTCCGACAGCGGGTCGACCTTGCCCGCGACGTGCACGACGTTTTCGTCCTCGAAGCAGCGCACGACGTGCGTAATCGCATCGGTTTCGCGGATGTTCGCGAGAAACTGGTTGCCGAGCCCTTCACCCTTGCTCGCGCCCGCGACGAGACCCGCGATGTCGACGAACTCCACGACTGCCGGCACCACGCGTTCCGGCTTGACGATCCCGGCGAGCGCCGTGAGCCGCGCATCCGGCACCTCGACGATGCCGACGTTCGGCTCGATCGTGCAGAACGGGTAGTTTTCGGCGGCGATGCCGGCCTTGGTCAGCGCGTTGAACAGGGTGGACTTGCCGACGTTGGGCAAGCCGACGATGCCGCATTTGAGGCTCATGGCGTATCTCTGGAAAGCGGGGGTTACGTGCAGCGGGGCCGCGGCGCGGGGCCGGACCGTGTGCGGCGGCCAGCGCGGCACGCCGGGACGGCGGGCGTGAAGCACCCAAAACCGCCATTGTAACCTTGTCCGCTGCCGCCTTCGCGCGGGGCGCGTGCGGTGCGGCTCCCCGCCGGCGCTGCCGCGGCGGGGCCCACGGGCGCCGCGCCGCGCGCTCGACGGAGCCGTCGCGAGACGGTCGCGGCGCCGCCCCGGCGCGCCCGCCAGCCCGGCCGTGCGGGCCCGCGCGGCTATAATGCGAGCATGACTGCTCATCATCAGACCTTTGATGTCGCTGTGATCGGCGGCGGCCTCGTCGGCAAGACCGCGGCGCTCGCGCTGACCCAGGGCGGGCTGCGCGTCGCGCTGCTCGCGCAGCCGTGCGCGCCGCTGCCGGCCGGCGCGGCGTTCGACGCACGGGTCTACGCGCTGTCTGCCAGCTCGCAGGCGCTGCTCGAACGGCTGCGGGTCTGGCAGGCGCTCGACACGGCGCGGCTCGGTCCCGTCTACGACATGCGCGTGTACGGCGACGCGCACGCCGAACTGCATTTCTCCGCGTTTCAGGCGTCGGTGCCGCAGCTCGCGTGGATCGCCGAATCGTCGCTGATCGAGCGCGCGCTCGATGCCGCGTTGCGCTTCCAGCCCGGTCTCGAATGGTTCGACACGCGCGCGCAGGCGCTCGAACTGACGCCGGGCGGCGCAACGCTCGGCCTCGCGAGCGGCAAGATGCTCGAGGCGGACCTGGTCGTCGGCGCGGACGGCGCGCACTCGTGGGTGCGCGCGCAGATCGGCTCGACGGTCGAGCGCCGCGACTACCGGCAGGTCGGCGTGGTCGCCAATTTCAAGGCGGCGAAGCCGCACGGCGAGACCGCGTATCAATGGTTCCGGGACGGCGAAATCGTCGCGCTGTTGCCGTTGCCGGGCCCCTGCGTGTCGCTCGTGTGGTCGGCCGAGGCCGGCCACGCGGAACGGCTGCTCGCGCTCGATCCGGCGCAGCTTGCCGCCGAGGTCGAGCAGGCGAGCGGCGGCCTGCTCGGCGCGCTCGAATGCGTGACGCCCGCGTGCGGTTTTCCGCTCGCGCTGCAGACGGTCGACCGTCTGGTCGCGCCGCGCGTCGCGCTGGTCGGCGATGCCGCGCATCTGATCCATCCGCTCGCCGGCCAGGGGATGAATCTCGGGCTGCGCGACGTCGCGGCGCTGGCGGCGACGATCGCCGCCAAGGAAGCCTTCCGCGATCTGGGCGACCGCGTGCTGCTGCGCCGCTACGAGCGGGCGCGCCGCGAAGACATCCGGGCGCTGATGGTCGCCACCGACGGGCTGCAGCGGCTCTTCGCGGCGCCCGGCACGCTCGCGCGCGTGCTGCGCAACACCGGCATGGCGTTCGTCGGCGCGCAGCCGCTCGTCAAGCGCTGGCTGGTCACGGCGGCGCTCGGCTAGCCGGGCCGGCGCGCCGCCGCCGGGTATCATGGTCGGCGCGACGGCTGGCCGCAGGCAGTGTGCTGACGCGCGTGGCGCGTCGTCATGAAACACAGGGGATTCATCCGTTATGAAAAATCGTATCCGTATTGCCGCGCTCGCTCTGGCCGCGGTATTCGTCTCGCTCGGCTGCTCCGCGCAGGCCGACCCGGTCACCGACAAGCTGAAGGCGACGCTGCAGGCGCGTCTCGGCGACGACGCCACGGTGAAGAGCGTCGCGAAGTCGCCGATCGCGGGGCTCTACGAGGTCAATCTCGGCCGGCAGATCGTCTATAGCGACGCGTCGGGCAATTACCTCGTGTTCGGCGACATCATCGACGTGAAAACGCGTCGCAACCTGACCGAAGCGCGTCAGGCGGAGCTGAACCGGATCGACTTCGCGAGCCTGCCGCTCGCCGACGCGGTCAAGGTCGTCAAGGGCAACGGCAGCCGCAAGATGGCCGTGTTCTCGGATCCGAACTGCCCGTATTGCAAGCAGCTCGAGAACACGCTGAAGTCGATCAGCAACGTCACCGTGTACACGTTCCTGTACCCGGTGCTCACGCCCGATTCGTCCGTGAAGGCGAAGTCGATCTGGTGCTCGCCGGATCGCGCGAAGGCCTGGGAGGCGTGGATGCAGGATCACAAGGCGCCCACCGCGCCCGGCACCTGCGACACCGCCGCGATCGACAAGAATCTGACGCTCGGCCGCGCGATGAACGTGGACGGCACGCCCACGGTGTTTCTCGCCGACGGCACGCGCCTGCCGGGCGCGGTGCCCGCCGACCAGCTCGACAAGGCCTTGTCGTCCGCCGTCCGCTAGTGTCACGCCGTTTCTGACGCTGTTTCCCGCGGGAGATGCCGGGCGTCTCCCGCGACGTCCGGGCCGCCCGCGTCCTCCTTCTTTTCCGTCGCAGCCGATGAAGCCGATCCGCTACAGCATCGTCCCGAAGCAACCCGCCGCTCACCTTTTCGAAGTCACGGTCACGGTGGACGAGCCGGATCCGTCCGGACAGCGTTTCATGCTGCCGGTCTGGATTCCGGGCAGCTACATGGTGCGCGAGTTCGCGCGCAACATCGTGACGTTGCGCGCGCTCAACGAGGCCGGGCGCAAGGTGCGCATCGAGAAGACCGACAAGCACACGTGGCAGGCCGCGCCGCTCAGCGGGCCGCTCACGCTGCGCTACGAGGTCTATGCGTGGGATCTGTCGGTGCGCGCCGCGCATCTGGACGATACGACCGGCTTTTTCAATGGCGCAAGCGTGTTTCTCGCGGCGCTCGGTCATGAAGACGCGCCGTGCACGGTCGATATCCTGAAGCCCGCCGGGCCGGGCTATCGCGACTGGCGGGTCGCAACCGCATTGCCGGAGGCGCGCGGCACGAAGCGCTACGGCTTCGGCACCTACGCCGCGCGGAATTACGACGAGCTGATCGACCATCCGGTGACGCTCGGCCGATTCGCGCTCGCAACCTTCAACGCACATGGCGTGCCGCACGATGTCGTGATCGCCGGCCGCGTCGTGTCGCTCGACATCGCGCGTCTCGTATCGGACCTGAAGCGGATCTGCGAAGCGCAGATCGCGCTGTTCGAGCCGAAGTCGAAGAAGTCGCCCGTCGAACGCTACGTCTTCATGACCCAGGCCGTGAGCGACGGCTACGGCGGTCTCGAACACCGCGCGTCGACCGCGCTGATCTGCAACCGCACCGATCTGCCCGTGCTCGGCCGGCCGCAAACCACCGAGGGGTACCGGACCTACCTCGGTTTGTGCAGTCACGAGTACTTCCACACCTGGAACGTGAAGCGCATCAAGCCGGCCGCGTTCGCGCCGTACGACCTGACCTGCGAGAACTACACGTCGCTGCTGTGGCTGTTCGAGGGGTTCACGTCCTACTACGACGACCTGATGCTCGCGCGCTGCGGGCTGATCACGCGCGACGAGTACCTGGCGATGCTCGGCAAGACGCTGGGCGCCGTGCAGCGCGGCAGCGGCCGTCTGAAGCAGACGGTCGCGCAAAGCTCGTTCGATGCATGGATCAAGTACTACCGGCAGGACGAGAATGCGCCGAACGCGATCGTCAGCTACTACACGAAGGGCTCGCTCGTTGCGCTCGCGTTCGATCTCGCGATTCGCGCCCACACCGGCGGCCGCAAGTCGCTCGACGACGTGATGCGGCTGCTGTGGCAGCGCTTCGGGCGCGATTTCTACCGCGGCCAGCCGCAGGGTGTGGCGGAGCAGGACGTCGAGGCGCTGTTCGCCGAGGCGACCGGCGTCGACCTGGGAGCGCTTTTCGAGCATGCGGTGCACGGCACGCGCGACCTGCCGCTTGCGACGCTGCTGCAACCGTTCGGCATCGCGCTCGCGCCCGAGTTCGACCGCGGCGCGAAGCCGTCGCTCGGCGCACGCGTGCGCGGCGGCGCCGACTGCACGCTGGCCGCGGTGCACGAGGGCAGCGCGGCGCAAAAGGCCGGCTTGTCGGCCGGCGACGTGCTGGTCGCCCTTGACGGCCTGCGCGTGAGCGCGGCCAACCTCGATACGCTGCTGGCGCGTTATCAGCCGGGCGCGAAGGTCGAGATCCACGCGTTTCGCCGCGACGAGCTGCGCACCGTGCGGGTCCGGCTCGACGGGCCGGAGGTGGTGCGCTACGCGCTCAATGTGACCGGCAACCAGGCGGCGGTGCGCCGTCTGCGCGAGCGCTGGCTGGCGGGTTGATTGGCGGGTTGATTGGCGGGCTGACCGCGGCAAGGGCGTCGGGGGCCGGGCGTGGCCGGAGCCCGACAACGGCGATTGTTCTGCTGATGCAACAATCCGTCGCTGCGGGATGGCTTTTTCGGTGCGGGGTAAAAAAACACAATGCCCTCACTCGCGCGATACCGCGCGCCCCACACTGGAGCCACCCATGACCACGATCCTGCAAATCAACTCGGCCGCCCGCTCGCAAGGCGCGAACTCGACGCTGCTCGTCAATGAGCTGACGGCGAAACTGCAACAATCGAATCCCGGTGCGCAAGTTGTCGCCCGCAACCTGCAGGCGGACCCGCTGCCGCACCTCGACGACGCGATCCTCGGCGCGTTCTTCACGCCGGCGGATAAGCGCACGGCGGAGCAGGCCGCCATCGCCGCGCGCAGCGACGCGCTGATCGCGGAACTGCAGGCGGCGGAGATCGTCGTGATCGGCGCGCCGATGTACAACTTCGGCGTGTCGTCGCAACTCAAGACGTATTTCGACTTCATCGCGCGCGCCGGGATCACGTTCCGCTATACCGAGAACGGTCCGGAAGGCCTCGTGAAGGGCAAGAAGGTGTATGTCGTGTCGGCGCGCGGCGGCAAGTACGCGGGCACGGCCCACGATAGCCAGACGCCGTACCTGAAGAGCTTCCTCGGCTTCCTCGGCATGACGGACGTGAGCTTCATCTATGCGGAAGGCCTGAACATGGGGCCGGACGCCGCCAGCGCCGCGCTCGCGGCCGCACGCGAAGCGATCGCGGCAGCGTAACGCGCCGCCCGCGGCAGCGGGCAGCGGGCAGCGGCCGCGCCTGCCGCCGCGCCCGCCGCGCTGTTTTCAGGGCTGTTCGGGCAGGCGCCAGTCGATCGGCGCGCGGTGATGCGCTTTCAGGTAGTCGTTCGCGAGCGCGAAGTGCCCGCAGCCCAGAAAGCCGCGATGCGCCGAGAGCGGCGACGGATGCGGCGCTTCGAGCACGTAATGCGCGTGACCGCCGAGCAGTGCGCGCTTGGCCTGCGCGTGCGCACCCCACAGCATGAAGACGAGGCCGTCGCGGCGCGTCGCGAGTGCGTGGATGAGCGTGTCGGTGCACTTTTCCCAGCCGCGCTTCGCGTGACTGGCCGCTTCGTTGCGCTCGACGGTCAGCACCGTGTTCAGCAGCAGCACGCCTTGCCTCGCCCATGCGTCGAGGCACCCGTGGCGCGGCGGCGGGTAGCCGAGGCTTGCCGCGATTTCCTTGAAGATGTTGCGCAACGACGGCGGCGGCCGCACCGACGGCGGCACCGAGAACGCGAGCCCGTGCGCTTGCGGCGTGCCGCGGTCTTCGCTGTGATACGGATCCTGGCCGAGGATCACGACCTTGACGTCGTCGGGAGACGTCAGGTGCAGCGCCCGAAACACGTCGGCCGGATAGACGGTCTTGCCTGCCGCGCGCTCGCCGTCCACGAAGCGGCATAGCGGCGCGTACGCGTCGCTGTCGATGAAGGGGTTCAGGTAGGCGCGCCACGCGGGCGGCAGCGCGTCGAATTGCGCTTCGAGCGACGGCGGCGAGGTGTCCTGAGTCGGCGGCGCGGGTGTGCGGGTCGTCGCAGCGGCGTCGTCGCCGAACAGCGACGCCTGCGATGCAGCAGGGCGGGAGCGGGCAGCAGAGTTCATGACGCGCAAGTGTCGCAGCAAATACGCCTTTGCTCAAGGCGCGCGGGCGTCGTGCGGCCGCCTGCGCTCGACTGCGTACGCGCTCACGCGCTTACACGGCGCGCAACTGATAGCCGCGCTGTGCCTTGCTGATATTGTCGGGCACGAGCCCCGGTACCTGCGCGCGCAGTTCGCCGGCGAACGCGTGCAGCGCGGCCTCGTCACCCTGCAGCAGTTCCAGTTCGACTTCGAGGATCGGTGTGCGGCGTACCGCGCCGTTCACGTCGGCATGGACTTCGCCCTGATCGATCGCGGCCTCGATCGTCGCGCCTTCGTGTGCGATCCGCCACAGCGTGCGCGTGAAGTCGGTCCGGAACAGCTCGATCAGATTCGCCGACGCGCCGCGCAGCGCGGCCGCGACGGTCGGTTCGTCGCAGGCGCGCAGCAGCGCGTCGATGTCGAGCGCGTCGCCCGCGACCGGCAGTTCCCATTCGTGCCGGCTGTGCATGCCCGCGACCGCCACGCCGGCGGTCTTGAAGGTCTGCAGCCAGCCGTCCGGCGTGCGGCGCAGGCGCAGCGCGCTTTTCGAGCGGGCCAGCGTCAGCGCCGGTGTGTCGAAGTAGCGGTTCGACAGCGCAATTGCACGCCCCTCGGCGCCGGCGCGCGCAGCGAGCCAGCGTGTGGCGGCGCCGAGCTGCCCCGCGGGCAGCGTCAGCTTGATTTCACGTTCGATACCCATGGCAGGTGGCCTTCGGTGCGTGTGCGGCGGCGCTCAGAAAAACATCTGTTCGAGCGCGACGCCGGGTTCCTCGGCGCGCATGAACGCCTCGCCCACGAGGAACGTGTGCACGTGATGCGCGCGCATGCGTTCGACGTCCGCGCGCGACAGGATGCCCGACTCCGTGACGACGATGCGCCCATCCGGGATCTGGTCGAGCATGCCGAGCGTCGTGTCCAGCGACGTCTCGAAGGTGCGCAGATTGCGGTTGTTGATGCCGATGAGCGGGGTGTCCAGCGTCAGCGCCTCGGCGAGCTCGTCGGCGTCGTGTACCTCGACGAGCACCGCGAGCCCGAGCGAGTGCGCAAGCGCTTCGAGGTCGCGCATCTGCGCGGTTTCGAGCGCCGCGGCGATCAGCAGGACCGCATCGGCCCCCATCGCCCGCGCCTCGACGACCTGGTACGGGTCGATGATGAAGTCCTTGCGGATCACCGGCAGCGCGCACGCGGCGCGCGCCTGCTGGAGGTACGCGACGCTGCCCTGGAAAAACTGCACGTCGGTGAGCACCGACAGGCAGGCCGCGCCGTGGTGCGCATACGAGCGCGCAATCTCGGCGGGAACGAAGTGTTCGCGCAGCACGCCCTTGGACGGACTGGCCTTCTTTACTTCGGCGATTACCGCCGCCTTGCCGGCCGCGTGCTTCGCGCGCAGTGCGCCGACGAAGTCGCGCCGCTCGCGGGTCGCGGCCTCGGCACGCAGCGCGTCGAGCGGGCGCGCCGCCTGGGCGGCGCGAACCTCTTCGCGCTTGACGTCGATAATGCGTTGAAGGATGTCGCTCATAGAATTCCCGATACAGAAGTCAATGCATGAATGGCTAGGCGAATTGCTGCGTGAAGCGCGCGAGCTCGTCGACCTTCGCGCGTGCCGTGCCGCTCGCGATCGCCTCGCGTGCGAGCCCGATGCCGTCGGCGATCGACGGGGCGACGTTTGCGGCATACAGCGCCGTGCCGGCGTTCAGCGTGACGATTTCGCGCGCGACACCCGGCTTGTTGCCGAGCGCGTCGAGCAGCATCGCCTTCGATTCGTTCGCGTCGGCCACTTTCAGCGAGCGGTTCGACACCATCTGCATGCCGAAGTCTTCCGGATGAATCTCGTACTCGCGCACTTCGCCGTTGCGCAGCTCGCCGACGAGCGTGGCCGCGCCGAGCGAGACCTCGTCCATGCCGTCCATTCCGTAGACGACGAGCACGTGCGAGGCGCCGAGGCGCTGCATCACGCGCACCTGGATGCCGACGAGATCGGGATGAAACACGCCCATGAGCTGGTTCGGCGCGTCGGCGGGATTGGTGAGCGGGCCGAGGATGTTGAAGATCGTGCGCACGCCGAGCTCGCGGCGCACCGGCGCGATGTTCTTCATCGCCGGATGGTGGTTCGGCGCGAACATGAAGCCCATGCCGGTTTCCGCGATCGACGCGGCGACCTGCTCCGGCTGCAGGTTGATGTTCACGCCGAGCGCCTCGAGCACGTCCGCGCTGCCCGATTTGCTCGATACGCTGCGCCCGCCGTGCTTGGCGACCTTCGCACCGGCGGCCGCGGCGACGAACATCGTGGCGGTGGAGATGTTGAAGGTGTTCGCGCCGTCGCCGCCGGTGCCGACGATGTCGACGAAGTTCGAGTTGTCGGGCACTTCCACGTGCCGCGCGAACTCGCGCATCACGGTGGCGGCGGCGGCGATTTCGCCGATCGTTTCCTTCTTCACGCGCAGGCCGGTGATGATCGACGCAGCCATCACCGGCGACAGTTCGCCGCGCATGATGAGCCGCATCAGGTGCAGCATTTCGTCGTGAAAGATTTCGCGGTGCTCGATCGTGCGCTGCAGCGCCTCCTGGGGGGTAATCGACATGATCGTTCCTCGGCGGCTCAGGCGGGATGCGCGACGCGCGACTGCTTCAGGAAGTTTTCGAGCAGCGCGTGACCGTGTTCGGACAGGATCGCTTCCGGATGGAACTGCACGCCCTCGACCGCGAGCGTCTTGTGACGCACACCCATGATTTCGCCGTCGTCGGTCCACGCGGAGACGGCGAGGCAGTCGGGCAGCGACTCGCGCTCGATCGCGAGCGAGTGATAGCGCGTGACCGTGAAATGCTTCGGCAGATCGGCGAAGACGCCCTGGCCGTCGGTTTCGATCTGGCTCACCTTGCCGTGCATGATGGTTTTCGCGCGCACGACGCGGCCGCCGAACGCTTCGCCGATCGCCTGATGGCCGAGGCAGACGCCGAGGATCGGCACCTTGCCGGCAAACGTGCGCAGCACGTCGAGGGTCACACCCGCATGCTGCGGGTTGCTCGGTCCGGGCGACAGGCAGATGCGCTCGGGCGCGAGCTTCGCGATCTCGTCGAGCGCGATTTCGTCGTTGCGAAAAGTCCGCACGTCCTCGCCGAGTTCGCCGAAGTACTGGACCAGGTTATAGGTGAACGAGTCGTAGTTGTCGATCATCAGCAGCATGGTCTGTCTCCGCTCAAAAGTCGCTGTCGAGTCCGTCTTGCACCTGCTCGGCGGCGCGCAGCACCGCGCGCGCCTTGTTTTCCGTCTCCTGCCATTCGGACTCGGGCACCGAGTCCGCGACGACGCCCGCCGCGGCCTGCACGTACAGGTTGCCGTTGCTGATCACGCCGGTGCGGATCGCGATCGCGAGATCCATTTCGCCGGTGAACGACAGGTAGCCGACCGCGCCGCCATACAGCCCGCGCTTGACCGGTTCGAGCTCGTCGATCAGCTCCATCGCGCGCACTTTGGGCGCGCCCGACAGCGTGCCGGCCGGGAAGGTCGCGCGCAGCACGTCGAAATTCGTCATGTCCGGCTTGAGCTTGCCCTCGACCGAGCTGACGATGTGCTGCACGTGCGAGTACTTTTCGATGACCATCTTGTCCGTGACGACCACCGAGCCGATCTGCGCGATGCGGCCGACGTCGTTGCGCGCGAGGTCGATCAGCATCACGTGCTCGGCGATTTCTTTCGGGTCGTTGAGCAGTTCGGTCGCCAGTTCGGCGTCGCGCTCGGGCGTGTTGCCGCGCGGGCGGGTGCCGGCGAGCGGGCGGATCGTCACGATCCGGTCTTCGCCGCGCTTTTCCTGGCGCACGAGAATTTCGGGCGACGCGCCGACCACGTGAAATTCGCCGAAGTTGTAGTAATACATATACGGCGACGGGTTCAGCGAACGCAGCGCGCGGTACAGCGACAACGGGTTGTCGCGATACGGCTTGACGAGACGCTGGCCGACCTGCACCTGCATCAGCTCGCCCGCCGCGATGTATTCCTTTGCCTTGCGCACCGCGGCAAGGTAATCGTCCTTCGCGAATTCGCGGTACGTTTCGGTGCGCACGCTGGCGGACGTGACCGGCGGCTGCACGGTCGTGCGCAGACGCTGGCGGAATTCGCGCAGCCGCTGCTTTGCGCGCGTGTACGCTTCCGGGGCGCCCGGATCCGCGTACACGACGAGGTAGAGCTTGCCCGCGAGGTTGTCGATCACCGCGACTTCCTCGGTCAGCAGCAACTGGATGTCGGGCAGGTTCAGATCGTCCGGCGGGGCGGTGTGAGCGAGCTTCTTCTCGATGTAGCGCACGGCGTCGTAGCCGAAGTAGCCGGCGAGGCCGCCCGCGAAACGCGGCAGACCCGGGCGCTGCGCGATCTTGAAGCGGCGCTGGAACTGCTGGATGAATTCGAGCGGATCGCCCTCGTGCGTTTCGATGACGGCGCCGTCTTTCAGCACCTCGGTGACGCCCTCGCGGGTGCGCAGCATCGTGCGCGCCGGCAGACCGATGAACGAATAGCGGCCGAAGCGCTCGCCGCCGACCACCGATTCCAGCAGGAACGAATTCGCGCCGTTGCGCTCGGTCTGCGCCAGCTTCAGGTACAGCGACAGCGGTGTTTCGAGGTCGGCGAGCGCCTCGGCGATCAGCGGGATGCGGTTGTAACCCTCGTTTGCGAGGGACTGGAATTCGAGTTCGGTCATGTTCCGATCCTGTTCAGGGGTCCGGTGCGCGGCGCACGCGGGACAAAGCGGGGGGACGGTGCTGCGCGCGCTGCCGGTCCGCCATGAGCGGCGTGTGTTCGACAAGCTTAGGCCAATCGGCGTGCGCTTTCCCGGCGATGCATGCGACGGCCCTGCGGGTCGCGCAGGCCGTCTGTGCAGCGGTCGTGACAGAAACCGGTGCTGCAGGCGTTCAGAGGGAAAGGCGCGTGAGCGCGGCGAAGCAAAAAACGGCGCTGAAGACGGGCTTCAGCGCACCTCACGAGAGAGGTTAGCGCGACCAGCGACGCCAGGGCCAGGCTCCCCGGTCGATGCTGCTCAGACTCCGTTTTTTGTTCAGAAACATGAGGGTGATGGACGGTTCAGGTCGTCGAGTTATGGGCTGCGATCGCCTTGGCGGCGTCCAGCAGCGAGGCAACTATACCATCCGATTTTATCGTTTGTACAGCCTGGCCATGGTTGTAGCCATACGGCACGCTCAGTGTGGCCATGCCGGCTGCGCGGCCGGCGAGCGCGTCGTTTTCCGAGTCGCCGATCGCCACCGCGGCGGCGGCGGCCACCTGCAGTTGCGCGCAGGCAGTCAGCATCGGCAGCGGGTCGGGTTTCTTTTTCGGCACGCTGTCGCCGCCGATCACCGTGTCGAAGCAGCCGATCAAGCCGTATTGCTGCAGCAGTTCCACGGCGAAACGGTGGGGCTTGTTGGTGACGCACGCGAGCTTCAGCCCGGCGTCGCGCATCGCCTGCAAGCCGGCCTCGACGTCCGGGTAGAGCCGCGTGTGGCGGCCGTTGATCTTCGCGTACTCCTCCTGATAGATCGCCAGCGCTTCGTCGAAACGCTGTTGCGCGCCGGTCGCGTCGAAGCGCGGCGCGAGCACGCAGCGGATCAGGTGCTCGGAGCCCTTGCCGACATAGTCGATCACTTCCTCGCGCGTCGTTTCGGCCGCATCGAGTTGCGCGAGCATGCCGTTCAGGCCCGCGGTGAAGTCGTCTGCCGTGTCGACCATCGTGCCGTCGAGGTCGATGATGGCCGCGTCAATCCGTGTCGCGGCGAACGCGGGGGCGGGAAACCGGGGCGTCGCGGCGGCCGTCATGCGGTCTGCCCCGCGTGCGCGAGTTCGGCGCGCATCTGGTCGATCACGGCGCGGTAGTCGGGCTTGCCGAAAATCGCCGAGCCGGCAACGAACGTATCGGCGCCGGCCTCGGCGATTTCGCGGATGTTGTCGACCTTCACGCCGCCGTCGACTTCGAGATGGATCGTGCGCCCGGTTTTGTCGCGGTAGGCGTCGATGCGCCGGCGGGCTTCGCGCAGCTTGACGAGCGCCTCGGGAATGAACGACTGGCCGCCGAAGCCGGGATTCACCGACATGATCAGCACGAGATCGAGCTTGTCCATCACATAGTCGAGGTAGTGCAGCGGGGTGGCCGGGTTGAACACGAGGCCGGCCTTGCAGCCGTGATCGCGGATCAGCGACAACGTGCGGTCGATGTGATCCGAGCCTTCGGGGTGAAAGCTGATCACGTTGGCGCCTGCCTTCGCGAAGTCGGGCACGATGCGGTCGACCGGGCGCACCATCAGGTGCACGTCGATCGGCACGTCGACGTGCGGGCGGATCGCTTCGCAGACGAGCGGGCCGATCGTCAGGTTGGGCACGTAATGGTTGTCCATCACGTCGAAATGGATCCAGTCGGCGCCGGCGGCGACCACGTTGCGGACTTCTTCGCCGAGCCGGGCGAAGTCGGCGGACAGGATGCTGGGAGCGATGTGGAATGGCGTCATGGCGAGCGGAGGGCAGGCATAAAACGCCATTTTACCGTCTGCAGGTCGCGAGCCTTGTCCGGCTGGCCAGTCGGGTTGCGGGCGTGGCGCGCATGACGCAGAATGCCTATCCATGACAAACCCGTGCCCGGCAGCGCCTTGCGGCCAGCGCGGACCCGCCGCGCGCGGTATCAGCAGACCGGAACAGGGATGAGCCAATACGAATTCAGCGTGTCGGCGCAGGTGCGCTACCTGCCCGACGAGTCGGACCCGGAGCGCCGCCAGTATGCGTTCGCCTACACGCTGACCATTCGCAATAGCGGTCAGGTTCCGGCGCAGCTGATTGCGCGCCACTGGATCATCACGGACAGCGAGCAGCATCAGCAGGAGGTGAAAGGGCTCGGCGTGGTCGGCCATCAGCCCCTGCTCAAGCCGGGCGAACAGTTCGAATATACGAGCTGGGCGGTGATCGCGACGCCGGTCGGCACCATGCGCGGGGAGTATTTCTGCGTGGCCGAGGACGGCGAGCGTTTCGAGGCGCCTGTGCCGGAGTTCGTGCTGCGCATGCCGCGCACGCTGCATTGAACGGATCGCCGCGCGCGCGGTCTGTGCCTGTCATACCAGCCGGGTTCGCTGCGCAATGACGGCGCACGCCGGCCGAAGCGGCGGTGCCCGCCACGCGGGAACGGGCATCGGAAATACGTCGAAAAGATCACACATGGCGGGTTTCATCATCAGGAACGAATGGGCGGGATGGGCGCGGCGGCTGCGTACGTGCGCGGGCTGGTTCGGGGTGCTTTCGGTGGCGGTGCTGCTCGCGTCGTGCGCCGGCAGCGGCGGGGTGCGGACATCCGGGCGGCAGGTCGGTCCGGCCTATGTCACCGGGCAGCTTGCTGCCGAGCGGCTCACGCCGGTGGCCTGGCAGCAGGTGCCGGGATGGGACGACGATTCGCTGATCGGCGCGACGGCGGCGCTGCGGGAAAACTGCTTGCGGCTCGCCAGTCGGCCGAACTGGCGGCGTGCCTGTGCGGCGGCCGTGCATCTCGACGATCTGGACCTCGTCGGCGCCCGGACCTTTTTTGAAACCTACTTCACGCCGTTTCAGTTTGCCAACGCGGACGGTACGCTCGACGGACTCGTGACCGGCTATTACGAGCCCTTGCTGCACGGCTCGCGTACGCGTCACGGGGTCTACCAGACTGCGCTCTATCACTGGCCGTACGGTGCGCGCGCCGGTAGCGAGCTGCCCGCGCGCGCGCAGCTCGAACGTTCCGGCGTGCTGGACGGCAATGAAATCGTCTGGGTCGACGACCCGATCGAGGCGTTCTTTCTGCAGGTGCAGGGCTCGGGGCGCATCGTGATGGACGACGGCAGCGTGCTGCGCCTCGGCTTTGGCGGGACCAACAACCAGCCGTATCGCTCGATCGGACGCTGGCTGCTCGATCACGGCGAGATTACGCCGGCGCAGGCGACGATGCAGGGCATCAAGGCGTGGGCGCGCGCGAATCCGACGCGTGTCGCTGCGCTGCTCGATACCAACCCGCGTTTCGTGTTTTTCCGCGAGATGCCGGCGTCCGGCGACGATCCGGGCGGCGCCGACGGCCCGATCGGCGCACTCGGTGTGCCGCTGACGCCGGAGCGCTCGATTGCCGTGGATCCGTCCGCGATCCCGCTCGGCACGCCGGTGTTCCTTCAGACGACGCGTCCGCTGACGAACGAGCCGCTCGATCGCCTCGTGTTCGCGCAGGACACCGGCTCGGCGATCAAGGGGGGGGTGCGCGCAGACTATTTCTGGGGACTCGGCGATCAGGCCGGCGACCTCGCCGGGAAGATGCGGCAAACCGGGCGGATGTGGCTGCTGCTGCCCAACTCGTGAGCAGCAGGGGGAGCCGTCCGTCTTGCGCTAGGCGTTCGCGCTGCGTTTGTCGACCACCCGGCGGGCCTTGCCGACCGATCGCTCGATGCCGTTGACCGGCAGCACGTTCACCACCGCACTGATGCCGATCAACGCCTTGATGTCGTAGCTGAGCGCCTGCTTCGCGGCGCCGAGCGCGGACGTGTCCGGCGCGGTTTCGGGGCACGGTTCGACGTTCAGGGTCATCACGTCGAGCGGTCCTTCTTTCGTCAGCACGATCTGGTAGTGCGGCGCGAGCGCCGGCTGCTTCAGCAGCAGCTCTTCGATCTGTGTCGGGAAGACGTTGACGCCGCGTACGATCATCATGTCGTCGGAGCGGCCGGTGATCTTCTCCATGCGGCGCATCGTGCGCGCGGTGCCCGGCAGCAGGCGCGTAAGGTCGCGGGTGCGATAGCGGATGATCGGCAGCGCTTCTTTCGTGAGCGAGGTGAACACGAGTTCGCCGGGTTCGCCGTCCGGCAGGACCTCGCCGGTCTCGGGATCGATGATCTCCGGGTAAAAATGATCTTCCCAGATCGTCGGACCGTCCTTCGTCTCGACGCATTCCGATGCCACGCCGGGGCCGATGACTTCCGACAGCCCGTAGATGTCGACCGCGTCGATGCCCATGCGTTTCTCGATGGCCGTGCGCATGTCGTTGGTCCAGGGTTCCGCGCCGAAGATGCCGATGCGCAGCGAGCAGCTTGCCGGATCGACGCCCTGCCGTTCGAGTTCGTCGGCAATCGACAGCATGTAGCTTGGCGTGACCATGATGATGTCGGGACGGAAGTCCTGAATCAGCTGGACCTGCTTTTCTGTCTGGCCGCCGCCGAACGGAATCACGGTGAGGCCGGCGCGCTCGGCGCCGTAGTGGGCGCCGAGGCCGCCGGTGAACAGGCCGTATCCGTAGCTCACGTGCACCTTGTCGCCGCGCCGCGCGCCCGCGGCGCGAATCGAGCGCGCGACGAGGTTGGCCCATGTGTCGATATCGCGCGCCGTGTAGCCCACCACGGTCGGTTTGCCGGTCGTCCCCGAGGAGGCGTGAATCCGCGAGATCCGCTCCTGCGGCACCGCGAACATTCCAAACGGGTAATTTTCGCGCAGATCTTTTTTTGTCGTGAACGGAAAGCGTGCGAGGTCGGCGAGCGTCTTCAGGTCGTCCGGGTGAACACCGGCGTCGTCGAACTTGCGGCGGTAGACGGGCGAATTCTCATACGCGTGCGCGAGCGACCATTTCAGTCTTTCGAGTTGTAGCGCGGCGAGCTCGTCGCGGCTGGCCGTCTCGATCGGGTCGAGCGGAAGCGGCGTGTTCATCGAATGTCTCCTTGTGTACTCGGGATGCGGATGTCCGGGGGGCATCCTGTCAGTTCGCTGCGGGGATGACGGTGCCCTTGATCTGTGCGGATTTGCCGCGAAACATCGCGACTGTTTCACCGGCGCGGTTCGTCACGCGGATGTCATAGATGCCGGTGCGCCCGGTGAGCGTCTGTTCGACGGCTTCGGCTGTCAGCAGCTCGTCGGCGTGCACCGGGCGCAGAAATTCGATCGCGCAGCCCGACGCAACCGTGCTGATGTTGTACGTGTTGCATGCGAATGCGAAGGTAGAGTCGGCGAGCGTGAAGATCAGGCCACCGTGGCAGATCTGGTGGCCGTTCAGGAAGTCGGGGCGGACCTTCATGCGCATGCGCGCGTAGCCGGGGCGCACATCGAGCAATTCGAGCCCGAGGGCGCGGCTGCAGGCATCCGCGGCGTACATCGCGTCGGCGGTGGCGCGCGCGAGCGCGTCGGCGTCGGACGGGGTGTCGTAATGGCGATTGTTCATGCTAGCGGCCCTCGAAGCGCGGCGCGCGTTTTTCGATGAAGGCACGGACGCCTTCCGCATAGTCGTACGAGGCGCCCAGTTCGCGTTGCAGGTCGCGCTCGAGGTCGAGTTGCTGATCGAGCGTGTTCGTGATTCCGGTCCGCATTGCCTGCCGGGTAGCGGCGATCGCGCGGGTCGGAAGCTGCGCGAGACGGGTCGCGAGCGCATGGGCTGTATCCGCGAGTTCCGCGTCCTCGACAACCTGCCACACGAGGCCCCAGTCGAGCGCCTGCTCGGCGCCGAGCCTGTCGCCCGTAAGCGCGAGACCGAGCGCGCGCGCCATGCCGACACGCTGCGGCAGGAACCACGTGCCGCCCGAGTCGGGGACAAGGCCGATCTTTACGAACGCCTGGATGAAGCTCGCCGAGCGCGCCGCGACAACGAGGTCGCAGGCCAGCGCGAGATTGGCGCCCGCACCGGCCGCTGTGCCGTTGACTGCGGCGATGACGGGCAAGGGCAGCGCTTGCAGGCGGCGGATCAGCGGGTTGAAGTATTGGTCGATCAGGTTGCCGAGATCGGTGCTTGCCTGTGGCGTGAAGTCGAGATCGGCCAGGTCCTGGCCCGCGCAGAAGCCGCGTCCCGCGCCGGTCATGACGAGCGCCCGCGCACCCGCGGCTACCACCTCGTCAAGCGCGGTGCGCAGTTCGTCGTGCATCGCCCGGGTGAAACTGTTGAGTTTGTCCGGCCGATCGAGCGTCACGGTGGCAACGCGGCTCGATGCGTCGAACTCGACGCGGATCGTCTGAAATGACATCGCCTGTCTCCTCCTGATCGTATGTTGAGCTGGATCAGATGCGCTCGATTGCGAGTGCGACGCCTTGGCCTACGCCGATGCACATCGTAGCGAGCGCAAACCGACCGCCGGTCCGCTCGAGCTGGTAGAGCGCCGTGGTCACGAGCCGCGCACCCGATGCCCCGAGCGGATGGCCGAGCGCGATGGCGCCGCCGTTCGGATTGACGCGTGGATCGTCGTCGCGCAGGCCGAGCAGTCGCAATACGGCAAGGCCTTGGGCTGCGAACGCTTCGTTCAGCTCGATGACGTCGAACTGGTCGAGCGACATGTCCAGTTGCTTCAGCAGCTTCTGCGTGGCCGGTGCCGGGCCGATCCCCATGACCCGCGGCTCGACGCCCGCCGTTGCCATGCCGATGACCCGGGCGCGGCGGCGCAGCCCGAACCGCTCCGCCGCGGCATGGCTGGCGAGCAGCAGCGCGCAGGCGCCGTCGTTCACGCCCGATGCGTTGCCTGCGGTGACGCTACCGTCCGCACGCACGACACCCTTCAGCTTGCCGAGCGCTTCGAGCGAGGTTTCGCGCGGGTGCTCGTCGAGCGTCACCTGAACCGGATCTCCCTTTTTCTGTGGAATCGAAACCGGGACGATTTCCTGCGCGAGCGTGCCGTTGCGCTGGGCGAGCGCGGCCTTTTGCTGGCTTCGCAGTGCGAATGCGTCCTGGTCGGCGCGGCTCACGCCGAAATCGACGGCGACGTTTTCGGCGGTTTCGGGCATGGAGTCCACGCCGTAGTCGCGCTTCATCGTTGCGTTCACGAAACGCCAGCCGATCGTCGTATCGTAAATGTCCGCCTGACGCGAGAACGCGCTGGTCGCCTTGCCCATCACGAACGGCGCGCGCGTCATGCTCTCGACACCGCCTGCGATCATCAGGTGTGCTTCGCCAGCCTTGATTGCGCGCGCCGCCGTGCCGACCGCGTCCATCCCCGAACCGCACAAGCGGTTGAGCGTTGCCCCGGGTGCGTCGGCCGACAGTCCGGCGAGCAGTGCGGCCATGCGCGCGACGTTGCGGTTGTCCTCGCCGGCCTGGTTCGCGCAGCCGTAGATCACGTCGTCCAGTGCGGACCAGTCGACGCCGGGATTGCGTTCGACCAGTGCGCGAATGGGAACGGCGGCCAGGTCGTCGGCACGAACCTCTTTCAGGGCGCCGCCGTAGCGGCCAAACGGGGTACGGATCGCATCGCAGATGAAAGCGTCATTCATGTCGGGTTCCTGCTGAGCAAAGCGGCCGGGTGGGGAGTCCGGAGCGCTGATTTATGTTAGCGGGTGCAACGCGCGTCTTCCATTCGGCCGGATGGCATAGGGCGTTGTGCATGGCCTAGGCCATTCAGCCGACTGCCGGCGAAGCAGCCTTAGGTTCAACATGGACCCGGCTTTGAACGACGCGATAGCGGTTCGCCACGAATGCGGCGTCGGCGAGCGCCGCGTTGGCGGCCGGGTTGGCGCCGGTGCCGTGGAAATCGGAGAAGGCGGCGGACTGGTTCACGAACACGCCGCCCGTCAGGTTGATCGACAGCGCGACGCCGCCGCGAATCGCGGCTTCCTCCGCTGCGGCGACGACCGTTTCACGGGTGCTATAGACGGAGAGCGTCAGTGCGCCGTGTTCTGCGGCGATCGTGCCGGCAAGCTCGAGCGACTGTTCGGTCGAGTCGGTCGCGATCACGAAGGAGATGGGGCCAAACCATTCCTCGCTGAAGCGCGCCGAGTCGATCGCGGCATCCAGTTGCAGCATCAGCGGCGTGCGCACTTGTGCGTCAGCGAAGGTGGGATGCGCAAGCGCCTTGCTGTCGACGAGCACGTGTCCAAGGCTGCGCGCGGAGTCGATGCGGGCGAGCACGCCATCGTTCTGGATGGCGCCGAGAAATTCGACTGCGCGTGCCGGATCGGCAACCAGTTTTTGCACGGCGTCCGCGAGCGCCTGGGTGACCGCGTCGAAGCTCATCGGGCCGTCAGCAGTGGCGATGCCGGTGCGCGGGACGTAAATGTTCTGGGGGGCGGTGCACATCTGGCCGGAATAGAGCGCGAGCGAAAAAGCAATGTTTCGCGCAGCGGCCTTGATGTCGGAGACCGAGTCGATCACGATCTGGTTGACGCCGGCTTTCTCGGTGTACACCTGTGCCTGATGAGCGTGGCGTTCGAGCCAGGTGCCGTTCGGCGTGCTGCCGGTGAAGTCGATCAGCCGGATCTCGGGGCGCTGCGCGAGATTCTGGACGAGTGCGCCATCGTTCGGCCCGGTGGCGAGCAGGGTCACGACGTCGGGGTTGAAGCCGGCTTCGCGCAAGACCTCACGCGCGATACGCACGGTGATCGCCAGCGGCAGGATCGCGCCCGGATGAGGTTTGACGATGACCGTGTTGCCGGTGGCGAGGTCAGCGAAGAGGCCGGGATAGCCATTCCAGGTCGGAAACGTGCAGCAGCCCAGCACGAGGCCGGTGCCGCGCGGTACCACCCTGTAGCGCTTGTGCATCGCCAGTGGCGGATTTTTGCCCTGCGGCTTTTCCCAGTAGGCGTCGGCAGGAATCCGGCGCAACTGGTCCCATGCGTATGCCACGGCTTCCAGCGCGCGATCCTGGGCGTGCGGGCCGCCGGCCTGAAAGGCCATCATGAACGCCTGGCCGGTCGTATGCATGACGCTGTAGGCGAGTTCGAAGCTCGCCCGGTTCAGCCGCGCGAGTATTTCCAGGCATACGCCGATCCATGCCTGCGGACCGGCGGCGCTCCAGGCAGCTTGCGCGCGGGCAGAGGCTTTCAGCAACGCGTCCGGATCTGCCTCCGGGTAGCGGGTGCCCAGCGAGAAGCCGTATGGCGAGCGCTCGGCACCGACCGTTTGGCCGGTGGTGGGCTGGTCGAGTTCGAATGTCCGGTTCAGGTGCGCCTTGAACGCTGCCTCGCCGTCTGCACTGGCCGTTTCCCCGTACACTTTCGGACTGGGCATTTCGGCAAACGGACTCCAGTAGCCGCGCGTTTCGATGGCGGCGAGCGCCCGCTGCAGTGTGTCTTCGTGTCGGGAAAAGAGCGGATGTGTCATGGCGGAAGATGGGGGGGCTAGACATCAGGAATGTCGGACGATTAATTAACCGACCGACCGGTTGGCGAATGGTAGCATTATACGCGCGGCGGCGCGAAGCGTTTTTGCACGATTGACTCTTCATACGAAGGAGGATGCATGGCTTACGAGAATATTCTGGTCGAGACGCGCGGACGCGTGGGTCTTGTCACGCTGAATCGACCGAAGGCGCTGAACGCGTTGAACGACGCGCTCATGGACGAACTGGGCGAAGCGCTGCGCGCCTTTGATGGCGACGACGGGGTTGGGGCGATCGTCATCACGGGCAGCGAGAAAGCGTTTGCGGCGGGCGCCGACATCGGGATGATGGCGAAATACAGTTACATGGACGTCTACAAAGGCGACTACATCACCCGTAACTGGGAAACGGTGCGCTCCATACGCAAGCCGATCATTGCCGCCGTCGCCGGCTTTGCGCTCGGGGGCGGTTGTGAGCTTGCCATGATGTGCGACATCATTTTTGCGGCCGATACCGCCCGGTTCGGGCAGCCGGAAATCAAGCTGGGAATCATGCCGGGAGCGGGCGGAACGCAGCGCTTGCCGCGTGCGGTGTCAAAAGCGAAAGCGATGGACCTGTGCCTGACCGCGCGTTTCATGGATGCCGCCGAGGCGGAGCGCTCCGGTCTGGTTTCGCGCGTGGTGCCCGCAGCAGGGCTGCTCGACGAGGCGATTGCCGCCGCAACGACGATTGCCGAATTTCCGTTGCCGGCGGTGATGATGGTGAAGGAGTCGGTGAACCGGGCGTATGAAACAACGCTGGCCGAAGGGGTTCATTTCGAGCGTCGTCTGTTCCACTCGCTGTTTGCGACCGAGGATCAGAAAGAGGGGATGGCTGCGTTCGTCGAGAAGCGCAAGCCGGTGTTTCAGCACAAGTAGGTGAGATTGCGCGCATTGTGCTGATCCAGGTGTTGCGCCGATGTGTTTCGTCCAGGCCAGCGTCGGCTTTGGCGAAACACGCGCCTCGCGATACAGATGCAATCCGTCCGGTCACACAGTTTTCACGCGATCGTCACTGCGCTGCAAATTTTTTCGCAGGTGGAGTTGACGAAGGGAAGGAGGATCTGCATAATCTCGTTTCTCTGCTGCAGACGCAGCAACGCAGCGAAGCAGCGCCGGAGTGAACAGGGCAGTAGCGGGGCGCAGCACGCAGCGAATGTTCTTTAAAAACATACAGCCGATAAGTGTGGGCACTTGATGCAGGGCGCGCAGCGCGGGGTTCGCAAGAGCCGCGCGCAGGGCAAAAGTATCAAAGTGTCTCACACAGTATTGAAAGGAAGGTCAGGGCTGCTTCGTCAAGGGGCAGGGCCTGGCCGCAACGTCAGTACGTTGAGTGAGCGACCGGTTTAGCGGGAGACCGCGGAACCGAAAACAGTAACAGGTTTGAACTGAAGAGTTTGATCCTGGCTCAGATTGAACGCTGGCGGCATGCCTTACACATGCAAGTCGGACGGCAGCGCGGGCTTCGGCCTGGCGGCGAGTGGCGAACGGGTGAGTAATACATCGGAACGTGTCCAGTAGTGGGGGATAGCCCGGCGAAAGCCGGATTAATACCGCATACGATCTGTGGATGAAAGCGGGGGACCTTCGGGCCTCGCGCTACAGGGGCGGCCGATGGCAGATTAGCTAGTTGGTGGGGTAAAGGCCTACCAAGGCGACGATCTGTAGCTGGTCTGAGAGGACGACCAGCCACACTGGGACTGAGACACGGCCCAGACTCCTACGGGAGGCAGCAGTGGGGAATTTTGGACAATGGGGGCAACCCTGATCCAGCAATGCCGCGTGTGTGAAGAAGGCCTTCGGGTTGTAAAGCACTTTTGTCCGGAAAGAAAACCTTTGAGCTAATACCTCGTGGGGATGACGGTACCGGAAGAATAAGCACCGGCTAACTACGTGCCAGCAGCCGCGGTAATACGTAGGGTGCGAGCGTTAATCGGAATTACTGGGCGTAAAGCGTGCGCAGGCGGTGCTGTAAGACCGATGTGAAATCCCCGGGCTTAACCTGGGAACTGCATTGGTGACTGCAGCGCTGGAGTATGGCAGAGGGGGGTGGAATTCCACGTGTAGCAGTGAAATGCGTAGAGATGTGGAGGAACACCGATGGCGAAGGCAGCCCCCTGGGCCAATACTGACGCTCATGCACGAAAGCGTGGGGAGCAAACAGGATTAGATACCCTGGTAGTCCACGCCCTAAACGATGTCAACTGGTTGTCGGGCCTTCATTGGCTTGGTAACGTAGCTAACGCGTGAAGTTGACCGCCTGGGGAGTACGGTCGCAAGATTAAAACTCAAAGGAATTGACGGGGACCCGCACAAGCGGTGGATGATGTGGATTAATTCGATGCAACGCGAAAAACCTTACCTACCCTTGACATGGATGGAACCCCGCTGAGAGGTGGGGGTGCCCGAAAGGGAGCCGTCACACAGGTGCTGCATGGCTGTCGTCAGCTCGTGTCGTGAGATGTTGGGTTAAGTCCCGCAACGAGCGCAACCCTTGTCCCTAGTTGCTACGCAAGAGCACTCCAGGGAGACTGCCGGTGACAAACCGGAGGAAGGTGGGGATGACGTCAAGTCCTCATGGCCCTTATGGGTAGGGCTTCACACGTCATACAATGGTCGGAACAGAGGGTAGCCAAGCCGCGAGGTGGAGCCAATCCCAGAAAACCGGTCGTAGTCCGGATCGCACTCTGCAACTCGAGTGCGTGAAGCTGGAATCGCTAGTAATCGCGGATCAGCATGCCGCGGTGAATACGTTCCCGGGTCTTGTACACACCGCCCGTCACACCATGGGAGTGGGTTTTGCCAGAAGTGGCTAGTCTAACCGCAAGGAGGACGGTCACCACGGCAGGATTCATGACTGGGGTGAAGTCGTAACAAGGTAGCCGTATCGGAAGGTGCGGCTGGATCACCTCCTTTCCAGAGCCTGCGCCATGGCGCAAGTGCTCACGCTTATCGGCTGTAGGCATGACAGACTCAGGGGTCTGTAGCTCAGTTGGTTAGAGCACCGTCTTGATAAGGCGGGGGTCGCTGGTTCGAATCCAGCCAGACCCACCAATCTGTCGGAGGCGGGCCCCTGGGGGAAGACATGGGGGGCATAGCTCAGCTGGGAGAGCACCTGCTTTGCAAGCAGGGGGTCGTCGGTTCGATCCCGTCTGCCTCCACCAGTCCTCAATGCACGAAGCGCCTGCGGTGGCAGGGCCTGCGTGCATTGGCGATTGAGCCAGTCATGGCGGCGCGCACAGGGTGTGCGCCGGCTGTCGTTCTTTAACAATCAGGAAGAAGTAGTAAAGAGATTGGCCGAAAGCATCTCGAGATGGATGCGAGTAGGTGAATCAGGGTTGTGATTGTATCGATGTATCTCAGGGCCCTCGGAAGAGGGCAGTGGAATACGGCACAACGCGAAAACTCAACCTGTAGCGGGAAGGTGTCGGAAGAGACACACCTGTTATAGGGTCAAGCGAACAAGTGCATGTGGTGGATGCCTTGGCGATCACAGGCGATGAAGGACGCGGTAGCCTGCGAAAAGCTGCGGGGAGCTGGCAAACGAGCTTTGATCCGCAGATGTCCGAATGGGGAAACCCACTCCGAATGGAGTATCCGTGGCTGAATACATAGGCCATGTGAAGCGAACGCGGCGAACTGAAACATCTAAGTAGCCGCAGGAAAAGAAATCAACCGAGATTCCCAGAGTAGTGGCGAGCGAAATGGGAGCAGCCTGTACTCTTTATCTGCATTGTCAGCTGAACGCTCTGGAAAGTGCGGCCATAGTGGGTGATAGCCCCGTAGGCGAAGGCAGTGTGGAAGAACTGGGTGTACGACAAGTAGGGCGGGACACGTGAAATCCTGTCTGAAGATGGGGGGACCATCCTCCAAGGCTAAATACTCGTGATCGACCGATAGTGAACCAGTACCGTGAGGGAAAGGCGAAAAGAACCCCGGGAGGGGAGTGAAAGAGATCCTGAAACCGCATGCATACAAACAGTCGGAGCCTCGCAAGGGGTGACGGCGTACCTTTTGTATAATGGGTCAGCGACTTACATTCAGTGGCGAGCTTAACCGAATAGGGCAGGCGTAGCGAAAGCGAGTCCGAACAGGGCGTCCAGTCGCTGGGTGTAGACCCGAAACCAGGTGATCTATCCATGGCCAGGCTGAAGGCACGGTAACACGTGCTGGAGGGCCGAACCCACTAACGTTGAAAAGTTAGGGGATGAGCTGTGGATAGGGGTGAAAGGCTAAACAAACCTGGAAATAGCTGGTTCTCTCCGAAAACTATTTAGGTAGTGCCTCGTGTATCACCTTCGGGGGTAGAGCACTGTCATGGTTGAGGGGTCCATTGCGGATTACCTCGCCATAGCAAACTCCGAATACCGAAGAGTGCAATCACGGGAGACAGACATCGGGTGCTAACGTCCGGTGTCAAGAGGGAAACAACCCAGACCGCCAGCTAAGGTCCCGAAATATGGCTAAGTGGGAAACGAAGTGGGAAGGCTAAAACAGTCAGGAGGTTGGCTTAGAAGCAGCCACCCTTTAAAGAAAGCGTAATAGCTCACTGATCGAGTCGTCCTGCGCGGAAGATGTAACGGGGCTAAGCCATATACCGAAGCTGCGGATGCACAGCAATGTGCATGGTAGGAGAGCGTTCCGTAAGCCTGCGAAGGTGCACCGGAAGGTGTGCTGGAGGTATCGGAAGTGCGAATGCTGACATGAGTAGCGATAAAGGGGGTGAAAGGCCCCCTCGCCGTAAGCCCAAGGTTTCCTACGCAACGTTCATCGGCGTAGGGTGAGTCGGCCCCTAAGGCGAGGCAGAAATGCGTAGCTGATGGGAAGCAGGTCAATATTCCTGCACCAGTGTGAAATGCGATGGGGGGACGGATCGCGGAAGGTTGTCCGGGTGTTGGAAGTCCCGGTCGCTGCGTTGGAGAAGGTGCTCTGGCAAATCCGGGCACGGGATTCAAGGGCGTGGCGCGAGCTTCTCCGGAAGCGAAGCAACTGGAAGGGGTTCCAGGAAAAGCCTCTAAGCTTCAGTTTCACATTGACCGTACCGCAAACCGACACAGGTGGGCGAGATGAGTATTCCAAGGCGCTTGAGAGAACTCGGGAGAAGGAACTCGGCAAACTGGTACCGTAACTTCGGGATAAGGTACGCCCTTGTAGCTTGACAGGCCTGCGCCTGGAGGGTGAAAGGGTTGCAATAAACTGGTGGCTGCGACTGTTTAATAAAAACACAGCACTCTGCAAACACGAAAGTGGACGTATAGGGTGTGACGCCTGCCCGGTGCCGGAAGATTAAATGATGGGGTGCAAGCTCTTGATTGAAGTCCCGGTAAACGGCGGCCGTAACTATAACGGTCCTAAGGTAGCGAAATTCCTTGTCGGGTAAGTTCCGACCTGCACGAATGGCGTAACGATGGCCACACTGTCTCCTCCCGAGACTCAGCGAAGTTGAAGTGTTTGTGATGATGCAATCTCCCCGCGGCTAGACGGAAAGACCCCATGAACCTTTACTGCAGCTTTGCATTGGACTTTGAACCGGCCTGTGTAGGATAGGTGGGAGGCTGTGAAGCGTGAACGCCAGTTTGCGTGGAGCCGTCCTTGAAATACCACCCTGGCTTGTTTGAGGTTCTAACCTTGGGCCCTGAAGCGGGTCTGGGGACAGTGCATGGCAGGCAGTTTGACTGGGGCGGTCTCCTCCCAAAGTGTAACGGAGGAGTACGAAGGTACGCTAGGTACGGTCGGAAATCGTGCTGATAGTGCAATGGCATAAGCGTGCTTGACTGTGAGACTGACAAGTCGAACAGGTGCGAAAGCAGGTCATAGTGATCCGGTGGTTCTGTATGGAAGGGCCATCGCTCAACGGATAAAAGGTACTCTGGGGATAACAGGCTGATACCGCCCAAGAGTTCATATCGACGGCGGTGTTTGGCACCTCGATGTCGGCTCATCTCATCCTGGGGCTGTAGCCGGTCCCAAGGGTATGGCTGTTCGCCATTTAAAGAGGTACGTGAGCTGGGTTTAAAACGTCGTGAGACAGTTTGGTCCCTATCTGCCGTGGGCGCTGGAAGTTTGAGGGGGCCTGCTCCTAGTACGAGAGGACCGGAGTGGACGAACCTCTGGTGTACCGGTTGTCACGCCAGTGGCATCGCCGGGTAGCTATGTTCGGAAGAGATAACCGCTGAAAGCATCTAAGCGGGAAACTCGCCTCAAGATGAGACTTCCCCGGGGCTTCGAGCCCCTTGAAGGGTCGTTCAAGACCAGGACGTTGATAGGTCAGGTGTGGAAGCGCAGTAATGCGTTAAGCTAACTGATACTAATTGCCCGTAAGGCTTGATCCTATAACCGGTGTGTTTCGCCGCCCCCGAACCGGGATGCGCGGCAGACCACCCGGGTTGAGATCGCGTGTTGTGCCTGAAACAACGCAACCCCGCTTCAGCATCCCTCTTTACGCTTCTTCCCGATTGGCTGCGGCGCCGTGCCGGCGACGCAGCAACCCGTCATGCCTGATGACCATAGCGAGTCGGTCCCACCCCTTCCCATCCCGAACAGGACCGTGAAACGACTCCACGCCGATGATAGTGCGGATTCCCGTGTGAAAGTAGGTAATCGTCAGGCTCCTCATGCCCTCGCTCCGAACCCCGTCCACCTCCGTGGCGGGGTTCGGCCGTTTACGGACTGGAAATGTATTCCGGCGATCCTTACCCGCGATCGCCAGAAATCAAAATACCGTCCTTATTCTCCGCTCAGGAATTTCTGGGCCAGTCGAACCCAGTAAGTCGACCCGACCGGCAGCAACTCGTCATTGAAGTCATAGCTCGCGTTATGGAGCATGCATGGCCCGGCGCCGTGCCCCGCCTCGCGATGGCCGCCCGAACCATTGCCCAGAAATGCGTAGCATCCCGGTTTGGCGAGCAGCATGAACGAGAAGTCCTCGGCGCCCATGGTCGGCTCGACCGCGTCGTCGACGTTTCCTTCCCCCACGATTTCCTTCATTACCGCAGCGGCAAACCGTGCCTCGTCGCCGCTGTTGATCGTGGGCGGATAGTTGCGATGAAAAGTCACGTGGGCGGTGCAGTCGTAAGCGTCTGCGGTGCTTTGTGCAATCTTTCGCATCCGTGATTCGATCAGATCGAGTGTCTCCGTCGTGAACGTGCGGACTGTCCCGGCAAGCCACGCGTCGTCGGGCACGACGTTCACCGCGTCGCCGGCGTGAATTTGCGTGATCGACAGAACCGCCGTGTCCAGCGGCTTCTTGTTGCGCGTGATAATCCCCTGAAGCCCGTTTGCGATCTGCACGGCGACAAACACCGGATCTCGCCCGTTGTGCGGCAGCGCGGCGTGCGAACCGGTTCCCTTGATTTCGATCCGGAATTCGTTGCTCGACGCCATGATCGGACCCTCGGTCACACCGAAATGTCCAGCCGGCATGCCGGGCCAGTTGTGCAGGCCGAACACCGCGTCGACGGGAAACCGGGTGAACAGACCATCGTCGATCATCGCCTGGGCGCCGGCGCCCCCTTCCTCGGCCGGCTGAAAGATGAATACGATCGTCCCGTCGAACTCGCCGTGCTTCGCGAGGTAGTGCGCGGCACCGAGCAGCATCGCCGTATGGCCGTCATGTCCGCACGCGTGCATTTTTCCCTCGTGGCGCGAACGATGCTCGAACTGGTTCAATTCCTGGATCGGCAGCGCGTCCATGTCCGCACGCAGTCCGATTGCGCGGGATCCGCTACCGCGCTTCAGCATGCCGACCACGCCCGTTTTGCCCAGGCCGCGATGAACTTCAATCCCCCACTCGGTGAGCGCGCGTGCGACGAGATCCGCCGTCTGGGTTTCTTCGTAGCGCAGTTCGGGGTGGGCGTGAATCGTCCGTCGGAGCGTTTGTATTTCGCCGCGCGCGGCCTGAATCTCAGGGATCAGTTTCATGATGAGCCGTATCGTGTGCCGTCTGTCGAAACACCCGGGGCGCCGCGCGCCCGGGTCCAATGCTGACTCATTCTACGCCGCCGCCTCCTTTTGGCGGCGTTGCCGCTGCACGCCACAGCAGACGTAATAAAATCGCGGTATCTGGCCCGGCCGACTCCAGGAATCCCGCCCCATGAACGCTCCCACCGAATTCGCCCGCGCGGTATGCCCGCACGATTGCCCCGATACGTGCGCAATGCGGGTGAGCATCGCAGACGGCAAGGTCGTCAAGGTGATGGCGGATCCGGCGCATCCACCGACGCAGGGCGCGCTCTGTACGAAGGTGAGCCGCTATCCGGAGCGGATTCATCACCCGCAGCGGATCACGCAGCCGATGCGGCGCGTGGGTCCGAAGGGCGCCGGCCAATTCGAGCCGACCAGCTGGGATGAGGCGCTCGAGGTCGCCGCGGCACGTCTGGGAGAGATCGCCGCGCGTGAGCCCGAAGCCATCGTGCCGTACAGTTACGCCGGCACGATGGGGCTCGTGCAGGGCGAAAGCATCGCACAGCGTTTTTTTCACCGGCTCGGTGCGTCGCAGCTGGACCGAACGATATGTTCGGCCGCGGGCGCGGCGGGGTTGAAATACACGTATGGCGCGAGCCTCGGGATGCTGAGCGAATTTTTCGCGGAGAGCGACCTGATCCTGATCTGGGGCTCGAATCCGATCGCATCCAATCTGCATTTCTGGACGCGTGCGCAGGAAGCCAAGCGGCGCGGCGCGCGGCTGATCGCAATCGATCCCTACCGCTCGCTGACCGCCGAAAAGTGCCACCAGCACATTGCATTGAGACCCGGCACCGACGGCGCGCTCGCGCTCGGCATGATGCACGTGCTGATCGCCGAAGACCGGCTTGATCACCCTTACATCGCTGACCACACGCTCGGTTTCGAGGCGCTGAAAGCGCGGGCGCTCACGTACCCGCCGGCCCGCGTCGCGCAGATCTGCGGGATCGGCGAACAGACGGTCGTGGATCTGGCCCGCCTGTACGGCAGCACTCGAAAGGCTGCGATCCGGCTGAACTACGGCATGCAGCGCGTCCGCGGCGGCGGTAACGCCGTGCGTGCGATCGCCTGTCTGCCGTCGCTGACGGGCGCGTGGCGCGAGCGGGCCGGCGGCGCGCTGCTGTCGTCGTCGGGCTGGGCGCCGGTCGACGCAGCCGCGCTGCAGCGTCCGGACCTGCTGCCGGGCTGGCCCGCGCGGCAGCCACGCGTGATCAACATGAACGCGATCGGCGACGCATTGCTGCATGCCGGCGACGCGGAATTCGGGCCAAAAATCGAGGCGGTCGTCGTCTACAACTCGAATCCCGTTGCGGTCGCACCCGACTCCGCGCGGGTCGCCGCAGGCTTCGCCCGCGAGGACCTGTTCACGATCGTGCTCGAACATTTCCAGACCGACACCGCTGATTACGCGGATCTGCTGTTGCCGGCGACCACTCAACTCGAACATCTCGACGTGCACAAGTCCTATGGGCATACGCACATCATGGCCAATCTGCCGGCAATCGCCCCGGTGGGCGATGCACGCCCCAACACAGAGATATTCCGCGGTATCGCGCGCCGGATGAACCTGCGCGACAGCGCGCTTTACGAAAGCGACGAGGCGCTCGCCGCCCAGGCATTTCGCTGGAACGAGGGGCCGCTTGCCGGCGTCACATGGGATTCGCTCAAACGCGATGGCTGGGCGAAGCTCGACTTGCCCGATGCGCCGTTCGCGCACGGCGGATTTCGCACGCCATCGGGCAAATGCGAGTTCTACAGCGAACGGCTCGCGCAGCAGGGCCTCGATCCGGTGCCGGACTACCTTCCGCCTTACGAATCGGCCGAGGCCGCTCCCGAACTCGCGCAGCGTTATCCGCTGGCGATGATTTCGCCCCCGGCGCGCCATTTTCTGAACAGCACCTTTGTCAATGTCGACAGCCTGCGTGCGACCGAGGGCGAGCCACATGTCGATATCCATCCTGCCGACGCCAACGCGCGCGCTATTGCCGACGGCGACCGGGTCCGCGTGTTCAACGACCGCGGGACGATGCAGGCGCGTGCACGCGTGACCGACAAGGCCCGCGCCGGCGTGGTGGTGGGATTGTCGATCTGGTGGAAAAAGCTCGCCCCCGATGGTCGCAATGCCAACGCGCTCACGAGCCAGGCGCTCACCGATCTGGGCGGATCCGCGACGTTCTACGATTGCCTCGTCGAAGTCGAACGCGCCTGAAAGGGCGACTCCGGCGCAGTCGTGCGCGGTGCGCACCGCCGGGGCTCAGGCGTTGGAGGTAGGCGTCTAACCGACGGGTTACTCGTCAATGGCGACCGATACCCCATGCTACGATGCGGTTTTAGCACGGTCATTCGAAAATAAGAGAGGAGGCGCCGCATGGAAAAAATCTGGCTGAAATCGTACCCACCCGGCGTTCCGGCTGAGATCGACGCGAGTCGTTACGCGTCCGTCGCCGAACTGATCGAGGAAAGCTTTCGGGAATTCGGCCCGAAGCCGGCGTTTGCCTGCATGGGGCAGCAGATCACCTACGGCGAACTCGACGCGCTGTCTCGCAAGCTCGGCGCATGGTTTCAGTCCAAAGGCCTCGCGAAGGGCGCGCGTATCGCGATCATGATGCCCAACGTGCTCCAGTATCCGGTAGCGATCGCTGCGATCCTGCGCGCGGGCTATGTCGTCGTGAACGTCAATCCGCTGTACACGCCCCGCGAACTCGAACACCAGTTGAAGGATAGCGGCGCGGAAGCCATCATCCTGCTGGAAAACTTCGCGGGCACGCTGCAGGCCGTGTTGCGCAATACGCCGATCCGGCATGTGATCGTCGCCGCGATGGGCGATCTGATGGGTCCCAAGGGGCTGATCGTCAATTTCGTCGTGCGCCGTGTGAAAAAAATGGTGCCCGCGTGGACGCTGCCTGGCCATATCCGCTTTAACGCCGCGATTGCCGAAGGCGGCCAGCACACCTTCACGCCGGCGCACCCCGGTCCTGACGACGTCGCTTTTCTCCAGTACACCGGCGGTACGACCGGCGTCGCGAAGGGCGCGACGCTGCTCAACCGCAATGTTGTTGCCAACGTGCTGCAATCGGAGGCCTGGCTGGAGCCGGCGCGCCTGGCGCGACCGGACGTCCAGCAGTTCATCACCGTCGTTGCGTTGCCGCTTTATCACATCTTCGCGCTCACGGTTTGCGGGCTCCTGTCGATTCGCACCGGCGGACTGGGCGTGCTGATTCCGAATCCCCGCGATATCGCCGGCACCATCAAGCAACTGCAAGGCTATCCGATCACGATGTTTCCGGCGGTGAACACGCTCTATAACGCGCTGCTGAATCATCCCGATTTCGGAAAGCTGGATCTGACGAAGCTGATCGCGGCCAACGGCGGCGGCATGGCGGTTCAGGAGGCGGTCGCGAGCCGCTGGTACGAAAAGACCCGCACGCCGATCATCGAAGGCTATGGCATGTCCGAGACGTCGCCGTGCGTGACGTGCAATCCGGCAACGGTCACGTCGTATAGCGGCACGATCGGCTTGCCGATGCCGTCCACCGAAATTTCGATCCGCGATGACGACGGCAACGAAGTGCCGTTCGGCCAGCCGGGAGAAATCTGCATTCGCGGACCCCAGGTCATGGCCGGCTACTGGAACCGGCCGGATGAGACAGCGAAAGTGATGACGCCCGACCACTTCTTCAAATCCGGCGACATTGGCGTGGTGAACGAAGCCGGATACGTGAAGATCGTCGATCGCAAGAAGGACATGATTCTCGTGTCCGGCTTCAACGTCTATCCGAACGAGATCGAGGACGTGGTCGCGAAGCTGCCCGGGGTATTCGAAGTGGCCGCCGTCGGCATACCGGACCCGCACTCGGGCGAAGCGGTGAAGCTCTTCGTCGTGAAGAAAGACGAAGCGCTGAGCGATGCGGATATCTTCGCGTTTTGCAAGGAGCAGCTGACCGGGTACAAGCGGCCGAAGATCATCGAGTTTCGTGCGGAATTGCCGAAGAGCAATGTCGGCAAGATCCTGCGCCGGGAATTGCGCGACGGCCGCGCGTAGCGGGGCGTCATGCGGCGCCATGCCCTGGAGGCCCAGCCGGTTCGCGCCGCTGGGCCTTTTGTCTGGGGTGTCTGCCGTGCCCGCGCTGATGGAAGGGTAGCGCGCGAAAAATCGCGGCAAGATGAAACGGCATGAAAAAAGGCGCCCGAAGGCGCCTTTGAGGATACTGCCTGTATAACGACTTATTAGAACTTGTGGCGGATACCGACGCGAACGGTAGCCTGCGAGTCGCTCGACGACGGCGTGAGGCCGTTGATCGACGCACGTGCAGCCTCGCCGGTCGAGTCCGTGCCCGAAGCGTGCTGGTACACGCCGATCAGGTAGACGTCGGTACGCTTCGACAGGAAGTAGTCCGTGCCCAGCGAGAACTGGTTGTAGGTCGCGCCCGACTTGCCGGCGATCGAGCTACCCTTCGTGTAGTCGTATGCCGCACCGATCAGGAGCGCCGGGGTCAGCTGATACTTGGCGTTCAGTTCGGCGTTGTTGAACGTAGCCGTACCCGAATAGCCTTCCGGGTTCGGGCCCGACGACAGGTCGCCGAGGTTCATGAACTTCGTGTTCGAGTACGTCACGCCGATCGTTGCCGGACCAAACGTGTACGCACCGCCTGCACCGATGATCTGCAGCGTGTGAGCCGATGCGTAGCCCGAGATGACCGGCGAGCTGCCGAAGTTCGAACCCGGCACGCCACCCGTCGTTGCAGCAACCGTACCGCCGTCGCCGTAGAACGACACGTTCGGGTTACGCACGTTCAGGTAGCCAGCGCCCAACACCAGCGGACCGTTGTTGTAGCCAGCGCCCAGCGAGAAGATCTGGTTGCGGCCGGTTGAGCCGGGCACGCCGCCGAAGCTGTACAAGCCGCCGAACGTGAAGCCAGCATAGTTCACGCTCGTGTACTTGATCGCGTTGTCGACGCGGTTCGCGTTGTTGAAGTTGTCGATATCCGACGGGTGAGCCGCGATGTAGCCGCCCCACTGGTCGCCCGCTTCGAGCGGACCGACGAAGTCAACCACGGAGTCGTACTGACGGCCGGCCGTCACCGTACCGAACTGGCTCGACGACAGACCGACATAGGCTTGACGGCCGAACTCGAGGCCGCCCTGACCGAGCTTGCCGGTGTTCACGTCAAAACCGTTTTCGAGCACGAAGATGGCCTTCAGACCGCCACCCAGATCTTCAGCGCCGCGCAGGCCCCAACGGCTGCCTTGCAGAACACCGCTCGACAGGTTGTACAGACGGCCGCCAGCGGCGTTGGTGTTGAAGTTGAAGCCTTCGTCAACGATACCGTACAGGGTCACGCTGCTTTGCGCATGAGCAACACCTGCGACCGCGCTCAGTGCGGCGAGCGCGAGAAGCGACTTTTTCATCGAAAGATCTCCAAGGGAATACGATTTCTTGTGTAAGGCGATTAGTTATGACGCTTGGGTGCCTTGCTTTAACTTCGCGAGAAGTTGCAGGTAATGTAGCAAAGTGCAAACTCTGCACAAAGAAAAAGCAGACCGTCCGGAAGGTTGCTGTTTCATTTACGCAACATGGACTAAAATTTAATATTCGTGACGAGATGGCGGCCTGGCAGCCTGTTCCGGCGCGTCGGATAGTGCGGCGAGGGCAGGCGGTGCGGGCTTGCACAGAGAGCGGCGGGACGATCCGGCCGCGGAGGGCGAGAGCGTGCTGGACGAATGGATTACCGAGCTGGATCGGGGTTTACGATCAATGACGGGGGTATCGCGCATGAGCCGCCCGATACCCGTCCCTGCCGCGCCGGCGGCAGCGGACGCGCCGGAACTGTCGCATGCCGAACGCGTGCATGCCGCCGCGCTGATGCGCGTCAATCACGTCGGCGAGGTGTGCGCGCAGGCGCTGTACCAGGCGCAGAAGCTCGCGACCCGCTCGCCGGCGCTGAAGCAGACATTCGAGCAGGCGGCACGCGAAGAGGAAGATCATCTCGCGTGGACCGCGAAGCGCCTCGAAGCGCTCGATTCGCGCCCGAGCCTGCTCAATCCGCTCTGGTATACCGGCGCGCTCGCGATCGGTTTGCTGGCGGGCCGCCTCGGTGACCGTGTGAGCCTCGGCTTCATGGCGGAGACGGAGCGCCAGGTCGAGCATCATCTGGACGGGCATCTCGAACAGCTGCCGGCGGCCGACCTCGAATCGCGTGCAATCGTCGAACAGATGCGGGCGGACGAAGTTGCGCATGGCAAGGCGGCACTGGACGCCGGTGGCGTCGAGTTGCCTTTCCCGGCGCGCGCGTTGATGCGTGCTGCATCGAAAGTCATGACCCGAACGGCGTACTACATCTAGGCGATTCGAAGCGGGCGGTGTCAGGTGCACCGTCCCTCCCTCCTCATCCCTTCCCGCTGCCGCCGCATCACTTCCTTCCCGTCAGATCGCTCCGGTTTCACGCATTTCGCCCCCTCTTTTCATGTATCACCTTCACAAGTTGCACTAGTGCATTCATTTTTAACGGTTTTCCGTTTTGGATGTTGCATGAGCGAGTCGCGCTAAGTCCTTGTTCTAACAAACAAAATTCGTTAAAAAACCGCGCTCCTCCCTTGACCCCCATGGGCGGGTTCCACTAAAGTGGGAGACAGTGTGAGAAAGTGTATTTTTGTGTGATTCCAGAGGCTCATTCGGGTAGATTTCCGGCAACAGGCGAGCGGTGTCCGACACCGTGCGACAGGGGAGAGTGAAGTGTTCCAGGGGGCGTCGGCGCTGACACTCGATGCGAAAGGGCGGATGTCCGTCCCGGCTCGCTATCGGGACGCGCTGCAAGGACAGGCAGAGGGCCGGGTGACGATCACCAAGCACCCGGACGGCTGCCTGTTGCTGTTTCCGCGCCCCGAGTGGGAAGTGTTCCGCACGCGTATCGCCGGACTGCCGATGGACGCGCACTGGTGGCGGCGCATTTTTCTTGGCAACGCATCGGAAGTGGATCTCGACAGTGCGGGGCGTGTCCTGGTGTCCCCCGAACTGAGAATGGCCGCAGGGTTGGAGAAGGAAGTGATGTTGCTGGGCATGGGGAGTCACTTCGAGCTGTGGGACGCGCAAACGTACACGGCCAAGGAGCAGGCGGCGATGGCGCAGGGCATGCCCGAGGCGTTGAAGAATTTCACGTTCTGATCGCGGTTTATATATAGGGCATCTGCGATGGGAAACGGGTTGCAGCATCGCACGGTGCTGCTGGACGAGGCGGTTGACGCACTGGTGACGCGACCGGACGGTATCTATATAGACGGTACGTTCGGGCGCGGCGGTCACAGCCGCGCGGTGCTGGGCAAGCTGGGCAAGCTGGGCGAAGCGGGGCGGCTGATCGCGTTCGACAAGGATCCGCTGGCGATCGCCGAGGCCGGGACGATCGCGGACAGGCGCTTCGAAATCGTCCATGAGAGTTTTGCATCTCTGCGCGACGCGCTTGCGGCGCGCGGGATAGGGCGTGTGTCGGGTGTATTGCTGGATCTGGGCGTGTCGTCGCCGCAGATCGACGATCCGCAGCGGGGTTTCAGTTTTCGCGCGGACGGCCCGCTCGACATGCGGATGGATCCGACGCGCGGCGAGTCCGCGGCTCAATGGCTCGCGCGGGCGACGGTGCAGGAACTGACGGAGGTGATACGAGATTATGGGGAAGAACGGTTTGCTTTTCAGATTGCAAAGGCGCTTGTTGCTCGCCGGGCAGAGTCCGACCGTCTTGGGCCTCTCGTCAGCACGGGCGAGCTTGCCCAAATCGTGGCTCACGTCGTCAAGACCCGTGAGAAGGGCAAGGATCCGGCAACCCGCACCTTTCAGGCTATACGGATTTACGTCAATCAAGAGCTTGCGGAGCTGCAAGTCGTTCTAGAAGCAGCATTGTCGTTGCTGGAGCAAGGGGGGCGGCTGGTGGTCATCAGCTTTCATTCGCTCGAGGACCGGATCGTCAAGCGATTCATGCAGGCGCACGCGAGTGCGCCTGCGCTCGATCGTCGTCTGCCGATCCGTGCCGTCGACCTGCCCGGCGCCCCGCTGAAGATCGTCGGCCGCGTGTTCGCGGGCGACGCCGAAGTGGCCGCGAACCCCCGCGCCCGCTCTGCTGTGATGCGGGTGGCGGAGCGTATCGCGCCATGAGCCGCCTGAATATCTTCCTGCTGATCGTCGTGCTGGGTTGCGCATTGTCTGTCGTCGACGCGACGAATCAGCAGCGCGAAATCTTCATCCAGTTGCAGCGGGCGCAGGCCGAAGAGCGGCAACTGCAGCAGGACTACTCGCAACTGCAGTATCAGCAAAGCGCCTTGTCCAAGACCTCGCGCATCGAGGAAATGGCGACCGACGACCTGAAAATGCGCCCCGTCGGCGCCGGCCGCACGCAATATCTGATGCTTGCGCCGGGCGCATCCGTTGCGACGGACGTCCCGGTGCCGACCTCCTCGCCGTCCGCCGACGGCCGCAAGGGGGCGCGATGAAGCAGTCGTCGAGCCGCAAGAGCGTGCCGTTCTCGTCGAACCCGATCCTGTCCGTGCGCCTGCCGATGTGGCGCTCGAAGCTCGTCGTGTTCATGGTGTTTCTTGCGTTTCTCGCGCTCGCCGCGCGCGCGTTCTGGATTCAGGGTCCGGGCAACGCGTTCTATCAGAAGCAGGGCGAGAGCCGCTATCTGCGCACGATCGAGTTGCCCGCCACGCGCGGCAAGATTCTCGACCGCAACGGGCTCGTGCTCGCCACGAGCCTGCCGGTGCGCGCGATCTGGGCGATTCCGGATGCCGTGCCGGACGATCTCGCCCCCGGCAAGCTGAGCGCGCTTGGCCAGTTGCTCGATCTGTCGGGCACGGAATTGCGCGCGAAGCTGTCGGAAGACCGCGATTTCGTCTACATCAAGCGTCAGGTGCCGCTCGACGTCGCCGCGAAGGTGGCCGCGCTCGACATCCCCGGCATCTATCAGCGCGAGGAGTACAAGCGGTTCTACCCCGAGGGCGAAATCGCCGCGCATCTGGTCGGCTTCACGAACATCGAGGACGAGGGCCAGGACGGCGTCGAGCTGAGCGAGCAGAAAGTGCTCGCGGGCGTACCCGGCATCCGCCGCGTGATCAAGGACCGGATGGGGCACATCGTCGAGGATGTCGACGAACGGGTCGTGCCGCACAATGGCCAGGACGTGACGCTGTCGATCGACAGCAAGATCCAGTACATCGCGTATTCCAACCTGAAGGCCGCAGTCGAGAAGTTCAAGGCGACCGACGGCAGCGCGATCGTGATCGACGTGCGGACCGGCGAAGTGCTCGCGCTCGTCAATTACCCCACGTTCAATCCGAACGACCGCTCGCACCTGACCGGCGCGCAGTTGCGCAATCGCGTGCTCACCGACGAGTTCGAACCTGGCTCGATCATGAAGCCCTTCACGATCTCGCTCGCGCTCGATCTGCACCGTGTGACGCCGACTACACTGGTGGATACGGGCAACGGCCGGTTCACGCTCGACGGCGCGACGATCACCGACGACAGCGCGTTCGGCGTGCTGACCGTGGCCGGCGTGATCCAGAAGTCGAGCAACATCGGCGCGACCAAGATCGCGATGACGCTCAAGCCCGAAGAAATGTGGAACATGTACACGAGCATCGGTCTCGGCCAGGCGCCGAAGGTCGGCTTTCCGGGCGCGACCGCCGGCCATCTGCGGCCGTGGCGAAGCTGGCGCCGCATCGAGCAGGCGACGATGTCGTACGGCTACGGGCTGTCCGTGTCGCTGTTCCAGCTGGCGCGCGCGTATACCGCCATCGCGCATGACGGCCAGTTGCTGCCGGTGACCATTTTCCACACGCCGGGCGATCCGCCCGCGACCGGTCCGCAGATCTTCTCGCCCGTCACCGCCCGCGAAGTGCGCGCGATGCTCGAAAGCGTGGTGACGCCGCAAGGCACGTCGCCCGAGGCGGCCGTGCCCGGCTATCGCGTCGGCGGCAAGAGCGGCACCGCCTACAAGCACGGACCGCACGGCTACGACCACTCGAAGTACCGTGCGTCGTTCGTCGGCATGGCGCCGATGCCGAATCCGCGCATCGTCGTCGCGGTGTCGGTCGACAATCCGACCACGGGCGGCCACTTCGGCGGGCAGGTGTCCGGGCCGGTGTTTTCCGGCATCGTCGGCGATACGCTGCGCGCGCTGAACATTCCGCCGAACATGCCCGTGAAGCCGATGGTCGTCTCCGACGACACCGGCGCTTCCGCGCCGGCGGCCACCAGGGCGCTGCCGCCGCCGGAGGTGCACCGCCTGCCCACCCACAGCGCCGCGCGGCGCATGGCGGTCGCCGCCACGCGGGCCGACCCGCCACGGGTGGAACGATGAGTGCGCTCCGTTTGCAGCATCCGGCGCGCGAACAGATCGCCGACACCCTTGCCTGGCTGCATGCCCACGTGCAGCCAGGCGCGCATCTGCACGCCGACACACGCGCGCTGAACGCCGGCGACGTGTTTCTCGCTTACGCGGTCGAGGGTGCCGACAATCGGCCGTTCATCGATAGCGCGATCGAGCGCGGCGCGGCCGCCGTCCTGTTCCAGCCCGAGCATTTCTCCGGCGCGGTCGATCCGTCCTGCTCGCGTGCGGTGCCCGCGCTGGACGTGCTGGCCGGCGACATCGCGAGCGGCTGGTACGGCGACCCGAGCGACGCGCTGTGCGCGATCGGCGTGACCGGCACCAACGGCAAGACCTCGTGCAGCCAGTGGATCGCGACGGCGCTCAGCGCGCTCGGCACGCGCTGCGCGATCATCGGCACGCTCGGCAGCGGGATGCCCGGCCAGCTCGTGCACACCGGCTTCACGACACCGGATGCGCCGCAATTGCAGCGCAGCCTCGCGCAACTGCGCGCGGCCGGCGCGCGCGCGGTCGCGATGGAAGTGTCGTCGCACGCGCTGCATCAGGGGCGCGTGAACGGTGTCGCGTTCGACATCGCCGTGTTCACGAATCTCACGCAGGATCATCTCGACTATCACCGCACGTTCGCCGCGTACGAAGCCGCGAAGGCGCGGCTCTTCGCGTGGCCCGGTTTGCGCCACGCGGTGATCAACGCCGACGACGCGGCCGGCCGCCGCCTGCTCGCGAGCACCCGCGGGCACGCGCGTACGATGGCCTATGGGCTCGACGATGCCGCGGCCGGCGCCGACGCCGACGCGTGGCTGCGCGCGTCGCAGGTTCGGGCGACCGCGACCGGCACCGCGTTCCGGCTCGACACGTCCAGCTGGGGCAGTGCGGAGGTCGAGGTTCAGACCCTCGGTGCGTTCAACGTCAGCAATCTGCTTGGCGTGCTCGGCGCGCTGCTGTCGGCCGACGTGCCGTTTGCCGCGGCGCTGTCCGAACTCGCGAAGCTGGAACCGGTCAATGGGCGCATGCAGCGGTTGGGCGGACGGTTGCAGAACGACGAGCCGCTCGTCGTGATCGACTATGCGCACACCCCGGATGCGCTCGAAAAGACCCTCGAGGCGCTGCGTCCGATGGCCGTCGCGCGCGGCGGCCAGTTGCTGTGCATGTTCGGCTGCGGCGGCGATCGCGATGCGACCAAGCGGCCTTTGATGGGCGCGATCGCGCAGCGGCTCGCCGACGGCGTGATCGTCACGAGCGACAACCCGCGCAGCGAGGAGCCGCAGCAGATCATCGACCAGATCGTCGCCGGCATGCCGGACGTGTCGAAGACGCGGCGCATCGAAGACCGCGCGAGCGCGATTTTGCAGGCCATTCGCGGCGCGGCGCGCGAAGACGTGATCGTGCTCGCCGGCAAGGGCCACGAAGCCACACAGGAAATCATGGGCAAGAAGCGCGCTTTCTCCGATCAGGATCACGCCCGTCTCGCGCTTGCCGCACGGGCCACGCAGGTTCGCGGAGGTGGCGAATGACGATGTTGACGCTGCATGAAGCGGCCGCGCTGATTCCGGGCGCCACCGTGCTCGGCGACGGCGCCGCCGCGTTTTCCCGCGTGTGGACCGACAGCCGGAGCGTCGCGCGCGGCGACCTGTTCGTCGCGCTCAAGGGCGAGCGCTTCGATGCGCACGACTTCCTGCCGGACGTTGCCGCCCGTGGCGCGGCAGCCGTGCTCGCGGCGCGCGTGCCGGCCGGCTGGTCCGCGCCGACGCTGCGGGTCGACGACACGCGCGCCGCGCTCGGCGCGCTCGCGCGCGGCTGGCGCCGCCGTTTCGGCATGCCGCTCGTCGCGGTCACCGGCAGCAACGGCAAGACGACCGTCAAGGAGATGATCGCGTCGATCTTCGCCGTTGCGGCCGGCGCGGAGCAGCGCCTCGCGACCGCGGGCAACCTCAACAACGACATCGGTCTGCCGCTCACCCTGCTGCGTCTGGGCGCGCAGCACCGGCTGGCCGTGGTCGAGCTCGGGATGAACCATCCGGGCGAAACCGCGGTGCTTGCGAAGATCGCCGAACCGACCGTCGCGGTGGTGAACAACGCGCAGCGCGAGCATCAGGAATTCATGGCGACCGTCGAGGCGGTGGCGCTCGAACATGCGAGCGTGATTCATGCGCTGCCGCCTGACGGCGTTGCCGTGTTTCCCGCCGACGACGCGTACGCGAGCATCTGGCGAGTCGCGGCCACTGGCAATCCGGTGCTCGACTTCGCGCTTGCGCGCGCAGACGGCACGCCGGCCGTTCAGGCGGCCGTCACCGGCCGCTTCGACGGCCGCACGCTCGCCATCGACACGCCGCGCGGTCAGCTCGACGTCACGCTGCAGGTGCTCGGCGAGCACAACGCCCGCAACGCGCTCGCGGCGAGTGCCGCGGCGCTCGCCGCCGGCGTGCCGCTCGACGCGATCCGGCGCGGTCTTGAAGCGTTCGGCGCGGTGAAGGGGCGGCTGCAGGTCAAGCGTGCCGTGCTGGGCGCGCTGGCCGGCGCAACCGTGATCGACGATACCTACAACGCGAATCCCGATTCGATGCGCGCGGCGATCGACGTGCTCGCGGGGCAGCCGGCGCCGCGCGTGCTGGTGATGGGCGACATGGGCGAGGTCGGCGATCACGGGCCCGCGTTTCATCGCGAGATCGGCGCGTACGCAAAGGAGCGCGGCATCGACGCGCTCTACGCGCTCGGCGACGCATCGCGCGATGCCTGCGCCGCGTACGGCGCCGGCGCGCATCATTGCGCCGACACCGCGGCGCTGCTCGCGCAGCTTTGCGGCGCCGGTTACGGCGCCGCTGCAACGTTTCTGGTGAAAGGCTCGCGCTTCATGCAGATGGAGCGCGTGGTGGACGCCGTCACAAGTCCACAACCCACTGCGCCGGGCGCTGCGTCCGGCGTGCATTGAACAGAGAAGGAACCCGGCATGCTCCTGGCGCTCGCGCAATGGCTGCAGAATGACGCAAGCTTCCTGCGCGTAATCAGTTATCTGACTTTTCGGGCGGTCGCCGCGTCGATCACCGCGCTGCTGATCGGTCTCGTCTGCGGCCCGGCGGTGATCCGCAAGCTGACGGCGATGAAGGTCGGCCAGGCCGTTCGCACCGACGGCCCGCAGACGCACCTCGTCAAATCCGGCACGCCCACGATGGGCGGTGTGCTGATCCTGCTCGCCATCGCGGTGTCGACGCTGCTGTGGGCCGATCTGACCAACCGCTTCATCTGGATCGTGATGCTCGTCACGTTCGGTTTCGGCGTGATCGGCTGGGTCGACGACTACCGCAAGGTCGTCTACAAGGATCCGCGCGGCATGTCGTCGCGCGAGAAGTATTTCTGGCAATCGGTGATCGGCCTGTTCGCCGCCGTCTACCTCGCGTTCAGCGTATCCGAGGCGAGCAACGTGCGCGTGTTCGACCTGTTCATGGCCTGGGTGCGCAGCGGCCTGTCGATGGGGCTGCCCGCGAAGGCCGACCTGTTGCTGCCGTTCCTGAAGTCGGTCAGCTATCCGCTCGGCGTGTGGGGCTTCATCGTCCTCACGTATCTGGTGATCGTCGGCGCGAGCAACGCGGTCAACCTGACGGACGGTCTCGACGGCCTCGTGATCATGCCGGTCGTGCTGGTCGGCGCGTCGCTCGGCGTGTTCGCGTACGTGATGGGCAGCTCGGTCTATTCGAAATACCTGCTGTTTCCGCATATTCCCGGTGCGGGCGAGCTGCTGATTTTCTGCTCCGCGATGGGCGGGGCCGGGCTCGCCTTTCTCTGGTACAACACGCACCCCGCGCAGATGTTCATGGGCGACGTCGGCGCGCTCGCGCTCGGCGGCGCGCTCGGCACGATCGCGGTGATCGTGCGCCAGGAGATCGTGCTGTTCATCATGGGCGGCATCTTCGTCGCGGAAACCGTCTCCGTGATGCTGCAGGTGAGCTACTTCAAGTTCACGAGGCGCCGCTATGGCGAAGGGCGGCGTCTGTTCAAGATGGCGCCGCTGCATCACCACTTCGAATTGTCCGGCTGGAAGGAGACGCAGGTCGTCGTGCGTTTCTGGATCATCACGTTGATGCTGTGTCTGTTCGGTTTGTCCACGCTCAAGTTGCGTTAAGCAGATAAAGAAAGGAAGCAGGCGATGTTTGGCGAGAAGTTTCGGGATCGGCCTCGGCCGACGGTGCTCGTGCTGGGACTCGGCGAATCGGGTCTCGCGATGGCGCGCTGGTGCGCGCGGCACGGTTGCCGCCTGCGCGTGGCGGACACCCGCGAGGTGCCGCCGAACCTGCCCGCCCTGGCCGCGCACCGCATCGACGCCGAATTCGTCGGCGGGCCGTTTTCGCCGGCGCTGCTCGAAGGAATCGAGCTGGTTGCGATCAGCCCGGGACTGTCGCCGCTCGCGTCGGATCTCGTGCCGCTGATCGCCGCGGCGCGCGAGCGCGACATCCCGGTGTGGGGCGAGCTCGAATTCTTCGCGCAGGCGTTGCGCGCGCTCGGCGAGAGCGGCTACGCGCCCAGGGTGCTGGCGATCACCGGCACCAACGGCAAGACCACCACCACGAGCCTGACCGGCCTGCTGTGCGAGCGCGCGGGCAAAAAGGTCGCGGTTGCCGGAAACATCAGCCCGGCCGCGCTCGACAAGCTAAGCGAGGCGATCGACCATGCCGCGCTGCCTGACATCTGGGTGCTCGAACTGTCGAGCTTCCAGCTCGAAATGGCGCATACGTTTGCGCCCGATGCCGCCGCGGTGCTGAACATCACGCAGGATCATCTCGACTGGCACGGCGGGCTCGACGCCTATGCCGCGGCGAAGGGGCGCATCTTCGGGCCGGACACGGCGCGCGTGCTCAACCGCGACGACGCGCGCGTCATGGCGCTCGCCAGCGCGGCCGGCGCGGCGCCGGTCGTCACCTTCGGGGTGAACGAGCCGGCGCGCCCGGGCGACTACGGTCTGCTGCACGAGACCGGCATCGTCTGGCTGGCGGAGGCGCACGATCGCGACGCGGTCGACGAGCCGGTGCCGGCCCGGCGCCGCCGCAGCGAAAGCGCCGCCGCGCCGAATCTCGCGTTCAGGCGTCTGATGCCGGCCGACGCGCTGCGCATCCGAGGCCTGCACAACGCGGCGAACGCGCTCGCGGCCTACGCGCTCGCGCGCGCGATCGGCCTGCCCGGCGCGCCGCTGCTGCACGGGTTGCGCGAATATCGCGGCGAGCCGCATCGGGTCGAACTGATCGCGTCGATCGACGGGGTCGACTACGTCGATGACAGCAAGGGCACCAACGTCGGCGCGACCGTCGCGGCGCTCGACGGGCTTGCGCAGCGCGCGGTGCTGATCGCCGGCGGCGACGGCAAGGGCCAGTCGTTCGAGCCGCTCGCCGCGCCGGTCGCGCGCTGGTGCCGCGCGGTGATGCTGATCGGCCGCGACGCGCCGCTGCTGCGCGCCGCGCTGGCCGACGCGGATGTGCCCGTCACCGGTCACGCGAGTCTCGAAGATGCGACGCGCGCGGCGGCCGCGCTCGCGCAGCCGGGCGACGCGGTGCTGCTCTCGCCGGCATGCGCGAGTTTCGACATGTTCAAGGGCTACGCGCATCGCGCCGCGGTGTTTCGCGGCGCGGTCGAGGACATCGCGGCCGAACGGGGGACCATGATATGAACAAGCCGGATCGTTTCGGTGCGGGTCTGTCGGGACAGCGCGGCGCGGTCGGCGGTTCGGGCGTCGGACGGGCGGCGCGCGGCCTCGCGAGCGCGGTCAACGGCGTGCGGCCGCTGCGCTCGCGCATGCTCGATTACGACCACGCGCTGCTGTGGGTGGTGATCGCGCTGCTCGGCTTCGGGGTCGTGATGGTGTATTCGGCTTCGATTGCGATGCCCGATTCGCCGAAATACGCGTCGTATCACAACTACGCGTTCCTCGTGCGCCAGATGATTTACGTGCTGCTCGGCGGCGCGATCGGCGCAATCGCGTTCCGCATCCCCGTGTCGATGTGGGACAAATACGCACCGAAGCTCTTCATCCTCACGTTGCTCACGCTCGTGGTCGTGCTGATTCCGCACATCGGCAAGGGGGTGAACGGGGCGCGCCGCTGGATTCCGCTCGGCATGACGAACATGCAGCCGTCGGAGATCATGAAGCTCGCGGTGACGATCTATGCGGCGAATTACACGGTGCGCAAGCAGGAGTACATGCACAGCTTCGCGAAAGGCTTTTTGCCGATGGCGTTCGCGGTGGGAGTGGTCGGCGCGCTGCTGCTGCTCGAACCCGACATGGGCGCGTTCATGGTGATCGCCGCGATCGCGATGGGGGTGCTCTTTCTCGGCGGCGTGAACGGCAAGCTGTTCGGCGGCCTCGTTGCCACGGCGATCGCCACCTTCAGCGTCCTCGTGTGGGCGTCGCCCTGGCGCCGCGCGCGGATCTTCGCGTACCTCGACCCGTGGGACCAGCGCTACGCGCAGGGCGCCGCCTATCAGCTCACGCACTCGCTGATCGCATTCGGGCGTGGCGAGTGGTTCGGCGTCGGCCTCGGCGGCAGCGTCGAGAAGCTCAACTATCTGCCCGAAGCGCATACCGACTTCATCCTCGCAGTGATCGGCGAGGAGTTCGGCTTCGTTGGCGTGCTGATCATCATCCTGCTGTTTTACTGGATCGTGCGGCGCGCGTTCGAGATCGGCCGCCAGGCGCTCGCGCTCGACCGGACCTTCGCCGGGCTGATGGCCAAGGGCATCGGCCTGTGGTTCGGCGCGCAGGCGTTCATCAACATGGGGGTGAACCTGGGCCTGCTGCCGACCAAGGGGCTGACGCTGCCGCTCGTCAGCTACGGCGGCTCCGGGATCCTGCTGAACTGTCTGGCGATCGCGGTGCTGCTGCGGGTCGATTACGAAAACCGCGTGCTGATGCGCGGAGGGAAAGTATGACCCGCGCGCAACCCCATACGCTGATGGTGATGGCCGGCGGCACCGGGGGACACGTGTTCCCGGGCCTCGCGGTCGCGCATCTGATGCAGACGTGGGGCTGGAATGTCGTGTGGCTCGGCAATCCGTCCGGGATGGAGGCGTCGCTCGTGCCGAAGCACGGCATCCCGATGGAGTACGTGCGCTTTGGCGGGCTGCGCGGCAAGGGCATGAAAACGCGTCTGCTGCTGCCGCTGAACCTGCTGCGCGCGTGCGCGCAGAGCCTCGCGGTGCTGCGCCGGGTCAAGCCCGACGTCGTGCTCGGCATGGGCGGCTACATCACGTTCCCGGCCGGGCTGATGACGGCGTTGAGCGGCCGTCCGCTGGTGCTGCACGAACAGAACTCGATCGCCGGGCTCGCGAACCGCGTGCTCGCGAAGGTTGCGCGGCGCGTACTGGTCGCGTTTCCGGACGCGCTGCCGCACGCGGAGTGGACCGGTAATCCGATTCGCGCGGAACTTGCGTGCGCATTGCCACCCAAAGCACGCTACGCACAACGCAGCGGCAAGCTGAATGTGCTGGTGGTCGGCGGCAGTCTCGGGGCGTCGGCGCTCAACGAGGTGGTGCCGCGCGCGCTCGCGCTGCTCAAGCCGCAGGAGCGTCCGCGCATCGTGCATCAGGCCGGCGCGAAGCACATCGACGCGCTAAAAGCGAACTACGCGCAAGCGGGTCTCGAAAGCGGCGATGACGTGCAGCTCGTGCCGTTCATCGACGACATGACGAGCGCGTATGCGAACGCCGATCTCGTCATCTGCCGCTCCGGCGCGATGACGGTGGCGGAGATTGCGGCGGTCGGCGTCGCGGCGTTCTTCGTGCCGTTCCCGTATGCGGTCGACGATCACCAGACCACCAACGCAGCGTTTCTCGCCGGCCACGGCGCGGCGCTGCTCGTACAACAGCGCGATCTGACGGCGGACGGTCTCGCCGCCTGGTTGCGCGGCCAGACCCGCGAGCGTCTCGCGGAGATGGCGGAGCGCTCGCGCTCGCTCGCGAAGCCCGACGCCGCCGAACAGGTCGCGCGGATCTGTGCCGTCGTGGCCGGCGCGGACGCGCAAGGAAGTCAATCATGAAACACATCGTCAAACATATTCACTTCGTCGGCATCGGCGGAGCCGGGATGAGCGGGATCGCCGAGGTGCTGGTCAACCTCGGCTACCAGGTGAGCGGATCGGATCTCGCGAAAAACGCGGTGACCGACCGCCTCGCGGCGCTCGGCGCGCGCGTTGCGATCGGCCACGATGCCGCCCATATCGAGGGCGCGAACGCGGTTGTCGTGTCGACGGCCGTGCGCAGCGACAACCCCGAGGTGCTCGCCGCACGCCAGCGGCACATTCCGATCGTGCCGCGCGCGGTGATGCTCGCCGAGCTGATGCGGCTGAAGCAGGGCATCGCGATCGCCGGCACACACGGCAAGACCACGACCACGTCGCTGGTCGCGAGCGTGCTGGCCGCGGGCGGGCTCGATCCGACCTTCGTGATCGGCGGGCGGCTGAACAGCGCGGGCGCGAATGCGCGCCTCGGCACCGGCGACTTCATCGTCGCGGAAGCGGACGAATCGGACGCGTCGTTCCTGAACCTGTTTCCGGTGATCGAGGTCATCACGAACATCGACGCCGACCACATGGACACCTATGGGCACGACTTCGCGCGGCTCAAGCAGGCGTTCATCGAGTTCACGCACCGGCTGCCGTTTTACGGCATCGCGGTGCTGTGCGTCGACGATCCGCACGTGAAGGAGATCCTGCCGTTCGTGTCGAAGCCGATCATCCGCTACGGCTTCGCGCAGGACGCGCAGGTGCGCGCGGTCAACGTCGTCGCGCGCGACGGCCGGATGTACTTCACCGCGCTGCGCGAGGACAGCACGCCGCTCGACGTCGTGCTGAACCTGCCCGGCACGCACAACGTGCAGAACGCGCTGGCGGCGATCGCGATCGCGACTGAACTTGAAGTGAAAGATGCCGATATCCAGCGAGCGCTGCTCGAATTCAACGGCGTCGGGCGGCGCTTTCAGCGCTACGGCGAGGTGCCGGTCGCGGCGGGCGGCAGCTACACGCTGGTGGACGACTATGGCCATCACCCGGTCGAGATGGCCGCGACGATCGCCGCCGCCCGCGGCGCATTTCCGGGTCGGCGGCTCGTGCTCGCGTTCCAGCCGCACCGCTACACGCGCACGCGCGACTGCTTCGAGGATTTCGTGAAGGTGCTGTCGACGGTCGACGCGCTCGTGCTGACCGAGGTCTATGCGGCCGGCGAGGCGCCGATCGTCGCGGCCGACGGCCGTGCGCTCTCTCGCGCGCTGCGGGTGGCCGGCAAGGTGGAGCCGGTGTTCGTCGAGACGGTGGATGAAGTGCCGGACGCGCTCGCGGCAGCGGTACGCGACGGCGATGTGGTGATCACGATGGGGGCGGGGTCGATCGGCACGGTGCCGGGGCGCCTCGCTCAGGAAACAAAGGTGTGACATGAGCGGTTTCGATCCCAGACAGTTCGGCAAGGTAGCGGTGTTGCTCGGCGGCGAGTCCGCGGAGCGCGCCGTGTCGCTCAACTCCGGGCGCCTCGTGCTGCAGGGGCTGCGCGAGGCCGGCATCGACGCGCATCCGTTCGACCCCGCCGAGCGGCCGCTCGCGGCGTTGAAAGAAGAGGGCTTCGTGCGCGCGTTCAATGCCCTGCACGGCGGCTATGGCGAGAACGGCCAGATCCAGGGTGCGCTCGATTTCTACGGCATCCGCTACACCGGCAGCGGCGTGCTCGGGTCCGCGCTCGGTCTCGACAAGTTCCGCACGAAGCTCGTGTGGCAACAGCTCGGCGTGCCGACGCCGCCGTTCGAAACCGTGCTGCGCGGCGACGACTACGCGGCGCGCGCGAGCGAGATCGTCGCGAAGCTCGGGTTGCCGCTGTTCGTGAAGCCGGCGAGCGAAGGGTCGAGCGTCGCGGTGATCAAGGTGAAAGAGGCCGCCGCGTTGCCGGCCGCGCTCGCGGAGGCGGCGAAGTTCGACCGCATCGTGCTTGCCGAGAAGAGCATCGAGGGCGGCGGCGAATACACCGCGTGCATCGCCGGCGAGCTCGACCTGCCGCTGATCCGCATCGTGCCCGCCGGCGAGTTCTACGACTATCACGCGAAGTACGAGGCCGACGACACGCAGTACCTGATTCCGTGCGGCGTCGCGCCGGCCGAGGAAGCGCGCCTGAAGGCGCTCGCGCGCCGCGCGTTCGAGGTGCTCGGCTGCACGGACTGGGGCCGCGCGGACTTCATGCTGGATGCGCAGGGCAACCCGTATTTCCTCGAAGTGAACACCGCGCCGGGCATGACCGATCACTCGCTGCCGCCGAAGGCGGCCCGGGCGGTGGGCATCAGCTACAAGGACCTCGTAGTGAGCGTGCTTGCGCTCTCGCTGAAGGATTGACGTCATCGCCATGTGGAACAACGTTCGCCAGCTCAATCTCGCCACCAGCGCGCTGCACGCATTGCTCGTGCTCGTGCTGCTGGCGGCCGGCGGGCTGTGGCTGATCCAGCGGCCGAACTTCTCGCTGCGCGAGATCCTGATCGAGGGCGACACGGACCATATCAACGCGCCGACGGTGCGGGCGAACGTCGTCGGGCACCTGAAGGGCAATTTCTTCACGGTGGATCTCGATACGGCTCGCCAGGCCTTCGAACAGATGCCGTGGGTGCGCCGCGCGAGCGTGCGGCGCGTGTGGCCCAACGCGCTCGCGGTCTCGCTCGACGAGTACCGGCCGCTCGGCACCTGGGGCAGCGACCAGCTGGTCAGCGTGGACGGCGAGCTGTTCACCGCGAACCAGGGCGAGCTGGAGCAGAGCCTGCCCGCCTTCGACGGCCCCGACGGCACCGCGCAGGAAGTGGTGGAGCGCTACCGCGACTTCATCAAGTGGTTTGCGCCGATCGGCGCGACGCCGCAGGAAGTGACGCTGTCGCCGCGCTACGCGTGGACGGTGAAGCTGTCGAACGGGATGCAGGTGGAGCTGGGCCGCGAGCGCAATGCACAGACGCTGTACGACCGCGTGCACCGTCTGACCGAGGCCTGGGGCGCGGTGACGCAACGCTGGGGGAAGGACATCGAGTACGTGGACTTGCGCTATCCGAACGGTTTTGCGATTCGGGCGGCGGGCATGCGCTTCATCACCGACCCCGACAAGGGCAAGAAGTCATGAAACATCACTCGCAATGAGCACGCTATGAGTAAAGACTATAAGGATCTGCTGGTCGCCCTCGACATCGGGACGTCGAAGGTCGTGGCCGTCGTCGCGGAGCTGAAGGGCGAAGGCCACTACGAGGTGATCGGCCTCGGCCAGAGCGAATCGAAGGGGCTCAAGAAAGGCGTGGTGGTGAACATCGAGGCCACCGTGCAGTCGATCCAGCGCGCGCTCGAAGAAGCCGAGCTGATGGCCGACTGCAAGATCACGAACGTATTCACCGGGATCGCCGGCAGCCATATCCGCAGCTTCAATTCGAGCGGGATGGTCGCGATCAAGGAGAAGGAGGTGACCCAGGCCGATGTCGCGCGCGTGATCGAAACGGCCAAGGCGATCAATATCCCGACCGATCAGCAGGTGCTGCACATCCTCACGCAGGAATTCATCATCGACGGTCAGGAGGACGTGCGCGAGCCGATCGGCATGAGCGGCATTCGCCTCGAGGTGAAGGTGCACATCGTCACCGGCGCGGTGAGCGCGGCACAGAACATCGTCAAGTGCGTGCGCCGCTGCGGGCTCGAAGTGAACGACCTGATCCTGCAGCCGCTCGCGTCGTCGCTCGCGGTGCTCACCGAGGACGAGAAGGAACTCGGCGTGGTGCTGGTCGACATCGGCGGCGGCACGACCGACATCGCGATCTTCAGCGAAGGCGCAATCCGCCACACCGCGGTGATCCCGATCGCGGGCGACCAGATCACCAGCGACATCGCGATGGCGCTGCGCACGCCGACGCCGGACGCGGAAGACATCAAGGTCGATTACGGGATCGCGAAGCAGGCGCTCGCCGATCCGGACGAAATGATCGAAGTGCCGGGGCTCGGCGAGCGCGGGCCGCGCACGCTGTCGCGCCAGGCGCTTGCGGCGGTGGTCGAGCCGCGCGTCGAGGAGCTGTTTTCGCTCGTGCAGCAGGTGGTGCGCGAGTCGGGTTACGAGGAGCTGCTGAGCTCAGGCGTGGTGCTCACCGGCGGCGCGTCGATGATGCCCGGCATGGTCGAGCTCGGCGAGGACATCTTCCTGAAGCCGGTGCGCATCGGCGTGCCCGAGTACGCGGGCGGTCTCGCGGACGTGGTGCGCAATCCGCGTTTTTCGACGGCGATGGGGCTGCTGGTGGAAGGGCGTTCGCAGCGCATGCGCGGCCGCAAGGTCGCGGTGCAATCCGGTTCGATGGGGCAGGTTTTCACGCGCATGAAGGACTGGTTCCTCGGCAATTTCTGAGGACCGTGCGGCATGTGACGGAGCAGGTGACGAAATTCGCGCTGGTGCCGGCGGCTGGCGCGCGACAGGCGGTTGCCCGATCGTCTGCCGAATAACGGCCGAGTGGCAGCACTTTTTCATCTTGACGGAGGCAATATGGAATTCCAGATGCTGGAAACCGAAACCAACGGCACCATCATCAAGGTGGTTGGGGTCGGCGGCGCTGGCGGCAATGCCGTGCAGCACATGATCAACAAGGGTGTGCAGGGCGTTGATTTCATCGTCATGAACACCGACGCGCAGGCGCTGTCGCGCTCGCGCGCAAACCAGGTGATCCAGCTCGGCAACACGGGCCTGGGCGCGGGCGCGAAGCCGGAAATGGGCCGCGCGGCCGCGGAAGAGGCACGCGAGCGCATCGCCGACGGGCTGCGCGGCGCGCACATGGTGTTCATCACCGCCGGCATGGGCGGCGGCACCGGCACCGGCGCGGCACCCGTGGTCGCGCAGATCGCGAAGGAAATGGGCATTCTGACCGTGGGCGTCGTCAGCAAGCCGTTCGAGTTCGAAGGCGGCAAGCGGATGCGCGTGGCGGAAGCCGGCTCGCAGCAACTGGAGGATCACGTCGACTCGCTGATCGTCGTGCTGAACGACAAGCTGTTCGAGGTGATGGGCGATGACGCCGAGATGGACAAGTGCTTCCAGTGCGCAGACGACGTCCTGAACAATGCCGTTGCCGGGATCGCGGAAATCATCAACGTCGACGGTCTGGTGAACGTCGACTTCGAAGACGTGAAGACGGTGATGGGCGAGCAGGGCAAGGCGATGATGGGCACGGCGACCGTGGCCGGCGTCGACCGCGCGCGGCTCGCTGCCGAGCAGGCGGTCGCGAGCCCGCTGCTCGAAGGCGTGGACCTGTCGGGGGCGCGCGGCGTGCTGGTGAACATCACGTCGAGCCGTTCGCTGCGTCTGTCGGAAACCCGCGAGGTGATGAACACGATCAAGAGCTACGCGGCGGAAGACGCAACGGTCATTTTCGGTGCGGTGTACGATGACGCGATGGGTGACGCGCTGCGCGTGACGGTCGTCGCAACCGGACTGGGCCGCACGGTGAAGAAGCAGCAGTCGGCACCCATGACGCTGCTGCGCACCGGCACGGACAACCAGCCGGTCGGCGCGGTGCAGCACGGCTACGGTGTCCAGCAGCATGCCACCACGGCGGACTACGGCGCGCTCGACACGCCGGCCGTGTGGCGTACGTCGCGCGACACCGCGGCGTCGCACGTGCAGGCGCTGCAGGAAAAGGGCGTCGACACGTACGACATCCCCGCGTTCCTGCGCAAGCAGGCCGACTGACGCGTCGGAGCAGCACCTTTCGCTGCAGCATGGCGAGTGCCGTGTGATGGCTGAAAGGCGCACGAGCGTGGCGGGTGGAACGACAACGCAGAGACCGCGTGTGACCGGATACGCGGCGAGGACAGGTGCCCCCTGCGAGCAGGCAGGAGGCGGGAACCGTCCGGACGCACGGCAGCCGGAAGCGATACCGGCTTCGGGCGGCGGGTTCTGTGGCGTTGGGCCATCGCGGCACGGCAGCGTGCGGGCACGCTCCGCATCGACGGGAAGGACTGAGCATGATCAAGGTGGGTGATACGCTGCCCGAAGCGCTTGTTTTCGAATTCGTCGAAGACGAGCGCGAGGGCTGCACGATCGGGCCGAACAGCTTCAGTGTGCGCGAGCAGACGGCGGGCAGGCGCGTGGTGATCTTCGGGTTGCCGGGCGCCTTCACGCCGACCTGTTCGGCCAGGCACGTGCCGGGTTATGTCGAATATGCCGGGCAGTTTCGCGCAGCCGGCATCGACGCGATCTGGTGCGTGTCCGTCAACGACGCGTTCGTGATGGGCGCGTGGGGACGCGACCAGCGCACCTCGGGCAAGGTGCGCATGGTGGCGGACGGAAGTGCAGCTTTCACGCGGGCGCTCGGTCTGGAACAGGACTTGTCTGCGCGCGGCATGGGAATCCGTTCCCAGCGCTACGCAATGGTGGTCGACGACGGCGTGGTCAAGGCGTTGCACGTCGAAGCACCGGGCAAGTTCGAAGTCAGCGATGCGCAAAGCATGCTTGCGACGTTGAATCCGTCCTGAAGGCACGCCTGCCCGGCTCCTGCACCGCGTTGTGCCGGGGCAACGGCAGGATGGCATTCATGTGACAAGCCGTAACGCGGGCCGGCAACCGGAAACGCCTCCGTTCCGGGCGTCGGCCCGCCATGCGTCGCGGGGCGGGTAATGCACCGAAACAGATTGATACGTGCATTGCAACATCGTGCCCCAGGGTAATGGAGTATACTGCGGGCTATGAGTTAAAAAGTCTCGATTGGGATTTTAAATCGAATAGAAGATCACCATGTTGAAGCAGCGCACCATCAAATCGATCGTCAAGACCGTCGGCATCGGCCTGCACTCGGGCCGCAAGGTCGAATTGACGCTTCGTCCGGCGGCCCCGGATACGGGCATCGTGTTCTCGCGCGTCGATCTGGCGCAGCCGGTGGATATTCCCGCGTCCGCGATGGCCATCGGCGATACCCGCCTCGCTTCGGTGCTGCAGAAGGACGGTGCGCGCGTATCGACGATCGAGCACCTGATGTCGGCATGCGCCGGCCTCGGCATCGACAACCTTTATGTCGACGTGACGGCCGAAGAAATCCCGATCATGGACGGCAGCGCGGCGTCGTTCGTGTTTCTGATCCAGTCGGCGGGTATCGAGGAGCAGAACGCGGCGAAGAAGTTCGTCAAGGTCACGAAGCCGGTCGAAATCCGCGAGGGCGACAAATTTGCACGCCTCGATCCGTTCTTCGGCTTCAAGCTGAAGTTCACGATCGACTTCCGCCATCCGGCGGTCGACAAGACCGGCCAGGCGCTCGAAGTGGATTTCGCGCAAACGTCATACGTGCGCGACATCGCGCGCGCGCGCACGTTCGGTTTCGCGCACGAAGTCGAGATGATGCGCGAACTCGGTCTCGCGCGCGGCGGCAGCATGGACAACGCCATCGTGCTCGACGAGTACCGCATCCTGAACAACGACGGGCTGCGCTACGACGACGAGTTCGTCAAGCACAAGATGCTCGACGCGATCGGCGACCTGTATGTGGTCGGCCATCCGCTGCTCGCGTCGTACACCGCGTACAAGTCGGGCCACGGTCTGAACAACGCGCTGCTGCGCGAGTTGCTGAGGCACGAGGACGCCTACGAAATCGTCACTTTCGACGACACGCAGAACGCGCCGCGCGGCTTCGCGTACGACACGCAGACTGCGTTCGCCTGAGCGTGCGGGCCGAGCAGGCGCCCCCGGCGTGATCCCATGTGAGCGGCCCTACCGGGCCGCTTATGCTTTCTGGCCGCCGGTGCGGCCGTGGCGCGCGGCCATCCGCGCAAGCGCCGCCTGCAGCGGCGACGCCGGCAGCGATTCGCTGAGCGTCTGCAGCGCGGCCGCGCCGGCGGGCGTCATGCGTGCGGTCTTGGGGCGCGGCGGTTCCTTCACCGGTTGCGGACGCACCCGGATCCTCAACCCCTCGATCGCCCAGCCACGTTGCTGCAACTCCGCCACCAGCCTGGGTTCGAGGTGCCGCAGCCGGGCCGCGAGCGCGTTGTGCGCCGCAAATAGTGTCAGAGTCCCTTCCTTGATGAACCCCGGTTCGACGCTCGCCGCGAGATAGTCGGGCAGCAGTTGGGCGAGATCCTGTCCGAGCGCGGCGATCTGCTCGACGCCGGCGCGCAGCGCAGCGAACGCGTCGGTGCGCCGCAGCACCTCGGCGACCGGTTGCGCGCTGGCGTGACGGGACGGCCTTGAAAAAGACGGGGAACGGCTCATGGACGAAGTCAGGGTGACGAGGGCGCAGCCGCGCTCTCCGGCCCCGATTGTACCGCGTCGCCCACGTGCCGCCTGCGTTTGCGGCGCCCGGTCCGGGTCGATTTCACGTCACTGCGGCGACACGGGCGCAGGCTGGGGCGCGTGCTAAAATGCACGATTCGAATTCACTCCTGGACTAAGCCGCCGAGGCACTCCGACCCCGGGCTGGCATGCGGGGCCACCGCATGTCGGAAACCCGCCGAAGCCGCGACGCTGAAACGATCCGATGACCACCGGTTTTCTACAGAAGATTTTTGGCAGCCGCAATCAGCGGCTCGTCAAGCAATATCAAAAGACCGTCGCGGCGATCAATGCGCTCGAGCCGCAGATCGAGCAATTGACGGATGACCAACTGCGCGACAAGACCGCCGAGTTTCGCCAGCGCGTCGCGAACGGCGAATCGCTCGACCGCCTGTTGCCCGAGGCGTTCGCCGTCTGTCGCGAGGCGAGCCGGCGGGTGCTGAAGATGCGGCACTTCGACGTCCAGCTGATCGGCGGGATGGTGCTGCACTACGGCAAGATCGCGGAAATGCGCACCGGCGAGGGCAAGACGCTGGTCGCGACGCTCGCCGCGTACCTGAACGCGCTGTCCGGGCGCGGCGTGCACGTGATCACCGTCAACGACTACCTCGCGCAGCGTGACGCCGAGTGGATGGGGCGCCTGTACAACTTCCTCGGGCTGTCGGTCGGCATCAATCTGTCGCAGATGGACCATGCGCTGAAGCAGCAGGCTTACGCGGCGGACATCACGTACGGCACCAACAACGAGTTCGGTTTCGACTACCTGCGCGACAACATGGTCTACGAGACCGAGGCGCGCGTGCAGCGGGCGCTCAATTTCGCGGTCGTCGACGAAGTGGACTCGATCCTGATCGACGAGGCGCGCACGCCGCTGATCATTTCCGGCCAGGCCGAAGATCACACCGAGCTGTACGTGCGGATGAACGCGCTGCCCCCGCTGCTGGAGCGCCAGATCGGCGAGGAGAAGGCGGATGGCACCGGCGTCGAAAAGCCGGGTGACTACACGCTGGACGAAAAAGGGCGCCAGGTTTTCCTCACCGAGTCGGGTCACGAAAAGGCCGAGCGCCTGCTTGCCGAATGGGGGCTGATCGGCGAGGGCGAGAGCCTGTACGCACCGCAGAACATCACGCTGATGCACCACGTGTATGCGGCGTTGCGCGCGCATACGCTGTTCTTCAAGGACCAGCACTACGTGGTGCAGAACGGCGAAGTAGTCATCGTCGACGAGTTCACCGGCCGTCTGATGGCCGGTCGCCGCTGGTCCGACGGCCTGCATCAGGCCGTCGAAGCGAAAGAGCACGTGAAAATCCAGAGCGAGAACCAGACGCTCGCGTCGATCACGTTCCAGAACTACTTCCGCATGTATGCGAAGCTGTCGGGCATGACCGGCACCGCTGACACTGAAGCGTACGAGTTCAACGAAATCTACGGGCTCGAAACGGTCGTGATTCCGACCAACCGCCCGCCGAAACGGATCGACAAGCAGGATCAGATCTACAAGACCGCCAAGGAGCGCTACGACGCGGTGATCCGCGACATTCGCGATTGCCACGAGCGCGGCCAGCCGGTGCTGGTCGGCACCACGTCGATCGAAAACTCCGAATTGCTGTCGCATCTGCTCACGCAGGCCAGCCTGCCGCACGAAGTGCTGAACGCGAAGCAGCACGCGCGCGAGGCGGAGATCGTCGCGGAAGCCGGCCGGCCGAAGCGCGTGACGATCGCAACGAACATGGCGGGCCGCGGCACCGACATCGTGCTCGGCGGCAACGCCGAAAAGCAGGCATCGATCATCGAGGCCGATCCGTCGGTGTCGGACGACGAGAAGCAGCGCCGCATCAAGCAACTGCACGACGAATGGCAGACGCTGCACGACCAGGTCAAGGCGGCGGGCGGCCTGCACATCATCGGCACCGAGCGGCACGAGTCCCGCCGGATCGACAACCAGTTGCGCGGGCGCGCCGGGCGCCAGGGCGACCCCGGGTCGTCGCGCTTCTACCTGTCGCTCGAAGATTCGCTGCTGCGCATCTTCGCCGGCGACCGCGTGCGCGCGATCATGGACCGTCTGAAGATGCCCGAGGGCGAAGCGATCGAGGCGGGCATCGTCACGCGCTCGATCGAATCGGCGCAGCGCAAGGTCGAAGCGCGCAACTTCGATATCCGCAAGCAATTGCTGGAATACGACGACGTCGCGAACGACCAGCGCAAGGTGATCTACCAGCAGCGTAACGAGCTGCTCGAAGCGCACGACATCACCGAGACGATCGGCGCGATGCGACACGGCGTGGTCACCGACATCGTTCACCAGTTCGTGCCCGCCGCCAGCATCGAAGAGCAGTGGAGCGTGCCGGAACTGGAGGAAGTGCTGCGCAACGAGTGGCAGCTCGATCTCGCGATCCAGGAAATGATCAACGAGTCGTCGTCGATCACCGTCGAGGACATCGTCGAGTCCGTGGTGGGCGCAGCCGACGAGGCGTACGAAGCCAAGGTGGAACTGGTCGGCCGCGAGCAGTTCAGCAACTTCGAGCGCTCGATCATGCTGCAGACGCTCGACCGCAGCTGGCGCGAGCACCTCGCCGCGCTCGACCATCTGCGCCAGGGCATCCACCTGCGCGGTTATGCGCAGCAGAACCCGAAGCAGGAGTACAAGCGCGAGGCGTTCGAACTGTTCGCGTCGATGCTCGAATCGGTCAAGCTCGAAGTAACGCGGATCGTGATGAACGTGCAGATCCAGTCGGCCGAACAGCTGGAGATGGCGGCGGAGGAATACGAGGAGCAGGGCAGTCACCTCGAAAACGTCGAGTTCCGCCATGCCGAATTTGCCGAAGCCGGTGCGCCGGCGGCCGCCGAGGCCGCCACGGCCGCGATGATCGGCGACGCAATGAGCCATGTCGGCGTGCGCGCCGGTTCGGAGCCGGGTGGCGACGCGGTGCCGAAGGTGGGCCGCAACGACCCGTGCCCGTGCGGCAGCGGCAAGAAGTACAAGCAGTGCCACGGCAAGATCGCCTAGGCGTAATGCAGGCGGCGCGCCGGGCGCGCCGCGTCGTTTCATCCAGCGCCGAGCTGGCGAGTTCCCGGCAGGGCGACGCCCGTCGTCACTGCCTTGTCTGATTTCCCGGTGCCGGCTCGATGCCGGCATTTTCAACTTCGACAGGTCGCGACCATGGCTGTCAATTTCCCCTCGATCGATCCCGCCCAACTTCATCCGGTCGCCGGCGTTACGCTCGGCTGGGCGGAGGCGAACATCCGCAAGCCGAACCGCAAGGATCTGCTGGTCGTGTCCGTCGACGAAGGGGCGACCGTGGCGGGCGTGTTCACGTCCAACCGGTTTTGTGCGGCGCCGGTGACGGTCTGCCGCGCGCATCTCGCACGCGTGCGCGAGGGCGGCAGCGGCATTCGCGCGCTGGTCGTGAACACCGGCAACGCGAATGCGGGCACCGGCGAGCCGGGGCTCGCGCATGCGCGCGAGACCTGCGTCGAACTGGCGCGGCTCGCTGGCATCGCGCCGGAGCAGGTTCTGCCGTTTTCGACGGGCGTGATTCTCGAGCCGCTGCCGATCGATCGCCTGAAGGCGGGGTTGCCCGCCGCGCTCGCGAATCGTCGGGCAAGCCACTGGCACGAAGCCGCGCAAGCGATCATGACGACCGATACGCTCGCGAAGGCCGCGTCGCGCCAGGTCATGATCGACGGGCACACGGTCACGCTCACCGGCATCAGCAAGGGCGCCGGCATGATCAAGCCGAACATGGCGACGATGCTCGGTTTTCTCGCGTTCGACGCCGCCGTGTCCCAACCGGTCCTCGACGCGCTCGTCAAGCACGTGGCGGACCGCTCGTTCAACTGCATCACGATCGACGGCGATACGTCGACCAACGACTCGTTCATCCTGATTGCCTCGGGCAAATCGAGCCTGCCGCCGGTTACCTCGACGGATTCGCCTGCCTACGCGGTGCTGCGCGACGCGGTCACCGAACTCGCGCAGACGCTCGCGCAACTGATCGTCCGCGACGGCGAGGGTGCGACCAAATTCATCACGGTGCACGTGGAAGGTGGCGCGAACGTGGCGGAATGCCGCCAGATCGCGTATGCGATCGGCCACTCGCCGCTCGTCAAGACCGCTTTCTATGCGTCCGACCCGAACCTGGGCCGGATTCTCGCCGCCATCGGCTATGCCGGCGTGACCGATCTCGACGTCGGCAAGATCGATCTGTACCTCGACGACGTACTGGTCGCCAGGGCCGGCGGCCGCAACCCCGACTACCGCGAGGAAGACGGCCAGCGCGTGATGAAGAAGGCCGAGATTGCGATCCGCGTCGTGCTGGGCCGCGGCGACGCGCAGGCGACGATCTGGACCTGCGATCTGTCGCATGAGTACGTCAGCATCAACGCTGACTATCGTTCCTGAGTCATCGAGCCGTCTGCGCTCACGTCCCTTTTCAGGTCATGGATAAACTCGAACAGTTTCTGTCGCGCGCCGAGAATGTGCTCGGCCGTCTGGAAGCGATGCTTCCGCCCGCCGCGCCCGAGATCGACTGGTCCGCGGCGATTGCGTATCGCTGGCGCAAGCGCCAGGGGCGCGGCTACCTGCAGCCGGTGCCGGCCATCTCCACCATCACGCTCGGCGACCTGCAGAACATCGACCGGCAGAAAGGCCTGATCGAGCAGAACACGCGTCAGTTCGTGCTCGGCAATCCGGCCAACAACGTGCTGCTGACGGGCGCGCGCGGGACCGGCAAGTCGTCGCTGATCAAGGCTTGCCTGAACGCGTATGCGAAAGACGGCTTGCGGCTGATCGAAGTGGACAAGGATGACCTGCACGACCTGGGCGATATCGTCGATCTGATCGCGCAGCGCCCGGAGCGCTTCATCATTTTTTGCGACGATCTGTCGTTCGAGGACGGCGAGTCGGGCTACAAGGCGCTGAAGGTCGCGCTCGACGGTTCCATCGCCGCGCAGTCCGACAACGTGCTGATCTACGCAACGTCGAACCGCCGGCATCTGCTGCCCGAGTACATGAGCGACAACGAGTCGTACCGGCACATGCCCGATGGCGAGATTCATCCGGGCGAGGTCGTCGAAGAGAAGATTTCGTTATCCGAGCGGTTCGGCCTGTGGGTCAGCTTCTACCCGTTCAAGCAGGACGACTACCTGACGATTGTCGGCCACTGGCTGCAGCACTTCGGCTGCAATGCCGCCGAGGTCGAGGCCGCGCGCGGCGACGCGCTCGTCTGGGCGCTGGAGCGCGGCTCCCGCTCGGGCCGTGTCGCATGGCAGTTCGCGCGCGACTGGTCGGGACGCAAGGCGCAGGCATGACAGGCGCATCGAGCGCATCGAGCGCATCGGGCCCGTCGGGCCGTCCGGTCACGGAAGTGGCCGTCGGCGTGCTGGTTCAGCCGGATGGACGCTACCTGCTCGCGCAGCGGCCCGCCGGCAAGCCCTACGAAGGTTACTGGGAGTTTCCGGGCGGCAAGCTGGAGCCGGGCGAATCGGTCGAGGCCGCGCTGGCGCGCGAGTTGCACGAGGAACTCGGCATCGAGGTCGACGCGAGTCACCGGTGGCATACGCTCGAACACGATTATCCGCATGCGTACGTGCGCCTGTATTTCTGCAAGGTGACGCAGTGGCGCGGCGAGCCTCATGGACGCGAGGGCCAGGCGTTCGTCTGGCAGACGCTGCCGGCGGACGTCGCGCCGCTGCTGCCGGCGACGATCCCGGTGCTCGAATGGCTTGCCGCTGAGAAGCGCTAGATCAATGCGGCGTGGATTCGCCGCTGCCGGTATCGTCAGAGGGCGTCGGTTCGTCCGGATTGCCGATCCGGTACTTTTCGGCGGCCCACGCGCCCATGTCGATCTGCTTGCACCGTTCGGAACAGAACGGGCGGAAGCGGTTTTCGGGGACCCAGCGCACTTCCTTGCCGCAGGTCGGGCATTTGACGACGGTGATCATTCGTTCAGACAGTCGGTGGACGACGGAATCGGTTGAGTGGGGGAAAGGCCGTTCTCGGGGCTACAGGCTGCACAGCGTGAGCTGGAACGGTACGTCCACGTCGACCGCGCGCGGACGCAGATCGCCGTCCTGGACCGTAAAGCGCACCCACAGCATGTATTTGTTCGCGCTCGCTTCCGGGATGACCCGCAATTCCGGTGCCACCCGCACCTGCATCAGCTGGTACGTGCGACCGGACAGCATCTGCTGATAGCTGCCCTGCATCGCCATCACTTTCGACGCCTGGCCGGATTCGCGCGCGAGGCGCAGCACGATCGCCGCGGCATCGCGCAGCGGCAGCAGGGGGGTTACCCACTTGGCGATATCCTGCCGGCGCTGCTCGGCGTGGGACTGCTGCCAGGCGTAGTACGACGGCAGGTCGAACTTGCAGGTGCCGCCCGGGATGATCGCACGGCTGCGGATACTGGCCAGCCACTCGTTGTCCGCCAGATGCTGGCCGGTTTTGCCTTGCATCTGGGACAGGCCGGCGAGGGTTTGTTCGATTTCGCCAAGCACTGCTTCGAGCGCATTCTGTTCGATACCCGGATTGCCGCGGAAGGGGGCCAGCGTCTGGCGCTGCCGCTCGAGCTCCTTCATCAGATCCGATTTCAGATCCGCGCGCCCGGCGACCTCGGCGATTTCGAACAAGGTGGTCAGCGCGACATGGTGCTCCCGCGGATCTTCCTGAGTCAGAAAGAACGTGAAGCGCTCGAACAGGTCTTCGAGGCGCAGCAGCGTCCTGATTCGCTCGTTGAACGGATACTCGTAAAGAATCAAGCGGGCTCGCCTCGGGCGTGGTCGGTGACAGGAATGCAGGACATTCTAATGCTGTGGGACTACCCTAGCAATCACACACTATTTCGGCTCGCTTTGGGGCATTTTCAAGCGTGTTTTGCGATGGTTCGGGCACGGGCACGCGCGTGTTCTACGTGCTCGCCAACGTCAGATAGCGGTGATGCAGCACCTCCACCTGTGCACCCAGCGCATCGGGCGATGTGTGCTCGTTGACGATCACGTCGTCGGCGGCTGCGAGCCGCGCTTCGCGCGTCGCCTGACGAGCGATGATCGCGACGACCTGCTCGCGGTCGAAGCCGTTGCGCCGCATCACGCGGGCAATCTGCGTTTCGACGCCGCAATCCACCACCAGCACGCGGTTCACGCGCGCTGTCCAGCTGCCGGATTCGACCAGCAATGGCACGACGAGCATCACGTAAGGGCCCTGCGCGCTCATCCGCGCCCGCTCGGTTTCGGCGCGGATGAGCGGATGCGTGATGGTTTCGAGGCGGTGGCGCGCGGTTTCGTCGCTGAACACGAGCGAGCGCATGCGCGCGCGGTCGAGCGAGCCGTCGGCGGCGATAAACGCGGCGCCGAACTCGGCCGCGATCTGCGGCATGGCGGCGCCGTTCGGCGCGGTGATCCGATGCGCAATCAGGTCGGTATCGACGATGACGGCCCCGCGCGCCGCAAACAGGTCCGCGACGGTCGACTTGCCGCTGCCGATGCCGCCTGTGAGCCCCACTGCGAACATGCGTCAGCCTCCGAGCGCGAGATAGAACGGGGTGCCGGCGAACAGCGTAATGGCACCACCCGCGGCCAGAAACGGGCCGAACGGCAGCGGTTCCGCGAAGCGCATGCGTCCGCGCCAGGTTGCCGCGAGCCCGAACAGCGCTCCGGTCACGGCGGCGATCAGCATGATCTGCGGCAACGCGGCCCAGCCGAGCCACGCACCGAGCGCGGCCAGCAGCTTGAAATCGCCATAGCCCATGCCGTCGATACCGCGCACGAGCTTGAACAGCCAGTGCACGGCCCATAGCACCAGGTAGCCGGCGATCGCGCCCGCGACCGCATCGTGCAGATGCGCAAACAGGCTGTCGAAGTTGACGATCAGTCCGGCCCACAGCAGCGGCAACGTCATCGAATCGGGCAGCAGATGCGTGTCGATATCGATTGCGCTCATCGCCAGCAGCGTTGCGCACAGGCCGAATGCGGCGAGGGCGGCGAAACTCGGACCGAACCGGACCCACGCGCCGACCGCGAGAATCGCGCCCGCGATCTCGAGCAGCGGATAGCGCACGCTCACGTGCGCGTGGCAAGCCGAGCAACGGCCGCGCAGCCACAGATAGCTGAGCAGCGGGATGTTTTCCCACGCGCGCAGCACGTGTCCGCAATGAGGGCACGCGCTGCGCGGTACGCACAGGTTGTAACGCGCGGGCAGGCCGTCGTCGGCCGGCGGCTCGCCGGACACGTCGCTGGCTTCGGCGCGCCAGGCGCGCTCGAGCATGATGGGCAGACGGTGCACGACGACATTCAGGAAACTGCCGATCGTCAGCCCGACGAGGATCGCCAGCGCGATCTGCAGGCCGGCCGGCAGCATGCCGAGAGCAGTGCAATAGCCGGCGGCGAGACGGCCGGCATGCAGGGTGGCGTAGGTATCGGGCACGGGCGGGGCGAGGGGCGGCATCGTGTAAAGGGTGTGGCTGCGATCCTACACCACGTTTCCGAGTTGAATGATGGGAAGATACATCGCGATGACAAGGCCGCCGACCAGTGCGCCGAGCACCGCGATGACGAGCGGTTCGCACAGACTGGAGAGCGTGCCGATCTTTTCGTCAACCTGACGATCGCTTAGCGATGCGACGTCGATTAGCATGGTGTCTAGCGCGCCCGATTCCTCCGCGATCGCGATGGGCTGCACCACTTCCGCAGGGAAGCAGGATTGCGCCTGCATCGCGGCGGCGAGTCGCTCGCCGCGGCGAAGCCGCGCGGCAATCGCGACGGACGCGCGGTCGAACAGCGCATTGCCGGTTGCGTGAGTCAGGGAGTCGAGCGCGTCGGCGAGCGGGGTGCCTGCCGAGAGCAGCGTGCCGAGCGCGCGGCTCCAGCGTGCCGCGCACAGCGTCGACAACAGCGGGCCGGCGATCGGCAGATGCAGTGCAAGCCGAGCTGCGGCGAGGCGCGCGGGCGGAGAGCGTCGCAGCACCCACGCGCAGGCGAAGCCGGCCGCGCTCGCGACGACAAGCGCGGGCACGCTCCAGCGCGCCGCGGCGGCCGACAGCGCGAGGACCACGAGGGTGGGCGCGGGCAGGCGTGCGCCGAAGCCGTCGAAGATCTGCTTGAACGTCGGCACGACCCAGATCAGCAGCGCAGCGGTGATCGCCACGGCGAGCAGCAGGATCGCGACCGGATAGGTCAGCGCGGCTTTCACCTTTGCGCGTTGCGCTGCCGCGCGTTCGCGGTCGTCCGCGAGGCGTGCGAGCACCGTGGGCAGTGCGCCCGCCGCCTCGCCGACTGCGACGAGCTGGCAATAGAGCGCGTTGAACGGCAGCGGGTGACGCGCCAATGCCGCGGAGAATGCGAGACCGCTCGTGATGTCCCGCGCGAGGGCGCGCACGATGCGCGCCATACCCTGCTGGCGCGGCGCGCCCGCCTGCGCGAGCAGTTCGAGCGACGGCGCGAGCGGCAGACCGGCGCGCAGCAGGCTCGCCAGTTGGCGCGTGAAACGGGTCACGTCCGCGCCGCGTGCGCGTGGGCGCGGTGCGGGTCCGCGGGCAGCCAGCTCGACGACGAACAGCTTGTCGCGCTTGAGCATGGCACGGGCGCTGGCTTCGTCGGGCGCGATCAGCGTGCCGCGGCGCGTGATGTTGGCGGCATCGACGCCGCGCCACGCAAAGCGCAGTTCCGGCGCCGCAGTACCTGCTGATCCCGTGCTCATGCGGCCTCGGTGGCGCTTAGCGCCTCGGCGAGGCTCGTCGTGCCGTCGCGCACCCGTGCGAGTGCGGCCGCGCGCAGCGTGCCGACACCTTCGGCGGCGGCAAGACGGGTCAGCGCCTGGGTGCCGGCGTTGGCGACGACCAGCTCACGCATCGGATCCGAGACCGGCATCACCTGGTGAATGCCGACGCGCCCCCGGTAGCCGATGCCGTGGCACGCGTCGCAGCCTGCCGCGGCGTAGGGATGCCAGCCGTCGCACTCGGCGTGCGCAAAGCCTGCCGCATGCAGCGCGGCGCGCGATTGCGGCGCCGGGGTGCGGCACGCGGTGCAGAGCCGCCTGACGAGGCGTTGCGCGGTGACCATGCGCAGCGCGGCGGCGAGGTTGTACGGTGCGACGCCGATGTCGATCAGGCGTGCCACTGCAGTAGGCGCGTCGTTCGTATGCAGCGTGGAGAGCACGAGGTGACCCGTCTGGGCGGCTTTGACGGCGACGTCCGCGGTTTCCTCGTCGCGAATCTCGCCAACCATGATGACGTCCGGATCTTGCCGCAGGAGCGCACGCAGCGCCACCGCGAACGTGAGCCCGGCCTTTTCGCGCACGCCGACCTGGTTGACGCCGGCGAGCTGGATTTCAGCGGGATCTTCCACCGAACACAGGTTGCGCTCCTCGCCGTTGAGTTTCTGCAAAAAGCAGTACAGCGACAGGGTTTTGCCGCTCCCCGTCGGACCGGTGACGAGGATGAGTCCGTGCGGTGCGCCGATGGCGGCTTGCACCGTGCCTTGCTGCTGCGGATCGAGGCCGAGCGAGTCGAGCGCGAGCGTGGCGGGCAGGCCTTCGAGTCGGCGCAGTACGAGCTTTTCGCCGAACAGGGTCGGCAGCGAGTTCACGCGGTAATCCTCGAAGCGGCCCGGTGCCGTGTTCATGCGCAGCCGGCCGTCTTGCGGGATGCGCCGCTCGGCGATGTCCATGCGCGCGAGCACTTTCACGCGGGTGACGAATGCATCGCGCAGATGGGCGGGCGGCGCGGGTGCGATCGGATGCAGCACGCCGTCGATGCGCATCCGCATGCGCCAGCCCTGTTCCATGGGCTCGACGTGCAGATCGGAGGCATTGCGTCGCGCCGCTTCGCGCAATGTTTCGGTGAGCAGGCGGACGGCCGGCGCGCCGTCGGCGTCGTCGTGGTGCAAGCCCGCAAACGCGTGCGACGCGCCGGCTGGCGCGCGCACGGCAGCGTCAGGCAGGGACGAAGAAGGGGAAGTCGACATGGAAACCGGCCGTGAGCCGCCTCGGTAACAGGACGGTTCCATCTTCCGGGGAGCGGCGGCGTGCCGCCATTCGGCCGTCCGGCTAACGGCCGGTCCGCTGGTTCACCGCCGTGCGGCTCGGACGGCTTTGCCGGGATGGTGCGCAGCCGGGCGGAAAATCTTCACGGTGCGTACGGCCTGATCGTCGCTGCGCAGTACTTCGAGGCGCGTATCGCCGATCTGCACGCACACGTCGCCGTCGGGAATCTCTTCGAGCATTTCGAGGATGAGTCCGTTGAGCGTCTTCGGGCCGTCGGTCGGCAACGCGAGCTGGAGCCACCGGTTCAGTTCGCGCAGCGGCATGCTGCCGGCGACGATGCATTCGCCGGCGTCGTTCCAGCCGCTGCGCGAGCCGGTGCCGCGCGGTATCGACGTGGTGAATTCGCCGATCAGTTCCTCGATGATGTCTTCCGGCGTGACGAGCCCCTGCATTTCGCCGTATTCGTTGACCACCAGCGCGACGCGCTGACGGGTTTCCTGAAAGAACTGCAATTGCTGCAAGGCCGCGGTGCCGCTCGGCACGAAGTAGGGCTCCGCGAGCAGTTCGCGCAGCGTTTCGCGCTCGAGTTCCTGGTTGTGTAGCGCCGCCAGTGTCTTGCGCACGTGCAGAACGCCGAGCACGCGGTCGATGTCGCCCTGATACACAATCAGCTTGTTGTGATAGCAGGTTTCGAGCTGGTTCAGGATCTGGTCGAACGGCGCGTCGAGGTCGAGGGCCTCGATGCGCCGCCGCGGGATCATGACGTCGTCGACCGAGATGTTCTCGAGATCGAACAGGTTGAGCAGGATGCTGCGGTGCTTGGTCGGCATGAAGCTGCCGGACTCGAGCACGATGGTGCGCAACTCCTCGTTCGACAGGCGCTGGTCGCGCGCGCCTTTCGTATTGATGTGCAGCAGGCGCAGGATGCCGTTCGCAAACAGGTTGACGAACCAGACCACCGGGCGCGTCGCGCGCATCAGCGGCGCGATGAGCAGGCTCGCGGGCAGCGCGATTTTCTCCGGGTACGTCGCGCCGACGATCTTCGGCGTGATTTCCGCGAATACGATGATCAGGAACGCGACAATGCCGGTTGCGATCGACAGCACGAGGCTGTTGCGGCCGAACGTGTGGATCGCGAGCGATGTCGTCAGGACCGGAATGATCGTGTTGAACAGATTGTTGCCGATCAGGATCACGCTCAGCAGCTGATCGGTGCGGGCGAGCAGGCCCTGAGTCGTGCGCGCGCCGAGCGCGCCCTGGTTCGACAGGTGTTTCAGGCGATGGCGGTTGAGCGCCATCATGGCCGTTTCGGAGATGGAAAAGAAGCTGGAGCAGATCAGCAGCAGGAAAACTGCGGCGATCTGCGCCCATAAGGGTAGTTGTTCCACGTGTCGCGTAGAGGCAGGGGCAGGGATGGGGAGACTATAGCAGAGGGCCTTGACGGCTCAACCTGGCCGGATGGCCGGGAGTCCGGGGCCGCGGCGGGCTGCCTGCAAACAGGCGGGCCGGACAAAAACACGGGACGAAAAAAAACCGCGCAACGCTGCGCGGTTTTTCGCAAATCTGGTCGGGGTGAGAGGATTCGAACCTCCGGCCTCTACGTCCCGAACGTAGCGCTCTACCAGGCTAAGCTACACCCCGATCTGGTCCTGCTTGTACTCAACGTGGACTGACTTGGACGTTTGGTCTCGTTCAAGACTGTCTTGTCGTCGAGTAAGAACATAATTCTAGCAGGCTTTCTTTGAAAATGGAATCTGGGAACACAGAAATTGCGGCGGCCGCGGCCTGTGCTTCTTTCTTCGCGCAGTCCAGCGTGTGATCGAGCGCGCCGGAACGCGTGATCGCGTCGAAAATGGTTTCGAACCGGTCGGTGCCGCCGTGCACGATCGCCTCGCGGGCGAGTGCCGCCTGCTCGGGCGTGCCGCGTTCGATCAGGTAGATGAGCGGCAGCGTCGGCTTGCCTTCGCGCAGATCGTCGCCGGCGTTCTTGCCCATCGACTCGGGGGTGCCGGTGTAGTCGAGCCAGTCGTCCATGATCTGGAACGCGGTGCCGATGCGCCGGCCGAACTCCGCCGCCGCAGCCTCGGTCGTCGCATCGACGCCCGCCAGCACCGCGCCGAGTTGCGCGGCCGCCTCGAACAGCTTGGCGGTCTTGTAGCGAATCACCTGCATGTAGCGGGTTTCGTCGACGTCGGCGTCGTGCATGTTCAGCAGTTGCAGCACTTCGCCTTCGGAAATGACGTTGGTTGCCTCGGCGAGAATTTCCATCACCCGCATCTTGCCGACGCCGACCATCATCTGGAACGAACGCGAATACAGGAAGTCGCCCACCAGCACGCTCGCGGCGTTGCCGAACAGCGCGTTGGCGGTCTGGCGGCCCCGCCGCAGATCGGACTCGTCGACCACGTCGTCGTGCAGCAGCGTCGCCGTGTGGATGAACTCCACGACCGCCGCGAGCTCGTGGCGGTAGCCGGTGCGCTCGCCGAGCGCGCCGGCGACGAGCAGCAAGAGCGCGGGCCGCAGACGTTTGCCGCCTGCTCCGATGATGTACTCGGAGATCTGGTTGATCAGCATCACGTCGGACGCCAGACGTTGCCGGATGACGCGATTGACCTGCTCCATGTCTTCGGCGATCGGAGCGAGCAGGCTGGCGGCGTTGGGAGCGGAGGTGGCGGTCGACGACATGATGGCGCAATGGGGTAGTGCCGCGAATTATAAGGCGAATCGCGCCGCCGCCGTGGCACAGGCCGTGAGGCCGGCGCTGCGACGCCCGCCGGGCGGGCCTGCCGCGGCCCCGGGCGGCGCCCGTCGATCGACTTTGACCGGGGCGCTAACTCTATGTATAATCACGGGTTTCCGCGCGCGGTGCGTCGGAAAAATGGACACAGAGTGAGGTTCTCAATGTACGCGGTCATAAAAACCGGCGGCAAGCAGTACAAGGTTGCTGTCGGCGAAAAACTTAAAGTAGAACAGATACCGGCAGACATTGACGCAGAAATCACGCTCGACCAGGTGCTCGCAGTGGGCGAAGGCGAATCGATCAAGTTCGGTACGCCACTGGTCAGTGGGGCTTCCGTCAAGGCTACCGTCGTATCTCACGGCCGTCACGCCAAAGTGACGATCTTCAAGATGCGGCGCCGGAAGCACTACCAGAAGCATGGCGGCCACCGCCAGAACTACACCGAACTGCGCATCGACGCGATCAACGCGTAAGCGCAACGGGTAAGGAGCGATCAAATGGCACACAAAAAGGCAGGCGGTTCATCGCGTAACGGCCGCGACTCCGAGTCGAAGCGTCTCGGCGTGAAAGTGTACGGCGGTCAGGCAATCAACGCTGGCGGCATCATCGTGCGTCAGCGCGGCACGCGCATGCACCCGGGCGAGAACGTCGGTATCGGCAAGGATCACACGCTGTTCGCGCTGACCGACGGCCACGTCCGGTTCTCGACCAAAGGCGCCGCGAAGAAGCACGTGGTGAGCGTCGTCCCGGCAGCAGCCTGAGTCTTTCAGACACGGGCTTCAGGACCGGAAGCAAAAGGCCCCGCGAAGTTGGCGGGGCCTTTTTCATTGGAAGTGCGCGGCGCGGCGGGCAGTGAAGCCGGCTGCGCCTGGCCATTCGGACGATTGGTCAACGCCGGGCGCGCGCGGCAAAATAGCAGCAAACACGGGACGGAGTGACGCATGAAGTTCATTGACGAAGCGAGGATTGAGGTCATCGCCGGCGACGGAGGGGATGGCAGCGCGTCGATGCGCCGCGAGAAGTTCGTTCCGTTCGGCGGCCCCGACGGCGGCGACGGCGGCCGCGGCGGCAGCGTCTATGCGGTGGCGGACCGCAACATCAACACGCTGATCGACTACCGGTATGCGAAAAAGCATCAGGCGCGCAACGGCGAGAACGGCCGCGGCTCGGACTGCTATGGCAAGGGCGGCGACGACATCACGCTGCGCATGCCGGTCGGTACCGCCATCACGGACATGGAAACCGGCGAGCTGATCGCCGATCTGACCGAGCACGACCAGCGCGTGCTGGTGGCGGCCGGCGGCGCGGGCGGGCTCGGCAATCTGCACTTCAAGTCCAGCACCAACCGCGCACCGCGCCAGAAGACCGACGGCAAGCCGGGCGAGCGCCGGATGGTGCGGCTCGAACTGAAGGTGCTGGCCGACGTGGGCCTGCTCGGCATGCCGAACGCGGGCAAATCCACATTCATTTCGTCGGTGTCGAACGCGAAGCCGAAAATTGCCGATTATCCGTTCACGACGCTCGCGCCGAACCTCGGCGTCGTGCGCGTCGGGCCGAGCCGTAGCTTCGTGATCGCGGACATCCCCGGGCTGATCGAGGGCGCGGCCGAAGGCGCAGGCCTCGGGCACCAGTTCCTGCGGCACCTGCAGCGCACCGGATTGCTGCTGCACATCGTCGATCTGGCGCCGTTCGACGAGGCGGTCGACCCGGTCGCGGAAGCCCGGGCAATCGTCAACGAGCTGCGCAAATACGACCAGCAGCTGTACGACAAGCCTCGCTGGCTGGTGCTGAACAAGCTCGACATGGTGCCGGAGGAAGAACGCGAGGCGCGCGTGAACGCCTTTCTCGCCGGCTTCGGCTGGGACGGTCCGGTGTTCGGGATCTCCGCGTTGACCGGCCAGGGGTGCGAAGCGTTGTGCTACGCGGTCTACGACTACCTCGCGCAGCACTCGGATGCGCGGCGCGAGGCCGACGCGGAGGATCTTGCCGCGGACGTGCGCTTTCGCGACGAGGCCGCGGGCGAAGCCCCCGGAGAAAATCCCGCATAACAGGCTGGGCCCGCGGCTGCCGGGGTGGCCGTGAGCCGGCCCGTCTTACGCATTATCTTGGGAGACCGCGCATCATGCGTTCTGTCATCGCAGACTCCAGGCGATTGGTTGTAAAAGTCGGATCGAGCCTCGTCACCAACGACGGGCGTGGCCTCGACCATGCGGCGATCGGCCGCTGGGCCGCGCAGATCGCGGCATTGCGCGCGCAGGGCAAGGAGGTCGTGCTGGTGAGTTCCGGTGCGATCGCAGAGGGCATGCAGCGGCTTGGCTGGGTCCGGCGTCCACGCGAGATCGATGAATTGCAGGCGGCTGCGGCAGTCGGGCAAATGGGGCTCGCGCAGGTCTACGAGAGCCGCTTTGCCGAGCATGGAATCCGCACCGCGCAAATTCTGCTCACGCATGCCGATCTGGCCGATCGCGAGCGCTATCTGAACGCGCGCTCGACGCTGCTTACGCTGTTGCGCCTCGGCGTCGTGCCGATCATCAACGAGAACGACACGGTCGTTACGGACGAGATCAAGTTCGGCGACAACGACACGCTCGGCGCGCTGGTTGCGAATCTGATCGAGGGCGACGCGCTGATCATCCTGACCGACCAGCAGGGGCTCTTTACGGCCGACCCCCGCAAGGATCCGTCAGCCACGCTCGTCCAGCAGGCCGATGCGGGGGCGCCCGAGCTCGAAGCGATGGCGGGCGGCGCGGGCTCGAGCCTTGGCCGCGGCGGCATGCTCACCAAGATCCTCGCCGCCAAGCGGGCGGCGCACAGCGGCGCCGACACGGTGATCGCAAGCGGCCGGGAAGCCGACGTTCTGGCGCGGCTCTCGGCCGGCGAAGCGATCGGCACCCAACTGATCGCGCGCACCGCACGGATGGCGGCGCGCAAGCAATGGATGGCCGATCACCTGCAGGTGCGCGGGCATGTGGTCATCGACGACGGCGCAGTCGAGAAGCTCACTGCCGGCGGCAAGAGCCTGCTGCCCATCGGCGTGGTGGGGGTGCAGGGCGCGTTCGCACGCGGCGAGGTCATTGCCTGCCTGAGCGCGGCGGGCCGGGAAGTCGCGCGCGGTCTGACGAACTACAGCAGCGCGGAGGCAAAGCTGATCCAGCGGCGCCCGAGCGCGGAGATCGAGACCGTGCTCGGCTACATGCTCGAGCCCGAACTGATCCACCGCGACAATCTGGTGCTGATCTGACGCTCGCCGTGACAGGCTGCGGGCAGCCTGTCACGGCGCCGGGTCAATGAATCTGCGAGGATGCGGTGCGCTTGTAGCGGATGTTGTCGATGATCTGCTGGGCGGAGCCGCTCGGCAACTTGCTCGCGCAGAAGTAATCCTGGTAAAGCGCCGCCTGGTAGGAATTCAGCGTGCCGTTCTGGATGCGCATGAATGGCGTGGCGACCGTGCGGTCCCAGCCGTCGTGGTCCGCGTTCAGCGCCGCGTACTGGCGCCATGCGTACGTGTCGCAGCGGATGCCTTCGTAGTTCACGTTGTATGCGCCGCTCGGGCTTTTCACCACTACGGTGTAGCGCACCACGCCGTCGCTGCCGACGCTGAGCGACTTCGCGTCGATTGCGAACGTGAGCGACGTGTTCTCGGACACGTCGAAGGGCAACAGATTCGCGGCGACCGGCAGCGGCGGTAGCGTGTCAACCTTGTTCTCGGTCCAGTTCCCCTTGCGGTCGAACAGGTACGTGAACGCGCTGTCGTCCTTGTTGGACGGTTTGCCGGCGCTCGAACAGCCGGCCAGCAGGACACCGGTGGCGATGCACGCCACCCCGAGAGCAAGTGCTTTCAATATGAAATCCTCGAAACGCCGGTGCGGCCATCGCCGCACCAGGCCGACACGGGCGGCGCGATGCGCCGCCCACGGTTAATCGCGCAGATTTAATCGCGCAGATGCGACGGGATCAGCACGCCTTCGGCCGGCTCGCAGTCCGGCGCCGCGGCGCTCGCGGCCTGGACCGCGTCGCCCTCGCCGCAGGGGGGCGACGGCATGCCGGAGGCAAGACGCGCCTGGCGCGGCCCCGGGTGTACGCCCCCTCTTTCCGGACGCGGCGCAGCGCGGCGCAGAAAGCGCGAGAGTTCCGTCAACGCCAACTGATACACATCCCGCTTGAACTCGATCACACAGTCGAGCGGCACCCAATACTCGTTCCAGCGCCAGGCATCGAACTCCGGGTGGTCGGTTGCGCGCAGACATATGTCGCAGTCGCGTCCGACCATCCGCAGCAGAAACCAGATCTGCTTCTGGCCGCGGTAATGCCCGCGGACCTCGCGCTTGATGAACTTGTCAGGCACCTCATAACGCAACCAGTCGCGCGTGCGACCGATCACCTTGACGTGCTCGGGCAGCAGTCCGGTTTCTTCGTGCAATTCCCGAAACATCGCCTGCACGGGGGTTTCACCGTACTTGATGCCCCCTTGCGGAAATTGCCACGAATGTTCGCGCAGCCGTTTGCCCCAAAACACCTCGTTGTGTGCGTTCAAGAGGATGATGCCGACGTTCGGGCGAAAGCCTTCACGATCCAGCATACAACCACCTTCGAATCCTTTAAAATTGCTTTGATTATAAACAGATAACGGACCTGACGCACCGGATCGCCGCACAATGAAGCGATTTGCCGCAATCGGGGCGCGAATGTGCGAGGCTGCCGGCCGTGCTGTGCGGCGGCGGCTCCGGTCGATCCGGTTCGGACAGGGCGCGCGCGGTTGTGGCATCGTGGCCGCACCCCCGTCGCATTCTCCCAAGCGTTTTCACTGTTTTCACTTTTCGGGCGGTCGCGCCAGCGCCGTCGCTTTTGGATACCTTTGAATGAAAGCCTCCCAGTTCTTTATCGGCACCCTGAAGGAAGCCCCCGCCGACGCCGAAATCGTCAGTCACAAGCTCATGGTGCGCGCCGGCATGATCCGCCGCGTCGCAGGCGGCATCTATAACTACCTGCCGCTCGGCCTGCGCTCGATCCGCAAGGTGGAAGCCATCGTGCGCGAGGAGATGAACCGGGCCGGCGCGATCGAGCTGCTGATGCCGGCCGTGCAGCCGGCCGAGCTGTGGCAGGAGTCGGGCCGCTGGGAGCAGTACGGGCCGGAACTGCTGCGCATCAAGGACCGCAAGCAGAACGACTTCGTGATCGGACCCACGCACGAGGAAGTCGTCACGGACATCGCGCGCAACCAGATCAAGAGCTACCGGCAGATGCCGGTGAACTTCTACCAGATCCAGACGAAATTCCGCGACGAGATCCGTCCGCGTTTCGGCGTGATGCGCGGCCGCGAGTTCATCATGAAAGACGCGTACTCGTTCGACAAGGACACGGAGGGCCTGAAGGCGTCGTACCGCAAGATGTATGACGCCTACGTGCGTATCTTCACGCGCCTCGGCCTCGATTTCCGCCCGGTGGCCGCGGACAACGGTTCGATCGGCGGCAGCGGTTCGCATGAGTTCCACGTGATCGCGGAGACAGGCGAGGACGCGATCGCCTACTGCCCGAGTTCCGGTTTCGCCGCCAACGTCGAAGCCGCCGAGGCGCTGCCGCTCATCGCGACGCGCGCGGCGCCTGCCGAGCCGATGCAGAAAACCGCGACGCCCGGCAAGGCGAAATGCGAGGCGGTGGCCGAACTGCTCGACATTCCGCTCGCCCGTACGATCAAGTCCGTGGTGCTGGCCACCGAGCGCGAGGGCGCCGAGCCGGCCATCTGGCTGCTGATGCTGCGCGGCGATCACGAGCTGAACGAGATCAAGGTCGGCAAGCTGCCCGGCCTCGCGGGTTTTCGCATGGCGAGCGAGGCGGAGATCGTCGCGACCTTCGGCACGCCGCCGGGCTACCTCGGCCCGATCGGCACGAAGAAGCCGGTCAACGTGATTGCGGACCGCACGGTCGCGCACATGAGCGACTTCGTCGTCGGCGCGAACGAGCAGGACTATCACATCACCGGCGTCAACTGGGGCCGTGACCTGCCGGAGCCGGTCGTCGCCGACATCCGCAACGTGAAGAAGGGCGATCCGTCGCCGGACGGCGCGGGCGTGATCGACATCTGCCGCGGCATCGAAGTGGGCCACGTGTTCCAGCTCGGCACGAAATACTCGGAAGCGATGGGCGCGACCTACCTCGACGAAGCGGGCAAGCCGCAGCCGATGGTGATGGGCTGCTACGGGATCGGCGTCACGCGGATTCTCGGCGCGGCGATCGAACAGAACTTCGACGAGAAGGGCATCATCTGGCCGGAATCGATCGCGCCGTTCGAACTGGTGCTGTGCCCGATGGGCTATGACCGCAACGACGCCGTGCGGCAGCAGGCCGATGCGCTCTACGCGCAGCTCGTCGCCGCAGGCGTGGACGTGATCCTCGACGATCGCGGCGAGCGTCCCGGCGTGATGTTCGCCGACTGGGAACTGATCGGCGTGCCGCACCGTCTCGTGATCGGCGAGCGCGGCCTGAAGGAGGGCAAGGTCGAGTATCAGGGTCGCCGCGACGCCGAGGCGACGCTGCTGCCTGCCGGTTCGGCCGCGCAGACCGTGGTGGAAACGATCCGCGCGGCGCGCGCGAAGTAGCCGGCGCACGCCGTGGAGTACACGTTTCTGTCCGCCACGGTGCTGCTGCTGCTGATCACCGACCCGCTCGGCAACATCCCGCTGTTCGTCAGTTGTCTGCGTGGGGTCGCGCCGCAGCGGCGCGCCGTGGTCATCCTGCGCGAGGTGGCGATCGCGTTCGGGGTTCTGCTGCTGTTCATGGTGGGGGGCGACCGCTTCCTGCGCATGATGCATCTGACCGACCAGTCGCTGCGCATCGGCGGCGGCATCGTGCTGTTTCTGATCGCGCTGCGAATGGTCTTTCCGCACCCGGACGGCCCGTTCGGCAACGACAGCCGCGGCGGCGAACCGCTCATCGTGCCGCTCGCGATCCCCGCGCTCGCCGGCCCGTCGGCGCTCGCGACGGTGATGCTGCTGACGTCGCAGGCGCCCGGCAAGATGCTCGAATGGATCGGCGCGCTGAGCGTCACGATGATCGTCTGTGCGATCGCGCTGGTGATGGCCGAGCGCATCCAGAGCTGGCTCGGCGAGCGCACGATGATCGCCTTCGAGCGGCTGATGGGTCTCGTGCTGGTCGCGATCTCGGTCGAGATGGTGCTCGGCGGGATTCGCAGCTTCGTGCATCAACTCTGAGCGCGCGCGTCGCGCGCACAAAAAAAGCGGCCCGCGGGCCGCTTTTTCATGACCGGCGCAGCGGCCCGCGAGGCTACGCGCCGGCAGTCAGCGCGCGAATGGTCGGCAGGTTGCGCCAGTAGCCTTTCGCGTCCATCCCGCAGCCGAACACATAGCGGTCCGGCACTTCGAAGCCGCAAAAATCCGGACGCAGCGGCTTCGCCTTCGGAATGATCTTCTCGCACAGCACCGCGCTCATGAAGCGCCTCGCGCCCATCGCGAGGATGCGGTCGCGGATCGCCGCCATGGTTTCGCCTTCGTCGAGAATGTCGTCCAGCACCAGCACGACGCGGTCCTTCACCGACTCGGCCGGTGCGACGCGCCATTGCATTTCGCCGCCCTGCGTGGTGTTGCGGTAACGCGTCAGATGGATGTAGTCGAATTCGAGCGGGAAGTCGAGATGCGGCAGCAGCATGCCGGTGAACACCGCCGCGCCGCCCATGACCGACAGCACGAGCGGAAAGTCCTCGCTCATCTCGGCGGCAATCGCACGGGCCATGGTGCCGATCGACGCGTTAACGGCGTCGGCCGAAACGATTTCTTCCGAGTGGCGGAAAATGTGGAGTGCTTCTTCGCGGTTCATGACGTCTGGCGGGTGATGGCTATCTATATAGTGTGAGAAAGAACGGCGGCACGCGCTACAGCATATACCCGGCCCGTGCCGCCGCGCGGCTAGCGCATGCCCGGAAGCATGCCCTTCATGCCGCGCATCATTTTCTGCAGGTTGCCGCCCTTGAGCTTCTTCATCATCGTGCGCATCTGTTCGTACTGGTTCAGCAGGCGGTTGACCTCCTGCACCTGAACCCCGGCGCCCGCGGCGATGCGGCGCTTGCGGGTCGCCTTGATCAGTTCGGGCCGCGCGCGCTCGGTCGGCGTCATCGAGTTGATGATGCCTTCCATGCGGCGCATCTGCTTTTCGGCTACGTCCATGTTCGCGCCGGATGCGGCCTGCTGGAACTGCGCGGGCAGCTTGTCCATCAGCGTGGAGAGGCCGCCCATCTTCTTCATCTGCGTGAGTTGCGCGCGGAAGTCGTTGAGGTCGAAGTCGCCGCCTTTCTTGACCTTGTCGGCGAGCTTTTGCGCCGCCTGCACGTCGACGCCGCGCTGCGCCTCCTCGACGAGCGCGAGGATGTCGCCCATGCCGAGAATCCGCGAGGCCATCCGGTCGGGGTGGAACACTTCGAGGCCGTCGAGCTTCTCGGCCACGCCGACGAACTTGATCGGCTTGCCCGTCACATGGCGCACCGACAGCGCGGCGCCGCCGCGCGAGTCGCCGTCGAGCTTCGTGAGCACCACGCCGGTGAGCGGCAGCGCGTCGCTGAACGCTTTCGCGGTGTTCACCGCGTCCTGGCCGAGCATCGCGTCGACGACGAACAGCGTTTCCGCCGGATTGAGCGCCGCGTGCAGCGCGGCGATCTCCTGCATCATCGCCTCGTCGATGCCGAGACGGCCGGCCGTGTCGACCAGCAGCACGTCGTGATAGTGGCGCTTCGCCCAGTCGATCGCCGCGTGCGCGATATCGACCGGCTTCTGGTCCGGCGTCGACGGGAAGAAGTCGGCGCCGACCTGCTCGGTCACCGTCTTCAGCTGCGCGATTGCCGCGGGGCGGTAGACGTCGCACGAGACCGTCAGCACCTTCTTCCTGTACTTCTCGCGCAGCAGCTTCGCGAGCTTGCCGGTCGTGGTGGTCTTGCCCGCGCCTTGCAGGCCGGCCATCAGGATCACGGCGGGCGGCGTCACCGCGAGATCGAGCTCGGCGGCCTTGCCTTCGTAGTCGCCGCCGATCACCGCGGTCAGCTCGCGCTGCACGACGCCGACCAGCGCCTGGCCCGGCGACAGGCTGCCGAGCACTTCCTCGCCGAGCGCCTTCTCCTTCACCTTCGCGATAAATTCGCGCACGACCGGCAGCGCCACGTCGGCTTCGAGCAGCGCGAGGCGCACTTCGCGCAGCATCTCCTGGGTGTTGGCCTCGGTGAGCCGGGCTTCGCCGCGCAGCGTCTTGACGACGCGCGCCATCCGTTGGGTCAGATTGTCGAGCATGGGGAGCGATCAGCAGAGCGGCCGCGGCGCGGCGCGAAGCGGGACACGTCGCGGGGCAGGGGCCTAGTGTAAACTTCGAACATGGATATTGTACTGTATGCCCTCACCGCGCTTCTCTACGGCGGCCTTGCCGTCGCGGGCTGGCGCTCGCACCGCGGCGGCGCGCCGCACGCGCTGCTGGAGGCGGTGCCGGCGCTGCCCGCGGCGGCTGCACCGGCGCAAACCGGCTTCGGCGCACCCGGCCGGGTGCTGCTGCTGATCGCGCTGCTCGTGCACGGCGTGCTGCTGCACGTGACGATCTTCCCGCAGCACGCCATGGTGTTCGGCTTCGCGTTCGCGCTGTCGGCCATGTTCTGGCTCGGCGCCGTCATCTACTGGATCGAGAGCTTCTTCTTCCCGCTCGACGGCCTGCGGCTGCTCGTGCTGCCGCTCGCGTGCATCGCGTCGCTGATGCCGCTCGTGTTCGGCGGGGTGCAGGTCATGTCGTACTCGGCCGACCTGATGTTCAAGGTGCACTTCCTGATCGCGAATATCGCTTACGGACTCTTTGCGATCGCGGCACTGCATGCGGTGCTGATGCTGCTCGTCGAGCGGCGCCTGCACGCGCTGCGCGGCGACGCCGCGCGGCGGGCCGCGGGCGGCTTCGTGTCGGACTGGCTCGATTCGCTGCCGCCGCTGCTCACGCTCGAAACGCTGCTGTTCCGCCTGATCGGCGCCGGCTTCGTGCTGCTCACGCTGACGCTGCTGTCGGGCATCGTGTTCAGCGAGCAACTGATCGACCGGGCGCTGCAGTTCGATCACAAGACCGTGTTCGCGATCCTCTCCTGGCTGATGTTCGGCGCGCTGCTGACTGCCCGCAAGGTGTCGGGCTGGCGCGGCCGCGCGGCACTGCGCTGGGTGCTCGTGTCGTTCCTCGCGCTGCTGCTTGCATACGTGGGCAGCCGTTTCGTTTTCGAGGTGCTGCTGCACCGCCCCGTGGTGTGACCGCTCATGCGTCAGATCTTCCTGCTCATCCTGTTTGTGGTTTTGGGCCAGTGGCTCGTCAAGGCGCTGCGCCGCGCGGACGGCCAGCCGCCGCCGCCGCGTCCGGGGTCCGGCGGCGGCGCCGGCCATGACGGCAACCGCGGCGGCGCGCCGCGTGCGTCCGGTGCGCCGCGTATCGCCGCCGAACCGATGATCCGCTGCCTCGAATGCGGCGTGCACGCGCCGGCGAGCGATTCGGTCGTGGTGGCCGGGCAGGCGTTTTGCTGTAGTGCGCACGCGCAGCGTCACGCGAGCCGACCGTCGGGCCGCGACGCGCGATGAGCGCCGCGTTGAGCGTCGATGCGCAAGGCTGGGTGCCGGCCGCGCGCAAGCTGCCGTCGCCGAACTTCGAGGCGCGCCCGTCGGGCGCCGTGCCGACGCTCGTCGTCGTCCATAACATCAGTCTGCCGCCGGGCGAGTTCGGCGGCGAGGCGATCGCCGAGCTGTTCCTGAACCGCCTCGACTGCGATGCGCATCCGTACTACGACGCGCATCTGCGTGGCGTGCGCGTGTCCGCGCATTTCCTGATCGCCCGCGACGGCGCGCTCGTGCAGTTTGTGTCGTGCGATGCGCGCGCCTGGCACGCGGGGCAGTCGAACTTCTTCGGGCGCGAGCGGTGCAACGACTTCTCGATCGGCATCGAACTCGAAGGCGCCGACACCTGCGCATTCGAGGCCGCGCAATACGCGACGCTCGCGGCACTGGTGCGCGCGCTCGTCGCGCGTTACCCGGTCGACGCGCTCGCGGGGCACTCGGATATCGCGCCGGGCCGCAAGACCGATCCGGGCCCTCACTTCGACTGGTCGAGACTGCAGCGCGACACCGCGCTCGCCGGTCGGTATTTCCCCTATCTCAAGTTTTCCGAAACCCTGTAACGGGTGCGCGGCGCCGCTGCGCAAAATGCGGCGCAAGCAAGGCGCAGCCTTGTTCTCCGGGCGGCGCCTTCGCTTGGCGCGAAGCCAAAAGTCAAGCCCGTAAGCCAAAATAAAACCGTTTGCGCTGTCCTGAAACTCCACTATACTTGGTGCCGTTGAGTGAGTTTCGCACTATATCTTGTGTTGCCACGCAGCGCCGCGTTCATCAGGCATTGAGCCGCGAACAGGCCCGGCAACGCGGATACATCCCTGCGGCGCCGCCGGCCGTCCGTGCCGGTTGCATCCAGCAGCATTCAGAAAAGGGGCATGGCAAGTGATCGCGACGCACACGATGAAGACCGCTGACGCACCGCATCCGCTCTCATCGTTGTCGCATCCCGCCTGTGCGGCAAGCCTGCCGCTTTTCTGCACCCCATCGCTCGCGCTCGCGGCGGCGCAGCGTTCGTACTAATCCGCGGTCTCTCCGCACATTCCAAAAACCAGGAGCTTTGCACATGCAAACTACCGATAACGTGACCACCCGTTACGAGGGCGCTTCGACTGGCCAGGCCTTCGGCGCTTCCGTCACGACCGCGCCCGTGCTCGCGCCGCAGGCGACCTACGCGGACTACAAGGTGATTCGCCGCAACGGCAGCGTGGTGTCGTTCGAGCCGTCGAAGATCGCGATCGCGATGACGAAGGCGTTCCTCGCCGTGAACGGCGGCCAGGGGGCCGCGTCGGCGCGGGTGCGCGAGCTCGTCGAGCAGCTCACGCAGAACGTGGTGCGCGCGCTGCTGCGCAGCCGCCCGAACGGCGGCACGTTCCATATCGAAGACATCCAGGATCAGGTCGAACTCGCGCTGATGCGCGGCGGCGAGCACAACATCGCGCGCGCGTACGTGCTGTACCGCGAGAAGCGCAACCAGGAGCGCGGCCACGACCTGCCGGCGGCATCCGCCGCGCCCGGTCTGAGCGTCACCGACGGCGGCGTCACGCGTCCGCTCGACCTGGCCGCGCTGCACGGCCTGATCGAGTCCGCCTGCGCGAACCTCGGCGACGCGGTGAGCGCCGAGCCGATCGTCGCCGAGACCGTGAAGAACCTGTACGACGGCGTGCCGATGGCGCAGGTCTACGATTCGGCGATCCTCGCCGCGCGCACGATGATCGAGAAAGACCCGGCGTACAGCCAGGTCACGGCACGCATCCTGCTGCACACGATCCGCCGCGAGATTCTCGAAGAGGAAGTCACCCAGGCGCAGATGAGCGAGCGCTATGCCGAGTACTTCCCGCAGTTCATCAAGCGCGGCGTGCAGGCAGAGCTGCTCGACGACAAGCTGCTGCAGTTCGACATGAAGCGGCTCGGCGCCGCGCTCGACGCGGACCGCGACCTGCAGTTCGGCTACCTTGGCCTGCAGACGCTCTATGACCGCTACTTCCTGCACGTCGACGGCACGCGCATCGAAATGCCGCAGGCATTCTTCATGCGTGTCGCGATGGGCCTCGCGCTGAACGAAATCGACCGGGAGGCGCGCGCGATCGAGTTCTACAACGTGCTGTCGAGCTTCGACTTCATGAGCTCGACGCCGACGCTGTTCAATTCCGGCACGCGCCGCTCGCAGCTGTCGTCCTGCTACCTGACGACGGTCGACGACGACCTCGACGGCATCTACGAGGCGCTGAAGGAAAACGCGCTGCTCTCGAAGTTCGCCGGCGGCCTCGGCAACGACTGGACGCGCGTGCGCGCGCTCGGCTCGCACATCAAGGGTACCAACGGCAAATCGCAGGGCGTGGTGCCTTTCCTGAAGGTCGTCAACGACACCGCCGTGGCGGTGAACCAGGGCGGCAAGCGCAAGGGGGCGGTGTGCGCGTACCTCGAAACATGGCACCTCGACATCGAGGAGTTCCTCGAACTGCGCAAGAACACCGGTGACGACCGCCGCCGCACGCACGACATGAACACCGCGAACTGGATTCCCGACCTGTTCATGAAGCGCGTGATGGAAGGCGGCGAGTGGACGCTGTTCTCGCCGTCCACCTGCACGGACCTGCACGACAAGTTCGGCGCCGAGTTCGAGGCGGCTTATACCGCTTACGAAGACAAGGTCGCGCGCGGCGAAATCAGGCTCTTCAAGAAGATTCCGGCGCAGCACCTGTGGCGCAAGATGCTCGGCATGCTGTTCGAGACCGGCCATCCGTGGATCACGTTCAAGGATCCGTGCAACGTGCGCTCGCCGCAGCAGCACGTCGGCGTCGTCCATTCGTCGAACCTGTGCACGGAAATCACGCTGAACACGAGCGACACCGAAATCGCGGTCTGCAACCTCGGCTCGGTGAACCTCGTCGCGCACATGGCGCGCCAGGCGGACGGCAGCTATGCGCTCGACCACGACAAGCTCAAGCGCACCATCAGCGTCGCGATGCGCATGCTCGACAACGTGATCGACATCAACTACTACGCGGTGGCGAAGGCGCGCAACTCGAACCTGAAGCACCGCCCGGTCGGCCTCGGCATCATGGGCTTCCAGGACTGCCTGCACCTGCTGCGCACGCCGTATGCGTCGGGCGAGGCGGTCGGATTTGCCGACCGCTCGATGGAAGCGGTCTGCTACTACGCGTACTGGGCGTCGACCGAGCTCGCGGAGGAGCGCGGCCGCTACGCGAGCTATCGCGGCTCGCTGTGGGATCGCGGCATCCTCCCGCAGGACACGCTGAAGCTGCTCGCCGACGCGCGCGGCGGCTACGTCGAGGTGGATGCGAGCGAGTCGATGGACTGGGCGTCGCTGCGCGCGCGGGTCGCCACCTACGGGATGCGCAACTCGAACTGCGTGGCGATCGCGCCGACCGCGACGATCTCGAACATCATCGGCGTGTCGGCGTGCATCGAGCCGACCTTCCAGAACCTCTACGTGAAGTCGAACCTGTCGGGCGAGTTCACGGTGGTCAACGACTACCTGGTGCGCGACCTGAAGGCGCGCGGCCTGTGGGACGAGGTGATGGTCGCCGACCTGAAGTACTTCGACGGCTCGCTGTCGCGCATCGACCGGGTGCCGGCCGATCTGCGCTCGATCTACGCAACGGCGTTCGAAGTCGATCCGAAGTGGCTCGTCGAGGCGGCATCGCGCCGCCAGAAGTGGATCGACCAGGCGCAGTCGCTCAACATCTATATGGGGGGCGCGTCGGGCAAGAAGCTCGACGAGGTGTACAAGCTCGCGTGGCTGCGCGGCCTGAAGACCACGTACTACCTGCGCACGATGGCAGCGACGCACGTCGAGAAGTCGACAGTCGCGCATGGCGCGCTGAACGCGGTGTCCTCGGGCAGCGACGGCAGCAGCGGCGCCGGCGGCAGCAGCGCGGCGGGTGGCTTCGGCGCGGGGGGCGGCGTTGCGTCGTCGGGCGCGCTGCAGGCCGCGGCGGCGCAACCGGCAGCGGCCGTGGCCGCGGCGCCGGAGGCCGACGGTCCCGTGTGCATGATGCGTCCGGGCGATCCGGGCTTTGAAGAGTGCGAGGCCTGTCAGTAACACGTGCGGCGAGGCGCTTCGCGATCGTCGCGAAGCGCCCGCGCGGCATGCGCTCACGCCGCCCGGCGTGACGAGAAGCGCAACGAGACGACGCTCGACGCGCGTCGTGCAGCATCGGCAACGCGCGGTTCCGATGTTCGATCGGGACCGCGAAACACTCAGGGAACACCGCTGTCGACGCCGTTCGACCCATGCGTTGCGATCGCTTCGAACGATTCCTCACAGACAGTCGGTTGACCAAAGTGTTGCAGGAAGGTCGCAACGCGAATCGAAAACAGGTTTTTTCATCAGCGAACTCTTTTAACGCTCGTGAAAAGATGGTACAAACCGTTCTAAATTGATGGTGACATTTATGCTCAACTGGGATGACGAGATCACTGCCGTAACGCCCGTGAGTGCTTCGCAACCGAACGTGTTGCGCGACACCGCGGAGACGGCTGTCGGCGCGCAGGCAGCAGTGCGCTCCGCTCTTCATGCTCCCTCGGCCCAGGACGTCTTCGCGAACGACATCGCCGTCGCTCCGCCGTTGCATGCCGGCAGCGCACCGGCGGCTTCGGCGTCGCGGGTCAACATCGCCGACAAGCGCATCATCAATGGCCAGACTGACGTCAACCAGCTGGTGCCGTTCAAGTACAAGTGGGCGTGGGAGAAGTACCTGTCCGGCTGCGCGAACCACTGGATGCCGCAGGAAATCAACATGTCCCGCGACATCGCGCTGTGGAAGGACCCGAACGGTCTGACCGAAGACGAGCGCCGCATCGTCAAGCGCAACCTCGGCTTCTTCGTGACGGCCGACTCCCTCGCCGCGAACAATATCGTGCTGGGCACCTACCGCCACATCACGGCGCCCGAATGCCGGCAGTTCCTGCTGCGCCAGGCGTTCGAGGAGGCGATCCACACGCACGCGTACCAGTACATCGTCGAGTCGCTCGGCCTCGACGAAGGCGAAATCTTCAACGCGTACCACGAGGTGTCGTCGATCCGCGACAAGGACGCGTTCCTGATCCCGTACATCCACGTGCTGACCGATCCGGCGTTCCGCACCGGCACGCCCGAGGCCGACCAGACGCTGCTGCGCTCGCTGATCGTATTCGCGTGCGTGATGGAGGGGCTGTTCTTCTACGTCGGCTTTACCCAGATCCTCGCGCTCGGCCGCCAGAACAAGATGACTGGTGCGGCGGAGCAGTACCAGTACATCCTGCGCGACGAGTCGATGCACTGCAACTTCGGCATCGACCTGATCAACCAGATCAAGCTCGAAAACCCGCATCTGTGGACCGCCGAGTTCCGCGCGGAAATCCGCGAGATCTTCCGCCAGGCGGTCGAGCTCGAATACCGCTACGCCGAAGATACGATGCCGCGCGGCGTGCTGGGTCTGAATGCGTCGATGTTCAAAAGCTACTTGCGCTTCATCTGCAACCGCCGGTGCCAGCAGATCGGTCTCGATCCGCTGTTCCCGAACGAGGAAAATCCGTTCCCGTGGATGAGCGAGATGATTGACCTGAAGAAGGAACGCAACTTCTTCGAAACGCGAGTGATCGAATATCAGACCGGCGGGGCGCTGAGCTGGGAATGAACCTGGCGGTGTCGTTGCCGGATATCGAACTCATCGATGGGGATGCCGCCGGTCGAGACCGCGGCAGTTATGGTTAGGAGCAGAACCGCCTGATGCAAAGCGCGCCCGGTGCCTTAGCGGCCCACAAACATGACAGGCACTTTGCGAACCCTTCAGTGGGATGGGCAGACTTCCCCCCGGAAAAAGCCGCTGGCCATGTGGCCGGCGGCCTGATCAAACGATTGGCGGCGCCGGCCTGCGGCGCCGACTGGACTTGGCGCGCGGTGCCGGCTGGCACGGCGCGCCTTACCGTATTCATTAGCGTAAGCGCGCGGGATCTGCGTACGCCGATGAATAGCCCGCTTCGTAGCGATCGCCACGACAGGCGTACGCGGGAAACGGGTTTTGACGAAGGGTGTTGTTTGAACTGACTCTCATCTGAAAACCTGAAGGAGAAAAATGATGGCAACTGCAAAGAAGGCAGCCGCGAAAAAGGCCGCACCGGCGAAGAAGGCAGCCGCGAAGAAGGCGGCACCGGCGAAGAAAGTCGCAGCCAAGAAAGTCGCCGTGAAGAAGGTTGCGGCGAAGAAGGTTGCAGTGAAGAAGGTCGCAGCCAAGAAGGTCGCCGCCAAGAAGGTCGCCGTGAAGAAGGTTGCGGCGAAGAAAGTCGCCGTGAAGAAGGTCGCGGCGAAGAAGGCCGCACCGGCGAAGAAGGCCGCCGCGAAGAAGGTCGCCGTGAAGAAGGTCGCGGCGAAGAAAGTTGCCGTGAAGAAGACGGCGGCGAAGAAGGCTGCGCCGGCGAAGAAGGCTGCCGCGAAGAAGGCCGCGCCTGCGAAGAAGGCGGCCGCGAAGAAGGCGCCTGCGAAGAAGGCGGCCGCGAAGAAAGCGCCTGCGAAGAAGGCGGCCAAAGCACCTGCTGCTGCGAAGAAGGCTGCCCCTGCGAAGAAGGCGGCCGCACCGGCACCTGCTGCCGCGCCGGCGGCGCCCGCTGCCGCCGCGCCGGCCGCCACGGTGAAGACCGCGTTGAACCCGGCCGCAGCATGGCCGTTCCCGACCGGCAGCCGTCCGTAACGCAGTGGCAACATCCGGCACGCCGCTTCGCGGTGTGCCGCTCGACCGGATTGCGGCAGGTGTGCCCCGTCCAGTCAGAATCCCGTCGCCGGATTGCAGGCGGCGGGATTTTTTTTGCGCCGCGTTTTTGCCTTCGCGCGCCGGCGCGGGATGCCGGGACGAAAAAAAACGCATGCACAGGGGAGGGCATGCGTGTGAGAGGGCCGCGGCTGCCGGCTTGCGGCACCCGCGGCAGGACAGCGGAAATGCCTAGTGCGTGACGCGTGTGACGCCGCCGCTCGACAGCAGTCGCACGCGGTCGCCCGCGCGGAAGATCTCGCCGTTGGCGGCCTGTACGACGGCGCGGACGTCGCCGTTGTCGAGGCGCACGGTGATCTCGACGCCGTCGTGCATCGCGACGCCGTTTTCGACCGCGTTACCCGCCACCGCGCCGGCGATGCCGCCGACGATCGCGGTGAGGATCGAGCCGCGGCCGCCGCCAATCGCGCTGCCGGCCACCGCGCCAAGCGCGCCGCCGCCGATGGCGCCGAGCCCGCTCGGCTGGCCGTTGTTGGAACTGATCTTCACCGCGCGCACGCTTTCGACCGTGCCCATGCGGACCGTCTCTTCACGCTGGGCCTGCGAGGCGGAGTACACGTCCGCCGAGCTGCTGTTGTACGCGCAACCGGCCAGGGCCAGTGAGCCGGCCATCAGGATGGCGGCCACAAGGCGACTCGCTACTTTCATGACTTCACTCCCGTATTGCTTGTGGTTTTATGGCAGGTCGTACCCGAACGCCTGCTTGAACCGTTCGTTGATTTCCGTGCGCGTCGGCGCATAGTTTTGCGGGCCTTGATGCTCGATCTTGAGCGCACCCATCAGGCTTGCGATGCGGCCGGTGGTGCCCCAGTCGAACCGCTTGCCGATGCCGTAGAGCAGACCGCCGCGAAATGCGTCGCCGCAGCCGGTGGGATCGAGCACGCGTCGCGCGGCGACGGCCGGAATCTCTTCGACGCCGCCGCCGTGATAGATCAGCGCGCCGTGCTCGCCGCGCGTGACGATCAGCGCGTCGACGCGGCTAGCGATGTCTTCCGCGGACCAGCCGGTCTTGTCGCTGACCAGTTTTGCTTCGTAGTCGTTGACCGCGACATAGGTGGCAAGTTCAATCATGCGTCGCAACGACGCACCGTCGAACAGCGGCAGCCCCTGGCCCGGATCGAAGATGAACGGCACGCCGCCCGCGGCAAACTGCTCCGAGTGCTGCACCATGCCGTCGAAACCGTCCGGTGCGACGATGCCGAGCGTCACGCCCTGCGCCGCGTCCACGCGGTTCAGGTGCGACTGCATCATCGCGCCCGGGTGGAAGGCGGTGATCTGGTTGTTGTCGAGATCGGTGGTGATCATCGCCTGCGCCGAGTAGGTGTCCGGCAGCACCCGCACGTGATCCCGGCGCAGGCCGAGCTGGTCGAGCCGATCGGTGTAGAGGCGGGCGTCGATCTCGCCGAGCGTGCCCATGATGCGCGCGTCGCCGCCGAGCAGGTGCAGCGCGTAGGCGATGTTGCCCGCGCAGCCGCCGAACTCGCGGCGCATGGTCGGCACGAGAAAGCTCACGTTCAGGATGTGCACCTGCTCCGGCAGGATGTGCTCCTTGAAGCGGCCTTCAAAGGTCATGATGTTGTCGTAGGCGAGCGAGCCGCAAATCAGCGTAGACAAGGCGAGCCTTCCTGTAGGAAACGGGGGGTGACGATGAAATGGACCGGCCGATACGAAAGCGCCGCGCGAGCAGCGCGGCGCTTTCGGCGGCGGGACGACGGCTTACTTCAGGGCGGCGAGCGCGGCGTCGTAGTTCGGCTCGTTCTTGATCTCGCTGACGAGCTCCGTGTGCACGACGTTGTCGTTCTCGTCGATCACCACGACCGCGCGCGCGGTGAGGCCGGTGAGCGGACCGCTCGTCACGTCGACACCGTACGCCTGGGCGAACTCGTGGCCGCGGAAGGTCGAGGCGGTCAGCACGTTTTCGATGCCTTCGGCCGCGCAGAAGCGCGACGCGGCAAACGGCAGGTCGCCCGACACGACGATCACGACCGTGTTCGAGAGCTTGCCGGCTGCTTCGTTGAACTTGCGGGTCGACGTGGCGCAGGTCGGCGTGTCGAGACTCGGTACGATGTTCAGCACCTTGCGCTTGCCGGCGAACCCGTCCAGCGTGACCGGCTTCAGATCCTTGCCGACCAGCGTGAAGGCGGGGGCCTTCTGGCCGACTGCCGGGACCGTGCCGGCGACTTCGATCGGGTTGCCACCCAGCGTGACTTGACTCATGTTGTACTCCGAGAAAGGGTCAGGATTGTCGAGACGCGCATCCGGGCGAACCGGATGCGCAGGAGGGCTGATGCGGGGTCATGGGTAGAAGATCTGCACCCGGAAATTCGACGCGGTTGCGTTGCCGGTGTCGAGACGCACGATCATCGTCTGCGTCGCATGCGGCGGCAGCCCGGCGCCGATCGCCGTGCCCGGGCTGACGTAGTCGCGCGGCCAGAGCACGCGGCGCACCGCGATGTTGTTCTGCGCGTCGAGCAGCGTCAGCTCGATCGCCGGATAGGCGAGTGCAATGTTGAAGCGGTTGCGCAGCGGCATCTTGAGTTCGAGCTTGTGCGGCCCGTCGATCTGCCGGAGATCGGACGGCTCGACCAGCAATCCGTCGATGTCGTGCGGCGGCGGCACCGTGCAGCCGAGCGTGCCGCACGCCTGCGCGTAGAGCGCCTGCGCGGGCGGCCACGCGACCACGATATTTTCACGCTGCCACCACGCGAGCTGCCCGAGCAGGCCGATCGCCAGCAGCAGCGAGACCAGCGCGCCGGCGATGCGCCAGCCCACGCGCCGCGGCGGCGCCGCGCGCGCTTCGCGCACCACCGCGAACGGTTCGTCCGCGGCCGGCGCCTCTTCGGTCGCAGCAGCGGCCGAAGGGGCGCCCGCGCCGAAGTGCGGTTCATGATCTTCCGGCCCGCTGCGCAATGCCGCGGCGGCGGCGCGCGCTTCGCGCAGCTGTTGTGCGTCGGCGAACGGCGCGGGCGCGCTCTGCGCGGCGGCGTTCAGGCTGGCGTTGGCGTTGGCGTTCGCGTCGGCGGATGCGGCGCGCCCGGTCGCGGCCTCGGCCGGCGGCGCCGGCTCGCCGTAACGCTCGGCGATGGTCTGCCGCGCGGGCGGCTTGACCGTTTCGGCCGCCTCGCGCTCGCGTGCCTCGCGTGCCTCGCGCACGTCGACGGGACCGAGCGCGATACCGGGCGCGACGGGTTCCAGCGGCACGTTGGTCGCGTTGTGGCGCAGACGGTCGTCGATATCGGCTTCGGGCGGCGGGGCCCACGGGTCCCATGCTGCCGCGCTGAAGTCGGGCGGGGCCACGCGGGCCGCCGTCAGCGCCGCCGCGGCCTGCGCACTGACTGGCGTGGCCGACGAGAAGTCGGCGCCGTCCGCCAGTTCGTAGAGGCTCGTCGCGGCGTCGAACACATGGTCGCAGTGCCCGCAACGCACGAGGCCGCGCCGCAGCGCGAGCTGTCCGGACTGGAGCCGGAAGACGGTTTCGCAGGAGGGGCAACGCGTTGCCAGGAGCATGGGAGCCGGTTGGCCGAGGGCCGATGGTTGGGCAATAGTCCTATTCTAATGGCAATTGCGCCGCGTTCAGCGGCGCTTGCCTGCGAGGCACACCCAGCCCTCGTGCTCGCGCCACACGCCGATGTCGATCCACTGCGCGTAGACGCCGGCGACTTCGTCGGCCTGGCGCGCGAGGATGCCCGACAGCGCGAGCTGTCCGCCCGGCTTCACCTTCGACGCGAGCATCGAGGCCATCAGCTTGAGCGGATTGGACAGGATGTTGGCGACCACGATGTCGAAGGTGCCCGCCGGACAGTCGGCCGGCAGCCCGTAGACGACCTCGGCGCGGTTGCGCACGCTGTTCTGCCGCGCCGCCTCGACCGCCTGCGGATCGATGTCGATGCCGTAGACCGGCGCGGCGCCGCACTTGCGCGCGAGAATCGCGAGGATGCCGGAGCCGCAGCCGTAGTCGAGCACCGACTGGCCCGGCCGCACCGACTGTTCCAGCCACTCCATGCACAGCCGCGTGGTCGGATGGCTGCCGGTGCCGAATGCGAGACCCGGGTCGAGTTCGAGCACCAGCGCGTCAGGGTCCGGCGCCGCATGCCACGACGGCACGACCCAGATGCGTTCGCCGATCGGGATCGGATCGAACTGCGACTGCGTGAGCCGCACCCAGTCCTGCTCCTCGACTTCACGCACGCTGCAGGCCGGCACCGGGTCGAGACCGAGCGCGTTGGCCGCCGCGGCCAGCAGCACCGCCGGTTCGTGGGCGGCGTCGAGCAGCGCGACGACGCGCGAATGCTGCCACGCGGTACGCTCGGGCGTGAGGCCGGGCTCGCCGAAGAGCGGCTGCTCGTCGGGCGTATCCGCGTCCGCATCTTCCACGGACACGGACAGCGCGCCCAGTTCGAGCAGCGCGTCGGACAGGGCCTCCGCGTGCTCGCGCGCCAGCTCGACGACCAGTTCCCGGTAACCCATTGCTTACGCCTCTTCCGGTGCAGCCTGCTGCTTTGCGGCGAGGCGATTCTCGAGGTAGTGGATGCTGGTGCCGCCTTCGACGAACTTCGCATCGAGCATCAGTTCGCGATGCAGCGGGATGTTGGTCTGGATGCCTTCGACGACCATCTCCGACAGCGCGATGCGCATCCGGCGGATCGCCTGGTCGCGGGTCGCGCCGTAGGCGATCAGCTTGCCGATCATCGAATCGTAGTTCGGCGGCACGAAATAGCCGTTGTACGCGTGCGAGTCGACGCGGATGCCCGGGCCGCCCGGCATATGCCACGACGTCAGGCGTCCCGGCGACGGGATGAAGCGGAACGGGTCTTCGGCGTTGATCCGGCATTCGATCGCATGGCCGCGGAACTGGATGTCGCGCTGACGGAGCGCGAGCTTTTCGCCGGCCGCGATGCGGATCTGCTCCTGCACGATGTCGACACCGGTGATCAGTTCGGTCACCGGGTGCTCGACCTGCACGCGCGTGTTCATCTCGATGAAGTAGAACTCGCCGTTTTCATACAGGAACTCGAACGTGCCCGCGCCGAGATAGCCCATCTTCTTGCACGCGTCCGCGCAGCGGTCGCCGATGCGGTCGATCAGGCGGCGCGCGATGCCCGGCGCCGGCGCTTCCTCGATCACCTTCTGGTGGCGGCGCTGCATCGAGCAGTCGCGCTCGCCGAGCCAGATGGCGTTGCGAAACGAATCCGCCAGCACCTGGATTTCGATGTGCCGCGGGTTTTCGAGGAACTTCTCCATGTAGACCTGCGGGTTGCCGAACGCACGGCCGGCTTCTTCGCGGGTCGTGTTCACCGCGTTCACGAGCGCCGCTTCCGTGTGCACGACGCGCATGCCGCGGCCGCCGCCGCCGCCGGCCGCCTTGATGATCACCGGATAGCCGATCGAGCGCGCAATCTTCACGATCTCCTTCGGATCGTCCGGCAACGCGCCTTCCGAACCCGGCACGCACGGCACGCCGGTCTTGATCATCGTCTGCTTGGCCGAGACCTTGTCGCCCATCAGGCGGATCGTTTCGGGGCGCGGGCCGATGAACACGAAGCCCGACTGCTCGACGCGCTCGGCAAAGTCCGCGTTCTCGGAGAGGAAGCCGTAGCCGGGATGGATAGCCTCGGCGTCGGTGACCTCGGCCGCGCTGATCAGCGCGGGCATGTTCAGATAGCTCAGGTTCGACGGTGCCGGGCCGATACAGACGGCTTCGTCGGCGAGCTTCACGTACTTCGCTTCCTTGTCGGCTTCCGAGTAGACGACGACCGTCTTGACGCCGAGCTCGCGGCACGCGCGCTGGATGCGCAGCGCGATCTCGCCGCGATTGGCAATGAGGATTTTTTCAAACATAGCGGGTTTTCGACTCATCAATGGGCGCTGCGCCTGCGCGGCGCCGGGGCGGCCGCGCCGCCGCGCGACGCGAGCGGCCGGCGCAGCGCGCGCCGTGTTAGCCGATCAGGAACAGCGGCTGGCCGTATTCGACGGCCTGTCCGTTGTCGACGAGGATTTCCTTGACCACGCCGGCCTTGTCCGATTCGATTTCGTTCAGCAGCTTCATCGCTTCGATGATGCACAGCGTCTGGCCTTCCTTGACCGTGTCGCCCACCTGGATGAACGGATCCGCGCCCGGCGACGGCGCGCGATAGAACGTGCCGACCATCGGCGAGGTCACCACGTGGCCCTGCGGCGCGACCGCAGCCGGCGCGGCCGGCGCTCCGCCGGCGGGTTGCGCCTCGGCGGCGGCGCCCGCGGCCGGCAGCGGCGCGTATTGCGGCGCGTACGACGCGGACGGCTGAACGTAAACCGGCGGCGCGTTCTTGACAATGCGCACCTTGCCTTCGCCTTCGGTCACTTCCAGTTCCGAAATGCCGGACTCGGAGACGAGGTCGATCAGAGTCTTCAGCTTACGTAGATCCATTGGGCATCCCCTTTCTTTCAATGCGTGGAGGGCCGGCGGCGCGGTCCGCCGGCGCAAGACAGGTTGTGTTCGGAATCAGCTTCGCGCGGTCCCGGCCGCGAGCCGGTCGAGCGCAAACTCGAGCGCGTACAGATAGCCCTTCCAGCCGAGGCCACAGATGACGCCTTCCGCCTGGTCGGAGAAATACGAGTGGTGCCGGAACGGTTCGCGGCGATGCACGTTCGACAGATGAATCTCGACGAACGGGATGCCGACCCCCGCCAGCGCGTCCCGGATCGCCACGCTCGTGTGCGTGTACGCGGCCGGGTTGATCAGGATGAAATCGGTTTTTTCCAGCCGGGCCGACTGGATGCGGTCCACCAGCGCCCCTTCATGATTGCTCTGGAACGATGCGAGTTCGGCGCCCGCGTCCGCCGCGCGGTCGGCAAGCGCCTGATCGATCTGCGGCAGCGTGACGCGGCCATAGACCTCCGGTTCCCGGGTGCCGAGAAGGTTGAGGTTGGGGCCGTGCAGTACCAGCAGTCGCGTCATGGTCGGATCAATTCCGTGGAATTGGGCGCACTTTAGCCCTGATTAGAGAAATTTGTCTAGTTTTGCGCATGCTGCGGGCGCGCGAAATCGCCCCCGGCATGCGCCTTGTGCATTCAATTTCCGTGAATTTGCCCCGAATTGCGCTGAACCCGCTGCGAACCAGCCGCAAGTGCATGCGGTGCGGATCGGGCGGTCAGAGCGAGTCGAGTGTCGCCTTCAGCTCGTTCGGCTGGATTTCGCCTAATTTTGTCGACCGAACGTGCCCTTTAGCGTCGATTACGACCGTGAACGGCAGGCCGCCCGCGTTGTTGCCGAAAGCGCGCGCGAGGTCCGCGCCGCCGAAGCCGATCACGTAAACGGGGTAGCTGACGGCGACTTTCTGCAGGAATTTCGTGACGTTCTGGTCCGAGTCGACGCCGAGCCCGACGAACTGGACGCCCTTTTTCGCGTAGTCACGCTGCAGTTGGGACAGCTCGGGCATCTCGCGCACGCAGGGGCCGCACCATGACGCCCAGAAATTGACGACGACCACGTGCCCCTTGTAGCGCTCGAGCGATTGCGGCTTGCCGGCGGGATTCGTCACGGCCGCGGCCCACAGCTGCGCGACCGCGTTCGGCGCGACCGGCTCGGCGGCCGCATGTGCGGTTCCGATGCCGAACACCTGCGGTCCGGCGAGCGCGCCGGCGCCGGTGGCGATTACCGTCGAGACGGCAAGGGCGAGAGTACGCTTGAAGTTCATGGTCGTCGGGGCGTCCGGTCGGTCAGTTGTGAGGGGCGGCGGCGCTGCTTTCGGCGAGCAGCAGCGCCTGAACGGCCTGCAGGCTGGCGCGCGCGAGCCGTCCGCGAGGATCGGCGCGCACCGCGCCGCGCAGGTCGTCGGTGTCGTACAGGGCCAGGTGCACGCCGACCGGCGCGGCGTCGCGCCCTTCGCGCGGCGTCCGCCACAGGAAGCTCAGCGTTTCGACCTGGCCGCGTCCGGCGAAATGGCGGGTTTGCGACACGTCGTATTGCACGTTCGCGTTCAGCAGGTAGATCGCCACTTCCTTCGGATCGTCGCAGAACGCCTGGAGGTGGATGTCCGAGTGCTCGCCCGCCGTGCCGGTCAGCACCGCGCCCGTCAGATAGGGATTGAACGGCGCGAGCCGCTGCATCCAGTCGAGCGCGATGCCGCGCAGCCGGCGCAGCACCGCGGGCTGGCTGTCGCCCTGGAATAGCGACTGATACTCGCGGATTTCTTCCTCGATCTGGTCGTTATCGGGCAGCCATTCGCCGGACACGCGGGTGTCCCCGATCACCTGCCGCGCCGCCTTGCGTTTGGCTGTCGAGTAATCCAGGCCGTCTTCGGCGATCATCCGCGCAGCCGCGATCGCGATTTCCTCGCGCACGCGCTGCGGGTCGAAATGTGATTTGCGAACCATCTCTTTATCATACTAGAGAACGGCGCCGGCCCTTTCCGCGCCGCCGGCGCGCGCCGGCGGCGCCGGTCGCACGGGTCGCGTCGGTTACAATGGGAGCCCTCGCGGACGGACCTTCGCGGCCGTCCGCGCGCATCGCTTTCCTCGCTAGAACAGCTCCGCGCGGCACAACAGGCTTATGCACATCCACATCCTCGGCATTTGCGGCACGTTTATGGGCGGACTCGCGGTGCTCGCGCGCAGCGCCGGTCACACGGTGACCGGCTGCGACGCCGGCGTCTACCCGCCGATGAGCACGCAGCTCGAGGCGCAGGGCATCCGCCTCATCGAGGGCTACGGCGAGGAGCAGATCGACCTGCAACCCGACCTGTTCGTGATCGGCAACGTGGTGTCGCGCGGCAACCCGCTGATGGAAGCCATCCTCGATCGCGGGCTGCCGTACGTGTCGGGGCCGCAGTGGCTCGGCGAGCACGTGCTCGCGGGCAAGTGGGTGCTCGCCGTGGCCGGCACCCACGGCAAGACCACCACCAGCTCGATGCTCGCGTGGCTGCTCGAGGACGCGGGGCTGGACCCGGGCTTCCTGATCGGCGGCGTGCCGCTGAATTTCGGCGTATCGGCGCGGCTGACCGATTCCAGCTTCTTCGTGATCGAAGCCGACGAGTACGACACAGCGTTCTTCGACAAGCGCTCGAAGTTCGTCCATTACCGGCCGCGCACCGCGATCCTGAACAACCTCGAGTTCGATCATGCCGATATCTTCCCGGATCTCGCGGCGATCGAAACCCAGTTCCACCACCTGGTGCGCACGGTGCCGCGCGTCGGGCGCATCGTCACGAACGGCCGCGAGGATGCGCTCGAACGGGTGCTCGCGCGCGGCTGCTGGAGCGAAGTCGAGCGTTTCGGCGTGCAGGGCGGCTGGGAGGCCCAGCCGGCCGAAGACGGCGTGCCGGTCGACGCACGCTTTGCGGTCTATCACGGCGGCGCGCGCGCCGGCGTGGTCGACTGGCAGGTGCAGGGCGAGCACAACCGGATGAACGCGCTCGCCGCGCTGGCGGCCGCGCGCCACGTCGGCGTGCCGCCCGGCCAGGCGGCGCAGTCGCTGGCGGGCTTTCGCAACGTGAAGCGCCGGATGGAAGTGCGCGGCAGCGTCGACGGCGTGACCGTCTACGACGACTTCGCGCATCATCCGACCGCGATCGCGACGACGATCGCCGGGCTGCGCGCGCGCGTCGGGCGCGAGCGCACGCGCATTCTCGCCGTGCTCGAACCGCGCTCGAACACGATGAAGCTCGGCGTGATGAAGGCGCAACTGCCGGCGAGCCTCGCCGACGCCGATCAGGTGTTCGGCTACGGCGCGCCGGGCGGACGCGACGCGCTCGGCTGGAATCTCGGCGAGGCGCTCGCGCCGCTCGGCGCGCGCGCGCAGGCGTTCGACAACCTCGACGCGCTCGTGGAGGCGGTCGCGGCCACCGCGCGCCCCGGCGACCAGGTGCTCGTGATGAGCAACGGCGGTTTCGGCGGGGTGCACCAGAAGCTGCTCGACGCGCTGTCGCTGCGTGCGCCGGCGGCGGATCGAGGCGCCGCGTGATTCTGTATCTGCACGGCTTTCGCTCGTCGCCGAACTCGTTCAAGGCGCGCCTGCTTGCCGCGCGCCTCGACGCGCTCGGCCGCGCGTCCGAATGGTGCTGCCCGACGCTGCCGGTCTCGCCGCTCGACACGGTGGCGCAGGTGGAGGCGCTCGTTGCGGCGGCGGGCGCGCCGCGCGTCACGCTGGTGGGCAGCTCGCTCGGCGGCTACTACGCCACCTGGCTTGCCGAGAAGCACGGCTGGCCGGCGGTGCTGCTGAATCCGGCGGTCGTGCCGCAGCGCGACCTGAGCCAGTACCTCGGCGAGCAGCCGCTGTGGCACGGCGGCGGCAGCATCGTCGTCGAGCCGCGTCACCTGGACGAGTTGCGGTCGCTGTGGGTCGAATCGGTGACGCGGCCCGAACGCTATTATCTGATCGCTGCGCGCGGCGACGAGGTGCTCGACTATCGCGAAATGCTCGCGCATTATCCGGGCGCGTACACACGGCTGCTGGACGGCAGCGATCATGCGATCAGCGAGTTCGGCCAGTACGTGGATGGCGTGCTGGCGTTTTGCGACGCACAGAACGGCATGCCGCCGCCCCCGGCGCCCTGAAGCTGTGCAACCCGCGGGGCAACGGAAGCGGACCGGATCGCGAGGCAGGACCCGGTAGGCAGGACCCGGTAGGCAGGACCCGGCAGGCAGGACCCGGCAGGCAGGACCTACGGGCAGAACCCGGCAGGCAGGACACAACAGGCAGGACCTACGCGCAGGACCCGACAGGCAGGGTCTACGGGCAGAACCCGCAGGCAGGACCCGCAGGCAGGACTCACAGGCAGGACTCACAGGCAGGACCCACAGGCAGGACCCACAGGCAGGACCCACAGGCGGGACGCGCACGCCTGAGACGGCGCGCCGGCGCAAGCGGAGTGCGTTGGCGGCGCGATCACCACGAACACGATGGCGCGATGCATGCGACCCGGCTGGGCGCGGCATTGCGGTACAGGCAAGTCAGAAGCGAGAGTATTGAGTGAACGTTTTCTTCGAGGAATCGGGCGGTTTCAAGGCGGGCAGCGTGCTGTCGCGCCAGGGCGACGCGTTTCAGGTCGAGTTGCCGGGCGGACGCCGGACCAAGGTGCGTGCAAAAGACGTGCTGATCGAGTTCGAGAAGCCGAGTGCCGGCGACCTGATCCAGCAGGCGGATGAAGCCGCGCAGCAGATCGACCTGGACTTCCTCTGGGAGTGCGCGCCGGACGACGAGTTTCCGTTTGCGACGCTCGGCGCCGACTACTTCGGCACGTCGTTCGGACCGGTCGAGCGCGCCGCGCTGGTGCTGCGCATGCACGGCTCGCCGGTCTATTTCCGCCGCAAGGGACGCGGCCAGTATCAGCGCGCGCCCGAGGAGCAGCTGAAGATGGCGCTCGCGTCGCTCGAACGCAAGCGCCAGCAGGCGCTCGTGCAGGAGCAGTACGAGGCGCAACTGAGGGAGGGGCGCTTGCCGGACGCGTTTGCCGGCAAGGTGCTCGGTCTGCTGACCCGGCCCGACAAGAACACCGTCGAGTACAAGGCGCTCGACGCTGCCGCAGCCGCGCGCGGCATCTCGCACGCGCGGCTGATGCTCGAATGCGGCGGCATTCCGTCGGCGCGCGCGCTGCACGAGGCGCGCTTCCTGTCCGAGTTCTTCCCGCACGGCACCGGCTTCCCGCCGGTCACGCCGGGGCCGCTGCCGGACGATCTGCCGCAGGCGGATGTCGAAGCGTTCTCGATCGACGACGTGACGACCACCGAGATCGACGACGCGTTTTCGGTGCAGCATCTGGCCGACGGCCGCGTGCGCATCGGCGTGCACATCGCCGCGCCGGCGCTCGGTATCCAGCGCGGCGACGCGGTCGACGCGATCGCGCGGGCGCGTCTGTCGACCGTCTACATGCCCGGCGACAAGATCACGATGCTGCCCGATGGCGTGGTCGACGTGTTCACGCTCGGCGAGGGCGGGCTGCGGCCGGCGCTGTCGCTGTACGTGATCGTCGACCGCGCGACGCAGGAGATCGTCGCGAGCGAGACGCGCGCCGAGCGGGTGTTCGTGAAGAGCAACCTGCGCCACAACACGCTCGACGAGCTCGTGACCGAGGACACGCTCGCCGCGGGCAGCGGCGAGTACGCGCACAAGGACGAAATCGCCGTGCTCTGGCCGTTCGCGCAGGCGCTGTTCGAGAAGCGCCAGACCGCGCGCGCGGGTTATGGGCTGCGCCGCGAAGTGCAGCGCAACACCGACTACAACTTCTACGTCGAAGGCGAGCACATCACGATCACGCCGCGTCGCCGCGGCTCGCCGCTCGATCTGATCGTCGCGGAACTGGCGATCCTCGCGAACTCGACGTGGGGCGCGTTCCTGCATGACCACGGCGTGCCGGGCATCTACCGGACCCAGCGCGCGTTCGGCGCGCCCGGCGGCCCGAAGCGCACGCGGATGCAGACCAGCGCGGCGCCGCACGAAGGGCTGGGCGTCGCGCAGTACGCATGGAGCACCTCGCCGCTGCGGCGCTACGTGGACCTCGTGAACCAGTGGCAACTGCTCGCCTGCGTGCAGCACGGCGTCACCGCGAAGCTCGCGGCGCCGTTCAAGCCGAAAGACGCCGACCTCTTCGCGGTGGTGCAGGGCTTCGACGATACCTATGCCGCCTATGCGGACCACCAGCGGCGCATGGAGTACTTCTGGTGCTTGCGCTGGCTGAAGCAGGAGAGCCGCAAGCAGGTGGTTGCCTCGGTCGTGAAGGATGACCTCGTGCGGCTCGAAGAGATTCCGCTGCTGCTGCACGTGCCGGCGCTCGGCGTGCATGCGCGCGGCACGCGGATGCTGATGGAAGTGATGTCGATCGACGAGCTGACCGTCGAGGCGTCGGTGCGGATGCTGCGCGTGCTCGACGCGCCGACCGTCGCGAGCGGCGCGGGGGCGGAAGAGGAGGACGAGGAAGCCGACGGCGAGCTGACCGACGCAACGGCTGAAGAGGCGAGCGAGGACGCGGCGCAGGAGGCGCGAGAAGCCTCGGAAGGCGTGGACGAAGCAGCGAACGAAGCCGCGAACGAAGCCGCGAACGAAGCCGCCGCGCGCGGCACGTCCGGAAGCGGCCCGGAAAGCGGCCCCGGCGAAGTCGCGGCCGGCGAGCCGCGCGAGGGCAGCGGATCATGAGCACAACGCCGTTGCACGGACAGCACGAACCGGTCGACGCGCGGGCGCGTTACGCGGTGATCGGCAATCCGGTCGCGCACAGCAAGTCGCCGTTCATTCATGCGCGCTTTGCCGAGCAGACCGGCGAGCCTGTCGAATACGGCCATCTGCTCGCCCCGCTCGACGCGTTCGAGGCGACGGTGCGCGCGTTCGCCGCGGCCGGCGGGCGCGGCCTGAACGTGACGGTGCCGTTCAAGCTCGAAGCGCATGCGCTCGCGAGCGCGCTGTCGCCGCGCGCGGCGGCGGCGGGCGCGGTGAACACGCTGCGCTTCGACGCCGCCGGCCTCTACGGCGACAACACGGACGGCTTCGGACTCGTGCGCGACATCGAGGCGAACCTCGCGACGCCGTTCAAGGGCGCCCGTGTGTTGCTGCTCGGCGCGGGCGGCGCGGCGCGCGGCGTAGTGCTGCCGATGCTCGAACGCGCGCCGCACACGCTGACAATCGTCAACCGGACGGCCGCGAAGGCGCACGCGCTCGTCGAGCAGTTTGCGCCGGCGGCCGATGCGGCGGGCTGCCGCCTCGCAGGCGGCGCGGCCGACGCGATCGCGCCCGGCGCGTACGACGTGGTCATCAATGCGACCGCGAGCAGTCTCGATGCGGCGCTTCCCGAGTGCGACGAGCGTGCCTTCGGCAGCGCTACGCTCGCGTACGACATGATGTACGGCGCGCAGCCGACCGTTTTCATGCGGCACGCGCAGCGCTTGGGCGCGCGCGCGTCCGATGGGCTCGGCATGCTGGTCGAGCAGGCCGCCGAGTCGTTCTTCGTGTGGCGCGGCGTGCGTCCGCTGGGCGCGCCGGTGCTGGCGGCGCTGCGCGAAACGCTGGCGGCGTCGGCCGGGTGACGGCTGCGCGCGCCGCGCGCAGGCACGGCTTTCGCGTGGCCATCCAGCCGGCCTCTCGCGTGGCCCCTCGCCAGGCCCTTCGCGTGGCGTAAACGTTTTGCCGCCGCGCTGCCCGGGCAGCGGAACGTCGTCAGTGCGCATCCGCTCGCGTGCTATGGTTGCGCATTGCCGAAGCCCGCTCATCGAAGCCTTCGCCGACACCGTGACGACCCCCGACCTCCCGCACCCCGACCGCTCCCGCCCGCTTCGCTGGATACGCTACGCCGGCTTCGTCTGCGCGATCGCGTGGCTCGCCACGCAACTGTTCTACTTCGTGCAGATTGCGATCTGGACCGAGGTGAATCCGCAGTCCACCGCGTTCATGCGCGCGGCCGCGTGGCGACTGGCCGAAGATCGCCCCGATCTGTCGATCCAGCATAGCTGGGTGCCCTACGACCGGATCTCGCGCAACCTGAAGCGCGCGATCATCGCGTCCGAGGATGCCGATTTCGTCAACAACGACGGCTACGAAATCGACGCGATCCTGCAGGCCTGGGAGAAGAACAAGGCGCATGGCCGGATCGTCGCGGGCGGCTCCACGATCTCGCAGCAACTCGCGCGCAACCTGTTCCTTTCGCCGCAGAAAAGCTATATCCGCAAGGGACAGGAGCTGATCATCACGTGGATGCTCGAAACGCTGATGGACAAGCAGCGGATCTTCGAGATCTATCTGAATTCGGTCGAGTGGGGCAATGGCGTGTATGGCGCGCAGGCCGCCGCGCACTACTACTTTCGCACCAGCGCGGCGAACCTCAGCGCGTGGCAGGCCGCGCGTCTCGCGGTGATGCTGCCCGCGCCCGAATACTTCGACACGCATCGCAATGCCCCTTATCTCGCGCAGCGCACCCGCATCATCGCGCGCAGGATGGGCGCGGCCGAACTGCCTCCCTGACCCCCGGTTTCATCCTCTCCCATCGTGCCGCGCGGGCTGCCTCTGGCAGCGCCGCGCGCGTGGCGCTGCGCCTTTGCCGCGGCGCCTGTGCGCCGCGCTTTGCCGCGCCTGTCCCGTATCCGCGTCATATTCCCAATATGTGAGTGCAACATTCATATATTGGAGCTTCCGAAAGATCCGGCCTACAATCCGTTCCACTCGACCCTTACAGCACGTCGCGCGGCATCGAGGCGCGGTTTGACACGGTGGCCTGCGAGGGGAAAAAAGTCGTGCGGTCTGCGCGCCCCGCGTGCGCCCGCATCGAACCAACAAGCGGAGACAACCAGCCATGCCCCCTTTCGTCAGGCAAGCGGTACACGTTCGCATCGCCTCGTCCCGTTGCGCGGGCCACATGGCCGGCCTCACGCAGTAATCCCCCCTTTTTCGCCGAACTGCCATGAACAAAGTGCTTCCTCACCTCGCCGCCGCGTCCGGCGAGCGCGTTGACGACGCGCAGCAACCGCGCGGGCGCAAGCCCAACGGCGCCGCGTTGCCGCGTCCGTCCGCGGACGAAATCGCCGTCCCGAGCACGCTGCTCGACGTCACGCCGCAGCAGGCCGGCACGCAGACGCTGCTACGCGGGCTGGCGATTCTCGAAGCGGCTGCCGCCGGCGTGCGCGATCTGCGCAGCTTCGGCGCGACGCTCGGCACCACCCGCAGCACCACGCACCGGCTCGTCAGCAGCCTCGTGCAGGCGCGCTATCTGCGCCAGGTGCAAGGCGGCTATCTGCTCGGGCCCAAGCTGATCGAACTGGGCACCATCGCGCTGGAGCAGATGCCGCTTACCGCGGTTGCGCGTCCGCATCTGGAGTCGCTCGCGGAGCAGACGCTCGACACGATCCATCTCGGTGTGCGCGACGGCGACGACGTGCTCTACATCGACAAGATCCCCGGTACGCGCGGCCTCGAAATGCGCTCGCGCGTCGGCCACCGGATGCCGCTGGCGTCCACCGGCATCGGCAAGGCGATGATGCTCGACCTGAACCCGGACACCTGGCAGTCGCTGTTCGAGGCGTCGCGCCGCACGCTGGCGGCCGTAAGCTTCAAGCCGGACAATCGCCCGGACCTGCCGACCTTCGTGCAGCGGATGACGAACTACGCCGCGGGCGGCTTCACGTTCGATCTGGAGGAGAACGAAGCGTCGATTCGCTGCGTCGCGGCGCCGGTGCGCGACGCGAGCGGCGCGATCGTCGCGGCGCTCTCGGTGGCAAGCACGATTCCGTACATGCCGCTCGAACGGATGGACGAACTGATTCCGGTCGTGCAGCGCGAGGCCCGTGCGATCTCGGAAGAACTCGGCTGGCGTGTGCCGCAACCCGCCGCGCGCAGGATCAAACGATGACCCAGGCTGGTTCGCCCGTGCCCGGCGTCACCGAAGCACCGCCGCTTGCCGCGCCGCACCCGTCGCCCGCGCTGGTCGCGCTCGACTGGGGCACGACGTCGCTGCGCGCCTATCTGCTCGATACCGCCGGCGAGGTGCTGGCGATGCACGAGTCGTCGGCCGGCATCATGAATCTGCCGCGCGCCGCAGCCGATGGCGGTTTCGACGCGGCGTTCGAGGCCGCTTGCGGCGACTGGCTCGACCGTGCGCCGGGGCTGCCGGTGATCGCCGCGGGCATGGTCGGCAGCGCCCAGGGCTGGCGCGAGGCGCCGTACGTCGATGCACCGGCGGACGCGGCCGCGCTGGTCGCCGGCATCGTGCGCGTGCAGACTGCGCGCGGCGCGACGGTCCACATCGTGCCTGGCGTCCTGCAGCGCGGCGAACTGCCGAACGTGATGCGCGGCGAGGAAACGCAGATCTTCGGCGCGCTCGGCGCCGACGGCGCCTCGGGCGGGCGCGATGCGCCCGCGCTGATTGGCTTGCCGGGCACGCACGCGAAGTGGGTCATCGTCCAGCACGGCCGCATCGAGCGTTTCGTGACCTTCATGACCGGCGAGGTTTTCGCGGCGCTGCGCGAGCACACGATCCTCGGCCGGACGATGACCGGCACGGATCGTGTGGATACCGAATCATTTCTGCGCGGCGTCCGCAACGCGCGCGACAAGGGCGAAGCCGGCCTGCTCGCGACCGCGTTCAGCACCCGCACGCTCGGCCTGACCGGGCAGCTGGCGGGCGATCAGCAGGCCGACTATCTGTCGGGCCTGATGATCGGCCACGAACTGGCCGGCCTCGACGCGTTGCTGGCGCGGCAGCAGAGCGCGCTCGCCGGCCGCTCGCTGCGCCTGATCGGCAATGCGGCGCTGTGCGAGCGGTATCGCCTCGCGCTGGCCGAGTTCGGCTGCACCGATGCGCATCCCGTGAAGCAGGCGACCGAGTCGGGCTTGTGGCGTATCGCGACCCAGGCCGGCCTCGTGGCGCGCGGTGGCGCACGGCCGGCGCACGGGCGCTGACGCCGTGGGCGTCGCGCGCGACACAGACAAGGAATCGACATGCAAGCTCATCTGAATCTTCCTGCCCCGTATGCGCCGCATGCGGGCCTCGCGGCCGCGTTCGGCGCGTGCCCGCTGATCGCCATCCTGCGCGGCGTGACGCCCGCCGATGCCGCCGCGCACGGTCTCGCGCTGTACGAAGCGGGCTTCCGGATCGTCGAGGTGCCGCTGAACTCGCCGCAGCCGTTCGACAGCATTGCGGCGATTCGCCAGGCGCTGCCGGCCGATGCGATCGTCGGCGCGGGCACTGTGCTGGATCCGCGTTTCGTGCAGGACGTGAAGAGCGCCGGCGGCGAACTGATCGTGATGCCGCACAGCGACGCGGAGGTCGTCGACGCCGCGAAGGCGCTCGGCATGGCCTGCGCGCCGGGCGTCGCGACGCCGACCGAAGCGTTTCTCGCGTTGAAGCGCGGCGCCGACGTGCTGAAGATGTTTCCGGCCGAGCAGCTCGGCTGCCAGGTCGTCAAGGCCTGGCGCGCGGTGATCGCGGCCGAGGTGCCGCTGATCCCGGTCGGCGGGATCACGCCCGACAACATGGGACCGTTCCTGAGCGCGGGCGCCAACGGCTTCGGCCTCGGCTCCGCGCTGTACAGGCCGGGGCAGGCCGCGACGACCACCGCGTCGCACGCGCGGGCGTTCATCAACGGCTTGCGCATCGCGCGGGCGGGCGTGCAGCGATGAACCGGCTCGCGCACAAGATTGCGCTTGTCACCGGCGCGGGCCGCGGGATCGGCGCGGCGATCGCGCTCGCGTTCGCACGCGAGGGGGCGGCGCTGGTGCTGGCCGAACTGGACGCCGACAGCGCGCAGCGCAGCGCGCGCGCGATCGAGACTGCCTGCGCCGGCGCCCGCGTGTGCGCGGTGCAGACCGACGTCACGCAGCCCGCGTCGGTGCAGCACGCGGTCGAGGAAGCCGCGCGCGTGTTCGGCCCGGTCGACGTGCTGGTGAACAACGCGGGCATCAACGTGTTCCGCGATCCGCTCACGATGACCGACGACGACTGGCGGCGCTGCTTCGCGGTCGATCTCGACGGCGTATGGAACGGCTGCCGCGCGGTGCTGCCGGGGATGATCGCGCGCGGTGGCGGCAGCATCGTGAACATCGCGTCGACGCACGCGTTCAGCATCATCCCGGGCTGCTTTCCGTACCCGGTCGCGAAGCATGGCGTCATCGGCCTCACGCGGGCGCTCGGGATCGAGTACGCGCCGCGCAACGTGCGCGTGAATGCGATCGCGCCGGGCTACATCGAGACGCAGTTGACGCACGACTGGTGGAACAGCCAGCCCGATCCGGCGTCGGCGAAGCAGGCGACGCTCGATCTGCAGCCGATGAAGCGGATCGGCCGGCCCGACGAAGTGGCGATGACCGCGGTGTTCCTCGCATCGGACGAGGCGCCGTTCATCAACGCAAGCTGCATCACGGTCGATGGCGGGCGCTCCGTGCTCTATCACGACTGACGGGCAGCAATCCGCGCGCGCCGGGGGCGCGCGCAAGGTTCGAACCGCTTGACGCGCTGGCCGCGTGCGTCAGGTCCGGGATAAAAAAACGCGGCCATTACCTTCTCGTTCACAACCAAACAGGTCAGGAGACTCGCAACATGAAACGCAGAATATTCCTCACGCTCGTCGCCGCTGCCGCAACGGTCGCGCTCAACACGACCGCCGCGCAAGCCGCGCAGGAAGTCAAGATTGGCTTTCTCGTGAAGCAGCCCGAGGAACCGTGGTTCCAGGACGAATGGAAGTTCGCGGAAATCGCCGCGAAGGAAAAGGGCTTTACGCTCGTGAAAATCGGTGCGCCGTCCGGCGAGAAGGTGATGAGCGCCATCGACAACCTCGCCGCGCAGCAGGCGCAGGGGTTCGTCATCTGCACGCCTGACGTCAAGCTCGGGCCGGGCATCGTCGCGAAGGCGAAGGCGGACGGCCTGAAGATGATGACGGTGGACGACCGTCTCGTCGACGGCTCCGGCAAGCCGATCGCGAGCGTGCCGTACATGGGCATCTCGGCCTACAACATCGGCAAGCAGGTCGGCGACGGCATCGCGGCCGAAATCAGGAAGCGCGGCTGGAACATGAAGGACGTCGGCGCGATCGACGTGACCTACGAAGAGCTGCCGACTGCGCACGACCGCACGGCCGGCGCGACCGACGCGCTGATCGCCGCGGGCTTCCCGAAGGCGAACGTGATCCAGGCGCCGCAGGCGAAGACCGACACGGAAAACGCGTTCAACGCGGCCAACATCGCGCTCACGAAGAACCCGCAGTTCAAGCACTGGGTGGCCTACGGCCTGAACGACGAAGCCGTGCTCGGCGCAGTGCGCGCGGCCGAAGGCCACGGCATCAAGGCCGCCGACATGATCGGCATCGGCATCGGCGGGTCGGACTCGGCGCTCAACGAGTTCAAGAAGCCGAATCCGACGGGCTTCTACGCCACGGTGATCATCAGCCCGAAGCGCCATGGCGAAGAAACCTCGCTGTTGATGTACGACTGGATCACGAAGGGTAAGGAGCCGCCGCTCGTCACGCTGACCACCGGCATGCTCGCGACGCGCGATAACGTCGAGCAGGTGCGCGAGAAGATGGGCCTCGCCGCCAAATAAGGTGTGCGGCGCGGCAGCCGCACGGCGGCGGCGCGCATGCGCCGCGGGCCGGCGGCCGCCGCGCGTGGACAGTCGAGTCGGATCGCCGGGCGGCACGCGGCACGCCGCGTGCCGCCCGCGCGGGTCACAGATGCAACAGGAGGCGAAGTGTCAGCGACGCTGCGTTTTGACAATATCGGCAAGGTCTTTCCCGGCGTGCGCGCGCTCGACGGCGTGTCCTTCGACGTGAACGTCGGCCAGGTGCACGGCCTGATGGGCGAAAACGGTGCCGGAAAATCGACCCTGCTGAAGATACTCGGCGGCGAATATCAGCCCGATTCCGGGCGCGTGCTGATCGACGGCAGCGAAGTGCGCTTTCATAGCGCGGCCGCGTCGATCGGCGCGGGTATCGCGGTGATTCACCAGGAACTGCAGTACGTTCCCGACCTGACGGTCGCGGAGAATCTGCTGCTCGGCCGTTTGCCGAACGCGCTCGGCTGGGTCGACAAGGCCGCCGCGCGGCGCTTCGTGCGCGAGCGGCTGGCGGCGATGGGCGTCGCGCTCGACCCCAATGCGAAGCTGCGCAAGCTGTCGATCGCGCAGCGGCAGATGGTCGAGATCTGCAAGGCGCTGATGCGCAATGCGCGCGTGATCGCGCTCGACGAGCCGACCAGTTCGCTGTCGCACAGCGAAACCGAGGTGCTCTTCAAGCTCGTGCGCGAGTTGCGTGCCGACAATCGCGCGCTGATCTACATCTCGCACCGGATGGACGAGATCTACGCGCTGTGCGACGCGGTGACGATCTTCCGCGACGGCCGCAAGGTCGCATCGCATCCGAGCCTCGAAGGCGTGAAGCGCGACACGATCGTGAGCGAGATGGTCGGACGCGAGATCGCCGATATCTACAGCTACAAGCCGCGCGAACTGGGCGACGTGCGCTTTGCCGCGCGCGGCGTCGAAGGGCACGGCCTGAAAGCGCCGGCCAGCTTCGAGGTGCGGCGCGGCGAGATCGTCGGCTTTTTCGGGCTGGTCGGCGCCGGGCGCAGCGAACTGATGCACCTCCTGTACGGCGCCGAGCCGAGGCAGGCCGGCGAGGTCGTGCTCGACGGCAGCGCGATCAAGGTGCGCAGCGCCGGCGAAGCGATCCGCCACGGCATCGTGCTGTGCCCGGAAGACCGCAAGGAGGAGGGCATTGTCGCGATTGCGTCGGTGTCGGAGAACATCAACATCAGCTGCCGGCGCCATTACCTGCGCGGCGGCCTGTTCCTGAACCGCAAGAAGGAGGCGCAGACCGCGGACAGCTTCATCCGGCTGCTGAAGATCCGCACGCCGAGCCGGCGCCAGAAGATCCGCTTCCTGTCGGGCGGCAACCAGCAGAAGGCGATCCTGTCGCGCTGGCTCGCGGAACCGGACCTGAAGGTGGTGATTCTCGACGAGCCCACGCGCGGCATCGACGTCGGCGCGAAGCACGAGATCTACAACGTGATCTACGAGCTTGCCGCGCGCGGCTGCGCGATCGTGATGGTCTCGTCCGAGCTGCCCGAAGTGCTGGGCGTGTCCGACCGCGTGATCGTGATGCGGCAGGGGCGCATCTCCGGCGAACTGCCGCGCGGCGAAGCGACCGAACAGAGCGTGCTGAACCTCGCGCTGCCGCAGGAAACGGCCGCGCGCGCGGCGGCCTGAAGCCGGGCGCTGGTTCATCCGTCACCCATAACCCGTCAGCCCGTGACGCAAACGGGAGGAGTATTGAAATGCAAGCCAGAGAAAACCTTGCGCAGCCGGGCGTGAATCCCGTCGCCGATGCGCTGATGCCGCAGGACACCGCGAAGCAGAAGTGGTGGCAGCACGTCACCGAGTACAGCCTCATCGTGATCTTCGTGGCGATGTTCATCGTGATGTCGCTGACGGTCGATCATTTCTTCTCGCTCGAGAACATGCTCGGCCTCGCGCTGTCCGTGTCGCAGATCGGTATGGTCGCGTGCACGATGATGTTCTGTCTCGCGTCGCGCGACTTCGACCTGTCGGTCGGCTCGACGGTGGCCTTCGCGGGCGTGCTGTGCGCGATGGTGCTCAACGCGACCAACAGCACCGTGATCGCGATGATCGCGGCGGTCGCCGCCGGCGCGGCGATCGGTTTCGTCAACGGCGCGGTGATCGCCTATCTGCGCATCAACGCGCTGATCACGACGCTCGCGACGATGGAGATCGTCCGCGGCCTCGGCTTCATCGTGTCGCACGGGCAGGCGGTCGGCGTGTCGTCCGATACGTTCATCGCGCTCGGCAATCTGTCGATGTTTGGCGTGTCGCTGCCGATCTGGGTGACGCTTGCCTGCTTCATCGTGTTCGGCGTGCTGCTCAACCAGACCGTGTATGGCCGCAACACGCTTGCGATCGGCGGCAATCCCGAAGCGTCGCGGCTTGCCGGGATCAACGTGGAGCGCACGCGGGTCTATATTTTCCTGATCCAGGGCGCGGTCACCGCGCTCGCGGGGGTGATCCTCGCGTCGCGCATCACGTCCGGTCAGCCGAACGCTGCCGAAGGCTTCGAGCTGAACGTGATCTCCGCGTGCGTGCTGGGCGGCGTGTCGCTGCTCGGCGGGCGCGCGACGATCTCCGGCGTCGTGATCGGCGTGCTGATCATGGGTACGGTCGAGAACGTGATGAACCTGCTGAACATCGACGCGTTCTACCAGTACCTCGTGCGCGGTGCGATCCTGCTCGCGGCGGTGCTGCTCGACCAGCTGAAGAACCGCGGCGCGCGCGACTGACGCGCCTGACCCCAACCGGAACAAGGACCCGAACGATGTCGTCTCCTGCTCAACCCCACGCCAGCGCGGCGGACACCGTGTACGCGCGCTACCCGAGCCTGCTCGACCGCACGGTGCTGGTCACAGGCGGTGCGACCGGCATCGGCGCCGCGTTCGTCGAGCATTTCGCCGCGCAGGGCGCGCGCGTCGCGTTCTTCGATCTCGACGCGAGCGCGGGCGACGCGCTTGCCGATGCGCTCGGCGACGCGCGTCACAAGCCGCTGTTCCTGCCCTGCGATCTGACCGACGTCGACGCGCTGAAGAACGCCGTCGCCGACGTGAAGGGCGCGCTCGGACCGGTCGGCGTGCTGGTCAACAACGCGGCGAACGATCGCCGTCACACGGTGGAAGAGGTGACGCCCGCGTCGTTCGACGCGGGCATCGCGGTGAACATCCGCCATCAGTTCTTCGCCGCGCAGGCGGTGATCGAGGACATGAAGGCGGCGCGGCGCGGCTCGATCATCAATCTCGGCTCGATCAGCTGGATGCTGAAGAATGCCGGCTATCCGGTGTACGTGATGTCGAAAGCGGCGGTCCAGGGCCTCACGCGCGGCCTCGCGCGCGAGCTCGGACCCTACCACATCCGCGTGAACACGCTGGTGCCGGGCTGGGTCATGACCGACAAGCAGAAGCGCCTGTGGCTCGACGACGCGGGCCGGCGCGCGATCAAGGAAGGCCAGTGCATCGACGGCGAGCTGATGCCGGCCGATCTGGCCCGGATGGCGCTGTTCCTCGCCGCCGACGACAGCCGCATGATCACCGCGCAGGACATCGTGGTCGACGGGGGCTGGGCATGAATGCGACGCTCGCCGTCGATACGCGCTGCACGCTCGGCGAGGGGGCGCTCTGGTGCGCGCGCACCGGCCAGCTGTACTGGACCGATATCGAGGGCGCAAGGCTGTGGCGCCACGATCCGCACGCGAGCCGCACGACCTCGTGGACGATGCCCGAGCGGCTCGCGACGTTTGCGCTCTGCGCCGATCCGCACTACCTTTTACTCGGGCTGGCGTCGCAGCTGGCCTTTTTCGAGCTCGCGAGCGGCGAGACGCGCGCCATCGTCGAGGTCGAGCCCGGCATGAACACGCGGGTGAACGACGGCAAGTGCGACCGGCAGGGCCGCTTCGTGTTCGGCACGAAGTACGAAGGGTCGCCGATGTGCGCCGAAGGCGGGTTCTACCGGCTGAACCGCGATCTGTCGCTCGAACGGCTGCCGTTGCCGGCGCCGGCCATCTCGAACAGCATCGCGTTCAGCCCGGACGGCGCGACGATGTACTACTGCGACTCGCCGACCCGCGAGATTTACGCGTGCGATTACGGCGCGGATGGCGGGATCGCGAACGCGCGCCTTTTTGCCCGCCTGCGCGACGCGACCGGCGAGCCGGACGGCTCGGCCGTCGATCGCGACGGCGGCCTGTGGAACGCGCAGTGGGGCGGCGCGCGCGTGGTGCGCTACGGACCGGATGGCGTCGAGACCGCGCGCATCGACGTGCCGAGCGCGCAGCCGAGTTGCGTGGCGTTCGGCGGCGCGCAGCTCGATACGCTGTACATCACGAGCGCGCGCGCGGATCTCGATGCCGCCGCGCTCGCCGCCGATCCGCACGCGGGCGGCGTGTTCGCCGCATCGCCCGGCCTTGCGGGGTTGCCCGAGCCGCTGTTCGGCGGGGCGCCGGGGCCGCGCTGAGCGGCGTGCGCGCGGCGCGGCGGCACGCGGGCGGGGACGCCCGTCGAATACCGAAGACGCAAAGAGGCGGCCAGCCAGGGCGCCCGAACCAGGGCCGTCAGCAATGACGGCAACGTTATCTGCCTCTCGATGGAGCCTGATATGACCGTGGCCAATCTCGTTTCGTCTTCGCAGCAGCGCTCGCCAACCTCGCAGACGCGGCGCGCGCGCCTTGCGGCCGCCGCCAATCCGGTGCTGGCCGGGCCGAGCACCGCGGCCGTGGCGGTCGGCGAGGCGGCCGCCGCGGATCTCGCCGGCGTGACGCTGGCGAACGCGCAATTGCGGCTCGACGTCGCGCCGTCGCTGGGCGGCGGCATCACCCGTTTCGACTGGCGCAGCGACGGCGCGCTGGTGCCGGTGATGCGCCGCTGCCGGCAGGTCACGCCCGACACGAATCCGAACGAACTCGCGTGCTATCCGCTGCTGCCGTATTCGAACCGGATCGGCGGCGGCTGCTTCGACGTCGGCGGGCGGCGCGTCGAGGTGCCGCGCAACCGGCCGGCCGAACCGTTCCCGATCCACGGCGACGGCTGGCTCGCGCGCTGGCAGGTCGCCGATAGCGGCCGCGAACACGTCGTGCTGACGCTCGATCGCAGCGACGGCGCGCCCTACGCGTACCGTGCGGCGCAGACTTACGCACTCGACGGCGCGACGCTTGCCATCACGCTCGAAGTCGAGAACACCGGCCGCGACGCGCTGCCGTTCGGGCTCGGCATTCATCCGTTTTTCGTGCGCGACGCGCACACCGAGCTGTCGGCCGCGGCGGCCGGGCTGTGGCTGCAGGGCGAGGACTGGCTGCCGGTGCGGCACGTGCCCGCGCCGCCGGCATGGCAGTTCGGCGTGGCTTATCCGTTGCCGCCGGGGGTGGTCAATCATGCGTTCACCGGCTGGAGCGGGCAGGCTTCGGTGGTGTGGCCGAAGCGCCGGCTGTCGGTGACGGTTTCGGCGGACACCGACTACTACGTGCTGTACACGCCGCCCGACGAAGATTTTTTCTGCTTCGAGCCGGTCGATCATCCGATCAATGCGGTGAACCTGCCCGGCGGCGGCGCCTCGCACGGTATGACGATGCTCGCGCGCGGCGAGCGGCTGCGCCGCACGTTCCGCTTCACGGTCGAGCGGACCGGCCTGCGCACGGCGGCGGGCGCGCGGCGCCAGTGATCGGGCGCGGGCGCGCGCACGATGACGGGTAAAATACGCGCCACTTTCGTCATCCGCTCGCCTTGAGCCTCACCATGCCCACTTTTACCCAGATGCTCGACGACGCGTGGCAGCGCACCGGTTCGCTGCTGTGCGTCGGACTCGACCCCGAGCCCACGAAATTTCCCGGCGCGCTCGCCGGCCGCGCCGATGCGATCTTCGACTTCTGCCGCCGGATCGTCGACGCGACGGCGCCTTACGCGTCGTCGTTCAAGCCGCAAATTGCGTATTTCGCCGCGCATCGCGCGGAAGACCAGCTCGAACAGCTGATCGCGCATATTCATCTGAACCATCCGGGCCTGCCGGTGATTCTGGACGCGAAGCGCGGCGACATCGGCAGCACGGCCGAGCAGTATGCGCGCGAGGCGTTCGAGCGCTATCGCGCGGACGCGGTGACGGTGAATCCGTACATGGGCTTCGATTCGCTCGAACCGTACCTCGCGCACCCGGACAAGGGCGTGATCGTGCTGTGCCGCACGTCGAATCCGGGCGGCTCGGATCTGCAATTCCTCGATACCGCCGGGCGTCCGCTGTACCAGGTGGTCGCGCACCTGGCCGCGCAGCGGTGGAACGCGAGCGGCCAGCTGGGCCTCGTCGTCGGCGCGACCTTTCCGAAGGAGATTGCGGCGGTGCGCGCGATCGTCGGCGACATGCCGCTGCTGATTCCGGGCATCGGCGCGCAGGGCGGCGACGTCGAAGCGACGGTGAGCGCGGGCCGCACCGCGGCGGGCACCGGCATGCTGATCAATTCGTCGCGCGCGATTCTCTATGCGGGCCAGGGCGACGATTTTGCGGAGGCGGCCGCGCAGGCCGCGCAGCAGACGCGCGACCGGATCAACGCGTACCGTTGAGCGGCGCGCGGGGCGGGCCGTCTAGCGCTCGCGCTCGTCGAGCAGCGCGAGCAGGCCGCGCAGCGCATGGGCGGCCGCCTGCGTGCGGATCCGTTCGCGATCGCCCTTGAACACCATCGTTTCCACCGACGTATGCAGCCGGTTGCTCCACGCGAACGACACGGTGCCGACCGGTTTCGTCTCGGTGCCGCCGGTCGGGCCGGCGACGCCGGTGATCGCGAGCGAGACCTGCGCGCGGCTGTTGCGCAGCGCGCCTTCGGCCATCGCGCGGGCCACCGGCTCGCTGACCGCGCCGTGGCGCTCGATCAGGTCGGCGGGCACGCCGATCATTTCGCACTTCGCCTGGTTCGAATACGTGACGAAGCCGCGTTCGAACCAGCCGCTGCTGCCGGAGATGTCGGTGATCGCGGCGGCGACCAGGCCGCCGGTGCAGGATTCGGCGGTGGCGAGCATCAGGCGCTCGTCGCGCAGACGGTTGCTGACGCGGATCGCGAGCTGGTGGACGACGGAGTCGGTTGGCATGCGGATGTCCGTAAGGCTGGGAGCGGTCAGACCGCCATCCGCCACAGCGAGATCACGAGCAGCGTGAAAAACGCGGCGGCGAGGTCGTCGACCATGATGCCAAAGCCACCTTTCAGTCTGCGGTCGAAATAGCGGATCGGCGGCGGCTTCACCATGTCGAAGAAGCGGAATACGACGAACGCCCAGGCCTGACCGGCGAAGTCGACCGGCGTGACGATCAGCAGCACGAGCCAGAAGGCGACGATTTCGTCCCACACGACCGGCGACGGGTCGTCGATGCCGAGCCGCCGGGCGGTGAAGCCGGTGATCGCGATGCCGGCAAAAAAGCCGGCGACGATCAGCAGGCCCCAGTCGAGCACCGTCAGGTAGCGGTTCAGCACGATGAACGACAGCCATGCGAACAGCGTGCCGACCGTGCCCGGCGCGACCGGCGCGAGGCCGCTGCCGAAGCCGAGCGAGATCAGGTGCAGCGGATGCGACAGCATGAAGCGCACGCTCACGCGGCGGGGCGGCGTGGGCGCCGGTGCCGGCGCGCCGGGCAGGGCGCTGCCGCGCGGCGGGCCTTCCGGCGCGGCATCCGCGCGCTCGGGCGAAGAATCAGTCTGCATGGAAGTGGTCGAAGCCGTGCAAGGTCAGATTGAGCGGGCGGCCGGCGCCGTCCTGCCAGTGGATCGCCGGCGGGGCGTCCGGCGCGTCGGGTGAGGTTATTGTACCGATCCGCGCGAGCGGCACGGCGACGCTGCGGCCGGCCGCCTCGACGGCATCGCGCGCGCCGGCGGGCGCGGTGAAGCACAGTTCGTAATCGTCGCCGCCCGCGAGCGTGCAGCGTTGCTGGATCTCCGGGGACAGCCGGCGCAGGGCGGCCGAGCGCGGCACTGCATCGACCTCGACGCGCGCCTGCACGCGCGAGCGTTCGAGGATGTGCTGCAGGTCGCCCGCGAGCCCGTCGGAGAGATCGAGCGCCGCGTGCGCGATGCCGCGCAGCGCGACGCCGAGCGCATTGCGCGGCTCCGGACGATCGAGGGCGCGGCAAAACGCCGCAGCGTCTTGCGGCGCCGCCTGCCATTCGCCGCGCCGCACGCCCAGACCCGCGCGCGCGTCGCCGAGCGTGCCGGAGATCCAGATGTCGTCGCCGGGTTGGGCCGCGTCACGGCGCAGCGCCTGCTGCTGCGGCACGCTGCCGAATACGGTCAGGCACAGGTTCAGCGGCCCGGCGGTCGTATCGCCGCCGATCAGCGCGCAACCGGCGCGCTGCGCGAGATCGAACAGCCCGTCGGCGAACGCGGCGAGCCAGTCTTCGCGCGCGGCCGGCAGCGCAAACGCCAGCGTGAACGCGAGCGGCGCCGCGCCCATCGCCGCCAGATCCGACAGATTGACCGCCAGCGCCTTGTGGCCGAGCGCGTACGGGTCGACATCGGCGAGAAAGTGGCGCCCTTCGACCAGCATGTCCGTCGAAATGGCCAGCACCTCGCCCGCCCGCGGCGCGAGCAGCGCGCAGTCGTCGCCGATGCCGAGAACGGCTTCGGCCGGGGCGCGGCCTGCGGCGGCGCGGCGCGCGAAAAAGCGGTCGATCAGGGAAAATTCGGAAAGCATGAGCGGGTCGGCAGTCGCGAAAAACGGGCGAAAAAGGAGCGATAAAGGGGCGAAAAAGGCACCAGGCAGCGCGCATTGTGCAGCGTATGCACCGCGATGTCATCGCCGGGCGCGTGCCTGCGACGTGGCCGGCGATGCCGTTTCGGTCGCAACTGATATGCCCTGATAGAGGGAATCGCGCCAGATAATGACGCTACAATGCAATCGAGCCGTTATTCTAATTCCCCCTCCTCAGCCCGCCCCAGCCTTATGTCGAATCCCGCCCATACCAAGCTCCGCGAAGCCGCCCTCGACTATCACGAGTTTCCGACACCCGGCAAGCTCGCGATCACGCCGACCAAACAGATGATCAACCAGCGCGACCTCGCGCTGGCGTACTCGCCCGGCGTCGCGTTCGCGTGCGAGGAGATCGTCGAGAATCCGCTGAATGCCGCCCGCTTCACCGCGCGCAGCAACCTGGTCGGGGTCGTGACCAACGGCACCGCGGTGCTGGGTCTCGGCAACATCGGTCCGCTCGCGTCGAAGCCGGTGATGGAAGGCAAGGCGGTGCTGTTCAAGAAGTTCGCCGGCATCGACGTGTTCGACATCGAGCTGAACGAGTCCGATCCGCACCGGCTGGTGGACGTGATCGCGGCGCTGGAACCGACGTTCGGCGGCATCAACCTCGAAGACATCAAGGCGCCGGACTGCTTCATCGTCGAGCGCGAATGCCGCAAGCGCATGAAGATTCCGGTGTTCCACGACGACCAGCACGGCACCGCGATCGTCGTCGCCGCGGCCATCACGAACGGCCTGAAAGTGGTCGGCAAGGACATCGCGAAGGTCAAGCTGGTCGCCTCGGGGGCGGGCGCGGCGGCGCTCGCGTGTCTGGACCTGCTGGTCGACCTCGGACTGCCGCTGGAAAACATCTTCGTCACCGACCTCGCGGGCGTGGTCTACCAGGGGCGCACCGAGCTGATGGACCCGGACAAGGAACGCTTCGCGCGCGAGACGAGCGCGCGCACGCTCGCCGAGGTGATCGACGGCGCGGACGTGTTCCTCGGCCTGTCGGCCGGCGGCGTGCTGAAGCAGGAGATGGTCAGGCGGATGGCCGAGCGGCCGCTGATTCTCGCGCTGGCCAATCCGACCCCGGAGATTCTGCCGGAAGCCGCGCGCGAAGTCCGGCCGGATGCGGTGCTCTGCACGGGCCGCACCGACTATCCGAACCAGGTGAACAACGTGCTGGTGTTCCCGTTCCTGTTCCGCGGCGCGCTGGATGTCGGCGCGACGACGGTCACGCGCGAAATGGAGATCGCCGCCGTCAACGCGATCGCCGGGCTCGCCCGCCAGGAGCAGAGCGACATCGTCGCAACCGCCTACGGGATCGAGGATCTGTCATTCGGGCCCGAGTATCTGATTCCTAAGCCGTTCGATCCGCGCCTGATCGTGAAGGTGGCGCCGGCCGTCGCGAAAGCCGCGATGGAGAGCGGCGTCGCGACGCGTCCGATCGACGATATGGACGGCTACGAGCAGCATCTGCAGCAGTTCGTCTACCACAGCGGCACGACGATGAAGCCGATCTTCCAGGTCGCGCGCAGCGTCGAGCCGGAGAAAAAGCGCATCGTGTTCGCGGAGGGCGAAGAGGAGCGCGTGCTGCGCGCGCTGCAGATCATCGTCGACGAAAAGCTCGCGAAGCCGATCCTGATCGGCCGCCCGGCGGTGATCGAGCAGCGCATCGCGCGCTATGGGCTGCGTCTGGTCAACGGTCAGGACTACACGGTCGTCAATACCGATCACGACGAACGCTACCGCGATTTCTGGCAGGCGTATCACAAGCTGATGGCGCGCAAGGGCATCAGCGCGCAGATGGCCAAGCTCGAAATGCGCCGCCGCACGACGCTGATCGGCACGATGCTCGTGAGCAAGGGCGAGGCGGACGGGATGATCTGCGGCATGATCAGCACGACGCACCGCCATCTGCACTTCATCGACCAGGTGATCGGCAAGCGCGAAGGCTGCAGCGTCTACGCGGCGATGAACGGCCTCGTGCTGCCGGGCCGGCAGATTTTCCTCGTCGACACGCACGTGAACGTCGATCCGACGCCGGAGCAGCTTGCCGAAATCACGATCATGGCTGCCGAAGAGGTGCGCCGCTTCGGCATCGAGCCGAAGATCGCGCTGCTGTCGCATTCGAACTTCGGCAGCAGCAACGCCGCTTCCGCCCAGAAGATGCGCGATGTGCTCGAAATCCTGAAAGATCGTGCGCCGCATCTCGAAGTAGACGGCGAAATGCACGGCGACGTCGCGCTCGATCACAACCTGCGCCGCGAAGTGCTGCCCGAATCCACGCTCGAAGGCGATGCGAACCTGCTGGTGCTGCCGAACATCGACGCAGCCAACATTTCATACAACCTGCTGAAGACGGCCGCCGGCAACAACATTGCGATCGGCCCGATCCTGCTGGGCGCGGCGAAGCCGGTGCACGTGCTGACGCCGTCGGCGACGGTGCGGCGCATCGTCAACATGACGGCCCTGCTGGTGGCAGACGTGAGCGCATCGCGCTGATCCGCCGCGCATTTCACTCTCGCAAGTGAAAAAAAGGCGTGCCCGCAATGGGCACGCCTTAGGGCAGAACAGGGGAATGTCGCCCAAAATGGTTCAATCGATGCCGTACTCCCTCTAACCTGATCCAGATCGCACGCCGAGTGCGGGATCGGAGTGACGTCATCGGGAGAATTTTATCTTGATCGCGCTAATGAATTTGTCAAATCTGGTAAAGATGACGCAGCGTTGCTGCGACGCAGCGATTTAACCTTTCAATTGCCGAACAAAGATTGATTCCCGCGGCCAATAGCGATACCCTTGCATCTTTCATGGTCGTCAAACTCGTCACTTAACAGAGCGGGAACCCTGATTCATGGCACGCAGGTGGGTCCTCAACGGCGTGCTGATCGGCGCCCTGGCTTTCGGCGGTTTGAGTGCCGCCCCAACCCCCGCCCACGCGCGGGACTACGCCGCGCCCCGCACCGGGGCGGGTGGGGCAACGGGCACGGTCGCGGTTGCGCACTTGCCGCGTGAAGCTGTCGAAACTTTGAACTTGATTGCCGCTGGCGGACCTTATCCGTATGGGAAGGACGGCATCGTATTCGGCAATTATGAACGGCTGCTGCCGCCGCACCGGCGCGGCTATTATCACGAATACACCGTGTCCACCCCCCGCGCGCGGACGCGCGGCGCGCGGCGCATCGTCTGCGGGGGGCCGCTCAGGCGCACGGACAATTGCTATTACTCGGACGACCACTACCGCAGTTTTAATCGTATTGTTGAATGACATCGGGATGAACGGCATGGGCGACAACATCTACGCGCACGACTCCGGAGTCGCGACGGATCTGCTCGCGGCCGGCAACGGCAATCTGTTCCAGCGCGTCATGCAGATGCGCGATGCAAGCGGCGCGCGGGACGAGCCGGGCGCTCCCTGTGTGCTTTCATCGAACGAGGGGCCTATGGGGCTATTTCAGACCGTACGACCGAACATCGTCCAGTCGATCCGCGCATTTCGCGTGCAGGATCTCGCCGACGAAGCCAGCCAGCTTGGCCAGCATTTTCTGTATGCCCATTGCGCGAATGCGCAGTCGAAGCAGGAGGTCATGGAAACGATCGCGACATCGTTCCTGTTCCCGAAGCATTTCGGCAAGAACTACGATGCGCTGTTCGATTGCCTGACCGACCTCGTCGCGAAGGCGGGCCCGCAGCCGGGTTTCGTCATCGTGCTCGAAGCGTTGCCGGTTGCGCAGAAATTCGACAAGGAAGGGCGCGAGACGCTGCTCGACGTGTTCCGCGAGGCCTCGGAATTCTGGGCCGAGCGCAAGGTGGCCTTCCGGGTGTTCTACTCGTTCGCCTGACGCGCGAGCCAAGCCCGCCGGCGTTTCCCGCTTCGCAGCCAGCCCGCCACCCGGCGGGCTTTTTTCGTCGCCGGCGCGGCGTGCAATCGGCATCGCGCGCGGCGGCGCCTACCATCCTCCCCAGCGCGCGGCGAGCGCGGCGAGCATCGCGATGCCCGCGGTTTCCGTGCGCAGCACACGGGGACCGAGCGCGACCGCCGTGAAGCCGCGCGCGACGGCCGCGGCCTCTTCGTCCGCGGACAAGCCGCCCTCCGGGCCGATCAGCAGCGTGACGCCGCCGCGCGGCGGCTCCGTCGGAAGCGCCGCAAAGCGGATGCTCGCGCGCGGCGACAGCAACAGCCGCAACCCGTCTTCGGGCGGCGCGGGTGACAGCGCGTCGAGCCACGCGCCGATTTCGCCGACCGGCGCCACGTGCGGCAGCCGGTTGCGTCCGCACTGCTCGCACGCGGCCCGCACGATGCCTTCCCAATGCTGATGGCGGCGCTGCGCGCGCTCGCCGGACAGCCGCACGACGCCGCGCGCGGTCGTGAGCGGCACCACGGCCGTCGCGCCGAGCTCCACGGCCTTTTCGACCAGCCAGTCCATCTTGTCGCCGCCGGCGACGCCTTGCGCGAGCGTGAGCCGATAGGGCGGCTCCGCGTCGAGCGCGTGGAAGGCGCCAATCTTCGCCGTGCCGCTGCGCCGTTCGAGCGAAACCAGTTCGGCGCGGTATTCGCCGCCTTCTCCGTTGAATAGCGCGAGCGAATCGCCGGCCTTCAGACGCAACACCTGAACGTGGCGGAGGACGTCGTCGGGCAGCGCGATGACGTCCTCCGGACGCAGCGACGCGTCGATAAAAAAACGAGGCATGAAACAGCGACTCCCGGCGCGTGAATTCAGGAAAGATGGCGGGCGAGCGCCCAGCGGTAGCCGTCGAGATCTTCGATCTGCGCGAAGCGGTCGCCCCAGAACTGGTCCTGCGGCTCGCTCAGCGATTTCGCGCCCGCGGCCAGCGCGCGCGCATACACCGCATCGACGTCGTCGACGTACAGATAGAACGACTGCGGCGCGATCGCGCCGGCGCTGCGCGGGGTTTTCGCGGTCGAGCCGAATGCGCCTTCCGGCGCGAACATCACGATCAGCTCGCCCCGGTACAGCATTTCGACGTGCATGACGACGCCCTCGTCGTGCACGCTGTCGCGCACCTCGAATCCGAAGGCGGCCTCGAAAAAAGCAATGGTGGCGCGCGCGTCGCGCACCGTCAGATACGGGGTCAACCAGGGGACGCCAGGCGGGCGAAACGCAGTCATCGGGATCTCCGGGGCAGGGGCGGCACGGCGGAACGGGTGCGTCGAGGGGCAGCCGCAGCAGCGGTCCCACCCTCGCGCGCGGCCTACCGGGGCGGCTTCAGGAATGGACTGAGTTTATCGCGCACGGCGCGCGATGCGCTAAAGAGTCCGGCCTGCGCGTCGCCGTCGTACCCGATCAGGTCGGCGATCCCCCGGGCGGCGAGCCGCGCGTCGACGTCGGCGGGCGTGAGCGCCGCCGCGTCGAGCGTGTCGCTCGCGCAGGCCATCAGCCACAGCGAGCCGTAGAGCGGCACGAACGCGTTCATCGTGCGCACCACCGCGAACGCCGCGCGCAGACCCTCCAGCAGCGCGGCAGCGCGCGCCGCGTGGAAAAACGGCGAGCCCAGATGCAGCGAGACGGCGGCATCGCGCGTCATCACGCGCTTCAGGCCGCGGAAGAACGGTGCGGTGTACAGGCCGGCCGCCGGCGAGTCCGGCGGCGTCAGGTCGAACACGACCAGGTCGAACTGCGCGCGGCATGCGGCGACGTAGTCCGCCGCATCGCCCAGTACCAGCTCGACACGCGGGTCGTCGAACGCGCCGCCGTGCACCTGCGGCAGGTACTCGCGCGTGAGACGCACCACCTCGGGGTCCAGTTCCGCCACCACGATCCGTTCGATCTGCGCGTGCCTGAGCAGCTGGCGCGCCGCGCCGCCGTCGCCGCCGCCCAGCACCAGCGCCGCGCGCGGCGCCGGGTGGGCGAGCGCGTTGGGATGCACCATGCATTCGTGATAGATGAACTCGTCGCCAACCGACGTCATCGGGCGGCCATCGAGCGTGAAAAGCCGCCCGAGCTGCGGCGTATCCCAGACCTCGATCAACTGATGCGCGGACTCGACGCGCGCGAGGCAGCGGGCATTCGGGAATCCGTACAGCGCGTACGGCGTCGGCTGGAACAGCAGCGGAGCGGTCACGGGGGCGGGAACGCGGGCGCGCGCAAGGGGACGATGGTCCGATTATAGGGGCGATGCCGCGCGGATTGGCGCGCCGCGCGGCCGCCGGGGGCGTCGACCCGCGCCGAGCGGGGTACGCCGACACCATCTGCTAGAATATGGTGCTTCGCAACGTTGTCCGTTTGCTCAGCCCGATTCGCGTCTCCCGGCGCCGCACCGCGCGCCGCAGCAGACTGGCTGCCGAGCTTCCGGACCCGCCGCCAGCGCCCCGCTTTTTGGACTCGTTCTCCGGACTCGACATGACGACCCCGTCTTCCGCCCCCTCCTCCCTGATGGCCAACGCGATCCGCGCCCTCGCGATGGATGCTGTTCAACAGGCGAATTCCGGCCACCCCGGCATGCCGATGGGCATGGCCGAAATCGGCGTCGCGCTGTGGTCGCGCCATCTGCGCCACAACCCGAAGAATCCGCAATGGTTCGACCGCGACCGCTTCGTGCTGTCGAACGGCCATGGCTCGATGCTGCTTTACGCGCTGCTGCATCTGACCGGCTACGACTTGCCGATGGAAGAGCTCAAGCACTTCCGCCAGCTGCATTCGAAGACGCCGGGACACCCGGAATACGGGAGCACGCCGGGCGTCGAGACCACCACCGGCCCGCTCGGCCAGGGTATCGCGAACGCGGTCGGCATGGCGCTCGCCGAGTCGCTGCTCGCCACCGAGTTCAACAAGCCGGATGCGAAGATCGTCGATCACCACACGTATGTGTTCCTCGGCGACGGCTGCCTGATGGAAGGGATTTCGCACGAGGCCTGTTCGCTCGCCGGGGTGCTGAAGCTGAACAAGCTGATCGCGTTCTATGACGACAACGGCATCTCGATCGACGGCGAGGTCGTCCACTGGTTCCACGACGACACGCCGAAGCGCTTCGAGGCGTATGGCTGGAACGTGATTCCGCACGTGAACGGCCACGACGTCGACGCGGTCGACGCGGCCATCCGCGCGGCGCAGCAGTCGGACCGCCCGACGCTGATCTGCTGCAAGACCGTGATCGGCGAGGGTTCGCCGAACAAGGCCGGCTCGCACGATTCGCACGGCGCTGCGCTCGGCGAGAAGGAAGTCGCCGCCACGCGCGTGGCGATCGGCTGGAACTGGCCGCCGTTCGTGATCCCGCCGGAAGTCTATGCCGCGTGGGATGCGAAGGAAGCGGGCGCGCGCGTCGAAGCCGAATGGAACGGTGCGTTCGACGCGTATGCGGCGAAGTATCCGCAGGAAGCCGCCGAATTCCGCCGCCGCATGCAGAAGGCGCTGCCGGCCGACTGGGCGCAGCAGGCCGAGGCGATCGTGGCGGCGGCGAACGGGCGCGGCGAAACCGTCGCGACCCGCAAGGCGTCGCAGCAGACGATCGAGGCGCTGTCGGCGGTGCTGCCCGAGCTGCTCGGCGGCTCGGCCGATCTGACCGGCTCGAACCTCACGAACTGGAAGGCCGCGAAGCCCGTGCGCGTGAACGCCGAAGGGCGCGCCGCCGGCAACTACGTGAACTACGGCGTGCGCGAGTTCGGCATGAGCGCGGCGATCAACGGCGTGGCGCTGCATGGCGGCTTCAAGGCGTTCGGCGGCACGTTCCTCACGTTCTCGGACTACAGCCGCAACGCGCTGCGCGTGGCCGCGCTGATGAAAGCGCCGTCGATCTTCGTGTTCACGCACGATTCGATCGGTCTCGGCGAAGACGGCCCGACGCACCAGTCGGTCGAGCACCTCGCGTGCCTGCGCCTGATTCCGCACCTGCAGGTCTGGCGCCCGGCCGATACGGTCGAGACCGCGGTCTGCTGGACCGAGGCGGTCGCGCATCACGGCCCGTCGTGCCTCGTGTTCAGCCGCCAGAACCTGCCGTTCTCGCCGCGTACCGACGCGCAGATCGCCAGCATCGCGAAGGGCGGCTACGTGCTGCGCGACTGGAACGACGAAATCGTCGCGCGCAAGGTCATCCTGATCGCGACCGGCTCGGAAGTGGAGCTCGCGCTGAAGGCGGTCGAGCCGCTCGCGCGCGAGGGAATCGCCGCACGCGTCGTGTCGATGCCGTCGACCACCGTGTTCGACCAGCAGGACGCCGATTACCGCGAGCGCGTGCTGCCGCACGGCGTGCGCCGCGTCGCGATCGAAGCGGGCGTCACCGATTTCTGGCGCAAGTACGTGGGCCTCGAAGGCCGCGTGGTCGGGATCGACACGTTCGGCGAATCGGCCCCGGCGGGCGTGCTGTTCAAGCACTTCGGCTTCACGGTCGAGCACGTCGTCGAGGCGGCAAAGGCCGCGCTCGGCTGACCGGCGCATGGCTGCCGCCGCGCGGCGGCGGCCGTCGTCCGCACTACAACGCATTTTTTAGCCATCAGGAGAAAGACCATGACGATTCGCGTCGCAATCAACGGCTATGGCCGGATCGGCCGCAACACGCTGCGTGCCTTCTATGAAAACGGCAAGAAGCACGACCTCGAGATCGTGGCGATCAACGACCTCGGCGACGCCAACACGAACGCCCACCTGACCCAGTACGACACCGCGCATGGCCGCTTCCCGGGCGACGTGTCGGTCGACGGCGAGTACCTCGTCGTGAACGGCGACCGCATTCGCGTGCTGGCCAACCGCAACCCGGCCGAGCTGCCGTGGGGCGAACTGGGCGTCGACGTCGTGATGGAATGCACGGGCTTCTTCACGACCAAGGAAAAGGCGAGCGCGCATCTGAAGGGCGGCGCGAAGAAGGTGATCATCTCGGCGCCGGGCGGCAAGGATGTCGACGCAACGATCGTCTACGGCGTGAACCACAACACGCTGAAGGCCGAGCACACGGTGATCTCGAACGCATCGTGCACGACGAACTGCCTCGCGCCGCTCGTCAAGCCGCTGAACGACCGCATCGGCGTCGAAACCGGCCTGATGACCACGATCCACGCGTACACCAACGACCAGGTGCTGACCGACGTCTATCACGAAGACCTGCGCCGCGCGCGCTCGGCCACGCACAGCCAGATCCCCACGAAGACCGGCGCGGCTGCGGCCGTCGGCCTCGTGCTGCCGGAGCTGAACGGCAAGCTGGACGGCTACGCGATCCGCGTGCCGACCATCAACGTGTCGATTGTCGATCTGTCGTTCATCGCGAAGCGCGACACGACGGTCGAGGAAGTGAACGCGATCATGAAGGAAGCGTCCGAAGGCGAGCTGAAGGGCATTCTCGGCTATAACAAGGCGCCGCTGGTGTCGATCGACTTTAACCACAATCCGGCTTCGTCGACGTTCGATGCCACGCTGACGAAGGTATCGGGTCGTCTCGTGAAGGTGTCGAGCTGGTACGACAACGAGTGGGGTTTCTCGAACCGCATGCTGGATACCGCGGTCGCGCTCGCGCACGCGAAGTAATGGCGCGCTGTGAACGCGGCGTGAGCGTTGCGTGAACAAAAAAGCCGCTCCACCGAGCGGCTTTTTTTTGACACACGGCGCGCCGGGCCGGGCGCACCCGGCGCGAGGCCGGCCTCAGTGCTTGCGGTGCGGGCAGTTTTCCTTCGTGCAGGCGCCGTACAGCGCGAGCGCGTGCTCCTGCAGCTTGAAGCCGCGCTCCTTCGCGATGGCCTGCTGGCGGCTCTCGATTTCGGGGTCGAAAAATTCCTCGACCAGCCCGCAGTCGATGCACACGAGGTGATCGTGGTGCGTCCCCTCGTTCAGTTCGAACACGGCCTTGCCGGATTCGAAGTTGCTGCGCGACAGCAGCCCCGCCTGCTCGAACTGCGTGAGCACGCGGTAGACGGTGGCGAGGCCGATGTCCAGCTCCTCGTGCAGCAGGCTGCGGTAGACGTCTTCCGCTGTCAGATGGCGTACCGGGCTTTGCTGGAAAATCTCGAGAATCTTGAGGCGCGGTAGGGTCGCCTTGAGGCCGATGTTCTTCAGATCGGTTGGATTGGTCATGACAAGGGATCCCTAGAGTACAATGCAGGGTTCTAATAGTAATGTGTTTACGCTGTCCCGGTCATCTTCGACGCAATGAAACACGCGCGGCTCGCGTTCCAGCAGGGCCCGCACGGTGAGTGAAATGATTTCAAAATCTCTATCGATCTACCGGGGAAGCCGCTTGCGGATTACCTTGATGGCCGCCGCGGCGGTTGCGATTCTGGCCGGATGCTCCACCTACGACAGCGTCACGCAACGTATCGCCCAAAGCATTACGCCGTACCGCATCACGATCGTGCAGGGCAACTTCGTTTCCGCGGAGCAGGCCGCGCAGATGCACGTCGGCATGTCGCGCGACGACGTCCGCAAGCTGCTCGGCACGCCGCTGCTCACGGACATGTTCCATGCGAACCGCTGGGACTACCTGTTCTACTTCAAGCGCGGCAGCACGAGCGTCGTGCAGCAGCGTGACTTTGTCGTGCATTTCGACGGCGACAGCGTCGTGAGCTGGTCGGGCGGCGAGGATCTGCCGACCAACCTCGAACTGCTCGCGGAAATCGACGGCGACAAGACCGGCAAGAAGGTTGCGCGGCCGCCAGCGGCAAGCGCGGCGGCCGCGGCCTCCGCGCCGGAGGAGGCATCCGCACCCGAGGCCGCGTCGGCCTCGGTGGGCGCGCCGTCGATGGACCCGAATGCGCGGGCCGCGCGCGCGGCCAACCGCGCGACGGCCGAAGTGGCGGCGCCCGCGAGCGACGCCACGCCGTCGGTGCGCGCCGGCACGCCGCCGGCGGGCGGCGTCCCGGCGGAAGGCGCCGCGACCGGCCAGCCGCAGTTCAAGTTCACCCGCCCGCCTGCCACGCCGTCGCCGGACGAGCAGCAGGAAAATCCGGTGGGCCCGACGGGGTCGCAGAGCAACCTCGGCCCGACGTACAACGCGCCGCTCACGTCGTCGTCCTCGTCGTCGAACAGCGGTAGCTGACGGACGGGGCGCGGCGCGGGCGGACGGGATTTCGCGGCGCGCCGACTCCGTCGCGCGCGCCGCGCTTCTGCGCGTCGCCTTCGCCTGTCGCTTTGACACGCGGCTTTTGCACGCCGCATTTATACGTCGCATTTACACGCCGCATTTACACGTATTCGCCATGAAGATCGCCATTGCTGGTGCATCGGGCCGGATGGGCCGGATGCTGATCGAAACCGTTCTGAACGACCCGGACGCGACGCTGTCCGGCGCGCTCGTGCCTGCCGGCACGCCGGAGTGCGGCGAGGACGCAGGCGCGTTCCTCGGCAAGCGGACCGGCGTCCCGGTCACGGACGATCTCGAACGCGTGCTGGCCGAATCCGACTATCTGATCGACTTCACGCGCCCGGCGGGCACCCTCGTGCATCTGGAGGCGGCGCAGCGCCACGGCGTGAAGATGGTGATCGGCACCACCGGCTTCGACGCGGACCAGAAGGCGCAACTGGGCGCGGCCGCGCAACGGATCGCGCTCGTGTTTTCCGCCAACATGAGCGTCGGCGTCAACGTCACGATGAAGCTGCTCGACTTTGCCGCGCGCCATTTCGCGACCGGCTACGACATCGAGATCATCGAGGCGCATCACCGCCACAAGGTCGATGCGCCGTCCGGCACGGCGCTTGCAATGGGCGAAGTGATCGCAAGCGCGCTCGGCCGCGATCTCGACGCATGCGCGGTGTACGGCCGCGAGGGCGTCACCGGCGAGCGCGATCCGTCGACGATCGGCTTTTCGGCGATCCGCGGCGGCGACATCGTGGGCGACCACACGGTGCTGTTCGCCGGCATCGGCGAGCGCATCGAAATCACGCACAAATCGGCAAGCCGCCTGTCCTATGCACAGGGTGCGCTGCGCGCGGTGCGTTTCCTCGAAGGCCGCACGAGCGGCCTGTACGACATGCAGGACGTGCTCGGCCTGCGCTAGGCGCGGCGCTCCTGCAAGGGCGCGCACGCGCGCCGTTCGACCGCGAGGTTTCATGGCAGGCACCGGCATCGTGCATTATCTGCAAACCAGCGACGCGATCACGCATTCGGTGGCCTACGTGCTGCTCGCGATGTCGGTCGCGAGCTGGTGCTTCCTGATCGTCAAGGGCTGGATGCTCGGCCGCGCGAAGCGCGAGGCCCCGCGCGCGCTCGCGCAGTTCTGGCAGGCCTCCACGCTGGCCGACGGCGTCGCGGCGCTGCGGCGCGCCGATCGCGAGCGGGTCTTCGCGCCGCTCGCCGAAGCCGCGCTGCAGGCGAGCGAAGCCGCCCATCCCGATGCGCTGCTCGCGCGCGTCGAGCGCAGCGAGCAGGTGCTGCGCGCGCTGCGGGTGGCGCTCAATCGCTCGCAGCGGCGGCTCGAATTCGGCCAGGTGCTGCTTGCGTCGGTGGGCAGCACCGCGCCGTTCGTCGGCCTGCTCGGCACGGTCTGGGGGATCTATCACGCGCTCGGCAGCATTGCCGCGAGCGGCAGCGCGATGATCGAAAACGTCGCGGGACCGGTCGGCGAGGCGCTGATCATGACCGCCTTCGGCCTCGTGGTCGCGATTCCCGCAGTGCTTGCGTACAACGTGCTGGGCCGGCTTGCGCGCCAGCTGTCCGAGGATCTGGACGGCTTCGCGCACGACCTGCACGCGTGCGTCTGCGCGCCGGCCTGAGCGTCGGCACGCTCGGCGAGGCACCCACCATGGCATTCGGCGGACTCGAGAACAGGCCACGCGAAGCGCCGATGGCGGACATCAACATGACGCCGCTGATCGACGTGATGCTGGTGCTGCTCGTCATCTTCATCATTACTGCGCCGCTGCTGACGCACGCGATCCGCGTCGATCTGCCGAAGGTCGCGGCCGCGCCCGCGCCGCCGACCGCGCGGACGATCGCGCTGTCGATCGACGCCGCCGGCCGGATCTACTGGGATGGCACGCCGGTCACGGCGGCCCAGATGCGCGCGCGTCTGGCCGACGCGGGGCGCGCGGCGCCGCAGCCGGAGATCCAGTTGCGCGCGGCGCGCGCCACCCGTTACGACGTGATCGCCCAGGTGATGGGCGCGGCGCAGCAGGCCGGCATCGAGCGGCTCGGCTTCGTGACGCAACCGCCGCCCGGGCCGCCGGCGAAGTAGGCGCCGCCGCCGTGCGCGCAGCGCACTTCCGCGGTGCCCGCGCGTGGCTGCGATGCGCAGCGCGGCGTGGCGCGAACGGTATAATCAGCGTTTGCTCCGCAGAACGGGGCGCTTTGATCCAGCCCAGCACCAGGCCCGGTGCGGACGCACCGAACCCGACGATCCCATCGAACCATGCACGAAAAATACGTTCCCTCCGACGTCGAAGCCGCCGCGCAGGCGCAGTGGCGCGCCAGCGACGCCTACAAGACGACGGAAACCACCGACAAGCCCAAGTTCTACTGCGTTTCGATGCTGCCGTATCCGTCGGGCAAGCTGCACATGGGGCACGTGCGCAACTACACGATCAACGACGTGATGTACCGTTATCTGCGGATGAACGGCTACAACGTGCTGATGCCGATGGGCTGGGACGCGTTCGGCATGCCCGCGGAAAACGCCGCGATGGCCAACAACGTGCCGCCGGCGAAGTGGACCTACGACAACATCGCGTACATGAAGAAGCAGATGCAGTCGATGGGTCTCGCGATCGACTGGTCGCGCGAAGTCGCCACCTGCAGCCCCGACTACTACCGCTGGAACCAGTGGCTGTTCCTGAAGATGCTCGAGAAGGGCATCGTCTACAAGAAGACCGGCACGGTGAACTGGGATCCGGTCGACCAGACCGTGCTCGCGAACGAGCAGGTGATCGACGGGCGCGGCTGGCGCTCGGGCGCGCTCGTCGAGAAGCGCGAGATCCCGATGTACTACATGCGCATCACGCAGTACGCGGACGAACTGCTGAACGACCTCGAAGGGCTCGGCTGGCCGGAGCGCGTGAAGGTGATGCAGCAGAACTGGATCGGCAAGAGCTTCGGCGTGAATTTCGGCTTCCCGTATGAAATCGACGGCGAAAATAAGCTCCTGCGCGTGTTCACGACGCGCGCCGACACGATCATGGGCGTGACCTTCTGCGCGGTCGCGGCCGAGCATCCGCTCGCCACGCGGCTCGCCGCGGACCAGCCGGCGCTGCAGGCGTTCATCGACGAATGCAAGCGCGGCGGCGTGGCCGAGGCGGACGTGGCGACGATGGAAAAGAAGGGCATGGCCACCGGCTTTTACGTCACGCACCCGCTCACGCAGCAGAAGGTCGAGGTGTGGATCGGCAACTACGTGCTGATGAGCTACGGCGAAGGCGCGGTGATGGGCGTGCCGGCGCACGACGAGCGCGACTTCGCATTCGTGAAGAAATACGGCCTGCCGGTGAAGCAGGTGGTCGCCGTCGAAGGCAAGCCCTTTTCCACCGACGCATGGCAGGAATGGTACGGCGACAAGAACGGCGTGCTGGTCAACAGCGGCAAGTACGACGGGCTCGACTACCCGCAGGCGGTCGACGCGATCGCGCGCGACCTGCACGCGCTCGGCGTCGGCGACAAGCAGGTCACCTATCGCCTGCGCGACTGGGGCGTGTCGCGCCAGCGCTACTGGGGTACGCCGATTCCGATCATCCATTGCCCGGACTGCGGCGACGTGCCGGTGCCCGAGCAGGATCTGCCGGTCGTGCTGCCGGAGGATCTGGTGCCGGACGGCAGCGGCAATCCGCTCGCGAAGTCCGACGCCTTCGTGAACTGCACGTGCCCGGCCTGCGGCGCGCCCGCGAAGCGCGAAACCGACACGATGGACACGTTCGTCGACTCGTCGTGGTACTTCTACCGCTACGCGGCGCCGGACGCGGCAACGATGGTCGACGCGCGCACCGATTACTGGATGCCGATGGACCAGTACATCGGCGGCATCGAGCACGCGATCCTGCATCTGCTGTATTCGCGCTTCTGGGCCAAGGTGTCGCGCGATCTGGGCATCGTGACGTTCGGCGAACCGGCGAAGAACCTGCTCACGCAGGGGATGGTGCTCAACGAGACGTTCTATCGCGAAGACGCCGCCGGCAAGAAGACCTGGTACAACCCGGCCGACGTGACGGTCACGCATGACGACAAGGGCCGTCCGCTCGGCGCGGTGCTGAACGCCGACGGCCAGGCGGTGGTGCTCGGCGGCGTCGAGAAGATGTCGAAGTCGAAGAACAACGGCGTCGATCCGCAGGTGCTGATCGACCAGTACGGCGCCGACACCGCCCGTCTGTTCACGATGTTCGCCGCGCCGCCGGAGCAGCAGCTCGAATGGTCGGGCGCGGGCGTCGAAGGCGCGAGCCGCTTCCTGCGCCGCGTGTGGAGCTTCGGGCAGGCCAACGAAGCGGTGCTGCGCACGCGCGGCGCGGCCGGCGCCGCCGCTGGCGGCGAGGCCGACAAGGCGCTGCGTCGCGAGATTCACAGCGTGCTGAAGCAGGCGGATTTCGACTACCAGCGTCTGCAGTACAACACGGTCGTCTCGGCGGCGATGAAGATGCTCAACGCGGTCGACAGCGCGAAGGGCGCAACCCCGGCCGTGCTGCGCGAAACGTATGGCGTGCTGCTGCGCGTGCTGTATCCGGTCGTGCCGCACATCACGTTCCAGCTGTGGCAGGCGCTCGGTTATGCGGACGAGTTCGGCACGCTGCTCGATGCGCCGTGGCCGAAGGTCGACGAACAGGCGCTCGAACTGGCTGAGATCGAACTCGTGCTGCAGGTGAACGGCAAGGTGCGCGGTGCGCTGACGGTCGCGAAGGATGCGGCGCGCGAGACGATCGAACAGGCCGCGCTCGCGCACGAGATGTGCGTGAAGTTCAGCGAAGGCCGTCCGCCGAAGAAGATCGTCATCGTCGCGGGGCGTCTCGTGAACGTCGTCGTCTGACGCCGTTTCGCGCGGCGGCACCGTACCCGGAGCCCGACCCGGATCCGGCCGGACCTACTGCGAACCAGGAGCCAATGTGACTCGCAGATCGTTTTTGACGCTCGCGTGCAGTGTGCTGATGCTCTCCGCCTGCGGCTTCCAGCTGCGCGGCGAAGAGAACTATCCGTTCAAGCGCCTCGCGGTCGTGGGCGCGCCGCCGGCGTTCCTCGGCCGGCTGACGCGCATCATCCAGGGCGGCAGCGACACCGTCGTGGTCAGCTCGCCGCTGAATGCCGACGCCGTGCTGCACGTGTCCGAGGGGCGCAGCGTCAGCACGTTGACGATGAATTCCCAGGGCGTCGTCGAGGAATACCAGGTGAATTACGTGCTCAACTATTCGCTGGCGGGCGCGGACGGCACCGTGCTGATTCCGGGCAGCGTGATTTCGCTGAACCGCGCGATGACCTACAGCGACCAGTATGCGCAGGCGAAGGCCGCGGAGTCGGACCTGCTGTTCACCGACATGCAGAACGACGCGGTCGACCAGCTGACGCGCCGCCTGGCGGTCGTGCATTCGCTGCATCCGGCGCCGGGGCAGGGTGTGCCGGCCGTCGCGCCGCAGGCGCCGCTGCCGCCGCCGCCGCTGTGAGGGCCGGCGCCGTGATGTCCGTGCTCACCTTGCCGTCGATCCAACGCCATGCAACTGCGACCTGAGGCGCTCGACGCCCACCTCGCGAAAGGGCTGGCGGGCCTGTACGTCGTCTACGGCGACGAACACCTGCTCGCCCAGGAAGCGGTCGACCGGATCCGCGCGAATGCGCGCGCCGCGGGCTACACCGATCGCTCGGTGTTTACCGTCGAGCGCGGCTTCGACTGGAGCGTGCTGCTGGGCGCAAGCCAGTCGATGTCGCTGTTCGGCGACCGCCAGCTCGTCGAGCTGCGCATCCCGACCGGCAAGCCCGGCAAGGAGGGCGGCGACGTGCTGAGAACGCTGGCCGCCGCGGTCAATCCGCAGAACGCGGACGTATTGACGATCGTCACGCTGCCGCGGCTCGATGCGGCCACGCAGAAATCGGCGTGGTTCACCGCGCTCGCCGAAGCCGGTGTCGCGCTGAAGATCGATCCGGTCGAGCGGGCGCAGTTACCGAACTGGGTCGGCCAGCGGCTCGGGCTGCAGGGGCAGCGCGTCGCGGCCGGCGAAGAGGGCCGGCGGGCGCTGCAGTTCGTCGCGGAGCGCGTCGAGGGCAATCTGCTCGCCGCGCACCAGGAGATCCAGAAGCTCGGCCTGCTGTATCCGGCCGGCGTGCTGAGCCTCGCGCAGGTGCAGGACGCGGTGCTCAACGTCGCCCGCTACGACGTGTTCAAGCTCAATGAAGCAATGCTCGCAGGCGACGTGAGCCGGCTTGCGCGCATGCTCGACGGCCTGCGCGGGGAAGGCGAGGCGGCGGTGCTGGTGCTGTGGGCGATCGTCGAGGAAATCCGCACGCTGCTGCGGATCAGGCGCGGCGTCGCGGCCGGCAAGCCGCTCGCGATGCTCACGCGCGAGAACCGCGTCTGGGGGCCGCGCGAGCGGCTGATCGGGCCGGCGCTCGCGCGCGTGACCGACGCGGTCCTCGAAAACGCGCTCGCGCTTGCCGCGAAGCTCGACCGGCAGGTGAAGGGGCTGTCCGGCGGCCTGCGCGGCGACGCCCGTCAAGCGCCGCCGCCCGACCCGTGGGATGGGCTGTTCGAACTGGCCATGTCGGTGGCGGCGCCGCCGCCGAACACGGCGGCGCCGCCGAACACGGCGCCGTCACCGGGGCGGCCCGCGCCGGCACGGCCGGGCGCGACCGCACGCCGGCCGGCTTGAAACACGAGGTGCGCCGGCCTGCCTGAAACACGGGGTGTACCGGCCGGCCTGAAACGGCGCGTGTGCCAGGCGCCGGTCCGGCCGGTACAACGCAACGCAACGCGCCGCAGCGCAGCGCGCGTCCGCACGCCGTAAAATCGCGGGATGTTGGGTACATTTTGATCGCGCGCCGTCTGCCAGCGGCTGCGCCACGACGAGAATCACGATGGATATCGACCAGTACATGACCGACCTCGGGCGCCGCGCGCGCCGCGCCTCGCGCGCCATGGCGCGGGCATCGACCGCCACGCGCAACGCCGCGCTCGAAGCCATTGCGTGCGCGATCGAGCGCGACGCCGCGCCGCTGAAGGCGGCCAATGCGCGCGACGTCGCGCGGGCCCGCGAGAAGGGGCTCGACGCCGCGTTCATCGACCGTCTGACGTTGTCGGACAAGGCGCTGAAGTCGATGGTCGAAGGCCTGCGCCAGGTCGCGGCGCTGCCCGATCCGATCGGCGAAATCAGCAATCTGAAGTACCGTCCGAGCGGCATCCAGGTCGGGCAGATGCGTGTGCCGCTCGGCGTGATCGGCATCATCTACGAATCGCGGCCGAACGTGACGATCGACGCGGCCGCGCTGTGCCTGAAGTCCGGCAATGCGGCGATCCTGCGCGGCGGCTCGGAGGCGCTCGAATGCAACACCGCGCTCGCGGCGCTGATCGCCGAAGGGCTCGACGCCGCCGGACTGCCGCAGGACGCGGTGCAGGTGGTCGGGACCGCGGACCGCGCGGCGGTGGGCGTGCTGATCACGATGACCGAGTATGTCGACGTGATCGTGCCGCGCGGCGGCAAGAGCCTGATCGCACGGCTGATGGAAGAGGCGCGCGTGCCGATGATCAAGCATCTCGACGGCATCTGCCACGTGTACGTCGACGAGCGCGCCGATCTGGCCAAGGCGCTCGCGGTGTGCGACAACGCGAAGACGCACCGCTACGGCACCTGCAACACGATGGAAACGCTGCTGGTCGCGCGCGGCATCGCGGCGGACGTGCTGCCGCCGCTCGGCAAGCTGTATCGCGCGAAGGAGGTCGAACTGCGCGTCGACCCGGCGGCGCGCGCGGTGCTGGAGGCGGCGCGCGTCGGCCCGCTCGTCGATGCGACCGGGGAAGACTGGCGCACCGAATATCTGGCGCCGGTGCTCGCGATCAAGGTCGTGGAGGATCTCGACGCGGCGATCGAGCACATCAATACGTACGGCTCCGCCCACACCGACGCGATCGTCACCGAAGACCACGACCGCGCGATGCGCTTCCTGCGCGAAGTGGATTCGGCGAGCGTGATGGTCAACGCGTCGACGCGCTTCGCGGACGGCTTCGAATTCGGCCTCGGCGCGGAGATCGGCATTTCGAACGACAAGCTGCATGCGCGCGGCCCGGTCGGACTCGAAGGGCTGACGTCGCTGAAGTACATCGTGCTCGGGCATGGGGAAGGGCGGCAATAAGCGCCTGCCGTCCGCCTGCCACATCGTCATGTCGCCCTACGCGGTACCAGGATCGCCGATGCTCTGGATCAAAACCTTTCATATCGTCCTCGTTGCCTCCTGGTTCGCCGGGTTGTTCTACCTGCCGCGGATCTTCGTCAATCTGGCGATGGAGACCGAGCCCGCCGCAACCGCGCGTCTGCTGGTGATGGCGCGCAAGCTGTACCGCTTCATGACGATCATCGCGTTCCCGGCGCTCGCCTGCGGGCTGTGGCTGTGGCTCGTGGTCGGGATCGGCCGCGGGCAGGGCTGGATGCACGCGAAGCTCGGCGTCGTCGTGCTGCTGATCCTCTATCACGCGTACTGCGGCCGCCTGCTCGCCACGTTCGAGCGCGGCGAGAACCGCCGCTCGCACCGCTGGTATCGGATGTTCAACGAGCTGCCCGTGCTCGGCCTGCTTGCCGCGGTCGCGCTGGTGGTGATCAAGCCGTTCTGAGCGCGGCGTCAGCCGCGCGGATCGATCCGCCTGCGATCGATCACGTCCTTGGCCTGCGCGAGCTTGCCGACCAGTTCGGGGCCGCGGCTCAGCGCCACGCCGACCGCGAGAATGTCGCCGATCGCGAGGTGCGACACCCGCGACGTCATCGGTGAAAAGATGTCGGTGTCTTCGTCGACATTCGCAAACAGCCCCACCGTCGCGAGGCGCGCGAGCGGCGAGTTCCCGTGCGTGATCGCAATCACCTTCGCGCCCGCGGCAAGCGCTGCGCGCGCGGCCTCGACGATGTCGCGCGTGCGGCCCGTGTTCGAGATCGCCACCACGACGTCGCCTGCGCCGAGCAGCGCGGCGGACATCAGGAACGTGTGCGGGTCCGAGTACGCGACGCTCGGCATGCCGAGCCGGAAAAACTTGTGCTGGACATCGAGCGCGGCAATGCCCGAGCCGCCCGCGCCGTAGAACTCGATGCGCTTCGCGTCGGCGAGCAGCGCAATCGCCGCGGCGACGCTGTCGGTCGAGAGCGTATTGCGCACCTGGATCAGCGCGCCGATCGTGCGGTCGAGCACCTTCGCCGCGACACCCGGCGTCGGCTCGTCGGGGCGCACGTCGCGATAGACGGCGGGCACCGCGCCGGCAACGGCCTGCGCCAGCCGGATCTTGAATTCGCGAAAACCGGAAAAGCCCAGCGCGTGGCAAAAGCGCGCGATGGTCGGCTGGCTCACGCCCGCCCGCGCCGCGACTTCGGTCATCGACAGATCGAGCACCTCGCGCGGCGCCTCGATGACGTAATCGGCCAGCTTGCGCTCCGACGGCCGCAACTGGTCGCGCATCGCTTCCACCTGGGACAGCATCATTGAAAACTCGCACTATGCTGAAAGATGCGTGGACTATATCCGATTGTGGTTCTGTACAAAAACTACATAAAGCGCGTAAGGGTATTCCCTTGAGTCCCGCTCCGATCGGTTTTCTGGGCCTGCAGAAAAGCGCAAGACGGAAATGGGGCGGCGCGTGGGCGCCGGGCTAATCCGCATTGCGGACGTGTAGTTTTTCTACTAATATCACGCCGTCGTCCATTTCAGGATGACATTCCCGCGATCCCACCTGGCACGGTGCGTGCGCCGCTTGCGCCAGCGACGAAGGAGCTTCGATGGTTTCCCCGCATTCGCATTTGCTCGAGGTCACGCAGCGCGTGATCGAACGCAGCCGTCCCACCCGGGCCGCCTACCTTGCCCGCATCGACGCCGCGCAGGGCCGTTTTCCGGCGCGCGGCGCGCTGTCCTGCGCGAATCTCGCGCACGGCTTTGCGGGGCTCGAAGGCAAGGACAAGCTCGCGATCAAGCAGATCCGCGAGCCGAACATCGGCATCGTGTCGTCCTACAACGAGATGCTGTCCGCGCACGCGCCGTACCGCAGCTTTCCGGACATCATCAAGGCGGCCGCGCGCGAGAACGGCGGGGTCGCGCAGTTCGCGGGCGGCGTGCCGGCGATGTGCGACGGCATCACGCAGGGCAATGCCGGGATGGAGCTGTCGCTGTTCTCGCGCGAAGTGATCGCGATGAGCACCGCGGTCGCGCTCACGCACAACATGTTCGATGCGGCGCTGTGCCTCGGCGTGTGCGACAAGATCGTGCCGGGCCTGCTGATCGGCGCGCTGCAGTTCGGCCATCTGCCGACCATCTTCGTGCCCGCCGGCCCGATGACGAGCGGCCTCGGCAACGACGACAAGGCGAAGATCCGCCAGCAGTTCGCGACCGGCCAGTGCGACCGCTCGGCGCTGCTCGAAGCAGAAGCGGCTGCCTACCACGGTCACGGCACCTGCACGTTCTACGGCACCGCCAACAGCAACCAGATGCTGATGGAGGTGATGGGCCTGCATCTGCCCGGCTCGGCGTTCGTGCACCCGCATACGCCGCTGCGCGATGCGCTGACCGCTGCCGCCGCGCGCCGCGTGCTCGACCTGACGGTCGAGCGCGGCCAGTACACGCCGATCGGCCACGTGGTCGACGAGAAGGCGATCGTCAACGGGATCGTCGCGCTGCTCGCGACCGGCGGCTCGACCAACCACACGCTGCACCTCGTGGCGATCGCGCGCGCGGCCGGCATCGTGATCGACTGGGACGACTTCGACGCGCTGTCGCAGAGCGTGCCGCTGCTCGCGAAGATCTATCCGAACGGCAAGGCGGACGTGAACCACTTCCACGCGGCGGGCGGCGTCGCATTCCTCGTGCGCAACCTGCTCGAAGCGGGGCTGCTGCATGAGGACGTCAACACGGTGGCCGGCAAGGGCCTCACGCACTACACGCACGAGCCGAAGCTGATCGACGGCGCGCTCGCGTGGGTGCCGGGCGTTGCGCAGAGCCAGGACAGCGCCGTGCTGCGCGGCATCGCCGAACCGTTCCAGCCGGATGGCGGCCTGCGCCTGATGCAGGGCCGGCTTGGCCGCGGCGTGATCAAGATTTCGGCGGTCGCGCCGCAGCATCGCAAGGTGCGCGCGCCGGCACTCGTGTTCGATTCGCAGGAGGCGGTGCAGGAAGCGTTCGACAACGGCGAGCTGAAGCGCGACTTCGTCGCGGTCGTGCGTTTCCAGGGCGCGCGCGCGAACGGCATGCCGGAGCTGCACCGTTTGACGCCGCTGCTCGGCGTGCTGCAGGATCAGGGTTTTCACGTCGCGCTCGTCACCGACGGGCGCATGTCCGGCGCCTCGGGCAAGGTGCCGGCGGTGATTCACGTGTCGCCCGAAGCGCTCCTGCAGGGGCCGCTCGGCAAGGTCGCGAGCGGCGACATGCTGGTGATCGACGCGGAAGCGGGCGTGCTCGACATCGAGATCGATGCGGCCGAATGGGCGAGCCGTCCGGTTGCGCAACCGCTGCATCAGGCGGCCAACGAAGTGGGCTTCGGCCGCGAGCTGTTCGGCGTATTCCGCGCGGCGGCAGCGCCCGCGGAGCAGGGTGCGTCGGTGTTCGGGCCGATGGTCGGTGAAACGCATGCGGACCACGCGCCGCAGCAACAAGGAGTCTGAAATGAGTGCATTGAAAGTGAGCGAGATCGTCCGCCTCGGCCCGGTGATTCCGGTGCTCGCGTTCGATTCGGTGGAGCAGGGCGAGCACGTGTCGCGCGCGCTGCATGCGGGCGGCGTCAAGGTGCTGGAAATCACGCTGCGCACCGCGGCGGGCCTGCAGGCGATCGAGCGCGCGAGCCAGCTGGCCGAGGACATCGTGGTCGGCGTCGGCACGATCACGAAGCCCGAGCACTGTGCGCTCGCGAGGAAAGCCGGCGCGCGCTTCGGCGTGTCGCCCGGTCTCACGAAGGAGATGCATCAGGCCGCGCAGGACGCCGGCCTGCCGTTGCTGCCGGGCGTGATGACGCCGACCGACATCATCGCCGCCCTCGAACTCGGCTACGAGATCGTCAAGTTCTTTCCGGCCCAGCAGGCGGGGGGCGTGGCGATGCTGCAGGCGTTCCACGGCCCGTTCCCGACGCTGCGGTTCTGCCCGACGGGCGGCATCACGCCCGAAACCGCGCCCAATTTCCTCGCGCAGCCGAACGTCGTCTGCGTCGGCGGCTCGTGGCTCACGCCGAAGTCGGCGCTCGCCGCGCAGAACTGGGACGAAGTGACGCGCCTCGCACGCGCGGCGAGTCAGCTGGCGTCGCCGACGCACTGAGTGCGATTGCGCGCGATTGCATGAGGCGCGCGCCGTGCGTTGCGGCGCTTGCCTCGTGCGGCGTGCGGCGTGCAACGTGCAACGTGCAACGCGCGACGTGCAACGTACAACGTACAACGTACAACGTGCAACGCGCGACGTGCAACGCGCGACGTGCAACGCGCGACGTGCAACGCGCGACGTGCAACGCGCGACGTGCAACATGCGGCGTGCAGCCCGTGCGGCCGCGCCATGCGCTGACTCCGGGCACGCACCGATCCAGACAAACAGTAGAATTCAGCGACCGCGCCGGCGCAGCGAATGCCACGCCGCACGCGTGCCACGATGACGGCCCGCCGTTCCTGGGGCCGTTGCGAATAATCCATATCGCATAAGGAGACGCTTCATGGGAGCTGACCACGGCAGCTTGCTGCTGATCGAGGCGCTAATCGCCGTCGCTGCGCTGATCCTGCTGATTACGCGCTTCAAGGTGTATCCGTTCCTCGTCCTGATCATCGTGTCGCTCGCGCTCGGCCTCGTGGCCGGCATGCCGATGGATGCGATCGTCAAGTCGTTCGAGACCGGCAACGGCGGCACGCTCGGGCACATCGCGATCGTGGTCGGTCTTGGCACGATGCTCGGCAAGATGATGGCCGAGTCCGGCGGCGCGGAGCGCATCGCGACCACGCTGATCGACTGGTTCGGCGAAAAGAACATTCACTGGGCGATGATGTGCGTCGCGATCATCGTCGGCTTGCCGGTGTTCTTCGAAGTGGGCTTCGTGCTGCTGATCCCGATTGCGTTCAACGTCGCGCGGCGCACCAACAAGTCGCTGCTGCTGATCGGCCTGCCGATGGTCGCGGGGCTGTCGGTGGTGCACGGGCTGATTCCGCCGCACCCGGCCGCGATGCTCGCGGTGCAGGCCTATCACGCGGATGTCGGCAAGACGATTGCGTATGGGCTGATCGTCGGCGTGCCGACCGCGATCATCGCCGGTCCGCTGTTCGCGCTGCTGGTGAGCCGCCAGATCAGATTGCCGCAGGAGAACGCGCTCGCCGCGCAGTTCATCGCGTCGGGCGCGGGGCAGGAAAAACGCGCGCTGCCGGGTTTCGGCGTGACGCTTTTCACGATCCTGCTGCCGGTGATCCTGATGCTGATCGGCAGTTGGGCGGACCTCGCGTTCGCGCCGGATACGGCGCCGAATCACGCGCTGCGTTTCATCGGCAACCCCGACGTCGCGCTGCTGATCGCGGTGCTGGTCAGCTTCTGGACCTTCGGCGCGCAACGCGGTTTCAACCGCGAGCAGATCCAGAAGTTCTGCGGCGAGTGTCTTGCGCCGATTGCCGGCATCACGCTGATCGTGGGCGCGGGCGGCGGCTTCGGGCGCGTGCTGATGGACAGCGGCGTGGCGAAGGAGATCGTGCACGCGGCGACCGCCGCGCATCTGTCGCCGCTGCTGTTCGGCTGGCTGGTGGCCGCGCTGATCCGGCTCGCGACCGGTTCCGCGACGGTGGCGATGACTACCGCGTGCGGCATCGTCGCGCCGATCGCGTCGGCGAGCGGCGTGCACGTCGAGCCGGAGATGCTGGTGCTCGCGACCGGCACCGGTTCGCTGATTTTCTCGCACGTCAATGACGGCGGTTTCTGGCTGATCAAGGAGTACTTCGGCATGACGGTCGGACAGACCTTCAAGACCTGGTCGTTGTGCGAAACGATCATCTCGGTGGTGGGCCTCGCGTTGACCTTCGCGCTCGCGACGCTGGTGTAAGGAGCAGGCATGATTCTGATCGCAATGGGCGTGTCGGGCGCCGGCAAATCGCTGGTCGGCGAGTTGCTGGCGCAGCGTCTCGGCTGCACGTTTACCGACGGCGACGCGTTCCACAGCGCGGCCAACAAGGACAAGATGCACCGCGGCATCCCGCTCACCGACGAAGACCGCTGGCCGTGGCTGCGCACGATCCGCGCGGCGATCGAGGAGCGGCAGCGCGCGCACGAGACCGCGGTGTTCACCTGCTCGTCGCTCAGGCGCGCGTATCGCGACGTGCTGCGCGGCGGCGATCGCGACGTGGTGTTCGTCTACCTGAAGGGCAGCGTCGAGACGCTGCATGCGCGTCTCGAACACCGGACCGGGCATTTCTTCGACCCGTCGCTGCTGCAGAGCCAGCTCGAGACGCTCGAAGAGCCGGGCGCGGACGAGGCGATCGTGGTCGGCATCGAGCAGACGCCGGAGCAGATCGTCGATGAGGTGCTGCGGCAGATGAAGCAGCGGTGACGCCGCGCGGCGTGCCCGCCCAATGAAAAATGGCGCTCCGGGGAGCGCCATTTTTCATGTCCGCCGCCGCAGAGCATGGCGGCGGCATCGGCGAGCGGAAGCGTCAGGCGATCCGCTGTGCGAGTTCGATCGCCTTGCCGACATACGAGCCCGGCGTCATCGCGAGCAGGCGCGCCTTCGCGTCGGCCGGAATGTTCAGCCCCGCGATGAAGGTCTGCAGCGCCTCGCGCGTGATGCCCTTGCCGCGCGTCAGTTCTTTCAGCTGCTCGTACGGATTCTCGATGCCGTAGCGGCGCATGACTGTCTGCACCGGCTCGGCGAGCACTTCCCAGCACGCGTCGAGGTCGTCGTTCAGGCGCTGGGCGTTCACTTCGAGCTTGTCGAGGCCGCGAATCAGCGCGTCATAGGCGAGCAGCGAGTAACCGAACGCCACGCCGATGTTGCGCAGCACCGTCGAGTCGGTCAGGTCGCGCTGCCAGCGCGATACCGGCAGCTTCTCCGACAGGTGGCGCAGCGTCGCGTTCGCGAGGCCGAGATTGCCCTCGGAGTTTTCGAAGTCGATCGGGTTGACCTTGTGCGGCATCGTCGACGAGCCGATTTCGCCTGCCTTCGTGCGCTGGCGGAAGTAGCCGAGCGAGATGTAGCCCCAGACGTCGCGGTCGAGATCGAGCAGGATCGTGTTCGCGCGCGCGAGCGCGTCGAACAGCTCGGCCATGTAGTCGTGCGGCTCGATCTGGATGGTGTACGGATTGAACGCGAGCTTCAGCCGCTTCTCGACGACTTCGCGCGCAAACGCTTCCCAGTCGAACTCCGGATACGCGGACAGATGCGCGTTGAAGTTGCCGACCGCGCCGTTCATCTTGCCAAGCAGTTCGACCTTCGCGATGCGCTCGATCGCGCGTGCGAGGCGCGCCGCGACATTGGCGATTTCCTTGCCGAGCGTGGTCGGGCTCGCGGGCTGGCCGTGCGTGCGCGAGAGCATCGGCTGGGCGGCGTTCGCATGGGCGAGCGCGACGAGGCGCTGGTGCACCGCGCGCAGCGCCGGCAGGATCACGTGCTCGCGCGCGCCGGCGAGCATCAGGCCGTGCGACGTGTTGTTGATGTCTTCCGACGTGCACGCGAAGTGGATGAACTCGCTCGCGCGCTCCAGCTCCGGCTGGCCCTTCACCGATTCCTTGAGCCAGTATTCGACTGCCTTCACGTCGTGATTCGTGACGCGCTCGATCTCCTTGATGCGCGCCGCGTCGTGCGCGGTGAAGCGCTCGGCGAGCTGCAGCAGGAACTGCTCGGATGCGGGCGAAAAGCGCGGCACTTCGGGGAAGCCGGCGTGCGACAGCGCGATCAGCCAGTGAATCTCGACCGTCACGCGATGGCGCATGAACGCCGCTTCCGATAGCCAGTCGCGCAGGGCTTCGGTTTTCGACGCGTAGCGGCCGTCGAGCGGGGAGAGCGCGGTGAGCGCAAACAGGGTATCGGGGCGGGTGTCGGACATGATCAACGATGACGGCTCGACGAGCCGATCGGGAAAAGGGGGAACCGCGCATTTTACCACCGCGCGCGGGCGCCATCCGCGCCGCAGCCGCTCGCGTGCGCGGCCCCGCGTGCCGCCGGCCCCGCTAGAATGCAGACTTCTCCTTCTGCGTCGGCGACAGGGTCCGCATGGAACTCAAATGGCTCGAAGACTTCGTTTCGCTCGCGGAGACGCACAGCTTTAGCCGGTCCGCGGAGCTGCGCCACGTCACGCAGCCGGCCTTCTCGCGGCGCATCCAGGCACTCGAAGCGTGGCTTGGCACCGAACTGATCGATCGTTCGGTTTATCCGACGCGGCTGACCGCGGCGGGCCAGGTGTTCTACGAGCAGGCGCTCGCGATGCTGTCGCAGTTCCACGAGGCCCGCACGCTGCTGCGGGGCCACACGGCCACGCCGGCCGCGACGATCGAATTCGCGGTGCCGCATACGCTGTCGCTCACCTATTTTCCGCGCTGGCTGCAGCGCATCGAGGCGAAGCTCGGCCCCGTGCACACCCGGCTGCGCGCGCTGAACGTGCACGACGCGGTGCTGTCGCTGGTCGAGGGCGGCTGCGATCTGGTGATGGGATATCACCACCCGAGCCACCCGGTCGCGCTCGATCCCGCGCGCTACGACATGCTGACGCTCGGCATCGAGTCGATCAGCCCGTTTTCGGCGCCGGGGCGCGGCGGGCGCGCCCGTCACACGCTGCCGGGCACGCCCGAAGCGCCGACGCCGTATCTGTCGTACACGCCGAACGCGTACCTCGGACGCATGACCGAGGTGATCTTCGCCAATGCGCCGGTGCGGCTGTCGCTCGACCGCGTCTACGAAACCGACATGGCCGAGGCGCTGAAGGCCATGGCGCTGGTCGGCCACGGGGTGGCGTTCCTGCCGCACAGCGCGGTCGAGGATACGGTCGCGGACGGCAAGCTGATCCGGCTCGACCGCGCGATGCGCGGCGGCGTCGAAGGCCAGTTCACGCTGACCATGGAGATCCGGCTGTATCGCGACAAGCTCGCCGTGCAGGGCGACGATCCGCGTCATCATCTGCTGCGCGGTCTGTGGGACGCGGTCGCGGGCGAACTCGCGCGCGAGGCCGCCTGACGCGTTCGCGTCCGCATCAGGCCCGGCGCCGAAAGTCTCGCGTAAGCCTGCCGCCGGCGGTGCCCGCTGCGACACGTTCTTGCGAGATTTCCGCGTTATGCAGAAAAAACATAATGGGATGATCAAACGGCATTGGATTTCGAATTCGCGATTTTCGACAATGGGGGCATCCGGTCAAAACGCTTGGAGCGTTCATGTCATCCCAACCGCAGTCCGCATCGATTTCGCCGTCCGTTCCGTCGTACCTGAATAGCGAGAACCTGGGCCCCTGGGGCAACTACCTGCGCCAGGTCGACCGCGTCGCGCCGTATCTCGGCCCGCTGTCGCGCTGGCTCGAAACCCTGAAGCGTCCGAAGCGCATTCTGATCGTCGACGTGCCGATCGAACTCGACAACGGCACGGTCGCGCACTTCGAGGGCTACCGGGTTCAGCACAACGTATCGCGCGGCCCGGGCAAGGGCGGCGTGCGTTACCACCAGGATGTCACGCTCTCCGAAGTGATGGCGCTGTCCGCGTGGATGTCGGTGAAGAACGCGGCCGTGAACGTGCCGTATGGCGGCGCGAAGGGCGGCATCCGGGTCGATCCGCGCAAGCTGTCGCGCGGCGAGCTCGAGCGCGTCACGCGCCGCTACACGAGCGAGATCGGCATCATCATCGGACCGAACACCGACATCCCCGCGCCGGACGTGAACACGAACGAGCAGATCATGGCGTGGATGATGGACACCTACTCGATGAACCAGGGCCAGACGGCCACGGGTGTCGTGACCGGCAAGCCGATCACGCTCGGCGGCTCGCTCGGCCGCCGCGAAGCCACCGGCCGCGGCGTGTTCGTGGTCGGCGCGGAAGCGGCACGCCGCACCGGTTTCGACGTCGCCGGCGCGCGCGTCGCGGTGCAGGGCTTCGGCAACGTCGGCGGGATCGCCGCGCGGCTCTTCCAGGAGGCCGGCGCGAAGGTCGTCGCGGTGCAGGATCACACCGGCACGCTGTACCGCGCGTCGGGCATCGACGCGGTCGCGCTGCTCGAACACGTCGCGAAGCACGGCGGGGTCGGCGGCTACGCGGAGGCGGACACGATCGCGAACGACGATTTCTGGTCCATCGAATCGGACATCCTGATTCCGGCGGCGCTCGAAAACCAGATCACCGAAGCCAACGCGAACCGGATCCGGACAAAGATCATCGTCGAGGGCGCGAACGGTCCGACCACGACCGCGGCGGACGACATCCTGCACGACAAGGGCATTCTCGTGATTCCCGACGTCGTTGCAAATGCGGGCGGCGTGACGGTGTCGTATTTCGAGTGGGTGCAGGACTTTTCGAGCTTCTTCTGGACCGAGGACGAGATCAACCAGCGTCTGGAGCGCGTGATGCGCGAGGCGTTCGCCGCGGTATGGCAGGTCGCGAGCGAACAGAACGTGTCGCTGCGTACCGCCGCGTTCATCGTCGCGTGCAAGCGCATCCTGCAGGCGCGCGAGCTGCGCGGCCTGTACCCCTGATCCGTCAGGTTCTCCTCTTTCCCTTGTGGCTCCGCGGCCCGCCAGGCTGCGAGTCTCACTCGGCGGACGTTACCCTTGCGGTATCGTCCGCTTTTTTTCTGCCGGACGCCCGCGGGATGGCCGCCGAATATTGACCGCCGTGACGGCTGGGGTGCCGAAATGGTACTGTTCGCGGGCAGGTTCCGTTTTGCGGGGCGCCGGCGCCGGGATGGCTCGGCCGGCAGCGGTCAAAGGCGGTCAAAGGCGGTCGAAGGCAGTCGAAGGCAGTCGAAGGCAGTCAAAGGTATAGAGAGGAAAGTCGCAACATGATTTCGATCCAGAACGTCTCGAAGTGGTATGGGCAGTTTCAGGTGCTGACCAATTGCACGACGGAGGTCAGCAAGGGCGAAGTGGTGGTCGTCTGCGGGCCGTCGGGCTCCGGCAAGTCCACGCTGATCAAGACGGTCAACGGTCTCGAACCGTTCCAGCAGGGCGAAATCGTCATCGACGGCCAGTCGGTCGGCGACCGCAAGACCAACCTGTCGAAGCTGCGCGCGAAGGTGGGTATGGTGTTCCAGCATTTCGAGCTGTTCCCGCACCTGTCGATCACGGACAATCTGACGCTCGCGCAGATCAAGGTGCTCGGCCGCTCGAAGGACGAGGCGGTCGCGAAGGCGCTCGGGTTGCTGGAGCGCGTCGGTCTGCGCGCGCATGCGGACAAGTTTCCCGGCCAGCTCTCCGGCGGCCAGCAGCAGCGCGTCGCGATTGCGCGCGCGCTGTCGATGGACCCGATCGCGATGCTGTTCGATGAGCCGACCTCGGCGCTCGACCCGGAGATGATCAACGAGGTGCTCGACGTCATGGTCGAACTCGCGCAGGAAGGCATGACGATGATGTGCGTGACGCACGAAATGGGCTTCGCGCGGAAGGTCGCGCACCGCGTGATCTTCATGGACCAGGGCGCGATCGTCGAGGACGACCGCAAGGACGCGTTCTTCGCGAATCCGAAGTCCGAGCGCGCCCGCGAGTTTCTCGCGAAGATTCTTCACTAGGCGCGGCGCGCTTTTCCGCCGCGCATCAACGCCCAGGCCGCTTCGGATCGAAGCGGCTTTTTCATGGGCAGCATGGGCAGGAGAGCGGGGCGGGCGGCGCGCCCCGTGGCGTCAGGATTCGAACGCCGCGGCGTCGTCGGCGGCTTCGGCGTCGAGCGGATCCCCGCCGGCCGCGGCGCACGCCAGCGTGGCCGGCGACGAAGCCGATGCGTCGCTCGCCGGATCGCGCAGCTTCGCGAGCACGCACGGCGGCACCGGCACCGCGAGGCGGCCGACCACCTCGCCGTGCTGGAACATCAGCAGGTCGCCGGGCGCGAAGGCGGTCCACACTTCATCGTCGGTGAGCGGCTGGGTGGCGATCACCGCGACCCGATCCTCGGGTGTCGTGTATTTCGCGAAGTCGATCGACACGTCCGCGTCGACCAGGTGCGCGGTCGAGAACGGCCAGCGGCGCACCAGATAGTGCAGGTTCGTCGAGCAGTGCGCGAACAGCGCCTGGCCGTTGGACATCAGAAAATTGAACACGCCGGACTGCGTGATGTCGCGTGTGAGCACGCCGAGCGCCGCGAACAGTTCGTCGAGGGGCGGCTGCGTGCTCGGGAACTCCTTGCGCAGACCTTGCAGCAACGCGCAGAACGCGAGTTCGCTGTCGGTCGTGCCGACCGGCTGGTAGACGCCGCTCAGGAACGGCGCGTAGCCTTGCAGGTCGCCGTTGTGCGCGAAGATCCAGTGGCGGCCCCACAGTTCGCGCATGAACGGATGGCAGTTCTCCAGCAGGATGTGCCCCTGGGTGGCCTTGCGGATGTGTGCGATCGTGTTCTTCGACTTGATCGGGTAGCGCTTGACCATGTCGGCGATCGGCGACGTGGCGGACGACTGGTGATCGATGAACAGGCGGCAGGCCTTGTCCTCGAAGAACGCGATGCCCCAGCCGTCGGCGTGATGATCGGTGACGCCGCCGCGCGCCGCAAAACCGGTGAAGGAGAACGTGACATCCGTCGGCGCGGCGCAGTTCATTCCGAGAAGTTGGCACATGGTGCAGATGCGGAGCGTGTGAACGGGAACGACCCGTTACAATGACGATTTCCAAGCATATCACCGAGCCCGGCGCGTCAAATAGCGAATTGACGGGCATGCGAGCCGCGGCGTTGCGGTTTGTCCACGTCTGCATCCGTGTCGTCGAGGCGCCGGCTGCGCTGGTTTGCGCGCGTTCCTGCTTTCCCGGCGCGTTCTTTTCCGTTTCCGTGTCTGTTCATTGCCTGCCATGACCGCTGCCCCTGCTGCTCCCGATTCCCTCACGCTCGCCCGCCCCGACGACTGGCATCTGCACGTGCGCGACGGCGCGATGCTCGCGGCGGTGCTGCCGCACACCGCGCGCCAGTTCGGCCGCGCGATCATCATGCCGAACCTGAAGCCGCCGGTCACGACGACCGCGATGGCGCACGCGTACCGCGAGCGCATTCTCGCCGCGCTGCCGGTCGGCATGACGTTCGAGCCGCTGATGACGCTCTACCTCACCGACAACACGCCGCCGGACGAAATCCGCCGCGCGCGCGACAGCGGCTTCGTGCACGGCGTGAAGCTGTATCCGGCCGGCGCGACGACGAACTCGGACGCGGGCGTGACCGATCTCGCGAAATGCGCGAAGACGCTCGAAGCGATGCAGGACGCCGGCATGCCGCTGCTCGTGCACGGCGAGGTGACGGACAGCGCGATCGATCTGTTCGATCGCGAGAAGGTGTTCATCGACCGCGTGATGACGCCGCTGCGGCGCATGTTCCCGGCGCTGAAGGTGGTGTTCGAGCACATCACGACGAAGGACGCCGCCGATTACGTGCGCGAGGCCGACGCCGCGCCCGGCCAGCTCGGCGCGACGATCACCGCGCACCATCTGCTGTACAACCGCAACGCGATCTTCCAGGGCGGCATTCGTCCGCACTACTACTGTTTGCCGGTGCTCAAGCGCGAAACCCACCGGGTTGCGCTCGTCGAGGCGGCGACGTCGGGCAATCCGCGCTTTTTCCTCGGCACCGACAGCGCGCCGCATCCGAAGGGGCTCAAGGAGCATGCGTGCGGCTGCGCGGGCTGCTACACCGCGCTGCATGCGCTCGAACTGTACGCCGAGGCGTTCGACGGCGCGGGGGCGCTCGATCGGCTCGAAGGGTTCGCGAGCTTCTTCGGCGCGGACTTCTACCGCTTGCCGCGCAGCACCGAACGCGTGACGCTGCGCCGCGAGGCGTGGACGCTGCCGGCCGAAGTATCGGCAGGCGATACGCCGGTCGTGCCGCTGCGCGGCGGCGAAACGATCGGCTGGCGCCTGGTTTGAGCGGCCGTCCGGGCGGCGTCCCGCGGCCGTCCGACGGGGCAGCTGCGCCGCCCGGCACGCGGGCCGGCTTTGCCGATATCGACTGGTCGGCGCCGTGGTTCGCGCCGTTTGCCGCGCGCGGCGAGCGCTGGCAGCGCGCGGCGTGTGCCGGCGCAGCCGAACTGCTCGCACGGATGAACGACGATGCGCGGCAGTCGGCGCATGTGACGGGCCGCGGCAAGCCGCTCGCGTTCATTGCACAGGACGCGCTGCCCGCGGGCAGCGCGTACGAGGCGCACATCGCGGCGACGGGTGGGGTGCCGACGCGCCACAACCTGCACGACTTCTTCAACGCATCGGTGTGGTTTGCGTTTCCGCGCATCAAGGCGGCGCTGAACGCGCGCCAGGCGCAGGCGCTCGATCGGCTCGGCGTCGGGCCGACGCGCGGCGACGTGCGCGATGCGCTGACGCTCTTCGACGAGAACGCGCTGCTGTTCGCGTGCGCCGATCCGGCGCTGTGCGCGGCGCTGCGCCGCTTCGACTGGACGACGCTATGCGTCGCGAACCGCGACGCGTGGGGAAGCCGGTGCGAAGCGCGCTGTTTCGGTCACGCGCTGCTCGAAAAGCTCATGACGCCCTACAAGGCCTGCACCGGGCACGCATGGATCGTCGACGTGCCCGCCGCCTATTTCGGCTGGGACCGCGTTGCGCGGGACGCCTGGCTCGACGCGACGGTCGGCGAGGCGCTCTGCGCGAATCCGGCGTTGACGCCGCGCCTGTTCGCGCCGCTGCCGGTGCTCGGGATTCCCGGCTGGTGGCCGGCGAACGCGTCGGCGTCGTTCTATGCGGATGCTGCGGTGTTTCGCGCCGGGCGCCGGGGGCGTGACGCCGGTCTGGCGGCCGGGCAGGGCGCGTCATGAGTCGGGAAGATCGCCGGTCGGACCGGCGAGGACGCTTCGCCGGCCGGGGATGGTAAAATCGCCGCCAGCAAAGCGGGCCAGGCAGTCGCGGCCCCGGCGGTTTCGGCCGGCGGGGGCGAGGAAAGTCCGGACTCCACAGGGCAGGGTGATGGCTAACGGCCATCCGTGGCGACACGCGGAACAGGGCAACAGAAAGCAAACCGCCGATGGCCCGGCGCAAGCCGGGATCAGGCAAGGGTGAAACGGTGCGGTAAGAGCGCACCGCGGCTGCGGCGACGCAGACCGGCACGGTAACCTCCACCCGGAGCAATTCCAAGTAGGCAGGCGCGCATCTTCGCGATGCAGGACGGGGCCCCCGTCTCGTCTGCGGGTAGGAAGCTTGAGCGCGTCAGCAATGGCGCGCCTAGAGGAATGGCTGCCACGCGCAGCGCGCTTTGGCGCGTTGCGTGCACAGAATCCGGCTTATCGGCCCGCTTTGCCGCTAAATGAACGAATGCCGGCGTCCGCAAGGACGCCGGCATTTTTTTTGGATGCGCGCTCGCGCGGTCAGCTTGCGACGATTTCGAACGAGTGCGTGAGTTCGGCCGTCTTCGCGATCATGATCGACGCCGAACAATACTTGTCGTGCGACAGGTTGATCGCCCGCTCGACCGTGGCCGGATTCAGGTTCTTGCCGGTGACCGTGAAGTGGAAGTGGACCTTCGTGAACACCTTCGGGTCTTCGCTCGCGCGTTCCGCCTTCAGCGTGACCGAGCAGCCGGCGATCTCCTGGCGGCTCTTCTTCAGGATCATCACGACGTCATAGGCGGTGCAGCCGCCGGTGCCGAGCAGCACCATTTCCATCGGCCGCGGGGCGAGGTTGCGGCCGCCGCCTTCGGGGGCGCCGTCCATCGCGACGAGGTGGCCGCTACCGGTTTCGGCCGCGAACGCCATGCCGTCCTGTCCCATCCAGCTTACTTTGCATTCCATGCGTGTACTCCCGCGTGCGCTTGAATTCGAGTCGGCATTGTAGCCCGCGGTCCGCGGGTTCGCCTGGGTGCGCGAGGCGCCGGCTCCGCGATCCCGCAGGGCTTGCGTGTTGCGCCGCCGCATGACACGGGGGATGCGGGATTGTCCTGGCGATTTTAGGGTAATCCCTCTAGACTTGGCTGGTGCCAGCCGGGTAGGTTATTTGTAACTCATTGATTGAGCAAACTTTTCTGCGTCTTGCGCATCGCGCCCAATTTTTCATATTGTGAATTGTCATTTCGCATCGCAAACATTCTTGCGATGCACAAGAAATAGTCTTATAATTTTTTCCATTGGTTGCGGATGTTCAGCGACCTCAGCATGTCTCCTCCACCCTCCTCCATAGGTGGATTAAACCCGAACAGCGCGTTCGGGTTTTTTTTCGCCCGCTCCGCCCGTCATCGCCTGTTTTGCGCATGCTTTGACTTCGTGGCCGAATTTCCTCTATAATTCAAGGCTTTTCCGCATCCGCCCGCCGGAAAAAGAACAGGGAGAGCCTGCACTGCGCCTCGATGCGCCATCGCCAAGCAGGAAACAATACAGGGCAAAGCATTTTTATTGGATCGATCATGAAGACGTTTTCCGCAAAAGCCCATGAGGTGGCGCGCGAATGGTACGTGATTGACGCGACGGATAAGGTTCTCGGCCGTGTCGCCAGCGAAGTGGCGCGCCGTCTTCGCGGCAAGCACAAGCCTGAGTTCACTCCGCACGTCGACACCGGTGATTTCATCATCGTCATCAACGCCGGCAAGCTGAAGGTCACGGGCAACAAGACCACGGACAAGAAGTACTATCGCCACTCGGGCTACCCGGGCGGTATCTATGAAACGACGTTCGGCAAGATGCAGGAACGCTTCCCGGGCCGCGCGCTCGAGAAGGCGGTCAAGGGCATGCTGCCGAAGGGCCCGCTCGGCTACGCGATGATCAAGAAGCTGAAGGTCTACGCCGACGCTACGCATCCGCATTCGGCGCAACAGCCGAAGGCGCTCGAGATCTAAGGGGAGCCCATATGATCGGTAACTGGAACTACGGTACGGGCCGCCGCAAGAGCGCAGTCGCCCGTGTCTTCATCAAGGCGGGCAAGGGCGAGATCGTCGTCAACGGCAAGCCTATCGCCGACTACTTCTCGCGCGAAACCTCGCTGATGATCGTGCGCCAGCCGCTCGAACTGACGAACCACGGCACCACGTTCGACATCAAGGTCAACGTGACGGGCGGCGGTGAAACGGGTCAGGCGGGCGCGGTGCGCCACGGCATCACGCGCGCGCTGATGGACTACGACGCGACGCTGAAGCCGGCACTGTCGAGCGCAGGCTTCGTCACGCGTGACGCGCGTGAAGTCGAGCGTAAGAAAGTGGGTTTCCACAAGGCACGCCGCCGCAAGCAGTTCTCGAAGCGTTAAGCGCTTCGGCGGGCCGCGGTATTGCCGCAGCCGCTGCGAAAGCCGCCCGCGCGCATGCGCCGGCGGCTTTTTTCGTTGGGGCGCCCGGGCGGCCGCGCCGGCGCTGCGGCAAAACCCGCCGAAGCGGCGCGTTCTGGATAGAACCCATTGATTTTGTGGGCTTCAGCACGATATCCGGATCAGCCCTACAATAGCGGCTAGAAGCTTTTTTGGAGAGTCCGAATGAACGCAGTCACCGACACCCCCGTGACCGAGATGCCTGCCCCGCTGGTTTTCACGGACGCGGCGGCCGACAAGGTCAAGCAGCTGATCGAAGAGGAAGGCAACCCGGAGCTGAAGCTGCGCGTGTTTGTGCAGGGCGGCGGCTGCTCGGGCTTTCAATACGGTTTCACCTTCGACGAAGCGATCAACGAAGACGACACCGTGATGGACAAGAGCGGCGTGCAGCTGCTGATCGACTCGATGAGCTACCAGTATCTGGTGGGCGCCGAGATCGACTACAAGGACGATATCAACGGCGCGCAGTTCGTGATCAAGAATCCGAACGCCACGACGACCTGCGGTTGCGGCTCGTCGTTCTCGGTCTGAGCAGCCGGCAGGTCCGGCAAGTTCGTCAAACGGGGCTTTCAGCCCCGTTTTTCATTGGTGCGGGTGTTTCGGCGCGTTCCTGCGGGTTCCCGCGCGTTTCGGCGGACGTGGGTCAGCGCGGATAGATCGCGCCGAGCACGCGCTCGCCCGCAGCGCCGGTGACCGCGCCGAGATTGCCGGGTTCGCGCGCGACACAGCGCATCGCGAGCCATGCAAAAGCGAGCGGCTCGACCTGATGGGGCGGCACCCCCAGCGCCTCGGTGGTCAGCACCGGGACGCCGCGCACGCCGCTTGCCTCGAGCGCATCCTGAATCCCCTTCATCAGCACAGGATTGCGCGCGCCGCCGCCGCACACGTAGACGGCCCGAACGTCGGAGGCGTGGCGCTCGATCTCCCGTGCGACCGTCACCGCGGTGAGCGCGACGAGCGTGGCCTGCACGTCGGCGGGCGACACGTCCGCGAACGGCTGCAGTTTTGCGTCGAGCCATGCCGGATTGAACAGGTCGCGGCCCGTGCTCTTCGGCGGCGGCGCCTCGAAAAACGGTTCGTCGAGCAACGCGTTCAGCAGGCGCTGGTTCAACTGGCCGCTGGCCGCGAAGTGCCCGTGCTCGTCATAGGGCTTGCCGAGATGCCGCTGCGCCCACTCGTCGAGCAGTGCGTTTGCCGGTCCGCAATCGAAGCCGCGCACGCTGCCGGCCGCATTCAGGATCGTGATGTTGCTGATGCCGCCGAGGTTGCAGACGACGCGCGTTTCGCCCCTCGCGCCGAACACCGTCGCGTGGAACGCCGGCACCAGCGGCGCACCCTGGCCGCCCGCGGCGACGTCGCGGCTGCGGAAATCGGCGACGATGTCCAGGTGGGTCATCTCGGCAAGCAGCGCCGGGTTGTTGATCTGCCGCGTGTAGCCTTTCTCCGGCCGGTGGCGCACGGTCTGGCCATGCACGCCGGCTGCGCGCACGTCGGCTGCGCTCAGCCGGCTCGCGCGCAGCAGTTCGTGGCAGCAGACCGTGTAGCGCGTCGCGAGCGCATTGGCGGCCAGCGCCTCGCGCTCGATTTCGTTCTCGCCCGGCTGCTGGAGCGCGAACAGCGCTTCGCGCAGTCCTTGCGCGAAGCCGACAAAGGCTTCCGCGAGCACGAGCGGGGGCTTGCCGGTGACGAATTCCACCGCGACGCCATCCACGCCGTCCATGCTGGTGCCCGACATCAGCCCGAAATAGATCCCGTCTGCGTGGGTGTCCTGCGTCACGATGCGGCTCCTGTCAGTCGTTGAAGTTGCGGTGTCCGTCCAGATTAGCAGCGCTTGCGGCGCGCAGGTAGTGATGCGTACACGCAAAACGGCGCGCGGCGCGGTGTCGGCGGCTGCCTGACGGCCGCTGCCACCCCGCTTGCCCCCCCGCTAGCCACCCGCTTGCCGGCCGCGTCGACGCGTATCTGTGGGAAAATCAGCTTTTTTGCGCATTCCCGTTCCCGCATGAGCCAAGAGTCCACGCCCCAGTCCCGTCCCGCCTACCCGATCACCGACGAAGTCCGGCACGCGCTGGCCGTCACCCGGCGCGGCGCCGATGAGTTGCTGATCGAAGAGGAGTTCGCGCAGAAGCTCGCGCGCAGCGCGGCCACGGGTACGCCGCTGCGCATCAAGCTCGGCCTCGATCCGACGGCGCCCGACATCCATATCGGCCACACCGTCGTGCTGAACAAGATGCGGCAGTTGCAGGACCTCGGCCACACGGTGATCTTCCTGATCGGCGACTTCACCTCGCTGATCGGCGATCCGTCCGGCCGCAACGCGACGCGGCCGCCGCTCACGCGCGAGCAGATCGAATCGAATGCGCGGACCTATTTCGAGCAGGCCTCGCTCGTGCTCGATCGCGAAAAGACCGAGATCCGCTACAACAGCGAGTGGTCGATGCCCCTCGGCGCCGACGGCATGATCAAGCTTGCGTCGCGCTACACGGTCGCGCGCATTCTGGAGCGCGAGGATTTCACGAAGCGTTTCCAGGGCGGCGTGCCGATCTCGATCCACGAGTTTCTCTATCCGCTGATGCAGGGTTACGACTCGGTTGCGCTGAACGCGGACCTCGAACTCGGCGGCACCGACCAGAAGTTCAACCTGCTCGTGGGCCGCGAACTGCAGAAGCAGTACGGGCAGGAGCAGCAATGCATCCTGACGATGCCGCTGCTGGAGGGGCTCGACGGGGTCGAAAAGATGTCGAAGTCGAAGCACAACTATGTCGGCATCAGCGAAAAGCCGTCGGAGATGTTCGGCAAGCTGATGAGCATTTCGGATACGCTGATGTGGCGTTACTTCGAACTGCTGTCGTTCCGCTCGATCGACGAGATCGCGCGCTTCCGTCAGGAGACGCAGACGGGCCGCAACCCGCGCGATTTCAAGGTGCTGCTCGCCCAGGAGATCGTCGCGCGGTTCCATTCGCCGGCAGACGCCGGGCGTGCGCTCGAGGACTTCAATCACCGCGCGAAGGGCGGGGTGCCGGACGACATTCCGGCGGTCACGCTCGCGGGGGCGCCGCTCGGTATCGGCCAGTTGCTCAAGCAGGCGAACCTCGTGCCGTCCACTAGCGAGGCGCTGCGCAACATCGAGCAGGGCGGGGTGAAAATCGACGGCGCGACGGTCTCCGACAAGGGGCTGAAGGTCGAGGCCGGCGAGTACGTCGTGCAGGTCGGCAAGCGGCGCTTCGCGCGCATCACGCTGACCGCATGATTGCGCTGATCCAGCGGGTGCTGCGCGCGGACGTGCGCGTCGGCGATCAGGTGTGCGGCGCGATTGGCCCGGGGCTGCTCGCGCTGGTCTGCGCCGAGCGCGGCGACACCGAAGCCGTCGCGCAGCGCCTGCTCGCCAGGATGCTGGGTTACCGCGTGTTCGGCGACGCGAACGGCAAGATGAACCTGTCCGTGCAGAACATGGACGGGGCGGGGCAGGCCGGCGGTCTGCTGCTCGTCTCGCAGTTCACGCTGGCTGCCGACACGAACAGCGGCCTGCGCCCGAGTTTCACGCCGGCGGCGTCCCCCGATGAAGGCCGCCGGCTGTTCGACTATTTTGTTGCCGCCGCGCGTGCGCAGCATCCGGTCGTCGAGACCGGCTCGTTTGGCGCGCACATGCAGGTGTCGCTCGTCAACGACGGGCCCGTCACGTTCTGGCTGCAGGCGCGGCCCTGACGCGCGGGCCCGGCGCGCCGGGAGTTCTATTCATGGCCACGCAGATTCTTTTCATTCGCCATGGCGAAACCGCCTGGAACCAGATCAGGCGCATTCAGGGACACCTCGACATTCCGCTTGCCGGGACCGGTGTCGAGCAGGCGCAGCGTCTGGCCGACCGGCTGTCGGCGGAGTCCGGCCAGGGTGTCCGTCTCGACGCGATCTATTCGAGCGACCTGCTGCGCGCGCAGCAAACCGCACAGCCGATTGCCGATGCGCTCGGCCTGCCGTTGCGGTTGAACGCCGGTTTGCGCGAGCGCCATTACGGTGCGTTTCAAGGCTACGACAAGGATGAAATCGAGGCGCGTTATCCGCTCGAATACGCGCACTGGCAGACCCGCGATGCCGGTTTTGCGCCACCGGACGGCGAGTCGATGCGCGCCTTTTACCATCGCGTGACGACGGCGGTGAAAGCGCTGGTTGCGGCGCACGCGCATCAGCGGATCGCCTGTGTCGCGCATGGCGGGGTGCTCGATTGCGTGTACCGGCTCGCGCGCGATCTGACGCTCGAAGTGCCGCGCGACTATCCGCTGCTCAACACGAGCGTCAACACGGTAGAGTTCGCGCAGGACGGGGCAAAGGTGCTGGCATGGGCCGACGTAGCGCACCTCGACGCGCCCAGCGACGACGATTCGCTCCAGCGCTTGCCCATGCCCGGGCGCTGAACGCGTCAGCCTTCGGACGCGGCGACCCGGCGCCGCGCGCGGCGGGACACGCCGTTTGTCAGCGCCCAGCGCAGCACGGGCGCAACCATGAGTTTCACGCCGGGCCTGACGAGCGCGCGGCGCACGCCCGCGAAGCCGCCGAAGCCGAGCATCTGCTGCGCCCACGGCGGCAGCAGGTCGATGCCCGCATTCAGCGTCAGGATGCCGGCCGGGCGCAGCGGCAGGCTCGCGGGCCGCGCATTCATCAGGACCCGGACGACTTCGCGCGTGCGCTCGCTGGTTTCCAGTTGAGGGCGCATCGCGAGCAGATAGGCGTCGATGGCCGCGCGCGTGCGAGGAATCTCGAGCGCGCCGAGCCGCTCGGCGATGCACGCGGTTTCGGCGAAGTAGCGGTCCTGCTCGGCGAGCGGCAGCGCCGGGTTCACGTAATGCAGATGCGCGTTCAGAAAGCTCGAGACCTCCGCGACATGCACCCAGGTGAGCAGCGCGGGATCGCTGGCGCGATAGGGTCGCCCGTCGGGCGCGACGCCGGTTACGCCCAGGTGAATCTGCTTGACCCGCTCGATCAGCGCGAGCGCGTCGCGGCGGTTGCCGTACGTGGTGCCGGCGATAAACGTGGCGGTGCGGCGCAGGCGCCCGAGGATGTCGGTGCGAAACGACGAGTGATCCCACACGCCCGCAAGCGCGAGCGGATGCAGCGTCTGTAGCAGCAATGCGCTGATGCCGCCCGTCATCATCGACGTGAAATCCGCGTGGATTTTCCAGCACACGGCGTCCGGCCCGAACAGCCCCGGATCGCCGGGCGGCGACGAATAATCGAGCGTCGGGCCGCTGCCGCTCGTCAGGTGGGTGACGCCGTCGGCGACCCTCGCGCGCAGATGCGCGGCGAGCCGGTCTGCGAGACCGGCGTGCGGCGGGTGGCGGGCGCGATCCTGCATGGGCGGGGGCTGGCGTGCGGGCAAGGCGCGGGCGGCGCGCGCCTCACGACGCGTTCGCGTCCCACAGGCCGCGCACGGGACTCGCGGCGTCCGGCGCGGCGAGGCCGAAGTGGCGGTAGGTCAGCAGCGTCGCGACGCGGCCGCGCGGCGTACGCTGCAGGAAGCCCTGCTGGATCAGATACGGTTCGAGCACGTCTTCGATCGTGTCGCGTTCCTCGCCGATTGCGGCAGCCAGGTTGTCGACGCCGACCGGGCCGCCATCGAACTTGTGCAGGATGGCTTCGAGCAGCTTGCGGTCCATCAGGTCGAAGCCGACCGGGTCGACGTCGAGCATGCGCAGCGCCGCGTCGGCCACTGCCGCGGTGATATGGCCGTCCGCCTTGACTTCCGCGTAGTCGCGCACCCGGCGCAGCAGCCGGTTGGCGATACGCGGCGTGCCGCGCGCGCGCCGCGCGATTTCAAACGCGCCTTCCGGGTGGATCTGCGCATTGAGCAGCGCCGCCGAGCGCGTGACGATGCGCGCAAGCTCCTCGGCGTTGTAGAACTCCAGCCTTGCGACAATGCCGAAGCGGTCGCGCAGCGGATTGGTGAGCATGCCCGCGCGGGTGGTGGCGCCGACCAGCGTGAACGGCTGCAGGTCGAGCTTGACGCTGCGCGCAGCCGGCCCTTCGCCGATCATGATGTCGATCTGGTAGTCCTCGAGCGCCGGGTACAGGATTTCCTCGACGACCGGCGAGAGCCGATGGATTTCGTCGATGAACAGCACGTCGTTCTTTTCGAGGTTCGTGAGCAGCGCGGCGAGGTCGCCCGCGCGTTCGAGCACCGGCCCGGACGTCTGCCGCAGATTGACCCCCATTTCCCGCGCGACGATGTGCGCGAGCGTGGTCTTGCCGAGCCCGGGTGGCCCGAACAGCAGCACGTGATCGAGCGATTCGGCGCGGCGTTTGGCCGCCTCGATGAAGATTTCCAGCTGCCCGCGCACCTTTTCCTGCCCGACGTACTCGTCGAGCTGGCGCGGACGCAGCGCGCGCTCGAACGCTTCCTCGTTCGGCGAAACGGGCGTGGCGGCGATGATGCGCTCGGCGGCGAGTTTGTCGGTTTCGATCATGCGGCCATTGTACCGCGCAGCGCCCGGTCCCGAAGCTGGCCGAACGGCCAGGGTGCGGGCGCCGGCACGCTGTGCGAAGCTTGATCACGGGGCGCTTGCTGCCGCCGCCCCGGCCGCCGGCATCAGGATTTCGAGAGCGCCTTCAGCGCGAGCTTGATGCCGTCGGACACGCTCGTGCCGGCCGGCACGTTCTTGACGGCGGCAAGCGCTTCCTTTTCGGAGTAACCCAATGCGAGCAGTGCGTTCAGGATATCGGTGGCGTGGCCGGATGCCGGCACGCCGCCCGCCGCCGCGCCCAGGTCGGCGCCGAGCTTGCCCTTCAGCTCCAGCAGCAGCCGCTCCGCCGTCTTCTTGCCGATCCCCGGCACGCGCGTGAGGCGCGTCGCATCCTGCAGCGTGACCGTCTGCGCGAGTTCGTGCACGCTCATGCCGGACAGCACCGCGAGCGCCATGCGCGCGCCGATCCCGCTGATCTTCAGCAGCTCGCGGAAGGTCGTGCGCTCCTGTGCGGTGCCGAAGCCGTACAGCAGATGCGCGTCTTCGCGCACGATCATCTGGGTCAGGAGGACGACCCGCTCGCCGGTGGCCGGGAGGTTGTAGAACGTGCTCATCGGCACGTCGACTTCGTAGCCGACGCCGTTGCAGTCGACGAGCAGATGCGGTGGGTTCTTTTCCAGCAGGACGCCGGCAATGCGACCGATCATGGTGGATTCAATCGTGGCAGAAAGCGCGAGTGTAGCGCAGCGCGTCTGCGCGCTGGGCAATGTTGGCGCCGACGGGCGCCGGGGTATCGGCCGGGCTTCGCGAGCGCGGCCCGGATCAGCCGACGAGCCGCCCGCGCCGCACCCGCAGGCCCTTGCGGGCGAGCGCCGGCGCGAGGCCGCCCAGCACGTCGAGCGTCGTGCCGCCGTGCGCGTGGCAGATCGCCATGCCGAGCGCGTCCGCGGCGTCGGTGCCGGGCACGCCAGTGAGGCTCAGCAGGCGCACGACCATCTGCTGCATCTGCTCTTTCGTTGCGCGTCCGTAGCCGACCACCGCCTGCTTCAGTTGCAGCGCGGTGTATTCGGCCACCGGCAGGCCATTGGCCACCATGGCGCAGATCGCCGCGCCGCGTGCCTGGCCGAGCAGCAGCGTCGATTGCGGATTGACGTTCACAAAGACCTTCTCGATCGCTGCCTGATCCGGGGCGTGCTGACGGATCAGCGTCGATACGCCTTCGAAGATGGTGCCGAGCCGCGACGGCAGGTCGGCATCCGCCGTCCTGATCGTGCCGCTTGCCACATACGTCAGCCGATGGCCGTGCTGTTCGATCACGCCGAAGCCTGTCACGCGCAAGCCGGGGTCGATGCCGAGAATTCTCATGAGGGAGCTACGAAGTCAGTGCCAGCGATACTACAACGAACTGGCGGCGGGACAAACGGCGAACCGGCCGCCGTGCGGCACGTGCCAGTAAAAAAGCCCGGCAGACGGGTCTGCCGGGCTTCGTGCGGTGCTTTCATGCCCCGCTGCACCTGCCGCGTGCGGCTGAGCGCCGCGCGCCGGCGCCGTGTGTCAGTGGCGGAAATGGCGGATGCCGGTCAGCACCATCGCGATGTTGTGCTCGTCGGCCGCGGCGATCACTTCGTCGTCGCGCATCGAGCCGCCCGGCTGGATCACGCAGCTCGCGCCCGCCGCCACCACGACGTCGAGGCCGTCGCGGAACGGGAAGAACGCGTCCGAGGCGACCGCCGAGCCGTTCAGCGTGAGCCCGGCGTTCTGCGCCTTGATGCTCGCGATGCGCGCCGAGTCCACCCGGCTCATCTGGCCCGCGCCGACGCCGAGCGTCATGCCGTTGCCGCAGAACACGATCGCGTTCGACTTCACGAATTTGGCGACGCGCCAGGCGAACAGCAGGTCGTCCATTTCCTTCGGTGTCGGATGGCGCTTCGTGACCACGCGCAGTTCGTGCGGCTGCACGTTGTGTGCATCGAGCGACTGCACCAGCAGCCCGCCGCCGACACGCTTCAGGTCGAACGCGTGATGGCCGTCGCCGAGCGCGATCTCCAGCAGCCGCACGTTCTGCTTGGCCGCGAACAGCTCGCGCGCCGCCTTGCTGAACGAAGGTGCGATCAGCACTTCGACGAACTGTTTCGCGACTGCCTGCGCGGCGGCCTCGTCCACTTCGCGGTTGAACGCGATGATGCCGCCAAATGCGGATGTCGGGTCGGTCTGGAATGCCTTTGCATACGCTTCGTGCGCGTCGATACCCACCGCGACGCCGCACGGATTCGCGTGCTTGACGATCACGCAGGCCGGCGCGTCGAAGGTTTTCACGCATTCCCACGCGGCGTCCGAATCCGCGATGTTGTTGTACGACAGCTCCTTGCCCTGCAGCTGGCGGTAATTCGCCAGCGCGCCGGCCGGCGTGTTCAGGTCGCGGTAGAACGCGGCGCTCTGGTGCGGGTTCTCGCCGTAGCGCAGGTCCTGCACTTTCTCGAACGAGAGGTTGAAGACCGCCGGATACGGGTTGCGCGACGTGTGTTCGAGCGTGTCGGTGAGGCTCGTCAGGTAGTTCGTGATCGCGCCGTCATATTGCGCGGTGTGCGCGAACACCTTGGTTGCGAGACGGAAGTTGGTCCAGTACGACACCGCGTTGCCGTTCGTGCGCATTTCGTCGAGCACGGCGGTGTAGTCGGCCGGGTCTACCACCACAGTGACATCGCGGTGGTTCTTCGCCGCCGAGCGCAGCATCGTCGGGCCGCCGATGTCGATGTTCTCGATCGCGTCTTCGAGCGTGCACTGCTCCTTCGCGACCGTCTGCACGAACGGGTACAGGTTCACGACCAGCAGGTCGATCGTCGGAATCCGGTGCTGTTCGAGCGCGGCCATGTGCTCCGGCAGGTCGCGGCGCGCGAGAATGCCGCCGTGTACCTTCGGGTGCAGCGTTTTCACGCGCCCGTCGAGCATTTCCGGAAAGCCCGTGTAGTCGGCGACTTCGGTGACGGCGAGGCCGGCGTCGGCCAGCAGCTTCGCGGTGCCGCCGGTCGACAGGATCCTGACGCCGAGGTCGGACAGCGATTTCGCGAAATCGACGATGCCGGACTTGTCGGAAACGGAGATGAGCGCTTGCTTGATCATGATGGGTTGTGAAAAAGCCGGTGGGGACGAGGTGGAGCGCGGAGCGCTACAGCAGGCCGTGCTGCTGCAGCTTCTTGCGCAGCGTGTTGCGGTTGATGCCGAGATACTCGGCGGCCAGCGACTGGTTGCCGCCGGCCCGCTCGAGCACCACCTCGAGCATCGGTTTCTCGACGCACGAAATCACCATGTCGTAGACGCCGTGCGGGTTGGAGCCGTCGAGGTCCTGGAAATAGATTCCCAGGCTCTCGCGGACGGAATGTTCAATGTTGTTCTTGCTCATGCTGCCAGTCGATCGGTATGGTCCGGCTCGCCGTTCGGGTTGACATCCTCTTCCACGTAGACGAGGCGGTCGGAGAGCGCCTTTTGGGCGTCGAAGAATGCGTTGACGGCAAGCAGTTGCTCGCGCGTCGTGTCCAGCGTGTTCATCCGGTGCCGGAACAGCGTGGCGCCGGAAAGGCCGCGAGTGTACCAGCCGATGTGTTTGCGCGCAGTACGCACGCCGGTAAATTCGCCGTAGAACGCGTAATGGTCTTCCAGATGCGCGTTCATCACCTGCTGGATTTCGTCGATGCGCGGCGGCGGCAGCAGCTCGCCGGTCTGCAGGAAATGCGCGATCTCGCGAAACAGCCACGGCCGCCCCTGCGCGGCGCGGCCGATCATGATCGCGTCGGCGCCGGTGGCGGCGAGCACCTCGCGCGCCTTGTGCGGCGACACGATGTCGCCGTTGGCCACGACCGGAATGCGCACCGCCGCCTTCACCGCGGCAATGGTGTCGTATTCGGCCTCGCCGTGGTACAGGTCGGCGCGCGTGCGCCCGTGCACGGTCAGCATCGCGATGCCGGCGTCTTCCGCGATGCGCGCCACCCGCAACGCGTTGCGGTTCTCGCGGTTCCAGCCGGTGCGGATCTTCAGCGTGACCGGCACCGCATGCGGGCCGCAGCCGACCGCGCCGACAACGGCCTGCACGATCCGCTGCACGAGCGGCTCGTTTTGCAGCAGCGCGGAACCGGCCGCGACGTTGCACACCTTCTTGGCCGGGCAACCCATGTTGATGTCGATGATCTGCGCGCCGTTGTCGACGTTGTAGCGGGCGGCTTCGGCCATCATGTCCGGGTCGGCGCCGGCGATCTGCACCGCGATCGGCTCCACCTCGCCCGCGTGGTTCGCGCGGCGCATCGTCTTCTCGCTCTTCCAGAGCTGCGCGTTCGACGCGACCATTTCCGACACCGCGTAGCCCGCGCCCAGCTGCTTGCAGAGCTGGCGGAACGGCCGGTCGGTCACGCCTGCCATGGGGGCGACGAACAGGTTGTTGCGCAGCGTGTGAGAGCCGAGAGTGAGCATCGCGAGCGGGCGTCCGCCCCGGATCAGCCTGACCGGGCGAGCGCGAATGACGAGGGAAAACCGCTATTTTAGCGTTAACGCCCGCGTATCAGCCGCGTACCGCGCCCGGGCCGCCTCGTGCGGTATTGGCGCCGCGCTCGCGCGGGCAGCGGCGCGCGCTAGCGGCGTTGTCCGAACATCATCTGCCGCGCCAGCGCGGTCTTGACGGGCGGCGCGCATTCGAGCGCGGTCAGCGCGAGCCCGCGCAGCATTGCGAGCGGTGCAAAGCCGACCGTGAAGACGCGTGCGAGCGTATCGGTCGCGCCGATCGTGAGCCGCCGGTCGAGGCCGCGCCGCTGCGCGAACATCGCGAGCGCGAGCGGCGTCGCGCCGTGCTGCGACAGCGCGTCGGCGAGCGCGTGAGCATCGCGCAGACCCAGATTCAACCCCTGGCCGGCGACCGGGTGCAGCGTCTGCGCCGCGTTGCCGATCGCCACGACACGACCCTTGACGAGCGTATCGAGCGCATTCAGCCCGAGCGGGAACGACGCGCGGCCGCCGATCCGCGTGAAGCGGCCCATCCGGTCGCCGAAGGCCGCGCCGAGCTCGCGCAGGAACGCGTCGTCGGCGAGCGCGGCGCGGCGCGCCGCTTCGCCGGGCGCGCAGCACCAGACGAGCGCATAGTCGGCGTCGCCCGCGCCGCCCATCGGCAGCAGCGCGATCGGTCCCTCGCCGGTGAAGCGCTCCCAGGCGACGTGCGGCTGCGGCGCGCTCACGCTCACGGTGCCCACGAGCGCGGTCTGGCCGTAGTCGCGCGAGCCGTCGCGGCGCGCGGGATCCGGCTGCGGCTGCGGCGCGGTCTGGAACAGCCCGCCCTCGGCGTTCACCAGCACGCGGGCGCGCAGCGTGCGCACCCCGTCGTCGTGCGCGACCGTCAGCGTGACGCCGTCATCCTGCTGCAGCGGCGCGTGCGCGCAGGTGCCGCGCAGCCACTGGACGGACGTCGGCGCCACCGCGGCGGCGAGCGCCTGCACGATCGAGCCGTAGCGCGCGACGTAGCCGAGCGCAGGCAGGCCGTGCTCGGCGCGGTCGATCAGCGTGCGGCCGAAGTGGCCGCGCTGCGATACGTGGATGCGGTGGATGTCGGTGGCGTCGGCGGGCCAGCGCAGCGGTTCGAGGATCATCCGGCTGCCCTGCGATACCGCGATGGCGCGCGGATCGGTGCTCGCCCGGGCGGGATCGCGCGCGTCGATCAGCGCGACCGACAGCGGCTGCGTCGCGCTGCGCCGCGCGAGCCAGCCGGCGAGCGCGAGCCCGACCGGCCCGGCGCCGACGATGGCCACGTCGAAATCGTATGGCGCGTCGGCGCGCGGATCGGCGGAGCGGGAAACGTCGTTCATCGGTAAGGGCCGGGCGCCGCTCAGGCGTGTGCGCGGCCGCCTGACGCGCCGTCGCGCATCAGCGCCTCGATCTCGTCCGCGTCGACCGGCACGCCGCGCGTGATCAGCTCGCAGCCGTCCTGCGTGACGACCGCGTCGTCCTCGATGCGGATGCCGATGTTCCAGTACTGCTGCGGTACGCGCTCGGCCGGGCGGACGTAGAGACCCGGCTCGACCGTCAGCACCATCGACGGCTGCAGTGTACGCGACGGCAGTACGCCGTCGGCGTTGCGCGGGGCGCCGCGCTCGCGGTAGTCGCCGCAGTCGTGCACGTCCATGCCGAGCCAGTGGCCGGTGCGGTGCATGTAGAACGGCGCGTACGCCCGCTCGGCGATCACGTCGTCCACCGACGCGAAGTGCGCACGGTCGACGATGCCGGTGTCGAGCAGCCCCTGCGACAGCACCTTCACCGCGGCATGATGCGGATCGTCGAACGCGACGCCGGCGCGCGTCGCGTCGATGGCCGCCTGCTGCGCGGCGAGCACGATGTCGTACAGCGCGCGCTGCGGGCCGGAGAAGCGGCCGTTGGCGGGAAACGTGCGGGTGATGTCGGACGCATAGCCGTCGAGCTCGCAGGCCGCGTCGATCAGGATCAGGTCGCCGTCGCGCGCGACCGCGTTGCCGGCCGGATAGTGCAGCACGCACGCGTTCGCGCCGGCCGCGACGATCGAGCCGTACGCGGGCCCTTGCGCGCCCTGCTGGCGGAACGTGTAGAGCAGCTCGGCCTCGAGCTCGTATTCGCGAATGCCGGGCCGGCAGGCCGCCATCGCGCGGCGGTGCGCGCGCGCCGAGATCGCGGCGGCGCGGCGCATCACCGACAGCTCGTGCGCATCCTTGACGAGCCGCATCTCGTCGAGCAGCGGCAGCAGATCGAGCGCGGCCGAGGGCGCCGCGACGCCGCTGCGCTCGCGTGCGCGCACCGCGTCGAGCCAGCCGCGCACCTGCGCGTCGAACGGCGCGGAGCGGCCGAGCGCGTAATGCAGCGACGGCGCATCGGCGAGCAGCGCGGGCAACTGCGTGTCGAGTTCGTCGACCGGATATGCGGCGTCGAAGCCGAACGTTTCGCACGCCGCTTCGGGGCCGAAGCGAAAGCCTTCCCAGATCTCGCGCTCGACGTGCTTCGCGCGGCAGAACAGGATCGACTCCGGTTCGCCGGCGCGCGCGCTCGCGTTCAGCACGAGCAGCGCCTCGGGCTCGGTGAAGCCGCTCAGGTAATAGAAGTAGCTGTCGTGCCGGTACGGATAGTCGGCGTCCCGGTTGCGCAGCGCCGGCGGCGCGGTGGGGACGATGGCGACGCCGCCGCCTGTCGCGCGCAGCGCCGCGAGCACGCGCTCGCGGCGCTGGCGATAGACGTCGAGCGCGAGGATGGGTTCGGTCGGCTGGTTCATCGTGCGATTGTAGCGCCCAATCGGGATGGCGTCGGGCGGCCGCCGCAGCGTCCGCGCACGGGGGCGGTCCCCCCGGCGCGGCGCCGGCTCGGACGCGGCGCCGCGCCGCCATGTTGCAGGCGACCCACAGCGAGCGACGCCCGCGTGGGTGAAGATGAGCCGGGAACGCATGAATGGCGGTCGATCAACGTATACTTGCGCCCAATTCCAGAAAAGGCAGGTGTGGGGATGAAACTCATCGGTTCGCTGACCAGCCCGTACGTCCGCAAGGCGCGGATCGTGCTGGCCGAAAAGAAGATCGACTACCGGCTGGTGCTCGAAAACGTCTGGGCGCCGGATACGGCGATTCACACGTTCAATCCGCTCGGCAAGGTGCCGTGTCTCGTCATGGAGGATGGCGAAGCAGTGTTCGATTCGCGCGTGATCTGCGAATACGTCGATACGCTGTCGCCGGTCGGCAAGCTGATTCCGCCGTCCGGGCGCGAGCGGGTCGAGGTGCGGTGCTGGGAGGCGCTCGCCGACGGGATGCTGGACGCCGCCGTGCTGATCCGCCTCGAAGACACGCTGCGGCAGCCGGGGCAGCGCTCGGACGCGTGGCTCGCCCGCCAGCACCACAAGATCGACGACGGTCTGAAAGCGATGTCGCAGGGACTTGCCGGCAAGACGTGGTGCGCCAGCAACCATTATTCGCTCGCCGACATCGCGATGGGCTGCGCGCTCGGCTACCTCGATTTCCGGATGCCGGCGCTGAACTGGCGCGAGACCTACCCGAACCTCGACAAGCATTTCCAGAAGCTGTCGCAGCGCGCCTCGTTCGTCGATACACTGCCTGCCGACTGAGCGTCGTCACCCGGCGCCCGGCGCCCGGCGCCCGGCGCCCGGATGCCCGGATGCCCGGATGCCCGGATGCCCGGATGCCCGGATGCCCGGATGCCCGGATGCCCGGGCCGCCGGTCGGCCCGGCCGGCGCCCGCGGTGGGCCGCCGGCCGCCGCCGGGGTTCAGGTTGCCAGCAGCTCGATTTGCGGCGCGAAGGTCTCGGCGCTCGCGACCGGCCAGTACTTTTCGTACAGCGAATAGCGGTAGCGGCGTTCGAGCAGGTCGTTCGGCTGCAGATACTTCAGCAGGTCCGACATCAGGCTCACCTCGTGGGACGACACGCGCCGCACGATGTGATGCGCGCGCAGTTCGGCCGGATGGTTCAGGCCCGCGGCCTGGATGATTTCCTGCAGCGCGTGCAGCGTGTTGCGGTGGAAGTTGTACACGCGTTCGGCCTTGTCCGGCACGACGAGCGCGCGCTGGCGCACCGGGTCCTGGGTCGCGACGCCGGTCGGGCAGCGGCCCGTATGGCAGGTCTGCGCCTGGATGCAGCCAATCGCGAACATGAAGCCGCGCGCCGCGTTGACCCAGTCGGCGCCGATCGCGAGCGTCTTCGCGATGTCGAACGCGGTGATCATCTTGCCGCTCGCGCCGATGCGGATGCGCTGGCGCAATCCGATGCCGACCAGCGTGTTGTGCACCAGCAGCAGCCCTTCCTGCAGCGGCACGCCGATGTGATCGGTGAACTCCAGCGGCGCCGCGCCGGTGCCGCCCTCGGCGCCGTCGACGACGATGAAGTCCGGCAGGATGCCCGTTTCGAGCATCGCCTTCGCAATGCCGAAGAATTCCCACGGATGGCCGATGCACAGCTTGAAGCCGGTCGGCTTGCCGCCCGAGAGCCGGCGCAGCCGCTCGACGAATTCGAGCAGCCCGCGCGGCGTCGAGAATTCCGAGTGGGTGGCGGGCGAGATGCAGTCGCGCCCCATCGGCACGCCGCGCGTCTCGGCGATTTCCGGCGTGATCTTCGCGGCCGGCAGCACGCCGCCGTGGCCGGGCTTCGCCCCCTGCGACAGCTTGATCTCGATCATCCTGACCTGCGGCTCGCTCGCCTGACGGGCGAACTTCTCCGGGTTGAACGTGCCGTCGTCGTTGCGGCAGCCGAAGTAGCCCGAGGCGATCTCCCAGATGATGTCGCCGCCATGCCGGCGGTGGTACTTCGACATCGAGCCTTCGCCGGTGTCGTGCGCGAAATTGCCCTTCTTCGCGCCGAGATTCAGCGCCATGATCGCGTTCGCCGACAGCGAGCCGAAGCTCATCGCGGATACGTTGAAGATCGACATCGAGTACGGCTGTTCGCGATCCGGGCCGACCACCACGCGAAAGTCGTGGCCGTCGAGGCGGGTCGGCGCGAGCGAGTGGCTGATCCATTCGTGCCCGACCGCTTTCACGTCGAGCTCGGTGCCGTATGGGCGGCTGTCGACGTCGTTCTTCGCGCGTTGATAAACGATGCTGCGCTGCTGGCGCGAGAACGGTTTTTCGTCGGTGTCGTCCTCGACGAAATACTGGCGGATTTCCGGGCGGATGAATTCGAACATGAAGCGCAAGTGCCCCCACAGCGGGTAATTGCGCAGGATCGCGTGACGCCGCTGGGTCAGATCGAACCCGCCGAGCGCGACGAGCAGCAGCGGCACGACCAGCCACGGCCACGCGAGACGGTGGCTCGCCGCGAGCGCCGCGCACGCGGCGAGCAGCAGAATGGCGCACCAGAGGGCCAGATAGCGTCGGGAAAGCATGAGGACTCCTTGACTAGGCGCGGCAAGCCGCGCGGGGGATACGCGACGGGATCGCGCGGCACGGCGGCACGCGCGGTATCCGCGGCGAATGATCGGGAATGCTAAGAGGTGTCGGCACGATCGCGCGCGGCGGGTTCAGCCGTGCGGCCGCACGCGGCGCGCGGCACCGAGGCGCGCGCGGCCGCACCGCGCGCCGCAGCCGGAGGCCGAGCCGCTGCACCGTGCGTCGCAGCCCGCGTGCGGCGGCTTCACCGCGCGCCCAGCAGCGCGGCGTCCCGCGCCCCGTGCGCAGCCGGCTGTGCGGTCGCCACATGCTCGATGATGCCGCCGCCGAGGCAGACGTCGCCATCGTAAAGCACCGCCGATTGCCCCGGTGTGACAGCCCACTGCGCTTCGTCGAAATGGAGCGCGAAACCGCCCGCGGGCTCGCCGGCGCTGCCGAACACGCAGCGCGCGTCGGTCTGGCGGTAGCGCGTCTTCGCGGCGCACGCGTGGCCGTCGGCCGGCGGCTCGCCCGCGACCCAGCTGACGTTGCCCGCGCTCAGCGTGCGGCTCAGCAGCCACGGGTGGTCGTGGCCCTGCGCGACGTACAGCGTGTTCGACGGGATGTCCTTGCCGGCCACGAACCACGGTTCGCCGCTGCCGTCCCGGCTGCCGCCGAGGCCGATGCCCTTGCGCTGGCCGAACGTATAGAACGCGAGACCGATGTGCTCGCCGACCACCTTGCCCTCGGGCGTTTTCATCGGGCCGGGGCGGGTCGGCAGGTAACGGTTCAGGAAGTCGCGGAACGGCCGCTCGCCGATGAAGCAGATCCCGGTCGAATCCTTTTTCTTCGCGTTCGGCAGGCCGATCTGCGCGGCGATCTCGCGCACGCGCGTCTTCGGAATCTCGCCGAGCGGGAACATCGTTTTCGACAGCTGCGCCTGATTCAGCCGGTGCAGGAAGTACGACTGGTCCTTCGTCAGATCGGCCGCCTTCAGCAGTTCGAAACGCCCGTTGCGCTCGCGCACCCGCGCGTAATGGCCGGTCGCGATGGTCTGCGCGCCAAGCGACATCGCGTGATCGAGAAACGCCTTGAACTTGATTTCCGCGTTGCAGAGCACGTCCGGATTCGGCGTGCGGCCGGCCGAGTATTCGCGCAGGAACTCGGCGAAGACGCGATCCTTGTATTCGGCCGCGAAGTTGACCGCCTCGACGTCGATGCCGATCAGGTCCGCGACCGACACGACGTCGATCCAGTCCTCGCGCGTCGAGCAGTATTCGCTGTCGTCGTCGTCTTCCCAGTTCTTCATGAACAGGCCGACGACGTCATAGCCCTGTTCCTTCAGCAGCCACGCGGTGACCGACGAATCGACGCCGCCCGACATGCCCACTACGACTTTTTGCTTGCTCATGGTGTATCCGGCCTGATCGCCCGCACGGGGGCGACCGAATGCGTGTGCACGACGTCGAGCGGAAAACGCCGCCCGGCGAGGTAATCGTCGATGCAGCGCAGGACGAGCGGCGTGCGGTGCCGGTCCTGGCAGGCGCGCAGTTCGTCCGCGCTCATCCACAGCGTGCGGACGATCTCCGGGTCGAGCGCGCGCGGCGGGACGGCTGCTTCGCTGCTGCCGCAAAAGGTGAAGCGCAGATAGGTGGCGCCGCTGCGCGCGGGGCGCTCGACATGCGTCATGTAGACGCCGACCAGCGCCTCGGGCGCGAAGTGCTCCGCGCTTTCTTCGAGCGTTTCGCGCACGACCGCGTCGACCAGCGTCTCGCCCGCCTCCAGGTGGCCGGCGGGCTGGTTCAGCCGCAGTCCGTCGTCGGTCTGTTCCTCGACGACGAGAAAGCGGCCGGCGCGCTCGATGATGGCGGCCACGGTGACATGCGCGGCCCAGGTTTCAGCGTTCATGGGCCGGTATTTTACCGTTACCGGCGCGCGGCTGCCGGCAGTCCGGCGGCTCGTGGCCGGGCAGCGGGCCGCGCGGGCGGCGCGCGCCACCCGGATTGTCCCTGATTCCGGCGCGGGCCCGGGTTTCGGGTAAAGTGGCGGCGTAGCCAGCCGTTGCATTCGCAAGCCGGCGTGCCTCGTCGGCAGATCTGTCGTACCCACAGCAAGGTCGAAGAGGAGTCAACGATGCACATCGGAGTGCCAGCCGAGACGCGCCCGCATGAGAACCGCGTCGCCGCGACGCCCGAGACGGTTCGCAAATACCTGTCGCAGGGGCACCGGGTCACGATCCAGCGCGGCGCCGGCGCCGCCGCGAGCTTCCCCGACGACGCGTATGCGGCGCTCGGCGCCGAGCTTGCCGACGCGAGCGCCGCGTTCGGCGCGGACCTCGTCCTGAAAGTCCAGTCTCCCACTGCCGCCGAGCTGCCGCTGATGAAGCGCGGCGCGGTGCTGGTCGGCATGCTCGATCCGTTCAGCGCGGAGAACGCTGCGCAACTGGCCGCTGCCGGGCTGACCGCGTTCGCGCTCGAAGCCGCGCCGCGCACGACGCGTGCGCAGAGCCTCGACGTGCTCTCCTCGCAGGCAAACATTGCCGGCTACAAGGCGGTGCTGGTCGCCGCCGACCTTTACCCGCGCTTCATGCCGATGCTGATGACCGCCGCCGGCACCGTGAAGGCCGCGCGCGTGCTGATTCTCGGCGCGGGCGTCGCGGGCCTGCAGGCGATCGCGACCGCGCGGCGCCTCGGCGCCGTCATCGAGGCCTCCGACGTGCGGCCGGCCGTGAAGGAGCAGATCGAGTCGCTCGGCGCGAAGTTTCTCGACGTGCCGTTCGAGACCGACGAGGAGCGCGAGGCCGCGCAGGGCGTGGGCGGCTACGCGCGGCCGATGCCGCCGTCGTGGCTCGCGCGCCAGGCCGCGCTCGTGCACGAGCGCGCGAAGCAGGCCGACATCGTGATCACGACCGCGCTGATTCCGGGCCGCGCAGCGCCGACGCTGATCTCGGCCGACACCGTGCAGGCCATGAAACCGGGCTCGGTGCTGGTCGATCTCGCGGCCGGCCGCGGCGCGGAGCACGAGGGCCGGCGCGGCGGCAACTGCCCGCTCACCGAGCCCGATGCGGTGGTGACGAAGCACGGCGTGACGCTCGTCGGCTACACGAACCTCGCGGCGCAGGTGCCGGCCGACGCGTCGGCGCTCTATGCGCGCAACCTGCTCGATTTCCTGAAGCTGATCGTCACGAAGGACGGTGCGCTGAACCTCGACATGACCGACGACATCGTCGCCGCGACGCTGCTCGCACGCGACGGCGACGTGGCGCGCAAGGCCTGAGCCCGCGCGCGGCTCGACAAAGGAGACGGACGATGGAACTCATCAATCACACGGTCATCAACCTGATCATCTTCGTGCTGGCGGTCTACGTCGGCTATCACGTGGTGTGGAACGTGACGCCCGCGCTGCACACGCCGCTGATGGCGGTCACCAATGCGATCTCGGCGATCGTGATCGTCGGCGCGATGCTCGCGGCGGGGCTCACCGTCGGCGGCGCGGGCAAGGTGTTCGGCACGGCGGCGGTCGCGCTCGCGGCGGTCAACGTGTTCGGCGGCTTTCTCGTGACAAGGCGCATGCTGGAGATGTTCCGTAAGAAGGAGCCGAAGAAGCTCGCCGGCGATGCGAAGGAGGGCGCGTAAATGAGCCTGAACGTCGTTACGCTGCTGTATCTGCTCGCGTCGGTGTGCTTCATCCAGGCGCTCAAGGGGCTCTCCAATCCGAAGACCGCGCGCACCGGCAACACGTTCGGCATGGTCGGGATGGCGATCGCGATCGTCACGACCGTGTCGCTGATCGTGCGGCAGGCGGCCGGTCTCGGCTCGGACCTGTCGCTCGGGCTCGGGCTGCTGTTCGCCGGGCTCGTGGCGGGCGGCGCGGTCGGCGCGTATGTCGCCGCGCGCGTCGAGATGACGAAGATGCCGGAACTGGTCGCCGCGATGCACTCGCTGATCGGTCTGGCGGCCGTGTGCATCGCGTATGCGGTGGTGTCGGAGCCGGCCGCATTCGGGCTCGTCGAGCCGGGCGCGCCGGCGGGCTTCCTGCCGTACGGCAACCGCGTCGAGCTGTTCATCGGCACGTTCGTCGGCGCGATCACGTTCAGCGGCTCGGTGATCGCGTTCGGCAAGCTGTCGGGCAAGTATAAGTTCCGCCTGTTCCAGGGGGCGCCGGTGGTCTATCCGGGGCAGCATCTGCTGAACCTGCTGCTCGCGCTCGGGATGATCGGCTTCGGCGCGATCTTCTTCCTCACGCAGTCGTGGCTGCCGTTCATCGTGATGACGCTGATCGCGTTCGCGCTCGGCGTGCTGATCATCATCCCGATCGGCGGCGCGGACATGCCCGTCGTGGTGTCGATGCTGAACTCGTATTCGGGCTGGGCGGCCGCGGGCATCGGCTTCTCGCTGAACAATCCGATGCTGATCATCGCGGGCTCGCTGGTCGGCTCGTCGGGCGCGATCCTGTCGTACATCATGTGCCACGCGATGAACCGCTCGTTCTTCAACGTGATCCTCGGCGGCTTCGGCGGCGAGTCCGGCGCGGCCGCGGCGGCCGGCGCGAAGGAGCAGCGGCCGGTGAAGTCGGGCTCGGCCGAGGACGCGTCGTTCCTGCTCGGCAACGCAGAGTCGGTGGTGATCGTGCCGGGCTACGGGCTGGCGGTGGCGCGCGCGCAGCACGCGCTGAAGGAGCTGACCGACAAGCTGGTCGAGAAGGGCATCGACGTGCGCTATGCGATCCATCCGGTGGCGGGGCGCATGCCGGGGCACATGAACGTGCTGCTGGCGGAAGCGGAGGTGCCGTACGACCTCGTCTACGAGATGGACGACATCAACAACGAGTTCGGCCGCACCGATGTCGTGCTGGTGCTGGGCGCGAACGACGTGGTGAACCCGGCGGCGAAGAACGATCCGAAATCGCCGATCGCGGGGATGCCGATCATCGAGGCGTACAAGGCGCGCACGGTGATCGTCAACAAGCGCTCGATGGCGGCCGGCTACGCGGGGCTCGACAACGAACTGTTCTACCTCGACAAGACGATGATGGTGTTCGGCGACGCGAAGAAGGTGATCGAGGAGATGGTGAAGTCGGTCGAGTGAGCGCGCGCCGGTCGGGCGGAAGCGGCGGGGCAGGTCGGATGCCGGCGGGGGCCGGGTCGGATGAAGGCGGGGGCCAGGTCCGATGAAGGCGGGAGGCCGCCCGCTCAGCGCGGCCGCGCCCCGACATGGCGCAGAAAATCCGCGAGCCGCCGGCCGTCGACGTCCGGAAACGGTTCGAGGGTCTGCAGCGCGCGGATCTGCGCGACGTCGAAATGGCGGAAGTCCTCGCGCAGTTCGCACCACGCGCCCATCGTCCAGCGCCCGCCCCAGTAAGCGAGGCAGAGCGGCCAGACGCGTCGCTCGGAGGCCGCGCCCGCGCGATCGCGGTACGCGAAGCACACGACGCGCCGGCCGTCGATTGCCTGATGCAGCGTATCGACGGTCTCGGCGAACGTCGCGTCGACGTGAAACGACGGCGCGAACACCGGCAGGCGTTCGAGCGTGGCCCGCTGCCCGGCGGGCATCGCCGACGCGATCTTCGCGAGCGCGCCGCGCGCCCCGCGCGCGAAGCTTGCGCCCCCCCAGCTTTCGAGCATCCGCGCGCCGGCGGCGAGCGCGGCCAGTTCGTCGGCGGTGAACGTGAGCGGCGGCAGGCTCGCGGCGCGGCTCAGCCGGTAGCCGATGCCGGCCTCGCCTTCGATCGGCACGCCCGAGAGCTGCAGGTCGCGCACGTCGCGATAGACGGTGCGCGGCGACACGTGCAGCCAGTCGGCCAGTTGCTGCGCGGTCGTCAGACGCCGGCCGCGCAGCAGCTCGGCGATCTGGAACAGGCGGTCGGCGCGACGGGTCATCGGGAGCTCGCGGGAAGGGGGCTGCGGCGATGATAGCGCCGCGGCGCCCGCAACGACGTCTAGCCGCGCGTGCGTGAATGCAGGCCGATGCGGTTGCCTTCGCTATCGATGAAAAAGCCGATGTAGCCGATCTCGCGTGGCAGTTCGACGATGGGCCCCTGCAGCGCGCCGCCCGCTTTCGCCACGCGCGCGAGCACGGCGTCGACATTCGGCTGCGCGTTCAGATACACGATCACGCCGTCCGCGGACGGCTTCTGCGCGGGATGCTGGACGAGCGCGCCGCCGGTCGCGGGCTCCGTGTACGGGAACAATGCGATCGGGATCCCGCCCATCTCCTCGCGGCGCAGCGTCACGCCGAGCGCGCTTTCATAGAAGCGCACCGCGCGTTCGAGGTCGGCGGTGGGGATTTCGAACCACGAAAGAACAGGGGAGGCAGCAGCGGACATGAGATTCTCCTGACAGGAAAGGATGGGTTGCGCGATGCGCCGGATCGCGTGGCAACCAGTGTGCAGCGGGGCTGCTGACACCGTCCTGTCAGGAACTTGATGAAGGGCGCCGATACGGCGCCGATGCGGCGGCGGGGCGGCGGCGGGGCGGCGGCGCGCGAGCGCTCCGGCAGCCCGCGCGCCCGCGCGCTTCACGCGGCCGGCGCGTCGCCGGCTGGGCGTTGCCGGACGCTGCCGGCCACCAGGTCGAAGCGGAATAGCCGGCATTCGAGCGCGCCGTTGAAGAGCGGCGTTTTTGCCGACTCGCGCAGGCGCAGCTGGCCCGGCAGCTTGCGGTCCGAGGTCAGGATGAACGCCTGCCAGCCGGTGAAGCGCTGTTTCAGCGCGTTGCCGAGCGCGAGAAAGAATTCGCTGTCGGGCATGTCCTCGTGGGCGCGGCGAAAGCCTTCGTCGTCGCGGCCTTCCCGACTGTCCCGACTGTCCCGACTCTCCCGGCCTTCCCGACTGCCCCGGCCCGGCGCGCGCGGCTCGCCGCGCGCGTTGCGCCCGCGCACTTCGATCCGCTCGCCATACGGCGGGTTCGCGACGAGGATGCCCGGCTGCGCGGACGGCGCGCTCATGTCGCGTGCGTCGAGCTGCTTGAGCGTGAGCGGCGGCAGGCCGGCGCGCTCGAAATTCGCGCGCGCCTTCACCAGCATGTCGCTGGAGATGTCGCTGCCGAAGATCGCCAGCCCGTCGCGCGGCGCGTGGGCCGCGCGCCTCGCATCCAGCGCGGCGGCCTTCAGCGCGCGCCATGCGCCGTTGTCATACTGCTTCAGCTTTTCGAAGCCGAAGCGCCGCTCGATGCCCGGCGCGATGCCGAGCGCGACTTGCGCGGCTTCCGCGAGAAACGTGCCGCTGCCGCACATCGGATCGTAGAGCGGGGTGCCGGCGCGCCAGCCGGTGAGCCGCAGGATCCCCGCCGCGAGGTTTTCGCGCAACGGCGCCGCGCCTTTGTCGAGCCGCCAGCCGCGCTTGAAGAGCGGCTCGCCGGAGGTGTCGAGGTACAGCGTGCAGTCGGTCGCGGTGAGGAACGCGAACACGCGCACGTCGGGCACGGCCGTATCGATGCTCGGCCGCGCGCCGGTCTTCTCGCGCAGGCGGTCGCAGATCGCGTCCTTCACGCGCAGCGTGGCGAATTCGAGGCTGCGCAGCGGCGACTTGATCGCGGTGATATCGACGCGCAGCGTCTCGCTGGCCGAGAACCACTGCTCCCAGCGCTGCTCGGACGCGAGCGCGTAGATGTCCTGTTCGTTGCGATAGGGCCGGTGCGCGATCTTCAGCAGGACCCGGCTGGCGATGCGCGAATGCAGGTTCGCGGCCATTCCGGCCGCCCAGCCGCCGTGCAGATGCACGCCGCCCGGCACTTGCGCGCCGGCGCTGAACGGCGCGCCGCCGGCGTGGCGTGCGCCGATTTCGGCGAGTTCGTCCGCGAGCGCGGCTTCGAGGCCGCGCGGGCAGGGGATGAAGAATTCGAAGGACATGGCGGTGGGCCGGCAGGCGTTGAGTAACCCGCTATTGTACGCGGTCGGCGCGTCGCATCCGGCGCGCGCACCGCGCTCAGTGCTGCCCGCGCGGCGCGTCGCGCACCGGCCAGAACAGCGCGAGCGGCCGTTGCATCACCCGGCGCCAGAACGCGCCGTGCAGCGAGCGGACGTCGCGGTAGCGCAGGTCGCGCGAGCGCGCAGCCATCTGGAACGCGAGCGCGAAGCTCACCGCGACGTTCAGGATCGCCATGCTGCACACGCCGGCCACTGCCCACCAGAGTTCGGACGAGTCGAGCCCGCCCGTGCCGAGCACCCCGAGCGCAATGCCGATCGAGCCGGCCGACAGCGTCACGTGCCGGACCTCGAACGTGAACGCGAGGGCGGTCAGCAGCGCGGGCACGAGCCCGAGCATCAGGCCGAGCGTGATGTTGCCCGCCACGCCGGCGACGTTGCTGCTGCAAAAGCGCGCGAGCCGCGCGGCGCCCGCGGCGCCGAGCGTCATGCGCAGGCGGCGGTTGTACGCGAGCGCGTCCTCGACGCGATGCAGCACGAACCAGTTGTCGGCCCAGCCGGCGAGCAGGCTGGACGACCACAGCAGCACGCCGGTGAGCGCCGCATAGAGCGGCGTGGGGCCGAGCAGCGAAAACGAGTGCAGCGTCGCGTGGGCCTTCTCGGGCGAGATCAGATCCGCGTGGAACAGCGTGCGCCACAGCAACTGGACCAGCAGGCACACCGGAAAGACGAGCGCGACATTGCCGAGCACGGCCGCTGCCTGGGTGCGGATCAGCGCGACGAGCGAGCTCACGAAGTGGTCGACGCCCTCCGGGGTGCCGGTGCCGTCGAGTTCGCGCGCGATGGTGGGCGCGGTCATGGCCGGCTGCTTGGTGGCGAGCGAGAAATGCAGGAAGTGCATCAGCAGGAAGCTCGCCGCGTAGTTGATGCCGGCGAGCAGCCCTTCGAGCACCGATTGCAGATGCGCGCCGGTGATCGCGAACTTCAGGCAGACCGTGACCACGGTCACGAGGCCGCCGCCCGCGGCCATGCGCAGCATCTTCAGGTATTCGGCGCGATCGCGCGCGATGTAGTGCTCGCCGGTGTCGGCGCTGTATTCGACCACCTTGCGCGCGAGCAGCGAGAAATTGCTGCGCAGCAAATGCGCGACGCTCTGGCTTGCGTGGTTGGCTTTCACGAGCTCGGCGGCCAGATGCGAACTGGTGTGCGGATCGTCGGCGGCCATCCATGCGTCGAGCAGCAGTTCGGCGCGCTCGATGCGCGTGCGCATGCGTTCGACCTGGAACACGATGTCGACGCTCACGCCGTTGCGGTACAGGTGCTGGAACACGTTGTCGGTGGCGGCGCGGCACTGGTCGAGCAGAACCCGCAGGTAGTTCACTTCGCGCAGTAGCGGGTCCGGCCCGGCACCCTGTTCGCGCGCGTCATGCGCGGCCTCGACCGCGAGCATCGCGCGGGTGAGCCGGTAGAACGGCTGCTGTTCCATCGCAATGCGCGCGTCGATCTCGCCGAGGCGGCTGCGCACCGTCTGCGACAGGCCGGTCGAACTGATCTGGCAGGTGAGGTTGTGCAGCGCCGCCAGCAGGTCGAGCGAGAACGGCGTCGCGTCCTTGCCCTCGTCCTCCTCCTGCGCGTAGCCGAAGAGCGCATGAATACGCGTGAGCAGGTCGGTCGGCAGCGTGGCGATCCACTCGGCGTCGCGCCCCGACGCGAACATCAGCGTGAAGATCGCGCTCAGGTCGCGGCGGTTCGGCGCCGGCGGGATCAGCGACGCCTCGACACGCTCGAACAGCGCGCCAAAAAACGCCGCGTGCACCGGCATGCCGGCGTCGCACAGCAGCGAAATGCCGTCGCTCTCGCGCAGCAGCCGGCGCAGGATGCCGGCGACGTTCGCTTTCCACTCGGGGTTGCGGTCGAGCACGTGCAGCAGGTAGCGCACGCGCGCGTGCTCCGGCGGCCGGCGCGCGTCGTCGACTTGCGCCGCGTCCTGAGCGGCGGCCGGCAGGAGGGTGCCGCCGCGGTGGATCCAGTGCGCGAGCTCGATCAGCCATTCGCTGCGCTCCGGGTAGGGCGCGCGCCGGTCGGCGATCGCGAGCAGCGCGTCGAGCTGCTGGCCACTGCTGCGCGATGCGCGCCATTTCTTGAGCAGGGTCGTAATCGAGCGGAACATGATCGGTCTGGAGCGTGAAAAAAAGGGCGTATGTACCGGTCAAATCGCGCCACGCCTGCCGCCGCACGGATTGGCCCGGCGGCGCACCGCGGCGCCGGGCCGACGCGGCTTCGATGACGGAGGCCTGGCGCGCTCAGCCGTGGGTTGCCGGCGCGGCGCCCTGCGCCTGCGCGGCGGACGGCGCCGGACAGGGCAGGGACGCCGCCTCCGTGCCGGCTTGCGCGGCCGGCGTCGCGGCGAGCGCGCGGATGGCCGCGGCGATCTGCGTGGCGATCTGCTGCACGGCCCGGCGGTGCCCGTCGACGAGCGCGTCATAGCCGGCCTGCACCGGTTCGTTGACGACGCTGCGGCAGGTCATGACCGCTTCCGTGCGCATCGCGCGCACGCTCCAGACCGCGTCGATCAGCGCGTGCGAGCCCGGCCACGATTCGAAGCGCTGCACGTTCACGCTGACCCGGTACACCGGCTTGTCCTTCGGGTAGGCGGTGCCGTACACGTCGATCGTATCGAGCTGCCGCGTGAGGTCGGCGGACAGGGCGTGGCGGATTTCGGCATCGGGCTGCGCGACCCAGCGCTGCTGTTCCAGCACGCGCACCTGGGTCGGGCTGTCCTGCACGACGAACTGATAGCGCGCGACCTGCGCCGGCACGTTGACCGGCGGCACCTCGACGAGCAGCGGCACGTTCGCCGCGCTGCGCTCGGCGGACGGCGCGTTGCCGCTGTCGAGCGTATAGAAATGGCTCGGCGGCGACGACGCGCAGGCGGCGAGCGCGAGCAGCGCGGCGCAGGCGGCGAGCCGCGCGGCCGCGCGAGCCCGTCCGGGCAGCAGGCGGGGGAGCCGGACAGGCGTCATGGTTGATCTCCTGGTTTGCCGCGCAGCAGCGATTCGGGGTGGCGCTCCAGATAGTCGGCCAGCGCATTGAGCGACTGCAGCGTGCGGGTGAGTTCCTGCAGCGCCTGGTGCACGTCGGACTGCAGCGGCGAATCCTGCTGCAGCGTGGCCTCGGCGGAGCCGAAGGTCTTTTGCGCGGCGGCGAGCGTGTCGCGCGCCTGCGGCACCACCTCGGTATTCAGGCGCGAGAACAGCGCGTCGGCGTGTTTGAGCGAACTGTTCAGATTCGTGCCGATCTGGTCGAACGGCACCTGATCGAGCTTCTTCGCGATGTCGGCGATCTGCACCTGCAACTCGTCGAGCGTATTCGGGATCGTCGGCAGTTCGATGGGATCGCGATGCACGTCGAGCGTGGCGGGCGCTGCCTTCGGGAAGATGTCGAGCGCCACGTAGAGTTGCCCGGTGATCAGATTGCCGGTACGCAACTGCCCGCGCAGCCCGCGCTTCACCAGATGTTCGAGCACCTGCTGGCCCGCGGCGACGCCTTCGCTCGAGACCTGTTCGCGGAAGCGCCTGCCGAGGCGGTCCGGGTAGATGTCCATCGCGACCGGCATGGTGAAGCTGTGGGTCTTCGGGTCGTAGTCGATGCCGATGTTGGTGACCTGGCCGAGCGCGATGCCGCGGAAGTCGACCTGCGCGCCGACGGACAGGCCGCGCAGCGACTGGTTGAAGTTCATCACGACGTGCAGCGCCGGGCCGTCCGGGGCACGCATCGCGTCGGCCTCGTCGGCGGCGAGCCGGAATTCGGCGTTGTTCGGTGCCTGCGTGCCGGCCGGCTGGCCGGGCGGCGACTGGAACGACAGGCCGCCCACCAGCACGGTGGCGAGGGATTGCGTGTTCAGCTTGAAGCCGCTCGAATCGAGCCGCAGATCGATGCCGCTCGCGTGCCACCAGCGGGTATTCGCCCGCACGTACTGGTCGTAGGGCGCGGCGACGAACACCTGCAGCGTGACGCCGGTGCCGTCCTTGTCGAGCGAGAAGCCGACGACCTGGCCGACCTGCACGCGCCGGTAGTAGATCGGCGAGCCGATGTCGAGCGAGCCGAGCGAGTCGCCGTGCAGCGTGTAGCGGTGGCCTTTCTGGTCGCCGGTGATCGGCGGCGGGGTTTCGAGGCCGACGAAGTGGGTCTGGGCCTCGGCCGAATGGCCCGCGTCGACGCCGATGTAGGCGCCCGAAAGCAGCGTGCCGAGCCCGGTCACGCCGGTCGCGCCGATGCGCGGCCGCACCACCCAGAAGCGCGTGTTCTTCACCGCGAAATTCTCGGCCTGCTTGGTGAGCTGCACCTCGACGAGCACGTGCGACAGGTCCTTCGACAGCGTGATGTTCTTCACGAGCCCGATGTCGACGTCCTTGTACTTGACCTGGGTTTTGCCCGGTTCGAGCCCTTCGGCGTTGTTGAAGCTGATCGTGATGGACGGCCCCCGGTCGGTGATCGACTTGACGACGAGCGCGATGCCGATCAGCGCGGCGATCAGCGGAATCACCCAGACGAGCGACGGCAGCCAGTGGCCGCGCTGCTCGATGTCGGGCTCGGGCAGGCGCGGGGGGCCGTTCGAATCGCTGCGCGGCGCGTCGGGAGCGGGCGTCGGTCCTTGCGGGCTGGTCATGTCTTCAATCCTGAGAGGGTGAGGTACGGTCTGCGATGCGCGGCGCGGGGCCGGACGCGCCGTCCGGGGCGTCGAACGGATCCCAGATCAGGCGCGGATCGAACTGCATCGATGCGAGCATCGTCAGGATCACGACGCTGCCGAACGCGATTGCGCCCGGCCCTGCCGTGATCACCGCGAGCGACTTGAAGCGCACCAGCGCGACCGTGAGCGTGATGACGAACACGTCGAGCATCGACCAGCGGCCGATGCGCTCGACCATCCGGTACAGCTTCACGCGCTGCAGCGGACGCCAGCGCGAGCGGCGCTGCGCCGTGACCGCGAGCAGCACGAGCACGACGAGCTTGAGCATCGGCACCAGGATGCTCGCGACGAACACGATGACCGCGAGCGGCCAGTCGCCCGAGGTCCAGAAGTAGACGACGCCGCTCATGATCGTATCGTCTTGCGACCCGAGCAGCGACGCGGTGTGCAGGATCGGCAGCAGGTTCGCGGGAATATACAGCAACGCGGCGGCGATCAGCAGCGCCCACGTGCGCATCAGGCTGTCCGGGATGCGGCGGTGCAGCCGCGCGCCGCAACGCGCGCAGTGCTGGCGGCGCAGCGTGCGCTCGCGCGGCTCCACATGGCCGCAGGCGTGGCAGGCCACCATGCCGGCGCGCGACGCGGTGAGATAGCGCATGCCGGCCTAGCTCCGCTGCGCCGCGGGCCGCCCGCGCGCGCCTGCGGGCCGCCCGCGCGCGCCTGCGGGCCGCGCGCGGCGGGCCCGCAGGTCGTCGGCGATGTCCCACAGCGTGCGGGGATCGAACGTGACGACCACGACGAACATCAGCGTGAGCGCGCCGAACGCGAACAGCGCGGCCTCCGGGATCACGCGCGCGAGACTGACCATCTTCACCATCGTGACGAGCACGCCGAGCATGAACACTTCGATCATGCCCCAGGGGCGGACGAACTGGATGGCGCGCAGCACGAGGTTGAAGCCGGCCGGCACGTGGCCTGCGCGCAGCGGCAGCAGCACGTACAGCAGCGCGACGAGTTCGGTGACCGGAAACAGCGCCGTGGCGCAAAACACGATCACCGCGACGACCTGCATGTCTTCGTTCCACAGTGCGACAAGCGCGCCGAACAGCGTGGTGCGGGAAATGATGCCGTTCGCTTCGAGCTCGACGATCGGATAGCCGAGTGCAATCAGGAAGGTGATCAGCGCGGCGAGCGCCATGGCGCTGATGCCGTCGAGCCGGCCCGCCACGCTGCGCGAGAGCGTGGCGCCGCAGCGCGGGCAGCGCGCGATGGCGCGGCGGCCCAGCAGGCGCGGCTTGCTGAACAGCGCATCGCATTCGTGGCACGCGATCAGGTTGTCATGTTCCATACGGCTGTGAGGCAAAACGACGTGAGCGGGCGCGTGCGCCGCCGGCTTGCACGGCAAGGATGGGCAGAAGGCTCCGGCAATAGTACCAAACGCGCCTGCGAGGCGCGTGCGCGGGCCTTCAGCATTGGCCGTTCGGGAGGGTGGACAGTTTCCCGCCCCAATTGTTCAATGTACGCCTGGCACGAACCACTGCCGGACAAGGCGCCCGCGGGCGGCGGGCGGTGCGAGGGTAAACGCGGAATTCGCGCACCGGCGCCTTTATTTCCGGGCATAGTGGCGCACAGGCAGCGGATGCGCCGGGCGCGCAGCCATCCGGCCAGACAAGGGCGCAGTGCGGGCCCGGACCAATGATTCGCGCAACGGAGATCTGCATGAATGCAACGATGTCTGCAAGCGTCGCGGCGAGCCGCACGCAGTCGTGGCGGGTGGTGGTGGCCGCATCGATCGGCAACGCCCTGGAGTGGTTCGATCTGGTGGTCTATGGCTTCTTCGCGGTCCTGATTTCGAAGCTGTTCTTTCCGACCGGCAACGACACCGTGTCGCTGCTGCTCACGCTGGGCACGTTCGGCGTGTCGTTCTTCATGCGGCCGCTCGGCGCGATCGTGCTCGGTGCGTACGCGGACCGGGCCGGACGCAAGGCGGCGCTCACGCTGTCGATCATGCTGATGATGGTGGGCACGCTGATCATCGCGGTGCTGCCGACTTACGCGCAGATCGGTCTCGCCGCGCCGCTCGTGCTGGTGGCCGCACGGCTGATGCAGGGCTTCTCCGCGGGCGGCGAGTTCGGCAGCGCCACCGCGTTTCTCGCCGAGCACGTGCCGGGCCGGCGCGGCTTCTACGCGAGCTGGCAGATCGCCAGCCAGGGGCTGACCACACTGCTCGCGGCGGGCTTCGGGGTGGTGCTGACGGGCAGCCTGTCGCACGCGCAGCTGACGGCGTGGGGCTGGCGCGTGCCGTTCTGGTTTGGTCTGCTGATCGGGCCGGTGGCTTGGTACATCCGCCGCCGGCTCGACGAAACGCCCGAGTTTCTCGCGGCCGAGACGACCGGCACGCCGGTGCGCGACACGTTCGCGAGCCAGAAGCTGCGGCTCGCGATCGCGATCGGCACGGTGGTGCTCGGCACGGTGTCGACGTACCTTGTGCTGTTCACGCCGACCTACGGCGTAAAGCAACTGGGGCTCGCGCCGTCGGTCACGTTCGGCGCGATTGCGCTGATCGGCGTGATCCAGATGGTGTTTTCGCCGGTGGTGGGCCATCTGTCGGACCGGGTCGGGCGCACGCGCATCATGTTCGCGAGCGCGGTGCTGCTGCTCGTGCTGATCTATCCGGCGTTCGCGTATCTGGTCGCGCATCCTTCGATCGGCACGCTGATCGTCATGGAGATCGTGCTCGGCTTTCTGATGACGGGCTACTTCGGCGCGCTGCCGGGGCTCCTGTCGGAACTCTTTCCGGTGCAGACACGCACGACCGGCATGTCGCTCGCGTATAACATCGCGGTGACGATTTTCGGCGGCTTCGGGCCGTTCATCATCGAGTGGCTGATCGCATCGACCGGCTCGAAGGTTGCGCCGAGCTACTACATGATTTTTGCGGCGCTCGTGAGTCTTGCCGCGCTGCTTGCCGCGCGGCGCAAGCTCGGTTTCCGCTGAGCGGGGCCGTGGAGCGGGCGGGCGCGGCGGGTGCTGCGCCCGCTGCGCCCGCTGCGCCCGCTGGATGCGGGTCGAAGGGATGTGTGCGGGCTCGCGGCTGGCCTGCGCAAACCGGTCATTGCCGCTTGCGGTGATTGTCGATTGTGAAGGTAGGGAATGGTCAGTTGCGGACTCTCATATCGAGGCTCTGTTTCGTCGACCATTAACCTTGCAGCACGCTAGCTGTGCCGCTCAACTGTGCTGCACGTTTTAGCAGCGAACACCGCTTGTGCGGTGAACGGCGCATTGAGTGCCGCCGGGAAGCCCGCGTAGAGCGCCATCTGCATCAACACTTCAACGATCTCGTCGCGCGTGCAGCCGACATTCAGCGCTGCCTCGATGTGGATCCTCAGTTGCGGTTGTGCGTTTCCGAGCGCAGCGAGTGCGGCGATCGTCGATCGTTAGCGATTTGGACATGACAGACCCGAGGTTAGGACCTGGAGTGCACTCCAGGTCGAGCGCCACTTGACCCGGCTACTCCAAAAGAAAAAGCCGGTTCGGCAGAACCGGCTTTCTCGCTGCGGCACGCAGGCAGACCTTGCCCGCCCGCCGCGGCGCTCAAACCTGTGCGCCCGCGTTCGGGTCGTTCGGGTCGTGGCGCTCCTTCTTGTCCTTGATCAGATCCTCGCGCTTCACGCCGAGCCACATCGCGAGCGCCGCCGCGACGAATACCGACGAGTAGATGCCGAACAGGATGCCGATCGTCAGCGCGAGCGAGAAGTAATGCAGCGTCGGGCCGCCGAACAGGAACATCGACAGCACCATCATCTGCGTCGAACCGTGCGTGATGATGGTGCGCGAGATCGTGCTGGTGATCCCGTGGTTGATGACCTCGACGACCGTCATCTTGCGTTCGCGGCGGAACGTTTCGCGGATCCGGTCGAAAATCACCACCGATTCGTTCACCGAGTAGCCGAGCACCGCGAGCACCGCGGCCAGCACGGACAGCGAGAACTCCCACTGGAAGAACGCGAAGAAGCCGAGAATGATCACCACGTCGTGCAGGTTCGCGATGATGCCGGCGATCGCGTACTTCCATTCGAAGCGGAACGACAGGTAGATCACGATGCCCGCCACCACGCAGGCGAGCGCGAGCAGGCCGTTGGTGACGAGCTCCTTGCCCACCTGCGGCCCGACGAACTCCACGCGCTGCAGCAGCACCCCGCTATCCTGCGCTTTCAGCGCGGCCATCACCTGGTCGCTCTGTTGCGATGACGACAGCCCGTGGCGGATCGGCAGGCGGATCATCACGTCGCGCGAGGTGCCGAAATTCTGCACCTGCGCGTCCGGGTAGCCGAGCTTCGAGAGCGCGCCGCGCACCGGTTCGAGCGGGACCGCGCCGGGGTATTGCACCTCGACCACGGTGCCGCCGGTGAACTCCACCGACAGATGCAGCCCCCGATGCACGAGGAAGAACACGGCCGCGATGAACGTCACCAGCGAGATCGCGTTGAAGATCAACGCGCGCTGCATGAACGGAATGTCTTTGCGAATACGGAAAAATTCCATGGCTCAGTGCTCCGGGGTTCAGCGGGACGAACCCGGTTTCTGCGGCGGATTGCCGGGGCTGTTGCGGCGGCGCAGCTGCGCCTTGCCGGCGCCCGCGCGCGGCGCGGCCTTCGCCTTCGGCGCGCCCGCGGCCATGCCGTGCGCGCCTGCCGGCGCGGTGTCGTCGTGGCCGAGCCACGCGGCGCCTTCCGCCGGGGCGGGACGCCACACCTGGCCGATTGCGAGCGACTTCAGCTTCTTCTTGCCGCCATACCAGAAATTCACGAGGCCGCGCGAGAAGAACACCGCGGAGAACATCGACGTCAGGATACCGATGCAGTGCACGACCGCGAAGCCGCGCACCGGACCCGAGCCGAACGCGAGCAGCGCGAGACCGGCGATCAGCGTGGTCACGTTCGAGTCGAGAATGGTCGCCCACGCGTGCGCATAGCCGTTCTGGATCGCGAGCTGCGCGGGCGCGCCGTTGCGCAGTTCCTCGCGGATGCGCTCGTTGATCAGCACGTTCGCGTCGATCGCCATACCGAGCGCGAGCGCGATAGCGGCGATGCCCGGCAACGTCAGCGTGGCCTGCAGCATCGACAGCACCGCGACCAGCAGCAGCAGGTTCACCGACAGGCCGATCACCGAGACGAGGCCGAACAGCAGGTAGTACGCGATCATGAACACCGCGATCGCGATGAAGCCGCCCACCACCGAGTGGAAGCCCTTCTTGATGTTGTCGGCGCCGAGGCTCGGCCCGATCGTGCGCTCCTCGATGATGTCCATCGGTGCGGCGAGCGAGCCCGCGCGCAGCAGCAGCGCGAGGTCGGCGGCTGCTTGCGGGGTCGGCATGCCGGTGATCTGGAAGCGGTCGCCGAGCTCGGACTGGATCGTCGCGACCGTCAGCACCTGGCCCTTGCCCTTTTCGAACAGCACCATCGCCATCGGCTTGCCGATGTTGTCGCGCGACACCACCGCGAGCGCGCGCCCGCCCGCCGAATCGAGGCGGATGTTGACCGACGGGCGCTGGTGGTCGTCGAAGCCGGCCGACGCGTCGATGATGCGGTCGCCGGTGAAGATGACCTGCTTGCGCAGCAGCACCGGCGTGTCGTTGCCCTGGGTGAACAGCTCGTCGCCCGGCGGCACCGCTTCGCCCGGCGCCGGGTGGGTGTTCACCGGGTCGGCGAGGCGCGCTTCGAGCGTCGCGGTGCGGCCGATGATGTCCTTCGCCTTGGCCGTGTCCTGCACGCCCGGCAGCTCGACGACGATACGGTCGGCCCCTTGCTGCTGGATCACCGGCTCGGCCACGCCGAGTTCGTTCACGCGGTTGTGCAGCGTCTGCATGTTCTGCTTCAGCGCCGCTTCCTCGACGGACTTCTGCATCGCCGGGGCGAACGTGCCGGTCAGCTGGTAGCTGCCGTCAGGCGCGCTCTGGGTGGCCCACTGGAGTTCCGTGATGTTGCGCGTGAGCAGCTGGCTGGCGGAGTCGGCCGTGGCCTTGTCCGCGAAGTTCGCGACCACTGACTGGTTCACGCGGTTCACGCCGCCGTCGCGGATGTAGTTGTCGCGCAGCAGCGTGCGCGCATCCGACGCGTCGGAATCGAGCTTCTTGTTCAGCGCGCCCGCCATGTCGACCTGCAGCAGGAAGTGCACGCCGCCGCGCAGGTCGAGGCCGAGGTACATCGGCAGCGCGTGCAGCGCGGTGAGCCAGCGCGGCGAAGCGGCTTCGAGGTTCAGCGCGACCACGTAGGTCGGATCGTTCGGGTCGGGGTTCAGCGCCTTCGACAGCAGGTCTTTCACGCGCAGTTGCGTGTCGGTGTCGGTCACGCGCACGCGGATGTTCGCGTTGCTCGACGAATTGTCGAACGTGATGTCCGTCGGCGTGATGTGATCGGTGGCGAGCGCGTCTTCGATCCGCGCCATCGTCGCCGCGTCGAGCTTGACCGTTGCCTTGCCGCTCAGCACCTGCACCGCCGGCGCCTCGCCGAAGAAATTCGGTAGCGTGTAGACGAAGCCGATGACGAGCGCCACGACCATCACGACATACTTCCAGAGGGGGTAACGATTCATGGGGTGGTCCAACGGGAAAGTTGGCTGGGGAGCAGGCGTCCGGCGGGGGCGGTGTCCCCCGGCGGGGCCGGGGGCATGGCGCGCTTGCGGGCGGGGTGTCCGCGGCTGCCGCAAGGCCGCGCCGGACGCGAAAGAGCTGGCCTTACAGCGACTTGATCGTACCCTTCGGGAGAATCGTCGTGACGGCGGACTTCTGCACGGTGATTTCCGTGCCTTCGGCGATTTCGACGCCGATATACGCATCGCTCACCTTCGTCACCTTGCCGACGATGCCGCCGTTGGTGACGACCTCGTCGCCCTTGGACATCGACGCGAGCATGTTGCGGTGGTCCTTCTGGCGCTTCATCTGCGGGCGGATCATGATGAAGTAAAGCACAGCGAACATCAGGATGAGCGGCAGAAAGCTCATCAGATTCGATTCAGCACCGCCGGAGCCTTGAGCGAAGGCGTTGGAAATGAACGACACGTTGGTCTCTCCGTTGTAGCGATTGAAAAAATCAGCCGGGTATTCTACCACCGGCATCCGGGGCTACGCCGCCGTAAATCGGCTTTCCGATCAAGCCGTTAATGCGATTCCGGAAGGTCTGGAAGGCAAAATGTAATTTTCCGCACGTTGCGCGGACGGAAATTTCGCCGCCCGCGACCGGTGTCCGCGCAGCCCCGGCCGCGTGCCGCGCGCTAGCCCGGCTGATCCGCGCCGCGCGCGCGCTGTTCGTGAAACCGGCGGCGAAACGCGTCGAAGGCGCGGGCTTCGATCGCGGCGCGGATGTCGCCCATCAGTTCGAGGTAGTAGTGCAGGTTGTGGATCGTGTTGAGCTGCGCGCCGAGGATTTCGCCGACCCGATGCAGGTGATGCAGGTAGCCGCGCGTGAAGTGGCGGCAGGTGTAGCAGCCGCAGTGCTCGTCGAGCGGGCGCAGCGAGTTGCGGTGCACCGCATTGCGGATCTTGACGTCGCCAAAGCGCGTGAAGAGCCAGCCGTTGCGCGCGTTGCGGGTCGGCATCACGCAGTCGAACATGTCGACGCCGGCCGCGACGCCCGCGACGAGATCCTCCGGCGTGCCGACGCCCATCAGGTAGTGCGGCTTGTGCGCGGGCAGACGGGGGCCGATGTGGTTCAGCACCCGCATCATGTCCTCTTTCGGCTCGCCGACCGACAGCCCGCCGATCGCGAGGCCGTGGAAGTCCATCTGCGCGAGGCCCGCGAGCGACTCGTCGCGCAGGTCCTCGTACATGCCGCCCTGCACGATGCCGAACAGCGCGTTCGGATTGCCGAGCGCGCGGAATTCGCCGATCGAGCGCTGGGCCCAGCGCATCGACATGCGCATCGACGCCGCCGCGTCGGCGTGCGAGGTCGGCACGTTGTCGGTGGCGTACGGCGTGCACTCGTCGAACTGCATCACGATGTCCGAGTTCAGCACCTTCTGGATCTGCATCGACACTTCGGGCGACAGGAACAGCTTGTCGCCGTTCACCGGCGACGCGAACGTGACGCCGTCCTCGGTGATCTTGCGCAGGTCGCCGAGCGAGAACACCTGGAAGCCGCCGGAGTCGGTCAGGATCGGGCGCTGCCAGCCCATGAAGCGGTGCAGTCCGCCGTGCGCGGCGATCGTTTCGAGCCCGGGGCGCAGCCACAGGTGAAACGTGTTGCCGAGGACGATCTGCGCGCGCATCTCTTCCAGTTCGCGCGGCTGGGTCGCCTTCACGGTGCCGTACGTGCCGACCGGCATGAAGATCGGCGTCTCGACCACGCCGTGGTTCAGCGTGAGGCGGCCGCGGCGCGCGGCGCCGTCGGTCGCCAGCAGCTCGAACTTCAGGCCGTTCGCGGGCGGCGCGTGCGGGGTGTCCGGGCTCGGACAGGCCGGACAGGGCGTGCCGGGCGTGGGGATAGGACCATCGGTCATGCTGCACTCCTGTGCCACCGGAAAACAGTCCGGCGCAAATGATGACGAAGGCCGTCGCGCGGCGCGCGGCGGCCGGGTAATGCCCGTGTGGGCAACGACAGGCGTAGCGTCGCCCGGAACGGCATGGACGACGGCTGGGGCACCTGCAGGGACATCCTTCGGGGGCAACCCCGGGGACAACCTTCGGGGACAGCCTGTAGGGACAGCCTTCAGGGACAACCTGTAGAGACAGCCTTCGGGGACAACCTGTAGGGACAACCTGCCGGGACAACTCCAAGGACGACCTGTCGGGACAACCTGCGGGGACGACGAGCAGCGACACCCCCAGGGACGATTTGCAGCGATAACCCGCGGGGACGGCGGCAGCGCCGCGGCACTGGCGCTCCGCGCACGCGCACCCGCCGCGCGCGGACAGCTCGCTGCTTACGCGTCGTGCCGCGTGAGCAGCATTGCGTCGCCGTAGCTGAAGAACCGGTAACGCTGCGCGATCGCGTGACGGTAGGCCGCGCGGATCGTTTCCACGCCGGCGAACGCGGACACCAGCATCATCAGCGTCGATTTCGGCAGGTGGAAGTTCGTCACGAGCCGGTCCACCACGCGGAACCGGTAGCCGGGCGTGATGAAGATGTCGGTGTCCGCGCTGGTGGCGGCGAGCGGCCGGCCGGCTGCTTCGGCGTCGCGCGCGGCGGCTTCGAGCGCGCGCATCGACGTGGTGCCCACCGCGATCACGCGGTTGCCGCGCGCGCGCGCCGCGGCGATCTGCTCGACCAGCGTCTGCGGCAACTGATACCACTCGCTGTGCATCCGGTGCTCGGCGATGTTCTCGACGCGCACCGGCTGGAACGTGCCCGCGCCGACGTGCAGCGTGAGCGTCGCGCGCTCGACGCCGTGCGCGTCGAGCCGGGCGAGCAGCGCCTCGTCGAAGTGCAGGCCGGCGGTGGGCGCTGCCACCGCGCCGGGGTTCTGCGCGAACACGGTCTGATAGCGGGCCTCGTCGGTCGCGTCCGGGTCGTGCGCGATATAAGGCGGCAGCGGTAGCCGGCCGAACTGTTCGATCAGCGTGAGACAGTCCTGCGGGAAGTGCAGCGTGTAGAACGGCTCGACCCGCTCGCCGACGGTCGCCTCGAACGCGTCGGCGAGGCGCAGCGTCGTGCCCGGCGCGGGGCTTTTGCTCGCGCGGATCTGCGCAAGCGCGGTCCGCTCGCCGGTGAGGCGCTCGACCAGCACCTCGATGCGCCCGCCGCTGGCCTTCTGGCCGAGGAAGCGCGCTTTCAGGACTTTGGTATCGTTGAACACGAGCAGGTCGCCTCGCGCGATGCACGCGGGCAGTTCGGCAAAGCGGCGGTCGACCAGCCGGGTGGGCGCCGCGAGGCTGTCCACCTCGAGCAGGCGGCTGGCGCTGCGCTCGGGCAGCGCGGTTTGCGCGATCAGCTCGGGCGGCAGGTCGAAATCGAAATCGGAAAGCGTAAACATGCGGAGTGGATCAGGTTGCGTTGCCGGCAGCGGCCGCGGATGCGCGCGCGCCGTGTGCCGCCGCGCCGGCTAACGGCGGCGTGCGGCTATGATGGCGGGACGCTGCGATGGCCCGGGCGGAACGTAACGGCTTCCCGACGACCGCCCGATGGCTGCAAGCATCGCGGCAAGGATGGCTGCGAAACCTCTTATTGTACTTGTACTGACGAAGCAACCCATGCCCGTGTCCGAACGCCGTGTGTCCCCTGCCGTCGACGAAGCGGATGCCGCGCCGCCGCGGCGCGCTGCCCGCCGCCGCGGCGGCGCGCTCGTGAAGCCGCCGCTGCACGGCGCGGGTGCGGCGGCGGGCGGAGCAGTGGCGGGCGAAGCGGCGGTGACGAGCGAAGCAACAGCAGCGGGCGAGGCAGCGGCGGCGGGCGGGGCAGCGGCGGGCGGAGCAGCGGCGACGGGCGGAGCAACAGCAGCGGGCGAGGCAGCGGCGACGGGCGGAGCAGCAGCGGGCGGCGCAGCAACGGCCAAAGCAGCGGCGCGCGAAGCCCCGGCGGGGGCGGCAGTGGAATCCGCAGGCGAGGCGCCGGCCGTCGGCCGGCAAGCCGCGAAGCCGGGCGCGAAGGCAGCCGCCAAGCCCGCCGACAAGCTCGCGAAGCTCGGACTCACGCGCTCGATCGACCTCGTGCTGCATCTGCCGATGCGCTACGAAGACGAAACCTCGCTCACGCCGATCGGGCATCTGCTGCCGGGCGGCGTCGCGCAGACAGAAGGGGTCGTGTTCGACAACGAGATCGCGTACCGGCCGCGTCGCCAGCTGCTCGTGAAGCTGCGCGACGACGCGGGCGACGAGCTGATCCTGCGCTTTCTGAACTTCTACGGCTCGCAGGTGAAGCAGATGGCGGTCGGCGCGCGGCTGCGCGTGCGCGGCGACGTGCGCGGGGGCTTCTTCGGCATGGAGATGGTGCATCCGGCCGTGCGTGTCGTCGACGCCGACACGCCGCTGCCGCAGGCGCTCACGCCGGTTTATCCGGGCACCGCGGGCGTGTCGCAGGCCTATCTGCGCAAGGCGATCGACAACGCGCTCGCGCGTACGCCGCTGCCCGAACTGCTGCCGGAGCCGGTCGCGCAGGCGTGTCTTGCGCCGCTCGGCGTGCCGTCGCTCACGGAGGCCGTGCGCATGCTGCATCATCCGGACGCGGCCGACGACGAAACCGCGCTGATGGACGGCACGCACCCGGCGTGGGTGCGCATCAAGTTCGAGGAACTGCTCGCGCAGCAGCTCTCGCTCAAGCGCGCGCACGAGGAGCGGCGCAGCCGCGCGGCGCCGGCGATGCCGCGGCGCCGCGCCGACGATCCGGCCGGCCTCGTCGCGCGGCTATTGCAGGCGTTGCCGTTTGTGCTGACCGGCGCGCAACAGCGCGTGTGCGGCGAGATCGCGCTCGATCTGACGCAGCCGCATCCGATGCAGCGGCTGCTGCAGGGCGACGTCGGCAGCGGCAAGACGATCGTCGCGGCGCTGGCCGCCGCGCAGGCGATCGACGCCGGCTACCAGGCCGCACTGATGGCGCCCACCGAAATCCTCGCCGAGCAGCACGCACGCAAGCTGCGCGGCTGGCTCGAACCGCTCGGCATCCAGGTGGCGTGGCTCGCGGGCAGCCTGAAGACGCGCGAGAAGCGCGCCGCGCTCGAAGCCGCGGCGCTCGGCACCGCGCAGCTCGTGATCGGCACGCACGCGATCATTCAGGACGTGGTCGAATTCGCGCGGCTCGGGCTCGTGATCGTCGACGAACAGCACCGCTTCGGCGTCGCGCAGCGGCTCGCGCTGCGCGCGAAGGCGCAGCGCGCGGCCGACGGCGCCGAGCGCTTCCAGCCGCACCAGCTGATGATGTCGGCCACGCCGATCCCGCGCACGCTGGCCATGACGTTTTACGCGGACCTTGATGTATCGACGATCGACGAACTGCCGCCCGGCCGCACCCCGATCCTCACGCGGCTCGTGTCCGACGCGCGTCGCGAAGAGGTGATCGGCCGCGTGCGCGAGGCCGCGCTGACCGGCCGTCAGGTGTACTGGGTGTGTCCGCTGATCGAGGAAAGCGAGACGCTGCAGCTGCAGACCGCGGTCGAAACCTGCGAGACGCTGGTGGCCGCGCTGCCCGAGCTGAAGGTGGGGCTCGTGCACGGGCGGCTTGCGCCCGCCGAGAAGGCCGCCGTGATGGACGCGTTCAGCCGCAACGAAGTGCAGCTGCTGGTCGCGACCACCGTGATCGAGGTGGGGGTCGACGTGCCGAATGCGTCGCTGATGGTGATCGAGCATGCGGAGCGCTTCGGCCTCGCGCAGTTGCATCAGTTGCGCGGCCGCGTCGGGCGCGGCAGCACTGCGTCGGTGTGCGTGCTGATGTACGCCGGGCCGCTATCGCTTACCGCGCGCGCGCGGCTGCAGACGATGCGCGAAACCACCGACGGCTTCGAGATCGCGCGGCGCGACCTCGACATCCGCGGCCCCGGCGAGTTTCTCGGCGCGCGCCAGTCGGGCGCCGCGATGCTGCGCTTCGCGGACCTGCAGCAGGACGGCTGGCTGATCGAGCCGGCACGCGAGGCAGCCGAGCGGCTGCTGCGCGATTATCCGGAGGTCGTCACGCAGCATCTGAACCGCTGGCTCGGCACCCGCGAGCAGTATCTGAAGGCGTGATCGCGGCGCGCGCCGGGGAGGCGGGGCCCTTGCGGGCCGTGGCGGACAATTCCTGTGCGGCGGGAGGTTGGCGAACCGGCCCCGTCGGTGTATAACTGAAACCTATCGAATTCAGGCATTGATTGGGCCCCCAATGACGCTCACTGAACTGAAATACATCGTTGCGGTTGCCCGGGAGCGGCATTTCGGCCGCGCGGCGGAGGCGTGCTTTGTGAGCCAGCCGACGCTGTCGGTGGCGATCAAGAAGCTTGAGGACGAGCTGAACGTGCAGATTTTCGAGCGCGGCACGAGCGAAGTGAGCGTGACGCCGATCGGCGAGCAGATCGTCACGCAGGCGCAGCGCGTGCTCGAACAGACGCTCGCGATCAAGGAAATCGCCAAGCAGGGCAAGGATCCGCTCGTCGGGCCGCTGCGTCTCGGCGTCATCTACACGATCGGGCCGTACCTGCTGCCGACGCTCGTCAAGCAGATGATCAGGCGCGTGCCGCAGATGCCGCTGATGCTGCAGGAAAACTACACGCTGAAGCTGATCGAACTGCTCAAGCAGGGCGAAATCGACGTCGCGATCATGGCGCTGCCGTTCCCGGAGACCGGGCTGATGCTGCGTCCGCTGTACGACGAGCCGTTCGTCGTCGCGCTGCCGTCGGGGCATGCGTGGGAGAGCCGTCCGAAGATCGATCCGGGCGACCTGAAGCAGGAGACCATGCTGCTGCTCGGCAGCGGCCATTGCTTCCGCGATCACGTGCTCGGCGTGTGTCCCGAGCTGATGCGCTTTTCCCAGAACGCGGACGGAATCCAGAAGACGTTCGAAGGGTCGTCGCTCGAGACGATTCGCCATATGGTCGCAAGCGGTGTCGGCATCACGGTGCTGCCGCGCATGTCGGTGCAGGAGGTCAAGCCGCATGCGGGCGGCGCTGACTCGGGTCTGCTCAGCTATGTGCCGTTCGACGAACCGGTGCCCGATCGCCGCGTGGTGCTCGCGTGGCGCAAGAGCTTCACGCGGATGCCGGCGATCGACGCGATCTGCGATGCCATCCACGCGTGCGACCTGCCCGGCGTGAGCAAGCTCGATCTCCCAGCCGCCGTGAGCTGAGCGCGCGCGGCGGCCCAAGGCTATCGAATAGATTAAATCAATCAAAAACATAAAATAGATAGCTGTTATATACTGCCTCTCATGGATCGGCCGATCCCGCCTGCCGTGCGCTGAGCGCGTCGTGTGCGCCGCATCGGCCGTTTGTCGAAACATCGCGGAGCCGAAGGAGAGCGATCATGATCCAGATGAGGACGAACACCGGTGCCCCGTCCGTCGCCGGACCGCTGGCGCGGCACGCGCATCGCGCGGCGCGCAGGATGATCGGCCTTGCGATCGTCGGCAGCGGCTACGCGGCGATCTTCGCGCACGGCCTGCCGCATCTGTTCGGCGGCTAGGCGCACGGCAAGATCCGGGGTGCGGGCGAGCCAGGCCGCGCCACTTGCAAGCATCCGGTAAGCTCTCAGTCATCGGGGTCATCGCAGTCATCGCGCGCGGACCCCTGTCGCGCGCCGTCCGTCGGTTCGCATCACGCCAACAAAAGGAGGCTCCATGCCCAGGAAGGAAACCGTTCAGCACGTCAACATCGGCATCGGCGACAAGGATCGCAAGAAAATCGCCGAAGGCCTGTCGCGCCTGCTCGCCGATACGTACACGCTGTACCTGAAGACCCACAACTTCCACTGGAACGTCACGGGTCCGATGTTCAACACGCTTCACCTGATGTTCGAGACGCAGTACACCGAGCTTGCGCTCGCGGTCGACGCGATCGCCGAACGCATCCGCGCGCTGGGTGTCCATGCGCCGGGCAGCTACAAGGATTTTGCGAAGCTGTCGTCGATCCCCGAGGCGGACGGCGTGCCGGCCGCGGAGGAGATGATCCGCCAGCTCGTCGAAGGGCAGGAGGCGGTCGTGCGCACCGCGCGCGCGATTTTCCCGCTCACCGAAGCGGCCCACGACGAGCCGACCGCCGACCTGCTGACGCAGCGCATGCAGACCCACGAGAAGACCGCGTGGATGCTGCGCTCGATGCTGGCCTGAGCGTTGCGCGGACCCGCGCGCCGGCAAGACGGATGGCGCACGAGGCCTCCCCTGGCGGGAGGCTTTTTTTACGCCCGGTGAAAACCGGCGGAGTCGGCACGGGTGCCGCCGGCCGATCCCGTAAAATGTCGCGACCCGTTGCCCGGAGTTCCGCCCGCCGATGTTTGCACGACTTCCGCTCTATCTGCGTCTGATCCGCATGGACAAGCCGATCGGCAGCCTGCTGCTGCTGTGGCCGACGCTCAACGCGCTGTGGATCGCCGCGGACGGCCGTCCGCGGCTCTCGCTGCTGGCGATCTTCGTGGTCGGCACCGTGCTGATGCGCTCGGCCGGCTGCGCGATCAACGACTACGCGGACCGCGATTTCGACCGACACGTGAAGCGCACCGCCGGAAGGCCGATCACGTCGGGGAAGATTCACGCGTGGGAAGCGGTCGCGCTGGCCGGGGTGCTCGCGCTGCTCGCGTTCCTGCTGATCCTGCCGCTCAATGGGTTGACGAAGGAACTGTCGGTGCTCGCGCTGTTCGTCGCGGTGTCGTATCCGTTCACGAAGCGCTTCTTTGCGATTCCGCAGGCCTATCTCGGGATCGCATTCGGCTTCGGCATTCCGATGGCGTTCGCGGCCGTGCAGGATCACGTGCCGCCGCTCGCGTGGCTGATGCTGCTGGCGAACGTATTCTGGTCGGTCGCGTACGACACCGAGTACGCGATGGTCGATCGCGACGACGACATTCGCATCGGCATCCGCACGTCGGCGCTGACCTTCGGGCGCTACGACGTGTTCGCGGTGATGCTGTGCTACGCGCTCACGCTCGGCATCTATCTGCGCATCGGGCTCGCGCTCGGCTTTGGCTGGCCGTACTGGCTCGGCTGGGCGGCCGCCGCCGGGTGCGCGATCTATCACTACACGCTGATTCGCGGCCGCGAGCGCATGCCGTGCTTCGCCGCGTTCCGCCACAACAACTGGCTGGGCGGCGCGCTGTTCGCGGGCATCGCCGCACACTACGCGCTCGCGTCGCTCTGACGCGGCGCCGCCCGCTCGCGGCTCGCGCGTTACAGCTTGCCGAACTCGTCGCCCATTTCGCGGGCGCGCGCATCCGCGGCCAGCACGCCGCGCACGATCGCCGCTTTCACGCCGCTCGCGTCGAACGAGGCGAGCGCCGCGGCCGTCGTGCCGCCCTTCGACGTGACGCGCTCGCGCAGCACGCCGGGCGGCTCGTCGGATTGGGCGGCAAGCTGTGCCGCGCCGGTGAACGTCGCGAGCGCGAGCGCGCGGGCCTGTGCGTCGTCCATGCCGAGCTGGCGGGCCGCGTCCTGCAACGCCTCGATGAAGTAGAACACGTAAGCGGGCCCGCTGCCCGAGAGGGCCGTGACCGCATCGATTTTCGCTTCGTCGTCGAACCAGACCGTGCTGCCGACCGCGGCCAGCACGTCGCTCGCCAGCTGGCGATCGGCCGCGTCGAGCGCGCCGGTAGCGGCCAGTCCGGCGACGCCCATGCCGATCAGCGCGGGCGTATTCGGCATCACGCGCACGATGCGCGGATGGCCGTTGAGCCAGCGCGACAGATCGGCCGCGCGAATGCCCGCGACAATGCTGATTACGACCTGGCGCGCGCCGAGATGCGGTGCGAGCGCTGCGGCCACGTCCTTCGCGACCTGCGGTTTGACGGCGAGCACGATGGCGTCGAACGGGGCGAGCGCCGCGTCGGCGCAGGCGCCGGTGCGGATGCCGAAGTGCGCTTCGTTGCGCCGGCGCACGTCGTCGTTCGGATCGATCGCGTACAGGTCGGCCGGCGCGACGCCGTGGCGGATCAGCCCGCCGATGATCGCAGCGGCCATGTTGCCGCCGCCAATGAAGGCAATTTTCATGATGTTTGCAAAAGGGTCAGTGTGAGTAGTCGCGTGTGCCGAAGATCGCCGTGCCGATGCGCACGAGCGTCGCGCCTTCGAGCACGGCGGCTTCGAGGTCGCTCGACATGCCCATCGACAGCGTGTCGAGCGCGAGTCCGTCGGCGCGCAACCGGTCGAACAGCGCGCGCAGCTGGCGATGCGGCGCGCGTTGCGCGTCCGATGTCGCAGCCGGTTCGGGAATCGACATCAGTCCGCGCAGGCGCAGCCGCGGCAGCGCCGCGATCGCGTGCGCGACCTCGGCGGCTTCGGCCGGCGCGACGCCGGACTTCGAGGCTTCGCCGCTCACGTTCACCTGCAGGCAGACGTTCAGCGGCGGCAGGGTTGCCGGCCGCTGCTCGGACAGGCGCTGGGCGATCTTCAGTCGATCGACCGAGTGCACCCAGTCGAAGTGTTCGGCGACCGGACGGGTCTTGTTCGATTGCAGCGGCCCGATGAAATGCCAGTCGAGCGCCGCGCGCAGATCCGCGAGCGCGGCGATCTTCGCGACGGCTTCCTGCACGTAGTTCTCGCCGAACGCGCGCTGGCCCGCCGCGTAGGCGGCGCGCACGGCTTCGGCGGGAAAGGTCTTCGATACCGCGAGCAGCATGACCGAATCGGGCGCGCGGCCGGCTTGCCGCGCGGCCGCCTCGATTCGCTGCCGCACGGCGGTGAGGTGGTGAGCGAGATCTGACATCGGGAATCGGTTGAGTCTGTACGACAGGCGATGGTGCGGATTATACGGACCGCGGACCGTGGACCGCGCTCCGCGCTACGCGTACAGCATGTGCTCGACGAGTTCGATCCAGTGCGCCACCGGCGTCGACGTGCCGCTTTGCAGATGCGCGATGCAGCCGACGTTCGCCGAGACGATCACTTGCGGCTCCTGGGCGGCGAGCTTCTCCAGCTTCTGCGTGCGCAGCGCATACGACAGCGACGGCTGCGTGAGCGAATAGGTGCCCGCCGAACCGCAGCACAGATGGCTGTCATCCGGCACGCGCACCTCGATGCCGAGCGCGGTGAGCAGGTGCTCGACCTTGCCGCGCAACTGCTGTCCGTGCTGCAGCGTGCAGGGCGAGTGAAACACGACCGTGTGCACGGCGCGGCGGTGCGCGAGCGCGGCGAGCGTCTCCTCGAATTGCGGCAGCACCTCGCAGATGTCGCGTGTCAGCGCGGCGATGCGTCGCGCCTTGTCCGCGTAGGCCGGATCTTCGCGCAGCAGATGCGCGTATTCCTTGACGGTCGCGCCGCAGCCCGACGCGTTCATCACGATCGCTTCGACGCCCTGCTCGACATACGGCCACCACGCGTCGATATTCGCGCGAATGTCGTCGAGCCCTTCGGCGTGGTAGCCCAGATGCAGGCGGATCGCGCCGCAGCAGCCGGCTTCGGGCGCAATCAGGGTTTCGACGCCGAGCGCGTCGAGCACGCGCGCCGTCGCGATGTTCACGTTCGGCATCATCGACGGCTGCACGCAGCCCGCGAGCATCAGCATCTTGCGCGCGTGCTTCGCGGTGGGCCATTCGAGCTGCCGGTGACGGGGCGGCACCTTGTCGCGCAGCTTCTTCGGCAGCAGCGGCCGCACGTGCTGGCCGATGCGCATGGCCGGCGCGAACAGCGCGCTGTTCGGCACCGTGCTCGCGAGCAGGCGGCGCAGCATCCGCTGGCCGAGCGGGCGCCTGACCTTGTCCTCGGCGATCTTGCGGCCGATCTCGACCAGCCGCCCGTACTGCACGCCCGACGGGCAGGTGGTCTCGCAGTTGCGGCAGGTGAGGCAGCGGTCCAGATGGGTTTGCGTGCTGCGCGTGACCGGCGCGCCCTCGACCATCTGCTTGACGAGGTAGATGCGGCCGCGCGGGCCGTCGAGCTCGTCGCCCAGCAACTGATAGGTCGGGCAGGTGGCGGTGCAGAAGCCGCAATGCACGCATTTGCGCAGGATCGCGTCGGCCTCTGCGCCGTCCGCGCTCTGGCGGATGAAGTCCGCGAGGTTGGTTTGCATCGCGTCGCTCAGAAATCGGAGTACAGGCGGCCGCGGTTGAACACGCGGGCGGGATCGAACGCGGTCTTCAGACCGCGGTGAATTTTCATCAATGGCGCGGGCAGCGGCGAGAATACGCCGGCGCTGCGGTCGTAGTTCGCGCCGGTGCGGAACATCGTTGCATGGCCGCCGGCCTGTTTCGCGCTGATGCGCACGGTCTGCGCGTCGGTGTCGGTGATCCACCAGCGCTGGCCGCCGCCCCATTCCATCAGCTGCGCGCCGGGCAGTTGCAGCGGCTCGGTGATCGACGGCAGGGCGAGCCGCCACAGCGCCGCGTTCGGCGCGATGCCGGAAAAGAACGGATCGGTCTGCTCGCGCAGGCCGGCCCAGAAGCGCTCGGCCTCGACCGCGTCGACGACCTCGCCGCCCAGCGCGGTGCGCGCGGTCTTGACGGCGGCTTCGGCGCCGCCCAGGCGCACCACCAGTGTGCCGTTGCGCCACGCGCTCGCGGTGATCGGCAGCGGCCGGCCGCCCCATTCGTTGAGCTTGCGGACGGCGTCGGTGCCGGTCATGTCGAACTTCAGCGTGGTCTCGGCCTTCGGCTGCGGCAGCACCTTCACCGACAGTTCGAGGATCAGCCCGAGCGTGCCGAGGGAGCCGGCCATCAGCCGCGAGACGTCGTAGCCGGCCACGTTCTTCACGACGCGGCCGCCGAAATTCAGCACTTCGCCCTTGCCGTTCATGACGAGCGTGCCGAGCACGAAGTCGCGCACCGCGCCGGCGGCCGGCCGGCGCGGCCCGGCGATACCGGCCGCGACGCAGCCGCCGAGCGTCGCGCCGGCGCCGAAGTGCGGCGGCTCGAACGGCAGCATCTGCGCATGCTCGCCGAGCACTGCTTCGATCTCGGCAAGCGGGGTGCCGGCGCGCGCGGTGATGACGAGTTCGGCCGGATCGTAGTCGACGATGCCGTGGTGCGCGCGCGTGTCGAGAATCTCGCCCTCGAGGGTCTGCCCGTACCAGTCCTTGGTGCCGCCGCCGCGAATGCGCAGCGCGCGGCCTTCGGCGGAGGCCGAACGGATCTGTTCGGCCCAGGCGGCGACGATCTCGCTCTCTTCCATGGTGTGATGTGTCGTTGTCTTCTGATCGATTTTACCGGGCGCCGCCTGTCTCGCAACCCGGAGCGGACCCGCATCGGCGGGGGCAGGGTTGGCACGCATGGACGCTGGCGCCGCGCGGTGTCAGCCCTCGCACGGCGCGTTCCGGCCATGCGCGGTCCGGCGGGCGAGGGCGTCGTCGCGCGCCCGGGCATCGGCCGGGACGCGGCGCCCGCGCCGCTCGGGCGCGGGCGCCACCGTGGCCGCCGCAGGCATGCTCCAGAGCGGCATCGACAGTGTGCCCGGAGGGCAGGTTCAGAAGCGGGTTATGAGCGGGTTATGAGCGGGTTCAGAAGCGGGTCAAGACGCGCGTTCGGAAGCGTGTTAGGCGCGTGCTCAGAACCGCGGCAGGTCGGGATGCGGCAGCAGACCGCCGCGCACGTGCATCTTGCCGTACTCGGCGCAGCGCGCGCGCGTCGGGATGCCCTTGTCCGGGTTGAGCAGCCCGGGCGCGTCAAACGCGCGCTTGACCGCGTGGAACGTGTCCCGCTCTTCAGGCGAGAACTGCACGCACATCGAATTGATCTTCTCGATGCCCACGCCGTGCTCGCCCGTCACCGTGCCGCCCAGCTCGACGCAACTCTCCAGGATGTCCGCGCCGAACGCCTCCGCGCGGTGCCACTCGTCCGGGTCGTTGCCGTTGAAGAGGATCAGCGGGTGCATGTTGCCGTCGCCGGCATGGAACACGTTGATGCAGCGCAGCCCGTAGGTCTTCTCCATCTGCTCGATGCGCGCGAGCAGCGGCCCGATGCTGCGGCGCGGCACCGTGCCGTCCATGCAGTAGTAGTCCGGCGAGATGCGGCCGGCCGCCGGGAACGCGTTCTTGCGCCCGGACCAGAAGCGCAGCCGCTCGGCTTCGGAGCGCGAGATCTGGATGCGCGTCGCGCCGTGCTCGCGCAGCACCGCGGTCATGCGGACGATTTCGTCCGCGACTTCCTCGGGCGTGCCGTCCGATTCGCACAGCAGGATCGCGGCGGCGTCGAGGTCGTAGCCCGCCCGCACGAACTCCTCGACTGCGCGCGTGGCGGGCTTGTCCATCATTTCGAGGCCGGCGGGGATGATGCCCGCCGCGATGATCCCGGCGACTGCCTCGCCGCCGCGCACGACGTCGTCGAAGCTCGCCATCACCACCTGGGCCGTCTGCGGCTTCGGGATCAGTTTCACGGTGATCTCGGTGACGATGGCGAACATGCCTTCGCTGCCGATCATCACCGCGAGCAGGTCGAGGCCGGGCGCGTCCGGCGCGCACGAGCCGAACTCGACGACTTCGCCTTCCATCGTGATGGCGCGCACGCGCAGCACGTTGTGCACGGTGAGGCCGTACTTCAGGCAATGCACGCCGCCCGAGTTCTCCGACACATTGCCGCCGATCGTGCAGGCGATCTGCGACGACGGGTCCGGCGCGTAGTAGAGCCCGAACGGCGCGGCCGCCTCGGAGATCGCGAGATTGCGCACGCCGGGCTGGACGGTGGCGGTGCGCGCGTACGGATCGACTTCGACGATCTTGCGAAAGCGCGCGAGCGACAGCACCACGCCATGCCGGATCGGCATCGCGCCGCCCGACAGGCCGGTGCCCGCGCCGCGCGGCACGATCGGCACCTGCAGCCGGTGGCAGATCTGCACGACGCGCTGGACCTGCGCCTCGGTTTCCGGCAGCGCGACCGCGAGCGGCAGGCGGCGATAGGCCGCGAGGCCGTCGCATTCGTAAGCGACCGTGTCTTCCGCGCGGTATAGCAGGCAATGATTCGGCAGCACGGCCATCAGCGCCTGCACGACCTCGCGCTGACGCTGCGCGAGCGCCTCGGCGGACAATTCCGCGGGTGCGTTCATTGTCGTTCTCCTCTGTTTTCCCGGTCTCCGCCGGCGCGGCGGCGCGGCCGCCGCTCACCGGCGGCCACGCGCCGCCGTGGGCTCACGCCGCCCACGAGAAAATCTTGCCCGGATTCATCAGGTTGCGCGGATCGAGCGCATGCTTGAGCGCGCGCATCACGTCGACGGCGACCTCGCCGTGCTCTTCGAGCAGAAAGCCCATTTTGTGCAGACCGACGCCGTGCTCGCCGGTGCAGGTGCCGTCCATGCGCAGCGCGCGCTGCACGATGCGGTGATTCAGCCGCTCGGCCTCGGCGAGTTCGTCGGGCCGGTTGGGATCGATCAGGATCGCGACGTGGAAATTGCCGTCGCCGACGTGGCCGACGATCGGACAGGGCAGCGGCGAGCCGGCGAGATCCTGCTCCGTCTCGGCGACGCACTCCGCGAGACGTGAAATCGGCACGCAGACGTCGGTGGTGACGGCCCGGCAGCCCGGCTTCAACTGCAGCATCGCGAAGTACGCGTTGTGCCGCGCGTTCCACAACCGCGTGCGGTCTTCCGGCCGCGTCGCCCACTCGAAACCTTCGCCGGCGTTCTGCGCGGCAATGTCCTGGACGAGTTCGGCCTGCTCTTTCACGCCGGCTGCGGTGCCGTGGAACTCGAAGAACAGCGTTGGCGCCTCGCGCAGCGCGAGGTTCGCGTGGCGGTTGATCGCACGGATCGCGAGCGGGTCGACGAACTCGACGCGCGCGACCGGCACGCCCATCTGGATCGTTTCGATCACCGCGCGCACCGCCTCGCCCATCGACGGGAACGCGCACACCGCGGCCGACACCGCTTCCGGCTGCGGATAGAGCCGCAGCGTGATCTCCGTGATCACGCCGAGCGTGCCTTCGGAGCCGACCATCAGGCGCGTGAGGTCGTAGCCGGCCGACGACTTGCGCGCGCGCGTGCCGGTGCGGATCGTGCGGCCGTCGGCGAGGACCACGGCGAGGCCGAGCACGTTCTCGCGCATCGTGCCGTAGCGCACCGCGTTGGTACCGGAGGCGCGCGTCGCGGTCATGCCGCCGATGCTCGCGTCCGCACCCGGATCGATCGGGAAGAACAGGCCCGTGTCGCGCAGCGCTTCGTTGAGCTGCTTGCGCGAGATGCCGGGCTCGACCGTGACGGTGAGGTCTTCGGCGTTGATCGACAGCACGCGGTTCATCTCCGACAGGTCGATCGACACGCCCCCCTGCACGGCCAGCAGATGCCCCTCCAGCGACGAGCCGTTGCCGTACGGAATGACCGGCACGTCATGCTGGCCGCACAGCCGCACGACGCTCTGCACGTCCGCGGCGCTGCGGGCGTACACGACGGCGTCGGGCAATTGCGGATCGAACGGGGACTCGTCGCGGCCATGATGCGCGCGGACGGCTTCGGCCACGGAGACGCGCTCGCCGAACGCGCTCTTGAGCGCCGCGAGCAGGTCGGCAGGGAAAGGGCGGCGCAGCGGCGCCGGCGGCGCGGGATGGTTCACACGTGTCTCCTGATTCCTGATGGTATCGGCGGGCGGATCGGGCGGCGTACCGTGCATGCGCACGCGGCGAACCGGCCGGTTCATTTTACGCCGATCGTGCAACGGCCGGCGCGCGGCGGCCACGGCTCCTATAATGGCGGCGGCCGGTTTGCCGCTTGTGGCCCGGCACGTCTGGATCGGCCCTATCGGGCATGGGATACATCATGGGCAACCGCTTGAGCAGGATTACGACGCGCACCGGCGACGACGGCACCACGGGCCTCGGCGACGGGAGCCGGGTGCGCAAGGACGACGCGCGCATCGCGGCGATGGGCGACGTCGACGAACTGAATTCGCAGGTAGGCGTGCTGCTGTGCGAGACGCTGCCGGACGACGTGCGGGCGGCGCTGGTAGCTGTGCAGCACGACCTGTTCGATCTCGGCGGCGAGCTGTGCATCCCGGGTCACACGATGATCACCGATGCGCATCTCGCGCGGCTCGACGGCTGGCTCGAGCAGTACAACGCGACGCTCTCGCCGCTGAAGGAGTTCATTTTGCCGGGCGGATCGCGCGCGGCGGCGCTGGCGCACGTGTGCCGGACGGTGTGCCGGCGCGCCGAGCGCAGCATCGTGACGCTCGGTGCAGACGAGGCGCTCGCGGCCGCGCCGCGCCGCTACGTGAACCGGCTGTCCGACCTGTTGTTCGTGCTGGCGCGCGTGCTGAACCGCGCGGACGGCGGCACGGACGTGCTGTGGCAGCACGAGCGCGGCGCGAAGCCGGCGAAGGAGGCAGGTGAAAGCGGCGGGTAGAAGCGGGCGGGGGCGGGGGTAACCGGCGCTGGCAGCGGAGAGCAGAAGGCAGCAGCACGATAAAAGCGGCGCTTGCTGCGTGTGAAATCGTGTGCCGAGCCGACCGGCGCGTGGGCGGGTTCCGTTGAATTCCGCCGGGTTCCCCGGCACGGCCGGGCGCCGCTGCGCCCGGCCGTGCCCGCAGTGGCTCAGTTCCCGCAGCGGCTCAGTTCCCGCTGCCGCGCGCGATGCGGCGCTGCCGGACCGCGTCGGCGAGCCCTTCGAGCACGCCGACGCTTTCGTCCCAGCCGATGCACGCGTCCGTGATGCTCTGCCCGTAAGCGAGCGCGCAGCCTTCCTTCAGGTCCTGACGGCCGGCAATCAGGTGCGACTCGACCATCACGCCGACGATCCGCTCGTCGCCGCTGCCGATCTGGCGGCCGATGTCGGCGCACACCGGAATCTGGTTCTCGTGCTTCTTCGAGCTGTTCGCGTGGCTCGCGTCGATCATCAGGCGGGCGGCGAGCCCGGCCTTGCCGATGTCCGCGCAGGCGGCGTCGACGCTCTGCGCATCGTAGTTCGGCGCCTTGCCGCCGCGCAGGATGACGTGGCAGTCCTCGTTGCCGGCGGTCGACACGATCGCCGAATGGCCGCCCTTCGTCACGGACAGGAAATGGTGCGGCTGCGACGCGGCCTTGATCGCATCGACGGCGATCTTCACGTTGCCGTCCGTGCCGTTCTTGAAGCCGACCGGGCACGAGAGGCCCGACGCCAGTTCGCGGTGCACCTGCGACTCGGTCGTGCGCGCGCCGATCGCGCCCCACGAGATCAGGTCGGCGATGTACTGCGGGCTGATCATGTCGAGGTACTCGGTGCCCGCCGGCAGGCCGAGCTCGTTGATGCGCAGCAGCAGTTCGCGTGCGGCGCGCAGGCCGTCGTTGATCTTGAAGCTGTTGTCCAGATGCGGGTCGTTGATGAGCCCCTTCCAGCCAACCGTCGTGCGCGGCTTCTCGAAGTACACGCGCATCACGATTTCGAGTTCGCCGGCGAAGCGCTTGCGCTGCTCGACGAGGCGCGCCGCGTAGTCGAGCGCGGCCTTCGGATCGTGGATCGAGCACGGCCCGATCACGACGATCAGCCGGTCTTCCATCCCGTGCAGGATCCGGTGCAGCGCCTGGCGCGCGTGGTAGATCAGGTCGGACACCGGCTCTTCGCACGGGAATTCGCGGATCAGGTGTGCGGGCGGCGTGAGTTCTTTCAATTCGCGAATACGGACATCGTCGGTGTTGTGCGGGGGCATGGCGGTTCTCCTTGTGCGGTGCCGCGGGTTTCGTCCGTCCGCGGGCAAGGGCGGGGGCGGAGCGAAACGCGCCCGGCATACGGCCGGTTTCGGGGTTGCGCGGCGAAACGGGTCAATGAAACGGGTCAATAAACGGGGTTAAAACCGGAGGGGCGAAAAAAAACCGCCAGACTCGCTGGCGGTTTTTCGGGAATTTCGGGTGGCTTACATGCGTTCACACCCCTCTCGATCCGCCAGCGGTCTGAGATGCCAGAAAAAGTAAAAATAAAACTTGGCGGACATGATGGGAGGAGGGAGCGAGTCGGCGCGAGCCAAAAAAAGTTAACCGTCTTTATACCCCGGCCGGTCGGCCGTTGACAACCCACCGCCATGCAAATTGCGGATTGTCCGCACCGGGATGCGGATAATCCGCATCCCGGTGCGAAATAATGCAAGAAATTTGCGCCTGATGCGTCAGGCCGTGCCGCCCACGGTCATTTTCTCGATGCGCAGCGTCGGCTGGCCGACCCCGACCGGCACACTCTGGCCTTCCTTGCCGCACACGCCGACGCCGGAGTCGAGCGCCATGTCGTTGCCGATCATCGTCACGTACTTCAGCGATTCCGGGCCGCTGCCGATCAGCGTTGCGCCCTTCACCGGGTAGGTGACCTTGCCGTTTTCGATCATGTAGGCCTCGGACGCCGAGAACACGAACTTGCCGTTCGTGATGTCGACCTGGCCGCCGCCGAAGTTCACCGCGTACAGGCCGTTCTTCACGGACGCGAGGATCTCCTGCGGGTCCTTGTCGCCGTTCAGCATGTAGGTGTTGGTCATGCGCGGCATCGGCAGCGCCGCGTACGATTCGCGGCGCGCGTTGCCGGTGACCGGCATCTTCATGAGCCGCGCGTTCAGCGAGTCCTGGATATAGCCCTTCAGGATGCCGTCCTCGATCAGCGTCGTGCACTGGGTTGCGTTGCCCTCGTCGTCGATGTTCAGCGAGCCGCGCCGGTTCGGCAGCGTGCCGTCGTCGACGACGGTGACGCCTTTCGCCGCGACCCGCTCGCCGATGCGCCCGGCAAAGGCCGACGAGCCCTTGCGGTTGAAATCGCCTTCGAGCCCGTGGCCGATCGCCTCGTGCAGCAGCACGCCCGGCCAGCCCGGTCCGAGCACGACGGTCATCGCGCCGGCGGGCGCCGGGCGCGCGTCGAGGTTCACGAGCGCCGCGTGCACCGCGTCGTCGACGTACTTCGCGAGCACCTCGTCGGTGAAGTAGCCGTAGTCGAAGCGGCCGCCGCCGCCGCTGTTGCCGATTTCGCGGCGGCCGTTCTGCTCGGCGATCACGGTGACGGACACGCGCACGAGCGGCCGGATGTCGGCGGCGAGCGCGCCGTCGCTGCGCGCGACCAGCACGACGTCGTACTCGCCCGCGAGCCCGGCCATCACCTGGGTAATGCGCGGGTCGCGGCCGCGCGCCATCTGCTCGACGCGTTCGAGCAGCTTGACCTTCGCGGTCGCGTCGAGCGAATGCAGCGGGTCGGCGGGCAGATACAGGTCGCGCCCGGCGATGCCCTTCAGCGACGAGGCGACCTTGATCTTCTGGCGACCGCCGCCCGCTTTCGCGATCGAGCGGGTCGCGAGCGCGGCCTGGCGGATCGCGTCGGGCGACAGGTCATCCGAGTACGCGAAGGCGGTCTTGTCGCCGCTCACCGCGCGCACGCCGACGCCCTGGTCGATGCTGAAGCTGCCCGATTTGACGATGCCTTCCTCGAGACTCCATGCCTCGCTGCGGGTGGCCTGGAAGTACAGGTCCGCATAGTCGACGCGATGCGTGAAGATGTCCGCGAGGGTGCGGGTGAGCAGGGCTTCGTCGAGGCCGTACGGGGTGAGGAGCACGTCCTTGGCGGTAACGAGATTGCGGATGCCGGGTTCGATGAGATTCATGCGAAGTATGTTCTGCTCGATACAGGGTGGTTCGGTCGCGGCCGGCGGTGCGCCCAGGGCGTCGCCGGTGCGCTAGCGGCAGTGTTGGCGCGCGCTCATGGCGGTGTCAACGGTTTCACGCGAGTACCCGGTGGCGCCACGCGGGCAGGCTTTGCCGGACTTCGTCGATGCGCGTGCGCTCGACGTTGCCGGCCACCACGCCCGCACCTTCGTCGCGCACCGCGACGATTTTGCCCCACGGGTCGACCAGCATGCTGTGTCCCCACGTGCGGCGGCCGTTTTCGTGCTTGCCGCCCTGCGCGGCGGCCAGCACGTAGCACTGGTTCTCCACGGCGCGGGCGCGCAGCAGCATCTCCCAGTGCGCGCGGCCGGTCGTGTAGGTGAACGCCGAGGGCACCACGATCAGCGCGCAGTCGCCCATGCGCCGGTACAGCTCCGGAAAGCGCAAATCGTAGCAGACCGACAGTCCGACCCGCCCGAACGGGGCGTCGAACGTGCGCACCGTGTCGCCGGGGCGGATCGTGCGGGCCTCGTCGAACGATTCGTCGCCTTTTTCGAAATTGAACAGATGGATCTTGTCGTAGCGCGCGGCCTCGCGGCCCTGCGGATCGAATACGAGCGTCGTGTTCAGCACGCGCGACGGCTCCGGCGCGGCGAGCGGCAGCGTGCCGCCGATCACCCAGAGCCGGTGGCGGCGCGCGGCGTCGGCGAGAAAGCGCTGGATCGGGCCGTCGCCGTGCGGCTCGCGCAGGCCCAGCTTGTCGGTGTCGCGCTGGCCCATGAAGCAGAAGTATTCGGGCAGCAGCACGAGTTGCGCGCCATCGGCGGCCGCCTCGGCGATCAGCCGGCCGGCTTCGGCGAGATTGCGTTCGCGCTCGGGCGTGCTGACCATCTGCAGCGCGGCGACGCGAAACGACGGCGGAACGGGACGGGAACTGGCGTGTGGTTCGCTCATGAGCGTGTCGAAAGACTCCCGGCTAGGCGGCGCGCGGGGCGCCGCGGATCGATCAGGGTGCAATGCCGGCGCGTCAGGCCGTGCGCCCGGCCCGCGCCGCGCCGGCTGCACGGCGGGCTCCGCGCGCGGCCGGTCGGCCGGGCTTACCGGGCTGGCACGGCGGAGGCCGGCAGATCCATCTTACCGCGATCGTCGTGCACCCGCTCGACATGCGGCTTCGACCATGAGCCGGTCACCGCGTAGTCGACCGCAAACGCCTTCGAGATCGATTTCGACAGCGCGAAATTGGCGGCCAGCGCGGCAAGGCCGAACAGCGGATTCACCACCGTCGCCGCGACCACGCCGGCGCCCGCGCTGATGGTCGGCACGATGTGCACGTGCAGGTCCTGGGTCTCCTGCGCGAGATCGACCGAGCCCTTCATCTCGGCGCGCGCGGGGGCGGTGACCATCCGGAAGTTGTCGGTGCTGCCGATGCCGTTGCTGATCTGGCCGGTGCCGGTCACGCTCTCGAATGGCAGGCCCTTGCCGATCACGTCGCGGAAATGCAGCGTCGCGAAGCGTTCGAGGCCTTGCAGGCTCAGCACGCCGAGCAGCTTCGCGACGCCCGGGTCCACCCGCAGGATCTGCCCGTGGTGCAGGTCGACCGACACGTTGCCGTTGAGGGTCGGATAGTCGATCTGGGTCGGGCCGCCGCGCCACACCACCTTGCCCGCGAGCGTGCCGCTGCCGCCTTCGACCGTGCGCGGCAGGCCGACGCGCGCGAGCAGCGCGCCGGCATCCTTGATGTCGAGCCTGAAGTCGAACACGGTACGCCGCGGCGTGTCCTCGTCGGTGTTCGCGCCGAACCGGGCGGCGGTGCGCCAGTTGCCGGTCGCGCTCAACGTGGCGGCCGGATTGCTGAGTTCGAGCTTGTCGAGTTGCCAGACCGGCACGCCGGCTTCGGTGATGTTGCGGGCGTCGACGTCGAGCTGGCCAGCGTCGTGGCCGTGTACGAACAGCTGGTTCACCTGCAGGTCGATGGCCGGCATGTTGCGCGCGGGCGCCGAGATGGCCCGGCCGAGCAGGTCGTTTTCGCTGGCGGCCGGAATCACGAGCCGCGCGAGGCGCGCCTGCACGGTGCCGGGCGAGCCCGGTGCATGCCCCGGCAGCCATGCGACGTGACCGGACACCTGGTTCGACGCGACGTTGGCCTGCCAGTTGCCGTCCTCGCGCGACGCGCCGACGATCACGCTCTCCCAGTGGCGCTTGAGCAGCGTCAGCATGCCGACGTGCAGCGCGAAGCGGGTCGGCAGGAATTGCGTGAAGAGCGGGCCCGGCGTCATCTCCGGCGCGCCGCTCGTGACGGCCGTGCTGTCCGCGCCGCTCGTACTATTCGTGCCGGCCGTGCCATCCGCGCTGTCCGCGCCGGCGTTCTTGCCGCGTAGCTTGTCGAACAGCGCGCGCCACGCGTCGGCGTCGAACGTGGGGATGTCGACTGCCGCGATCACGCCGTCGTTCGGCAGCACGGCCGGCCGGTTCACCCCGAGTGCGCCGACCACCACGTGCGGCGACCCGTGCGCCGTGTCGCGCAGCATGTAGGACGCGGAAACCGGGCCGAAGGTCAGCTCGGCGCGCTGCAGGTCGCCGGTGCCGCCCTCGGGGTCGGCGGGGCCGAGGGTAAAGCGCAGCGGCATCGGCGTGCCGGCGGGCTTGTCGAACGGCGCGGGGAAGTCGAGCGCCAGATCGCTCAGGTCGGAGCTTGCGGTGATGTCGGGCAGGCGGTCTTTCGCGCCGGTCACGCTCAGATCGTAGGGCGCGCTGCCTTTCATGCGGGCGAGGAGCTGCGCGGCCGGGCCCCGCAGACCGAGGCCGCGCGCGGCGTCGGCCGCGATGCGGCCTTGCAGGTCGAGCGAGTACGTGCCGTCCTTGACGAAGCCGCCGTTCGCGCGCACGTCCCCGCCGAGGAACTCGCCGGCGAGGTGATCGAGGCGCGCCGCCCGGTCGGTGAAGCGGACGGTGCCGGTCAGCTTCGACAGCGGCGGCACGTTGTCGACGGCGACGCGGTTGCCGCGGAAGCCGAGCGCGCCTTCGACCGCGATGTGCGGCCGCGGTGTGCGCGGCACCGTCAGCTTCAGCGCGAGCGACGCGGGCCCGTCGACGTGCAGCTTGCGGCCGGCGTGCTTCGATGCGCCGCCGAGCGCGCTCGCGTCGACGTACGCCAGCATGTCGGCAAGCGGTCCGCGGCCGTTGCCGCTGATCACGAGGTTCGACGCCTTCGTGCCGAGATCGGCGATGCGCCCGCTCACCTTCGTCAGCGCGACCCGCTTGTAGCGCGCATGCGTGATGTCGAAGCGCAGCACGTTCTGTGCGAGCGAGAACGTGCCGTCGATGCCGTCGAATGCCGGCCACACGTTCGGCGTCGTGCCGTCGCGCAGTGTGCGCGGCGGGTACGGCGACGGATCGAAGCGGCCGTGGGTGAACGGCGCGACGATCCGGAACACGCCTGCGTGCGGGTTGCGCGAGTAGGGGAACTGGGTCAGGTCGCCGTGCACCTCGATCGTCGCGCCGCGCGCGGTGCCGGCCTGCAGGCTGTGGCCGAGGTAGGTGCGCAGCTTCGCGCTGATGCTGGTGGGCAGGTAGCGCGGAATGCGCGCGACCTGCGCACGCTCGATGTAGGCCTTCAGGTCGAGCGTACCGCGTCCGTGCCCGGGATTGCTGTAGTTCGCGGTGACCCGCGCGGCGGTGTCCGCGTTGACCGCGCGCAGCTCCGGCACCGTGATCGTGAACGCCTTGTGCGCCTCGCCCGGCGCGGCGGGCTTGACGACCCAGCTGCCGCGGCCCTGCAGGCGGTCGAACAGCAGGCGCGGGTTGTCGAACAGGCCGGGCAGCGTGACGGCCGCATCGCGCGTGTCGATCGTCATCGAGCCGTGGGTCTGGTCGGCGTCGATGCTGCCCCACAGGTTCTCGACGCCGGGCAGCCCGGCGCGCGGGTGACCGAGCGGGGTGAGCCCCGGCGGCGGTTCCTGCGCGGCGATGCTGATGCCCTGCAGGTCGGCCTTGAGCCGGTAGCGCACGATCGGCTCGGCGCGGCTCGCGTCGCGCTCGGCCGCCGCCTCGCCCGATTCCGGGCGGGCGCGCTCGATTTCGATCAGGTAATGCGCAACCTGGCCGCGCGGATCGAAGTGCACCAGCGTGTTCAGGATGCGCCCGGAGAGCGGCAGCGCCCGGCTGAACTCCGCGAGCACGCCGAGGTCGACGCGGTCGCCGCTCACGCTGATCAACTGGCCGTGCTGCACGCTCGCGCGGCGATACCGGCCGGTCAGCGAAGCGAGCGACAGCGTGCGGGTGAGCGGCGTGCCGTCCGCGAGCGGCAACTGGCCGAGCTCCGCGTGCAGGTCGCGCAGATGCAGCGTGTAGTCGTCCGGCGCGAGGTCGAGCTGCCACGAGAAGCGCGCGACCGGCATGTCGAGGCGCGGCTGGCTCGGCCGCACGCGCAGCGAGACGTCGATGCCCGAGAGTTCGCCGCTCGCGGAGCTCATGCGGCCGTCCGCGAAGTCGATCCAGATCGCGTTGTCGACGCGGCCCGCGTAGGTCGCAATCGGGAAGTCCACGTAATGCGCGAGCGCCGGCAGGTCGACCGGACCGGTCGAGATGTACGCCTCGCCGCGCCAGTTGACCGGCTTGCCGGGCGCCGACAGCGGCGCATGGCGGAAGTGCGCGCGAAAGTCGAGCGGGCCGTGCAGCACGTTGCCGTCGGGCGGCGCCTGCAGCGCCACGCGGTGGTCGTAGCCGTCGTTGAGGATCGCGAGCCTGATCTGGTGCAGCGCGAGCTCCGGCGCGTCGTGGCGCGCGTCGCGCCAGCGCAGCGTGCCGCCGCGCAGCACGATGGCCTGCTGGCGCAGCAGCCACGTCGTGAACGTGTCGTTGCCGGTGTGGGTGTTCGGCACCGGCACGCCGGCCACCGTGAGCGAGCCGTCGCTCGCGCGCGCGACCAGCACGTCGGGCCGTTCGACGACGAGCGCCGAGAGGACCGGACGCAGCGTCCACAGCGAGCGCCACGATACGGTGGCGACCGCGTGCGGCACGCTGAGCGCGAGCTGGCCGTCGCGGCCGCGGATCGTCAGGCCGGTGATGTCGATGCCCGGCTGAAAGCCGCTCCAGTGCGGCGCGAGGTGCGCGATCCGCAGCTGTACGTGGAGCCTGTCGGAGACGAGCGCCTCGATGCGCGGACGCAGCGCGTCCACGTGCGGCAGCAGGCCGTAGCGCAGGCCGAGAAACAGCGCGGCGATGATGAAATAAAGAGACAGCGCCACCGCCAGCGCGACCCGCAATGCGTGCCGCAGGATCGCGTGGTCGTTGCCTGCAGGCTTGACGTGTCCGGTTGGGTGCGGCTCGACGGATTCGTTGCGCTCGGACATGCTGCGGCGGGGGTAGGCGTATGGTAGTTTTGCAGTCTAACGTCGAAATGTAACACAGGGGCCCGCGCCGGCGTTATTCGCCCGGAGCCAGCACCCGTGCCGCTTCGCGCCCGATTGCGGGGGCGCGGGGCCGCGCGTCGCGACAGATGCCGCCACTTGCAATCCTGACCTTTGATGACCGATACCTCACTCCTGAGTTCCGCTTATTCCTTCTATGCCGCCCGCGCGCTCGCCGCGCGTCCGGCCTCCGCTGAGCAGGTCCGCGCGCTTGCCGCCGCGCCGCTCACGCGCGCGCGCATCGACGCGCGGCTCGACGCGCTGTGCGCGACGCCCGCGGGCACGCCGCTTGCCGAGGACGCGCTCAGACGGGCGCTGCGCCAGTTGCGCACCGAGGTGTTCTGCGCGGTGATGGAGCGGGATCTGGCCGGCCGCGCCGATCTCGCGGAAGTGACCGGCGCGATGACGGACCTCGCCGAGGCGACGATCCAGCGCTCGCTCGCCGTGTTGTCCGCCGAGCTGGAGGGCCAGTTCGGCGAGCCGCGCGGCCCGCAGGGCGAGCGCCTCGCGCTGGGCGTGGTCGGCATGGGCAAGCTGGGCGGACGCGAGCTGAACGTGTCGTCGGACATCGACCTGATCTTCGTCTATGAAGACGACGGCGAAACCGCCGGCGGCGCGCGCGCGCCGATCGCGACGCAGGATTTCTTCACGCGGCTCGGCAAGCGGCTGATCGCCGCGCTCGCCGAGGTCACCGCCGACGGCTACGTGTTTCGGGTCGACATGCGCCTGCGTCCGAACGGCGACTCGGGCCCGCTCGTGTGCAGCCTCGGCATGCTCGAAGAGTATTTCTACGTGCAGGGCCGCGAGTGGGAGCGCTACGCGTGGATCAAGGGCCGGCTCGTGTCCGGCGGCGCGGACGAGGCGGCCGCGCGGCTCGCGAAGCAGCTCGACGCGATCGTCACGCCGTTCGTCTACCGGCGCTACCTCGACTTCGGCGTGATCGGCGCGATCCGGGCGCTGCATCTGCAGATTCGCCAGGAGGCGCAGCGCCGCGCGTCGATGCGTCCGGACAAGGCCGACGACATCAAGCTCGGCCGCGGCGGCATCCGCGAGATCGAATTCAGCGCGCAGGTGTTCCAGCTGATCCGCGGCGGCCAGGATGCCGGCTTCCGGGTGCGGCCGACGCTCGCCGTGCTGCGGCACGCGGCCGCGCACGGCCTGATTGCGCCGGCGGTGTGCGCGGGGCTGTCGCACGCGTACCGCTTTCTGCGCCAGCTCGAACACCGGCTGCAGTACCGCAACGACGCGCAGACGCATGCGATGCCGGTCGATCCCGACGAGCGCGCGGCGCTCGCGCAGTCGATGGGTTTCGACGACTATGCGGCGCTGATGGCGCAGCTCGATACGCACCGCGAGCTGGTCGAGCGGCAGTTCGACCAGATCTTCGCCGACAAGGTGAACGGGCGCGCCGGCTGCGGCGCGCCGGAAGACGGCGCGGCCGCGTGGGTGTGGAGCAGCGCGCTCGCCGACGAAAGCGCGGACGAGGCGCTCGCCGCGCGCCTCGTCGAGCTCGGCATCGGCGAGCCGGCCAGCCTGCTCGCGCGGCTGCGCGCGCTGTGGCAGTCGTCGCGTTATGCCGGGCTGCCCGAGCGCAGCCGCCAGCGCTTCGACAGCGTCGCGCAGCGCGCGCTCGAAGCCGCGCGCACGCTCGAGCCGGCGCAGCGGCGCGGCGACACCGTCGCGCGCTTTTTCGATCTGCTCGAAGCGGTGAGCCGCCGCGGCGCGTATCTCGCACTTTTGACCGAATATCCGCAGGCCTTGCATCGAGTGCTGTCAGTGCTGGGCGCAACGCACTGGGGGGCGGGTTATCTGATCCGACATCCGCAGTTGCTCGATGAACTGCTCGACGACGAAGCGATCGCGAGTCCGTTCGACTGGGCCGAGTTCAAGCGCGGTTTGCGCGCGCGCCTCGCGGCGGCCGACGGCGCCGAGCAGCAGATGGACCTGCTGCGCCACGCGCACCAGGCGGAAGTGTTCCGCATCCTGCTGATCGATCTGGCCGGCAGGTTGAGCGTCGAGCACGTGAGCGACCGGCTCTCGGAGCTCGCGGACGCGGTGCTCGACGTCACGCTCGAAACGGTGTGGAAGCAGTTCGCGCGGCGTCATCGCGATGCGCCGCGCTTTGCGGCGATCGCCTACGGCAAGCTCGGCGGCAAGGAACTGGGCTACGCGTCGGATCTCGATCTGATCTTTCTCTACGATGATCCCGACGAGAACGCGGCCGAAATCTACGCCATGTTCACCCGGCGTCTGATCACCTGGCTCACGATGGCGACCGGCGCCGGCACGCTGTTCGACGTCGATCTGCGCTTGCGGCCGAACGGCGAATCGGGCCTGCTCGTCACGGATCTCGACGCATTCCGGCGCTACCAGCTACGCGAGGGCGACGCGGCGAACACCGCGTGGGTCTGGGAGCATCAGGCCTTGACGCGGGCGCGCTACTGCGCGGGCGATGCGCAGATCGGCGCGAAGTTCGAGGCGATCCGCGAGCAGGTGCTGACGACGCCGCGCGAGGCCGGGCCGCTCGCGACGGAGATCGTCGAGATGCGTGCGCGGGTCGAGGCGGGGCACCCGAACCATACCGCGCTGTTCGATCTCAAGCACGACCGCGGCGGGATGGTCGACATCGAGTTCACGGTTCAGTACTGGGTGCTGCTGCACGCGACGCGCGATCCCGAACTGATCCGCAACACCGGCAATATCGCGCTGCTGCGCGAAGTGTCGCGCTTCGGGATGATGAGCGAGGCCGAGGCCGAGACGGTCGGCGCGGCCTACCGGACCTACCGGAAGCTGCAGCACAAGCTGCGGCTCGACGGCATGGAGAAGGCGCGCGTCGAGCCCGCTACCGTGGCGGCCGAGCGCGAGGCGGTGCAGGCGTTGTGGCGAAGGGTGTTCGGTTAGGCGCGCGAGCAGGGGGCGTGGCGGGCGCGCATGGGGGGCTCGCGCGGATCAGCGGAAGTGGCGGGCATGCGGTGCGTTGTGTGCGCCCAGCCTGCGCCCAGCCTGCGCCCAGCCTGCGCCCAGCCTGCGCCCAGCCTGCGCCCAGCCTGCGCCCAGCCCGCGCCCAGCCCGCGCCCAGCCCGCGCCCAGCCCGCGCCCAGCCCGCGCCCAGCCCGCGCCCAGCCCGCGCCCAGCCCGCGCCCAGCCCGCGCCCAGCCCGCGCCCAGCCCGCGCCGCGCTCACGCGGCGGCGCTCAGGCGGTCAGCATTTCCTTCGCGTGTTTGCGTGTCGTGGCGGTGATTTCGAGGCCGCCCAGCATCCGTGCGACTTCCTCGATGCGGCTCGCCCGGTCGAGCGGCGTGACCGTGCTGAGCGTGCCGCGCTTGCCGTCCGAGGCTTTCGCGACCTGGAAGTGATGGTCGCCGCGCGCAGCGACCTGCGGCAGGTGGGTGACGCACAGCACCTGGCGCGTTGCGCCGAGTTGATGCAGCAGCCGCCCGACCACTTCGGCGACGCCGCCGCCGATGCCGGTATCCACCTCGTCGAAGATCAGCGTCGGGGTGGGGCTCGCTGCGCTCGCAATCACCGCGAGCGCGAGGCTGATGCGCGCGAGTTCGCCGCCCGAGGCCACTTTCGCGAGCGGCCGCAGCGGCACCCCCGCATGGCCCGCGACGCGGAACTCCACCTGTTCGAGGCCATGCGCGCCGCCCTCGGGCAGCGCGACGAGCGCGGCCTCGAAACTGCCGCCCTTCATCGACAGTTCCTGCATGCCGGTCGTCACCGCGGCGCCCAGCGCTCTCGCGGCCTTCGCGCGCGCCTTCGACAACTGCTTCGCGTCGGCCAGGTAGGCGTCGCGCGCCCTGGCTTCGGCGGCGTGCAGGCTTTCGAGATCCGTCGCGGCGTCGAGCGCGGCGAGTTGCGCACGGCGGGCCGTGTGCTCGTCGGGGAGCGTGTGCGGTTGCAGGCGGAACTTGCGCGCCGCCGAATGCAGCGCGTCGACGCGCTTTTCGAGCTGCGCAAGCCGCTGCGGATCGAGTTCGAGCCGTTGCGCGTAGTGGCTGAGCGAATAGGCGGCTTCCTGGAGCTGGATTTCGGCCGGTTCGAGCGCGGCGAGCGCGTCGCTCAGCGCGGGATCGATGTCGGCCAGATCGCGCAGCTTCGAGATGACGGCCGCGAGCTGCGTGAGCATCGCCTCATCGGATTCCGACAGTGCCGCGAGCGCGCCCTGCACGCCGTCGATCAGGCTGGCCGAGTGCGACAAGCGGTTGTATTCCGCGTTGACCTCTTCCCACTCGCCCGGTTGCGGCGCGAGCCGGTCGAGCTCGGCGAGCTGCCATGCGAGCCGCTCGCGCTCGAGCTGCAGCTCGCGGTCGCGCGTCTTCGCCGTTTCGACCGCTTGCGCCGCGTCGCGCCACGTGCGCCATGCGCGTCCCACCGCGTCCGCGATGGCGCCGAGGCCCGCATGCGTGTCGAACAGCGTGCGTTGCGCGTCCGGCCGCATCAGCAGCTGATGGGCGTGCTGGCCGTGAATGTCGACGAGCATCTCGCCGAGCTCGCGCAGTTGCGCGAGCGTCGCGGCGGTGCCGTTGATGAATGCGCGCGAGCGTCCGCTCGCGTCGACTACGCGGCGCAGCATCACGGTGCCGCCGTGCGGGTCGTCGCTGCCGGCGGGGCCGAACGCTTGCGTGTCGAGCCATTGTTCGACGTGCGCGTGCGTGTCGAACTCGGCGGTGAGGTCCGCGCGCGCCTGGCCGGTGCGCACCACGCTCGCATCGGCGCGCGCGCCGAGCGTGAGCGCGAGCGCATCGATCAGGATCGATTTGCCGGCGCCGGTTTCGCCTGAGAAGACGGTGAAGCCGCTGTCGAACTCGAGATCGAGCGCGGCGACGATGACGAAGTCGCGTATCGAGAGGTGGCGGAGCATGGGCGTCGTCGGAGGGGCGTGGGGGCCGGTTGCGGCGGTGGGCTCAGAGTTTGCTGTCGTCTTCGTGAGACGGATATTCGTTCCAGTGCAGCTTCTTGCGCAGGGTCGCGTAATGGCTGTAGCCGACCGGGTGCAGCAGCGGCACCGTGTGGCGCGAGCGGCGCACCTCGATCGTGTCGTCGTGCTCCAGCGCGGTGAACGACTGCATGTCGAAATTCACATTGACGTCGCGCCCGGCGACGAAGCGCACGCTGACTTTCGAGTCGTCCGGCAGCACGATGGGGCGGTTCGACAGCGCGTGCGGCGCGATCGGCACCAGCACGATGCCCTGCAGCTGCGGATGCAGGATCGGTCCGGCCGACGACAGGGCGTACGCGGTCGAGCCGGTCGGCGTGGCGACGATCAGCCCGTCCGAGCGCTGGTTGTACATGAAGCGGCCGTCCACCTCGACGTGCAGCTCGACCATCCCGGAGAAACCGCTGCGGTTCACCACCACGTCGTTGAACGCGAGCGCGTGATAGATCGGGTTGCCGCCGCGCACGATGCGCGCTTCGAGCAGCGTGCGTTCCTCCCGCTCGAAATGGCCGCCGAGCATCTGCGGAACCAGCTCCTGCATCCGCGCGATCGGGATGTCGGTGATGAAGCCGACGCGCCCGTGGTTGATGCCGATCAGCGGCGTGCGGTAAGGCGCGAGCTGGCGGCCGATGCCGAGCATCGTGCCGTCGCCGCCCAGCACCACGGCGACGTCCGCGCGTGCGCCGATCTCCGCGGGCCGTAGCGCGGGATATTCGCTCACGCCGATTTCGCGCGCGGTCTCGGCTTCGAAAACGACGTCGAAGCCGCGTTTTGCGATGCAGGCGGCGAGCGCGGTCAGCGGCTCGCCGATGCCTGGCGTATGGCTGCGCCCGACGAGCGCGACGGTCCGGAACTGGCTGGTAGCGTGCATGCCGGCATTACACCATAGGTGGGGACCGAAAAGAACCGCCCGCGCCGACGGGGCGGCGCCCAGGCGGGGGAAGGGGGCGGCACCGGATTATCGTTAGAATGGTCTGGTTCCGATGGCAGGCGGCGGACGCGCGGCGCGACGCGCCCGCCGGCACCGGATGACGCACCGTGCCGCGCAATCCTGCCGCAACGGACGGCCGTATCGGGCCGCTCGCGGTCGCCGTGTCATTGAGCTAAAATTTTCACTCATGCTAGATCCTCGCGCACAAACCCTCCTCAAAACGTTGATCGAGCGATATATCGCTGAAGGTCAGCCGGTCGGCTCGCGCACGCTGTCGCGCTACTCGGGGCTGGAGCTGAGCCCGGCGACGATCCGCAACGTGATGTCCGATCTCGAGGAACTGGGACTCGTCGCGAGCCCGCATACGTCGGCCGGGCGCGTGCCGACGCCGCGCGGCTACCGGCTGTTCGTCGACACCATGCTGACGGTCGAGTCCGCGGAGGACGAGGCGGCGGTGACCCGCACCGTCAAGACCCGGCTGCAGGCGGGCGAGCCGCAGAAGATCGTCGCGGCCGCGGCAAGCGTGCTGTCCAACCTGTCGCAGTTCGCCGGCGTCGTGCTGACGCCGCGGCGCAGCCACGTGTTCAAGCAGGTCGAATTCATGCGCCTGTCCGACAAGCGCATCCTGCTGATCATCGTCACGCCGGAAGGCGATGTGCAGAACCGCATCATGGCGACCCAGCGCGATTTTTCGCCGGCCGAACTCGTCGAGGCGTCCAACTACATCAACGCGCACTTCGCCGGGCTGTCGTTCGACGAGGTGCGGCGACGCCTGCGCGAGGAAATCGACCAGCTGCGCGGCGACATGACCTCGCTGATGCATGCGGCCGTCACCGCCAGCACGGACGAGAGCGATACCGGCGAGACCGTGCTGATCTCGGGCGAGCGCAACCTGCTCGAAGTAGCCGACCTGTCGTCCGACATGGCGCGGCTGCGCAAACTGTTCGACGTGTTCGACCAAAAGACCAGCCTCCTTCAGTTGCTCGACGTGTCGAGCCACGCACAGGGCGTGCAGATTTTCATCGGCGGCGAGTCGAATCTCGTCCCGATCGAGGAAATGAGCGTCGTGACCGCGCCGTACGAGGTGAACGGCAAGATCGTCGGCACGCTGGGCGTGATCGGGCCGACGCGGATGGCGTACAACCGCGTGATTCCGATCGTCGACATCACGGCCCGGCTATTGTCGCTGTCGCTCAGCCAGCAGTAGCGCCGGCAACGCATTCCTGCATGATGCACGCTGCCGCGCGCGGCGACCATTGGCCGGATGGCCGGCTATGGGCGGTCGGCCGCGCCGCTATAATGGTCTCCACTGAACCGTTTGCCGCCGTGCGCGGCGCCTCTTCCCGCTTATGCGTTTCGATCTCGAGCGACCCTCCCAGCCTGCGGGTGCGCATCGCGTGGCGGTGCTGCTGATCAATCTCGGCACGCCCGACGCGCCCACGCCCCGCGCGGTGCGCCGCTACCTGGCGCAGTTCCTGTCGGACCCGCGGGTGGTCGAAATTCCGGCGCCGCTCTGGCAGGTGTTGCTGCGGCTCGTCATCCTGCCGCTGCGCGGCCGGTCGTCGGCGCGCAAATATGCGTCCGTGTGGACGCCCGAGGGCTCGCCGCTGCGCGTGCATACGGAAAAGCAGGTCGAAGCGCTGCGCCAGCTGCTGCATGCAAACGGCTACACCACGCTCGTCGATCACGCGATGCGCTACGGCGTGCCGGGCATTCCCGCGGTGCTGAACCAGCTGAAGCTCGCCGGCGCGGAGCGCGTGCTGCTGATGCCGATGTACCCGCAGTATTCGTCTTCGACCACGGCCACCGCGTTCGACGCCGCGTTTGCGGCGCTCGCCCGCATGCGCAACCAGCTCGAAATCCGCACGGTGCGCCACTACGCGGACCATCCTGCTTACATAGCCGCGCTCGCGGCGCAGGTGCGCCACTACTGGCATACGCACGGCGCGCCGGATTTCGCGGCCGGCGACAAGCTCGTGCTCAGCTTTCACGGCGTACCCAAACGCACGCTCGACCTGGGCGACCCGTACCACGACCAGTGCCAGCACAGCGCCGCAATGCTGATGCAGGCGCTCGGGCTGACGCCGGTCGAGTGCCGCGTGACGTTTCAGTCGCGCTTCGGCAAGGCCGAATGGCTGCAGCCCTATACCGAGCCGACGCTCAGGGAACTCGGCGCGGCCGGCGTGCGGCGCGCGGACGTGTTTTGCCCGGGCTTTACCGCCGACTGCCTCGAAACGATCGAGGAGATCGGCATGGAGGTGCGCGACGCGTTCCGGCAGGCGGGCGGCACCGAGTTTCACCGGATCCCGTGCCTGAACGCGTCGCCGGCGTGGATTGCCGCGCTGGGCGAGATCGTCGCGCAAAACCTGCAGGGCTGGCCCGCGCAGGTAGCGCTGGCCGGCGCCGCGGCGGCGTGACGCGCGGGCGCCCTGCCATCTGCTGGATGAACGCGCGGCGCCCCGGCCGGCGCCCCGGCGCCGCGGCGTCCGGGCCCGTCATGCGGCCGCATTCCGCTCGGGCTGTACGGGTTGTTTCGACGCGCGCACCGCGCAAGACAGAGTCATGAACTACAGGATTTCGACCGAACCGGGTGCGCGTCTGCGCATCGACAAATGGCTGTGGGCCGCGCGCTTCTTCAAGACGCGCTCGCTCGCGGCGGACGCCGTCGAGAAGGGGCGGGTGCGGATCGGCGGCGCGACGGTCAAGCCCGCCAAGGACGTGCGGGTCGGGGATCTCGTCGAGGTGGAGAGCGAAGGGCTCGTCTGGCAGATCGAGGTGCTGGGCGTGTGCGACGTGCGCGGCCCGGCGAGCGTCGCGCAGACGCTTTACGCGGAAACCGCGGAGAGCATCGCCAGGCGGCAGCAGGAACTCGAGCGGCGCCGGACGTTCCGCGAACCGGCCGCCGCGCTGCACGGACGGCCGACCAAGCGCGACCGCCGCATTATCGACAAACTTTCAGGTGGGGATTGAGCAGTTGCTCGAAGGTGGCGTGGATGCCCCCGTACTCCACGGTGCTGTCGTTGACGGCGCCCGACATGCAGATGGTGGTGGTCCCCGCGATGAGCACTAGCGCGATCCCCGCGATAGCAAAGGTCAGTTTCACGGTACTTCCTCGCAGGATTCGAATGTTGCACTGCGGCAAGCGGTGTTGCCCGACCCGGCGCCGCTCCGGGTAAACGCGGTTTTTCGCGTGTACGAGTCCAGTTTAGGTCAGTCTGCAGGGGCGCTCAATCCGAATCGGTTGAACGCGCGGTAATCGTTGTAACGGCGGATTTCGCCTGCACTGTTGCGGTGCAAAAAATTTGCCGAAGGCGCTTGAAATGGCGCCGCGAGCCACCATATGCGCTCGCGAGGAGTGATGGTCGTTGTGGTGTGCCGGCAACAGTGGCCTGTTGTCCGCGCGCCTGGCCATCCGGGCATCCACTTTTTGAAGACGTTCAGCGACATGGAAAATACGCAAGAGAACCCGACGAGCCAGAATCCCACGCCCGCCGACGAGGCCGCGCATCCGGCCGCTGAAGCGGCGCCGCACGACGCGCAGGCCGCCGCAGGCGCCGCGCCCGACTTCGCCGCCACCGAGGCCGCGCTGGCCGACGCGCGGGCGAAGCTCGTCGAGCTCCAGGAGAGCTTTCTGCGCGCGAAGGCCGAGACCGAGAACGTGCGCCGCCGCGCCCAGGAAGACGTCGCGAAGGCGCACAAGTTCGCGATCGAGAGCTTCGCCGAGCACCTGCTGCCGGTGGTCGACAGCCTGGAAGCCGCGCTCGCGCATTCGAGCGACGACCTGCAGAAAGTCCAGGAGGGCGTCGAGCTGACGCTGCGCCAGCTGAGCAACGCGCTGGAGAAAGGGCGCGTCGTGCCGCTGAACCCGGTCGGCGAGAAGTTCGACCCGCACCGCCACCAGGCCATTTCGATGGTGCCGGCCGACCAGGAGCCGAACACGGTCGTGTCCGTGCTGCAGAAGGGTTACGTGATCGCCGACCGCGTGCTGCGTCCGGCGCTCGTGACGGTCGCCCAGTCGAAGTAAGCGCCCGGCGCGTCATCCCGCCCGTGCGCGCCGCCGGCCGAACCGGGCGCGCTGCCCGTCGCCGGGGCCGCGCCGGTCGACCGGCAGCATGCGGGCGGATCGGGTCGGGAGCGGCGCTTCGCGCGGCGCAACGGGCCGGCGATTGAAAAAAATTAAAGACCGGATCGGGTAAAGGGTCTTGAAAACGATCCGGACGCTCTCATGTTGAGGGTAGGTCTGAATTGAAGGCAGTGTGCGTTGCTGCCAGACGCGTTCAGCGCACACCCCGCAGCGATCAAAGTCAGGAGATGGGTAAAAATGGGCAAAATCATCGGTATCGACCTCGGCACGACCAATTCGTGCGTGGCGATCATGGAAGGCAACCAGGTCAAGGTGATCGAGAATTCGGAAGGTGCGCGCACCACGCCGTCGATCATCGCGTACATGGAAGACGGCGAAATCCTCGTCGGCGCACCCGCGAAGCGTCAGTCGGTCACCAACCCGCGCAACACGCTGTATGCGGTCAAGCGGCTGATCGGCCGGCGCTTCGAGGAAAAGGAAGTGCAGAAGGACATCGGCCTGATGCCGTACAGCATCGTGAAGGCGGACAACGGCGACGCCTGGGTGGAAGTGCGCGGCCAGAAGCTCGCGCCGCCGCAAATCTCGGCTGAAGTGCTGCGCAAGATGAAGAAGACCGCCGAAGACTACCTCGGCGAAACGGTCAGCGAAGCCGTGATCACGGTGCCGGCCTACTTCAACGACAGCCAGCGTCAGGCGACCAAGGACGCGGGCCGCATCGCCGGCCTCGAAGTCAAGCGCATCATCAACGAGCCGACCGCGGCCGCGCTCGCGTTCGGCCTCGACAAGTCCGAGAAGGGCGACCGCAAGATCGCGGTGTTCGACCTCGGCGGCGGCACGTTCGACATCTCGATCATCGAAATCGCGGACGTGGACGGCGAGAAGCAGTTCGAAGTGCTGTCGACCAACGGCGACACGTTCCTCGGCGGCGAGGACTTCGACCAGCGCATCATCGACTACATCATCGGCGAGTTCAAGAAGGAGCAGGGCGTCGACCTGTCGAAGGACGTGCTCGCGCTGCAGCGCCTGAAGGAATCGGCCGAAAAGGCCAAGATCGAGCTGTCGTCGAGCCAGCAGACCGAAATCAACCTGCCGTACATCACGGCCGACGCGTCGGGTCCGAAGCACCTGAACCTGAAGATCACCCGCGCGAAGCTCGAGGCGCTCGTCGAGGAACTGATCGAGCGCACGATCGAGCCGTGCCGTATCGCGATCAAGGACGCGGGCGTGAAGGTCGGCGAAATCGACGACGTGATTCTCGTCGGCGGCATGACGCGCATGCCGAAGGTGCAGGAAAAGGTGAAGGAGTTCTTCGGCAAGGATCCGCGCCGCGACGTGAACCCGGACGAAGCGGTGGCCGTCGGTGCGGCGATCCAGGGCCAGGTGCTGTCGGGCGACCGCAAGGACGTGCTGCTGCTCGACGTGACCCCGCTGTCGCTCGGCATCGAGACGCTCGGCGGCGTGATGACGAAGATGATCAACAAGAACACCACGATCCCGACCAAGCACGCGCAGGTCTATTCGACCGCGGACGACAACCAGTCGGCGGTGACGATCAAGGTGTTCCAGGGCGAGCGCGAGATGGCGGCCGGCAACAAGCTGCTCGGCGAGTTCAACCTCGAAGGCATTCCGCCGGCGCCGCGCGGCGTGCCGCAGATCGAGGTGACGTTCGACATCGACGCGAACGGGATCCTGCACGTCGGCGCGAAGGACAAGGCGACCGGCAAGGAAAACCGCATCACGATCAAGGCGAACTCGGGCCTGTCCGAGGGCGAGATCGAGCGCATGGTGAAGGACGCCGAGGCGAACGCCGAGGAAGATCACAAGCTGCGCGAGCTGGCCGACGTGCGCAACCAGGGCGACGCGCTCGTGCATAGCACGAAGAAGGCGGTGACCGAGTACGGCGACAAGCTGGACGCGGGCGAGAAGGAAAAGATCGAGACCGCGCTGAAGGACCTCGAAGACACGCTGAAAAACAGCGCGAGCGAAAAGGCCACGATCGAGGCGAAGATCGAGGCGGTCGCCACCGCGTCGCAGAAGCTCGGCGAAAAGATGTACGCCGACATGCAGGCGGCCCAGGGTGCCGCGGGCGCGGCAGCGGCGGGGGCGGCCGGCGCGGCGGGTGCGGGCGCGTCGGCGGGCGGCGCGGGCGAGCCGCAGGACGACGTGGTGGACGCGGAGTTCAAGGAAGTGAAGAAGGACTAAAGCCAGGTCGCCGTCTGACCGTAAAGCCGCACACGGCAGCGTGTGCGGCCGGCTGCACGAGGTCCGGCTCGCTTCAGGGGCTGGCGCCTGCAAGGCAGTATCGCGCCTGGCGAGCCTTTCGGCTCTCCGGGCACGTTCGTTTTATGGAGGGCGTTGCCCGTTCGCGCTGGTCGCGGGCGAGCGGCGGCCGGACGAGTCGCTAGACTCCAGCATTCAAGAGGAGCCGTCGCGCCCACACCGCGCGGCGAGCGTTGAACCGATATGGCGAAACGGGATTACTACGAGGTTCTGGGCGTCGCCAAGAACGCAAGCGACGACGAAATCAAGAAGGCTTATCGCAAGCTCGCGATGAAGCACCACCCCGACCGCAATCCGGGCAACAAGGATGCGGAAGAGCATTTCAAGGAAGTGAAGGAAGCCTATGAAATGCTCTCGGACACGCAAAAGCGCGCGGCTTACGACCAGTACGGCCACGCGGGCGTCGACCCGAACATGGGCGGCGCCGGCGCGCAGGGTTTCGGCGGCTTTGCCGACGCGTTCGGCGACATCTTCGGCGACATCTTCGGCCAGGCCGCGGGTGGCGGTGGCGGTGGCGGTCGCGGCCGCGCGGGCCCGCAGGTGTATCGCGGCGCCGATCTGCGCTACAGCATGGAAATCACGCTGGAGCAGGCCGCGCACGGCTACGACACGCAGATCCGCGTGCCGAGCTGGGTGTCGTGCGAGATCTGCCACGGCTCGGGCGCGAAGCCCGGCACCAAGCCCGAGACCTGCCCGACCTGCAACGGCTCGGGTGCGGTGCGCATGTCGCAGGGCTTCTTCAGCATCCAGCAGACCTGCCCGAAGTGCCACGGCACCGGCAGCTACATTCCGGAGCCCTGCGTACACTGCCACGGCGCGGGCAAGGTGAAGGAAACCAAGACGCTGGAAGTGAAGATTCCGGCGGGTATCGACGACGGAATGCGCATCCGCTCGGCCGGCAACGGCGAGCCGGGCATCAACGGCGGACCGTCCGGCGACCTGTACGTCGAGATCCACATCAAGCCGCACACGGTGTTCGAGCGCGACGGCGACGACCTGCATTGCCAGATGCCGATTCCGTTCACCACCGCCGCGCTCGGCGGCGAGATCGAAGTGCCGACGCTCGCGGGCCGCGCGAGCTTCACGGTGCCCGAGGGCACCCAGTCGGGCAAGACGTTCCGGCTGCGCGGGAAGGGCATCAAGGGGCTGCGCTCGAGCATCGCCGGCGACCTGTACGTGCATGTGCAGGTGGAGACGCCGGTCAAGCTCACCGAGCCGCAGCGCGAACTGCTGCAGCAGTTCGAGCGCTCGCTGGTCGAAGGCGGCGCGCGCCACAGCCCGCAAAGCAAGAGCTGGTTCGACCGCGTGAAGAGCTTCTTCGACTGAGCGCGGGCGGAAGGTAGCGACAGGTCACATGATGGACGATCGCGGCGCCGTATTCGCGTTGCTCGACGACTGCGGCGCGACGGCGGCGCGGCGCGCGAGCCGTCTCTACACGGGCTTTCGGCACGAGCGGGTCTGCACCGACGCCACGCAGCTGGAGGCCGTGTGCGATGCGGTGAGCGCCGATCTGCGCGCCGGCCTGCATGCGGTCGTGCTCGCGGACTATGCGTTCGGGGCGCAAATCGTGTTCGGCCGCGCACCGTCGCATGCGGGCGTACCGCCGGGGGACGGCGCCGTGTCCGCCGACCCGCCGGCCTTGCCGCACGCCGCCGCGGCGCTGCGCATTTTGCTGTTCGCGCATTGCGCGCGACTCGCGGACGACGACGTGCGCGCGTGGCTGGCGGGCGTCGACAGCGGTACACACGAGCCCGGTGTCGCGGGCGCGGCGCGCGTGCGCGCCAGCGTCGACGCGCCGCAGTTCGGCGCGGCGATCGACGCGATTCACGCGGCGCTGCGCGAGGGCGATTCCTACCAGGTCAACTACACGTACCGGCTCGCGTTCGACGCATTCGGCTCGCCGCTCGCGCTCTACCGACGCCTGCGCGAGCGGCAGCCCGTGCCGTACGGCGCGCTGATCGCGCTGCCCGGCGACCACTGGGTGCTGTCGTGCTCGCCGGAGTTGTTTGTCGAAAAGCGCGGGACGCTGCTGCGCACCCGTCCGATGAAGGGCACGGCCCCGCGCCATCCGGACGACGCCCGGGCCGACCGGCAAGCGGCCGATTTTCTCGCGCGCGACCCGAAGAACCGTGCTGAAAACGTGATGATCGTCGACCTGCTGCGCAACGATCTGTCGCGCGTGGCCGAGACCGGCTCCGTCACGGTGCCGGCGCTGTTCGCGGTCGAGCCGTATGCGTCGGTCTGGCAGATGACGTCCACCGTCGAGGCCCGGCTTCCTGTATCGACGCCATTTGCCGAGGTGCTGCGCGCGCTGTTTCCGTGCGGCTCGATCACCGGCGCGCCGAAGCACCGCACGATGCAACTGATCGAGACGCTCGAAAGCACGCCGCGCGGCCTGTACACCGGCGCGATCGGCTGGCTCGACGCCCCGGCCGGCCACGAGCCGGCGGCCTGTGGCGACTTCTGCCTGTCGGTCGCGATCCGCACGCTGACGCTGCAGCCGGCCGCCGTGGATACGGCCTTGCGGCCCGGGACGCTGGGCGTCGGCGCGGGGATCGTGCTCGACAGCGTCGCCGCCGAAGAATATGCGGAGTGCCAATTGAAAGCGCGCTTTTTCACGGAAGCCGATCCTGGCTTTGCGCTGTTCGAAACGCTCTATGCAACCCGCGAAGCGGGCGTGCGCCACCTCGAACGGCATCTCGCGCGGCTCGCCGCCAGCGCGGCCTGGTTGGGCTTCAGGCATGACGAAGCGGCGCTGCGCGCGCAACTGGCGGCGCAGTGCGCCGCGTTGCCGGCGGGGCAGCCGCATCGCGTGAGGCTCGCGCTCGCGAAGGACGGCGCCGTGCAGATCGGCGCCGCGCCGCTTGCTGCGCTGGGCGATCCGGTCGCGGGCGTGCTGCTCGCGCCGGAGCACGGTTTCACCCCCACCGACGCGACCGACCCGCTGCTGCGGCACAAGACGACCCGCCGCGCGGACTACGATCGGGCGTGGCGCGCGGCGGAGGCGCAAGGCGGCTTCGACGTGCTGTTTTTCAACACGCGCGGAGAATTGACCGAAGGCGGCCGCTCGAACGTCTTCGTCCAGATCGACGGACGCTGGTGGACGCCACCCGTTGCGTCGGGGGCGCTGCCGGGCGTGATGCGCGCGGTGCTGCTCGACGACCCGGCGCTGGGCGCCGCCGAGCGGGTGCTGACACTGGACGACGTCCGCCGCGCGCAGGCGCTGATGATCTGCAACGCGCTGCGCGGCGCGCTGCCGGCGCGCGTTCTGTAACGCCGCACACGACGTCTTCGTCACCGGCGGCAGCACGCCGCGCGCGTGAGCACGCAGGCGCACACGCCTTTCGTGTCAGTCGAGGCGCACCGTGCGTCTGCTCAGAACGAATGCTCGGCGCCCGGGAACGAGCCGTCTCGCACCGCGCGCACGTACGCCTCGACCGCGGCGGCGATGCTCGGCTGGCCGTGCATGAAATCCTTCACGAAGCGCGGGCGTTTGCCGGGGAAAATGCCCAGCATGTCGTGCAGCACCAGCACCTGCCCCGAGCAATCAATGCCCGCGCCGATCCCGATGGTCGGAATCCGCAACTGCTTCGTCACCTCGGCGGCGAGCGCCGCCGGGACGGCTTCCAGCACGATCAGCTGGGCTCCGGCCTCCTGGACCGCGCGCGCATCGCGCAGCAACTGGCTCGCGGCGGCCTCGGTCTTGCCCTGCACCTTGAACCCGCCGAACGCATGTACCGACTGCGGGGTCAGCCCGATGTGCGCGCACACCGGCACGGCACGCTCGACGAGACTGCGGATCGTCCCGGCCAGCCATTCGCCGCCTTCGAGCTTCACCATCTGCGCGCCGGCGCGCATCAGCTCCACCGAACTCGCGAACGCGGCTTCCGGGGTGCCGTACGTGCCGAACGGCAGGTCCGCCACGACCAGCGCCGACGGACGCGCGCGCGCAACGCAGGCGGTATGGTAGGCGATCTCGGCGAGCGTGACCGGCAGCGTCGTCACCTGGCCTTGCAGCACGTTGCCGAGCGAGTCGCCGATCAGCAGCACGTCCACGCCGGCGCGGTCCAGCAGCGCCGCGAAGCTCGCGTCGTAGCAGGTGAGCATGACGATGCGCTCACCGGCGTCACGCATGGACTGCAGCTTCGGAACGGTCATCGCGCTGCGGCTCGGCTCCTGCAAATAAGTCATAAAGACATCCGTGGAAATGAGGGAGGGCGACGCCGCTTCAGCGCGGCATGCCTTTGACAAAGCTTTCCTTGCGCCCGCGCATCGTCTCGATGCGCTCGACCAGCAGCGCGAGGTCCGCGTCGGATTCGAGCGGATTCAGGTGTTCCGCGTTGACCGTCAAGACCGGCGTGCGGTCGTAGTGGTAGAAGAACGTGTTGTACGCGTCGCACAGCGCGCGCAGATACGCGTCTGGAATCTGCAGTTCCATCGGCAGCGCGCGGCGCTGGATGCGCGCGTACAGCGCCTCGGGGCTCGCCTGCAGGTAGACGACGAAGTCCGGCGCGGGCGCGCTCGCGCGCGCTTCGGCGGCGAGCTTTGCGGCGAGCACGCGATAGAGCTGCCATTCGTCGTCGGGCAGCGTGAGCCGCGCGAAGATGTCGTTCTTCTGCGTCATGAAGTCCGCGATCAGCGGCGTGCCGGCCGCGTGAACGGCGGCGACTTCCTCGGCCTGCTGCGCGCGCTGCAGCGCGAAGTGCAGCTGCGTGGGCAGCGCGTAGCGTGCGGTGTCGCGGTAGAAGCGTTCGAGGAACGGGTTGTCCTGCGGCCGTTCGAACAACGGATGCATCGACCAGCGTTCGGCGAGGCGCCGGGCGAGCGACGTCTTGCCGACGCCGATCGGGCCTTCGATCGCGATGTAGCGAAACGGCGGCCGCAACTGCGGTGCGCTGACCGTCAGGGGCGTTGCGTTCATGGGCAGGGGCCCCGCGCGGCGTCGGCCGGGACGCGCTCCTGCTCCGCCGCCGCGTTCAGCAGCGGGCACTGGCAGGGGGACCGGAGCTTTTCGATGCGCTGCGGGGCGACCGCGGCCAGATGCGCGTCGGCGCGGCCTCTCGACGGAATCACGAGATCCGGTGCGAGCTCGACGAGCGGCACGAGCGCGAACGCGCGCTCGGTGAGGCGCGGATGCGGGATGATCAGGTCGGGCTCTTCGACGGTGTGCTCGCCGTACAGCAGGATGTCGAGATCGAGCGTGCGCGGCGCGTTGCGGTAGGGCCGCTCGCGGCCGAAGTGCAACTCGATCTTGTGGCACAACGCGAGCAGATGCCGCGCCGACAGCGTCGTGTCGAGCTTCACGACGCAATTCAGGTAGTCGTCGCCGCCGGCGTCGATCGGGGCCGTGCGATACAGGCTCGACTTCGCGAGCACGGTGATGGCGTGCTGCTGGGCAAGGCAGACCACCGCGTCTTTCAGGGTCTGGCGCGCATCCCCGAGATTTGCGCCGAGACCGAGATAGGCAACCGTCATGGCATCACTTCCTGCGACTATTTTTCGACCGGCGGCTTGCCGGCGCGCGTCAGTCCTCGTGCGGGCCGGCGCGGTCCGCACCGGCGGCCGCGCGCTCGGCCGCCGTGCCGCCTTCGTCCGCGCCGTCGCCCGTCTGGCGGTTGCGGGCGCCGCCGCGCCGCCGCCGCTTGCGCGGACTGCGGTCCTTGCCGCCCTCGGCGAGCAGGCTCTCGCGCCCGGCGGGGTCGGCTTCGATGAAGGCTGTCCACCACGCGCCGGTCGACTCGTCGAGTTCGCCCGATTCGCAGCGTAGCAGGAGGAAATCATACCCCGCTCTGAATCTTTGGTGTTCCAGCAGCTTCAGCGCGCCGCGGCCCGCGTGTTTCTCGAGGCGCAGCTGCAATCCCCAGATCTCGCGCATGTCGGACGAGAAGCGCTTGTGGATCGCGAGCTTTTCGGTCTGCATGTCGAGCACGTCGTCCATCGCGCGGTGCAGTGCGGGCACCGGGAGCTCGCCTTCGGCGGCGTAGTTCTGCGAGCGCTGCTGCACGTCGTGCCACAGCAGCGTCGCGAACAGGAAGCCCGGCGACACCGGCTTGCCGGCCCGCACGCGCGCGTCGGTGCTGTTCAGCGCGAGCGTGATGAAGCGCTCGCCGTGCGGCTGCTCGAGCACCACGTCGAGCAGCGGCAGCAGGCCGTGATGCAGGCCTTCCGCGCGCAGACGCTGCAGGCACGCGAGCGCGTGGCCCGACAGCAGCAGCTTCAGCATTTCGTCGAACAGGCGGGCGGCGGGGACGTTGTTGATCAGGTCGGCCATCTCGCGGATCGGCGCGCGCGTCGCGGCTTCGATTTCGAAGCCGAGCTTGGCCGCAAAACGCACGACGCGCAGCATCCGCACCGGATCTTCGCGGTAGCGCGTGGCCGGGTCGCCGATCATCCGCAGCAGGCGGGCGCGCACGTCGGCCATGCCGTTGTGGTAATCCAGCACGGTTTGCGTGGCCGGATCGTAATACATCGCGTTGATCGTGAAGTCGCGCCGCGTGGCGTCTTCGTGCTGTTCGCCCCAGACGTTGTCGCGCAGCACGCGGCCGCTCGCGTCGACCGCGTGGGTGCGCCGGTCGAGCTCGTCGCGCTTCAGGCGCCGCGGCGGCGGCGCGTCGGCGACGGGGGCGTCGACGAGCGCGCGGAACGTCGAGGTTTCGATGATTTCCTGGCCGAACTGGACGTGCACGATCTGGAAGCGCCGGCCGATGATCCGCGCGCGGCGGAACAGCTTCTGCACCTGGTCGGGGGTCGCGTCGGTGGCGACGTCGAAGTCTTTCGGCGCGACGCCGAGCAGCAGGTCGCGCACCGCGCCGCCGACGATGAACGCGCGAAAGCCCGCTTTCTGCAGCCCCTCGGTGACGCGGATCGCGTTGCGCGATATCAGCGCGGGATCGATGCCGTGGATGTCGGCGGCAATGATGACCGGTGCATCCGGTTCCTGCGCGGCGCGGGCGGGCTTGCGGCGGGTCCGCGCGGGCCTGGCCGGCGCGCCGGCGGCGTCTGCTTCCCCGGCGGGATGCGCGGGCGCCTCGGCGGGCGCCGCTTCCTGTCCGAACAGCTTGCGAATGAGTTTTTTGATCACGTGGGTTGGAAGAGGTCGAGGATGCGCCAGCCGCGCGTCTGCGCATGCGCGCGCAGCGTGTCGTCCGGGTTGGTCGCGATCGGGTCGGTGACTTTTTCGAGCAGCGGAATGTCGTTGTGCGAGTCGCTGTAGAAATAGCTGCGCTCGAAATCCGGCCAGCTCTTGCCGAGCGACGCGAGCCAGGCTTCGGTGCGCACGATCTTGCCTTCCCGGTAGCTCGGCGTGCCGGTCGGGCGGCCCGTGTAGGCCGAATCCGGGTGACCGTCCACGGTCTGCGCTTCGCAGGCGATCAGCGTGTCGATGCCGAACGCCGTGGCGATCGGGCCGGTGATGAATGCATTGGTCGCGGTGACGAGGCAGCACAGGTCGCCGGCGTCGCGATGCCGGCGCACCAGGTCGAGCGCGACCGGCAGGATCGCGGGCCGGATCACCTCGTGCATGTACTGCTCGTGATACGCAGCGAGCTGCGCGCGCGTGTATTTCGACAGCGGCGTGAGCATGGCGACCAGATAGGCGTGAATGTCCAGCCTGCCGGCCTTGTAGTCGGCAAAGAAGCGGTCGTTTTCACGTGCGAAGCTTTCGGCTTCGACCATGCCGTGCCTGACCATGAAGCGGCCCCATTCGTGGTCGCTGTCGGTGGGAATGAGCGTGTGATCGAGGTCGAACAGAGCGAGATTAGCCATGGGGGCCTATTTTACTTGAAGCGGGTGAAGCGGTTGCCGTTCCCGGGTTGCCGCCGGCCGGCGCGGCGAGCAGCGCCCGCAGCAGCGGCAGCGTGACCGCGCGTTTCTGCTCGAGCGAGAAGCGGTCGAGCGCGTCGAGCAGCGCCATCAGGCTCGGCATGTCGCGCCGGTAGTGGGTGAGCAGGTAGGCGGGCACGTCGTCGGCGAGCACGATGCCGCGCTCGCGCGCGGCCTGCTTGAACACCGCGGCCTTCGCGTCGTCGGGCAGCGGCGCAACCTGGAACACGAGGCCCCAGCCGAGGCGCGTGCGCAGGTCTTCCCGCACGTGCAGCCCGATCGGGGCCGCATTGCCGGCGGCGACGAGCGCGCTCGACGGGTGCGCGCGCACCTCGTTGAACAGGTTGAACAGCGCGATCTGCTGCGCGCCGGACAGGCGGTCGCAGTCGTCGAGCGCGTAGAGCGCCACCTGCGGGTCGAAGGCGAACGCGGCAAGGCTGCTCTGCGGCCCGGCGAACCGCGCGTGACCGGGCGCGGCCTCGTGCACGAGCGCCTGCAGCAGATGCGTGCGGCCGCTGCCGGGCTCGCCCCAGATGTAGAACGTGCGGTCGGCGAGCGGGCCGGCCGCGAGCGCGCCCTCGAGCCCGCGCAGCCGCGCGAGCAGCTCGGCGTTCGCGCCGGCGAAGAAGTTGTCGAATGTCGAAGGCGGCGGCGTGCCGAGATCGAGCGTCAGTTGGCGAAGCACAGTGTCGAAAGCCGGATAGGTGAGCCGAGGCGTTGCGGGTCAGTTCCCGGGGTCAGTTTCTGTAGAGCGCGCTCGACAGATAGCTCTGGCGCAGTTCGCGCAGCGCCACCGACAGGATCGCGCTGACCGGCAGCGCCAGCAGCACGCCGAAAAAGCCGAACAGCTGCCCGAACGCGAGCAGCGCGAAGATCACCGCGAGCGGATGCAGGCCGATGCGCTCGCCGACGAGGCGCGGCGTGAGAAAGAAGCTCTCGAGTATCTGGCCGATCCCGTAGACGATGGCCACCGCGCCGAAGCCGTACCAGTCGCCGAACTGCAGCAGCGCGGCGACGAGGGCGAGCGCGAGCCCGGTTGCGTAGCCGATGTACGGAATGAACACCGCGACGCCCGTGAAGATGCCGACCGGCAGCGCGATCTCGAAGCCGGCGATCGTCAGCGCAACCGTATAGTAGGCCGCCAGCACGGCCATCACGAGGAGCTGGCCGCGCAGGTACTGCGACAGCATCTGGTTCATGTCGCGCGCGAGCTGCAGCGTCTTGTCGAGCCAGCGGCGCGGCACGAACACTTCGAGGCGCGCGACGAGGCTGTTCCAGTCGTACAGCAGGTAGAACAGCACGAGCGGCACCATCACGACGTTGCCGATCACCGTGATCATCACGTTGCTGCTGGTGCGGATCGACGTCCATGCGTAGAGCGCGATGGTTTGCGCGCTGCCTTCGAGCTGGTTCATCACGAGGTCGCGCAGGCTGCCGAAGTCGAGCGCGTTGGCGAGGCCGAAGCGCGCGAGCTTCGGCTGCAGCCATGCGTTCAGGTGCGCGAACATGGCCGGCACCTGCTCGCGCAACTGCGGCCCCTCTTTCTGCACGACCACCAGCACGAGCAGGATCAGCATGGTCAGCGCGAGCGTGAAGACGAGCATCATCAGCAGCGCCGCGAGGCCGCGCGGCACGCGCCGGCGGACCAGCGCGGCGACCCCCGGCTGCAGGATGTACGCGAGAATCGCGCCGAGCAGGAACGGCGTGAGCACGGCGCGCAGCAGCCACAACAGCAGGCCGAGGCTGAGCGCGATCGCGGCCCAGATGAGCGCGCGCCGCTGATAGGGCGTGAGAAGGGTGGGGTTCTGCTGCAAAATGGATTCCCAGGTGTCGTCGGAACGGGGAAAGTCCAGCCAACCGGCCGGCATCGGGTAAAATCGCATTTTACCGACCTTCTCGCTCCTCCCCATTCTTCCCCATGAATCGACCGAAATCCGCCCCTGACGCCAAAGGCCTGTCCTACCGCGATGCAGGCGTCGACATCGACGCGGGCGATGCCCTCGTCGACGCGATCAAGCCCTTTGCCAAAAAGACCTTGCGCGACGGCGTGCTGGGCGGCATCGGCGGGTTTGGCGCGCTGTTCGAGGTGCCGAAGAAGTATCGCGAGCCGGTGCTCGTGTCGGGCACGGACGGCGTCGGCACCAAGCTGAAGCTGGCGTTTCATCTGAACAAACACGACACGGTCGGCCAGGACCTCGTCGCGATGAGCGTGAACGACATCCTCGTGCAGGGCGCCGAGCCGCTGTTCTTCCTCGACTATTTCGCGTGCGGCAAGCTCGAAGTGGGCACCGCCGCGACGGTCGTCAAGGGCATCGCACAGGGCTGCGAGCTGGCTGGCTGCGCGCTCATCGGCGGCGAGACGGCGGAAATGCCGGGCATGTACCCGGACGGCGAATACGATCTGGCGGGGTTCGCGGTCGGCGCGGTCGAAAAGAGCAAGATCATCGACGGCAGCACGATCGCGCCGGGCGACGTGGTGCTCGGCCTTGCGTCGAGCGGGATCCATTCGAACGGTTTTTCGCTGGTGCGCAAGATCGTCGAGCGCGCGCAGCCCGATCTCGCGGCCGACTTCGACGGCCGCTCGCTCGCCGACGCGCTGATGGCGCCCACCCGCATCTACGTGAAGCCGCTGCTCGCGCTGATGGCGCAGCTCGCGGTGAAGGGGATGGCGCACATCACGGGCGGCGGGCTGGTCGAGAACATTCCGCGCGTGTTGCGCGCGGGCCTGACCGCCGAGCTGGACCACCGCGCGTGGCCGCTGCCGCCGCTTTTCTCGTGGCTGCAGAAGCACGGCGGCGTCGCGGATGCGGAGATGCACCGCGTGTTCAACTGCGGGATCGGCATGGCGGTGGTGGTCGGCGAGCAGGACGCGGACAAGGCGATCGGGCTGCTGTCGGCGGCAGGCGAGCAGGTGTGGCGGATCGGCACCGTGCGCGCAAGCCGCGAAGGCGAGGCGCAGACTGTGGTGGTGTGAGGCGGGCGCAGCCCGCGTCGGCGCCTGGCGTTTCTGGCGCTGCCAGAATTCATGCATGCATGACGGATTCCTGTCAAACCGCCCGGCTTCAGGCCGGGCGGTTTTTTTGCGTCCATCGGCAAGGAAAAGGACAAGAAGATCGGGGCAGACGTCCACGCCGGCGCGCCCCACACGATGCCGGTCGGCAGCCTGCTGCCCGAACCGGCTCACGCGTCGAGTACTCGCTCGATGGCAGCAAGCGCCAGGTGTGTCGCATCGGCCGCGCAGCAGTCGATCACGATGCGTTCCGGCATCGCGCGCAGCCACGTGAGTTGCCGTTTGCAAAGCTGGCGGGTCGCGAAGATGCCTTTGTCGCGCATCGTCGCGTAATCGGTTTCGCCGTCCAGATAGGCCCACGCTTGCCGGTAGCCGACGCAGCGCATCGACGGCAGCCCGGCGTGCAGGTCGCCGCGCGCGCGCAACCGCTCGACTTCGTCGATGAAACCCGCCGCCAGCATCGCATCGAAACGCTGTGCGATTCGCTCGTGCAGCACGCCGCGATCCGACGGTTCGAGTGCCACCGGCGCGAAGCGCCACGGCGGCGCGTTCGCGTCCGAGTCGACGCGCGGCGGCGCGGCGAGCAGCGCCGACATCGGCTGGCCGGTCAGCAGGTAGATTTCGAGCGCGCGCTGGATGCGCTGCGAATCGTTCGGCGCGAGCCGCGCGGCGCTCGCCGGGTCCACCGCGGCGAGCCGCGCATGCAGCGCCGGCCAGCCGTCGCGGGCGGCGTCGGCGTCGAGCGCGGCGCGTACGTCGGGGTCGGCGGGCGGCAGGTCGTTGAGCCCTTGCGTCAGCGCCTTGTAGTAGAGCATCGTGCCGCCGACGATCAGCGGCGTGCGGCCGCGCGCGTGGATCTCGCGTACGAGGCGCAGCGCGTCCGAGCGAAATTCGGCGGCCGAGTACGCGTCGGCCGGATCGATGACGTCGATCAGATGGTGCGGCACCTGCGCGCGCTCGGCGAGCGCGGGTTTCGCGGTGCCGATATCCATCTCGCGGTAGACGAGCGCCGAGTCGAGGCTCACGATCTCGACCGGCCGCCGCGCCGCGAATGCGAGCGCGGCGGCGGTCTTGCCGGAGGCGGTCGGGCCAAGCAGGCAGGCAACCGGCGGGCGTGGGGCGGACGTCATCGGCACACTATCGGAGCAAAGCATCGGAGCAAAGCATCGGGGCGCGCGCGATCATTGACCGCGCATGAACAGCCGGTCGAGATCCGCGAGCGTCAGCTGATACCAGGTCGGGCGGCCGTGATTGCACTGGTCCGCGCGCTCGGTGACCTCCATCTGGCGCAGCAGCGCGTTCATCTCGTCGAGCGTCAGGCGGCGGTTGGCGCGCACCGCGTGATGACAGGCGAGCGTGCCGAGCAGTTCGTGTTGCCGCTCGGTCAGCACGCGCGAGCTGCCGTATGCCTGCAGGTCGGCGAGGACCGCGCGGGCGAGCGCCGGCAGATCGGCGTCCTTCAGCAGTGCGGGGACCGCGCGGATCGCGAGCGTCGTCGGCGACAGCACCGCGAGGTCGAAGCCGAGCGCGTCGAGCGTGTCGCGCGCTTCGTCGACGAGACCGATTTCGACCGGACTGGCCGGCATCGTCGCGGGAATCAGCAGCGGCTGCACCGCGATCGCGCGGTCGGCGAGCGCATGCTTGAACTGCTCGTACAGGATGCGCTCGTGCGCGGCGTGCATGTCCACGAGCACCAGCCCGCGCGCGTTCTGCGCGAGCACGTAGATGCCGTGCAGCTGGCCGAGCGCGAAGCCGAGCGGCTGGGCGTCGCTGAAGTCGACGGATGCGGCATGGCCCGCCGGCGGCGCGAACAGCGATGGCGCCTCGGCTGCCGGATCGCGTGCTTCGAGCGTGGTGGCGCCGTCGGGCGTACCCGCGCCGCTGTCCTTGCGGCCGAACAGCGCATCGTAGAGCGCGAGCGGCTGCGCGACCGGCAGCGTGCCCTGGGTCATGCGGGCGTCGCGCAGCCACGTGGTGCCGCCGGGCGAGCCGCTTGCGCGCATGCTGTCGCGTCCCGGCTCGCCGGCGCGGCTGCCGCCCGCACCGGGCGAGCCGAATGCACCGCGCGCGCCGGACAAGCCGGGGCCGGAGCCAGAGCCGGGAGCAAAGCCGGAGCCGGGAGCAAAGCCAGAGCCGGAGCCGGGGCCGGAGCCGGAGCCGGAGCCGGAGCCGGAGCCGGAGCCGGAACCGGGGCCAAAGCCAGAGCCAGAGCCCGAAGTCCCGGCGCCCGGCACGGCGCCGAGCGTCGCGAGTCCGCCTGCGAGCGGCGCGAGGTGGGCGGCATGGCCGCCCGCCGTGGTGTCGGGCGAGGCGCCGGCGTGCCGCGCGAGCGCGCGCTGCACGGCATGGAACACGAATTGATGGATCGAGCGCGAGTCGCGAAACCGGACCTCGATCTTCGACGGATGGACGTTCACGTCGACCGCCTCGGGGGGCAGGTCGAGGAACAGCACGTAGGACGGGTAGCGTTCGCCATGCAGCACGTCCTCGTATGCGGCGCGCACCGCGTGCGTCAGCAGCTTGTCGCGCACGAAGCGGCCGTTCACGAAGAAGTACTGCTGGTCCGCGCGGCCGCGGCTCGCGGTCGGCAGTCCGGCGCAGCCGTAGACGGCGAGCGGGCCGGCCGATTCGTCGAGCGGCAGATGGGCGGTGGCGAAGGTGTCGCCGAGAATCTTCGCGACGCGCGTCGCGGGATCGGACGTGTTCCAGTGCTCGACCGCACGGCCGTTGTGCAGCACCGAAATCGCGATGTCGGGCCGCGCCAGCGCGACCCGGCGGATCATCTCCAGGCAATGGCCGAGTTCGGTCTGCTCGCTCTTCAGAAACTTGCGGCGCGCGGGGGTGTTGAAATACAGCTCGCGCACCTCGACCGTCGTGCCGCGCGTGCCGGCGGCAGGCGCGAGCACGCCGGTCTGCGCGTCGATGCGCACCGCGTGCGGCGCGTCTTCGGGGCGGCTCGTGATGAAGAGTTCCGACACCGATGCAATCGACGCGAGCGCTTCGCCGCGAAACCCGAGCGTGCCGACCGCTTCGAGTTCGGCCAGCGAGCGGATCTTGCTGGTCGCGTGGCGCATCAGCGCGAGCGTGAGCTCGCGCTCGGGGATCCCGCAGCCGTCGTCGGCGATCGAGATGCGTTTGATGCCGCCTTCGTCGAGCAGGATGCGCAGCGTCTGCGCGCCGGCGTCCACCGCGTTTTCGAGCAGCTCCTTGACGACCGATGCGGGTCGCTCGACGACCTCGCCGGCGGCGATCTGGCTGATCAGCAGATCCGGCAGCGGCTGAATCGCGCGCGGCGGGCGCAGGGCGGGGGCCGCAGCTGCGGCGTCGGCGGAAGCGGTGGCTTTGGCCGAAGCCGCGGCGTTGGCGGAGGAGTCGGAGAATTCGGACATGGCGAAATTATAGCGATTCGCCGCGCGCCGGCCGCCGGGTTGCCCGGCAACCCGGCTGCGCGGCAACCCGGCAACCCGGCAACCCGGCAACCCGGCAACCCGGCAACCCGGCAACCCGGCAACCCGGCAACCCGGCAACCCGGCAACCCGGCTGCGCGCGGGTCGCCGCACCCGGGCCGTCGCATCGAGACCGGCCGTGTGGGGTCGCGCGCGCGGTTTTCTTATCGCGTACGGGCACTTTCGGTATCATGGCGCGGTCAATTTCCACGCCACCCGCGCGCGCCATCGCGGCGCGCCGGTTCCGGTGACTCGCTCAATAAGGGACGCATTTGGACACGCTGCTGCAGTTCGTGAATCTTGTCTTGCACATCGACAAGTTCCTCGGCATTTTCATTCACCAGTACGGCGGATGGGTCTACGCGGTGCTGTTCATGATCGTGTTCTGCGAAACCGGGCTCGTCGTGCTGCCGTTCCTGCCGGGCGATTCGCTGCTGTTCATCGGCGGTGCGTTCAGCGCGAGCGGCGAAATGAACCTGTTGCTGCTGATCGTGCTGCTGCTCGTGGCGGCCATCGGCGGCAATACCGTCAACTACCTGATTGGCCGGGCGCTCGGGCCGAAGGTGTTCAACACCCATTTGCCGGTGCTCGAACGCTTTCTCGATCGCGCGGCGCTGCGCAAGACCCACAATTTCTACGAGCGCCACGGCGGCAAGACGATCGTGCTCGCGCGTTTCATTCCGGTCGTGCGCACCTTTGCGCCGTTCGTCGCGGGCGCGTCCGAGATGGGCGTGAGCCGCTTCCAGTTCTTCAACTTCATCGGCGCGCTGCTGTGGGTGCTGCTGCTGGTGCTGCTCGGCTACTTCTTCGGCAACATTCCATTTATCCGCCAGTACCTGAACGTGATCGTGCTGGTCGGCGCAGGCGCCGCGATCGTGCCGGTGGTGCTCGGCGCGCTGTGGAAGATGCTGCGCAAGCCGGCGGTGCAGCGCGGCCGCTGAACGGCATCAGGCGAGCGCGCCGGCTGGCGCGCTCGCCGACGCGCCGCCGCCAGCCGCGCGTCGGCCGCGTGTCGGCCGCAGATCTACAGATCGAGTACCAGCAGTGCGCTTTTCGCGCGTGAGCAGCAGGGCAGGAACTGGTCGTTGGCGGCGCGCTCGTCGTCGGTGAGATAGACGTCGCGGTGCTCGGGCTCGCCGTCCAGCACGCGCGTGAGGCAGGTTCCGCATACGCCCTGCTCGCAGGACGTCGCAACCTCCACGCCGTGCGCGCGCAGCGCGTCGATCACGCTCGTACCGGCGGGGACGTCGACGACGCGGCCAGAGTGCGCGAGCTTGACCTGGAACGCGTGGTCGTTCGGCTGCGCATCCTTTTTCTCCACGGGCGCCGCGCCGAAATATTCCCGATGCAGGTTCGCCGCGTGCCACCCGGCGGCGGTGGCCGTGCCGAGCACCGCGTCGATGAAGCCGGTCGGGCCGCAGACATAGGCATGCGTATCCGCCTGCGGACGGGCGAGCACGGCGCGCAAATCGAGGCGCGCGTGCGGTTCCGCAGTGTCGTGATAGATGCGCGCGTGCGCCGCGAATTCAGGCGCGGCGAGACGCTCGCGAAACGCGGTGCGCGCGGGTTCGCGGGTGCAGTAATGCAACTCGAACGAACGTCCCGCGAGCAGCAGGTGCTCGGCCATGCACAGGATCGGCGTGATGCCGATGCCGCCCGCGAGCAGGATCGTGTGGGAGGCCTGTGCTGCGAGCGGAAAATGATTCTTCGGGGTACTGATTTCCAGCGTGGTCCCTTCCTGCAGTGCATGCATGGCGATCGATCCGCCGCGCGACGCCGGATCGCGCAGCACGCCGATCCGGTAGTGTCCGGTTTCGGCAGGGCTGTTGCACAGCGAGTACTGGCGGATGCGGCCGTCCACGTGGACGTCGATATGCGCGCCCGCGCTGAACGGCGGCAGCGGCGCGGCGTCGGCCGACGCCAGTTCGAACAGGCAGATGTCGGTGGCAAGCGGCAGCTTGCGGGCAATGACGGCTTTCATGGGGTCTCGGCAAGGTCGGGCGCGGCGGGCAGGATTCCAGGCATGGCACACACATCGAACCGCGGCGGGCGCGTCGTGACGGCGCGCCCGCCGCCGGTCAATGCGCGGCGGCCAGCGTGTGTTCGTCGGCGGCGAGGCGTTCGAGCACGCGCCGGGCCTGCACGCCGCCCGCGTCGATATTGAGCTTCAGCAACGCGCGCTCCGGCCAGGTCAGCAGGTTGCGCTGCTGCGCTTCGAGCATGCCGAGGTCTTCGGCGAAGATTTTCCCCTGGCCGATGCGGATCGTGTCGGTGAGCGCGGCGTCGTCGACGGCGAAATTGCGCGCCATGCCCCAGAAATACCAGATCGAGGTCTCCGTTTCCGGCGTGATGAAATCGACGACGATGCTCGACACCTTGTGCGCGGGGTCCGCGTGGTAGCCCCCCTTGCCGGCATGCGCGACCCCCACTTCGATCATCACGTGGCTGGGCGGCGTGAAATGGCAGATTTGCCAGCGGTCGCACGGCACGTCGTCGGCGAGGCCGTTGCCGCGCAGCGCGGCGGCCCAGAACGGCGGCGCCACGATGTTCTCCATGAAGCGGCTGGTCGTCACGGTGTCGCCGTTCATGCGGGTGGCGGGCGCCGCTTCCTCGATCTCCGGCTGGCCGATGCTCGACGCGTGCACGTAGGTTTCGTGCGTGAGGTCCATCAGGTTGTCGATCATCAGGCGATAGTCGCACTGGATGTGATAAAGGCCGCCGCCATAGGCCCACGCCGGGTTTTCCGCCCATTCGAGCGGATGGATCTTCGCGGGGTCGGCGAGCGCGGCGTCGCCGGGCCACACCCAGATGAAGCCGTGGCGTTCGACCGCCGGGAACGTGCGGATCGACGGGATGCCGCCGACGCGCTGGCACGGCATGCTCACGCACTGGCCGTTGGCCCCCATCGTGAGGCCGTGATAGCCGCATACCAGATGGCCGTCGCGCACGGTGCCGAGCGACAGCGGCGCACCGCGATGCGGGCAGAAATCTTCGAGTGCCGCGACTGCGCCGGCGCCGTCGCGGTAGAACACGATGCGCTCGCCGCAGATCTGGCGGCCGAGCGGCCGCGCAGCGATTTCGTCCGGCGTGCAGGCGACGTACCACGCGTTTTTCAGGAACATCAGTCTCCTCCTGGCGCTTCGATGCGCCGTTTGTTCGGTTGAGCGAGTGCGGGCGGCGCGGCGTGCCGGCCTCGCGGGGTCCGGCTAGCGCGGATTGCGGCGGATCAGGTTGCCGCCGATCAGCTTCGCCATCGCACGCTGGTTGTCCAGCACGCGTTTGAGGTTCTGGTGAGCGATCTTCGCGTGCTCGCGCATCAGCGCTTCGGCGCGGGCGCCTTCGCGGTTCTCGATGGCCTCGATCACGGCGCGGTGCTGGGCCTGCGCGACCACCAGCGTCTCGCGTGCGCGCGGGTCGAGCGACTGCACGACGCTGAACGCGCTGGCCGATGCGAACGGCAGCGTCGCGACCTTTTCGATCTGCCGCCCGACGACCGCGCTGTCCGCGGCGGCGGCCAGCAGGCGGTGAAAGCGGGCGTTCGCGTCGACGTAGGCAGAGAACGTGTCGTCAGTGAGATCGCCGATCAGCACGGTGTCGATTTCGTCGACGCAGTCGCGCAGGTCCCGGTACATCGAATGCGTGATGCCGCGCTCGGCGGCCAGCCGCGCGGCGAGCCCTTCGAGCGTGCCGCGCAGCTCGATCGAATCCTGGATTTCGGTTTCGCTGAACGCGCGCACCGCGAAGCCGCCCGACGGGATCGGCTCGATCAGCCCCTCTTCCTGCAGCCGGATCAGCCCGGCGCGCACCGGCGTACGCGATACGCCGAGACGCTCGACGACCCATAGCTCCGAGATGCGCTCGCCGGGACCCAGTTCGCCGCCGAGGATCAGTTCGCGCAAGCCGAGCAGCGCGCGCACGGTTTGCGAGGCGCTGGCGGCGGATTTGCCGTCGACGGCGGAGGTGTCGGGATCGGACATGGAAAGGCTCGCTCAACAGTCGGGTGAGGCGGTCTGATTGGGTGGCCAGTCAGCCGTTCGTGGATACAAATTGTATACAACGAATCGCGTCAATCAATCGATTTGCAGCCAATTGCGGGTTTACGTGGACATTGGAGGCCGTATTTCGATGCTTTTTGTGTACATCAGGGCAAACTACGCATTGACCTGTCAGACGCATCTTCATAGAATTCGCGCAGAAAGTTCGTTAAGCGAAGCCGGGTTCTTTAGGCGAACAATAGGAGACATTATCGTGCCCCAGATTTCCCCGCAGCATGACACCCGTTACGAGCGCAAGACGCTCGTGCTGCTGGCCATCGGATTTGGCCTCGTCGGGCTCGACCGCTGGATCATCGCCCCGCTGTTCCCTCACATGATGAAAGACCTCCATCTGTCGTATCAGCAGCTCGGTTCGCTGATCGGCATTCTGAGTCTTGCCTGGGGGGTGTTCTCGATCACGATGGGCCGCCTGTCGGACCGCATCGGCCGGCGCCGCATCATGATCGGCGCGATGGTGATGTTCTCGCTGCTCTCGAGTTTCTCGGGCTTCGCCAGCGGCTTTCTCAGCCTGCTGCTGATCCGCGCGGTGATGGGCGTTGCCGAAGGCGCGTTCACGCCGACCAGCGTCGCCGCGGTCGGCGAGGCGTCGCATCCGTCGCGGCGCGGTTTCAACCAGGGGCTGCAACTCAGCATGTTTGCGCTGATGGGCCTCGGCCTCGCGCCGATCATCGCGACCCAGTTGCTGCGGGTGCTGCCGTCATGGCACTGGGTGTTCGCGGTGTCGGCGATTCCGGGGCTGATCGTCGCGGTGCTGATCGCCGCGCTGCTGCGCGACCATCCGCGCAGCGAACTCGCCCAGAGCGTCGCTGCCAGGACCTCGGAAAAGCCGCGCTGGAGTGCGTTGTTCCGCAGCCGCAACGTGGTCCTCGCGATGCTCGCGACACTGTGCGCGATGGCCGGCATCTTCGTGATCGGCGCGATGGTGCCGAACTATCTGGTCGATTACCTGCATCTCGATACCGAGCACATGGGCTTCGTCGTGTCGGCGATCGGTTTCGGCGGGTTCTTCGGCGAGTTTGGACTGGCAGGGGTATCGGACTTCATCGGCCGCCGCGCGACCGCGGTGGTGTCGTTCGTCGGCGCGGCGGTCTCGCTCTATCTGTTCGCGGGAGTCGGTGCGAATCCGACGCTGCTGTTCATCGTGCTGTTCGTCGTGTCGTTCTTCGCGCTCGGCCTGCTCGGGCTGTTCACCGGGCCCATCGCAACCGAAGCGGCGCCGCTCGGCCTGGTCGCGTCGGCGATCGGGATTACGTCGGGCACCGGCGAGATTTTCGGCGGGGGTGTCGCGCCGGCGGTAGCGGGCTACATCGCGCAGCACTATGGCATCCAGTTCACGCTGCAGTTTGCGCTCGGCGGCCTGATCTGCGGCGCGTTCGTCTCGCTCGCGCTGCTCGAAACCGCGCCGCGCCTCGTCGCGCGTCGCGCTGCGAACGCCGCCGCCGTCACCGAATAAGGCGCGGCGCGTCGCATTCCGGGTCGGACCTGTCATGACGGTCCGGTTCAGGCATCCTGAATATAACGTACTACTAATCAATAGTCAGACAACGACAAGGAGGCAGGCTCATGAAATACCGTGCAATGTGGTGTGTCGCGCTCGGCGCGTTCGCGGTCGGTCAGGCGCACGCGGAGGGCGCGGGCAGCAGCGTGACGCTGTACGGCCTGATCGATGCTGGCGTGTCGTACGTCAGCAACGAGGGGGGCAGCAAGAACGTGAAGTTCGACGACGGCATCATGGTGCCGAACCTGTGGGGGATCAAGGGCAGCGAGGATCTGGGCGGCGGCTTGCATGCGGTGTTCAACCTCGTCGACCAGTTCACGCTCGGCACCGGATCGATCCTGTCCGGCGAAGGCCTGTTCGGCCGCAACGCGTACGTGGGACTCACGAGCGACCGCTATGGCAGCGTCACGCTCGGCAACCAGTACGATTTCATGACCGATTCGCTCTTTTTCGGCGGCGACGATGCGGCGATGGGCGTAGGCGGCCTGTACAACTTCCGTGCGGGCCCGTTCGGCAAGATCGACATTCCCGGCAACCCGCCGTTCGCGTCGCAATTCGACTGGGACCGGATGGCCGGCGCGACGGTGGAGAACTCGATCAAGTATCAGTCGGCGTCGCTCGGCGGTTTCCGGTTCGGCGCGCTGTATGGGTTCGGCGGCGTGCCGGGATCGTTCGGCAGCGGCAACTCCGTGAGCGTCGGCGCGAATTTCGATCGCGGTCCGCTTGGCCTTGGCGCCGCGTATACCGAAGTCAAATATCTGAGCACCGGCGAGCCCGAGGTCGGCGTGCGCAACTGGGGTCTCGGTGCGCACTACCGGTTCGGCAACCTGACCACGACCGCCCTCGTGACGACCGTGCGCAACACGTACAACGGCGGTGCGATCGCGGAAGGGGAACTGGGCGCGACGTGGCTGTTCGATCCGCAATGGGAACTGGGTGCGGACTATATGTACATGAAGGGCGACGCGTACCTGAACAACAATCACGCGAACCAGTTGACCGCGGTGCTCGACCATATTCTGTCCAAGCGCACGATGGTCTATGTCGAGGGCGTGTACCAGCGCGCCAACAGCGGCGCGCAGGCGCTGATCAACGGCGTGCTCGATCCGACCGGTTCGTCGAGCGGACCGACTCAGGTGATTGCGCGCGTGGGCGTGCAGACCCGCTTCTGATCCGCCTCTAATCTACTTCTGATCCCATTCTGATCCGCGCCTGCGCGAGGCGGCCCGGTGGCCGCCTTGCCGCCACCCGCCGGCGCGGCCGCGCTGGCCGCGCGCCGACGTGTTCGCCGCGGCCCCCTTTTCCTCGCGTGACGCCCTCAAGCCGCACCCGCCGCAAGATCGCGGACCGGGTGTCGCGCAAACGCACGCGTTGTAAGCGAATCGAAATATGTCTAGACATTAGCGCGACGTATTACACGGACGGCGTGTCGCGCGGCCCATCGGAATGTGACCATATCCCTTCATTTAAGGGCATCCAGGTACTCACAAACCCTGATTGCTGGATCAGTCGTTCATCCTTTATCTTGTCTATACAAGCTAACGGCGACCTGATCTTGCCGCACCCTTGGCCGTCGTGTGTTCCATACGTTTCGGCAACGCTCATTCCCCTGTCACGGTAGACCCCTGATGAAGAAACTTGCGCTGTGCCTCGCGCTCGCCGCCGCTGCTGCCGGCGTGCAGGCGAAAGACTGGTCGACAATCCGCTTCGGCGTCGACGCCAGCTATCCCCCGTTCGAATCGAAGGGCGCGAGCGGCCAGCTCGTGGGTTTCGATATCGATCTCGGCAACGAGATCTGCCGCCGCCTGCACGCGAAGTGCGTGTGGGTTGAAAACGACTTCGACGGGATGATCCCCGCGCTGAAGGCGAAGAAATTCGACGGCGTGCTGTCGTCGATGTCGATGACGCCGCAGCGCGAGGAGCAGATCGCGTTCTCCGACAAGCTGTTCAACACGCCGACGCGCCTCGTCGCGAAGAAGGGCTCGGGCCTGCTGCCGACGGCCGCATCGCTGCAGGGCAAGGCGGTCGGCGTCGAACAGGGCACGATCCAGGAAACCTACGCCAAGACCTACTGGGCGCCGAAGGGCGTGAAGGTCGTGTCGTACCAGAACCAGGACGAGGTCTACACGGACCTGCTGTCGGGCCGCCTCGACGCGTCGCTGCAGGATGCGGTCGAAGCCAACCTGGGCTTTCTCGCGACGCCGCGCGGCGCGGGCTTCCAGTTCGCCGGCGCCGACATCGACGATCCGAAGACGCTCGGCAACGGCGCGGGCATCGGCTTGCGCAAGGACGACACCGACCTGAAGGAAAAGATCGACGGCGCGATCTCGTCGATGATCAAGGACGGCACCTACAGGAAGATCGAGCAGAAGTACTTCACGTTCGACGTGTACGGCAGCTAGACGGCCGGTGCCTGTCTGCGCGGCGTGTGCGGATGCGCGCGCTGCAGGTCCTGGCCGCCGCGCATCATGCTTTTTTCCGAGGGTTCTCCCATGCTCTTTCACGGCTTCGGTCCCATGCTCCTCGCGGGCACATGGGAAACCATCCGGCTCGCCGCGCTGTCGCTTGCTGCCGCTTTCGCGCTAGGACTCGCCGGCGCGGCAGCGAAGCTGTCGTCGAACCGCGTGCTGTCGCGGCTCGGCACGCTCTATACGACGCTGATCCGCGCAGTGCCGGATCTCGTGCTGATGCTGCTGCTCTTCTACGGTTTGCAGATCATGCTGAACCATGCCACCGACGCGCTCGGGATGGATCAGATCGACATCGATCCGTTCGTGGCCGGCGTGATCACGCTCGGGTTCATCTACGGCGCGTACTTCACCGAAACCTTCCGCGGCGCGTTCCTCGCGGTGCCGCGCGGCCAGCTCGAAGCGGGCTTCGCCTACGGCATGAGCGCGCGGCGCGTGTTCGCCCGGATCCTGTTTCCGCAAATGATGCGCTACGCGCTGCCGGGCATCGGCAACAACTGGCAGGTGCTCGTGAAGGCGACCGCGCTCGTGTCGATCATCGGCCTCGCCGACGTCGTGAAGGCTTCGCAGGACGCGGGCAAGAGCACGCTCGAATTCTTCTTTTTCACGCTGGTCACGGGCGCGATCTATCTGGCGATCACGACGGCATCGAACCTCGTGCTGCATCGTCTGGAGAAGCGCTATTCGACCGGGGTACGGAGGGTCGCGCTGTGATCGAAATCGTACGGCAATACTGGCAAAACTATCTGTACACGGACGGCTTCAACTACAGCGGCCTCGTGGTGACGCTGTGGCTGCTGGTCGTGTCGATCGGGCTCGGCTTTTGCCTCGCGGTGCCGCTCGCAATCGCGCGCGCGTCGTCGAACCGCTTCATCTCGCTGCCGGTGTGGCTTTACACGTATGTGTTCCGCGGCACGCCACTGTATGTGCAGCTGCTGCTCTGCTATACGGGCCTCTACAGCCTGCATTTCGTGCATGCGCATGCGCTGCTGAACGACTTTTTCCGCAATGCGATGAACTGTACGTTGCTCGCTTTCACGCTGAACGAGTGCGCGTACGCCACCGAAATCTTTGCCGGTTCGATCCGGCAGACCGCACACGGCGAAATCGAAGCGGCGCTCGCGTTCGGCATGTCGCGCTTCACGCTGTATCGACGGATCATCCTGCCGTCCGCGCTGCGGCGCGCGCTGCCTGCGTACAGCAACGAAGTAATCCTGATGCTGCACGCGACCACGCTGGCGTTTACCGCGACGGTGCCGGACATCCTGAAGGTCGCGCGCGACGTCAATTCGGCAACCTACGCGACTTTCCAGGCATACGGGATCGCCGCCGCGCTGTATGCGGTGATCGTGTTCGCGCTGATCGCGCTGTTTCGCCGCGTCGAAACGCGCCTGCTGGCTTTCCTGAAGCCTCAAGGTCACTGAACCCGTCTGCCTGCGCAGACGCGATGGAGCACACAGAGCATGTACAAGCTGATGGTCGAGGACCTGCACAAGAAGTTCGGCGACAACGCGGTCCTGAAGGGCGTGTCGCTAAAGGCGAAACCCGGCGATGTGATCAGCCTGATCGGGTCGAGCGGTTCGGGAAAGAGCACGTTCCTGCGCTGCATCAACTTTCTCGAATCGCCGTGCTCGGGGCGCGTGACGCTCAACGGCGAGCTCGTCGAAACCCGCGCCGATCGCAGCGGATCGCTGCGGGTGAGCGATCCGCGCCAGTTGCAGACGATGCGCACCCGGCTTTCGATGGTGTTTCAGCACTTCAATCTGTGGGCGCACATGACGGTGCTCGAAAACATCGTCGAAGCGCCGGTCAGCGTGCTCGGACTGAGCCGCGCGCAGGCGCAGGAGCGCGCCCGCAAGTACCTGACGAAGGTCGGCCTGCCTGCCTCGGTGGAGCAGAAATATCCGTCGCATCTTTCGGGCGGCCAGCAGCAGCGCGTCGCGATCGCGCGCGCGCTCGCGATGGAGCCGGACGTGATGCTGTTCGACGAGCCGACCTCGGCGCTCGATCCCGAACTGGTCGGCGAGGTGCTGAAAGTGATGCAGGCGCTGGCCGAAGAGGGCCGCACGATGATCGTCGTCACGCACGAGATGGGTTTCGCGCGCAACGTATCGAATCACGTCGTGTTCCTGCATCAGGGCAGGATCGAGGAAGAGGGCCATCCGCGCGACGTGCTGGTCAATCCGCGCAGCGAGCGGTTGCAGCAGTTCCTGGCGGGGCGGTTGAAATAGGCGGCCGCGCCTCGCGATGACGATGCGCGAGGCGGGCGCCGTCATGCGCCCTCCCGCGCGGAATTCAGACGACGGGGCCCGGCGCCTTGCGATAGCTGAACAGCACGATGCCGGACAACAGGACCAGCAGATTGCCTTCCGTGAAGTTCAGTAGCGACGAATTCGCAAAACAGCTCAGCACGAACGCGATCCAGTAGCCGTACACCGCGGAGCGCGCCGGTTCGTCCAGACGCCAGCCCTCGCGCGCGATCGCCCCGAGAAAGCACGCCAGCAGCACGATTCCGGGCAATCCGAGCTGCACGCCCATCAGCAGGATCTCGTTATGCGGATTGCTCGCCATGGCCGCCCGGCCGCCCGTGCTGTCCTCCGCAAAATACTCGAATTCCGTGCGCACGCTGCCCACACCGTAGCCGACGATCGGCCGGGCGCGCATCAGATCGAGGCTGCGCCGATAGAACTCGATGCGCACGCCCATCGACGTATTCTTGTTGTGCACCTCGAATTGCCGGATTTCCTGGCCCGTGCCGGCCAGCCGCGAGTGCTTGTCCGCGAATGCGTAAAACAGCACGAATACGCACAGCAGGATACTCAGCGCAATCGTGCCCCAGCGGGCCAGCGCGCCCCGCTGGCGGATTTTCAACAACTGGAGCGCGGCGAATCCGCCCATATAGGCGATGGCGACAACCTGGCCCGTGCGGCCTTGCAGCACGAACAGCACGTTGACGAGCGCCAGCGCGGCCACGGCGTACAGCGCACCGCGCGCGACCGCGCGCGGCTGAACCTTCGCGAGCGCGACGGACAGATAGACGAGGAACGCCATCATCAGTCCGCCGGAAATGTGGTCCTTGAAGACCCACGGCTTCGTGATCGGGTCGTTTCCGTGCATGGGGCCAACTGCGGTCCAGCCGAAGAAGTTCGTGTAGGTCAGGACCATGGTGAGCACGAGCACGGCGAACAATCCCCAGATCGCCGCACGTCCCCATTTCGCCGGTCCCGCGCGCTCGAAGAGCACGAACAGCACCGGCACGAGCAGGATCTTCCGGTACTTCAGCAGGAAATTGAATGCTTCATGATGGCTTGCCACACTGTACGTCATGCTGAGCGCGAGCACGGCGAACAGGATCAGCGCCATCAGGCTGGCGGGCGACGTGCGCACGCGCCGGCAGGCTCGCCATGCTTCTGGCGAGAGGACGGCGAAGAGCAGAATGAACGCGGATCCGACGTTGACGGCCGCCGTCGAAACCGGCACCGCATACAGGGTCAGCAACGCGGATGCGCGCGCGAGAAACAGCGGGAGCGATTCTCCGGGATTGCGCCAGTGGCTGCCGCCTGGGGGCGCTGCGCCGGTCGGGGTGGCCGCTCCTTCACCGGCGGGCGTTGCTAGACTTGTGTGTCGCATGATCTGGAATGCTATATCGGTCGTATTTTCAGCGCGTCGTTTCGACGTCGGGGCGCCGTGGGGACCGCGATCCCGCACTTCAGGCGGCCGCACCGGGCGAAGCGCTTGCCGTCCTGCGCTGAAAGCGAATGTCACGGATTATGCCGGATATTGTTGCGCGCACGCAGATCGTCAGGCGGCAAGACCCGCTGCATGGTTGCCCGGATCGCGCATACCCGCCCGCGGGAACGGCAGCCGGCAGCCGGCAGGCGCGTGCGTGCGTTCCGGCGTATGGCGTGACGACGTCGTGGCGCTCAGGCGCGATCCGTTGCGCGCGCACCCGTAAAGAAAGCGGCCCGGCTCCGCAATGCGTCTGCGGAATACAGCGCCTCGACTGTCTGCCTTGCGCGCACCCCGATCGATGCGCGCAGCACCGGGTCGGCGATCAGCGTCCCGACCAGCGTGCGGGCCTCATCCGTCGTGTCGAAGAGAAAGCCGTTTTCGCCGTGGCGGATCCAGTCGCTGTAGCCGCCGCGCCGGTGGCAGACGACCGGCAGGCCGCACGCCATCGCCTCGAAGACCACGCGGCCGAACGTTTCGACGTGCGCGCCGGTACGGTAGTAGAAAATGTCGAGCGAGTGCAGGAAATCTGCTGCGGGAAGCGTGCCTTCCCGCAGCAGATGGATCGATGGCTCCGCCTGAAGGCTGTTCGCAAGGCAGGTGCCGCCCTGCAGCCTGACTTCGATCCCCTGTGCCGCCCATTCGCGGTAGAGGGCGAGGTCCTGATCGTCGTGCTTGTCGGGCGTGTCCCGGCTCATCCGGCCGACGGCCAGTCTGTCGCGCGGCACGGCGTGCGCCGCCGGCCGGAAGCGCACAAGATCGATCGGCGACGGCTGCACGACCCCTTCGACGCCCACCTGTCGCTTCTGGAACTCGGAGATGAATACGTACTCCGTCTTCGGCCAACGCAGCAGCGGCGCATGCCGGGACGTGAGGTCGAGCAGCCTCGGGTGAAACGTATTGAATACGTAGACCAGTCTGCGTGGCCGGCCTGCGAGAAACGGCCACAGGCGGTTGCGCCAGTGCGCGCCCACGAACACATAGGTGCCGCCGTCCGGATGGCGCGAAGGCGCGAGCCCGAGCCGCGTGATGCGATGGGCGCGCGTGAGTTCGGGCGAACTGCGCGACGACGACGACCACAGCTTCACCGTATGCGTCGTGCCGAGCAGCGCGGCGAGATAGAGCGCTTCCTGCTCGCTTCCGCCATGCGGGTTGTGAAACCCGTTGATGATGTGGATGACGTCGTCGGGGCGGGTCGGGTTCATGGTTTTTGCGCGGGACGCGAGCCGGGGCAGCGCTGGTAGACCGCTTCCGTCTGCGCGACAAACTGCTCGCTCGAAAATGCGCGTATCGCCTTCGCGCGGGCGGCGGCGCCCATTGCGTCGATGCGCGCCCGGTGCGCGAGGATGTCGTCCAGCGCCTGCGCGAGCGACGCCGGATCGTGCGGCGGCACGATCCAGCCATCCACGCCGTTGTCCACGTTCTCGGGCAAGCCGGCGTAGCGCGTCACGATGACGGGCTTGCCCATGGCCATCATTTCGCGGCACGCGAACGACACGGTTTCGATGGCGTACGACACCACGTAACCGATGTCGAATGTCTGGATACAGCTTTTGACGTCCTCGACGAACCCGACGATCGTGAGCTGGCCGCGCACGCCAAGCCGGTCGATTTCGCGCTGCTGCGCGTCGTTCGGCGCGGTGCCCACGACCACCACCTCCACCTGCTCGCGCAGCGGGTCGGGCAGGGCCGCAACGGCAGCCAGCACGTCCATGGTGCCCTTGTACCAGTCGAATCCGGTCACGCTGCCGATCACCAGTTTGCCGGCGCGCGCGGGCCCGAGCAGCGCGAGGCGCGCGGCGGCCGCCTCGACCGGATTTGCCGGCCTGAACGCGTCGACATCAACGCCGTTCTTGACCACGGACAACGCACAATGCCGGTACACGGATTCGTGCACGAGCGCGCGGGTCGAATCGGAGACCGCAATGACGTGATCGGTCGCGCGCCGCGCGCGCAACGCGGTGATGAAGTCGCGCTTGATCGGAATCGAGTTGTGTTTGGTCCAGACGATGTAGGGTCGCGGCGCGTTCAGCGGCATCAGCGCGAACATCAGCAGCCGATGATCCGGCGAGCCGTTGACATGCACGACGTCGTAGCGCTCGCGCCGCAGCAGCGCGCGCAACGCACGCACCGCCGCGAGCATGCGGCCGAGGTCTTTCAGCTTGGCGGGGAAGGGGAACGGCAGCGCCGTCACGCCGGGCACCGCGCGCACCAGTTCGAGCAGCCGGCTGGCAGGCGGGGCGGCCACGGTGATCTGGTGACGGCTCGCCAGCATGCTGGCGAGCGTCAGAACGTAGCGGTCGTGACCGCCTCCTCGCCCTTCATGAAAGTTGGTGAACAGTATTTTCATTGTGATCGACGAGCGAAGCGATGACGTCGATGACCTCGCGTACCGTGGGCGGGGCCCCATCGTCGCCGACCGACGTCGAGATTCCGGGCACTTCCACGCCGAAGTAGCGGCGAGCGGTAGCCGTGAAGATCATCACGGTCTTGCGCTGCAGCGCGCTCGCGAGGTGCACGAAACCGGTGTCGGTGCCAACGACGAGCGCGGCCCGGTCGACATATTGCGCGACCTGCGTGATGGACATGCGCGGCAGCACGCGCGCGCCGGGAATGTCCTTCGCGATGGCAAGCGCTTCCTGCTCCTCGGCCGCCGACCCCCAGGGCACGAGTGGTGTGAGGCCGCGCTCGACGAGCTCGCGTCCGAGTTCGACCCAGTGCGCGGTGGGCCACTTTTTCACGGCGCTCGAGGTGGCATGGAACAGCATCGCGAACGGTTCGTCCGGGATCGCGTGCGCGGCGCCGTCTGCTTGCGGAATCACAAGATCGAAGCGCGCCGGGCCCTCAACCGCATAGCCGAACGTGTCGCCGACCGTGCGCCGCAAACCGTCCCACGCATTCAGCGGCTCGCGCGGCGGGAAGCGGCGCGTATAGGCGAATGCCGCGCCGCGCTCGCCGAGGTCGGCGTTGCGATAGCCAAAGCGCTTGCGCGAGCGGGCAAGGAACGCAATGATCGCGCTCTTGTAGACACCCTGCAGATCGAGCACCACATCGTATTTCTCACGCCGCAATTCGGCAATCGACGCGAGGATCGCCGAGAATTCGGCGCCGGAGCGGTTCTTCTTGAAGCCTCTGAGCGGCGCGCACAGCACCCGGTCGACCCCGGCATTCCAGCGCGGGATGTCGGCGAAGGCCGCGTCGACGGCCCAGTCGATCGTCGCCTCCGGAAAGGCGCGACGCAGGTCGGCCACGACGGGCTGCCCGTGCACGATGTCACCGAGGGAGGTGACTTTCACTATCAGGATTCGGTGCATCGTCTGATTCGCCCACAAGCGGAAAAGCGGAATTCACGAAAGCCGGGTTGAACGCGACGCGACGCGGCGACCGGCGCGGTGCCGGCAGGGCGCGCGGCCACGCGCAAGGCGCGGGAACGTTGCGCCGCGCAGCAGGGCTGTTCAGGACAATGTGTGTGGCGACGGCGATCGCCGTCGCCGGTCCCTTTTCGGTCATTTCCAGCGCGCGGCTGCGACACCGGGTTTGCCGCCTGGCGGGACGCAGGCTTTCGTGATGCTTTCAGCCCCGTGGGGTCGCCGGCCCATCTGGAAATCTGTACCGGCCGAGATGATACCTGAGCCCCCCACCTATTGCCAGCGGGCCCGCAGCCTTCACGCGGAGGCGATCCGGCGCCGTGTGGCCCGCGTGGCGAAGCCGGCGCGCGCGGCTGTTCCCGGTAATGACGACCACGCCTTCCGCGGTGCCCGCGACGGGCCTCTGCGGACCCGGAGCGCTTCCCATCCAGAAAAAAGCATCACAACACTTGTTATAATTCTATCAACTGATGTACGATGCATGATAACAACCGATCGCCAGCAAGTGTGTATCGCACCATTTTCACCGCGTCTCGCGCGGTCCCAACGGATGTCACATGCCTGAAGTCTCTCTTTCGAGCTCATCGGTCGTCGCGCTGCACCGCGGCACGGCTGCCCATCCGGTGCGCAATCGCGGCGTACCGTTCGACGCATCCTGGCTCGACGGCCTGCGCGTGAACCAGTCGGCGGTCGAGCGGCGCACCGCGACGCTCGGCACGCGCCGCACCGTCAAGAAAGACGCGCAGGCGGCCTGGCTGCTGAAAGCCGTCTCGTGCATCGACCTCACCACGCTGAACGGCGACGACACCGAGGGGCGCGTGCGCCGTCTGTGCGCGAAAGCGCGCCAGCCGGTGCGCGCGGATCTGCTCGCTGCGCTGGGCGTGGCGCCGCACGCGCTCACCACCGGCGCGGTGTGCGTCTATCACCGCTTTGTCGCGGCGGCCGTGGATGCGCTCGCGGGCAGCGGCGTTCCGGTCGCGGCTGTATCGACCGGCTTTCCCGCCGGGCTGATTCCGCATCCGCTGAAGCTGAAGGAGATCGAGGCGTCGGTGGCCGACGGCGCGCAGGAGATCGATATCGTCGTCACCCGCGAATACGTGCTGACGGGCAACTGGTCCGCGCTGTACGACGAAGTGCGCGAATTTCGCGCCGCCTGCGGACCGGCGCACCTGAAGGCGATCCTCGCGACCGGCGACATCCGCACGCTGTCGAACGTTGCGCGCGCATCGATGGTGTGCATGATGGCCGGCGCGGATTTCATCAAGACGTCGACCGGCAAGGAGTCCGTCAACGCGACGCTCGACGTGTCGCTCGTGATGGTGCGCATGATCCGCGACTACATGGAGCGCACCGGCGAGCGGGTCGGCTTCAAGCCGGCGGGCGGCGTATCGACGGCAAAGACCGCGCTTGCCTTTCAGATCCTGATGAAGGAGGAGCTGGGCCGCCGGTGGCTCGAACCGGACCTGTTCCGTTTCGGCGCATCGAGCCTGCTCGCCGACATCGAACGCCAGCTCGAGCATCACGTGAGCGGCCGTTACTCCGCGTTCAACCGTCATCCCGTCGCGTGACGCGGCTCGCGCCGCATCCGACGCCCTTACCGAACCGATCCACCCCATGAGCGTAGCCGAGTATTTTTCTTCGATGGATTACGGTCCCGCCCCCGAGGACGACGTCGCCGCGCGCGCCTGGCTCGCGCAGCACGACGCGTGCTTCGGACACTTCATCGACGGCGCCTGGCGCGCGCCGCAGTCCGGCGCCACCTTCCCGTCGCTCGCGCCCGCGTCCGGCGAGCCGCTCGCGCAGATCGCCCAGGGCGACGCGGCCGACATCGCTGCCGCGGTGGCCGCCGCCCGCGCCGCGCAGCCCGCGTGGGCCGCGCTCGGCGGTCATGGCCGCGCGCGTCATCTGTACGCGCTCGCGCGCATGGTGCAGCGGCACAGCCGACTGTTCGCGGTGCTCGAATCGCTCGACAACGGCAAGCCGATTCGCGAGACGCGCGACATCGACGTGCCGCTCGTCGCGCGTCACCTGCTGTATCACGCCGGCTGGGCACAACTGCAGGAGAGCGAGTTCGCGGCCTACGCGCCGCTCGGCGTGATCGGCCAGATCGTGCCGTGGAATTTTCCGCTGCTGATGCTCGCATGGAAGATCGCGCCCGCGATCGCGCTCGGCAACTGCGTCGTGCTGAAGCCGGCCGAATACACGCCGCTCACCGCGCTGCTGTTCGCGGAGCTCGCGCATCGCGCCGGGTTGCCGAAGGGCGTGCTGAACGTGGTGACCGGCGACGGCCGCACCGGCGCCGCGCTGGTCGAGCATCCGGAGGTCGACAAGCTCGCGTTCACCGGTTCGACCGAAGTGGGGCGGCGCATCCGCGAGGCAACGGCCGGTTCCGGCAAGTCGCTGACGCTGGAGCTGGGCGGCAAGTCGCCGTTCATCGTGTTCGACGACGCGGATCTCGACAGCGCGGTCGAGGGCGTGGTCGACGCCATCTGGTTCAACCAGGGGCAGGTGTGTTGCGCGGGCTCGCGGCTGCTCGTGCAGGAAGGCGTCGAGGCGCGTTTCATCGACAAGCTGAAGCGCCGCATGGCGACGCTGCGCGTCGGCGCGTCGCTCGACAAGAGCATCGACGTCGGCGCGATCGTCGATCCGGTGCAGCTCGCGCGCATCGACGCGCTCGTCGAGGCCGGCCGTGGCGAGGGCGCACAGATCTGGCAGGCGCCCGAGGTCGAGGTCCCGCAAGGCTGCTTCTATCCGCCGACGCTCGTGACGAACGTTGCGCCCGCATCGACGCTCGCGCAGGAAGAAATCTTCGGTCCGGTGCTCGTCACGATGAGCTTCCGGACTCCCGAGGAAGCGGTGGCGCTCGCGAACAACACGCGCTACGGGCTGGCGGCGAGCGTATGGAGCGAGACGATCGGCCGGGCGCTCGATATCGCGCCGCGGCTCGCGTGCGGCGTTGTCTGGGTGAATGCGACGAACCTGTTCGATGCCGCGGTGGGCTTCGGCGGCTATCGCGAGTCCGGCTACGGTCGCGAGGGCGGGCGCGAAGGCGTCTACGAATACCTGAAGCCGAAGGCATGGCGCGATCTGCCGCGCCGCGATGCGCCGCGCGCCGCGCGGCCCGCGACCGGGCACACGGTGCTCGACACCGGACTGAACGCGAACGTCGCGCTGCTCGACCGCACGCCGAAGCTGTATATCGGCGGCAAGCAGGTGCGTCCGGACAGCGGTCACACGCTGACCGTGCGCGCGCCGGATGGCCGCATCGTCGGCGAAGTCGGCGCGGGCAACCGCAAGGACATTCGCAACGCGGTCGCGGCCGCGCGCGGCGCGCAGGGCTGGACGACCGCGAGCGCGCATGCGCGTGCGCAAGTGCTGTACTACGTGGCCGAAAATCTCGCGCAGCGCGGCGACGAACTGGCCGCGCGCATCGCGGCCTGCGGCGCCGCCGGCGAGGTAGAGGCGCGTGCGGAAGTGGACGCGTCGATCGCGCGGCTGATGACGTATGCCGCCTGGGCCGACAAGTTCGACGGCGCGGTGCATGCACCGCCGCTGCGGGGCGTGGCGCTTGCGATGCACGAGGCGCTCGGCGTGATCGGCATCGCGTGTCCGGACGAGGCGCCGCTGCTCGCGTTCGTGTCGCTCGTCGGGCCGGCGCTCGCAATGGGCAACCGGGTGGTGGTGCTGCCGGGCGAAGCGGCGCCGCTGCTCGCGACGGATTTCTATCAGATCGCGGAAACGTCGGACGTGCCGGCCGGCGTGCTGAACATCGTGACCGGCGAGCGCGCCGCCGTGCTGCCCGCGCTTGCGCGCCACGACGACGTCGATGCGATGTGGTGCTTCGGCGACGCGGACGCGGCTGCGCAGGTGGAGCGCGATTCGATCGGCAACCTGAAGCGCACTTTCGTCGATCACGGCCGTGCGTTCGACTGGCGCGATCCGTCGAGCGAGGGGCCGGTGTGGCTGCGCCAGGCCGTGCAGGTGAAGAACATCTGGATACCGTATGGCGACTGAGCGGCACGAGCGCCGCCGCTGAACCGCCGCTGAACCACAACAGGCACGCCAACCGAACCCTGGAGGAGACAACGTGCTGAAGAATCTGGACCCGCTGTTGAACGCCGATGTCCTGCATGCGCTGCGGGCGATGGGGCACGGCGACGAAGTCGTGATCTGCGACGCCAATTTTCCGGCCGACTCGGTCGCGCGCGAGACCGTGCTCGGCACGCTGCTGCGGCTCGACGGCGTCGATGCGCCGCGCGCGATTCGCGCGGTGCTGTCGGTCTTGCCGCTCGACACCTTCGTCGACGCACCGGCCGCGCGGATGGAGGTGGTCGGCGAACCCGACACGATTCCGGCCGTGCAGCGCGAGGCGCAGGACGAAGTCAACCGGGCCGAAGGCCGCGGCGTGCCGTTCGCGCCGGTCGAGCGTTTTGCGTTCTACGCGCGTGCGAAGCGCGCGTATTGCGTGATCGCGACCGGCGAAACGCGCGGCTACGGCTGCTTCGTGTTCAAGAAGGGCGTGCTGCTCGCGCCCGATGCACCGCGGGCGTGACGCGATGAGTGCATCGACGAAACAGGGGCGCGTCGTCATCCTCGGCATCTTCGTGGCCGACCTGACCTTTCGCGCCGCACGCATGCCGCAGATCGGCGAGACGCTCGCGGGCTCGTCGTTCCTGATGGGACCCGGCGGCAAGGGTTCGAACCAGGCGGTGGCGGCCGCGCGCGCCGGGGCCGACGTGGTGTTCTGCACCCGCATCGGCAATGACGCGTTCGGCGAGATCGCGCGCGCGACGTGGGCGGCCGAAGGCATCACCGCGCGCGCGAAGATGCTCGACGGCGTATCGACGGGCGCCGCACACATCTTCGTCGACGAGAACACCGGGATGAACGCGATCATCGTTGCCGCGGGCGCGGCGGGCACGATGGATGCGAGCGACGTCGACGCGATCGAGGCCGACATCGCCGCGGCGCGCGTCTTCGTCACGCAGCTCGAACAGCCGCTCGCGGCCGCGCGGCGCGGCCTGGAGACCGCGCGCCGGCACGGCGTGACCACCGTGTTCAACCCGGCGCCCGCTATCGCGCTCGACGACGCGATCTTTCCGCTGTGCGATTACATCACGCCGAACGAGACCGAGGCGCAGGCACTGACCGGCGTGCCGATCCACAGCGTCGACGATGCGCGCCGCGCCGCCGACGTGCTGCTGGACAAAGGCGTCGGCGCGGCAATCGTGACGCTCGGCGAAGCGGGCGCGTTGCTGCATACGCGCGCGCATTCGCTGCACGTGCCCGCGTATGGCTGCGGCAAGGTCGTCGAAACGGCGGGCGCGGGCGACGGATTTACCGGCGGGTTTGCCGCCGCTCTCGCGCGCGGCGACGACGCGCTCGCTGCCGTGCACTTCGGCTCGGCGCTCGCGGGGCTGTCGGTGACGCGTGCGGGCACCGCGCCGTCGATGCCGGCGCGCGACGAAATCGTCGCGGTGTTGCGTCGCGCGCGCGAGCGCGCAGTCTGACAGGAGCACAGGGTCGCCATGAAGTCCACATTTGCTGCAAGCAGCCTGTTCTCCGACCGGCAGCTGAATTTCCTGCTGATCGTCAACCTCGCGATCGTCGTGGCCGCCACGGTGCTGTCGCACGGCGAATTCATCGGCATCGACAACCTTCAGTCGATGGGCGGCCAGTTGCCCGAACTCGGTCTGCTCGCGCTCGGCATCATGCTGTCGATGATTTCCGGCAACGGCGGCATCGACCTGTCCGGCGTCGGCCTCGCGAACCTCTCCGGGATGATCGCCGCGCTCGTCGTGCCGAAGTTCGTCAGCGGCGACGATTCGCCCGCCATGTACACCGCGCTCTTTTGCGTGATCACGATTGCGATGGGCTTCGTGGGCGGATTGATCAACGGTTTCGTGATCGCGAAGCTGCGCCTCACGCCGATCCTCTCGACGCTCGGCACGCAGCTCGTCTTCACCGGCACGGCGGTCGTGCTGAGCAACGGCGCGTCGGTGCACGTCGACTATGTGGATCCGCTGTCGGATATCGGCAACGGCAACTGGTTCGGCGTGCCGATCGCGTTCTGGATCTTCCTCGCCGCGGTGCTCTGGCTCGGCTGGCTGCTGCGGCGCAGCCCGTTCGGCCTGCGCCTGTACCTGATGGGCACCAACCCGAAAGCCGCGTTCTACGCAGGCATCCCGCGCGACCGGATGCTGATCCTCACCTACATGACATGCGGCGTGCTCGCGTCGTTCGCGGGGCTGATCGGCACCACGCATACGCTGAGCGCGAAGTGGGATTACGGCAGCTCGTACCTGCTGATCGCGATCCTGATTGCGGTGATGGGCGGGGTCAATCCGGCCGGCGGCTATGGCCGCATCGTCTGCGTGTTCTTTGCCGCGACGATGCTGCAGTTCCTGTCGAGCACGTTCAATCTGATGGGTGTGTCGCAGTTCTTCGGCGACTGCACCTGGGGTTTCCTGCTGCTGCTGTCGCTCGCGTTCGCCGGCGGCGGGCGGGTGCGCGCGCTGTTCGGCTTCGCGCGCACGAATACGCCGGCAAGGCGTTAGCGGCATCGGCCGCGTGGCTCATCGCTTCCCCCTCGAAGCTGGTTAATCAAACAAGGAGACATTGACATGAAACTGACCCGACTGGGTGCCGCGCTGGCGGCTGGCGCCCTGCTGAGCGCCGCCACGGCCGCGTATGCGGCGAGCAACTACACGATCGTCACGGTCGTGAAGGTGACGGGCATCAGCTGGTTCAACCGGATGGATCAGGGCGTCAAGGAGTTCGCGAAGGACAACCCTGGCGTGACCGCGTATCAGACCGGACCGGGCCGCGCGGACGCGGCGCAGCAGTTGCAGATCATCGAGGACCTGATCGCGAAGAAGGTGAGCGCGCTGGCCGTCGTGCCGTACGATCCGCCGACGCTTGAACCGGCGCTGAAAAAGGCGATGGAGCGCGGGATCGTGGTGGTCACGCACGAGGCGGACAACGAGAAGAACACGATGGTCGACGTCGAGGCGTTCGACAACACCGCGTACGGCGCGAACCTGAACGAGCGCCTTGCGAAGTGCATGCACGACGAAGGCAAGTGGGCCGTGCTGGTCGGCTCGCTCGGCAGCCGCTCGCAGGTGCAGTGGGCCGATGGCGGCATCGACAACGCGAAAGCGAAGTATCCGAAGATGCAGCTCGTCGAGCCGAAGCTCGAAACCAACAACGATGGCGAGCGCGCGTATGAAGTCGCGAAGGAAGTGCTGCGCAAGTACCCGGATCTGAAGGGCTTCCAGGGTTCGTCGTCGCTCGACGTGATCGGCATCGGCCGCGCCGTCGAGGAAGCCGGCCTGCAGGGCAAGATCTGCGTGTACGGCACCGGCCTGCCGGCCGAAGCGGGCAAGTATCTGGAAAGCGGCGCGATCAACGGCATTGCGTTCTGGGATCCGAAGCTCGCCGGCATCGCGATGAACAAGATCGCGCTGATGCTGCTGCACGGCAAGACCGTGCATAACGGCGACGACCTCGGCTTGCCGGGCTATCACAAGGTCACGGTCACGAAGGGTCCGGGTAAGGGCATCATCGTGCGCGGCCAGGGCTGGGTCGACGTGGACAAGTCGAACTACAAGAACTATCCGTTCTGATCCGGGTGTCGCAGCGTCGTGCCGCATGCGGCACGACGCGTAACCGTTGCGGTCTGCCATCATGAATCAAGACGTTACCCCTACGCCGTTTCTCGAAGTCGTCGGCGTGCACAAGCGCTTTACCGGCGTGCATGCGCTGCGCGGCGTGAGCCTGTCGTTCGAGCGCGGCCAGATTTACCATCTGCTCGGCGAGAACGGCTGCGGCAAGAGCACGCTGATCAAGATCATCTCCGGCGCGCAGCCGCCCGACGAGGGCGAACTCGTGATCGAAGGCGAGCGGCACACGCACCTCACGCCGCTCGCGTCGCTCGCCGCCGGCATCGAAACGGTCTATCAGGACCTGTCGCTGCTGCCCAACATGAACGTGGCCGAGAACGTCGCGCTCACCGGCGAGCTCGCGGAGCACGACGGCCGTCTCGCGCGGACGTTCGACCGCAAGGCGCTCGCACGCAAGGCGGCGCGCGCGCTGCAGGCGGTCGGGCTGCCGGGCGACGCGGCGTTCCTCGATGCGCTCGTCGAGCAGTTGCCGCTCGCGACGCGCCAGCTCGTCGCGATTGCACGCGCGATCGCGAGCGACGCGAAGTTCGTGATCATGGACGAACCGACCACCTCGCTCACGCAGAAGGAAGTCGACAATCTGATCGCGGTGCTCGCGAATCTGCGCGCACGCGGCGTGACGGTGCTGTTCGTCAGCCACAAGCTCGACGAATGCTACGCGATCGGCGGCGAAGTGATCGTGCTGCGCGATGGCCAGAAAATGGCGCAAGGCCCGATTGCCGACTACACGAAAGCGCAGATCAGCGAGCTGATGACCGGGCGGCAGGTGTCGAACGAACGCTATCGCGACGGCGCGGTCGGCAGCGAGATTGTGCTCGACGTGCAGGGCTTTTCGCGCGCCGGGCAGTTCCGCGACGTGTCGTTCCGGCTGCATCGCGGCGAGATTCTCGGCGTGACCGGCCTGCTCGACTCGGGGCGCAACGAACTCGCGCGCGCGCTCGCCGGTGTGGCGCCGGCCACGTCCGGCCGCGCGACACTCGACGGCGAGCCGGTTGCGCTGCGCTCGCCATCGGACGCAAAGTTTTTCCGCATCGGCTATGTGCCCGAAGATCGCCTGAACGAAGGGCTCTTTCTCGACAAGCCGATTCGCGACAACGTGATTACCGCAATGCTGTCGAGCCTGCGCGACCGGTTCGGCCAGATCGACCGCAAGCGTGCGCGCGCGCTTGCCGAGCAGACGGTCCGCGATTTGCAGATCGCCACGCCGGACGTCGACAAGCCGGTGCAGTCGCTGTCGGGCGGCAACCAGCAGCGCGTGCTGATCGGCCGGTGGCTCGCGATCGATCCGCGCGTGCTGATCCTGCACGGCCCGACCGTCGGCGTCGACGTCGGTTCGAAAGACATCATCTATCGCATCATGCAGCGGCTGTCGCAGCAGGGGATCGGCATCATCCTGATCAGCGACGACCTGCCCGAACTGCTGCAGAACTGCGACCGCATCCTGCTGATGAAGAAAGGCCGGGTGACCGACGAATATCGCGCCGATACGCTCGATGAAGCCGCGCTGTATCGCGCACTGCTGTCCGAAGCCGCCGAGGACCTCACCGTATGAGCCGCACCATGACGACCCCCACCGTGATCGAAATCGCCCCGCAGGCTGTGTCGCCCGGCTTGCGCGCGCGCCTTGTCCGCCAGCCCGAATGGTTCACCGCCGCGCTGATCGTCGTCATGTGCCTGGTGGTGGGCGCGATCAATCCGCGCTTCTTCCAGCTTGCGACGCTGTTCGACATGCTGCACTCGGCGACGACCGTCTCGCTGTTCGCGCTCGGCACGCTGGTCGTGCTCGCGTCGGGCGGCATCGACGTGTCGTTCACCGCGATCGGCGCGCTGACGATGTACGCGATCACGAAGGCCGTGTTCGCCTGGTGGCCGGCCGCGCCGTTCGCGCTGATTCTCGCGATCGGCGCGCTGGGCGGCATCCTGCTCGGCATGATCAACGGGCTGCTGGTGCACCGGCTGAAGGCGCCGTCGCTGATCGTGACGATCGGCACGCTGTACCTGTACCGCGGCATCTTGCTGACGTTCGTCGGCACGGTGTTCTTCATGAACATCCCCGCGAGCATGGATCATTTCGGGCGCATGACGCTGTACGTGTACAAAACCCCGGACGGCTTGCGCGCCGAATTGCCGGTGTCGGTGCTGGCGCTGTTTATTGCGGCAGGGCTCACGTGGTGGCTGCTCAACCGCACGATGATGGGCCGCGCGGTCTACGCGATGGGCGGCAGCCTCGCGATCGCCGAGCGTCTCGGCTACAACCTGCGCGCGATCCATCTGTTCGTGTTCGGCTACACGGGCATGCTCGCGGGAATCGCGGGCATCCTGCACGTGGCGAACAACCGGCTTGCGAATCCGTTCGACCTCGTCGGGTCGGAACTCGACGTGATCGCCGCGGTGATCCTGGGCGGCGCGCGCATCACGGGCGGCACCGGGACGGTCGTCGGCACGCTGCTCGGCGTCGTGCTCGTCACGATGATCAACAACGTGCTGATCCTGGTCGGCGTGCCGAGCACGTGGCAGAAGGTCATCATCGGGCTGTTCATTCTGCTCGCGGGCACGCTGTTCGCATTGCAGCGCAAGAACGCATAAGCGCACCGGGGCGCGGCGGCCGGGCAGGGCGCCTGCGCCGGAACAGGAAAAAGGCCGCGCATGCGGCCTTTTTTGCGGTGCGCGCGCGACGCGCGGCGCTAGCGGTGCGCGCGTTTGCGCTTCGTCTGGCCCTTCTCGGTGATGATCGAGTCGAAGTCGTCGATCTGCGAGAAGCGCACGGCTTTCACGACGCCCATCTTGCTCGTGTCGACCACCAGGTGCCGCTCGACCGCGCTGCCCATCGCGGCCTGCTTGATCGCGACTTCGTGAAAATTCCAGCAGGTCACGCCGCGCGCCTCGTCGACGCCGCCGGCCGACAGGAAGGCCTTGTTGATGCCCATGCGGCGCAGCACGTCGATGCCTTCTTCGCCGGAGAACGAATCGGACGACGGCATATAGACGCCGCCGAGCAGGATCATCCGCACATTGGGCTTGCGCCGCAGCACTTCCGCGATATTCAGCGAGTAGCAGATGACGGTGACCTGCCAGTCGTTCGGGATCAGCCGCGCAAGCGTGGTCAGCGTGCTGCCGCAGTCGATGAAGACGGTTTCGTGGTTTTCGATCAGCTCGACCGCGCAGGCGGACGCCTCGGCCTTCGCCTGCGCGAAGTGGTCCTTTTCCTGTTCGAGCGAGTAGCCCGCGCTGCCGCTGTTCGGCACGTCGTTTGCGCTGACGATGTAGCCGCCGAGATAGGTGAATTGCCCGGGGCTTGCGGCGATGTCGCGCCGGACCGTCATCTCGGAGACACCGAGGAGCGTGGCGGCGTCGCGCAGGCGCATCACGTTCTGGCGGCCCAGCGCATCGGCGAGCGCGCGAAGGCGTTCAGGTTTCTGCATGGCGATGGCAGTCCTCGGAGACGGAGGTGCGTTATGTTTTGAGCGAGATTCTGAGAAGATTGTAACAGGTCGGGCTTGCGCCGGGGTGTCTCAACCGTCCGGCGAACGGCGATTTGTCACGTGTGGCGGCGGCGTTTTCACGCAGCGGCGTCATCGCTTGGGCAGAGGCGGTCCGGACGCGCGGCGGCGCTGCCGCACAACGAGGTTCCACGCGCCCCACACGCCCAGCAGCAGGAGCGCAGCCGGGAACGTCACGAGCGACGCCCAGCCCAGAACGCCGAACGTGGCGAGCAGTTCGCCATAGTCGCGGCCGAGGATGACGCAGGGATAGGCGCCGGCCTCGTCGAAGCGGCAACCGTTCGCCTCGGCGATCTGGCCGGCGCCCAGCGCGCAGAGGAGCGGCGAGAGGCCCGCGACGGCAATCAGCAGCGAGACGACGACAAAGCGGGTGCGCGGCGTCATGGGGGCCTCCCGATCGGAAACGGGCGATGGAACGGTTTGAGAGAGCGTTGGCGCGGCCGGTGCGTGTGCGCCGGAGTGGGATGATGCATTGTGCCAGCGGCGGGACGATGCGGGCGGCCGGATGCGTTCCCGGAGCGGGACCGGCATCCGGCTTTATGCCAGGCCAGCCGGTTTGCGATCGAACCGGTGCCCGAAACATGGCATCCTTGCGCATCGCCTCGACGGTGCGATGCTGTCGCGAACGAGGCCCGCGGCGCACGGAAACCGGCGCGCAGGCGCACCCCTCATCGAGATGAACATGGTTGAGCACATCACCGGCAAGCAGGCAGGCGTTGCAGAGGGCATCTGGAACATCACGGAAGTCATCGAGCAGCAGGCGCGTCGTCATCCGGCCGCGCTGGCGCTGATTCTTCCCGAGCGCGTCCTGACCCGTCGCGAGCTTGTGACGGCGATTCAGGTCGTTGCGTTGCGATTGATGGCCGAGGGCGTGCAGGCGGGGCAGGTCATCGGCGTCTCGATGGGCCAGACCTCGCTGCATCTGGTCACGTTGCTGGCGATCATGCGGATCGGGGCCGTCGCGGTGCCGCTGCATGCCGCGTTGCCGCCCGAACGCCGGATGCTGGCGGCGCGGCGCTTCAACGTATCGGCCGTGGTGTCAGGACGAGAGGACATGAAGCTCGACGGCTGGCCGTTCATCTCGCTGCGCGCGGTGGACCTCGCGCGGCGCGTGCCGTTGCTGCCGTCCGCGCGGACGCAACCCGACGATCCCTGCTGGATTTCGCTGTCCTCGGGGACGACCGGCGACCCGAAAGGCGTCTTGCGCACGCACGGCTACATGCTCGACCGCGTTGCCCGGTCGACCTACGCGCGCGGCCCGCACTCGCGCATGTTGCCGATGGATCTGAATTTCGGTGTCGGATTCGGCCAGGCGATGCGCATGCTGGTGCTGGGAGGCACCGTCGTGCTGTCGCCGGACCGGCTGCCTGCGAATCTCGCCTTTATGGTTCGCTCGCATGCGGTCACGCACTGGCTGATCTCGCCCGCGATGGCCGAAGATATCCTCGCGCTGCTCGAAGACGACGACATCCATTTTCCGTCGCTCACGTATCTGCAGATACTCGGCGGGACGCCGAGCCCGCGTCTGCTCGATGCGCTGTTTCGCAAGTTCACGCCGAACGTCTACGTCGACTATGGCACCTCGGAGCTCGGTCCCATCGCGACGGCGACGCCCGACATCCTCCGGCGCGCGCCGACGTGCGCCGGGCGGGTGGCGCCGTGGGTGACGCTGGAGGTCGTCGACGACGGCGACCGGCCGGTGCCGGCCGGCGAAACCGGTCGTCTGCGCGTGAAGCTCGACCAGATGTTCGAGCGCTATCACCTCGATCCCGCGCTCACGTCCGAACGTTTCCGCGACGGCTGGTACTATCCGGGCGACCGCGCGCGTCTCGACGCGCAGGGGCTGCTGTATATCGAAGGGCGCGAGGACGACGTATTCAACATCGGCGGGAGCAAGGTCCATTTCCGCGACGTCGAAAGCGTGATCGGGACGCACCCGGCGGTGCGCGAAGCGGCGGCCTTCGTGCTGCCGCAAGCCGCGGGGCGCGATCGGCTCGCCGTGGCGGTGATCGCGGCGCGCCCCGTGCCGGGCGACGTATTGCTGAAGTGGGCGCGCGACAGGCTCGGGCCGATCAGCCCGGAGAAGCTCTTTTTTGTCGACGCGTTTGCGCGTACCGCAACCGGCAAGATCGTGCGCGACGCGTTGAGCGCATCGTGTGCGGCCGGGTCCGACTGAGCCCGCCGCGCGCGGCGGACCGACGGCGCGCCGCGGTGTCCCATGACATGACGGCCCTTGATGGGGTGAAGGACGACGGGGTGAATAGGCCGGGTAGTGTGATCGATGTGCACGCGATGATTGCCGGTCGTCCGATCGGGCGGCTGCAGAAGCGGGTGCTTTGGCTGGGATTCTGCATCATCGCGCTGGAAGGGTTCGATCTCGCCGTGATGGGTTTTATCGTGCCGGTGCTGCGACAGCAGTGGCACGTGAGCAGTCATGCGCTGGCGCCCGCGCTGGGCGTCACGCAGATCGGGCTCGTCCTCGGCGCGCTGGCGGCCGGACCGCTCGCGGATCGCTTCGGCCGCAAGTCGGTGCTTTTGCTGAGCGTCGCGGTTTTCGGCGCAGCCACGCTGCTGAGCGCAACGGCCGACGATCTGCCGCATCTGATCCTGTACCGGTTTCTGACCGGCCTGGGGGTGGGCTCGGTCGTGCCCAATGCCGCCACGTTGATATCCGAATATGCGCCCGAACGGATGCGCTCGCTTGCGGTGGCGTTCATCATCTGCGGCGTGGCGTTCAGTTCGGCCTGTGCGGGCTTCCTGTCCGCGTGGATCATCCCGGTGCTGGGCTGGCGCAGCATGTTCGCGCTCGGCGGCGGCATTGCGCTGCTGATGATTCCCGTGCTGATGTTCGCGCTGCCGGAGTCCGTTCGCTTTCTGGTGGCGAGCGAGGCACCCGCCGGCCGGATCCGCGCGATCGTCGAACGGCTGGCGCCCGGGGAAGCGTCGGCGCAATCGTCGTTCATGGCTTCCGCCGAATCTCCCGGACGCGCCGGGACGAAACTGCTGTTCTCCACGCGTTACCGTTTCGGGACGCTGATGTTGTGGCTGACCTATTTCTGCGCGCTCTTCGCGAGCAATCTGCTGTCCAGCTGGCTGCCGAGCCTGATCAAGGAAGCTGGCTTCAGTTTTCAGTACGCCGCGAAAGTCGGCGCCGTCTACCAGATGGGGGGCGTGATCGGCGCCCTGGTGCTCGGATGGGCGATGGACCGTCACGATCTGCACAAGGTGCCCGCGCTTGCGTGCGTGGCGAGCGGCGCCCTGTTTCTGGGCCTCGGGCTAGCCTTCCATTCGGTGCCGTTGATGCTGCTGCAGGCGTTCGCGCTGGGCTTCTGCCTGATCGGCGCGATCTGCAGCGTCAATGCGCTTCCTACGGTTTTCTATCCGACCCGGGCGCGCGCGACGGGCTCGTGCTGGATGCACGGGGCCGGTCGCTGCGGCGCGCTGCTGAGCATTCTGTCCGGCGCGCAGATGCTGAGCATGGCATGGAGCGCGAGCCGCGTCTTCTTCGTGCTCGTCGCGCCGGCGCTGCTGGCAGGGATCGCGTTGCTCGCCGACGAGCGCCGCCGGCGAGCCGGGCCCGCCTGACGCGTTGCGTCGAATACGGAAGACGCACCGCAGGCCCGATGCGAGATCAGACGCGGCAGACGCGGCAGACGCGGCAGACGCGGCAGACGCGGCAGGCGCGGCAGACGCGGCAATCGGGCAAACGGGCAAACGGGCAGGCCGCGCAGCGGCGCGCGATCGCGCGCCGCTGCGCCCACGTTCAGAAAAGCTGCCGCAGCCGCAGCACGCCGGTCTGCGAGACGAAGCGCGGTGCGGCCTGCAATTCATAGCGCGCAGACAGCGACAGGTTGCTCGCGCGCAGCACGGTGATGCCGACCGACACGTCCGCCAGATCCGAAACCGGCACCGGACCGACGGTCGTGAACGCGGTCTGCCCGCTCGGGTCGGCTGCGAAGCTGGCGCCGGTGGTCTGCTGCGTGTGGTCGTACTCGTGTATCCACTGCAGCTGCAACTGCGGCACGATCATGCCGTAGCGCGTCTCGAAGCCGCGTTCGAGCCGTGCGCCCAGCGCGCTGCGTACCGACGTCTCGTGCGCGGCATCGACCGATAGCGCGGCGCCGTCGCCGCCGGTCTCCGTATAGCTGTTTTGATGCTGATAGCTGTACGTGAGACTGGTGAGCGGCGTGAGCGTGAAGCGGCCGAGCGCGAGCGGATAGCCGCCCTCGACGCGCGCAATATACTGCTGCCCGCTGAACGCGCCGTTCGCGACGCCCGAGAAGCCGGTAAAGCCGATCTGGCGCGTCGTGTCGAAGCGCTGCTGCACGACGCCGCCGCTGACGTTCACATACCATGGCGCACCGGTGTAGCTCGCATAGCCGAGCAGGCCGTAGCTGTTCACGCGTGCGGAGTCGCCGGCGCTGTTTTCGGTTTCGTCGATCAGCGTGTTGCTGTAGCTGAACACGCCGCCGGCGCGCCAATGATCGTTGAGCGCGCGATCCGCGCCGACCAGCAGCCCGCCGTAGTTGGCGCTGTAGCCGTCGACCTGGTCGATCGCCCCCTGTCCCGCGTGCCCGCCGAACGCCTGACCCCATACGCTCCACAGCGGCGCGGCCTCGCCGGTCGCGATTCCCGATGCGCTCGAACCGTCGGCCTGCGCGAGGCGGGCTTCGTCGGCATGCGCGGAGACGACCGAAAGCACGTCGTACGTCGAGGCGGCCGCCCCCTGTGCGTCTGCCCCGGTATGCGACGGCGCGAGCTGCGCGCCGGCGCGATTCGCTTCGGCCGTCGAACCGTAGGCATTCACGGCGATCGCCGCGTTCTGCAGGTTCATCAGATTCGCGTTGTAGCCGGTGTACTTCCCGAGCCCGCCCAGCGACGCCACCGAATTGGGCGCGGTGGCGGGCGTCGGCGTAGGGGACGGGGACGGCGTTGGTGTCGGTGATGGCGAGGGTGTCGGCGCAGGCGACGGTGAAGGCGACGGCGTGGGTGAGGGCGTGGGTGAGGGCGTGGGCGAGCTGTTCAGCGTCAGCACCAGTTCCTGCTGACTGCCGCTTGTCACGTTTTGACCGCTGATGGAGCCGGCGAAGCCCGTCGCCGAATAATGGAGGCTGCCTTCGTTATAGGCGCCCGTGCCCGCCGCGGCGATCACGATATAGCGCTGGCCCGCCGCGAACGCATACCCCAGGCTCTTCAGCCCGATCGACGAGCCGGATGCCACGGTCGCATTGCCGCTTACCACCAGTTCGCCGTAGTTCGAGGCCGATGTGACGCCCGACAGCAGGGTCGCATTCTCAGCCTGGTTGTAGTTGCCCGTGATCGTGACCGGCGCATCCACCTGCAGCGTCGCGCCGTTGTTGTTGACGGTATGGCTGCCGGCTTCGATCTTGTCGTTGAGCAGCAGACTGCCGCTTCCGAAATCCAGATCCGACGCGGTATTGAGAATGGTGCCGATCGCTCCGCCGTAGCCGGTCAAGGTGCCCATGACCGCGCCGTTGCCGGACAGGGTCAGCACGTTGCTGCTGTCGTTCGCGATATTGCCGGCAATCAGGCCGCTGTTCTGGACGACCCCGATCGAACCGTTGACGTCGATGGACAAGGCCCGAAACGAGCCTGTGATCGTGCCGCTGTTCGTCAGCGTGCCGATCGTGCCGGGGTTGTAGATGGCCTCGTTTCCGCTGATCGTGCCCATGTTGTCGAGCAGGCCGATGGTGCCGGAATTGTAGATGCCGTCGTAATTCGTGGAGATGATCGTGCCGGTATTGGACAGCGTGCCGATGGAGCCGCTGTTGAGGATGCCGGTGTTGCCGCCGGCGATGTAGCCGCCGCTCTGGTTGACGAGCGTGCCGATCGTGCCGCTGCCGTCATTGGCGATGCCGTATCTGTTGGGATCGTCGGGATCGGCGGACGTGGTGATGGTGCCGCTGTTGCTCAGGCTGCCGATACTGCCGCTGTTCTGGATGCCCGAGCTGCCGCCGACGATGACGCCGCCGCTGTTATTGTCCAGCACCGCGATGCGGCCGGTGTTGTTGATCCCGTTGAACGACGTGTAGCCGTAGCCGCCGTAGCCGCTGATCGTACCGCTGTTGCTTAGCGTGCCGATGCTGCCGTTGTTCCAGATGCCGGTGCTGCCGGCACCGATCTTGCCGTTGTTGGTCAGCGTGCCGATCGTGCCGTTGTTGCGCAGACCGGCCGCGCTGACGCTCAGGCCGAGGATCTGGCCGGCGCTGTTGTTGGTGAGCTGGCCGAGGGTGCCCGAATTGAGCAGGCCATACATGAAGCCGGCGATGGTGCCGCTATTGGTCAGCGTTCCCAGCGACGAGCCGGTGGCGAGCAAGGCCGTCTGCGTGTTGTAGTTGGAGAGCGTGACGTTCGGGGCGATCGTACAGTCCCCCGATGACCAGCCGATTTCGCTGGTATTGCTGCTAATCGTTCCGTTGATGCCACAGTTCGCTTTCGCCGCGAGGGGGCTTGCGCCGGAAATGACGCCCGCGATTGCAACAGCGATGGTGCGTCCCCTGGGATGGGCTGGATTGCGGTTCATGGCGTATACCCGGGTGCGATAGTTCTTGGAAATTGTTTCCGAAACTTAATACATGACGATCTGCGCAAGCAAGACCTTACGGTGTTCGTCCTTGAACGAGGTGGCCCGCTTCCCGCGCATGCGCGCCAACGGGCGCTGCCCGAGCGACGCGCCGGCGTGCGATCGCTTCTCACAGACTGTTACCGCGGCGGGCCGCATGAAACCTGAATGGGTAAACGGCAACGCGCGGCTCGAGCTTTAGCCTTGGTGAACGGCGCGCGGGTGAGCGTGCGGGTGGGCGGGTGTGTGGCGCGGCTAGGCGAAGCGGATGTTTTCCTGCAACACGGCCGAGAACAGTGGCCGGTCGTCCCAGGGCGCGTCGTGAAATATTTCGTAAAGCATTGGGCTGAGCGGATCGCGGTACCACTCGTCCGGAAAGAGCGCCACGTGGCGTTCGCCACGCGCGCCGGGTGTCCGGTTACCGGCGGTCGCGCCGCACGTGTCGGCGAGGGCCTGGCATAGATCGTCGCCCAGCAGGTACCCGAGATGGGAGATGGAAATGGCGCGGGGATTGTGCTCGATCATCAGCGCGTTTCCGGCTTCGTCCAGCTGGAAATCCCAGCCGTGGAATCCCGAGGCGCCGGTGTTTGCCACGAATGCGGCACAACTGGCGGCCATCGCATCGTGCTGAAGCAGCCTGACCACGCTGCTGGGCGCGGTGGGATTGTCGCTGCGCCTGCTGATCTGCACGGCGCTCAGTTTCGCCAGCACGCGGCCCTGCTCGGCAAAGACGGCGTGCATGCCGAGCACCCCCGGGATGAAGCGCTGGATGATCCACGGCTGTCCCGCGTTGCCGAACGGGCCGCGCGCGGCCCGTTCGCGCAGGGCCGCCTCGCTGTCGACGATGAACGCGGCTACGCCCCCGCTGGAAGTCTCCTGTTTGAGCACGACCGGATACCCATGCGCCTGGGCAAACTGAACGCAGGCTTCAAACGTGGCCACGTCCGCTTGCGGCGCTGCCGGGATACGTGCGGCCTGGGCGGTCTCGAAAGCGCGGCGGCGCGCGGCGAAAAGCGGATAGCCGGCCGGACTGCCGAGCGAGCGGCGCACCCGCGCCACCACATCGGCGGGCAGCGGCATCGTGCCGCCCTGCAGCTGCCCGATGCCGATTTGCTGGAGCACCTGAGCGGACAACTCGTCAAGGGGGATCACCCATTGAGGCAGCGTCTGCCGGACGCAGTCGATAAACGGCTCCACCGCCAGGCCGCCGCCATCGGACGGCCACGGGAAGAACGCCCGGACGTGGCCGGAACGCGATGCCATGCAGGTCCTGACGCCGGCGAAGACGACCTCGAGACCCACGCGCGCCAGATGTCGAGGCAGATGCATATTCCCGATGCCGGGCGACAAGCCAACCAGCAGGATTCGCGGGGAGCGCGGCGTGCTGGACGCTGGGAACGTAGTCATGGCGATATCGACGGGAGCGGAATCCTGTCCGCCTCGCGCAGGATCGTAACCCTCTGTTCTTCCGTGAACCGGCTCTTCTTCATGACTTCCTTCTCTCCGTTGGAAGCCATTCTCTCAAGTTTCTACCGATCCGAAAATCGCCGGGCAGGTTACCGGCGGATATCGTTGCGCTTGGTCGTCGGGTGATCGCTGGCCAGGCGCCGCCGGTCGAGGTCGCCATCCACTTCCGAATAGCTAAGGTCTCGCCGGCCCCCGCTCAATGACCAGTTTCCGGTTAGCAAATTGCCCGTGGCACTGGCTCAACCCGGCCAGGAACGGTCGTTCGACGCACGTGGGAGGATCGTCGTCAATCTGGCACAGAGCCAACCGCTCCGTAGCCTACGCTCAAAAATTTTCTCAGAACTGAGGCGCGTCGATCGCATCTATCGTTGAGCGCCCCCTTGCGGGGTGAAACCAAATGCAAGCGTTTTCCCTCCCGCTTGGAAGCGAGCGATTGGCCCTGCGATCAAACGAATTACCGCACATAAGCCCGTTACTTTATGGCATTCGCAATCGCCTTCCGTGAGAGAATCGTCGCCACCAAACTAACCTGGCCCTATGTTGAGCGATGATTACCTCATTCCGTATAGAGAACTTCAGGACTTGCCGTGACGTGGAAATAGTGGGCGCGACCCACTCTACGTTGTTGATTGGCAGGAATGGTGCTGGAAAGACGAATATTCTTTCAGCGTTGGAATGGACGGCGAATGTCGCCGTCGGTTCGGGCATACCTGCGCTGGCTCCCTTTATTGAAAAATCCTCGGTCTCGCTGACACTAAGATTGAGCGACCGCACATATCGTTATTCCTTAGTTACGCGAGGCTTCTCGGGCACCAACGATCAGGCGCTAGGTATCGGGATGATGTACGACGACAAATTGTGTGAAGTAGGGAGCCGTGGTCAGGAAAAGTTACTGTTTGAGAGAACTGGCGAGTCCATTACCATCGCGAACGGCCGACGTCGTCAGGTAGTCGCGCTCCCAACGGGCCTCACACGCACGTTCAATCTTGCGCTCAGTATCGCTTCGGGTACGAGTGCCCGGCAGTCCATCAAAGAAGTTCGTGATTTTCTGTCGGGGATCCGCTACTACGCTCTCGACGATCTGCGCTCCAAATCTTTCTTTATCAGGCAGGAGCAATATTCGGCTTGGCTGCAAGACGAGGATGACGATTTGTCAGGCGGGGATGCTGTGTTGTACCGTTTAATTCGCCTATATCAAGACAAAAGAGAGATATTCGACGAGATAGTTGAAATTTTAGGGGGAAATGAGCTTAATATCATAAAAAACATAAGAGTTACCGCAACAGCTTATTCCACAAAAACTAAAAATAGGGTCGGCGGCGATCAAATGGAGTTAAACGCGTCTAATGCACTGAACTCGATGTACACAGTGAATTTTTTTGTGCCTGGCGCTGAATCGGCTGTTGTGGCCTACCAAGGGTTGTCGTTTGGCACACGGCGCATTCTGCAGCTAATCGTTGCTTTGTTATATGACCGCTCCACGGTCATGCTCGTCGAACAACCAGAAGACGGCATACATCCGGGTTTGTTGGGGAAGCTGATGCGTGTGATCCACAGCTACGCTTCTCCGACTCAATTTTTCATGACGAGCCATTCGCCGTCCGTGGTGAATAGCGTTCCTGCAACGGATTTGCGCATCGTTATGAACGTGAAGGGAAAGACTAGATGCAGATCGCTGACGGACGCTGAACTCGAGGATGCAAAGAAATTTATCAACGAAGAAGGGCAGCTTTCTGAATACGTGAGACTCTTGGAGCAGTGAATGTATATTGTTATCGCGGAAGACGAAACTGATTATGAGGCGGTGAAGGTGTTCATTGAGCGCATCGCGCCAAAGAAGGTCGACGTTGACGGATGCGGATTCGATGGCTGTGGGGATTTAGTCAAGCAAGGAGCGCGCGTACTAAATATACTCGCAAAAAAAGAGGTTAATAAATTCGTTATCGTTCACGATTGCGATGGCCATGCGTCGGATAATAGGCGTCAACTTGTCATAGATCGGATTGTTAAAAAAGTTAATGCCAAGGGGAAATTTTGCCTTCTGATCCCGAAAGAGGAACTTGAGGCATGGTTTTTTGCCGATATTTCCTGCGTGACAAAAGTTTGGTCAGGATGGAAGTTGGATAAGGAAATCGATAAAAAGTATCCGAATCCAGAGAGCGTAGCAAAGCCAAAAGAGTTAATAAGAAAACTAAGTGTAGATCAGTCACTGAAGCCGCGCTTCAATACGAATAAGAATAAACTCTTGGCACAGCATGTTGATCTCAGGAAAGTTGAAAAGAAATGCCCTTCATTTCTTCCACTCAAGCGGTTTGTAGTGGATGGGTTGGCGAATTACCCGGAAGACCTCGGGGCGGCTGCATAACCTCTTCCGGTATGGTGTCGGCCTCTTACCTGCACGCGCGTAGCCAGCAGGTATGGCGCCTTATCGCCCCTATACCACCCTGCGTTTCGTGACCTGTAACCAGAAGGCCAGCGCATAGCAAAGTAATTGCTGGGGTACGGACGAGTGAGCGCTTTGGCGCCCGGCGAGAGACCGCTTGGGGTCGGGTTGAGACCTCCCTGCGGCGTCAAACGTCGAGGCGGCGTTGTCGGTCCGGGTGCGGCTAGGAAGCGACGTACATGTAACGTGTGGATTTGACATTCGAATGTCTGCTTTGGGTGGGCGGAGTGAACCGGTAACCGCAAACCTGCGCAGACATCCTTTGGTGAGCAACACATACCCAAGGATTGGAGAGGCGTGATTCGGGTATTGGAGACGCTCACGTCAGGTTAATAAGACTTTCTGCTTGCACAGTTAGTGGACTTAACGTCAGAATGTCCAGCTACCACAATATCTAGAAAAGTCACAATACGATGCCACCGCCTAGAGTCACAAAAGCCTTTGTAACATCTTCCGCGAGTGCGTTCATCCGTGATGTCGAGAGGGCTCGCGAACTCTATGTTAAGATTGTTTTAAACGGTTATACAGGTACTGCAACGGCGCCCGTCAAGCTAAACAATCCGGATACCTGCGATGCGGCGCAGTTTATTTTTTTCGAAGCTGCCGCAAAATTTGAAGAATTTGCGAAAGCGATGTTCCTCGTTGAAACGCGAGCAAAACTTCGTATTACCTCGCATCGAACCTATCTGGTAGCGCCTCGCCTTGTGCGCCCGTACACTGGTTCAGACACGCCTCGGGCATCTCAAAATCATTGTAGTTTCCCGGATAGCAGGCGCACAGCAAATCAACGAATTTTTCGACATCGAAGTCGGAGGGCTGGTAGGCGTTGCTCATAACGCAGCTCGATTACTAATAGTGGCGTCAACGTGATCTACGATACTTACCACAGATATACAGTGGTAAGCGGCCATTTGTCTGCCGGGAGGTCCAATGGCTGAGAAGGGTTGCTTTCTGCTCGGCGCCGTCCGGCCAACATGAATTGCCCACCGGGAGGGGCACCCCGACATTCGACCGGCATTGGTGTAGCCGAAAGCAGGCCTACACGAATTTAGGGGGAAGCGGAATCCATGGGCCGTCACGGCTTGATTGCTGACGTCAGACCGTTTGGCTGTGCCTCGGAAACCGCTTTGAAGCTGAGCATTTCATTCGCGTAGCGAGATCGAATGCCATTGATCAGCATTCTGCCTCCGACCTCTGTTGTGCTGTATTCAGATTGCGACACACAAATACGGAATCTATCAGATGGATCGTGTTCCTTCGTTAAGATCAACCCGTAGCACTCGTTTTTCCCGTGATTTTCGTACTTTCCCGTTACATCATAAATTTCTGAATAGGCAACGCCTTCACGCCGATTCATCTCAAGTGAAACAGCCGAAATTGACAAGAAAGCAATAACAGTCGCCGCGAACAATCCCAAAAACCAAGAAACTCCCGGCCCAACCTCTGTCATTCCGCCGATACGCATGCGGTACGTACTTCCTACTATCGCTGTCCGAAACCACCAGCCGATCAAAATGACTGGGCCTATCGCGACTCCAATTGCCTGACTTCTATAGTCAGGATTAGTTTGTGTTGCGAGGCCTCCACTTGGAAGGATAGAAATGGCAACAATCACAAAAACAATAAAACCTAAAAGTCGCGGTTCGAACCGACGGTTACCAGATGCAGACATAAGCCACTCGCCAAGAAGTCTCTATTCTTCACCGTGTCAAATGACATCGGCACAGATTTACTTCAATCGTACAGGATTGTCTTCTTCGTAGCGCGCCGTCATCGCAATCGACGCGTGTCCTACTGGAGCCAAACTTCCAACCATCTGTGCTTTCACGGTCGAAGGCCGTTGTCTCTTGCGAGCGGCCGTTGAACACGCGCCGTTACGACCGACAGTTGTGGGTCGCGTGCTGCCGGACACCGTCGTCGATGAGCAAAGCGCAAATATGCGGTTTGCATTGGGCACGCATTCAGCCAATTACAGCCGATCGACCAGCTCACCAGAATAGTCGACAATCGAGGTGCACCGCAGACGAATCGTTATTGCACGCTTGACGGCTCGAGGTCAGGCGAAGAACAGTTTGTAGGGGTAGGTTAGCTCGGGTGGAACTCACATTGGCGTACGGGCCATGCGGCCTATTCCACATTCCCTGAAAACGAATGGATTCCTGAGAAAGATGGCAAACACAAGCGTCCGGGTCCCGGACATAGAAATGGAAGGCGTTGGGATCACGCGGGTGATCGAGATTCTAGTTAATCCAGGCGACATCGTGAAACCTGAGGACACAGTGGCGGTACTCGAAAGCGACATCTGGACGATGGATGTCCCGTCCCTTTCTGAAGGGATCGTGAGTGAGGTCCTCGTTTCGATCGGACAGGAAGTTAAGTCCGATTCGGCGATCGTAACCTTGAGTGAAGCTAGCACTGCAAAGGTCGCAGACGTTTTTCTGGTCCATGGACGCAACGATGGTCTCAAGGAGACGGTCGCACGATGCATCGAGAAGCTCGGGCTTGCAGTGTCGATCCTGCACGAGAAGCCGAATGAGGGGAAGACGATCATCGAAAAATTTGAGGGGCATGCTGATGTGAAATTTGCCGTAGTGGTGATGACCGCGGACGACCGCGGCGGCCTCCACGATGACGAGGTTGCGAAATATCGGAGCCGTGCGAGACAAAACGTAGTTTTCGAGCTCGGCTATTTTTTGGGGCTACTTGGACGCAATAAGGTTTGTGCTCTATACGAGCAAGGGGTGGAAATGCCGTCCGATTACAGCGGAATCCTGTTCATCGAGTTGGACGACCGAGGCGCGTGGCGCTATCAACTGGCAAAGGAACTTCACCAAGCCAAGCTCCCGGTCGATCTGAACAAGTTGCTAACGTAGCGGACCGCGTGGACCAGCAATCGCCTGAACCCTCAGTACAATTGACAAACAGATCGGGACGGAAAATGACTATTAGAAAGATATTCTTTCTAATCATCCTGATAACAGCTCCCGTCGTGGCACAGGGGCAGGCTCAAGTCAAACTTATGTTGTTCGGGGGCAGTAGCCACGACGTCTATTTGGGCTGTCTGAACTGCTCAGATGTGGCACCCGACTCAGTTCAAAATGATATCGGTCAATATGGTTCCGACATCTCGCCGCAGAGCATCTTCAATGACATAGGTCGGTACGGATCGGATATATCTTCCGAAAGCCCATGCAACGACATGGCATCTGATCCACCAGTTATCGTCGACCAAAATGGCGGATTCTATGGGTATCTGACGCTGAATGATACGCATCCCAAAGCAGTTACTGATCCGAGTATCCTAGGATGGCTAAAATATAAAGTCTGTAAAGTACAACGCTGACCGCCTTTCGTCTGCAGCGCTGAGCAAGTGGCCATGCTAAGTGATGCGAATTGACCGATCGCGAAGGGCAGCTTTGGAGAGGCGAGAAGGTCTCTTTCGGGTCGAGAGTACGCACTGCCGAATGGCCGCTTGCGGGCCGCTGAATTCCAGTGACCGTTTCCGAGCGATGAGTTTGGGGAGTGGACTGACGCAGCACGACCCCAAGCGGACCTACGCACTTGAGCGGGGACGATGGCCGCTTCCAAGATACAGCGGTCGTACGTGTGGCACGCTAGTGGGCCGCGGAGCGGTTGGCTAAGAGAAGAGCGGCATTTACAAATTCCATTCTGGTATTCTCGGACAACGCATCGAAGAATGAGTCGACAGATGGAATACAAATTTAAAAGCGGGGTTCTTACGGCGTATCTGGCGCATGAGACTTCCGCACGGTTGCCTGAGTATTTTGCCCCGGTGGCACTAGAACTAAGTGAACAGGTCCGAGGTTACGATTTCACTGAAACGGCACAAGATGGTCATATCCATGTGAGGATGTTCGAACACAACCTCGAAGATACCCAGAGATTTGTCGACTGGGCTGTCGAGATATGGAATAAAGTTTGGCGTTTCGCCCATCGATCCCGCAAGATTTCTACGGACGAGTGCCTCGCGAATATATTACTCCGAGACGGAGATACACCCCTCGAATCTCTCCTAATCATGTTTGAAGGTTGGCATGAGGGCAGTGAATTGGACGAAGGTCCTTACCTTTCTCCGATGAAGTATTCATTTCGCGAATTTTCGGATGAACCATTTGCGACCATAGGGAATCTTTGTGCAGCTACGGGTTTGGCTGTTTTAGATCAGTTGATCGTGCACTTCGAATCGAAAAGCAAGGAACACGCGCTCTACGAGTTGGGACTGGCATGGCGGTTCGCATCGATTGCGCGTTGGAGTAACCATATGGAAATGGCCATGTATTTCGAAATGGAATCTAGCCGTGAGCGGATGTCGCGAGCCGCAAGAGCCCGGCACAAGAAATCCCCGATCCAGACGGTGAAGCTTGAGGTTAACGAACTGTGGCAGATGTGGGAACGGTCTCCTTCAAAGTATCCAAGTGCGGCCGCTTTTGCGCGCGATATGTGCGACAAATGGCCCGACTTGCTTCAAAGCGAGGTCGTTGTTGCTCGCTGGGTACGCGAGTGGAGAAGAAAGAAGGTGGGATAGAACTCTGCAAGCAGGCTGCGCACCGAGCTAGCATCATGCGCATCGTGCATGCAACGGGATTTCGCAACGCGGCCCATGCGCAGACACTGACAACAACATCAGTGTATGGAGTCGCAGGATGACAAAAAGCCGGAAATCTTGGCCTCTGAAGAGAGGCGCAGCTCATGGATATGCGCGCCAAGTGCCGTTGGTAGAAGTAATGCATCTGTTTGCAACCGAGTCGGTGACAGTTAGGCTAAGCGTTCTGCTATGCGCGCTGGGCGGAGAGATCATTTTAAACGCGTTGATTTGTTTAACGCGTCTAAGCCTCATCGCAATGTTTTTATTGGCGACGAGCGCAGGCATAAAGCACGGCGTCTTGGCGTTGTTGTAGGCGTCCTAGTTGTCCGATAGAGGCTTCAATGCAAGCGGTCGTAAGGTCCAGTTGTTGAGTGAAGCAGTCACTCGAACGACCACTCGTCGGTGATCGCGACTGGCAGCTCCTGGCCGGCTGCCGTCTGATGCAACTGGCATACACGGCTCGGACCTCGCGAGGCCCCGATCGGCAGCACCCGACCCGAAGGCGACGTTCGTTATGCGCGATAGCGGTCATCCGAAATAGTGCATCATTGATGCCTTTCATTCAGCGATGAGCGACTGCGGTATACCCATGAAATGTGATTGCCACGATCAGCCTGCAATACGCCGGATTGACGGAACTTTATCTTCCCTGTTTCCCGGCTTCCAGCACGTGGATGCTGGCTCCTGGAGAGCGCTTTTACGATGCCCAGCATGCGGACAGCTATGGGCTGCCGATGAGTGGGAAAAATACCAGATTCAGCTTGCGGTAAAGGTCGCCGACGCTGAGAGCTGGAGCGCCTCTGATAAGGCTCAGCGAAAGGAACATCTTGCTCTGTCGCGTGGGGGAAATGCGGCTGCAAAATGCATGTGGAACGGGTGCGACAAAAATCAGCTGACCGGCAGCGCATACTGCGTCGATCATCTCTACGCCACTGGGACAAGAGCCTGACGATCGGCAATCTGGACATGTTCTTCGTCGACTGACCGGTCCTGGCCGATTGGGTGAGGTCACCAACGGCCGCTTTATGGCGCTCTAGTTCGCAAAACCTGGATTCGACCGTCTGACTGCTTCGGAGAAGGTCGTCTGACCGAAGCGGATCGCATCGAGCCAACTGGTCCGCGCCTTCCCACGGCTGCTCGACTCGCGCCGCAGCATTCCGCGGGCGCATCAACCGACAAATGCGGATATCCTCCATCGCCTTCGCGTGGCAGAGGCGACCCGCCGTCATCCAGAACGCGACGTATTGATCCTCCTGCTGCGCTTCACGTGCGGCATGCGCGTGTCCGAAATCGCTCAAATCGAAACGGCCGACGTGCTGCTGCCGTCCGGGCGCCTCCGCGAAAAAGCGCGTGTGCAAGGTGCGATTACAAACGGCGCACAGGCCGTTGCGTCTGTCTGGGTCATCCTCAAACCATCGATGCCCCGGAGCGGTACATCGAATGGCGCTGGAAGCACGGCGAGGCGACGGCGCTCGACCGGAGCAAGTGGCAGGGACTTATGCCTACGTATCGCTCATCTTGACGCACAAGGGCGCGCGCCTCGAATGAGCATCAAGCGTCGCGTCAACTACGACGGCGAGACGCGATCGAATTCGCGTGCGGCATCCCTCAACGGCTCAAGCGCGATTACACCGAGCACGTCTCGACCGGCATGGACAACGGGACTGTGCGTCGGCCGCCTGATGTCGTCGCGGGCATCACGCCTTGCAACTTTCCACGCATGCTGCCCTGCTGGATGGTCCCGGTTGCTATCGCAGCGGGTAACGCGTTCATCCTGAAGCCGGGCGCGCGCTCCGCTTCATGCACCGCTACGACCCGCTACGCCGTGGCGAGGCCGCGCCGCATGCGCGGATCACGAGCCGCACGACTTCGTCGCTCGACGTGTCGAACGCCTTCTGGGTGAGCGCACGCTTGCCGCCGAGCGCGCGGATCTGCGCATCGAAATCCGCGTAGTGCTGCGTGGTGGCCCAGATCATGTACATGAACGTCTTCGGATCGAGCGGCGCGAGCAGCCCGCGCGCGATCCAGTCGTCGATCACCGTCACGCGGCTTTCCAGCCACGGCTTCACGCGCTGCGTGAGGATGTCCTGCATGTGTCCGGCGCCCTGGATGATCTCGTTCGCCCACACCTTCGAGCCGTTCGGGCGCCGTCGCGACAGTTCCATTTTCGCGCGCACGTAGCCGCTGATCGCGACGACCGGATCGTCGCTCGCCTCGAACGTGTCCGCCGCGCGATGCCAGTCTTCGAACAGGTCTTCGAGCACGCGCCGGTAGAGCGCAAGCTTGGTCGGGAAGTAGTAGTGCAGATTGGCCTTCGGCAGGCCCGCGCGTTCGGCGATGAGCGCGGTGCTCGCGCCCTCGAAGCCGCGCTCGGCGAACACGGCCTCCGCGCACGCGAGCAGATGGGCTTCGTTCGATTCGCGGATATGAGCTTTGCGCCGCCGCAAGGGGGGCGTGGTGTCGTCCTGCCCGGTCGTCCCGGGGGCGCCTTCGTCGTGTTTCATCGTGACCTCAGGTGGCGCGCATCGCGCGTCGCGCTTCATTCTAGCCGCTCGGCCATTTTCAGACACCCGACCCCGCACGCGCTCGGCCGTGCGTGCTGCACTGCGATGGCACGCTTCTCGCTCTGCTTTTCTCCAAGCGAAAAGCATTGATTTGTCGATGCTAATCGTCTAAAACCTGTCCGACTGGACAGGATTTGAGAAGCGCCGGAACCGGGCCGGTCGGAAGCACGCAGGGTGTCGCACGACGTGCACCGGGGTCGTGCGCGCGTGCCCCACGATCCGGCGCCGATGCACCTGTTTCATCGGCAGGGTCGGGGCACGGCAGCGCGCGTGTCCATCACGGAGCGCAACACGGTCGAATCTTCGAACAGGAGCGAGACGCATGAATGCAGTATCCGAAGCGTTGCGGCAGGCCGCACCGGACACGTCGATCCGGGTCGACGGCAAGCGGCTGTGGGACAGCCTGATGACGATGGCGAAGATCGGCGCGACGCCGAAAGGCGGCGTATGCCGGCTCGCGCTCACCGATCTCGATCGCGAAGGACGCGACCTGATCGTGAGCTGGGCGAAGGAGGCGGGCTGCACGGTGTCGGTCGATCAGATGGGCAACGTGTTCATGCGCCGCGCGGGACGCAATCCGTCCGCACTGCCGGTGATGACCGGCTCGCATGCGGATTCGCAGCCGACCGGCGGCCGCTTCGACGGCATTTACGGCGTGCTCGGCGGCCTCGAAGTGATCCGCAGCCTGAACGATCACCGTATCGAGACCGAGCATCCGGTCGAGGTGGTGATCTGGACCAATGAGGAAGGCTCGCGCTTCGCGCCCGCGATGGTCGCCTCCGGCGTGTTCGCCGGCGTGTTCACGCTCGACTACGGGCGCTCGCGCAAGGATGTCGACGGCAAGACGATCGGCGAGGAGTTGCAGCGCATCGGTTATGCGGGCGACGTGCCGTGCGGCGGACGCCCGCTGCACGCGGCGTTCGAGCTGCACATCGAACAGGGGCCGATTCTCGAAGCCGAACGCAAGACGATCGGCGTCGTCACCGACGCGCAGGGGCAGCGCTGGTACGAAATCACGCTGACCGGTCAGGAAGCGCACGCCGGCCCGACGCCGATGCCCCGCCGTCGCGACGCGCTGCTCGGTGCCGCGCGGGTCGTCGATCTGGTCAACCGCATCGGGCTCGATCATGCGCCGTACGGCTGCGCGACGGTCGGGATGATGCACGTGCATCCGAACTCGCGCAACGTGATTCCGGGGCGCGTGTTCTTCACCGTGGACTTTCGTCATCCGGACGACGCGGTGCTCGCGAGGATGGATGCCGCGCTGCGCGACGGCGTGGCGAAGATTGCCGGCGGCATCGGTCTGGATCTCCAGCTCGAACAGATTTTCTATTACGCCCCCGTGGCGTTCGATCCGGCCTGCGTGAAGGCCGTGCGCGCCGCCGCGGAACGCTTCGGCTACAGCCATCGCGACATGGTGTCCGGCGCCGGCCACGATGCGTGCTATCTCGCCCAGGTCGCGCCGACGTCGATGGTGTTCGTGCCGTGCGTCGACGGCATCAGTCACAACGAGATCGAGGACGCGACGCCCGAATGGATCGAGGCGGGCGCGAACGTGCTGCTGCACGCGATGCTCGCGCGCGCCTGCGAACCCGCTTCATGAGCCTGACCCGATAGCGCGGGCGCCGCGGCACCCGCACCCAGTCCGACCGCTTCTGATCGGGCCGCCGCGACCGGTCCGGCTGCACGCTCGCGCAGCCGGCGGGCGAGGTCGTGCCTTCACTTCGAACGAGGATGTCCATGACCATCAAGCACACCGGCGACATCGCCGCGCATCGTCTGTCGGCGGCGCAGCTCGCCTGCGAGTTCGCCGACATCGCCCCGCTGCTCGATCCCGCCGCGGCGGCCGCCGCAGCGAGCCGCTGCCATTACTGCTACGACGCGCCGTGCGTGAGCGCGTGTCCGACCGCGATCGACATTCCCGGCTTCATCCGCAAGATCAGCCACGACAATCTGAAGGGCGCGGCGCTCGACATCCTGTCGGCGAACCCGCTCGGCGGGATGTGCGCGCGCGTCTGCCCGACCGAAATCCTCTGCGAGGGTGCTTGCGTGCGCAACCATCAGGACGGCCGCGCGGTCGAGATCGGCGCGCTGCAGCGCTACGCGACCGACTGGGCGATGGCGCGCGGCGAGCCGCTGTTTCGCCGCGCGGCCGACACGGGCCGCCGCGTCGCGGTGCTCGGCGCGGGACCGGCCGGGCTCGCGTGCGCGCACCGGCTCGCGCTCGCCGGCCATCGCGTGACGGTGTTCGACGCGCATCGCAAGGGCGGCGGTCTGAACGAGTACGGCATCGCGGCATACAAGACGGTCGACGATTTCGCGCAGCGCGAGCTCGCGTGGCTGTGCTCGGTCGGCGGCATCGACGTGCGGACCGGCGTCGCGCTCGGCCGCGACGTGAGTCTCGACGCGCTGCGCGAGCAGCACGACGCGGTGTTTCTCGCAATCGGCCTGGCCGGCGTGCGCGCGCTCGAGGTGGCCGGCGAAGCGCTGGCGGGCGTGGGCAGCGCGGTCGATTTCATCGAGGCGCTGCGCAGCGCGGAGGATCGGGCGAGCGTGCCGGTCGGACGCCGCGTCGTCGTGATCGGAGGCGGCAATACCGCGATCGATGCGGCCGTGCAGAGCCGCAAGCTCGGTGCGACGACCGTGACGATGGCGTACCGCCGCGGCGTCGACGCGATGAGCGCCACAGCGGCCGAGCGCGCGTTCGCGCAGACCCAGGGCGTGACGCTGATCACCCACGCGCGGCCGGTGCGTTTTCTCGGCGAAGACGGCCGCGTGAGCGGCGTCGAATTCGAGCGAACGGCGGGCGATGCGCCCGAGCGCTTCGTCATCGAAGCCGACATGGTGCTCGAGGCGATCGGCCAGACGCTCGTGCCGGCCGGACTGGCCCGCGAGCTGCTGACGCTCGACGGCAGCCGCATCGCGGTCGACTCGCACGGATGCACGTCGCTGGCCGGCGTCTGGGCCGGCGGCGACTGCGCGGCGACCGGCGGCGTCGATCTGACCGTGCAGGCGGTGCAGGACGGCAAGGTCGCAGCCGCGTCGATCGACGCGTATTTCGCGCAGAGCGCCGCGAAGGCGGCCTGAAGCATGGCGGGGCCGCGCACTGTCACGCAAGACGCAAGACGCAAGACGCAAGACGCAAGACGCAAGACGCAGGACGCAGGACGCAGGACGCAGGACGCAGGACGCAGGACGCAGGACGCAGGACGCAGGACGCAGGACGCAGGACGCAGGACGCAGGACGCAGGACGCAGGACGCAGGACGCAAGACGCAAGACGCAAGGCTGTGCGCGCGCCTGAACCCATGCCCCCGGAGCGCACGCGAATCCGCATCCGGGCAGACGACGCGCCGTCGCGGCCACGCGCCGGCGCACTGCGATATCAACGAGTCCCCAAGGAGCCCAAGATGGCCGATCTGCGCTGTACGATTGCCGGCATCGCGTCGCCGAATCCCTTCTGGCTGGCCTCCGCGCCGCCGACCGACAAGGCCTATAACGTGAACCGCGCGTTCGAGGCGGGCTGGGGCGGCGTCGTCTGGAAGACGCTCGGCCTCGACCCGCACGTCGTCAACGTCAGCTCGCGCTACGGCGCGGTGCAGTGGAACGGCCAGCGCATTGCCGGCCTGAACAACATCGAGCTGATCACCGACCGTCCGCTCGACGTGAACCTGCGCGAGATCGCGCAGGTGAAGCGCGACTGGCCCGAGCGCGCGCTGATCGTGTCGCTGATGGTGCCGTGCAACGAGCGCGACTGGAAAGAAATCCTCGCGCAGGTCGAGGATACCGGCGCCGATGCGGTCGAGCTGAACTTCGGCTGCCCGCACGGGATGAGCGAGCGCGGCATGGGCTCGGCGGTCGGGCAGGTGCCCGAGTACATCGAGATGGTCACGCGCTGGGTCAAGGAGGGCACGAAGCTGCCGTGCCTCGTGAAGCTCACGCCGAACATCACCGACATCCGGCTCGGCTCGCGCGCGGCCTTCAAGGGCGGGGCGGACGGCGTGTCGCTGATCAACACGATCAACTCGATCGTCGGCGTCGACCTCGACGCGCTCGCGCCGCTGCCGAGCGTCGACGGCAAGGGCACGCACGGCGGCTACTGCGGTCCGGCGGTCAAGCCGATCGCGCTGAACATGGTCGCGGAGATTGCCCGCGACCCGCAGACGCCGAACCTGCCGATCTCCGGCATCGGCGGCATTTCGACGTGGCGCGACGCCGCCGAGTTCATCGTGCTCGGCGCCGGCAGCGTGCAGGTCTGCACGGCGGCGATGCATTACGGCTTCCGGATCGTGTCCGATCTGGCCGACGGGCTGTCGAACTGGATGGACGAGAAAGGCTATGCGGATCTCGACGCGTTGCGCGGCCGCGCCGTGCCGAACGTGACCGACTGGACGCAGCTGAACCTGAAGTACGACATCAAGGCGCGTATCGACCAGGACCGCTGCATCCGCTGCGGACTCTGCCACATCGCATGCGAGGACACCTCGCACCAGGCGATTACGCGCGAGAAGAACGGCGTGCGCCATTTCGAGGTGGTGGACGCCGCCTGCGTCGGGTGCAATTTATGCATGCACGTGTGCCCGGTCGAGCAGTGCATCACGATGGAGCGCGTGGATACCGGCGAGTTCGCGAACTGGACCACGCATCCGAACAATCCCGCGCGCGTCGATCCCGCGGCTGCGCCGCAACCGGTGTCGCAACCGGCGGCGACCGCCGCCTGACGCAGGCTCGCCGGTGCGCGCGCAACCAGTCCGTTTTCATCCGCCCGTACGCCGCCTGCGAAGCGGCGCCGGCCCCAACGACGAAGTGGAGAGTCACCCATGAACCAGGCAGCGCAAGACGTCGAGCCGCAGCTAGCGGCCGGCGTGCAAGGCAGCAGTCTTTACAACGACGATCTCGCGCCGACCGGCGTCGCGCGGCGCACGTGGAAGTGGTATCACTTCGCCGCGCTGTGGGTCGGCATGGTGATGAACATCGCGTCGTACATGCTGGCGGCCGGCCTCACCGAGCAGGGCATGTCGCCTTGGCAGGCGGTGCTCACGGTGCTGCTCGGCAATCTGATCGTGCTCGTGCCGATGCTGCTGATCGGTCATGCCGGCGCGAAGCACGGCATTCCGTATGCGGTGCTCGTGCGCTCGTCGTTCGGCACCCAGGGCGCGAAGCTGCCGGCGCTGCTGCGCGCGATCGTCGCATGCGGCTGGTATGGAATCCAGACCTGGCTGGGCGGCAGCGCGATCTACACGTTGCTCAACATCCTGACCGGCAATGCGCTGCACGGCAGCGCGCTGCCGTTTCTCGACATCTCGCTCGCGCAGCTTGCATGCTTTCTCGCGTTCTGGGCGCTGCAGATCTACTTCATCGTGCATGGCACCGATTCGATCCGCTGGCTCGAAAGCTGGTCCGCGCCGATCAAGGTGGTGATGTGCATTGCGCTCGTCTGGTGGGCGACGTCGAAGGCGGGCGGCGTCGGCTCGATGCTGTCGGCGCCGTCGCAGTTCGCGGCCGGCGGCAAGAAGGCGGGGCTGTTCTGGGCCACGTTCTGGCCGGGTCTCACCGCGATGGTCGGCTTCTGGGCGACGCTCGCGCTGAACATTCCGGACTTCACGCGCTTCGCGCGCACGCAGCGCGACCAGATGGTCGGCCAGTCGATCGGCCTGCCGGTGCCGATGGCGTTGCTGTCGGTGATCTCGGTCGTCGTGACGTCCGCGACCGTGGTGATCTACGGCAAGGCGATCTGGGATCCGATCGACCTGACGAGCCGGATGACCGGCATCGGCGTCGGCGTCGCGCTCGTGATCCTCACGCTCGATACGATGTGCTGCAACCTCGCGGCGAACCTCGTGGGTCCCGCGTACGACTTTTCGAGCCTGTGGCCGAAGGGCATCAGCTATCGCGCGGGCGGCATGATCACCGCGACGATCGCGATCGTGATGATGCCGTGGAAGATCCTTGCGACGACCCAGGGCTACATCTTCACGTGGCTCGTCGGCTACTCGGCGCTGCTCGGGCCGGTGGCGGGCATCCTGATGGTCGACTACTTCCTGATTCGCGGCACCCGCCTCGATACGCGCGCGCTCTTCGACGAAAACGGCGAATACAGCTACACGGGCGGCTGGAACCCCGGCGCGGTGGTCGCGCTCGTGATCGGCGTGCTGCCGAATCTGCCGGGTTTCCTGCATACCGCGTTTCCGCACGCGTTCGCCGACGTGCCGGCGTTCTTCAATACGCTCTACACGTATGCGTGGTTTGTCGGTCTCGCGCTGGCTTCGCTCGTCTACAGCGCGTGGATGAAGCTGAGCCGCGGGCCGAGCGCGCGCGTGGCGAGCGCGTGATGTACACGACGCGCGTGCCGCGCGCGATGCGCGGCGGCGTGCGGCAATGACCTGGCAGTCACAGAGGAGGCAGCAAGATGACGACCCTGATACGCGGTGGCACGGTGATCGACGCGGAGCGCAGCGTGCGTGCCGATGTGTTGTGCGCGGACCCGCAGGACGGCGGCACGATCCTGCAGGTCGGTCCCGGCCTCGACGCGCCGGCGGGCGCGACGATCGTCGACGCGCACGGACAGTATGTGATGCCCGGCGGCATCGATCCGCATACGCACATGGAATTGCCGTTCATGGGCAGCACCGCGAGCGACGATTTCTATACCGGCACGGCGGCGGGCCTGTCGGGCGGCACGACGAGCATCATCGACTTCGTGATCCCGAGCCCGCGCGAGTCGCTGCTCGAAGCGTTCCGCAACTGGCGCGGCTGGGCCGAAAAGGCGGCGGCCGATTACGGCTTTCACGTCGCGGTGACGTGGTGGGACGACAGCGTGTATCGCGAGATGGGCACGCTCGTGCACGAGCATGGCGTGTCGAGCTTCAAGCATTTCATGGCGTACAAGAACGCGATCATGGCCGATGACGAGGTGCTCGTGAACAGCTTCGCGCGCGCGCTCGAACTCGGCGCGCTGCCGACCGTGCACGCGGAAAACGGCGAGCTCGTGTTCCAGCTGCAGCGGCAACTGCTCGCGCGCGGCATCACCGGGCCGGAGGCGCATCCGCTGTCGCGTCCGCCCGAAGTGGAGGGCGAGGCCGCCAACCGCGCGATCCGCATTGCGCAGGTGCTCGGCGTGCCGGTGTACATCGTGCACGTGTCGTCGAAGGATGCGGTGGATGCGATTGCCCGCGCGCGCAACGAGGGGCTGCGCGTGTTCGGCGAGGTGCTGCCGGGGCATCTCGTGATCGACGAAAGCGTCTACCGCGACCCGGACTGGACGCGTGCGGCCGCGCACGTGATGAGTCCGCCGTTTCGCACGCAGGTTCATCGCGATGCGTTGTGGAGCGGGCTGCAGGCGGGCCAGCTGCATACGACCGCGACGGATCACTGCGTGTTCTGCGCGCCGCAGAAGGCGATGGGGCGCGACGACTTCACGAAGATCCCGAATGGCTGCGGCGGCATCGAGGATCGCATGGCGGTGCTGTGGCATCACGGCGTCAATACCGGACGCCTGACGCCGAACGAGTTCGTGCGGATCACGTCGACGAACGCCGCACAGATCTTCAATCTGTATCCGCGCAAGGGGGCTGTCCAGGTGGGGGCCGACGCGGACCTCGTGGTCTGGGATCCGGCTGCGACGAAGACGATCTCGGCGAAGACGCACCACCAGAACGTCGATTTCAACGTGTTCGAAGGGATGGCCGTGCGCGGCGTGGCGATGCATACGCTGGCGCGCGGCGCACTGGTGTGGACCGACGGCGACCTGCGTGCGGTGCGCGGCGCCGGGCGCTATCTGAAGCGGCCGCCGAACGCGGCCTATTTCGACGCGATCCGGGTGGCGAACCGGCTGAAGGAACCGCACGCGGTCGAGCGGTAAGCCGCGTATCGCGCGGGCCGCGGCGGCCCGCTTGTGCGGTCCTGTTGCCGGTTTCCTGCGGATGCATCGCGCGGCTCGCATGCGTGCCGCACGTGGCGCGCATCGCATCGCGCGATCTGCCGCGAGCGTTTATCGCCGAACGCTCGCATCGGCGAAACGGATCGGGTCCGCTCCCTCGGGCCCCTTGCGTCCGCGCCGGGCGTCCGCCGCGACCCGGCCGCCCGTCGGCGGCGTGCCGGTCGGGCTGACGACCCGCAGGCAGGGGCGCCGCGCCATGTCGCGGCGTGCGGTACGGGAGGCGCAGCGCCTTTGTGCCACCTCGCAGGACCGAGGCTTCGTCGCATTGCCGCCAATGGGGGGGTGTCTCACCTGGGCTTAGGGCGAAGCTGAACAAGCATCTGAATTCATGACGTCATCGAGAGTTCGAAGCGAACCGGTCATGACAACGGCGCTCGCGTGTCTGGCCCTTGCGTTTGAACAATGATCTGCGCCACGCGTGGACGAGCTGGCACGTTCGGCGCGGCACGCCGCTGACGGTGCTCAAGGCGCTCGGGGGATGGGAAACCATCGAGAGGGTGCAGAAGCACGCCCACCTCGCCCTGAGTCACCTGGCCGATCACTTGGGCACGGTCAGGTTTTGGTCAGGCCAGGAGGCGCAGAAAGAAAAAACGCCGCTTGACGAAGCGGCGTAATTCCTTGATTCCACGAAAAATTCTTTGGTAGGCCGTACTGGATTCGAACCAGTGACCAACGGATTAAAAGTCCGCTGCTCTACCAGCTGAGCTAACGACCCAAAAGAGAAGCGGGATTATAGCGACCGCGGCGCAATGCTGTCAACCGTACGTCCGGGGACGGACACAAAAGGAAACGCCCGGGGCGCGAGCCCCGGGCGTTCCGGCGAGAGGCGTGCGTGGCAGGGCCACGCGGCGGGCGGGCCGCTATTTCAGTTGCGTCAGCTTGCTTTGCGCGGACTGTGTGACGTCCGAGTTCGGATACTGCGAGACAAGCTGTTCAAGCGTGCGCCTTGCCGCGCTCTTCTGGCCGAGTTCGAGCTGGTTGTTGGCAATGGCGAACAGCGCTTCGGGTGCGCGCGGATGCTGCGGGTAGTTCTTCACCACGCCTTCCCACGTTGCCGTCGATCCCTTGTAGTCGCGCAGCGCATACAGCGCGTTGCCGAGCCAGTATTGCGCGGTGGGCTGGTACGGGCTCTGTGGGTACTTCGCGATGAAACTGCGGAACGCCGCGGCAGCGCCCTTGTAGTCGCCGCTGCGGAATTGCTCGGAAGCCGTATTGAACGCCTCGGTCTCCCCGGGCTGCACCGTTCCCTGGACTCCGTCCACCGTCACCTGCTGCGGCTCGAGCTTCTTGAGCCGCGTGTCGAGATCGGTGTAGTAGTCCTTCTGCTGCTTTTGCAGCGTGGCGAGCTGGTTGGTCAGGTCCTCGTTCTGGCCGCGCACCGTCGCAATCTGCTGGTTGAGCTGATCGAGACGGTTCGACTGATCGAGGATGGTGCGCTGGGCCGCCGCCAACTGGCTCGCCAGGCTATCGGTCCGGGTGCGCAGATCGAGAATCGCCTGACGGGCCTGGTCGTCGTCGAATATGCCCGCGTGCGCGGGCACGGCCGTCAAGGCCATGCCCGCGACGCAGGCCGCTGCGGCAACGCGCAGCCAGGAGAGACGATGCGTCATACGGCTAGTCACCCATTACTGTTGATAGACGAGATCGGCGCGGCGGTTCTGGGCCCATGCCGCTTCGTCATGACCGAGCGCGACCGGCTTTTCCTTGCCGAGGCTCACGGCTTCGAGTTGCGAATCCGGCACGCCCATCAGTTCCAGCGCGTGCAGCACGGCTTCAGCACGCTTCTGGCCGAGCGCGAGGTTGTACTCGCTCGTGCCGCGTTCGTCGGTGTTGCCCTGGATCAGCACGTGGCGTTCCGGGTGCGACTTCAGGTAGCGGGCGTGGGCTTGCAGCAGCGGCTGGTACTCGTCCTTCACCGAGTAGCTGTCGAAGTCGAAGTAGATGCTGCGCTTCGCGAGCGGGCTGTTCGGGTTGTTCAGATCGTCGACGTTCACCTGTGCCACGGCATTCGGGTTCGGTTGCGTCGAGATCGCGCCGCCCTTGTTGGCGTTCTGGTCGAGCTTGACGCCCGAGTGACATGCAGCGAGTGCGCCGACCATCAGCGCGACAAAGGCGATACGAAGTTTGGACATCATTTGTTGCTCTCCTTGTGTGTCATTGCATAAAAGGGCCCCAGGACGGCTCGCGAACTGAACCGCCCTGAACGGACAGGACCTGCCGGGTGAGACCATCGATCGACACCGCGGCCAACACGCCACGGCCGTTCACCTGTGTGGCGTAAAGAATGTACTGACCGTTCGCCGCGAAGCTCGGCGATTCGTCATGTGTTGTGTCAGTCAGCCCGGTCGCAATGCCGGTCTGAAGATCCTGGATGTACAGCTTGAACGCGCCGCCCACCCGCGAGATGTACGCGAGTTCCTTGCCGTCCGGGCTGATGCGCGGGCTGGTGTTGTAGTTGCCCGTGAACGTGACGCGCTGGGCCGCGCCGGCGCTTTCCCCTTGCGCCGGCATCTTGTAGATTTGCGGTTCGCCGCCGCGGTCGCTCGTGAAATAGATCCACTTGCCGTCCGGCGAATAGACCGGCTCGGTGTCGATGGAGGTGCCTTGCGTGAGGCGGCGCAGACCGCTGCCGTCGACGTTGACCGAGTAGATCTGCGTGGTGCCCGAGCGCGACAGCGCGACAGCCAGCGTGCGGCCGTCCGGCGCCCAGGTAGGCGCGCTGTTGTTGCCCTTCTGGTCGACGAGGATGTAGCGGCGGCCGGTGGGCAGGTCGTGGATGTAGACGATCGGCTTGCGTCGTTCAAACGACACGTAGGCGACCTTCGTGCCGTCCGGCGACCAGGCCGGCGAGATGATCGGTTCCGGGCTCGACAGCGCGATGTGCGCGTCCTGGCCGTCCGAGTCGGAAATCTGCAGCTGGAAGCGGTTGCCGACCTTCACGACGTACGACAGGCGCGTCGCGAACACGCCGCGGATGCCGAGCAGCTTCTGGTAGATGTAGTCCGACACCTTGTGCGCGCTCATGCGCAGGCCGCTTGCGGGGCTCACGAGGACGAGACCGCCGAGGCTTTCGCCCTTGACGGTGTCGTACAGCTTGAAGCGCACCTCGTACTGGCCGTTCGGCAGGTGATTCACGCTGCCGGCGACGAACGCGTTCGCGCCCTTTGCCTTCCACGCGTTCAGGTCGACCGGATCGGTTTCGGACACCGGCGTGCTGCCCGCGTCGATGTTCGAGAACTTGCCGCTGCGCTGCAGATCCTGCCGCACGATGGTGCTGATCTGCTGCGGCGCGTTGGCTTCACCGGCAAAATTTGCAGTAGCGATGGGGAACTGGGTGGACCCGACGCCCGTCACGAGGACGTTGAGTTGCGCGTGTGCGGCGCTGCCGGCCGCAATGAGGCACGACGCGATCAAGGTCCGCAGGCCTAGCTTGGTCATCAAACTCATGCTGTGTGGATTCCCAAAAGATCAGATTACGAACATGCAATAACAGCAAACAGACCCGGAAACAATTATTTCGTTCCCGGGCGCCCCCGCCGTGGCGGAGCGCCCGGGCCCTGCATCATCCCGCGGGCCGCAGCGTGACGAGGAAGCTCGCCGGCGCCTTGCCGTCGACGTCGACCGGCATCGGATCGGTCAGCTGCACCGCGCGCAGCGCTGCGGCATCCCACTGCGGGTTGCCGCTGCTGTGGATGATCGTCGCGCTCAGCAACGTGCCCGACGGCGCGCAGCGCACCGCAACAACCGTTTGCAGCCCCTGCGTTTCGCCTCCCCACACGAGGTGCGACTTGACGAGCCGGCGCACCTTGTCGGCGTAACCCGGCGAGGTCGCCGTGCCGCCCGAGCCGCTGCCGTTGCCGCTCTTCGCGAGACCGTTGCCCGACGCGCTGGTGCCGTCGGCCATTCCCTGCATCTGCGCGAGGCGGGCACGGCGTTCCTGGTCGAGCTTCTTCGCCGCTGCCTCGGCCGCCGCCTTCGCCTTGGCCGCCTTCAGCGCCTGCTCCTTCTTCTGCGCTTCAGCCTCGGCTTCCTTCTGCTGCGCCTCGAGTTGCTGCTGCTTCAACTGTTGCTGCTTCAACGCCTCTTCCTGCTGCTCCTTCTGCTGCTGCGCGAGCTGTTGCTTGAGCTGTTGCTGCCTGAGCTTTTCCGCCTGCTGCTGCCGCAGCTTCTCGGCCTGCAGCTGCTGCTGTTTCAGCTTGTCTGCGGCCTTCTCGGCGGCGATCTGCGCAGCCTGTTCGGCCGCGCGCTCCTGTTCGCGCTTCGCCTCCGCCTGCTGCTGCTGGAGTTGCAAAAGCCGCTGCTGCTCGGCAAGTTGCTGCGCTTCCCGTTGGGCTTCTTCCTGCTGGCGCTTTTTCTGCTGCAGTGCGATGTCGGCCTGTTCGTCGGGCAGCGGCGGCGCGGGGGCGACCGGCGCGGGAGGCGGCGGCGCCGGGCGCGGCGTGGTCATGTCGGGCACGTCGGTCCACAGTTCCGCTTCCGCGCCTGCCGGCATGCTGTTTTGCCAATGAATGCCGTGATACAGGAAAAAAGCGAGCAGCACGTGCATCAGCAGGGCGAGCACAAAGGCTCGCCCCGTGCCGCGTTCACGCGGCGGCTGGAGCGGGTAGGCGGAGTGGTTGCGGCTCATTGCGATTTGACAAGCAGCCCGACGCGCTTGACGCCGCGAGCCTTCAGATCGGACATGACGTTCATCACGGCTTCGTACTTGACCGTCTTGTCCGCCGCGATCACGACCGGCTGATCCGGATGGGTCTGCTCGCGGTCGGCGACGAAGTTGTCCAGATCGGTCAACGTCATTTGCTGCTGCTGCATCCCGCCATTGTCGTCCTTGTATTTGACGCTCATGTTGCCGTCGGCGCGGATGTTGACGAGCACGGGCGGCGTCTGCTGCGCGGGCGATGCGCCGCCGACGGTGGGCAGATTGACGATCGACGGCGCGACGAGCGGGGCCGTGACCATGAAGATCACGAGCAGCACCAGCATCACGTCGATGTAAGGCACGACGTTGATGTCGGCCATCGCGCGACGCGAGCGGCCGCCGCGCATGCTGGAAGATCGGACTGACGAGCCTGCCATCGTGGACTCCTTAGTGCGTCTGCCGCTGCAGGATGTTCGAGAACTCTTCGATGAAGGTCTCGAAGCGGATCGCGAGGCGGTCGATGTCGTGCGCGTAGCGGTTGTACGCGACGACGGCCGGGATCGCGGCGAACAGGCCGATCGCGGTGGCGGTCAGTGCCTCGGCGATGCCGGGCGCCACGTTGGCGAGCGTCGCCTGCTGCACGTTCGCGAGACCGCGGAACGCGTTCATGATCCCCCACACGGTGCCGAACAGACCGATGTACGGGCTGACCGAGCCGACCGACGCAAGGAACGAGAGGTTCGCTTCGAGCACGTCCATTTCGCGCTGGAACGCGGCGCGCATCGCGCGGCGTGCGCCATCGAGGATCAGGGTCGGGTCGGAGAGGCGCTTTTCCTTGCCCTTCAGGAATTCGCGCATGCCGGATTCGAAGATCCGCTCCAGCGCACCGATCGTGTGACGGTTGTTCGCGGCGCTCTGATACAGCGCCTGCAGGTCGCCGCCCGACCAGAAATCGCGCTCGAAGCGCTCAGTCTGCGCGCGCGCGCGGCGGATCGCAAACCACTTGCGGAAAATGAAGGTCCACGACAGCAGCGAGAGCAACAGCAAAAGTGCCATCACAGCTTGCGCCAGCAGGCTCGCATTGAGAACGAGGGAAACGATCGAAAGATCCTGGGTAGTGTTCATATAGGTTCGCTATAACGTCCCGACAGGGGCGTCCGGCTGCAAGGTCGTTCGAAGCTGTCCGTGAGGGAAGCGGAAGCTTCGGCCGGCTGCGTGCCGAACCGTCATTGGTGCTGCATTTTTGATACGAGTTCACTGGCCCCGTATCAACGGTATTCAGCCGTTGTCCGTTGACACGTTGCCTGCATCGATACCCAGCAAACCGCGCCGCAAGGCTGCAAGTACGGGCGCGGGCACCGGCGCGGGACGCAATGCGGTCTGGTCCACGCAGCCGACCCGGATGGCGCCGGTGGCGAGCAGCGTATCGCCGCGCCACGCCTGCTGCGTAAAATCGACCGAAGCACGGCCGACCCGCCCGGCCCGGCTGACGACGGTGACAATGTCGTCGAGCCGGGCGGGCGCGAGATAGTCGAGCGCCGTGCTGCGCACCACGAACAGAACTCCGTTTTCCTGCGCGAGCCGCTGCTGCTCGACGCCGCACGCACGCAGCCATTCGGTGCGCGCGCGTTCGAAGAACTTCAGGTAGTTGGCGTAGAAAACGATGCCGCCGGCGTCGGTATCTTCGTAGTACACGCGCACCGGCCATGTGAAGCCGGTTTCGCCGGCGGGCGTGCTGGAGAGCCTGGTCATGCGGCGCATTTTACCGGATAGCACCCCCGCGCGCGCGATTCGCGGGGCGGTGCGGCCGTGCCGGTGCGCCGCGCGCGCAAACGCGGACCGGCCGCAATATTGCGGTTCGCTGACAGCCCTTCGCGGGTGTCTCCCGCGGCGTGTCGCCCGCGTCGCGCCTGCGCTTTGCCGGACGGGCGGTTGAGCGGAATCCGGGCGGCCTCGCCGGACGCTTTCAGAAGGCTTGCGGGCCATGTTTCCACGCGGTTGCCTATTCGGTGCGCTTCCAATACACTACCGTGCTCATCCCTGCGTGACTGGCGATAGAACCGCACCGGTTCAAGGTGGAGCATCCCACCGTGAAGCGCAGGGCGCCGTTTTGCCGTTCGCCTGGGCAGCCGTGTTTTGCGCGCATGTTTTTGCGCCGCTGGTGGCTGTCCTGACTCGCATGTGCGGTGCGTTCCCGTCCGCCATGTCAGGGCTGGCTCCGCTGCCAGCAGCGCCGCGTACCCACTACGCGTTTCGCGCACGATCCGGTCAACCTGAAAACACTCAACGGAACCCGTATGTTTGACAGAGCCCATAGCACCATCGCCAGCGTCGATCCCGAAGTCTGGCAGGCGATCGAGCAGGAAAACCGCCGCCAGGAAGACCATATCGAGCTGATCGCGTCGGAAAACTACACGAGCCCGGCGGTCATGGCCGCGCAGGGTTCGCAGCTCACCAACAAGTACGCTGAAGGCTACCCCGGCAAGCGCTACTACGGCGGCTGCGAATACGTGGATATCGTCGAGCAGCTCGCGATCGACCGCGTGAAGCAGCTGTTCGGCGCCGAGGCGGCGAACGTGCAGCCGAATTCCGGCTCGCAGGCCAACCAGGGCGTGTTCTTCGCGATGCTCAAGCCCGGCGACACGATCATGGGCATGAGCCTCGCGCATGGCGGCCACCTGACGCACGGCTCGCCGGTCAACATGTCGGGCAAGTGGTTCAACGTCGTCAGCTACGGCCTGAACGAAGCGGAAGACATCGACTACGAAGCGGCCGAAAAACTCGCGCAGGAACACAAGCCGAAGCTGATCGTCGCGGGCGCATCCGCATTCGCGCTGCGCATCGACTTCGAGCGCCTCGGGAAAATCGCGAAATCGGTCGGGGCGTATTTCATGGTCGACATGGCGCATTACGCGGGTCTCGTCGCCGCGGGCGTCTACCCGAATCCGGTGCCGCACGCCGACTTCGTCACGACCACCACGCACAAGAGTCTGCGCGGCCCGCGCGGCGGCGTGATCCTGATGAAGGCGGAGTACGAGAAGCAGATCAATTCGGCGATCTTCCCGGGTATCCAGGGCGGCCCGCTGATGCACGTGATCGCGGCGAAGGCGGTTGCCTTCAGGGAAGCGCTGTCGCCGGAATTCAGGGACTACCAGCAGAAGGTCGTCGACAATGCGCGGGTGCTCGCGGAAGCACTCGTCAAGCGCGGCTTGCGCATCGTGTCGGGCCGTACCGAGAGTCACGTGATGCTGGTCGACCTGCGCGCGAAGCACATCACCGGCAAGGCAGCGGAAGCGGCGCTCGGCGCAGCGCATATCACGGTCAACAAGAACGCGATCCCGAACGACCCGGAAAAGCCGTTCGTGACGAGCGGCATCCGCCTCGGCTCGCCGGCGATGACCACGCGCGGCTTTGGCGTGAAGGAAGCCGAGCAGGTGGCGAACCTGATCGCGGACGTGCTGGACAACCCGGAAGACGCCGCGACGATCGAGCGCGTGCGCACCCAGGTTGCCGAGCTGACGCAGCGCTTCCCGGTCTACGGGTAAGCTGCGATGCGCTGCCCGTTCTGCCGGCATGACGATACGCAGGTGGTAGATTCCCGCGTATCCGAGGACGGCGCGGCAATTCGCCGGCGGCGCCGCTGCCCGGCCTGCGACAAGCGTTTCACGACGTACGAGCGGGTCGAGCTGGCACTGCCGGCGGTTGTCAAGAAGGACGGCAGCCGGACCGAATTCGACCGCCGCAAGATCGTTGCGAGCATGAAGCTCGCGTTGCGCAAACGTCCGGTCGCCGCCGAGGCGATCGACGCGGCGGTCGCGCGTATCGAGTACCAGTTGCTCGGCAGCGGCGAGCGCGAAGTCCGCAGCGAGCGCCTGGGCGAACTCGTGATGCATGAGTTGCGCGAACTCGACACGATTGCGTATGTCCGTTTTGCCTCGGTATACCGGCGCTTTGAAGACGTTTCCGAGTTCGAGGACGTGATCGAGGAATTCCGCCGCGCCTCGGCGCCTCCTGCGCCTACCCCCCGCAAGCGCTGAGCGCGCGGGCATCCGCGTATTCATTTTCCCCTCCTTTCCTGCATGGTTTCCGGTGTCATTGTCGCGGCTGGGCGCGCGTGACGCGACTCGGCCATCCGGCTAATTGTCCGCAGTGAACTGCGCCGCTACATTGTCTGCATTCGTCATAAATTAAGGAATGCAGATGAATGGGGTTGCAGATTTTCCAGCTTGCCGTGGCGGGGGTTTCACGCTGATCGAGACGCTCGTGGTGGTGACGATACTCGCAGTCGTCGCGCTGGTCGCGATGCCGTCGTTTGTCGCATGGCATGTGCGCGACCAGGTCGACGCGCGTGCCCGGGCGTTGTTTTCGACCCTGGCCTATGCCCGCAGCGAGGCAATCCGGCGTGGTGTACGCGTGACCGTGTGCCGTATCGATGCGGCACGCCGCTGTCTTGCGAGCGGCCAGTCCTGCCGGACCGGTGTGGCCGACTGGTCATGCGGATGGGCAGTGATCGTCGAGCGCGAGGGCACGCCGACGATACTTCGGGCACAGCCGGAACTGGCAGCGGTGAGCATTGCCGGTACGCAAACCAGCCTGACGTTCACGCCGCCGGCAGGGCAACTGATCGGCAGTTTTCGCAGTTTCGATTTCGCGCCGCTCGCGCTGTCGCGCGCAGTCGAGGGCAACCCGTGGCGGCGTTGCCTGCGCATCGCCGCAGGAGGGCGGCCGCGCATGACCGATGGTGCGTGCGGAGCATCATCATGACGACCCGGCGTGCAATGCGGATACGTGGTGCGTCGCTGATCGAGGTGATGCTGGCCGTCGTGGTGACAGCGGTGACCGCGCTTGGGCTGATTGCGGCGCAGCTCTGGATGACCCGCGAGGCGCGCGCCGCGGCGCAGCGCGAGCATGCAGCGTGGCTGGCCGACGCCGCAGCCGAGTCCGCGCGTGCATCGGCCAGCGACGCGGCCTTGCAGGTGTTGAAGGCGCGGGCAGCAGGCCTGCTTCCGAATGGCGAAATCGCGCTCGTCGCCGTGGGCGCCGGGGTAGAGGCCGCTCGCGCCACCTGGTCCGCATCGTCCCGGCCACCGGCTTCGACCGAGTACATCGACAAACCGGACGCGTGCGGTGTCGCAGATGCGCCCGCCGGTGTCGCGTGCGTGGCACTGGCGTTCGCGCGATGACGCGGCGCATGGGGTCGCTCATCAGGCGGCGCAGCAGCGCTTCGGGTAACGGCGGTTGCGCCGGCCATACCCTCGCCGAACTGATGATCGCCATGGCGCTGGGTCTCGTCGTGACAGCAGGTGCGGTGTCGCTCTACCGTTCGCAGCGTGCGGCTCTCGCGCGCGCGAATGACGCGATGCAGATGCGCGAGGCGGGTCTCGCCGCGCTGACGCTCGTTGGTCAGCAGGTCCAGATGACCGGGTTCGTTCCGGCCGACGCGCCGCAACCGCGCACGCGTCCCGCGCTGTTCGGCTGCTCGGGCGCGCGCCCGACGGGGGCCGACGACGCGCTCGCGTGCGAGCCGCTCAGCGGCCGTTCGGACGGCATCGCGGTGCGCTATGTCGCGGACGGCGTCTCGACCTGGCCATCGTCGAGCGGGCAACCCACCGACTGCCTCGGGCAGGCGCCGGGCGCCGGCAACGCGCCTGGCGAGGCGGGCGGGGTGCCTGTCGTCAACCGGTTTTATGCGAAGCAGAGCGGTTCGACCGGCGAGTACGAACTGTATTGCGAAGGCAGCGGCAGGGTCGGGACCGCGCAGCCGCTCGTGGAGGGCGTCGAACGGTTGCGCGTCCGTTACTGGACGGCCGGGGCGCCATCGGCGCTCGATGCGTCCGCGCTGGCGCCGGATCAGTGGCCGGATGTCGTGGTGGTGGACGTTTGCGTGCTGGTGCGCGGCGCGCCTCAAGGCCAGCGCGTTCGCTATCTCGATTGCGACGGCGCGAGCGTGCTCGGCACGGACTTTCGCGCAAGACAGGCGTTCTGGCGACGCATCGCGCTGCGCAACAACGAGGCGATGCCATCATGACGCGCCGTCGCACTCGTGATACGTGCACGGCCGCCGCCCGGACAGACGGGATGCGCCGGCGCGGGGCGGCGTTGCCGGTGGTTTTGCTGATTGCGGCGATGATGCTGACCGGGTCCGCCGCGTGGTTCGAGTCGTCGCTGGCGGGCATGCGCGCGGGAACTAACCAGCGCGACGCGCTGCAGGCCTTCCATGCGGCGGACTCGGCGCTGAGCCTATGCGAACGCGCGGTGATCGCCGGTGCGGCACCGGTGAGTCCGCCCGTCGACATCGAGCCGGGTGGCTGGAAAAACGCCGGCACATTTGGCGCGGGCGCGTTCACGCCCGTCGCGCAATGGCCGGGCTCGATCCAGCCGCCGCAGTGCCTCGTCGAAGCATGGCGACTCGCGACGCGTCCCGAGGTGCATGTCTACCTGATTACCGCACGCGGTTTCGGCGCCGCGCAGGCCTCACAGGCCTGGCTACAGCTCGAACTGGTGGTCGACGGCGCCAACGTCGAGCGGCACTGGCGCCGTGTCGCGTCGCGGCCGTTCTGAGGGGAGAGTCATGAAATCGCATCGTGCTGCATTTACGCTGCTTGAACTCGTGATTGCGCTTGCGATCGCGGCCGTGCTGGTCGCGTTCGCAATCCCTTCGTATCACCGGCAGGTCATGCGTTCGTACCGGATCGACGCGGCGTCCGCCCTGTATCGCGCGGCGCAGTTCGTCGAAGCAGCCGCGCCCGGCGATCCGGGGGCCTTGCCGGCCGGGCTCGATCAGGTGCCGGCAGCGGGCGCGGCAATCTATCAGCTCAGTGTCTTGCCCGCTGACGACACGAACGGCGGCTACGCGCTCGAGGCGCGTCCAGCCGCGGCCGGACCGATGCACGACGACGCCTGTGGAACGTTCATTCTCGATGCGACAGGTCTGCGTACCAACCGCACGAGCGACGGCGCCGCGCCCCCGGATGCGGTGGTGTGCTGGAATGGAGGGTAACGTCGTGGGTCATGGTTGCCGCTCGCGCATCGTTCGATCCATTGCGCGCATTGGCCAGTCGCCGCCGCATCCTCAGCCGCTCGCTTCCGTTTGCGTGTCGCCGGCTTCGTCGGCGTTCGCCTCGGCCTCGGCGTCGGCCTTGATCTGCTGCCAGATGCGCCATGCTTCCCATCCGGCGAACGCGAGGCTCCCCCATTTGAGCGCCGGCCGCGCGCTGCGGGCGAGGGTCGCGCGCAACGGTTTGGCCAGCACCAGCGAAATCAGCGAGCTCACCAGCGGATATTCCTTCAGGAGCGTGCCGATTCCGGGGCCCTTGCGCTCGCGCAGCGCCGCGACACCGGGCAGCACGAACTTGAGCCAGCGAAAGTGCGTGACGGTCTGGCGCAATTCGGAGGCGGCCTCGGCGAACTCCATGCGCTCGACGTCCGCTCGCAGCAGCAGCAACTCCTTGCGCAGCGCGCGCAGTTGCGGCGCACTCAGGTCGCGCGACGTCGGACGCTTGCTGGAAAACGGGGCGTTGTGGCGGCTTGTGCTCATGGCGGGCGGCGTCAATGGACAGGAAAGGGACGCGCACAGCGGGTGCGCGCGGACGACCTTACGGCTTCCGAAACATTTCGCGGTCCTTTTCGAATTCGGCGAGCGTGGCCTCGAAGATGACCGGCGAAGCATGCAGACTGTTGCGTGCCTTCAGCGCGCAGAGCAGGGCGGCGATCGCGTAGATTGCCGTGATGCACGCGAGGGACTGCCAGCGGTAGGTGTCCCAGAACGCGATCGCGACGAGCGCGGTCAGCGCGATCAGCGCCATCGTCGCCAGCATCATGGCGGCGAGGCCGAGAAACAGCGCGCCCAGCAGCCGGCCTTTTTCCTCGGCAAGCTCGATGCCGATCAGTTCAAGACGGGTCTGCAGGATCGCGAACAGGGAGCCGACGAGGCGGCGCAAGGGGCTGTGGTCCGCGCGGTGCGATTGTGTGTCGTTCGTCATGGCTTGAGCGCGTGGCGCCTCAGGTGCGCTGGATGGAAAACGCGAGCCGGGCGGAGCCGTCCGGCCCGGGACCGCGGGCGCACCGGCGCCGCGGCCCGGTACTGCGGGCCGCGACGCTTACTTGCGGTTGATCAGCAGGCCGACCAGCACGCCGACGCCGGCGGCGATGCCGATCGACGTCCAAGGGTGCTCGTGCACGTAGTCGTCCGTTGCGCGCGCGGCCTTCTTGCCTTTTTCGACCACGACGACCTGGACGTCGGCCGCTTTTTCGCGTGCCTGCTTCAGGCGCGAGAGCGCGGTTTCACGCAATTCGGAAGCGCGCTCGCCGGTGGCGCTCGCGGCCTGTTTCAGCAGATCCTCAGCGTCCGCGAGGACGGTTTTGATATCCGACATCAATCTCTCCTTGTTGACTTCCGACATTGACTGCTCCCATCTTTTCGCGTCACGCAATTAATCGTAACGAAAGTAATCGCCGCTGGCGAGTGCGTCGTACGGTGCGCGCGCGACATGCCGGCGCGTGCATCCGGGCCGCACGAAACGTTCCCGCCTTGCTCACCTCTGCACGCGCCGCACCCAGACGGAACAATGCGCGCGTCTGCGAACCCTGATGGAGTTGATCTGGCACGTAAAGTTTCCTCCATTCGCGAGAAAATTACAAAAATTCATAAGGGTGTGACGCGAAGTTTGTTCAGGGTGTACCTGGCCTCCCGTATGCTCTAGATTGATAACCTGGCGCAGGCGTCGGCCTGCGTGCCCGTCCAACCACACACAGGAGATGGATCATGAGTTTACGTCTTGGCGATATCGCTCCGGACTTCGAGCAGGATTCGAGCATTGGCCGCATCAGGTTCCACGAATGGCTGGGCGACAGCTGGGGCGTGCTGTTCTCGCATCCGGCGGACTTCACGCCCGTCTGCACGACCGAGCTCGGCCTGACCGCGAAGCTCGCGGGCGAATTCGAAAAGCGCAATGTGAAGACGATTGCGCTGTCGGTAGACAGCGCCGAGTCGCACAACGAATGGATCAAGGACATCAACGAAACCCAGGCGGCGAGCGTCGGCTTTCCGATCCTCGCGGATGGCGACCGCAAGGTCTCGCAGCTCTACGACATGATCCATCCGAATGCGAACGAGACGCTCACGGTCCGTTCGCTGTTCGTGATCGACCCGAACAAGAAGGTGCGTCTGATCATCACGTATCCCGCGAGCACCGGGCGCAACTTCGACGAAGTGCTGCGCGTGATCGACTCGCTGCAGCTCACCGACCACTACCAGGTCGCGACGCCGGGCAACTGGAAGCAGGGCGATGACGTCGTGATCGTGCCGTCGCTGAAAGACGAAGATCTGATCCGTCAGAAATTCCCGAAGGGCTATAAGGCGCTGCGGCCGTATCTGCGGCTCACGCCTCAGCCGAACCGCTAGGCGGCGCCGCCCGCAGGCGGCCAGTCGGCATGAAAAAAAGGCCAACCGCACAGGGTTGGCCTTTCTTTTTTCGCGCATCGCCGCGCGGCACGCGGCCGGCGACGCTCAGAAGAACGCCTGGATGCCCGTCTGCGCACGGCCGAGAATCAGCGCGTGGATGTCGTGCGTGCCTTCGTACGTGTTGACGACCTCCAGGTTCACCAGGTGCCGCGCCACGCAGAATTCGTCCGAGATGCCATTGCCGCCGAGCATGTCGCGCGCGAGCCGCGCAATGTCGAGCGCCTTGCCGCATGAGTTGCGCTTCATGATCGACGTGATTTCGACGGCCGCGGTGCCTTCATCCTTCATTCGCCCGAGACGCAGCACGCCTTGCAGCCCGAGCGTGATTTCGGTCTGCATGTCGGCGAGTTTCTTCTGGATCAGCTGGTTTGCCGCGAGCGGCCGGCCGAACTGCTTGCGGTCGAGCACGTACTGGCGCGCCGTGTGCCAGCACGCCTCGGCCGCGCCGAGCGCGCCCCATGCGATGCCGTAGCGTGCCGAGTTCAGACAGGTGAACGGACCGCGCAGGCCGCTCACGTCCGGCATCAGGTTCTCGTGCGGCACGAATACGTCGTCGAGCACGATCTCCCCGGTGATCGACGCGCGCAGGCCCACCTTGCCGTGGATCGCGGGCGCGGACAGCCCCTTCCAGCCTTTCTCCAGAATGAAGCCGCGGATGGCGTCCTTGCCGTCCTCCTCGAGCTTCGCCCAGACGACGAACACATCCGCGATCGGCGAGTTCGTGATCCACATCTTCGCGCCCGACAGCCGGTAGCCGCCCTCGACCTTCTTCGCGCGCGTGACCATGCTGCCCGGATCGGAGCCGTGGTTCGGCTCGGTCAGGCCGAAGCAGCCGATCCACTCGCCGGTGGCGAGCTTCGGCAGGTATTTTTCCTTCTGCGCATCGGAGCCGAACGCGTGGATCGGCACCATCACGAGCGACGACTGGACCGACATCATCGACCGGTAGCCGGAATCGACGCGCTCCACCTCGCGCGCGATCAGGCCGTAGCTCACGTAGTTCAGGCCGGGGCCGCCGTACTGTTCGGGGATCGTCGGGCCGAGCAGGCCGAGCTCGCCCATCTCGCGGAAGATCGCGGCGTCCGTGCGCTCGTGGCGGAAGGCCTCCAGCACGCGCGGCGCGAGCTTGTCGCGCGCGTAGGCGGCGGCGGCGTCGCGCACCATCCGTTCGTCTTCGGCGAGCTGCTGATCGAGCAGCAGCGGGTCTTCCCAGTGGAACTGCGCGGCGTCGGCCATGATGCGTATCTCCTGAATCGAATTCCGTATAACGCGGGACGTGAAGTCGGTACTTGACGGTACTTGACTTAAGTTCCGCTAAGCGGAACAATGTTTTGCAAAAGACACCGAAGTGTACCACCCGATGACGCCCCTATCCACTCCCCCCGATGCGCTCGACGAGCGCAAGTTCGTCGTGGCGCTGGCGCGCGGTCTCGATCTGCTGCGCGCGTTCCGGCCCGGCGAGACGCTGCTCGGCAACCGCGACTTCGTCGAGCGTACCGGCCTGCCGAAAGCGACCGTCAACCGCCTGGCGTACACGCTGACGGTGCTCGGCTACCTGCGCCTCGACGAGACGCTCGGCAAATATGCGCTCGACGCAGGCGTGCTGTCGCTCGGTTTCGCGCTGCTGTCGGGCAGCGACACGCTCGACCTCGCGCGGCCGCACATGCGCACCTTTGCGAGCGAGGTCGGCGCGGCGGTGTCGCTCGGCTGCCGCGACGGGCTCGACATGATCTATCTGGAGACGATCCGCAGCGAGACCGCGCTCACGCTCGGGCTCGCGGCGGGCTCGAAGCTGTCGATGCTGACCAGTTCGATGGGCCGCGCGTATCTGGCGGTGCAGCCGCCGGACGCCCGCGCCGCGCTGCTCGTCGAACTGCGCAAGGCCGCCGGGCCGCGCGGCGCGCGCGAACTGGCCGACGCACAAAAGGAAATCGATGCGTTCGCGGACGAAGGCTGCTGCTACTCGTTTCGCGCGTGGCATGACGACGTGAATGCGGTCGCGGTGTCGTTTCGCGAGCCGCGCGATGGCCGCTGGCTCGTGCTGAGCTGCAGCGGACCGGCGTCGTCGATGGACGAGACGTGTTTCCGGCAAGCCGTCGCGCCGCGCCTGAAGGCGCTCGCGCGCCGGCTTGGCGAGACGGTCTGAGGCCGCACCGCGCTGCCTCACCCAGGGCGCCCTGGGGCGGCGGCGCAGGCGGGCGGGTCCCCTCAGACCGCGCCGTCGTGGCTGTGCACGATGAACAGCGGCCCCTGGACGAAGCGCACGTCGTACTGCTGGAGCAGATCGAATTGCGCTTCGGTGGTCACGTGATCGAAGATCAGCGGGATCCGCAGCCGGTTCGCGTATCCCACCAGCGGCTTCACCATCGAGTCGCGCAGTGCGTGCGCGGCGTTCATCTTGATGAAGTCGAGCCGCGCCATGTCCGATATCGACAGGATCTGTCCGGCGTTCGGCAGATTCCCCGCGACCTTGAAGCCGTAGTGCTGGTAGCTTTTCGTCAGATAGCCGAGGAACGTGCGATGCGCGACGGCCGCCCCGGGCAGCTCGATGACGACGCGCGCGGGGCTCAGCCCGAACGACATCAGCACGGTCGAGAAGTGCCGGCCGTGATCGTACTTGACGCTCTTCAGCAGGCGCTCGTGCACCCTCAGGAACAGCAGCCCGTGACGCTGCGCGCCGAAGAAATTGAGCGCATGCATGGCGCGCGCGAGCCGGTCCACGGTGACGAGTTCGGGATCGTCCTGAATGTGCTCGAACGGGTCGAACGGCGCGCCGCTGTCGTGCAGCGTGAGCGCCTCGAAGCCGAGTTCGTCGCCGAACCGGTCGCCGCTGAACGGCGCGGACGACAGCGACTGGGCGTGCGCGTGCACGCTGATGTCGAAGATCGGCTCATAGGCGCTGGCGAGCGCGAGATCCCCGTAGCGCGCGAGCGCGCAGCCGTGATGCGCGCCGTCCCCCATGGTCAGATGCTTGCCGAGAAACGGATGGGAGCCGGCGCGGGCAACGAGTTCGTCGACGGTTTGCGAAATCATGAAGGCGTGGATGGCGCGTCGTGGACAGGAAGTGCGGCGCGATGCCGCATCTTTCGATGTTAGCAGTCCGCTGAAAGCCTGCATGAACAAAATCGGCTCCGCCATCCGGGATTCTTGCGGAGAATCCGGGTTTACGCTGGCTGGCTGGCTGGCTGGCTGGCTGGCTGGCTGGCGCCGCGCCGTCCGTCGGCAGCGGTCTTCATTAGCCGCTTTCGTCAGCGGCCGTCGTCAGCGGCCCGTCGTCGGCCGCTTTCATCAGGCGCTTTCATCAGCCGTTTTTTCAGCCGCCCGACGGTCCACGGGCCGGTGCGCTGCGTTCGCCGGTTCGGCGCGCGTGGGCGCGGCGCGTCAGCCCGGCACCGCGCAGCGCTGTGCGCGCCGTTCGAGCGAAACCGACCACAACGTCAGCGCGAGCGCGGCGATCGCGCCCGCGACGCCAACCCACGGCAGCGCGGTGAGCGGCGCGCCCGCGCCGATCGCGAGGCCGCCGAGCCACGCGCCGGTGGCGTTGCCGAGATTGAACGCGCCCTGATTGAGCGTCGAGGCGAGGTTGGGGGCCTGGCTCGCGCGGTCGACGATCAGCATCTGCAGCGGCGGCACGATCGCGAAGGCGAGCACCCCCCACAGGAAGATGGTCAGGAGCGCAGGGAATACCGCATGCATCGTGCCCGCGAAGATCGTCATGATCACCGCGATCGCGAGCAGCAGCGCGACCAGCGACGGCATCAGCCGCCAGTCCGCGAGCTTGCCGCCGAGCGTGCTGCCGACCGTCAGCCCGAGGCCGAACAGCAGCAGCACGAGCGTGACCGCGTGCGGCGTGAAGCCGGTGACCTGTTCGAGGATCGGCGTGATGTACGTGAAAGTCGAGAACAGGCTCGCCGACGCGAGCACGCTGATGCCGAGCACCATCAGCACCTGCGGGTTCTTCAGCACGCCGAACTCGTGGATCAGGCTGGTTTTCTGCATCTCGATCTTCGCGGGCAGGCAGGCGGCGAGCGCGGCGGCGGCCAGCACGCCGATGCCGGTCACCGCCCAGAAGGTCGCGCGCCAGCCGACCGCCTGCCCGAGCGCGGTGCCGAGCGGCACGCCGAGCACGTTCGCGAGCGTGAGGCCGGTGAACATCAGCGCGATCGCCTGCGCGCGGCGGTTCGGCGCGACGAGCCCGGCGGCGACCACCGAGCCGATGCCGAAGAACGCGCCGTGACAGAACGCGGTGACGATGCGCGCGATCATCAGGATGCCGTAGCCGGGCGCCACCGCGCACAGCAGATTGCCGACGATGAACACGCCGATCAGGGCGAGCAGGGCCTTCTTGCGCGGCATGTCGGCGACGGCGATCGCGACGATCGGCGCGCCGATCGTCACGCCGAGCGCGTAGGCGGAGACCAGCATGCCGGCGGCCGGGATCGAGACGGCCAGGTCGCGCGCGACGTCGGGCAGCAGTCCCATGATGACGAATTCGGTCGTACCGATTCCGAACGCCGCGACGGCGAGCGCAAGCAGAGGCAAAGGCATGGGAGTGCGGGGGGAAGGCGCGCGTCGCGCGGCCAGCGCGCGTTTCGGGGCGAGAACGCGGGCGCTGTCAGGGTAAATCAGTAGGGGATTGTAGCTAAGCGCGGCGGTTCCTGCCGACTGGCGTACGGTCCGTTGTTTTTTGCCGAATTCAGTCCGGCGCGCGGTCTTGCGGGCGATCTTGCGGGCGATCCGGCATGTCGTCCTGCGCGCCGAGCGGGTCGCCGTGGCGGCCTGCGCCGCCGGCGAAGCGCCGCGCGAGCGCGAGGCCGTCCGCGAAGACCGCGGCATGGCCGCCCGCGCCTTCGCGCCGCAACGCTTCCGGCAGATCGTCGAGCGGACTGTTTTCCAGTGCCGAGCGGCGATCCGCGAGCAGCGCCGCCTGCGGAAACGCCGCGAGCTGCGCGGCGAGTCGCTCGGCTTCGACGCGCGCGTCGCCTACCGGCACGACGCGGTTCGCGAGGCCGAACGCGAGCGCTTCGTCGGCGCCGAGCGGCCGTCCGGTCAGGATCAGGTCGAGCGCGCGCGACAGCCCGATGAGCCGCGGCAGCCGGATCGTGCCGCCGTCGATCAGCGGGATGCCGACGCGGCGGCAGAACACCCCGAGCACCGCATCCTGCTCGACGACGCGCAGATCGCACATCGCCGCCAGTTCCAGCCCGCCTGCCACGGCGTATCCTGCAATGGCGGCGACGACCGGTTTCGTGAACGCCATGCGGGTCGGTCCCATGGGTCCGGGACCGCTGCCGTCGGCGTGCAGTTCGTTGCGGCGCTGCGCGTCGTCGAGCGCACCGAGGTCGGCGCCGGCGCAAAAGGTGCCGCCTGCACCAAACAGGACCGCGGCGCGCCAGTCCGGCTGCGCCTCGAAGCGGCGAAACGCGGCGCTGAGCGCGTCAGCCGTCGGCCGGTCCACCGCGTTGCGGCACGCGGGGCGCTCCAGCACGATCGTGGCGACGGCGGCGCATGCCTCGATGCGGACATGTTCGCCGAAGGAGATGAGGGTCATGATGTCTCCGCAGTGGTGGCAGTGGTGGCAGTGGTGGCAGTGGTGGCAGTGGTGGCGCGGCGGTGAAACGGCGCGGTCAGGCTCTCCGGGTTTCGCCGGGCTCAGGCGGGTTCGAGCAGTCTCAGACGGCCTCAGAAGGCTTCAAGCGGATTTATGCGGCGTGAATCTTGCTTTGTGTCACATTTTCTTCACGAACGGGATTTAGCGTAGTCGGCTTTTCGGCCTCGTCGCGCGTCCACGGCTTCCACCGCGTCCACCGCGTCCACCTTTTCTTGCGCCTGTGTCTTCCGCTCCTTTCATGTCCTCGTCCGCCCCGAGTCCCGACTTGCCTATCGCAGAGACCCTCTGGATCGTGCCGCTGCACGAGCATCCGTGGTACGACCATGTCCGGCTGAAGCGCGTCTTCGTCAACGACGGCTCCCGGCATCAGGTCGTGCTGGTCGACGCGCGCAAGCTGCTCGAATGCGCGGATCGCGACGAAACCGACTACGTGCTGCGGCCGGTGAGCGAGTGGCACGCCGGCAAGGTGCGCGGGATTCGCGAATTTCTCGATCCGGCCAATCCGCGCATCCCGCCGATGCCATACGTCACCGTGACGACGCGCCGCGCGGCCGGGCTGACCGGCTGGCTCGGCATCGAGAAGATCGGCGTCGTCGCGTTTCGCAACGGCCAGCATCGCGCGCGCTACATGGCCGAGGCGGGCGCGCGCTGGTTCCCGGTCGAAGTGCACGAGCGCGAGGCCGTGCTGCTGCGCGAAGTGTGCGGCGCTGCCGACGACGCCCGCACGCTGATCAGGCAGATCCACGGCGGCGACGCGCGCTAGCCGCGCGGCGCGACGAGATGGCGCGCGTTGCCGTGCTGCCACGCGGCGACGTTGCCGAGCGTGGTCTGCGCGATCTCGTTCATCGCCTCGCGCGTGAAAAACGCCTGGTGCGCGGTCACGATCACGTTCGGGAACATCAGCAGGCGCGCGAGCACGTCGTCCTGCAGCGGCAAATTCGAGTGATCCTCGAAGAAAAGGCCGCCTTCCTCCTCGTACACGTCGAGGCCCAGATGGCCGAGCTGGCCGCTCTTGAGCGCGCCGACCAGCGCGTTGCTTTCGACGAGTCCGCCGCGCCCGGTATTGATCAGCATCGCGCCGCGCTTCATTTTCGCGAGCGCGCCCGCGTCGATCAGATGATGGGTGGCCGGCACCAGCGGGCAGTGCAGGCTGACGATGTCCGCTTGCGCGAGCAGCGTATCGAGCGGCACGTAGCGCGCGCCGAGCGCGAGCAGGTCGGCGGCGGGCGTGCCGGGATCGCAGGCAAGGATCTGCATGCCGAAGCCCGCCATGATCCGGCCGAACACGCGGCCGATGATCCCGGTGCCGACGATGCCGACGCACTTGCCGTGCAGGTCGAAGCCGAGCAGTCCGTGCAGCGAGAAGTCGCCTTCGCGGGTGCGCGCCGCGGCGCGCGGCAGGCGACGGTTGAGCGCGAGAATCAGCCCCGCTGCGTGCTCGGCGACCGCGTGCGGCGAGTACGCCGGCACGCGCGCAACCGGCAGGCCGAGCCGCTGCGCGGCGCCCAGATCCACGTGATTGAAGCCGGCCGAGCGCAGCGCGATCAGCCGCGCGCCGCCCTCGCGCAGGCGCGTGAGCACCGCGGCGTCGACGCTGTCGTTGACGAACGGGCAGACCACGTCGAAGCCGTCCGCGAGCACTGCGGTTTCGTCGTCGAGGCGCGATTCCTGGAAGTGCAGGTCGAAGCCGAACGCAGCGTTGGCTTCGCGGAAGGTGTCGATGTCGTACTGGCGGCTGCTGAACAGGATCATGCGCATCGGCGACTCCGGCGGCGAGGGGGCGTGCCGATAGTCTAGGCCGGTTTGGGCGGCACTCCGGGCAATCCGGGCAATCCGGGCAATCCGGGCAATCCGGGCAATCCCGGCCCAATCCCGGCCCAATCCCGGCCCAACCCCGGCCCAATCCCGGCCCAATCCCGGCCCAATCCCGGCCCAATCCCGGCCCAATCCCGGCCCAACCCCGGCCCAATCCCGGCCCAATCCCGGCCCAATCCCGGCCCAATCCCGGCCCAATCCCGGCCCAATCCCGGCCCAATCCCGGCGCGATGCCAGGCAATGCCAGGCACTCCCGGCGCACTCCCGGCGCAATCCGCGGCAATCCCGATCCCGGGCAATCCGGGGCAACTCGCCCGCCGCCCGTTCAGATTCCCGCCGGTGCGCCCGGCGCGCGGTGATGGCGCAGATACAGCGCGGTCGACAGCGCGACCGCGGCGGCGCACGCGAGCGCCGCGAACAGGAACACCGAACCGTAGCCGAACGCGCCCGCCACATAGCCGGCAAGCGGTCCGGTGATCCCGAGCGACAGGTCGAGAAACACCGAGTACGCCGACAGCGCCGCGCCGCGGCTGGCCGGCGGCACGAGCCCGACCGCCTCGACGCCGAGCGCCGGAAATACCAGCGCGAAGCCGAAGCCCGTCAGCGCGGCGCCGGCGAGCGCGACGTGCGGCAGCGGCGCGAGCCACAGCATCAGCAGGCCGACGCATTCGCACGAAAAACACGCAATCGCCACGCGAAAGCCGCCGTAGCGCTTGATCGTATTGGCAAACAGCAGCCGCGCGCCGATGAACATCGTGCCGAACACCGTCAGCGACAGCGCCGCGTTCGGCCAGTGCCGCGCCGCGTAGAACAGCGTGATGAACGTCGCGATCGAGCCGAAACCGGCCGAGCCGAGCGCGAGCCCCAAGCCGTGCGGCAGCACCCGCATGAACACGCTGCGGTACGACATCCGTTCGCCATGCACGATCGGCACCGCTTCGATCGCCCGCGTGAGGCGGTAGCCGAGCGCCGCGAGCGCGATCACGACGATGCCGAGCGTCGCGAAGCCGAGCGTGCGCGCGATCGCCACGCCGAGCGGCGCGCCGATCGCGAGCGCGCCATAGGTCGCGATGCCGTTCCACGAGATCACCTTCGCGTTGTGCGAGACGCCGACGCGGCCGATCCCCCACAGGATCGCGCCGGTGCCGCACAGGCTTTCGCCGCAGCCGAGCACGAGCCGGCTCATCGCGAGCAGCGTCAGGCTGAGCTCGGGCCAGTGGCCGGCGAGCGCCGCGAGCAGCAGCAGCGCGCCGCTCGCGCCGCAGCCGATCAGCCCGAGCGCGACCGTGCGCTTCGGCCCGAGCGTGTCGGCCGTGCGGCCGGCCAGCGCGCGCGACGCGAGCGTCGCGAGATACTGGATGCTGATCGCCGCGCCGGCCATCACCGTGCTGAAGCCCAGATCGTCGTGCACGTAGCCCGGCAGCACCGCGAGCGGCAGGCCGATCGCCAGATAGCAGATAAACGTGAAAAAGACGACCTGAACGATCTGTAAGGTAGTGGCGAATTCGCTGCGCGAAGAGGCGGAGTCGGCGGACATGGGGAAAACCAGACTTGAAATCGGCGGGAAGCGCGTGATTGTCCCATGGAACCGTTTCGCGTGCAGGACCTGCTTAATAACGCAGCCGGTATCCTGCGACGGATTGACCGCTTTGCCGCAGATGCGGCCAGAATACGGTAAAGCCGCCGCCGGAAGGGTCTGTCCGCGTGCGGCAACGCCCGCCGGCATATCGTTGCGACGATATGTCCCGCATGCGATTCGGGCTATGGGTTGCATTGATTGACAGTGATAGCTTTCGAACCGTCACTGCAGAAAGGTCCGCACGCGGATCCAGAACAACCGGGAGTCAAGCCAGATGAGCCAGCCGATCCGCTTTTATCACCGCAACGCGATTCGTGAAATCGCCGATGCGCCCGTTACCCGCACCGTGCTGCAGTATCTGCGCGAAGACGCGCGCTGCACCGGCACGAAGGAGGGCTGTGCGGAAGGCGATTGCGGCGCGTGCACGGTGGTGCTCGGCGAGCGCAACGCGGCCGGCGGCGTCGACTTCAAGGCGGTCAACGCGTGCATCCAGTTCCTGCCGACGCTCGACGGCCGCGCGCTCTTCACGGTCGAGGATCTGCGCCAGCCGGACGGCTCGCTGCACCCGGTGCAGCAGGCGATGGTCGACTGCCACGGCTCGCAGTGCGGCTTCTGCACGCCGGGCTTCGTGATGTCGATGTGGGCGCTCTACGAAAAGCATGGCCACGAGCATCAGTGCGCGAACCGCACGGGGCCCGCGCGCGACGAGATCAGCGACGCGCTGACCGGCAACCTGTGCCGCTGCACCGGCTACCGGCCGATCGTCGACGCCGCGGTGCGGATGTTCGACGCGCCCGCGCCGCGCGCGCCGCTCGACGTCGCCGCGCTGTCGGCGACGCTCGCGACGCTGGCGCGCAGCGACACGTTCCACTACGAGCACGCCGGCCAGCGCTTCGACGCGCCGCGCAGCACCGCGGCGCTCGCGCAGATCAAGGCCGCGCAGCCGGCGACGCGCATTCTCGCGGGCAGCACCGACATCGGCCTGTGGGTGACCAAGCAGATGCGCGCGCTCGGCGACATCGTCTACGTCGGGCAGATCGACGAACTGCAGCGCGTCGACGTGAGCGACGAATGGATCTCGATCGGCGCGGGCGTGACCGTCGAGACGGCCTACGCGGCGCTCGCGCAGCCCTATCCCGAGCTCGCGCAGATGTGGAAGCGCTTTGCGTCGCTGCCGATCCGCAACGCCGGCACGCTGGGCGGCAACATCGCGAACGGCTCGCCGATCGGCGATTCGATGCCGGGGCTGATCGCGCTCGGCGCGCGCGTGATCGTGCGCGGCGGCGACATCGAGCGCGAGATGCCGCTCGAAGACCTGTACCTCGCGTACCAGAAGAAGGACATGGCCGAGCACGAATTCGTCGTCGGCCTGAAGGTGCCGACGCGCACCGGCGCGCGCCGCAATCTGCAGTTCCGCACCTACAAGCTGTCGAAGCGTTTCGATTCGGACATCTCGGCGGTGTGCGCGGCGTTCTCGTTCATCGCGGACGGCAGCGTGATCCGCGAGCCGCGCATCGCGTTCGGCGGGATGGCCGCGACGCCGAAGCGCGCGAGCCGCGCCGAAGCCGTGCTGGGCGACGCCGAATGGCACGAGGCGACCGCCCAGGCCGCCATGATCGCGCTCGGCGAGGACTACGCGCCGCTCACCGACATGCGCGCGACCAGCGACTACCGGCTCGAAGCGGCGAAGAACACGCTCTACCGCTTCTGGCTCGAAACGCGCCCGCACAATCCGCTTTTGCCGGGTGCGCTCGACGTGCGCGCGGTCGAAGCCGCAAGCGCCTGACGCAGTCCGCTGCGCCGTTATCCGGATACGGGAGAACCATTCGAATGAACCAGCAAGCAGAACCGTTCCTGAAAGACGCCCAGGAGCGCGAGGACTTTACCCAGGTGCACGTGTCGCGTCCGCACGAATCCGCGCATCTGCATGTGAGCGGCCGCGCCACCTACACCGACGACATTCCGGTGCTCGCCGGCACGCTGCACGCGGCGCTCGGCCTGTCGACGAAAGCGCATGCGAAGATCGTGTCGATGTCGCTCGACAAGGTGCGCGCGACGCCGGGCGTCGTCGCGGTGCTGACTGCGGGCGACATCCCGGGCGTGAACGACCTCGGCCCGATCATCCACGGCGACGACCCGATTCTGGCCGATACGCTCGTGCAGTACGTCGGCCAGCCGATGTTCATCGTCGTCGCGACCTCGCACGAGATCGCGCGGCTCGCGGCGCGACGCGCCGACGTCGCGTACGAGGAACTGCCCGCCATCCTCACCGCACAGGGCGCGCGCGCGGCGAACCAGTCGGTGCTGCCGCCGATGCACCTCGCGCGCGGCGACGCCGGCGCGAAGATTGCCCGCGCCGCGCATCACGATGCCGGCGAGATGCTGCTCGGCGGCCAGGAGCAGTTCTACCTCGAAGGCCAGATTTCGTATGCGGTGCCGAAGGACGACGACGGCATCCATGTCTACTGCTCGACGCAGCACCCGACCGAAATGCAGCACGCGGTCGCGCACGCGCTGCATGTGCCGTCGCACAACGTGCTGATCGAGTGCCGCCGGATGGGCGGCGGCTTCGGCGGCAAGGAATCGCAGTCGGCGCTGTTCGCGTGCTGCGCGGCGGTCGCCGCGTGGAAGCTGCTGTGCCCGGTCAAGCTGCGTCCGGACCGCGACGACGACATGATGATCACCGGCAAGCGGCACGATTTCCACTACCGCTATGAAGTGGGCTTCGACGACACGGGCCTGATCGAAGGCGTGACGGTCGACATGACCTCGCGCTGCGGGTACTCGGCCGACCTGTCCGGCCCGGTGATGACGCGCGCGGTGTGCCACTTCGACAACGCGTACTGGCTGCCCGACGTATCGATCGACGGCTTCTGCGGCAAGACCAACACGCAGTCGAACACCGCGTTCCGCGGCTTCGGCGGCCCGCAGGGGGCGTTCGCGATCGAGTACATCATCGACAACGTCGCGCGCGCGCTCGACGTCGATTCGCTCGACGTGCGCCGCCGCAACCTGTACGGCAAGACCGAGCGCAACCAGACGCCGTACGGGCAGGTCGTCGAGGACAACGTGATCCACGAGCTGATCGACGAGCTCGAGGCGACCAGCGGCTATCGCGCGCGCCGCGCCGCGGTGCGCGAGTTCAACGCGCGCAACGACGTGCTGAAGAAGGGCATCGCGCTCACGCCGGTGAAGTTCGGCATTGCGTTCAACGTCACGCACTTCAACCAGGCCGGCGCGCTCGTGCACATCTACACGGACGGCTCGGTGCTCGTGAATCACGGCGGCACCGAGATGGGGCAGGGGCTGAACACGAAGGTCGCGCAGGTCGTCGCGCACGAACTCGGCGTGAGCTTCGCGCGCGTGCGGGTCACGGCGACCGACACCAGCAAGGTGGCGAACACGTCGGCGACCGCGGCGTCGACCGGCTCGGACCTGAACGGCAAGGCCGCACAGGACGCCGCGCGCCAGCTGCGCGAGCGGCTCGCCGCGTTCGCCGCCGAGCGCTACGGCGCGGGCGCGGTGAGCGCCGCGGACGTGCGCTTCGCGTACGACAACGTGCGCGTCGGCGACGCAGTGGTGCCGTTCGAGGAAGTGATCGCGAAGGCCTACGTCGCGCGCGTGCAGCTGTGGTCCGACGGCTTCTACGCGACGCCGAAGCTCTACTGGGACCAGTCGAAGCTGCAGGGCCGCCCGTTCTACTACTACTCGTATGGCGCGGCGGTGTCCGAAGTGGTGATCGACACGCTCACCGGAGAAATGCGCGTGCTGCGCGCGGACGCGCTGCACGACGTCGGCGCGTCGCTGAATCCGGCGCTCGACGTGGGCCAGGTCGAGGGCGGCTTCATCCAGGGGATGGGCTGGCTCACGACCGAGGAGTTGTGGTGGAACCCGGGCGGCAAGCTGATGACGCACGCGCCGTCGACGTACAAGATTCCGACCGTCAACGACACGCCGCCGATCTTCGACGTGCGCCTGTTCAGGAACCGCAACGCGGAGGACAGCATCCATCGCTCTAAGGCGACCGGCGAGCCGCCGCTGCTGCTGCCGTTCTCGGTGTTCTTCGCGATTCGCGACGCGGTGGCGAGCGTCGCCGACTACAAGGTCAACCCGCCGCTGAACGCGCCGGCGACCGCCGGGGAAATCCTGCGCGCGGTGCGCGCCGTGCGCAACGCCGGCGCGGACGACACGCCGCGCGTGCCGGCGGCGGCGCGCTAGGCGCACACGGGCGGAGCATGGCGATGAATACGGAAAGCTTCATTCAGGTGGGCAGGCGCAGCGGCCATGCGGCCTCGCGTCCCGCGCCGCTGCACGTGGTGCTGTTCGGCGCGGGGCACGTCGGCCACGCGCTGATCGCGCTGCTCGGGCAACTGCCGTGCGTGGTCCAGTGGGTCGACGAGCGCGACGAGCTGTTTCCCGACGAAGTGCCGGCAAACGTGCAGCTCGAGCCCACCGACACGCCCGAGGCGATCGTCGACACGGCGCCGCCCGGCGCGTACTTTCTGGTGATGACGCATAACCACGCGCTCGATTTCACGCTGACCGAGCGCATCATGCGGCGGCGCGACTTTGCGTACTTCGGGCTGATCGGCTCGAAGACCAAGCGCGTGAAGTTCGAACGCAGGCTGCTGGAGCGCGGGGTCGACGCGGAGCGGCTGGCCGAAATCGTCTGCCCGATCGGCGTGGCGGGGATCGTCGACAAGGCGCCGCCGTCGATTGCAGTGGCGGTGTGCGCGGAGCTGCTGCAGGTGCGCACGCGCCAGCGTGGCTGCGCGGCGCCGCCGCGCGCGTTGTGCGCGAACGCCTGAGCCGGCCACACGGGCGGCGCCGGGTGCGCTCGCATGTACTGCTACTGCTACTGCTACTGCTACTGCTACTGCTACTGCTACTGCTACTGCTACTGCTACTGCTACTGCTACTGCTACTGCTACTGCTACTGCTACTGCTCCGGCCGCTTTCGCGGCCGGTGTCGTTTTCAGGCTTTCAGGTTTTCAGGCTTTCACGCGTGGCGCGCTTTGCGCGCCGCGGCCGCTGTGCGACGAGCGCATCCGATACCTCGGCCATCAGCGCCCGCAGCCACGCGAGGTCGCTTGGCCGGTCCGCCTGCATATGCCAGAGCTGATAGGAACGGATGCGCGGAAACGGAATCGGCACGTCGACGACCGCGAGCGGCAGCATGCCGGCGTAGTGGATCGCAAAGCGGCGCGTCGTCGTGAAGATCAGATCGGATTGCAGCAGCACCTGCGGCACGAGCCCGAAATACGGCAGCGTCATCACGATGTGCCGGTCCGCGCGCGCCCGCGCGAAGCCCACGTCGATCGCGCCGACGCGCGCGCCGCTGTAGGGCGTCGGCGCCAGATGCGGCGCGGCGAGGTAGGTCTCGCGCGTGAGCGGCGCGCGCGCGAGCGGATGATCCGCGCGCATCATGCAGACCACCGTATCCGAGAACAGGTCGCTGCGCGCGAAGCGCGGGTCGGGCTTCGGCCAGTTGCCGATCACCAGATCCAGTTCGCCGCGATCGAGCGCGGCGGTGTGATCGAGCGTCGGATTCAGCGAATCGATTTCGAGCCGCGCGTACGGCGCGGCTTCGCGAAAGCGCGCGATCACGGTCGGCATGAAGAAGTCGTTCAGGTAATCCGGCGCGGCGACGCGGAAGATGCGCCGCGAGCGGCCCGGATCGAACTCGCCGTGCGGCGTGGCGACGAAATCGACGTCGCGCAGCACGCGCTGCGCCGATTCGAGCAGCGACTCGCCGTACTCGGTCGGCACCATGCCGGCCTTGCCGCGCACGAGGATCGGGTCGTTCAGGGTCTCGCGCAGCTTGCGCAGCGCGGTGCTGATCGCGGGCTGCGTCTGGTTCAGGCGCAGCGCCGTCTGGGTGACGCTGCGCTCGACGAGCAGCGTACGCAGCACGCGTACGAGCCAGATATCGAGGGTGGCGGCGGTGTCGTCCATCTTGGCTGGGGGCAACGGCTCCGGTTCGGCTGGCGGCCCCGGGTGCGGGGTTGCGCGGGTGAGCGGGTGCGCGAATCGTGCGCGCAACGGGAGCGAAGCAGGTGCGAAGCCTATACCTTAGGCCTCTTTGTACCCCATTGGCCATAGCGGACGCGCTATGACCGGGATCAAGCGGCGCCGGACCCGGCTGCCGCTGCGCGCGGACCCGGGGTCCGCGCGCAGCCGGGCGGGCTGCTCAGGGCGTCGTGCGAGGCGTCACCCGATGCGCTGCTCAGGGCGTCGCGCTGGCCGGCAGCGTGCTGATCCGCTTCACTTCCTTCGATTCGAGCCAGTTCGGCGTGCGCGCGCAATACAGCACCATCGGCAGCGCGTCTTCGCCCCAGAACAACTGCTTGTTGAGCCAGAAGGTCGGCACGCCGAATACGCCGAGCGCGAGCGCGTCGGCCGTATTGCGGCGCAGTTGCGCCTTCACGTCTTCGCGCTCGATCAAGGCGGGGCCGTCGGGCACGCCGATGCGCTCGCACAGCGCGGCAAAGCCCGCCTCGCTCGACGGATCGCGGCCCTCGCGCCAGATGAAGCGGAACATCTCGCGCACCGTCGGCACGTCGGCTTTGGCCGCGACCGCGAGCCGCAGCGCCTTGTCCGAATCGAACGGATGGGCCGGCGGCATGCGGAACGGAATGCCGAGCTGGTCCGCGCGAAACAGCGCGTGACGGTACATGTACACGCGCTTGGCCGGAATGCTGTACGACGGCCGCTGGCCCCACTGCTGATACAGGTCGTTCAGCGCGACCGGCGTGAAGCCGAACGGGAAGCCCGGCCATTTCTCATACTGTTCGAGCAGCAGGTACGTGAACGGCGAGACGAAGTCGTAGAACCACAGCGGGCGGGTGACGTCGATGCCATCGGTCATGAGGGAACTCCCGGAATGCCTGGATTGGGCGGCCGCGGCGTACCGATTCGCACCGCATCGCCTGGTTTTGACGTGATCTTACGCAATGCGGCAGCCGCTTGCGAGGGTCTTGCGAGATCGGGTTGCGCGCGCGGGTGAGGCGGCGCGGCGGTGGGCTGCCCGGGTCAGTCGCTTCTCGACCCGACGGGGTCCGGCGCAGCGGGCGCATCGGGCGCATCGGGCGCGTCCGACACATCGGACACATCGGACACATCGGGCGCCGCGTGGGCGCCGGCCGGCGCGTGGGCCGCCGCGCGCGCCCGCGCGCGGGTCGTCTCGCGGCCTTGCGTGAGCCGCTCGCGCACGAAGCCGATATGCTCGCGCAGCACATAGAACTGGTCGGCGTAGGCGAGCGGCATCTTCAGCCCGTTGACCGATTCCTCGATCGCGTCGAGGCGCCGCACCAGTGCTTCGCGCTCGCTCGCACTCGCGTCGCTGAGCGCGCCGCGCTCGATTGCGATCAGCCCGCCGTACCAGCGATAGATGCGCGAGCGCACCCGCCACGCGTACAGCGACGGCACGACGCGCAGCGCCGGCACCAGCACCACCACGAGCGGCACGACCACCACCAGCAGCCGGTCGACGAGGCTCGCGATCCAGAACGGCAGCGTCCGGTACAGGAAGCTCTTGCCGGACTTGTAGTAACGCGCGGCGTCGTCGCTGATCGGGAAGTCGCGCGCGAGCGGCGCGGGGAATTCGCCGGCCCGCTGCAGTACGCCTGCCTTGCCGTGCACTTCGCGAGCCGCCTCGATCAGCAGGTCCGACAGCGCCGGATGCAGCGAGTCGCGCGCGACCAGCTCCTCGGTCGGCGCGACCATCTCGATCGGCGCGGACGGCAGGTTCGCGCCGAGATCGAAGGCGCCCATCGGAATGTGCACCTGGGTCAGATAGGGAAAGCGGCGCGCATAGGCTTCGGCCTGGGTGAAGTTGTAGAAGCGTACGTTCGGCGTCCGGTAGAGCCGGCCCATCACCGGCGGCTGCGCGGAGTCGCCCGTCAGGAATGCGGCGTCGACCTTGCCGGAAATCAGCGCATCGGCGGCGGCGTCGCCGGACAGCGGCAGCAGCGTGGTCGAGCCGCCCGGCTCGATGCCGTTCGCCTTCAGCAGCGCAAGCGCGAGGGCGCGCGTGCCGCTGCCCTGCGCGCCGATCGCCAGACGCTTGCCCCTGAAACCGGACAGCCGCGTGACGACGGGGCCGTGATAGAAGATCGCGAGCGGCACATAGGCGACGCTGCCGAGCGACATCAGGCCGGCGCGGTCCGCGGCGGGCGCGATGCCGTCCTGCACGAAACCGACGTCGACGTGGCTGTGAGGATCCGCGAGGCGCCGCAGATTCTCGTCCGAGCCCTCGGATGTCAGCACCTTCAGCGTGATGCCGTTGCGCGCGAGAATCGCCTTGTATTTCTGCGCGGCATTCCAGAACGAACTGCCCTCGGGGCCGGCGGTGATCGTCAGCGTGTCGGGCGGCGCCGGCTGGATCAGCCGCACGGCGAGCCAGACCGCGGCGACCGCCAGCAGCGCGATGGGTCCGAACGATACCGCGAGATCCCGCCAGGAGATCGCGACGAAGCGTGCGACGAGACGAACGGGTTTGCGGCCGGAGGGAGACTTCATCGCAGCGGGTGACGGTCGGCAGGTTTCAGGAGCGAGGTGGTGCGCGCGGCGGTGCCGACGCGCGCGCGCCGGCGTGTTCGCGCCGATGGTACATGAGAATGCCGGCGTATCCGTGGCACGCCGGAATGGGGGGGCGACAAATGCGTAACAAATCGTGAACCGCGCGGGGATGGCAGATGGCAGGCGCGGGGACGGCACAGGAGCGGGCACAGGAGCGGCACAGGGAAGGCACACGAACAGCGCGAGTCTCGGGTCACAGTGACCCGAGCCGCCCGCGAAAGCGCCCCCTGCGCCGCCTGCCGCACCGCGCAAATCTTTTGCGCTTCTCCGGGACCTGAACTACATTGAGCTTCGCTGCCGATGTAAAACGTTTGCGCGAGCCGACCCGGCACAGCACGGCACGACACAGCAGAACCGGGCGGATCACGAATCGGTGCGGCATGCATCCGGGTGCGCTGCGGCTCGTTGCGCCCGCGCATTTCCCTTGTCTCTCGCACGTGGTGTCCAGGTTCTGGCCGACGGGTTTCCCGCCGCGCGTTCGCGCGTCGCGCTTCGGCTAACGGAAGTCGTAACGAAGCCGCTTGTCGGACGCGGCCATAACCGAAGTAAAAGGAGAGATCATGAAATCGATCGGTTTTCTGAAGGCCCTGGTAGGGGCGGTTGCGCTGGTCGTGGCGTGCAGCAGCTATGCGCAGACGAATCCGGCGTCGGGTGCGATGGCGCCGCACAGCACGAAGATGATGAAGAAGGCGAACCGCCAGCTCGGCCGCAAGGTGCGCTCGGCGCTCTCGAAGGCGCAAGGGGTCAGTGTGGCGAACATCGCGGTGCGCGCGCGCGGCGGTGCGGTCACGTTGACGGGCTCGGTGCCCGATCAGGCGCAGGTGGACAAGGCGGGCGAGATCGCGAAGTCGGTGGACGGCGTGACGTCGGTCACCAACAAGCTGACCGTGGTGGTGCCGCACTAAAAAACGGGGCAAGCTGCGCGCGACGCGGTCGCGCGCAGCTTGTGCGACGGGCGTATCGGAGCGCCGGTGCGCTGTGACACACAAATTTCCCGGCTAAAGGCGTAGTCTGAATGCATCGAACCGGAGTGATTCATCATGGACACGGTGCTTCAGCATTACACCGACCTGCCGATCGGGGAGCGGGCGGCTTTCGAACTGGTGTGCGCGCGGCACGGCTTCGCCCCCGCGCACTTCGAGATCACCGGGATGCCGGATCCTGACGATGTCGAGCATCACCGCAGGCTCGTCACGGTGCGGCGCGGCGGCTGGGCCCAATCGTATCGCGCGGACGAAAACGGTTACTGGGTGCGCGAATTCGAAACCGATCTGAATTGCCGCTTCTTCCGCTGACGCTTGCGGCTTGTGGTTTGCTGCCGCAAGCCGCAAGCCGCAAGCCGCAAGCCGCAAGCCGCAAGCCGCAAGCCGCAAGCCGCAAGCCGCAAGCCGCAAGCCGCAAGCCGCAAGCCGCAAGCCGCAAGCCGCAAGCCGCAAGCCGCAAGCCGCAAGCCGCAAGCCGCAAGCCGCGTCGGCGGCGCGCTGCGGGCGCTCAGGCCATGACCAGCCGGACCCCCACCAGCATCAGCGTGGCGGCGAGCACGTTGCGCAGCAGCGCGTCCGGCGCGCGCGACGACAGGAGGCTGCCGAGCGCGATGCCCGGCAGCGAGCCGACCAGCAGCGACAGCAGCATCGGCCAGTTGATCGAGCCGAGCAGCCAGTGGCCGGCGCCCGCGAGCAGCGTGAGCGGCACGGCGTGCGCGATGTCGGAGCCGACGACGCGCGTCGTCGACAGCCGCGGATAGAGCAGCAGCAGCACGGTCACGCCGATCGCGCCCGCGCCCACCGACGTGAGCGACACCAGCACGCCGAGTATCGCCCCCGTCAGCAGCGTCAGCCCGAACGTGGTCGCCTCGCGGGGCGCGCGGGTGCGTCCGGTGGCCAGTTTCGCGAGCTGCGGCCGGAACACCAGCGCAAGCGACGTGATCAGCAGCGCCGCGCCGAGCACCACCTGGATCAGGCTGCTCGCGCCGGGCGTGTTCATCCCGTAACGGTGCAGCAGGATCAGCGTGACGGTGGCCGCCGGCACGCTGCCGGTCGCGAGCCGCAGCGTCACGCGCCAGTCCACCGAGCCTTTCAGGCCGTGCACGAGCGTGCCGGTTGCCTTGGTGGCGGCGGCGTACAGCAGGTCGGTGCCCACTGCGGTGGCCGGATGCACGTGGAACAGCAGCACGAGGATCGGCGTCATCAGCGAGCCGCCGCCGACGCCCGTCAGTCCGACCAGAAAGCCGACGAACAGGCCCGATACGGTGTAGAGAAGGTCAATATGGGGAAGTGCCATGGGCGGCCCGGGCGGGTCGGATAGGGTTGGCGGCGCGGCCGGCCGGCACGCATGGCGGGTGCAGGCTCGGTGCGGCGGGCGCCCGGGGCGGACGCGGACAAAGCCGCTATTGTCGCAAAACTGCGGCGCGCTTGCCGGTCCACCCCTGGGACCGGCAGGGCCATGCGACTCAGAGCGCGCGCCGCATCTCGATCAGGCCGAACACCGCGAGGCCCACACCGACCGCGCGGTCGATCCACGCGCGCACGCGGCTGCCGAGCGCATGGCGCGCGAGCGACACGCCGCTCACGAGACTGCACCACCAGGCGATCGAGCCGCAGAATACGCCGGCGACCGTCGTGAGCGCGAGGGCCGGCGAGAACGCGCCGCGCGGCGCGAGCGTCGTGAAGAGCGCGGCGAACATGATGACGGTTTGCGGGTTCGTCAGCGTCAGCAGCAGCGCGCTCGCGTACGCGCGTGCGACGCCGGCGCGGCTCGCGCGCAGCGGGGCGGCTCCAGCGGGGCGCGCGGCGTCGGCGGGCGGGGCCCGGTGTCCCAGCGCGCGCAGCCCGAGATACAGCAGGACCAGGCCGGCGGCGACGTGCAGCGGCCGATCGTGCGCAAGCATGAAGTGCGACAGCCCGACCAGCCCCAACGCGGCGACGAGTCCGTAGAGCGCGTCGCCGCTCGCGATGCCGAAGCCGACCGCGAGCCCGGCGCGCGGGCCCTCGGCGAGCGTACGGCGGATGCACAGCATGCCCATCGGGCCGATCGGTGCGGCGACGGCGAGACCGACGCCCGCGGCGGTGAGAAAGAGTGCGGTATGCGACATGCGATGTCCTCGATCGGTGCGGCGGGGCGGTTGTGCGACGCTTCAGCATAGCGGGGCCGGCGGCTGCCGGCAATGACGGCATGCCGCGCGCGCAGGGCTATCCGCGCGGAAGATCGGGTTGCGCAAATAATCAGGAATGCAGATTGATCGTGTTCGGGCCGGCGACGACGCGACCGGAATGACGCCCGCACTCGTGCGCGCGCCGTGTCGCGCGCACGTTGCCCGGCGCCGGGCGCATCCAGCGCGGCGAGGGCCCCGGTCAGCGCGCCGGCTGCAGGTCGCCCCAGCTCACCAGCACCCGCTGGATATTGCGCGCATAGGCGTCGCGCTCCTTCGGCGATTCGGAATGGTAGGCGCCGACCGCGCGCCACGTGTTGCCGTATTTCACCATCTTCTGTTTCAGCAGCCATGCAGCGACGTAGACGTTCACGCACGGATCGGTCAGCGCGCGGTGCGGAATCCCTGCACGCGCGAGATCGGGGAAATGCACCGAGTTGATCTGCAACTGCCCGACGTCGATCGATCCGTCGGCATTGCGGTTGATCGCGGACGGGTCGCCCTTCGATTCGAACCAGGCGAGCGCGCGCAGGATCAGCGGATTGACGCCCTGATAGGCGGCGGCCTGCTCGAAGCAGTCGTTCGACGGTTGCGCGTGTGCGATGCGCGCGCATGACGCGATCGCGACGCCGGCCAGCAGCAGCGCGAACGCGCGCGACGCGACCGGCCGCGCGGGCGCAGCGGCGCCGGGATTGCGGGTCGACACGAGTCGTTCCTCCATGGATGGGCGTTATCTGAGCAGCGCGAGATCGAGCTGGCGGTCGACGTCGCTCAGATAGGCACGCGACGCATCCGACACGACGAGCCGCGCGGGCGGCGCCGCGACGCGCCGTTCCTCGCGCTCGCGCTTCCAGCGGCGCTTTTTCGGGCCGCGGCGCGGCGACGGGTCGTCGGTGTCGGCGCTGCCGGCCGGCAGCATCGCGAGCGTCGGCAGCGGCGGATACACGGTGTCGGCGGCGGCGACCGGATGCACGGCGCCGGGCGGCGCGGCTGGCGCGACGCCGCCCGCTTCGCCCGCGAAAGCAGCCGAAGCGGCGAGCAGCGCGACGAGCGCCACGGGCACGATGAGCACGAGGAAGCGGGGCATGCGGTGACTCCGTTATTCGGTCGGCCTGATCGTCACGCTGTACGGCTGGTTCGCACCGGCCGTCAGGTTGTCGAGGCTCAGGTGCGCGTCGTGCTGCGGCGGCACGCCTTTCCAGATCGCCGCGTTCAGATACGGGAAATCCTGTGCGAGCGCGGTCACGAGTATCGTGGTCGGCTGCTTTTGCGCAGCCGCGAGCGCCCCCGCCTTGGCGAGCACCGCCGACAGTTGCGGGTCATGGGCGCCGAGCGCATCGGGCGGGATCGTGAAGCGGATGATCTCGCTCGTCGCCGGCGGCGTGGCCGGCTGGACTTTCGCAACCGGCTGCAAGGGCGCGCAGCCGGCCAGCGCGAGCAGCGCCACAAAAGAGCACAGCGAGGACCACAGCGAGAACCACAGCGAGAACCACAGCGGCTTCACGAGTCGCTCCTCCGTCGAATGTAATGAACGTCCGTACACGCGATGTCGGCATGCGCGCGAAGCAACTTGATACGCATGCCGCAAACGTTTGGCAAAAAAGAAAACGTCTCTCAGGAACGGGGCGACGGCCTTCAATCGTTAGCTGACTGACAGCCGTCGCGAGGCGAACCTGCTCTGCGAACGCGACGCGGCGCGAGGGTACGAATGATCGGACGAATGCGCGCGCCCGGGCCGCGCGCGCTGCGTGACGCACTGCTGCAACGTGCGACACCGGACCGCGCGGCCGGAACGGACCGTGTCGCGCGCCGCTGCGGCCGGCCCGGCGGATTGCGTCGCAAACGCAGCACGCATGCGCGTTCCGGCGAATTCACCGGGCGCGCGGATAGGCCGGTTGCCGCGTCCGGCGCACCAAAACAGGGCGCTCGCGCCGCGCCCGCCGGCGCGCGCCCAGCCAAGGTTGCGCAGCGAGTTATGGTAAACACGCCTATACTCACGGGCGCGCCCCAACAGTCGCTTCATCGGCTCGGCCCCTCTCGCGGCACAGCCGGCGGCCTTGCACGCGGCCTCGCCGCGCGCCCGGCCGGATGGCTGCGCAGATCCGCTCCCTCGCATTGCACCGCCGCTGCCCCGGCGGTCCGATCATCCCGCGGGGACGGCGCGCGGCGGCCTGCGGTATGCACGGTGCAACCTGGTCGGTTCAGCGCGGCCTGCGCGCTGGCTTTCTTTTCATCAAGCAACGCATCAGATATGTCTACATCGCCGAAGATCATCTACACCCTCACCGACGAAGCGCCCGCCCTCGCCACCTACTCGCTGCTCCCGATCATCAAGGCCTTTACGCACTCGTCGGGTGTCGACGTCGAGACGCGCGACATCTCGCTGGCCGGCCGGATCATCGCCACGTTCCCCGAGCATCTCGCCGACGGACAGAAGATCGCCGACGATCTCGCCGAACTCGGCGCGCTCACGCTGCGTCCGGAAGCCAACATCATCAAGCTGCCGAATATTTCCGCGTCGGTGCCGCAGCTGAAAGCCGCGATTGCCGAACTGCGCACGCAGGGCTACAACCTGCCGGACTATCCGGACGAGCCGAAGAACGACGAAGAGAAGGCCGTCAAGGCGCGTTACGACAAGATCAAGGGCAGCGCGGTGAACCCGGTGCTGCGCGAAGGCAACTCGGACCGCCGCGCGCCGCTGTCGGTCAAGAACTATGCGCGCAAGCACCCGCACAAGATGGGCGCGTGGAGCGCGGATTCGAAGTCGCACGTCGCGCACATGGACGGCGGCGATTTCTACGGCAGCGAGAAGTCCGCGCTGATCGGCGAGGCCGGCACCGTGAAGATCGCGCTGACCCGCGCGGACGGCACGACGGCCGTGCTGAAGGAAAAGACCGCGGTGAAGGCCGGTGAAATCATCGACGCCTCGGTGATGAGCAAGAAGGCGCTGCGCCGCTTCTTCGAGGAACAGATCGCGGACGCGAAGGCGCGCGGCGTGCTGTTCTCGGTGCACCTGAAGGCGACGATGATGAAGGTCTCGGACCCGATCATCTTCGGCCAGGTCGTCTCGGTGTTCTACGCGGACGTGCTCGCGAAGCACGCGGAAGCGCTCGCGCAGATCGGCTTCAATCCGAACAACGGGATCGGCGATCTGTACGCGCGTCTGAAGGAGCTCCCGGACGCGACGCGCGAAGCGATCGAAGCGGACATCAAGGCGCAGTACGCGCAGCGTCCGGCGCTCGCGATGGTCAACTCGGACAAGGGCATCACGAACCTGCACGTGCCGAGCGACGTGATCGTCGACGCGTCGATGCCCGCGATGATTCGCGAATCGGGCCGCATGTGGGGCGCGGACGGCGCGCTGCACGACGCGAAGGCGCTGATTCCGGACCGCTCGTATGCGGGCGTCTATCAGGCCGTCATCGAAGATTGCAAGCAGCACGGCGCGTTCGATCCGGTCACGATGGGCAGCGTGCCGAACGTCGGCCTGATGGCGCAGGCGGCGGAAGAATACGGTTCACACGACAAGACGTTCCAGATTCCGGCGGACGGCGTCGTGCGCGTGACCGACGAGAAGGGCAACGTGCTGCTCGAACACGCGGTCGAAGCCGGCGACATCTGGCGCATGTGCCAGACGAAGGACGCGCCGGTGCAGGACTGGGTCAAGCTCGCGGTCACCCGTGCGCGTGCGACGGGCGCGCCGGCCGTGTTCTGGCTCGACGCCGCGCGTGCGCACGACGCGCAGATCATCCGCAAGGTCGAGCATTACCTGAAGGAGCATGACACGAGCGGCCTCGATATCCGCATCCTGACGCCGGTCGACGCGACCCGTTTCTCGCTTGAGCGCATCCGCGCGGGCAAGGACACGATCTCGGTCACCGGCAACGTGCTGCGCGACTACCTGACCGACCTGTTCCCGATCATGGAACTCGGCACGAGCGCGAAGATGCTGTCGATCGTGCCGCTGATGGCCGGCGGCGGCATGTTCGAAACCGGCGCGGGCGGCTCGGCGCCGAAGCACGTGCAGCAGCTCGTCGAAGAGGGTTTCCTGCGCTGGGATTCGCTCGGCGAATTCCTCGCGCTCGCGGCCTCGCTCGAACATCTCGGCAACCTGTTCGACAACGCGCGCGCGAAGGTGCTCGCGAAGACGCTCGATCAGGCGACCGGCCAGTTCCTCGACAACGACAAGTCGCCGGCGCGCAAGGTCGGCGGTCTCGACAACCGCGGCAGCCACTTCTACCTCGCGCTGTACTGGGCGCAGGCGCTCGCGGCGCAGACCGAAGACGCGGCGCTGCAGGCGCAGTTCGCCGGCGTGGCGAAGGCGATGGCGGAGAACGAGGCGAAGATCGTCGCCGAACTGGCGAGTGCGCAGGGCAAGCCGGTGGATCTCGGCGGCTACTACCGCCCGGATGTCGCGCGCACGAGCGGCGCGATGCGCCCGAGCGCGACGCTGAACGGCATCGTCGACGCGCTCGCGTAAAACGGCCGGCGGCCGGCGAAGCCGGGCCGCGCGAGCGGCATTGACCGGCCGCGAAAAGCACGATGGCGCCGCAAGGCGCCATCGTCGCATGGGCAGCCCGCAATGGGCTGCCGCTCAGACATGCACGATCTCCCAGTCGCCGATCTGATGCGGAATGTCGAGCGTCGACGTATCCGCCTCGGACAGGTGCGGACAGCACACGCCGCTGGCGAGGTCGTCGGCGGCCTGCTGCGGGCTGTCGAACGCGCCGAGTTTCTGGTTGCCGAACGATGCTTCCCAGCCGTCCTTGCCGGGCAGGATGTAGAACGATCCTTCCGTCGAGCCAAAGCGAAAGCCTTTCATTTTCAGTCTCCCAAGTGCCAATGAAATAACGCGATCTGTTGGGAACAGTCTATGACAGGCCGACGCACTGCAAGGTCGGCAAAGCGGCTTTGCGCCAATAAAAATTATTGTTTTAAATCAACGTGATGCTGGCATTTTTTCGAGATGTGGAATGTGACTGGACATTGCGAAATCGCCGATTTGTGCCCCGCACCACGATTTTTTGTAGTGCAGGGGATCGTGTCACATCGTGAAATTTTGCTGGCGGCGCGGGCGGCAGGCGGTGCCGCGCGCGCGGCGTCGCCCGGTTTCAATGAAGTCCGGGCGAAACCGGCCATCGCACACGGCCGTCGCGCGCCGCGCAAATAAGGGCGGTCCGCGCCGTTTCAACATCAACGGCGCGCTATAGAGGGATGCTGCGAATATCGCCACGGCCGATGTTGAAACACGTGTTTTCGCGCCCATTTGCCAATCCGAAAGGACGGTTGCAGTGCCGGACGAACGGGCGGCCGTCCTCTTCCCATCACGTATCGAGAGGAGTGGACCATGAGTGATTTCTACTTCGGCAGCGATCTGTTCGGCGATATCGGTCGCCTGCAGCGGCAGATGTCCGCGCTGTTCGACACCTTTCCGTCAAGCCTGCGCGGGAGCCGGGCCGACGCTTTTCCGCCGCTGAATGTTGGCAGTACTGAAGAAGCGATCAGCATTGTCGCGTTTGCACCCGGCATCGACCCGGCCACGCTCGACGTGACCATCGACAAAGGCACGCTGACGATCAGCGGCGAGCGCAAGGCGCCCGAGGCGGCGAGCGAAGGCGAAACCCGCCGCTATGCGCAGGAGCGCTTTTTCGGCACGTTCCGGCGCGTGATCGAACTGCCGCAGAACGCCGATCCGGACAAGGTCGCCGCCCGCTACGCGGACGGCTGCCTGACGATCACGGTTGGCAAGCGCGAAGCGTCGAAGCCGCGCGCCATCGCCATTCAGTAACGACAACGGAGCCAGCGATGAACGATACGACTGAACTTACCCCGCGCGACACCGGCGCAACGGCGCGCCGCAACGACGAAGCGCCGCGCCGCGTGACGCTGGTCCCGGCGGTGGATATCGTCGAGGACAGCCACGGCGTGACGCTCTGGGCCGACCTGCCCGGCGTGCCGCGCGAGCGGCTCGACGTGAAGGTGCACGACGGGCGCCTCTTTATCGAAGCCGAGGCGGTGGTCGCGACGCCTGCGGATCTGCGGGTGCATCACGCGGAAATTCGCGCGCCGTACTTCGCGCGCGCATTCACGATCAGCGAAGATTTCGACACGACGAAGGTCGATGCGAATCTGCAGAACGGCGTGCTGAAACTGGTGATTCCGCGTCGCGATGCCGCGCGCCCGCGGCGTATCGACGTCCAGGCCAGCTGAGCGGGGCCGGCGGGGGCGGCCGGCGAAACGGCGCGTCTCCTTCGCGTGCCGCGAAGGAGGTCTGCCGCCGCGTCATGCCGCGGCGGGCTTGCCGCGCGACACGCATCAGACGGTCGCGCGCCTCGGCGGCCGGCGCGCTGTCCGGCGGCACTCGCGGCCGCGCGTGCCTAAAATGAAAGTGTTGTGAAAGAAATCCGGGCGCGGGTTTTCAGATTCCGAATTTTTTTGTAATAAGCGCGTCGCCCGCCGCAAGAATGGGGCCGCGCTCGCTTATCATGTGGCCACGTCGCGTGATTGCCACCGTCGCCGAGGGGAGCGGCGCGTGACGAAGCGCTGTCCGATCCGGTTATCTGATCAGGCATACTTATTAAATAGACCAATATGTCTGCAACCCGTCCGGAACCGAGTTCCGGTTTGACCGCCTCCGCGAACGGCCCGGCTTGCACGGCCCGCGAACTGCGCGAAGGCGTGCCGCTTGGCTATGTCAGCGAAAAGCTGCGGCACGCGATTGCCGAAACGCACGACGCGGCGCGCGCCCACCCTGACGCGCGCGAGCGGCTCGTGCACGTCATGTATTCGCAAACCAAGGCATTGCTCGCGCTGCACAATCTGCTGGACGTCGCCAACGCAGAAGGCCTGCCCGAGCATCTGCTCGACATGGAGCGCGACGAGCTGGACCGATGGGTCGCCGCGATCGTCGCGCACGGCGATCTGTTCGGCGCGGCGCAAGGTTAGCCGCGCCGCCTGCCGGCCTGCAATAGCCGGCGAACCGCGCTACGCTTCGGGGTATCCGGGCCCGGTCCCGGCGGATGGCGGGCCGCGCCACAACATGATCCGACAGGGATGCACGATGACACAACCGCTCAGAATCGACTTCATTTCGGATATCGCGTGCCCGTGGTGCGCGATCGGCCTGGCGTCGCTGCAGCGCGCGCTCGAGCGGCTCGGCGACGCGGTGGACGCCCAGATCGTCGTGCATCCGTTCGAGCTCAATCCGCGGATGGGGCCCGGCGGCGAAGCGATCGTCGATTACCTCGGCAAGAAGTACGGACGCACACCCGAGCAGATTGCCGAAACGCAGGCGATGATCCGCGAACGCGGCGCGGGCGTCGGTTTCGCGTTCGGGCCGCGCACGCGCGTCTACAACACGTTCGACGCGCATCGTCTGCTGCACTGGGCCGGGATCGAAGGCCGGCAACTGCCGCTGAAGCTCGCGCTGCTGCGCGCGTATCACACCGACGGCAAGGACCCGAGCGATCACGATGTGCTCGTCGCCGCCGCGCAGGACGCCGGTCTCGATCCCGTCGAGGCGCGCGCGGTGCTCGACAGCGCACGCTATAGCGACGACGTGCGTGTGCAGGAACAGGAGTCGCAGCGTCTCGGCATCCATGCGGTGCCGGCGTTCGTCTTCAACCAGCAGTACCTGGTGAGCGGCGGTCAGCCGGTCGAGGCCTTCGAGGACGCCATCCGGCAGATTCTCGCGAAGGCCGCTTGAGGGTCTGCGTGAGCGTCTGTCTGAGTGTCTGCTCGAGCGTGCGCCTGAGCGTGCGGTTTGCGCGGCGCGCCGCGGCTCGTTGCGCGCGCAACAGTTCCGGCAGCGCCGGCGCGGCGGGGTAAGATCGGAATTTCGTTCCGCTCGCCGCCGCCATGCTGGTCCTCAAGCTCACACTCGTCCCGTTGTTTCTGCTCGGTGTCTCGATGGCGGGCAAGCGCTGGGGGCCGTCCGTGGCCGGCTGGCTCGCCGCTTTGCCGGTGGTGGCCGGCCCGATCCTCTTTCTGCTCGTGCTGGCGCATGGCCCGATGTTCGGCGCGCGTGCAGCCACGTTGTCGCTGTCGGCGATCCTCGCGTCCGAAGCGTTCAACTTCGCCTATGCGTGGATCTGCCGGACCCGTCCGTGGCCCGTCGCGCTCGCGGCGGCCCTGCTGGCCTGGCTGGTCGCGGCCTGTGCGTTGTCCCTGCTGCCGGACTCGCCTCTGTGCGCGGCCGGCATCGCGCTTGCGGCGGTCTGCTTCGGCCAGTCGTTCCTGCCGCGCAGCACGGTTGCCGCCGCGAATCCCCGCGTGAGCCGCTGCGACCTGGCGGGCCGGATGCTGGCCGGCGCGTTGCTCACGGTCTTTGTGACGACGCTGTCGGCCCGGCTCGGGCCGGCATGGAGCGGTCTGCTCGCCGTGTTTCCGCTGCTGGGCAGCGTGCTGTCGGTGGCGTCGCATCGCGCGCACGGTCCCGACTTCGTGATCGCGCTGCTGCGCGGCATGGTGCTCGGGCGGTTCTCGTTTGCCGCGTTCTGTCTGTTCCTGTCGCTTGCCCTGCCGCATGAGGCCGCGTACGTTGCCTTTCTCGAGGCGGCGGCCGTTGCGCTCCTCGTGCAGGGGGCGACGAAGCGGCTCGCGACCACCCGTGCGGCGCGGCCGGCCACGGCGGAGTGAGCGCGCGTGCCGCGGCCGGCCAGCCGGCCGCGGCGCACGAACCACGCACGAACCACGCACGAACCACGCACGAACCACGCACGAACCACGCACGAACCACGCACGAACCACGCACGAACCACGCACGCGCGGGACGATGCGATGCGAAGCCGGCTTCGCGGCTTGCATCCGGGCGGAGCGGCACATGACACGCAGGCCCGTTTGTCATCTCGACGCAGGGGACACCATGACTCTGACTCACATCGGACCGGAAGCGCTGACGCGCAGCGTTTTTTCCATCGCAAACGTTTTGCAGGGCGCCGCGCGTCGCCCCGATGGCCGGCGCGCGCGCCAGCATGACCTGCTGCTCGTGCGTGTGCTGGCTGCGCTGTGCGCGTCCGTGCTGCCGGTTCTCGCCGCTGCGCAGTGGCAGGTAAGCACATTGACGGCGCCGCCGTCGTCCGACGGCGACGCGTCGCTGGCCTTTCCGGTCGTGTCCGGCGGCGCACCGGGCGCCGCCGCGCGCATCAACACCTGGCTGCAAGTTTCGATGCTGCAGAAACTGCCCGGACGCTACCGGCACGATCCGTTTGAAGACGTGGCGCCGCACGGCGACGACCCGTCCGGAATCTCATCGCTCGCGTACGAGGTGAGGAGCGCGACGCCCAGCTATCTGTCCATCGAGATCACCGGCGAATACGACTCGGCGACGATCAACGACATGGACGTCGCGTACAACTTCGACGCCCGTACCGGCGACCTGCTCGGTCTGGCCGATCTGTTCAGCAGCACCGGGCTCGCGCAACTCACGAAAACGGTGCGCGCGCAACGATTGAAGGCGATCGACGATGCGCTGGCTGAGCTACCCCGCTCGCCCAGGACGTCCGATGCGGACGACGATCCCGCGGACCCGCGTCACCTCTATCTCGACTGCCGGGCCGACGTCGTGCGCGAATCGCTCGCCGACCTCGATTTCCTGCTCGGCCGCCATGCGCTACTGCTGAGCAAGGATTGCACGACCTCGCATGAAGCGCGTGCCACGAGCGGCGCCGAGCCGATCGCGAGCCGGTTTCCTTTCGCGAGCCTCGCGCCCTGGCTGAGCGACTACGGCCGCTGCGTACTGGTGGCGCAGCGCGAGGACTGCGTGAACCCGCGCGTCGACGTGTCGCGCGGCATCCTGCACGGCATGCTCGGCGGCCGCTATCCGATCACGCTGGTCTACGGGTCGCCCGCCGGCGACGGGTACTTCTACGACCGTTTCGCGAAGTTCATTCCGCTCGATGTCAAGGCGAGCACGGGCGATAGCGTGCGGCTGCACGAATCCGGCGGCGACGGGCCCGATGCGCAATTCGTGCTGCAACGCGCGGCAGACGGCACGTTCCACGGAACGTGGACGCAGGCGCACACCGGCAAGCGCCTCGCGGTGGTGCTGCGCTGAGCGCGCGGCGCGGCAGGGCTCGCAGCAGCCGGCCTGCTGTGCACGGGCCCGGTCAGCCGGCGCCGCGCGCGACGGGATGAGCGTCGAGCCACGCGCTTTGCGTATCGTCGAAAAGACGCGAGCGGGTCAGAAAACGCAGCCCCGTCGGTCCCTCCAGCGAAAACATGCCGCCGTTGCCGCGCACGGCGTCGATGACGAGCTGCGCCAGTACTCGAACTGCGCGGCGCTCATGTGGAACGGCATGCCGCCGATCTTGCCGAGCATCACGTCGGACGCGCCGACCATGAATTCGCTCGCGGGAAAGCACATCGGCGCGCTGCCGTCGCAGCCGCCGCCCGACTGGTGAAACAGCAGCGCGCCGTGTTCGCGCGCGAGTCATTCGATCAGCGCGAGCGCAGCCGGCGAGCCAGCGGAAATGATCGATCGCGAGCGGAATGTCGGCCGCGAGCGTTTCGCGCGAGGGCTTGCCGTTATCGATCGTCTCCGCGACCGCCAACCGGTGCAGGTTCTGTTCGAGACGATCCGCGATCCGGTTCAGCAGGTTCGCGCGGTCCGCCGGCGAGGTCGCGCCCCATGCGGCGCGCGCGGTCTGGCGCGCCAATGGCATGCGACTTGCCTGAGCGCAGACGCACGCGGCTTCCCGCCGCCTGGCGCGACCGGCATGTCCGGCTTGCGGCAGTGCATCGACACGAATGGCGCTATGCGTTTCCGGCCGATCTGAAGCAGGGCTGCGAGGCGACGCCGATCGTCAACGGCAGCTATCTGTTCGTCACCAAGCCGAAGGACAACGTCTACGCGTTCGATGCGAAGACCGGTAAGCCATTGTGGAAGTACGAGCCGAAGCTCGGCCCTGAATCGTTCAGGACTGCGTGCTGCGACGTCGTGAATCGCGGCGGCACGCTGTACGTGTTCGCGCTCGATCGCAGCTGATGGTACACGTGCGCCCCGCTGCGGTCCGCGGCCGCCGGGGCGCGCGCGCTTCTCTTGCCTTTACTGGAATGCACGACCATGAGCCATCGATTCACCCTGTTCGCTGCGGCCGGGGCCGTCGCGGCTTGCGCCGCGCCGGTTCCCGCGCAGGCGTTCGCCGGCGTGCGCGTCTGCACGATGCCGGGCAGCCCGTCCGCGGTGCTCGATCGCGCAGTCGCGCGCGATGTGCTCGACACGGCGGGTATCGGGGCGTCGTTCGTCGCGCGCGGCATCGACGATGACGGCGGCGACGACGGCATTTCTGCGCATGACCTCGTCAAGACGCTCGGCGGCGAACGCGCATCTGACGATCGGCGGCATCTATCCGTACATGCCGACGAACATGCCGGCCGATCATCCAGGCAAACTGACCGATCAGGATTACGCGGACCGGATGGCGTTTCTGCTGTACACAAACGGCTACGACGCGGGTGGCGCGAAGCTGACCTCGAATGCCGCGCTGGCGTCGACGCCGCCGCTGAACGCGGGCCCGCGCCGCTAGCGCGAAGGCCGCCGCCCCTGCGGCGAGGAGCGCGCGCGTATCACGCGCTGGTCGACAGCAGCCCGGTGGTCTGTCCGCTGGACAGCATCAGTTGCGCGAGGGCGCTCTGCGCACTTTGCAACTGGCCCTGGATCTGCGTGACCTGGCTCGTGTCCGAGCCCTGCAGCGCCGTGGCGAGCGCGCTCTGTGCGCTTTGCAACTCGGCCTCGATCTGGCTGACCTGGCTTGCGTTCGCCCCCGCCGCCGCGCCCGCGCCGGACGACACCTGCGCGAGCTGCGCCTCCAGCGACGCGACGAGCGCGCTCATCTGGGTGAGCGCGCTGCTCGACGAACTGGCCGACGAGGCGGCGACCGCCGCGCCGCCGCCTGCCCCAGGCGACGAAGTGGCCGATGACGCCGCCGATGACGTGCCCGTGCTGGACGACGATGTCGTCGTGCCCGTCTGCGTGCTGCCGGACGCGGATGACGTGCTGGATGAGCCTGCTCCGCCGGCTTGAAGGGTGCTGCCGGTTCCCGGTGTGCCGCTGCCTTGTGTCGTCGCGGCAGACGTGCTGGCGACCGGCGAGGCCGGATACGCGCTGGGCGCGGTGATCGACGGAATCTGCATGAAATCTCTCCTTGGGCATGTGTCCGCGCGACGCGGCTGCGGCCGCGCGGTACGCGCTGCGGCAGCCTGCATGCCGCCATGTCTTTGATAACGGCCGCATCCCGCAGCACTTGAAGCGCTCTTTCTTACCGCGTGTTACCGCCGCTGTTACCGTTGCTTGCGCGCGCAACGAAGACGGTAATGAGGCGGTAAGCCGATGCGCGCGTGACCGCTTCATGAAAAATTGCCATCGATGCTGCGTGCGGGGCGTGCATTTTTTCCTCGCTGCGTCGCGCGGCAGGCCAATCCGGCCGCATCCGATGGCCCGCAGATGACGCGAAACTGACCGTCCCGTCATCCTCGCGCGAGCGTGTTTACTTCGCGCGGCAGTGCGCGCAAGCTCGTCGGACCGGGGCCCGTCCGATGCCCTCGCGGTGCAGGCCGTCCGCGATGTCCGGCGGCGTTTGCGCTGCCAGATCACGTTGTCGCCGCCGCGGGCGTGCGTCGATGCGCATGCTCGCGGCGGTTGTCGCGTTCTTTCAGGGAGCAGGCAGAACGTCATGTCCAGCGATCACGATAAGCCTGGCCCCGACGACGATCCGGCGATCACGCCGTCGAGTCAGTCGCGCCGCCGCTTCCTGCAGTCCGCGGCCGCCGCGGCGACGATCGGCGCGGCGCCGCATCTGCACGCGCAGCCCCGCACGCCGGCAGCGGATGCGCCGGATGCGCCACACCCACCGGCGATTCCTGCGCAGCCGGTACAGCCCGTGCGCCTGAACATCAACGGGCGCGTCTACACGCTGCAGCTCGAACCCCGCGTGACGCTGCTCGACGCGCTGCGCGAATACGCCGGGCTGATGGGCACCAAAAAGGGTTGCGACCGCGGCCAATGCGGCGCGTGCACGGTGATGACCGACGGGCGTCGCATCAACGCGTGCCTCACGCTCGCGGTGATGCACGAAGGGCAGGCGATCACGACGGTCGAGGGGCTGGCGCACGAGGGTGCACCGGCAGCGCTGCAGCGCGCGTTCATCGAGCACGATGCATTCCAGTGCGGCTACTGCACGCCCGGACAGTTGTGTTCGGCGACGGCGATGCTGCGCGAGTTCGCCGCCGGCACCGCGAGCGCGGCGACCGTCGATGTCCGCGCAGCGGCGCCGCAACTGAGCGACGCCGAAATTCGCGAGCGCATGAGCGGCAATCTGTGCCGCTGCGGCGCGTATGCGAACATCGTCGCGGCGGTGCGCAGCGTGCACGCCGGCGAGTTCGGCGCAACCTGACGGAGGCGCGCATGCAGGCTCTCTCCTATGAGCGCGTGAGCGACATCGCGGGCGCGTTGCGCGCCGCGCAGCGTCCCGGTGCGCAATTCATCGGCGGCGGCACGAACCTGCTCGATCTGATGAAAGGCGGCGTCGAGAATCCGCTGCATCTGGTCGACATCACCCGCATCCGCACGCTCGCCGCGCTCGGCCCGCTGCCCGACGGCGGGCTGCGCATCGGCGCGCTCGTGCGAAACAGCGATGCCGCCGATCATCCGCTCGTGCGCACGCGTTATCCGCTGCTCACGCAGGCCTTGCTGGCGGGGGCGTCGCCGCAATTGCGCAACATGGCCACTGTCGGCGGCAACCTGATGCAGCGCACGCGCTGCGGCTACTTCAACGATACCGCGTTCGAGCATTGCAACAAGCGCGATCCGGGGAGCGGCTGCGCGGCGATCGGCGGCGAAAACCGCATGCATGCGATCCTCGGCGCGAGCGCGCAATGCATCGCGGTGAATCCGTCCGACATGAGCGTCGCGCTGGCGGCGCTCGATGCGACGGTGCGCGTCGTCGGCCCGCACGGGGCGCGCACGATTGCGCTCGACGCGTTTCATCGCTTGCCGGGCGAGCATCCCGAGCTCGACACGACGCTGCGTGCCGGCGAGCTGATCACCGCGGTGGATCTGCCGCCGCCGCTGTTCGCGCAGCACGCGTACTACCTGAAGATCCGCGACCGCGCGAGCTACGCGTTTGCGCTCGTGTCGGTCGCCGCCGCGTTGCAGATGGACGGGGCGACGGTGCGCAGCGCGCGCATCGCGCTGGGCGGCGTCGCGCCCAAGCCGTGGCGCGCGCGTGCCGCCGAGCAGAAACTGACGGGGCATGCGCTCAGCGACGCGCTGCTGCACGACGCGGCCGCCGAGGCATTGCGCGACGCGCAGCCGCAATCGGCGAACGGCTTCAAGGTGATGCTCGCGCAGCGCGCGATCGTGCGCGCCGTCAACGAAGCCGCCCAACGCACCGGAGGCGCCGCATGAGCCCGCTGATCGGAGAACCGCTCGACCGCACCGACGGCCTCGCGAAGGTCACGGGCGCGGCGCGCTATGCGGCGGAGTTCGCGCATCCGGGCCTCGTGCACGGCGTGCTCGTGACGAGCACGATCGCGCGCGGCACGATTGCGTCGATCGATCACGTCGAGCGGGTGCAGGCGATGCCCGGCGTGCTGCTCGTGATGACGTGGCAGAACGCGCCGCGCCTGCCCGGCGCGGGGAGGTCGCGGCTGTCGCCGCCGGCCGGCCGCCATCTGTCGCTGCTGCAGGACAACGAGGTTCGCTACAGCAACGAGCCGGTCGCGGTGATCGTCGCGGATACGCTCGAACGGGCCACCGATGCGGCGCGCCGGTTGCGCCTCACGTATGCGGCGCAGCCGGCCGCGCTCGATTTCGCGCAGGCGCTGCCCGACGCGTATGCGCCGACGCATCCGCAGGGCCGCCAGACCGATACGGCGCGCGGCGATCTCGACGCGGGCATGCGCGAGGCGGCGGTGCGCGTCGAGGCGGTCTACACGACGCCGATCGAGCATCACAACCCGATGGAGCCGCACGCGACGATGGCGCAGTGGGACGGTGCGCGCCTCACGCTGTACGACGCGACACAGGGCGTCACCGGCGCGAAGAATGCGATCGCGGCCACGCTCGGCATTGCGCCGGAGAACGTGCGCGTGCTCGCGCCGTTTCTCGGCGGCGGGTTCGGCTGCAAGGGTTCGTCGTGGTCGCACGTCGCGCTGTGCGCAATGGCCGCGCGCGAGGTCGGGCGGCCGGTGCGGCTCGTGCTCGAACGCCCGCAGATGTTCGGGCCCGTCGGCGCACGGCCGCGCACGCAGCAGCGCATCCAGCTCGCGGCGCGTGCCGACGGCACGCTGACCGCAATGCGACACGATTCGTACTCCGATACATCGACCTTCGAGGACTGGACGGAGACCTGCTGCATGGTCTCGCGCATGCTCTATGCGGTGCCGAACCAGGTGACGACGCACCGGCTCGTGCGGCTGAACGTCGGCACGCCGACCTTCATGCGCGCACCGGGCGAAGCGACGGGCTCATTCGCGCTCGAATCGGCGATGGACGAACTGGCCGTGCAACTGGGCATGGACCCGCTCGCGTTGCGACTGAAGAACGATACGGATGTCGATCCGAGCGTGAACCGGCCGTTTTCGGCGAGGGCGCTGCGTGCCTGCTACGAAGCGGGCGCCGAACGTTTCGGCTGGTCGCAACGCCCGGCGGCGCCGCGCGCGACACGGCGCGGCGACACGCTGATCGGCTACGGGCTGGGCACGGCGACGTATCCGGCCAACCGCAACGAGGCGGCGGCGCGCGCCCGCATTTTCGCGGACGGGACGGCCGAGGTGGAATCGGGCACCCAGGACCTCGGCACCGGCACCTACACCGTGATGACACAGGTCGCCGCGGATGCGCTCGGTTTTGCGCCGCACGACGTGCGCTTCGTGCTGGGCGATTCGTCGCTGCCGAAAGCGCCCGGCTCCGGGGGCTCGCAGACCGCGGCCAGCGTGTCGCCCGCGGTGCGCGACGCGTGCCTGCAGGCACGCGCGCGCCTGATGGCCCTCGCGTCCTCGGACCCGGCGTCGCCGCTGCACGGGCTCGCACCCGACGCGCTAGCGGTCGAGGAGGGCTGGGTCGTGAGCCGCACGGATGCGACGCGGCGCGTGGCGGCCGCGACGCTCGTCGCGCGCGCCGGCGCGCCGGTCGACGTGCGGGCGTCCGCGCGGCCCGGCGCGGAGCGCGAGACGTACGCGTTCCATTCGTTCGGCGCGGTGTTCGTCGAGGCGCACGTCGATGCGTTGCTTGGCACGATCCGCGTGCCGCGCGTCGTGGCGGTCTATGACGTCGGCCGCATCCTCAATCACAAGACCGCGCGCAGCCAGCTGATGGGCGGACTCGTCTGGGGCATCGGCGCGGCACTCGAGGAGCAGACGCTGCTCGACACCCGCTACGGCCGCTTCACGAACGCGAACCTGGCCGAGTATCACGTGCCCGTGAACGCGGATATCGGCGAGCTTGACGTGACGTTCCTCGACCAGCCGGACCCGCACATCAATTCGCTCGGGGTGCGGGGGATCGGCGAAATCGGCATCACGGGGGTGGTGGCGGCGCTTGCCAATGCGGTCTGGCATGCGACGGGCGTGCGGGTGCGCGATCTGCCGATCACGCTCGACAAGCTGATGGTCTAGCGCGCGGTGCGGCCCGTTGCGGCGGACCGCGCCGCGCCAGGGCTACGCCGACGCCTGGAAGCGCCACTGTGCGCACAGTTCGTCCGCGAGCGCGCGCTTTTTCTCGACCTGGGCCGCGATGTCCGGTTGTGCGCGCGATGCGTCGTCGAGGTGCGACAGCAGAAACGTCTGCGCGGCGAAGTTCACGGCACGCAGCGCGCGTCCGTCGATGCCGGCCATCCGCTTCGCGTGGCGCATCGCTTCGTCGACGAGGTTGCGCGCGCCGCCCAGATCCGGCGCGACGCCGGCGTGCGCCTGAAGCTGCGCGCGCAGGTCCGGTGCGGCGGCGGGCAGTGCGCCGAGTTCATCCATGTCGACCATGACGTCGACGTGACCGAGCATGCGCCACGTGCAGAGCGTCCACAACGCAACGAAGGCGCGATACGCGTTGTCGCCCTCGACGGTGCGCGCAAACTGCTCGCACGCGGCGGCATACGCATCGTGCGAAGCGGGGACGCCCGGCGGCAGCCGCACGCCGCACAGCCCGATGACTTCGCGCACCGCCGGCTCGGCCTGATTCAGGCCGAGCACGCGAAACGGCGCCGCCACGAAGAACGGGTTGTTCCACTCCTGCTTCAGCAGCCACCCGGACGCAAACTGCGAGGCGGGATTGCGCAGCACGCCCACGTGCATCGCGCCGGGGAAGGCTTGCCGCAGCCAGCGCACGCGTCCCTGCGAGCGGCAGAACTTGAGCACCGGCAGCAGGTTGCGCTGCGTGGCGTGCTGGCACAGCGTGCGCAGATAGTCCTGCAGCGCGGGGAACGTGTCGTCCGGCTGTTCGCTGAACCGGTCGAGGCCGAAGCGTTTGCGGTAGCCGCGCACGCCGCGCGCGCCGTCCTGCATCAGCGCGCGATATTCTTCGTAATACGGCGCGCGCAGCGGCGGATGGCCGGAGGTCAGCACCGGCTGGACCGCCGCAATGTCGGCCGCGCGCAACTCGCCGAGGAGCGGGCTGAGCGGCTCGTAGAACGCGCACACGCGGTCTTGCGCGCGCAGCCGCGACCACAGCCACGTGCCCGCGCTGCGCCAGCCGGTGTGCAGAAAAATGCCCTTCGTTTGTGCGCTGGCCAGTGCGTCGGTTGCATTCGCTGCGTCCGCCGCATCCGCTGCATCCGCTGCGGGTGAGCGGGCGGGATTGGCGGCGGCGCCCGATGGGCGCGGGCCGTAATAGGGGGGGCTGCCGTAAGACGACGTCATCGTGGGGCTTCTCGCAGGGCGGCTCGCGTCCGCGCCGGCCGCGCGCGGGCAGGCAGGCGAGGGGGCGATAGCCGGAAAACAGGGCGGCGAGCGCGTCTGCGATCTCGCCGGCGGCGCGATATTGTCGCGAATCAGGCCGTCAAGTGTAGTGCAAGCGGGCGCGCGCCGGGCCGGATGCGGTCCCGGCGCGCGCCATCCAGCGGCGGACCAGACGTGCCACACTGGGCGCCATTGTTCAACGCTGTCGTTCGAAGGGGATGCTCATGGATCGCGAAACGTTTGTCCTGACTCTTGCCGAGGAGGGCTTTGCGGAGGTCGTCACGGTGACGCGCGAGCCCGGTGTGATGGAGATGCACACGCACCCGTTCGAGGCGAAAGCGCTGATACTCGCGGGCGAAATGCGGATTCGGGCCGGCGACGACGAGCGGGTCTACCGCCCCGGCGACGTGTTTCATCTGCGGGCCCACGTGCAACACGTGGAGCAGTATGGCCCGCAGGGCGTGCAGTATCTGGTGGGCAGGAAGTAGCGTCGGGGCGAGTGCGAGTGCGAGTGAGCGTGAGCGTGAGCAGGAGCAGGAGCAGGAGCAGGAGCAGGAGCGGATTTCACGTGGCCGCGTCACGCGCGGGTGCCGCTCGTTCGCTGCGTACGGGCACGATCACGCGCACATGCAGCCCGCCGTCGGGATGATTGCCGAGTCTGAGCTTCGCGCCGCACTGGTGCGCAAGGCGGCGGACGATCGACAGGCCGAGGCCCCAGTGCTCGCCGTCCGCGTGGCGGGTGTCGTCCGCTTCGAGCCGCACGAATGGGCGGGTTGCGGCGGCGAGGTCGCTGCCGCGGATACCGGCGCCATGATCGCGCACGCTGAGCACCCGGCTGCGTACGCCGCGCATCGTGCAGATTTCGACCGGCGGCGCACCGTGCGCGAGCGCGTTGCCGACGAGATTGTCGATCAGGCGTTCGAGCGCGTGACGCGGCAGCGTGAAATCCGCGCCCGCTCCGAGCCGAAGCGCGATGTTCGCGTCCTCCATGGTGCTGCCGTGCAGAAAACGGTCCCGCAGATAGGCATCGACGCCGGTCTGCGCGTCGTGCACGCGGTGGCGGCCGGGCAGGTCGATGCACTGGCGCGCGATGTTCAGGAACAGATCGATGTCTTCGATGAAGGCGACGCGCGTATGCCACTGTGCGATCCGCAGCGCGCGGTCGCGCAACTGCGCGACGCGCGCGTCGAGTTGCTGCGAAAACGCGGCGAGCGCGCGCGCCTGGTCGTCGAGCGAGCGCCGGTGGCGGCACATCATGTCGCTGAGCGCGCGCGCGAGCAGACACAGGTCGCGCACGCGGTGTTCGAGCGCGCGCCGCGTGGCGCCGCCCGCCCCGAAGGTTCGCGCCATCGCGGAGAGCGCGTGCAGATCGCGGCGGATCTGCAGGAACCAGTACAGCCGCAGCACGGACAGCGCCGCGGCGACGGACAGCAGCAGCGTCGCGAACGGCGTGTCGGACATGAAGCCAAGGAGGCCGTCGCACGACGCGTCGTCCGGACACGCGTCGCCGCCCGCGAAGGCGCGGGACGACGCGTCGCCGGCGCGCGCCCAGACGGCCGAGCGCAGGTCGGGCGCGACGGGTTCGCCGAGATCGACGACGCGCGGCCTGATCGACCAGGACGGGCCGATGCCGCCGGCGGCCGCGCGCAGCGGCTCGTCGGCGGCCGTCGCGTCCAGCGCGATGCGCAGTGGCGCGAAGCCGCGGACTTCGTCCGTTAAAGAGTCGGCCATGATCAGCCGATAGCCGGTATGCAGGGAAAGCAGCATCGCCACCGACAGTAGCGCTGCTCGCGCGAGCAGGGTATTCACGTGGGGATTGACGTCGATGATTCCGCGGGATCGGTGCGCGCGGACGCGGGTGCGCCCGCACAACGGAGCGATCTTGGCCGATAACGCCCGTTTTCAAAGCGCGGAACAGCCACGAAAAGTGGCCCTTCCTTACCAGATGTTTCTCTTGCGCGGTGCCACGCCCGGCTGCGGAGCGCGGCGGCGCATGCACGCCGCGTTGCCGTGCCGCGCGCCGTCGCGGCCTCCGATGCCGTGCGCGTGGGGGCGATGCCCGTCGGGCAGGTCGGCGCCGCTATCCGGCAGTCGTTATGCGTTTTGTGGTCGATGCGGATCGCTTTTTAGGCAGTCTTGATCAACTTTGTTAGCAAAGCTAAAAGAATGAAGAAATGCCGCGCGCGCTTTGCTATGTTTCCCGCTTGAATGAAAAGGCTACGCGTATCGCGAGCCCATCCCGTTCAATTCATTGGGAAAAATGATGCGCACGACATACAGACTGGCGGCTGGACTGACGGCCGCCCTCCTGCTGGCATCGGCCTGCAGCGGAGACGGAAACGTCACGGCGAACCCGGGTGGCGGTCCGGCAGAAAACAGCGCGGGCAACAGCGCAGGCAACGGCGCGGCAGGCAGCGGCGCAGGCGCCGCCGATACGGTCGGCGACAACGGCACGCCCGCCAATCCGCCGGCCACGCCGGCCCATCCGGTCAACATTCTTTTTGTCGGCAACAGCTACACGTTTGCGCGCGTCGATCCCGCAATGACGTACAACACCGCGAGCGTCGCCGATATGACGGCCGCGTTCAATGCGGCCAATCCGGACGGCACCAACAGCTACCCGGTGGGCAGCGGACTGCCGCCTGCCCCCTGTGTCGCGCAGGGCGTGGGCTGTTTCGAGCCGCATCCGTGGGGCGGCGTGCCCGGCATCTTCAAGAAGCTGACCGACGAAGCGGGCCTGAATTACATCGTGTCGCTCTCGACGCGCAATGCGGCGTCGTTGCGCGGGCACTTTCTGAACATCGCCAATGCGACGTGGGACCTGCGGGGCAATATCGCGAGCCAGAAATGGGACGTCGTGATCGTGCAGGGTCAGAGCGACGAGCCGCTGCCCGCGGGCAAGGCCAAGAACGCCAATTTCCCGCAGTTCGACACCTATGCGAAGCTGATTGCCGAATACGTCCAAACCGGCACGATCGGCACGCTCGACGCGAATGGCCAGACGACCGAAGCGCAGATCTTCGGCAGCCTCGCGAACTGCATGGCGGCGACCTCGGCCAGTCCGGCCGGCCCGGGCCTGAGCCGCACCAGTTGCAACACGGTGCGCACGATTCCCGTCAACGTGAATGCGAATCCGAATGCGCGCATTTACCTGGAGCAGATGTGGGCGCGCCCGGACATGGTCGAGGCCCATCGCTGCACGACCCCCGATCTGTCGACGATGGACGGCAGCCCGATCGTCGACCCGACCTGTTCGAACGGCGCCAACGGCAGCGCGGTCACCGGCATGAACACGCTCTACTACACGAGCGAGCCGTCGACGGCAGCCAACCTGAACGACATCACGAACGACATGAAGTCGGCCGTGAACCGTGTCGTGGCCGAAAGCGGCCGCTATGCCGGCATCGTGCCGGTGGGCGACGCGTTTCAGCGCGCGGTGAATACGGGCGTCGTGAAAGCATCGGGGTTTTACGATGCATCGGGCGTCTATACGGTGTCGCCGACCCAGATGGAATTGTGGTGGAAGGACCGCACGCATGCCAGCGTCTACGGCTCCTATCTGAAGGCGCTCGTGCTGTATGGACGGCTGACGGGCCGGGATCCGGCCGCGTTCGGCGCCGGCGAGCAGGCGGCGAAGGACCTGGGGATCAGTGCGGCGAACGCGCTGACGCTGCAAAAAGTGGCCTCCGATACGCTTCAGGCGCAAGGCTATCTCACCCAGTAGAACGCGCCGGCGCGCCGCGCGCGAGTTTGCGCGGCGCCGTTCACGCGCGTTCGAGCAGCGCGTCGAAGCGGCCTTGCAGATCGATCTGCCGGGCCGCGTCCCAGAACGCCGCGACGAGCGGCGGCATGACCGGAACGTTGCGCGTAATCAGGCCGATCTCGCGCGTGAGTTCGGGCATCAGCAGCGTCGCGGCGAAGACGTCCTTGCCGTGCACGCTGCCAAGCAGGCTGTGCGGCAACACGCTGTGCATGCCGACATGCTGCACGCTGGAGATGAGCGTGAGCAGCGAGTCGGCCTCGGCGATCACTGCCGGCTGCACACCGGCCTGGCGAAACGCCGCGTTGATCACCTGACGGTTCTGCATCGCGGTGTCCAGCAGGCATAACTGAAGCCCGCCCATCGCGTCCCAGCGTCCGATGCCCGCGCACGCCCCCTCGCCGCATCCGGCGGGCGACACGAGCACATAGCGCTCGCGATACAGCGGACACACGGAGAAGCCCGCCTGCACGTCGTTGTCGAGATACGTGAAACCGATGTCGAGCTCGAAGTCGTCGAGCTGGCGCAGGATGGCGCTCGAACTGAGCGAGCGCAGCGAATAGCGGATGCCCGCATGTTCCGCCTGGCAACTCGCGAGCAGCAGGCTGACGACGGGCAGCGTGGTCGGAATGACACCGATGCGCAGCGTGCCGCTCAGACGCACCCGCGCGGCCGACGCGTCCTGGCGCATGTGTTCGAGCGTCGCGAGGGTCTGCCGCGCCCAGCCGAGCACGCGTTCGCCTTCTTCGGTGAAACCGAGAAAACGCCGGCCGCGCCGGACGATCACGAGACCCAGCTCGTCTTCGAGGCGGCGGATCGCGGAGGACAGGGCGGGCTGCGACACGTTGCAGACGTCGGCCGCGCGGGCGAAATGCTCTTCGCGCGCGAGCGTCACGAGGTAGTTGAGCTGACGGATAAACATGCGTGACAGGCGAGCCGGGTAGTGTCCGATGCGGAATGCGTCATATTTTGGCGTATATGGCGTGGCATTGACAACCGCAGGCGGCGCGTAGACAGCGCGTAGACAGCGCACGAAGACGACACCGCGCCGCATCGCGCGGCGCAGCGGCGCACGCGCGCCCGGACGGGCCATGAAAAATGCGCGGCAGCGCCTGGAATAAGAGCGGTCGCTTCGCGTTTACCCAGCATCCGATGCTCCGATCACGAGGACCCGCTCATGCACCCGTCACCGCCACCGGCTTCGCCGGTCAACCGCGCTGCCCGATGGGGCCTGATAGCCGGCGTCGTCGCGGCCACGGTGGCCGCATTCGGTTATGTCGGCGGATGGTTCGCGCCGCATCGGCTGACCGCCGACCGGATCATCCGCCAGTTCCAGACGAATGCCGGCGTCTTCCCCGGTTACCGCCGCAATCATGCGAAGGGAGTGTGCTTCACCGGCTATTTTCAGAGCACGGGGCGTGCCGCGCCCTATTCAGTTGCGCAGGTGTTCGCGGCGGATCAACGCACGCCGGTGGTCGGACGCTTTGCGATTCCGGGCAGCAACCCCTACGCGCCGGACAGCAGCGTGCCGATCCGCAGCATGGCGCTACGCTTCACGCTTGCGAACGGCCAGCAGTGGCGCACCGGCATGAACAGCATGCCGGTGTTTCCCGTTTCCACACCGCAGGCGTTCTACGCGCAGTTAAAGGCACAGCAGCCCGATCCGCGCACCGGCAAGCCCGACCCGCGCAAGGTCGCCGCGTTCTTTGCCGCGCATCCGGAAACGGCTGCGTTTCGCGCGTGGGCGAAGACTGCGAAGCCGTCGGCGAGCTTCGCGACGAACGCTTACTGGAGTCTCGATGCATTCGAATTCATCGGCCCCGGCGGCCAGCGCCACGCGGTGCGCTGGCGTATGGCGCCGCAGGCCGCGGCGGACGTGGCGGAGCACGCGCGGCCCGAAGGCCCGGATTATCTGGCCTCCGATCTGCGCGCGCGCATCGCGCAGGCGCCGCTGCGCTGGACACTGCAGGTGACGCTCGCGCAGCCGGGCGACCCGACCGGCGACGCCACGAAAGCATGGCCGGCCGACCGGCCTGCGATCGATGCCGGCACCCTCGTGGTGCAGGCGACCGAGCCGCAGGACAGCGGTCCGTGCCGCGACGTCAACTACGACCCGCTGGTGCTGCCCGACGGCATTCAGCCGTCCGACGATCCGCTGCTGCCGGCCCGTTCCGCGGCCTACGCCGATTCGTATCTGCGCCGCACCAGCGAAGAGGCGCATCTGCCGGGCACCGTACGCACGTCCCCGGCCACCCCCGCGCCGCCCGCGCGAGTCACGCCACGGAGCCCGTCATGAAGCGCACCGATATCTTCTGTCTCCCCGCGCGGATCCTGCACTGGCTGATGGCCGCGCTGATCGTCGCGATGCTGTTCATCGGCGTGGGCATGGTGGCGTCGGTGTCGGCGCGCCATCTGTGGCTGGTACGCATTCACAAGCCGCTCGGCATCGCGATCCTGGTGCTCGCGGTGCTGCGCCTGATCGTGCGCATGCGCCGCGCGCCGCCGCCGCTGCCGGCCGATCTGCCCGCGCCGCAGCGGCTCGCCGCGCACGCGTCGCACGTGCTTCTGTACGGCCTGATGCTGGGGATGCCGCTGGTGGGCTGGGCGATGCTCTCGGCCGGCGGGTATCCGGTGATGTTGAGCGATTCGCTGCGCCTGCCGTCGATCTTTCCGGCGAACCCGGTTGCATTCGCGGTGCTGCGTCATCTGCACGCGTGGCTCGCGATGCTGCTGTTCGTCACGTTTCTCGCGCACATGGCCGCGGCGTTGTATCACGGCCTGATACGACGCGATGGCGTGCTCGCCGCGATGCTCGGCCGGGCGAGCGGCGGATGAAAGCAGCGGTGCGACCCGGCATGACGCCGCTGCTGCACCGAAGCGGCAGCGTCACGCGGTCTTTGCCATTGCGGCGAAGGCCGTCTCCTGTGGCGACGCGCGCACGGCTCGCAGCACGAGCCACATCGCGGAGCGCGCGCCCCTGTTTTTCAGCGGCCGGTACACCACGCCGTTCACGTTGACGCTGCGCAACGACTCCGGCACCAGCGCGACCCCGAGCCCTGCCGCGACCAGCCCGACGATGGTCGGCGCCGCGCGCGCTTCCTGTCCGATGCGCGGCGCGAAACCCGCCTGGCGGCAGAGAGCGACGATCTGGTCGTACACGCCGGTGCCGCTTTCGCGCGGATACATGACGAACGCTTCGTCCGCGAGTTCGCCGATCGAAAGCGGTTTCGTGCTCGCGGAGAGCCGGTGCTGGGGCGGCAATGCGACGATCAGCGAGTCCTCGAACAGGCGGGTGGCGCGCAGCGTGGACGGCAGGTCGGGCGGCGCGGCGCTGCGCACGATGGCCACGTCGAGCCGCTGCTCGAGCAGTGCGGTCAGTTGCTCCTGCGTCGTCAGCTCCTCGATGCGCAGATGGACACCGGGAAAGCGTTGCCGATAGGTCAGGATCAGGCGCGGAATCAGCGCGGTGAACGCGCCGGACCCGGTCAGGCCCACCCGCAGCTCGCCGATTTCGCCGCGTTGCGCACGGGCGGCGACCGTCGATACCCGTTCGGCTTGCGCCAGCAGCGCGCGTGCTTCGGGCAGCAACGCCTTGCCGGCCGGGGTCAGGTCCACGCGCCGGTTGGCGCGATCGAACAGCTGCGCGCCCAGTTCCTCCTCGAGCACGCGAATCTGCTGGCTGAGCGGCGGCTGCGCGATGTTCAGGCGCAACGCGGCGCGGCCGAAATGCAGCGTTTCGGCCAGCACGACGAAGTAGCGGATGCGGCGCAGATCCATGATATCGAAGATGTATTAATTCGCTGAAAATTAATATTGGACGGGTATCCCGTAACGGCGGATTATTCCCTATCCCCCAAGCGTTGTCCAAGCCGGACCCGAAACATGCCTGCCCCTCATATCCCTGCACTGAAGCCGATGGAGCCGCCGGCTGTCACCGCGCGCAAGAGCGCGGAGCCGTCGTCCGCCGTGCCGAGCCCGAAGATCGAACTGGGCACGGCCGCGTTCGTGCAAACGAACTGCGCGCTGTTTGCGGCCGGCTTTGCGACTTTTGCGCTGCTGTACTGCGTGCAGCCGCTGATGCCGCTGTTTTCCCGGCAATTTCACGTGAGCGCCGCGGGCGCGAGCCTCGCGTTGTCGCTGACCACCGGTCTGCTCGCGGTGTCGATGCTGGTCGCGGGCGTGCTGTCCGAAGCGTGGGGCCGCAAGCCGATGATGGTCGCCTCGCTCGTCCTGTCGGCGTTGCTTGCGGCGCTCAGTGCGATCCTGCCGCACTGGTCTGCGCTGCTCGCGGCGCGCGCGCTGATGGGCATCGCGCTGAGCGGCCTGCCGGCCGTTGCGATGGCCTACGTCGGCGAAGAGATGCATCCGCGCTCGCTCGGGGTCGCGATGGGGCTGTACGTCGGCGGGACGGGCCTCGGCGGGATGGCAGGGCGTCTGCTGACCGGCGTGGTGACGGACCTGTGGGGCTGGCGCGCGGCGGTGATGGCGATGGCCGTGCTGGGCGTCGTGTGCGCGGCGATCCTGCAGCGATGCCTGCCGGCGTCGCGTCACTTCGCGCGGCGTCCGCTGCGGGTCGTGCCGCTCGCGAAGAACTATGCGCTCCAGTTGCGCGACCGCGCGCTGCCGTGGCTGTTTGCAGAGGGCTTCCTGCTGATGGGCGCGTTCGTGACGGTCTACAACTACGTCGGCTACCGGCTGGTGGCGCCGCCGTATCTGTTGAGCCAGACGAAGATCGGCCTGATTTTCGCGGTCTATCTATGCGGGATCGTCAGTTCGGCGTCGATCGGCGGGCTGTCGGAAAAGCTCGGCCGGCATACGCTGCTGCCGGCGATGCTCGGGCTGATGCTGGTCGGCACTGCGCTCACGCGTGCGCATGCGCTGCCGGTGATCATCGTCGGCATTGCGGTGCTGACCGTGGGCTTTTTCGGTTCGCATTCGGTTGCGAGCGCATGGATAGGCGCCCGTGCGCAAACCGGCAAAGCGCAGGCGTCGTCGATGTATCTGTTCGCGTACTACGTCGGGTCGAGCGTGGTCGGCTCGCTTGGCGGCGTGTTCTGGAGTCTGCGCGGCTGGTCCGGGGTGACGTTGATGACCGGGTCGCTGCTGGTTGTCGCGATCGCGATCGCGCTGCGGCTGCGGAAGATGACGGTGCGCGGTTAGCGCGAGCCTCGCTGCGCGTGTCGATGACGCACCTGCTCGCCTGCTCGACGCGCGGTCATGGCATGGCGGTCTGATAGGGCAGGTGGGACGACGCGGGAAACGGGCTCGCGACTTTCCTTAACGGGTCGGCATCCTGCATATTGCCGGGGGGCGTCTCACGCAACGGGCACGAGACGACCGGGAGCGGGCCGCCACGATTGCCTTGAGCGGACGTTCACGAGGGTGAAACCGGTTTTTTGCCTCGTGATGTTGGCGGCGCTATACTGCGCGCAATTATGCTGAGTCTGGCGGGAACACGAAGCCCCATATAGGTGGAGGCGAGAAATGCTGCTCGTATACCGTCAAAAATACCGTCGCATCACGATACTTGTAGCGAGACGACGATAGGCAATGCCGGACGGTGCCCGCAATCGTTCAGAGCGTTTCCAGCATCTGAAGCGTTTCCGGATGCTTGGCGACCAGTCGGATCAGCGTGGCGGCCTGTGCGTTGGGCTTGGCTTTGCCTTGTTCCCAATTCTGATACGTGCGCACGTTGATGCGCAGGCTTCGAGCCATGACCGCTTGCGACGCGTGAGAGGCTTCGCGCACGGCCTTGATTTCGGCCGGCGAGACTTCGAGCGCATCGGGTACATCGGCCTTGACCTTGCGCAGCGTGATTTTTCCTTCGCGCTCGGCAGCAAGGGCGTCGAGACCCTCAGTCAATTCAGCAAACAGATTTCGCTTCTTCATTGCTTGCTCCGTATCGTGACCTCTCTTTTCAGTAGCTTCGCGAAGGCTTTGCGCTCGTCACTGGATAGGTCCGCCATTTCATCCTTGTCGTACAGTGTGAACAACCAGAATTGATAACCGCTGACCCAGTAGTAATAGATCACTCGTAGGCCACCGCGTTTGCCTTTCTGGCGGCGTTTGTCGGCGAACCTCAACTTCCGCAGACCGCCGGCTCCCTTGATCAAGTCGCCAGCCTCGGGATTAGCCAGCAGCTCTTTCTGCAGGACGGCGTACTCGTCATCCTGCCAGATAGTTCTCGCGTTCGCGGGAAAACGGCGGTAGTTCAATGAAGGTCGCTTGCATGGCAGAATTATACGCTACCTGCGTATAATTTCAAGGATATGGCTTTGGCGAGCCCGGTCGAAGCATGCTTGGGCCGACCGCTCATCGCGCCGGAGCCGGTTGGCGGTACGCCATGTCAGATCGGCGCACATTTTCTCTTGGTACAAGGTTGCTTCCCTTTCTATGCTCTATCTTTACTGCACTCACAAGCTGCTCAAACGTCTAAAACCCGACGTGGTCGAGGGTGGGAGCAGCACCGCGAAGCTGGGCAACTGGTACGCAACTGTTTTGCCATGGCGGCCGCAGGTTGCGATGCTTGTGAATGAGCAGACGCTATTGCCGGTGCTGATGCCGTTGGCTCCGGCCGCCAACCTGGCGATCAGGTTCCCGGGGGCTCTGATGGATATACTGGCCGCCCACGGAGTGCCGCGTTGGTTTATCGACTCGGAAGTGAGAGAAATGCAGGCCGTCAAATACGCGAAGACGCAAAATCGCAGCGTTGTTGGCATCATGACGGCGTTCGCGCATCTCGCCGAAGCCTATCGCGCTCACGACGAACCGACCGAACTCATCGCGTTGTCGTTAAAACTGGCGCGCACGCCATGTAGCCCGCTTTACAAGGGGGCGGTCTTCCCGGACAGGGCTTTGAAAGAGCTGACGAGCGATAGCGGTGCGATCGCTTGATTGCGCCGCTATCGCGCGCGTATTCCTGTTCGATCTGACCGGAGGGCAGCCCGGTAGGCGAGCACCGACTAGCTGATGGGCGGCGATAATGCCGGTGATCTCCTGCCAAACCAAATCCGCCATCGATATGTTGAACGAAGTGCTCTCGCGCCTCACCACGGACCAGTTGAAATCGCTTATGCGCTGGCTGCCTGATACGGCGCCGACCGGAAAGAAGGACCAACTGATCGAACAGATCCTGAAGAGTCTCGATGGCGATGGGCTGCACGCGCTTTGGGATCGCCTGGACGACACGCAACGCATGGCTGTTGCCGAAGCTGTGTACGCCGAGCGAGGAGTCTTCGATGGGAAGCGGTTTCGAGCGAAATACGGGAGATTGCCGGATTTCACCGTCGACGAGGGCGGCCGGCGCTATTCCTACCGCAGGCAGCCGACGGCGCTGGGTCTTTTCCTGTACCACGAGGCCGGTCGCTACAGCCTGCCATTCGACCTCTGTGAACGGCTGCGCGGTTTCGTCGAGGAGCCTGCCCCCGTTAGGCTAAGCCCGGTCGGCGCGCTGCCCGAAAAGCTTGGCGAACAGCAGCTGACCGTGAGGCGTACCGAACTCGATGCATTGGTCGATCTGCCGGTTTTGCTGCGACTGGCGGACCAGGGGAAGATTCAGACGAGCGAGAAAACGTTGCTGCCCGGAAGCGTTACATTGCGGTTGCTGACGGACTACCTCGCGAATGGGGATTTCTATCGGCCGGCAGGCGGTAACCCGGACCCGGGTACAGGTCCGTTCAAGGCGTTTTCTTGGCCGCTGCTGCTTCAGGCTGCGGGGCTCGTGCAGCGAAACGGCAGCAAACTGGCTCTGAGCATTGCTGGTCGCACGGCATTGGCGTCCGCGCCAGCCATTGTGTTGAAAGCGATCTGGAGCAAATGGCTGAAGACCAATCTGTTCGATGAATTTAGCCGTATCGATGTCATCAAGGGGCAAAAATCCAAAGGACGAGCGATGACCGCGGTAGCGCCGCGTCGCACCGCGATTATCGACGTGCTGAGGGACTGCCCGATCGGAGCTTGGGTCAGCGTCGACGACCTTTCTCGGTTCATGGAGGCGACCGGGCGGACATTCGAAGTGGCGAATGATCCCTGGAGCCTTTATATCTGCGAACCGCAATACGGTAATCTGGGCCACGACGGTTACCACGATTGGTCAATTCTGCAGTTTCGATATCTTCTTTGCGTGCTGTTCGAGTATGCTGCGGCCCTCGGGGTGGTCGATGTCGCCTATATCGAGCCCGCCGGCGTACGTGACGACTATCGCGGGATGTGGGGGACCGACGACCTGGAATACCTGAGCCGTTATGATGGCCTGATGTATTTCCGCATTAGCTCGCTCGGTGCATATTGCCTGGGACTGAGCGACGAGTACGCACCTCCTCCGGTTGTGCCGAGCGTCAAGCTTGCCGTGTTGCCGAGCTTGCAAGTGAATGTCGTCGACGGACGGCTCTCAATCGACGAAACGCTGGCGCTGGCTACGTGGGCAGAGGAACTGACGGAAAATCGGTGGCGCTTGGATCTTCAAAGGGCCGTTGGCGCCATCGAGAAAGGGCTCGATATCGGAGAGCTTCGGGTGTTCCTGGAGGCACGAGAAGATCAGCCGTTGCCTGAAACAGTGGAGTCGTTCTTAAAGGCGGCCGAGCAGCAGGGCAAAGCGCTGAAGGTCCTGGGAACCGCGCTACTGATTGATTGCGAGAACGAGAAGATCGCTTCTATGGTGGCGGAGGCGAAGGAAGCAAGGGGTCTTTGTCTACGCGCCGGCGAGCGACAACTGGTGGTCAGGCTTGAACACGAGGAAAAATTTCGGAGCCTCGTCCGCAAGCTCGGGCTCGGCGTGACGGTCTGAGATCCGTTGCGCCGGGTCCAACGAAGCCGGAGGCTCCGAAGTCGTCCGATGGACGACTTGCAACGCGGCGAAAAGCTGTTGGGCAGCGAGGGCAACCGCAGCGGTTAGTTGCGCATCATGGGCGGCGCCGACGACAGAATCCTTTCGGTGTACCGCGCAATCAGATCAACCTCAAGATTCACCCGCCCACCTTCGCGCAGATGCTTCAGCGTGGTCACTTCGACAGTGTGCGGAATCAGGTTGATCGAAAACTCGCAGCCGTCGTCGCGATCGTCGATCGAGTTGACCGTGAGGCTCACCCCGTTCACCGTGATCGACCCCTTGTATGCGAGGTAGCGGCCCATCTCGCGCGGCGCGAGAATGCGCAGTTCGTGCGACTCGCCAACCGGCGCGAAGCGCGTGACCGTCCCGAGTCCGTCGACGTGTCCCGACACGATGTGGCCGCCAAGCCGGTCGTGCGCGCGCAGCGCCTTCTCGAGATTCACCTCGCCCACTTCGCCCAGGCCCACCGTGCAGTTCAGGCTCTCGCGCGACACGTCCACGTCGAACGCATGCGCCGTCTTCGCGACGACCGTCATGCAGGCGCCCTGGATCGTGATGCTGTCGCCAAGCTGCACGTCGTCCATGTCGAGGCCGCCCGCGTCGACGTGCAGGCGCACGCCAGCCTGTCCGTCATTGCCCAGGGGCGTCACTGATTCAATGCGGCCCACCGCCGCGACAATACCGGTAAACATCGTTCTGGATTCCTTGTCAATGTCCGATCAACGGGATTCGGGTTGCGGCGCCACGCGCGCCAGAACACGCAGGTCTTCGCCAATCCGCTCGACCGCATGAAATACGAGGCGCACGCGCTCGTCGAGCCCGGCGGGCGCGGCGAGGTTGAACATCCCCATCGAGTCGGTGCCGAGCAGGCTCGGCGCGAGATAGACCAGCAGTTCGTCCACGCAGCCCTCGCGCAGCAGCGAGCCGTTCAGCTTGTAGCCGGCCTCCACGTGCAGTTCATTGACCTGACGCTCGCCGAGCACCTTCAGCATCGCCGGCAGATCGACCTTGCCCGCGGCGTTCGCGCGCGGCACGATCTCCGCGCCGCGCGCGCGCAGCGCGTCGGCCCGCGCTTCGAGGCGCGCATCGAGCACGCCGCAGAAAATCAGCGTCGGCGCGCCGGCCAGGATCTGCGCGTCCGGCGCCACCTCGAGCTGGCTGTCGATCAGCACGCGTTGCGGCTGCCGCGGCGTGTCGACCGCGCGCACCGTCATGCGCGGATCGTCTTCGCGCACGGTACCGATGCCGGTCAGGATCGCCGAGGCCCGCGCGCGCCACGCGTGTCCGTCCGCGCGGGCCGCTTCGCCGGTGATCCATTGGCTCACGCCCGACGGCAGGCCGGTGCGCCCGTCGAGCGTCGCGGCCACCTTGACGCGCACCCACGGCCGGCCGCGCGTCATCCGCGACACGAAGCCGATATTGAGCTCCGACGCTTCCTGCGCCAGCAGCCCGCAGCGCACTTCGATGCCGGCCTCGCGCAGCATGTTGAAGCCGCGGCCTGCGACCTGCGGATTCGGATCCTCCATCGCCGCGATCACGCGGGCGACCCGCGCGTCGATCAGCGCGTTCGCGCAAGGCGGCGTGCGGCCGAAATGGCTGCACGGTTCGAGCGTCACGTAGGCCGTGGCGTCGCGCGGGTCGTGGCCGCGCGAGCGCGCGTCCTTCAGTGCGCGTACTTCGGCGTGGTCCTGGCCGGCCGGCTGCGTGAAGCCTTCGCCGATCACGTCGCCGTGCTTGACCAGCACGCAGCCGACGCGCGGGTTCGGATCGGTCGTATACAGGCCGCGCTGCGCCAGCGCGAGCGCGTGCTTCATGTGGACGAAATCGGTTTGCGAGAACATCGGCGTTCGTCAGGGGCGGTGTGTGTCGTTCGGGGCGGACCGGCGGGCCCGGGGAGTCAGACGTCGAGCGCGGCGAACGCGTGCGCCGCGGCGTCGAGCGTCGCGTCGATCACTGCGTCGTCGTGCGCGCTCGACACGAAGCCCGCCTCGTAAGCCGACGGCGCGAAGTACACGCCCGCATCGAGCATCCGGTGGAAGAACGCGTTGAAGCGCGGCACGTGGCTCGCCGTGACGTCCGCGAAGCGCGCCGGAACGCGCTCCGCGAAGTAAAGGCCGAACATGCCGCCCACCGAATCGGCGGCGAACGGCACCCGCGCGGCGCGCGCGGCCCCGGCGAGCCCCGTCGCGAGGCGCGCGGTGCGCGCACCCAGCGTGTCGTAGAAGCCGGGTGCCTGGATCAGTTCGAGCGTCTTCAGGCCCGCGGCCATCGCCACCGGGTTGCCGGACAGCGTGCCGGCCTGATAGACCGCGCCGAGCGGCGCGAGCTGCGCCATGATGTCGCGGCGTCCGCCGAATGCGGCCGCCGGCATGCCGCCGCCGATCACCTTGCCGAGGCAGGTGAGGTCCGGCGCGATCCCGTAGAGCTGCTGCGCGCCGCCGAGCGCGACGCGAAAGCCGCTCATCACTTCGTCGAAGATCAGCACCGCGCCGGATTCGCTGCACAGGCGGCGCAGCGCCTGCAGAAACGCCGGCGTCGCGCGCACGAGGTTCATGTTGCCCGCGACCGGCTCGACGATCACCGACGCGATCTCGTTGCCGAACGCGCGGAACGCTTCTTCGAGCGCGTCGACGTTGTTGTATTCGAGCACCGTCGTGTGCTTCGCGATATCGGCCGGCACGCCGGCCGAGGTCGGATTGCCGAAGGTCAGCAGGCCGGAGCCCGCCTTCACGAGCAGGCTGTCCGCGTGCCCGTGATAGCAGCCTTCGAACTTGACGATGCGGCTGCGGTTCGTGAAGCCGCGCGCGAGACGCAGCGCGCTCATCGTCGCCTCGGTGCCGCTCGATACCATGCGGACCTGCTCGATCGACGGCATCAGCCGGCAGATCGTCTCCGCAATCTCGATCTCGGCCTCGGTCGGCGCACCGAACGAAAAGCCGTTGACGAGCACTTTCTGCACGGCGTCGAGCACGTCGGGATGCACGTGGCCGACGATCATCGGCCCCCACGAGCCGATGTAGTCGATATAGCGCTGGCCGTCCGCGTCCCAGAACCAGGGGCCCTGCGCGCGCTCGATGAAGCGCGGCGTGCCGCCGACGGAGCGAAAGGCGCGCACGGGCGAGTTGACGCCGCCGGGAATGGTCAGCTGGGCGCGTTCGAAGAGGGCTTGATTCCTGGACATGGACGTTGAACCTGTCTGAGCGGGATGCACGGAGCGCGCGGCGCGGCGAGTGCCTGGGCGGGACGCGGCAGCCGGCTGGATGGCCCAAATTGTACCGGAGTCGCCGCGCGCGGGTTTCCCGCGCGTCCCGGCGGCGGGCGGCCCGCGTCCGCCGGTCGGCCCGGCCCGGCGCTGTTCCGGCGCGCCCTCGGCCGGCGGCCTGAGTCGCGGGGCTCGCGTACAATCGCGCCTGGTTCAGGCCGCGTGCCGGGCCGCGCGTCCTGCCGCGCCGCGTTCGCGCCGTCGCGCCGCGGCTTTCTATCCCCTCCGTCACCTGCCATTTCCCGCAGAATCCCATGCCCCAGATCCCGCCCCGCGAGCCCGATATCCGGCTGATCCTGCTGCTCGGCGCGCTCGCCGCGTGCGGGCCGCTTGCCACCGACATGTACCTGCCGAGCCTGCCTTCCATCGCGCAGGCGTTCGCGGTTGCCACCGGCGCCGCGCAGAGCACGCTGACGAGCTTCATGCTGGGCTTCTCGGTCGGCATGCTGCTTTATGGTCCGCTGTCCGACGCGTACGGGCGCCGGCCGGTGCTGCTCGGCGGCATCGCGATGTTCGTGCTCGCGAGCGTGGCCTGCTGCCTGTCGTACTCGATCGGTTCGCTGGTGCTGTTTCGCTTCGTGCAGGCGCTCGGGGCAGGCGCGGCGTCGGTGCTGTCGCGGGCCATCGCGCGCGATGCGCACGAACCCGCCGACGCGGCCCGCGTGCTGTCGATGGTGTCGATCGTGATGGCGATCGGTCCGCTGCTCGCGCCGCTCGTCGGCGGCCAGTTGCTGCTGCTGGGCGGCTGGCGCACCGTGTTCGCGGCGCTCACGCTGTTCGGCGCGGCCTGTGCGGTGCTCGCGTGGACGCGCATCCCGGAGACGTGGCCGCCGGAAAAGCGCCGGCATGCGGCGCTGCTGCAGTCGTTCGCGGTCTACGGCAGGCTGCTGCGCGACCCGCTCGTGTGGGGCCACGTGCTGTGCGGCGGCATGGCGTTTGCAGCGATGTTCGCGTACATCACGGCCACGCCGTTCGTGTACATCGAATATTTCCATGTGTCGCCGCAGCACTACGGGCTGCTGTTCGGGCTGAACGTGGCCGGCATCATCGCCGGCAATTATCTGAATGCGCGGCTGGTGCTGCGGCGCGGCGCGTTGCCGGTGATCGCGTTCGCGTCGGCGCTCGGCTGCGCGGCGTCGCTCGTGGTCGCGCTGGTATGCGTGACCGGCTGGGGCGGATTGTGGGCGATCGTCGCGGCGCTGTTCTTCGTCGTGGCGGTGGTCGGCGTGCTGCTCGCGAACTGCACGACGGAGCTGATGCATCGCTATCCGCACAACGCGGGGGCCGCCGCGGCGGTGTTCGGCGCGATGCAGCTCGCGTTCGGCGCGCTCGCGAGCTTCGCGGTCGGGCTGTGGGAAGGCGTGTCGCCGACCGGCATGGGCGTGACGATCGGCGTGTCGGGCGGGCTGGGCTTCGCGGGCCGCGCGATGGTGCTGCGCTGGCAGCGGCGTGCGGTGCCGGGCGTGGCCGCGTGATGCGCGTGGTCTGAGCGCGCAGCGGGCCAGGTTGCTCCGGGCAGGGTTGCGTCAGGGGCGTCGCCACCGTGCGTCATGGCGACGCACGAGGGAAGCACGAGGGAAGCACGGGCGCGCAGCGCGCATGCAGCAGCGCTGCACCGCTGCGTCGCCTTGCATAAGCAAGCGCATGGTTCGCCGCAAGCGCGGGCCGCCGGGGCGCGGCGGCCCGTGCCGGTGCCGCGTCAGTCCTTCGGGGACGATGCGGCGCCGTGGCTCAGCCAGTCGAGCACCGCGGTCGCGTCGTCGTCCGCGCCGCGGCGGGCTTTTTCGACGGCCTGGGTGACGTCCTCGTCCGGCAGCGCACGGCGGATCGCCACGCCGACCGCGAGGATGTCGATCATCACGAGATGCAGGATGCGCGAGATCATCGACAGCTGCGATTCGCGGATCTCGATGTGATCGGTTTCGAGCGCAACGGTCGCGCGCTTGGCGAGCGGCGTGTTGCTCGACGTGATCGCGATCACCTGCGCGCCCGCCTGCATCGCCACGTCGAGCACGCGCAACAGCTCCGGCGCGCGGCCCGATTTCGACACCGCGACGATCACGTCGCCCTTGCCGAGCAGCGCCGCCGACGCGGCCTGCATGTACAGGTCGCCATACGCGATGGTCGGGATGCCGAAGCGAAAGAACTTGTAGTGCGCGTCCTGCGCGACGATGTTCGAGTTGCCGAGCCCGTAGAACTCGATGCGCCGCGCGCCGTTCAGCAGGTCGATCGCGCGCTCGACGTGCTCGAAGTTCAGATGCTCGCGCAACTGCAGGATCGCCGAGACCGTGTTGTCGAGCACCTTCGCGCCGAAGTCGGTGGCGGTGTCGCCCAGGTGCACCTGGCTGTGGCTCACCGGAATCGTGCCGGTCAGGCCGGTGGCGAGCTTCAGCTTGAAGTCCGACAGCCCCTGGCAGCCGAGCGAGCGGCAGAAGCGGATCACGGTGGGCTGGCTCACGTCCGCCTTGCGCGCAATGTCGACGATCGGGTCGTTGATGATCGAACGCGGGTGATTCAGCGCGAGATCCGCGACGCGGCGCTCGGCCGGCGTCAGCGCGTCGCGCATCTGCCGGATCCGCTCGAACACCGCCGACGAACTGCCGCCCGCGCGGTTCGACAACTGTTCCGCGAGGATCGCGGAGACGCCGAGGAACGCCGGGTATTCGGCGGTGATCACATACGTCGGCACGTTCTTCAGATACGCCTCGAAGCGGCCCTTCGCCTCGAAGCGCTGGCGAAACGACGAGCGCTCGAACAGCTCGCCGAGCCGCGGCACGACGCCGCCGCCGATATAGATGCCGCCGAGCGCGCCGAGCGTCACCGCGATGTTGCCGGCGAAGGTGCCGAGAATGCCGCAGAACACGTCCACGGTTTCGAGCGCGAGCGCATCGCCGTCGAGCGCGCGCTTCACCACCTCGGCCGTGTCGAATTGTGACGACACGCGTTTCTTGTCGCGCGCGGCGAGCGCGCGATAGATCACTTCGAGACCCGGTCCGGCGCACACGCGCTCGAACGACACGTGCGGCCACTTCTTGCGCGCGTAGTGCAGCACGAGGTCTTCGCGTTCGTCGTTCGGTGCGAAGGTCGCGTGGCCGCCCTCGCTGCCGAGCGCGATCCAGCGGTCGTCGGCCGGAATCAGGCCGGAGACGCCGAGGCCGGTGCCCGGACCGAGCAGGCCGATCACGCTGTTCGGCCGGCGCGCGCCGCCGCCCACCTGCACGCGCTGCGTGTCGGTGAGGCCGGGCAGCGCCATCGCGAGCGCGGTGAAGTCGTTGACGACCAGCAGCGTGTCGAAGCCGAGCGCGCGGCGGGTGGCTTCGATCGAGAAGGTCCAGTCGTGATTGGTCATGCTGACCTGATCGCCGTCGACCGGATTGGCGATCGCGATCGCCGCGTGGTTCACGCGGCCGATGCGGGTGTCCTTCAGGTACTTGCGGATCACGTCGGCGACGCCGGGGTACTCGGCGCACGGATACACCTGCACCTGGCCGATCTCGCCCGGTCCGGTTTCGAGCGCGAAGCGCGCGTTGGTGCCGCCGATGTCCGCGAGCAGCCGGGGTCCGTCGGCGTGCTGGCCGGCGCCCGGGACAGCGTTAGTTTTGACACCAGTAGACATCGAGTCTCACTCCCTTGTCGTTTGCCAGCTTCGAGATGGCATTTTGTTGTGGTGCGGCAGCGGCGGCATTCAGCACGTCGAGCTTGCGCGGCCCCGCGATCAGCAGAAACAGCCGTCCGACCTCGCGCAGCGCGGACATCGACCAGCTGACGCGCGCATGCGGCGCGGCCCCCGGATGAACGGCGACGAAGCGCTGCGGCGTCGTGAGCGCGAAGTCCCATTCCGGCGCGTCCGCGAAGATCGACGCGGTATGGCCGTCCTCGCCCATGCCGAGCACGGCGACGTCCGGCACGCGGCGGCGCGCGTCCGCGTTCAGCGCGGCAACGTGCGCGTCGAGCGTCTGCGACGTGTCGACGAGCGGCCAGAACGCCGCGTCCCGCGCCGCGTGCTGCAGCAGCGTCTCGCGCGCGAGACGCGCGTTGCTCGCACTGTCGCGCTCGTCGACCCAGCGGTCGTCGACGAGCGTCACGTCGATGCGGGTCCAGTCGAACGGCTGCGTCGACAGCGTCTGCAGAAAGGGCCGCGGGCTGGTGCCGCCCGATACCGCCAGCGTCGCGCGGTCCGCGCGGACGCCTGCCACGGCGGCGAGCGACGCATGTAGCGCGTCGCCGACCGCCTGCGCCAGCGCGTCGGATTGCGCGCGCTGGTCGTCGAAAGCGTGAAGCTCGATCACTTCTCCTCCGTACTGCCTTCTTGTTGGGCCGGTCGGCCCGGCGCTTGCGCCAGGCCGGCCGGCCCACCGGTAAGGTTATGCCGGCGGCGCCGCAGGCCGGGCCGGCCCGCGGCGCCGCCGCGATTCTTCAGTTCTCTTCTTCGAGCCAGCAGGTGCCGTGCTGCGCGAGCATCGCGCTCGACGCGGCCGGTCCCCACGTGCCCGCCGCGTATGGCTTGGGCGGCCTGTTGCTGGTGGCCCAGTCGTTCAGGATCGGCTCGACCCAGCGCCATGCGGCTTCCTGCTCGTCGCGCCGCACGAACAGCGCGAGGCGTCCGTTGATGACGTCGAGCAGCAGCCGCTGATAGGCTTCCATCCGGCCTTCGCGGAAGAACTGGTCGAACGCGAGGTCCAGATGCACGCTCGCGAGATTCATCCCTTCGCCCGGCTGTTTCGCGAGGCAATAGAGGCGGATGTTTTCGTTCGGCTGCAGGCGGATCACGAGCCGGTTCGAGCCGGGGCGCAGCGCGGTGGAGCCGAGCGCCGAGTGCGGCACCGGCCGGAAGTTGACGACGATCTCCGCGACCCGGTCCGCGAGGCGCTTGCCGGTGCGCAGGAAGAACGGCACGCCGGACCAGCGCCAGTTTTCGATCTCCACCTTCAGCGCGACGAAGGTCTCGGTCGTGCTGTCGCGCTTCACGCCCGGCTCGGTGGCGTAGGCCGGCACCGCGGTGCCGCGGATGCCGCCCGCGTGGTACTGGCCGCGCACCGCGACCTTGCCGATCTCGCGCGGATCGACCGGCTTGAGCGCGCGCAGCACGCGCAGCTTCTCGTCGCGCACCGAGTCGGAGTCCATCGAGTGCGGCGGTTCCATCGCGACGATCGACAGCAGCTGCAGCAGGTGGTTCTGCACCATGTCGCGCAGCGCGCCGGTGTTGTCGTAGAAGTCGCCGCGCGCCTCGACGCCGAGCTCCTCGGCAATCGTGATCTGGATGCTCTCGACCCATTCGCGCCGCCACAGCGGCTCGAACAGCGCGTTGCCGAAGCGCAGCGCGAGCAGGTTCTGCACCGGCTCCTTGCCGAGATAGTGGTCGATCCGGTAGATCTGTTCTTCGGCGAAGATTTCGCCCACCGCGTCGTTGATCGCGTTCGACGATTCGAGGTCGTAGCCGAGCGGCTTTTCGAGCACGATGCGCGCCTGAGTATTCAGGCCCACCGACGCCAGCGCGCGGCAGATCGGCACGAACAGCGACGGACCGGTGGCGAGGTAGAACACGCGGATGCCGGGCAGCGGCGCGATCTTTTCGCGCAGCACCGCGAAGTCTTCCGGGTTGCCCAGATCGAGCTTCATGTAGTCGATGCGCGCGAGGAAGCTCGCCCACGCCGGGCCGTCGACGCCTTCCTTCGACACGTGCGGCTTCACATGCTCGTCGATCCACTGCAGGTAGCCGGCGCGGTCCGCGTCGAGCCTCGCGACCGCGAAGATCCTGCCGCTGTCGGCCAGCATGCCTGCGCGATGCGCTTCGTACAGCGCCGGAAGGATCTTGCGCATCGACAGATCGCCGGTTCCGCCGAAGAGTACGAAAGTGAAGCCTGAGTCCGTCAACATGTGTCTCCGTCGATGTCCAGAAAGGGCCGGCAACGGGCCCCGGTGGGCCATCGTAGTCCGATAAAAATTTTTTTGACACTGAATTGTAGTTTAACTACAATCCAAATCAAGAGGTAGCGCCAAATCGATGAAAAAAGCGTCCGCGGCAGCCGGGCGGTGTGCTTCAGGGAGTCGGTCGGCGTCCAGCATGTTAACGGACATCGTGCCTTCGTATGCAGCGGCTGCCCGGCGGGCGGCGCGCTGTAGGCGCAAGGCGAGGGTTAACGTGAGGAAGCCTCGAGTCTGCCGCGCGACGCGGGCGGGCAAAAAAGCACAAAAGGAGACTGTCAGTTGCATTCCGCATCACTCATCTTCTGAGCTTCCCGCGGCCGTATCCGGCTTGCCGGCACCTGCCTTGCGCATGCGTCCGACGGAAGCTCGATCGCCCCGTGTTTTGCCTGTTTGAACCAACCACAGCACCCTGGAGAATCAGGGGACATTCGTTTTTTTGTTCAGGTGTCTGGAGGAGATAAGCAATGAAATTCCGCGCGATCATGGGCGCCCTGTGCGCCGCAGGTCTGATGTGTGGCGTGTCCGCAGCGCAGGCGGGCGAGTCGCTTGAAGTGCTGCACTGGTGGACCTCCGGCGGCGAAGCGAAAGCCGTTGGCGTGCTCAAGGACGACATGCAGAAGCAGGGCTATGTCTGGAAGGACTACGCGGTGGCGGGCGGTGCGGGTGCGGCGGCCATGACGGCCCTGAAGACCCAGGTGATCTCGGGCAACGCACCGGACGCGGCGGACATCAAGGGACCGCTGATTCAGGAGTGGGCGCAGCAGGGCGTGCTGGTGCCGATCGACGCAGTCGCGGTGCCGGGCGACTGGAAGAAGAACCTGCCGCCGGAAATCGACAAGATCATGCGCGCGGACGGCCACTACGTCGCGGCGCCGTTCTCGGTGCACCGCGTGAACTGGGTGTGGATCAACAAGGCGGCGCTCGACAAGGTGGGCGGCAAGGTGCCGACCACGTGGCCGGAATTCTTCGCGCTCGCCGACAAGCTGAAGGCCGCGGGCATCCAGCCGGTGGCCGCCGGCGGCCAGCCGTGGCAAGACCTGACACTGTGGGAAGACGTGGTGCTGTCGCAGGGCGCGCCGTTCTACAAGAAGGCGCTGGTCGACCTCGACCAGAAGACGCTGACCTCGCCGCAGATGGTCGACGTGTTCAACACGGTCCGCAAGATCGAGTCGTACATGGATAACGGCCGCACCGGCCGCGACTGGAACCTCGCGACCGCGATGGTCATCAACGGCAAGGCCGGCATGCAGTTCATGGGCGACTGGGCGAAGGGCGAGTTCGCGAACGCGAACAAGAAGCCGGGCGTCGACTACGTCTGCGCGCCGGTGCCGGGCACCTCGAAGGCCTATACGTTCAACGTCGACTCGTTCGTGTTCTTCCAGCAGAAGGGCCAGAAGAGTGCGACGCCGGGCCAGCTCGCGCTGGCGAAGACGATCATGAGCCCGTCGTTCCAGGAGCAGTTCAGCCTGTACAAGGGCTCGATTCCGGTGCGCCTCGGCGTGAACATGTCGAAGTTCGACGCGTGCGGCAAGCAGTCGTATGCGGATGAGCAGGCCGCGATCAAGGCCGGCGGCTACGTGCCGTCGCTCGCGCACGGCATGGCTCAGCCGGACGCGACTGCCGGCGCGATCACCGACGTCGTCACGAAGTTCATGAACTCGAACGAAGACGCGAAGACCGCGGTTCAGGAACTGGCGAAGGCCGCCCAGACGAAGTAAGCGCAGACCTGCCTCACGCAGTCCATGCAGCAGACGCCCGGTTGCGACTCCACGCGCAACCGGGCGTGTTCGAAATGCGTCCGCCGTATCAGGTTCAGACAGAGTCAAAGCTCATGCCGCTGCCGTGTTGCGCGCCGTTTGCGCGGGCCGCGGACGGCACAGTTCCAGGAGTCGAGTAGTGACTGCTTCTCTTAGCGGAAACGGGAAAAACACGGCCTCCGTGTCCCGCCGCACGTCGCCGATGGCGGCGCTCGCCGACCGCTGGATTCCGAAGCTGGTGCTTTCTCCCAGCATCGTGATCAGCCTCGTGTTCGTGTATGGCTTCATCGCCGTGACCGGCTATCTGTCGCTGTCGAATTCGCGGCTGATGCCGAACTACGGATTCGCCGGCCTCGCGCGCTACCGGCAGCTGTTCGCCAACGACGTCTGGTGGACGTCGGCGGCCAACCTGGGCTGGTTTGGCATTCCGTTCATCGCGATCTGCGTCGCGCTCGGGCTGTTTCTCGCGATCCTGCTCGATCAGCGCATCCGCAGCGAAGGCGCGCTGCGCGCCGTGTTCCTGTATCCGATGGCGCTGTCGTTCATCGTGACCGGCACCGCCTGGCAGTGGATTCTGAACCCGAATCTCGGCATCCAGAAAGTGATGCACGACTGGGGCTTCACGCACTTCGCGTTCGACTGGCTCGACAATCCGGACCGCGCGATCTTCTGTATCGTGATCGCCGCCGTCTGGCAATCCACCGGCTTCGTGATGGCGCTGTTCCTCGCCGGCCTGCGCGGCGTCGACAGCGAGATCTTCAAGGCTGCCCAGGTGGACGGCGCGACGCTGCCGACCATCTACCGCAAGATCGTGATTCCGAGCATGCGCCCGGTGTTCTTCTCGGTGCTGCTGATCCTGTGCCACATCACGATCAAGACTTTCGACCTCGTCGTCGCGATGACGGCCGGCGGTCCCGGCACGTCGTCGTCGCTGCCGGCCATGTTCATGTATACGTTTTCGTTCAATCGCGGGGAACTGGGTGTCGGCGCTGCGTCGTCGATGATGATGCTCGCGACCGTCGTGGCCGTGCTCGTGCCGCTGATGTACATGGAATCGAGGAGCACGCGCAATGCAGCCTAAGATGACGTTCAGCCGCGCCTTCATTTACGCGGCGCTGATCCTGTTCGCGCTGTACTTCCTGTTCCCGCTGTATGTGATGCTGTCGACCTCGTTCAAGAGCCTCGACCAGCTGCATACCGGCAACCTGCTCACGCCGCCGTCCGACCCGACCTTCGCGCCGTGGATCAAGGCGTGGGCGCATGCGTGCACCGGCGTGCGCTGCGACGGCATGGAGCCGTTCTTCATGAACTCGGTGCGCATGGTGATTCCGGCCGTGCTGATCTCGTCGATCATCGGCGCGTTCAACGGCTACGTGCTGACCCACTGGCGCTTTCGCGGCGCCGATGCGCTGTTCACGATGCTGCTGGTCGGCTGCTTCATCCCGTTCCAGGCGATCCTGCTGCCGATGGCGCGCCTCGAAGGGATGCTCGGGCTGTCGAACACGGTGGCGGGCCTCGTGTTCGTGCACGTGGTCTACGGCATCGCGTTCACGACGATGTTCTTCCGCAACTTCTACGTGAGCGTGCCCGCGGAGCTCGTGAAGGCCGCGCGCATCGACGGCGCGGGCTTCTTCCTGATCTTCACGAAGATCATGATGCCGCTGTCCCTGCCGATCTTCATGGTGTGCCTGATCTGGCAGTTCACGCAGATCTGGAACGACTTCCTGTTCGGCATCGTGTTCTCCGGCGTCGATTCGATGCCGATCACGGTGGCGCTGAACAATCTCGTGAACACCTCGACCGGCGTGAAGGAATACAACGTCGACATGGCGGGCGCGATCATCGCGGCGCTGCCCACGCTGCTCGTCTACGTGATCGCCGGCCGCTACTTCGTGCGCGGCCTGACGGCGGGCGCGGTGAAGGGCTAACTGCAACGAGCGCCGCGGTGCGCCGCGGCAAGAACCGGCATCCGGGTGACGCCGCCGCGCGGCGCATCCGGCGCCGTACCAGAGACTAGAGGATTCACAGCATGGCAAGCCTTTCCATCCGTGACGTGTACAAGACCTACCCGAACGGCGTGCCGGTCTTGAAGGGTGTCAACATCGACATCGAAGACGGGCAGTTCCTGATTCTCGTCGGCGGCTCGGGCTGCGGCAAGTCGACGCTGCTCAACATGATCGCCGGTCTCGAAACCGTGACGAAGGGCGAGATCCAGATCGACGGCAAGACGGTCAACGAGCTGTCGCCGAAGGATCGCGACATCGCGATGGTGTTCCAGTCGTATGCGCTGTATCCGTCGATGACGGTGCGCGAGAACATCTCGTTCGGGCTGAACATCCGCAAGGTGCCGAAGACCGAGCAGGCGCAGATCGTCGAGCGCGTGTCGGGCATGCTGCAGATCCAGCATCTGCTCGATCGCAAGCCCGGCCAGCTGTCCGGCGGCCAGCGCCAGCGCGTCGCGATGGGCCGTGCGCTCGCGCGCGATCCGGTGATGTTCCTGTTCGACGAGCCGCTGTCGAATCTCGACGCGAAGCTGCGCATCGAGATGCGCTCGGAAATCAAGCTGCTGCATCAGCGCCTCGGCACGACGATCGTCTACGTGACGCACGACCAGATCGAGGCGATGACGCTCGGCGACCGCATCGCGGTGATGAAGGACGGGATCGTGCAGCAGTTCGGCGCGCCGCAGGAAATCTACGATTCGCCGGCGAACCTGTTTGTCGCGGGCTTCATCGGCGCGCCGCCGATGAACTTCATCCAGGGCCGGCTGGTCGAGCAGGGCGCGGGCGTCGGGGTCGAGCTCGATACGGGCGTCGCGCGCACGGTGCTCGCACTGCCGTTCGCGGCGGGCACGCTGAAGAGCCAGATCGGCAAGGACGTCACGCTGGGGCTGCGTCCCGAGCGGCTGACGGATGCGCGCAGCGCGCATCACGGCGAGGGCGGCGGCCAGTTGCAGTCGGTCGAAGTGAAGGTCGACGTGATCGAGCCCACCGGCCCGGACACGCTGGTGTTCGCGCAGGTGAACGGCAAGCGCGTCGTGAGCCGCGTGCATCCGGCGTCGAATCCCCAGCCGGGCGCGAACATGACGCTGCTGTTCGACGTATCGAAGGCGGTGCTGTTCGATCCGGCAACCGAAGAGCGGCTCGCCTGAGCTTGCCGGAATCCCGCGGGCGGCTGCTTCGGCCGCCGCTTCGGGTAACGGCGGGAAGGTCGATGCAAAAAGGCCCGTTGCGTGTGCACGCAACGGGCCTTTTGCCTTGTACGGCGGCTGCGTGCCGCGACGCTCGCCTAGCCCTGCTGCGGATGTGGATGCGACGGCCCCTGACCGGGCTGCAGCAGCACCAGCACCGCTCCCGCGCCGCCGTCGTGCGGCCGCGCCTGGCAGAACGCGATCACCTCTTCTTTCTGCACGAGCCACGCGCGCACCTTGCCCTTGAGCACCGGCTCCTTGCCGACCGAGCCGAGCCCCTTGCCGTGGATCACGCGCACGCAGCGCAGGCCGCGCCGGACCGCTTCGCGGATGAACTCGGCGAGCGCCTCGCGCGCTTCGTCGCGGCGCATGCCGTGCAGATCGAGCTGCGCCTGCACGATCCACGTCCCGCGCCGCAGCTTGCGCACCACCTCGGAGCGGATGCCCGGCCGGCAGTACGACAGCGAGTCGTCGGTATCGAGCAGCACCTCCGGATCGAATTCGTCGGAGATCGCTTCCTGCAGCACCGCTTTTTCGTCGAGCTGCGTCTGCAGCGGCGTTGGCGCGGGCGGGATGCGCGCCCGGGTGGCGCGCGCCGGTGCGGCAAGCGGGGCGACCGCGCCGATTTCGCGGCGAAACAGGTCCGCTTCGGCCGCCGCTTCGCGCTGCGCCTGCTCGGCTACCGCGTGTGCCCGTGCACGCCGCTCGGTGTCGGTCTTGAGCGCATCGCGCAGCGCGCCGAGTCCCGCCGCCGGCTCGATACGCGCGCGCAGCGGCGCGTCCGGTTGTGCAGGCGCGGCGGCTGCCGCGGGGGCGCGGCGTCGCGGGTCGTTCGGATGGGGCCGGTTCTTCGCCATGGTGCTGACGTGCGGACAAGAAAGCGCGTGGCGCGGCGCGTGCCGCGCCCGCGCTTCAGCGTTCCGCTTCCTGGCTCATCACGTGCTCGCCGATGCCTTCGTCGATGCTTTCGAGGTAGCGCTGCGCGTCGAGCGCGGCCATGCAGCCGGTACCGGCGCTGGTGATGGCCTGCCGGTAAATGTGGTCCTGCACGTCGCCCGCGGCGAACACGCCCGGCACGCTGGTCGCCGTCGCGTTGCCGGCGAGGCCGCTGTGCGTGACGATGTAGCCGTTCTTCATGTCGAGCTGGCCCTCGAAGATGTCCGTGTTCGGCTTGTGGCCGATCGCGACGAAGATGCCCTGCAGCGCGAACGCGGTGCTCTCGCCGGTCTGCGTATGGCGGATGCGCACGCCGGTTACGCCGGAGTCGTCGCCGGTGACTTCGTCGAGCACGTGGTTCCACTTGATCTCGACGATGCCTTCCTTCTCCTTCGCGAGCAGCCGGTCGATCAGGATCGGCTCGGCGCGGAACTTGTCGCGGCGGTGGATCACCGTGACCTTCTTCGCGATGCCGGCGAGGTACAGCGCTTCCTCGACCGCGGTGTTGCCGCCGCCGATCACCGCGACGTGCTGCTGCCGGTAGAAGAAGCCGTCGCAGGTCGCGCATGCGGATACGCCCTTGCCCATGAACGCTTCTTCGGACGGCAGCCCGAGGTACTGCGCCGAGGCGCCCGTCGCGATGATCAGCGCGTCGCACGTGTACTCGCCGGAGTCGCCGATCAGCCGGATCGGCTTTTCCTGCAGCTTCGCGGTGTGGATGTGATCGAACAGGATCTCGGTGTTGAAGCGCTCCGCGTGCTCCAGGAAGCGCGCCATCAGCTCCGGCCCCTGTACGCCGTGCGCGTCGGCCGGCCAGTTTTCGACGTCCGTCGTGGTCATCAGCTGGCCGCCCTGGGCGAGGCCCGTGACGAGCACCGGCGCCAGGTTCGCGCGCGCCGCGTAGACGGCGGCCGTGTAGCCGGCGGGGCCGGAACCGAGAATCAGAACCTTGGCATGTTTCGTGGAAGTGGCGGGCATGATCGAAATCCGTAAGAAACGCCGGACGCGCCGCGGCGCGTCCGCGCAATGGGGGCTGAAACCGTAGATGGGTATCCGGGCGTCATTATAAAGGCGGGCCGGCCGCGCTGCCTCATGAGGCTTTCCGATGGGCGCGATAGCGTCGCGCGCGGGGCGCCGGCGCGGCCCGTCGCCGGCTTCGCGATGCGCGCCGGCAGCGGTTACCGTCATTTACAGCCCCGGCCGCAACAGTGCGGCTACAATAAGCCGCAACAAGACGTACCGGCGGTCCGCGGCCGGGCAATCCGCCCGGCCGCGGACCGCGCAAGCAACAGGATCAATGGCAAAAGCTCCTTATTCCGCGAGCGCGCAGGCATTGCCGCACCGCATGTCGCGCCTCTTCACCGAAATCCGCTGGATCCTGCAGGTCGCGCTCGGCGCGTTCCTGCTGATGGCGCTCGTCAGCTACAGCCGGCACGACCCGAGCTGGACCCACGCCGCACAGGTGGACCGCATCGCGAACTGGGCCGGGCGCGTCGGCGCGTGGACATCGGACATCCTGCTGCTGCTGTTCGGCCTGTCCGCCTACTGGTGGGTCGTGCTGCTCGGCCGGCGCATCTCGGCGAACTACCGGCGCATCACGCGCCACGACGCCGAGCCCGACGCGCCGCCGCGGCCGGCCGGCTGGCTCGCCGAGGCATGCGCGTTCGCGCTGGTGCTGCTCGCGAGCGACGGCATCGAGGCGCTGCGGATGTGGTCGCTGAAGGTGCCGCTGCCGCGCGCGCCGGGCGGGGTGGTCGGCGAGGGCGTCGCGCGCGCGGTGTCGCACGCGCTCGGCTTTACCGGCGGCACGCTCGCGCTGCTGCTCGCGCTGGCCATCGGTTTGTCGCTCTATTTCCGCTTCTCGTGGCTGTCGGTGGCCGAGCGGGTCGGCGATTCGATCATTTCGGCGGTCACCTTCGCGCGCCTGCGCCGCGAAGCGGGGCGCGACCGCAAGCTGGGCGAGGCCGCCGCGGTGCGGCGCGAGGGCAAGGTCGAGCAGAGCCGCGTGCGCATCGAAGACCACGAGCCGGTGATGATCGTGCCGCCCGTCGCCACGCCGGCGCGCTCCGAGCGGGTCGAGAAGGAGCGCCAGGTGCCGCTCTTCACCGATCTGCCGGGCGACTCCACGCTGCCGCCGATCGCGCTGCTCGACGCGCCGCCGGCCGCGCAGGAAACCGTCTCGCCCGACACGCTCGAATTCACGTCGCGGCTGATCGAAAAGAAGCTGAAGGACTTCGGCGTCGACGTGAGCGTGGTCGCCGCGTATCCGGGCCCGGTCGTCACGCGCTATGAAATCGAGCCGGCCACCGGCGTGAAGGGCAGCCAGATCGTCAATCTCGCGAAGGATCTGGCGCGCTCGCTGTCGCTCGTGTCGATCCGCGTGGTCGAGACGATTCCGGGCAAGAATTTCATGGCGCTCGAATTGCCGAACCAGCGCCGCCAGACCGTGAGCCTGTCCGAGATCCTCGGCTCGGCGGTCTACGCGGACGCGGCCTCGCCGCTCACGCTCGGCCTCGGCAAGGACATCGGCGGCAATCCGGTGTGCGCCGACCTCGCGAAGATGCCGCACCTGCTCGTCGCGGGCACGACCGGTTCGGGCAAGTCGGTCGGCATCAACGCGATGATCCTGTCGCTGCTCTACAAGGCGAGCGCCGAGCAGGTGCGGCTGATCCTGATCGATCCGAAGATGCTCGAAATGAGCGTCTATGAAGGCATTCCGCATCTGCTGTGTCCGGTCGTCACCGACATGCGCCAGGCGGGCCACGCGCTGAACTGGACCGTCGCCGAGATGGAGCGCCGCTACAAGCTGATGAGCAAGGTCGGCGTGCGCAACCTCGCGGGCTACAACAACAAGATCGACGAAGCGGCGAAGCGCGACGAGAAGCTGCCGAATCCGTTCAGCCTCACGCCGGACGACCCGGAGCCGCTCGCGCGCCTGCCGAACGTGGTCGTCGTGATCGACGAACTGGCCGACCTGATGATGGTGGTCGGCAAGAAGGTCGAGGAACTGATCGCGCGGATCGCGCAGAAGGCGCGCGCGGCCGGCATCCATCTGATTCTCGCGACGCAGCGGCCGTCGGTGGACGTGATCACCGGACTCATCAAGGCGAACATCCCGACGCGCATCGCGTTCCAGGTGTCGTCCAAGATCGACTCGCGCACGATTCTCGACCAGATGGGCGCCGAGTCGCTGCTCGGCATGGGCGACATGCTGTACATGCCGCCCGGCACCGGCTTGCCGGTGCGCGTACACGGCGCGTTCGTGTCCGACGACGAGGTGCACCGCGTGGTCGAAAAGCTTCGCGAGCAGGGCGAGCCGAACTACATCGAGGGCATCCTCGAGGGCGGCCTGTCCGGCGAGGGCGACGAGGGATCGGCCGGCGCCGAGGGAACCGGCGCGGGCGGCGGCGAGTCCGATCCGCTGTACGACCAGGCGGTCGAGGTGGTGATCAAGAACCGCCGGGCGTCGATTTCGCTCGTGCAGCGGCATTTGCGGATCGGCTACAACCGCGCGGCGCGGCTGCTCGAACAGATGGAGCAGTCGGGGCTCGTGTCGGCGATGTCGTCGAACGGCAATCGCGAGATCCTGGTGCCCGCGCGCGAAGCCGACTGAGCGGGCGCAATCGTGCCGGCGCGGCGCGGACGGACCGCGTACCCAGACTTTCCTCCTTCGCCTGCCCGCGCCGCGTTCTCGCGCGGCACGGGCAGGCGAGGAATCCGATTCAATTCACGGAGAATGACATGCAGCAATACGCGGGGCTTCACGCCCATTCCGGCCGGGCCGGTCAACTGGCGCGCACGCTTGCGCGCCGCCTCGGCGGCGTGGCGATCGGCGCGTCGCTGCTCGTCGCGCAGCATGCGTTCGCGAGCGGCACCGAGCAGTTGAGGGCCTTCGTCCAGCAGGTGCAGTCGGCGCGCGGCGATTTCGTGCAGCAGGAACTGCGCGCGCCGAGCAAGGCGCACATCGCGAGCGACGCGGTGCAGATCATGCCGAAGAGCAGCACGTCGAGCGGCACGTTCGTGTTCGCGCGGCCAGGCAAGTTCATCTGGTCGTACCTGAAGCCGTATGAGCAGGTGCTGCAGGCCGACGGCCAGAACCTCTACGTCTACGACAAGGACCTGAACCAGGTGACCGTGCGTCCGCTCGGCAACGCGCTCGGCGCGAGCCCGGCGGCCATCCTGTTCGGCAGCAACGATCTGGACAAGAATTTCACGCTGCGCGATGCCGGCGTGAAGAACGGCATCGACTGGCTCGAACTGACGCCGAAGGCGCGCGACACGCAGTTCGAGAGCGTCGGCATCGGCTTTCGCGACGGCAACCTGCAGGCCATGGAACTGCACGACGTGTTCGGCAACGTGACGCTGCTGACGTTCTCGAACATCCAGAAGAATCCGTCGCTGCCGCCGGGCACCTTCAAGTTCACGACGCCGAAGGGGGCGGACGTGATCAACGGCTGAACGCCCGCCCGGCCCGGCGCGGGGTATCAGGCGCAAGCGGCCGGCGAGGGGTTGTGCGAAGGGCTGCGCACCGCGTGCGCGGCCCTTTTTGCTGCGCGTTGCTGCGCGCGCCGCGTGCCGCGTGCCGGCGGATCCGCCGGAATTCACGCGTAGGCGGTCTTGCGGGCCGCGCGCAGCGCGAGATAGCTGAGCGCGCCGACCGCGAACGCGGGCAGCGTGGCGCCGAGATCCGGCAGCCACTGGTTGATCGCCTGGTAGGCGGCGATGCCGAGCGCCCACGCGGCGAACGCGCCCAGATGCCAGCCGCCCGAGTAGCCGTAGCGGCCCGCCGGGTCGGCGAGCGCGCCGGCATCGATGCGGCGCCGGCGGACGATGAAGTGATCGACGAGCACGACGCCGAACAGCGGCGCGAACACCGAGCCGATCAGCAGCAGGAAGTTCTGGTACTTCGCCATCGGCACGAGCAGCGCGACCGCCGTGCACAGCGCGCCGAAGCCGGCCGACAGCAGCGGCACCGTGCGGCGCGTCCAGAACGTGCCGGTCGACACCGCGGCCGAGTGGATGTCGGCAAACGCGTTATCGATCTCGTCGATCAGGATCAGCATCAGCGCGAAGCCGCCGCCGGCCTTGGCGAGCGCGCCCGTCAGCAGCGCGTCGCCGCCGCCGGCGGCGAGGCCGTAGATCGCGCCGAGCGCGTAGAACCACAGATTGGCGATGCCGTAGCCGAGCAGCGTGCCGCGGAACGACTCGCCGGCGCGGCGGCCGAAGCGCGAATAGTCGGCGATCAGCGGCAGCCACGACAGCGGCATCGCGACGACGAGGTCGATCGCGCCGCCGAACGACATGTCGCCGGTGCCCGGACGGCGCATCAGCGCGCCGAGGTCGTGGCGCGCGAGCAGGTTCCACGTGAGCCACGCGGCCCCCGCGAGCAGCAGCCAGATGCCCCACGTACGCAGAAAGCGGCGCACGAACGACAGCGGGCCGCTGACCGCGAGCAGCGTCGCGAGCAGGCCGAACAGCACGGTCCACACGAGCGGCATCGACAGCCCGAACGCCTGTTTCGCGAGCGCGTCGGCGGAATCGCGCATCACGATCACCTCGAACGAGCCCCAGCCGACCAGCTGCACCGCGTTGAGCACGGCCGGGATCGTCGCGCCGCGCACGCCGAGCGTGGGACGCAGCGACGACATCGCGGCGAGCCCCGTGTCGGTGCCGATCACGCCGGCCAGCGCGAGCAGGATCACGCCGATCACGCTGCCGATGCCGATCGCGGCGAGCGCGTGCGGCAGCGACAGGCCCGGCACCAGCAGCGCCCCCGCCTGCGCGACGAGCAGCCCGATGCCGAGCGAGAACCAGAGCGCGAACGCGTCGACGGTGCGGAACGCGCGCCGCGCGTCGGGCACGGGCGTGAGCGGGGCGTAAGTGGAGCCGGCGTTGCCGGCGAGCGGATCGAGTGCCATCGGTCGGGGTTTCCTGTCCTGTCGTGTCGTGCGGTGGTGGTATCGGTATCGGGTCCGGCCGCGGGGCGTGCGCGCTCGCGCGAGCGCGGCCGCTGTCATAATGAACGGCTGTGCCGCCGCGTGCGCCCGCGCGCGTGCCGGTCCGACCGGGTGCGCCGCCTGCGCTGCGCGCCCGGAAAGCCGAGATTATCCACAAAACGCCATGTTCGAAGAAACCCGTGCCAATGTGCCGCTCGCGGAGCGGCTGCGGCCCCGCAGCATCGACGACGTGATCGGCCAGACGCACCTGCTCGGGCCGAACAGGCCGCTGCGCGTCGCGTTCGAGTCCGGCGAGGCCCACTCGATGATCCTGTGGGGCCCGCCGGGCGTCGGCAAGACCACGCTCGCGCGGCTGATGGCCGATGCGTTTCACGCGGAATTCATCGCGCTGTCGGCGGTGTTATCGGGCGTGAAGGACATCCGCGAGGCGGTGGAGACCGCGCAGGTGCATCGCGCGCACGGCAGGCAGACGCTGGTGTTCGTCGACGAGGTGCATCGCTTCAACAAGAGCCAGCAGGACGCCTTCCTGCCGCACGTCGAGTCGGGGCTGTTCGTGTTCGTCGGCGCGACGACCGAGAATCCGTCGTTCGAGGTGAACAGCGCGCTGCTCTCGCGCGCGGCGGTCTATGTGCTGAAGAGCCTCGACGACGACGAGCAGCGCGCGCTGCTCGCGCGCGCGCAGCAGGAGCTCGGCGGCCTCGCGTTCACCGACGAGGCGCGCGACGCGCTGATCGGTTCGGCCGATGGCGACGGCCGCAAGCTGCTGAACAATCTGGAGATCGTCGCGCGCGCCGCCGCGCAGCAGAAAGCGGATACGGTCGACGGCGCGCTGCTCGGCAGTGCGCTCGCGGAGAACCTGCGCCGCTTCGACAAAGGCGGCGACGCGTTCTACGACCAGATCAGCGCGCTGCACAAGTCGGTGCGCGGCAGCAACCCGGACGGCGCGCTGTACTGGTTCTGCCGGATGATCGACGGCGGCGCGGATGCGCGCTACCTCGCGCGCCGCATCGTGCGCATGGCGTGGGAGGACATCGGTCTCGCCGATCCGCGCGCGGCGCGCATCGCGCTCGACGCGGCCGAAACCTACGAGCGGCTCGGCTCGCCGGAAGGCGAACTGGCGCTCGCGCAGGCGCTCCTCTACCTTGCGGTCGCGCCGAAGTCGAACGCCGGCTACATGGCCTACAACGAGGCGCGGCGCTTCGTCGGCAAGGAGCCGTCGCGAGCGGTGCCGGTGCATTTGCGCAACGCGCCGACGCGGCTGATGAAGGAACTCGGCTACGGTCACGACTACCGCTACGCGCACGACGAACCCGACGCCTACGCGGCCGGCGAGACCTATCTGCCCGACGGGATGCGCGAGCCGCGCTGGTATCGGCCGACCCCGCGCGGGCTCGAAGGGCGGATCGGCGAGAAGCTCGCGCGGCTCGCCGAGCTCGACGCGCAGTGGTGCAGCGAGAACCGGCCGAAGAAGCGCTGAACGGCCGGTCGCCTGCGCCGGTGCGCTAAAATCGCGGCTTCACACAACGAATTTCTGTCCCTCCATGCTCGACATCCAGCTGCTGCGCAAAGACCTCGACGGCGTCGCGAAGCGCCTCGCCGACCGCGGCTACACCCTCGACGTGGCGGCGTTCTCCGCTCTCGAAGCGGAACGCCGCGCCGTCCAGACCCGTACCGAAGAGCTGCAGGCGCGCCGCAACAGCCTGTCGAAGCAGATCGGCGCGCTGAAGGGGCGCGGCGAGGATGCGTCGGCGGTGATGGCCGAGGTGGCGGGCATCGGCGATGAGATGAAGGCGTCGGCGGCGCAGCTGGACGAGATCCAGACGCGCCTGTCGGACCTGATGCTCGGCATTCCGAACCTGCCGCACGAGAGCGTGCCGCCCGGCAAGGACGAGACCGGCAACGTGGAAGTGCGCCGCTGGGGTACGCCGCGCCAGTTCGATTTCGACGTGAAGGATCATGTCGACGTCGGCACGCCGCTCGGCCTCGACTTCGAGACCGGCGCAAAGCTGGCGGGCGCGCGCTTCACGATGCTGCGCGGGCAGATCGCGCGGCTGCATCGGGCGCTCGCGCAATTCATGATCGACACGCATACGCAGCAGCACGGCTATACCGAGGTCTATACGCCGTACATCGTCAATCCGGAGATCCTGTACGGTACCGGGCAACTGCCGAAGTTCGCGGACGACATGTTCCGGGTCGAGAAGGGCGGCGCGGAAAATACCGTCACGCAGTACCTGATCTCGACCTCCGAGATTTCGCTGACCAACACGGTGCGCGAGTCGATTGTCGAGGCGGGCGCGCTGCCGATCCGGCTGACGGCGCACTCGCCGTGCTTTCGCTCCGAGGCGGGCTCGTACGGGCGCGACACGCGCGGGATGATCCGCCAGCATCAGTTCGACAAGGTCGAGATGGTGCAGATCGTTGCGCCGGAGACGTCCTACGACGCGCTCGAACAGATGGTGGGGCACGCCGAGACGATCCTGCAGAAGCTGGAACTCCCGTATCGCGTCATCACGCTGTGCACCGGCGACATGGGTTTCTCGGCGACGAAGACCTACGACCTCGAAGTGTGGCTGCCCGCGCAGAACACGTACCGCGAGATTTCGAGCTGCTCGAACACCGAGGCTTTCCAGGCGCGCCGGATGCAGGCGCGCTACCGCAATGCGCAGGGCAAGCCGGAACTCGTGCATACGCTGAACGGATCGGGGCTGGCGGTGGGGCGCACGCTCGTCGCGGTGCTGGAGAATTTCCAGAATGCCGATGGATCCGTGACGGTGCCGGCTGCGTTGCGTCCGTATCTGGGCGGGCTCGAACGGCTCGACGCGCCTGCCGCGTGAGATGCATGAGACGCATGAAACGCGCCGCAGACGGGCGCGCCGAGGCGGGTTTGCTAAAAAGGGCTTGGAATCCCGCTGCGACTGTTCTATAATCTTCGCTTCGCCAAGCAGCGACCCGCTCGGCGAAAGTGGCAAAGCCACGCAGTTCAAAGCCGGAAAGGTGGCAGAGTGGTCGAATGCGCCGGACTCGAAATCCGGTATACGGTTATACCGTATCGTGGGTTCGAATCCCACCCTTTCCGCCAGATTCAAATCAGAAACCCCGTAAAGTCGACGACTTACGGGGTTTTTGTTTTGCGTCCCACCAATCAACGATCAAGCACGGGCGCAAACGGACGGAGCACGCCGGTACGCTGCGTCGCCCATTCGGAGCATGGGCGAGCAGCACGTGTGCGAGGGCGTGCGTATCGCTCGACCGCTTCCGCCATCAACGCGTCGGCGGACTTTTCCCGTGCCCGTCGAGTCCGATCCCCGCGGGGCCACTGCGCAGCGATTTGATGGATTGGGGCACAAGGGCGACTTTTCGAACTGCATCGACGCTGGCGCGCACGAACGCGTCTGAGCTATGGATCGAACAGATTCGCCAGCGCAGGCCACCAAACGCGTGCGGGCCTTCTTGCTGGCCAGCGCCATGGTCGCCACGATCGCCACGATCGCCACGTTATTGGGGCCGTTGAGGGCATGATCGTCACGACGCTGTTCGCCGTAGCGTGCATCAGCCTGTAACCGAAGCGCCGACCGTTCTGCCCGGTGATGAAGCAAAGCGGTCGGCAGCAGCGAAGCGTTATTTCGCGGCGGTGCTTATCGGAGTGCCGGTATATTTGAGCTGTTCGATATCCTGAGGGCCGGTTTCCGGATCATCGAGCGTCGGGGTGATATGGCCAATAAACAAACCCATGCTGACGGTAGTACGCACGTATTTTGTGTCGCCGGCGTGCAGCGTGAACTTGATGTCCCGCTCCACTTCAGTCGAGGTCGAGACCGTGTATTCGCCCGGCTCTTCATCGACGAAGAAGAAGCCACCCGGTACCGAGCGTCCGACGACTTTATCGTTAAGCTTGATTTCAGGCTGAATGGCCGATCCAGCAAAGTTACCCGGGCGGAAGAAATAGATGCGACCGTGATCGGGGGCGAGTGTCGGGATGGCGGATGCCACGTCCTTGTACTGCGGGCCCGATGCGCAGCCGGCTGCGAGCAATGCCGCGCCGGTTGAAACCAATAGCGTTCGATAAATCTTATTCATTCAAGAATCTCCGTGAACCAGAAATGTGCTAGGCGGTGCGGCCCCTGTGTTCCGCCTGTCCTGAGCACTTCTGGATTACGGCTTTACAACGCGGATTCTTTAATCGCGCTTAGACTTTTCGCACCTGCACGATCAGCGCGATTTTATTCGGCGCTTTGGAGTAGTCAACTAATCCCGGATAGGGCATTCAGTTTGACGTGTCGTCTGCGGTGGGATCATATTGATTCCGCATATCGTGGCGATATGCCGCTTTTCATGTCGAACCGTAATTCGCCGAGCGTGAATGCGATCGGGTCGCTCCCGGCCCAAAACATTGGGGACGTGAGATTGCTCGCCTTGAGCATCGAGCTTCGGTCGCACAATGGAAAGCAGAGCCTTTTGCCAAACGGCTCAAACCAGCGAAACCAGCGAAACCGGCGACCAACCGGCGACTGCATCAGGATGTGCCGGAACGCCTGGAGGGCAAGGTGCGTGACTGTGTGACGCCGATGGCCGTGAGACTGCCGGGCCCCAGCAGGCACCTTTCAAGGGGCGAAATAAACCGCTTCGCGGAGACCGGAAATGGGTCAATGGGGGCCCCGGAGCAGATCGCTCGCCGCCTGCGGATCGAATTTCCCGAAGACGAATCCATGCGCATGTCTCACGAAGCGATTCGCGAGGTTCTTGACATTCAAGGGCGCGGCGCACTTAATCGCGGGCAGCGAGTGGCTTACCCCGCTTCGGCCACGCCATGTGCAGCCACCACAACGATCGCAGACGCGCGGTACGACACATGGGCCCCGGCCTGTCCCGGCACGACACCCCGACTTTCAAATGAAAACATTACCTTGCACGATCTGGCTTACCGGTCTGAGCGCTTCCGGCAAGACGACGCTCGCGCATGCGCTCGCCGCCGCGCTCGTCGCGCGCGGCACGCGTTGCGAGGTGCTGGACGGCGACGCGGTGCGGCAGACGCTGTGCCGCGACCTCGGGTTTTCGCCGCAGGACCGCAGCGAGAACGTGCGGCGCGTCGCGCACCGTTGCCGGCAGCTGAACGACGCGGGCGTCGTGGCGATCGCCGCGCTGATTTCGCCGTATCGCGCGGACCGCGACCTCGCGCGCGCCGCGGTGGGCGACACGCGGTACGTCGAGGTGTATCTGTCGACGCCGCTTGCCGTCTGCGAAGCGCGCGACCCGAAGGGTCTCTACCGGCGCGCCCGCGCCGGCGAGATTGCCAACCTGACGGGTATCGGCGACGTCTACGACATTCCGCACGCGCCCGATCTGTCGATCGACACGAGCGTGCAATCCACTGAAGCATCGGTTGCCGCGGTGTTGCAGGTGCTCGGGCTTACGGCTTTGCGCCGGGCCGGCGGGCGGGCGATGCCCCGGTAGCCGCCGGCATCGCCCGCCCGCATGCGCATCGCGCCGCGTCAGCTTCCCGCCCGCAGTGCCCGCGCGGCCGCCACCATGTTGCCGAGCGCGGGGATCACCTCATCCCACTGGCGCGTCTTCAGGCCGCAGTCCGGATTGACCCACAGCCGCTCAGCCGGAATACGCTCCGCCGCCTTCTTCATCAGCGTCACGATGTGCCCGGTATCCGGAATGTTCGGCGAGTGGATGTCGTAGACGCCCGGCCCAATCTGGTTAGGATAACTGAAGTGATCGAATGCATCGAGCAGCTCCATGTCCGAGCGCGAGGTTTCGATGGTGATCACGTCGGCGTCCATATCGGCGATCGACGCAATGATGTCGTTGAACTCCGAGTAGCACATGTGCGTGTGGATCTGCGTGTCGTCGCGCACGCCGTTCGCGGCGATACGGAACGACTCCACCGCCCAGTGCAGGTACGTATTCCATTGCGAGCGGCGCAGCGGCAACCCTTCGCGCAGCGCCGCCTCGTCGATCTGGATCACGCGCACGCCGGCTTTTTCCAGGTCGAGCACCTCGGCGCGGATCGCGAGCGCCAGCTGGTAGCACGACACCGCGCGCGGCTGGTCGTCGCGCACGAACGACCAGTTCAGGATCGTCACGGGGCCGGTCAGCATCCCCTTCATCGGTCGCTTCGTCAGCGATTGCGCGTACGTGATCCAGTCGACCGTCATGGCTTTCGGGCGGCTGATGTCGCCGAACAGGATCGGCGGCTTCACGCAGCGCGAACCGTACGACTGGACCCACCCGTACTCGCTGAACGCGTAGCCGTCGAGCTGTTCGCCGAAATACTCGACCATGTCGTTGCGTTCGGCCTCGCCGTGCACCAGCACGTCGAGCCCCAGCGCCTCCTGCTCGCGCACGCTGCGCTCGATTTCGCGGCGCATCGCGTCCTGGTAGCGCGCGGCGTCGAGCTCGCCCCGCCGGTACTGGCTGCGTGCGGCGCGGATCTCGGCGGTTTGCGGGAACGAGCCGATCGTCGTGGTCGGGTAGCGCGGCAGGTTCAGGATCGCAGCCTGCTGCGGCGCGCGCTGCGCATAGGCACTGGCGCGCTGGCCGAGCGATGCATCGAGCTTCGCGAGCGCCGCCTTGACCGCCGGATTGTGCACGCGCGGCGATGCGCGCCGGCGCGCGATGTCCGCGGCGTTCGCGGCCAGTTCGGGCGCGACCGACGCCCGCCCGTGATTGAGCGCGCGCGCGAGCACGTTCAGTTCGTCGAGCTTCTGCAACGCGAATGCGAGCCACGCGCGAATCTCGGGGTCGAGCTTCTGCTCGCTCGCGAGGTCGACCGGCACGTGCAGCAGCGAGCACGACGGCGCGATCCACAGCCGCGAGCCGAGTGTGCGGGCAAGCGGTTCGAGCCAGTCGAGCGTCGCCGCAAGGTCCGTCTTCCAGATGTTGCGGCCGTTAATCGCGCCGACCGACAGCACACGCTCGCCCGGCAGGTCGCGGGCGAGCTGCAGCGCTTCCTCGCGCGTGTGGACGGCGTCGACGTGCAGGCCGTCGACCGGCAGCGCGCGTGCGAGCGCGAGATTGTCTTCGAGCGGGCCGAAATACGTGGCGAGCAGCAGTTTCACCCGACGGGTTTCGAGCGCCGCGTATGCGGTTTCGAACGCCTGTTGCCAGGCGGGATCGAGTTCGGTGACGAGCGCCGGCTCGTCGATCTGCACCCAGTCCACGCCCTGTGCCGCGAACGTGTCGAGCAGCGCGCCGTACACCGGCAGCAGTTTCGGCAGCAGCGCGAGGCGGTCGGAGTCGTCTTTCGACTTGCCGAGCCACAGGTAGGTGAGCGGCCCGATGATCACCGGCTTCGGGTTCACGCCGCACGCGCGCGCCTGCGCGAGCTGGCGCACGAGGCGCGACGCGTCGAGCGAGAACTGCGTCGTCGCGGTGAACTCCGGCACGATGTAGTGATAGTTCGTATCGAACCATTTCGTCATCTCGCCGGCCGCGACGCCGCCGCAGCAGGCGTCGTGAGCCTGCCCGGCGTGCGCGGAGCGCCCGCGCGCGACGCGGAAGTAGTTGTCGAGCGTATCGCCATGAAAGTCGCGCACGCGCTCCGGCAGGTTGCCGAGCGTGAAGCTCATGTCGAGCACCTGGTCGTAGAACGCGAAATCGCCGACCGGGACGAGATCGAGCGCCGCCTGGGCGGCCCAGTGGCGCGCGCGCAACTCCGTGCCGAGCGCTTCGAGCGCGTCGCGCGAAGTCTGTCCTTTCCAGTAGCTCTCCAGTGCGAACTTCAGTTCGCGCCGGGCGCCGATGCGGGGGAAACCGAGATTGTGTGTGTTGACCATGTCGACCTGCGGGAATGAGAAAACGGCAGGTCCCGATGATAGGGCGTTCAATGCATGAAATAAAATGGCATTATTTCATCCATCAATCAAATTTGTTCATGGGTTAGGACTATGCTGGAACGTGTTCATCTGGTCATCATTCGCGAAGTCGACCGGCAGGGCTCGCTGACCGCGGCGGCGGGCGTGCTGAACCTGACGCAGTCGGCGCTGAGCCACACGGTGCGCAAGCTCGAACAGCAGCTCGGCACGCCGGTCTGGGATCGCGAGGGGCGCAGCCTGCGGCTCACGCAGGCCGGCCAGTATCTGCTCGCGCTCGCGAACCGGCTGCTGCCGCAGTTCGAGCAGGCCGAGGCGCGCATGAAGCAGTATGCGCAGGGGCAGCGCGGCACGCTGCGCATCGGGATGGAGTGCCATCCGTGCTATCAATGGCTGCTGAAGGTCGTGTCGCCGTTTCTCGCGCGCTGGCCGGATGTCGACGTGGACGTGAAGCAGCGCTTCCAGTTCGGCGGCATCGGCGCGCTGTTCGGCTACGACATCGACGTGCTCGTCACGCCCGATCCGCTGAAAAAGCCGGGTTTGCGCTTCGATCCGGTGTTCGATTACGAGCAGGTGCTGGTGGTCGCCGATCATCATGATCTCGCGCAGGCGCGTTATGTGCGCCCGGAACAGCTGGCCGACGAAATCCTGATCACGTACCCGGTCGAAACGGACCGGCTCGACATCTACAACCAGTTCCTGACGCCGGCGGGCGTCGTGCCGCGCCGCCACAAGACGATCGAGACGACCGACATCATGCTGCAGATGGTGGCGAGCGGACGCGGCGTCGCCGCGCTGCCGCGCTGGCTCGCCGACGAGTACGCGGACCGGATGCCGGTCACGGCGGTGAAGCTCGGCCGCGACGGGATCGCGAAGCAGATCTTCCTCGGCACGCGCGAAGCGGACGCATCGCTCGACTATCTGCGCGCGTTCGTCGAGCTGGCGCGCGATAGCGGCGGGCAGGCGCCGCGCCTGCGCCGCTAGGGCCGGGCGCGCGGCTTCGCGGCGGCGTCGCTGCGAAGCCGGTGGTGCGCAACCGTTGACGGCCCTATGCCGGAATCGGTACCCTCTCGCCTGGATGGTTCCCGTCAACGGGATCAAAAGGGAACGCAGTGGAAGCAAACGCTTCGAGTCTGCGGCTGCCCCCGCAACTGTAAGCGGCGAGTCCGTGCCCTACGTGACCACTGGGATACCGGGAAGGTCGGCAACGGATGACGACCCGCGAGCCAGGAGACCTGCCATCGACCGAGGTCCAAGCAGCCGCAAAGGGCGGGGTGTCCCGATGCGCGAGTGCCGCGTCACGCGGTTCCATGTTGCAAGGACAGCCCTGACCTCAGGATCTGTCATATGTTCACCGTTCCGATAGCGGCGCGCGCTCGGGGAGTGCCGCGCTGTCCGCTTGCCGGCGCATCGCCTGCCGCGCGTGCGCATTCCTTCCGCGCGCTTTGGCCGTGCCATGCGTGCCGTTCTTGCCATGCGCATCCGCGCCTGCCGGCGTCGTACGCCTCGCCCGGGCGGCCTTGCGCCGTTCGCGCGACGGCCCGCGGCAGCGCGCGCAGCGCGGATCGGGCGCGCGCGACCGCATCCGCACGCTAGCTGACGCCCGCGCCGCCCGCCGGATGGCGGCGACGCGTCCCGGGCGGGCGCGCTGCCGCTTCACGACCCCTATCACGACACCGCGTACCGCCGGCATACGGCGCACGCGCGATTCAAGGACACAGCCTCATGAAGTTCCGCCATACCCTCATCGCGTCGGCCGTCATGGCCGGTGCACTGCAAGGCGCCTGGGCCGCCGGCGACACGACGACGGCCCAGACCGACGCGTCGTCCGCCGACGCGACGCTGCCGAACATCGTCGTGGTCGGCGATACCGAGCACTTGCCGCAATCGTTCGACCAGCGCTACGCGACTACCCAGGTGCTGACCCGCGAGGATCTCGACCGGCTGTCACCGGCCGATCCGAGCATCACGCAGGCGCTCGCGACGCTGCCCGGCGTCACGGTCTCGCAGACGGGCGGCCCGGGCGCGGCCGCGTCGGTCAGCATCCGCGGCTCGTCGGGCGAGCAGGTGGCGGTATTCATCGACGGCATCCGGGTCGGCTCCGCGACCACCGGCGAGGCCGAATGGGCCGATCTGCCGACTTCCGCGTTCGACCGCGTCGAGGTGATCTCCGGCCCGGCGGCCGCGTCGTTCGGCGCGGACGCGGTGGGAGGCGTCGTCCAGCTGTTCACGCGCCACGCGGCGAACCAGCCGAACCAGACCACGGTCTCGTTCGGCGGCGGCTCCAACAAGACGTTCGACACGCAGGTGCGCACCTCCGGCACGGTCGCGTCGAGCGGGCCGCTCGCGGCGCTCGCCGGGCTCACGTACTCGCTCGGACTGCACGACTACAACACGGCCGGGATCGACGCGACGCAACCGTGGGCGTACGGTCACGAAGACGGGCGCAATCCGTACCACTCGCAGGATCTCGACGCCCGGCTCGGCTATGCCCACTCGAACTGGTCGATCTCGACCTTCGCGCTGTATCACCGCTCCGATCTGTCCTACGACAACGCGGGCGGCGACGACTGGCAACTGGACCATCAACTGACGACGGGCGTCGCGTTCCATCTGGACGTGTCGCCGACCACGCAGTTCGACCAGTCGTTCGGCTACGCGAACGACCGCCAGTTTCTCTACGCCGCCGATCCGACGATCCCGACCGACGAGATCGATTCGACGCGGCTGAGTTCGTCGACCTCGGTCACGCATCAGGAAACGGGCCATACGCTGTGGGGCGAACCGCTGTCCGGCGAGACGAAGCTCGCATACGACGCGTCGCGCGAGCAGGCGTTCCTGCCGGTCGATATTCCGGGCGGCGTGCCGACTCGCGACGATTCGGCGGTGTCGCTGCACCAGTCGGCCACGCTCGGCGCGTGGACGCTGTTCCTCGCGGGCCGTCACGAAATCATCCAGGGGCTGCCGGTCAATACCGGCAATGTCGCGCTCGCATGGGCGATCACACCGGTCTACACGGCGCGCCTGTCATACGGCAACGCGTTCCGTCTGCCGACGTTCGACGATCTGTACTACCCGGGCTACGCGAATCCGAACCTGCTGCCGGAGCGCAGCGACACGGTCGAGGCCGCACTCGACGCGACGACGTCGTTCGGCACCTTCACGGCCGCGGTCTACGACACGCGGGTTCACGACCTGATCACCTACGATTCGCAGACGTTCCTGCCCGTGAACGTCGGGCAGGCGCACATCCAGGGGCTGGACCTGTCTTACAAGGGCACGCTCGGCAAGTCGACGCCGGTGAGCCTCGCGATCGGCATCCTGAATCCGCAGGACGTGACGGACCAGACCTGGCTGAATCGCCGCCCGCGCCAGACCGTCAGCCTGAGCATCGACCACGTGTGGGACGAACTGCATCTGCACGCGCTCAGTACGGGCGTCTCGCTGCTGTACGGCGGTTCGACCTACGACGACCAGTACAACACGACCTACCTGCCGTCCTATACGACCGTCAGCCTGCGTGCGTCGTACCGGATCAATGCGCATCTCGCGCTGTCCGCGTCGTTGTCAAACCTGTTCAACCGGCAGTACATGACGGCCTACGGCTACAACACGCTCGGGCGCACCGCGTTCGGCAAGCTGACCTACACGTTCTGAGCGACGTCCGTGCCGGGTGCGCCGTCCGCGCGGGCGGCGCGCCGCACAATGCTGCCTGGCAGCATCTAAATTTGTCGACAGAATTCCTGGCTTTCCCGATAGTTGCCTTACAATGTGCCGTTACCGCGACCATATCGGCTTGAGCCATGATCGATCACAAGACGTCCGGTATGCCCGGACGGATCTATAGCGACATTCTGAGTCGCATCATCGAAGGGGAGTATCGGGAAGGAGACCGGCTGCCGGCCGAGCACGCGCTAGCCGAACGTTTCGAGACCTCGCGGCCGACCGTGCGCGAGGCGCTCGCGCGCCTGCGCGCGGACGGCATCATCGTGACCCGCCACGGTTCGGGCACCACGGTGCGGCGCCGGCCCGATCCGGACGTGCGGCGCTTCGCGCCGCTGGAGACGCTGTCGGATATCCGCTGCTGCTATGAATTTCGTCTGACCACCGAGGTGGGCGGCGCGACGCTCGCCGCGCGCAAGGCGGACGACGCCGATCTGCACGCGATCCAGCAGGAGTGGGACAGCCTGCAGCAGGTCGTCCAGTCCGAGGGGATCGGCGCGAAAGACGACTTTGCATTCCACATGGCAGTGGCGCGCGCGTCGAAGAACCGTTTCTTCGTGACCGCGCTGTCGTTCATCGACCAGCATGTCGAGTTCAGCATGAATCTGTCGCGCAATCTGTCGCGCGTGAAGTCGTTCGAGCGGCAGCGACTCGTGCAGCAGGAGCATCTCGCGATCCTCGACGCGATCCGCCGCCGCGACGCGCGCGACGCAGGCGAAGCCATGCGCCAGCACCTCGAGAACGCGATGATCCGGATGTTCGGCGATTGACCCCGGCGGGGTGCCGCGCCGGTTCGCGCAGTGCATCGTCATTTGTATAACAACAACGCATACAACTTATAGATGCTAGGCAACAGATGGGTTGTCTCTATCTTTCAACATCCGGGTTTTCCTGATTTTTCAATATTTACTGATACAAAACAATAAGATATGAAGCGCAGACCGGAAGCGGTTCATTCCTGTTTCTGAAATAGTTGCTTGACATCATTGCGCGCCGTTCGGTATGTTCGAGCCTCGGCTGACCCGTCTACGCAGGCGGGCCTGCCAAGAACAAAAGGAATGGGGACGCTATGGGCGCATCGGATGGTTGTCTGTCAAATTGGTGGGGAGCCGCCCGGCCGCCATGGCCGCCACAGCGGCGGCAGTCGATGTCCGGCACTCGCCTGTGCCTGCGCTTCCCCGATCCGGTCGCTCGTCCGTCACGCGCGACGTCACGCGCAGCGGCACGCCGCCGCGGTTGCCTGTCTTCGTCTCATTCCACACGTTCCCTGCCGCTTCGCCATGCGCGACCGCTCGCGGCTGCCGCGGGCATCGTGCGGATGGCCGGCGCGGGCGGGGACCGGGGCGAGCGGCAGCATCGCCCGGTAGCGCGCGGGGTATCCGTTACCGCCCGGCATGGGCCGGGCCGCCGGGGCTGACGCGACGCGAGCGCCGCCTGCATGAAGCCGCTCCCGCCGTATCGGGCGAGGCCGCTGTGCATACGATAAGGACTCCATATCAGATGCGATCGGGCAACTTCGGATGACGGGCAGCGGTGAAGGTAATGACCGGGCGAGCAATCGTCCGGGCAATCTGGTGCGGCATCACCTGCCGCGATTATTCCAACGATGAAAAGGACGTTTCGATGAAAAGCTATAAACCGGCCACTCTCGCGCTCACCGGTCTCGCGGCGATGCTCGCCGCGAGCGGCGCCTGCGCGCAAAGCAGCGTGACACTGTACGGCATCGTGGATACCGGCATCGGCTACCTGAGCAATCAGGCGCCGTCGACCGGCGCCACCTCGGGCGGCAAGTCCGTCGTCAAGATGCTCGAAGGCGTCTGGGGCGGCGAGCGCTTCGGTCTGCGCGGCAGCGAAGACCTCGGCGGCGGTACCAAGGCGATCTTCCAGCTCGAAGAGGGCTACAACGCCGACACCGGCGCCCAGGGCAAATCGGGTCTCGCGTTCAACCGCGGCTCGTGGGTCGGCCTGACGAACAGCACGTACGGCACGTTCACCGCTGGCCGCCAGTACACGCCGTACTATGTGATGCTCTCGCCGTACAGCCCGACGACCTGGCTGACCGGCGCGTTCGGCGCGCATGCGGGCGATGTCGACGCGCTCGATACCGACTACCGCGTGAATAACTCGGTCGTCTACACGACGCCGTCCTTCGACGGCCTGAAGCTGAGCGGCATGTATGCGTTCGGCGGCACGCCGGGCAGCTTCAACGCCGGCTCGACGTGGAGCCTCGGCGCGCAATACCTGATGGGCCCGGCCGGCCTCGCCGTGGGCTTTGCCCGCTTCAACAACGCGACGGTGGGCGGCGGCGCATGGAGCGCAAGCTCGACCGCGTACTCGGGCACCGGCGAGCAGGGCGAGTCGAGCGTCACGAACGGCTACCAGACGGCCGCGGCGCAACAGCGCTTCGCCGTGACGGGCGGCTACCGCTTCAACGATCAGTGGGATGTGTCCGCAGCCTACTCGAACGTCGAATACATCGCCGGCATCGGTTCGAGCTTCGCGTCGACCGCGATCTTCAACACCGGCGGCGTGGCGCTGCACTACCGCCCGGTCACCGCGTGGGATCTCGCCGCCGGCTACAGCTACACGCGCGCGACGCAGGCCAACGGCGTGCAGAACGCGGCGAGCTACCAGCAGTTCAACCTGACGCAGTTGTACAACCTGTCCGTGCGCACCCGCATCTACGTGCTGGAAGCCTACCAGCGCGCGAACGGCCAGACGCTGAGCAGCAGCGGCAAGGTGATCGACGCGACCGCGAATATCGGCGAGCAGTCGGCGTCGGCGGGCCGCAGCCAGTTCGGCTTCACGGTCGGCATCAATCACACGTTCTGATTGTCGCGATCAACCGGATGGCGGCGCGCCGCCATCCGGCCCGCGCACCGCGGGCTGCGGCCGCCGCCGCGCGGTGCGTCGGCCTTATCTGCCGCCCGTGGGCCGTTCCTACGGGTATCTACTAGGGCGCAAGCGCAAAAGATGTTTATACAATCTCTTCTTGTCAAACAACATCGCTCGGGTTGTCTACCGACGGAGTTCGATGTCGTGGCTGACCGCCCGACGCGGCAACGCAAGAGCGGTTCTGGTCGGGGATCCGGAAGGGGTCCGGGTTACCGCTACGCACCTGATTAACGATCCATTTCTGAGGAGATCATACGATGAAACGCAAGTTTGCCCTGTCGGGTATCGCGACGCTCGTTGCCACTTCGTTTCTGGCGCTGGGCGCCGGTACCGCACAGGCGCGCGTGTTCCGCGTCGCGGACGTGCACAGCGACACGTTCCCGACCACGATGGCGCTGAAGTACATGGGTCAGGAAATCACCAAGGATACCGGCGGCAAGGATACCGTGACCGTGTTCGCCAACGGCGCGCTCGGCTCGGAGAACGATACGATCGATCAGGTGCGCGTCGGCGCGATCGACATGGTTCGCGCCAACGCGGCGGCGTTCAACGACATCGTGCCGGAATCGATCATTCCGTCGCTGCCGTTCCTGTTCCGCGACATCAACCACTTCCGCAAGGTCATGTACGGTCCGGAAGGCCGCAAGATTCTCGACGCGTTCTCGGCCAAGGGCATGGTTGCGCTGACCTTCTACGAAAGCGGCGCGCGTTCGATCTACGCGAAAAAGCCGGTGCTCTCGCCGGCCGACATGAAGGGCCTGAAGGTGCGCGTGCAACCGTCTGACCTGATGGTCGACGAAATCAAGGCGATGGGCGGCACGCCGACGCCGATGCCGTTCGCCGAAGTCTACACGGGCCTGAAGACGGGCCTGATCGATGCGGCGGAAAACAACATCCCGTCGTACGTCGAGACCAAGCACTACGAAGTCGCGCCGGTCTACTCGGAAACCGAGCATTCGATGACGCCGGAAGTGGTGGTGTTCTCCAAGAAGGTGTGGGACACGCTGACCCCGCAGGAGCAGACCGTGATCCGCAAGGCCGCGCAGGACTCGGTGCCGTACTACGAGCGTCTGTGGACCGCCCAGGAAGCGCAAGACGTGACGCTGCTGAAGAAGGCCGGCGTGACGATCATCCCGGCTTCGAAGGTCGATCGCGCGGCGTTCGTCGCGGCGATGAAGCCGGTGTGGGCCAAGTATGAGAAGACGCCGGAAATGAAGCAGATCGTCGACGAAATCCAGGCGATCCACTAAGCTGCAGCGCCAGCCCGCCGCGCCGGAAATCCGTCCTGAACACGCACGGGGTTTCCGGCTTTCGTCATTTGAGCGCGAGCGGCGCGGGTTGGCTTCGTTGTGCGGGCAGACCGGCGGAACACGGCACGGGCTGCCCAGTCTGGCAGGAGGAAAGGGTAGATGAACTTCGTTAAGCATTCCAACAGCGTGGTGGCCCGGGTGATCACCGTGCTGTCGGCAATCTGTCTCGCCCTGCTGTGCGTGCTCGTCATGTACAGCGTGGTGATGCGGTACATCTTCGACAACGCACCCGATTACGTCGAGCCGATCGGGCTGCTGCTGGTGCTGGTGATCGCCTTCATGGGGGCCGCGCTGAAGGTGCGCGACGGCGGCCACATCGGGCTCGACTCGCTGGTGAAAAAGCTGCCGCGGCGCGGCCAGCTCGGCATCGCGGTGTTCCAGCAGCTCTGTCTGATCGGCTTTTCCGTCGCGGTCTGCGTCGGCTCGCAGGGCATGGCCGAAACCACGCTCACGGACCAGATCCCGATCCTCGGCATATCGGAAGCGACCCGCTATGCGATTCCCTTCGTTGCAAGCGCCTGCACGATTCTTTTTTCACTCGAACATATGCTGGCGCTCTTCGCGCAGAAGCGGAACTGATCAATCATGGAACTTGCCATTCTCGCCATCAGCTTTCTGGTGCTCCTGCTGCTCGGGGTGCCGGTGTCGTTCGCGCTGGGCCTGTCCTGCGTGCTGACGTATCTGCACGAAGGGCTGCCGCTGTCGACTGCGATGCAGTCGATGGTCTCCGGGATCAACGCGTTCTCGTTTCTCGCCGTGCCGTTCTTCATCTTCTCCGGCGAACTGATGTTGCACGGCGGCATCGCGGACCGCATCCTGCGCTTCGCGCAGGCGACGGTCGGCCATTTTCGCGGCGGCCTCGGGATGGCGAACGTGGTGGCGTGCACGATGTTCGGCGGCGTATCCGGCTCGCCGACCGCGGACACGTCCGCGATGGGCGGCGTGGTCATTCCGCTGATGAAGCGCGAAGGCTATAGCGCCGCGTATGCGGTCAACGTGACGACGCACGCGTCGCTCGCCGGCGCGCTGATGCCGACGTCGACCAACATGATCATCTATGCGCTGGCCGCGCAGGGGATCACGGGCATCGTGGCGGGGCAGTCGGTGAGCGGCGTGTCGATCGGCGACCTGCTGTTCTCCGGGCTGATTCCGGTGTTGTGGGTGATGGGCTTCGTGCTGATCGCGGCCTACTGGCAGGCGGTGCGCTACCGCTTCCCGCGCCGTGCCGACGGTTCGAGCGATCTGCCGAAATTTCCGGGCTGGGTGGCGGTCGGGCGCAGTTTCGTCGGCGCGGTGCCGGGGCTGATGGTGATCCTGATCATCCTGACCTGCGTCGCGAAGGGGATTGCGACCGCGACCGAGGCCGCGGCGATCGCGGTGGCGTACTCGCTGGTGCTCACGTTCGTCGTCTATCGCACGATGACGTTGCGCAAGCTGTTCGTCGCGCTCGCGCGCTCGACCCGCACGACCGGCGTCGTGCTGCTGCTGATCGGCGTGTCGAACATGCTGCGCTTCCAGATGGCGTTCCTGCAGATTCCGGATGCGATCGAGCACGCGCTCGAACACGCCACGACAATTCCGTGGCTGATGCTGATGTACATCAACGTGATCCAGGTGTTCCTCGGCACGTTCGTCGACATGGCCGCGCACATCCTGATCACGACGCCGCTGTTCCTGCCGCTCGCGATGCATTACGGCGTCGGCCCGGTGCAGTTCGGCATCATGATCCTGCTGAACTGTTCGCTCGGCCTCGTGCACCCGCCGATCGGCTCGGTGCAGTTCATCGGCTGCGCGATCGGCGAGGTGTCGATCGGCGAGACGACGAAGATCGCCTGGCCGTACTACCTCGCGATTTTCAGCGCGATCAACATCGTCACGTACTTCCCGGCGTTTTCGACCTGGCTGCCGAGCGTGATCAACGGCCACCCGGTGTTCTGACGCAGCGCGCGGGCTGTCGCGCCCGCGCGTGCTGCCTTCGCCTGCCGGATGTCGAACCGCCCCGGGTGCGCGCACCCGGGGCGGTTTTGCATGACCCGTCCGCGCGCATGAAGCGAGCGCCCGGCCGTGCCGGGCGCCGTCGCGGCTAGCCGCGCGCGCTGCGCTTTTCCGGCGGCGTGAAGTCGATGCTCGCGAAGCCGCCGCCCTGGTAGCGTTGCGCGACGGCGTCGAGCGGATTCGGGCGCCCGAGGATGTCGGCGGCGTAGTGTTCGGCGTTCTGGCGCGGACGGTAGCCGAGCCGCGCCGCGCCGGCGTTGTCCCAGTAGCTGCGCGTGTTGTCGGAGACGCCCCAGACGACCTGGTAGCCGAGGTCCGGCACGTTGATCGACTGCTCGATCAGGTGCATCAGGTCGTCAAAGCCGAGCCAGGTGCTCAGATGGCGGAACTCGGTCGGCCGCTCGACGCAGCTGCCGATGCGGATGCACACGCTCTCGATGCCGTGCTTGTCCCAGTAGAGCCGCGCGAGGCCTTCGCCCCACATCTTGCTGAGTCCGTAGAAGCCGTCGGGGCGGAATTCGCAGTCGAGCGCGAGCGTCTGCTCGACCGGATACATGCCGATCGCGTGATTCGAGCTCGCGAAGACGATCCGGCGCACACCGTGGCGGCGCGCGCCCTCGTAGACTTCGACGAGCCCGCGCAGGTTGTTCTCGATGATCTCCGGCAGCGGCCGCTCGACGCTGGTGCCGGCCATGTGGATCAGCACGTCGACGCCGGCGAGCAGCCGGTCGACCACGGCCGGATCGCGCAGGTCGCCATGCATGACGTCTTCGCCGTCGACGAGCGGTTCGAGCGGTTTCGAGCCGGCGGCCGAGCGCAGGTCGACGCCGCGTTCGAGCAGCGCGCGGCGCAGGACGCGGCCAAGCTGACCGGCGGCGCCGCTGAGTGCAATCTTCTTCACAGTACGTGTCCTTGTGATGGAAATCCTGAAAGACGTGCCGGCGCTGCGCCCCGGCGAGCGGCGCGCGTCCGCGGCCGGTCGCCGGGCGCGGATGCGCGCATCGGCACGTGTCAGGCATCATCCAAAAGCAGTCCGAAGTTGTCAAGCAAATCTGCGGTGCAATGCCGTGCGGTGCGAGTGCCGCGCGTCGGACCGGGGGCGCGGCGCGAGCGGCGCGGCCACGCGGGACGGTACGCGTGCGTCCCACGCGCGAGGTAAAATCGACAGTAGTTGGCCCTGTCACACAACCCATCGGTGCTGCGATGAAAACCTCTTCTCCGCAACCGGAACGCTCGCGCCGGCGTCCGTCCGACCGGGTTCTGAATCTGCTCACCTGGCTGGTCGCGCTCGTGACCCTCGGCGCCGGCATCGGATGGCTGGTCTACAGCTACTACGTCGACCTCGAAGTCCCGTACTTCGCGATCCCGCTCGTGCTGTGCGTGCCGGTTATCGTCGCGGTCGCGTTCCGCAATGTCTGGGACTAGCGCGGCGCCTCGTGCGCCGCGCGCCGCGCGGCCGGTACGTCACCGCGCGTCGGCGTAACCGAACGCTTCGCGTGCTTCGGGCGAGCGGAACATGGCTGCGGCGTCGTGGCCCACGCCCGGCACCTCGATCAGGGTCCAGCCGAAGCGCCAGCCGTGACGCTGCGCGGCCTGCCTGGCTGCCTCGAACACACGCCGTCCGCGCGCGAGCCGGGACGCGCCTTGCGCGCGCGCCGCGCGGCTGCGCGCGAGTTCGTGTGTGCCGGTGTCGGCGGTGCCGAGCAATACCGTGACCGGTTGTGCGAGATAGGCGCGCAATGCGCGGGTTGCCGGGCTGTCTGTGCCGCGGGTTGCCGCGCCGTTCGCCTTGCTGTTCGCCCGGGCGTTCACCGTGCTGCCGTTCGCTGCGCTGCCGTTTACCGTGCTGCCGTTCATCGCGCTGTTCGCCGCGCTGTTCGCCGCGTTGTTCACCGAGTTGTTCGTTCCGCCGACCACCTCGCCGTTCGCCGGTTCACCCGTCCCGACTCCGGCAAAGCCGAACGGTGGCGGCTGCGCGGTATCGGGCCACACCCACGTGGAGGGATTCGCGATCACATAACGCGCGGCGGGCACCGGCGCATAGGCGGCCACCCGGTCGACGAACTGCGCGCCGCCCGAGTGGCCTAGCAGCGCATAGGGCAACGCCGGCAGACCGGCGGCGTCGCGGCTCCATTGCGCGAGCGCGGGAATCAGGTCGACGGTGCGCGGCCGCGCCGTCGATGCGACGCCGCCGTACTGATACCGCGCGCGCGGAAAGCGCTGTCGATCGAATTGCGGCGCGACGACCAGCGCGCAGAGCCCGCGCGCGAGCGGGCGCGCATGGTCGCGATAGCCGTCGCCGTCGCGGCCGACGCCGTGAAAGACGAGCAGCAACAGACGCGGCGTGCAGTGCGGCGGCCGGTACGTGAACACCGGCAACGCGACGCCGTCGATCAGGGCCGTCTGCTGCCCGTTGCCGGCAGAGATCGTTGCGGCGCACGCGGGGGCCGCAACGGCTGCGCCTGCGCAGAGCGCCAGCAGCGCGCGCACCGCCTGCGGCCGGCGGCGCGCGCGCGGACATGGCGCGAACCGGGCGGTCAATGGAGCGGCGAACCTCGCGGCCAGGTGGGCAGCCAGCAGGGCAAACAGCGGGGCAGCCAGCCAGGCAAACAGCGGGGCAGTCAACGGGGCAAACAGCCGGGCAAACGGCCAGGCAAACAGCGGGGCAGTCAGCCAGGCAAACAGCCAGGCAGTCAACTGAGCCGCCAACCGGGCATTCGGACCAGCCATAGGACCAGCCATAGGACCGGCCATAAGGCGACCCACCAGACCACCCACCAGACGAGCCCATCCACGCACGAATCTCTCCTCGCATCGCCAGATGCGCCATCGTAGCCCGTCGCGGCGCGGGCGCGCTGATCCGTTCCTGATTATTTTGCCTCCCGCTGCATCCAGGCCTGTCACCGCTGCGTATCTCTGTCACAGGCGCGACGCAGCGCGTTGCGGCGCACGTCTTTCGACGCAGGAGACCTCGAACATGAACCAGACCGTTCCCCCCGCCGGGATGCCCGGGCAACGGATCGCGGTGGTCGGCGCGGGCATCGCCGGGCTGGCGAGCGCCTGGCTGCTGGCACGGCACCATCGGGTGACGCTGTACGAGGCCGGCGCTTACGCGGGCGGCCACACCCACACCGTCGACGTGACGCTCGACGGCCACACGCATCCGGTCGACACCGGCTTCCTCGTGTTCAACGACCGGACCTATCCGAATCTGATCGCGCTGTTCGACGAACTGGGCGTCGAATCGCACGCGAGTTCGATGACGTTCTCGGTGTCGCTCGACGAAGGCCGTCTCGAATGGGCCGGCACGAGCCTGAACACGGTCTTTGCCCAGCGCCGCAACCTGTTTTCGCCGACCTTCATCGGCATGCTGCGCGACATCCTGCGCTTTAACGACAGCGCCGAGCGCAACCTCGACGCGGCCCAGCACAGCGGCGCGTCGCTCGGCGAGCTGCTGAGCGCGGGCGGCTACGGCGGCGCATTCCAGCAGCACTACCTGCTGCCGATGGCCGCGGCGATCTGGTCCAGCGCAACGGCCGACATCCTGCGCTTTCCGGCCACCACGTTCCTGCGTTTCTGCGTGAATCACGCGCTATTGCAGGTGAACGGCCGGCCGCAATGGAAGACGGTGCGCGGGGGCGGGCGCGACTATGTCCGGCGCATCCTGCGCCAGCTCGACGACGTGCGGGTCGGCACGCCGGTGCATGCGGTGCGCCGCGACGCGGACGGCGTCGACGTGCTGGCCGCCGATGGCGCGCGGCGCTACGACGCGGTGGTGTTCGCGACCCACGCGCCCGACACGCTGCGCATGCTCGACGACGCCGACGCGAACGAGCGCAGCGTGCTGCGCGCGGTGCGCTATCAGCCGAACGTGGCGGTGCTGCACACCGACACGAATCTGCTGCCGCGTCGCCGGCGCGTGTGGTCCGCATGGAATTATCTGGGCCGGCGTCATGCGGACGGCGCGCGTCCCGTGTGCGTCAGCTACCTCGTCAACCAGTTGCAGCCGCTGCCGTTCGAGGCGCCGGTCGTCGTCACGCTGAATCCGGTGGCCGAGCCGGCGCCCGGAACCGAGTTTGGCCGCTACGTCTACGATCATCCGCTCTTCGATCTGGCGGCGATCGACGCGCAGCGGCGTCTGCCGTCGCTGCAAGGGCGCCGCCGGACATGGTTTGCCGGTGCGTGGACCGGCTATGGTTTTCACGAGGACGGCCTGAAATCGGCGCTGCGCGTCGCGGCCGATTTCGTCGCGCTGCCGCGCTGGGCGAAGCCATGAAGCGCCCGTTCTCCGAGCCCGGGTGCCCCGCCGCGCTGCTGCTGACCGGGCGCGTGATGCACGAACGGCTGCGCCCGCGCCATCACCGGTTTTCGTACCCGCTGTTCTACGTGCGCTGCAACCTCGCGCGCCTCGACGCGCTGCGGCGCTGGTGGTTCGGCATCGACCGCTGGGCGCCGCTCAGCCTGCATGCGCGCGATCACGGTCCGTGCGACGGCAGCGACCTCGCGACATGGATGCGCGCGCAACTGCAGGCCGCCGGGCTGCCCGCCGACGGCGAGATCTGGCTGCAGGCATTGCCGCGCGTGTTCGGCTATGCGTTCAATCCGGTCAGCTTCTGGTTCTGCCACGATCGCGCCGGCACGTTGCGCGCGTTGCTGGCCGAAGTGCGCAATACATTCGGCGCGCGCCACAGCTACCTGCTGAGCGCTGCGGACGGCGGACCGATCGGTCCCGGCGTCGCGCTGTGCTGCCGCAAGGTGCTGCACGTGTCGCCGTTTTGCCGCGTCGAGGGCGGCTATCGCTTCCGCGTGCGCGAGACGCCCACGCATGCTGCGATCGCGATCGACTATCACGATGCCGACGGCCTGCTGATCCGCACCGCGCTCGGCGGCCGGCTGCGGCCCCTCACCGGCGGCGCGGCGCTCGGCGCGCTCGCGCGCCAGCCGTGGCTGACGGTGGGCGTCGTCGTGCGCATTCACTGGCAAGCCGTGCGTCTGCTGCTGAAGAAAGTGCCGTTCCACGGCCGGCATCCCGGGCCGGGGCGGGACGCGCAAGCCTTTGCCGCGGGCCACGACGCCGTCCCGCCGTATCCATCTTCGTCGCTTGAGGAGATTGAGTCATGACGCTCTCCCGCACCCTGAGCGGGCCGCTGACGGCGCCCGCGTCGGGCCGGCTGTTTCTGTCGCTGCTCGAACGGATTCGCGTCGGGCATCTGGTGCTGGTCACGCCCGACGGCCAGCCGCGCGTATTCGGCGATCCCCACGCGGCGCCCGGCGCGCGGCTCGAACTGCGTGACTGGCGCGCCTGCGGCGCGATCCTGCGCAAGGGCGACATCGGCTTCGCGGAAGCCTGGCGGCGCCGCTGGGTCGATACGCCCGACCTCGCCATGCTGTTGCGGGTGGCGATCCGCAACGAGCGCGCGCTGCAGCGCACGGTCTACGGCGGATGGCTCGCGCAGCTCTGGTACGGCATCCGTCACCGGCTGCGGCCGAATACGCGTGCGGGCAGCCGGCGCAACATCCACGCGCATTACGACATCGGCAATCCGTTTTACGCGCGCTGGCTCGACCCGGGCCTCACCTATTCGAGCGCGCTGTTCAAGGGCGATTTCACGCTCGCGCTCGAAGCCGCCCAGCGGGCGAAGTATCAGCGCATCGTCGACACGCTCGGGCTGCGCGCCGGTATGCGCGTGCTCGAAATCGGCTGCGGCTGGGGCGGCTTCGCGATGCATGCGGCGCGCCTCGGCATTCACGTGCATGGCGTGACGATCTCCGCCGCGCAGCTCGACGAGGCGCGCGTGCGCGTCGAGGCGGCGGGGCTCGCCGGACAGGTCGAGCTGGCGTTGCGCGACTATCGTACGCTCGACGGCCAGTACGACGCGATCGTGTCGATCGAGATGTTCGAGGCGGTCGGGGAGAAGTTCTGGCCGACTTATTTCGGCATCCTGCGCGACCGGCTCGCGCCCGGGGCGCGTGCGCTGGTGCAGACGATCACGATCGACGAAGCGCATTTCGTCGCGTATCGCGCGACCAGCGATTTCATTCGCGAGTACATCTTTCCCGGCGGGATGCTGCCGAGTCCGCAGCGTTTTCAGGCGGCTGCGGCGCGTGCGAAGCTCGACGCCCAGGTCACGCTCGCCTTCGGCCGCGATTATGCGGAGACGCTGCGCCGCTGGCGGGATGCGTTCGACGCGCAGCTCGATGCGATCCGCGCGCAGGGATTCGACGATACGTTCGTGCGCACCTGGTATCTGTATCTCGCGTATTGCGAAGCGGGTTTCGACGAGGGCCGCACCGACGTGATGCAGTTCGTGCTCACGGCGGCGGACTGAGATGCGCCGGCTCGCGGCCTGCCTGCTGCTGTATTCGCTCTGCGCGCACGCGGGCTGGCGCGCCGACGTGCAGCCGGCGCGCCTCGTCGGCGAGGGCGACCTGAGCCTGTTCGGCTTTCGGCTCTATCAGGCGCAACTGTGGAGCCCGCAGGTGCCGGTACGCTACGACGCGCGGTTCGCGCTGCATATCACGTACGCGCGCAGCATCTCGCGGCAGCGCTTCGTCGACACGGGCATCGACGAGATCAGGCGGCAGGCGTCTGCGCCGCTGTCCCCGCAGACGCTGGCGCATTGGCGCGACGACATGATGCGCGGCCTCGTCGATGTCGATCCCGGCGACCGGCTCACCGCGGTGAACCTGCCCGGCAAGGGCGTGCGCTTCTACGCGGGCGCGCGCGAGACGGCCGAAATCGACGATCCGGCGTTCGCGCGTGCGTTCTTCGGCATCTGGCTCGATCCGTCGACGCGCGCGCCGGGGTTGCGCAAGGCGCTGCTGGGTTTGTCGAAATAGCGCGCGCATGGTCGGCGCACGACGCCTCGCGCGGCGCGCGGCGCGAAGATCAGTCCGCTTCGCTCGCCTGAAGCGCCGCGTCCGCACGGCGCGGCTGCGTTGACGCCGGCGCGTGCGCGAGACCGGCGCGCATGGGATCGTGTGCGGCCGCACCGGCTTGCGCCGGGCCGCCGGCGGCGGCATCGGCATCGGCATCGGCGTTCGCGCGCCGGCTAGCGCCCGCGCGTGCCGATACGGTATCGATGAAATGCGCGCAGTCGTCGAGCACCGGTGCGAGCAGCCGGAGCGGGGCCGCGAACGCGCCGATCAGCAGCGCGTGGGTGATGCGCGGATAGTGCTTCACCTCGACCGTGTCGCCGGCCGCGCGCAGCCGTGCCGCGAGACGGTCGGTGTTGCCCGGATCGACCACGGTGTCGCGGCGTCCGGCGGCGAGGAACATGGGCGGCTCGCCGCCGCGCACGAAGTTGATCGGCTGGCTCGCGGCGCGCAGCGCGCGCGGAAAGATTGCCTTGAGCGTCGGGTCCTGCAGCGGCAGAAAGTCGTACGGGCCCGCGAGACCGATCACGCCGCGCAGATCGTGCGTGCTCATCTGCTGCGCGGCGAGGTAGCGCCCGTCGGTCGCGAGCAGCACGGCGATGTGCGCGCCGGCCGAATGGCCCATCAGGAAAAGCGTGTGCGGATCGCCGCCGAAGGCGGCTGCGTGATCGCGGGCCCAGCGCACGGCCGAGGCGGCGTCGTCGACGAAGCCGGGAAAGCCGGTAGCGGGCCACGTGCGGTAATCGGGCAGCACGGCGACGAAGCCGCGCGATGCAAGCGCCTCGCCGACGAACAGATAGTCGCTGCGCGTCCCGCTTTGCCAACTGCCGCCGTAGAAAAACACGACCACGGGGCGCCCGTGCGTGTCGGCGGCGTCTGGCGCGCGGGTCGGCACATAGACATCGAGCTTCTGCCGCGGATCGCGGCCGTATGCGATGCCGCGGGTCAGTTCGAACGCGTTGCGGGGGGCGGCCGCGTTCAGCACATCCGTGCCGCTGCAGCCGCCGAGGGCGGCGAGCGCGAGGGTCGCGGTCAGGGTTAGCAGGCGTCGGGGCATGGTCAGGTGGAGCGCGCTCAGAGTCGGGTTTGACGGGTTTACGTGCGCGGCGCGCGAACGGATGCATGTGAGAGGCGCGCGTGATCGTACGTGCCGGTGGGGGAGGGGCGCCGCCGGGGCGTCATGTTCGCATGGCACGAGGGGGAAAATAGATAAATAAGGAATGCAGAATAGTTGGATATGTCTGGCATGCGCCCCGGAGGAGCGCGTGCACCGGCTGCCGCGTGTCGGCGGCAGCCGGCCCGGCAGGCCGCGCGCCGGCACCGGTGCACGAGACCGGCCGGCGATCCTCTGTACAATGGCCGCATGGAGCCGCGAGGCAACGCGTGTCGATCAACCGTACCGATTTCATGGCCATTCACTACAAGACCCCCGAAGATATCGCGAGGCTGCGCATTGCAGGACGCCTCGCAGCCGATGTGCTCGCGATGATCGGCGAGCACGTGCGTCCGGGCGTCTCGACCGACGAACTCGACGCCCTCTGCCACGACTACATCGTCAACACGCAAAAGGCGATTCCGGCGAACGTCGGCTACCTCGGTTTTCCGAAGACGGTGTGCACGTCGGTGAACCAGGTGGTCTGCCATGGCATTCCCAACCGCGCCGAGATCCTGAAGGACGGCGACATCGTGAACATCGACGTCGCGGTGATCCGCGACGGCTATTTCGGCGACACGAGCCGCATGTATTGCGTCGGCACGCCGAGCCCGGTTGCGCGGCAACTGATCGACACGACCTACGAGGCGATGCTGGCGGGCATCCGCGCGGTGCGGCCGGGCGCGACGCTCGGCGATGTCGGCTACGCGATCCAGAAGACCGCGCAGCGCGACGGCTTCTCGGTGGTGCGCGACTACTGCGGACACGGCATCGGCAAGGTCTATCACGAAGATCCGCAGGTGCTGCACTACGGCCAGCCGGGGCAGGGGCTGCGGCTGAAGCCCGGCATGGTGTTCACGATCGAGCCGATGGTCAACGCCGGACGCGCGGGCACGATGGTGCTGCGCGACGGCTGGACCGTCGTCACGAAGGACCGCTCGCTGTCCGCGCAATGGGAGCACATGGTCGCGGTCACCGAAGACGGCTACGAACTGCTTACGCCCTGGCCCGACGGCACCGGGACCTACGCGGCCGTGTGACGGCGCGCCACCTCGCGGTGCGCGAACGCGGCCCGCAAACCTTTGCGCCGGGTGGACGCGGCGCGGGCCGTGCGGCGCGCCGCACGCGCCTGTGTGCGAAGATCCGGCGGCGTGCGGGCCGGGAACGCGACTGGCGCCGTCCGTCAAGGCGGGGCGTCCCCAAAGCGGCAAAATAAGCATTTGACTCTCGCGCCGGTTCGGTTAAAGCTACGTCCTGGTGTTACAAAAGGTTTTTGTCTGCATGAGTTCGTCATTGACCGTTCGCCGCATCGCCGCTGACCAGGGTGCCGTTCTGCGCGAACTCCGTACGGCTTCGCTGCGGGAAGCGCCCTACGCCTTCGGCGCCACGCTCGAAGATGCGCTGTCGGCCGACACCGCCACGTTCCACGCCACCGCCGCGAACCATGCCGTTTCCACGGCGGCCGCGTCCTTCATTCTCTATACCGAAGGCCATCCGGCCGGCCTGATCGAAGCCCATTTCGAGGACGGCGCGGCGCGCCGGGCGTTTGTCGGCGAGCTGTGGGTCGCGCCGGCGGTGCGTCATCTGCGCGGCGGCGAACTGCTCGTGAACACCGCGAGCGACTGGCTCGCGAGCGAGGGCGCGCACGAAGTCTACGCGTGGGTGGCGGACGCGAACCGCACGGCAATGCGCTTCTACGAACGGCTCGGGTTCGGTCCGACCGGCGAGCACGCGCGGATCGCCCGTGCGCCCGATCAGACGGAAAGCCTGCTGGTGCGCGAGACCGCCCACGCACCGCACGGCGCATTTCACCCTTGAGCGGCCGCGCGCAGCGCCGCGGTCCGCTTCCGTTGCTTCCGGGTTGCCCCCCGCCGCGTCGTCCGCGGTGGAAGGCGAGGGCGTTGACAGGCATCGAAAATACTGGCTCCGCGCGTGGACGCCTGTAAAATACGCAAAATTTTTTGCCGAATGCTATGTCGCCCAGAAAATCGCCATTTTTCGAACTTCGCAGCGGCAGTGTCGATACGCTCCTGTTCGTCGTCAAAACGAACGACCTCGACGCGCTCCGCGCCGAGCTGAACCGGCGCTTCGAGGCGACCCCCGAATTTTTCGCGCATGACGTCGTCGCGATCGACGTGCGCCGTCTCGGCGACGACGAACGCGTGCCGCTCGCCGATATCGCGCAACTGCTCGACAGTGTGCGGATGCGCCCGGTCGGCGTGGTCGCGAATCCGCAGCAGGGCTGGGCCGGCGAGGCCAGCCTGCCGCTGCTCGAAGCGCGCGACCGGCGCGGCGCGGGCGGCAAGGCCGGTGCCGGCGACGACGCGGCCGAGCCCGCCGGCGCGCAAGCGGCCGCGGCGCAGTCGGCGGCGAGCCCCGTGAGCGCGGAAGCAGCCCCGGCCACGAGCGCACCGGGCGCCGCTGCCGCAAGCGTTTTGGCGGCTGCCGTGCCGCAGACGCTGGTGGTCGACAAGCCGCTGCGGTCGGGTCAGCGCATCTATGCGAAGGGCGATCTGGTCGTGCTCGGGCTCGTGAGCTACGGCGCCGAGGTGATCGCGGAAGGCAACATCCACGTGTATGCGCCGCTGCGCGGCCGCGCGCTCGCCGGCGTGCACGGCAATCACGACGCGCGGATCTTCTGCACGTGCCTCGAACCCGAGCTCATTTCGATTGCGGGCATTTACCGGACGACCGAAACGCCGCTGCCGGCGGATGTGCAGGGCAAGCCGGTGCAGATCCGGCTGGACCAGGAAAAGCTGATGATCGAACCGCTGCGGCTCACCTGAGCGCGCGTATCGCGCGCCGCGGCTTCACGCAGGCGCCGGATTAACTTGAACGATATTGACGAATACAGGGTAAGGGTAATGGCAAAAATCATTGTGGTGACGTCGGGCAAGGGTGGGGTAGGCAAGACGACGACGAGCGCGAGCTTCTCGTCGGCGCTGGCGCTGCGCGGCCACAAGACCGCGGTGATCGACTTCGACGTCGGCCTGCGCAACCTCGACCTGATCATGGGCTGCGAGCGCCGCGTCGTCTACGACCTGATCAACGTGATCCAGGGCGAGGCGAACCTCAACCAGGCGCTGATCAAGGACAAGAAGTGCGAGAACCTGTTCATCCTGCCGGCCTCGCAGACGCGCGACAAGGACGCGCTGACGATGGAAGGCGTCGAGAAGGTGATCAACGACCTGAGCGCGATGGACTTCGACTACATCGTGTGCGATTCGCCGGCGGGGATCGAATCGGGCGCGCTGCTTGCGATGCACTTTGCCGACGAGGCGCTGATCGTCACGAACCCGGAAGTGTCGTCGGTGCGCGACTCGGACCGCATCCTCGGCATCCTGTCGTCGAAGACGAAGCGGGCGATCGAAGGCAAGGAGCCGATCAAGGAGCACCTGCTGATCACGCGCTATAACCCGAAGCGAGTGAGCGAAGGCGAGATGCTGTCGCTCAGCGACATCCAGGAGATTCTGCGTATCGACCTGATCGGCGTGATTCCGGAGTCGGAGGCCGTGCTGCACGCGTCGAACCAGGGCGTGCCGGCCGTGCACCTCGACGGCACCGATGTCGCCGAAGCGTACAAGGACGTCGTGTCGCGCTTTCTCGGCGAGCAGAAGTCGCTGCGCTTTACCGACTACCAGAAGCCAGGCCTGCTGCAGCGCCTCTTCGGCAACAAGTAAGAGGAGCGCACGTAATGTCGATTCTTTCGTTTTTGCTGGGCGAGAAAAAGAAGTCCGCATCGATAGCGAAGGAACGCCTGCAGCTGATCATCGCGCACGAGCGCGCCGGCGGCCACGCGCCCGCCGATTATCTGCCGGCGTTGCAACGCGAACTGGTCGCCGTGATCTCGAAGTACGTGAAGATCTCCGACGAGGACATACGCGTGAGTCTCGAGCGCCAGGACGATCTCGAAGTGATCGAGGTCAAGATCGAGATTCCGCAGGCCTGAGGCCGCGCCTGCCGAGGCGGGTGGCGCTACCCGCGCGGCCCGTTCCGCCCGCACGGCCCCCCGGCGCGGGTCTGACGCGCCCTGTCGTTCTGCCGCGCTGTCGTCCTGCCGCACTGTCGCGGATGGTTTCATCGCGACACGCGCGGCGCTTTGCGCCTGCGCCATTTTCGTGCGCCGTGCGCGTTCCCCCTCCGATACCCGACTCTCGCTGACGCGGCGGTGTATGCCCGCCGTCCGACAGGGCGGGCGTCTGCGCGCTTTTTCTTTGCGGCGGGGAAATATTCCGTTGCACTTGAGCCTCCAACGTTACTTATGTCGCGTCAGCCGTCATCGCCCCTCGCGCATTGAACAGGCAATGCCGCACAGGCGTGTTGACCAGGAGGGGAAGATGAACCGAACCATTCGTTTGTTGCTTGCACAAGCCGTGCTGATCGCTGCCGGTGCGACGGCCGTTAGCGCGGCGTCGGCCGCCGAAGTCGTCGTGATTGCGCCGAGCGCGCCGCCACCGGTGCGCTTCGAGCGGGTACCGGCGCCGCGCGCCGGATTTGTCTGGGATCGCGGCCACTGGGGTTGGGATCATGGCCGCTACGTGTGGGTGGCGGGCCACTGGCAGCGCGCGCGGGTCGGCTACCGCTGGATGCCGGGCCACTGGGCCGCGCACGGCCCGACCTTCCGCTGGGTGCCGGGCCACTGGGTCTGAGCGGCCGGCTGCCAGACCGTCGAACAAGACATGATCTGAGTGACAACGAAGCCGCAGGATGCGCGCGACGCGCTTGCGCATCCTGCGCGCTCACGGAGAGACGCACATGAAAAGAAATCTGATCGCAATTGCGCTGCTGGCCGTGACGCTCGCCGGCTGTGTCGTGGTGCCGGCACGGCCCGTGTACGTCCGGCCAGGGCCGGTGGTGGTGTACTGACCGGGCGCGCCGTTGCCGGGGGGGTGCGCGCGCGTCGCGCACCGAGCCGGGGCGGCGGTGCCCGGGATGCACGCGGGACTTACGCGGGAGGCGCGCAGGACTTACGCGGGACTTTTCCGCACGATACACGCAGGATGCGCTCGGGAGGCACGCAGGACGTGTAAGTCGCAATTGCCCGGAACCGCGCGCCGCCGGTTCAGCGCGGCGGCGCCTCGGCGGCGTTCGCCGTAGCCGACGCTTCCTCGGCCGGCGCGTTGTCGATCAGCGCCTCCGGCACCTCGGGTGCGGGGGCGGGCACCGGCTGCGGCAACGGCGCCGCGTAGCGTTCGGATAGCGCTTCGTACAGCGGCGGGGCAAAGAAGCGCGATACGCGGCTGGCGATCAGCGACGTGCCCATCAGCGAGATCACCAGCGCGTGGCCGTTGATCATTTCCATCACGATGACAAACGACGTGATCGGCGCCTGCGTGACGGCCGCCAGATAGCCGACCATCGCGAGCGCGATCAGCATCTGCAGTTGCATGCTGCCGAACAGCATGTGCAGCAGATTGCCGAAGCCCGCGCCGATCGAGAGTGACGGCGCGAAGATCCCGCCCGGAATGCCCGGCAAGTACGAGCCGACCATCGAAACCATCTTCAGGAACGGATAGAACACCGACAGATGCACGCGGCCATCGAGCAGCCCGCGCGCTTCCGCGTAGCCGCTGCCGAACGTGAGGCCGCCGGAGATCACGCCGACCACGGCAATCACGAGGCCGCATACCGCGGCGAACGCCACCGGCCGCTCGCTGTGCAGCTTGCGCAGCGATGCCGGAATCCAGCGTCCGGTATTGAGCAGCAGCCAGCAGAACACGCCGCCGGCGATACCGGTGACGATCGCCGTGAGCACCACGGCAACCGCGAGCAGATCGGGGAAATGCGCGCCGATCTGGATCGTGCCGAAGTAGGTGTAATTGCCGTTCAGGCCGAGCGCGATCACCCCCGCAATGATGATGGCGGTGATCAGCACGCCGCTCGCGCGAGCTTCGAAGCTGCGCGTGAGTTCCTCGATGGCGAACACGATTCCGGCCAGCGGCGTGTTGAATGCCGCGGACAGCCCGGCGGCCGCGCCGGCCAGCACGAGTTGCCGCTCGATCAGCGCATTCGAGCGCGGATACAGCCGCCGCAGGTTGAACATCAGCGCGGCGCCGACCTGCACGGTCGGACCTTCGCGGCCGATCGTGAGGCCGCCGATGATCGCGAGAAACGACACGACGATCTTGCCGACCAGGATCCGGAACGTCAGCAGGCGCTGGCCGTACTCACCGGGCCGCGCATGCAGGGTCGCGATGACCTGCGGAATGCCGCTGCCCTCCGAGCCGCGAAAGAACGCGCGGGTCAGCCAGACGGAGAGCGCGGTAATGGCCGGCGTGATGATCAGCGGCAGCCACGCGTGCCGATGCTCGATGGCCTGGAATTGCGCGTAGCCGAAGTCGATCAGTTTTGCGTAAAGGACCGCGATGAGGCCGACGGCGATTGCGCCGAGCCAGAACACGCCGTATTGACGCCACAGCCGGCGCGTGTGACGCGCGAAGCTGGAGGTGAAAGGGGGGGACGCCTGCATGAGCCGGTGACTGAGGCAAAGGCGCCATTATAACGATTGCCCCGTCGACGTGACCGGGTGGACGGCCCGCAGCGCGGCATTGCCGCTCGGCCACGCATGTTGCGCGCACGGACAGGACGCACGGACAGGACGCACGGACAGGACGCACAAACAGGACGCATGGACGGGGCGCACGGAAAGAGGCACGGCGCGCGATGCATCTGCGTGATGCGCACGCGGCGCGGGCACGCCCTGCAAAAGCTCGGGCCGGATGGCGGCGGGCACGGAGGATCCTGCAATGAACACAAAGGCACGACGCATCAGCAGGCCGCTTCAGTGACATCGAGTTCGGCCATCGCGCGTTTGCGCAGCGAGCTGCCGACACGCTTCATCGGCGCCCCGCGCATTACATGGTTGTTAAAAATGTGGCTTTTGATTGATGGCCGCCCGCTTGCCGATGCGCTGCGGAACGGCGCACGACGCGATGGAGGGCATTTTTCGCGCGTGCCTCGCGTGACGACGTGTAACGCCGCGCTTATCAGCGCTTACAAAATGCAACGCTCCGGCACGGCGGCCTCGTGTCCAATCGACAGTATTCGAGGTCGGCTCGAATGCCCCCGATACCACGGAGAGAATGACATGAAACGCCTGATCCTGACCCTGATTGCCGGCGCCGTGCTCGCGTCCGCACTCGGCGGATGCGTGGTCGCGCCGGCGCCCGGCTACTACTACGGTGGCTACTACCACCATCACGGCTACTACAACTGATGTCGCAAGCCGGCGCCGCGGCGGGTCCGCGGCGCCGGCGGCTCACCCGAGCATCAGTTCGAAGGCGATGACCGCGGCGATGGCAGCCGCATTGGCGGCAAGCGCTTCCAGCACGATGATTTTCCAGTTGCCCGGACGAAAACGCAGCGCGAGCAGCAACGCGGCAAGCAGCGCAAGCGCAATGATCGTCACGACGTCGGCGTTGTGCAGATAGAGGTTCATGGCTGCCTCCCGGCGGATCGGGCGCGCGGCGGCGGGATGTCTGGCGCCGCCCCGCCGTTTCGCCTGATTCAATCAAGTGGGTGCTTGTTCGAGTATAAGCAGCGCGGCCGGACGTGCAAGGCGCACAACCCCGGATGCGGCGTGATTGCGCGACCCGCAGCGGCATGGCGCCGCGCAGCGTGGCCGGGCGGCCGTGCGCTGCCCGGATCGGTGCGCGGCTCAGGTGAGCTGCGTGTCGCGCGTCTCGCGCATGCACAGTACGCCGAACAGACTCACGGCGGCCGCCACCGAAATATAGGCGCCCACCCAGCTCAACCCGCCGTGCGAAGCCAGCAACTGGGCGATGTACGGCGCGACCGATGCGCCCAGAATGCCGCCGAGGTTGTACGCGACACCCGCGCCGGTATAGCGCACGTGGGTCGGAAACAGTTCGGGCAGCAGCGCGCCCATCGGCGCGAACGTCACCCCCATCAGGAACAGCTCGATCACGAGGAACAGCAGCACGAGCGGCGTCGAGCCGCTGCCGAGCAGCGGCGCCATCGTGAAGCCCGACAGGATGGCCGCGACGATGCCCGCGATCAGCACCGGCCGGCGCCCGAAACGGTCGCTTGCCCACGCCGACAGCGGCGTCGCGAGCGCCATGAACAGCACCGCGATGCACAGCATGCCGAGGAACGTCGGCCGCGGAATGTGCAGTACCGCGACGCCGTATGACAGCGAGAACGTCGATGCGTTGTAGAACAGCGTGTAGCAGACCACCATCGCGAGGGCGCCGAGCAGCGTCGGCCAGCCGTGCCGCGCGAACAGCGTGAAGACCGGCACGCGCACGCGCTCTTCGCGTTCGATGGCGGCGCGAAACGCCGGGGTCTCGGCAATCTTCAGGCGCACGTACAGTCCGAGCGCGACGAGCACCGCGCTGACGATGAACGGGATGCGCCAGCCCCAGCTGCGAAACTGCGCGTCGCTGAGCGTCAGTGCGAGCCCGAAGAACAGCCCGTTCGACGCGAGGAACCCGACCGACGGTCCAAGCTGCGGGAACATGCCGAACCAGCCGCGCTTGCCGTGCGGCGCGTTCTCGGTGGCCAGCAATGCCGCGCCGCCCCATTCGCCGCCGAGGCCGATCCCCTGGCCGAAGCGCAGGATGCACAGCAGCACCGGCGCGAGCCCGCCGATCGTGTCGTAGCCGGGCACGAAGCCGATCAGCGTGGTCGATACGCCCATGACGAGGAGCGATGCGACGAGCGTCGATTTGCGGCCGATGCGGTCGCCGAAGTGGCCGAACAGAAACGAGCCGATTGGCCGCGCGACGAACGCGATGCCGAACGTGACGAACGCGGACAGCGCCTGCGCGGCCGGCGAGCCGTGCGGGAAAAACACCGGGCCGATCACGAGGGCGGTGGCCGTCGCGTAGACGTAAAAGTCGTAGAACTCGATCGCGGTGCCGATGAAGCTCGCGAAGATGATCCGGGCACTGCTGTTGCGGCCGGCCGCGCCGGGCTGGGCGGCGGAAATCGGCGAGGTGGACATGCAAGGTCTCCTGGTCGTCGGAATACCGTGCGGCGCGCCAGTGGGGGGGCGCGTCGCCGGACGTCATGGGGGGAGATCCACTCCGGACGCGGCGACGATCGTCGCCGCAGCGGCGTGCGCGGCGCGCGCCGGCGGATGGGCGGGCGGCCACGTCAATGCCGGCGGGCACCGGCGCGGAACGTCGAAAATTATAGCGTGCGGCTAACGCTTGCGGGCGCAACCATTTGTCTGCGTCTGCGTCTGCGTCTGCGTCTGCGTCTGCGCCGCGCTCAGTCGTACGATTGTGCCTGTGGCGACGCGAGCGTGCGCAGCTGGAACTTGCCGTTGTCGTTGAACAGCCAGTCCTCGAAGAGCTCGAGCTGGCCGCGGGCGTTGAGCAGCTGCGCCGGCGGCGGCGGCAATGGCGCCGCGCGGCGCAGCGTCGCGAGCGCGGTGCGCTCCGCCTCGTCGTCGCCATTGGTGCGGTAAACCGAGGACTGCACCAGTGCGCCGCTGCGGTCGATCGTGAACGACACCACCACGAGCGAGCGCAGCATCGGCTGCAGCGTGCCGCGCAGCACATACGACGGATTGCGCTCGACGATGCGCTGCGCGACCGACTGGCGATACTGGTCGAGTGTGGCGCTGTTGATTGCCGCGGGCGGCGTGATCAGCAGCGGCCGCAGCGGTGGCGTGACCGTGCAGCTCGCCAGCAGGACGGCAAGCGTCACGCCGGCGGCCACGAGCACCGGGCGCAGCGTGCCCGTGGGGGCAACGCGATGAGGGGGGCGTGTGCGAGGGAGCATGGACGAAGGCTCGAGGACACGACGTCTTTTCATCGTAGTTCAATCCGGCCGCGTTTCAATGCAGGGTGTCACGGAGGCGGTCATGATGCGCCTGTGCGGCTAGCCGGATGGCCGGCCTCGCTGCTCGCGGCAGTTGCTGCCGCTGCCGTGAATCGCCGCGTCGCCGGCGGCGGATCGCTTCAATGGACGCCGCCTGTCCGTCCCTGTATCGGACCGGGCGCGGCATTCGCATTCGACCCTTTGTAACCGCGTAACAGCTTGAAACAGCATCGTTGCCCCATCCTCGCCAAGGATCATTAGCATGGGGACTTCGCTGTCGCATGAATCTACGAGGTGCCGAATGCTGAGTCACCATGAACTTGCCACGCTGATGCGTTTGCAGGATACGCCGCGCAGCGTGGCGGAACGCGATCCCGACGTGCTGGCGCTGCGCCGCTATCAGCTGGTCGAAATACGCGAACAGGGGCGCGAGGGCGCTACGCTGGCGCTCACGCGGCGTGGCCAGGCGTTGCTCGCGCGGCTGCATCCGGACGCCGGCCGCGCGCCGTTCGCGGAGCGCAACGAGGCGGCGGTGCGCAGCCGCGCGCCGGATGTCGGCCTGCAGTGAAGACTGTGCGATTCCCGGGCGTCGTGCGCCGGTCCGGGGTCGCTGCGTCAGTCCATCGTGTAATGAGCAGAAAAAATGTTCGGCGATCAGGTAATTGTATTGCCGCCGCGAGTGGCATAGCGTTCAGTACTACTGCTGGCTCGCGGAGAACGGCCAGTTCTTGTGTGGAGATTGACGTGAAAAGTTCGAAAATTGCATTTGCGCTGCTGGGCGCGGCGCTCGTGTGCGCAAGCGGCGTCGCGCACGCGGCGCGCGTGGGGGTGTATATCGGAGGCGGCGGGTACTACCCGTGGGGATGGGGGCCCGCGCCGTATTACTACCCCTATCCTCCGCCGGTCGCCGTGCCGGTACCCGTGCCCGTCCCGGCACAGCCGCAGGAGTACATCGAGCAGGGGCAGTCCGCGCCGGCGCCGGCCGCCCAGTCGCCGGGCGGCACCTGGTACTACTGCGACGACTCGCGGAGCTACTACCCGTATGTGAAAGCGTGTGCATCGGGCTGGCGGCCGGTGCCGGCGCAGCAGTCGTCGGCGCCCGCCAACTGACCTCGCACATGAATGCGTAAAGAGAACAGCATGATGAACTATTCACGGATTGCGTTGATCGCATCGCTTGGCTTTCTCGGTGCCTGTACGGTCATGCCGACAGGCCCGAGCGTCATGGCGCTGCCCGGCACTGGCAAGACGTTCGACCAGTTTCGCGCGGACGATGCGTCATGTCGGCAATACGCGACGCAGCAGGTGGGCGGGGTATCGGCCAATCAGGCTGCCACGGCCAGCGCGGTCGGTAGCGCGGCAGTCGGCACTGCACTGGGCGCGGCCGCCGGTGCGGCATTCAACGGCGGCAGTGGCGCGGCGGTGGGCGCCGGTGCCGGTCTGCTCGCAGGCGGCCTGTTCGGGGCCAATGCCGCGCAGGGTTCCGCTTACGAGGTGCAGCGGCGGTACGATTACGCGTACTTGCAATGCATGTACGCCGCCGGCGATCGCGTTCCGGTGTCGGGGCGTCTGAGGACCGTGCAGCCGTATGGCGCGAGTGGCTATCAGGCGGCACCGCCGCCGCCTCCGCCGCCGGGTATGGCACCCCCGCCGCCGCCCGGCGTCGAATGAGCCGATCGTGCGCGATGCTGGCTCGGGCGCGGCTGCCGCATGGAGCGGCGGCCGTGTTGTCATGAGTCGGGGGATGGCGCGTGCCTTGGCGGCACGCCGCGCGCGGCGAAGCGCAGCGTCGCGCATGTAATGAAGTGAAACGCGTCCCGGATCCCGTTTAGCCGGAAATCCTCCTAAACTGCAAAGGCCTCTCCCAAAGGGGCATCGGTGGAAGGTCTTTTACGTGCCCGCTCTACGCGGGCATTCTTTTTTGCCGACAGGCGTACCGGAGACCCGGTACGCGCACGCGTCAACGATGCCAGCCGCCGCCCACTCCGACGCCGACACTGACGGCGGGTACAGCGTAGTAGCCATAGCCATACGCGGGCGCCGGCGCGTAGCCGTAGCCATACGGGGCCGGTGCGACAACGCAGCCGCCAAGGCTGGCAGCGATGCCGATGAGCGCGAGAAGTCTGATCATCTTGTTCCTCCTTGTGCGCGCGACGGGCGCGCGTGTGTTTGCGGCGCGCGGGAAGCCGCGTGCGTTTGCGCGGTCGCGCGCCGATGCACTTCGTTTGCGTTCGCTCCACCATGGCGGAGTCGTTCAGGCGCGGAGCCGAAACAGCGAATGCGTGCGAGATCCCAGCTGCCGCGCGCGTTGCCGGGCGCGAAAAAGGCCCGCCAGTCGCAGGCGGGCCAAACTGAGGAGACTCACGAAATACCTCATTGGGGGATGAGGCGTTCCCAGTTTAGTCGTGCGGAGGGCCGATGGTGTTTCGCATGGCTTTACACCTGTTACCGTTGATGACCCGCGCGCACCGGGGCAAAACCCGGGCGTCGCGCGACGGCACGGCTACGCGCGGTTGATAGCCGCGGCAAGGCTACCGGCGTGCAACGATCGGAAACAGACTGGTGTCGTCTGCAAGCGGGCCTTGCAGACGTGTCCGGGCGGCGATGTGTGCGGCGCGCCGCGCGCTCAATGGACGACGAGGGTGTTGGCTTGCGCGTTGCCGGCGCCGGAGACGATATTCAGCCCGATATTGCCGCTTGCGTGGGCTAGCGCGCCGGCGTCGAGCTGCGCGCGGCTGCCGCCGGTGAGGGTGGCGGCGACGCTCACGTCCTGGGCGGTGTCGATGACGGCCGTCGAATGGTCGAGCGCGACAATCTGGTTCGCTTGCACATTCAGCGCGCCGGCCGCGATGTTGACGCCGATGTTTCCGGACGCGTTGCGCAGCGTATCCGCGCCAACCGCCGCGATCGCGCTCGACAGCGATGCACGGCCCGCCGTCTGCTGCGTGGTCGTGACAACGGTATCGAAGGGCGTAGCGGTAGCGTCGCCGGCCGAGGCTAGCGTATTGGTCAGCGCGGGCGACGCGCCGATGACGAGCGACAGCGCCAGTGTGACGGCAGGATGAGATTTCATCGGACACTCCCGGTCGGGCCTTGAGCGGCTCGTGACCGGGTTAACGGCGCAACATCGGTAAAGTTGAGTGCGGCGACGCGCGGAATATCCCGGACGCAGGCGGTTTCGTCTAATCATATGAGAAATACAAAAGGCTGGGCCTTGTTCAATCAAACGGTGTCCTAATCATCACCGCCTTCTCCTGCCTCATCCCCACGCCGTGTACACCATGCATGGACGCCCCCGGTTTGCCAAGCTCTCATTTGTGGTGAACTGAAGGTGGAGATTGCAGCCATGCATCCGGACTTCGATGTCCGGCGCGAGGCCGGCGGTCCCTGATGGAATGCGCTGGCCGGGCTCTCATCACTTTCGCGTGCTCCTGTGCACACTGGTGTACCCAGAGTTTTCCGGCCACGGTCTTACCTGTTCTGCCATCACTTCATGATCGCCTGAGCAATCGGTGGTTTGCGTCTCTCCTGTAAGGTGTCTACGTCAGTGTTTGGCCGGCCTGATTACGCGGCCGCAGTCGCGGGCGTGTAATCAGGCCGGAATTCGCGGCCGTGAGCGAGCAACGCCCAGATGATCCGTGCATTCTTGTTCGCAAGCGCGACGGCCGCGACATTTGAGTTTCGTCGCTGTAGCAATCCGTCCAACCAGCCGTCCTTTTGCTGCTTGCGCTCAGCGGCTTGCATGACGGAACGTGCGCCGTGGATGAGCAGCGTTCGCAGATAGGTGTCGCCGCGCTTGCTGATTCCGAGCAGCACATTCTTGCCGCCGCTTGAGTTCTGTTTAGGTACCAAGCCAAGCCAGGCCGCGAGTTGCCGTCCGTTTTTGAAGCTCTTCGCGTCACCGACAGACGCGACGAGTGCACTGGCCGTAAGCGGTCCGATGCCAGGCACGCTTGCAAGCTTGCAACTGGTGTCGTCGCTGCGGTGCCAGGCCTGGATTTGACGTTCGAGTTCGCGGACCTGCTGGTCGAGATCCTTCAGATGGTCCAGGAGGCGCTGAATGAGCAGCCGGAAGGAGCCCGTCAACTCGTTGCTGGCATCCTCGATTAGCTCGGGCACCCGGCGGGCGAGATGCGCAATCCCCTGGGGAACGACAATCCCGAACTCGCTGAGCAGACCGCGAATCTGGTTGGCCTGCGCGGTGCGCGCTCGCACGAAGCCTTGGCGAACGCGGTGCAGTGACAACACCGACTGCTGCTCGATGTTCTTGATAGGCACGAAGCGCATGTTCGGCCGTGTGACGGCCTCGCAGATCGCCTCGGCGTCAGCCGCGTCGTTCTTGTTCGTCTTGACGTAGGGTTTGACGAACTGCGGCGCGATCAATCGTACCGTGTGTCCCATCGCTTGCAGCTTACGGGCCCAGTGGTGTGCGCTGGCACACGCCTCCATGCCGATGAGACAGGCCGGCAGATTGGCGAAGAACGCCGCTACCTGATCACGTTTGAGCATCTTCCGGAGGACGGCCCTCCCATGCTCATTTACACCATGCACGGCAAAAATGTTCTTCGCCAGATCGATGCCAACTGTCGTAATCTTCATGATGGGCGCTCCCCTCGGTCAGGTGGTTGCTTCGACACTTCCACTTTGGCACATCGATGCCGTTTCGGGTGGGGGCGTCCATTCCATTACTTTCACCGATAGCTCGGCTCTGTCTGACTGCTGCCGTTACTGGCCCGCACCATGCGCCCGCCCCGTCCTGAACGACTTTAAGCCCGGTCCGAGGAAATTGGCCCGAAGCTCGCACCCGGGTCCGATGAAGTTGACCCGAGGCCTGAGCGATACTTCATGTCATCGATAGCGTGCTGATTACGAGGAACGGCAGCTTCCCTGCCGAACCATCCCTGGAGTGATGATGCTTTCCCGACTCAAACAGTTTCTTCCTGCGCTCGCGCTGTGCGCTAGTGCATTCGCTACCGGCGCCCACGCACAATCGATCGACATACGTGTCCTCGGCTCCGTGAAGCCGCCGAGCTGCGTGCCAACGCTGAGCAACGGCGGAGTGGTCAACTACGGGAGGATCGAGGTGTCGAGGCTCAAAAAAACCGAATACACGGCATTAGAAAATAGAGATCTTTTCCTGTCGATTGATTGTATCGATCGGACCCTCCTCGCACTGAAAACGACGGACAACCGGTCTTCAAGCAGGATCCCTGGCATTCTCCGAATTCTCGGCTCCGATTGGGGCGACGGAATCAACTATGGCCTTGGCACTTCGAAGGATGTGAAGGTTGGAGGGTACTCCATGGCCCTGCTGCAAGGGACATACGCCGTGGATGGCAACAGTGCGAATACCGTGAGCCGCACGACTACCGGCCAGACATGGAGGCAGGCGGGCCACGACGGTACAGTGTCTCACAGTGGCTGGTACTACTCCTGGTCGACGACCGACAACAACGCGCCGACTGCATTTAAGAACCTGACGGGTACGCTTCGGGTCTGGACGGTTCTCAACAAGGCTGACGAATTGCCCCTGTCGGGTGATGTCGAGCTCGACGGCTCAGCTACGCTCGAACTTGTTTATCTGTAAATCAAAGATCGTCGGCTTGCCCAGGCCGGCATTCGTCTCTCACAGGCCTTTCCTCGCACAAACCCCGGCAGCGTAAGCGCTACCACCAGGCGCGCGTCGCACGGGCCCGGCGACACCGCAACGCCCTGTTTGCCAGGCTGCGTGCGCGCACCATCTGCCCACCCCGGTTGGCCCCTCGCGCTTGACGAAGAACATCGGGTCCCATCGCGCGGCTCTGCCTGACTGCTGCCGTTACCGGCCCGCGCCATGCGCACGCACCGTCTTGATCGACTTTAAGCCTGGTCCGAGGAAATTGGCCCGAAGCCCGCACCCTGGTCCGATGGAGAGTGGGTGCCTACCCACCCAACGACCCGCCAAAGGAAATACGGCTAGACCCGCAACGCGAAAGGGCTCAACGACAGGGATGTCGCTGAGTTTCATCAACTGAACGAAAATCTTCTCAAGTTCGTAGCCCTTTTGCTGTGGCGACATGCTGTGTGCAGCCAGAAACCGCCTCTGAAGATCGGCCAGATCACTGGCATAGCTTGATGCAGCAGACTTCTCGGGAGCATTTCGCGCGGCCTGTTTGGCCTCTTGCACGGAGGAGAGTAACGAGGGTGGACTACTTGTGCGAGCAACCCATACGCAATGTGGATACAACTACAGCCCCAAGATTTGCCGCTCCGCGCCGGATTGATCGTCGCGCCGGATTGATCGTCGAATTGTGAGTTGAAAATTAAAAAGCCGTTGAATCTTGTTTAGATTCAACGGCTTAGTGTTCGATCGTGGCGGAGGCGGTGAGATTCGAACTCACGGAAGGATTGCTCCTTCGCCGGTTTTCAAGACCGGTGCCTTAAACCGCTCGGCCACACCTCCAAACCGCAAATTGTAACCCGAAACCGCGTCCGCCCGGCAGGCATGCGCGTCGTCACGTGCCTTCTTTCAGGAACAGCGCCTGGAGATCGTTCAGGAACGCCTGCCCACGCGGCGTCGGGGCGATCCGCTGATGATCGCGTGCGATCAGGCCGCGCTGCTCGGCCTCGCGCAGCGCCGGTTCGATCGAGGTCATCGACATGCCGGTGCGTTCGACGAACTGATGCACCGCGAAGCCCTCGGTGAGCCGCAGCGCGTTCAGCATGAACTCGAACGGCAGATCGTGCGGTCCGACCTCGTGTTCCTCCTGGATCGGCGTGCCGGCCTGGCATTGCGCGATGAAGGTTGCCGGATGCCGGTGCCGCATCTGCCGCAGGATGCGATTCGGAAACGACAGCTTCGAATGCGCGCCTGCGCCGATCCCGAGATAGTCGCCGAAACGCCAGTAATTCAGGTTATGCCGGCTTTGCCGCCCCGGCTGGGCATACGCCGACACTTCGTAGCGCGTGTAGCCGGCCGCCGCGGTGCGCTCGTGAATCCAGTCCTGCATGTCGGCGGACAGGTCGTCGTCGGGCAGCGCGGGCGGAAATTTCGCGAACAGCGTGTTCGGTTCCAGCGTCAGGTGATACAGCGACAGATGCGGCGGCGCGAACGACAGCGCGGTGTCGACGTCGGCGCGGCATTCGTCGAGCGTCTGCTGGGGCAGCGCGTACATCAGGTCCAGATTGAAGTTCTCGAACGTGTGCGCGGCGACTTCCACCGCGTGACGCGCCTGCGCGGCGTCGTGGATGCGTCCGAGCGCCTTCAGGTGCGCCGCGTTGAAGCTCTGGATCCCGACCGACAGCCGGTTCACGCCGCTCGCGCGAAACTGCGCGAACTTGTCGGCCTCGAAGGTGCCGGGATTGGCTTCGAGCGTGATTTCGGCATCCGCATCGAGCGGCAGCCGCGCGCGCACGTCCGACAGCAGCCGGTCGAGTCCCGCCGCCGACAGCAGGCTCGGCGTCCCGCCGCCGATGAACACCGTATGGACCTGGCGTCCCCAGACGAGCGGCAGCGCGAGTTCGAGGTCGGTGCGCAGCGCATCGAGGTATTCGGCCTCCGGAAAGGTCTCGCCTTTCCATTCGTGCGAATTGAAATCGCAGTACGGGCACTTGCGCACGCACCACGGGAAGTGCACGTACAGCGCGAGCGGCGGGAGCGCGCCGAGCCGGATGCGGCCGGGCGACGTGAACGCCGTGAGCGCGCCGGCGCCGCCCTGTGCCGGATGCAGCGGAATCACGCTTCCTCCGCGAGGCGGGCGAGCAGCTGCCGCAACGCGCGTGCGCGATGGCTGAGGGCGTTTTTTGTCGGCGGATCGAGCTCGGCCGCGGTCGCGTTCAGCTCGGGTAACAGGAAGTGCGGGTCGTAGCCGAAACCGTTCGCGCCGCGCGGCGCGTCGACGATTTCGCCGTGCCAGCGCCCTTCGGCGATCAGCGGTTCGGGATCGTCCGCGTGCCGCACGAGCACCAGCACGCAGAAGTAGTACGCGCGGCGATCCGTGGCGCCGCGCAACTGCTCGACGAGGCGGGCGTTGTTCGCCGCGTCGCTCTTCGGGCCGCCGGCAAGCTGCGCGTAACGCGCGGAGTAGACGCCCGGCGCGCCGCGCAACGCGGGCACGCACAGCCCGGAGTCGTCGGCGAGCGCCGCCAGGCCGGTGTGCTGCGCCGCATGGCGGGCCTTCGCGAGCGCGTTTTCGACGAAGGTCGGATACGGCTCGTCCGCCTCGCTCACGCCGAGCGCGCCCTGCGCGATCAGCTCGATGCCGGCGGCGTCGAGCAGCGCGGCGAACTCGCGCAGCTTGCCGGCGTTGTTCGACGCGAGAACCACCCGGCGCAGCGCGGCGTGTCGCTGCGCGTTCGCTGGCTCGATGGCGTCCCTGGGGGTGTTCCCGGTGGCGGGGTTAATCACGGGCGAGCCCCAGCGCTGCCTTCTGCAGTCCGACGAGCGTACCGATGCCGTCGCGCGCGAGATCGAGCAGCGCGTTCATTTCGTCGCGCGAGAACGGCGCGCCTTCGGCGGTCCCCTGGATTTCGACGAAGCCGCCGGCACCGGTCATCACGACGTTCATGTCGGTGTCGCATTGCGAGTCCTCGGTGTAGTCGAGGTCGAGCACCGGCATGCCGCGATACACGCCGACCGACACCGCCGCGACGAAATCGCGGATCGGCGAGCGGGCGAGCTTGCCGCTCGCGAGCAGCGTCGCGACGGCGTCGTGCGCGGCGACGAAGGCGCCGGTGATGCTGGCGGTGCGCGTGCCGCCGTCCGCCTGGATCACGTCGCAGTCCAGATGCAGCGTGCGCGTGCCGAGCGCTTCGAGATCGAACACCGCGCGCAGCGCCCGGCCGATCAGGCGCTGGATTTCCTGGGTGCGGCCCGTCTGCTTGCCGCGCGCGGCTTCACGGTCGCCGCGGGTATGGGTGGCGCGCGGCAGCATCCCGTATTCGGCGGTGAGCCATCCCTCGCCGCGCTCGCGCAGGAACGCGGGCACGCTCTCCGCGACGCTCGCCGTGCAGATCACCTTGGTGTCGCCGAACTCGACGAGTACCGAGCCCTCCGCATGCTTCGTGTAGTGGCGCGTGATGCGGACATCGCGCAGTTGATCGGCGTGGCGGCCGCCTGGACGTAGGGTCGTGTGGTTCATGGTTCTTCCGGAAAACGGGCGCGTGGAGGGCAAAGAACGAAATTTTACCGCTGATCGCCGCGCGCGGCCCGGTCTCCGGCGCACGCGCGCCGGACGCGCGGCGGGAGTGCGGTGGATACGCACCGGATACGCACCGGATACGCACCGGATACGCACCGGACGCGCACCGGACGCGCACCGGACGCGCACCGCACGCGCACCGCACGCGCACCGCACGCGCGCCGGACGTGCGCCGGACGTGCGCCGGGAGCGCCCGTGCGTCGGGGCGCGGCGTCAAACATGGGATAATGAGGCTTCCCCGTCCCGCGTCTCGTACACGCCGGGCGATTCGATTCACCGGCTGTCCCGTGCGCGGGCCGGCCCCCATCGCGAGACCTACGATGATCTACAGCATGACCGGCTACGCGAGCGCCACGCGCGAGCTCGCGGCGGCGTCCGGCAATGGCGGCGCGAGCGTGTCGGTCGAACTGCGCACGGTGAATTCGCGCTTTCTCGACCTCAATTTCCGCATGCCCGAAGACGTGCGCGTGTGCGAGCCGACGCTGCGCGAGATGTTGATGAACCGGCTGTCGCGCGGCAAGGTCGACATCCGCATCAATCTGCAGCGCAGCGAGCAGTCGGCCAACGCCGGTGCGCTCAACCGCGATGCGCTCGCGCAACTCGCGCAACTCGAGCGCGCCGTGCTCGGCGCGTTTCCGGAGGCCGGGCGCCTGCGTACCGGCGAGATTCTGCGCTGGCCGGGCGTGCTGGCCGAGAGCGGCGTCGACGCGGACACGCTGCGCGACGCGGTGCTCGGCTGCGGCAAGCAGGCGATCGCCGATCTCGTCGACGTGCGCGCGCGCGAAGGCGCGCAACTGGCGTCGATGCTGCTCGGGAACGTGACCGAGATGGAGGCGATCGTCGCGAAGGTCACGCCGATGATGCCGGAGCTGATCGCGAAGCATCAGCAGAAGATTGTCGAGCGCCTGCAGGAAGCGCTCGGCATTGCCGCGCCGGACGCCGCGGCAACCAGTATCTCGCGCGAGGAAGTCGCCGAGCGCATCCGTCAGGAAGTGACGATGTACGGCATCCGCATCGATATCGCGGAGGAGCTGTCGCGCCTCACCGCGCATCTGAACGAGACGCGTCACGTCATCGAGAAGGGCGGCAAGGTCGGCAAGCGTCTCGACTTCATGATGCAGGAGCTCAACCGCGAAGCGAACACGCTCGGTTCGAAGGCGGCGGCCAAGGAGATCGCGGATGCGTCGATGACGCTCAAGCTGCTGATCGAGCAGATGCGCGAGCAGGTGCAGAATCTGGAGTAATCCTGGAGCAACCCACGCAATGACCGATCTCAAACGCGAAAGCCACGCCCCGCACAATCCGTATGCCGGCGCGTACCCCGGCAACCTGTTCATGGTGGTCGCGCCGTCGGGCGCCGGCAAGTCGACGCTCGTGAACGCGCTGCTCGCGCAGGACGACGCGATCCGGCTGTCGATTTCGTACACGACGCGCCCGCCGCGTCCGAAGGAGCAGGACGGCGAGCACTATCACTTCACGACGGTCGACGACTTCCTGAAGCGTCACGCGGCCGGAGAGTTTCTCGAAAGCGCCGAGGTGCACGGCAACTACTATGCGACGTCGCGCGTGTGGATCGAGGAGCAGATGAAAAGCGGTCACGACGTGCTGCTCGAAATCGACTGGCAGGGCGCGCAGCAGGTGAAAAAGCAGTTCCACAACGCGGTCGGCATCTTCATCCTGCCGCCGTCGCTCGACGCGCTCGAGGAGCGCCTGAAAAAGCGCGGCCAGGACGAGCCGAACGTGATCACGCGGCGGCTGCTCGCGGCCGGCGGCGAGATGGGGCACGCGGCCGAAGCGGAGTACGTGGTGATCAACGAGAACTTCGAGCGCGCGCTGCACGAACTGCAATGCGTCGTGTCGGCAACGCGGCTGCGCTTCGCGTCGCAATACGCGCGCCACACCGGCCTTTTCGTGCAGCTCGGCATCCATCAGCCGCACGCGTGAGCGCGGCGAGGCGCCGGTCACATAAGGTAGAATAAGCGTCATACTGAGAAGGAACCCAACATGGCCCGCATTACCGTCGAAGACTGCCTGAAACAGATCCCGAACCGTTTCGAACTGGCGCTCGCTGCAACCTATCGCGCGCGTCAGCTCGCTCAAGGCCACACGCCGAAGATCGAAAGCCGCGACAAACCCACGGTGGTTGCGCTGCGCGAAATTGCGGCGGGCCAGGTCGGCATCGAAATGCTGAAGAAGGTACCGGTCTAAGGTACGCTTCGCCCGTTTCGACGGGCATGTCATCCCCCTCAAGCGTGCAGACCGGCGCCCAAACCGATACGGAGGCGAACATGAGTACCACCCCCTCGCCGTCCGTCAACGAAGTGGAGCGCGACGCCCACGACAGCGGTGCTCCCGGTTCTGCGCGCAAGTACATCGACGCGGTCCTCGAACAGTCGTTCCGCCATCTGTTCGGACCCACCGCCACGCCGGAGCAGCCGCGCCGGCACGACGTCGTATCGATCGCCGGGCTCACCTCGGCGCTCTCCGGCTACCTGTCGCCGGAAGAGATCAAGGACATCAAGGCAGCCTTCCATTTCAGCGACGAAGCGCATCTCGGCCAGTATCGCCAGAGCGGCGAGCCGTACATCACGCATCCGGTAGCGGTTGCGGAGATCTGCGCGGGCTGGAAGCTCGACGCGCAGTCCATCATGGCGGCGCTGCTGCATGACGTGATGGAGGACCAGGGCGTCACGAAGGCCGAGCTCGCGGAGCGCTTCGGCGCGAAAGTCGCGGAACTGGTCGACGGCCTGTCGAAACTCGACAAGATGGAGTTTCGCAACCGCGAGGAAGCGCAGGCGGAAAACTTCCGCAAGATGCTGCTCGCGATGGCGCGCGACGTGCGCGTGATTCTCGTGAAGCTTGCGGACCGGCTGCACAACATGCGCACGCTCGGCGCGGTGCCGCCGGAAAAGCGCCGGCGGGTCGCGCGCGAAACGCTCGATATCTACGCGCCGATTGCGCATCGGCTCGGTCTGAACAATACCTATCGCGAGCTGCAGGATCTGAGCTTCGCGAACTTCAATCCGCATCGCTACGCGACGCTGGAGAAGGCCGTCAAGGCAGCGCGCGGCAACCGGCGCGAAGTCGTCAGCAAGATACTCGAATCCGTGCAGCGCGCGATTGCCGACGCGCAGATCGACGCGGAAGTCACGGGCCGCGAGAAAACCATCTTCAGCATCTACAAGAAGATGCGCGACAAGCAGTTGTCGTTTTCCCAGGTGCTCGACGTGTACGGTTTTCGCGTGGTCGTCGAGAGCGCGCTGGAGTGCTATACGTGCATCGGCGCGCTGCATGCGCTCTACAAACCGGTGCCAGGCAAGTTCAAGGACTACATCGCGATTCCGAAGGTGAACGGCTACCAGTCGCTGCACACGACGCTGGTGGGTCCGTTCGGCGCACCGATCGAGTTTCAGGTGCGCACCCGCAAGATGCACGAGATCGCGGAAGCGGGCGTCGCCGCGCACTGGCTTTACAAGAACGGCGGCGCGGACCTGAACGACGTGCAAAAGCGCGCGCATCAGTGGCTCAAGTCGCTGCTCGACATCCAGAGCGAAGTGGGTGATTCGAGCGAGTTTCTCGAACACGTGAAGATCGACCTGTTCCCGGATGCGGTCTACGTATTCACGCCGAAGTCGAAGATCATGGCGCTGCCGCGTAGCGCGACTGCGCTCGACTTCGCGTATTCGATCCACAGCGACCTCGGCAACCAGTGCGTCGCGGTCAAGATCAACAACGAGTTGCTGCCGCTGCGTACCGAGCTCAAGAGCGGCGACATCGTCGAAGTCATCACGGCGCCGTATTCGAAGCCGAATCCGGCGTGGCTCGGTTTCGTACGCACCGGCAAGGCGCGCTCGGCGATCCGGCACTATCTGAAGACGATGCGGCTGAACGAGTCGGTCCAGCTTGGCGAGCGTCTCGTCGACCAGGCGCTCAAGGGTTACGAGCTCGCGTTGTCTGATGTCACGCCGGAAGTGTGGGACAAGCTCGTGCAGTGGACCGGCAACAAGAGCCGCCAGGAAATTTTCGCGGATATCGGCTTGGGCCGCCGCGTCGCCGCCGTGATGGCCAAGCGCATCGAGGTGCTGATGAGCGGGCGCGACGCGGACGACGACAGTCCGCGTTCCGAGGCGCATCATCCGCATGCGCCGCCGGTCGTGATCACCGGGACCGAAGGGATGTCGGTGCAGTTGTCGGCCTGCTGTCGGCCGATTCCGGGTGACGACATCATGGGCTATATCGGGATCGGCCTCGGCATGGCGATCCACACCACGGACTGTCGGGTCGCGCAACGCATCCACCGGCGCGATCCGGGTCGCTGGATCGATGTAGCATGGGCGCCTCAGCCGGGGCGTCTGTTCGACGTCGCGGTCAAGGTGCTGGTGAAGAATACAAAAGGCGTGTTCGCGCGGGTGGCGGCGGACATTACGTCCGCGGATGCGAATATTGTCCACATCGCGATGGACGAAGATCTGTCGCAGGAATCCACCGTGCTGCGGTTCGTGATCCAGGTCAGCGACCGTGTCCACCTGGCTAACGTGATGCGCCGGGTGCGGACCAACCCGGACGTGATGCGGATTGCGCGCGAACGCCCGAGCGAGGAGGGGCACCATCGTCACGACGGTGGAATGCGCATCGACCGCGAGCGGGCCGATTACTGAAAGCGGCGGCGGGGAAGGGTGCTGCTTTGCCTCGCGGTGGTGGCTCAAGGGCACGGATGGCCTGAATGAGCGGCCGGGATCGTCCAACAATGAACCAAAAACAAAGGGCCTTCCATAAGGAAGGCCCTTGACGAGTGGCGCGGCTGGCAGGATTCGAACCCACGACCCCTTGGTTCGTAGCCAAGTACTCTATCCAACTGAGCTACAGCCGCACGCAAACCGGGTGACACTAGAACCGGCAAAACAACAGGGCCTCCCCGGAGGGAGGCCCTCGAATAAATGGCGCGGCTGGCAGGATTCGAACCCACGACCCCTTGGTTCGTAGCCAAGTACTCTATCCAACTGAGCTACAGCCGCACGCAGAAAAGAGATTATAGCAGAGCCCGAAAAAAAGGGAAGTGTGAAGCCGTGATTTGTGCTCGCGCAATGATCGTGTAACCTTGAAAACCGGACGTACCGCAGTCAATGGAAGACCATGAACAAGGCTTTTGTCAAAGAGTCGAGCGAGGACAACGATGACGATCTCGACGTCGCGCAGCCAGCCATTCCGGCGGGCGCGAAAAATTACATTACGCCGGCCGGCCATCGCCGCCTGCGGGATGAGTTGCTGCATCTGATCGACACCGAGCGCCCCGAGGTGGTCAAACTGGTGTCCTGGGCGGCGTCGAACGGCGACCGCTCGGAGAACGGCGACTATATCTACGGGAAGCGCCGTTTGCGGGAGATCGACCGCCGGATCCGATTCCTGACCAAACGGCTCGACCTGGCGGAGGTCGTGGACAGCAGCAAGCAGGAGAACGTCGATCAGGTATTTTTCGGTGCAACCGTCGAATATGCGATGCAGGATGGCGATGTACGCAGCGTGACAATCGTCGGTGTGGACGAAGTCGACCTCGATCGCGGCCATGTCAGCTGGATCTCGCCGATCGCGCGTGCGCTCGTCAAGGCGCGGGTCGGTGACCAGGTCACGTTGCATACGCCCGCCGGGCCGGAGCAGATTGATATTCTCGATGTCCAGTATCCGCCGCCGGATGTCGCGGCCTGACGCCAGGCATAAAAAAAGGCGCCGCAAAAGCGGCGCCTTTTTCACGCTGTAAGGCGCCGGCTTTGGCATTACCGAAGCCGGCGCCTTAGATGCTGCTTACAAGCGGCTTAGAGGCGGCTTAGAAGCGGTGACGCAGACCCGCCGTCACGGCGACCTGGCTGTTGGTCGACGAAGCGTCCACGCCGTTGATGACTGCGTCGACGCCCGAACCCTGGTTCACACGCTGATACACGCCTTGCAGATAGACATCCGTGCGCTTGGACAGGGCGTAGTCCGTTTGCAGGTTGAACTGGTTCCACTTCGGACGCACGCCGTCGACCGACGCTTGCGTGTACGTGTAGGCTGCTGCCAGGCTCAGGGCCGGGGTCAGCGCGTAGCGGCCGTTCAGCTCGAAGTTCTGGAAGTGCGCGCTGCTGCCGTTCAGGGCGAGACCGTCGCTGGTGCCCGAGTTGCTTGCGGAGATGCCGTATGCCTGGTTCAGGTTGGTTTGCGAGTACACGAAACCGACCGTTGCCGGGCCGAAACCGTAGTTCAGGCCGGCTGCCCAGGTTCGCTGACGGCCCGCGACGAACGTGTTGTCGCCCGACAGTGCGCCGCTTGTGTTCGTCAGGGCGCCGCCGCTCACGCTGTTGTTCAGTTGCAGGTAGCCTGCACCGACGTTCAGGCCGCCGTACGTATACGAACCGCCGAGGCTGTATGCACGGTTATTTGCGAAACCGCCCGCCTGGTTCGAGAAGCCGTACAGGGCGCCGAACTTGAAGCCGCCGTAGTTCGCGCTCGAGTACTTGACCGAGTTGTCGATCCGGAACGAGTTGTCGAGGTTGTCGTTATCGAACGGGTGGGCGAACTCCGTGCCGCCGTAGCCGGTGCCGGTCAGGGCCAGCGGGCCGACGAAATCGACAACGCTGTCGTACTGGCGACCCAGCGTGACCGAACCGTACTGGTCGCTTGCCAGGCCGACGAACGCCTGACGGCCGAACAGGCGGCTATTCTGCTTCAGCGAGCCGTTGTTGATGCCGAAGCCGTTTTCCAACGTGAAGATTGCCTTCAGGCCGCCGCCGAGGTCTTCCGAACCGCGCAGACCGAAACGGCTGCCGTTCACCGAGCCGCTGGTTTCCTGCCAGGCGGAATGGCCACTCTGGTTGTTCGTGTAGGTGATGCCCGCATCGATCAAACCATACAGCGTGACGCTGCTCTGTGCGTGCGCAGCAGTAGCGAAAACGCCCGACAGGGCCGCGACCATGAGTGTCTTTTTCATCTTTGTAACTCCGAGAACAGGATGGGCTAGAGAACCCAGGCTTCGAGGAAACGTCATGCGTTGCGCTGCCAGAGACGGCGCACTCGCGAGACAGTGCGCCGTAGCGCACGTGTTTCCGGACAGGCAGAGTGTAGGGATGTGGTCGCAGATCGGGCATTCCGATTCGCGCAATAATTTATTCCTTGCTGTGAAATTATGGCTGCTGTAACGAAAAGTCCTTGTCAGCCAAGGCTTTCCAGCACTTGCGTCGGAATATGAAAGAGGTGTCAACCTTCGTGCGTTGTTCAATTGCTACACGAATCGACGTGAAAAAACAACGATCAAACAATGAAACATTCTGATTGTTGTTGGCTGCGCAATAGATGATTGCTGATTACGTCGTGAATCGCCTGAACGGGCGCCGGTATACTGGTGACTCCGCTTTCCGAAGCGGACTTTTTCGTTGACGAAAAAGATCTCCAAACCTTTGTCGGCGCGACTCCCCAGTCGCGCTTTTTTTTGCGCTGCGGCTGAATCGCGTGCTAGTGCGCGTGCTGGGCGAAACCCGACGACAGCGAATCGAAATCGGTGCTGACGCTCCAGTCTTCCATCACATAATGGCGTGCATCCATCGGGGATGACAGAAGATTCTGCCAGTGATCGCCGTGCCACATCGGGTCGATATCGAGCGCCGACGCGCTCGACGGGTTTTGTCCAGCCTCGTCGGAACGGGCTGCGCGGCGGGATGGGGCAAGCCAGGCAAGGAAGCGACGTAGTGTATTCATTATGCGTATCTCCGATACGGACCAACAGATCAAGCATGGGCTGCGTGACGGGCGACTACAACCCGGACAAACACTTACGATTGACAGATTTTGTTACATTTATATATCAAAATTACCGCATCCCCTGTATTCGTGACCATCCCAGTAAAAATGACGAATCCGATGGATTCTCAGGTTTGATTGCGGCCGCCGCTTATTTTTTGAGATATCACGTCGCGCCTAGGCGCATCATCCGCCCGGCATTTAATTGAGATAAGTTGTTTGAAAATTCACTTGACGATCGCTCTTCGTTCCCTTTATAACGGCACTGCTGAATTTTCGATTAGTTGACGAGATGGCGTCGGGATTTTCATGTGTCGCTATTCGGAGCAGCATCGTAATCGGCGTGAGGGCATTGCCCGCTTTAATCAAAATTTCGAGGAAAACTGGAAAATGGAAACCGGTATCGTCAAATGGTTCAACGATGCTAAGGGCTTCGGCTTCATCACGTCGGACTCCGGCGGTGAAGATCTGTTCGCGCACTTTTCGGAGATCCGTACCGAGGGCTTCAAGTCGCTGAAGGAGAACCAGCGCGTGTCGTTCGAGATCAGGACAGGCCCGAAGGGCAAGCAGGCGGCGAACATTCACCCGCTCTGAGAGGTCCGCTCGCGCAGGCATCGCGAGTGCCTGCGCACGCATCACCGAGCCCCCGCGCGAGCGGGGGCTTTTTTATGCCGGTGTTATGCCGGTGCCGCGCATGAATGCGGGGAGTCTGCCCGTCATCCAGGTGTTGGCAGCGCCGGCAGGATTTTCCGGCTATCCGTACGATGAAGACTCATTTAAATCAGTAGATCAGTCCGTGTTATTTTCTGATTTCAATTGGGGAAAATACGGAATCGATGCGGGTCGCGCACCGAAAGCAGCCGGGCAAATCGCCTCGGGCGTCGGTTATCCGAAAAGAAACGTGCCCGAAGGTCAGCCGGCGCCCGGGAGTGTGCAACCCGCCGCCGCAACTGATGCATACTTGGCGGATACCCGCTTCTGATGCTCTTCTCATGCCCGAACCGTTTTTGCAGAAACCCGCTATCGACGTGCCGATTGCCTTTGTGGATCTCGAAACCACGGGTGGAACAGCCGGCCAGCATCGCATCACCGAGGTCGGTGTCGTGGAGGTGGGGCCCGATGGCGTGTCGCGTTGGAGCACGCTGGTCGATCCGCAGCAATCCATTCCGCCTTTCATCCAGCAACTAACCGGTATTACCGACGCGATGGTGCGTGGCGCCCCCACGTTCGGCGCGATCGCGCCCGAACTGTACGAGCGGCTGAGCGGAAAGCTCTTTGTGGCGCACAACGCAAGTTTCGACCATGGGTTTCTGCGCAGCGAGTTTGGCCGGGTCGGACTGGCGTTCAACCCGGATGTGCTGTGCACCGTGCGCCTCTCGCGCGCGCTGTTCCCGGCGGAAAAGCGTCACGGGCTCGACGCGCTCGTCGAGCGCCACGCGCTGGTGCCGTCCGATCGTCACCGGGCGCTCGCCGACGCCGATCTGCTCTGGCAGTTCTGGCAACGTCTGCATGCGCTGGTACCGGATGACGTGCTGCGCGGCCAGATCGAGCGCACGATGCGCCGCTACCGGCTGGCCGGCACTATCACGGAGGACCTGCTCGATACCGCGCCGGCCGGGTGTGGCGTCTACGCGTTTTTCGGCGAAGACGGCGCGCCGCTTTACGTCGGCCGCAGCGTGCGGGTCCGTCAGCGTTTGCGTGCGCATCTGAGCGGCGAACGGCGCTCGTCAAAGGACGTGCGTCTCGCGCAGCTGGTGCGGCGCGTCGAGTGGCTCGCAACCGGCGGCGAAATTGGCGCCATGCTGGCCGAGGCGCAGTGGATAGCCACGCTGCGTCCGGCGCAGAATCGCGTGCCGCGCGCCGTGCGCGGCCTCGTGGGCGAGGCGGCCTGGCCGTTTGGGGGCGCGGTCGCCTTCGAGGAGCGCGACCCGCGCGCACCCGCGCGGGTATTTCATGTGATCGACCGTTGGCGCTATCTCGGCCAGGCCGCCACGCTCGCGCAGGCGGAGGCATTATGCGTCGCGCAGCAAACGGGGGCATTCGAGCCTGCGACGTGCAGGATCATGCAGATGCAGCTCGCGCGCGGTTTGCGCGTGGTGCCGCTCGCGACGAGCGCCACCGCGGACGCCGTGACCGCTGCCTAGCTGGTCGCGCCGACGCCGCCCGTCGCGCAGACGTGTCCCAGCGCATGCGCGAGCGCGTCCGAGCGCGATGAGTCATAGCGCGTCAGGTTTTTCCAGTTGGCGAGGCTGCCGGCAACGCGCATCGGGCAGTCCGGCGCGTCGCGCAGCGTCTGCACGCGACTCAGTGCTGCGATCATCAACGGCGTCAGGCGATCCAGTTCAGGACGGATCTGGCTGGCGAGGTCGGGCGCGGCGCCCGTCGGCGCAGCCGTGCTGCGCCACTGGTCGAACAGCGCGTGTTGCACTTCCTTGCTTGCGTCGATCTGGTCCTCGAAGAACGCGTGGGCGAACGCGGGATCGACCTGCGCCGAGGCCGCGCGCTTTTCGACGCCGGCGAGCAGGGCGGCTTCGCGCGGCGCATCCGTGATCGGCTTGTGGTGCGCCCACTTCCAGCGCGCGACCGGTTCGGCGAGCGCGAGGCGTTGCGAGACGAGGGAGATCAGATTCGTGAGCGCGGTGTCGCCGCTATCCGCGACCGCACCCGGCGTGGCACAGGCAAGCGCGGCGGACAGTGCGAGCGCGCAGCAAACTGGATGACGTAGCGGAAAACGCATGGAGGCAGGTCGGCGGCCGACGGGAGCGCGGAAGGTCGCAGCATACCCGATCGAGCCCGATGTGCGCGAGCGCGCATTTTTGTGGCGAAACGATGCCGCTTCCCGTGACGGGACATCTGGCGCGTGCGTTGGCGCGCACCCGAAGAGGGCGGCACGCTTACTTCTGCTCGCACGCCTTGCGCTGTTCGTCAAAGAACGCGCGTACGTGTTCGGGCAACTCCGCGCCGAGGAATTCAACGCCCGCCGGTTCCGGATCCGGGCTGAACACCTTGTCCGGGGAGGGAATCTTGGGCGGTTTGGCATCCATGGTGTTTCTCCTTTACGGAATCATTATCTGCCACAGTCGCTGTCTGGCACCAGCGGGACCGGGCGGCAACATTCGTTTTCAAAGCGCCTTTGTTGCTTTAACGGTACAGCGCGCACTTCGGTTGAATCGCCGAATAAAATTTAACGATTGCTTACGTCTGATTCGGCTGAATGGTCTGCATCTGGTCTTACGCGTCGACGGTCCGCGTGTGAGCGCAGCGGGTCTTGGCGAGCGCGGCGCGGACACGTTGGAGCAGCGCGGGCGCAACGACATGGCGACGATGAGCTCGAACCACAACTTGCTGATCGTGCCGGATCTGTTGGAGCGCAACTTCACGGCCACAGCGCCGCATCGGGTCTGGACGAGTGACATTGCGTATGTGGGGACGGCCGAAGGCTGACTGTATCTGGCCGTCATAATCGACCTGCCCAACTGGCAGGGGTGGGCTGGTCGATGCAACAGCCTATGACGGCCGAGCGGGTCACGGACGCGCTGCGCATGGCATGGTTCCGGCGCCGCCCCGAAGCCGGCGTGATTTCGCAAGCGACCGGGGCAGCCAGTATTGCAGCGGACTCTTCCAAGACGCGCTTAAGGCGCACGGCATGCGTTCGTCGATGAGCTGGCGTGGCGATTGTTGGAATAATGCGCTGACCGAAAGTCTGTGGGGTTCGCTGAAGGTTGCACGACTGCACGGTCGGCACTTCGCGACGCGGCGTGCCGCGATGGATGAAATCGTCGACGGGCCTGGCCAGCCGGGCCAACCCCTTGAACATTCCTGCTGGCACGACGACGAGCCAATAGCAGAGCCGCCCTTGGACGGTGAGGTTCCCTCGGTTTTTCGCCTTCCAGAGGCCCCGGGTTATGCAGCCGTTTCCTTTGTTCGCTGAGCCGCAAGCCAGTTTTGCATGAACTGGGTTGGCGACACGAAGCCGAGTGATGAATGACGACGACTGCGGTTATAAAACACTTCAATGTATTCGAACAAGTCCGCCACGGCTTCGCGATGCGTGCGATACCTCGTGCCGTGTACCCGCTCGTTCTTCAGGCTGTTGAAGAAGCTTTCTGTCGGCGCGTTATCCCAGCAACTGCCTTTGCGGCTCATCGAGCAGCGCATGCCGTACGAGTTCAGCTTGCGCTGGAATTCTTGACTCGCGTATTGACTGCCTCTGTCCGAGTGATGCAGCACGCCGGGCGCGGGCCGGCGGCGGAACCATGCCATCGTCAGTGCATCGGTCACAAGGTCCGCCGTCATGCGCGGCTTGACGGACCAGCCCACGACTTCCCGGTTGAACAGGTCCAGCGTGACGGCCAAATACAGCCAGCCTTCGTCCGTCCAGATGTACGTGATGTCCGACGTGAACACCTGATTGGGCTCGGCCGGCGTGAAGTTGCGGTTCAACACGTTCGGCGCGACCGGCAGTTTGTGTCGAGAATCGGTTGTCACCCGATAACGGCGCTTGTGGCGGGCTCGAATACCGTTGTTGCTCATCAGCCGCTCCACCCGTGCTTTGCTGGCTGGAAAGCCGCGAGCGCGAACCTCCTCAGTCATGCGCGGCGAGCCGTAGGCGCCCTTGTACTGAGCGTGAATCGTCCGAATCAACGTGAGCAACTGCGCATCGGTCAGCCGCTGACGCTCGGGCGTGCCGCCGCGCTTCCAGGCTCGATAGCCGTTCACGCTGACATCAAGGACCTCGCACAACGCCGACAGCGGATAGTGCCGGCACTGCGTGTCAATCCAGGCGTACTTCACAGGAGGTCCTTCGCGAAGAACGCCGCCGCTTTTTTTGCGATTTCCAGCTCCATCTGCAAGCGCTTGTTCTCCGCTCGAAGGCGCGAGAGCTCCATCTGTTCTGCCGTGACGACCTTCGCCCCGGCGCCGTTCAGCTTGCCGGCTTCGGACGCCTTGAGCCAGTTGCGCAGCGTCTGCGTCGACATACCCAATTCGCGGGCCACGGCGCTCACGCCTTGCCCGTCCTTGACTCGTTGCACGGCAGCTTCCTTGAACTCTGCCGTGTACACCTGGTGCGGTACCTTGAACATTTCTTCTTTCCTTCCTTTGGGTCGAGTTTATACACGACCTGCTGGAAGGCGAAAATTCAGGGGAAGCTCACGGCTTTTGCATTTGTGTGGGCCAGCGGCATTGTGTCTTGACAATAGTTTGCAAAATTTCGGACTGCGTGAGATTGCCGTTATCTAGCTGATTAGCTATCAAGGTGGGCGCACTTCAAGTCTGAAGATAGTGCGGCCCACCGCCGCCGCTTGCCTGCCAACAATCCACAAAAAGGAAAATCGACCATGCCGGGAGTCCGGAAAGGCCATTCTGTGTATCTCTTCATCGCTGCCCGTTCGCTGGCGGCATCCCGGTGCACCGCGGCACTGGCGGCTGGTGCGGTGATCGCACTGTCGGCATGCGGACATGCGTTGCCCGATGACCCCTTCGCCAGCGAAGGCCAGGCGATGGCGATGGTGCCGATCAATCACACCGACCGGTACGCGGTCAATATTTTCGTGGACAAGTACTGGGCTGGAGATGTAACGCACCAGTCAGGCGGCGGCGCCGCTGCCTGCTGCTATCCGGGGCTGAAGGACTGGAAACAGCCTGTGACGGTCAGGTGGACCTGGGGCTGGGAAGAAGATCCCAGGACGAAGGCCGTAACGATGCCGGACGCACCGCACACGGTCGTTACTCACTTCCCCTCCAGTGGCCCACACAACGACCCGGACCCAGGAAAAGACGATGCCTACGTCTGCGTGATCCTGCGCGACCTCAACACGGTGGAACTGGAGTTCTCGCCGTCAGCGTCTGGCTGTGCCGACAAATAACCACAGAGGAATCCTTACCCTGCCGCTTCTGATCCCGTCGAATCACCCCTTTCCCTTGTGGCGAAACAGGCCACGCACTGCTTTCACTCCCCTGAGCAGCAGTACGCGAATCTACCGCGCAGGCGCGTCATCGCAGACCGGATGCACACGGCGTTCGCGCTGGGTTCACCCCGGCACGCCGAGGCCAGAACGTGCCTCACCAACCCGAGAATCGGGCTCGAGATGGTCCGGGACCAGACGCGCGGCGCGAAAGGGCATCGCAGGCTGGATCGTTTCCTCCTTGAGGTAATCCGGTGACGCGTAGACAAGGACGGATGGGCACAACCTGTCGAGGCGGCGCGGGAAAGGCGTGCCGCGCCTGAAGTCCTGATCCTGAAGATGGCGGGGGAAGCGCGGGCGGTCGATGGCGACGACGATGCAGTAGCGGTTTAGCTGTCGCCAGCTGCGCCGCCTCTTCGGCATAAATGACAAATTTTCGGACTGGTGGCGATTGCGTCTGTCCGGCCGCTCAGATATCAAGGTGATCCGACTTCAAGTCTGAAGATAGCGCGGCCTACCGCCGCCGCTTGCCTGCCAACAATCCACAAAAAGGAAAATCGACCATGCCCGGAGTCCGGAAAAGCCATTCTGCGTATCTCTTCATCGCTGCCCGTTCGCTGGCGGCATCCCGGCGCACCGCGGCACTGGCCGCTGGTGCGGTGATCGCACTGTCGGCATGCGGACATGCGTTGCCCGATGACCCCTTCGCCAGCGAAGGCCGGGCGATGGCGATGGTGCCGATCAATCACACCGACCGGTACGCGACCAGCATTTTCGTGGACAAGTACTGGGCTGGAGATGCCGATGATCACTCGGGCGGCGGCGCCGCTGCCTGCTGCTACCCAGGACTCAAGGACTGGCGTCAACCTGTCACGGTTCGGTGGACGTGGGGCCAAGAGTCTGATCCTCAAACCAAGGTCGTTCTAAAAAAGCGCGAGCATAAAACCGTCACCGCCTATTTCCCCTCCAGTGGCCCGCACAACGACCCGGACCCAGGAAAAGACGATGCCTACGTCTGCGTGATCCTGCGCGACCTCAACACGGTGGAACTTGCGTTTTCGCCGAACCGATCTGGCTGTGCCGACAAATAACCACACAGGAATCGTTAGGCTATGACTGTACGCCAGGCTGGTGCACCCGTTACGGACGAGGATCTTCGCAGTGCCGTGATGTTCGGTGGGATGAAAAAAATGCAGGAATTGTCTTCCCCCGCTAACAAGGCAGGCCCTATCTCGTTGAGAGATACCAAATGCCGCCTGTATCCCAAGCTCTCGTTTTTCTTCGACGGTAGCGGCAATAATCTTGACATCGACGAGCCGTTACAGCGCCTCTCGAACGTTGCCAAGCTTTATCGTGCCGCAACCAGCGATCAGAAAGGAAGAGGTGCTACCCCAACGTATATCCCTGGCGTGGGCACTCCATTCAAGGTGCCGAAGCTTGTGGGCTATACCGACAAACTATCGGACGACAAGGGCGGTGCACTGGGGCTGGGGCTGGGCAGTGGCGGCGAGATGCGTATCCAGTTTGCACTGGCCGAATTCTCGCGAATCCTCGAACTCGACTGGAGTTCGGCATCGTGGCGCTGCATGCAGTTTATCGATGTCTCGATCTTCGGCTTTTCGCGTGGTGCGACCGGGGCGCGGGCGTTTGTGCGGAGGTTGACTGAAAAAAAGTGCCAGCGCACGGACAGCGGCCTGATCTGGCAAGCCCCGAATGGAGAGCGCACGCCGGTACGGATCCGATTCATGGGGCTGTTCGATACGGTGGCGTCGGTGGGTGGCCCAACGCTGCATCTGGACTGGGCCAGCGAACTCGCGATACCGCCCGAAGTCGAGCGCTGCGTGCATTTCGTTTCGGCGCACGAGGTGCGCGAAGCGTTTCCGCTTGATTCGGTCCGCGTAGGCCGCCACTATCCCGCCCACTGCGAGGAAGTCGTTTATCCGGGTGTGCATTCGGATGTGGGCGGGGGATACGAGCCGGACGTACAGGGACGCAGCAACCTGCTGTCGCGCATCCCCTTGCGCCACATGCTGGCCGAGGCCATCCAGGCTGGAGTGCCAATGCGACTGCCGGAGAATTTGAGGGAAGACTGGCGAACAGATTACGAACTGCCGGACGACGACCCGGTGTCAAGCCTGTACCAGGGCTACATGGCGGCATTGCCGCCCGCAGACGGGGACGACGTCGAATCACTGATGCACGCGCATCGCCGCCTGAATTTCCAGTGGCGCGGAGCGGTGGAGCGTCAGCCCCGCGATACGCGCATTCTCGGGCGGCTGTATGGAAAGGTCAGTGCGGCGTGCGAAAGTGTGCGGCCCGCGACGGACGCCGACCATCCCGCGTGCAGCCCCGGCAAGTGGACCTATGACGTTCCACCGCATCCGGACGAGCAGGCCAGACAATTGTTGCGGGAGCAACGCAGACTGGTGCAACGGGTGGCATTCCTGCGTAACCCCATCGTGCGTCCCGCAAGCAACCGCGACTGGCCGCCGCCCGAGCCGCGCAACCGGACCGCCTATGAAGACCTGATCCTCAGCGCGTGGGATAACCGAGGCGCCTTGGCAGCCGCCGTTGACGGACTGCTGGCCGAACACGTCCACGATTCCGTTGCGCACTTCACTTCGTGGCCCTGTGCGCTCTATGACCCGCGGGGCCTGTATTGCGACGGCGAGAAGTACTATGCCGACGTTCGGGATCGCAGCGTCGAGACGGCGTGACGATGCCTCACGGGAACGTATTGTCTGCTAGCACATGCGCCGCTCACGCTTGCATCATCGGGCGGTGCTGCTGCACTCGATTGCAGTGAACCACGTGCCGCAGTAATGCCAGCGCGAAGGCGCGGCTGGCGGCGTTGATCAAATTTGCCTACACAATGCCTGCAGCGCCACAGAAAACAAAAATCAGAAAGCAAAAAGCCCAGTCGCAATGACTGGGCTTCAGTGCCTGAATCTTTTGGTGCCGGAAAGAGGAATCGAACCCCCGACCTTCGCATTACGAATGCGCTGCTCTACCGTCTGAGCTATTCCGGCATCAGAGAAACGAGATTATAGGGACTTCTTTGTTGCCTTGGCAAGTCCTCAAACTCAATTTTTTGCTTCCAGGTGGTAGCGGGTCACACGGTCGACTTCGTTCTTCGAGCCGAGGAACACGGCCACGCGCTCATGCAGGCTGCCCGGTTCGATTTCGAGAATGCGCTGCGTACCGTTGGTCGCCGCGCCGCCCGCCTGTTCGACGATGAAGGCCATCGGGTTCGCTTCGTACATCAGGCGCAGCCTGCCGGGCTTGTCCGGCGTGCGCTTGTCCGCCGGGTACATGAAGACGCCGCCGCGGTTCAGGATGCGGTGAACGTCGGCCACCATCGACGCGATCCAGCGCATGTTGAAATCGGCCTGACGTGGGCCTTCCTTGCCCGCCTTCAGCTCGCTGATGTATTGCTGGACGGGCGGGTACCAGTGGCGCTCGTTCGACGCGTTGATCGCGAATTCGCGCGTGTCGGCCGGAATGCGCATGTCGCTCTGCGTCAGCACCCATGAGCCGAGTTCGCGGTCGAGCGTAAAGCAGTTCACGCCGTTGCCGGTGGTCAGCACGAGCACGGTTTGCGGTCCGTAGACCGCATAGCCGGCCGCCACCTGCTTCACGCCCGGCTGCAGGAACGAGCCCTCGGTGGGCTGCTGGCCGTCCGGGCAGCGCAGCACCGAGAAGATCGTGCCGATCGACACGTTGACGTCGATATTCGACGAGCCGTCCAGCGGGTCGAACACCAGCAGGTATTCGCCCTTCGGGTAATTCGCCGGAATCGGGAAGAATGTCTCCATTTCCTCCGACGCCATGCCGGCCAGGTTGCCGCCCCATTCGTTGGCGTCGAGCAGGATCTCGTTCGACAGGATGTCGAGTTTCTTCTGCACTTCGCCCTGCACGTTTTCGCTGCCGGCGGTGCCGAGCGCATCGCCCAGCGCGCCTTTGCTGACGTGATAGCTGATCGCCTTGCAGGCGCGCGCGACGACTTCGATCAGCAGGCGCAGGTCCGCCGGCAGATTGTGGTTCTGGCGCTGCTGCTCGATCAGGTACTTCGTGAGGGTGGTGCGGCGTTGCAAAGACATGGCGAGGCTCCGGTATGGCGAATCAATGCAGCGATTTTACCCGTTCGTCCGCGTGCCTCCTGGCTTTTGCCAGGCGCCCGCAGCCGGCGGACAATGCGCCGCGGCCGAGCGAAGGGAAGCCGGCGTCGCGCGCCGGCGCGCCGCGGGACATGGCCTGTCCCGCGCGGCGAGGGGCTCAGGCGAGCGCCTTTTCGACGATTTCGCGCACGTCGCGCGACTGGGCCTGCGCGGCGACTTTTTCCAGCGCCGCGCGCATCTGTTCACGCAGCGCCGGCGTGAAGCGGCGCCACAGTTCGAGTGCCCGCGCGAGCCGGGCCGCGACCTGCGGGTTGAGCGCGTCGAGCGCGATCACCTGGTCGGCCCAGAATGCATAGCCGGAGCCGTCCGCCGCGTGGAACTGCGCGGGATTCGCCGAGCAGAAGCTGAAGATCAGCGAGCGCGCGCGGTTCGGGTTTTTCAACGTGAAGGCCGGGTGCTGCATCAGCGCGCGCACGGTTTCAATGACCGGACGCTGCGGCGTGCCGCGCTGCGTGGCCTGCAGCGCGAACCACTTGTCGATGACGAGCGGCTCCTGCTCGAAGCGCCGATAGAAGTCTTCGAGCGCGCGTCCGGCTTCGCCCTGCGCGCGCGCGTCGCCGGCGGCTGCGCCGAGCAGTGCCGACAGCGCGGCGGCGCGGTCGGTCATGTTGTTGGCGCCGTCATATTGCGCGCAGGCGAGGCGTACCGCGTCGGCCGGGTCGTCGAGTTCCGCGAGATACGACAGCGCGAGGTTCTTCAGCGCGCGCTGGCCGCTGGCGGCCGGCGTGGCTTCATAGGCGCCGGGGGTCTGATGCTGCGTGTAGACGTCGAGCCATTCCTGTTGCAGCGCCCGCGCGAGCCGCTTGCGCATGAACTGGCGCGCCGCGTGCACCGCAGCCGGGTTCGACTCGGGCATCTGCTCGGCGAGATAGGCTTCGGACGGCAGGATCAGCGCAAGCTCGCGAAATGCCGGCGACAGCGATGCGTCGCTCAGCACCCGCGCGAAGGCGTTCACGACGGCGTCGTCGAGCTGCAGCGGCAGGCCGCCGGCGGCGCGCCCGGCGAGCACGAGCAGCTCGCGTGTCGCGAGGCGCTGGCCCGCTTCCCAGCGGTTGAACGGGTCGCTGTCGTGCGCGAGCAGGAACGCAAGTTCGTCGGCCGTGTAGTCGTACTCGACGATCACCGGGGCCGAGAAGTTGCGCAGCAGCGACGGCAGCGGCGCTTCGTCGATATCGACGAACGTGAACGTCTGCTCGTCTTTCGTGAATTCGAGCACGCGCGTCGTGGCGGCCGCATCGGCCGGCTCGCCTTCGAGCCGCAGCGGCAGGTCCGCGCCGCGCCGGCCGATCAGGCCGAGCGCAAACGGAATCAGCAGCGGGCCCTTCTGCGTTTCGCGCGCCGCGGTTACCGCGTCGCCGTAGGTTTGCGCGAGCGTCACGCGGTACTGGCGCGCGGGGGCGTCGTATTCCGCCTTGACCGCGACGCGCGGCGTGCCGGCCTGGCTGTACCAGCGCTCGAACTGCGCGAGGTCGCGCCCGTTCGCGTCGGCCATCGCGTGACGGAAGTCGTCGCAGGTGACCGCCTGGCCGTCATGACGCTGGAAATACAGATCCATGCCTTTGCGAAAGCCGTCGCGGCCGAACAGCGTCTGGTACATCCGCACGACTTCCGCGCCCTTCTCGTAGACGGTCATCGTGTAGAAATTGTTGATCTCGACATAGCTCTCGGGCCGCACCGGATGTGCCATCGGCCCGGCGTCCTCGGCGAACTGCATTTGCCGCAGCACCCGCACGTCCTCGATGCGTTTGGTCGCGCGCGCGGCCTCGTCGGTTGCCCCGCCTGCCATGTCGGCCGAGAACTCCTGGTCGCGAAACACCGTCAGCCCTTCTTTCAGGCTCAACTGGAACCAGTCGCGGCACGTCACGCGATTGCCGGTCCAGTTATGGAAGTACTCGTGTCCGACGACCGCCTCGATGTTCGCGAAGTCGGTGTCGGTGGCGGTTTCCGGGTTCGCCAGCACGTACTTCGTGTTGAAGACGTTGAGCCCCTTGTTCTCCATCGCGCCCATGTTGAAGTCGCTCACCGCGACGATCATGAACCGGTCGAGATCCAGTTCGAGGCCGAAGCGCGCTTCGTCCCAGCGGATCGAGTGGATCAGCGAGGCCATCGCGTGCCGGGTCTTGTCGAGATCCTGCGGCTCGACCCAGACCTGCAGCAGCTTTTCCTTGCCCGACCCGGTCTTCACGCGCTCCTCGATGCACACCAGCTTGCCCGCGACCAGCGCGAACAGATAGCAGGGCTTGCGAAACGGGTCCTCCCAGCGCGCGAAATGGCGGCCGTCCGGCAGCTCGCCCTGTTCGAGCAGGTTGCCGTTGGACAGCAGCACCGGGCAGGCGGCCTTGTCGGCCCGCAGCGCGACCGTGTAGGTCGCCATCACGTCGGGGCGGTCGAGGAAGTAGGTAATACGGCGAAAGCCTTCTGCTTCGCACTGCGTGAAAAAGTTGCCGCCCGACACATAGAGCCCGGACAGCGTCGTGTTCTCGGCGGGCCTGCAGAGGCTCGTGAGCGTGAGCTCGAACTGGTCCGGCACGTTCTCGACCGTCAGCCCGTGCGCGTGCGCGCGCACCGCATCGTGCGGCGCGCCGTCGACGGCCGCGCTCACGAATTCGAGCTGCTCGCCGTGCAGGTCCAGATGCGCGTGGTGTGCGGCGTCCGGATTGCGGCGCACGCGCATCGTGTTCCTGACGACCGTGCGCTCGGGCACGAGATCGAATTCGAGTGCAACGGTATCGATCAGGAATGCGGGCGGCGTATAGTCGGCGCGGCGGATGACGGTAGGGGTTGCGGTGTCTGCCATGGCGGTCTGTCGGTAAGAGGGGGCGAGCCGGCTACGCATCGGGGCGCAGCCCGTCTGTCGAGCCATTGTACAAAGCCGCAGCCGCTCTGAGGGCCGAACTTTTTACGCGGCGCACGGGTCAGCGTATGATCGGGCCGCCGCGCCCGCGCGCGGCGATCTCACGTCAGAACGAGGAAATCATGAAATCAGACCGCTGGATGCGGCGCGCCGCGCTGGTGCTGGCTGCGCTCGGGGCGCTGCTGTCGGGCTGTACTCCGTATGTCACGACGCAGGTGACGGCGTTCTCCGACTGGAGCGGCAGCGACGCGAGCCGGACCTATGCGTTCTCGCGCGCCCCCGCGCAGCAGAACAGCCTCGAACAGGCGACCTACGAGCAACTGGTGGCGAACGCACTCGCGGCCGAGGCGTTCCGGCCGGTCGACGCGCACGACGCGCATTACCTCGTCGCGCTGTCGTACGGTACCCGGACCGGTTCGGTGAGCGTGTCGCAGCCGGTGTTTTACGGCGGCATGTGGTCGGGTCCGTTCTGGGGGGCGCCGCTCGATCCGTGGGGGCCGTTCGGGCCGTTTCCTCCGGCCTACGTCAGCCAGACCTATCCGGTCTACACGCATACGCTCGGCATTCGCTTTACCGACCGGGCGAGCGGCAAGGAGGTCTACAACGTGATGGCGCGCAATGCCGGCGGCGAGCCGTCGCTGGTCCGCGCGATGCCGTATCTGGTGCGCAGCGCGCTCGCGGATTTTCCGCTCGGCAACGGCGAGGTGCGCACCGTCAGGCTGCCCGTCGACCAACGCGGCGGACTGCCGGACGCAATGGCGGCGCCCGCCGCGCCGGCATCGGCACCGCCTGCGCAGTAGTCGATGCCGGGTGCGGCGCGCGCCGCGTCAGAAGCCGACGTTCAGCAGCGCGAGCGCCCCGAGCACGACGAACAGCACGGCGGCGATGCCGTGCACGAGCTTCGTCGGCAGCCGGTGCGCGAAGCGGTCGCCCAGCAGGATGGCGGGCACGTTGGCGATCATCATCCCGAGCGTGGTGCCGGCGACTACGCCGAAGAAGTCGTGAAAGCGCGCGGCGAGCGCGACGGTGGCGATCTGCGTCTTGTCGCCCATCTCGGCCAGAAAGAACGTCACGACGGTCGTGCCGAATACGCCGAGCCGCGTGCGGTTCGGGTTTGCTTCGTCGTCATCGAGCCGGTCCGGCACGAGAATCCAGAACCCCATCGCAATGAACGACGCGGCGAGCGCCCAGCGCATCACGGTCGGTGTGACGAGCGCGCCGAGCCACGCGCCCAGCGCACCGGCGCCGGCGTGATTGACGAGCGTGGCGGTCAGGACGCCGAGAATGATCGGGAGCGGTTTGCGGTAGCGGGCCGCGAGGACAAGCGACAGGAGCTGCGTCTTGTCGCCGATTTCGGCGAGCGCGACCGCGCCGGTTGAAATCAGAAAGGCTTGATTCACGATGGACTGGATTCCCCCGGGCCAGACAGGTGCGAGCGACGACCCACGACGCGCCGGGCCCTTGAGCGGCGGTAGTGGATCATCGGTCTCGCCAGGCCAGAGGCTGCGCCTGCCATGGCCGCGAAGGCCAAGTGTGTTGACAGGCGCCCCCGCGCGTCGCGGGCGTCCGGTGCGGGACGCCGATGGAGCGCGGGGCGGCTACTCCCCAATGAGGGCCGGAGTATAGCATGCACGCAGGCACAGGCACATCCCGGACGCCGTCCCCGAGCGGCCTTGACCGAGCGTAACTGAGCGCTGCAACTGGGGGGCTGCAACCGAGTGGCTGCAACCGAGTGGCCGCAACCAGGCGGCTGCAACTGGGCGGCTGCAACTGGGCGCCCGTCCCCGGGCGCGGCTGCGCAGCGGTGCCGAAAGCCCGTCCTACGCAGCGACCTTTGCCTGCGCCGCGCCGCGTTGCGCGGCGTCGCGCCGGTGCACGCACCGGCCGGCGGCGTAGGTCGCGAACACCGCGCGGTCGTCGCCGAGCAGCGCAAACGCGAACAGCAGTTCTTCGAGCGATTCGGTGCGCGCGGTGCGGCGCGCGAGCAGCGGCGTCGACTGCGGGTCGAGCACGACGAAGTCGGCTTCGGACTGCGCGGCGAGCGTGCCGACCCGGTCGGCCAGATCGAGCGCTTCGGCCGCGCCGGCGGTGGCGAGCCAGAACATCCGGGTCGCGCTCAGGTGGTGGCCGGTGAGGCGCGCCACCTTGTGCGCCTCGTTCATCGTCTGCAGCATCGAGAACGACGTACCGCCGCCGACGTCGGTCGCGAGCGCGACCGGCATGCCGGCTTCGGCGGCCTTGTCGAAATCGAACAGGCCGCTGCCGAGGAACAGGTTCGAGGTCGGGCAGTGCGATGCGACCGTGCCGGTTTGCGCCATGCGCGCGCGGTCCTCGGCATCGAGGTAGATGCAGTGTCCATAGACCGCGCGCCGGCGCAGCAGGCCGTAGTGATCGTAGACGTCGAGGTAGCTGCGGCGCCCCGGAAAGAGTTCGGCGACCCACTTCACTTCGTCGGTGTTTTCGGCGACGTGGCTCTGGATGAAGATGTCCGGATGCTCGCGTGCGAGCACGCCGCACGCCTCGAGCTGTGCCTCGGTCGAGGTGGGCGCGAAGCGCGGCGTGAGCGCGTACATCTGGCGGCCGCGTCCGTGCCAGCGGCCGATCAGCTCGGCGCTGTCGTCGTAGCCGGACTGCGCGGTGTCGCGCAGGAACTCGGGGCAGTGGCGATCCATCAGCACCTTGCCCGCGGCCATGCGCAGGTTGCGCGCCTCGCTCTCCGCAAAGAACGCATCGGCGGACGCCTTGTGGACCGTGCAGTAGACGAGCGCGGTCGTCGTGCCGCAGGCGAGCAGTTCGTCGAGGAAGAAGCTTGCGGTCTCTCGCGCGCGCGCCGGATCGGCGAAGCCGCGCTCGGTGGGGAACGTGTACGTGTCGAGCCAGGGCAGCAGGCCCGGCGCGGGCGACGCGATCATGTCGGTCTGCGGATAGTGAATGTGCGTGTCGATGAAGCCGGGCACGATCAGCTTGTCGCGCATCTCCTCGACCGGGGTGCCGGGCGGGAGCCGCGGCGCGAGCGCCGCGTAGGCGCCCGTCGCGACGACCTTGCCGTCTTCGACGATCAGAAGGCCGTCTTCGTGGAAGACGGCTGCGTCCGCCGCGTGCGCCGGGTCGCCGGTAAAGGTCAGCAGTTGCGCGCGGAAAGCCGACTGGGTCGATTGAGTCATGAGAAAAGTGTCTCCGTAACAGGGAATGTAATGAATGAGGCGCCCCGCGCCGCGGCCCGGCGTCAGGCCGCGGCCGCGAGGCGTGGGCGAGGTGCGCGCTGGTCAGCGGCCGGGGGTGCCGTGCCAGTACGCGTCGAGCTGCGCGATGAGCGCTGCCCGCTCGTCGGGGCCGATGAACGACGCTTCGAAGCTGTTGCGCACGATCGTGTAGACCTCGGCGTCGGTGAGCTTCAGCGCGTCGATCGTCGCGAGATAGTTGTCGTTGACGTAGCCGCCGAAATACGCGGGGTCGTCCGAATTCACGGTGACCGCGACGCCGCGTTCGAGGAGCGCCTTCAGCGTGTGCTTCGTCAGGTCGTCGAATACGCGCAGCTTCAGGTTCGACAGCGGGCACACGGTCAGCGCGACGCGCGTGTCGGCGAGCCGCGTGACGAGCGCGGGATCTTCGATGCTGCGCACCCCGTGATCGACGCGGTCGACCTTCAGCCGGTCGAGCGCTTCGTACACGTACGACGGCGGCCCTTCCTCGCCGGCGTGTGCGACGAGCTTCAGTCCGAGCGCGCGCGCCTTCGCGAACACGCGCTCGAACTTCGACGGCGGATGGCCGCGCTCGGACGAGTCGAGCCCGACGCCGATCAGGCGGTGCCGGTATTGCTCGAACAGCGGCAGCGCGGCGTCGAAGGTGGCGAGCGCGTCGTCCTCCGAAAGATGGCGCAGGAAGCACAGGATCAGCCGGCTCGTGAGGCCGCGCGTCTGCGCCTCGGCCAGCGCGCGCTCGATGCCGGCGACCACCGTCGCGATCGGCACGCCGCGCTCGGTGTGCGTCTGCGGGTCGAAGAAGATCTCGGCATGCACGACGTGATCGGCGAGCGCGCGCTCGGCATAGGCGAGCGTCATTTCGTAGAAGTCCTGCTCGGTGAGCAGCACGCTCGCGCCCGCGTAGTAGATGTCGAGAAACGACTGCAGGTCGGTGAACGCGTACGCGGCGCGCAGCGCGTCGATCGAGGCGTACGGAAGCGGGATGCCGTTGCGCTGCGCGAGCCGGAAGATCAGTTCGGGTTCGAGCGAGCCCTCGATGTGGATGTGCAGCTCGGCCTTCGGCGCATGTGCGGCTTTCTCGGCGAGCGTGAGGGCGGTTCGGGTGTTCATGGTGGTGTTTCTTGTTTCAGGTGTATCGGTGAGGGGATTCGGAAAGACGGCATTCGAACGACGCGCGGCTGCAGCGTCCGTCATGCGACGCGCGGCATCTCCGCATGCGCCTCGACGGCCTGCAGCAACTGCGCGGCCGCCGAAATCGCAATGATCTCGGGCGACTTGTCGACGATGCCGTCGACGCCGAGCGGGCACTTCATCCGCGCGATCTGCGCGGGATCGATGCCGCGCGCGGCGAGCCGGTGCTCGAACTGCTTGCGCTTCGTATGCGAGCCGATCATGCCGAAGAACGCGAAATCGCCGCGGCGCAGGATGCGCTCGGCGAGTTCGAGGTCGAGCGTATGGTTGTGCGTCATCACGATGAAGTATGTCCGCGGCGCGGCCGCGTCGATCGCTTCGTCGGGCGCGTCGTTCGGATCGGGCGTTACGTTCGGCGCCTGCAGCGCGGCCGGAGCGGGGAACAGCGTATCGCGCGCGTCGACCCAGCGTACCCGGCAGGGCAGCGTCGCGAGCACCCGCACGAGCGCGACGCCCACGTGGCCGGCGCCGAACAGCACCACTGGGAATTCGCGCGGCGCGATCGTTTCGGTGAGCAGCGAGCGGCTTTCGTCGAAGCCGGCGCCGTCCCACAGCAGGCAGTCGCCGGCCGCGACGCCCGGTTCCGGGTCGGACAGCATCACGGCGTCCGGCGCGGGTCCGAACGAGACGCTGCGCACCGTCGACTGACCCGCTGCGAGGCGCTTCGCGAGCGACGTGATCCAGCCGAGGTCGCCGACGTCGAGCCGCTCGAACGCGAGCACCACCGCGCCTCCGCAGCACTGGCCGAGGCTCGGGCCGAGCGCGAAGCGTTCGAGGCGGCGCAGGTGCGGGGCGCGCATGCCGTCGCGCAGCACGTGGCGCGCGGTCTCGATCGCCTTCCATTCGAGGTGGCCGCCGCCGATCGTATGGCGGGCCGAGTCGCGCGTGACGATCATCTTCGTGCCGGCTTCGCGCGGCGCCGAGCCTTCGACGCGCGCAACCGTCACCAGCACCGCGGCGTCGCCGTGTGCGAGCAGGTGTTGCAGATCGGTGAGCCAGGCTTGCATCCGGCAGTTCTCCATCGAGGGCCGCACCGGGTATCCGGGCGGCCGGTTAAGCAGGCGCGGCGCAGTCGTGACGCGCCGCGCGGAATCAGTCCACGGCCGGCGCCGTACGCGCTTCCGCACCGGCGGCGGGGCACGCCTGCCCGGCGGGCGGCGCCGCGCCGCTCAGCGCAAGCGCGTCGAGAATCGCCTCCGGCGTGGCCGGCGCGCGCAGCGGCGGCGCGCCCGCGTGCTGCGGCGCAGCCGCGGCGATCGCGTCGCGGATCGCAAGGAATACCGAAAACGCGAGCAGCAGCGGCGGCTCGCCGACCGCCTTCGAGCGGAATACGGTCGGCTCCGCGTTCGCATTGCGATACAACTGCGCGTGAAAGGCGGCGGGCGTGTCGTTGACGGCCGGAATCTTGTAGGTCGACGGCGCGTGCGTCATCAGTCGACCGTCGCGATTCCACCAGAGTTCCTCGGTCGTCAGCCAGCCCATCCCCTGGATGAAGCCGCCCTCGACCTGGCCCAGATCGATGGCCGGATTGATCGATTGTCCCGCGTCGTGCAGCAGGTCGGCGCGCACGAGTTTCCACTCGCCGGTCAGCGTATCGACCACGACCTCCGATACCGCGGCGCCGTACGCGAAGTAGTAGAACGGGTGGCCCGTCAGCGTGCGCGCGTCCCAGTGTACCTTCGGCGTTGCGTAGAAGCCGTCGGACCACAGCTGCACGCGCGCGAGATACGCGGCGTCGACAAGCTGCGCGAACGGCAGCGACGCGTCGTTCACGTGCACGCTGCCGTCGCGGAACTGCACGTCGTCGGGCGTGCCGCCGAGCATCGTCGCGGCGAGCGGCGCGAGGCGCGCGCGGATCGTGCAGGCGGCCGTTTCGGCGGCCTTGCCGTTCAGGTCGCTGCCGGTGGAGGCCGCCGTCGCCGACGTGTTGGCGACCTTCGACGTGTCGGTTGCGCTCGCGCGCACGCGGGCGAGCGGCAGGCCGAACGCGCCGGCCACGACCTGCGCGACCTTCGTGTTGAGCCCCTGGCCCATCTCGGTGCCGCCGTGATTGACGAGGACCGAGCCGTCCCGGTACACGTGCACGAGCGCGCCGGCCTGGTTCAGAAACGGCACGTTGAACGAGATGCCGAACTTCACCGGCGTGAACGCGATGCCGCGCTTGAGCACCGGGCTCGCCGCATTGCTCGCCGCGAGCGCCGCGCGGCGCGCCTGATATGCGCTGTCCGCGAGCAGCTGTTCCGTGAGCGGCGCGAGCACGTTGTCCTCGACGCGCTGGCCGTACGGCGTCACGTCGCGCTCGCCGATGCCGTAGTAATTGACGCGCCGCACGTCGAGCGGATCGCGCCCGAGGCGGCGCGCGATGCTGTCGAGCATCACCTCCATCACGAGCGCGCCCTGCGGGCCGCCGAAGCCGCGGAACGCGGTGTTCGACTGCGTGTTCGTCTTGCAGCAGAGCGCGACGATCTCGACGTCGGGCAGGTAATAGGCGTTGTCGAAATGGCAGACCGCGCGCGTGGCGACCGCGCCGGACAGATCCGCCGAATACCCCGCGCGCAGCGCGATCTCGACGCGCGTGCCGAGGAGGCGGCCGTCGTCGTCAAAGCCGGCTTCGTACGTGTAGCACGCATCGTGACGCTTGCCGGTGATCATGAAATCGTCGTCGCGGTCGGCGCGCAGCTTGACCGGACGCTTCAGCGTGTGCGCGGCGAGCGCCGCGACGCAGGCAAACAGCGCCGATTGCGATTCCTTGCCGCCGAATCCGCCGCCCATGCGCCGGCATTCGCAGACGACGCTGTGCGCCGGCCAGCCGAGCATGTGCGCGACCACCTGCTGCATTTCGCTCGGATGCTGCGTCGAGCTGTAGACGAGCATGCCGTCGCCTTCCTTCGGGATCGCGTAGGCGACCTGGCCTTCGAGATAGAACTGCTCCTGGCCGCCGACCTCGAACGTCTCCGCGATCCGGTGCGGTGCGGCGGCGATGCGCGCCGCCGGGTCGCCGCGCTTCAGATGCAGCGGCGGCAGCACGAACTGCTGCGCGGCCTTGGCCGCCGCCGGCGTCAGGATGGCTTCGAGCGGCGTATAGCGCACGACGTCGTCGCGCCCGGCGAGCGCCGCGGCACGGCGCGCGAGCGCGTGGCTCTGCGCGATCACGACGAACACCGGCTGGCCGAGGTACAGCACTTCGCCGTCGGCGAGAATCGGGTCGTCGTGCAGCACCGGTCCGCAGTTGTTCTCGCCGGGAATATCGGCGGCGCTGAACACCGCGACGACGCCCGGCGCGGCGCGCACCGCGCTCAGGTCGAGCGCGTCGATGCGCGCATGGGCATGGCGCGACAGGCCGAGCGCCGCGTGCAGCGTGCCTTCGAGCTGCGGCAGATCGTCGGTGTAGAGGGCTTCGCCGCTCACGTGGAGGGCGGCCGACTCGTGCGGCAGCGGCGTACCGAGCGCCGCCGCGGCGGCCTGCCCGACGGTGGCGCCGATGAAGGCGTCGGTTTGCCTGTTCATCACGGCGACTCCTGAATGCTGGACGTGCCGGCGAGCGTCGGCTCGTATGCGTACACGTCCACGTCGAACAGCGCGAGCGGCGCGTCGTCGCGCGTTTCCAGCTGGAAGCGCCACAGCAGATTGCGCGCGATCTTCATCCGGTAGGCGCTCGTCGCGCGCATGTCGCTGAGCGGCTGATAGTCGGCCGCGAGCGCGTCCATTGCGCGCTGCGCCGCCGCGGCGTCCCACGCCGCGCCAACGAGCGCGGCTTCGGCATGCGCGGCGCGAAGCGGGGTCGCCGCCATCCCGCCGAACGCGATGCGCGCCGCGACGATGCGATCGTTGGCGATCCTCAGCGCAAATGCGCCGCAGACCGCCGAGATGTCCTGATCGTAGCGCTTGGCGACCTTGTAGGTGCGAAAGCGCAGATCGGGCGCCGGGCGCGGCACGCGCAGCGCCGCGACGAACTCGCCGGGCGTGAGCGCGGTTTTCTGGTAACCGACGTAGAACGCGGCGAGCGGCAGCGTGCGCGCATGGGTGCCGCGCCGCAGCACGAGTTCGGCGTCGAGCGCGAGCAGCGCCGGCATCGAGTCGCCGATCGGCGAGCCGTTCGCGACATTGCCGCCGAGCGTGCCCGCATTGCGGATCGGCCGCGACGCGAAGCGGTCCCACAGTTCCGCCAGCTCCGGGTAGTCGGCGCTCAGCGCCGCATACGCGTCCTCCAGCGTGGCGGCCGCGCCGATCGTCAGCGTCTGCGCGTCGCATTCGATCGTTTTCAGCTCGGCGACGTTGCCGATGTACAGCAGGTCGCCAAGATCGCGAAACTGCTTGGTGACCCACAGCCCGATGTCGGTGCTGCCGGCGAGCAGGCGTGCGTCCGGGTGCCGCGCGCGCAATGCGGCGAACGCGTCGAGCGTGACGGGGGCGCGAAAGACCGCTGCGCCGAACGCGCTGCCGCGCGCGTCGGGCGCCACGTATTCGAACGTGTCGCGGCGCGCGAGCGGCCGCAGCGCGTCGGCGAGCGCGGCGCGGTCGACGCGCGCGCGCGGGTAGTCGAACATCTTCTGGGCGGCTTCGACGATCGGCCAGTAGCCGGTGCAGCGGCACAGATTGCCGGACAGCGCGGTATGGATTTCGTCGCGGCCCGGCAGGCCGGCGTCGGCCGGCTGGTTCTCGTACAGCGCCCACAGCGACATCACGAAGCCGGGTGTGCAGAAGCCGCACTGCGATGCATGACAGTCGACCATCGCCTGCTGGACCGGATGCAGCGCGCCGTCGGCGCCGCGCAGATCCTCGACGGTGAAAAGCGCGCGGCCGTCGAGCGTGGGCAGGAACTGGATGCAGGCGTTGACGGCCTTCAGCGCGAGATTCCCGGCGTCGTCGAGTTCGCCGAGCACGACTGTGCAGGCGCCGCAATCGCCTTCCGCGCAGCCTTCCTTGGTGCCCGTGCAACGCAGATCTTCGCGCAGATGCTCGAGCACCGTGCGCGTCGCGGGCACGCCGCTCACCTCGCGGATCGCCCCGCGGTAATAGAAACGGATGGTTTGCGTTGTCATGGCGAATCCAGAAGACATTGCGGACCGGGCGCGCGTTACGCAGGGGGCGTGCCTGAGCCGGCCTCGCGCACGTAGATCGCCATCCATACCCGAAGATAGCACTAGCTTGTCACGAAAATATTCCCCGCTGGTGATGGGGGCTATCAGCGGGGCCCGATGGCGCGCATAGTCGTGCCGCCGGGCGGCATGCGGGACGGCGCGCCTGCCGCGGCGGCCGGCGGCCCGCCGGGCGGCAAGCCCCCGGGTGGCAAGCCGCCCGGAGCGGCAGCAGGCGCGCGGTGAAGGCGGGGTGAGCGCGCGCGCCGTCGCATCGCGCGGCGTCGCGTCGGGTGATGCCGGACGGGTGCCCGGCGGGTTTTCAGGCGGGTAGGCGGTGACGGGCTCAGGCCGCGCGGCGGCGGTTGCGCACGAGGCTGCGCGCGAGCGCGACGAAGGCGAGCACGAATGCGATCAGCGACCAGGCCGGCAGCGACAGGCCGAAGATCGGCGGATACGGCGTCTCGCACAGGCCGGCGACCTTGAACACGCCCGGCAGCCATTGCGCGGGCGGCAGGCTGTCGACGACCGGCTGCAGCGCGTCGAAGCCGCAGCTAAAGCCGGGATTCGCGAGCACGTAGACATGCCGGATGGCGGTCGCGATACCGGCCAGCGCCGCCAGCGCCGCGAGCCCCTCGGCGACGCGCACGCCGCGCCAGCTGCTGATGCCCGCGCCAACGAACGCGAAGATCGCCGTGAGCAGGAAGAAGTAACGCTGCAGGATGCACAGCGGGCAGGGATCCTCGCGTTTGACGTACTGCAGATACAGCGCACCGCCCACCAGCGCGACACAGATCAGGGCAAGCAGGATCAGCAGGGAGCGCTCGCGGCGCAGCAGCATATTGTCGTTATTCATGATGGATCGAAGTGCGGTCGGCGGCCCGGATGGGCCGGTCGTCTGCGATTCTAGCGCGAACCGCGAACCGCGAACCGCGAACCGCGAACCGCGAACCGCGAACCGCGAACCGCGAACCGCGAACCGCGAACGGCGAACGGCGAACGGCGAACCGCCGTTAGCGGATCGGGTCGAGCACGGCTTCGACGGCGCGGCCGATCGCGAGCAGCGCGTCGTCGCCATACGGGGCGCCCGCGAGCATCAGCCCGACCGGCGCTTCGCCCCGCGGATGGCACGGCACCGACAGCGCGCACGCATCGAGGAAATTGAATGCGCTCGGGTTGCGCAGGACCAGCGCGTTCGTCCGGGCGAAGACGGCGTCGTCGGCGACGAGTTCGGCGACGCGGGGCGGAACCACCGGAACGGTCGGCGCGACCAGCGCATCGAAGCGCTGCCACAGGCCGCGCGCAGCGTCGAGCAGCGCGGCGCGCTCGGCGACGAGCTCGAGGTAGTCGGCGGCGGTCGCCGGCGCTCCTTTCAGGATGCGGGCGAGCACGCGCGGATCGTACTGGTCGCGGTGCTGCGCGAGCAGCGGCCGGTGCCACGCATACGCTTCCATCGACGACAAGCCGATGCGGTTGATCTCGGGAAGCCGGTCGAGCGGTGCAAAGCGCACCTCGCTGACGATCGCGCCGGCCGCCTCCAGGTGCTTCAGCGCGGTATCGATCGCGGTGGCGACCGCTGCCTCGACGTCGTCGGTCACGTAATGGGTCAGCACGCCGAGGCGCACGCCTTCGAGCGGACGCGTCGCCGGAATGCGCGGTTCGAGCCCGGCGAGCATCCGGTCGACGAGCGCGCAGCAGGCGACCGACACGCCGATCGGGCCGAACGAGTCGAGCGTCGTCGACAGCGGGATGCCGCCCTGGCGGGGAATGCGCGCGGCGGTCGGCTTGAAGCCGGTCAGGCCGCACAGCGCGGCTGGAATGCGGATCGAGCCGCCGGTGTCGGTGCCGAGCGCGATCGCCGCCATGCCGTCCGCCACCGACGCCGCCGCGCCCGACGACGAGCCGCCCGCGATCCGCTCGTCGCCTTTCACGCCGCGCCGGTAGGGCGACAGCGGATGCCCGTAGTGCGGATTCAGGCCGAGTCCGGAAAATGCGAATTCGCTCATGTTGGTGCGGCCGATCAGCACCGCGCCGGCGCGCTTGAGCCGCGCGACCGCGACGGCGTCGGCGCGCGCGGGCGCGGCGCCGGCGAGGGCCAGCGAGCCGGCGCGCGTCACCTGGCCTTCGATATCGAACAGGTCTTTCACGGATACCGGGATGCCCGCGAGCGGCGACAGCACGGTGCCTGCCGCGCGCAGCCGGTCGTAGCCGTCGGCGGCGGCGCGCGCGTGGTCCGCGTCGACGTGCAGGAACACGGTCGAGCCCTGGCCGGCCGGTTCCGCGATCCGTTCGAGCGCGGTTTCGACCAGCTGGCGGCTGGTGGTGCGGTGCGCGGCGAGATCGGCAGCGAGCTGGGCGAGCGGCGGGAAGGGGGTGAATTCGGTGGCCATCGCGGTTCGGATCGGGTTGGCGCGGGCACGCCGGCGCGCGGTCGCGCGGTCGCACCCGCGCCGCGCGCCTGCGCGGGCAGGCGGGACGGGCAACGGCGGCCGTACCCGGCACGCCTTCGCCCGCATTGTAGAACAAGGCTTTGCCGGCGGCGCGGGAACCCGCGGACGTTATCATTCGCCTATCTTGTTTTAATTTTGTAAGGAAATGGGGCATGCATCACGAAATCGGCTTCATCCAGGATCTCGCGGTGATCATGGCGGTCGCGGGCGTCGTCACCGTGCTGTTTCATCGTCTGAGACAGCCGGTCGTGCTCGGCTACATCGCTGCGGGCGTGATCATCGGACCGTACACGCCGCCGTTCCAGCTGATTCACGACGAGCAGACGATCCGCACGCTCGGCGAACTCGGCGTCGTTTTCCTGATGTTCTCGCTCGGGCTCGAGTTCAGCCTGCGCAAGCTGGCCCAGGTCGGCGCGACCGCGGTGGTCGCCGCGCTGTCGGAGATCGTGCTGATGCTGTGGCTCGGCTACGAGATTGGCCGCGCGTTCGGCTGGAGCGCGATGGATGCGCTCTTTCTCGGTGCGATGCTCGCGATCTCGTCCACGACGATCATCGTCAAGGCGCTCTCCGAGCTCGGGCTGAAGCGCGAGCGTTTCGCGCAACTGGTGTTCGGCATCCTGATCGTCGAGGATGTGCTCGGCATTGCGATGCTGGTGCTGCTGTCGGGCATCGCGCAGACCGGCACGCTGAGTGCAGGCATTGCGCTTGCGACGCTCGCGACGCTCGCGCTCTTCATGACGGTGTCGCTCGTCGTCGGGGTGCTCGTCGTGCCGCGCGTGCTCGACCACGTCGCGCGCACCGGGCGCGACGAGATGCTGCTCGTCGTCGTGCTCGGGCTGTGCTTCGGCTTTTGCCTCGTGACGGTCAAGCTCGGCTACAGCATCGCGCTCGGCGCGTTCATGATCGGTGCGATCATGGCCGAGTCGCGCCACCTGCATCGCATCGAGCACCTGGTCGCGCCGTTGCGCGACGTGTTTTCCGCGATCTTCTTCGTGACGATCGGCCTGATGCTGGACCCCGGCGTGCTGGTCGCGCACGCATGGCCGATCGCGGTGATTACCGTGGCGGTCGTGGCCGGCAAGGTCGTGTCGTGCGGGCTCGGCGCCTTTCTCGCGGGCAAGGACGGACATACGGCGATGCGCGTCGGCATGACGGTGTCGCAGATCGGCGAGTTCTCGTTCATCATCGCGACGCTCGGCGTCACGCTGCACGTGACGAGCCCGTTCCTCTATCCGGTGGCGGTGGCCGTGTCGGCGCTCACGACACTGTTCACGCCGTACCTGATCCGCGCGGCCGATCCGCTGGCGCGCCGGCTCGGCGCGGCGATGCCGCCGGCCGTCGCGAGCGTGTTCGGCCTGTACGCCCAGTGGCTCGGCAGTCTGCGCCCGGCCGGCGACGCGGCGGCGCTGTTCGCGATTACGCGGCGCATCCTGCTGCAGATCGCGGTGAACCTGGCGCTGGTCGCCGCGATCTTCGTCGGCGCGAGCTATGGCGCGCCGCGCATCGGCGGCTGGCTCGCGCCGCTGCTGCCGGGCGAGGCGGCGCAGCGCGCGGTGCTGTGGGGGGCGGCGCTGCTGGTGTCGATGCCGCTGCTCGTCGCGGTCTATCGCAAGACCCGCTCGCTTGCGATGCTGCTGGCGGAACGCGGTGTGCAGCCCGCGCGGGCAGGGCGCTTCACGCGGGCGATCCGCGAGACGATTGCCGGGCTTGTGCCGCTCGTCTCGATGGTCGGCGTATTCCTGCTGGTGGCGGCGCTTTCCGGCGCGATCCTGCCGCCGGCCGGCCTGCTCGCGGCCGTGCTGGTGTGTGCGGCGCTGCTCGTGGCGATCCTGTGGCGCTGGTGCGTGAAGATCCATGCGACGCTGCAGATCGCGCTGCGCGAAACTTTCGACGAGCAGCCGGATCCCTGATATCAACGGTGTGCGTGTTGTCGCAAGCGGCGTTCGCGCATCGCATGGGCCGGTTTGCCGCGCGTTGCCCGGTAGCGGATAATCGGCCGGTATCCATCCGTTTGCATCGAAGGCGCGCAACCCATCGTCATGAGCGAAAACAAGCCTGAAAGCGCCGGGATCCCCGGCACGCCGTCCGCCGCCGACCATCCGGCCGGCAACCCTGTGCAGTCGAGTGCGGTGCCTCCGTTGTCGCCGTCCTGCGAACCGGCCCGCGCGCCGGACGACACGATGACCGGCGCGCAGGCCGGTTCGCGGGGTGAGCCGGCGGCTTCGTCGGCGGTGCCTTCGTCGGAAGCCGCTTCGGCGGAAGCCGCCGCGGCCGATGCCGCGTCGGGTGCCGCATCCGGCCTGCACGACACCGCCGCCGGCAGCGCGCCGCGCGCCGCCGGTGCGCCGCCGGCCGGCTTCGGCGCGGCGCCCGATTTCTCGGCGACCCATCCGCCTCCGCCGAACGCGCTGCCGCCCACGCCGCCGCGCTATCTGCGGCAGACCGATTCGGCGTGGTCGGTGTTCGGCCGGATCGTCGCGGCGCGCGCGCGGCAGATCTTTGATCGCGCCGGTCAGCGGATCACGCAGCGCACGCTGCGCATCGGCGTGTCGGCGCGGATCTTTCACCCGGAACCCGGTGCGAAAGGGCTGCGCGGCAAGACGCTGCAGTACCTCGAAGAGTCGATTGCGCACTGGGTGATGTCGCGCGACGTGCTGGTCTTCATGATCCCGACCGTGGGCCATCAGGGCATGCTGCATCCGAGCAACATTCGCCTGCGCGACTATGCCAAGCATCTGGACGGCCTGCTGCTGCAAGGCGGCGCGGATGTGTCGCCGCAGTCGTACGCGGAGCAGATCCGCTCCGAGTGGCCCGGCGACCGCGTGCGCGACATGTACGAGCTGGAACTGCTGCACGAATTCATCGAGTCGGGCAAGCCGGTGCTCGGCGTGTGCCGCGGCTGCCAGCTGATCAACGTGGCGTTCGGCGGCACGCTGTATCAGGACATCGCCACCGACGTGCCGACTGCCGGCGTGCACGTGAACGAGCACTACGACCAGCACCGCCATGCGATCCATTTTCCGGACAGCTCGACGCTCGCGAGCATGTTCCCGGGACGGCGCGAGGCGATCGTCAACTCGATCCACCATCAGGCGGTCAAGTCGCTCGGACGCGATCTGAGCATCGAGGCGGTGTCGTCGGAGGACGGCCTCATCGAGGCGGTGCGCTACCGGCGCGCGCCGTTCGTCGTGGGCGTGCAATGGCACCCGGAGTTTCATCGCGCGGGCGGCCCGGAAATGCTCGACTGCACGCCGCTGCTCGATACCTTCCTGCGGGTCGCGCGCGAAACGCGCTTCTAGCGCACGGGCCGCGGGCGACGCCGCACGCCGCACGCCGCACGCCGTCGCGGCGGCGTGTGGCCGCGTCCGCAGCGCCTGGCCGCGCGTGGCTTGCGTGTGCGGGCGCTTCGTCTATCCGGTCAGCGCGCCGTCGTGTGCGGCGCCGATCCGGTACACGTAGCGCAGCGCCGTGATGTCGGCGCCGCCCATCCGGTCCGGCTCCGCGCCGGCGAATTTCCAGCCTTGACGCTCGTAGAAACGGATCGCGGGCGTATTGCCTTCAAGCACGTACAGGTACAACTGGCGCTCGCCCTGGGCGCGGGCCCAGTCGCGCGCGGCGCCGATCAGCATCGTGCCGGCGCCGAGCCCCTGATGGCCGGGCAGCGCGTGCAGATTGTCGAGCAGCACCCCCCAGACCGAATCGGGCTGGCGCTCGACGCAGGAAAAACCGATGGCTTCGCGGCCCCGTTCGGCGATCGTGATGCTGCGCTGCTCCGCGCCCGGTGCGTTCAGGCGCGCCTGCCAGTAGGCGGCGCGTTCCTGGGTGACGTCGTGATCGAGGAAGCGGTCGGGCAGCAGCCCGCGGTAGGTCGCCTGCCAGCTGGCGGCGTGGATCGATGCGATCAGCGCGGCATCGGCGGGGGCGGCGGGGCGTAGCGAGAGCGTAAGGTCGGAGGGCATCGGCGGCACGGTGAGCGGCATCGTCAACGGGATCGTCGCAGTGTACTGCGATCGGGTGGCGCGTTGCCCGCGCGCGAGGCCGGATGCGCGGGCCTGTGCGGTTGGTGCAACCGGACGGGCGGCCGTCCGGGAACGTTGCCCGGGCGACGTGATCGTGGGCAACGCGACATGGGCGACGTGGCGCGGACAACGTGACGCGGACAACGTGACGCGGGAAACGTGATCGTGGTCTACGCGACGCGGGCCACGTGATCGTGAGCAACGCAACCCATGCAACGCAACCCCGGCGGCCATCCCGTCGCACGCATTGTCCGGTTACATCCGTCAGATGTCGTCAGGGGCCTTCAGGCGTCGCGCAGCGCGTGCGCGACCTCGGCGATCACCTCGCCCCATGCGCCCGGCTCCGGCTGGCGGACCAGCTTCGCCCCCGGATACCAGCGGCTGCGCGTGTCGCCGACAAACCAGCGCCAGTCGGCTGCGAACGGCAGCATCAGCCACAGCGGTTTGCGCAGCGCCCCGGCGAGGTGCGCGACCGACGTGTCGATCGACACGACCGCGTCCAGCCGCTCGATGATCGCAGCCGTGTCCGCGAAATCCGCGAGCCGTGCATCGAAGCGGTGGATGCGCGCGGCGTGCGGATGACGGTCGAGTGCGGCGCGTTCGTCGTCGGGCAGATTCGGCTGCAGGACGATCCAGTCGATGCCGGCAAGTGCGAACAGCGGGTCGAGCGCCGCGAGCGGCATCGAGCGGTTTTCCTGCTGCTGGATGCGTCCCGACCAGGCGAGCCCGATCTTGCGCCTCGCCTGTCCGCCGATCGACCCGCGCCATTTGCGCCGATACGCTTGCGGCACGCTCAGGTACGGCGTGTGCGCCGGAATCGTGTCGGGCGTGATGCCGAGCGCGAGCGGCAGGCTCAGCAGCGGGCAGTGCAGGTCCGCGTGCGGGCGCGCCGCGCCTTGCGCGACCAGCGCGACGCGCCATGCGGCGGCAGCCGGCGCGATGAGCGGCAGCAGCGCGGGCTGCACCTCGAGGACGACGCGCCCGCCGCGCTGCGCGGCGAGCGGCACGAAACGGACGAATTGCAGCGTATCGCCGAAGCCCTGTTCGGCGGACACGAGCAGCGTACGGCCGGCGAACGCCTCGCCCTTCCAGCGCCGCAGATAGTGCGGCGCGCTTTGCGCGGCGGCGTGCAGGCGCCATTCGTAGGCGGGCAGGCCTCGTGCGAAATCGCCCAGTGCGAGCCATACGACCGCGCGGTTCAGGTGCGCGGCCGCGAGGTCGGGACTCAGCCGCAGCGCTTCGCCGAACGCGCGGATCGCCGCTTCGTGCCTGCCGAGCGCATAGTGCGCGCTGCCGAGACTCAGCCACGCGAGGGCGTCACGCGGATCGAGGCCCACCACGCGTTCGAACAGCGGCAGCGCGCGCGCATGCCGGCCGGCCGCGGCGAGCGCGTTGCCAAGGCCGAACAGCGCGACGATGAGGCCGGGCTGCATGCTCAGCACGGTCTCGAAGGCCGCGATTGCGGCTTCGTGCTGGCCGGTGGCGGCGAGCGTGTTTGCCAGATTGAATTGTGCGGCGACGAAGCGCGGCTGCGCGGCGAGGGCCGCGCGAAAGTGACCGAGGGCCTCGTCCGCGCGCTCGAGCGCGTTCAGCGCCATGCCGAGGTTGTTGTGCGCGCCCGGATGGCCCGGCTGCAGTTCGAGCGTGCGCTGGAACGAGGCGATCGCATCGTCGTAATCGCCGAGCGCGTGCAGCGCGTTGCCGAGGTTGTTATGCGTCGACGGATGGTCCGGCTGCAGGCGCAGCGATTTGCGAAACGCGTCGACGGCGTCTTCGTGACGGCCTGCCGCCGCGTACGCGTTGCCGAGGTTGTAATGCGCGAGCACGAAATCCGGTGCGAGCGTCAGCGCGTTGCGAAAGCGCTCGATTGCGCCATCGAGGTGCCCGAGCGCTTTCAGCGCGTTGCCGAGGTTCAGCTGCAGCGCGGCGTCGCGCGGCCGCAGGTCGGCGGCGCGGCTCACGAGATCGACGGCCTCCGCGTGCTCGCCGCGCTGATGGCGCAGCACGCCGAGCAGATGCAGCGCGTCGACATGGACAGGATCGGCGTCGAGTGCGGCGCGATAGTCGCGTTCGGCGTCGTCGAGGCGGCCGTCGCGATGCGCCGCATATGCGCGCTCAAAAGCGGATGGCATGGACGGAAAGCGGGATTTCGATGGATTTCGGCGGTACAGAGACCGCATTGTCCCACAGTCGCCGGCACGTCCCGGGGATTGACACGGCGCGGGCCGGACTGGAACCATGCGGGCAGGCAACGCGGCGTGCCGTCGGGCGGCCCGTTGCTTACCCTTATCATGGGCCGTGCGGGCAGCGGCGCGCGCCGCGCGGCTGCTCCCGCCGTTGCTTCCACCACCGCTCCCGCCGTCGCGAGGATCAGCCATGACGAACACGCCGGATTCGCGCCCGCAGGCCGGGCCACCTGAAGATCGTGCGCGGCCGCGATCGGACGATGCGCGTGACGGCCGCAGGAGTGACCATATTCACGATCACGATCACGATCACGATCACGATCACGATCACGATCACGATCACGAGCACGATCACGAGCACGATCACGATCACGATCACGATCACGAGCACGAGCACGAGCACGGGCATGGGCATCAGCAGGCAAATGCGCACGCGCACGCCCATGCGGCACATACCGGTCACGGCACAGGACAGGGCGCGCACCGGCACGGCGGCCACGCCCACGCGCACGCCCATGCGCCCGTCGCCGGGCACGGGCGCGCGTTTGCGATCGCGGTTGCCCTGAACGTCGCGATCGTTCTGGTTCAGGCGGTCTACGGCGTGATCGCGCACTCGACCGCGCTGCTCGCCGACGCCGGTCACAACCTCTCCGACGTGCTCGGCCTGCTGCTCGCGTGGGGGGCCGCCTGGCTGACGACGCGTCGCCCGTCCGCACGCTACACCTATGGCCTCGGCAGTTCGTCGATTCTGGCCGCACTCGCCAATGCGGGACTGCTGCTGTTCGCGTGTGGCGTGATCGCGGCCGAGGCGGTCGGCCGGCTGCTCGATCCGGCGCCGGTGGCCGGGTGGATCGTGTTCGTCGTCGCAGTCATCGGCATGCTCGTCAATGGTTTTTCCGCTTGGCTGTTCATGCGCGGGCGCAGCGAGGACCTGAACGTGCGCGGCGCGTTCCTGCACATGGCCAGCGACGCGCTGATCTCCGCCGCGGTCGCGGTGAGCGGCCTCGCGATCGTGCTGACGCACTGGACCTGGCTCGATCCGCTGATGAGCCTCGCGGTCGTCGCCGTGATCGTGTACGGCACCTGGGGACTGCTGCGCGATTCGGTGCGGCTCGCGCTGAACGCGGTGCCCTCCGGGGTCGATCTGCAGGGTATCCGCCTGTTCCTCGCCGCGCAGCCCGGCGTCACCGACGTGCACGACCTGCACGTGTGGGCGCTATCCACGACGGGCAACGCGCTGAGCGCGCATCTGGTGATGCCGGCCGGTCATCCGGGCGACGAGGCGGTCGACGCCATCGTCCTCACGCTGCGCGAATCGTTCTCGATGCAGCATGCGACGCTGCAGGTCGATCTCGGCACGACCGATCACCGCTGCACGCTCGATCACCCGCGTTGACGCGGGATTGACGCAGCGCACCCGCAGCCGGCGACCCGGCGGCGTACACTAGGCGGCATATTGCGCTTCGGAGTTCCTGCATGGCCGCCGCCCCAGCCGGCGCGCTGCCGGTGCTGATCGTCGGGGCGGGTCCGACCGGGCTTGCTGCGGCGATGAGCCTCGCGCGTGCGCGCGTTCCCGTGCGCCTGATCGACAAGGCGCTGCAGCCGGATCCGCACTCGCGGGCGATCGGCATCCAGGCTCGCACGCTCGAACTGCTCGAACAGCATCGCCTGATCGAGCCCTTCCTCGAACTCGGCCATCGTGCGCACGCGGCAAATCTCTATTCGAACGGACAGCGCCTCGCGCGCCTCGACTTCGATCCGCTGCAAACCCGCTACCCGTACGTGCTGTTTCTCGATCAGCCGGTTACCGAGCGGCTGCTGGGCGGGCACCTTGCCGCACTGGACGTCGAGATCGAGCGTGGCGTCGCGTTGCGCGCGTTCGCCGAAGAGGGCGCGGCGCTCAGTGTCATGCTCGATCACGCGGACGGGCGCACCGAGACGCTGCGCGCCGCCTACCTGATCGCGGCGGACGGCGCGCATAGCACGGTGCGGCATCAACTCGGCGTCAGCTTTGCCGGCAAGACCTTCGCGCAGACGTTTTTGCTCGCCGACCTGCAGGCCGATACGGGCTGGTCGGATGACGAATTTCAGCTATTCGCGAGCGCCGACGGGCTGGCCGCGCTGTTTCCGATGGGCGGGCAGCGCTATCGGCTGATCGCCGATCATCCGCCGCTCGCGGCGCCGGAGGCGGGGGAGGCTGCCGAGGCGGCGGAGGGTGGCGTCCGGCGCGCGCCGGACGCGGCCGGCGCCGCGCCGCCGCCTTCGCTCGACGCCTGCCGGGCGCTGGTGGCGCGCCGCATTCATCATCCGGTGAAACTGTGGGATCTGAGCTGGTCCGCGCACTTTCACCTGAATAGCCGGATGGTCGAACAACTGCGCGCCGGCCGCGTGTTTCTGGCCGGCGACGCTGCGCACGTGCACAGCCCGGCGGGCGCGCAGGGGATGAACACGGGGATTCAGGAAGCGTTCAATCTCGGCTGGAAGCTGGCGGCGGTGATGCTGGGCCGGGCGCCGGAGCGCCTGCTCGACACCTATCACGCCGAGCGGCATCCGATCGAGCGCGACGTGCTGCGTCAGACGAGCTTTGCCACGCAGCTCGCGGAAGCCGAGCGGGGGCCGCTGAAGCTGCTGCGCGAACGCGTGATGCCGGCGCTCGCGACGTTCGGTCCGCTGCGCGACGCGGCGCGGCAGACGGTGAGCGAGCTGGCGATCCAGTATCGACGCAGTCCGCTCACGCTCGAACGGGTGCTCGACGGCGGACCGAGGGCCGGCGAGCGCGCGCCGGATGCACTCGTGCACGTGCTCGACGGGCCGCTCGGCCGGGCGCCGGGTATCGGCTGCATTTTCGATCTGCATGATCCGGCTTTTTTCTCGCTGTTCCTGCTGATCGCACCGAACGGCGCGGCGCCGCTCGATCCGGTGATGGACGGGGAGTCCGCGCGCGATGCCGCCCTCGACGGCCTCAGTGCGGCCGTCGAGCGTCTGCTGCCGGGCGTGGTGCGGATCTGGCGCGTGACGGACATGCGCGGCGACGGCGGGCCGCCGCTGGCGGAAGCGTATGGCCGCACGCGGCCGGCGTTTTATCTGGTGCGGCCGGATGGCTATATCGGCGTGCGGGGCCGACCCGCGACCGATCTGCACGCGCTACAGCGTCACTGCGAGATGTGGTTTGCCGCGCACGCGGCACCAGGTGCGCCGGCTGGACCGACGGGCTAGGGTGTGCGCGAGCGGGCCCGTCCCGTCCCGCGCGGCATGCCGCAAGCGCCGGGCAAGACAGGGCAGGACGCCGGGCGCCGTGTCAGACGACCGGGTTTTCCTCGGGCGCGGGTGTCAGGCGGTCCCGATACCGTATCAGCGCTTCGCGCACGACGGGCAGCATGGGCATGTCCGCCGGCTCGGGCTGGTCGAGCGCGGCAAGAATGGCGCGCCGCATGCGGGGCTCCCAGAAGCGGCGGATGTGCATGGCGATGCCGTCGAGCGCTTCGTCGTGATCGGGCATCGACTCGAAGAACTCGCCGATCCGGTTGGCCATGTCGATCAGGTTGTGAACGTCCATCGCGGCCCCCTCACTTGCCCGCCGTTTCCGGCGCCGCCTCGCGCCGCTCCAGCAGCTCCAGCTGCTGCGCGTTAAAGCGCGTGTACTCGCGCTGCCACTGCGACGGCTGCTCCACCGGCATCACCTGCACCGCCGTCACCTTGTACTCCGGGCAGTTCGTCGCCCAGTCCGAGCTCTCTGTCGTGATCACGTTCGCCCCCGACTCCGGGAAGTGGAACGTCGTGTACACCACCCCGGGCTGCATGCGCTGCGTCACCTTCGCGCGCAGCACCGTCTGCCCCGCCCGCGACTCGATCCCCACCCAGTCCCCCGTGCGGATGCCCCGCTCCTGCGCATCGTGCGGATGGATCTCCAGCCGGTCCTCGTCATGCCAGCGCGAATTCTCCGTGCGCCGCGTCTGCGCCCCCACGTTGTACTGCGACAGGATCCGCCCCGTCGTCAGGATCAGCGGGTAGCGCCGCGTCACCTTCTCCGGCGACGCCACGAACTTCGTGATCACGAAGTGCCCCAGCCCCCGCACGAACTCGTCCACGTGCATCGTCGGCGTGCCCCCGGGCGCCTGCGCATTGCACGGCCACTGGATGCTGCCCAGCGCATCGAGCTTCGCGTACGACACCCCCTCGAAGCTCGGCGTGAGCCGCGCGATCTCGTCCATGATCTGCGACGGATGCGTGTACGCCATCTCGTAGCCCAGCGCCCGCGCCAGCAGGATCGTCACCTCCCAGTCCGCGTACCCCGCCAGCGGCGGCATCACCCGCCGCACCCGCGAGATGCGCCGCTCCGCGTTCGTGAACGTGCCGTCCTTCTCCAGGAACGTCGCGCCCGGCAGCAGCACGTGCGCGTACTTCGCCGTCTCGTTCAGGAAGATGTCCTGCACCACGATGCACTCCATCGCCGAGAGCGCCGCGCTCACGTGATGCGTGTTCGGGTCCGACTGCACGATGTCCTCCCCCTGGCAGTACAGCCCCCGGAAGCTGCCGTCCAGCGCCGCATCGAACATGTTCGGAATCCGCAGCCCCGGCTCCGCCTGCAGCGCCACCTGCCACGCCTGCTCGAACAGCGCGCGCGTCGCCGCATCCCCCACGTGCCGGTAGCCCGGCAGCTCGTGCGGAAACGACCCCATGTCGCACGAGCCCTGCACGTTGTTCTGCCCGCGCAGCGGATTGACCCCCACCCCCTCGCGCCCGATGTTGCCCGTGGCCATCGCCAGGTTCGCGATGCCCATCACCGTCGTCGAGCCCTGCGCGTGCTCGGTCACCCCCAGCCCGTAGTAGATCGCCGCGTTGCCCCCCGTCGCGTACAGCCGCGCGGCCGCGCGCACCGCGTCGGCCGCCACCCCCGTCACTTCCCCGGTGGCCTCCGGCGCGTTCTCCGGCTGCGCGACGAACGCGCGCCACTGCCCGAACGCCCGCGCCTCGCAGCGCGCCGCGATGAACGCCTCGTCCAGCAGCCCCTCGGTCACGATCACGTGCGCCAGCGCATTGACCAGCGCCACGTTCGTGCCCGGGCGCAGCTGCAGGTGATGCGCGGCCCGCACGTGCGGCCCGTCCACGATGTCGATGCGCCGCGGATCCACCACGATCAGCTTCGCCCCCTCGCGCAGGCGCCGCTTCAGCCGCGAGCCGAACACCGGATGGCCGTCCGTCGGGTTCGCCCCGATCACCATGATCACGTCCGCCTTGCCCACCGACGCGAAGGTCTGCGTGCCCGCCGACTCGCCCAGCGTCGTCTTCAGACCGTACCCCGTGGGCGAGTGGCACACCCGCGCGCACGTGTCCACGTTGTTGTTGCCGAACGCCGCGCGCACCAGCTTCTGCACCAGGTACGTCTCCTCGTTCGTGCACCGCGAGGACGTGATGCCCCCGATCGAGTCGCGACCGTACTTCTCCTGGATGCGCCGGAACTCCGAGGCCGCGTAGCGGATCGCCTCGTCCCAGCTCACCTCGCGCCACGGGTCCGTGATCTTCGCGCGGATCATCGGCTTCGTGATCCGGTCGCGGTGCGTCGCATACCCCCACGCGAAGCGCCCCTTCACGCACGCGTGTCCCGCGTTCGCCTCGCCGTCGCGCTGCGGCACCATGCGCACCACCTCGTTGCCCTTCATCTCCGCGCGCAGCGAGCAGCCCACCCCGCAGTACGCGCACGTCGTCACCACCGCGTGCTCCGCCTGACCGAGCATCACCACGCTCTTCTCCTGCAGCGTCGCGGTCGGACACGCCGCCACGCACGCCCCGCACGACACGCACTCCGAGTCCATGAACGGCTGGCTCTCGCTCGCCGCCACGCGCGAGTCGAACCCGCGCCCGGCGATCGTCAGCGCGAACGTGCCCTGGGTCTCCTCGCACGCGCGCACGCAGCGGTTGCACACGATGCACTTGGACGGGTCGTACGTGAAGTACGGGTTCGACTCGTCCTTCTGCTCCTGCAGGTGGTTCTGTCCCGCGTACCCGTAGCGCACCTCGCGCAGCCCCGTCACGCCCGCCATGTCCTGCAGCTCGCAGTCGCCGTTGGCCGGGCACGTCAGGCAGTCCAGCGGGTGATCCGAGATGTACAGCTCCATCACGTTGCGCCGCAGCGTCTGCAGCCGCCCGCTCTGCGTGCGCACCTTCATGCCCGCCTCCACCGGCGTCGTGCACGAGGCCGGGTAGCCGCGCCGCCCCTCGATCTCCACCAGGCACAGCCGGCACGAGCCGAACGGCTCCAGCGAATCGGTCGCGCACAGCTTCGGCACGTTGATGCCCGCCCCGATCGCCGCGCGCATCACCGAGGTGCCCGCCGGCACCGTCACCGCGCAGCCGTCGATCTCCAGCGTCACGTCCACGTCCGCGTGCCGCTGCGGCGTGCCGTAATCGGTCTGGTCATGGGGCGTGTGCATCGCGCGCGCCTGCGACTGGCACGCGCAGTTGCCGGAACCGCAACCGCCGGCGCGGCTATTCTGTACATCGGACATGAGGGGCTCCATCGTCAGGCCGCCGCTTCGCGCGGCATGGCGTCAAGACCGAAGTCTTCGGGAAAATGATCGAGGGCGGACATCACCGGGTAGGGCGTCATGCCGCCCATCGCGCACAGCGAGCCCGACACCATCGTGTCGCACAGCTCGCGCAGCAGCTGCACCTGGCGCGGCGAGCGGTCGCCGTCGCGGATGCGCTGGATTACCTCCACCCCCCGCGTCGAGCCGATCCGGCACGGCGTGCACTTGCCGCACGACTCCAGCGCGCAGAAGTGCATCGCGTACTGCGCAAGCTCCGCCAGGTTCGACGTGTCGTCGTGCACCACCAGCCCGCCGTGGCCCACCACCGCGCCCACCGCCGCGTACGCCTCGTAGTCCAGCGGAATGTCCCACTGGCTCTGCGGCAGGTACGTGCCCAGCGGCCCGCCCACCTGCACCGCGCGCACCGGCCGCCCGCTCGCGCTGCCCGCGCCGTAGTCGTACACCAGCTCGCGCAGCGTCACCCCGAACGCGAGCTCCACCAGCCCGCCCTGGCGCACGTTGCCCGCCAGCTGGAACGGCAGCGTGCCGCGCGAGCGGCCCATCCCGAAGTCGCGGTAGAACGCCGCGCCGCGCGCGAAGATCACCGGCACCGTCGCCAGCGTGATCACGTTGTTGATCACCGTCGGCTGTCCGTACAGCCCCGCGAGCGCCGGCACCGGCGGCTTGGCGCGCACCACCCCGCGCTTGCCCTCCAGCGATTCGAGCAGCGCCGTCTCCTCGCCGCACACATACGAGCCCGCGCCTCGGGCCACCTCCAGCCCGAACGCATGCGCCGTGCCCAGCACGCCCGCGCCCAGCCAGCCCGCCTCGCGCGCCCGCACCAGCGCCGCCTCCAGCGCCGCGATCGCATGCGGGTACTCGCTGCGCACGTAGATGTAGCCGCGGCTCGCGCCGGTCACCACCCCCGCGATGATCATCCCCTCGATCAGCGCATACGGGTCGCTCTCCATGAGGAGCCGGTCCGAGAAGGTGCCCGAGTCGCCCTCGTCCGCGTTGCACACGATGTACTTCTGCGCCGCGCGCGCGCCGCGCACCGTGCGCCACTTGATGCCCGCCGGAAACGCCGCGCCGCCCCGCCCGCGCAGCCCCGATTCGATCAGCGCCTCGCAGGCCGCCTCGCCGTCCATCGCCAGCGCCGCCTTCAGCCCCGCCAGCCCGCCGTGCGCCACATAGTCCTCCACCGACAGCGGATCGGTCACGCCGATGCGCGCGAACGTCAGCCGCTGCTGCTTCTGCAGGTACGGAATCGCGTCGACCGGGCCGACGCAGCGCGGGTGCGCGCCGCCTTGCGTGAAGCCCGCATCGAACAGCGCGCCGACCTCCGCGCACCCGACGTTCGCGTAGCCGATGCGCCCCTGCGGCGTGGCCACCTCGACGAGCGGTTCGAGCCACAGCAGGCCGCGCGAGCCGTTGCGCACCAGCTCGATGGCCACGCCGCGGCGCTGCGCCTCGGCCTCGATCGCCGCGGCGAGCGCATCGGCGCCCAGCGCGAGCGCGGACGAATCACGGGGAACGTAGATGCGGGTCATGCGTCAGCCTCCTGGGCGTCGCGGGCGGCCGCCCACAGCGCGTCGAATCCCTGCGGATTCACCTTCGCGTGCAGCGTGCCGTTGAGCGTCATCGCCGGCGACAGCGCGCACTGCCCCAGGCAGTACGCCGATTCGAGCGCCGTCGCGGCGCCCGCCGCGTGCGGCGCGTCGAAGCGGCAGCCGGTGCGCGCCTCGATGTGCTGCGCGAGTGCCTCGGTGCCCATGCTGCGGCAGGCCTCGGCGCGGCACAGCTGCACCGTCACCGCCGCCGGCGGCGTGGTGCGAAAGTGGTGGTAAAACGTCAGCACGCCGTGCACCTCCGCGCGCGACAGGTTCAGCGCCCGCGACAGCGGCTCCACCGTCTCCGCAGGTATGTAGCCTACGTCGTCCTGGAGGGCGTGCAGGATGGCCAGCAGCGAGCGGCCGGGCTGCGCATGACGTTGCACCAGCGCGTCTGGTGCGAGTGCGGTTGAATCGTTCAAAGTGGGGGCTCCTCCGAAGTCAAATATGCACTTGTTTTTCATAATACGTGCACGTATGCTTCAGTCGTTCGGACTATGTCTGACCTGAACGATAGGCGCGCGCTACACCTTGTGCAATAGGAAAGAACGATTCATATATGATCCGGGTCGAATGCCACGCGCAGCTTGTCCTGCGCGACGCGGACGGGCGCGAAGCCTGCCTGACCGACGTGGCGCCGCTTCTGGCGCTCGTCGACGAATCGGGCAGCATCGCTCAGGCTGCCGCGCTTAAGGGTTTGTCCTACCGTCACGCGTGGGGTCTGCTGCGCGACCTCGAGGAGCGGCTCGGCGCGCCACTGATCGCGAAGGAGCGCGGGCGCGGCTCGGTGCTGTCCGAACTCGGGCAGGCCTTGCTGCGCGCGCAGCGGCTTTGCGGCGAGCGGCTCGACGGCAACATGCGCGCGCTCGCGAGCGAGGTGGCGAGTGAGCTGAACCACTGGCTTGCGCCGCCGGCGGACCACGTGCGCATTCACGCGTCTCACGGTTACGCGGTCGCGGCGCTGGTGACCGCGCTGGTCGGCGATGAGATCCCGGTCGACATCAAGTACCGCGATAGCGCGGACGCGGTGACGGCGCTCGCGCGCGGCGAATGCGACCTCGCGGGCTTTCACTTGCCGCGCGGCGAATTCCGGGCGGCGTGTGCGAACACTTACCGGCGCTGGCTCGATCCGCGGCGGCACGTGCTCGTGCACCTCACGCGGCGCAAGCAGGGGCTGTTTCTTGCCCGCGGCAACCCGAAGGGAATCGCGGCACTGGGCGACCTGGCGCGCGACGATATCCGCTTCGTGAACCGCCAGCCCGGCTCCGGCACCCGCATGCTGCTCGATCTCGCGTTGCGGCGCGTCGGCGTGGATCCGGATCGCGTCAACGGCTATGCATCGACGGAGCTGACTCACTCGGCCATTGCGGCATTCGTCGCGAGCGGGATGGCCGACGTGGGCTTCGGCGTCGAGCCGGCCGCGCATCATTTTGGGCTCGATTTCGTGCCGATCGTCGACGAAGACTATTATTTCGCGTGCGATCGCGCGAGCCTCGAACGTCAGCCGCTCGCGATGGTGGTGAATATGCTGCGCGGCGAGCCCTTCAGGCATGGCGTCGCGCGGCTCGACGGCTACGATCCGCAAGACTGCGGGACGCTCGTGGACGTCGAGGACGGGCTCGATCCGGGCGCCGGTAAGCCGCGGTAACAGCGCGCCCAACGCGCTTCGCTGCGTTGGGCGGCGGGATGCGATACCCTTGAGCCTTTCAGCCCGTACCGTTGCGCGGCCCGCCGCGCCTGAACGACATGAATGTTTTCGCTAAAGCCTGCGTCGCGGCGGCCGCCGCCGGCGCTCTTGCCGCCATGGTTTCGGTCGCCTTTGCACAGGACTCGCCGGGTATTCCGGACGGAATCCTGACGGACCAGTTTCACCTGGAGGCGCACCCGCAACTGGAGTTTGCCGCATCGGCGCCGACCGGCAAGTATCAGTCGGACAAAAAATCGGCGATGCGCAAGCGCGGTGACAATGGCGACCCGGACGGCTGCAATCTGCAGTGCCCGCAGAGCAATAACTAGCACTAGCAGGTACGCGTGCAGTGAGCCCGGCCTTGCGTCGGGCGACGCATGCAGCCTCGCCCGGCAAATAAAAACCCGCATCGTCCGTTGGGCGATGCGGGTTTTTTTGCGCGAGGCGCGGAGCAGCAGCAAAACGGTGTGAACCGGTGCCGTGCCATTTTGAAAATTCTGGTGGAGGCGGCGGGAATCGAACCCGCGTCCAGAAGTACTCCACGACTAGTTCTACATACTTAGTTCTGTCTTTTGATTTAACCGCCACGACGCGGACGAACACGCTGCGCGACGGCGATCCACTGAATTTTCGACCCCGGCGTCGTGGCGCCACCGGGGCTTAACTGACGTATATGACCTCTGGCGGTATTGCTACCGGTCTTGCGACACTAGCCCGTCAGTGAACCAGGCAGAGGACGGCGGCCCTTAGGCTGCCAGTGCGAACGTATCGTCGTTTGCAGTTACGTTTTTCCCATTGATTAACGAGGTGACGGGTCCTCGGTATGCCCTAGCCGCTTCGCTACCCCTGTCGAAACCAGGTCGCCCCCGCGGTGGATGCCCAAAATGTCTGGGCGAATGCAGATTTTACAAGAGTTTGGCGATTCTGTCGCGACTCGCTCCGGATGCCATGCCCCGGCGTGTGCACGCCGTGCTTCTCAGGCCGGACTGATGTCGCGCAGCAGTCGGCGCAGTTCGTCAGTCGATTCCACGACGTGCCGCGCGTGCCACTGGCGTGGCGGGATGTCGTTGCCGCAATAGCCGTACGCGGCCGCGACGGTCACCATCCCGGCGGCGAAGCCCGCCTGGACGTCGCGCAGGTCGTCGCCGACATAGATGACGCGCTCCGGCGCGCATTCCAGCGCGCGCGCCGCGTGCAGCAGCGGCGCGGGATGCGGCTTCGCATGCGGTGTCGTGTCGCCGCTCACCACGCAGCCGGCGCGCAGGTCGAGACCGAGTTGCGCGACGAGCGGGCCGGTCAGGCGGGCAACCTTGTTCGTCACGATCCCCCAGCGCACGCCGCGCCCATCCAGTTCGTCCAGCAACGCGTCGATGCCGGGAAAGAGCGTTGTCTCGATGCACAGATCCGCTTCATAGTTGGCGAGAAACTCCTCGCGCATCGACGCGAACTCGTGATGCTCGGGGCCGATGCCGAACGCGCCGCCGATCAGCCCGCGCGCACCCGCGGACGCGAGCGGCCGCAGCGCCTCGAGCGGCACCATGTCGAGACCGCGGTCGTGGCGCATCTTGTTGACGGCGGCGGCCAGATCGGGCGCGGTATCGGCGAGCGTTCCGTCGAAATCGAACAGGACGGCTTCGCACAGACGGATGGACGCGTCGTCTTCGTCGCGCTGGGGCAGGGGAGTGGGATCGCTCATCGGGATAGAAATACTGTCAGGAGTCCGTCAGGCCTCGCGGCGGCAGGCCAGCAGGTAGTTGACGCTGGTGTCGTTCGACAGCGCAAAATGCTTGCTGAGCGGATGGTAGGCAATGCCCTTGATGTCGGCCGTGTGCAGCCCCGCCGCGCGGACGAAGCCGGCGAGTTCCGACGGCCGGATAAAGCGCGCGTAGTCGTGGGTGCCCCTCGGCAGCATTCTGGCAATGTATTCGGCGCCGATGACAGCGAGCAGGTAGGACTTCACATTGCGGTTCAGCGTCGAGAAAAAGACCCAGCCACCCGGCTTCACGAGGGTCTTGCACGCGGCCACGATGGCCGCCGGCTCGGGGACGTGCTCAAGCATTTCCATGCAGGTCACCACGTCATACGTTGCCGGCTCGCGCGCGGCGAGCGCTTCCGCGGCGATTTCCTCGTAATCAACGCTTACACCGCTTTCAAGGCTGTGAAGATCCGCGACGCCGAGCGCCTGATTCGACAGGTCGATACCTTTGACCTGGGCGCCGAGGCCAGCCATCGATTCGGACAGGATTCCGCCGCCGCAGCCGATGTCGAGCACCCGTTTGCCCGCCAGATGGGCGTGCGTGTCGATCCAGCCGAGGCGCACCGGGTTCAGCTCGTGGAGCGGCTTGAATTCGGCGTTTGGGTCCCACCAGCGATGGGCGAGATCGCTGAACTTCTGCAATTCGTGGGGATCGGCGTTGGTCATGGCGGGGGCGTACCTCATTGGGAGACGGCGGGAAGGCGGCTGTCCGGGGATAAGACCGGAGTATAAAGGCCGCCGCAGGACACGGCAAAATGGCCGTCTCCTGTGTGCGCAGCAAAAAAAAGCCCCGCCGGAGCGGGGCTTTGATACTGCGGTAACGCCGAACTTACTGCTTCGCGGTACCGACGACTTCGACTTCCACGCGGCGGTCCGGTGCGAGGCAGGCGATCAGCGCCTTGCGGTTGCGCTGGTTGCAGCCGGTCGTCACCGGGTTGCGCTTGCCCTTGCCTTCCGTGTAAATACGGTTGGCCGGGATGCCCTTGCTGACCAGGTAGGCCTTCACGGACTGGGCGCGGCGCAGCGACAGACGGTCGTTGTACTTGTCCGAACCGATGCGGTCGGTGTAGCCGGTGGCCACGACGACTTCGAGGTTCAGGGCTTCGATCTTCGAGGCAAGGTCGTCCAGCTGTTGCTTGCCAGCCGGCTTCAGCACGGCCTTGTCGAAGTCGAACAGCGCGTCAGCCTGATACGTGATCTTCTGGCTCTGGACAACCGGAGCCGGCGGGGGCGGCGGAGCCGGCGGCGTCGGAGCCTGGGCAACCAGCGCGCCGTCGCACTTCGCGTTGGCGGTAGCCGGCGTCCAGAACGCATCGCGCCAGCAGAGCTCGTTCGTGCCGTTCATCCACACGTATTCGCCCGTGCCGTTCACCCAGTTGTCGTTGGTAGCTTGTCGCGACGCCGGCACCGACTGAGCCGATGCGGATGCAGCCATAACCGCGGTAGCTGCAATGAACGCGAGCTTTGAAAGTTTATTCATATTTCTCCTCTCGAAATTGAGATTACCGCAGGTTTACTGCGAGCCTGTTGACGAAGACCAGTCATACATTGCTCGAAGTATAACATTGGTGCGGAACAAAAAAGCGCGCTGTGTAGACTTCGAGCAGTGTCTGACTCTTTGTGCGTTGGCATTTTGCCATATCGTTCCCTTCCCACGAAAAAAAAATTCCCCCCCGTTTTTTACCCCTGGCCAATTGTGGTGCATGCGCAACAACCGTCGGACAGGGGGCGCCGTTGTCCCGTCAGCACGGGCAGCGCGCGCGAAAGGATGTAGCAGGAATCGGGCCTGAAATGGGGTCATGCAGGCTGCCGCGCACGCCGCGATTGCGGGCTCCAGGAGGCGCTGGCGCCTGCCCTCCTAATAGGTATACGTACCCCGGCTGGGGGTGGATGCGCGGCGTGCTAGAATCGCGTGATGCGTTGCCGCCGCAGCGCTCATGCGAATGTGCGGCTTTCCCGCCGTCTTCGCGCGTACAAGATACGGATAATGGATCAATTCGCCAAAGAGACTCTGCCCATCTCCCTCGAGGAGGAAATGCGCCGTTCGTATCTCGATTATGCGATGAGCGTGATCGTGGGGCGTGCGCTTCCCGATGTCCGCGATGGCCTGAAGCCGGTGCACCGGCGCGTGCTGTACGCGATGCACGAGCTGAACAACGACTGGAACCGCGCCTACAAGAAGTCGGCGCGTATCGTCGGCGACGTGATCGGTAAATACCATCCGCACGGCGACACCGCCGTCTACGACACGATCGTGCGGATGGCCCAGGACTTCTCGCTGCGCTACATGCTGGTCGACGGCCAGGGCAACTTCGGTTCGGTCGACGGCGACAACGCCGCCGCCATGCGGTACACCGAAATCCGCATGGCGAAGATCGGCCACGAACTGCTGGCCGACATCGACAAGGAGACGGTCGATTTCGTGCCGAACTACGACGGCAGCGAGAACGAACCCGCCATCCTGCCGGCGCGGATCCCGAATCTGCTGATCAATGGCTCGTCCGGTATCGCGGTCGGGATGGCGACCAATATTCCGCCGCATAACCTGAATGAGATCGTCGACGCCTGTCAGCACCTGCTGAAGCATCCTGACGCGTCGATCGACGAACTGATCGAAATCGTCCCGGCACCCGATTTCCCGACTGCCGGCATCATCTACGGCGTCGCCGGCGTGCGCGACGGCTACCGCACCGGCCGCGGCCGGGTCGTGATGCGCGCGCTCACGCACTTCGAGGAGATCGATCGCGGCCAGCGGATGGCGATCATCGTCGACGAGCTGCCGTATCAGGTCAACAAGCGCTCGCTGCTCGAGCGGATTGCCGAACTCGTCAACGAGAAAAAGCTCGAAGGCATTTCCGACATTCGCGACGAATCCGACAAGAGCGGCATGCGGGTCGTCATCGAACTGAAGCGCGGCGAAGTGCCGGAGGTGATCCTCAACAACCTCTATAAGGCGACCCAGCTGCAGGATACGTTCGGCATGAACATGGTCGCGCTGGTCGACGGCCAGCCGAAGCTGCTGAACCTGAAGGAGATGCTGACCTGCTTCCTGTCGCACCGGCGGGAAGTGCTGACGCGGCGCACCGTCTATGAACTGCGCAAGGCGCGCGAGCGCGGTCACGTGCTCGAAGGCCTCGCGGTCGCACTCGCGAACATCGACGAATTCATCGCGATCATCAAGGCGGCGCCGACGCCGCCGATCGCCCGTCAGGACCTGATGGCGCGGGCGTGGGATTCGTCGCTGGTGCGTGAGATGCTGGCGCGCGCCGAGACGGAAAATGGCGCGGCGGGCGGCAGCGGCGCCTATCGCCCCGAAGGGTTGAATCCGGCATTTGGCATGCAGTCCGACGGCCTTTACCGGCTCTCGGATATTCAGGCGCAGGAAATCCTGCAGATGCGCCTGCAGCGCCTGACGGGGCTGGAGCAGGACAAGATCATCGGCGAATATCGCGAGGTGATGGCGCAGATTGCCGATCTGCTCGACATCCTCGCGCGCCCGGAGCGTATTACGGCGATCATCGGCGACGAACTGACGTCGATCCGCGCGGAATTCGGCGACGCGCGCCGCTCGAAGATCGAGCTGAACGCCACCGAGCTGAACACCGAGGACCTGATCACGCCGCAGGACATGGTCGTCACGATGTCGCATGCCGGCTACGTGAAATCGCAGCCGTTGTCCGAATATCGCGCCCAGAAGCGCGGCGGACGCGGCAAGCAGGCCACCTCGATGAAGGACGACGACTGGATCGACACGCTGTTCATCGCGAACACGCACGACCATATCCTCTGCTTCTCGAACCGCGGCCGGGTCTACTGGGTGAAGGTCTACGAGGTGCCGCAGGGCTCGCGCAACTCGCGCGGCCGGCCGATCGTGAACATGTTCCCGCTGCAGGACGGCGAAAAGATCACCGTGGTGCTGCCGGTGAAGGAGTTTTCCGCCGACAAGTATGTGTTCATGGCGACCGCGTTAGGAACGGTAAAAAAGACGCCGCTCGAAGCCTTTAGCCGGCCGCTGCGCAAGGGTATCATTGCGGTCGGACTGGACGACGGCGACTATCTGATCGGCGCAGCAATCACCGACGGCGAGCACGACGTGATGCTGTTCTCGGACTCCGGCAAGGCGGTGCGCTTCGACGAGAACGACGTCCGGCCGATGGGCCGGGAAGCGCGCGGCGTGCGTGGCATGCAGCTCGAAGACGGGCAGCAGGTGATCGCGATGCTGGTGGCCGGCGACGAGGCGCAGTCGGTGCTGACCGCGACCGAGAACGGTTTCGGCAAGCGCACGCCGATCACCGAGTACACGCGCCACGGCCGCGGCACGAAGGGGATGATCGCCATCCAGACCTCGGAGCGCAACGGCAAGGTGGTGGCGGCGACGCTGGTCGACCCGGAGGCGCAGATCATGCTGATTACTACGACGGGCGTGCTGATTCGCACGCGCGTCGCGGAAATTCGGGAAATGGGCCGTGCGACCCAGGGTGTTACACTCATCAGCCTCGATGAGGGCACCCGTCTGTCCGGTCTTCAGCAGGTTGCGGAAGCGGATGGCGAGGGCGACAGTGAAGAGGGCGGCGAAGACGGCGGCGTCTGATCCGCCGGCACAGCCTCATGCAGGGTATAACGCCGCGGGCGTGGACGAGCGCATCGGGCCGGTGCGAGCGTGCTGCGGCAAGTAGTTCGACTATATTTCTCTCAGGGAGTAATGATGCAAAAACGATTCAAACAGTGGATGTTGCTGGCTGCCTTCGTGCCGACGTTCGCGATGGCGCAGGCGCTGCAGAACCAGGGTGCAGCGCCGGCCGACACCACCGCCGCCGCGCCGGTCGATCCGGCCAAGCAGGCGGCGATCAAGGATCTGCTGGACGCAATCGATGCACAGAAGCTCGTCAGCGCAATTGGCGGCAGCGCGCAGATGCAGGCGAAGCAACTGGTACCGGCCATCCTGTCGGATGCGCTGACCGAAAACAAGACGATGACGGACAAGCAGAAGCAGGCCGCCGTCCCGACGCTGCAGAAGAACGCGGTGCCGAAGCTGGTCGACTCGGCTGGCCAGGTCTTCACGACGCCGCAGTTCCGCCAGGACGCGATGCAAGCCCAGTATCAGGCATATGCCAAGTACTACTCGACGGCTGAGATCAAGGATCTGACCGCGTTCTACAAGAGCCCGACCGGCCGCAAGTTCATCGAGGTGCAGGACCAGGTCGGCCGCGACGTCGTCAATGGCCTGATGCAGAAGTACATGCCGGAGTCGATCAAGGCGACCCGCGCGCAGGCCGACCAGGAAGTCGCTTCGGTCAAGTCGGCCAAGTAAGCAGGCGGGCTGCTGCAGTCCGGGTACGCCATTTGCCGGCGACCCGGCCGCGTTTGGCGGCTTTCCTGTGACGATGCGATAATGGCTGTTTGCGCCTGTGCGCAAACAGCCATTTTCTTTTCAGGCGCGGATCTGCCACCTTTTATGCCGCGTGCTGCCTTGGGGACCCGTTTCAGGGACCCGATTCAGGGATCAGATTCAGGGATCAGACGAATGCGCGTCTTTAATTTCTCGGCCGGACCCGCGGCCATGCCGGAAGAAGTGCTGCGCCAGGCGGCCGACGAGATGCTCGACTGGAACGGTAGCGGCATGAGCGTGATGGAGATGAGCCATCGCGGCAAGGAGTTCATGTCGATCCATGAGGCGGCGCTGGCGGACCTGCGCGCGCTGCTCGACGTGCCCGCGAGCCACCGGGTGCTGTTCCTGCAGGGCGGCGGCCTCGGCGAGAACGCGATCGTGCCGATGAACCTGTTCGGCCAGAAGCCCCGTGCGGATTTCGTCGTGACCGGTTCGTGGTCGCAGAAGTCGTTCAGGGAAGCGCAGAAATACGGCACCGTGCATCAGGCCGCCAGCGGCGAGACGGCGGACGGCTTCACGCGCGCCCCGGCGCGCAGCGAATGGCGGCTCTCCGCGGATCCGGCGTATGTGCATCTGTGCACGAACGAGACGATTCACGGCGTCGAAACGTTCGACATCCCGGACCTCGGCGATATCCCGCTGGTCGCGGACGCGTCGTCGCACATCCTGTCGCGGCCGATGGATCTGGCCAAGTACGGCGTGCTGTTCGGCGGCGCGCAGAAGAACATCGGGATGGCAGGCGTCACGCTCGTGATCGTGCGCGAGGACCTGCTCGAACGCGCGATGTCCATCTGTCCGTCCGCGTTCGAGTGGAAGACGGTAGCCGCGAACAATTCGATGTACAACACGCCGCCTACCTACGCGATCTACATCGCGGGACTCGTGTTCAGGTGGCTCAGGAAGCAAGGCGGCCTCGCGGCGATCGAGGCCCGCAATATCGAAAAAGCGAAGCTGCTGTACGAGACGATCGATGCGAGCAGCTTCTATCTCAACAAGGTGGAACGCGCGTCGCGTTCGCGGATGAACGTACCGTTCTTTCTCGCCGACGAGTCGCGCAACGAAGATTTCCTCGCCGGCGCGAAAGCGCGCGGGCTGGTGCAGCTGAAGGGCCACAAGTCCGTCGGCGGCATGCGGGCGTCGATCTACAACGCGGTGCCGCTCGAGGGCGTGAAGGCGCTCGTCGAGTACATGAAGGAATTCGAACAGCGCAGCGCCTGAGCCCGCAGGGGCAGGGCGGGCCGTCGGCCCGCGGGCGCGCGCAGGGTTTCCGCAGTTTCCGCCAAGGCCGTTTTCACGCATGGACGACGAACTCAATCTCCGACTCAAACCGTTGCGCGAGCGTATCGACGCGCTCGACGCGCAACTGATCGCGCTGCTCAACCAGCGCGCCGCGATCGCGCTCGAAGTGGGCGAGGTCAAGAAGCACTTCAACGCACCGGTGTTTCGCCCGGAGCGCGAGCAGCAGGTCATCGCGCGCCTGCAGGACATGAGCGCCGGCCCGCTCGCCGGCGAGCACATCAGTGCGATCTGGCGCGAGATCATGGCCGCGAGCCGCGCGCTCGAAAAGACGCTGAAGGCGGCGTACCTCGGTCCGGTCGGCACGTACAGCGAACAGGCGATGCACGCTTACTTCGGACAGGCGATCGAAGGGTTGCCGTGTCCGACGATCGACGAAGTCTTCCGTTCGGTCGAAGCGGGGAGCGCCGATTTCGGCGTGGCGCCGGTCGAAAATTCCACCGAGGGTGCGGTCTCGCGCACGCTCGATCTGCTGCTGCAGACGCAACTCGTGATCGGCGGCGAGCTGGCGCTGCCGATTCACCATAACCTGCTCACGCAAAGCGGCGACCTGAACGGCGTCACGCGCGTGTGCGCTCACCCGCAGGCGCTTGCCCAATGCCAGGCGTGGCTCGCCGCGAATGCACCGCATCTGGAGCGTCAGGCGGTTTCGAGCAATGCCGAGGGTGCGCGGCTGGCGGCGAGCGACCCGAGTGTCGCGGCGATCGCGGGCGACCGCGCGGCGGCCCATTACGGTTTGCAGACTGCCCGTGCGCTGATCCAGGACGACCCGCACAACCGCACGCGTTTCGTGATGATCGGCAAGCAGCCGGCGGGTCCGAGCGGACACGACCAGACTTCGCTGATCGTGTCGGTCGTGAATCAGGCGGGCGCGGTATTCAAGCTGCTCGAACCGCTCGCGCGCCACGGCGTGTCGATGACGCGCTTCGAGTCGCGGCCGGCGCGCGTCGGCACGTGGGAGTACTACTTCTATATCGACGTCGAAGGGCATCGCGACGACGCGCCCGTTGCAGCGGCGCTCGCCGAGCTCGACCAGAAGGCGGCGTTCCTGAAGATTCTGGGCTCCTACCCGCGCGCCCGCTGACCGGCCGGGCTGCGGCGCCGAGCGTCACTCATTCTTGATCATTCTGTTGCGGAGATACGCATGACAACGCCTTTCGGTCCTTCCTACGTGCGCGCGATTGCGCCTTACATTGCCGGCAAGCCGATCTCGGAAGTGGCCCGCGAGTTCGGGCTCGACGAGGCGAAGATCGTGAAGCTCGCGTCGAACGAGAATCCGCTTGGCATGCCGCAATCGGCGCAGCGTGCGATCGCGCAGGCGGCGAGCGAACTGGGGCGTTATCCCGATTCGAACGCGTTCGAACTGAAGGCGGCGTTGAGCGCGCGCTACGACGTGCCGGCAGACTGGATCACGCTCGGCAACGGCAGCAACGACATCCTCGAAATCGCCGCGCATGCGCTGGTTGAAACGGGGCAGTCGATCGTCTACGCGCAATACTCGTTCGCCGTGTACGCGCTCGCGACGCAGGGGCTCGGGGCGCGCGCGATCGTCGTGCCCGCGCAGCACTACGGGCACGATCTCGATGCGATGCTCGCCGCCATCACGGACGACACCCGCCTCGTATTTGTCGCGAACCCGAACAACCCGACCGGCACCTTCGTCGACGGCGCGGCGCTCGAAGCCTTCATCGCAAAGGTGCCGCGCGAGGTGGTCGTGGTGCTCGACGAGGCGTACACCGAGTACCTGGCCGCGGACAAGCGCTACGACTCGATTGCGTGGGTGCGTCGCTACCCGAATCTGCTGGTGTCGCGCACGTTCTCGAAGGCCTATGGCCTCGCGGGACTGCGGGTCGGCTTCGCGATCGCGCAGCCGGCGCTGACCGATCTGCTCAATCGTCTGCGCCAGCCGTTCAATGTCAACACGCTCGCGCAGGCGGCCGCGGTGGCCGCGCTGAACGACAAGGCGTTTCTGGAGGAAAGCGCGGCGCTGAACGCCCAGGGGTATCGTTACCTGAGCGCGGCGTTCGAGCGGCTGGCCCTCGAATACGTGCCATCGTACGGCAACTTCGTGCTGGTGCGGGTCGGCCATGACGATGCGGCCGGCGGGCGGGTCAATCTCGCGCTGCTGAAACAGGGCGTGATCGTGCGGCCGGTCGGCAACTACGGCCTGCCGCAATGGCTGCGCGTGACGGTCGGTCTGCCGCAGGAGAACGAGGCGTTCGTCGCGGCGCTCGAAAAGGCGCTTGCGCCGGCCTGATCCGGCGAAGTCGTGAGGCCGGGCGTCCGGAGCGGGCGCCCGATTTCTGATTCTTACCCGCGTGCCTGCGTTTGTCGTCATGGCGCGCCTTTTTTCTGTCACCGACGTGTCCGGGTTCTCATTCAACAAGCTGGTGATTTTTGGGGTCGGCCTGATCGGCGGCTCGCTGGCGCGCGCGTTGCGCGAGCGCGCGGGGACGCACGGCGCGCGCACGGTGATCGGCGTGTCGCGGACGGCGGCGTCGGGCGCGCGAGCGCTCGCGCTGGGTGTGATCGACGCAAGCGTGGCGCTCGACGACGACGCGGCGCTGCGCGCGGCGCTCGCGGGGGCCGATCTGGTGCTGCTCGCCGCGCCGGTCGCGCAGACGCAGCCGCTGCTCGCGCGCATCGCGCCGTTTCTCGACCCCGCGACGATCGTCACGGATGCGGGCAGTACCAAGTCCGACGTCGTGGCGGCGGCCCGTGCGGCGCTCGGCGAGCGGATCGCGCAGTTCGTGCCGGGCCATCCGATTGCCGGGCGCGAGTCGAGCGGCGTGGAGGCCGCGCTGCCCGATCTCTACGCCGGCCGCAATGTGGTGCTGTGCGGTCTGCCGGAAAATCCGCCGGAAGCGCTGGCGCGGGTGGCCGCGATGTGGCGCGCGACCGGCGCGCGCGTGCACGAGATGACGCCTGAACAGCACGACCGGGTCCTCGCGTCGGTGAGCCATCTGCCGCATGTGCTGTCGTTCGCGCTGGTCGAGCAGATTCTCCATTCGCCTGACACGGCGCTGAAATTTTCATTTGCCGCCGGAGGCTTTCGCGACTTCACCCGGATCGCCGCGTCGAGCCCGGAAATGTGGCGCGACATTTGCGTGGCCAACCGCGCCGCGCTGCTCGCGGAACTCGACGGCTATACCGCGGTGCTCGCGCAACTGCGCGCGGCAATCGACGCCGGCGACGGCGCCGCGCTCGAAGCGGTGTTCGCGCGCTCGCGCGTGGCCCGCCGCGAGTGGCAGGAGCAGGGCAGCGCGACCGGCATCGCCGGGGATGCCGCCCAATAACCGGAACTGGACTCACTCATGGAATATCTCGACCTCGGACCGTTCTCCCGTGCGTCCGGCACGATCCGCCTGCCCGGCTCGAAGAGCATCTCGAACCGCGTGCTGCTGCTCGCGGCGCTTGCCGAGGGTGACACCACGATCACCAACCTGCTCGATTCCGACGATACGCGCGTGATGATCGACGCGCTCGAGAAACTCGGCGTGAAGCTGCAGCGCGACGGCGACACCTGCGTCGTGACGGGCACGCGCGGCGCGTTCACCGCGAAAACCGCGGACCTGTTTCTCGGCAACGCGGGCACGGCGGTGCGCCCGCTTACTGCGGCGCTCGCGGTGAACGGCGGCGACTATCGCGTGCATGGCGTGCCGCGCATGCACGAGCGGCCGATCGGCGACCTCGTCGACGGCTTGCGCCAGATCGGCGCGCGAGTCGACTACGAGGCAAACGAGGGTTTCCCGCCGCTGCGGATCCGCCCCGCGCGGATCGCGGTCGACGGGCCGATCCGCGTGCGCGGCGACGTGTCGAGCCAGTTCCTGACCGCGCTGCTGATGACATTGCCGCTGCTGCGCACGGAGAGCGGCGCGACCGTCGTGCAGGTCGACGGCGAACTGATCTCGAAGCCCTATATCGACATTACGATCCGGCTGATGGCGCGCTTCGGCATCGCCGTCGAGCAGCACGGCTGGCATCAGTTCACGGTGCCGTCGGGGCAGCGCTACCAGTCGCCGGGGCGGATCATGGTCGAGGGCGATGCGTCGTCGGCTTCGTATTTCCTCGCCGCGGGCGCGCTCGGCGGCGGCCCGCTGCGCGTCGAGGGCGTCGGCCGCGCGAGTATCCAGGGCGATGTCGGCTTTGCCGACGCGCTGATCCGCATGGGCGCGAACGTGAGCGCCGGCGACGACTGGATCGAAGTGCGCGGCGTCGGCCACGATCACGGCAAGCTCGAACCGCTCGACATGGACTGCAACCTGATTCCCGATGCGGCGATGACGATCGCCGTGGCGGCGCTGTTCGCCGACGGCACCACGACGCTGCGCAATATCGCGAGCTGGCGCGTGAAGGAAACCGACCGGCTCGCCGCGATGGCCACCGAACTGCGCAAGGTCGGCGCGAAAGTGACCGAGGGCGAGGACTACCTGGCCGTCACGCCGCCGGCGGCGCTGGTGCCGAACGCGGCGATCGACACGTATGACGATCACCGGATGGCAATGTGCTTTTCTCTCGTCAGCCTCGGCGGCGTGCCGGTGCGGATCAACGACCCGAAGTGCGTCGCGAAGACGTTCCCGGACTATTTCGAGCGCTTCATCGCGCTTGCGCGGCCGTGATGCGGCCGGCTTTTCCCTGACGTTCGACTCCCCCGATGAAATCGACTCGCCCCTTTCACCAGACGCCCGTCATCGCGATCGACGGTCCGACCGCCTCGGGCAAGGGCACCGTGGCCGCGCTCGTGGCGGCCCACCTGGGTTTTCACCTGCTCGACAGCGGCGCGCTGTACCGGCTCGCCGCGCTCGCCAGCGTGCGCTACGGAATCGCGCCGGACGACGCCGACGGGCTTGCAGCCCTGGTCGACGACCTCCATATCACCTTTCGCGAGGGCCTTGCGCAACTCGACGGCGTCGACGTGTCGCACGAAATCCGGGCCGAGGCGATCGGCACGCGGGCTTCGGCGATCGCCGTGCACGCGTCCGTGAGAGCCGCGCTGGTGGCCCGTCAGCGGGCATTTCGCAAGGAGCCCGGCCTTGTCGCGGACGGCCGCGATATGGGCACGGTGATCTTCCAGGACGCGGTGCTGAAGGTGTATCTGACCGCCAGCGCCGAGGCCCGCGCGGCCCGCCGGTATAAGCAATTGATCCAAAAAGGATTTTCTGCTAATATGGAAGACTTGCTGCGGGATTTGCGTGAACGCGACCAGCGCGACAGTCAGCGCGCGGCCGCGCCGCTCAAGCCTGCGGCGGATGCGAAGCTGCTCGACACGTCGTCGCTGTCGATCGACGAGGCGGTCAGCGAGGTGCTGCAGTGGTACCGCGCTGGCGCGTCCGTCGCGTGACGCCACGAAAATGCGCAGCAAACCTTGCGCAGTGAAGTGGTGTTGTATGCGATGTTGTACACGACGTTGTACAGATAGTCAGCAAGTAACAGGCAGTCGGGCGCGCCGTTGCGCCAGGCTGTCCGTGCAGGTGCCGCGCGTCGTGGATGCGCGGTGTGTTTCAACCCTTTAACCCCGCGTGGCGTTCGCCCATTGCCGAAATGGCAGCCTGTCCGGCCCGCCGGACGTCGCGAATACCAGGCAAATTCCGATTTTTATGTCCGACCTGCAAACCTCTACCCCGAATACCGAATCTTTCGCGGCTCTGTTCGAAGAGTCGCTGACCAAGCAGGACATGCGCGCCGGCGAAGTGATCTCCGCCGAAGTCGTGCGTGTCGACCACAACTTCGTGGTCGTCAACGCTGGTCTCAAGTCCGAAGCCTACATCCCGATCGAAGAGTTCCTGAACGACGCGGGCGAGGTAGAAGTGCAGGCGGGCGACTTCGTTTCGGTCGCAATCGACGCGCTGGAAAATGGCTATGGCGACACGATCCTGTCGCGCGACAAGGCAAAGCGTCTCGCTTCGTGGCTGTCGCTGGAAAAGGCGCTCGACAACAACGAACTCGTCACCGGCACGATCACCGGCAAGGTGAAGGGCGGCATGACCGTGATGGTCAACGGCATCCGCGCGTTCCTGCCGGGTTCGCTCGTCGACACGCGTCCGGTCAAGGACACGACGCCGTACGAAGGCAAGACGCTGGAATTCCGCGTCATCAAGCTCGACCGCAAGCGTAACAACGTCGTGCTGTCGCGCCGCGCGGTGATCGAAGCCACCCAGGGCGAAGAGCGCGCGAAGCTGCTCGAAACGCTGAAGGAAGGTGCGATCGTCGAAGGCGTGGTGAAGAACATCACCGACTACGGCGCGTTCGTGGACCTCGGCGGCATCGACGGCCTGCTGCACATCACCGACATCGCATGGCGTCGCGTGCGTCATCCGAGCGAAGTTCTCTCGGTCGGTCAGGAAGTCACCGCGAAGATCCTCAAGTTCGACCAGGAAAAGAACCGCGTTTCGCTCGGCATCAAGCAGCTCGGCGACGATCCGTGGGAAGGCATCTCGCGCCGCTACCCGTCGGGCACCCGCCTGTTCGGCAAGGTCACCAACATCACCGACTACGGCGCGTTCGTCGAAGTGGAATCGGGCATCGAAGGCCTCGTCCACGTGTCGGAAATGGACTGGACCAACAAGAACGTGGCGCCGTCGAAGGTCGTGCAGCTGGGCGACGAAGTCGAAGTCATGGTCCTCGAGATCGACGAGGACCGCCGCCGTATCAGCCTCGGCATGAAGCAGTGCAAGCCGAATCCGTGGGATGACTTCAGCCGCAACTTCAAGAAGGGCGACAAGATCCAGGGCGCGATCAAGTCGATCACCGACTTCGGCGTGTTCATCGGTCTGCCGGGCGGCATCGACGGCCTCGTCCACCTGTCGGATCTGTCGTGGAGCGAAGCGGGCGAAGAAGCGGTTCGCAAGTACAAGAAGGGCGACGAAGTGGAAGCGATCGTGCTCGGCATCGACGTCGAGAAAGAACGCATTTCGCTCGGCATCAAGCAGCTCGAAGGCGATCCGTTCAGCAACTATGTCGCGATGAACGACAAGGGCTCGATCGTCGACGGCACGGTCAAGTCGGTAGACGCGAAGGGCGCGGTGGTCCAGCTGTCCGGCGAAGTCGAAGGCTACCTGCGTGCGTCGGAAATCGCACAAGACCGCGTGGAAGATGCACGCAACGTGCTGAAGGAAGGCGACAAGGTCAACGCGATGATCATCAACATCGACCGCAAGTCGCGCGGCATCAATCTGTCGGTCAAGGCGAAGGATTCGGCTGAGCAGCAGGAAGCCATGCGCGGTCTCGCCGCGTCCGACAACTCGGCTGCGACCGGCACGACGAACCTCGGCGCGCTGCTGAAGGCCAAGCTCGACGGCCAGAACCAGTAAGCCTGACGAGGTCTGCTGCAGTATGACCAAATCGGAACTGGTCGCCCACCTGGCTACGCGATTTCCGCAGCTTGTTTTGAAAGATGCGGATTTCGCGGTGAAGACGATGCTCGATGCGATGTCCGACGCGCTTGCGAGCGGTCATCGTATCGAAATTCGCGGCTTCGGCAGCTTCGGCCTGAACCGTCGTCCATCCCGCGTCGGGCGCAACCCGAAGTCGGGCGAGAAAGTGCTGGTGCCGGAGAAATACGTACCGCACTTCAAGCCCGGCAAGGAGTTGCGCGAGCGGGTGGATCGCCGCGCAGGCGAGCCGTTGAAGGCCGAACAGCCGGACGACGATCTGTGAGCGCCGTGTTGTGCCGTCTGCAACGTGGCTTCGAAAGCGTCAATGGCGTAAGCCTGGCGGCAAGGACCAAAGAAAGCGCCTTCGGGCGCTTTTTTTATGCGCGCCGACCCCGCGCGCAGGTTCCACGCGGGCGGTGGGCACCCCATTGCGGCCTGGGAAGGCGTCAGGTTGAGGTCAGCTTGCCGAAAGCCGGCTTCTGCCCAGCCAAGAGGGCTTCCTTTACAATACGGGTCAATTCGGCGCGGGCCGGCGCGTGATGCGATCTGCATCCTCCGGCTGGCGTCGCGTGTGCAACTGCCGTCAAGAGATCGACTCATGAAATTTTTCGTCTGGCTGATTCGTGTGCTGGTGTTCGTGCTGCTGCTGGTGCTCGCACTCTCCAACACGCAAGGCGCTACGCTGAATTTCCTCGCGGGATATCGCTGGAGCGCGCCGCTCATCCTCATCGGTCTCGCGTTTTTCGTTGTCGGGTTGCTCGCGGGTCTCGTGTCCGCGGTGCCGGGGCTCGTGCGTCTGCGACTCGAAAACGGCCGCCTGAAGCGCGAATTGCGCTCGGTGCGCGAGACGCCCGTCGCTGTCGAGCCGCCGCCGCTGCCGCCGCTGATCTAGCTTTCAGGCTGCCGCGGGTCGCAGGTCCGCGGCGTATGTTTCTGCTCTCCCGATCAATCGCATGGATCTAGACTTTTGGTGGCTGCTCGTCGTGCCCGTCGCGTTCGCGCTCGGCTGGATGGCGGCACGCTACGATCTGAAGACGCTGCTGTCCGAGAGCGCCAACCTGCCGCGCTCGTACTTTCGCGGCCTCAATTTTCTGCTCAACGAGCAGCCTGACAAGGCGATCGACGCGTTTATCGAAGTCGTCAAGCTCGATCCGGAAACCATCGAACTGCATTTCGCACTGGGCAACCTGTTTCGCCGCCGCGGCGAAACGGACCGGGCGATCCGCGTGCACCAGAATCTGCTGGGGCGCACGGACCTGCCGGTCAGCGAGCGCGACCACGCGCTGTACGAACTCGGTCAGGACTTCCTGAAAGCGGGCCTGCTCGATCGTGCAGAGGAAACCTTCCGCGCGCTCGAAGCCGGCGATCACGCGCTGGGCGCGCAGCGCGCGCTGCTGACGATCTACGAGATCGAGAAGGACTGGAACCGCTCGATCGACACCGCGCGTCACCTCGAAACGATGGGCGCGGAGTCGCTCGACAAGGAAATCGCCCAGTTCCACTGCGAGCTTGCGCAGGAGGCGCTGCAGAGCAAGCGTCCCGATGAGGCGCGCCGGCAACTCGATCTCGCGCTGAAGGCCAACCCGGAAAATGTGCGCGCGACCATCCTGTTCGGCGACGTCGACCTTGCGGGCGGTTCGCCGGAAAGCGCGATCCGCCAGTGGCGCCGCGTCGAGGAGCAGAATTCGACCTATCTGCCGCTCGTGGCCGAGAAGATCATGAAGGCCTACGAGGCGCTCGGCCATGCCGATCAGGGCGCGGATCTGCTGACACAGTGGGTCGACCGTTATCCGTCGAACGACCTGCTCGACGTGGCCTTTCAGCATGTCGCCGCGCTGCGCGGCGCCGATGCGGCCCACAGCCTCGCGCGCACGCAGATGCAGAAGGCGCCGAACCTCGCCGGCATGACGCGGTTGCTCGAAGCGCAGCAGGCGAGCGCCGAGGAACCGCGGCGCAGCGAGCTGGAACTGATGCGCACGCTGATCCGGCAGCGCACCAAAAATCTGCCACGATATACATGCCAGAATTGCGGCTTCCGGGCACGGCTGTTCTACTGGCAATGTCCGGGCTGCAGCGGCTGGGAAACCTATGCGCCGCGGCGCGTCGAGCCGATCAACGCGGCGACCTGACCGGCCCGGCGCACCCGCCTCCGGCGCATCGGCCCGGCGCGTCGTGACGCACCGGGCCCGCACCGCGCAGCGGGCTTTACGTTGACGAAAACGAAGCGCATTTCTCACCGGACTTCATTACCGGAACGTGTATGAAACTCACCATTATCGGCACCGGCTACGTCGGGCTTGTCACCGGCGCGTGCCTCGCGGAAATCGGCCATGACGTGTTTTGCCTCGATGTCGATCCGCGCAAGATCGACATCCTCAACGAAGGCGGCGTGCCGATTCACGAGCCGGGTTTGCAGGAGATGATCCGGCGCACCCGCGCGGCCCGGCGCATTACGTTCTCGACCGATGTCGAAGCGGGGGTCGCGCACGGCGAAGTCCAGTTCATCGCGGTCGGCACGCCGCCGGACGAAGACGGTTCCGCGGACCTGCAGTACGTGCTCGAAGCCGCGCGCAACATCGGCCGCACGATGAACGGCTTCAAGGTGATCGTCGACAAGTCGACGGTGCCGGTCGGCACCGCGCAGCGCGTGCGCGCCGTGGTCGAAGAGGAACTCGCGAAGCGGGGCCTCACGGGCAGCGCGTCGCATCCGTTCTCGGTCGTATCGAACCCGGAGTTCCTGAAGGAAGGCGCAGCGGTCGACGACTTCATGCGGCCCGACCGGATCGTGATCGGCAGCGACGACGACGAAGCCGGCCAGCGCGCCCGCGAGGTGATGAAGCGCCTGTATGCGCCGTTCAACCGCAATCACGAGCGCACGCTCTATATGGATGTGCGATCGGCCGAATTCACGAAATACGCGGCCAACGCGATGCTCGCGACGCGCATCTCGTTCATGAACGAGATGGCGAACCTCGCGGAGCGCGTCGGCGCCGATATCGAAGCGGTGCGCCGCGGCATCGGCTCCGACCCGCGCATCGGCTATCACTTTCTGTATGCGGGCTGCGGCTACGGCGGTTCGTGTTTCCCGAAGGACGTGCAGGCGCTCGTTCGCACCGCGGACGAAAGCGGCCACAACCTGCGTATTCTCGAGGCGGTCGAAGCGGTGAATCACGCGCAGAAAGACGTGCTGGTGCGCAAGATCGTCGCGAAGCTCGGCGAAGATCTGAGCAGCCGCACCTTTGCGCTGTGGGGGCTCGCGTTCAAGCCGAATACGGACGACATGCGCGAGGCGCCGAGCCGCAACGTGGTGGCCGAACTGCTCGCGCGCGGTGCGACCGTGCGGGCTTACGATCCGGTCGCGACCGAGGAGGCGCGCCGCGTGTTCGCGCTCGATCTGCACGACGCGCCGGCGCGGCTCGAGCGTCTGCATTTCGCGTCGACGCAGGACGAGACGCTCACGGGCGCCGACGCGCTCGTGATCGTGACCGAATGGAAGGCGTTCAAGAGCCCGGACTTCGTGCATCTGAAATCGGTGCTGAAATCGCCGCTGGTGTTCGACGGCCGCAACCTCTACGAACCGGACGCGATGGCGAGCCTCGGGATCGATTACCACTCGATCGGCCGCCCCTATCTGCAACCGTCCGCTGTGTCGACCCATGTCTGATCCGATCGCCGAACGGGCCGCGCCCGCGCCCGAAGCGCCCGTGGTGCCGCGCGCGCGGCTCGCGGCGTCGCGTGTTCTGGTGGTGGGCGACGTGATGCTCGACCGCTACTGGTTCGGCGACGTCAATCGCATCTCGCCGGAGGCGCCGGTGCCGGTGGTGCACGTGCAGCGCCAGGAGGACCGGCTCGGCGGCGCGGCGAACGTCGCGCGCAACGCGGTCGCGCTGGGTGCGCAAGCCGGGCTGCTGTGCGTGGTCGGGCACGACGAACCGGGCGAGCGGATCGTGACGCTGCTCGGCCATAGCGGCGTCGTGCCGCATCTGGAGCGCGACCCCGACCTGCTGACCACGATCAAGCTGCGCGTGCTGTCGCGTCAGCAGCAGTTGCTGCGGGTCGACTTCGAGAATACGCCGGCGCATGAAGTGCTGCTCGCCGGGCTCGCGCGGTTCGATATGCTGCTGCCCGCGCACGACGTGATCCTGATGTCGGACTACGCGAAGGGCGGCCTCACGCACGTGACGAAGATGATCGCGCGCGCGAGAGCGGCCGGCAAGCCCGTGCTGGTCGATCCGAAGGGCGACGACTGGGAACGCTACCGCGGCGCAACGCTGATCACGCCGAATCGGGCCGAATTGCGCGAGGTGGTCGGGCAGTGGAAATCCGAGGAGGATCTGCACGCGCGCGTGACAGGCTTGCGTGCGCAGCTCGGCCTCGACGCGCTGCTGCTCACGCGTTCCGAGGAGGGCATGACGCTCTTCACGGGCAGTGGCGCGCTGCATGCATCGGCGCTCGCGCGCGAAGTGTATGATGTGTCGGGCGCGGGCGACACCGTGATCGCCACGCTCGCGGCCATGCTCGGCGCGGGCGTACCGCTCGTCGAAGCGGTGTCGCTGGCCAATCGCGCGGCCGGCATCGTGGTCGGCAAGCTCGGCACCGCCACCGTCGACTACGACGAGCTCTTTTCCTGATGTCGCGAGCCGCCCCGCGTGCGGCGCGGCTCGCATCCGTTGACTCCCTTTTCGCAGGACGATCATGACTCTCATCGTCACCGGCGCGGCCGGCTTCATCGGCAGCAATCTCGTGAAGGCGCTCAACGAGCGCGGCGAACAGCGCATCATCGCGGTCGACAACCTGACCCGCGCCGACAAATTCCGCAACCTGGTCGACTGCGAGATCGACGACTACCTGGACAAGAGCGAATTCGTCGAACGCTTCGCGCGCGGCGAGTTCGGCAAGGTGCGGGCGATTTTCCACGAAGGGGCCTGCTCGGACACGATGGAGACCGACGGCCGCTACATGATGGACAACAACTTCCGCTATAGCCGCGCGGTGCTCGATGCGTGCCTGGCCCAGGGGGTGCAGTTCCTCTATGCGTCGTCGGCGGCCACTTACGGCGGCTCGACGCGCTTTGTCGAGGAGCGCGAGGTCGAAGCACCGCTGAACGTGTACGGCTATTCGAAGTTCCTGTTCGACCAGGTAATCCGGCGCGCGCTGCCAGACGCGCGCAGCCAGATTGCGGGCTTTCGCTATTTCAACGTGTACGGGCCGCGCGAGACGCACAAGGGGCGCATGGCGTCCGTGGCGTTCCACAACTTCAACGAGTTCCGCGCCGCCGGCAAGGTGAAGCTGTTCGGCGAATATAACGGCTATGCGGCCGGCCAGCAGACGCGCGACTTCGTGTCGGTCGAAGACGTGGTGAAGGTGAACCTGTACTTCCTCGATCATCCGGAGAAGTCGGGCATCTTCAACCTGGGCAGCGGCCGCGCGCAGCCGTTCAACGACATCGCGTCGACGGTCGTCAACACGCTGCGCACGCTGGGCGGCGAGGCGCCGCTGTCGCTTGCGGAGCAGGCTCAGCGCGGGCTGATCGAATACATTCCGTTTCCGGACGCGCTGCGGGGCAAGTATCAATGCTTTACCCAGGCCGACCTGGCGAAGTTGCGCGCGGCCGGCTACGACGCGCCGTTTCTGAGCGTGCAGGAAGGGGTCGATCGCTACGTGCGTTGGCTGTTCGGCCAGCTGTAAGCCTCGCAAGGACCCCTCTAGACTGGAATCTCCTCGCTGGCGACAGGCGCCGGCGGGGGGTACGAGGGAGAGTCCACATGTTTCGAAAATTCATCGTTACGGCGGCAATGCTTGCCGCTTTTGGCCACGCGTATGCGGCGGTCGACGTCAACACGGCCAATGAGGCGGCGCTGCGCGGCATCAAGGGTATCGGTGCAGCCCGAGCCAAGGCGATTCTCGACGAGCGCGAAGCGCACGGACCGTTCAAGGATGCGGCCGATCTCGGCAAGCGCGTCAAGGGCATGGGCGGGCATACGGTCGAGCGTCTGCAGGCCGAAGGTCTGGGCGTCGGACCGGCTGGCGCTGTTGCTGGCGCACAGACTGCGGCAGCGGCGAAATCCGGTGCGGCGCCCGCCGCCGGTGCGCCGAAAAACGGCGCCGAAGTGGTGGTGAAAAAATAGCCGGCGGCCACCGCGGCCCGCATCGCATGGGCTGCGGCGGTGCCGCCGCGCTCGCGGCTCCTTCAGCCGTCGTCTCGATGACGGATTCCCGCGGTATCCCGCCGCGGGTTTTTTGCATCCGCGACGCGGCCCCGGCGGCGCACGCCCATGCTGCGCGCAGGGCCGCGCGGCAATTGCGCAGCCGCTAGTTTAAACTTGACAGATTGCAGACCAGAAACAGCGACGGCGTCGCGTTCCGATATGACCTACAAGACGATTGAAGACACGATCGGCAATACGCCGCTCGTCCAGCTCGTGCGCTTGCCGGACGACGAAATCCGCAGCCGCAACAACGTGATTCTCGGCAAGCTCGAAGGCAACAATCCGGCGGGTTCGGTGAAGGACCGCCCGGCGCTGTCGATGATCAAAAAGGCGGAAGAGCGTGGCCGCATCAAGCCGGGCGACACGCTGATCGAGGCGACCAGCGGCAACACCGGCATCGCGCTTGCGATGGCCGCCGCGATCCGCGGCTACCGGATGGTGCTGATCATGCCGGAGGACCTGTCGGTCGAACGCCGGCAAAGCATGGCGGCCTACGGCGCGCAGATCGTTCTGACGCCGGTGACGGGCGGAATGGAATACGCGCGCGATCTCGCGGAGCAGATGCAGCGCGAAGGCAAGGGGATCATTCTCGACCAGTTCGCGAACCCCGATAACCCGCTTGCCCACTACGAGACCACCGGCCCCGAAATCTGGCGCGACACCGAAGGCCGGATCACGCACTTCGTGTCGGCGATGGGCACCACCGGCACGATCATGGGTGTGTCGCGGTATCTGAAAGAGCAGAACCAGGCGATCGAGATCGTCGGTGCGCAGCCCGAGGAGGGGTCGCGCATTCCCGGCATCCGCAAGTGGCCGGAAGCGTACATGCCGAAGATCTTCGAGCGCAGCCGCGTCGATCGCGTCGAGAGCGTGAGCCAGGCCGCGTCCGAGGCGATGGCGCGCCGGCTCGCCGCAGTCGAAGGCATCTTTTGCGGCATTTCTGCGGCAGGCGCATGTGAAGTGGCGTTGCGGATCGCGCGTCAGGTCGAGAACGCAACGATCGTTTTCGTCGTCTGCGACCGCGGCGACCGCTACCTGTCCACCGGTGTGTTCCCCGCCTGATTCCGCGGGAAGCGCACGAGACCCGCAGTCCGCACACGCCGGCTAGCAGGCCGGCGTTTTTTTGCGCCGGATGCCGCGAGATGGCGATTACTGCGAGTCCGAACCCGGTGTCGTGGGCAGAAGCGGCGGCATCGAGGGCGGCATTGACGGCGCCGGCGCGGGCGGCGAAGCCGGCATGCCGGGCACCGACGGCGGAATGACCGACGGGGCGGCGCTGGGCGCCGGACTCATCGGCGTAGCCTGCTGCATGGGTGCCGCAGGCGCAGCAGGTGCGGACGATGTGGCCGACCCCGGCGCGGTGGCGGCAACGGGAGCCGAGGCCGAAGCCGGCGCCGCCGGCGTCTCATACGCGAGCCCGAGCGGGGCGCCGTGGCTGTCCAGATCGCCCGCCGCGATCAGTTGATCCTCGACGCGCTTGCCGAGTTCGTACACGGCGAGCGCATAGAAAAAGCTGTGGTTGTAACGCGTGAGCACGTAGAAGTTTTCGAGCCCCAGCTTGTACTGCGTCGGCTGTCCCGGTGTCGGCAGATCGATGACCGTGACCGGCGTGCCGGCTTCGGCGGACGCGTCGAAGCCCGGCTCGTCGAGCAGCATGCCGGCCCGCAGCAATTGTTCGAGCGGCCAGTGCGGCTCGGGCTGGCCGTCGGCGGCAGCCTGCGCGATGCCGAGACTGCCGGTGTCCGATGCGATGTTCCAGATCACCGGGCGGCCGTTCTCCCAGCCCTTCTGCTTCAGATAGTGCGCGACGCTGCCGATGGCGTCCGCGACGTTCGTGCGCAGATCGACCTGTTTGCCGCCGTCGAACGGAACCGCGTAATTGACGATGCTGCTGGGCAGGAATTGCGGAATGCCGATTGCGCCCGTGTACGAGCCGAGCACGCTGGTCGGATCGATTTGCGCGTCGCGCGTCCACACGAGGAAGTCCGCCAGGTTCTTGCGGAACGTTTGCTCGCGCGCCGCCCGGTTTGGCGTGTTCGGATAGTCGAACGCGAGCGTCGTCAGTACGTCGAGCACGCGGAAGTTGCCCATGTAGCGGCCGTAGATCGTCTCGACGCCGATGATGCCGACGATCACTTCGGGCGGCACCCCGTACTGCTCGTAGGCGCGTTCGAGCGTCGCCTCGTTGTCGCGCCAGAAGCGCATGCCGGCGTTCACGCGGACCTGGTCGAGAAAGCGCGAGCGGTACGACTCCCAGTTCTTCACGGCGGGCTTGCCGGACGGCGTCACGAGCCGCACCGCCGTCGCCGAGTAGCTGACGCCGGCAAAAAGTTGATGTAGCGCAGCCGGATCGAAGTCGTAGCGCGCGACCATGTCGTTGATGAAGCCGTTCACGTCCGCATTGTCCGCATAGCGTTGCGGGACGATTTCTTCTTCGAAGGTCTGTCCGTTCTGCGGCGTTTGCTGCGGCTGGGCCTGGGCCAGTTGCACCGGCGCGCCGGGGGCGCGGGTCTGCGCGTCGGCCGCAGCGGCGCAGCAGCCGATGACAAGCGCGGCGGCAATGGCGCTCAGGCGAAGCGGAAGGCGTGCGGACAGGGCAGGCGTGAAGGTCATGGTGAGCAGGAAGTGCAGTGCCAGAGATGCGGATCAGGGACGACGGGCGTATCGCGCGCAGTATAACCGAGGCTCACCGCGCAGCCGCGCCCCGATCCGGGCGGCGCGCGGCGCGCGCGCATCGTGTGGTAACTTGCGGGTAACTGGAACAGGGCGTGCTGCGCCGGCGCGCCGCAGAAAGGAGACACGCCCGCTTCGCGCGCCGTCTGGAGAATCATGGCAACCGCGTTTTATTCCCACTCCGACTGCCTGCTGCACGAAATGGGCCCCTGGCATCCCGAGTGCCCGGGGCGCCTGCAGGCGATCGAGGATCAACTGATTGCTAGCCGCATCGACATGCTGCTCGAACGCGAGTTCGCGCCGCTCGCCGACGAAGCCGCGCTGCTGCGCGTCCACACGCAGGCGCATCTCGACTACATCCGCGAGCGCGCGCCGCGCGAGGGCTACGCCGAGATCGATCCCGACACGTCGATGAATCCGCATACGTGGCAGGCTGCGCTGCGCGCCGCGGGCGCGGCGCTCGCCGCGACCGATGCGGTGATCGAAGGCCGCTACGACAACGCGTTCTGCAGCGTGCGCCCGCCCGGCCACCACGCGGAGCCGGCGCGCGCGATGGGATTCTGCTTTTTCAACAACGTCGCGATCGCCGCGCGTCATGCACTGGACGTGCACGGGCTGCGGCGCGTCGCGGTGATCGACTTCGACGTGCATCACGGCAACGGAACGGAAGCGGCGTTCGCGGGTGATGAGCGCGTGCTGATGTGCAGCTTTTTCCAGCATCCGTTCTATCCGTTCACCGGCGCCGACAATCAGGCGGCGAACATGGTCAACGTGCCGATGCCGGCGCGCTCGAAGGGGATGGATGTCCGCGAGGCGGTGGACCTCGCATGGCTGCCGCGGCTGCATGCGTTCAGGCCGGAGATGCTGTTCGTGTCGGCGGGCTTCGATGCGCATCGCGAAGACGATCTCGGCAACATGGGCCTCGTCGAGGACGACTACACGTGGTTGACCGACCAGATTCGCGACATCGCGCAGCGCTATGCGCGCGGACGCATCGTCAGTTGTCTGGAGGGCGGCTACAACCTGTCCGCGCTGGGCCGCAGCGTCGTGGCCCATGTGCGCGCACTGGCCGGAATCTGAGCGTCTGCGGGCGCGGGAGCGACATCATGACTGAGCGTGAGCCGTCGCACGACGGCGCCGGCGAGGGCCTGCTGCGGATCGGGCACGACGCTTACGGACTGCCCGGCGTCGTGAGCGTCACGCTGAACCGGCCGGCTGCGTACAACGCGCTGTCCGAGGCGCTGCTCGACGCGCTGCAGACGCAACTGGACGCGATTGCGGCGTCCGCGGCGCGCGTCGTGGTGATCGCCGGGGCGGGCCGGGCGTTCTGCGCCGGCCATGATCTGAAGGAGATGCGGGCGTCGCCGTCGCGGGCTTATTACGAAGCGCTTTTCGCGCGCTGCTCGAAGGTGATGCTGACGCTCGCGCGCATGCCGCAACCGGTGATCGCGCGCGTGCATGGCATCGCAACGGCCGCCGGCTGCCAGCTGGTTGCGGCATGCGACCTCGCGGTCGCGGCGCAGTCCGCGCGCTTTGCCGTGTCCGGCGTGAACCTTGGCCTGTTCTGCGCGACGCCGTCGGTGCCGCTGTCGCGCAACCTGTCGCGCAAGGCGGCGTTCGAGATGCTGGTGACGGGCGAGTTCATCGACGCGCACGACGCCGAGCGGCGCGGGCTCGTCAACCGCGTGGTCCCGCCCGACGAACTCGATGCGCAGATCGCCGCGCTGGCCGCGAGCATCTGCGCGAAGCCCGCACAGGCCGTGCGCATCGGCAAGGGCCTGTTTTATCGCCAGCTGGAAATGGGCATCGAGGCCGCGTATCAGCTGGCGGGCCAGACGATGGCCTGCAACATGATGGACGAGGCAGCGCTCGAAGGCGTGCAGGCCTTCATCGAGCGGCGCGAGCCGGGCTGGCGCCGCTAGCTCGCCGCGCCTGGCGCTCAGCGCCCGGTGCCCAGCGCTCAGCGCTCAGCGCTCAGCGCTCAGCGCTCAGTGCGCGTGCGCGTCGATCCAGCCGATCAGATCGTCGACGACACGGGTGCGGTCGAGGTCGTTCATCGTTTCGTGATAGCTCCCTTCGTAGAGCCGCAAGGTCTTGTCCGGCGAGCCGGCGTGCGTGCCGAACGCGCGGCTGCCGTCGGGCTCGGTGAGCTTGTCCGCGGTGCCGTGAAAGACCAGTAGCGGTGTGCGCAAGCGCGCGCGCGCCTGCTCGATGCGCCGCATCGCGAGCAGGATCTGCGCGCCCGTGCGCGCCGGAATCGCGCGGTGATGCACGAGCGGATCGTTCCGGTTCGCCGCGACAATCGCCGCGTCGCGCGACAGCAGCGCCGCGTCGATTTTCATGGCGGGAAAGCGCGGCCACACGCGGCTGATGATCTGGCTCATCGCCAGCATCCAGCGCGGGACGTCGCGCCCGGGTGCGAGCGCGGCGCTCGACAGGATCAGGCCAGCGAGCGGGCGGCCGCCCTGTTCGAGTCGCGTGAGCGCGTACAGCGCGGCGATGGCGCCGCCCATGCTGTGGCCCATCAGGAACAGCGGCGGGCGCGGTGACGCACCGTTCTCTCCGGCTGCGGCGGCGCCGACCAGCGCGTCGGCATCCAGAAGATAGTCGTCGAAGCGGTCGACCCAGGTCCGTCGGCCCGGCGCGCGGCCGTGTCCACGCAGGTCGACGGCGACCAGTTCGATATCCGCCGCGTTGAGTCGCGCGGCGAGTGCCGCATAGCGGCCCGCATGCTCCGCGAGTCCGTGCAGCAGTGCGACGGTCGCGCGGGGTGCGCGGGCGGCAGGCCAGCGAACGAGCGGCAGCGCGAGTCCGTCACGGGTCGTGACCGTACCGGACTCGCGAGGCGGTTCGTGCGCGGGCGGCGGGGCGGGGGTGAAGCGGGTCGTCTCCATCGCGAGGCTGTTCTCCGGGTGGCGCGCGAGCGTGCCGCGATCATAGCCGCCCGCGCGGCGGACGCGCACGCCCGCTCGCGGGAGCCGTCCTCTAATTTCTCTGGGTTATTTATTGGCAGAAATTGATTATTTAGAGAAATGAAGGCGAGACATTAGAATGCTCGGCTCGGCCTGATAGCCGTCACGGCGACGACGCGCGCAAAGCGTGCGTTGCCTGTGACGGCACGGCAAGTCCATCGAGCGACCTGCCCCGGCAGTCCGCTGGCGGCTCCCGGACAGGTGGGCGCCATGACCGACGATTTAGAGGCGGGTGTCGGAACCCCGGGGTTGTCACCGGGTTTTTTTCGGGATTAAAATAGAACGATCGTTCGATATTGCTGTCACGCCGATGAGGAGCGCTATCCTCGCTGTTCTGCAGCCCGCGACCGCGACGACCGCCAGAGGGCGGTCGCTATAATGTGCGCTGGGTTGACGTATTCGTAACTTTGGAGCGTGTGCATGAAAATTCTTGTGCCAGTCAAACGAGTGGTCGATTACAACGTGAAAGTCCGCGTGAAGTCGGACGGCACGGGGGTCGACATCGCGAACGTGAAGATGTCGATGAACCCGTTCGACGAGATCGCGGTGGAAGAGGCGGTGCGTCTGAAGGAAGCGGGCGTGGCGACGGAGGTGATCGCGGTGTCGGCGGGCGTCGCGCAGGCGCAGGAAACGCTGCGCACGGCGCTGGCGATCGGCGCGGACCGCGCGATCCTGATCGAGTCGAGCGAAGAACTGCAGCCGCTGGCGGTCGCGAAGCTGCTGAAGGCGCTGGTGGACAAGGAGCAGCCGCAGCTGGTGATTCTGGGCAAGCAGGCGATCGACGACGATTCGAACCAGACGGGCCAGATGCTGGCGGCGCTGGCGAACCTGCCGCAGGCGACGTTTGCGTCGAAAGTCACGGTTGCCGATGGCCGTGCCACCGTCTCGCGCGAAGTGGACGGCGGTGCGGAGACGCTGTCGCTGACGCTGCCGGCGGTGGTGACGACGGACCTGCGCCTGAACGAGCCGCGCTACGTGACGCTGCCGAACATCATGAAGGCGAAGAAGAAGCCGCTGGAGACGGTGAAGCCGGAGGACCTGGGCGTGGACGTGACGCCGCGGCTGAAGACGCTGAAGGTGGTGGAGCCGCCGAAGCGCAGCGCGGGCGTGAAGGTGCCGGACGTGAAGACGCTGGTGGAGAAGCTGAAGACCGAAGCCAAGGTGCTGTGAGGGAGCGGACAAGATGACGATTCTGGTGATTGCAGAGCATGACAACGCGGCCGTGAAGGCGGCGACGCTGAATACGGTGGCCGCGGCGCAGAAGGTGGGCGGCGACATCCACGTGCTGATTGCCGGCCACAACGCACAGGGGGCGGCGGAGGCGGCGGCGAAGATCGCGGGTGTCGCGAAGGTGCTGCTGGCGGACGCGCCGCAACTGGAGCAGGGGCTGGCGGAAAACGTCGAGGCGACGGTGCTGGACATCGCACGGGACTACACGCACATCCTCGCGCCGGCGACGGCGGCGGGCAAGAACGTGGCGCCGCGCATCGCGGCGAAGCTGGACGTTGCGCAGATCAGCGACATCACGGCGGTGGGCAGCGCGGACACGTTCGAGCGTCCGATCTACGCGGGCAATGCGATCGCGACCGTGCAATCGCAAGACCCGGTCAAGGTGATCACGGTGCGCACGACGGCGTTCGACGCAGTCGCGGCAGAAGGCGGCAGCGCGGTCGTGGAAAAGCTCGAAGCCGCGGCCGACAGCGGGCTGTCGCAGTTCGTGAGCCGCGAGGTGACGAAGCTCGACCGGCCGGAGTTGACGAGCGCGTCGATCATCGTGTCGGGCGGGCGTGGTCTGGGCAGCGGCGAGAACTACACGAAGGTGCTGGAACCGCTGGCGGACAAGCTCAATGCGGCGCTGGGCGCGTCGCGTGCGGCAGTGGACGCGGGCTACGTGCCGAACGACTACCAGGTGGGGCAGACGGGCAAGATCGTGGCGCCGCAGCTGTACATCGCGGTGGGGATCTCGGGGGCGATCCAGCATCTGGCGGGGATGAAGGACTCGAAGGTGATCGTCGCGATCAACAAGGACGAGGAGGCGCCGATCTTCAGCGTCGCCGACTATGGCCTGGTTGGCGATCTGTTCACGGTCGTGCCGGAACTCGTCAGCGCTTTGGGCTGAGCCCCGCTGCGGCGTCGTCGGGCGCCCGGCAAGGGGCGCCGGCACGAGAGTCCGGCGCCCTTTTTCCAGTCACAAGCATGAAGGAGAACGAAATGAGCTATGCGGCGCCCGTCAAGGACATGCTGTTCGTGATGCGGGATCTGGCTGGTCTGGACGAGATTGCGGCACTTCCCGGCTTCGAAGACGCGACTCGCGAAACGGCGCAGGCCGTGCTCGAAGAATCCGCGAAGCTGTGCGGCGAAGTGCTTGCCCCGCTGAACGCCGAAGGCGACCGCGATCCCAGCCGCTGGAAGGACGGGGTCGTCACCGCCACGCCCGGCTTTCGTGACGCGTTCCGCCAGTTTTCCGACGGCGGATGGCAGGGCGTGCAGCATCCGCTCGACTTCGGCGGCCAGGGCCTGCCGAAGCTGATCGCGACGTCGTGCATCGAGATGCTCAACGCGTCCAATCTCTCCTTTGCGCTGTGCCCGCTGCTCACCGACGGCGCGATCGAAGCCTTGCTGACCGCCGGCACCGACGCGCAGAAGCAGACCTACGTGCCCAGGCTCATTTCCGGCCAGTGGACCGGCACGATGAACCTGACCGAGCCGCAGGCCGGCTCCGATCTCGCGCTCGTGCGCACCCGCGCCGAACCGCAGGGCGACGGTTCGTTCCGGCTGTTCGGCACGAAAATCTTCATCACGTGGGGCGAGCACGACATGGCGGAGAACATCGTCCACCTCGTGCTCGCGCGCACGCCCGGCGCGCCCGAGGGCGTCAAGGGCATTTCGCTGTTCATCGTGCCGAAGTTCCTCGTCAACGCAGACGGCTCGACCGGTGCGCGCAACGACGTGCACTGCGTGTCAATCGAGCACAAGCTCGGCATCAGGGCGAGCCCGACCGCGGTGCTGCAGTTCGGCGATCACGGCGGCGCGATCGGGCATCTGGTGGGCGAGGAGAACCGCGGCCTCGAATACATGTTCATCATGATGAACGCGGCCCGTTTCGCGGTGGGCATGCAGGGCGTGGGCATCGCGGAGCGCGCGTACCAGAAGGCTGTCGCGTATGCGCGGGAACGGGTGCAGAGCCGTCCGGTGGACGGCTCGGCGAAGCAGGCGGTGACGATCATCCATCACCCGGACGTGCGCCGCATGCTGGCGACGATGCGCGCGCTGACCGAAGCGTCGCGGGCACTCGCCTACGTGGCGGCCGCGCACTGCGATTTCGCGCACCGTCATCCGGACGACGCGACGCGGGCGCGGCACCACGCGATCTACGAGTTCCTCGTGCCGGTCGTGAAGGGCTGGAGCACGGAGCTGTCCGTCGACGTCACGAGCCTCGGCGTGCAGGTGCACGGCGGGATGGGTTTCATCGAGGAGACGGGCGCCGCGCAGTACTATCGCGACGCGCGCATCCTGCCGATCTACGAAGGCACCACGGCGATCCAGGCCAACGACCTGGTGGGCCGCAAGACGCTGCGCGACGGCGGCAAGGTGGCGAAGGACCTGCTCGCCGGCATCGCGCAGACGCTCGACGCGCTGGCCGCGCAGCCTGGCGCGCCGTTCGGCGCGATGCGCACGCAGCTCGCGCAGGGGCATCGCGCGCTGGGCGCCGTGGTCGAGTTCGTCGTCGCGCGTGCGAAGGCGGATCCGAACGCGGTGTTCGCCGGCAGCGTGCCGTATCTGAAGCTGGCGGGCATCGTGCTCGGCGGCTGGCAGATGGCGCGCGCGATGCTGGCGGCGCAGGAACAGCACGCGAGCGATCCGGCGTTCTACGGCGCGAAGATCGCGACCGCGCAGTTCTATGCCGGGCACGTGCTGCCGCAGGCGGCGGCGCTGGAAGTCGCGATTGTCAGCGCGAAAGGCGACGAGGGCGTGCTCGCGCTTGCCGAAGCGCAGTTCTGACGAGCTGCCTGTCCGACGCGCGGCGATACGCGGCGATACGCGGCGACGCGGAGCGATCACTGCCCGCGCCGGACAGACAAAAACGGCGCCCGCGCGGGCGCCGTTTTTCATGCGATGCGATGCCGCTCCGGAGCGCCGTGCGGGCCGCGTTACGCGTACGCGGGCTGCCCCGCGCCGCCGCGCTCGCCCAGATAGCGGTGCACCGACAGGTCGTCCGCCTGGATCGCCGGCTTCCGGCCCGACATCAGGTCGGCGAGCAACTGGCCCGACCCGCATGACATCGTCCAGCCGAGCGTGCCGTGCCCGGTGTTCAGGAACAGGTTGGGCACCGGCGTACGGCCGACGATCGGCGTGCCGTCCGGCGTCATCGGACGCAGTCCGGTCCAGAAGCTCGCCTTCGACGTATCGCCGCCGCCCGGGAACAGGTCGTTCACGCACATCTCGAGCGTTTCGCGGCGCGCGCGGCGCAGCGACTTGTCGAAGCCGACGATCTCCGCCATCCCGCCGACGCGGATCCGTTCGTCGAAGCGCGTGATGGCGATCTTGTACGTCTCGTCCAGCACGGTCGACACGGGCGCCGCATGCGGATTGACGATCGGCGCGGTGATCGAGTAGCCCTTGAGAGGGTAGACCGGAATCCGCACGAGATCCGCCAGCAGCGACGTCGAGTACGAGCCCAGCGCAACGACGAACGCATCCGCGCGCACCAGTTCGCCGCCGCACTGCACGCCGGCGATGCGACCCGCCGTCGACGCGAGCGCGTCGATCGGCGTGTTGTAGCGGAACCGGACGCCGAGTTGCGCCGCCAGCGCGGCGAGCCTCGTCGTGAACATCTGGCAGTCGCCGGTTTCGTCGCCCGGCAGCCGCAATCCGCCGGTCAGCTTGTGCGATACCGCGGCGAGCGCGGGCTCCGCGCGGCCGAGTTCGGCGGCCGACAGCAGCTCGAACGGCACGTTCGCGTCCTTCAGCACGGCAATGTCCTTCGCCGCGCCGTCGAACTGCTGCTGCGTGCGGAACACCTGAAGCGTGCCGCCGGCGCGGCCCTCGTACTGGATGCCCGTATCGGCGCGCAGCGCCTGCAGACAGTCGCGGCTGTACTCGGCAAGCCGCACCATGCGCGCCTTGTTGATCGCGTAGCGCCCGGCCGTGCAGTTCTGCAGCATCTGCCACATCCATTGCAGCTGGAACGTCGTGCCGTCGAGGCGAACCGCGAGCGGCGCATGCTTCTGGAACATCCACTTGACGGCCTTCAGCGGCACCCCGGGCGCGGCCCACGGCGACGCGTAGCCCGGCGAAATCTGGCCGGCGTTCGCGAAGCTGGTTTCGAGCGCCGGGCCGGCTTCGCGATCGATGACGATCACTTCGTGTCCCGCGCGCGCGAGGTAATACGCGCTCGTCACGCCGACGACGCCACTGCCCAAAACGACGACTCGCATAGCTGCTCCAGAGAGGTTTTTTGCGGGCTGACGGATGCACCGGCCGCTTTCGCCCGCGAGGGCCAGGCCATCGCGACACAAAACCGTCGCGAAACGTCGGTGAAATGCGTTTTACCCAGTGTTAACCGCTATGGTATTGACTGTCATCTAGGTTTTGTTATTGTATTTTCTTGATTTTCAGTAAAAACATTTAGAGGAATGCATGCGAACCCAACGTCAACCCGTCCGCACGCTCGACAAGCTCGACCGCAAGATCCTGCGGCTGCTGCAGCAAGACGGCCGCATGGCGATGAAAGACCTCGCGGAGCAAGTCGGCCTGTCGGTGACGCCGTGCATCGAACGCGTGAAGCGCATGGAGCGCGACGGCGTGATCATGGGCTATCACGCGCGTGTCAATCCGGCGGAGCTCGGCGCGGCGCTGCTGGTATTCGTCGAGATCACGCTCGATCACAAGAGCGGCAACATGTTCGACCAGTTCCGGCGCGAGGTGCAAAAGATTCCCGAGGTGCTCGAATGTCATCTGGTGTCGGGCGACTTCGACTACCTGATCAAGGCGCGGATCGGCGAAATGGCCGACTACCGCAAACTGCTCGGCGACATCCTGCTGCAGTTGCCCGGCGCGGTGCAGTCGAAAAGCTATGTGGTGATGGAGGAGATCAAGGAATCGCTCACGATCGACGTCGGCGAATGAGTCGCGCGGGCATAAGCAGGGGCTCGACAAAGGCCGCCAATACTGTATATTTATACAGTATTGGCGGCGGTTTTTTTGCCGTTTTGCTGCCTTGCTGCTTTGTCGTTATGTCGCTTTAGCCGGGTTGCGCGGGGTAGCGTCCGTCCGCCCGGCCGTCGCGGCGGAGGCTGCCACGGCTGGGCTGTCGCGCCGCTGGCGGCACCGGCCGAGCGCCTGCCTTACCCTGTCTGGATGTCCCGTGACCGATTTCGACGCCGAGTATCCGCTTGCCCCGCCCGCGCCCCGCAAGGGACGCGGGGCGGTGACCAATCTGCAGGGGCGCTACGAACCCGACCAGCGCGAGGCGGTCGACGACGGCTGGACCCACGAGAGCAGCAACGGCGATGACGACGAGCCTGCGGTGCTGCGCACGCAGGTGTTCGAGGAGCGCGCGAAAAGCATCCTCAACCGCAACGCGTCGCCGGACATCCCGTTCGACGTATCGCTGAACCCGTACCGGGGATGCGAGCACGGCTGCATCTATTGTTTCGCGCGGCCCACGCACAGCTATCTCGGGCTGTCGCCCGGGCTCGACTTCGAGAGCCGTATCTACGCGAAGGTCAACGCGCCGGAACTGCTCGCGCAGACGCTCGCAAGGCGCACCTATGTCCCGGAGCCGATCGCGCTCGGCGTGAATACCGATGCGTGGCAGCCGGTCGAGCGTGAGTTGCGGATCACCCGCCGGGTCATCGAGGTGCTGCATGCGCACGGGCACCCGTTTGCGGCGATCACGAAATCGTCGTTGATCGAACGCGACCTGGATCTGCTCGCGCCGATGGCCGCGCGCGGCCAGTTCATGGCCGCCGTCACGATCACGACGCTCGATGCGGCAATCGCCCGTTCGCTGGAGCCCCGCGCGGCGGCGCCGGCGCGCCGGCTACGCACGATCCGCGCGTTGAGCGAGGCGGGGATTCCGGTAGGAGTCAGCGTTGCGCCGGTCATCCCGTTCGTTACCGAGCCCGACTTCGAGCGGGTGCTCGAGGCGTGCGCGCAGGCGGGGGCGACGAGCGCCAGCTACATTGTGCTGCGCTTGCCGTGGGAGGTGGCGCCGCTGTTTCAGGACTGGCTGCGCGCGCACTTCCCGGATCGCGCGGAGCGCGTGATGAGCCGTGTGCGCGACATGCGCGGCGGCAAGGACTACGATGCGCGCTTTGCGACGCGGATGAAAGGCGAAGGCTTGTGGTCGGACTTGCTGAAGCAGCGCTTCGCGCAGGTGTGCCGCAGGCTGGGTCTGAACCGCCGGCAGTATGGCATGCTCGACATGTCGCTGTTCAGGCGGCCGGACCCGCCGCCCGCGCCCCGGCCCGGTGACGCGCAACTGACGCTTTTCTAGCCGCGGGGGGCGCTATCGAGCGGCGGTGGCGGCGGGCTGCTGGGCCTCGAAATAGGTCATGACGGTTACCGCGAGACCGCCCATCAGCAGCATCGCACCGATGAAAAGGGAAAATATCACCACGAAGATCACCGCCCAGCCGGAGCGGCTGCGTCGCGACAGGTGAGGATTGAACTGCGCGTCCCACCTCGCGTCCGGGCGCAGCCCGTAAGCGATCGCCGCGATGAAGGCGGCGAATAGCGAGATCGCCCCGGGTATCGCGAGCGCCCAGCCGAGCAGCGACGCGCGGTCGCTGGCGATCAGCAGCAGCACGCCGGGAATGCCGGCCAGCATCGTGACGCACAGGTGCAGCCAGCCGAACGGGTCGCGCGGACCGTACAGGTAGAAGCGGTGCGCACCCAGGCTGCCGGTGAAGAACGCCAGCGCGGCGGCGACGGTTTTCGAGCGGAAGCGTGTCGAAGGCAGAACGCGGGTGGACATGGCGCGAAAGCTCGATGACAGGCGGTGGAGGGAGGGCGCGCAAGCGCGCACCGGCGGGACCGACGCGCATTCTACGCCGCGCCCGCACACGGGGTCACGTGCGTGCGGTTTCCCGGTGTCGGCCCGCCGCCGGACGGGCGTGCCTCGTGTCGTCCGCGCACCGTCCGCGCACTGTCCGCGTACCTTCCGCGCGCCGCGTGTACAGCCGCCGGCACCGGTTCCGCGGCGGGCACGCGCGTTTGATCAGGTAAGTGTTTGTTATGGCTTCGGTTTCAGGCTATAATCGCGTGTTTCAGTGGTTCCGAACCCCGGTTTTCAAGGATTCTGAGTATGGTCATCATCCGCTTGGCTCGTGGCGGCTCGAAGAAGCGCCCGTTCTACAACATCGTCGCAACCGATTCGCGTAGCCGTCGTGACGGCCGCTTCATCGAGCGCGTCGGCTTCTACAACCCGGTCGCCACGAAGGGCGAGTCGCTGCGCATCGCGCAAGACCGTCTGAGCTACTGGCAAGGCGTGGGCGCGCAACTGTCGCCGACGGTCGAGCGCCTCGTGAAGGAAGCCGCCAAGGCCCAGCCGGCTGCGTGATGGCGGCCGGTTCGCGCATCGTACGCGGCTTGCGCATCGGGCGTGGGTGGGGCGACATGCGCGTTGTATTTTTGCGGCAAGCGTCGGCGCTGGCTGAGGAGTTGACTCATGTCCGCGCGTGATTCGAGCGGTTCGGCAGGTTCGGCGCGCGCACAGGGCGCTTCCGGCGCGAAAGCGGGCGCATCGTTTGGTGTGTTCGCGCGCAAGCCGCCAGCGGATCGCGCCGGCGCGCGCGGTAGTGCGAATAGTGCAGGTAGCGCGGATACGGCCGTCGTCAAGCCGGACGATCCGGCGCCGCGGCTGGAAACGGCTGCAAGCTGGCCGGAAAACGCTATCGAAGTCGGCGCCATTGTCGACGCGTATGGCCTGAAAGGCTGGGTCAAGGTTGCCGCGCATGCGGAAGCCGGCCGTGGCGGCGATGCGCTGCTTGCTGCCCGACGCTGGTGGCTGATGAAGGGCAGCGAACGAAGCTCGGCCCCGGCCTTGCACGCCAAGGTTCACGGGGACGCCATCGTGGCCCATCTGGCGGGGGCAACCGACCGCGACATGGCGCTCGCGCTGCGCGGCACGCGTGTCTATGTGCGGCGCGAGGATTTTCCATCGCTTGAGGCGGACGAATTCTACTGGGTCGACCTGATCGGCCTCGCCGTCGTGAACCTGGCCGGCGTCGCGCTCGGCAGCGTAGCCGGCATGATCGACAACGGCGCGCAGTCCGTGTTGCGAATCGAATACCCGGCAACCGGCAAAGACGGCAAGCCGGTCACCGGCGAACGTCTGATTCCGTTCGTCGGTGTCTATGTGAAAACGGTGGATCAGGCGGCGAAGCAGATCATCGTCGACTGGGAAGCCGACTATTGAAGCAAAGCAAAACCTGGGCACGGGAGGGCGCGGTGCAGTTCGATGTCGTCACGCTCTTTCCTGACATGTTTCGCGCGTTGACGGACTGGGGCATTACCAGCCGCGCCGCGAAGCAGGCGCGCTATGGTTTGCGGACGTGGAATCCGCGCGATTTCACGTCCGACAACTATCGCACTATCGACGATCGGCCGTATGGCGGCGGCCCTGGCATGGTCATGCTGGCCCGGCCGCTGGAAGACGCGATCGGCGCGGCGAAAGCCGCGCAGGCGCAGCAAGGCGTCGCGGATTCCCGCGTCGTCATGATGTCGCCGCAAGGCGCGACGCTTGACCACGAACGGGTCATGCGGTTTGCCGCGCAGCCCGGCCTCATTCTGCTGTGCGGGCGCTACGAGGCGATCGATCAGCGGCTGATCGACCGTTGCGTGGATGAAGAAGTGAGTCTGGGCGATTTCGTGCTGTCGGGCGGTGAATTGCCCGCGATGGCGCTGATCGACGCAGTCGTGCGGCAGTTGCCCGGCGTGCTGAACGACGCGCAGTCGGCCGTGCAGGACAGCTTCGTCGACGGGCTGCTCGATTGCCCGCACTACACGCGCCCCGAGGACTATGAGGGCGTGCGCGTGCCCGACGTGCTGCTCGGCGGCCATCACGCGGAGATCAACGCGTGGCGCCGTCGCGAAGCGCTGCGCAATACGTGGCACAAGCGGCCGGACCTGATTGGAAAGGCCAGACAGAACAGGTTGTTGAGCCGTGCCGACGAGGCATGGCTCGCAAGTCTCGCAAACGAAGCGCCGAAGCCGCAGGGCCCGGCGTGAGTTGCGACCAGGCGGCGTTGTCCATGCGTGGGCGGCGCCTGATGTGAACCCATCCTCTATCGGGGCCGTAGCCGCGCGTCGAACGCAAGGCCGGTGCAAACGCCGACAAGATGGCTTAAGGAGTCAGTGATGAATCTGATTGCAAAACTCGAGCAGGAAGAAATGGCCCGCGTGCTGGGCGAGAAGGCCATCCCCGAATTCGCCCCCGGCGATACGGTGATCGTCAACGTGAACGTGGTCGAAGGCACGCGCAAGCGCGTTCAGGCCTACGAAGGCGTCGTGATCGCAAAGCGCAACCGCGGTCTGAACTCGTCGTTCATCGTTCGCAAGATCTCGTCGGGCGAAGGCGTCGAACGGACGTTCCAGACGTACTCGCCGCTGCTCGCGAGCATTGTCGTGAAGCGTCGCGGCGATGTCCGCCGTGCGAAGCTGTACTACCTGCGCGAGCGTTCGGGCAAGTCGGCCCGGATCAAGGAAAAGCTGGTCTCGAAAGACCGCGCTGCTTCCGAAGCGTAAGAGCTGTAAGGAAAAGCACCCGTCCCGGGTGCTTTTTTACTGGTTGGGTCAAAATAGCACTCTCCACCGTCCAGGCTTGTATCGAGATTGCCTTTGACCCGTCCCGCCTTCCAACCCGAAAGCCTGCCCGTCGAATCGACGGGTGACGATCTTCCGCCCGTCGCCCCCGCGCGGCTCACGCCGGATGGCCTGCGCACGCGTTTCGGGCAGCGCCTGCCGTGGCAGGTCGAGGCGGCGGACCCTCGCTGGAAAGACTACGGCGACCCGCGCGCCGCGGCAGTGCTGGTGCCGCTCGTCGTTCGCGAAGCCGAACTGACGGTGCTGCTCACGCAGCGCACCGATCATCTGAACGATCACGCCGGCCAGGTCAGCTTTCCGGGCGGGCGGCGCGAGGCGTTCGACGCCGACGCCACGGCCACCGCGTTGCGCGAGGCACGCGAAGAGGTCGGGCTCGACCCGGAGCGCGTCGAAGTGCTGGGTGCGCTGCCCGATTACCTGACAGGTACCGGCTTTCGTGTGACACCGGTGATCGCGCTCGTGCATCCGCCGTTCACGGTCGAAGCGGATTCGTTCGAGGTGGCCGAGGTCTTCGAGGTGCCGCTCGGCTTCCTGATGAATCCGGCGCATCACGAGGTCCGGGTGCTGCGCTGGGAAGGGGGCGAGCGGCGCTTTTTCTCGATGCCGTACCCGCGCGGCGAGGCCGCCGGGCAATATTTCATCTGGGGGGCGACGGCCGGGATGCTACGCAACCTGTACCGCTTTCTCGCCGCCTGAAACGGTTGCGCGGCCCGCGAGGTGTCGCGGGTTTGCAACCATCGGTGCGCTCAGTCGCATCCGACCCTGTGCTATCGTTATAAACAATCGCAAAAACTCGAATCGCACGGCGCATCGCATGACCTTTTTCTCCGTATTGCTGGCTCTGATTATTGAACAGGTGCGCGCGCTCTCGCCGAGTAATCCGGTGTTCGCGCTGCTTCAATATCACGCGGAGTCGGCGGCACACGGTTTCGATGCCGGCAAGCCGAAGCACGGCGTGCTCGCCTGGCTGGTCGTGGTGGTGCCGTGGACGCTGGCCGTCGCGATCGTCTACTACATTCTTTACCGCATCAACTTCGTGCTCGCGTTCCTGTGGAACGTCGTGATCGTTTATTTCACGCTCGGGTTCCGCCAGTTCAGCCATTACTTCACCGATATCCATCTCGCGCTGAATAACGACGACGTACCGCGCGCGCGGGAAATTCTGCACGAATGGACCGGCACCGACACGGTCGACATGCCGGTCAGCGAAATCGTGCGCCACACGATGATTCACGCAGTCGTCGCGTCGCACCGGCACGTGTTCGGCGTGTTCTTCTGGTTCCTGATACCGGTCGGCCCCGCCGGCGCGGTGCTGTACCGGATCGCCGAATATCTCGCGCGTTCGTGGTCGCGTCCCACGGACGATCGCACGGCGGCGTTTTCGAGCTTCGCGCAGCAGGCGTTTTTCATCATCGACTGGGTGCCGGCGCGGCTGACATCGCTCGGTTTCGCGATCGTCGGCAACTTCGAGGACGCGATTTACGCGTGGCGCAATCACGCGCGCCAGTGGCCCGACACGAACGAGGGCGTGCTGCTCGCGGCCGGCAGCGGTGCGCTCGGCGCACGTTTGAGCGGGCCGCTCGCCGAGCCGTCGAGTCTCGACGCGCTCGCGACCGGCGAAGGCGGCCCGTTGCCGGTCGGCGACGACTGCACGCCGCGCACGCTGCAATCGGCCGTCGGGCTCGTGTGGCGCGCGGTGATTCTCTGGATGATCCTGCTGCTGATGCTGACCATCGCAGTCTGGGTGGCCTGATCCGCCGGAGATGCCCGCCCGGCGCGATTAGTCGTTGAGCGGGTCGCGCGGCGTCCCGCATTGCCAGCAGACCGTGAACTGTGCTTCGAGCATCTCGCCGCAGTGGGCGCAGCGCCATCCCGGCGCGTCGGCAGCGGGGCCGCGCGTGGCTTCGTCGATCAGCCGGCGCGCGATTTTTTCGTCGCGTTCGTCGACGAGCCAGAGTTCCGGCGCGCACTGATCGGCGGGAATCTCGCCGAGCGCGCCGTTCAGATAACGGTTATGCAGCTCGCACGCGATACCGGCCGTGGCGAGCACGTTGATCCAGTGCTGGCCGATGATCAGATTCGGCGCCCGCATCAGCCTGATCATCGCGGCGCGCCTTTGCCGCGCTGCGGCCGCACTTGCCGGGTCGATGCCGCTGCGTCGCGCTTCACGTTTGCCCCCTGCCTAGCGCACGATCTGACTGGCTTCATGCACGAGTTGTGCATAAAGCGCATGCCGCGCCGGCGCAATGCGGCCGTCGGCCACCGCTTCGAGAATCGCGCACCCCGGCTCATGCAGATGATGGCAATTGTAGAAACGGCAGTGCGCGAGCAGCGGGCGGAACTCGGGAAAGGCGCGCTCCAGCGTGCCTTCGGTCAGATGGTGCAGGCCGAACTCCTGAAAGCCGGGTGAGTCGATCAGCGCGCCGCCGCCGGGCAGCGGATAGAGCCGCGTGAACGTGGTCGTGTGGCGGCCGCTGTTTAGCGCGGTCGAAATCTCGCGGGTTGCGGCTTCCGCATCGGGCACGACCAGATTGACGAGCGTCGACTTGCCCATTCCCGACTGGCCGAGCAGCAGCGTGCGATGGCCGCGCAGTTGGGCGTCGAGCGCGGCGCGCGCGGCATCGGGCTCGGCGCGGATCGACAGTTCGATCACCGGATAACCCAGCGCCCGATAGCGCGCAAGGCGCTCGCGCGCACCCGGCAGCGCGGCCGCGACGTCGGTCTTGTTCAGCACGATCAGCGGCGTGAGGCCGTTCGCGTCGGCGGCGACCAGCGCCCGGCCGAGCAGGTCTTCGCTGAAGTAAGGCTCGGTCGCGAGCACGATCAGCAACTGGTCGAGATTCGCCGCGAACAGCTTCGAACGGTACTGGTCGCTGCGATACAGCAGGTTGCGCCGCTCGCCGATCTCGACGATCACACCCTGATCGGCCGACGTCGCCTCGTAGACGACGTGGTCGCCGACCGCCACCTCGCTGCGCTTGCCGCGCGGGAAGCACTGCAGCGCCGCGGCGCCGTCGTCCGGCGCGACGAGGTAGTGCCGCCCGTGTGCGGCGATCACGACGCCGCGCAGGCGCGCGCCGGCCGCCGCGCGCGCCGCTTTCGGCGAGCGCGCGCTCATGCGTGCCGCAGCAAACGGTCGATCCGCTGCGACGCGGGCGGATGCGAGTAGTAGAACGCCGTGTACAGCGGGTCGGGGGTCAGCGTGGAGGCGTTGTCTTCATAGAGCTTGACGAGCGCGTTGACGAGTGCCTGCGCGTCCGTTTGCGTCGCGGCGAACGCATCGGCCTCGAACTCGTGCTTGCGCGAACTGAGGCTGCCGAGCGGCGTGACGAAGAACAGGAACACCGGCAGCGCGAGGAAGAACAGCACGAGCGCGAGGCCGGCATTGCTGCCGACCAGCGAAGGCCGCACGCCGAGCCCCTCGTAGAACCACACGCACTGCATCAGCCAGCCGAGCAGCGCGAGCATCGCGAGGCTGAGCGCGAAAATCACCAGCATCCGCTTGAGGACGTGGCGGTGCCTGAAATGTCCGAGTTCGTGCGCGAGCACGGCCTCGATCTCGTTGCCGGACAGGCGGGCGAGCAGCGTGTCGAAGAAGACGATTCGCCTGGCCGCGCCGAAGCCCGTGAAGTAAGCGTTGCCGTGCGCCGAACGGCGGCTGCCGTCCATCACGAAGAGGCCCTTTGCGGCGAACCCGCAGCGCTTCATCAGCGCTTCGATGCGGCTTTTCAGCGCGTCGTCCTTCAGCGGCTCGAACTTGTTGAACAGCGGCGCGATGAAGGTGGGATACAGCACCAGCACGAGCATCTGGAACACCACCCAGACCACCCATGCCCACAGCCACCAGAGGTTGCCCGCCTGGTTCATCAGCCACAGCACGACGAGCAGCAGCGGCAGTCCGAACACGGCGCCGAGCAGCACGCCCTTGATGCGGTCCGCGAAGAAGATGCCCCGGCTCATCCGGTTGAAGCCGAAACGCTGCTCGACGACGAACTGGCGGTAGTAGTCGAACGGCAGGTCGATCACGCCGGTGATCGCGATTACCGCGGCGATCAGCGCGATCTGGCCGGCATAGCCGCGCCCGAGGCCGCCGGCGATCGCGAGGTCGAGTGCCTGCACGCCGCCGAGCAGTGTCAGGCCGACCAGCACCGCCGCGCTGGCGACGATCTCGACCATCCCGAGACGGGTGCGCGCGATCGTGTAGTCGGCGGCGCGCTGATGCGCGCCGAGCGCGATCGTGGCTTCGAACTGGGGGGGCACGCGGTCGCGGTGCGCCGCGACGAAGCGGATCTGCCGCGACGCAAGCCAGAGTTTGGTGCCGACCATCGCGACAACGGCGACGGCGAACAGGAGGGTGAACGACAGGGTGAGCATCCGGGCAATCCGTGGTATCTATGCGACAATTATACGTTTGTCCCCGCCGGCCGGCGGGGCCTCGCGAACATCAGCCGCTTCGGCGCTGTTTCTGCGTTGTTTCTGCGCTGTTGCGGCACCGTCTCGCCGCGTTCGCGGCGCCGCGCGGGCCGCTCACCAAGGTTGCCTTCATGACTGAGATTCTCGAACCAGCCGCTCCGTCCGGGCTCGCCTGCACGGACATGAACCTGATCTGGCTGGACATGGAAATGACCGGGCTCGAGCCCGATACCGACCGGATCATCGAAATCGCGGTGGTCGTCACCAATTCGACGCTCGACAAGCTCGTCGAGGGGCCGGTGCTGGCGATCCACCAGAGCGACGACACGCTCGCGAAGATGGATCAGTGGAACCAGAACACGCACGGCCGCTCGGGCCTGATCGACCGGGTGCGCGCGTCGACGGTTGACGAAGCGCAGGCCACCGCGCTGATCCGCGATTTTCTCGCGCAATACGTGCCGCCCGGCAAGTCGCCGATGTGCGGCAACTCGATCTGCCAGGACCGCCGCTTCATGGCGCGCTGGATGCCGGACCTGGAGCGCTTCTTCCACTACCGCAACCTCGACGTGAGCACGCTGAAGGAACTGTGCCGCCGCTGGCAGCCGGCGGTCTACAAGGGATTCCAGAAGCGCGCGATGCACACGGCGCTGGCCGACATCCACGAGTCGATCGACGAGCTGAAGTACTACCGCGATCATTTCCTCGTGCCGGCGGCGAGCGCGCCTGTCGCGCAGGCATAGCCGTAGCCCCGCTGCGCCCGCCGCGCTTCTGCTGTTGCGGCTATTGCGGCGCGCGGGGCGCGCGCAACGCGCTTTTGGGCCGGAACGCCTTGACCACCGCGTCGTGCGTTTCGATGTACGGGCCGCCGATCAGATCGATGCAGTAGGGCACGGCCGCAAAGATGCCCGGCACGCTCGCCGCGCCGGTGTCCTCGCGCAGGCCTTCGAGCGTCTCGCGAATCGACTTCGGCTGCCCCGGCAGGTTGATGATCAGCGCCGCGTGGTCCGCGCTCTCGCGGATCACCGCGACCTGGCGCGACAGGATCGCGGTGGGCACGAACCGCAGCCCGATCTGCCGCATCTGCTCGCCGAAGCCCGGCATCACCTTTGTCGCGACCGCGAGCGTGGCCTCGGGCGTGACGTCGCGCCGCGCCGGGCCGGTGCCGCCGGTCGTCAGCACGAGATCGCAGCCGGCGGTGTCCACCAGCTCGACGAGCGTCGCCGAGATCGTCGGCGCGTCGTCGTGAATCAGCCGCGCGACCGACTGCCACGGCGAGGCGAGCGCCGCGCCGAGCCAGTCCTGCAGCGACGGAATTCCCTTGTCCTCGTAGACGCCGCGGCTCGCGCGGTCGCTGATCGAGACGAGGCCGACGACCAGCTCGTCGGGGTGGTTACGCGCGATCTTCGTCATCGTCATCCTCGTCGGCTTCGTCGGTCCCGTCGGCGGGGCTGCCTTCCTCATGGCCGCTCGCATCGCGGATCCAGCGGAACAGCTCGCGGAAATAGCGCGGCGGCTTGCCGAGCTGCGCCTCCTTGCGGGCGTTGCGGATCAGTGTGCGGCCTTCCTGCGGGTCGGCGTCCGGGTGCTGGCGGATGAAGTCCGTGAGCGCGCCGTCCTCGGCCAGCAACTGCTCGCGGGTGCGCTCGATCCAGTGCAGCCGCGCGGTCTGTGCGCGGTTTGCGCCGTTGTACGTATCCAGCGCGGCACGCAGCGCCGCGGTTTCGTGCCCGCCCAGCGAGCGCATCACCCGGCCCACGTATTGCAGCTGGCGGCGTTTGCCTTCGTGGTCCGTGATGCGGCGGGCTTCGCGCACCGCTTCGTCGAGCTTTTCGGGCATCGGCATGCGCTTGAGCGCGTCTTTCGGCAGCGCGACGAGCGCCTCGCCGAGTTCCTGCAGCGCAAGCATTTCGCGCTTGATCTGCGATTTGCTCGGGCGGTCGTAGCCGTTTTCGTCGACGACGGGGTCGACGACGGGTTCCATCGGTTGATTGCGGGTTTTGCGTGTCATGGCGGTATTGTAGCGTGCCGGCATGGCACGCTCCGGCCCCGCCGGCCGCCCGCGCGCGGCGAAGACGAGCAGGCTCCGCGCGGTCCTTGCTATCATCGCGGGAGACAGAAAGGACGAACTCGCGAGATGCTCGCGAGCCCACCCGCGGGCCGTCGTCGGCCCCGAACAGGACGGCAACGAATATGGCAGCAGACATGGACGTCGGACAACGCTTTTTCCCGCATACCCAGGACGAACTGAAGGAGATTGCGTCGGACATCCTGCGCTATGCGAAGACGCTCGGCGGCACCGACGCCGCGACCGAAATTTCCGAGGGCGACGGCCTGTCGGTGTCGGTGCGGCGCGGCGAGGTCGAGACGATCGAGCACAATCGCGACAAGATGGTCGGCGTGACGGTATTCATCGGCAACAAGCGCGGCAATGCGAGCACCTCGGATTTTTCGCCGCAGGCGCTGAAGGACACGGTGGCGGCCGCCTACAACATCGCGCGTTTCACGGCGGAAGACGACTGCGCGGGCCTCGCCGAAGCGGAACTGCTGGAGACGGCGCCGCGCGACCTCGAGCTGTATCACCCGTGGAACCTGGGCGCGGACGAGGCGGTGCAGATCGCGCGTCGCGCCGAAGACGCGGCGTTCGCCACCGACCCGCAGATCCGCAACTCGGAGGGCGCGAGCGTGTCGGCGCAGCATTCGCAGTTCGTGCTCGCGACGTCGCGCGGCTTTCTCTCCGGCTATCCGTACTCGCGCCATTACGTGGCGTGCGCGCCGATCGCCGGCAGCGGCCGCGCGATGCAGCGCGACGACTGGTACACGTCGAGGCGCAGCGCGGGCGAGCTGGCGCAGCCCGAAGCCGTCGGCCGCTACGCGGCGCAGCGGGCGCTCGCGCGGATGGGCGCGCGCGGGCTCGACACGCGCAAGGTGCCGGTGCTGTTCGAGGCGCCGCTCGCGGCGGGGCTGCTGGGTGCGTTCGTGCAGGCGGTGAGCGGCGGGGCGCTGTATCGCAAGACTTCGTTTCTGGTCGACAGCCTCGGCAAGCCGGTGTTCGCGCCGCACGTGCAGGTGGTCGAGGACCCGCACGTGCCGCGTGCGATGGGCAGTGCGCCGTTCGACGAGGAGGGCGTGTGCACGAAGCGTCGCGCGGTCGTGAAGGACGGCGTCGTCGAGGGCTATTTCCTGTCGACGTACTCGGCGCGCAAGCTCGGCATGCAGACAACCGGCAACGCGGGGGGCTCGCACAACCTGTCGCTGCTCAGTTCGGACACGCGCGCCGGCGACGACTTCGAAGCCATGCTGAAGAAGCTCGGTACCGGCCTGCTGCTGACGGAGCTGATGGGGCAGGGCGTCAACTATGTGACGGGCGACTATTCGCGCGGCGCGTCGGGCTTCTGGGTGGAGAACGGCCAGATCCAGTATCCGGTCGAGGAGATCACGGTCGCGAGCACGCTGCAGGAGATGTTCCGCCATATCGTCGCGATCGGCGCAGACACGATCGTGCGCGGCACGAAGCAGACCGGTTCGGTGCTGATCGAGCGGATGACGGTGGCCGGCCAGTGAGCAGGCCGGACGAGAGGACATGCGCCGGGCCGGCGCGCTCAGGCGGCGCGGCGCCGCCGGTAGGTCACGAACGCATAATCGAACTCGTTCGGCGCGTGCGCGCGATGCGTTTCGCGCTGCACCTCTTCCCACTGCTGCGGATCGGGGGCCGCGAAGTGCGCGTCACCGGCGAACTCCGCCATGATCTCGGTGACGATCAGCTTGTCCGCCTGCCGCAAGCCTTCTTCGTAGAGTTGCGCGCCGCCGATCAGGAACGCTTCGGGCGCCTGGTCCTGCGCCGCGAGCACGAGGGCGTCCGCGAGGCTCGGCGCGCTGTCGCAGCCGGCAAACCGGCGTGCGCGGTCGCGCGTGACGACGATGTTGCGCCGCCCCGGCAACGCGCGGCCGATCGACTCGTGGGTCTTGCGTCCCATGATGACCGGGGCGCCCATCGTGGTGCGCCTGAAAAAGGCGAGGTCTTCCGGCAGGCGCCACGGAAGCTGGTTGTCGCGGCCGATCACGCCGTTGCGGGCGCGAGCGACGATCAGGGTGAGCGTCGTCATCGAAGGGGCAGGAGTGTCGAATCGCTTCGATTCTACCCGAGCCCCGCGCGCGGCCTCCCGGCGTGCATGCGCCGTCTGCGCGGCGCGCTCGTGCCCGCGGCTACTCGTTAGCCGGCGTTTCGTCGTCGAGCACGCCGTTGTCGTCGGCGCCCGCCAGCGCACGCAAGCCGTGCGTGCCCATGAGCCGGTAGAGCGTCACGCGCGAGATGCCGAGGTCGGCGGCGGCCTCGGTCAGCCGGTGCCGGTGGCGCAGCAGCGCCGCTTCGATCGCGCGCTTTTCGGCGACCTCGCGGGCTTGCGCGAGGGTGATCGACTGCTGTCCGGTGAAATGCTCGAGATCGAGGTCCTCGGCGGTGATCAGCTTGCCCTCGGCCATCACGATCGCCCGCCGCACGCGGTTGATCATCTCGCGCACGTTGCCGGGCCACGTGTAGTTGTACATCGCCTCGATCGCCGACGGCGTGAAGCCGCGGATCTTGCGCGAGCTGTCGCTCTTGAACTTGTGCAGGATGTGATGCGCGAGGATTTCGATGTCCTTGCCGCGCGCGCGCAGCGGCGGCTCGTCGACGCGCAGCACGCATAGCCGGTGGAACAGGTCCGCGCGAAAGCGTCCTTCGCGCATCGCGGCTTCGAGGTCCACGTGGGTGGCCGAAATGATCCGCACGTCGACCGGGATCGACTCGCGTCCGCCGAGCCGCTCGATCTTGCCTTCCTGCAGGAAGCGCAGCAGGCTCGCCTGGCTTTCCATCGGCAGGTCGCCGATCTCGTCGAGCAGCAGCGTGCCGCCGTCGGTCGCTTCGACGCGGCCGATCTTGCGCTGGTTCGCGCCGGTGAACGCGCCGCGTTCGTAGCCGAACAGTTCCGACTGCAGCAGATGATGCGGGATCGCGCCGCAGTTGATGGCGATAAACGGCGCCTTGCGGCGGCGCGAGCGCTCGTGGATCGCCAGCGCGGTCAGTTCCTTGCCGGTGCCCGATTCGCCCGAGATGAACACGCTCGCGTCGGTGTTGGCGACCTTGCGGATCGTGCGAAAGAGCTGCTGCATCGCTTCGCAGGTACCGACCATCTGCTCGTCGTCGCCTGCCGCGGCGGCCGGCACGTCGTCGGTGTCGTCGCTCAGCACGACCATGCCGAATGCGTGTCCGGCGAGATAGTCGATCGTTGCGTTCGCAACGGGTGTCTTCACGTAATCGAAGCAGTAGTGGCGGATGAGCCGACGCGCATCCGGGTCGGCGAGCCGTTCGAGCGTCGCGAGCGCGATCCAGCCGATCTGCTGTTGCCGCAGGCAGGCTTCGAGGCTGCCCAGCTCGCGCGGCGCAAAACTCGCGAGATCGACCACTCCGGCGCAGGCCGTGTCGGCGCGTATCGCGCGCACGGCTTCATGGGCGGAGCGCGCGAGCGTCACGTGCCAGCCGCGGCTTCTCAGGTACGCGGCGAGGGTTTCGTCCGGTGTGCGGCAGACATAGAGCAGGATGCGCCCGGCAAGGGCGCCGGGCGTTGCCGCGTGTGCGTGCAAGGCTGCCGGCGCGGCCGCGTCCGTCTCCTCCACGATGCGCGCCTGAGCGGGCCGCTCCGTGTCGTCCCGGACGCGGGCGATCGACAGATGCGCGCCGGAAGGGGGCGGGACACTGGTCAGATGGGGTGACTCGCGCACGATCAGCCTCTTTGCGTTGGCGATTCAGAACGTATAGGGAAAGCGCACTCCGACGACGAAGTTCGGCGTATCGGGCGTGAGACCGATCGACACGGAGCCGTTGATCGTCAGGTGCTGGTTCACGACGTGGTTCAGGCCGAACGTCACGGCGGCGGCGACCGTTTCGCTGCCCGGGACGCCTGTCCAGCTGCCGCCCGGCGCCTTGGTTTCCGACTGCGGTTCGAGCGCGAGCGTGTATGACACGCTCGCCGAATCCTTGTCGGAGAAGGCAAGCGCCGCGCCCGCGCCGAGCTGGATCACATTGCCGAGCCGCACGGAAGCGGGTTCGGTCTGCCCGACCACCGACGAAATGTCGGAGAACGAGCGCGAAATATTGTAGGTGTACGAAACACTGCCGAACAGCACGACCGGGTCGTAGGTCTTCAATGCCGACAGGCCCGCCGTCACGTTCCAGAAGCCGGTGCCGGTCGGCAGCTTGGTCGGTGCGACGAGGTTCGTGTTGTTCGCATCGACCTGCACGAGCTTGATGCCGAACGGCGACGAGCCCGTGTCCGACTTCACGCGCAGACTCGCGACGAGGTCCGGCAGCGCGTTGGTTTCCTTCAGCAGCTCGTAGTACATGCCGAAGCTGACGTCACCGATGTCGTTCGAATTCGCCGACGCGTCGGACAGCGTGCTCGCGGCACCGCCGGCGCCGCCGACGATGAAGTTGCTGTGCCGGTACAGGTACGGTACGTCGACGTCGAAGCTCAACCGGTCGGTGAAGCCGTAGCGCACGTCGACATCGGCCATCAACTGGTGCGATTTGGTCTCGCCCAGGTTGATGTTGCCGAGGAAGATCGCATCGAGCGCAAGGAAGCCCGACAGCTGCAACTGGCGGCGATCGTAGTAGGTATCGCTGATGCCGAAATCGACCGTCAGCTTGTGATTGAACAGCGGCGTGTGCTGCTGGTTCTGCGCCACGGCTTCTTCCGACTCCGTGCGCACCGGCTGCGCGGCCTTCTGCGTTTCGCCGACGGTGCCGCTCGTGGCACCGCCCTCGGTGGCGGGCGGCAGCGCGTTGTTGCCGCCGGCGCTGTTTTCTTCAGGGGTCGCGTTGGCGGGCGCCGTGCCGGTCGCGCCGCTCGCGGGCACCGGCGGCGTGACGGGCACGCCGGTGGCCGTCCCCGTTGCGCTGCCCGGCGCGGCCGAGCCCGGGTTGATCTGCGCAAGCGGCGGCAGCGGCGCCGGCAGTCCGTCCGTGCCGGGCGGCGCGGCGACCTGGGCGCTGCCTTCCGGTGCGCCGTAGCCGGGCACACCGCGGCCGCGCTGCGCCATCTCGAGGTTGACGACCTGTTTTTCCAGCGCATTGATCTGTTTTTGCTGCTCGTCGACGACGCGCATCAGCGTGTTCAGGCGCTCGTCGACCGACTGGTCGGCCAGCGCCTGGGCACTCGCGCCCTGCGACAGCGCAAACAGGATGACCGCGGCCGGGATGGCCGCAAGCACGGTGCGAGGCGCACCGCCTGTCGAAAGTCTCTTCATTTTTCTTCCCCCGGTATTCTGGACGCGCACCGCCGGTCCCCCCCGGCCGTGCGCGCTCGCTTCGATCCGTTGCAGCCTTCCGTCGTCGCGGGTGGCGGCCCGCGCGTCATCTCCTCACGGTGTTTTGCAGAGCCTGCAGCACGCCGAGCTGACGCAGCATCGACGCCGACATCTGCTGGGTCTGCAGGCTGAGCTGCAACTGGTTGACGACCTGCTGGCTATTGCCCGCGATCTGCAACAGCTGGGCGATCGAGCCGGCTTGCTGCGCGCTGCCCGGCATGATCGTCTGCGACGCGATACCGGCCGGTGTCTGCAGGGAGATCGAAATGCCCCCGTTTGCGAGACTGACGGCGGCCTTCAGTGCGCCGTTGGCAGTGCTTGCGACTGCCGAACTCTCGTTGTTGTAGGTGCCGCCCGGCTGGGCGCCGGCGGGTGCGTTGAAATCGATGCTCGCCTCGTTGCTGCCGAGGTTGCCGTTGCCGGCGATCTGCGAGATCTGCGATACCCCGTTGACGGTCACATTCTGTCCGCCGGTGGCGCTCGAGGCCGGATTGGCGCCGCTGCCGGCCATGCCGCCCGGGCCGCTGACGCTGGCGGACGCGCCGATCTGCACGCTCGCCTGGTTCAATGCGTTGGTGGTCACCGAGATCGCGCCGGCCGCCGACGCCGCGGCACCGTTCGGCAGGTGCCAGGTGGACAGCAGCTCGACCACGACGCCGGAAATGACGTTGCCGCCGATCCCCTTGCCGGTCTGGCTGGCGAGCACGTCGTCCGAGACCGGTTGCAGCTTGATGGCGGGTGTATCTTCGAATACAGACGATGCCTGCGCGGCAGCATGGGCGACAGAGGCCACGCCGCACGTCGAGAAGCACAACGCGCAGCTGATCGTGAAAAGGTTGCGTTCCATGGTGGGTCAGAACAGCTCTGCCTTGATCAAACCGTATTCAACGAAAGGAGTCGCTGCCGTACTGTTCTCCAGCGCACGTTCCCGCAGTTTCAGTGCGAGCGACTCGTTGCCTTGCAAGAGCGGAGAATCCTCCCTGAAAGGTTTGCCGACGACGGCGAACACCAGCCCGTTCCATTTCTTGTCGAAATCCTTTTCGGACACGATGCGATTGCCGAGCGCAGGATCGGCAATGAAGATGCGGCCGTCTTCGGCATGCTTGACCAGAACGAAATGCTCGTAGCCGTTACTGTTCATCAGCACGAGCACCGGAATACGCAAGTGATAGAGCGCGTCGGACGTGACGCGAAAGCCGCGGCCGCGCAGGCCGAGCGTTTCGACGAATTTTTTCATGTCGAGCATCGAGAAGCCGTTCTTCACGACGACCGCGGGCGTGGAGTACACCATCATCCGGCGGATCATCTCGGGCTCGGGAATGTCGATGCCGTAGCCGTATTTCAACAGCGTGGCGAGTGCGGCCGAGCCGCAACTGAAGTCGTAGCGCTGCGCGACGATGTGCTCGTAGGTGAGATCGTGCATCGATCGCACCTTCACGTTGAACGGCACCCCCGCGGCGGCGTACATGTTGAGCGCCGACTGGGCGTGCGCTCCCTGTGTCAGAACGAGCCCGGCCGTCAGCGACAGCAAGGCTCCCCGCGTTACCCTGCCCACCCCGAACATGGTAATCCCCCTTATGGAAACAGCCGGTCAGCACGAAGGCTGACCGGCGCTTCCCGCGTTACCGCACAGACTACTGATGCGACACGCTGGCCACTGCGAGACCGTTGTGCTGCAGGTTGCCCACCCCGGAAGCGATGTTCACGCCGATGTTGCCCGTGGCGCCGGAGAGCGCCCCGCTGCCGAGCATCGCAGAGCCGGTGAACTGGCCGTTGACGCCCGCCGTCGCGGTCTGGCAGTTCTGGTCGCTCGCGACGACTTCGCCGCCCTGCGTGCTGCCGCTGCCGTAGCCGTGATGGGGATCCATGCCGCCGCTGCTTGCGCTGTCGGTGGTGGCGGACGTCGCGAGGCTGTTGTTCTGCACGTTGCCGACGCCCGACGCGATGTTCACGCCGATGTTGCCGGTCGCGCCTGCCAGCGCGTTATTGCCGACCGAGGACACGAAGCTGAAGTCTCCGACCGTCGCCTTGCCGGTCGATGCCTGCGTCGAGTAGATCTGGGCCGAGCCGAACACCGGGCCCACGTCCATGTTCGACAGCGCGGCGTCGTTGGACTGCGCGTTGTCGACGCCGGTCGCCATGTTCACGCCGATGTTGCCGGTCGCACCGCCGAGCGCACCGTTGCCGAGCGTGGCCGACATTTCGGTCGGCGTTTCGGTATCGATGTGCTGCGTGACGCTGCCGTTCACGGAGATCGAGCCCTTGCTGTCGCTGTAGCTGTGGCTCCAGCCGTACGCGTTGCTGCCTTCGGAGAAGCTCGCGTGTTGTTCGTCGCCATAGCCGCTGCGGGTTTCGGTGGCCGTGCTGTAGCTGCCGGCCTGGTAGCCGCCCCAGGCGAGGCCGTAGCCTGCCGCCTGACCGGCGAAGCCGCCGCCGAAGTTGCTCGATTCGTGCGTGTTCAGCGCGCCGGCGAAGCCCGCGGCAAACCCGCCGAGGAACACGCCGTTGCCGCCGCCGACACCGGCGATCAGGCCCGCGGCGAGGAAGCCGTTCGCGGACGCATGCGTGTTCTGATACTGATAGCCGCCATACGATGCTTCGACGCCCGTGGCGAAGCCGCCGCCCGCGACGAAGCCGGCCGTCGAGTACGAGCTGTTCGTCTGCGTATTGGACTTGTCATAGGCCCACGCATTGTTGCTGTACGACTGGCTCACGCCCCAGCTGCCGCCGCCGCCCTGCGCGTTGTTCCAGCTGTTGTTCGTGTGGATCGACGTCGTCACGTTGCCGGACGTATAGGTCTGCGGCGGGGGCTGCATGTTGACGCTGCTGATGTCGACGTTCTGCGTGTTGTTGACCGTCGCCCCGTTGCTGCTCGACACGCTGACGCCGCCGTGCAGCGTGATGAAGCCGAACTCGCCGATGTCGGTGTAAATGCTGGTCGCGGTAAAGAGCTCGGCTGGATCACAGCCGGCGGTGCATTCGGCGTAGGCCGAACCTGCTGCCATCATCGAGAGGACAGCTGCTGCGATGAGTGTGCGCTTCATGATGACGCTCCGATAAAGAGTGTGGCTCGTTAGAAAAAGGTGCCCGCCGGGGGACGGAGCACGAAACTGTTTGAACTGACGTTACCCGAGCCGGCAGTCTGGTTGATCTGGACCACGCCGCTGACGTTCTGAAGCGCCTGCTGACCGATGGACACTTCGCGCACGTCATGGCTTTCGCCCGGAACCACCAGACCACCGCCTTTGGCGGCCACCCCGGATAGCACGCCATCCGAGACGACCTCCGCTTCAACCGGCCCAGTGCCGATCACGGCGCTGTTCCGCTGAAGATTCGCTACTCCGGCCGACTGATTCAGTTCGATCAGCCCGGAGGTGTTCGAAAACGCATTGCTGCCGATCGAGCTCTGCGCGATGCCGAGCTTCGCGCTGGCACTGGCGAGTTGCGCGCTGCCGGTCAGGTCGAACGGCGAGGACAGACCGTTGACGAGCACGCCCTGATTCGTCTGCGCGTTGTCGAGCCCGGCTGCCTCGTTCAATGCGACGACGCCGGTCGCCCCCAGCGCGACGCCGCTGCCGATCAGCGCCTGCGCGTCGAGCTGCGCGGGCAGCGTCTGCGCCTGCGCGGCAAGGCCCGCAGCGGCGAGCAGCGCCGCGACGGCCACGCGTGCACGGGTGAGCGCGGCGCGCGACGGGGCGGGGACGCGGACTGTTCTCATTTCATCGCTCCGATGGCGCCGCCCAGCGGGGCGAGGGCGCCGGTGACGGTTTGCGCGATCGAGCCGCCGATACCGCTTATCCCGCCGACGCTCGCGCCTGCGCCGACCGGTACCTCGTTACGGTTGCCCGCGAGCATCTGTGCCACGCCTTGCGGGCCGACCAGCGACGGCATGAAACTGCTGCCCGCGACGCCGGCGGTGCCGTGCGCGCCGTTCAGGTCGAGGTCGCTGGCCATCGAGCCGATTGCGCCGTCGAATGCGGCGGTCGGGAAGGTCTGGACCTGGACTGCAATCGGGTCCTGGTCTTTCGGGACCGGGACAAAGGCGTCGCGCGGCGTAACGTCGCGCTCGATGACCAGATTGCCGGGCTGCGTCTGGTTCGACTGCGCGAGCGCGCCAGTGGCGGCGCAGGCGGCCAGCATCGCGAGCACGGTCCCCGTCAGCATCGGGTGCGACAGGCGGCGTGGCGAGCGGTTGAGTACGTTCATGGCGGTTCCTTGCGTGCCAGGCGGATGCGGCGTGGCGCGGCTAGTTTCTCTGGTACGTGGTGACGTTGCCTTGCGCGGAGCGGGCGAGGTCGGCGGGCACCGGCAGCGGCGCGGGCGGCGCGATTTCGTCCCACAGCGTCACGCCGTTGCCGTTGTTCACGCCGCGCATCATTTGCGGCGTCGCAACGACCATCAACATGCCGCCGAAGCCGCCGCGCTGGTGCGACAGCGCCTGGTCGTCGAGCACCATGTCCGGGCCGCCGAGGTTGCCGCTCGCGAAACTCTGTGTGCCGTCGGCCGCGTCGCTCGCGAGCGCGCGATCCTCGCTCGCGGCGGGGGCCACATCGGCCGGCGTCGCAACTGGTTGCGTGCTTGCAACGGTGAGGACGCCGGCGTCGGCAGACGCGGGCGCACCGGACCCCTGAGCCTTGACACCCGTGGACAGCATCCCCAGCACGAGCGCGGCGCATGCGAGCGCGCGCAGTGGGCGGCGATGCAGGTCGATGGCGAGAACGGGGCGCATGATGTGTCTCCTTGGTGCGACCCATTTAGCGAAACATGTGCCATCGGACGTAACCCGTTGATGGGCTTGGCGATTGCGCAATACCTGTGGCTGCGTACCGGAGAAATGGCTCAAAAACGTTTCAGCGCTGAAACACAAACTGCGAAATGGCGCTAATTCGTAATTGGCGTCGGTACAGTCCGCGTCCGAAAGCGCCGTCGTTCGGGTCTGCGGAACGTTTTACAGGGTCGGTACGGATGGCTGGAAGGCCCGCCGCACAAGGCTTGCGGCCGATCGACGATTAACTTCGCAGATTTGTTTTCGAATCGGCCTGCATATAGTAAGCTTCCGAAAACGGAGTCAAGTTTAAATAAGCCCGCTCAGGGTCGTCTTACTACACACGCCGCTTTTCGGGATCAGCTGTCCGCACGGAATGGAATGGACGTTTGGGATTGGCAACAGGCGAATCCCGACGGGATCGGCGCATCCGGAATGGTTGGATGCGCGCCGTCATCCTTGACGTTCGTCGACGAGAGGATCTGAGAAGAATGGAACCTTCAACGCGGCAACTGGTTTACGTGTCACGCGACCCGAGTACGGAGCTGCACGACAGCCTCCATCAGCGCGGCTGGCATATCGAGGTGGTCGGATCGGCGCGCGACGTGCGCCGCGCCGTGCGCGCCGGCTCCGCGGCGGGCGGCCTGCTCGACCTGTCGAGCCGTTTTCACCAGCATGAAATTGTCGCGTTCGAATCGTGCCTCACGATGCCGAACGTGGGCTGGGTCGCGACCACCACGCCGGGGCAGTTGCAGGACGCCGCCTTGCGCCGGCTGGTGCGCGACTATTGCTACGACTACGTGACGCTGCCCTGTCCGGGCGAGCGGATCGTCGATTCGATCGGGCACGCGTACGGGATGATCTCGCTCGGCGAGCCCGCGTCGAACGACGGCGTCCCCGGCGGCACCGAGGGCGAAATGGTCGGCTCGTGCGACGCGATGCTGGCGCTGTTTCGCTCGATCCGCAAGGTCGCGATGACCGACGCGCCGGTGTTCATCTCCGGCGAATCCGGCACCGGCAAGGAGCTGACGGCGGTTGCGATTCACGAACGCTCGTCGCGGCGCAATGCACCGTTCGTCGCGATCAACTGCGGCGCGATTCCTCCGCATCTTCTGCAGTCCGAACTGTTCGGCTACGAGCGCGGCGCGTTCACCGGCGCGAACCAGCGCAAGATCGGCCGCGTCGAGGCGGCCAACGGCGGCACGCTGTTTCTCGACGAGATCGGCGACCTGCCGCTCGAAAGCCAGGCGAGCCTGCTGCGCTTCCTGCAGGAGCGCAAGGTCGAGCGGCTCGGCGGGCACGGCTCGATCGACGTCGACGTGCGCATCATCTCCGCCACGCACGTCGACATGAACGCGGCGATGATCGAAGGGCGTTTTCGCTCGGACCTGTATCACCGTCTGTGCGTGCTGCAGATCGACGAGCCGCCGCTGCGCGCGCGCGGCAAGGACATCGAACTGCTCGCGCGGCACATGCTCGAACGTTTCAAGAAAGATGCGAGCCGGCGTTTGCGCGGGTTCTCGCCGGATGCGATCGCGGCGCTGCATAACTACAGCTGGCCGGGCAACGTGCGCGAGCTGATCAATCGCGTGCGGCGCGCGATCGTGATGTCCGAAGGCCGCGCGATCACCGCGCGCGACCTCGAATTGTCCGAGTACGTCGAGATCGTGCCGGTGTCGCTCGCGCAGGCGCGCGAAGCGGCCGAGCGGCAGGCCATCGAGCTCGCGCTGCTGCGCCATCGCGGCCGGCTCGGCGATGCCGCGCATGAACTCGGCATCTCGCGCGTCACGCTGTATCGCCTGTTGTGTGCGCATGGGATGCGTCACATGGAAGGCGAGCCGATCGGTTCGCATCCTGTGCAGGCCACGGTGCCGCACATCTGATACGCGGCCGCGCGCGGGGCGGGGGACGCGCGCGCTTGCTAGAATCGGGTTTTGCCGCGACAACCCCCGGCGCCGCGCGCCGGGTCGAAGGAACCCGAATGAAACAGTACCTCGAGCTTGTCCGCTCGATTCTCGACACCGGCACGTGGCAGGAAAACCGCACGGGCATCCGCACGATCAGCCTGCCGGGCGCGATGTTGCGCTTCGACCTGCAACAGGGTTTTCCGGCCGTCACGACGAAAAAGCTCGCCTTCCGCTCGGCGATCGGCGAACTGGTCGGTTTTCTGCGCGCGTCGCGCAGTGCGGCGGATTTTCGCGATCTCGGCTGCAAGGTGTGGGATGCGAACGCCAACGAGAATCCGCAGTGGCTCGCCAATCCGTATCGCGAGGGGCCGGACGACCTCGGCGACGTATACGGCGTGCAATGGCGTCAATGGCCCGCCTACAAGGTGCTCGACGCGTCGGCCACGGCTCGCATCGACGACGCGACCGGGCGCGGCTATCGCGTGATGACGGCATTCGACGAGGACGGCGGTCGCAAGGTGCTGCTGTACAAGGCCATCGATCAGTTGCGGCAGTGTCTCGACACGATCATGCGCAATCCGGCCGACCGCCGGATTCTGTTTCACGCGTGGAATCCGGCGGTGCTCGACGAGATCGCGCTGCCCGCCTGCCACCTGCTGTACCAGTTCCTGCCGAATGCCGCGCGCCGCGAGATTTCGCTGTGCCTGTACATCCGCAGCAACGACGTGGGTCTCGGCACGCCGTTCAATCTTGCCGAGGGCGCCGCACTGCTGCATCTGGTCGGCCGTCTGACGGGCTACACGCCGCGCTGGTTCAGCTACTTCATCGGCGATGCGCATATCTACGAGAACCAGCTCGACATGCTGCACACGCAGCTTGCGCGGGAGCCCTACGACAGCCCGCGTCTGGTGATCGCCGACCGGGTGCCGGACTACGCAAAGACCGGTGTGTATGAGCCGGAGTGGCTGGAGAAGGTCGAGCCCGGCGATTTCTCGCTGACCGGTTACCGGCATCACGCGCCGGTCACCGCACCGATGGCGGTCTGAGCGTCCGCGCGGACCATGACGCGGGGCAGGTGCCCGATTGCGTCCTGATGCGTATCCTGGTTGCTGATTGCGGTTCCCTCGCGCGGCGGACGCTCGTCGTCCGCCGCGCCCGCATCCGAGCCCGCGCCGGTTCCCGGCGCGGGCTTTTTGCATGGCGGGCCGCCGGCTGACGCTTCCCGCGAGCGCGCAACGGGCGTGTCACGGGCGGGATATCGACCCGGATATTGGCTCCGGCATCAGCCCGGGCGGTGCTCGTCCCGGTCGTTGCCGCCCGGGTGGGCGGACGGTGCCGCGTGGGCTTGCCGGGGCGGCTCGGCGGGGTGCGGCGCAGGGCGCGCCGGCGGGTGGAACGCTTCACGCGGCGGCTCGGCGTGGGGTGCCGCGCGCATCGCTTCGCGCGGCGGCTCGGCGTGCGGTGCCGCGTGCATCGCTTCGTGCGGCGGCTCGGCGTGGGGCGTCGCGCGCATCGCTTCGCGCGGCGGTTCGGCGTGGGGTGCCGCGTGCGTCGCTTCGTGCGGCGGCTCGACATGGGGTGCCGCGTGCGTCGCTTCGTGCGGCGGCTCGGCGTGGGGCGTCGCGCGCATCGCTTCACGCGGCGGTTCGGCACGCGGCGACGCTTGTGCGTGCTGCGCAGGCGCTTCGGGCATGCGGGCTTCCTGTGCGCCGCGTGCGTCGCGCGGCGGCGCACCGGACGCAGCGGCGGTCCGCCCTTCGATGCGCGGCAGAGACGGCCGCGCATCTTGCTGCGCCTGCGCCGCGCCATGCGCGGCTGCCTGCGCCTGCTGCGCCATTGGCGGATGCGGTTGAGTCCACGCCGGCTCGCGATGAGCCGCCTCGGCCGGCGTGGCAGGGCCGTGTGCGGCCATGCCGTTGGCGACCCTGTCCGCTTGCGGCGGATGCGGAACCGGAACCGCGTGCCCGGCTGGCGGCCGCGCGTCGGCGAGGCCGGCCGGGGCGCCGTGCGGTGCTTGTGAAGCGAGCGGCGGCCGGCTGTCGTGCGGCGCGCCGGGCGCCGGACGAGCCGCGATGACCGGCGAATGCGCCTGCACCAGGCGGATGTCTCGCGGGACGCCGTGGGCCTGCGTCGCCGCGAAATGCGCGGGCATCGACGTGCGGACCACCGGCGCGCCGGCGCCCGGCACGCGCGCGCCACCCCGCGCAAAGCGCTCGGCCAGCGTATCGCGATAGGCGGGCGGCACGGCTGGACTGCGGGTAGCGATCACCGGGCGGGTGGCGAGCGGTACGGGCGGTCTGACGGACGCGCGCCGCAGATCCGGCCCGAAGCTCTGCCGGACCGGCGCGATGCGCGGCGCGCCCGGATTGAACGTCACGTTGCGCCAGTGGCCGGGATCGACCTTTTGCGCAAACCGGCCGACCGGTTGCCCATGCATGAACACGGTGGCCGGCACGGCCGTGACGGCGCCTGGCACGCGGTAGTTGAGATAGGTCGTGTGGATGTTCGTGATGTTGGTCACGTTCACAACCGTGCGATTGACCCCCTCTTCATAACGGGGACTCCAGTCGCCCCAGCGCGGATGCCAGGGCTCGCCCGGACCGAGCGGGAACCACGCGAGACCCGCCGCGGCGATGCCGCCCGCCGCGAGCGACACGCCCCAGTCGAAGTTCCCGCCCCCGCCCCCGACGAACGCGACCAGTGCCGGCGCGTAGACGGGCGGAGCACTCGCCACGAGCGGGCCGGGCACCCAGGCCCACGTGCCGTCGAAGAACGCCCACCGGCCGTAGTGATAAGGCGCGAAGCCCCAGGGGGCGTCGTCGACCCAGGTCCAGCCCCAGGGCGCCTGCCAGATCCAGTGACCGTCGCGATACGGGGCCCAGCCCGCGGGCACCGCGTCCGGTACCCAGACTTCGCCATACTGTGGCGTGCTGCGCCACGTGCCGTTCGCGTCGAGATCTTCGTAGCCGGGGATGTCGCGCGACACGTAGCGCGCCGAGATCGAGCGGTCCTCGGCCGCGTCGCGTGCGTCGGTCCACTGATCGAACGCATCGGGCGGCGGGGCGGCGCCGTCGGCCAGCGTCTGCAGGCCGGTCCCGGCAAAGCGGATCTGCTGACCCGAGGCGACCGGCGTCTGGCCATTTTCGCCATACGCGGTTGCGCTGCCGCTGCGCACCGTGACGGTCGTGCTGCTGCCGTCGGGCGCCACGTCGACGCGATAATCGCCCGGCGCGTTCAGCGCGAGCGCGAGATTCGGCGTGTCGATCTCGTACGCGGCGCCGTCCGGCAACTCGCGCACGCGCGTCGACAGCGTGCCCTGCGCGACCTTCAGCTGTGCGGTGCGGTCGTCCAGGCTCAGGATGTCGAGGCTCGTCGACGCATCCATGCGCACCGCGGTCGAGCCGATATGCAGCTCCGCGCGCGCGTTGCGGTCGGTCCAGAGCTGGTCGCCGGTTGTGAGCGGCCGGTTCAGTTGCGCGTATGACCAGTTGCTCGCGCCGGCGGGCTCGGTCGTGACCGCGCCCGCCATGTAGTTCAGCCGCGCGACCCGATCGGGCGGATCGGTTGCGGTCGCGGCGGCGGCGGCGCCGTTGGGCGTCTGCTGGGCGGGGACGCAGGGGGCCGCCAGCGCGAATACGGCGAGGGCGATCAGCGGACTGGCGAGCGCGCGGCGCGCGGCGGGGCTGCGGGCGGGACGTGTTTTCATGGTGTCTCTCGGTGCCTTTCTGACAGATGACGGAGATGTCGAATCCGTCAAGGCACTCTACCGTCCGCGCCTGTTTCAAGGCGTCGCGATTTGTAAGACGGTGCGCTTCGCGTGTAACCAAATCTGTTTGGCCGGCGCGTGGTCCGCACGCATGAAGGCGAAGCGGACGATGCGCGCTCAGTGACGCAGGAAATCGTCGAAACGACGCTGCCCCGCCGGCGTCACCTGCAGCATTCGCGCGCGCGTGCTGCGCATGACCCAGCCCTGCTCGCTCCACGCGGCGAGCAGCGCGGCGCCCAGTGCGCCGCCCAGATGGGCGCGCCGCTCGCTCCAGTCGGGGCACGTGCAGGCGAAGCGGCGTCGCCGCGCGCGCGCAAGCGTCACGTCGACACCCCAGTCGGCCAGCTGGGCGAGGCCGGCCGGGGTCGCGTCGACGCGCGCGCCGTCGGTCGTGAGCCAGCCCTGGTCGATCATGCGTTCGTATAGCCGCACCGACAGTTCGCCCGCCATGTGGTCGTAGCAGGTGCGCGCGTAGCGCAGGCCGAGCGGCACGGTACGTGCCGTGCGGCGCGCTTCGAGCGGAGGCAGTGCGATTTCCGCGACGTTCGCGAGCGCTTCGATTGCCGCCGCGATCTCGCCCGATGCAATCCGGTAGTAGCGATGCCGGCCGCGCACGTCGAGCGCGAGCAGGCCGCTTTCGGTGAGGCGGGCGAGGTGCGCGCTTGCCGCCGACGGCGAGAGTCCGGCGATTGCGGTCAGTTCGCCGGCCGGGCGGGCGCTGCCGTCCATCAGCGCCCAGAGCATCGCGGCGCGCCCGGGGTCGGCCAGCAATGCGCCCATTCGGCTCAGGCCGGGGAAATGACCGGGGTTCTCGCTCGGCGAAACGGACATGGGCGTCTCCAGAAAAGGGGGGGCGGGCTGCCGCGATGGGCACTGTCGCTAATGTAGTCGTTTGATGCGTTCGATGTTTCGGTCTGACGTGAACAGTCGAATGCGGCGACACGTGCAGCCCGCCGGGCCGCCAGGCTAGAATCGAAGCCTGTCTTGGAGGGATGGGCGGCCATGAAACTTCTGCTGGCGATTACCGTGACGGCGCTCCTGTGCGCGGCTTGCGCGCAAGGCGGCCCGACGCAGGGCGCGGGCTCCGGCAATGTCACGATGTACGGCACGATCGACGAAGGGGTGGCTTACCAGAGCAAGTAGCCAACCCGCCGGCGGGTGCGCCGCTACGGCGCGCGGGGAGTCGGGCCTGGCCGGAAACCGTGGCCGGGTCGTTGGCCCGATCTCGGTGCGATCGCGGCCCGATCGTGTCGAAAGCGTGTCCGGATCCTGGCCCGATGGTGGCCGTATTCGTGCCCGTATAATCGGCGGCTTCCGATCCTCTCGTTTGCCCGGAGTTCATCATGAGCACGCCCGCCACCGCCCCGCTGGACCGTTCCGAAACCACGTTCCGCTTTCTGGCCGAGCCGACCTCGGTCAACTTCGGCGGCAAGGTGCACGGCGGCGCGCTGATGAAATGGATCGACGAAACCGCGTATGCATGCGCGGCGGTGTGGTCGGGCCGCTACTGCGTGACCGTCAGCGTCGGCAACATCCGCTTTCGCCGGCCGATTCTGGTGGGCAATCTCGTCGAGCTGCGCGCCCGCGTGGTCCACACCGGGCGCACGAGCATGCATATCCACGTGTCGGTGCAGGCGGGCGATCCGAAGGGCGGCGAGCTGCTGCAGACCACCGATTGCCTGATCGTGATGGTCGCGGTCAACGAGAACGGTCACCCGGTGCCGGTGCCGTCGTTCGTGCCCGAAACCGAAGAGCAGAAGCGCCTCGCGCGCTACGCGCTCGACGTGAAGGAAGCGCTCGACGCGATCGTCGAGTTGAAGCCGGACGAAGTGACGCAAGGCAAGGTCTAGGCTTTTGCTGGCGCACCCTGGGGGGTCCCGGAGGCACCCAGGGGCACCCAGGAGGCACTCAGGAGGCACCCAGGAGGCACCCAGGAGGCACTCAGGAGGCGGCACCCCGGGTGCCCCCGGGCACCCCCCACCCGAGCCGGCTCAGCGCGCCGCATGGCCGACCATTTCGTGCGGCCGTACCCACTCGTCGAACTGCTGTTCCGTCACGTAGCCGAGCGCGAGCGCGGCCGCCTTCAGTGTCGTGTGTTCCTTGTGCGCTTTCTTCGCGATCTGCGCGGCCTTGTCGTAGCCGATGTGCGGATTGAGCGCGGTCACGAGCATCAGCGATTCGTTCAGCAACTGGTCGATGCGTTCGCGGTTCGGCTCGATGCCGACCGCGCAGTGATCGTTGAAGCTCCGCGCGCCGTCGGCGAGCAGGCGGATCGACTGCAGCACGTTGTGCGCGATCATCGGCCGGAACACGTTCAGCTCGAAGTTGCCGCTTGCGCCCCCCATGTTCACCGCGACGTCGTTGCCGAACACCTGGCAGCACAGCATCGTCAGCGCTTCGGACTGGGTCGGGTTGACCTTGCCGGGCATGATCGAGCTGCCCGGCTCGTTTTCCGGAATCGACAGCTCGCCGAGTCCGCAGCGCGGACCGCTGGCGAGCCAGCGCACGTCGTTGGCGATCTTCATCAGGCTCGCGGCGACTGTTTTCAGCGCGCCGTGTGCGAACACCAGTGCGTCCGCGGCGGCCATCACCTCGAACTTGTTGGGCGCCGTGACGAACGGCAGTCCGGTGAGCGCGCCGATCGTCGCCGCGACCTGCGCGGCGAACTGCGGATGCGCATTCAGTCCCGTTCCTACCGCGGTGCCGCCCAATGCAAGCTGGTACAGATGCGGCAGCGCCGATTCCACATGAGCCATGCCCTGATCGAGCTGCGCGACATAGCCGGAGAATTCCTGACCGAGCGTGAGCGGCGTGGCGTCCTGCAGGTGGGTGCGGCCGATCTTGACGATGCCGGCGAAGGCGCGCGCCTTGTCGTCGAGCGTCGCGCGCAGCGTTCTGAGCGCGGGTAGCAGGTGGCCTGCGATCGCACAGGCGGTGGCGACATGCATGGCGGTCGGGAACACGTCGTTGGACGACTGGCCGCGGTTCACGTCGTCGTTCGGGTGCACCTTGCGCGCCTCGCCGCGCTCGCCGCCGAGCAGCTCGCTCGCGCGGTTCGCGATCACCTCGTTCAGGTTCATGTTGGTCTGCGTGCCCGAGCCGGTTTGCCAGACCGCGAGCGGAAATTCGTCCGGGTGCCGGCCGGCGACGATCTCGTCCGCCGCCTCGACGATCGCGCGGGCCTTCGTGTCGTCGAGCACGCCGAGGCTGCGATTCACCTCGGCGGCCGCGCGCTTGATGGTCGCGAGCGCGGTAATCAGCTCCGGTGCCTGCTTCTCGGAGGAAATGCGAAAGTTCTGCAGCGAGCGCTGGGTCTGCGCGCCCCACAGGCGCGCGGCGGGCACGGCGATTTCGCCGAAGGTGTCGCGCTCCATACGTACGTTGTCGGTCATGGTGGACTCCGCGTGGACGGGATGACGGCATGATCCGGGCAGGCCGGCCGCGCTGCCGGGCGCGGCCGGCGCGTCAGAGTTCGCCCTGGATCGGCAAGAGCAAGCATAGTCCGGTCAGCAGGTTGCGGTACACACCGGCTTGTGGATCGTAGTGGTAGGTATGGACGACGTCGCCCTCGCGATCGGTCCAGATGAGCGGCGACGGCGGCGCGCCGATCGCCTTCAGGCCCGCGATCTGCGCGGGCGTCGCGAGCGTGACGCGATAGCTGACCGTGGGCGACGTCGCCTGGTCGAACAGCCGCGCGACCTCGCCGGCGAGCACCGGACTGTGGATCACGAGCGCGAGCTCGGTGTTCAGGTGCGCGGAGCGCGGATCGAGGTTCATCGAACCGATCACGAGAATCTTGCGGTCGATCACATAGCTTTTCGCGTGCAGCGCGGCACGCGAGCGCGAACCGGTGATCGTCGGCGATGCGTTGCGCTGGGTCGGCTTGAACTCGTATAGCTCGACGCCCTCCTTCAGCAGCGGCACCCGGTACGGGCTGTAGCCGGCCTGCACGGCGACCGCGTCGGTGGCGGCGAGCGAATTTGTCAGGACCGCCACGCGCACGCCGCGTTTCACGAGGGCGCCCAGCGCTTTCACGCCCGCGTCGTGCGGCACGAAATACGGCGAAATCACGAGGACTTCCTTGCGCGCGTCGTGCGTCAACTGCAGCAGCCGCTGCAGCGGCGGGCTCACGTAGTTGGGCGACGGATCGTCGATCTTGCCTGGCGTGTCGGCCTTGAACTCCGCCGGCGCCCACGTGAGGCCGAGTTCGTGCTTCGCGATCTGGGTGGCGAGCGGCGTCGCGTTCAGCGGGAGCGCGTCGTACGGATGCGCGTACTTGCGCCAGTGCGCGCGCAGTGCGTCGCGGGTCGCGTCGAGCTCCTCCGGCGAGAAATGCTGGTGATTCAGCACGCCGAGCGGATAGGCGCCGCTGCTGTTCCAGTAGGCGTCGAAGCTCGCGGAGATGTCGGCGGTGATCGGCCCGGCGGCGAGCACGTCGAGGTCGCGGAACTGCAGGGTCGGGCTGGCGCTGAAGTATTCGTCGCCGAGGTTGCGGCCGCCGACGATCGCCACCTGGTTGTCGACGATCATTGCCTTGTTGTGCATGCGCCGGGTGAAGTGGTCGATCTTCGTGAACAGGTCGGTGGTGCGCTGGAACATGCTGCGATGGGCGCTGCCGAACGGATTGAACACGCGGACCTGGATGTTCGGATGCGCGTTCAGGCCCGCCATGATGTCGTCGATGTCCCGGAAGTTCAGGTCGTCGACCAGCATGCGCACGCGCACGCCGTGATCCGCCGCGTGGAGCGCCGCGGCGAGCAGCAGCTTGCCGGTGGTGTCCTCGTCGGCGATGTAGTACTGCATGTCGAGCGTTTTCGTCGCGGCGCGCGCGAGCGCAATGCGCATCTGCAGCGCGTCGGTGCCGCTCGACAGCACCCGGAACCCGGATTCGCCCGGATGTTGCGCGTCCAGCGGCGCCAGCGCATTGCCGAGCGGTGTGGCCGCCGAGGCGGGCAGCGCATGGGTGACGGAGCGGTCGAACGCGGTGGCGGGCGGGTAGCTTGCGCAGGCGCTCAACAGCAGCACGGCGGCCGCGGGCAGGCCGCGTTGGGCGAACCGGACGAGCGCGGCCCGCAGCGTCGGCAGGCGGCGCTCAGAAGGACATGACGGGGTGTCGCACGGGAAGTCGGTTGCCGGCACGCTCAGAGTCTCCATCGGGTTCGTTGCTGGCCGCGGCGCCGCGCCGCGCGGCCTGCACCCCTGCATTCGAGGGTATCGCGTATTGCAAGAGTGTGCCCGAAGTCCGCCCGTGCGTTTGGGACGGCGCCGTGCGCGGGGCAGCCGCTGGCAGCGCGCCGAGGCCGGTCCGGCGGAGCAGCGGGCCGTGCCTGGGCGCGAGCGTCTTCGCGAAGACGACGGCTGTGCGCAAGAGCGGACATCTGGATCCACGTCGACTCGGACAGCGATCGGACCCCGTCGGTTCCCGCGCGCGGCAGCGTCTGCGGCTGCATCCGCGACTGCGCGCGGCAGCGGTTGGCGAAGGCGTGAGGGCTGGGTGCCGGTCGGGCCGGTTGGTGCGCGCAGCGTGTGTCAGGCGGACGGGAAAGCAGCGGAGTCGGCGCGGCAGCGGGGGCAGGGTGGCGCGAAAGCGGGTTCGACACCCGGCCATGTCAGGATGCGCTCGACGTTCGCGTCGGCGACGGCCGTCAGGTGCCCGGATTTAGTTTGCATTCCTGATCGAATTGGCGTGTATGGGCGATCGCCAGCCGCCGTGCGCGGTGCGGTGTGAAGGTGTCACGTCGCACTGCGCGGCGCAACGCGAAGCGCGACGGCGCGCCGTGGATCGCAGCGCCGGGCCCGTTTCTGACCGGAGCCCGGGGCCTGTCGCGGCGGCCCGGTTGGCCGCGCGGCTTCGCGTTGTGTCGCGCTTCAACCCGCCTCGTTGCGCGCGACGCCCGCCGCGTGCGCATGCGGCGCGCCGCGCGCCGGGCGGTCGCGCCAGTAGCCCGCGAGCAGCGAGCCGGACAGGTTGTGCCAGACCGAGAACAACGCGCCCGGCAGCGCCGCGAGCGGCGTGAAGTACAGCTTGCCGAGCGTCGCCGCGAGGCCCGAATTCTGCATGCCGACTTCGATCGCGAGCGTGCGGCACACGGCCTCGTCGAAGCCGAGCAGACGGCCGCCCCAGTAGCCGCCGAGCAGCCCGAGGCCGTTGTGCAGCACGACGCCGAGCATCACCACGAGGCCCACCGACGCAATGCTCTTCTGCGTCGCCGCCACGACGGCTGCGATGATCAGCACGATGGCGATCATCGACACGAGCGGCAGCACCGGTTCGATCCTGCGCACCAGCTTGCCGAACAGATGGTTGACGACGACGCCGATCACGATCGGCAGCGCGACGATCTGCACGATGCTCACGAGCATGCCGCGCACGTCGACGACGATCGACGCATCCACGTACAGGCGCGTGAGCAGGGGCGTCGCGAACACGCCGACGAGCGTCGACAGCGCGCTGATCGTCACCGACAGCGCGACGTCGCCGCGCGCCAGATAGATCATCACGTTCGATGCGGTGCCGCTCGCGACGCTGCCGACCAGCACCATGCCGGCGGTCAGATCGGGCGGCATGCGCAGGACCTTCGCGATGATCCACGCGGCGAGCGGCATCACCAGATAGTGCAGCCCGATGCCGGCGAGCACCGGGGCGGGGCGCGTGAAGACACGCCGGAAATCGTCGAGCGACAGCGTGACGCCCATCGACAGCATGATGATCGTCAACAGCATCGTGACGTGCGGCGCGAGCGGCGTGAAGCTCGCGGGCCGCGCGTAGGCGGCGAGCGAGAACAGCACTGCCCACAGCGGAAAGAGTCGGGTAACGCGGGCAAGCATCGAAAGATTCCTTTGTTCTGGTTGGGGGCGCCCGGGCGGATTGCCGCGCGCCGGGGCTCGGCAATGGTCCCGCAAGGCGCGCGGCGAGCAGCACGCGGGTGGTACGCAAACGGCACACGCAAACGGCACACGCAAATGGCAGGCGCAAATGGCAGGCGCAAATGGCACACGCAAACGGCACGCGCAAACGGCACGCGCAAACGGCACACGCAAACGGCACACGCAAACGGCACACGCAAACGGCACGCAGGCATCTGCGCGGCACGCTGCGCGAGCAGCCCGACGCGTCGCGGGACAAAGGCTCATGCGAGGTTGCTTACGCGGACGGCCGCGCGGACAGCCGCCTGGCGCAGGCATCGGCCGGGCCAACGCCGTCGCGCATCGCGGCGGTCGTGCCGCCGCGCGGGGCGGCGGGCGTCGCAGCGGATGGCTGGAATGAAGGGGCGCGGTGTGCGCTCGTGACGCACACGGGCGGATTGCCTCGGGCCGGGATGGGGCAGGGCGGCAACCCGCGCGCATTGTACCTTGGGGGTGCCGCGCCGGTGGCTCAGGCGGGCGGCCGCGCGGCCGACCACGGCAGACGCCGCAGGCTCAGCCGGTGAAAGCGCAAGGTCATCAGCACGGCGACGCTCGCGAGCCCCGCCGCGAGTCCCCACCACAGGCCGCGCGCGCCGAGACCGAAGTGAAACGCGAGCGTGTAGCCGGTCGGAAAGCCGATGCCCCAGTAGCCGAATGCGGCCGCGAGCATCGGCACGCGCGTGTCTTTCAGGCCGCGCAGGCAGCCGGAACCGACGGTCTGCATGCCGTCGACGATCTGGAAGAGCGCCGCGACGCCGAGCAGCGAACTGGCGAGCGCGACTGTTGGTGCGTTCGCGGGGTCGTCCAGATGCAGATAGAGGCCGACGATCCAGTGCGGCGCGAGAATCAGCACGAGCGCCGACATCGACATGAAGCCGACGCCGAGTGCGAGCGCGACAAAGCCCGCGTGCCGCGCGGCCAGCGGATGGCCGGCGCCCGACCAGTAGCCGACCCGCACGTTGGCTGCCTGGCCGATCGCGAGCGGCACCATGAAGGCCACCGACGCGACGTTCAGCGCGATCTGGTGCGCGGCCAGCTGCGATTCGCCGAGCAGGCCGACCATCAGGCCGGTGGCGAGAAAGAGCGTCGATTCGACGCCATACGTGATCGCGACCGGCCAGCCGATGCCGAACAGTTCCCCCATCAGCGGCAGGCGCGGACGCGTCGCGACGACGAAATGCCGGAAACGCGGCCGCAGATGCAGCAGCGCCATCAGCACGAGCGCGGTCATCCAGACCGTGAACGTCGTCGCCGCCGCGGATCCGAGGAAGCCGAGCCGCGGCAGCCCGTACGCGCCGTGGATCAGCCCGTAGTTCAGGAAACCGTTGAACACGACGCCGGCGATCGACACCCACAGCAGACGCCGCGCGGCGCCGATCGCCGGCAGGAACGAGCGCATCAGGCCGATGCCGATCAGGCTGCCGGGCGCACCCCAGCGCAGGACCGCCGCGTACTCGCCGACATGCTGCGCCAGCAGCGCCGGCTCGCCGAATGCGCGCAGCAGCGGCGCGGCGACCGACAGCAGCGCGAACGCCGGAATCGCGAGCAGCACGGACATCACGAAGCCGCTCCAGTAGATGTGCGGCACACGGTCGTCGGCCTGCGCGCCGCGCGCATGCGACACGCTGACGCTCACCGACGTCAGCACGCCCTGCAGCAGCGTCACCGTGACGAAGAACAGATTCGCGCCGAGCCCGCCGGCCGCGAGCGCATCGGGGCCGAGCGAGCCGAGCAGGATAGTGTCGGTGACGCCCATGGCCATCTGCGAGAGCTGGGCGATCGCGAGGGGAGCGGCGAGGCGCGCGGTGTCCGCGGCGTGGCGCGTTAGCGTGGGCGGAGGGGTGTCCGCCCGGGAAAAACCGGGTTCTGTCATGAAATGCGCGGCGCATGCGAACGATGCGCCGTTTTCTGCCAAAACGTACAGCTTAGGGGGAGCGCGCGCGGTTGTCGATCAATACGCACAATTCTGGTGCGACGACAGCGACGACAGCGACGACAGCGACGACAGCGACGACAGCGACGACAGCGACGACAGCGACGACAGCGACGACAGCGACGACAGCGACGACAGCGACGACAGCGACGACAGCGACGACAGCGACGACAGCGACGACAGCGACGACAGCGACGACAGCGACGACAGCGATGACAGCGACGACAGCGCGCCGCTTCCCCGTGCCGTGCCGCGCGCTACGCGTCGTGCACGGCAATGCGCGTGTCGCCGAGCAGCACCGCCTGGCCCGCGCGAATCTTGCAGGTCTTGCGCCGCTCGACCTGGCCGTCGACCGTGACCACCCCCGATGCGACCAGCGCCTTCGCGGCGCCGCCGCTGTCGGCGAGCCCGGTGATCTTCAGCAGATTGTGCAGTTCGATGTAGTCGCCGGTCAGCGTGAAGTCGAGGTTGGGCATCGTGTCGGGGAGCGCGGAGGGCGGGGTACGCATGATAAGCCAGATGAGCGGGGCGCACGTCCCTCGCATGCGCGACGCTCCGCGTGCCCGCCTGAAAAAAGGGGCGCTTGCGGCACCGGGTTGTATGGATATACAGTACGGACGCCGACCGCCTCGTGCGGCTTGTCCTGTTCCGCCTGACGACTTCATCGTGCTCACCGCTGCCGAATCCGCGCCACCCGACGCCGCCGCCTGGCGCGCGAAGCTCAACGACGCCCAGCGCGCCGCGGTCGAGTACGGCGTCGCGCCGGGAGCGGCGCCCGCCGGCCCGCTGCTCGTGATCGCGGGCGCGGGTTCCGGCAAGACGAGCACGCTCGCGCATCGGGTCGCTCATCTCGTCGTGCAGGGCGCGGATCCGCAGCGGATCCTGCTGCTCACCTTCTCGCGCCGCGCGGCCGCCGACATGACGCAGCGCGCCGGCCGGATCGTCGCGCAGGCGCTCGGCGCGCGGGCGATGGCCGCCCAGCCGCTCGCATGGGCGGGTACGTTCCACGGCATCGGCGCGCGCCTGCTGCGCGAGTATGCGGAGCGTATCGGTCTTGCGCCGGCCTTCACGATCGGCGACCGCGAGGACTCGGCCGACCTGATGAATCTCGTGCGCCACGATCTCGGTCTCGCCGCGAAGGAGCGGCGCTTTCCGGGCAAGCAGGCGTGTCTTGCGATCTATTCGCGGGTCGTCAATACCGGCGCGACGCTCGCCGACGTGCTGGAGCGCGCGTTCCCGTGGTGTCGCGACGCGCAGGACGACCTGCGGCGGCTATTCGCGGCATACGTGGACGCGAAGCAGAAACAGGGCGTGCTCGACTACGACGACCTGCTGCTGTACTGGTCGACGATGGCCGCGCATCCCGCGCTGGCGGCCGATCTGGCGAGCCGCTTCGATCACGTGCTGGTCGACGAGTACCAGGACACCAACCGGCTGCAGGCGTCGATCCTGCTCGCGCTGAAGCCGGACGGACGCGGCCTGACCGTGGTCGGCGACGACGCGCAGTCGATCTATGCGTTTCGCGGCGCGACCGTGCGCAACATCCTCGAGTTTCCGCAGTGCTTCGCACCGCCCGCGTGCGTCGTCACGCTCGAGCGCAACTATCGCTCGACCCGGCCGATACTCGCCGCGTCGAACGCGGTGATCGGACTCGCGCGGGAACGCTTCACGAAGAACCTGTGGACCGACGGCGGCGGCGCGCAGCGTCCCCGGCTCGTGAACGTCGCGGGCGAACTCGAACAGGCGCGCTACGTGGTCGAGCAGGTGCTCGACGCGCGCGAGGCGGGCAGCAAGCTGAAGGCGCAGGCCGTGCTGTTTCGCGCGGCGCACCACAGCGCCACGCTCGAAGTCGAGTTGAGCCGGCGCAACATCCCGTTCGTGAAGTTCGGCGGGTTGAAGTTTCTCGATGCCGCGCACGTGAAGGATCTGCTCGCGGTGCTGCGCTGGGCCGAGAATCCGCGCGACCGCGTCGCGGGTTTTCGGGTGCTGCAGCTATTGCCGGGGATCGGGCCGGCGATCGCCGCACGCGTGCTCGATGCGGTGGCGGAGTCCGCTGGCACAGGCACAGGCACAGGCACAGGCACAGGCACAGGCACAGGCACAGGCACAGGCACAGGAGCAGGAGCAGGCGCGCCTGTCGCGCGTCCGCTTGTCGCGGCGCTGGCAGCGTTCTCGCCGCCGCCGCGCGCGCTCGACGACTGGCCCGCGTTCGTCGCGCTGATGTCGGCGCTGGGCGGCGGCAGCGCGTGGCCCGGCGACGTGGAGGCGATCCGGCGCTGGTATACGCCCTGCGTCGAGCGCGACTACGAGGATGCGCCGATGCGCATCGCGGATCTGCTGCAGATGGAGAGCATCGCGGCGACCTATGCATCGCGCGAGCGCTTCCTGACCGAGCTGACGCTCGATCCGCCCGACGCGACGAGCGCCGAGGCCGGCGTGCCGCTGCGCGACGAGGACTATCTGATCCTCTCGACGATCCATTCGGCGAAGGGCCAGGAATGGCGCAACGTCTTCGTGCTGAACGGCGTGGACGGCTGCATTCCGTCCGACCTCGCGACGGGCAGCGACGACGAAATCGAGGAGGAGCGGCGCCTCCTGTACGTCGCAATGACGCGCGCGAAAGACGACCTGCATATCGTCGTGCCGCAGCGCTTTTACGTGCATGGCCAGGCCGCGCTCGGCGACCGGCATGTGTGGGCGTCGCGTACCCGTTTCATCCCGGAGGCGCTGCTGCCGCTGTTCGACGTGTCCGCCTGGCCGCGGGTGCCCGAGCCGGCTGCGCCGAGCACCGCCGGGCTGGCGGCGGCGGCCCAGGCGAAGCTCGACATCGCCGCCCAGCTCAGAAAAATGTGGGGGTGAACCGCGCACGGCGCCCGCAGGGCGCGTGCGCCGCGCGCTAGCGCGACTGCCGCGGCTGTTGCTGCGGGCGCGGCGGCGGCGTAAAGAAGTTGCGCAGCCACGCGGCAAGGCGCGAGAAGATGTCGTAGGGCTCTTCGACGAAGATTTCCGGCTTCAGCAGACGCAGATATTCCATGATCTGCTGGGCTTCCTGTTTCTGGAAGCTGCCGTGCGCAATGCCCAGACGCAGCAGGCCGCGCAGTTCGCCGAGCTTTTCCCGCGCGGTGCTGCCGACGCTCGTCTCGCACGCGACCTTCGCTTCGTAGACGCGCTGGCGCAGCGATTCGACCAGCCGCCACGCGGGGGTCTGCATCGTCTCCTCCAGCGACTGGATGTCCTGCACCGCGCCCTTGATCTGCGCGGCGAGCGGGTCCACCAGCGCGGCGTCTCCTTCCGATTCGCGCACGATCGCCGCCGCCCACTCGCGGCATTGCTTGCTCAACTCCTCCGGGGTCCATTCGGAGCGCGCGGCAAAGCCGAAGCCGAACTCGGCGGCCTGCTGCATCAGGATTGCGACCACGTCCGGGAATTCCTTGTCGAGCGTGCGCTTCGCCCACGCGTACTGCCCCCCCTGCAGCATCCGCTTCACCGCGTGCTCGGTGAGCGGCACCATGTTGTCGAGCAGCTTCGCGCGCAGGAAGTCCTCGAACGACGGCGTCGCGAACTGAGGGTCGAGCTTCAGCGAGACACGCAGAAAGGCGTCGAAATCCTTGCGCAGCGAGGCAATGGTTTCGTCCTTGATTGAAAGGGTAATCTGACCCATGTGCTGTCCCGGTTGGTCTCGCCGCGCGGCATCGATGCCCGGCGCGGCGGACCCTGCTTGTTGCCGCGTTACCGCCGGAATTGGCTTTCCGTCGAGCGGACCTCGACTGTTTAACGGCGAGCCGGGGTGAAACTTGAGGAAGCGGGCGGGCGTCCGGGACGCCGCCGCACTACGCGCCGGGCGCGGCGACGTGCATCACGAACGCTTGCCACGCGAAGAACACCGCGAGGCCGACCGCGATTGTCAGCAGCGGCCGCCGCGTCAGCGCGCTGACCGCGATCGCGGCGAGCGCGCCGGCCAGTTGCGGGTTGCGCCAGCTTAGTTCGGCGCCGTGGCCGTGCGGCGAGACGACCATCGGCACGATGATCGCCGTCAGCACGGTGACCGGCACGAAGCCGAGCGCAGTGCGCACGAGCGGCGGGAACACGAGCCGGTTGCCGAGCACGAAGACGATCGCGCGAATCGCCCACGTGATCAGCGCCATGCCGACGATGAGTGCGACGACGTTCATTGGGCACCTCCCGGGGTCGGCTGCCGGGCGCCCGGCAGCGACAGCAGCACGCCGAGCACGACGCCCGCGAACACGGCCCCGAGCAGCCCGAGCTTGTACGGCCAGCCCTGCCAGTACCAGGCGAGCGCGCCGGCCGTCGCGGCGGCGACGAAATGGCGCAGGGCCGCCAGTTGCGGCACGACGATCGCAATGAAGGTGGCCGCCATCGCAAAGTCGAGCCCGAGCGACTGCAGGCGCGGGAACGCTGCGCCGAACAGCAGCCCGGCGAGGGTCCAGAGCTGCCAGTTGACGTACATCGCAAGGCCCGCGCCGAGAAAGTAGTAAGGGCTCGCCGCCCCCGGCGGATGATGCCGGTAGTGCGACCACGCGACCGCGAACACCTCGTCGGTCAGCACGCCGCCGAGCCCGAGCCGCCAGCGCAGCGGCAGGTGCGACACATAGGGTGCGAGCGTCGCGCTGTAGAGCAGATGGCGCAGGTTCACGACGAACGTGGTGGCAAGCACGACGGCGAGGCCGGCGTGGGCGGCGATCAGGCCGAGCGCGATGAACTGCGCGGAGCCGGCGAACACGATCAGCGACATCAGCTGGCCGTGCCACGGCCGAAGCGGTCCGGTCGTGACGAGCGTGCCGAAGATCACGCCGAACGGCGCCGCGCCGACCATCATCGGGATGATGTCGCAGGCGCCCGCGGTGAATTCGCGAAAACGATGCGGTGGGTTCACGTTCCTCTCTCCATGGGCGGCGAGGATAACGCGGGCCCGCGGCGCTGGCTTGAACGTTCTTGCGGTCCGCGCGACCGCGTGCGCGCGGTGGGCCGGTTACCCCGCTACCCCGTCACGCGGATTGCCAGCGTCCGGGCGGCACGCCGAACATGCGGCGGAAATGGCGCGTGAAGTGACTCTGGTCGGCAAAGCCGCTCGCCGCGGCGACGTCCGCGACCGGCACGCCCGCGCGCAGCGGCGCGAGCGCGCGCTGCAGGCGCACCTGAGTGCGCCACGCGTGCGGCGGCAGGCCGGTGGCCTGCGCAAACAGGCGCGCCGCGTGAAACGGTGACAGGCCGACCTCGGCGGCCAGCTCGGCGAGCCGCAGCGCCTCGGTGAGATTGTCGCTCAGGTGCGCCTTCATCGCGGCGACCCGGATGTCGTCGGCGGCGATGCGGTGCGGCTGCGGCCGGCTGCGCGCGTGGCGCACGAGCAGCATCGACAGCGCGTCGAACATCGCCGTCTCGGCCGCAAGCGGATCGCCGTGCGCTTCGAGCAGCCGGTGCGCGTACGCCAGGCGCCGCGCGAGCGCGGGATCGCGGATCACACCGGGTTCGAACCACGGCAGATCTTGCGGCGATCCGGCCAGGTCGGTCGCGAGCCGGTGGATGAATTCGACCGGCGCGTACAGCACCCGGTAGCGCCAGCCTGCCTCGACCGCGCGGGCGCCGGTGTGCAGTTCGCCCGGATGGATGACCGGCACGCTGCCTGCCTCCGCGACGTGGTTGGCGCCGCGGTAGCGGTAGCTCTCGGCGCCGGCGACGATCACCGGAATCGTGTACGCGTCGTGCCAGTGCGGCGCGAACGTGTGATCGTGATATTCGGCGGTCACAAGGTCGGCGCCGGGCAGCAGCGGGGTGCGCCAGTAGCGGGCGCTGTCGCGAAAATGCGCGGCCGGCGCGCGCGGCCGCGCGACCGGCGGGGCGGATGCACGCATGGGGGACGGTGCGCGGCGGGTGGCGGTCATTTCAGCGGGATCGTCGTGCCGGCCGGCAGCGGCACTGCGCTGACGCTGTTTTTCGCGCTGCCGCTCGCGACCCGGTCGCTATAGGTCAGGTAGACGAGCGTGTCGCGTTTCGCGTCGACCACGCGGACCACGTGCAGCGTCTTGAAAATGAGCGACATGCTGACCGAGAACACGTCCGCCTGCTGCTTGAGCGGCCCGTTGAAATGGATCGGGCCGACCTGGCGGCAGGCGATCGACGCCTCGGTCGGATCTTCGGCAATCCCGAGCGTTCCCTTGATGCCGCCCGTGCGGGCCCGCGACACGTAACAGGTCACGCCCTGCACGAGCGGGTCGTCGTAGGCCTCGACCACGACGCGATCCGAGCCGGTGAAATGGAAATTGGTGTTGACGCTGCCGATTTCCTCGCTGCGGGCTGGCGGGACGAGGGCGGCAACGGCGGCGATCGCGAATGCGGCACGCAACAGGCGGATGGTCATGGGCGGCGGGGAACGGGAAACGGGGAAACGCCCATCGTAACGCGATTGCGTGCGGCGCGGATGGCGGGCGGAGAAGAGCGGACGTGGGCCGAGAGGGCGCACAAAACTGGTGACGTGGCGAGCGACGAGACACCACGAAGTGAAGTGGTACAAAACCAAACGGCGCAAAACCAAACGGCGCAAAACCGACGCCACCAAGCAAAAGGCCCGCATGGATGCGGGCCTTCGCAATTCTTGGCTCCCCGACCTGGGCTCGAACCAGGGACCTACGGATTAACAGTCCGGCGCTCTACCGACTGAGCTATCGGGGAACAGCTGTGCAACACGACGGCGCGTCACTTGACGCATAAAAAAGCCCGTTCTGGTTAACGGGCCTTTGCAATTCTTGGCTCCCCGACCTGGGCTCGAACCAGGGACCTACGGATTAACAGTCCGGCGCTCTACCGACTGAGCTATCGGGGAACAACAACAGCAGAGAAACGGGATTTTAGGGGGTGTGCACGGGACTGTCAATACCCCGACTTCTCCCGAAAGGCGGTGCGGCGGCTGCGGCAAGCCTGCGCGCAGCCCGCGGCAGCCGGACGCCGCTTAGCGCGCGAGCAGCGCGAGTTTGTCCTTGACGTCCTTGAACTCGTCCGCTTCGGGCAGCGGCGCCTTGGTCTTCGTGATGCTCGGCCAGCCCTTCGCGAGATCCGCGTTCAGCGCGATGAAGTTCTGCTGGTCGCCCGGCACGTCTTCCTCGGCGTAGATCGCGTTCACCGGGCACTCGGCGACGCACACGGCGCAGTCGATGCACTCGTCCGGGTCGATCGCGAGGAAGTTGGGACCTTCGCGAAAGCAGTCCACCGGACACACATCGACGCAGTCGGTATAGCGGCACTTGATGCAGCTTTCGGTCACAACGTGGGTCATTCAGGCAGCTCCTGCATGCAGTATCGGGGGAGGCAAAACGCCAAAAGCGGTATTGTAACTGAACGTCAAGAGGCATATCACGCCGCGCGCCGGCGGGCTCTTATACCTTTTCGTGATTAGTTTATGGCCGTCCCGCCGGGGCGCGCGGGCCGCTGCGCGCGCACGCATTCGGGTAACATGGGCGCAGGGCGGCGCGCGAGGGGAGGCCGCCGGCTGGCCGCGGTGTCGGCGGGGTGCCGGCGCAGTACGGCCGGGATATCCGGCTCGCGTCGCCGGTCGGCCGCCGGGCTCGCGCCGCCAGTTTTGCACCGTTGGCACCATCATGATCATCACTTCGCTGCTCGATACCGATCTCTACAAGTTCACGATGATGCAGGTGGTCCTGCATCATTTTCCCGCCGCCAGCGTCGAGTACCGCTTTCGCTGCCGCACGCCGGACGTCGACCTCGTGCCGTACGTGGACGAGATCCGCGACGAGGTCCACAAGCTGTGCGCGCTGCGCTTCACCGGCGAGGAGCTGGACTACCTGAGGCGCATGCGTTTCATCAAGAGCGATTTCATCGACTTCCTTGCGCTCTTTCACCTGAACGGGAAGTACATCTCGATCGAACCGTCCGCAAAGGGCAACGGCGAGATCGAGATCGGCATCAAGGGGCCGTGGCTGCACACGATCCTGTTCGAGATTCCGGTGCTCGCCATCGTCAACGAGGTCTACTTCCGCAACACGCAGAAGGAGCCGGCGTATGGCGAGGGCCGCGAGCGGCTCGGCGAAAAGATCAAGCTGCTCGGCGCGCGCCCGGAGTTCGCCGACTGCAAGATTGCCGACTATGGCACGCGGCGGCGCTTCTCGAAGCGCTGGCACGAAGAGGTGACCCTCACGCTGAAGGACGACCTGGGCGAGCAGTTCGCCGGTACGAGCAACGTGTTCTACGCGATGAAGCACGGCCTCACGCCGCTCGGCACGATGGCGCACGAATATCTGCAGGCCTGCCAGGCACTCGGGCCGCGGCTGCGCGACTCGCAGATCTTCGGCCTGGAACAGTGGGCGAAGGAGTATCGGGGCGACCTCGGCATCGCGCTGTCCGACGTGTACGGGATGGATGCGTTCCTGCGCGACTTCGACATGTACTTCTGCAAGCTGTTCGACGGCGCGCGCCATGACTCGGGCGATCCGTTCGAGTGGGGCGAGCGGCTGCTGAAGCACTACGAGGCGAACCGGTGCGATCCGCGCACGAAGGTGCTGGTGTTCTCCGATGCGCTCGATATCCCGAAAGTGCTGCAGTTGTACGAGCGCTTTCGCGGGCGCTGCAAGCTCGCGTTCGGGGTCGGCACGAACCTCACCAACGATCTCGGCTACAACCCGTTGCAGATCGTGATCAAGATGGTCCGTTGCAACGGACAGCCTGTCGCGAAGCTGTCCGATTCTCCCGGCAAGAACATGTGCGACGACAAGGCCTATCTTGCTTATCTGCGCCAGGTGTTCGGTATTCGCCAGCCGGAGGGCGCATCGGCCTGACGCCGTGCCGCCGTGTGCGCGCATTGGCCGGATGGCCGCGTGTTTGCGCGCGGGGGCGCCGGTATAATCCTCGCGAAGCCGTCTGGCTAACGACACGAGGACCGCGCTCATGGATACATCGATTGCCCGCCGCAACATCCTTGCGCGCATTCGCGCGGCCCAGGGGCGCGACGCGGAACCGGCCGCCGTCGAGCATGACGCGGTGGCCGATTATCTGGCGCGTCATCCGCGCGGTCCGCAGCCGGTCCTGCCGGCAGACCGCGTCGCGCGCTTTGCCGAGGAGGCGCAGAAGCTCGCCACGACCGTCGATTCCATCGCGACGCTCGCCGAGGCGCCGCTTGCCGCGCATCGCTACCTGAGCGCGCACGGCCTGCCGCTGCGCGCGGTTGCGTGGCACACGCTGAGCAGCCTCGACTGGGCGGCGGCGGGGCTCGCGGTCGAATGCCGCAAGCCGGGCGAGGCCGACGCGGTCGGCATCACCGGCTGCTTTTGCGCCACCGCCGAAACCGGGACGCTCGTGCTGCTGTCCGGTCCGCAGACGTGGGCGTCGGCTGCGCTGCTGCCTGAAACGCATCTGGCCATCGTGCCGGCATCGCGCATCGTCGGCGGACACGAAGACGCGTTCGACCTGATCCATGCCGAGCGGGGCGAGTTGCCGCGTGCGGTCAACTTCGTGTCGGGACCGTCGCGAACCGGCGACATCGAGCAGACCATCGTTCTCGGTGCGCACGGACCCTACCGCGTCCATGTCATCGTCGTGCGCGACGCCTGACGGTATGACCGTACTGAGCGGCGTCCTGCCGCACTTTGCTTTTTCCATTTCGGGGATTCCATCATGAAGCGTCCTGTCGCAACGCTATGCATCGTTTGCGTTGCCGCCCTGTCGCTGCTGCCCGGGGTCGCGTCGGCGGCGACCCTCGACGGCGCGAGTCTGTCGGCCGCGTGGGGCGTGCCGTTTGCAGGCATCCTGCTGTCGATCGCGGTGTTTCCGCTAATCGCGCCCTCGTTCTGGCATTACCACTTCGGCAAGATCGCCGCGGCCTGGGCCGCGCTGTTTCTGGTGCCGTTCGCGTTCGCGTTCGGCGTGGGCACGGCATTCGGCGCGGTGGTGCACGCGCTGCTCGAAGAGTACGTGCCGTTCATCGTGCTGCTCACGGCGCTCTATACCGTGGCGGGCGGCATCTGCGTGCGCGGCAACCTGCGCGGCTCGCCGCGTCTGAATACCGGGATCCTCGCGCTCGGCACCGCGCTCGCGAGCATCATGGGCACGACCGGTGCCGCGATGCTGCTGATCCGGCCGCTGCTGCGCGCGAACGACAACCGCAAGCACATCGTGCACGTGGTCGTGTTTTTCATCTTTCTCGTGGCGAACGCCGGGGGCTCGCTGTCGCCGCTCGGCGACCCGCCGCTCTTCCTCGGCTTTCTGAACGGCGTGAGTTTTTTCTGGACAACGAAGCATCTCGCATTGCCGATGCTGTTTGTCTGCGCGGTGCTGCTCGTGCTTTTTTACGCGCTGGATTCGTACTATTACCGTCGCGACGACGAGCAGCGCAGCGCGCTCGCCGACCCGACGCCCGACTCGCCGATGCTGGGCATCGACGGCAAGATCAACTTCGTGCTGCTCGCCGGCGTGATCGCGCTGGTGCTGATGAGCGGCCTGTGGAAGCCCGGCATCGCGTTCGACGTGTTCGGCACGCAGGTTGCGCTGCAAAATCTCGTGCGCGACGTCGCGCTGGCCGCGCTCACGCTGCTGTCGCTGGCCATCACGCCGCGCGCGGCGCGCGAGGGCAACGCGTTCAACTGGGCGCCGATCGAGGAGGTCGCCAAGCTCTTCGCCGGCATCTTCGTGACGATCGCGCCGGTCATCACGATCCTGCGCGCGGGCGAGGCGGGGGCGTTTGCCGGCATCGTCCACCTGGTCAAGGATGCGAGCGGACAGCCCCACGACGCGATGTACTTCTGGGCAACGGGCGTGCTGTCGTCGTTCCTCGACAACGCGCCGACCTATCTCGTGTTCTTCAACCTCGCGGGCGGCGACGCACAGACGCTGATGAATGCCGGCGCGACCACGCTCGCCGCGATCTCGGCCGGCGCGGTGTTCATGGGCGCGAACAGCTATATCGGCAATGCGCCGAACTTCATGGTGAAGGCGATCGCGGAATCGCGCGGCGTGCGCATGCCGGGCTTTTTCGCCTATCTGGGCTGGGCCGCGGTCGTGCTGGTGCCGATGTTTCTGGTCACCAGCTGGCTATTTTTCTGACACTGAACGAGGCACGGACCCCGCTCGGGCAGCGCGTGCCATTCGGAGAGTTGCAATGCAAAAGATCCTGGTTGCCCGTCCGATTTTTCCGGACGTGATCGAGCGCCTGAAGCAGTATTTCGTGGTCGACTGGAATAACGGCGACCTGCTGTCGGAGCAGGCGCTGATCCAGCGGCTGGCCGACTGCGACGGCGCGCTCACCGCCGGCGATGTGATCGGCGCAGCGGCGCTCGCGGGCGCGCCGCGTCTGCGCGTCGTGTCGAATATGGCGGTCGGCTTCAACAATTTCGACATGGCCGCGTTCAACGCGGCGAACGTGCTCGGCACCAACACGCCCGACGTGCTGAACGAGTCCACCGCCGACTTCGGCTGGGCGCTGATGATGGCCGCCGCGCGCCGGATTGCCGAGTCGGAGCACTGGCTGCGCGCCGGCCAGTGGCAGAAATGGGCGTATGACGGGTTCCTCGGCAGTGACGTTCACGGCGCCACGCTGGGCGTGATCGGCATGGGCCGGATCGGCCAGGCGCTCGCGCGCCGCGCGCGCGGCTTCGACATGCGGGTGATCTACCACAACCGCTCGCGCGTCGCGCCGGAGATCGAGGCGCAACTGAACGCGCAGTATGTGTCGAAGGAAGCGCTGCTGCAGCAGGCCGACCACGTCGTGCTGGTGCTGCCGTACACGAAGGAGAGCCATCACACGATCGGCGCGGCCGAACTCGCGCTGATGAAGCCGACCGCGACGCTGACGAATATCGCGCGCGGCGGCATCGTCGACGACGCCGCGCTGGTCGACGCGTTGCGCGCAGGGCGCATCGCCGCGGCCGGCCTCGACGTCTACGAGGGCGAGCCGAGCGTGCATCCCGGACTGCTGACGGTGGCGAACGTCGTGCTGACGCCGCATATCGCGAGCGCGACCGAGGCGACCCGGCGGGCGATGGCCAACCTTGCGGCCGACAACCTGATCGCGGCGCTCGGCGAGGGCCCGAATGCGGGACGCCCGGCCAATCCGATCAACCCCGACGTGATGGGCAGGGCGCGCGTATGACGACACTGTGGCCGGCGGCGGTCATCGTTCTGGCCGTCGCGCTTGTGCTGGCCCTCGTGGCCCTCGTGGCGCTCGTGCGCGGCGCCCGCCCGGGTGCGGTGGACGCTCAGCTCGACGCACTGGGCGATCACCTCGGCGCCGCGGCGGACGCGCAGGCGCGCGCCGCCGAGCGGCTCGAACGCGAGTTGCGCAGCGAAATCGCCGAAACCGCGCGGGTCTCGCGCAGCGAACTGAGCGGCGGCTTCGCGCAGTTCCAGCAGACGCTGACCGCCCAGTTCACCAGCATGGCGACGCTGCAGGGCGGCAAGATCGACGGGTTTGCGCAGCAACTCGTCAAGCTTACCGAAACGAATGCACAGCAGCTCGACGCGGTGCGCCAGAGTCTGCAGCAGCAGGCGCTGCAGGCGCGCGAGGAGCAGGCGGCCACGCTGCGCCGCTTCGGCGAGACGCTCACGCTGCAGCTCGGCCAGCTGACCGAGGCGAACGATCGCCGTTTCGCCGAGGTGCGCGCGACGCTCGAACAGCGGCTGAAGGACATCGAAGCGAACAATGCGGCGCGGCTCGAGGAAATGCGCCGCACGGTCGACGAGAAGCTGCATGCGACGCTTGAACAGCGCCTCGGCGAATCGTTCCGGCAGGTGTCCGAGCGGCTCGAACAGGTCCATCGCGGTCTGGGCGAAATGCAGACGCTCGCGGCCGGCGTCGGCGACCTGAAGAAGGTGCTCACCAACGTGAAGACGCGCGGCACCTGGGGCGAAGTCCAGCTCGAAACGCTGCTCGAACAGATTCTCACGGCCGAGCAGTACGCGAAGAACGTCGCGACCGTGCCGCAGAGCAACGAGCGGGTCGAATTCGCGATCCGTCTGCCGGGGCGGCAAACGCCCGACGGCGCGTCCGCGCCGGTATGGCTGCCGATCGACGCGAAATTTCCCCGGGAGGATTACGAGCGGCTCATCGACGCCCAGGAGCGGGCCGATCCGGCGGCGGTCGACGACGCGTCGCGCGCGCTCGAAGCGAGGATTCGCGCCGAAGCCCGCACGATTGCGGAGAAATACGTCGCCCCGCCGCACACGACCGATTTCGCGCTACTGTTTCTGCCGACCGAGGGCCTGTATGCAGAAATCCTGCGCCGTCCCGGGTTGACCGATGCGTTGCAGCGCGATTATCGCGTGACGATCGCCGGGCCGACCACGCTCACCGCGTTGCTGAACAGTCTCCAGATGGGTTTCCGCACGCTCGCGATCGAGAAGCGTTCGAGCGAAGTGTGGCAGGTGCTCGGTGCAGTGAAGACCGAGTTCGGCAAGTTTGGCGACGTGCTCGCGAAAACCAAGGCACAGCTCGAGACGGTCACGCGCTCGATCGAAGCCGCGCAAACGCGCACGCGCGTGATGAACCGCAAGCTGCGCGAGGTCGAGGCGTTGCCGGGCGAAGAGGCGAGCGGCCTGCTCGGCGAGGCGCTGCCCGGCGCGGAGACGGACGAGCCGTGAACCGGCCGCTTTTGAACCGCTGCTGTGAACTGCTGCCGTGAACCTCTGCCGTGAACCTCTGCCGTGAACCTCTGCTGTGATCCCATCGGGCCGCATGAGGCGTGCAGCGTAGCGCGCGCTCTTGCGCGAGCGCGCGGCGCGCGGCCGGCGCCCGGGTTCAGCGGGCGGCGTCGGCCGGTGCGTCGGCAAGCCGCGCGAGCGCGTCGCCGGTGACGCGCACCACGCGCCAGTCGGGCAACACGGTAGCCCCCATCTTCTCGTAGAAGCGGATGGCCGGCTGGTTCCAGTCGAGCACGGTCCATTCGAAGCGGCCGCATTCGCGCTCGATCGCGAGCGACGCGAGGCGCCGCAGCATCTCGGTGCCGAGGCCGCTGCCGCGCTGCGACGGCTGGACGTACAGGTCTTCCAGATACAGCCCGCGCCGGCCGAGGAAGGTCGAATAGTTGTGGAAGTACAGCGCGTAGCCGACGATGCGGCCGTCCCGCGCCTGCGCGACGAGCGCCTCGGATGCCGGGCGCGGACCGAACAGCGCGTCGTGCACGCCGGCTTCGGTGGCGACGAACAGGTGCGTGAGCTTTTCGAATTCGGCGAGTTCGCGCATCAGCGCGAAGACGGCGCCGACGTCGGCCGGCGTCGCGGCACGGATCGTCACACTCATCACGCTTCCTCCTGCACGTCGCTCAGCTGGATCTCGATGCCGCCGAAGCGCGAGGCGACCCAGTTGTACGCGCGGCACGCGATCCACAGCAGGATGAAGCCGAGGATCGCATTGAGCAGCAGCGCGCTGAACACGGTGCTGAGCTCGACCGAGTGGTAGCGGATCAGCGCGACCACCGCGCCCAGCAGCACGATCGGCACGCTAAAGGTCAGGTACACGAGGATCAGCGCTTTGGCGGTCTGTCCCGGGGCGATGTACGAGATTTGTTTTTTCATGGGAGTCGAACCCGTTGGTCGAAAGAAGGTTGGGGCGCGCCGGCCCGGACGACAGGATACCGTGCGGCCGCTCAGATCAGTCCGTCGAACAGCATGATATCGACCGGTTCGCCTTCGGCGACGTCGCCCGCATCGTGTTCGAGCACGATGAAGCAGTTCGCTTCGCTCATCGAGCTGAGCACGCCGGAGCCCTGCGAGCCGGTCGGCGCGACGCGCCATTGCCCGCGCGCGTCGCACCGGGCGATGCCGCGCTGATACTCGGTGCGGCCGGCCCGCTTGCGGATGGCCGTGCCGCTCGACGCGCGAATCCGTGCGGGCGGCTCATGGGTCGCGCCCGCCATGATGAGGAGTGCTTCGCGCACGATCTGATAAAACGTGACCATCACGGCGACCGGGTTGCCTGGCAAACCGAAGAACAGCGCCGGATGGCCGTCGCCGGGCCGGCCGCCCGACCACACGCGGCCGAAGGCAAGCGGGCGGCCGGGGCGCATCGCGAGGCTCCAGTACGCGACGTCGCCGAACGCCTGCAGCATCTGCTTCGTCAGGTCCGCTTCGCCGACCGATACGCCGCCCGACGTCAGCACCACGTCGGCGCTGGCGGCCGCGCCGCGCAGCGCGGTACCGAGCGCATCGGCCTCGTCGCGCACCACGCCCAGGTCGAGCGGTTCGAGGTTCAGCCGCCGCAGCATCGCGAACAGCGTGTGCCGGTTGCTGTCGTAGACGCAGCCAGGCTCGAGCGGCTCGCCAAGCGAGCGCAGCTCGTCGCCGGTCGAAAAGAACGCGACCCGCAGACGGCGCTTCACCGGCACTTCCGCGAAGCCGAGCGACGCGAGCAGACCGAGGTCCGACGCGCGCACGATGCGCCCAGCGTGCAACGCCGCGCTGCCGCGCGCCAGATCTTCGCCGGCAAGACGCCGGTTGGCGCCGGCGCGCACGGCGTCGCGCGCAAAGCGGATCGTGTCGCCGTCGCGCGCGACGAGCTCTTGCGGTACGACCGTGTCGCAATCGGCCGGCATGCAGGCGCCCGTCATCACGCGCACGCATTGCGCAACGGCGGTGACGCCCATGAACGGATGACCGGCGAGCGCGCGGCCGGCGACCGCGAGTTCGACGTCCGCGCCGGGCTCGCCCAGCACGCTGCCGTGGAACGCATAGCCGTCCATCGCCGAGTTGTCGTGCGCGGGGACGTCGTGCGGCGAAACGATGTCTTCGGCGAGCACACGGTCGAGCGCATCGTGCAGCGGCACGCGCTCGACGCCGGCCACGGGCGCGGCCCAGTGGCGCACGATGGCCTGCGCGGCGGAAACCGGCAGCGCGTGAGGATCGTACTGGGCGACGCAGCGGGAGTATTCGTTAAGCGTGGTCATGGGAGGTGGAGCGTCGCGTCCGGAAGCGGGTCCGGCGGCCGTTGCGCGGCCGGCGCGGGAATTCGGCGGAGACCTCAGCTACGTTCAAGGTCGTCGAGTTCCTGTAAAGAATTGATATTGTAGAACGCGCGCTCATCGTCAAAGTCGACTTCGACCGCCCTGTGGCGCGCGTACCACGCGCGCACCTTGCGCTCGCCCGCGTCGAGGAACGCGCTCAGGTCGTCGGCGAGGTGCGTGGCGAGCAGCGCGACGACCGGATGCAGCGAGCGCGTGCCGTGCGCATCGCGGGTGCGGACGGTCGCGATGTCGGCCTGATCGGCATCGAGCGCGGCGGCGAGGCGGGCGGCGAGATCGGTGGGCAAGGCCGGCGTGTCGCACGGGGCGCTGAGCACGAAGGGCGTGCGCGCGGCGCGCAGGCCCGCGAGCAGCCCGGCAAGCGGGCCCGGAAAACCCGGCAGCGTATCGGCGACCACCGTGGCGCCCCATGGCGCGCCGAGCGCCGCGTAGCGTTCGGCGTGCCGGTTCGCGCTGATCAGCAGCGCGCCGGTTTGCGGCGCGAGCCGCCGCAACACGTGGGCGGCGAGCGCCTCGCCGTGCAACGGCTGCAGACCCTTGTCGACGCCGCCCATGCGGCTGCCGCGTCCGCCGGCCAGCACGAGTCCGGTAAGATGCGCGCGCTCGGGCTTCACGGACGAGGCTCGCTCAGCCGCCAATGTAGGACATCTCGACGCGCCGCTCGGCCGGCGCGTCGGCCGGCTGGTTGCCACGCAACTGCGAGTAGCGGTCGGTGCGGCCCTGCCAGATGTGCGCGATGGCCGACGCGATCTGTTCGTCGCTCGCGCCGTTGCGCACCAGCGCGCGCAGGTCGTGTCCCGCGTGCGCGAACAGGCACAGGTACAGCTTGCCTTCGGTCGACAGCCGCGCACGCGTGCACGTCGCGCAAAACGCGCGGGTGACGCTGGAGATGACGCCGAGTTCGCCGCTGCCGTCCGCGTAGCCCCAGCGCTGCGCGGTTTCGGCCGCGCTGTGCGGTTCGAGCGGCACGAGCGGGTAGTGCGCGGCAATGCGCGCGACGACCTCGGCGGACGGCAGCACCTCGGTCATGTTCCAGCCGTTCGATGCGCCGACGTCCATGTATTCGATAAAGCGCAGCACGCTGCCGCTGCCCTTGAAGTGGCGCGCCATCGGCACGATCTCGGCGTCGTTGGTGCCGCGCTTGACCACCATGTTGACCTTGACCGGCGCGAGTCCGACGGCCTGCGCGGCGTCGATGCCCTCGAGCACCTGGCCGACCGCGAAATCGGCGTCGTTCATGCGGCGAAACAGGGCGTCGTCGAGTGCGTCGAGACTCACGGTGACGCGCCCGAGTCCGGCGTCCTTCAGGCTGCGCGCCTTGCGCGCGAGCAGCGAGCCGTTGGTGGTGAGCGTCAGGTCGAGCGGCCGTCCGTCCGGCGTCTGCAATTGCGCGAGCCGCTCGATCAGGAATTCGAGATTCTTGCGCAACAGCGGCTCGCCGCCGGTCAGGCGGATTTTTTCGACGCCGTGCGCGACAAAAAGCCGCGCGATCCGCTCGATTTCCTCGAACGTCAGCAATGCGTTGTGGGGCAGGAACGCATAGTCCTTGTCGAACACTTCGCGCGGCATGCAGTAGACGCAGCGGAAGTTGCAGCGATCCGTGACGGAGATGCGCAGATCCCGCAGCGGGCGCGCAAGGCCGTCCTGCAACGCGCCGACAGGCGCGAGCAGCGCGCCCGCCGGGGCGGGCAGCGCGCTGATGTCGGCAACCGGAATGATGCGTCGTGACATGGATCGTGAAGCGGAAGTTCAGTATTCCATTCTAGCGGAAGCCCCGCCGGCTCACAGTCCGTACATGGCCCGAGGCCACGGGGACAAAAAAGCCTGCCCCGGAGGGCAGGCTGTGCGCACCGATACGGGTGGCGGGGCTGGCGCGCCGCTTACTGCGGATGCCGGGCCGTTTCGACCTGCTGCATCGGCGTGGTGTCCACCGGCGGCAGCGATTTGCGCTCGCGCGGCACGCGGGCCGGCTTGACCGTCTGCGCAGCCGCTTCCTGCGCGGCGCGCAGCTTGTCGGCGTCCGTGTTCACCCAGATCAGGCCAGCGTGCGCGAGTACCGGCTGGAGCGTTTCCGGCGACAGTGCCGGGCGGGCCGGCGCGCCGGTGACGGGCCGGGCCGGCTCGACGGCCGGCGCCGCGGCTGCTTCGACTTCGCGCGTTGCCGGCTGCGCTGCTTCATCCGCGACGGGCGCGGACGCCGGTTCGGCGACGTCGACGGAAGCGCCAGCCGGTTGCGCGGGCACTGTCGCGTCGCCCGACGGTGCGATAGCCGGTGCTTCGGCCGCCGGCGCTTCGGCAGCGACGTCGGGCTCACGCGTGGGTTCAACTGCAGGCCCAACTGGGGGCTCAACCTCGGCCTCAACCGCGGCGGGCGCGGTGACGACCGGTTGCGTGACATCCGGTTGCGGCGCGACGTAGGCTTCAGCGCCGAGCGGCACTTGCGGCACTTCTTCCGGTTCGACCGCGACGGCCGGTGCCGCGGCGAGAGCCGGCGCGTCTGCGTGCTGGCCGGACGCAGCGGCGTGAGCCGTCCCGGTAGCGGTGACGTCGACCGGTGCGTCGGCAGGTGCCGGCACACTTTCCGCAGCGACCGTGCCTTCCTGCGCCGCAGCCTCGACGGATGCGCCTTCAGCCGTGTCCGCGCCGGTGCCGTTCGCCAGGTCTTCCTCGCGCTCGCGGCGGCCGCCACGGCGGCCACGACGGCGGCGACGACGCTCTTCGCCGTCGCGTGCAAGGGTTTCCTGCTCGGCGGCAGCATTTGCTTCGACCCCCGCGGAGGCGTTCTGCACCAGCGTTTCGCCGGACATGTCATCCGACATTTCGCTCGGGTTCAGCGCCTCGACGGCTTCGCTTGTCTGCCGGCGACGCTCGCCGCGCTCGCGACGTTCGCCGCGCGCGGCGGTTTCCGCCGCGTCGCCGCGTTCGGCACGCTCCTGCGCGCGATTTTCGCGCGGCTCACGGGTCTCGCGGGTCTCGCGCGCCTCGCGGCCGGCACGCGGCTCACGTGCCTCGCGCGGTTCCCTCGGCTCCCGGGGTTCGCGTGCTTCGCGGGTTTCCCGTGCCTCCCGTGCCTCGCGCGGCTCGCGTCCTTCCCGCGCTTCGCGTTCCTCGCGGCGCTGCGACGCCTGGGCCGGACGGCCATTGCCGCTCGCCGCTTCGGCGCGCGCTGCACCGTCGCGACCGGGCGCGCCGCGACGATTGCGATTGCGCTCGCCGTTGCGTTCACCCCGTTCGCCGCGCTCGCCGCGTTCGGGACGCGCCTCGCCGCGCGCCGGGCGCTCGCTCTTTTCCGCAGCCGCCGGGGCGGTTTGCACCGGTGCGGCCGGTGCGGCGCCAAACAGCTTCTTCAGCCAGCCGATGAAGCCGCCGCTGGCCGGCGCGACCGCCACCGGAGCAGCCGTCGGCGCAGGGCGCGGCGGGGCGCTCGGCGCCGGCTTCTCGGGCGTGATGCCCTTCACGGCCGCTTCCTGCTTCGGCTTCACTTCGGTGGTGCGCTTGCTGTAGCCGGTTTCCGATTCGAGCTCGCGGGCTGCTTCTTCGGCCATCTTCCACGATGCGCGCGGATCGTCGAGACGCGCGTCGTCGTGACGCAGGCGTTCGAGCTTGTAGTGCGGCGTGTCGAGATGCTTGTTCGGAATCAGGACGACGTTCACCTTGAAGCGCGATTCGATCTTGTTGATCTCGGCACGTTTCTCGTTCAGCAGGAAGGCGGTGACCTCGACCGGCACCTGGCAGTGAATCGCCGCGGTGTTCTCCTTCATGGCCTCTTCCTGAATGATCCGCAGCACCTGCAGCGCGGACGATTCGGTATCGCGGATGTGGCCGGTGCCGTTGCAGCGCGGGCAGGTCACGTGGCTGCCTTCCGACAGCGCCGGGCGCAGCCGCTGGCGCGACAGCTCCATCAGGCCGAAGCGCGAGATCTTGCCCATCTGCACGCGTGCGCGGTCGTGCTTCAGCGCGTCTTTCAGGCGCTGCTCGACTTCGCGCTGGCTCTTGGCCGACTCCATGTCGATGAAGTCGATCACGATCAGCCCGCCCAGGTCGCGCAGGCGCAACTGGCGCGCGACTTCGTCGGCGGCTTCGAGATTGGTGCGCGCGGCGGTTTCCTCGATGTCCGCGCCCTTGGTCGCACGCGCCGAGTTCACGTCGATCGCGACGAGCGCCTCGGTGTGGTCGATCACGATCGCGCCGCCCGACGGCAGCGGCACGGTGCGCGAGTACGCGGTCTCGATCTGGTGTTCGATCTGGAAGCGCGAGAAGAGCGGCACGTCGTCGTGGTAGCGCTTCACCTTGCCGACGTTGTCCGGCATCACGATGTCCATGAAGGCGCGCGCCTGGTCATGGATTTCGGTCGTGTCGATCAGGATCTCGCCGATGTCCGGCTGGAAGTAGTCCCGGATCGCGCGGATCACGAGGCTCGACTCCAGATAGATCAGCATCGGCTGGCCTTGCGCGCCGCTTTGCGACGCGGCTTCGATCGCGCGCCACAGCTGCATCAGGTAGTTCAGATCCCACTGCAGCTCTTCGGCGGAGCGGCCGATGCCGGCCGTGCGCGCGATGATGCTCATCCCCTCGGGCAACTGCAGCTGCGCCATCGTCTCGCGCAGCTCCTGGCGGTCGTCGCCCTCGATGCGGCGCGATACGCCGCCGCCGCGCGGGTTGTTCGGCATCAGCACCAGATAGCGGCCCGCGAGCGAGATGAACGTGGTGAGGGCCGCGCCCTTGTTGCCGCGCTCTTCCTTCTCGACCTGGACGATCAGCTCCTGCCCTTCGCGCAGCGCGTCCTGGATGCGCGCGCTGCGCATCTCGACGCCGTCGCGGAAGTACTGGCGCGCGACCTCCTTGAACGGCAGAAAGCCGTGGCGGTCCTCGCCGTAGTTCACGAAGCAGGCTTCGAGCGACGGCTCGATGCGGGTGATGATGCCCTTGTAGATGTTGCCTTTGCGCTGTTCGCGCCCGGCGGTTTCGATATCGATGTCGATGAGTTTTTGCCCATCGACGATGGCAACGCGCAGTTCTTCCTGCTGCGTCGCATTGAACAACATGCGTTTCATGGAACGGCTCCAGAGCGGCTGCGCCGGCCCGACGCCCGCGTTTGTCGGACGCAGGAGCGGTCTCGGCGACGGCGTGCCGCGCCTTGTTGTGTTTTCACACGTACGCTGGAGCGGGAAAAATGGCGGGGAGAATTGCCTGGGAGGGCACGCTCCATTGACAAGGACGCGTTGCCGCAGGGCACATGCGAACACGGCTTCAAATCATGGCCCGACACGCCGCGGAGGCTGCCTGCCGGCCCACTGCGGCCCGCGCCCACTCATGCCGGTGCGCCCGCGGGGCGCGTGACCGGAGGGGGCGAAGCCGAGGGCCGGGCGGCAACCGGAAGTTCGCGCAAACGGCGCGTCTTTTCCTGCCGGGGGTGTCTCGCCTCATTTTGACGTCGCCATGCCCTGCACACTCTGCAGGACGCCTCGGGCGCACGCCGTATTTTCGCAACCGGGAGCTTCGGGCCGCGGGCGTGTGGCCGCTCGCGCGCAAGGCTCCCGATTAAATTCTTTCTTGCCAAAATTCCGTTACCGTCGGAGCCGGCCCCTGCCGAACGCGCCTGTGGGCGCTGTCCCTGCCGGGCACGGATTCCGTGCGTACGACTTGTTGCATCTCTTCGGACGGGTGAGCAACCAGACCCGGGCGCAAGTAAAATGATGGTTTATCGCTTGCGCCGGCGCGGCCCGGAGGCACGGACAGGAGTCCGGGCGCCGCAGGCCGCTCGCCAAATTATATTCAGAATGAAAGAGTTAGGCAAAATATCCCAGAAAAGGGTCGCAAGTGATCAGGTTTCGATGATCGAAATCGATGACGGGGCGGCCGGGCAGCGCATCGACAACTTCCTGCTGCGCGTCTGCAAGGGCGTGCCGAAGAGCCATATTTACCGCATTTTGCGCAGCGGCGAAGTGCGCGTGAACAAGGGGCGGGTCGACGCGCAGTATCGCCTCGTCCACGGCGATCTCGTGCGCGTGCCGCCGGTCCGCGTCGCGGAGGCGAGCGCGCCGGCCATTCCGGCCACGGTGCGCGCCGGCCACTTCGAGATCCTGTTCGAGGACGAGCACCTGCTGGTGATCGACAAGCCGGCCGGCGTCGCCGTGCACGGCGGCAGCGGCGTCGCGTACGGCGTCATCGAGCAGATGCGCGAGGCGCGGCCGCAGGCGAAATTTCTCGAACTGGTGCATCGGCTCGACCGCGAGACCTCCGGTATCCTGATGCTCGCCAAGCGCCGCGCCGCGCTCGTCGACCTGCACGCGCAGATTCGCGAGAACCGCGTCGACAAGCGCTATCAGGCGTGCGTGCACGGCGTCTGGGAGAGCGGCTGGGGGCGTCGGCGCGCGGTGCGCGAGCCGCTGCACAAGTATCTGACCCCGGAGGGCGAGCGGCGCGTCCGGGTACAGCCCGACGGCCTGCCGTCGCATACGGTCTTCAACCTGCTGCAGCGCTGGCCGGCGTTCGCGCTGCTCGAAGCGGAACTGAAGACCGGGCGCACCCATCAGATCCGCGTGCATCTCGCCCATCTTGGCCTGCCGATTGCCGGCGACGCCAAGTACGGCGACTTTGCGCTGAACAAGGCGCTTGCGCGCGCCGGCGCGCGTCCCGGGCTGAAGCGGATGTTCCTGCACGCGTGGCGCATCGGGCTGACCCATCCGGCGAGCGGCGCGCCGCTGCGCTTCGAGGCGCCGCTGCCGGCCGAGTGCCGGCGCTTCGTCGAGCAGCTCACCGAACTGAACGAGGGCTCCGCCCCGGAGACGCTTACGCATGGCTAGAGAGCAATTCGATCTGATCGTCTTCGACTGGGACGGCACGCTGATGGACTCGACCGCGCACATCACGCGCAGCATCCAGATGGCATGCCGCGATCTCGGCCTGCCCGTGCCGGCCGACGAAGCCGCGAGCTACGTCATCGGCCTTGGGCTGCGCGATGCGCTGCAGATCGCCGCGCCGACGCTCGCGCCGGCCGAGTATCCGCGTCTCGCCGAGCGCTATCGCTACCACTATCTGATCAAGGACCAGACCACGGAGCTGTTCGCGGGCGTGCGCGAGATGCTGCAGGAACTGCGCGAGCAGGGCTATCTGCTCGCGGTCGCCACCGGCAAGAGCCGTGTCGGACTGAATCGCGCGCTCGACCAGGCGCGCCTCACGAGCCTGTTCGACGGCACGCGCTGCGCCGACGAGACCTTCTCGAAGCCGCATCCGGCGATGCTGCACGAGCTGACCCGTGAACTGGGGCAGGATCCGGCGCGCACGGTAATGGTCGGCGACACGACGCACGACCTGCAGATGGCGCTCAACGCGGGCGTCGCGGGCATCGGCGTGACCTATGGCGCGCATCCGGCCGCGTCGCTCGTCGCGCTCGCGCCGAAGTACGTGGCGAGCAGCGTGGTGGCGCTCGCCGCCTGGCTGCGCGAGCACGCATGAGCGAGCCGGTGCAGCCGGGCGCGGTACGCGTGTGCGCGTCCGCCGAACTCGTCGAGGGCGGCGCGGGGCAGCGGGTGGCGGCCATTCACGCGGGCGCCGAGGCGGTGGTGTTCTTCGTGCGCTACGGCGGGCGCGCGTACGGTTATCTGAACCGCTGCGCGCACGTGCCGATCGAACTCGACTGGGCCGAGGGCCAGTTCTTCGAATCGTCGGGGTTATACTTGATGTGCGCCACGCATGGCGCCATCTACGCGCCGGACACGGGCCGATGTGCCGGCGGCCCGTGTCGCGGCGGCAGGTTGCGTCCGGTCGAGGTCGACGAGCGGGATACGCCCGAAGGCCGTGCGGTATTCTGGCTGCCGGACGGCGAGTTGCGTCCGGCCGCTTGCTGAATGTGCTTTCTGAGCGCTTCGTGAGTGCTTCATAGCGCTTCCTGACCCCTCATCCACCACGCATGGCCGACCATCCGACTCCCGACGCTTCGTCATCCGTCCCAACCGGGCCTCTGTCTTCACCGGCCGGCGAGCCGGGCTGGGAGCGCGCCGCGCTCGAACGGATCGCGCTCGCCGCGCTCCACGAGCAGCGCGCCGCGCGGCGCTGGAAAATCTTTTTCCGCTTCGTCTACATCGGCCTGTTCCTCGTGGTGATCTGGGGGGTGTTCGATTTTTCGGGCGAGAAGGTCGGCACTACCGGGCGACACACGGCACTCGTGTCCCTTGACGGAGAAATCGCCGCCGATAGCAATGCGAACGCCGAAGATATCGATTCGGCGCTCGATAGCGCCTTCGCGGACGCGGGAACGGCGGGCGTCATTCTGAGCTGCAACAGCCCGGGGGGCAGCCCGGTGCAGGCGAGCATCATCAACGGCGAAATCCGCCGGCTGCGCCATCAATATCCGTCGATCCCGCTGTATGCGGTGGTCGGCGACATGTGCGCGTCCGGCGGCTACTACGCGGTCGCGGCGGCGGACAAGATCTACGTCAATCCGGCCAGCATCGTCGGCTCGATCGGCGTGCTGATGGACGGCTTCGGCTTCACCGGCCTGATGGACAAGCTCGGCGTCGAGCGGCGCCTGCGCACATCGGGGGCGAACAAGGGCTTTTACGACCCGTTCTCGCCCGATACGCCGCAGATGGACGCGCACGCGCAGCAGATGCTCGACCAGATCCACCAGCAGTTCATCGCGGCGGTGCGCGAAGGGCGCGGCAAGCGTCTGCACGAAACGCCGGACATTTTCTCGGGGCTCTTCTGGACCGGCCAGCAGAGTGTCGCGATGGGTCTCGCCGACGGCTTCGGAGACGACCATTCGGTTGCGCGCGACATCATCAAGGCGCCGGAGATCGTCGACTACACGATCAAGGAAAGCCTGACCGACCGGGTTGCGCGCAGGTTCGGCGCGGCCGTCGGCCACGCCGCCGTGCACGCGGTGTTGCCCGCCGGGCTGAGCCTGCGCTAGGCGCCCGGCGGACAGGCGTCCGGAGGCGTCAGAGCGCGAGCAGCAGGAAGATCGCGGGACGCTTGTGCAGGTCGGGCGCCGCGGCTTTCTTCCAGCTCGACGCCGGTCGGCTGACCACCGTCTCGGTCGGCAGGGTCAGATCGATCGCGACGCAGATCAGGGTGGACGGCGCGCAGCTTGCAAGCAGCGTGTCGAGCAGGGCCTTGTTGCGATATGGGGTCTCGATGAAGATCTGCGTCTGTTTTGCCTTGCGCGACTGCTGTTCCAGTTCGCGCAGGCGTTTCGCCCGTTCGCCGGCGTCCACCGGCAGATAGCCGTGAAACGCAAAGCTCTGTCCGTTCAGGCCCGAAGCCATCAGCGCGAGCAGGATCGAACTGGGGCCGACCAGCGGCACCACCTTCACGCCGCGCTCGTGCGCACGCCGCACCAGTAATGCGCCCGGATCGGCCACCGCCGGGCAGCCTGCCTCCGACACGAGCCCCGCATCGGTGCCGCCCAGCAGCGGGGCGAGCAGGCGGTCGATCTCGCCCGCGGGCGTATTGACGTTCAGCTCGCGGATCTCGATTTCCTGGATGGGCCGCTCGGTCCCGACCTTTTTCAGGAACGCGCGCGTCGTCTTCGCATTTTCGCCGATGTAATAGCTCAGGACGGCTGCGCGGGCGCGCACCGTCGCGGGCAGCACGGCGTCGAGCGCGGCGGCGTCTCCGTCGCCGAGCGTGTTCGGAATCAGATAGAGCGTGCCGCTCATCGCGCCTCCTTCAGAAGCGGATAGCCCGCGGCGAGCAGCATGTCGGTCAACGCGATCAGCGGCAGGCCGATCAGTGCGGTGGGGTCGTTCGCCTCGATGGTATCGAGCAGCGCGATGCCGAGCCCCTCGGCCTTTGCGCTGCCCGCGACGTCATAGGGCGTCTCCGCGCGCAGGTAGGCGTCGAGCAGCGCGTCGGGCAGGTCGCGAAAGCGCACTTTCGTGACGACGTCGCGCGTCTGCGCGCGCGCGTCGCGGCTGTCGAACAGGCACAGCGCGCTGTGAAACAGCACGTCGCGGCCGCGCATGGCTTGCAGTTGCGCGAGCGCCCGGTCGTGGGTGCCGGGTTTGCCGAGCTGCAGTCCGTCGTAAGTGGCGACCTGATCGGCGCCGATTACGAGCGCCTGCCCGCCGGGAGCGAGTTGCGCGGCGACCGCGCGCGCCTTGGCTTCGGCGAGGCGCAGGGCCGTTGCTTCGGGGGCTTCGCCGGCCTGCGGCGTCTCGTCGAGGGCGGGCACGACGACGTCGAACGGAATCCGCAGGCGTTCGAGAAGCGTGCGCCGGTAGGGCGAACTCGACGCCAGAATCAGGCGGGGCGGGCGGGGCAGGGTATCCGGCATGGTGAATCGGCGGCAGGGAAGGACGGGCCGCGGACGCTTGCGCATCCGCGGGCTTAAGTGTTTGACGCGTAAAGATAAAGCGGATATGATTTTAGGCTTTTCATCGGTGCGGGTCGGGTTTTGCCCGCCCTGTCCGGGCGAGCGGCTGGCGCGGATCCGGCCTGTGCATAACGGCTTGCCCGGGGCTCGCCCGGCTGTATCGGGTCTGCGCCGGGGCGCACGGGGCCAGAACGGCCGTTCCGAAGCAACCCAACCCGGGCCAACGCAAGGCTGACGCAGGAGCGCACATGACTGAACATTCCGGCAAACCTGCGGGTCTGATCGACCCGCATGCTTTCGATCTGTTCGAGTTCGCTCGCAGCGGGCGGCAGGCCGCGGGCGTCGTGCGCGTCTTGCAACTGCCGCGCATGTTAAACGAAGTGCCGGCGGAAGCGCCAGCGCGCGACAGCGCGTTCACCTGGCAAGCCGAAGGGTCGACGCAGCCGGAGTTGCAGGACGACGGCACCGAGGGGCCGCAGCCGTATCTGAGGCTGGCGCTTCACGGTTCGGCGTGGCTCGCGTGTCAGCGTTGTCTCGCGCCGTACGAGCAGTCGTTCAACGTCGACGCGACGTACCGGATCGTCGAGTCCGAGGCGCAGGCCGACGAGTTTCCGCTCGACGAAGATGAGCTCGATGTGATCGTGGGTTCGAAGCATTTCGATCTCATCGACCTGATCGAAGAAGAACTGCTGTTGTCGCTGCCGCTGGTGCCGCGGCACGATGTCTGCCCCGAAGTGCACGAGTCCCTCGTGTCCGGCGCGGGCGAGGGCGGCGGGGAGGGCGAGTCGCAGGAACCGGGCGAGCCCGGCGAGACGCCGGCGCGGCCCAACCCGTTTGCGGCGCTGGGCGCGCTGAAGAAGGGCGACCCGGACGGCACGAAGCACTGAACAGTAGCATGGGAGCGCGATGCGGCGCGTCGGCCATCCGGCCAGTGACGATGGCGTTATCGGGCTGTGTTAGAATCCGGAAAATTTTTAGGAGTTATCATGGCAGTCCAACAGAACAAGAAGTCGCCGTCGAAGCGCGGCATGCACCGCTCGCACGATTTCCTGAGCGCCGCGCCGCTGGCCGTCGAGCCGAGCACGGGTGAAGTGCACCTGCGCCATCACATCAGCCCGAACGGCTACTATCGCGGCAAGAAAGTCGTCAAGACGAAGAACGACTAATCGCTTCATTGCGATGCGCCTTGCGGCGTTTCGTGTGGCGACCGACTCGCTTGACATTTTCCCGGCTCATCAGAAAGGCGGCATTTCACTGCCGCTTTTTTGTGCCTGAAATTCGTCGCATTCCATGACAGTAAAGCTCACGATTGATTGCATGGGAGGCGACCACGGCCCGTCCGTGACCGTTCCCGCCGCCGTCAGTTTCGTTCGTTCGCATGCCGATGCGCAGCTCACGCTGGTCGGCATCGAGAGTGCGATTCGCGCCCAGCTGAAAAAGCTCAAGGCGGAAGGCGATCCTGCGCTCGCCGTCGTGCCCGCTTCCGAGATCGTCGAAATGGACGATCCGGTCGAGGTCGCGCTGCGCAAGAAGAAGGACTCGTCGATGCGCGTCGCGCTCAATCGCGTCAAGGACGGCGAGGCGCAGGCGTGTATCTCGGCGGGCAACACGGGCGCGCTGATGGCGGTGTCGCGCTATGTGCTGAAAACGCTGCCGGGCATCGAGCGTCCGGCGATTGCGTTCGCGCTGCCGAATCCGAGCGGCTACACGATGATGCTCGACCTCGGCGCCAACGTCGACTGCGAGCCGCAGCATCTGCTGCAGTTCGCGGAGATGGGGCACGCGCTCGTCGCCGCGCTCGAAGGCAAGGAGCGCCCGACCATCGGCCTGCTCAACATCGGCGAAGAAGTCATCAAGGGCAACGAGACGATCCGCCGCGCCGGCGAGCTGCTGCGCGCAAGCACGCTGAATTTCTACGGCAACGTCGAAGGCGACGACATCTACAAGGGCACGACGGACGTGATCGTCTGCGACGGCTTCGTCGGCAACGTCGCGCTGAAGACGTCGGAAGGCCTCGCGCAGATGCTCAACAACTTCATCAAGGAAGAATTCGGCCGCTCGTGGCTCACCCGGGTCATGGCCATCCTTGCGCTGCCGGTGCTGCTGCGTTTCAAGAAGCGCGTCGATCATCGCCAGTACAACGGGGCGGCGCTGCTCGGCCTGCGCAGTCTCGTGATCAAGAGCCACGGCTCCGCGGATGCCTACGCGTTTGAGTGGGCGATCAAACGCGGGTATGATGCCGTCAAAAATGGCGTGCTGGAGCGCCTTGCGCGGGCAATGGAAGAGAATGCCGGCTCTCTCGAGCAGGCATCCCGCGACGCAGGCGACGCAAGCGGCGCGGGTTGCGCAAGCCCGGCCGCCGGCCAGCCTGCCGAGCCCTACGCTGCGCTACCCTCGAAGGCATAATGGCTGAACCGACTCTCTATTCCCGCGTGCTGGGCACCGGCAGTTATCTGCCGCCCGCGCGCGTCACCAACCAGGCGCTCACGGAGCGCCTGGCAAAGCAAGGCGTCGAAACCAGCGACGAGTGGATCGTCGCCCGCACCGGCATTCACGCGCGCCACTTCGCCGAACCCGACGTGACGTCCAGCGACCTCGCGCTGTTCGCGGCGCGCCGCGCGATCGAAGCGGCCGACGTCGATCCGCAGTCGATCGATCTGATCATTGTCGCGACCTCCACGCCCGACTTCGTGTTTCCGAGCACGGCATGCCTGTTGCAGAACAAGCTCGGAATCCGCAATAACGGCGCGGCCTTCGACGTGCAAGCGGTCTGCTCCGGTTTTGCCTACGCGCTCGCCACGGCGGACAGCTTCATTCGCAGCGGCCAGCATCGCACCGCGCTCGTGATCGGCACCGAAACGTTTTCCCGCCTGCTCGATTTCAGCGACCGCACCACCTGCGTGCTGTTTGGCGACGGCGCCGGCGCGGTGATCCTCGGCGCGTCCCCGGAACCGGGCGTGCTCGCGAGCGCGCTGCATGCGGACGGCAGTCACGCGAACATTCTCTGCACGCCGGGCAACGTGCACGGCGGCGTGATTGCCGGCAGCGCGTTTCTGCACATGGACGGGCAGGCGGTGTTCAAGCTCGCGGTCAACGTGCTCGAGAAGGTCGCGATCGAGGCACTCGACAAGGCGGGCCTCACGTCAAGCCAGGTCGACTGGCTGATTCCGCACCAGGCCAATATCCGTATCATGCAGAGCACGTGCCGCAAGCTCGGTCTGCCGCAGGAGCGGATGGTCGCCACGGTGGGCGAGCACGGCAATACGTCGGCGGCGTCCATTCCGCTCGCGTTCGACGTCGCGGTGCGCGACGGGCGCATCCAGCGCGGCCAGAACGTCCTGATCGAGGGCGTCGGCGGCGGCTTCACCTGGGGCGCATCGGTCATCCGCTACTGATCTGGAAACGGCGGCCATGGCGTCGTCACGCCGCCGGCAGCGTGCTGCCGCGTGATCGTTTCGGCGCAGTGCCGCGTCCGGATACATCGAATTTTGGGGACGTTATGAAATTTGCGTTCGTATTTCCCGGCCAGGGGTCGCAGGCGGTCGGCATGCTCAACGCGTTCGCCGACCACCCGGTCGTGCGCGAAACGCTGCAGGAAGCTTCCGACGCGCTCGGTCAGGATCTGGGCAAGCTGATCGCCGAAGGGCCGGCCGAAGAGTTGAATCTCACCAGCAACACGCAGCCCGTCATGCTGACGGCCGCGTACGCGATCTTCCGTGCGTGGCAGGCCGCGGGCGGCCCGGCGCCGTCGATCGTCGCGGGTCACAGCCTGGGTGAATATACGGCGCTCGCCGCAGCCGGTGCGCTCGCATTCGGCGACGCGGTGCCGCTCGTGCGGTTTCGCGCGCAGGCGATGCAGACTGCCGTGCCGGTCGGCGTCGGCGCGATGGCCGCGATCCTGGGTCTCGACGACGACACCGTGCGCGCGGTCTGCGCCGAAGCGTCGGCGGCGGGCGTGGTCGAAGCGGTCAATTTCAATGCGCCGGCGCAGGTCGTGATCGCGGGCCACAAGGCCGCTGTCGAGAAGGCCTGCGAGATCGCGAAGAGCAAGGGCGCAAAGCGCGCGTTGCCGTTGCCGGTATCGGCGCCGTTTCACTCGTCGCTGCTCAAGCCGGCATCGGACCAGTTGCGCGAATATCTCGCGAGCGTCGACGTGCGCGTGCCGCAGATTCCGGTCATCAACAACGTGGATGTCGCGATCGTCAACGAGCCGGCGGCGATCAAGGACGCGCTGGTGCGTCAGGCGGCGGGGCCGGTGCGCTGGGTGGAATGCGTGCAGGCGATGGCCGCGCAGGGCGTCACGCACGTGATCGAATGCGGTCCGGGCAAGGTGCTGGCGGGTCTCACGAAGCGCATCGACGGCAATCTGGTGGGCGGCTCGGTGTTCGATCCCGCCTCGCTCGACGACACGCTGAAGCTCGTGGCAGGCTGAGCGCCGCCCGCGCTCGCGCGAATCTATCAACAGCCCCTTGCGGGCCATCCGGACTGACAGATGGAAATGAATCTCGACAAGCAGATCGCGGTCGTGACAGGCGCGTCGCGCGGCATTGGCCGGGCGATCGCGCTGGAGCTCGCGCGCCGCGGCGCGACGGTGATCGGCACCGCGACGAGCGAAAGCGGCGCCGCCGCGATTAGCGAAGCATTCGCTGCGGCGGACCTGGCCGGCCGCGGTGCGAAGCTCGACGTCAACGACGCCGCCGCGGCCGATGCGCTGATCGATGCGACCGTCAAGGAATTCGGGCGGCTGGATATTCTCGTGAACAATGCCGGCATCACGAACGATCAGCTCGCGATGCGCATGAAGGACGAGGACTGGGACGCGGTGCTCGACACGAACCTGAAGGCCGTGTTCCGGCTCGCGCGCGCCGTGCTGCGCCCGATGATGAAGGCGCGCGGCGGCCGCATCGTCAACATCACGTCGGTGGTGGGCGCCACGGGCAATCCGGGCCAGGTCAACTACGCGGCGGCGAAGGCCGGCGTGGCCGGCATGACGCGCGCGCTCGCGCGCGAGATCGGCAGCCGCAACATCACCGTGAACTGCGTGGCCCCGGGCTTCATCGACACCGACATGACGAAGTCGCTGCCCGACGAGCAGCAGGCCGCGCTAAAAAGCCAGATTCCGCTCGGCCGCCTCGGCAGCCCGGACGACATCGCGCAGGCCGTGGCGTTTCTCGCTTCGCCGCAGGCCGGCTACATCACGGGCACCACGCTGCACGTGAACGGCGGCATGTACATGTCTTGACGGAATTCGGGTACTATCCGCGCCGTGACGCGCTCATGCCTGTCGCGCGCAAGTGCCTTGACGAAGCCGTGTGCCGCTTTTTTGCCAGGGCAAACCTGATAAAATGCGCGCACCTGTATTTTTGAACTTCTTTTCCCTCGGAGGGGTTAATGGACAATATCGAACAGCGCGTCAAGAAGATCGTCGCGGAACAACTGGGCGTTGCGGAAGCGGAAATCAAGAACGAAGCATCGTTCGTGAACGATCTTGGCGCTGACTCGCTCGACACTGTCGAACTCGTGATGGCCCTCGAAGACGAATTCGGCATGGAAATCCCGGATGAAGAGGCTGAGAAGATCACGACCGTTCAGCAAGCGATCGATTACGCTCGCGCGAACGTCAAGGCCTGAGTTCATTCTCACCCGCGTTGCTGGTCTGGCGGCGCGTGATGCCCTGTCGCGCCGGGTTGGGTCGCTCGCGGGGATCATGCGGCGGCCCATGGCGCCGGCAGCGGGAATACCGGCGCGGGGCCGTGCAAATGCGCCAGTACGGTTGCCCGCTCGACTTACCGGTCAACAGCCACAGGGCTCACAGGGCAGATTCCTGTGGCCCCTGTGGCTTTTGCTTTTGTCATCTATGAAAATGAGGTTACTGTGACTCGTCGTCGTGTTGTTGTGACAGGCTTGGGGCTGATCTCGCCTGTCGGCAATAATGTTGCCGACGGCTGGGCCAATCTGGTTGCCGGCAAGTCGGGCATTGCCGACATCACGAAGTTCGACGCGTCGAACTTCTCGACCCGCTTCGCCGGCGAAGTGAAGGGCTTCAATATCGAAGACTATGTGCCCGGTAAGGAAGCGCGCCATATGGATACCTTCATCCATTACGGCGTGGCTGCCGGCATCCAGGCGATGCAGGACAGCGGCCTCGAAGTGACGGAAGCGAATGCGGAGCGCGTCGGCGTCGTCGTCGGCTCCGGCATCGGCGGCCTGCCGATGATCGAGAATACCCAGACCGAACTGCTCAACCGCGGCCCGCGTCGCATCTCGCCGTTCTTCGTGCCGGCTTCGATCATCAACATGATTTCGGGGCACCTGTCGATCCGCTTCGGCATCAAGGGCCCGAATCTGGCGATCGTGACCGCGTGTACCACCGGTCTGCATTGCATCGGCGAGGCTTCGCGCCTGATCGAATACGGCGACGCCGACGTGATGATCGCCGGCGGCGCCGAATCCACCGTGTCGCCGCTCGGCATCGGCGGTTTCGCGGCCGCGCGCGCGCTGTCGCAGCGCAATGACGATCCGGCGACCGCGAGCCGTCCGTGGGACAAGGACCGCGACGGCTTCGTGCTCGGCGAAGGCGCTGGCGTGATGGTGCTCGAAGAGTACGAGCATGCCAAGGCGCGCGGCGCGAAGATCTATGCCGAAGTGGGCGGCTATGGAATGAGCGGCGACGCGTATCACATGACCGCGCCGCTCGAAGACGGCGACGGCGCGCGGCGGTGCATGCTCGCGGCGCTCAGGAATGCCGGCGTCAACACCGGCGAGGTGAATTACCTGAATGCGCACGGCACCTCGACGCCGCTCGGCGACCTGGCCGAGACCACCGGCATCAAGCGCGCGTTCGGCGATCACGCGAAGGGGATCGTCGTCAATTCGACGAAATCGATGACCGGCCACCTGCTGGGCGGCGCGGGCGGCCTCGAATCGGTCTTCACGGTTCTCGCGGTGCACCACCAGGTATCGCCGCCGACGATCAACATCTTCAACCAGGACCCGGAGTGCGACCTGGACTACTGCGCGAACGAGGCGCGGCAGATGAAGATCGACGTGGCGCTGAAGAACTCGTTCGGGTTCGGCGGCACGAACGGCACGCTGGTATTCCGGCGCGTCTGAACGGGCGGGCCGGTTGACCTCCGGGGCACGCTCGCCGGGTGCAGCGCGCAACCTTTCCGCCGGAGTGGCGGAAGGCGGCGCGTCATTCGCGCTGCGGCCGTCGGCCGCAGTGTGGGTGATCACGGCCTGTCTTGTGCTGATTGCCGCGGCGGCGCTCTACAGCAGTCTGGCGGCCCGGCTCGGCCTGCTCGGGGCGGCGCCGGCCGCCCTGGCGGTGCTCGCCGGACTCGTGCTTGCCGCGCGCCGGTGCCGTCAGCGCGAAGCGGGCATGGTTAAAATCGGGCCGGATGGTCTGGTGGTCCGGGACCGGCTCGGGCGCCTGCGCGCCCACGGCGCGGTCGCCGGTTGCGTGCGGTGGGGCGGCTGGCTGCTCGTGATCGAGTTGCGCGGCGCGACAGGGCGCCGCCAGACCGTGCTGATTCCGGCGGATGCGCTGCCTGCCGCGGCCTTCCGCGTGCTGGCCGCGCTGGGGCGCACGCATGCGCGGGTGTCGCTGTAACGTCTGTAACCGCTGTTACCGAACGCAGTGCCCGATTAAGCGTGACGCCGTGACAGGGACGCTACAATGGTGCCCCGCGATGCACCCCAAGTGAACGGATTTATCAGGTGAGCGAAAAAGAAATCGACCAGTTGCTGGTAGAGCGCGTTCAGAAAGGCGACAAGGCTGCGTTCGAGCTACTGGTCACCAAATATCATCGCAAGATCCTCCGGCTGATCTCGAGGCTCGTGCGGGACCCTGCCGAAGTCGAGGACGTCGCACAGGACGCGTTCATCAAGGCCTACCGCGCGCTGCCCCAGTTTCGCGGCGAATCGGCTTTCTATACATGGTTGTACCGGATTGCGGTCAATACCGCGAAAAACTACCTTGCGACCCAGGGACGTCGGGCGCCGACGTCCACCGAAGCGGACGCTGAAGAAGCTGAAACTTTCTCGGATGCCGACCAACTAAGGGATATCAACACGCCCGAGTCGATGTTGATGAGCAAGCAGATCGCCGAGACGGTCAATGCGGCGATGGCGGTGCTGCCCGAGGAGTTGCGCACCGCCATTACGCTGCGCGAGATTGAAGGGTTGAGCTACGAAGAAATCGCCGAGATGATGGGTTGCCCGATCGGCACGGTCAGATCACGAATTTTTCGCGCTCGCGAAGCCATTGCGGCAAAATTGCGTCCATTGCTTGACACACCCGAGGGCAAGCGCTGGTAATCAGCCAGCCGCCGCCTGCGGGACAATGGCGTGATCTTTGGGTCAGGTGGTGTCACCAGGGGTTGTCTGTAAGAAGATGGGGAGCATCATGGGGTCGGTCTCGATGCAATCGCAAGCCAGCTCGCGAGGCGAGCGTCTGTCTGCTTTCGTCGACGGCGAGCTGTCCGGCGAAGTGCATCTGAATGAATTCGTTGCCGGGCTCGATCAGGACGATCGGGCGACGTGGTCGCATTACCATCTGATCGGCGACGCACTGCGCTCGGACGATCTGGCGGTCAAGCCGGCTGCGAGCAGCGCGTTTCTTGCCGGTTTCGCCGCGCGCCTCGAGCAGGAGCCGCATGTGCTGGCGCCGGCCGCCGCGCAACGGCGCCCGGGCACGCTGCGTCGGCGCGTCGTGCCGGCCTTCGCGGTCGCCGCCGCCGCCGCGATGCTCACGTGGATCGTCGTGCCGCAGTTGCAGGGCGTGACGGGCGGCGCGGGCGCGAGTCAGCTCGCGTCGGGGCAGCCGCAGGGCGACGCGCTGCGGCGTGTCGCGATGTCGCCGGTGCAGGCCGTCGCCGCACAGCCGGTCGCGGCGGTGAACATCATCCGCGACGCCAGCCTCGACCAGTATCTCGAAGCTCATCAGCAATTCGCGCAGCAACCGGTCATGCCGGGTGTCATGCCGCTGATCCGTACCTCCGCCACGACCAGCCAGGGCCAATAAGTCTGATGCAGACACTGCGGTTGAATAAAATAACGCTTTGGGGACGGCTGCCTGCCTTGCTGCTTTGTGCAGCCGTATTGCTGTCCGCCGCACCGCGTGTCTTTGCGCAACCTGACGATCCGCTCGCCGTCCGCCACACGGCGTCCGACTGGCTCAACCGGATTCATCAGGCCGCCCAGCAGGAAAACTACGAAGGCGTGTTCGTCTATCAGCGCGGCAGTTTCGTGCAGACCTCGCGCATCGTGCATTACGCGACCCAGAACGACGGCGAGTTCGAGGAACTCGAGAGCCTCGACGGCAAGCCGCACCGGATGCTGCGCCATAACGACGATCTGTACACGTTCATCCCGGAACGGCATTTGTGCATTGTCGAAAAGCGTCAAAACAAGGATTCGTTCCCGTCGCTGCTGGCGGCCAGCACCGATGACGTGCTGGCGGTCTACCGGCCGAAGCTGCTTGGCACCGACCGCGTGGCGGGCATCGACAGCAACGTGCTGGAACTCGAACCGCGCGACGCCTACCGGTTCGCCTACAAGCTGTGGGCCGACCGGAAAACCGGTCTGCTGCTGCGCGCACAGACGCTGGACGCGAGCGGTCAGGTGCTCGAACAGCTCTCCTTCACGCAGGTCAGCATCGGCGTGCCGGTCGACAAGGCGCCGATCGTCAATGGCATTCGCAACACGGCGGGCTGGACGATCGTGCATCCGCCCGTCGAGCCGGTCGACATGGAAGCGCAGGGCTGGCAGATCCACTCGCCGGTGGCAGGCTTTCACAAGATTCGCGAGCTGCGCCGCCCGATGGCTGCAAGCGATCCGAAAGAGCCGCCCATCCCGGTCGATCAGGCGGTATTTACCGACGGCCTCGCGGCGATTTCGGTGTTCGTGGAGCCGGTCGAAAACAATACCCGCAAGGAAGGCGAGGGCAGCAGCGGCGCGACGCACGTGCTGGTCAAGCGTCGCGGCAACTTCTGGATCACGCTGCTCGGCGAAGTGCCCCAGGCCACATTGCAGCAATTTGCGTCTGCCATAGAATATAAAGCTCCCAGGTAGGGTTCCCCGCATTCCTCGGTCCGCTACGATATGACGATTTCCTCGGTGCGCAATTTCCTCGCGGCCGCGGCGGTGGCAGTTTGCCTGCCGCTCGTGCCGCATGGCGCGTGGGCGGCTCCTGCCGCCAGTCTCCCGGACTTCACCGATCTCGTCGACAAGGTCGGGCCGGCCGTCGTGAATATCCGCACCACGACGCGCATATCGGATAGCGGTGTCGCGCGTGGCGTTCCGCCGGGGATGAACGACGGCGACATGTCCGATTTTTTTCGGCGCTTCTTCGGTATTCCGATGCCGCAGCAGCCGGGCGCGCCGCAGGGCAATGACAACGGGGATAGCGCCGGCGGTGGCGGGGGCGGGGGCAGCAGCGGTAGTCAGGACGTGCCGGATAATTCCGACGGCGAGCAAAGCAGCGGCGTCGGCTCCGGCTTCATCCTGTCGCCGGACGGCTACGTGATGACCAATGCGCACGTGGTCGACGACGCCGACAACATCTACGTGACGCTGACAGACAAGCGCGAATTCAAGGCGAAGCTGGTCGGCGTCGACGACCGGACCGACGTCGCTGTCGTGAAAATCAATGCGACGAATCTGCCGTCGGTGGTGATCGGTGATTCGAACAAGGTCCGCGTGGGCGAATGGGTGGTCGCCATCGGCTCGCCGTTCGGCCTCGAAAACACGGTGACCGCCGGCATCGTCAGCGCGAAGGGGCGCGATACCGGCGACTATCTGCCGTTCATCCAGACGGACGTTGCCGTCAACCCGGGCAACTCGGGCGGTCCGCTGATCAACATGCAGGGCGAGGTGATCGGCATCAATTCGCAGATCTACAGCCGCACCGGCGGCTTCATGGGCATTTCGTTCGCGATCCCGATCGACGAGGCGATGCGCGTGGCCGATCAGCTCGAGACCACGGGGCACGTCGTGCGCGGGCGGATTGCGGTGGCGATCGGCGAAGTGACCGAGGACGTGGCCGAATCGCTGGGCCTGCCGTCCGCCGAGGGCGCGCTGGTGAGCAGCGTGGAGCCGGGCGGTCCGGCCGACAAGGCCGGCGTGCAGCCGGGCGACATCATTCTGAAGTTCAACGGCAGGAGCGTCGAGAACGCAACCGACCTGCCTCGCATGGTCGGCGAAACCAAACCGGGCACGAAGGCGACCATCACGCTGTGGCGCAAGGGGCAGACGCGCGAATTGCCGATCACGGTCGCCGAAATGCAGCCGGACAAGACGGTGAAAACCGGTGACAGTCCGGTGCCGCCGCCGAGGCCGCGCGCGACCAATGCATTGGGGATCGCGGTCGGCGATCTGTCCGCGAGCCAGCTGAAGTCGTTGAAAATCCATGGCGGCGTGCGGATCGAACAGGTCGACGGACCGGCGGCGCGGGCCGGCCTGCAGAAGGGCGACATCATCCTGCGGGTGGGCGACACGGACATCACGAGCGCGCGGCAGTTCGACCAGCTCACCGCGCACCTCGACTCGCAGAAGCTCGTGGCGGTGCTCGTGCGCCGCGGCGACAACACGCAGTTCGTGCCGCTGCGCCCTCGCGGCGGCGCCGCGCAGAAATGAGCGCGGCGGCCTCGCTCGTGCTGTACGGGCGCGCGTGGTGCCATCTGTGCGAAGACATGCAGGCCGCGCTGGAGCCGCTTCTGGCGGAGTACGGCGCGCAACTGCAGAGCGTCGACATCGACGCGGACCCGGCGCTGCTCGCGCGATACGACGAGCTCGTTCCGGTGCTGGTGTGCGATGGCGTCGAATTGTGCCGCTATCGCCTCGACGCGCCCCGGGTTCGGGCCGCGTTGTCGACGCATCCGCGCTAGCGCGGCGTAGCCGGTGCGCGCACGCGCATGCCGGCGGAGGTCAAGGATGCCGGGGCACCGGCGTTTTCGGCTAAAATACGGAAGTTTTGCACCTATTGACAAGGCGTGCTCTGCAATTGTCCGAGCGCGCCTTTTTCGCTTGATCGGCACTGAATGGATCATATTCGTAACTTTTCGATCATTGCGCACATCGACCATGGCAAGTCGACGCTCGCCGATCGCATCATCCAGATTTGCGGGGGCCTGTCGGACCGCGAGATGGAAGCCCAGGTACTCGACTCGATGGACCTCGAGCGCGAGCGCGGCATCACCATCAAGGCGCAGACGGCGGCGCTCGCCTATCGCGCCCGCGACGGAAAGGTCTACAACCTGAACATGATCGACACGCCGGGGCACGTCGATTTTTCGTACGAGGTCAGCCGCTCGCTGTCCGCGTGCGAAGGCGCGCTGCTGGTGGTGGACGCGAGCCAGGGCGTCGAGGCGCAGACGGTGGCGAACTGCTACACCGCGATCGAGCTGGGTGTCGAGGTCGTGCCGGTGCTGAACAAGATCGACCTGCCGGCGGCCAATCCGGAGAACGCGATTGCCGAGATCGAGGACGTGATCGGCATCGACGCGGCCGACGCGACGCATTGCAGCGCGAAGACCGGCCTCGGCGTCGAAGACGTGCTCGAGGCGCTGATCGCCAGGGTGCCGCCGCCCAAGGGCGATCCCGAGGCGCCGCTGCAGGCGCTCATCATCGATTCCTGGTTCGACAACTACGTCGGCGTCGTGATGCTCGTGCGCCTCGTCAACGGCACGCTGCGCCCGAAGGACCGGATTCGCCTGATGGCGACCGGCGCACAGTATCCGGTCGAGCATATCGGCGTGTTCACGCCGAAGTCGAAGAATCTCGAACAGCTGTCGGCGGGGCAGGTCGGCTTCATCATCGCCGGCATCAAGGAGCTGGCCGCGGCGAAGGTCGGCGACACCGTCACGCTGGTCACGAATCCGGCGCCCGCACCGCTGCCCGGCTTCAAGGAAGTGAAGCCGCAGGTGTTCGCCGGCCTCTACCCGGTCGAGGCGAACCAGTACGACGCGCTGCGCGAGTCGCTGGAGAAGCTCAAGCTCAACGACGCATCGCTGCAGTACGAACCGGAAGTGTCGCAGGCACTGGGCTTTGGCTTCCGCTGCGGATTCCTTGGCTTGCTGCACATGGAGATCGTCCAGGAACGGCTCGAACGCGAGTTCGACATGGACCTGATCACGACCGCGCCTACCGTCGTGTACGAGGTGCTGCAGCGGGACGGCTCCGTCCTGATGGTCGAGAATCCGGCGAAGATGCCCGAGCCGTCGCGTATCGAGGAAGTGCGCGAGCCGATCGTCACGGTCAACCTGTACATGCCGCAGGAGTACGTCGGCGCGGTGATCACGCTGTGCACGCAAAAGCGCGGCGCGCAGATCAACATGCAGTATCACGGCCGCCAGGTCCAGCTCACGTACGAGATTCCGATGGCGGAGATCGTGCTCGACTTCTTCGACCGCCTGAAGTCGGTGTCGCGCGGTTATGCGTCGATGGACTACGAGTTCAAGGAGTATCGCGCGGCCGACGTGGTGAAGGTCGACATGCTGATCAACGGCGACAAGGTCGACGCGCTGTCGGTCATCGTGCACCGCTCGCAGAGCCAGTTCCGCGGCCGCGAGGTGGCCGCCAAGATGCGCGAGCTGATTCCGCGCCAGATGTACGACGTGGCGATCCAGGCGACGATCGGCTCGAACATCATCGCGCGCGAGAACATCAAGGCTTTGCGTAAGAATGTGCTGGCAAAATGCTACGGCGGCGACATCACCCGTAAGAAGAAACTGCTCGAAAAGCAGAAGGCGGGCAAGAAGCGGATGAAGCAGGTCGGGACCGTCGAGATTCCGCAGGAGGCTTTCCTTGCGATCCTGCGCGTCGAAGACAAATAACACGAAAAACGGAACGTTATGAATTTTGAGCTGATTCTTTTTGTGCTCGTCGTCGTGACGGGCGTCGCATGGGTGGCCGACAAGCTGTTTTTTCTGCCGCGCCGGCGGCGGGCGGCGGAGGCCGCGGTGGTCGAGTTCGACCGTCAGCAGGCCCGCGTGGGCGAGCGTTTCGCCGATGAAAACGCGCCGCAGACGCGTGCGCATCTGCGCGACGAAAAGCTGCGCCAGCCGTGGTGGCTCGAATACACGGCCAGCTTTTTCCCGGTGATTCTGGTCGTGTTCCTCGTGCGCTCGTTCGTCGTGGAGCCGTTCAAGATTCCGTCCGGCTCGATGGTGCCGACACTGCTGGTCGGCGATTTCATCCTCGTGAACAAGTACGAATACGGCCTGCGCCTGCCGATCACGAATACGAAGATCACCGAGGGCCGGCCGCTGGAGCGCGGCGACGTGGTGGTGTTCCGCTATCCGAAGGACCAGTCGGTCGACTACATCAAGCGGGTGATCGGCCTGCCGGGCGATGTCGTGAGCTACGAGGACAAGCATCTGACAATCAACGGCAAGCCCGTGCCGGAAACGCCGCTGCCCGACTTCTTCGACGAAGAGAGCGTGAGCTACGCGAAGCAGTACCGGGAAGACCTGTTCGGCCCGACGAACCGCATCCTCAACAATCCGGCCGTGCCGCCGTTCATCATCGGCGCGGAGGATTTTCCTTACCGCAACAACTGCACGTATGACGCGCACGGCGTGACCTGCAAGGTGCCGCCCGGCCATTACTTCATGATGGGCGACAACCGCGATAACAGTGCGGATAGCCGCTATTGGGGCTTTGTGCCGGACCAGAATATCGTGGGCCGCGCATTCTTTATCTGGATGAACTTCAGCAATCTGAAGCGCATCGGGCCGATCCATTAACGTCTCATTGCACTTGCCGCGCGTCACGCCGTGCCCGGCTCATCCGGGGCGCGGCGTGTTGGCATCCCACTTTAAAAATCCGCGGTAAGGTCGCATCACCACGCTTTTCCGTCGGCCGCTCCGCGTTTTCGCCGGGGCGGGCGCCCGCGTTATACTCTGCCCATGCCCCTATCTCCGTTGGAAAGCCGTTTGCGCTATGAATTTCGCAATGCGGAATTATTGCGTCAGGCTCTCACTCATCGCAGTCATAGCGCCACACATAACGAGCGGCTCGAGTTTCTCGGCGATTCCGTTCTGAATTGTGCGGTGGCTGCGCTTTTGTTCCAACGTTTCGGCAAGCTGGACGAGGGCGACCTGTCGCGCGTTCGCGCCAATCTGGTCAAACAGCAGTCGCTGTATGAAATCGCTCAGGCCCTGAATATCTCGGAAGGGCTGCGGCTCGGCGAAGGCGAGTTGCGCAGCGGCGGCTTTCGCCGTCCGTCGATCCTCGCGGATACCTTCGAAGCCATTCTCGGCGCCATTTTTCTGGACGGCGGCTTCGAGGCCGCGCAGACCGTCATCAAACGGCTTTACGTGCCGATTCTCGATCACATCGATCCGCGCACGCTCGGCAAAGACGCGAAAACGTTGCTGCAGGAGTATCTGCAGGGCCACAAGATCGCGTTGCCGACGTACACCGTCATCGCGACGCATGGTGCGGCGCACAATCAGCAGTTCGAAGTCGAATGCACGGTGCCCAAGCTCGAGGTGAAGGTGTCGGGTTCGGGCGCGAGCCGTCGCGCGGCCGAGCAGGCGGCGGCGAAAAAAGCGCTCGAAGAGGTGATGGCGGTCGCGCCGGCCGTGGTCGCGAAGCCGCGCCGCTCGAAGAACGCGCGCGCGGCGCGGCAAGCCGAGCCGGAGATCGTGCCGGGGGTGGCCGGCGTACAGGCGGCGCTCGATCTGCGCACGCCCGATCGCAAGAGCGAGCGTCACCCGCGCGGCGACGCGAGGCCGGCCGAAGCGGGCAGCGAGCGCGCGGCGAACGCGCCGCTCGCCGTGATGCGGGCCGCTCACGTCGAATACAGCGCGCAAGCCGGGGCGGACAAGGAAAAAGCCGAGCGTAGCGAAAAGACGGAAAAAGCCGACAGAATCGCGGATAAAGCCATGGAGAAGCCGGTGGAACGTGCCGATTCCACGCTGCGCGCCGCGGACCGGCCGGCCGAGAGGGCCGCCGAGCGGCCCGACCGCCCGCCGGAAAAAGTCTCCGACAAAGCCCCAGACAAGGCCGCCGACAAACCGCTCGCGCCGCGCCCGCGCGAACTCGCACAAGGTGCCGCCTCCGCTGCCGAACTCGAACCCGGTGTGGCCGGCGCGGTATCGAGCCGCGTCGCCGACGCCGGCCACTGACGCCACCGGCGTGCGGCTTGCCGCGCGCCTGCACACGACTTCCGCAGTCGCCCGAATATGAACGAATCCGCCCCCTCTGTGTTTCGCTGCGGCATGGTCGCGATCGTCGGCCGCCCGAACGTCGGCAAGTCGACGCTGATGAATGCGCTGGTCGGCCAGAAGGTCAGCATCACGTCGCGCAAGGCGCAGACGACCCGCCACCGCATCACGGGCATCCATACGCTCGACGACGCGCAGTACATCTTCGTCGATACCCCAGGCTTCCAGACGCGCCATAGCGGCGCGCTGAACCGCTCGCTGAATCGCGCGGTGACCTCGACGCTCACGTCGGTCGACACGATCCTGTTCGTGATCGAAGCCGGCCGCTTCGGGCCGGATGACCAGCAGGTGCTCGACCTGATTCCACCGTCGGTGCCCACGCTGCTGGTTGCGAACAAGCTCGACCGCGTCGCCGACAAGCGCACGCTCTACCCGTTCATGCAGCAGATGAGCGCACGGCGTCCGTTCAACGAAATCGTCCCGCTGTCCGCGAAGCATCCGGACGACATCACGCGTCTGCTCGCGACCATCAAGCCGTATCTGCCCGAAGGCCAGGCGATCTATGCGGAGGACGACCTGACCGATCGCAGCGAGCGCTTCCTCGCGGCCGAAATCCTGCGCGAAAAGGTGTTCCGCTGGACCGGCGACGAGCTGCCGTACACGAGCACGGTGCTGATCGACAAGTTCGAAACGGAAGGCCGTCTGCGGCGTATTTTCGCCACCATCCTCGTCGATCGCGATACGCACAAGGCGATGATCATCGGCCAGAAGGGCGCGAAGCTGAAGCAGATCAGCACCGAGGCGCGCCTCGACATGGAGAAGCTGTTCGACGGACCGGTGTATCTCGAGACCTTCATCAAGGTCAAGAGCGGCTGGGCCGATAACGAAGCCGGACTCCGCGCGTATGGGTACGAATGACGCATGGGTGACCCTGCAATCCGGTGACGAGCCCGACGGGTTCGAGCAGACCGCTGCGCCACGCGCGCCCTCGAAGCCGCGGGCCGGCAAGACCTCGCCGGCGTCGTCCGGGGACATCGGCGACGGCCCGGCAGGCGTGCCGCCGCGCGATGCGGCGCGGCGCGCCGCCGCGGCCGGCAGCCGGATTCGCGAGCAACCGGGTTTCGTGCTGCATAGCTATCCGTATCGCGAGACGAGTCTCGTGATCGACGTGCTCACGCGCGATCACGGCCGGCTCGCGCTGGTCGCCAAGGGCGCGAAGCGCCCGCATTCCGCGCTGCGGGGTGTCCTGCAGACGTTTCAGCCGCTTGCGCTGTCGTGGTCGGGCAAATCCGAACTGCGCACGCTGACCGGCGCCGAATGGGTGGGCGGCATGCTGCCGCTCGCGGGCGACGCGCTGCTATGCGGTTTCTACGTGAACGAGCTGCTGGTCAAATTCTGCGCGCGCGAAGATCCGCATCCGCCGTTGTTCCAGCACTATCTGGTGACGCTCACGCGGCTCGCGCACGACGAGCCCGCGGTGCAGGTACTGCGCTCGTTCGAGCGCGTGCTGTTGCGCGAGACCGGCTACGCGGCGACGCTCGATCGCACCGTATCGCGGGGTGCGGTGCTGCCGCAGGGGCGTTACGTGTTCGACCCGGAGCGCGGCGTGCGCGAAGCCTCGGACGCGCTGCCCGCGCAATGGCCGGTGATCGCCGGGCAGACCTTGCTCGACATGGAGGCGGACGATTACCATCGGAGTCAGACTGTCGCGCAGAGCAAAACGCTGATGCGTTTTCTGCTCAATACCTACCTCGGCGGCGTACCGCTTGCGACCCGCCAGATTCTGATCGATCTGCAGAACCTATGAGCTTCTTCCTGACGTCTCCCACCGTGATCGACCTCGGCGTGAACATCGATCACGTCGCCACGCTGCGCAACGCGCGCGGCACGTCCTACCCGGATCCGCTCCGCGCGGCGCTGGCCGCCGAAGAGGCGGGCGCCGATGCGATCACGCTGCATCTGCGCGAAGACCGCCGGCATATCGTCGACGCCGACGTGCGCGCGCTGCGTCCGCTGCTGAAAACGCGCATGAATCTCGAATGCGCGGTCACGCAGGAGATGCTCGACATCGCTTGCGAAGTCAAACCGCACGATGCCTGTCTCGTGCCCGAAAAGCGCGAGGAGTTGACCACCGAGGGCGGCCTCGACGTCGCCGGCCAGTTCGGATCGGTGCAGGCCGCGTGCCGGCAGCTTGCCGGCGCGGGCGTGCGCGTGTCGCTCTTCATCGACCCCGAAGAGGCCCAGATCCGCGCCGCGCACGAAGCGGGCGCGCCGGTGATCGAGCTGCACACGGGCCGCTACGCGGAAGCGCACGAGGCGCCCGCGCAGCAGAGCGAATACGAACGGGTGGTGCGCGGCGTCGAGCTGGGCCGCTCGCTCGGACTGAAGGTCAATGCGGGCCACGGCCTGCATTACACCAACGTCCAGCCGATCGCCGCGATCGACGGTATCGTCGAACTCAATATCGGCCACGCGATCGTTGCGCATGCAATCTTCGCGGGCTGGGACAACGCGGTGCGCGAGATGAAGGCGATCATGGTCGCCGCGCGCGTGGCGGCCCGCGGTTAGGCGGCTCGCCGGGCGCACCGCTTTCGCCACGATGCAATGAGGGCAATTCCACGCATGGCTATCTATGGCATCGGTACCGACATCGTCCAGGTGAGCCGCATCGCGGCCGTGATGACGCGCACGAACGGGCGCTTCGCGGAGAAGGTGCTCGGACCGGACGAGATGCGCGTCTATCGCGCACGCGCAGCGCGTTCCGCTGCGCGCGGCCTCGCGTTTCTCGCCACGCGCTTCTCCGCGAAGGAAGCGTTTTCGAAGGCGATCGGCCTCGGCATGCACTGGCCGATGACCTGGCGCGCGCTGCAGACGCTGAACGAAGCGGGCGGCAAGCCGATCGTCGTCGCTTCCGGCGAACTCGCCGCGTGGCTCGACGCGCGCGGCATCACCGCGCGCGTGACGATCAGCGACGAACGCGATTACGCGGTGTCGTTCGTCGTCGCCGAGACGGCCGAGCCGGTTGCCGCGATACCGGCCGGCGCAGCCTGACTGCACGGCGCCGAATCTTCTGACTGCCTGTTCCTTCCGGTATCCGAACCGATGACAACCCTGCCTGGTCCGGTGATGTTCGACGTCACCGGCAAAACGCTCAACGCCGACGATCGCCGCCGCCTTGCGCATCCGATGACCGGCGGCGTGATCCTGTTCGCCCGTCATTACGAAAGCCGCGCGCAACTGCTTGCGCTCACCGATGCGATTCGCGCGGAGCGTGCGGACCTGCTGATCGCCGTCGACCATGAGGGCGGCCGCGTGCAGCGCTTTCGCACCGACGGTTTCACGCTGCTGCCCGCGATGGGCCGGCTCGGCGCGCTGTGGGAGCGCGACGCTGTGCGCGCGACCGGCGTGGCGACGGCGGTCGGCTACATCCTCGCGGCGGAACTGCGTGCCTGCGGCGTCGACATGAGCTTCACGCCGGTGCTCGATCTGGACTACGGCCACTCGCAGGTGATCGGCGATCGCGCGTTCCATCGCCTGCCTTATGCGGTCGCGATGCTGGCCAAAAGCCTGAATCACGGGCTCGCGCTCGCGGGCATGACGAACTGCGGCAAGCACTTTCCGGGGCATGGATTCGCGCAGGCGGACTCGCACGTCGCGGTGCCGGTCGACGAGCGTCCGCTCGACGCCATCCTGCGCGAGGACGTCGCGCCGTATGACTGGCTCGGCCTCGCGCTCGCGGCGGTGCTTCCGGCGCACGTGATCTATCCGCACGTCGATGCGAAGCCGGCCGGGTTCTCGCGCATCTGGCTGCAGGATATCCTGCGCGGACGGCTGAACTTTGCCGGTGCGATCTTCAGCGACGATCTTTCGATGGAGGCCGCGCGCCAGGGCGGCACGCTGACCGAGGCAGCGACCGCGGCGCTGCAGGCGGGCTGCGACATGGTGCTGATCTGCAATCAGCCCGACGAAGCGGAGAAGGTGCTCGATGCCCTGGATTTCACGCCGACGCCGGCGTCGCGTGCGCGGCTCGCGCGGATGCGTCCGCGCGGGCCGGCGCTGCGGTGGGACGCGCTCCTGGCCGAGCCGGCCTACCAGCAGGCGCAGGCGCTGCTGCAGCGCGCGCTCGAAGCAGTCTGAGCCGAGCGGCGCATACGCCATACGCAGCACGGCGTATGGCGTTAGCCGAGGCGCATCCGCTGCAGCTTGTTGTAGAGCGTCTTCGGGCTGATGCCGAGCAGCGACGCCGCGCGGTGCCGGGTGCCGCCGACCGCGTCGAGCGTGGCGCGAATCAGCATTTCCTCGACGTCCGCGAGCGGCGTGCCCACGGTCACCTGCACGCGGCTGCCGTTCAGTTCGCGGCCGTGTCCATCGCCGGATTCGTCCGCGTGCAGCGTTTCGATCACGTCGCCGGACGCCTGGTACGCGCGCCGCACGCGCTCCTGCAATTCGCGCACATTGCCCGGCCATTCGTACGCAAGACATTCGCGCACGAAGCCCGGGCTGGCCTGCTTCGGCGCATCTGCGGGCGTGCGGCCGGCGGCTTCGCGATTCAGTTCGTCGACGAGCGTTTGCGCGAGCAGCGCGGCGTCGTCGCCGCGCTCGCGCAGCGGCGGCAGCGCGATGGCGCTTGCTTCGAGCCGCAGCGCGAGCGCTTCGTGCAGGCTGCCGTCGGCCACCGCGGCACGCGGCAGCTTGCAGGTCGATGCGATCAGACGGAAATCCGTGACGATCGGCTGGGTGCCGCCCAGACGCATGAACATCTGCGTATCGAGCACACGCCACAGCGCCTCCTGCTGCGCGCGCGGCAATTCGGTGAGTTCGTCGAGCAGCAGCGTGCCGCCGCTCGCCTGTTCGAGCAGGCCTTGTTCGCGATGGTCGGTGCCGCTGAACGCGCCGCGTTCGTGACCGAAGAGAATGCCGTCGAGCGAGCGCGTCGTGCTGATGCCCGCCGCCGAGCGGCAGTCGAAGCGCACGAACGGCCCCTTGCGGCGCCGGCTCATTTCGTGCAGCGTGCGCGCCGCCGCTTCCTTGCCGGTGCCGGCTTCGCCGTAGATCAGTACCGCCGATTCGGTCGGCGCGATGTGCTCGACCGTGTCGTAGACATGCTGGACGGCGGTGCTGCGGCCGAGCATTCGCCCGAAGTGACCGAGTTCGCGCAGCGCCGCACGCAGCACCCGCACCTCTTCGGTCAGCTCGTAGGGGCGCGGAATTCGCGCCAGCAGGCTGCGCAGGCGCGGAATGTTCACCGGCTTGAGCAGATAATCCCAGATGCCGTGACGCAGTCCCTCGATCGCGCTCTCGACGGTGGCGTTGCCGGTCATCACGATCACCGGCAGCGCGCCGCCCGGCGGCTGCGCGGGCAGGTGCTGCAGCAGGTCGAGCCCGCTGCCGTCCGGCAGGTTCAGGTCGACCAGCACGACGTCCGGGATGAAGCGTGCCAGTGCGGCGCGCGCCTCGGCGAGCGTCGTGGCGGTGTCCACGGAAAAGCCGTCGGCCGCGACGATCGCGGACAGGCCGGAGAGGCTATTGGGATCGTCTTCGACAATCAGGGCGTGTGGCATGGCAAGCGCAATGATGTTCAGTTGAACGGATGACCGGGCCGCGGCACGAGCGGGTCGCCAGCGTTGCACGTGCTCACGACGCCTCTCCCGACGGGAGAGCAAAGGGCCTTGCAGGGCTCATCCGTCCTCGAAGCAGACACTGTGCCACCCATGTGCGATCCGCGCCGGCGGCGCGCTGCGGGCGCTGCGGGCGCTGCGCGGGCACGGTCGGGGTGCGGGAAAACCTCGGGACCGGCAAATGGAACAATCGTGCCGGTAAAGTTTTCTTCAACCATACACGGTCGTGCAAAAAAGAAAAAGCGCCCCGCAGGGCGCTTTCTTGTCCGGCCGGCGACGCGCAAAGGCGCAACTGGCCGGCCATTGGCGTGGCGGCTGCGCTCAGGCGCGGCTGCGGTATTCGTGCGTGCGCGTGTCGATTTCGATCTTGTCGCCGATGTTGCAGAACAGCGGCACCTGCAGTTCGAAACCGGTGTTCAGCTTGGCGTTCTTCAGCACCTTGCCCGACGACGTGTCGCCCTTGACGGCCGGCTCCGTGTACGTGATCTCGCGCACCAGCGTGGTCGGCAGTTCGACCGAGATGGCCTTTTCGTTGTAGAACACGACTTCGCAGGGCATGCCGTCTTCGAGGTAGTGCAGCGCGTCGCCCATCATTTCCGCTTCGACTTCGAACTGGTTGTAGTCGGCGTCCATGAACACGTACATCGGGTCGGCGAAGTACGAATAGGTCACTTCCTTGCGGTCCAGCAGGACCACGTCGAACTTGTCGTCGGCCTTGTACACCGACTCCATGCCGGCGCCGGTCAGCAGGTTCTTCAACTTCATCTTGACGACGGCGGCGTTACGGCCCGATTTGTTGTACTCGGTCTTTTGCACGACCATCGCGTCGCTGCCGATCATCACGACGTTGCCGGTGCGGAGTTCCTGTGCGATCTTCATAAAACTGTCCTGTGCGAAATAAATAGCTTCAATAGCTTCAACGGTGCTCAACGGCGTGCGGCCCGCGCGGGGCCGCCTCACGATCTTCCCGAAGAACGACTTCCTTACCCGGAGCGTGCGGCCCGACAACGCGCGCCGGAACGCGTGCAGGACGGGAGCGACGGAGACGGCGCCGTGCCTGCGCAGCCGGCCGCGCACGGGCCGGGCCTCTGGGGCGGGGCTGGCAACGGCGGCCGTTGTTCATTGGATAACCGCTTATTTTAACTGAGTTTTTGCGAATTCGGCCAGATTTCCGGCGAGTTCGCCATGCCGGGCCAGCTCGCCGGCCCATTCGCGCGCGCGCTGCGCGAATGCTGCGCGGTGTCGCCAGAAACCGGTCCAGTCGGGCGTGCCGGCGCCGTTCCACGCGTGCCAGAAGCGCGCAAGCGCGGCGCGCGCGTCGGCGGGAAGCGGGCCGGCGTAGTGCGCGAGCGCGGCATCGAGCTTCGGCAGATGGGCGTTGTCCGCCTGCGGGTAGATGTGCCAGACGAACGGGCGCGCGGCCCATTGAGCCCTGACGAACGAATCTTCGCCGCGCACGAAATTGACGTCGCTCGCCCATAGCAGCGCGTCGTAACCCGACTGGTCGGTGAAGGCGAGCGCATGCGCGTGCAGGTTGCCGCGCTGCGCGCGCGTGCCGGCGGCGAACGTCTCCAGCCCGAAAAAGCGCCCGATTGCACCGGAGATCCGCCCCTCGGGCACCAGCAGCACGACGGGCGCGGTGCCGTCGCGCCACTGCGCGAGCAGCGCGTCGACGGCGGGATTTTCGTAGCTGAACAGCGAGACGACGGTGCTGCCGGCGGCGGGCGGCGGCTGTCCGGTGGCTGCGCGCCACCATGCGGCGCGCGCATCCGGCGACCCCTCGAAGGCGGCGCGCGCCGCATCGAGGCCGCGCTCCTTGAGCACGCCGCCGGTGCCCGCGCCGAGGCCCGGGAAGAAAAATGTCTTCGTGAGCGGATAGCGCGGGTGGGGCGAGCGGCGCAAATGAAAGTCCGCGACCCAGTCTTCGGCGCTCAGATATTCGAGGTTGATCCAGACGGGCGCGCGGGCGCGCCGGCTCATCGCGGCGACGTACGCATGCGGAATTTCGCACGCGAATGCCTCGATGACGACGTCGGCTACCGCGAGCGCCTCGCCCGCCTGCGCCGGCGCGTGCCAGTGTTCGACGACGACGCCGTCGATCCGCTGGCGCGCGCGTTCCGGCACGACGGACGGGCACAGCCGCTGGAACGGACGCAGATCGTCGACGAACAGGCGCACCTGCCAGCCGTGTTCGTGCGCGAGCTGGCGCGCGAGGCGCCAGCACACGCCGATATCGCCGAAGTTGTCGATCACCGCGCAAAAGAGGTCGCACGCAGGCGGCGACCCGGCGGGACCGCGGGCCGGCGAAGCCGATGACCCAGGCAGCGCAGCAGGCTGCGAGTCCGACGGCCTGGCGGACGGCGAGCCTCGCGGGGAGACTGACGCGAAGCCCGGCTGCGAGCCTGGCTGCGGATCGGACTGCGAGCCTGACTGCAAACCCGGCTGCGGGGTGGACGGCGGAATGGACGGCATGGCGTGCGCGTCTCGGACGCGACCGGAATGTTCTAAACTGGCGATTTTAAAGCACCCATTCCAGTTGCCGCGCACACCGGGACGCGGTATTCCGTCCGGTTCCGTCTGATTTCGCCCGATTCCGCATGACCGCTCCCGACGCTTCCGACGCTCCCGACTCCCCTCGCGCCCCGTCCGTTTTCGAGCCGAAACCGGTGCTTGCCCAGTTGCCGCATCTGCCCGGCGTGTACCGCTACTACGACGCACAAGGCACGGTGCTCTACGTGGGCAAGGCGCGCGACCTGAAGAAGCGCGTCTCGAGCTATTTCACGAAGACGCTGCTGTCGCCGCGCATTGCGATGATGGTCACGCGCATCGAGCGCATCGAGACCACCGTCACGCGCTCGGAGGCCGAGGCGCTGCTGCTCGAAAACAATCTGATCAAGGCGCTCGCGCCGCGCTACAACATCCTGTTTCGCGACGACAAGTCGTATCCGTATCTGAAGCTGACCGGCCATGCGTTCCCGCGCATGGCGTATTACCGCGGCGCGGTCGATCGCGCGAACCAGTATTTCGGCCCGTTCCCGAGCGCGTGGGCAGTGCGCGAGAGCATCCAGATCCTGCAGCGCGTGTTCCAGTTGCGCACCTGCGAGGACTCGGTGTTCAGCAACCGCACGCGGCCTTGCCTGCTGCATCAGATCGGGCGTTGCAGCGCGCCGTGTGTCGGCGCGGTCAGTGCGGAGGATTACGCGCGTGACGTCGCCAATGCGTCGCGCTTCCTGCTTGGCCGGCAGAACGAGGTGATGGCGGAGCTCGAGGAGAAGATGCATGCGTTCGCGGCCGAGCTGAAGTTCGAGCAGGCGGCAGCGGTGCGCAACCAGATGAGCTCGTTGTCGACGGTGCTGCACCAGCAGGCGATCGAGGTCGGCAGCGACAGCGACGTGGATATCCTCGCGGTGGTCGCGCTGGGCGGCCGGGTGTGCGTGAATCTCGCGATGGTGCGCGGCGGACGTCATCTCGGCGACAAGGCGTACTTCCCGCAACACGTCGAGAGCGCGCTGACGCTCGATGAAGGCGGGCTTGGCGCAACCGGTGACGACGCGATCGCCCTCGCCGCGCAGGCGTTGCCGAGCGGCGTGCGCGGCCGCCGCGGGCCGCGCGCGGCGGGTCTCGACGCGGCCGGTGCCGCGTTGGCGGAGGACGAGGCCGGTGCGATCGGCGCCGGTGGGGATGATGCCGAAGCCGACGCACCGCATACAGAAGGTGCGCAGCGCGCGCCGGCCGCGGCTCCGCAGGCCGCGGCCGCACGCGCTGCGACCGGCATCGAGGCCGAGGTGCTCGATGCGTTCATCGCGCAGCACTATCTCGGCAACCGGGCGCCGCCCGTGCTGGTGGTCAGCCACGCGCCGGCGAACCGCGAGCTGGTCGATCTGCTGACAGAGCAGGCGGGTCACAAGGTGACGCTGCTGCGTCAGCCGCAGGGGCAAAGGCGCGCGTGGCTCGCCATGGCGCAGCAGAACGCGCGTCTCGCACTCGCGCGGCTGCTCTCCGAGCAGGGCTCGCAGCAATCGCGCACGCGCGCGCTTGCCGATACGCTCGGCTTCGACGGCGAGGATCTCGCGCACCTGCGGATCGAGTGCTTCGACATCAGTCACACGATGGGCGAGGCGACCCAGGCGTCGTGCGTCGTCTATCACCATCACAAGATGCAGTCGTCGGAGTACCGGCGCTACAACATCGCCGGCATCACGCCGGGCGACGATTACGCGGCGATGCGCCAGGTCCTGACGCGCCGCTACGAGAAGAGGGTCGCGCAGGCCGCCGCGCAAGCCGCCGATGCGGACGCGCTGGCGCCCGATACGGTGCCCGATGCGGCCGATGCACCCGATGCGCCGGGTCGCGCGCTGTTGCCGAACATCGTGCTGATCGACGGCGGCAAGGGTCAGGTGGAGATCGCCCGCCAGGTCTTCACGGAGCTCGGCCTCGACTGCTCGATGCTGGTCGGTGTCGCGAAGGGGGAAGGGCGCAAGGTCGGCCTCGAGACGCTGATTTTTGCCGATGGCCGCGCGCCGCTGGAACTCGGCAAGGAGAGCGCGGCGCTGATGCTGGTTGCGCAGATCCGCGACGAGGCGCACCGCTTCGCGATCACCGGGATGCGCGCGAAGCGCGCCAGGACGCGCCAGACGTCGCGGCTCGAAGAGCTCGAGGGCGTCGGCGCGAAACGCCGCCAGCGTCTGCTCGCCCGCTTCGGCGGGCTGCGCGGCGTGGTGGCGGCGAGCATCGACGATCTGGCGAGCGTCGAAGGCATCTCGCGGGCGCTCGCCGAGCAGATCTATCGGCAGTTGCACTGATTGCGCTGCGCCGCGCTCGGGGTTGCGCATCGCGTTCGCTTGTGGCAGGCCGTGCGACACGGCACAATTGCATCTCCCTTGGTCTGACGCTGCGCCTGCTCATGCCGTTCAATTTCCCGATATTTCTGACGTGGCTGCGGATCGTGCTGATTCCGCTCGTCGTCGGCGTGTTCTATCTGCCGGACATGATGTTGAGCCTCGCGCACCGCAACGTGGCGGCCGCGACCATCTTCATCCTCGCCGCGCTGACGGACTGGTTCGACGGCTTTCTCGCGCGCAAGTGGAACCAGACCTCATCGTTCGGCGCATTTCTCGATCCGGTGGCCGACAAGCTGATGGTGACCGCTGCGCTGCTCGTGCTGGTGCAGCTTGCGCGGCTCGATGCGGCGATTGCGCTCGTCATCGTCGGGCGCGAGATCGCGATCTCGGCGCTGCGCGAGTGGATGGCGCAGATCGGCGCGTCGAAGAGCGTCGCGGTCAATTCGCTCGGCAAGTTCAAGACCGCCTGCCAGATGATCGCGATTCCGATGCTGCTGCTGTACGGGCCCGTGCCGCTCGCGCCGGGCGTCACGCTCGACACGCGCGTGTGGGGCATGTGGCTCATCGTACTGGCGGCATTCCTGACGATCTGGTCGATGCTCTACTACATGAAGCTCGCGTGGCCGCAGATCCGCGAACGGGGCGGCCATCTGTGAGGGCGCCCGCACGGGACGTCCCGCAATCGAGGGCTTGACACGTTTCTGCGCTTTCTCCATAATCTCGTTTCTCCGATGCACGCGGTACCGGATGCGCGGAGCAGCAAGCAGGATCATGCGGGAGTAGCTCAGTTGGTAGAGCGCAACCTTGCCAAGGTTGAGGTCGCGAGTTCGAGACTCGTCTCCCGCTCCAGATTTTTGGGCAGCGTCTTCGCGCTGCTTGCAGGTGTGTTTCACGGTGAGCGGTGGCAGCTCGCGCGCGAAACGCGCTGTTGTGCAGGACCATGCGGGAGTAGCTCAGTTGGTAGAGCGCAACCTTGCCAAGGTTGAGGTCGCGAGTTCGAGACTCGTCTCCCGCTCCACACATACGGGGAAGCAACGCTTCCCTTTTTGTTTGGTGGCGACCTGAGCAGTCAGGCTGCTTACCGGCAAAAATCTGCGAGACCGTTGCATGCGCAACCTGTTGCGACGGTGCCCGCAGTCCGCTTATGGCGCGATAGCAAAGCGGTTATGCAGCGGCCTGCAAAGCCGTCCAGGCCGGTTCGACTCCGGCTCGCGCCTCCAGCAGTCAAGGAAAAGCCCCGACTTGTCGGGGCTTTTCTTTTTTCTTGTGCTTTTTCTCCCCCCTGTTTTTTCCGCTCTGTTTTTTTCGGATCGGTTTTCGCCGGATCCCCGCGCTGCCTCGATTCGGCTACGATGAGGCCTTCAACGACCGGCTGCCGTCACTGTCGCCGACTCTCGGATTCGCCACCATGTACGTTCAACTCGCCGGGACATCGATTCGTCTGCTCGGCTCGATGCATCTGTTCGCCGCGTCCAGCCCGCGCATGCCCGTGTGGATCGACCGCGCGTTCGACTGGGCCGAGTCACTGGTATTCGAATCCGATGCGGGCGCCTTTTTGCCGCTGTTGCGGCAACCGGAAGACACGGCGCTCGAACAGTGGCTGGGCCCCGAGCGGTGGAACCAGCTGGCGCGCTCGTGGCCGGCCGAGGGCGCGCTCGCGCCGCTGCGCGCGCTCAAGCCGTGGGCGGTGCTGATCGCCGCGCCGATGCTGTGTCAGCGCGTGGTCGAGGGCGTCGAACCGAGGCTGCAGCGCAGGGCGCTCGGCGACGCGAAATCCTGGCGGTACCTCGAAAGCGCCGAAGAGATCGCCGCGTCGCTCGAAGCGATTCCGCTCGCGACAATCCGCGACGGTCTGGCGACGCTGCTCGCGGATCCCGGCGAACCCCAGCGGACCCTCGAACAGATGCAGGCCGCGTGGCTGCAGCGGGATCTCGCCGCACTCTGGCAGATCGCATCCGCGACGCCCCTGTTTGGGCTGCCCGGCCTGCGCGAGGCGATTCTCGATGCGCGCAACCGCGCATGGGCGCCGCGGATTCGCGCGCTGGCACAAGCGCCCGGGCGCACGCTCGTCGTGATCGGCGCGCTGCATCTGTGCGGCGCTGACAGCCTGCTGACCCATCTTCAGCATCCGGTCGAAGCGGTCGACGTGGTCGATGCGGGGGAATGACTTCACCTGTCCGCGGACGGTAGAAAGATTTCCATTTAATTGGGACTGCAGATCAATGGTGCAGCGACATGCGACGACATGCGACGACATGCGACGACATGCGACGACATGCGACGACACGCAGGGACACGCAGGGACACGCAGCGACACGCAGCGACACGCAGCGACACGCAGCGACACGCAGCGACACGCAGCGACACGCAGCGACACGCAGCGACACGCAGCCATACGCAGCGACTGCGAGGCATTCGCGCTCCACGGCGAGCGGGCTGCCGTGACGAGACGAGACATGACGCGACGCGGTCCCAGTCCAACCCGCCGGCCGGCCGCGCCAGTCGAGGGGGCGCCGCGCTTTTCGGACGCATGCCGTTCGCGGCATAATGCCTTTTTTCCGCCACCATCGCCGCCCCGTCCCATGAATCAGCCGCCGCACTCCGAAGTCGCGCCCGCAGGCATCGAATGGCGCTGGAAGCCGTTCGACGCGCTCACGCTTGCCGAGGTCTACGCGATGCTGGCCGCCCGCAACGAGGTGTTCGTCGTCGAGCAGAACTGCGTCTACGGGGATATCGACGGCCTCGATACGCAGGCGTGGCATCTTCTGGCGTTCGGCGAAGGGGCGGCGAGGCCGACGCTCGCGGGTTATCTGCGGGTGCTGCTGCCGGACGAGACCGACGCGGATATCCGCATCGGCCGCGTGCTGACGACAGCCGGATTCCGCGGCAAAGGGCTCGGCAATGCATTGCTCGCACGAGCGCTCGGCCACATCCGCGCGCAATGGCCCGGTACGCCGGTCCGGCTGCACGCACAGGCTCATCTGCAGGATTTCTACGGTGCGTTCGGTTTTGCCGCGATGTCCGAGGTGCACGACGAGGACGGGATTCCGCACGTCTGGATGCGCTCGGCGTGAGCGCGCTCGCGCAGGACGACGGAGGGTGCCGGCCCGAGCCCGGCCGAATCCTTGATCACGTGCTGTCAGCCGGCGTTAGCTGCCGTGCTGCGCGCTCGGTTGCGTCGCGGATGCGGGCGCGGGTGTGCCCGCGCCGCGCCGCGGACGATCGCTGCGCAACCGGCCGCGCGCGGACAGCCGCATCCAGTGACGCAACGCGATCAGCGCGCCTGCGACGCTCATCATCGAGCCCGGAATCCACAGCAGCAGGCCGCCGATCTGCTGGTCGCGCATCGCGCTGAGCCACGTGAACGCACGCCCGCAAATCGAATAGATCGGATACAGCTCGTGGGGCGTGAAGAAGATGTACGCGCCGAGCAGGATCTGCGGCGGAATGGCCGCGATCACGAGCAGCACCCGGCGGCCCGGCGCGAGCCGTGCGGGCGGGGCGGGGCGGGGGTCGAGCACGAGCCACCAGAACATCAGGCCGTCGATCACCATGCTCCAGTTCATCACGCGGTACAGACGCCAGTCGAGCATCGCAATGAAATGAATCGGAGAAAACAGCCAGAAATAGATCAGCCCGACGAACAGCAACAGCGCAACCGCCGGATGCAGCAGCACGTCAAGCGCGAGGCGCACCGGCGCCGCGTTCAGCATGGGCCGCACGATGCGTTGCCGCCAGCGGAACGGCACGCCGGCGCGCAGTGCCGCGCCCGGATACGACAGCGCAATGAAGAACGGGCCGAGGTGATGCAGCACCAGATGCTGCGCGCGGTGCATGAAGAACTCATGCTCGAAGTAATAATCGAGCCGCGTGTGCAGCACCGCGTAGAGCGAGACGAGCCCGAACCAGAACGACAGCTGGCGTCGCCACGACACGCGCGCCTTGCGTGCCCCGCGCGCGAACAGGATCGCGGCGCTCAGCACCGCGATGACGACCGTCGGCGACGGTTCCCAGGGATCGAGCCAGTAGAGCAGAGTCATCATGACGGGGTGCGCGTGCGGTGGGCGAGGTGACGCGGTTTAGCCAGCGGCGCCGATGATCCGGCGCAGGTCCGCCGCGATCGCCTGCGAGGTGTCGTGACCGGTGGCGAGCAGGCGTGCCCGGCCGCGCGCGTCGAACACATAGATTGCCGAGCTGTGCGTGACCTCGTAGTTGCCGCTCGCGTCGGGCTTGCCGAACTGGTAGGCCACCCGGTATTCGCGCGCGAGCGTACGGATTTCCCCGGCGGTGCCGCTCAGGCCTACCGCGTGCTGCGCATCGAACGCGTCGACATAGGCGTGCATGACGGCGGGCGTGTCGCGCGCCGGGTCGACCGAGATGAACAGGATGCGCACGTGCTTCGCGTCCGGACCGAGTTCGCCCATGACCTGCACGAGCCGGGCGAGCGTTTCCGGGCACACATCGGGGCAGTGCGTGTAGCCGAAGTAGACGAGCGTTGTGTCGCCGAGGTAGGTCTTGCCGGTGACGGGGCGGCCCGCATCGTCGACCAGCGAGAAGTCGAGATCCGGCAGATGGCCCTGAACGTTCGTCAGGTGCCACGGCGGTCCACTATGGGTGCAGCCGGGCAACACGCACAGCGCGGCCGCGACGGCGAGGCCGGCCAGGCCCGCGCCCCATGCGCCGGGAGGGCGGCGCGGCGCGCGCCGGGACGGGCGCGATTTTCTGGCGAACAAAGCGGGCATCCCTGAGTCCGTAGGAGAGGGCGATCCTCGTGCCGGGAGCCGGCGCCGCGCACCGTGCCCGTGCGATTGCGCACGCGCGCAGCGGCCAGCCTCGTTGCGACTGTAGCGCACTTTCCCGGCGGACGGCATACGTCGGACCCCGCATCGACGCCTCCGCGAGACGCTATGACGCAGCACGAGGCAGCGGGCCGAAAGCTTGCTGAAGCCGCGCCGTGGGTCGTTCGCACGCAACGGATGCGCGACTAGGCTGCGCAGCCGCGCCGACAGGCCCGCGCGCCTTACTGTCTCGAAAAATAAGGCCGGGCGCGGTAAGATGCGCACACTGTTGCAGCGACGAGCGGCATAGAGGCAAGATAAACCGATGCAAGCACTTCCGGCTGTTCTGTCTCCGAGCGGGACCGCATTTTTCTTCGATTTCGACGGCACCCTCGTCGAACTGGCGCCCACGCCCGATGGCGTGCTGGTGCGTCCAGACGTGATCGCGCTGCTGGGCACGCTGCGGCGCCTGACTCACGGCGCGGTGGCGGTGGTGTCGGGCCGCGGCATCGATAGCATCGACCGCTTTCTCGGCATGCCGGATCTGCCGGTCGCGGGCCTGCACGGCGCGGAGCGCCGCGACGCGAATGGCGATACGCAGCGCATCGGCTTTCACGACGAGCGGCTGTTGCGGATGGAGCGTGCGCTCGCCGAGGTCGTCAACGCGCATCCGGGCATGTTGCTGGAGATCAAGGGCGCGGCACTCGCGCTGCACTTTCGCAACGCGCCGGAACACGAAGGCGCGGCGCGCACGGCCACCGAGCGGCTGGTTGCCGACTACGCCGGAGCCTACGTGCTGCAGCCCGGCAAGATGGTCTACGAGATCAAGCCGAAGGATGTCGACAAAGGGCGCGCGATGCGGGCGTTCCTCGACGAGCCGCCGTTCGTCGGCCGCGTTCCGGTCTTTGCCGGCGACGACCTGACCGACGAGAAAGGTTTCGCAGTCGTCAACGAGCGGGGCGGTGTGTCGATCAAGGTCGGCGCCGGCGAGACGATCGCGCGCGCGCGCGTCGATTCGGTGGACGCGCTGATCGGGTGGCTCGAGGCGATCGTCGCGGCCGCGCCCCACGCATGACCAGCGTGCCGCTTCCCGCCGTCAACGCCCTTTCGCACGGACACCGCGCGTCATGAGCCGACTGATTATCGTATCGAACCGGGTCGCGCCGATCTCGGAAGGGGGGCCGGCCGCCGGCGGCCTGGCGGTGGGCGTCTACGATGCGTTGAAGGAAACCGGCGGCATGTGGTTTGGCTGGAGCGGCGACGTGCTCGCGTCGGGGCAGCCCCAGATCAAGGTCGAGGAGCGCGGGCCGGTGACCTTCGCGACGATCGCGCTGATGCGGCGCGACTACGACCAGTACTATCGCGGGTTCTCGAACGCCACGCTGTGGCCCGCGTTCCACTACCGGTCGGATCTGCTGCAGTACGACCGGCACGACTTCGAAGGCTATTGCCGCGTCAACGCGTGGCTTGCGCAGCAACTGGTGCCGCTGCTGCGCGAGGACGACGTGATCTGGGTGCACGACTACCATCTGATCCCGTTTGCCGAGGCATTGCGGGCGGCGGGCGTGCGCAACCGGATCGGCTTTTTCCTGCACATTCCGTTTCCGGCCGCCCAGGTGCTGCTGACGGTGCCGCCTCATCGCGCGCTGGTGAAGGCGCTGTGCTCGTTCGACCTGCTCGGCTTCCAGACCGCGCCGGATCTGCGCGCTTTTTGCGACTATATCGTCAACGAAGCGGGCGGCGCCGTCGAGGCGCGCACCGGCGCGCCGGACAGCGTGCACGCGTTCGGCCGCACGCTGGCCGCGGCGGCCTATCCGATCGGCGTCTATCCGGACGAGATTGCCGAACTTGCGAAAGCGGGCGAGCGCGGCAAGCCGGTACGCACGATGAAAGCGACGCTGCATTCGCGCAAGCTGATCATGAGCGTCGACCGGCTCGACTACTCGAAGGGCCTCGTCGAGCGTTTCCGCGCGTTCGAGCGGCTGCTCGACCACGTGCCCGCGCATCGCAACAACGTGTCGTTTCTGCAGATCGCGCCGCCGACGCGCGCCGACCTCCATGCGTACCAGGACATCCGCGTGCAGCTCGAAGGCGAGTCGGGGCGCATCAACGGGCGTTTTGCGGAGCTCGACTGGGCGCCGATCCTCTACATTCACCGGCAATACGAGCGGCCGGTGCTGGCGGCCCTCTTTCGCACGGCGCACGTCGGGTACGTGACGCCGCTGCGCGACGGCATGAACCTCGTCGCCAAGGAATATGTGTCCGCGCAGGATCCGGAAGACCCCGGCGTGCTGGTGCTGTCGCGCTTTGCGGGGGCCGCGCAGGAGCTCGACGGCGCGCTGATCGTCAATCCGGTCGATATCGACGGGATGGCGGAAGCGCTCGGCGAGGCGCTCGCGATGCCGCTTGCCGCGCGCCAGGCGCGCTATCGCGACATGATGGCGCAACTGCGCGAAAACAACGTCTCGGTGTGGCGAGACAATTTCATGCGGGATCTGCAGGCGGTCGCGACCGACGACGTGTCGTTCGCGCCAATGTCGCCGGGCGGGTAGCGGCGGGCGCGCGGCGGGTTTGCCGCCGGGGTCGTGGCACGACGGGCGACCGTGGGCGCCGGAGTTGACGGAGGCGCCGTCAGGTCTGCCGCCGGTTTGAAGCAGGAAGGCCGCTTCGTGAAGCGGCCTTTTTGGTGCCTCCGTAGCGGCGGCGCCAGGCGCCGCGCGCCGGTGCGTACCGCCGGCGTCCGGCTCGAATGTTGGTCAGGCGACGTGGTGCTCGTCGAACTTCTTGCCGCCCGCATGCAGCGTGCTGCCCTTGCCGTGCTGCTTCGCCAGCAGGTCGCGATACAGGCCCGGCCGGTTGCGCAGTTCGTCGGGACTGCCGTCGTCGATTACCTTGCCCGCACTCATCACGATGATGCGGTCGAAGCTGCTGAGCGTCGACAGGCGGTGCGCGATGGCCACCACGGTGCGGCCGACCATCAGCCGGTCGAGCGCGTGCTGGATCGCTTCTTCCGACGCGCTGTCGAGTGCCGATGTCGCTTCGTCGAGCAGCAGGATCGGCGCGTTCTTCAGGATCGCGCGGGCGATGGCGATCCGCTGGCGCTGCCCGCCCGAGAGCTTCACGCCGCGATCGCCGACGATCGTGTCATAGCCTTCCGGCATCGCCTCGATGAAGTCCGCACAACGGGCCTCGCGCGCGGCCGCGTACACTTCGTCGCGGGTTGCGTCGGGGCGGCCATAGGCGATGTTTTCGTAGATCGTGCGATGAAAGAGCGCGATGTCCTGCGGCACGACCGCGATCGTATGCCGCAGGCTATCCTGGGTGACCGCCGCGATCTCCTGGCCGTCGATCCTGATCTGCCCGCCCTGGGTTTCATAGAAGCGCTGCAGCAGCGCGAGCACCGTGGATTTGCCCGCCCCCGACTTGCCGACGAGCCCGACGCGCTGCCCCGGCTCGATGCGCAGGTCGAAGTGATCGAGGATCGGCCGGCGGCGCGGATATGCGAACGTCACCTGCTCGAAATCGATGCGTCCGCCTTGCGGCACCAGTTCCACCGCGTCGGCGCGGTCCGGCATGCTGTGCGGTTCGAGCAGCGTGCGCACGGCTTCCGAGAGCCGCGCGACGTGCTGCGTCACGTCGACGAGCGCCACCGCGAGATCGCGCGTTCCATGCAGGATCGTGAAGCCGAGCGAACTGACGAGCACGATATCGCCGGACGTCGCGCGGCCCTGATTCCACAGCCACAGCGCCCAGCCGAGCAGGCCGGCCGACAGCATCGCGGTGATCACCGCGTGCAGCAGGCGCAGCTTTTCGAGGTAGAGCAGGCTTTGCTGGCGCGCGTCGAGCTCGGCCTGCACCGTGGAACCGAAGCGCGCCTGTTCGCGAAACGTCATGCCGAATGCGCGCACGAGCCCCATGTTGCCGATCACGTCGACCAGTTCGCCGTCGACCGCGGCCGCCCGGGTGGCGAAATTGTGATGCCGCACCGAGCCGCGCCCGGCGAGCTTGTAGAGCACGATCGCAAGAATGGCCGAGCACGTGAGCAGGCAGGCCGCCATCAGCGGATTGACCGAGATGATCATCACGATCGCGCCGACCACCGCGATGCACGGCGGCAGCACGTTCCACGCGGTGGTGTTCTCGGCGGTGTACACCGCGTTCGACGTTGCCGTGATGCGGCTCGCCAGGGTGCCCGGCTGCTTTTCCGTGAAGTACGTGGGCGCGTGTCCGCTCAGGTACTGGAACAGGTCGCGGCGCAGGTCGCCGGTGACGGCGACGAAGGTGTGCGCGGCGACCCAGCCGCCGATCCGCCACAGCAGGTTGTCCGCGGCGATCAGGCCGACCAGCACCGCAAACGCGGTCCACAGCGGGCCCGGATGATGGCGCCCCTGGCCGAGCACGTCGATCAGGTGCTTGATCGCGTACTGGGAGGCGAGCGCGCAGCCGACGGCCGCGAATACGCTGCACAGCACGATGGCATGGGCAAGCGGATGGCGGCGGATGAAGCGAAACAGGAACGCAAGCGGCCGGTGCGCATAGCTCGCAAGCTTTGCGTTATGGGCGTTGCGCTGCGCGATGGTCAGATGTTCCAATTGATCGAGTGGTGGGCGTGATTCGGGTTTGTGTCATGCAACGCTATCGGCATCGGCGCGCATCGGCTTGAAAGCCGGATCCTTGGCATTGTAAACATGCCCGCGCCAATTCGCCGTGTCTGGACGGCAACGCGGAGCAATTCGTCCTGCGATGGATTAATACAACAGTTGCGCGGGCGAACCCGCTAAAAGCCGCGTCAAGCCAACGAATCGTGCGGGACGCCAATTTATTTTGGGATACAATTACAATCGCCATTCAGCGGCCCACGCAACCGTAGCCGCACCCGCAAGCGCAGCCGGTCTTTCGGCCGGAGCAGGCGGCGTGCCCGGCTCGGTGCAGGCACGCATCGCATGCGGCGACCGGTCCCTAATCTAGAACTTCGTTGTAAAACAAGGGTTTGCAAAGTGTTTCCACTTTGTAACAACGTAAAGTCTTTGAAATGTTCGGCGTCGCGCGGGGCCGTGAGCCCCGATAATGCGGGCTCGGTTGTCCGCTGAAAGAGGTCGGGCATTCGTCCAGCAAACCGGTCGTGGCGCTTTTGCGGCACACGGCCGGCCAGATGACGGGTGCGCGCTCAGGGCATCCTTACCAAAAGCGATCCATCGCAGGATTTCTCGAAGAAACAGACGCCGGGCCGCGGGCCTACGGGGCGGCTGGCGAGGCGAGCAACGCGAGTCGCTTCCAATCTATTGCAGTCAATTGCTTTCTTTATTCGAGGAGTTCTTTCCATGCGAATCGCTCAAATCGCTCCGCTGCACGAGGCGGTTCCTCCCAAGCTGTATGGCGGTACGGAACGGGTGGTGTCCTACCTGACCGAAGCGCTGGTGGAGGAGGGCCACGATGTCACGCTGTTTGCGAGCGGCGACTCGAAGACCTCGGCGAAGCTCGAAGCGTTCTGGCCGCAGGCGCTGCGCCTCGACCCGTCGATTCGCGACGTGATGGCGCCGCACATGCTGCTGCTCGAAGAAGTGCGCCGGCGGGCGGACGAATTCGAAGTGCTTCACTTCCACATCGACTATTACCCGTTCTCGCTGTTCGCGCGCCAGGACGTGCCGTTCCTCACCACGATGCACGGGCGCCTCGACCTGCCGGAACTGCAGCCGATCTTCAACACGTTCAGCGACGTGCCGGTCGTGTCGATTTCGGACAACCAGCGCATGCCGCTGCCGCAGGCAAACTGGCTGTCGACCGTCTACCACGGCCTGCCGGAAAACCTGCTGAAGCCGATCCCCGATGTCGAGCCGGGCTACCTCGCGTTCCTCGGCCGCATCTCGCCGGAAAAGCGGCTCGACACGGCGATCCACATTGCCGGCAAGGCGGGCATGAAGCTGAAGGTTGCCGCCAAGCTCGACAAGGCGGACCGCGCCTATTATGAAGAAGTGATCAAGCCGCTGATGTCGCTGCCGCACGTCGAATACATCGGCGAAATCAGCGAGGCCGAAAAGACCGAATTCCTCGGCAATGCGCACGCGCTGCTGTTCCCGATCGACTGGCCGGAGCCGTTCGGCCTCGTGATGATCGAGGCGATGGCCTGCGGCACGCCGGTGATCGCGTTCAAGCGCGGTTCGGTGCCGGAAGTGATCGACAACGGCGTGTCGGGTTTCGTCGTCGAGGACGAGATCAGCGCGGTGGCCGCCGTCAACCGCCTGCACCTGCTGCCGCGCGAAAACGTGCGCAAGGCGTTCGAATCGCGGTTCTCGTCGCGCGTGATGGCGCGCAACTACGTCGCCACGTACGAAGCGCTGCTGCGCGAAAAGCGCCGCACGGTGCTGCGCGAAGTCAACGCCGGCTGACCCCCGCCCCCGGTCGTTCGGCCCCGCCTTTCCGGGCCGGGGCCGAGCCGCCCGACAACGCCCCGCGTGTTCGCAACACGCGGGGCGTTGTCGTATGCGGGCCGCACCGGCACCACGGGTCCCGGCCAATGGCCTTTTTTGGGACGGGCAAGCCTGAGCCGCCTCGGTAATATCCCTATAATGGCCGTGCCGCAGCGTGGGCGAGCGGCGTATCGACGACAGGAGAATGCTTTGGCGAGAACGAAAGACACGCAGGCGAACGCGATCCCCGGAGCCGGGACGATTTTCGCGTTGCGCGCGATCGGTCTCGTGATGCTCGCGCGCTGGCTGTTCTCGATGTCGGGCATGGACCTGCTGGCGTCGCTGTCGGCGATGGCGTCGTCGCCGTGGGCGTGCATCAACCTGCTGCTGCTGTTCCTGCTGGTATTTCTGCCGGGCGCGCGGGCGCGCGCCGAGCGGCCGTTTCATCCGCTGCCGCAGTGGCTGCGCCAGGCGCTGCGCCTGTTTGCCTGCCTCGGCCTTGTGTTTGCGGTGTGGTCGGTGGGCGCGTTCGTCTGGAGCGCCGGCGCGCGCCGCGCGCTGCATGCGGTCGCGGCGACCAACGGCTGGCTGGTGGCGGCGCCGGCACTGTATGCCGCGGTGCTGTGGATTTGCCGTCCGCGCGCGCTGTGGCGCACGAATGTCGCGGCGCGTCGCTTTGCGATCGGCCGTTTTGCGATCGCGCTCGATGCGGCGACGCGGACCGTCGTCGTCTGGGCGGAAAGCCGCAAGGTCGGCCAGTACGATGCGCGGGAGTTGTCGGTGCGCTGGCTGCAGGGCGCGCGGGGCGGCAGTCCCGCCGCGCTGCCGGCGCCCGCGACGGCGGCCGCCGGCGATGCGCCGGGGCTTGCATCGGCAACGGGCGCGCACGCTGCCGGATCGCAGGCGCTGGCCCATGCGGCGTGGTGGCATCGGCGTGCGCAGGTCGAGTTGCTGTGGGATTCTCCGGCGGCGGCCGGACACAACCGCCAGACGGTGTTTCGCTCGCCGCTTTCAACCGAAGGCGACCGCGTGGCTGCGCGCTCGCTCGACAACGTATTGCGTCAGGCCTGAGCGCGCGGCCGCCGGCCGCTGCCGGCCGCCCAGCGGGCACTGGCGAGGCGCCCGCGAGCGCGCCGTCATACGCGGCGCGCTGCCGCCCGCGCGGGGCCCGAGCCGGGCGCCGCGCACGCTAGACGATCGTCAGCGTCACATCGATATTTCCGCGCGTGGCATTCGAGTAGGGGCAGACGATATGCGCCTTGTCGACGAGCGCCTGGGCCGCCTCGCGCGCCATGCCCGGCAGCGAGATCTTCAGTTCCACCTCGATGCCGAAGCCATTCGGGATCGGTCCGATTCCCACGCTGCCGTCGATCGAGAGGTCGGCGGGGAGCGCGATCTTGTCCCGGGCCGCGACGAACTTCATGGCCCCGATAAAGCAGGCGCTGTAGCCGGCGGCGAACAACTGCTCGGGGTTCGCCCCGTCGCCGCCCGCGCCGCCGAGTTCGCGCGGCGTCGTCAGCCTGAAGTCGAGCTTGCTGTCGGGCACCTCGGCGCGGCCGTCGCGGCCGCCGGTGGCGTGAGCGTGTGCGGTGTAGAGGACTTTTTCGGGCGACATGGTCGAACTCCTTTGAACGGGGTGGGGGACGAAGGAAACGTGCCGGAACTCTCTGGCGGCACGTCGGATGCTGCAACACCACTATAGTTGCCCCGCCGCAGGATGGACGAAACCGGCCGGGGAGGACGGCGCGTGTCACCTGCCCGCGGGTTGCGGCGCCGCGGCCTCGAGCAAACGGCATGCGTTCCGCTCTTGCCGGAATGGCTGCCGGCAAGGGCAGCGGAGCATAGGACCGGCCTGCCGCTGCGATCGGGCGCGATCCCTACCGCCCGATCTTCCGCAACGGCTTGCCCGCGAGCAGATTCTGCTCGATCGTTTCGAGCGGCACGCCGCGCGTTTCCGGCACGAACCAGAAGGTGAACGCGATGAACACCGCATTCAGCGCCGCATAGAGCCAGAAGGTCTGCGCGTGGCCGAACGAGTTGAGCATTGCGAGGAAGGTTGCGCCCACAATCGTATTGGCAACCCAGTTCGTCAACGTCGAGGTCGCGATACCGAAGTCGCGTCCCTTGATCGGCTGGATTTCGGAGCAAAGAATCCAGATCATCGGGCCGGCGGACATCGCGAAGCCGGCGATGAACACGAGCAGCATCGCGACCGCCAGCAACTGCTCGACATGCGTCGCCACGCCGAGCTTCAGGAGCCCGCCGAGCGCCCCCATGCCGAGCGCCATCACGCTGAACCCGGTGAGCAGGATCGGCCGGCGTCCCCAGCGATCGACTAGGCCGATGGCGATGAAGGTCGCGACCACATTCACTGCGCCCACGATCACCGTGCCCCACAACTGCGCCTGATGGCCGCTATAGCCGGCAAGGCCGAAAATACGCGGGGCGTAGTACATGACGACGTTGATGCCTGTGAGCTGCTGAACGACCTGGAGCATGACGCCCAGCGCAAGCGAGCGGCGAAAGTCGCGATTCGTGCGCAGCAGCGCGAAGCCCTGCTCCTTCACTTGGAGCTGGCGCGCGATGTCCTTCATTTCCTGCTCGACGACGGCGGTTTCCGCTCGCAGCCGGTTGAGCACCTCTCGTGCCTCGTCGTGACGGCTTTTCATCATCAGCCAGCGCGGGCTGCGCGGCAGCGTCACGACGCCCAGCAGAAAGAGTGCCGCCGGAAGGGCGACGACGCCGAGCATCCAGCGCCACGCGCCTGAAGAGGAGAAGGCGGTATCGGAGAGAAACGCGAGCAGAATGCCGACGGTGATCATCAACTGATAGGCCGACACCATCGCGCCGCGGACCTGCCCCGGCGCGATCTCCGACAGATAGAGCGGCGCCGTGAACGTCGCGATGCCCACGGCGACCCCGAGCACGAACCGCGAGCCGATCAGAAACGCCGGATCGGGTGCGCTCGCGCACAGTAGTGCGCCGGCGATGAAAAGGGCCGCGCCGAGCAGCAGCGAATATTTGCGCCCGAGCCGGAACGAGAGCCAGCCGGCGGCCAGTGCGCCGACCGCCGCGCCGACCATCATCGAGCTGACGATCCACTCCTGCGTGTGGTCGTTCACCTGAAAGTCCCTGGCGATGAACGGCAACGCGCCGGCGATCACGCCGATGTCGAGACCAAACAGCAAACCGGCCAGGGCGGCCATTGCGCACGTCATCCAGACGCGCGAGCGCGTGCCGGCGTGCACGCCATGATGAGAACGCGAGACGTATGAATCCATGTCGACTCCTGCGCGGGTCTGTGCGGGGCGTGCCGGCTACCTGTGCGGCGCGACCGCCCTGCAGCGGGGCAGCACCGGATCGTCAGCAATCGGCGTGCCGCGGCCGCCGGCCGGCGGGGAGCGGGCAGTGTGCGGCGTCGGCTCTTTTCAGGGAAGGCCGTCCGGCGTGTACGGGGTCGGCTTTCCTTCGGACGACGAATCGGATGACGAATCGGACGGCAAATCGGGTGACAAATCGGACGGCGAAGGCGGAGCAGGCGCGGTGACCAGGAGCAGGCTTGGCAGCCGGAAAAGAAAAAGGCCCTCGGCTTTCGCCTGAGGGCCTTTGTTCTTCGGGCTTCCTACGTACCCATGAATCTGGTGGGTAGTACTGGGATCGAACCAGTGACCCCTGCCGTGTGAAGGCAGTGCTCTACCGCTGAGCTAACCACCCGAAGAGCTTTGAATTATGTCAGAGCTTCGTCGGCTCGTAAAGCCCTTTTTAAGCGGATGGCTCATCGGCCGCGGGAACGGGCTGCTGGCGCCACACGCTCGTCCCCTTGATTGCCTTGTCGAGGCCGTCGAGTAGCGCTTCGTGTGCGGCGCGTTCGTCCTCGCTCGCCGCGACGACCGGCAATTCGAGCGTGTGGAGCGCGACGCGTGGCGTGCGCTCGCCGTCGTTCGACGCCGGTTCGCCGAGCATGTCGATGACAAGGCTTTCCTGGCCGCGCGTCATCGCGAGATAGACCTCCGCGAGCAGTTCCGAGTCGAGCAACGCGCCGTGCAGCGTGCGGTGCGCATTGCTGATCCCGAAACGCTCGCACAGCGCGTCGAGCGAATTGCGCTTGCCCGGGAACATCGCCTTCGCGCGCACCAGCGTGTCGATGACCTCGCCGCATTCCGAGGTGAACGCAGGCAGTTCGAGCCGCGCGAATTCCGCGTCCAGAAAGCCGAGGTCGAACGGCGCGTTATGGATGATCAGGTCCGCCCCGCGCACGAAATCGCGCAGCGCGCCGGCAATTTCCCCGAACTTCGGCTTGTCGCTCAGGAACTCCGTGGTCAGTCCGTGCACCGCGAGCGCTCCCGGATCGCTGTCGCGCTCGGGGTTCACGTAGAAGTGCAGGTTGTTGCCGGTGAGCCGGCGGTTCATCAGCTCCACACAGCCGATTTCGATCACGCGGTCGCCGGAGCGTGCGTTCAGGCCAGTGGTTTCGGTATCGAGGATGATTTGGCGCATGGGGTTCGGTTCGTGTCGGGTTCGTCGCGCGCGGCCGGCAAGCGGCCGGCCGCGCCAGCGCGGGCAAGCCCGCGGCGTGCCGGCTGCCCGCTCAGGTGCCGGCGAGCGCGGCCACGCCGCGGTTGGCGAGCGCGTCGGCCCGCTCGTTCTCCGGGTGGCCGGCGTGGCCCTTGACCCAGCGCCAGTCGATCTGGTGCTGGGCGACTGCTTCGTCGAGCCTCTTCCACAGATCGGCGTTCTTCACCGGGGTTTTCGCCGCGGTCATCCAGTTCTTTTTCTTCCAGCCGTGGATCCACTCGCTGATGCCCTTTTGCACATATTGCGAGTCGGTATGCACGACCGCGCGGCAGGGGCGCTTCAGCGTTTCGAGCGCGGCGATCACGGCCATGAGCTCCATGCGGTTGTTGGTGGTGTTCGGTTCGCCGCCGAACAGTTCCTTTTCCTGCGCGCCGAAGCGCAGCAGCGCGCCCCAGCCGCCCGGGCCGGGATTGCCCTTGCAGGCGCCGTCTGTATAGATTTCTACGAGATCCGAAGTCATTTTCCGTGGTTGCGTGTGTTCGGGGTGGCGGCCGGTGCGAGGCCCGTGGCGCGCACGGCTTTCTTCACTTTCACCGGACCGACGAGTCGCATGCCGCGCACGCGCTTGATTGCCTTCACCATGTAGGTGGCGCCGAAGATGGGCCACCAGCGATCGCCCGCTGCCTCCATGAAGCGGTAGTGTCCGAGCCACTGGTCGCTCGCGAGCGGCGGCCGGTAGCAGCCGAAGCGCCCGCGCTCGAGGTCGAAGCCGAGCAGTTTAATCCAGTCCTTCAGGCGGGTGAACGCGATCAGGTCGTGGGCGGCCGGGATGAACGGCCGGCCGGTCATCTTTCCGACCGATTGCCGCGCGCCCCACAGCGACAGCGAGTTGAAGCCAAGAATGATGAGCTGCCCCTCGGGCATCAGCACCCGCTCGGCTTCGCGCAGCAGCCGGTGCGGATCGGCGGTGAACTCGAGCGTGTGCGGCATCACGATCAGGTCCACGCTCTGCGCCTCGAACGGCAGGTCGAGCAGGTCGCACCAGACCGTGCTGCGTCCGTCGGGCGCGTGGCGGCCCGGCTGCGCCGGCACAGCCGCGGGCGGCGGCGCGAACGGCCGGCTTGCGGCGCTCGCCGCGTCGAGGACGAGGCCGCGGCACGGCATGCGGTTCTCGCGCAGCGCGTCGAGCTGCGGCAGCCCGAGCTGCAGCGCGTGAAAGCCGAACACGTCCGACACCACGCGGTCGAGCTGCGCCTGCTCCCAGTCGAGCACATAGCGGCCCGGCGGCGAATCGGTCCAGGCGGGCCAGTCTATAATCGGTCGGTCAGACATATTGAGAATCGCGTGGCCTATGAATGCGCTCGAGTACGTGCCGGTCCCGGCGTTTGAAGACAATTACATCTGGCTGGTATCGGACGGGCGCCATGCGGTGGCCGTGGACCCGGGCGAAGCAGCGCCGGTTCGCGCGTATCTGGCGGCGCGGGGCTGGCGGTTGAGCGCTATTTTACTCACCCACCATCATCGCGACCACGTCGGCGGCGTGGCCGATCTGCTGGACGGGCAGCCGGTGCCGGTCTACGGACCGGTTCACGAGCCGATCGAGCACGTGACGGTGCCGCTGCACGGCGGTGCGCGCGTGAGTCTTGCCGGGCCGGCGCTCGAATTCACAGTGCTCGACGTGCCGGGCCATACGCGCGGCCACATTGCGTATTTCCAGGCCGCCGATCCGGGCGGCACGCCGCATGTGTTCTGCGGCGACACGCTGTTCGCCTGCGGGTGCGGCCGCCTGTTCGAGGGCACCCCCGGGCAGATGCTGACCTCGCTCGACGCGCTCGCCGCGCTGCCCGGCGACACCCAGGTGCATTGCGCGCACGAGTACACGCAGTCGAACATCCGTTTCGCGCTCGCCTGCGACGGCGGCAATGCCGTGCTGCAGGCATGGCGCGACGAAGCCGACGCATTGCGTGCATGCGGCCTGCCGACGCTGCCGACGACGATCGCGCACGAGCGCGCCGTCAATCCGTTTCTGCGGGCCGACGACGCGGCGATCCAGCGTACCCTGGCCGAGCAGCTTCATGAACCGGTGCCGGATCGGCTCAGCGCCTTCACGCTGATGCGCGAATGGAAGAACAGGTTCCGCTGACCCGTGCGAGATTGGGGTCATGTTCACGCCAAATTTCGGAAAAATCTGCAAGCCCAAGATTTGCCTAGGTTTTTTGAATTATTCTGATTGACGTAAACGTTTCGCTTTCGTACTATCGGCTGCAAATTCCAGTCCTGTGGAAGCCGAGACGTTCATGAGATTTATCTTAAGTGCGTTGCTGGCCCTGATGCTCGCGGCATGCGCGAGCCAGGGGCCGGCAACGAATAGCGGTACCACTGCTTCCCATTCCGCCAGCCAGCAAGCGGTCGCCGACGCACTTCGCACCACCTCCGCCGCCAACGAAACGATCAACGTCGATCAGGGTTCGGTCGAGCAGCTCACGAGCCCCGACGCGGACCTGTGGGCCCGCATCCGGCGCGGCTTCCAGATGCCGAACCTGCAGGGCGACCTCGTCGACATGCAGGTCAACTGGTACGCGCAACGCCCGGAATACGTGCAGCGCATGACCGAGCGGTCGGAGAAATACCTGTACCACATCGTCGAGGAGCTCGAGCAGCGGCACATGCCGACCGAGCTCGCGCTGCTGCCGTTCGTCGAGTCCGCCTACAACCCGCAGGCGCTGTCCGTCGCGAAGGCCGCGGGCATCTGGCAGTTCGTGCCGGACACCGGCCGCACCTACAACCTGAAGCAGAACATGTGGCAGGACGAGCGGCGCGACGTGCTCGCATCCACCAGCGCCGCGCTCGACTATCTGTCGCGGCTGCATGACATGTTCGGCGACTGGCAGCTTGCGCTCGCGGCGTACAACTGGGGCGAAGGCAACGTGCAGCGGGCGATCGAGCGCAATCAGGCCGCCGGCTTGCCGACCGACTACGCGGACCTGCGCATGCCGAGCGAGACGCGCAACTACGTGCCGAAGCTGCAGGCGATCAAGAATATCGTGATGGATCCGCAGGCCTACGGCCTGACGCTGCCGTACATCCCCAACCACCCGTATTTCGTCACGGTGACGACCGCGCACGACATCGACGTCGCGGTTGCCGCGCGGCTCGCGAACATGACGCTCGACGAGTTCCGCTCGCTGAATCCGTCGTTCAAGAAGCCAGTCATCCTGGGGGCGACGAATCCGCAGATCCTGCTGCCGTTCGACAACGCCAGCGCGTTCGAGCACAACCTGAAGGCCTATACCGGCAACCTGTCGTCGTGGACCACCTACACGGTGACGGAGCGCGCGACGCCGGCGGCGATCGCCGACAAGCTCGGCATCGACACCCATACGCTGATGGACGTGAACAAGATCCCCGTCGGCATGCGGCTGAAAGCCGGCTCCACACTGCTCGTGCCGCGCACCGACGACGATGACGACGAGGACATCAGCGCCGACGTCGCCGAAAGTGCGGTGCTCGCGATGGAGCCGGACGTGCCGGACACGCGGAAAATGCTGATCCGGGTGCGCCGCCGGCAGAGCATGGCGGCGCTCGCGTCGCGCTATGGCGTCTCGCTGGGCCAGTTGCGCAGCTGGAATCACACGCGCCGCGACTATGCGGTGGCGGGCGAGGTCGTCGTGCTGCACGTGCCGGTTGACCGGCGGATGCCGAGCGAGCCCAGGGTGGAGCGCATTTCCACCGACATGCGGGGCGGCGGAATCGAGCGGATCAGTACCGCCGCGGCGGACACGCGCCATGAATCGCGCTACGATAAGCGTCCGGTGCATGAGCGTGCGCACACCGCGCAGGCGCATGAACGCAAAGGCAAGGCCGATACGCACGCCGCATCCCGCGAGAGTCGCGACAGGAAGCCGGCTGGGCCGGTGAAGGCGGAACGGCGTTCGACCAGCAAGGCGCCGAAGGCTGCAGCGAGCCGCCACAAGACTGCAGCGACAGCGAAGAAGGAAGACAGAGCAAAGCGGCCTTGACGGAAGTGAGCACATGCGCTGCGGGGGCAGCGCATGAATTGCGCTCCGATATCACTTTTCGTTTTCCCGCCGTCACGTTCCGTGACGGCGTTTTCATTTTCAGCGGCCCATTCCGGCGGTCCGGCCTCGTGGCCGCTCAGGAGCCTGCCCGAGGCGTGCATTGGGCGTGCATTGGACGTGCTTCCGGGCGACTCGGCAGCGCGGATGCGGCGTTTACATTATTGTTCTGGGTCTGAATGATCTTCGGCCCTTTCCCTTGTCATGTCTTCGGCTCAGTTGCGGGTATTCCTGCTGTTCTCGGCAGGCTATTTCGTCTCTTATGTGTTTCGCGGCGTCAACCTCGGGTTCGCGCCGCTGATCACTCACGACATCGGTTTGTCCGCGGCGGACCTCGGTCTGCTGACGAGCCTCTATTTCCTGGGCTTTGCCGGCGCGCAGATTCCGGCCGGCGTGCTGCTCGATCACTTCGGCGCGCGGCGCGTGACCGCGGTCACGCTGTTGTTCGCCGCCGCGGGAATCGGGGTGTTCGGGGCCGCGCAGGGTATCGGCGCGATGATGTTCGGCCGGCTGCTGATCGGCGTCGGCGTGTCCGTGTGTCTGGGCGGCGCGTTCAAGGCGCTCGCGCAGCATTTCGAGGTGTCCCGCCTGCCGCTGATGAACGGGCTCGTGATGGCGATCGGCGGTCTCGGCGGCGTCGCGGTCGGCTCGCCGCTGAACTGGCTGCTGGCGTTCGCGAGCTGGCGCGCGGTGTGCGCGGGGCTGGGCGTGCTGACGGTGCTCGTCGCGCTCGGTCAGTGGGCGATCGTGCCGCACACCCGCGAGGCCGGCGGCTCGGCGCGGCTCGGGGCTCAGTTCAGGGGCACGCTGTCGATTCTGTCGAGCGGCGTGTTCTGGAAAGCGGCGTCGTTTTCGATCGTCACGCAGGGGGTCTTCTACGCGATGCAGTCGCTGTGGGTCGGCGCCTACATGCGCGATGTGATGGGCCTCGCGCCGCCGCAGGCCGCGGCGCAGGTGTCGGTCCTCGGCTTCGCGATGATGGCGGGGTGCGTCGGCTTCGGCGCGGCGGCACGCAGTCTGGAGCGGCGCGGCGTGTCGCTGTACGCGTTTTGCGGGATCGGCATGGCGCTGTTCGTGCTCACGCAGCTGCTGATCCTCTTCAATGCGCCGTTGCCGCCCGCGGTGCTGTGGGCCGCGTACGGCATGTTCGGCGGCACGGGCATTCTGACCTATGCCGTGCTGGCGCGCCATTTCGCGCCGGAACTGACCGGCCGCGTCAATACGTCGCTCACGCTGGTCATCTTCCTGCTGATCTTCGGCTTTCAGGTGGGGATCGGCGGGGTGCTGTCCCTCTGGCCGGCGAGCGGCGGGCACTATCCGCGCGCCGCGCATCAGGTCGCCTGGGGCGTGCTCGTCGCGTTGCAGGTCGCGAGCGCGATCTGGTACGTACTGCCCAGCCGTGTCTCGTTGCGTGCCCGTCCATCCGGGGCCGGCCGCCCGCTCTGACGCGCGCGGGATGCACGCGGGATGCACGCGGGATGGGCCGCAGCCGGGCGCCGGCATCCGCGCGTATCCCAAATTTGAAGGAAGAGGGGGTTTCGGGCTATAATTTCAAGGTTTGAGCTTATCAACCCGCACCCTAGCGCCTACCTCCCCCTAACCGTTCATCCGCCGCGTGTCGCAAACGCTCCGTGCCCAGCCGACCGGTCTCTAACCGGTCCGAGCCGATTCCGGGCAGCGTCTGTCGCCGTACGCGAGCGGGCCTGCGCGCGCAGCGTGATGCGCCAGCCGCGGCCCGCATGGTCGGATAAACAGGTCGGCATCAGGGTGTTCCCCCAAGGAGCCTCCCGTGTTGCCGTCTTTTTCTCCCGCTCTCCTCGCGCTTGCCGACGGCACGGTCTTTCGTGGCTACTCGATCGGTGCACCCGGCCATACGATTGGCGAGGTGGTTTTCAATACCGCGATCACCGGTTATCAGGAAATCCTGACTGACCCGAGCTACGCGCGCCAGATCGTGACCCTCACGTATCCGCATATCGGCAACGTCGGCGTGAACGCCGAAGATGTCGAAGCCACGAAAGTCCATGCCGCCGGGCTGATCATCCGCGATCTGCCGGTTCTCGCGTCGAATTTCCGCATGGAGCGCACGCTCGCGCAGTATCTGCAGGACGAGGGCGTCGTCGCGATCGCCGGTCTCGATACCCGCAAGCTCACGCGCGTGCTGCGCGACAAGGGCGCGCAAAACGGCGCGATCCTGGCCGGTTCCGCCGACGAGGCGAAGGCCATCGAACTCGCCCGTTCGTTCCCGGGTCTCGCGGGCATGGACCTCGCGAAGGTCGTCTCCACGCGCGCGCCGTTCGCCTGGAAGCAGACCGAATGGCGTCTCGGCAGCGGCTACGGCACGCAGCAGGCGCCGAAGTATCGCGTGGTTGCGTACGATTTCGGCGTCAAGTTCAATATCCTGCGCATGCTTGCCGAGCGCGGCTGCGACGTGACGGTGCTGCCCGCGCAGGCAAGCGCGGCCGAGGCGCTCGCGCTCAATCCGGACGGCGTGTTCCTGTCGAACGGCCCCGGCGACCCCGAGCCCTGCGACTACGCCGTTGCGGCCGCGCGGGAATTCATCGAGCGCGGCATCCCGACCTTCGGCATCTGCCTCGGGCACCAGATCATGGGCCTCGCGGTCGGCGCGAAGACGATGAAGATGAAGACCGGCCACCACGGCGCGAACCATCCGGTGAAGGATCTGGACGACGGCCGGGTTGTCATCACGTCGCAGAACCACGGCTTCGCGGTGGATGCCGCGACGCTGCCGGCCAATGCGAAGGTCACGCACGTGTCGCTCTTCGACGGCACGCTGCAGGGCTTCGCGCTCACGGACAAGCCGGCGTTCTGCTTCCAGGGCCACCCGGAAGCGTCGCCCGGCCCGCACGACATCGCCTATCTGTTCGACCGCTTCACCCGTCTGATGGACGAGCACAAGGCCGGCGCGCGCGCGGCGGCCGCCGCGTAACGGTCGGCGGGTTGCCCGCCGGGCAGGCCCGCGCGGGCCTGCCCCGGTCCCGCCTCGCGACGCAGGCGAAGAAAACAGCGCGCAACGCGCCGGTGCGGCCCCGCGGGCCCCGCGCGCGAACGGAAAGCACACAGGAATACATTAGCGAGAGCGTTATGCCCAAGCGGACAGACATCAAGAGCATCCTCATTATCGGCGCGGGTCCGATCATCATCGGCCAGGCGTGCGAGTTCGATTACTCGGGCGCGCAGGCCTGCAAGGCGCTGCGGGAGGAGGGCTATAAGGTCATTCTCGTCAACAGCAACCCGGCGACGATCATGACCGACCCGAACACGGCCGACGTCACGTACATCGAGCCGATCACGTGGGAAGTGGTCGAGCGCATCATCGCGAAGGAGCGTCCCGACGCGATCCTGCCGACGATGGGCGGCCAGACCGCGCTGAACTGCGCGCTCGACCTGCACGCGCACGGCGTGCTCGCGAAGTACGGCGTCGAGCTGATCGGCGCGTCGCCGGAGGCGATCGACAAGGCCGAGGACCGCCAGAAGTTCAAGGACGCGATGACGAAGATCGGCCTCGGCTCGGCCAAATCCGGCACCGCGCATTCGATGGACGAGGCACTGAAGGTCCACGCGGAAATCGCCGCGGCGACCGGCTCGGGCGGCTATCCGGTGGTGATCCGGCCGTCGTTCACGCTGGGCGGCTCCGGCGGCGGCATCGCATACAACCGCGAAGAGTTCGAGGAGATCTGCAAGCGCGGCCTCGACCTGTCGCCCACGCGCGAGCTGCTGATCGAAGAGTCGCTGCTCGGCTGGAAAGAGTACGAAATGGAGGTGGTGCGCGACCGGCACGACAACTGCATCATCGTCTGCTCGATCGAGAACCTCGACCCGATGGGCATCCACACCGGCGACTCGATCACCGTTGCGCCGGCGCAGACCCTCACCGACAAGGAATACCAGATCCTGCGCAACGCGTCGCTCGCGGTGCTGCGCGAGATCGGCGTCGACACCGGCGGCTCGAACGTGCAGTTCGCGATCAATCCGCGCGACGGCCGCATGATCGTGATCGAGATGAATCCGCGCGTCTCGCGTTCGTCGGCGCTCGCGTCGAAGGCAACCGGCTTCCCGATCGCGAAGGTCGCGGCCAAGCTCGCGGTCGGCTACACGCTCGACGAGCTGAAGAACGAGATCACCGGCGGCCAGACGCCGGCGTCGTTCGAGCCGACAATCGATTACGTCGTCACGAAGATTCCGCGCTTCGCGTTCGAGAAATTCCGCGAGGCCGACCCGCGTCTCACCACGCAGATGAAGTCGGTGGGCGAGGTGATGGCGATCGGCCGCACGTTCCAGGAATCGTTCCAGAAGGCGCTGCGCGGTCTCGAAGTCGGCGTGGACGGGCTCGACGAAAAGACCACGAGCCGCGACGAGATCGTGCGCCAGATCGGCGAAGCCGGTCCGGACCGGATCTGGTATGTCGGCGACGCGTTCCGCATCGGCATGTCGCAGCAGGAAGTGTTCGAGGAGACCGCGATCGACCCGTGGTTCCTCGCGCAGATCGAGCAGATCGTGCTGAAGGAAAAGGCGCTCGCCGGCCGCACGCTCGCGAGCCTGTCGAAGGACGAGCTGAAGTATCTGAAGCAGAGCGGTTTTTCGGACCGGCGCCTCGCGAAGCTGCTCGGCGCGAAGCCGGCCGGCGTGCGCGCGCGCCGCATCGAGCTGGACGTGCGCCCGGTGTACAAGCGCGTCGACACCTGCGCGGCCGAGTTCGCGACGAAGACCGCGTACATGTACTCGACCTACGACGAAGAGTGCGAAGCCCATCCGACCGACAAGCGCAAGATCATGGTGCTCGGCGGCGGCCCGAACCGCATCGGCCAGGGCATCGAGTTCGACTACTGCTGCGTGCACGCGGCCCTCGCGATGCGCGAGGACGGCTATGAAACGATCATGGTCAACTGCAATCCGGAAACCGTGTCGACCGACTACGACACGTCCGATCGCCTGTACTTCGAGTCGCTGACGCTGGAAGACGTGCTGGAGATCGTCGACAAGGAAAAGCCGGTCGGCGTGATCGTCCAGTACGGCGGCCAGACGCCGCTGAAGCTCGCACTCGATCTCGAGGCGAACGGCGTGCCGATCATCGGCACGTCGCCGGACATGATCGACGCCGCGGAAGACCGCGAGCGCTTCCAGAAGCTGCTGCAGGACCTCGGTCTGCGCCAGCCGCCGAACCGCACTGCCCGCACCGAAGACGAAGCGCTCGCGCTGGCCGACGAAATCGGCTACCCGCTCGTCGTGCGTCCGTCGTATGTGCTCGGCGGCCGCGCGATGGAAATCGTGCACGAGCCGCGCGATCTCGAGCGCTACATGCGCGAAGCCGTCAAGGTGTCGAACGACTCGCCGGTGCTGCTCGACCGCTTCCTGAACGACGCGATCGAATGCGATGTCGACTGCATTGCCGATGGCGAAGCGGTCTTCATCGGCGGCGTGATGGAACACATCGAGCAGGCGGGCGTGCATTCGGGCGATTCGGCCTGTTCGCTGCCGCCCTATTCGCTGTCGAAGGACACGGTGGCGGAACTCAAGCGCCAGACGGCCGCGATGGCGAAGGCGCTGAACGTGATCGGCCTGATGAACGTGCAGTTCGCGATCCAGCAGGTGCCGCAGGCCGATGGCGCGAAGCAGGACGTGATCTACGTGCTCGAAGTGAATCCGCGCGCATCGCGTACCGTGCCGTACGTGTCGAAGGCGACCAGCCTGCCGCTCGCGAAGATCGCCGCGCGCGCGATGGTCGGCCAGACGCTGGCGTCGCAACGCGTAACGAGCGAAGTCGAGCCGCCGTATTTCAGCGTGAAGGAAGCGGTGTTCCCGTTCGTCAAGTTCCCGACCGTCGATCCGGTGCTCGGACCCGAAATGCGTTCGACCGGCGAGGTGATGGGCGTAGGCAAGACCTTCGGCGAGGCGCTGTTCAAGTCGCAGCTCGCGGCAGGCTCGCGCCTGCCGGAGTCCGGCACGGTGCTGCTTACCGTGATGGATGCGGACAAGCCGAAGGCGGTCGAGGTCGCCCGGATGCTGCACGAACTCGGCTATCCGATCGTCGCGACGCGTGGCACTGCCGCCGCGATCGAGGCGGCCGGCGTGCCGGTGAAGGTTGTCAACAAGGTGAAAGACGGCCGTCCGCACATCGTCGACATGATCAAGAACGGCGAGATCGCGCTCGTGTTCACGACGGTCGACGAGACCCGTTCGGCGATTGCCGATTCGCGTTCGATCCGCATGAGCGCGCAGGCGAACAAGGTGACGTACTACACGACGATGTCCGGCGCGCGCGCCGCAGTCGAGGGGCTGCGCTACCTGAAGAACCTGGAAGTCTATGATTTACAAGGACTCCATGCTCGCCTAAACTAAGGCTTCACGTTTCATTCACGAATGCCAGTGCCGCGGTTAAGCGGCGTTCCCGGCGCGCAGCAGCGGGCTTGCTCCCTGTGCCGTGGGAATGCACTTAACCGCGGTGATTTTTTTTATGGCCGTTTTTTGTTACCAGAGTTGTCTATGAGCACGATTCCCTTGACTAAGCGCGGTGCAGACCAGTTGCGCGACGAATTGCAACGCCTGAAATCGGTCGAGCGCCCCGCGGTCATCAACTCGATCGCCGAGGCCCGAGCCCAGGGCGATCTGTCGGAAAATGCCGAGTACGACGCCGCGAAGGAAAAGCAGGGCTTCATTGAAGGCCGCATCGCCGAGATCGAATCGAAGCTGGCTGGCGCACAGATCATCGATCCGTCGCAGGTCGACGCGGATGGCCGTGTGGTGTTTGGTGCGACCGTCGAACTGGAAGACCTGGATTCGGGCGCAACCGTCAACTATCAGATCGTCGGCGACGACGAAGCCGATCTGGAGCACGGCCTGATCTCGATCAGCTCGCCGATCGCGCGCGCGCTGATCGGCAAGTCCGAAGGCGACGTCGCGTCGGTGCAGGCCCCGAGCGGCGTGCGCGAGTACGAAATCATCGCCGTGCGCTACGTCTGAGCGGCGGGGCGCGATGAATCCGAAGCTTGCCGTGCCGCACCGGCTGTTCCGTCTGCTGGCCATGCTCTGGGTGGGCAGCCTGCTGACGATCGGCTATGCGGCGGCTCCTGTTCTTTTCACCACGCTCGATCGCACGAGCGCCGGCAACGTGGCCGCGCAGCTCTTTCGTATCGAGGGCTGGATTGGCGCCGTCTGCGGCGTGATGCTGCTCGCGCTCGCGAATGGCCTGATCCGGCGCGGCGAACCGGTCTGGCGGCAGCCGCGGCGGCTCGTGGCGGGCATGCTCGCATGCGTGCTGCTCGGATATTTCGCGCTCGAACCGTTCATGAACGCGTTGCGCGTCGCTGCCCAGGCGGCGGGCACCGACGTCGGCCACTCGGCTTATGCGCTGCGTTTTGGCTGGCTGCACGGCGCGGCGACCGTGTTTTACGGCGTCGAAAGCGTGCTGGCGCTGGTACTGGTCTGGACGCTGCCGGCCGGCGCGGGCACAGCAGCAGCGCAAGCGCCGCGCGATCCGGCCGGCGGCCGCATGCTGGGGTGAATCGGGAGGAACGCGCGGTATTGGCCGGTGACCGGTCCTGCGCGTCCGCCGTTGAACCGGCGTCCGTTTGCGTTACCGGTTGCCCTGGTGCTGGCGCTTGGCACCCGTCTGGCGCTTTTTCGCGCGCTTCACGTTACCGCCGGCCGTCACGCGCTCGTTGCCGCGCACGACGACCTGCTGGGGCCGCGGGCGGCGCAGCGGGTTATCCGACGGCTTGACCACCTTCACGACGCGCGGCGCGGCGCCGCGCGCCGGTTTGTCGGGCTGTGCGGCCTCGCGCGCGCTCGGCAGCGCGCCGCGCCTGCGCGCGACGGGTTGCGGCGCGGCTTCCGGCTGCCAGATCACGAGCAGCTTGCCGATATGCTGGACCGGCGCGGCGCCGAGTTCATCGCAGATCCGCTCGTAGATCGCCACGCGCTCGTCGCGCTCGTCGCCGAACACGCGGATCTTGATCAGCCGATGCGCTTCGAGGTGCACGCCGATTTCGGCCAGCACGGCGTCGGTCAGACCCTCGGCGCCGATCAGCACGACCGGCTTGAGCGCATGGGCTTCGGAGCGCAGTTCGGCGCGTTGAGCGGGAGAGATTTTGAGGGCGGGCATGGGAAGTGGCGGACTCGACTAAAATGACGGCGCCTGCAGCCTGGATCGTTTCGCGCGATCGCGCAGGGCGGCGCGTCAGAACAACGGAACACGCGGCGGCCCCCGGTGGGGGCCGCCGCGCAAATCAAACGCGTATTATCCGCTAAAAGCGCAGCATCACGCAGCAAGAGTTCAACGATTCATGGCAAAAAACAAGTTCAACACGTCGTGGTTGCACGACCACATCAACGATCCGTACGTGAAAATGGCGCAGCGCGAGGGATATCGCGCGCGTGCCGCCTACAAACTGAAAGAAATCGACGAGCAGGACAAGCTGATCCGGCCTGGACAGATCATCGTCGATCTCGGCGCCGCGCCCGGCAGCTGGAGCCAGTACGCGCGCAACCGGCTCGCGCAGGGCATGCGCCGCGACGCGGACCGTCCGGGCGGCATCGACGGCACCATCATCGCACTCGATCTGCTACCGATGGAGCCGATCGCCGACGTCACGTTCCTGCAGGGCGACTTCCGCGAGGAGTCGGTGCTGCATCAACTGGAAGAAATCGTCGGCGCGCGCCAGGTCGACCTTGTAATTTCCGACATGGCACCCAACCTGTCTGGCGTGGCGCTGGCCGATGCCGCGCGGATCGAGCATGTATGCGATCTCGCGCTGGAATTTGCCCAGCACCATCTGAAGCCGGACGGCGCGCTCCTGGTGAAATGCTTTCACGGCAGCGGCTATAGCCAGATTGTTGAAAAGTTCAAACGTCAGTTCAGGACGGTGGCAGCCCGCAAGCCGAAAGCGTCGCGGGACAAATCGTCGGAAACGTTTATTTTGGGTAAGCATTTGAAACAGCCCGGCTGAGCGCGCTGCGCCAGGCCCGGCCCGCATGCTCCGCAGCGCCGCGCAGTCGGGCGCCGCGGGCCGCGCGACGCTATTTGTGCAGTAGCGAAACGTTATGGCAGGGGTCTGCGGACTGGATTAGAATGCATTAGTGGTGCCGCAAGGCAAATGTAGGCGCCCGTCTATGAGTGAAGGAGTGGTGCTTTGAACAACAATATGTTTTCGAAGGCAGCAGTGTGGCTGGTTATCGCACTGGTGCTGTTTACGGTGTTCAAGCAGTTCGACAAGCCTCGTGTCCAGGAAGGTGTGTCGTACTCGCAATTCATGGACGATGCGAAGGACGGCAAGATCAAGAGTGTCGTCGTTCAGGGGCGCAACCTCACGGTCACTCCGGCAGACGGCCAGAAATACCAGATCGTCTCGCCCGGCGACATCTGGATGGTGGGCGACCTGATGAAGTACGGCGTCCAGGTGAGCGGCAAGGCCGATGACGAACCGAGCGCGCTGATGTCCGCGCTGTACTATCTCGGGCCGACCATCCTGATCATCGGTTTCTGGTTCTACATGATGCGGCAGATGCAGGGGGGCGGCAAAGGCGGCGCGTTTTCGTTCGGTAAATCGCGCGCGCGGCTGATCGACGAGAACAACAACTCGATCAATTTCACCGACGTCGCCGGCTGCGACGAGGCGAAAGAAGAGGTATCGGAACTCGTCGACTTCCTGCGCGATCCGCAGAAATTCCAGAAGCTCGGCGGCCGCATCCCGCGCGGTGTGCTGCTCGTGGGCCCTCCAGGGACCGGCAAGACGCTGCTTGCGCGTGCGATCGCGGGCGAAGCGAAAGTACCGTTTTTCAGCATTTCGGGCTCCGACTTCGTTGAAATGTTCGTCGGCGTCGGCGCGGCGCGTGTGCGCGACATGTTCGAGCAGGCGAAAAAGCATGCGCCGTGCATCGTGTTCATCGACGAAATCGACGCGGTCGGCCGTCATCGCGGTGCGGGCATGGGCGGCGGCAACGACGAGCGCGAGCAGACGCTGAACCAGATGCTGGTCGAGATGGACGGCTTCGAGGCGAACTCCGGCGTCATCGTGATCGCGGCAACGAACCGCTCCGACGTGCTCGACAAGGCGCTGCTGCGGCCGGGCCGGTTCGACCGCCAGGTGTATGTCGGCCTGCCGGACATCCGCGGACGCGAGCACATCATGAAGGTGCACCTGCGCAAGGTGCCGATCGCGAACGACGTCGACGCGGCGGTGATCGCGCGCGGCACCCCGGGTTTCTCGGGCGCCGATCTCGCGAACCTCGTGAACGAGGCGGCATTGTTCGCGGCGCGCCGCGGCAAGCGCATCGTCGAGATGATCGATTTCGAGGACGCGAAGGACAAGATCTTCATGGGTCCGGAGCGCAAGTCGGCCGTCATCCGCGAGGAATCGAAGCGGGCAACCGCCTATCACGAGTCGGGCCACGCGGTGATCGCGAAGCTGTTGCCGAAGGCCGACCCGGTGCACAAGGTCACGATCATCCCGCGCGGTCGTGCGCTGGGTGTCACGTGGCAGTTGCCCGAGCACGACAACGAGACGTATTCGAAGGAATATCTGCTCGATCGTCTGGCGATCCTGTTCGGCGGCCGGGTGGCCGAAGAGTTGTTCCTGAACCTGATCAGCACGGGCGCGTCGGACGACTTCAACAAGGCCACGGCTACCGCCCGCGCGATGGTGGCGCGTTTCGGCATGACCGATGCGCTGGGGCCGATGGTCTACGTCGACGACGAAAACGAAGGCTCGCCGTTCGGCCGCGGCTTCACGCGTGCGATTTCCGAGGCGACGCAGCAGAAGGTGGATGCCGAAATCCGCCGGATGCTCGACGAGCAGTACAACCTCGCGAAGCGGCTGCTCGAAGAGAATCGCGACAAGGTCGAAGCAATGACCGCCGCGCTGATGGAATGGGAAACGATCGACGCCGACCAGATCAACGACATCATGGCGGGTCGTCCGCCCCGCGCGCCGAAGAGCTCGCCGCCGAGTATCGACCCGTCTTCGGGCGGCGGTGCGGGCGCCGAGGTGAAGCCGGGCAGCGCGACTGCTCCGGCCTGATCCGGGCAGCAGGTCAACTGGCGGGCCGGTGTGGTGTCACACCGGCCCGTTTTGCATTCATCCCGCGCTTCGCGCCCATGTGTTCATCTGAATAGTCTGTCGAGTGTCGATGTCTGCCACGCCGCTTCATCCCGTCCCCGGGCCGCTTCAATGCGGTCGTTTCACCCTCCATTTCGAACGCCCGCTGGTAATGGGCATTCTGAACATCACGCCGGATTCGTTTTCCGACGGCGGCCAGTTCGCGATGCGTGACGATGCGCTGCGCCATGCGGAGCAGATGATCGGCGAGGGTGCCGACATCCTCGACATCGGCGGCGAATCGACGCGTCCAGGCGCACCGCCGGTGCCGCTCGACGAAGAACTTGCACGCGTGATCCCGCTCGTCGAGCAATTGCGCGATGCCGGGGTGCCGCTGTCCATCGATACCTACAAGCCCGACGTGATGCGCGCGGCGCTCGCGGCGGGAGCCGATCTGATCAACGACATCTGGGGTTTCCGGATGCCCGGCGCGATCGATGCCGTACGCGACAGTACGTGCGGCTTATGTGTGATGCATATGCTCGGCGAGCCGCAAACGATGCAGATTGGCGAGCCGCTGTACGACGATGTCGTCGCCGAGGTGCGCGCCTTTCTGTCGGCGCGCGCCGTCGCGCTGACGGCGGCGGGGATCGCCAGACGGCGCATCTGTGTCGACCCCGGGTTTGGCTTCGGCAAGGCGGTGGTCGAGCATAATTACGCACTGCTGGCCCACCTGCGCGAGACCGCGCCGCAGGCCACTCCGCCGTATCCGGTGCTCGCGGGGATGTCGCGCAAATCGATGCTCGGCGCAGTCACCGGGCGGGCGGCGTCGGCGCGCGTCGCGGCGAGCGTCGCGGCCGCGGTGTGCGCGGCGGAGCGCGGGGCCGCCATTTTGCGCGTGCATGACGTCGCACCGACCGTCGATGCACTGAAGGTCTGGTCGGCGACGCGCGAAGCCGTGCGTCGCTGATCGTTCAAAAAGAGGGAACACAACACGATGACGCGTCGTTACTTTGGTACGGATGGGATACGCGGCAAGGTCGGCGATGCGCCGATCACGCCGGACTTTGTACTGCGGCTCGGCTATGCGGCCGGCAAGGTGCTCGCCGGCGGCGATCGCTGGCGCAACAGCGCTCAGCGTCCGACTGTCCTGATCGGAAAGGACACCCGGGTGTCGGGCTACATGCTGGAGGCCGCGCTCGAAGCCGGTTTCTCGGCGGCGGGCGTCGACGTGATGCTCGCCGGCCCGATGCCGACGCCCGGTATCGCCTATCTGACGCGGGCGCTGCGGCTTGCCGCCGGCGTCGTGATCAGCGCATCGCACAATCCGTATTACGACAACGGAATCAAGTTCTTTTCGGCCGACGGGGACAAGTTGCCGGACGACGTCGAGTTCGAAATCGAAGCCCAGCTCGATCAGCCGCTTGCCTGCGCCGCATCGGAGCAGCTTGGCAAGGCCCGCCGTCTCGACGACGCGGCCGGGCGCTATATCGAGTTCTGCAAGAGCACGTTTCCTGCCGCGTTCGATCTGCGCGGCATGAAACTGGTGGTCGATTGCGCGCACGGCGCGGCGTATCACATCGCGCCGCACGTGTTCCACGAACTCGGCGCCGACGTGATTCCGATCGGCGTCGCGCCGAACGGCTTCAACATCAACGACGGGGTCGGCGCAACCGCGCCCGATGCGCTCGTGCGCGCGGTGCGCGCCAATCACGCGGATCTCGGCATCGCGCTCGACGGCGACGCGGACCGCCTGCAGGTCGTCGACGCGGCCGGCCGGCTGTACAACGGCGACGAACTGCTCTATGTGCTCGTCAAGGACCGGATCGCCACCGAGGGCGAAGTCGAAGGGGCGGTCGGTACGCTGATGACCAACATGGCGGTCGAGGTTGCGCTGCAGCGCGCCGGCGTGCAGTTCGTGCGCGCGGCGGTGGGCGACCGCTACGTGCTCGAACAGCTGCGCGAACGCGGCTGGCAGCTCGGCGCGGAAGGTTCGGGCCATATCCTGTCGCTCGACCGGCATTCCACCGGGGACGGCATCGTGTCGTCGCTGCTGGTGCTGGCCGCACTCAAGCGCAGCGGCCAGTCGCTCGCGAGCCTGCTCGACGGCATCACGCTGTTCCCGCAGAAGCTGATCAATGTGCGGATGCAGCCCGGCGCCGACTGGAAGGGCAGCGAAGCGATCCGGGCTGCGGTGGGAGCGGCCGAGGCGGCGCTCGCCGGCCATGGCCGCGTGCTGATCCGCGCGTCCGGCACCGAGCCGGTGTTGCGGGTGATGGTCGAGGCCCGACGGGTGGACGACGCGCGGCATCACGCGGAGACCATCGCGCATGTCGTGAGGCAGGCAACGGCGTAAGCCGGGCCGGCGGGCGGCGTCCGTCGGCCCGCCGCCGATCCTTTCGGCGCAGTAATGCTACTGTCACGGCAACTTAACGATTCGTCACGTTACTGTCACAAAGCGGCCCTATTCTTCGCGGTGTTGTCCAAACGCTCACACGCTCACACCACAAGAATGGAGGTCTCATGAAACTGATGCAAACCGCGTTCGCTGGCATCGCTGGCGCGCTTTTCGCCATCACGGCGCAAGCCACCGACATCACCGGCGCGGGCAGCACCTTCGCAGCTCCCATCTATACGAAATGGGCAGCGGCCTACCAGAAGTCGGGCGGCGGCAAGGTCAACTATCAGGGCATCGGTTCGGCAGGCGGCATCAAGCAGATTCAGGCCAAGACGGTCGATTTCGCGGGCTCGGACGCTCCGCTGAAGGACGACCAGCTCGCGAAGGACGGCCTCTTCCAGTTCCCGACCGTGGTCGGCGGCGTGGTGCCGGCGATCAACCTGCCGGGCGTGAAGCCGGGTCAGCTCGTGCTGTCGGGTGAAGTGCTGGGCAACATCTATCTGGGCAAGATCACGAAGTGGAACGACCCGGCGATCGCCGCGCTGAACCCGAAGATCAAGCTGCCGGATACGGACATCGCCGTGGTGCGCCGCGCGGACGGCTCGGGCACGACGTTCATCTGGACCGACTACCTGTCGAAGGTGAACCCGGAATGGAAGGCGAAGATCGGTGAAGGCACCACGGTTGCCTGGCCGACGGGCACCGGCGGCAAGGGCAACGACGGTGTCGCGGCGTTCGTGCAGCGGCTGCCGGGCGCGATCGGTTATGTCGAGTGGGCGTACGCGAAGCAGAACCACATGACCTACACTGCGATGAAGAATGCATCGGGTGCGGTTGTCGAGCCGGAAACGAGCACGTTCAAGGCCGCTGCAGCGGGCGCGGACTGGTCGAAGTCGTTCTACCAGATCCTCACGAACGAGCCGGGCAAGACCGCGTGGCCGGTGGTCGGCGCAACCTTCGTGCTGCTGCACACGACGCAGGACAAGAGCGCGCAGGGCACGGAAACGCTGAAGTTCTTCGACTGGGCATTCAAGAACGGTTCGCAGGCCGCGGACGATCTCGACTACATCTCGCTGCCGCAATCGGTGGTTTCCGAGATCCGTTCGCAGTGGAAGGCGAAGATCAAGGACGCGTCGGGCAAGCCGATCGCCGAGTGAGCGTCCTCGCGCAACGGTAGCACGCCGCCCGGTCTGTTTTCAGGCCGGGCGGCCAGGGCACTGCCCGCACGGCATTGTGTCGTGCGGGATACGGATACAGGTACCAGGCTTCCATGTCCGACATTTTTCTCGATCCCGGCGCGGCCGGGTCGACGCCCCCGGGCAATGCGTCGCAACAGAAAGCGCCCAGCGCGCTCGGCGACATTGTCTTCGGCAGCCTCACGCGCCTCGCGGCGATCGTGACGTTGCTGCTGCTCGGCGGCATCATCGTATCGCTGGTCTACGCGTCGATGCCGACAATCAGGCACTTTGGCCTGAGCTTCCTGTGGACCGCCGACTGGGATCCGCCCAGCGACAAATACGGCGCGCTGGTGCCGATCTACGGTACGCTCGCGACGTCGCTGATCGCGCTCGTGATCGCGGTGCCGGTGAGCTTCGGCATTGCGCTCTTCCTGACCGAACTCGCGCCGCTGTGGCTGCGTCGCCCGCTCGGCATCGCGATCGAACTGCTTGCCGCGATTCCGTCGATTGTCTACGGCATGTGGGGCCTGCTCGTTTTCTCGCCGATCTTCGCGACGTGGTTCGAAAAGCCGCTCGGCGACGTGCTCGGCAGTATTCCGTTCGTCGGCGCGCTCTTCAAGGGGCCGCCGATCGGCATCGGCATCCTGTGCGCGGGGGTGATTCTCGCGATCATGATCATCCCGTACATCTCGTCGGTGATGCGCGACGTGTTCGAGGTCACGCCGGTGCTGCTGAAGGAGTCGGCATACGGCATCGGCTGCACGACCTGGGAAGTGATGTGGCGGATCGTGCTGCCGTTCACGAAGAGCGGCGTGATCGGCGGCGTGATGCTCGGGTTGGGCCGCGCGCTCGGCGAAACGATGGCGGTGACGTTCGTGATCGGCAATACCAATCTGCTCAGCAGTCCTTCGCTGTTTTCGCCCGGCAACAGCATCACGTCCGCGCTCGCGAACGAGTTCGCGGAGGCGTCGCCCGGTCTGCATACGTCCGCGCTGATGGAGCTCGGCCTGATCCTGTTCGTGATTACGTTTATCGTGCTGGCGATTTCGAAACTGATGCTGCTGCGCCTCGAGAAAGGGGAGGGTGCGCGATGAGCGAGCCCACGCTGAACCTGCCCGGTCCGGACGACCGCGGCGTGCTCGACGGAATGCGCAAGCGGCTGCAAAGCCGCCGCCGCGTGACCAATGCGGTCGCGCTGACGCTGTCGCTGGCGGCGATGGCATTCGGGCTGCTGTGGCTGGTCTGGATCCTGTACACGACCGTGCAACTCGGCGTGGGCGGGCTGTCGGTGCAGTTGTTCACGCAATCGACGCCGCCGCCGAATACCGATGGCGGCGGTTTGCAGAATGCGATCGTCGGCAGCCTGATGATGATCGTGCTGGCGACCGCCGTTGGCACGCCGATCGGCATCCTCGCCGGCGTGTACCTGGCGGAGTACGGGCAAAAAGGCTGGCTTGCGCGCATCACGCGCTTCATCAACGACATCCTGCTGTCCGCGCCGTCGATCGTCGTGGGCCTGTTCGTGTATGCGCTGATGGTCGCGCAGCTTGGCCATTTCAGCGGCTGGGCCGGGGTGGTGTCGCTCGCGCTGCTGCAGATTCCGATCGTCATCCGCACGACCGAGAACATGCTCAAGCTCGTGCCGAACGCGCTGCGCGAGGCGGCATTTGCGCTCGGCACGCCGAAGTGGCGCATGGTGCTGTCGATCACGCTGAAGGCGTCGATTGCCGGCATTACGACCGGCGTGCTGCTCGCGGTCGCGCGGATTGCCGGTGAAACCGCGCCGCTGCTGTTCACCGCGATGTCGAACCAGTTCTTCTCGTGGAACCTGAACGAGCCGATGGCGAACCTGCCGGTCACCATCTACCAGTTTGCGATGAGTCCGTTCACGCAATGGCAGTCGCTTGCCTGGGCGGGTGTGTTCCTGATTACGCTCGGCGTGCTCGGACTGAACATCCTCGCGCGTTCGATCTTTTCAAAAAAGTAACGGCGGAGCGATCCGATGAATATGGCCGAAACCCAACTCAATCCGCTTGTGCCGCCGACCGTGCCGCCGGCCGTCCCCGCCGGCTTCGATCCCGCGCAGAGCGGGCGCGCGCAGGCTGTGGCGCAGCCGAAGATCCACGTGAAGAACCTGAACTTCTTCTACGGCAAGTACCACGCGCTGAAGAACATCAATCTCGAGATTCCGGAAGGCAAGGTGACGGCGTTCATCGGACCGTCGGGCTGCGGCAAGTCGACGCTGCTGCGCACCTTCAACAAGATGTTCGCGCTCTATCCGGAGCAGCGCGCCGAAGGCGAGATCCTGATGGACGGCGAAAACCTGCTGACCTCGCGGCAGGACATATCGCTGCTGCGCGCGCGCGTCGGCATGGTGTTCCAGAAGCCGACGCCGTTTCCGATGTCGATCTACGACAACATCGCGTTCGGCGTGAAGATGTTCGAGACGTTGACGCGCTCGGAGATGGACGACCGCGTCGAATGGGCGCTCACGAAGGCGGCGCTGTGGAACGAAGTGAAGGACAAACTGCAGCAAAGCGGCTATGGCCTGTCCGGCGGCCAGCAGCAGCGCCTGTGCATCGCGCGCGGCATTGCGATCCGTCCCGAAGTGCTGCTGCTCGACGAACCGTGCTCGGCGCTCGACCCGATTTCGACAGGCCGCATCGAGGAACTGATCGCCGAGCTGAAGAACGACTATACGGTAGTGATCGTCACGCACAACATGCAGCAGGCGGCGCGCTGCTCGGACTACACGGCCTACATGTACCTCGGCGAACTGATCGAGTTCGGCGACACCGAAAAGATCTTCATCAAGCCGGTCCGCAAGGAAACCGAGGATTACATCACGGGCCGCTTCGGCTGAGCCTCGTTGCGCGCACAACCAGACGGAGTACCTCATGTCCGATAAGCACCTCTCCAGCCAGTTCGACGCCGACCTGAACCAGGTCTCGTCGAAGGTCCTCGAAATGGGCGGTCTCGTCGAGTCGCAGATCGTCAAGGCGATGCAGGCCCTCAACGAATTCGACCTCGCGCTGTGCGACGACGTGATCGCCGCCGAGGACCGCCTGAACGCGATGGAAGTCGACATCGACGAGGAGTGCAGCAACATCATCGCGCGCCGGCAGCCCGCCGCACGCGATCTGCGCCTGCTGCTCGCGATCTCGAAGACGATCACCAATCTCGAGCGCGCCGGCGACGAAGCCGAAAAGATCGCCAAGCGCACCCGGCGTCTGATGGAAGACGGCGCCTCGCGCACGATCAACATCGCCGAGATCAAGCTGTCCGGCGAGATGGCCGTGTCGATCCTGCGCCGCGCGCTCGATGCGTTCGCACGCCTCGATACGGTGGCCGCCGCGCAGATCGTGCGCGACGACAAGGCGATCGACGAGGAATTCCGTGCGTTCGTGCGCAAGCTGGTGTCCTACATGACCGAAGATCCGCGCTCGATTTCGGTCGGGCTCGACTTCCTGTTCATCGCCAAGGCGATCGAGCGGATCGGCGATCACGCGAAGAACATCGCGGAGTTCATCATCTACATCGTCAAGGGCACCGACGTGCGGCACAAGTCGCGCGACGCGCTCGAGCGCGAAGCCCTCAGTTAACTCCAGCAAAAAAGGTCAAGAGGTGCCGATGCCTAGCAGCATTCTCGTCATCGAAGATGAACCCGCTATTTCCGAGCTGATTTCGGTCAATCTTCAGCATGCGGGGCACTGCCCGATCCGCGCCTACAACGCGGAGCAGGCGCAGAACCTGATCAGCGACGTGCTTCCCGACCTCGTGCTGCTCGACTGGATGCTGCCGGGCAAGTCCGGCATCGCGTTCGCGCGCGAACTGCGCAACAACGAACGCACGAAGCACATCCCGATCATCATGCTGACCGCGCGCGGCGACGAGCAGGACAAGGTGCTCGGCCTCGAGATCGGCGCGGACGACTATGTGACCAAGCCGTTTTCGCCGAAGGAACTGATGGCGCGCATCAAGGCGGTGCTGCGCCGTCGCGCGCCGCAGCTGACCGAGGACGTGGTCGCGATCAACGGTCTGAAGCTCGATCCCGCGACGCACCGGGTCGCCGCGCACGCGCAGGGCAGCGAGATCAAGCTCGATCTCGGCCCGACGGAATTCCGTCTGCTGCACTTCTTCATGACCCACCCGGAGCGGGTGCACAGCCGCACGCAACTGCTCGATCAGGTGTGGGGCGATCACGTGTTCGTCGAGGAGCGGACGGTCGACGTGCATATCAAGCGTCTGCGGGCCGCACTCAAGCCGGCGGGCTGCGATGCTATGATTGAAACGGTGCGGGGCAGCGGCTACCGGCTCGCGAAAAGCGCCTGAGCCTGCCTGCCTGGCGGGCGTCGGGCATCGCCCGCCACCCGCCGCCGGCGCGGGAAGCGAGCACCCGTATCGTTCACCCGCGCCGCCCGGCGCGCGTGACTCTCTCTTCGATCGCAGGAACATGAACATCATCTGGACCCGCTCCCTGGTGTCGATGGTGCTGCTGGCCGTTCTGTGCGTGGCGCTCGGCGTGATCGTCAACGTCGACGCCGCACTGATCGTCGCGGTCGTCGTGCTGCTCGCGCAGAGCCTGTTCGGCACCTTTCACAAGCAGCGTCTGTGGCGCCTGCTCGATGCCCCCGTGTATGGCGAAGTGCCGAGCGCACCGGGCATCTGGGGCGAAATCTATTACCGGCTGCACAAGCTCGCGAAGCGCTGGCACGCACAGGTGCGCCAGGTCGAGCAACAGCATTCGCGTTTCATCCAGGCGATCCAGGCGTCGCCGAACGGCGTGGCGATGCTCGACGATCACGATCAGATCGAGTGGTGCAACGCGATCTCCGAAGCGCATTTCGGACTGGATGCGAAGCGCGATCTGCGGCAGCACATCACGCATCTGGTGCGCCGTCCGGAGTTCGTGCGCTATCTGAACTCGCATCGCTACGAAGAGATGCTGATCATGCGCGGGATGGGCGAGAAGCGCCAGAACGTGTTGTCGGTGCAGGTGTTTCCGTACGGCGAAAACCGCAAGCTCGTGCTGTCGCAGGACATCACCGAGCTGGAACGCACGGATGCAATGCGCCGCGATTTCGTCGCCAACGTGTCCCACGAACTGAAGACGCCGCTCACCGTGCTGTCGGGCTTTCTCGAAACGATGCGCGAACTGCCGCTCGGCGAAGACGAGCGCGCCCGCTATCTCGAACTGATGGAGCAGCAGGCCTCGCGGATGCGGCATATCGTCAACGACCTGTTGACGCTCGCGAAGCTCGAGGGCGACAACCGCCCGCCGAGCGACCAGATGATCGACATGCGCGCGGTGCTGCGGCACCTGCGCGATGACGCGATGAACCTGTCGGGCGATCATCACCAGATCGGTTTCGACGTGGACGAGAGCGTGACCGTCACCGGCGTCGAAACGGAGGTGCTGAGCGCGCTCGGCAATCTCGTCACGAACGCGATCCGCTATACGCCGGATGGCGGCAGGATCCACGTGACGTGGCAGATGAAGGACCACTGTGCGGTGTTCGCGGTCGCCGACAGCGGCCTCGGCATTCCGGCCGCCGACATTCCGCGGCTGACCGAGCGCTTCTACCGCGTCGACCGCAGCCGTTCGCGCGATACCGGCGGCACCGGGCTCGGTCTGGCGATCGTCAAGCACGTGCTGCAGCGCCACGACGCGCAACTCGACGTGACCAGCGAAGAGGGACGCGGCAGCACGTTCACCGTGAGGTTCCCGGCGTTTCGCAGCGCCCGGCGCCAGCCGACGCTGGCGTAACGGCGCGTGGCGCGCGGCGCTTTGCCGGGCCGCGCGACCGGCCGCTCAGGGCTCGGCTCAGGGGCAGAACTTGCCGAGCAGGCTCAACTGCGCGTTGCGCGACGCCTTGCCCGGGCGACGCCGGCGATAGTGGCCATCGCTTTGCATCAGCCACGCTGACGTGTTGTCGCCGAGAAAGGCCGACAGGCCTTCCGCGATCACGCGGCGCTTCAGGCGGCGGTTCGTGATCGGAAAAGCGACTTCGACGCGCCGGAAGAAGTTGCGATCCATCCAGTCGGCGCTCGACAGGTAGATGTTTTCGTTGCCGCCGTCGTAGAAGTAGAAAATCCGGTGGTGTTCGAGAAAGCGGCCCACGATCGAGCGCACCGTGATGTTCTCGGAGAGGCCCGGCACGCCCGGCTGCAGCGAGCACACGCCGCGCACGATCAGATCGATCTTCACGCCGGCCTGCGACGCCTCGTACAGTTCGGCGATCACCGTCGGTTCGAGCAGCGCGTTCATCTTCGCGACGATGCGCGCCTTCCGGCCCGCGCGCGCGTGCACCGCTTCGGCGCGGATCGCTTCGATCAGCTTCGGATGCAGCGTGAACGGCGACTGCCACAGTTCGTGCAGCCGGATCTCGCCGCCGATGCCGGTCAGCTGCTGGAACACATGGTGCACGTCCTCGCAGATCTTCTGGTCGGACGTCATCAGGCCGAAGTCCGTGTACAGGCGCGCGGTCCGCGGGTGATAGTTGCCGGTACCCAGATGCGCGTAGCGCTTGAGCACCATCTTGCCGTGCTCGGACACGCGCCGCACGATCAGCATCATCTTCGCATGGCACTTGTGGCCCACCACGCCGTACACGACGTGCGCGCCGACTGCTTCGAGCTGCGCGGCCCAGTTGATATTCGTTTCCTCGTCGAAGCGCGCCAGCAGCTCGACGACGACCGTCACTTCCTTGCCGTTGCGCGCGGCCTGCATCAGCGCATCCATCAGCGGCGAATCGGTGCCGGTGCGATAGATGGTCTGCTTGATCGCCATCACGTTCGGGTCTTTCGCGGCCTGCAGCAGCAGCTCCAGCACCGGCTGGAAGCTCTCGTAGGGGTGATGCAGCAGCACGTCGCCCTGATCGATCGCATCGAACAGGTTGGTGCTGTTGGCGATCTGCGGCGAAATGGCCGGAATATGCGGGACAAATTTCAGATCGGGCCGGTCGACCATCTCCGGCAACTGCATCAGTCGCACGAGGTTGACCGGGCCGTTGACGAAATAGCAGTCCTGCGCGACGAGGCCGCTTTCGTCGAGCAGGCGCTGCACCAGATGCCGCGGCGTATCGGCCGAGACTTCGAGGCGCACCGCGTTGCCCAGGTGCCGCGCGGGCAATTCGCCTTGCAGCGCGACGCGCAGATTGGTGATTTCGTCCTCGTCGACGAACAGCTCGCTATTGCGCGTGATGCGGAACTGGTTGCAGCCGCGCACGTGCAGGTTCGGAAACAGCTCCCCGACAAAACGCTGCAGCAGCGAACTCAGCAGCACGAATCCGTGCGGATAGCCCGACAGGTCCTGCGGCATGCGCACGAGGCGCGGCAGCGCGCGCGGCGCCTGCACGATGCCCATCAGCGCCTGGCGGCCGAACGCATCCTTGCCTTCGAGCTCGACCACAAAGTTCAGGCTTTTGTTCAGCACGCGCGGAAACGGATGGGCGGGGTCGAGGCCGATCGGCGTCAGCACCGGCAGCAGTTCGTTGAAGAAGTAATGACGCGCCCATTCGGTTTGCGCGTCGTTCCACGCTTCCGTGCCGTGAAAATAGATGCCTTCCTGTTCGAGCGCGGGCAGCACCGTATCGTGCAGCATCCGGTACTGGCGATGCACGAGCTTCTGCGCGCGTTCGACCACGAGGTCGTAGACATGCTGCAGCGACATGCCGTCGGGCGCGAGCGCGCCCGGATTGTCGCGCATCTGCTCCTGCAGTCCGGCCATGCGGACTTCGAAGAATTCGTCGAGATTGCTGCTGGTGATGCAGATGAAGCGCAGCCGCTCGAGCAGCGGCACGGCCGGGTCGGCGGCTTGCGCGAGCACGCGCTCGTTGAACCCCAGGATGCCCAGTTCGCGATTCAGGAGAGGGTAGCGGGTGGACATCGTTTCAGCGGCAGGAATGTCAGGTGAAGACGTGTAAAGACGCTCGGAAATTCTCACAGTATGATGACGTTCTTATGACACTCGAAGTGTCATAAATTTTACGCCAATTCAAGTACGTGTCGTAAAGATGACGCAGTCTGCATGGGACCATTGAAGCCTGCCACTCCAGTCGAGGTGACACCGTGAAGTCCGGTGCGCTTAAAATGGCCAATTTGAACAACGCGGCGACCGGGCCGGTCGTGCCGCATGCGCGCATGGGGTCAGCACACGCGATGGTCACTACTCCACATCTGCTTGCCGCCGTCGATCTCGGCTCGAACAGCTTCCGTCTGATCGTCGGGCGTGTCGAGGAAACGGATGCCGGCAGCCAGATCTACCAGGTCGATGCGCTGCGCGAATCCGTGCGGCTCGCCGCGGGCCTGTCGCCGGACAAGATGCTCGACCGGGCGTCGCAGGTGCGCGGCTGGAACGCGCTGAAGCGTTTCGGCGAACGGCTGCGCGACTTCCATCCGGATCACGTCCGCGCGGTGGCGACCAATACGCTGCGTGTCGCGAAGAACGCGGGCGAGTTTCTCGTCGAGGCGCAGGCGGCGCTCGGTTTTCCGATCGAAGTGATCGCCGGGCGCGAGGAAGCGCGCCTCATCTACGCGGGCGCCGCGCATTCGGTGCCGGCGAGTCCGGGCAAGCGCTTCGTCGTCGATATCGGCGGCGGGTCGACCGAATTCATCATCGGCTCGCACTACACGCCGATCAAGATGGAGAGCCTGTATATCGGCTGCGTGAGTCATAGCCGCGCGTTCTTCCCGGCCGGCAACGTGGACGAATACACGATGCGCCAGGCGCAGCTCGCGGCGAGCCGCGAAATCCAGATCATCTCGCAGGACTATCGCAAGACCGGCTGGGACCAGGCGATCGGCTCGTCGGGCACGGCCCGCGCGCTTGCGGAACTGGTCGAGGCGAACGGCCTGAACGATGCGGGTGTCACACACGGCATTTCGCGCGGCGGGCTCGAACGTCTGAAGCGCGCGCTGATCAAGGCGGAAAACGTCAACCGGCTGAAGCTCGTCGCGCTCAAGCCGGACCGCGTGCCGGTGCTGGCCGGCGGGCTGTCGATCATGCTCGCGGTGTTCGAGGAGCTCGGCATCGACTACGTCGATACCACCGACGGCGCGCTGCGCCTCGGCGTGCTGTACGACCTGCTCGGACGCTCGCAGCACGAGGACATGCGCACCGTGACGGTCGAAGGCTTCATGCGCCGCTATGGCGTCGACCGCGCGCAGGCCGGGCGTATCGCGGAACTGGCGGCGAACTTCTACGACCAGCTGAACGAAGGCGATGCGGAGCGTCGCGTCGAGAACCGGATGTTTCTCGGCTGGGCAGCTTCGCTGCACGAGATCGGCTTGTCGATCTCGCACAGCGCGTATCACAAGCATTCCGCGTATATCGCGAGCAATGCGGACATGCCGGGTTTTTCGCGGACCGATCAGGCGCGCCTCGCCGCGCTCGTGCTCGGTCATGCGGGCAAGCTCGGCAAGCTGTCGCAGACGCGCGATGTCGAATGGCCGCTGCTGTTCTGTCTGCGGTTAGCGGCGCTGCTGTGCCGGCGCCGGGCCGACGTCGGGTTGCCGCGCATCGCGGTCGGGCGGGTCAACGGCGGCTACGAGGTCCGTTTGCCGAACGACTGGGTCGCGAACAATCCGCTCACGGACTACAGCATGAGCCAGGAAGCCGCGGAGTGGGGCAAGGTCGGCATGCCGTATCGCGTCGTTTATACGGACGACTGAGCAATCCGGCAGCGGGCGCCGGCCGGCGCTCGCCTTAGCCACGGGTTCAGGCGCGCGTTCAGGCACGCGTTCAGGCGTGCAGCGCGTCGCCGAGAAAGTGGCGCGCGTAACGCGCATTGATCTCCGAGAGGCGCAGCAGCGTCAGGAAATCGGCAGTATTGAAGTCGGGATCCCATGCGGGCGCGCCGCAGATTTTCGCACCGAGCCGCAGATACCCCTTCACGAGCGGCGGCGGCGCGGCGCGCACGCCGGTGCGCAGTTCGTCGACGGGCAGCGGCGTATGCGGGAACGCGCGATATTCGGGCGCGGTCGACGCCGTGGCGCGCAGCGCCTCGTACAGATTCGCCGCGTAGTGGCCGCCGTCGGCCATCGCGACGCTCGCGCAGCCGAGCATTGTCTCGTAGCCGTTGTGCAGCATGTACGACGCCAGGCCGCCCCAGAGCGACATGATGACCGCGCCGTGGCGGTAGTCGGGATGGACGCACGAGCGGCCCACTTCGACCATTTTCGCGCGCAGGTGCGTGAGGCGCGAGATGTCGAATTCGCTCTCCGCATAGAGGCGCCCGAGGCGCGCGGCCTGATGCGGCGGCAGCGCGCGATAGGTGCCGACCACTTGCAGCGTGTCGAGATCGCGCACCAGCAGGTGATCGCAGTACGCGTCGAACGGATCGACGTCGAGGCCCGCCGGGCCGCTCAGGCGGGCGCCCATCTCCTCTGCGAACACGCGAAAGCGCAGGCGCTGTGCTTCGCGCAGCTCTTCGTCGGTCCGGGCCCACGCCACCTGCAGACGGTGCTGCGCGGTGATCGTTTCCTCGGCACGCGGCAGACGGCGGCGTGTCTCGACGGGCGAAGCGAAGGGCAGGGAAGACGTCGTCGGATCGGACATGTGGCGTTCCTCGTCGAGGATGGAGTTCGCGATCCCGCCAATGTAGTAATCGCCAATGACGCCTGGATGGCAATGCGATGACCTCTGGATGACAGTCAGTAAGCCTGGTTGTTGCCCATCCGTAAGCTGACCGCCGCGCCCTTCAGACGAGTTCGGGGCTGATCGCCGCGCGCAGGACGACCTGCGCGTCGCCGTCGCGCTCGCGGCTGGCGAGCCACCATAGCCCGGCTTTCTTCAGCGTCCAGCTGGCGTTGCTGGCGGCAAGCAGGCGCGCCACGACGTGCCCGAGCGTGGGTTGATGGCCGACGATCACGACCGTGGAGGCCAGCCCCTGCGGCCAGCCGGCGGCAGCGAGCACGGCGTCCACGCGGGCGCCGGGGGCGAGTTCGGGGACCACGCGATAGCCGGCGCCCAGATACCCGGCGGTCTGGACCGTGCGCGCGGCGGGGCTGGCGAGGATCACGGCGTCGTCGTCCAGTCGCGCCCGCAGCCACCGTGCGACCTGCTGGGCCTGCTTGCGGCCATGCGGGGTCAACGGACGGGCGAGGTCGGACGCCGCGAGGTCTTCCGCTTCCGCATGCCGCCACAGGATCAGGTTCATCGCGCGCCTCCGGGACGGGGCGGCGCCCCCGGTGGCGCCGTCGCTGAAGTGACTGTCGCACGCGGGCGCACCGGCCCGCAAGCCGCGGATCGATGCACGCTCACATTCCGGATTGTGCTGGATCCGGCAACAGTGTTTTCGTAATGCAAGGGTTTACCCTGGTCATCTGTCCGCCTAGACTGCGTATGTCGGCTGCGCAACCGGGCGGTTGTGGCACCAGATAAAACAATCTTCGGAGGTCGTCATCATGAAATCGTATCTTGAAGCTATCGTTATTGCTGCACTGATTACCGCGCCGCTGGCGGCGTTTGCACAGTCGAACGAGCCGCTCACGCGTGCGCAGGTGCGCGAGCAGCTTGTCCAGGTCGAGAAGGCCGGTTATAACCCGATGGACTGGATGCACTATCCGGACAACATTCAGGCTGCGGAAGCGCGCGTGGCCGCGGAGCAGCCTGCGAAGGCGGAAACCACGGGCTACGGTTCGGGTAGTAACGGGTCGTCGCAGGCAGGGGTTGCGACGGGCGGAGCGGCCGCGAGTTCGTACTCGGTGCCGGTCGAGCACTTCGCGCGTTGATACGGTGTGGGCACGCATCCCCGTGATGCGTGACGGGCCGCGTCAATGAGCGGCGTACGCGGTGACATCGAATGGCTGCACGATCCGACACGAGGCCGTGATGGATACGACGGTGGTGGGCATTGCGTTCGGCTCGGTGGTAATGCTGATCGCGCTGGTGTTTGCGGTCGGGCACTACCGGCGCGAACGACTGCGCCAGCGGGTAATTGGCGACTTCGAGCGGCGCCGGTGCCTGTACGATCTGAGCGGGCCGAAGCGTTGAGGGTGCGGGCTTCACTTCGGGTAGCCGCGCGCAGGGCGCGGCGGTCGGCGCATACGACAAGGGGTTACAGTGCATCCAGCGCTGTAACCCCCTTTTGCATCGTGGTCGGAGCGATAGGATTCGAACCTACGACCCTCTGATCCCAAATCAGATGCGCTACCAGGCTGCGCTACGCTCCGAGGAATCGACGATTGTATCTGCTTCGATCTATCACCGTCAATGCAAATCGGGCGCGCGCGATGCGGCTGCTGCAGGTATGGCGGCGAGCGGCGCGTGAAGGGACGGGCGGGTCGATGAGCCTGCAGGGCGCGCGCACCCGCCCCGCGCAAGCGTGGTTGGCGGAAGCGGTCAGGGACGTAGATGAAACCGCAAGACGTAACCGCACAGCAGCCTACGAACCGCCGCGAACCGCCGCGCAGCAACGCCATGCGATGCCCACGCACCCACTTGGGCAAAGCGCCGCCCATCGCAGCATTTGCGCGCAACGCACCCGCCGCTTATCGTCCTGCGACGCAGCGGCGACCGCTCCGCCCGCTTCCGTGCGCCAAGATTCGCCGCGCGGAAGCGGGCGCGAGGAGACTCAGTGCCTTCGATGCATCCAGTCGAGCATATGATGCTCGGCTAACCAGTGGTGCATCATGCCTTCGCCACCGTGCTCACGCCGATAGGAGCGCGATTCGAAAATCGACAGCCCCAGTAGCACGAGCAGGCCAACACCGAGTCCGACAAACCCCGCGATCGATTCCGCATTCATGGCAGCCTCCTTTGGCGATTGCAGCCATGCCGTACATAGTAATCCAGCCGCGCGTGCGGGGGGAGGGGGGAAGCGTGATGGATGCCGCGCCGCGCGTCACCGCACGTCACCGCACGCACATGGCCCAGGCGCCACGCGACGCCATACGCCGGGCCAAACGCGCGTCATCGTTCGCGCGCGGCGCCGATGCCGGCACTTCGGTGGAGGCGAGACACCGGCGCGGGCACGCCGGCGTCTCTGACCCGCGCGCATTGTTCGCGCGATACGCACAGGCTGGCTTCATTCTATGGCCGGCTGCCCGCGCCATTTGTATGCGGCTGTTTCAAACCGTAACCGGATCGGACTGCGTTCCGCAGGCGTCCTTCAGGCGTCGCTCATGCGCTAGCCGGCGCAATCCCCTGCGTGATCCCCCGGGTGATCCTCGGCAGCACGCGCATCAGCGTCACGCCGCGCACCGCCATGAAAACGAGGAGCGCCGCCCATAGCCCGTGGTTGCCGAGCCGCGCGAGCAACCCGCACGACACCGCGACGAACACGGCGAACGACCACCCCATCGACACTCTCAGCTCCCGCGTGCGGGTCGCGCCGATGAACACGCCGTCGAGCAGGAAGCCCCAGACGCAGACCAGCGGCGATAGCGCCGCCCACGGCAGATAGGTGTCGGCAGCCGACCGGATGGCGGCCTGATCGGTGAGGCGTCCGATGATCCATCCACCGGCGCTCCAATAGGTCAGCGCGAATCCGCATGCACCGAGTACCGCCCAGAACAGTGTGACGCGCACAGCGAGCCGGAACGCGTGGCGATCGCGAGCGCCGATCGCCGCGCCGACCAGCGCTTCGGCAGCATGGGCAAAGCCGTCGAGACCGTACGACATGAAGGTCTGGAAATTGAGCAGCAGCGCGTTGGCCGCGAGCGTAATATCGCCCTCGCGCGCGCCCAGGTGCGCGAACCACGCGTACGACGACAGCAGGCACAGCGTGCGGATGAAGATGTCGCGGTTCAGCGCGACGAGGTGCCGGAGCGCGGCGCCATCGGCGAGGGTCGCGCGGCTGAGCGGCGGCAGCCCGCGCGGCCGGCCTTGCCACAGGAGTAGCGCGCCCAGTCCGCTGCCGAGCAGGTCGGCGCTCGCCGTCGCGGCCCCGATTCCGGCGATGCCCCAGTGAAATGCATACACGTAGAGCAGCACGGCAGCAATGTTGACGCCGTTGATGAATATCTGGGTAACGAGCGCGAGCCGCAAGCGCTGCGTGCCGAGCAGCCAGCCGAGCACGACGTAGTTGGCGAGCGCGAACGGCGCCGCCCAGATGCGCGCGTGGCAATACGTCTGGGCGTGCTGCTGGACCGCGGCGCTGCCGCCGGTCAGGCGCAGGGCATACGCGATCAGCGGCGCCTGCAGCAACAGCACGGCCATGCCTATCGCGAGCGCGAGGAGCAGCGCGCGCGCCAGATTCGCGCGCAACGCGGCGTGGTCGCCCGCTCCCCATGACTGCGCGACGAGGCCGGTCGTGCCCATCCTCAGGAAACCGAAACCCCAGAACACGAAGTTGAAAAAGAGTCCGCCGAGTGCGACGCCGCCAAGATAGGCCGGGCTCGCCAGATGTCCGGCGACGGCCGTGTCGACCGCGCTCAGCAGCGGCTGCGTGAGGTTCGCAAGAACGATCGGAAAAGCGAGGCGCAGCACGCGCCGATGCCAGTGCCGCGGCAGCGCCGCGCCCGCCATCTCATCGGCCTCACCGGCCTCGCCGGGCCGGGCGTCGGCCTGGGCGGGGTGGCTCAAGCGCGTTCCTGCACGCACACCCACGGCGAAACGACGACCGCCCACAATGCCGGGTCGCGCGCGGCATAGTCGGCCGCCGTGGCTGCCTGCACACGTTCGACGAGGCCGGAGGACAGCCATTGCGCGACCTGCGCGGTATCGTCCCTGGCGATTGCTTCGGCGACGCTCACGAGATCGAGGTCGCGCGCCACGTGCAGCAGCACGCCGCGCGCAAAGAATCGCTCGAGTTCCTTCCAGCCGATCTGCGCGGTTTGCGCAAACAGTGACGAATAGAGCGGGTCGGAGGGAGCTTCGTTGGAGGTCATCGGATCGGACGGTCTGACAGACGGGCGGGCCGTTACTATAAACCATGGACGCAGCACGCGATCGGCACCCGAGGACGCCCGCCGGATGCCGGATCTGCTCGCGTCATGCGTCCGGATAACACTTGTGCTTAACCCATTTTGCGGATATTTTAACTCGCAAATTGTAAAGCAGATCTAACAATATAACGATATGAAGAATAGCCGGCGATACGCGGATCGCCGTATACCAGGGTAATGGAGAGTGCGCTCGCGCACTAAGTGATCTAAATTACAATAATCCTACGGTGCGTTTGAGCGTGCCCCCTGCTTCCGTGCGGGAGATGCACTGTGCGATCTCGCGGAATATGAAAAATATCATTTAAAAACAGATATTTGTCGGTTTTACGGAATGCCGCGCCGGGACCTTTCTGGAGGTTTTCTCCATTAATTGCGAAGTGATTTAAAGCGTTGCCGGCGGATTTCGGATTCACGGAATGCGGACTCCGTGCGTCTCGTCACATTTTTTCTCAAATTAATTGATTGCCCGCGCAGGTTCGGGTTGATAGATTCCGTTTTGGCGCATGGTGAACCGGTCCTTTGCCGATATGCGCCGAACCCCCGTTAGCCCGGCCGCTGTGCCGGGCTTTTTTTCTGGCGCGTGGCGGCGCACGTGCACGGACGCCTGCGCGCCGCGCGCCACCCCCGGCCTAGCGCGGCGGCAGCGCGCGGGACGGGTCGATCGAGCGGCCCTGGTAGCGCAGCTCGAAGTGCAGCATCACGCGGTCCGCGTCGGTGTCGCCCATTTCGGCGATTTTCTGGCCCTGCTGTACGTGCTGGCCTTCCTTCACGAGCAGCACGCGGTTGTGCGCGTAGGCGCTCAGGTAGTCGGCGTTGTGCTTGATGATCAGCAGGTTGCCGTAGCCGCGCAGGCCGTTGCCCGCGTAGACGACCGTGCCCGCAGCGGCAGCGACGACCGGCGCGCCGGCCGTGCCGGCGATGTCGATGCCCTTCGAGGTCGAGCCGTTGAAGCGCTGGATCACCGGGCCGCTTGCGGGCCAGACGAGCGAGATCGACGACGCCGGCGCGGCCGTCGGCGCCGCTTCCTCGGGTACGCTGCGCGGCGCGGAGGCGGCCGGCGACGCGCTGCGTCCGGTGACGCGCGCGGTGCGCTCCGCGGGGGACGCGCTGCGTCCCGGCGGTGCGACGCGCAGCACGCGGCCGACGTCGATGTCATTCGGATTCGTGATGCTGTTCCAGCGCACGAGGTTGCCGACGGACTCGCCGTTATCGCGGGCGATCTTCGTGAGCGTATCGCCGCGCTGCACGCGGTAAAACCCCGGGCCGACCGGTGCGGTTCCGCACGCGGCGAGCATGGCGAGCAACGACGCGCAGACGAGTCGCCGGATTGTTCTTTTTCCCACTATCGGACCCCGCGAAACGCTGCCGCGCCAATGAGGGACGCGCGGCAGACTGGCATGAGCAAAAGCAGCGATTCTAACGGTTTTGCGCTGCGCGCCGCGTCCCCGGGCGTGCCGCCCGGATGCGACACGCGATCGCGCGCCGCGCGCTAGCCGGCGATCCCGCGTGGCTTGGCGCACCGGGGGACGCGCGCCGTCGCAGTCATGCTGTCTGGCGCGCCCGTGCGGCTTCAGCCCGCGTCGCGCAGTGCGCCGACGCCGATGCGCAGCGCGGCGGTTTCGCTCTGCCCGGCATCGAGCCAGCGCAGGCCCAGGCCGTTATGGATCGCGTCGGGCAGACCGAGCCACGGCTCGACGCAGTAGAAATCCGATTCGGCGGCTTCGGTCCAGGTCGTCACGGCGTACCAGGGCACCGAGCCCGGGCGTCGCAGGTCGATCGTGATCGCGCGGTTCAGGCCCGGTGCGAGCAGCCGTACCGGTTGTCCGGGCACGCCGTCGAGGCAGTGGAAGCGGTCGTGGATGCGCGCCTCGTCGAGCGTGTAGCGCGGCGCGCCGGGCTCGGGGGCGCTGATCGAGCCGTCTGCGCGCTGCTCGCGGCGTGTCGTCGGCGGCAGTTCGAGCACGGTCTCGCCGCGCTGCGCATGCGGCAGCGCGAAATAGAAATGATGGCCCGCGTAGTAGGGCAGCGGTGCGCTGCCCGTATTGCGGGTCGTGAGCGCGACGTCGAGCACGTGGTCGCCGGCGAGCTGGTACACGGCTTCGAAGCGAAAGCCGAACGGGTAGCCGGCGCGCGTCGCGTCGCTGTCGGTCAGGGTCATGCGCACCGTGGGGCCGGCGTCGGCGGTGGCCGGTTCCACCTGCGCCGAGAACGGGAGGTCGCGCGCGAAGCCGTGCATCGGCAGATCGCGTACGGTGCCGTGCGCGTCGCGCCAGCGGCCGATCACGCCATCGACGCGATGCCGGCCGAGAAACGGGAACAGCAGCGGATTGCCGCCGCGGATGCCGGCGGGCCGGCTCCAGTCGGCGACGTCGGGCCAATGGATCACCGGTTCGCCGTCGATGTGCCACGACAGCAGCCGGCCGCCTGCTTGCGCAGCGAAGCGCAGCAGCGACGCGCCGTGCTGGATCTCGATAATGTCCTGATGCTGGAATTGGGCCATAGGGGAGCGGTCAGTGTGAAAGCGGAGGTTCGTCGCGCCGCATGGCGGCGCGACGCCGATTGTGCGCCGCTTTGCGTTACGGGGAAACCCTTGTGGGGAAATTGCGGGTTCGCGCGACGGATGGGCTTGCCGATAATGCGCGGGTTGTCCGGCCGTTCCCTGGGTGCCGGACTCGTACCGATCCGGAGGGCCGCATGGATATCGCGATGGCAATGAGCCTGACGCTGTTCGCCATCTTCACGGGCAGCACCGCGTACTTTTTCTATCAGATCGGACGCTGAGCGGCGTCCGGTCCCGCTTCCGCTTCGTCTCTCTCCTTCCGTTTTCCCCGCTCGCTTCGGGCAGGCGCGGTGCGCGCAGCGCGGCCGCGATGGGGGCGTATACTTCGCGTTCGCCCGTTGCCCGGCGGGCCCGGCGGCCGTCCATGTTCCTGTCCACGTCGCCGGCGACGCACGAGCGCTTGCCCGGCAGCGCATAAGGCGGGGCTAAGAAACCTTCGGGCATCATTGCGTACTATCGGGCGCAACCGCGCAACCGCGCAACCGCGCAACCGCGCAACCGCGCAACCGCGCAAGGGCGGCCGCTTGCCCGCAGGCGGCCGGTCTGCGCGAGTTCGTTGCGGTCTCATGCCGCAATGCGTCAAAATGGCCCCGGGCCGGTCGTGCCGGCTTGGCGCTCGCGAGGCGGCCAGGCATAATGGGGACGCTTCGGCGCCCGCTGCATGCCGTCCAGCGGCGCGCCGTTACCCGAATTTTCATTTACCAGGAGGACTGCCGCGTGAATTTGTCGTTTCTGTTTTTTCTGAGCGTGTTGCAGGGCGTCACGGAGCTGTTTCCGGTCAGCAGTCTCGGTCATACGCTGCTGGTTCCCGCACTGTTCGGCATGCATATCGACGAACACGCGCCGCAGTTATTGCCGTTTCTGGTCGCGCTGCACCTCGGCACGGCGCTCGCGCTGCTATGGTATTTCCGTGCGCGCTGGATCGCGCTGATCGGCGGCTTTTTCGCGTCGCTCGGCGGCCGCCGCAACGACGACGGCCACATGATGTGGGCGCTGATCATCGGCACGATTCCGGCGGGGCTGGTCGGCCTGCTGCTGGAAAAGCATCTCGAACGGCTGTTCCACGACCTGCGCATCGTCGCGCTCGCGCTGATCGTCAACGGCATCCTGCTGTGGTTCGGCGACCGGCTGCAGCGCGCGCGCGCGTACCGGCACCGCGCGCCGGAGAAGCTGACGTTCCGCCAGGCGTTCCTCGTCGGGCTGGCACAGGTGGGCGCGCTGATTCCGGGTTTTTCGCGCAGCGGCCTCACGATGATCGCCGGCTACGCGGCCGGTCTGACGACCGCGACGTCGGCCGAATTTTCGTTCCTCCTCGGCACGCCGATCATCTTCGCGGCGGGCGTGCTCGAACTGCCCAAGCTGCTTCACGCGCCGGACCAGTTGCTGAACGCGTTCGTGGGCGGCGTATTGACGGCGATCGCAGCCTATCTGAGCGTGCGCTTCCTGATGCGCTATTTCGAGGGGCGGGGCCGGCTCGCGGGCTTCGGCGTCTATTGCGTGCTCGCCGGCCTCGTGTGCCTCGGCTGGTTCATGATGCACGCGCAGCCGCCGGTCTGACCGGTTTCCCCCCCAGGCTCGTTGCCCGGTTCGTTGCCGGGCTTGTTACCTGGCTTGTTACCCGGCTCGTTACCTGGTAGCCGCTGCCCGATCGGTTATAATCGGCGCCCTTGCTCGCACCCGCGTCAGCCCGGGCCCGCCCGGCGCGGGCTGGCGGACGCGGCGTCGGTTAAAATGAGCGCCTCGCCTCCCCATAGTTCAACGGATAGAACACGGGTCTTCTAAACCTGAAATCGAGGTTCGATTCCTCGTGGGGGGGCCATCGCCGCCACCGGCGACCGCCGGATTGCCCCGCCGCCTTACCGCCCCTTCCAGAACCTCAAACCCGCGCGTACGCCGACGATATCCACGAAGTCAGCTCACCGCAGGAGGCTCTCGTCATGTTCGTCGCATCGCCCGAACTGATTGCACAGAAGGTTCGCATCAATCCGATCATGATCGTTACCGGCAGCGGCGACTCGGCGCGCTCGTTGCGCTACCGGGGTCGCCACACGCTGCGGGCGGTGCTCGGTCTGCTCGGCAGCCAGCGCGCGGCGCGCGCGTTCGTCTATAGCCACGGGTCGGCGGGCCGCATGTTATGGATCGACGTGCAGACCGGCGCGTTTTGCCGCCTGCAATGAGCGCGCGCGAGGCCGCGTTGCGCGATCCGGCTAGTCGGGCGCAGCCGTGCGGCCGGCCGGCGCGCGCATCAGGTCGCGATGCGTGAGATAGAGCCGCAGGTCGAATTCGGTCTGGTGGTAGCCCGGCTGCATGAACTCGCACAGGCGGTAGAACGCCTTGTTGTGTTCGCTTTCCTTCAGATGCGCGAGTTCGTGCACGACGATCATCTGCAGGAATTCGGGCGCGCAATCCTTGAACAGCGACGCAATGCGGATTTCCTTTTTCGCCTTCAGCCGGCTGCCCTGCACGCGCGAGATCGTCGAGTGCAGGCCGAGCGCGTGGCGCAGCACGTCGAGCTTGCTGTCATAGACCACCTTGTCGATTGCCGGTCCGCTGCGCAGGAATTCCCGGCGTAGTTCCGCGCAATAGTCGTATAGCGCGCGATCCGTCTGCACCGCGTGACGGCGTGGATAGCGGCTCGCCAGGTAGTCGCCCAGTTGCTGTTCGGCGATCAGCCGGCGGACCTTGTCCTGGAGCGTGGCCGGGTAGGCGCTGAGGTATTTCAGAGGCTGCATCGCGGGGCGCCGGAAGGGTGAGAGCTGCGCTATTGTAGTAGCGGACGCGCGGTTGCACCGGCGCTCGGGCGGCTTTCGCGCGTTCGCTGTGGGGCGCTGCGAGGGCCCGCTGCAAGGGTTCGTTACGAGGGTTCGTTACGCGGGTCCGCTGCGAGGGTTCGTTACGCGTCGTCAAACGTTGCGGGTTGCCGGCGATGCGGCGAGCGGCGTCGCAACAGACGGCGGTCGCGGGGCATCGTCTCGCGCAGCAGCGACAGGCGCCGCAGTGGCAGCGACAGGCGCCGCAGCAGCGGCGAGCGTGGCGGCACGGCACTGCGCGACCAGTTCGCGGAACGTGGCGGTCGCGCGCAGCGTGTCGTTGCTGCCGGCTTCGGCGTCCGTGTCCGGCGGCATACCGGGCCCGACGATCACCGCCGTGGGCACCGGTTGCCGGCGGATCCGGCGCAACAGGTTGCGCAGATACGGCGGCGAATCGGCGGTATCGAGCGAAACCACGCAGACGATCGGCGCGCGGCCCTGGCCGCCCGTCCGCTCGCCCTCGCTGCGGAACTGCTCGTAGGTGGTCGTCACGACGGGAATCTGCCGCCGCGCGAGCAATTGCGTTGCGATTGCCGTGGCCACTTCGTCGAACGCGCCGCGCCCGGAGATGCACAGCACGGTGGGCGTTTGCGCCGTCTGCGGCGCCGGCTGTGCCGTTTGCGCGGCGGCGCCGGCGTTGGTGGCGTGACCGTCCGGCTGCGCGTCGGGCTCCGGCATGCCCTCGGCGGCTTCGAGATTTTCGATGATGTCGATCACCGCTTCGTTGAAGCGCGCCAGCTGCTCGGCGGTCAGCACGCCGCGCAGCGCGTCGTTGCGCGCGAGCTGCAGGCCTTCGAGCGCGACGCGGTCGTAGTAGTCCGTCACGGACATTTCGCCGAGCAGCCGGTCGGCCTGCACGATCGCCTCGTGCGGGTCGTCGGCGAGCAGGCGCTGATAGAACGTCTGCGCGGGCGTGAGCGCGGGCTGGTCGCCGAGCAGGATCGTCAGGAAGTTGAGCCGGTCGGCGTAGCGGCCGAGCGTGACGAGACACAACGTGAGCGGCGTCGACAGCACGAGCCCGATCGGCCCCCACAGCCAGCTCCAGAAGATCGCCGCGACGACCACCGCGAGCGGCGACAGCCCCGACTGGCGGCCGTACACCAGCGGCTCGACCACCTGGCCTGCGATCACGTCGACGGCCATGAACAGGATCAGCGTCCAGACGGCCATCGTCCATTGCGGCTGGATCGCGGCCGCGAGGCACACGGCGAGCAGCGCCGCAATCCAGATGCCGATGTAGGGCACGAAACGCAGCAGCGCCGCGACGACGCCGAACAGCAGCGCACCCGGCACGCCGATGCCGGCAAGGCCGATTGCCAGCACCGCCCCCACGCCCGCGTTCAGCGCCAGTTGCGCGACGAAATAGCGGCTCAGCCGGCTCGCGGCATCGTTGATCGCGGTGGTTGTGCGGTGCAGGTCGCGCGAGCCGAACAGGCTGATCAGCCGGTCGCGAAGGTCTTCGCGCTGCAGCAGGATGAAGATCGTGACCACCAGCACGATGAAGGTCGTTTCGAGCGGCCGCACGATCGGCGCGAACGCACGTTGCGCGAGCTCCAGCGGCGTGAGCGCCGGCGTGTGCACCTCGACCGGCATCGGTGCCGGCGGCGCGTTGCGGCTCGCGCGGCCGTAGCCGCGCGGCGCGGCCGGCCGCGACGGCGCGACCTTCTGCAGCGTGAGCGCCGCGCGCCCGAGCAGCATGTCCGCGCGGCCGACGGTTTTCTCCTGCACGGTGCGCACCTTGCGCTCGATCGCCACCTGGTATTGCGGCAGATCGGAAGCGAGCTGGACGATCTGCGCGCCGATCAGCGTGCCTGTGCCGAGCACCACCGCCAGCGCGAAGAACACTGCGATGAAGATCGACGGCAACTGTCCCATGCGCAGACGCCGCAACGTCGCAACGAGCGGCGCGAGCAGGAAGCTGAGCAGCACCGACAGCGTGATCGGAATCAGCACCTCGCGCGCGAAATAGAGCCCGCAGACGACGACCACCCCGGTAATGACGGACGCGAGCCCGTGCAGCGTCGGTCCGCCGGGCGGATACACGCGGTTGGGCCGGCCATGCGGCGGTAACGTGAACTTCATGCGGATGACATTCCGGTTGGCGAAACGCGCGGCGGCGTCGCGCGGGCTTCAAGGATACATCCGCATTGTGCAGCAAGATGCGCGCCGGACACCGGATCGGCGGGCGAGCGGGGTGGCGGGGTGGCGGGGGGATGGAGGGCGGGCGAGGGCGAGGGCGAAGGCGAAAGCGAGGGCGACAGGCGGGCTGCACCCGCCCTGCGCCGTCTGCCGACGTGCGCGAGCCGGGATGATGCGTTGACGCTAGCCGGCGATCAGCAGATAGCAGGTGCCCACCAGCAGCACGAACGAGCCCAGCAGTGCGACGGTGCCGATGCGCGTGGCGATGCCCGGCCAGGCGGCGGGCGGCAGCGCCTCGATGCGCACGATGTGGCGCGCCGGCGCCGGATCGCGACGGACGAAGAGCGGCACCAGCGCAAGGCAAGACACCGCGAGCAGGATGGCGAAGAAACGGAGGGCGAATGCGTGGTCCATGGTCGTATCGGGATGAGGCGCAGGTGTGTCGCGCCGAGCCTTACGACCTTACGGGCTAGCCGGGGCCGAAGCCATCGGACAGGTCTGAAAGGCGCCCTTGCGCGAACGCCGGCCGACACGATCGATGCCCCGTGACCATGCTATGCTTTTCAGGTCCAGATCATGTCCGCGCCGTGGCCGCTGCACCGATCCACCGCCCCTATCGAGGAGAACCTCCATGTCGACGCGAACCCGTGCCGTGCTCCACCTGACCCTGAGCGGATGGCTGCTGGCCGGCGCGGTCGCGGCGCACGCGGCCAACCTCGGCTTCCTCAGCGACACGCCGATTGCCTACATGGGCACGCGCGACATCGATTCGGTGAAGGCGGCGGTGATCGGCGCGCTCGATCGCAATCAGGACGGCCAGGCCGCGAGCTGGGACAACCACGGCACCGGCAACAGCACGCGCATCGACGCGACCATCACGCCGCGGGGCAGTGCCGCCCAGGGGGCGCGGACCTGTCGCGACGTCACGGTCGTGCTGAACGCAAAAGGGCAGTCGATGACGCTGCGTCCGCAGTTCTGCCGGGTCGGCCGCGGCCCGTGGCAATTGCAGAAGCGTCATTGAAGGGCGCCGGCTCGCCTGTGCCGATGACGCCGCGCGTCGTGTCGTGCGGTGTCGTGCTGCTCGACCCGGAGGGCCGCGTGCTGCTCGCGCATGCGACCGACACGTCGCACTGGGATATCCCGAAGGGACACGGCGAACCCGGCGAAGCGCCCGCGACGACCGCGCTGCGCGAGCTTGTCGAGGAGACCGGGATCGTGCTGCCGCCGTCGCGGCTGAAGGATCTCGGCCTCTTCGTGTACCGGCATGACAAGGACCTTCACCTGTTCGCCGCGCGCGCGCTCGAAAGCGAGCGCGACCTGTCGCGCTGCGTGTGCACGTCGTTGTTTCCGCGCCGGCGCGACGGCGTCATGATTCCGGAGATGGACGCGTACCGCTGGTGCGCGCCGGACGACATCGACGGGTACGCGAGCCGCAGCCTCGCGCGGCTCTTTCATACGGTGCTGCCGCTCGACCAGTTGCACCGCACGCTGTGAGCGCGCGGCCGGCGGCGCCGGCCGGATCTCAGGCTGGTTTGCCCCAGCTGTCGCGCAGGCTCACGATGCGGTTGAAGACGGGCTGTCCCGGCTTCGAGTCGATGCGATCGGCGACGAAGTAGCCGTGCCGCTCGAACTGGAAGCGGTCTTCCGGTTGCGCGTTGCCCGCGCCCGGTTCGAGGTAGGCGCGCACCACGCGCTTCGAATCCGGATTCAGCGCTTCGAGGAAGTCGCGCCCGCCCGCGTCGGGCTGCGGTTCGCGAAACAGCCGGTCGTAGATCCGAACCTCGGCCGCGCACGCGTGCGCGGCGCTCACCCAGTGGATGTTGCCCTTCACCTTGTAGGTGTTCGCGCCTTCGGTGCCCGATTTGCTGTCGGCGAAGTAATTGCAGTGCACCGCGACGATGTTGCCGTGCTCGTCCTTCTCCGCGCCCGTGCATTCGATCACGTAGCCATAGCGCAGCCGCACGCGGTTGCCCGGGAACAGGCGGAAATAGCCCTTCGGCGGGGTTTCGGTGAAGTCGTCGCGCTCGATCCACAGCTCGCGCGAGATCGGGAACGTGCGCTCGCCGCGCTCCGGGTGGTGCGGATGGACCGGCGCGCTGCAGTTCTCCGAGACGCCTTCCGGGAAGTTGTCGATCACGAGCTTGAGCGGATCGAGCACCGCCGCCGTGCGCGGCGCCTTGTCGTCGAGGTCGTCGCGCAGCGCGCCTTCGAACACGCTCATGTCGATCCACGAGTCGACCTTGGTCACGCCGATGCGCTCGCAGAAGAGCCGGATGGCCTCCGGCGTGAAGCCGCGCCGGCGCACGCCGACGATCGTCGGCATGCGCGGGTCGTCCCAGCCGTCGACGTGGCCTTCGGTCACCAGTTGCAGCAGCTTGCGCTTGCTGGTGATCGCATAGGTCAGGTTCAGCCGCGAAAACTCGATCTGCTGCGGCAGCGGCCGCGTGAAGACGCCGGCGTCCGCGAGTTCGTTGAGCACCCAGTCGTACAGCGGGCGATGATCTTCGAATTCGAGCGTGCACAGCGAGTGCGTGATGTTTTCCAGCGCGTCCGAAATGCAGTGCGCGTAGTCGTACATCGGATACACGCACCACGTGTCGCCAGTGCGGTAGTGATGCGCGAAGCGGATCCGGTAGATCACCGGGTCGCGCATGTTGAAGTTCGGCGAGGCCATGTCGATCTTCGCGCGCAGCACGTGCTCGCCCTCGGCGAATTCGCCGGCCTTCATGCGGCGAAACAGGTCGAGGTTCTCCTCGACCGGGCGCTCGCGAAACCGCGACGGCGTGCCCGGCTCGGTGGCCGAGCCGCGGTTCGCGCGGATCTCGTCGGCCGACTGGCTGTCCACGTATGCCTTGCCGCGCTGGATCAGCAGCTCGGCGAACGCGTAGAGCTGCCCGTAATAGTCGCTCGCGTAGTACAGATGCGCGCGGCCGTCCTTCTGCCAGTCGAAGCCGAGCCATGTCACCGCGTCGACGATCGACTCGACGTATTCGACGCTTTCCTTTTCCGGGTTCGTGTCGTCGAAGCGCAGATGGCACACGCCGGCGTAGCTTTGCGCGATGCCGAAGTTCAGGCAGATGCTCTTCGCGTGCCCGATGTGCAGATAGCCGTTCGGCTCGGGCGGAAAGCGCGTTTCCACGCGCTGGCTCCATTTGCCGGAGCGCGTGTCGTCGTCGATGATGTTGCGGATGAAATTGGATGCCGCGGGCGCTTCGTTGCGTTCGGTATTCATGCGAAAAGGGAGAAGGTCGGTCGGGGCGCGCGCCGCGCCCGCTGATCTGTCAATTCTACCTGACGGCCATCGTTGCGGCGGGAGGCGCGCCGCCTCGCGCCACCTCGCGCGCGGCGCCCGCCCGCGCCGGGTTCCCGCGCGCGTCAGATCACGGCCTGCGCGCGCAGCGCGGCGAGTTGCGCGGCGTCGTAGCCGAGCAGTTCGGCGAGCACGCTGTCGGTGTGCTCGCCGAGCGTGGGCGGATGGCTGCGCGCCTGCGGCGGCGTGGCGCTCATGTTGATCGGATTGCGCACGAGCCGCACCGCGCCGCCGGCCGGATGCGGCAGCTCGACCTGCATCCCGCGCGCGAGGACCTGCTCGTTGGCGAACACTTCGGCGAGATCGTTGATCGGCCCGCACGGCACGCCGGCGGCCTCGAGCGCGGCGATCCACTGGGGCTTCGTCTGGCGGCGCACCATCGCGGCGAGGAGCGGCACGAGGACGTCGCGGTGGCGCACGCGCGCCGGGTTGGTCGAAAAGCGCGCGTCGTCGGCGAGCGCCGCCTCGCCCCCCGCCTCGACGAACTTGCGGAACTGCCCGTCGTTGCCGACCGCGACGATGATCCAGCCGTCGCTCGTCTGGAACGTCTGGTACGGCACGATGTTCGGATGCGCGTTGCCCCAGCGCACCGGCGGCTGCCCGCTCGCGAGGAAGTTCGCGTTCATGTTCGCGAGCATCGCGACCTGCACGTCGAGCAGCGCCATGTCGATGTACTGGCCCTCGCCGGTACGCTCGCGGTGCGCGAGCGCGGTCAGCACGGCGACCGTCGCGTACATGCCGGTCATCAGGTCGGCGATCGCCACGCCGGCTTTCTGCGGGCCGCCGCCGGGCAGGCCGTCGCGCTCGCCGGTGATGCTCATGAAGCCGCCGAGCCCCTGCACGATGAAGTCGTAGCCGGCGCGCTGCGCGTAGGGCCCGGTCTGCCCGAAGCCGGTCACCGAGCAATAGACGAGATCGGGCTTCACCGCCTTCAGCGACGCGTAGTCGAGCCCGTACTTCTTCAGCTGGCCGACCTTGTAGTTCTCCAGCACCACGTCGCTCTGCGCGGCGAGCGCGCGGACGATGCGCTGGCCCTCGGGGGTCGCGATGTCGAGCGTCACCGAGCGCTTGTTGCGGTTCGCCGCGAGGTAGTAGGCGGCCTCGCGGGTGTCGGCGCCGTCCGGCGTCTTCAGGTACGGCGGGCCCCAGTGGCGCGTGTCGTCGCCCACCTGCGGGCGTTCGATCTTGATCACGTCGGCGCCGAAATCGGCGAGCGTCTGCGCGCACCAGGGGCCGGCGAGCACGCGGGTGAGGTCCAGCACGCGGATATGACTGAGAGCGCCCATCTTCGTTGCCTGTCTCCTGGCGAGTGAGTATCGGTTGGGGGGGCGGGCGGGGGTCGCGTCCGGGCGGCGCGCCGCGCCGCCGACGGCCATCTTAAGCGATTCGGCCGCGCCGGCCCACCGGGGCGGTCCCGGGCCGCCGCGCACGGGCGCCGATCCCGTATAATCGGCCGTTTAAGCCACCTTCGGTTGGCGCATCCCCCGGATGCCGCCAGATCCAGCCAGGACCGTCCCCCGTACGCTATGAAAGCCGCCGAAATCCGCGAGAAATTCCTCAAATTCTTCGAATCGAAGGGTCACACGATTGTCCGCTCGTCGAGCCTCGTGCCGGGCAACGACCCCACGCTGCTCTTCACCAACTCGGGGATGGTGCAGTTCAAGGACGTGTTCCTCGGCGCGGAGAGCCGCCCGTACTCGCGCGCGACCACCGCGCAGCGCAGCGTGCGCGCGGGCGGCAAGCACAACGACCTCGAGAACGTCGGCTACACCGCGCGCCACCACACGTTCTTTGAGATGCTCGGCAACTTCTCGTTCGGCGACTACTTCAAGCGCGACGCGATCCGCTACGCGTGGGAGCTGCTGACCGAAGCGTACCGGCTGCCGAAGGACAAGCTGTGGGTCACCGTCTACCACGAGGACGACGAAGCGTACGACATCTGGGCGAAGGAAGTCGGCGTGCCGGCCGGGCGGATCATCCGCATCGGCGACAACAAGGGCGCCCGCTACGCGTCGGACAACTTCTGGCAGATGGCCGACACCGGCCCGTGCGGCCCGTGCTCGGAGATCTTCTACGACCACGGCCCGGAGGTCTGGGGCGGCCCGCCGGGCTCGCCGGAGGAAGACGGCGACCGCTACATCGAGATCTGGAATCTCGTGTTCATGCAGTTCAACCGCGACGCGCAGGGCAACATGACGCCGCTGCCGAAGCAGTGCGTCGACACCGGCATGGGGCTCGAACGCATCGCCGCGGTGCTGCAGCACGTGCACAGCAACTACGAAATCGACCTGTTCCAGGCGCTGATCGCGGCCGCGGGGCGCGAGACCGGCATCGCGGACCTCGGCAACAACTCGCTGAAGGTGATTGCCGACCACATCCGCGCGTGCGCCTTCCTGATCGTCGACGGCGTGATCCCGGGCAACGAGGGCCGCGGCTACGTGCTGCGCCGCATCGTGCGCCGCGCGATCCGCCACGGCTACAAGCTTGGCAGGAAGGACGCGTTCTTCCACCGGCTCGTCGCGGATCTGGTCGCGCAGATGGGCGGCGCGTACCCGGAACTGAAGGACGCGCAGCAGCGCGTGACCGACGTGCTGCGCCAGGAAGAAGAGCGCTTCTTCGAGACGATCGAGCACGGCATGTCGATTCTCGACGCGGCGCTGGCCGAACTGGCCGGCAAGGGCGGCACGCTGCTCGACGGCGAACTCGCGTTCAAGCTGCACGACACCTACGGCTTTCCGCTCGATCTGACCGCGGACGTGTGCCGCGAGCGCGGCGTGACGGTCGACGAGCCCGCGTTCGACGAGGCGATGGCGCGCCAGCGCGAGCAGGCGCGCGCGGCCGGCAAGTTCAGGATGACGCAGGGCCTCGAATACGCGGGCGCGAAGACCACGTTCCACGGCTACGAGCAGATCGTGTTCGACGACGCGAAGGTCGTCGCGCTGTACGTGGAAGGCGTGTCGGTCGACGCGGTGAAGACCGGCCAGCAGGCGGTGGTCGTGCTCGACCACACGCCGTTCTATGCGGAGTCGGGCGGCCAGGTCGGCGACCAGGGCGTGCTTGCGAACGCGAGTGTGCGCTTCGCGGTGAGCGACACGCAGAAGGTGCAGGCCGACGTGACCGGCCATCACGGTACGCTCGACCAGGGCGAGCTGAAGGTCGGCGACGTCGTGAAGGCGGAAATCGACACGCTGCGCCGTGCCCGCACCGCCCGCAACCACTCGGCAACGCACCTGATGCACAGGGCGCTGCGCGAGGTGCTGGGCGCCCACGTGCAGCAGAAGGGCTCGCTCGTCGATCCGGACAAGACGCGCTTCGACTTCGCGCACAACGCGCCGATGACCGACGAGCAGATCCGCCAGGTCGAGGCGATCGTCAACGCGGAAGTGCTCGCGAACGCGCCGGGCATCGTGCGCGTGATGCCATTCGACGAAGCGGTGAAGGGCGGCGCGATGGCGCTGTTCGGCGAGAAATACGGCGACGAGGTGCGCGTGCTCGACCTCGGCTTCTCGCGCGAGCTGTGCGGCGGCACGCACGTGCACCGCACCGGCGACATCGGGTTCTTCAAGATCGTGATGGAAGGCGGCGTTGCGGCCGGCATCCGCCGTGTCGAGGCGATCACCGGCGACAACGCGGTGCGCTACGTGCAGGCGCTCGACGCCCGCCTGAACGCGGCCGCGGCGGCGTTGAAGACGCAGCCGTCGGAGCTGAACCAGCGGATCGCGCAGGTGCAGGACCAGGTGCGCGCGCTCGAAAAGGAACTGGGCGCGCTGAAGTCGAAGCTCGCATCGAGCCAGGGTGACGAACTCGCGAGCGCGGCCGTCGAGGTGGCCGGCGTGCACGTGCTGGCGGCCACGCTGGACGGCGCGGACGCGAAGACGCTGCGCGAAACGGTCGACAAGCTGAAGGACAAGCTGAAGCACGCGGCAATCGTGCTGGCGTCGGTCGAGGGCGGCAAGGTCACGCTGATCGCCGGCGTCACCGCGGACGCGAGCCGCAAGGTGAAGGCGGGCGACCTGGTGAATTTCGTCGCGCAGCAGGTGGGCGGCAAGGGCGGCGGCCGTCCGGATATGGCGCAGGCGGGCGGCACCGAGCCGGCCAACCTGCCGGCCGCGCTGGCCGGCGTGAAGGCGTGGGTCGAAGCGCAACTGTAAGCGCTGCGACGACGGACCGCGCCCGCACCGGGCGCTTCGTGCAAAGAAAAGCCGCGGGCTCGGACAGCTGCGGCTTTTTGCATGCTGGGCGCGAGGTGGCGGTGGGGCAAGACCGCGAGGCCTGCGAGACCTGCGCCACCGCGCTTACGCCGCGCGCGCCGCGCTCGCTCGTGCCGCGCTCGCTCGTGCCGCGCTCGCTCGTGCCGCGCCCTTGCCCGGGGGCGCGACGTTGCCGGATTCGAGCAGCGTCGCGCGCAGCGCGTGCAGCGCGGGCGATCCGTATCCATGACGCCAGATGAGCTGCGTGTCGATACGCGGCAGTGCATCGATCGCATGCAGCGCGACGTTGCCGAGTTCGTGCCGCTGCAATTCCAGCACCGAGCGCGGCGCGATCGCGACGCCGGCGCCGGCCGCGACGCACGCGATCATCGCGTGATACGAGCCCAGCTCCAGCACGCGCGCCGGCCGCACGCCGCATGCCGCGTACCATTGCTCGGCATATGCGCGGTACGCGCAGCCGCGGTCGAACGCAATCAGTGTGGCCAGTGCGATGTCGCGCGCGTCGCGGACGGGCCCGTGCGTGCGCGGGGTCAGCAGCACCAGTTCTTCGCGAAACACCGGAACCGCCTCGAACAGCGGATCCGGCGTGCCGCTGCCGCGCGGCGTGGCGATCAGCGCGGCGTCGATCTCGAAGTGACGTACCCGCTCGATCATGCGCGCGCTGGTGCCGGTTTCGAGTTCTAGCGCGACGTCGGGCCAGCGCTGGTGATAGCGGGCCAGCGGTCCGGCGAGCCGGCTCGCCGCGGTGCTCTCCATCGTGCCGAGCCGCAGGCGGCCGCCGGGGCGGTTTTCGCGCAGCGCGTCGCGCGCTTCGTCGGCGAGCGCGAGCAGACGCTCGGCGTACGGCAGCAACGTTTCGCCGGCCGGCGTCAGCACGAGCCGCCGGCCGTCGCGGATGAACAGCTCGGCGCCAAGCTGCGCTTCGAGCTGCTTGATCCGGGTCGTGACGTTCGACTGCACCCGGTTGAGCTTCGCCGCCGCGCGCGTGATGCCGTTTTCACGCACGACAGCCCGGAAAATCATCAGCTCGGCGAGATCCATGGTTCTCTCTTTGGGATGGATGGCATCAAAATTATTCATTTTTCGTGATTCGAGTGTCAAGCTAACATGCGGACATCGGGCGCTGTTTGCGTTGCCGCCCTGCTCACCGGCTTACCCGTCCATGAACGACTCTGTCTCCCTGTCCTCGTCCTCGTCCTCGCGCGCGCTGGCCGCTGCCGGCGAGCCGGGGCCTGCGCGCGTCGCGCTGGCCTGCATGGTGGTGCTTGCGGTGGTGCTCGGCATCGGCCGCTTTGCGTTCACGCCGCTGCTGCCGCTGATGCTGCACGGCGGCAGCCTCGATATCCGTCACGGCGGCTGGCTCGCGTCGTTCAACTACGCGGGCTACTTCGTCGGCGCGGTGAGTTGTGCCGCGCTGCGCGTCGAGCCGGCGCGGATGGTGCGCGCCGGGCTCGTCGCGACCGCGCTGCTGACCGCCGCGATGGCGCTGACCGAGCCGTTCTGGGTCTGGGCCGCCGTGCGCTTTGCGGCCGGCGCCGTCAGCGCGTGGACCTTCGTGTTCGCGTCGCAATGGGGACTGCGCAAGCTCGCCGAGCAGGGCGCACCCGAATGGGGCGGAGTGATCTATACGGGGCCGGGCGTCGGTATCGTCGGGACCGGGCTGTTCGTCAGCGCGGCGGGCCGTCTGGGCGCCGCGGCCGGATGGCTCGGCTTCGGCGTCGCCGCCGCGCTGCTGTCGGCACTGGTGTGGCGGGTGTTCGGCGCGCGGCGCCTGAGTGGCCGCGGCGCACTGCAGGCAGGCCCTGATGAAGCCGCAACGGCGCGACCGTCGGACGGCCCGGCGTCAGGCACGGCGTCAGGCACGGCGGACAGAGAGGCGGACAGAGAGGCGGACAGGCAGGCGGACAGGCAGGCGGACAGGCAGGCGGACAGGCAGGCGGACAGGCAGGCCGCGCAGGCGCGCGCGGATGCCGCGGCGCGCGCCCACGCGGCGGGCGGGCCCGGGCCCGGGGCACGCGCCGATGCGCGCTGGCTCGTCGCGCTATACGGCATTCCCGGTTTCGGCTACATCATCACCGCGACCTTTTTGCCGGTGATCGCGCGTCATGCGTTGCCGGGCTCCGCGTGGCCCGACCTGTTCTGGCCGATGTTCGGCGTCGCGCTGGTGGCCGGTGCGCTGGGGGCGGCGCGGCTGCCGGCGCACTGGGACAACCGCTTGCTGCTGGCGGCCTGCTATCTGGTGCAGGCGGTCGGAATCGCGGCGGGGATCGTGTCGCCGACCGTCGGCGGCTTTGCGCTCGGCAGTGTGCTGATCGGGCTGCCGTTCACCGCGATCACGCTGTTTGCGATGCGCGAGGCACGCCGTCTGCACGGCAACCGCGCGGCCGGCCTGATGGGCTATGCGACCGCCGCCTACGGGATCGGCCAGATCGTCGGACCGCTGGTCGCTGCACCGGTGGCCGCGCACACCGGCTCGTTCTCGCCGGCCTTGTGGCTCGCGGCGTGCGCGCTGCTCGGCGGCGCGCTGGGGCTGGTCGTGCGCGCGCGCGGACGCGTGCCGTCCGATGCGCGGGGCCGGTAACGCGCAGGGACGCGTGACGCGGCGGAGGGGCGCAATGACTGCGGGATGTGAAAGGGGAACGGGCGGGCGGTCTGTGCTGCGGGGAGGGGGGATTTCCGCACTGACTTGGGCTGATCCGGGCTGATGTGTGGGCGGGGGGCAGCCAGCGGCCAAGAAACGACGTTCACTTAATGACAGGCACGGACATTTGAGCGTAGGTCGCACAATGACAGCGGTCATTTAAACCAGCAAAACCGGTGACGGCTGGCAGGCCTTTGGGAACCTTCGCCGATGCTCCCTAGGAAGTCAGCAGTCTCACCGGTGCAAACGGTGACTGCGCAGTGCAGCGGGTGGACCGCTCTAGTCACCTCTTCCGCAGCCCCCAGAGATGGCACAATTGTAGCGCGCTCGCACAACGGCCGTAGTGCAGACTGATCCACAAACTAACGGGACAACAATGAATTCGGAATTGGTTTCGCTTTCGAAAGCTTTCACGGAAAATCTTTATCGTATCCCGGATTACCAACGCGGCTATTCATGGGGCGACAAACAACTCAAGGACTTTTGGAATGATCTCGACCAGCTTGAACCGAAGCGGAATCACTACACTGGCGTCCTAACGTTGGAAACCGTCGCGCCGGATACATATGCGCAGTGGACTGATGACCTCTGGATTATTGAGGCAAAACACTATCAACCGTTTTTCGTGGTTGATGGACAGCAGCGCCTCACCACGGCGATAATTGCGATCCAATGTCTACTAGAACGGGTTAAAGAACCGAATACGTTAAACTACGATAGCGTTGCGGACGTTCGCAAGCGATACATATCCTTGTCGAAAGATCAGGGAATTTCGCATTCTTACATTTTTGGATACGAAAAAGATAATCCAAGCTATGAGTTTTTGAAAAACAAGATCTTTTTGGAAAAATCGGTTAATCATTCGACAAATGAGGACACGATTTACACCCAAAACCTGTCGCATGCAAAAAGCTTTTTCGCCGAAAAAATCAAAGATTTTTCGAATGAAGAAATTGAAGCGCTCTACACGAAGATTACGCAGCATCTGCTGTTCAACGTCTTCACAATCTCAGACGACGTGGAAGTGTTCGTCGCGTTCGAGACGATGAACAATCGTGGGAAACCGCTTTCTCACCTCGAATTACTAAAGAACAGGTTGATATACCTCTCAACCCGATTACCCCACACCGATGATGACGAAGGAGACCACGAAAAAATCGACTTCGGAAAACGATCAACGAGTGCTGGAAGGCAGCCTATCACTATCTCGGAAAAAATAAGGCGAAACCTCTAGACGATGACGCCTTTCTTTTGATTCAATTTTTACTTTTTTTCAACGTTAATTTGCCTCAGCCCGAACAGTATGCCGACTCCGAACGCTTGGGCCTTTATTTCTATAGGCACGGACATCAGTACAAAGATTATTTATTAGATGACGTATTCACGTCCAAGCGTCTTTACCGCGATTCGTCGGCAGATTCTGAAATTCATCCACCTCTCGATATAAATTTTATTAACGGATATGCGACAGATGTCAAGCGAACCGTGGAACTTTACTACAAGATCACCAATCCGAATGATTCGGATTTTTCGGGCGACGAGAAAATCCAGTTGGATCGCTTAAGCCGGCTTTCGAACACGTCCAGTGAAGTTCTGCTAACTGCGCTCTATCGAGTATCGTCGTCAGTCGACGAACGTCTCGCACTTCTTATACAACTCGAGAGGATGATGTTTCTGCGGTCGCTGCGTGGGTACCATATGGGTGATGTCTCCCCTGAGGAGGATGGCGCATTACTCGTAGCAGGTCGAGTCACAGTGCCCGAAATCACGGAGAAATATAACAAACATGCTGACGAGTTCGTTCGCTCGAAAGATTTTAAGGATACGATGCGTACCCTTGGAAAAGTTGGTTACTACGGCTGGAGGGGCAGTCGATATTTTCTATACGAGTATGAGCAATCACTGCGAGCGCAGTCTAAGGCTGAACGCGAAAAACTAAATTGGGAAGAATTTATCGCCGAAGATTTCAGGAGCGACTACATCACCGTCGAACACATATATCCGCAGAAAGCCAGCAATGCCTACTGGAAAGATAAATTCGACAGTTTCACGGTTAAGCAGAGAAATGTACTAAAGAACGCAATCGGAAACTTGGTGCCGCTGTCCAAGCGAAAGAACTCCTCCTTGAGCAACAAACCGTTTCCGGAAAAGAAGGGCAGTCGTGACAACAAGGTGGGCTTCAGCTACGGGTGCTTCTCGGAAAACGAGATCGCTCATGAGAGCGAATGGACAGCGCGTCAGATTTGCGAGCGTACGATTAGGTTGCTGAAGTTTCTCGAAGATCGATGGGGGTTAACCATTGGTACTGACGCCGAGAAACTGAAAATCTCAGGGTTGGACTTCGTCGGCCGATCAAACAACTTGAAAGACGAAGACGACACCGATTGATTACTGAATTAATGCGGGCGGCATGATTTCGCTCCTCTTACTGCATGGTGCCGCATTTCTCGGGATCTGAGATCAATGTCAATTGAACGCGACGAACGACCCATGTACCTCGGAAGCTGCCTCATGGTTCAAGGTAATTCGACGGACCCTAATGGGTCGATACCGGTAACTCACAGCTGGCAGCAGCGCTGCTTTCCGCGGCCGCTCCTCAACGCCACGCGGTTGGCACCGTGTCGATTTATCGGTGCGTGGTGACAAATTTAAGGTCGCAACGGGGACGTTTTTTAATGCGGTCTACTGGTTCGCGAAGACCTGTTGCACGCGTGTGCTGTACGCTCGGGAAAGCCGTTCTTCCTGCGTGCTTGCGCGCTCTCGCCAAAGCGGGTGCAGGGCGTACGTCCCGGCAAAACCACGCCTACGCGTCTGTTGAACCGCGCTGGTGCGAATGCGGGCGTGTTCGTCTCGAAGCGTTTGACGAGCATCGATCCCCCCGACGATGACGACGCGTTCGATATCGCGCCAGGAGCGCGACCCGACGGCCGCTTCCGTTTCGGCGATGCGTCGTTCACGCCGGATGCGCAAAGGCTTGCGGGCCGATGTGCGTCGGGTTCGCCGGATGCGGCTCTGCCTGTTTCGTTGCAGCCCGGACGCGTCCTCGTGCGCGGCGCTCGCTGGCCTGCGATCCTCGTCAAACGCCTGCTCGCACGCCCGCAGCGCGTTCTCAAACCGAATCGCCGGCATAGCCCGATCCGCAGCCGGATCGCTGCCGCCACACTAAAATGACCGCTTTCCGGCCATCCCTTCGCGTCCGCACCGGGCGCGCTCGCCACTGCCATGTCATCTTTCGCGTTCGTCATCGCTGCGGGGGGCCGTCCCGAGCCGTTCCGGACGGCTGATCGCGCTTCGCACGCCGGGCAGTTCGCCGGCCGCCCCGGGTCGCCGCTCACCCCCCCGCGCATCGGGCCCCGCCCGATGCCAGCGGCCGCCCAACTGCCGCCCAACCGCCGTCCAACTGCTGTCCAACCGCCGCTTCACTGACCGATTTCCACCATGAGTGACTACCAGTTCTGCCCCCGTTGTGCCACGCCGCTCGTCGAGCGCGCGGACCCCGTCCATGAGGGCGGCCGCCTGCGGCGCGCCTGTCCCGACGACGGCTGCGGTTTCGTCCATTGGGACAATCCGCTGCCGGTGGTGGCCGCGATCGTCGAGTACGAGGGCAAAATCCTGCTCGCGCGCAACGCCGCCTGGCCCGAGGGGATGTTCGCGCTGATCACCGGGTTTCTGGAGAACGGCGAGACCCCGGAAGAGGGGATCGCCCGCGAGGTGCGCGAGGAAACCGCGCTGCATGCGCAGAGCGTCGAGCTGGTCGGCGTCTACGAGTTCGTGCGCAAGAACGAGTTGATCATCGCCTATCACGTGCGCGCGTATGGCACGATTGCGCTGTCGCCCGAACTGCTCGAATACCGGCTCGTCGAACCCGCGAAGCTGCGCCCGTGGAAGGCCGGCACCGGCCAGGCGCTCGCCGAGTGGATGCGCCGGCGCGGCCTGCCGTTCGAGTTCGTCGAGCGGCCCGGGCAGTAAGCGCGCACCCGGCGCCCTTCGCCTGCACGCGCCGCGCGGAGGGGCGCCGGACAGTTGCGCTGCCGGAGCGTTGCGCAGTGTTCCTGATCGTTGCTGATTGTCCCTGATTGTCCTTCACCCGAACGGATCATCGCCATGGCCTACCTCTACTATCTGACGCACATCCACCTCGGCTACGACGCGCTCGCGCAACTGCCGGCCGAGTGCGCGCGCAGCGGCATCCGTCGTCCGCTGGTGATTTCGGACAAGGGCGTCGTCGCGGCGGGGCTCGTCGAGCGCGTGCTGGCCGCGCTGCAAGGCGGCGCCGCGCCGGTATTCGACGACACCCCGTCGAACCCCACCGAGGCGATGGTGCTCGCCGCCGCGGCCCGCTATCGCGACGCGGGCTGCGACGGGCTGATCGCGGTCGGCGGCGGATCGTCGATCGATCTCGCGAAGGGCGTGGCAATCGCCGTGACGCATCCCGGTTCGCTCACGCAGTACGCGACGATCGAAGGCGGCAGCGCGAAGATCACCGCCTCCGCCGCGCCGCTGATCGCGGTGCCCACGACGGCGGGCACGGGCAGCGAGGTCGCGCGCGGCGCGATCGTGATCCTGAACGACGGGCGCAAGCTCGGCTTTCACTCGTGGCATCTGCTGCCGAAGGCGGCGATCTGCGACCCCGGCCTCACGCTCGGCCTGCCGCCGCAGCTGACCGCCGCGACCGGCATGGACGCCATCGCGCACTGCATCGAAACCTTCCTCGCGCCGGCCTTCAATCCGCCCGCGGACGGCATCGCGCTCGACGGTCTCGAACGCGCATGGGCGAACATCGAGCGCGCGACCCGCGACGGCAGCGACCGCGACGCGCGGCTGAACATGATGAGCGCATCGATGCAGGGCGCGCTCGCGTTCCAGAAAGGGCTCGGCTGCGTGCATTCGCTGTCGCATCCGCTCGGCGGGGTGCCGGTCGGCGGGCGCACGTCGCTGCATCACGGCACGCTCAATGCGATCGTGCTGCCGGCGGTGTTGCGCTTCAACGCGAGCGCGCCGAGCGTGGTCGCGAATCGCTGCTTTGCGCGGATGCGGCGCGCGATGGGGCTCGCGGACCACGCCGATCTGCCCGACGCACTGTTCGCGATGAGCGAACGCCTCGGCTTGCCGAGCGGCCTGAAAGCGCTCGGCGTCGATGAATCGGTGTTCGACAAGGTCGTGCAGGGTGCGCTCGTCGATCATTGCCACAAGACGAATCCGCGCGAGGCGAGCGCGGACGATTACCGGCGCATGCTCGCCGAATCGCTGTGAGCCCGTCTTCCTTGCCGCCCGCCCTGTGCCGATGAAACCGACCGCCGCGTTGCCGCGCGATGCCTACGCGCATTTCCTGCCGATCCCGACCCGCTGGATGGACAACGACGTCTACGGCCACGTGAACAACGTCGTCTACTACAGCTATTTCGACACCGTCGTGAACGCGTATCTGATCCGCGCCGGCGTGCTCGACGTCGAGCATGGCGCGACGATCGGGCTCGTCGTCGAAACGCAGTGCCGCTACTTCGCGCCGCTCGCGTTTCCGCAGAGCATCGACGCCGGCCTGCGGGTCGCGCGGCTCGGCACGACGAGCGTGCGCTACGAGGTCGGCCTGTTTCCCGCCGGCGAGGCCGGGGCGGCCGCGCAAGGGCATTTCGTGCACGTCTACGTGGACCGCGCGACGCGCCGCCCGGTCGAGCTGCCCGCCGCGCTGCGCGCGGCGCTCGCGCCGCTCGTGGTCGCGCCCGCCGCGGGCTAGCGCGTGCAGGCGTTCGTCATCGACCTGCTGAACGGGGTCAGCTACGGGCTGTTGCTGTTCATGCTGTCGGCCGGCCTCACGCTGATCTTCAGCCTGCTCGGCGTGCTGAACTTCGCCCATGCGAGCTGCTACATGCTCGGTGCGTATGTCGGCGTCTCGGTGGCCGCGTATGCGGGTTTCTGGGGCGCACTCGTGCTGGCGCCGCTGCTGGTCGGGCTCGCGGGCGCCGCGTTCGAGCGCGGGCTGCTGCGGCGCGTGCGTGCGCACGGGCACCTCGCGGAACTGCTGCTCACGTTCGGCGCGGCGTATCTGATCGGCGAGGGCGTGAAGCTCGTCTGGGGGCTCGACACGCTCGCCGCGCCGGTGCCGCCGCTGCTCGACGGGCCGCTCTTCACCGTGTACGGGGTGAGCTTCGCGCGCTACCGCGCGTTCATGATGGTCGCCGCCGTCGCGATGCTCGCACTGCTGTACGGCTCGCTGCGCATCTCGAAGACGGGGCTGATCGTGCGCGCGGCGCTGACCCGTCCGCGTGCGGTCGAAGCGCTCGGGCACGACGTGCCGCGCGTGTTCACCGGCGTGTTCGCGCTCGGCACCGCGCTCGCGGCGCTGGCCGGCGTGATCGGCGCGCCGCTTTTCGTGATCGAACCGTCGATGGCCGAGGCGGTGGGGCCGATCGTGTTCGTGGTGGTCGTGATCGGCGGGCTCGGCTCGCTCGCGGGCGCGTTGTTCGCTTCGCTGCTGATCGGCTGCATGCAGACCTTCGCGGTGGCGAGCGACCTGTCGCTCGGCGCGGTGGCAAACGGACTCGGCGGGACGCTGCCCGCGTCATGGAGCGGGCTCACGCTCGCGCAGATCGCGCCGCTGCTGCCGTATCTGCTGATGGTCGCGATGCTGGCCGTGCGTCCGCGCGGCCTGTCCGGACGGCGGGACGACGATGCGTGACCGGAAACTTCAGCAGGCGCACGAGCGGGAACATGCGCGCGAACACGAGCACGAGCACGAGCACGAACATGAGCACGAGCACGAGCATGAGCATGAGCACGAGCATGAGCATGAGCATGAGCATGAGCATGAGCATGAGCATGAGCACGAGCACGAACATGAACATGAACATGAACGGGAACGCACGCGCAACCATGCGCGGGCACGCGAGCCGGCGCACGGGCGGGATGCGCCGCCCGATGCCGCCCGGTCCGGCGAGGGCGCACGACGCGACCACGCCGGCGCGCCCGGCATAGCGCTGGCGCGGCGGCCCGGCGCACCCGCTCCGTCGCCCGCCGCACGCATCACGGCGCCGCCCCGGCGCTGGCGCGCCGCGCTGCCCTGGGGGGCGCTGCTCGCCGTGCTCGGCGCGCCCGCGCTGGCAGGCTCCGACTGGGCCTACGCGTGTTTCGCGCAGATCGCGACGATGATCGTGTTCGCGCTGTCGTACAACCTGCTGCTCGGCGAGACCGGCTTGCTGTCGCTCGGCCATGCGGTGTATGCGGGGCTCGGCGCGCTCGCCGCCGCGCGCGTGTTCAATCACACCGGCATGCCGCTGCCGTTGCTGCCGCTTGTCGGCGGTCTGGCGGGGGCGCTGTGCGGCCTCGCGTTCGGCGCGGTGTCGACGCGTCGCGCCGGCACCGCATTCGCGATGATCACGCTCGGCATCGGCGAACTCGTCAGCGCGGCGTCGTGGACGCTGCCCGACTGGTTCGGCGGCGAGGCCGGCGTCGCGATCGATCGCACGAGCGGACCCGCGCTCGCCGGCTGGACCTTCGGCCCTGCCGGCGAGGCCTATGCGCTGATCGCGCTGTGGTGTGTGCTCGCGTGCGGCGCGCTGTTCGCGCTGTCGCGCACGCCGCTCGTGCGCCTCGCCAACGCGGTGCGCGACAACCCGGTCCGGGCCGCGGCGATCGGCTGCGCACCCGCGCGCATCCGGCTCGCAATCTTCGCGATCGCGGCGGGTTTTGCGGGGGTCGCCGGCACGCTCGGGTTGATCAACGTCGAACTGGTATCGACGGAAAGCGTCGGGATGCTGCGTTCGGCGTCGGTGCTGATCGCCACCGTGATCGGCGGCAGCGGGACGTTTTTCGGCCCGGTCGTCGGTGCGATCGTGCTGACCTTCTTCAGCGTCGTGGTGGCGAGCGTCACGCGCGCGTGGCTGCTCTATCTGGGGCTGCTGTTCGTCGCGGTGGTGATCGCGTCGCCTGGCGGGATCAGCGGCGGGTTCGCGCTGCAGCGCGAGCGGCTCGTCGCATACGGCTGGCGGCGCGGCGGCCGTGCCGCGCTATGCGGCGCGTTCGCGGCGCTCGGCTGGGTCGGCGCGCTCGTGCTGCTGGTTCAGTGGCTGTACGCGGTGCGTTTCGGCGCCGATGCCGGCGAGCGTCCGCTCCTGGCCGGTATGGTTCCCGCCGGCGCGCGGGGCGGAGTGTGGTGCGTGACGGCAGCCGGCGTGCTCGCGTGCGTGGCGTGGGGCTTGCAGCGGCGCGCCCGCAGGGCATGGCGCAGCCTTGCGCTGGAGCGGGATGCACGGGCGTCCGATACGGACGGCGACATCCACCCGCTTGCCGCGCGCCGCACTGAACGGACGCCCGGCGCGCACCGCGCCAACGCCGGCCCCGGCCTTGGCCGCAATCCCGACCCGGACTCCGGCTCCGGCCTTGGGCTCGGCCCCGATCCCGATCCCGATTCCGATCCCGGCCCCGGCCGCAATCCCGACCCAGACCCCAACGCCAACGCCAACGCCAACGCCAACGCCAACGCCAACTCCAACTCCAACTCCAACTCCAACTCCAACTCCAACTCCGGCCGCGACGCGGAGGCGAAGCGATGACAGCCGCGCTCTCGCTGCGGGGCGTCGAGAAGCGCTTCGGCGCGACGCCGATCCTGCGCGGCGTCGATCTCGCGGTTACGCCCGGCGAGCGGCACGCGCTGATCGGCCCCAATGGCGCGGGCAAATCCACGCTGTTCAACGTGATTGCCGGCGGGATGCGGCCGAACGCGGGGCGCATCGCGCTGTACGGCGCCGACATCACCGGATGGGCGCCGGCAGCGGTGAGCCGCCGCGGCCTCGCGCGCAGTTTCCAGACGACGCGTGTGTTTGCCGGGCTGAGCGTGATCGACAATCTGCGCTGCGCGGCCCTGCTCGCCGAGCGCGACCGGCTGCGCGCATGGCGCCGTTTCTTCGTCGGCTCGCGCGAGGTGGATGCGCGCGCAACGGAGGTGCTGGAGGCGGTCGAGCTCGGTGCGTATCGCGACGTGCCAGCCGGCGTGCTGAGCTACGCCGGGCAGCGCGCGCTCGATCTCGGTCTCGCGCTCGCGGGCCGCGCGCATACGCTGCTGCTCGACGAGCCGACCGCGGGCATGAATCGCGCGGAAGCGGCGCGCGCGATCGAGCTGATCCGCGCCCGCACCGCCGGCCGCACCGTGCTGATGATCGAGCACGACATGGACGCGGTGTTCGGGCTCGCCGACCGGATTTCGGTGCTGGTGCAGGGACGCATCATCGCGACCGGCACGCCGCGTGCGATCCGCGCAAACGACGCGGTACGCGCGGCCTACCTCGGCGAGGACCTGCCGCGATGAGCGCGCTGCTCGATATCCGCGGCCTGCGCGCCGGATATGGCGCGAGCGCGGTGCTGCACGGCGTCGATCTGCGGATCGACGCGGCCGACGTGCTGGCGCTCGCGGGGCGCAACGGCTCGGGACGCTCGACGCTTGCGCGCGCAATCATCGGCGACGTGCGCGCCGACGGCGAGCTGCGCTTCGCGGGCCGCTCGCTGATCGGCCTGCGCACGTTCGAGATCGCGCGGCTCGGGATCGCGTATGTGTCCGAGCATCGCGACGTATTCGGCGCATTGAGCGTGCACGAGAACCTGCTGCTCGGCATCGCCCCGCGCGCGCGGCGCCGCGCGCCGCGCTTTACGCTCGACGACGCGTACCGGCTCTTTCCGGTGCTCGGCGAGCGGCGGCGCACGCGTGCCGGCGTGCTGTCCGGCGGCGAGCAGCAGATGCTCGCGCTCGCGCGCGCGTTGCTCGGCGATCCCGACTTGCTGATCGTCGACGAGCCGGCCGAAGGACTCGCCGCGCAAGCCGTCGCCGCGCTCGCGCAGTGCCTGCGCGCGCTGCGCGAGCGCGGCGTCGCGATGCTGCTGATCGAGCAGCGGCTCGTGATTGCGGCGCGTCTGGCGAACCGGGTCGCGGTGATGGGGCACGGCGAAATCGTCTTCGACGGCACGCCCGCCGCATTCGCCGCGCGGGCGGATATCCGCGACACGTGGCTCGGCGTCGGCTGACGCGGCCCGCACACCGTGCATCGGCTGCTTGCGCCGCTGTTTGAACTGTAACGCGCCAACCCGTGCACGCCCGGCTGTGCAGGGCATGGCCGGCGTTCGCCCGGATTGATTCAAACGCTTGATCGGCCGGCGAGCGTTTGGTGAGCGTCCTCCAGAAATCTTGTCGGCAGCGCGGCGACAAACCGTGACAATCGGATGAGGGAATGGCGGCACCGGCGGTTTTGCCGCGTTGCCGTCACCGCGCGCGCGTGCCGTGCGGCGCTGGAGGGGGGAGACATCATGCGAAGACACGATGACGCGTTCGCCGGACCCGGGCTGCTGCGCCGAATCCGCACACTCGGGCATCGCGGGCATCGCGCGCGCGAAGCGCACGCCCGCGCGAACCGCTGCGCGCCCGTGACGCGGCGCGACGGCCTCGCGTGTGCCCTGCTGGTCGGCGCGACACTTCTCGTGTCCGCGTGCGCACCGGCGAGTGCCGATGTCGCACAAAATCGATCAGGAGTCCAGTTTAATCAGGGGAGCGGCCAGCAGCGAGGCACACAGCGCTCCTCGCAGCCGCGTCCCGCCCTCGACCGGGCCAAGGCCGCTCAGCTCGCCGCCGAGCATGCCGTCGACGCGCGCGTGCCGGCGGCCAGCGGCATGACCGTGACGCGCGTGCGACCGCTGACGCTACGCGATTCCGGCATCGACGGCGCGCTGATGTTCGCTCGCCACGTCGACTTTCGCCTGACCGGCGACATCGGTTTCATGATCGACCGGATGGCCGCGACGCTGACGCCGACGCATGCCGGCGCGCCGATCGTATTCGACGATCCGACAAGCGTCACGATCCACGTGCATCGCGGCGACGTGCTGCTCGACAGCGCGAAGCTGACCGCGATCTTCGATCGCTATCTGTTCCAGTATCGCGGCTCGCCGCTGCGCAACATGCGCGTCGTGCCGCGCGACGACGGCAGCCTGCGCATCACCGGCGAGATGAACCGGGACGGCTGGGTGCCGATCGCGCTGACCGGCACGCTCGCGATGCGCAACGCGAGCGAACTGGTGTTCCATGCGGACCACGTCCAGGTGGCGGGGGTTGACGCGGATCATCTGATGCAGGCGGCGCACGTGCGGATGGCCGACCTGCTGAAAGTCGCGACGCCGATCGTGCGGCTCGAAGGCGACGACGTCGTGATGCAGGTCGCGAAGCTCACGCCGCCGCCCGCGTTGCAGATGACGATCACGCGGATCGACACTTCGGCCGCCGGGGTGCGCTTCACGCTCGACGACCACACGCTGCGCGGCATCGACTGGCCCGCGCGCATGCCCGCACGCGGCCTGCTGTTCGAAGGCGGCGACGTGAAGTTCATGCGCTCGATGCCGATGAACATCGACATGGCGATCGAGCCGTTGCCGTCCGCATCCGCGACGGCGCCGTTCGTGCTCGACCTGTACCACTATCGCGACCAGATGGCGCGCGGCTACTTCACGTTCGACGAGCAGGGCGCGCTCGACGTGCGGCTGCCGTCCCGCGACACGCTCGCGGACGCGTCCGGCGACGATGCGCGCGCACAGACCGGCAGCGCCGCGGCGCGCTTCAACGACAGCTTCCTGCACGCGCAGCAGGCCGCGCTCGCGCAGGCGCGCGCGCAATGGCAGGCGGTGCAGGCGAGCGGTCCGGCGGCGGGGCCCGCCGGCGCGAGCGCGCGGAACGATACGCAGCCGTTGCGCGTGAAGACTGCGTTCGCACCGGCCGCGCCGACGCCCGTGCCGACCGTCGACGCGCGCCGTTCGGCCGGACCCGCGCCGCTCGTGCACATGCAGAACGTGGATTTTTTCGTCGCCGGCCGGATCGGCTTTCACATCCGCTCGCTCGACGCGCAACTGGTGCCGAAGGTGCCCGGCCAACCCGTCGATCTCGACGACCCGAACCAGTACGACATCCACATTCTCGGCGGCGAGGTGATCGAACCGTGGCCCGCGATGGCCGCACTCTTCAACGACTATCTGCTCGACTACACGCCGCGCTCGCTGAATGCGCTGACGCTCGCGCCCGAGCACGGAATGCTGCGCGTCACCGGCGGCATCAAGCTGTGGAATCACTTTCCCGGCGTCTGGCTGCCGACGACGATGCGCGGCACGCTGGTCGCGCGCGACGACCGCCATCTCGTCTACACGCCGACCTCGGTGAGCGTGCTCGGGGTGCCCCAGGCGGGTCTGCTGCATGCGCTCGACATCCCGCTTGCGTCGCTGACGCCGTTCGCGCGCAAGGGCGTGAAACTCGTCGGCAACCAGCTGGTGTTCGACCAGTACACGGTGTTTCCGCCGCCGGTCCTCGCGGGTCACCTGGCGCGCGCGCGCGTGACCGACGCCGGTCTCGTGCTGGATTTTCAGGCGCAGCGCGATGCGCCCCGCGCGCAGCCGCCCGCCGATGCGGGCAGCAGTTACGTCTGGATCGAATCGGGCGACGTCCGGATGTTCGACTCGCTGGTGACCAACGCGCGCACGCTGATCCGCAACAGCGCCGTGCGGGGGCCGATGCGCTTCGATCTGTACGATTACCGGCGCGACGTCGCACGCGGCACCGTGCGGATGAACCGGAACGGGACACTGCGCGTCGATCTGGCGCCGCGCAAGGCGGGCGCGCCCGGGGCCGATCCGGGCTGACCTGGGCTGGCCGCTGATGCGGGCCGATCCGCTCTACGCTTTTGCGTCGCGCTCGACGATCCACTCGTGCGCGGGATCGTTCCTGAAGTGCCACACGCGCGTCCGGCCCGCCATCACGTTCAGGTAATACGACTCGTAGCCATACGGAACGACGACCGGATGATAGCCGCGCGGCACCATCACGACGTCGTGATCCTCGACGGCCATCGATTCGTCGATGTCGCGCGCATCCGTGTAGACGCGCTGGAACGCGAAGCCCTGCGGCGGATCGAGGCGATGGTAGTAAGTCTCTTCGAGCGAGCTTTCGAGCGGCACGTTGTCGGTATCGTGCTTGTGCGGCGGGTAGCTCGACGCATGGCCGCCGGGCGTGCGCACCTCGACCACGAGCAGCGCTTCGGCCGGCTCGGTTTGCGGCAGGATGTCGCATACGTAGCGCGTATTGGGTCCCTTGCCGCGGGTCGAGCGCTTCATCTGGCCGGGCTCGATCAGCCGCGCCGGATAGCGGCCCTGCGCGGGCGCGCTGGCGACGCCGAGCTCGGCGTCGCGCGTCGCGTGCACCGTGGCGCTCACGCCCGGCGGCAGATAGACCGCATACGGCGCGGCGTCGTCGAACACGCTGTCGCGCGAACCGAGATTGCGCCACGTCATCTCCGCCGTTTCGATATCGACCGCGCCGGCAAGCACGACGATGCAGACTTCGCGCGCGGCCTCGTGCACCTGCATGCTTTCGCGCGCGCGCAGCCGGTGCGCGGCAAACCCGACGTACCGCCAGCCGGCCGATTCCGGCGTGACGCGCGCAATCGTCTGGCCCGTGCGCGCGGCCTTCACGAGCAGGCTCATGCGGCCTCCCTGCGTGCGGACGGCGCGCCGTCGAGCGGTGCATCGACGAGCGCGCGCAGCGTCCGGTAGCCCTTGTCCGCGTACGCATACGACGGCGCGATCACCGGATCCTGTTCGGCCTCGACGACCAGCCAGCCGCGATAGCCGTGCCGCTTCAGCCGCGCGACGAGCGTCGCGAAGTCGACCGCGCCGTCGCCCGGCACCGTGAATGCGCCGGCGATCACCGCGTCGAGGAAGCTCCAGTTGCGGTTGCGCGCGAGCCGGATCACGGCCGGCCGCACGTCCTTGCAGTGCACGTGGCACACGCGCGCGATGTGCTTGTCGAGTTCGACGACCGGATCGCCGCCCGCGAACGTCATGTGGCCCGCGTCGAACAGCAGCCCGACCGCATCGCTCGTGCGGGCCATCAGGTTGTCGACGTCGGCGGGCGTTTCGACGTAGGCGCCCATGTGATGGTGATACGCGAGGCGCACGCCGCGGCTTAGCGTGTGGCGCGCGAACGCGTCGACGCGGCGCGCGTAGTCGTCCCACTGCGCGTCGCCGAAAAAGCGCGGCCGCTGATAGAGCGGGCGCGGCGCGCCCTGGATCGAGTCCGCGACTTCGCCGTACACCATCACCGTCGCGCCGTTGCGCGCGAGCAGTTCCAGATGCGCGTCGACGGCCTCGATCTCCTCGTCGACGCTGCGCCGTGCAAGCTGACCCGAATACCAGCCGGACACCAGCGACAGGTCGTATTGTGCGAGCAGCGCCTTGAGCGCGTCGGGCTCGCGCGGAAACTTGTTGCCGAGCTCGAATCCCTCGTAGCCGATCTGCCGGCCTTCGGTCAGCGCGACGTCGAGCGGCGTTTCGCCGCCGAGCGAGGGCAAATCGTCGTTCATCCACGACAGCGGATTGATGCCGATGCGTACTTCGAACGGGTTCATGCGGGCGTCCTCAGACGGGGTCGGTGGGGGCGGCGCCGCGCGTGCGCGCGGCGACCTGGGCTTCGTATTGCGCGCGCGCGTCGCGCACGGCCGCGCGCGGCGACACCTCGGGCACCGCGACTTCCCACCACCAGCCGCCGTCGGCGGTGGTGCGGGCCGGATCGGTGTCGATGCTGATCACGTACGTGCGGTCCGCGGCGCGCGCGCGCGCGAGCGCCGCTTCGAGCTGCGCGACGTTCGCGACGTGTTCGGCCTGCGCGCCGAGCGCGCGCGCGTGCGCGGCGAAGTCGACGGGCGGCGCGCCGTGCGGGCCCTGCACGCAATCGTCGAACAGGTTGTTGAACGGCGCGCCGCCGCAGGCCTGCTGCAGCCGGTTGATACAGCCGTAGCCGCGATTGTCGAGCACGACGACGATCAGCTTCGCGCCGAGCATCACCGACGTCGCGATCTCGCTGTTCATCATCAGATAGCTGCCGTCGCCGACCATCACGATGACTTCGCGGGTGGGCCGCGCAAGCTTTGCGCCGAGTCCGCCGGCGATCTCGTAGCCCATGCACGAATAGCCGTACTCGACGTGATACGCGCCCGGACGGCCCGCGCGCCACAGCTTGTGCAACTCGGCCGGCAGCGTGCCGGCCGCGCACACGACGATGTCGTCGGTTGCCGAGGTCGCGCTCGAACGCTGCACCGCGCCGATCACGTCGGCATCGTACGGCAGCACGCCGTCGCGTTGCGGCGCGTGCGTGAGCGCTGCAACCGCGTCGCGCCAGCCGGCCGCGAGCGTGCGCGCACGCTCGCTCCACGCGGGCTGCGCGCGCCAGCCGGAGAGGCCGGCCGCGAGCGCGTCGAGCGCGAGGCGCGCATCGGCTTCGACGACACCCTGCGCGCGGTGCTTGAGCGCGTCGAATGCGTTCGCGTTGATGCCGATCACGTCGGCTTGCGTGAAGAGCGTGTTGGAGCCGGTCGTGAAGTCCTGCAGACGGGTGCCGACCGCGAGCACGCAGTCGGCGTCGTGCGCGAGCGCGTTCGCCGCCGGCGAGCCGGTCACGCCGAGCGCACCCGCGTTCAGCGGGTCGTCCCACGCGAGCGCACCCTTGCCGGCCTGGGTTTCCGCCACCGGAATCCCGTGCGCGTGCGCGAACTGCCGCAGCGTGTCGGCGGCGTGGCCGTACAGCACGCCGCCGCCCGCGACGATGAGCGGCCGCTGCGCGTCGCGCAGGCGGGCGAGCGCGGCGGCGATCTCGTCGGCGCGCGGCACACTCGCATGAAAGCTCACCACGCGCGGCGCGAAGAAGTCCACGGGATAGTCGAACGCCATCGCTTGCACATCCTGCGGCAGCGCGAGCGTGACCGGGCCGCATTGCGCGGCGTCGGTGAGCACGCGGATTGCGCGGGGGAGCGCGGTGAGCAGCTGCGCCGGATGCACGATCCGGTCGAAATAGCGGGACACCGGCCTGAATGCGTCGTTTGCGGAGATTCCGCCGTCGTGGAAGTCCTCGACCTGCTGCAGCACCGGATCGGGCGCGCGCGAGACGAACACGTCGCCGGGCAGCAGCAGCACCGGCAGCCGGTTCACGTGCGCGAGCGCGGCGGCGGTGACGAGGTTCGTTGCGCCGGGGCCGATCGAGGTGGTGACCGCCATCATCCTGCGCCGGAAATGGGCTTTCGCGTACGCGATTGCGCTATGCGCCATCGCCTGCTCGTTGTGCGCGCGCAGCGTCGGCAGTACCTCGCGGTGCTGATAGAGCGCTTCGCCGAGACCGGCCACGTTGCCGTGTCCGAAGATCGCGAACACGCCGCCGAAGAGCGGCTCGGTGCCTTGACCGTCTTCGCTCGCGACCTGTTGCGCAGCCAGATAACGCACGAGCGCCTGCGCGGCGCTCAGGCGCAGCGTGCCGCCGCGGGTTGCCGCGGCGGGGGCCGCGTGGGGTGCTTGAGGTGCCTGGGGTGCCTGAGCGGCGTCGGTCGCCGCGTGATGCGAGATACGCTGGTTCATGCCGCCTGCTCCTGATGGACGGGATGGGGCGCGCCGGGCCGCGCCGGCGCGGCGCCGCGCGCGGCGCGCCACGCGGCGATCAGCGTCTCGAAGGTCTCGCGCACGCGGGCGATCAGCGCATCGTCATCGAGCGTGCCGGCCAGCCACGCCTGGCTCGGCTCGTGAAAGATCGTGCGGCCGACCGTGAAGCCCCGGCAGCTCGCCGACTGCGCGGCGCTGCGAAAGCCCTCGGTGAGCTGCTCGACCGCCGCCGACAGCCCGAGCAGCACGACGCCGCGGCAATACGGATCGCGTTCGGCGATCAGCGCGTCGACGGCCTGCCACTGCACGGCGTCCATCGGTTCGAGCTTCCACCACTCCGGGTAGATGCCGAGGTTGTAGAGGCGTTTGAGCGCGCGGAACACGGTGTCCGGTGCGGCCGGCAACCCGGCGTTGCGCGGCGGGATCACTTCGAGCAGCAGCTCGTGGCCGCTCGCCTGGGTCGCGTCGTACAGCGCGCGCAGTTGCGTCTCCTGCTCGATGCGCTGTTCGACCGGTTCGTCCGGGTGATACTGGACGAGGCACTTGACGATGTGCTCATGCGGCCAGCTGACGAGCGACGTGCCGATCGAGCGGCCGTGGTCGAACACGAGCGGCACCGAGCCGGGCAGCTCGACCGGGCGGCCGATCCACCAGCCGCGGCCGGTGGCGGCGTTCAGCGCGTCCTGGCCGTAGCGGTCGTCGATCAGTACGCCGATGCGGCCTTGCAGGCCGAGTGCGCGTTCCGTCTGCGCGACCGCCTCGACGAACAGCGCCTTCAGCGCGGCGATGCGCGTCTCATCGGCCCCGGCCTGCTGCACGAGATCGAAGAACTGGTTGCGATGGTCGAACGCGAAGCCGAGCACCTCGTCCCACTGCTTGCGCGCGGGCGTCACACGGTGCAGCCGCGCGAGCGTGGCGTCGAGATCGGGCCGGCGCATCCGCTGCGGGTCGGCCTGCGCTTCGGCGAGAAAGTAGTCGAGCTCGGCGGGCGTCGGCATGGCCGGCGCGCAGCCGTGGCGCGAGACGACCAGCGCGCCGCTCGCGTTCGCGGCGCGCGCGCACGCGTCGAGCGGCTGATCGCGCAGCCAGCCGGACAGGAAGCCGGACGCGAACGCATCGCCCGCGCCGAGCACGTTCAGCACGTCGACCTCGACGCCGCCATGCAGCGGCACCGCGTCGAGCGACGCCGGCACGTCGCCGTCGACGATCTGGCAGCCGAGCGGTCCGCGCTTGACGACGAGCGTGGCAGGCGTCACCGCGCGCACCATCGCGAGCGCATCGGCCAGTTCGTTCTTGCCGCCGGCGATGCGGAACTCCTCTTCGGTGCCGATCACGAGGTCCATTAGCGGCAGGATGCGCTGCAGGTGCGCGGTGACGTCCTCGCTGGCGATGAAGCGCGTCTCGCCGTCGGCCTTGCCGGTGAGTCCCCACAGCACCGGACGGTAGTCGATGTCGAGCACGGTGCGCACGCCGTTGCGGCGCGCGTAGTCGAGCGCGCGGCGGCTCGCGCGGTTCACCTGTTCGGTCGAGAAGTGGGTGCCGGTGATCAGCAGCGCCTTCGACGACGCGATGAACGCCTCGTCGAAATCCGTCTCGTCGATCGCCATGTCCGCGCAGTTTTCGCGGTAGAAGATCAGCGGAAACGTGTCGCGGTCCTTCAGGCCGAGCAGCACGAGCGCGGTGAGGCGTTCGCGGTCGATGCGCACGTGGCTCGCGTCGCAGCCTTCTTTCGTGAGCGTTTCGGTCAGGAAGCGCCCCATGTGGTCGTCGCCGACGCGCGCGAGCATCGACGACGCGAGGCCGAGCCGCGCGCAGCCGAATGCGATGTTCGCCGACGAGCCGCCGAGATACTTCGCGAAGCTCGTGACGTCTTCGAGCCGCGCCCCGACCTGCTGGGCGTAGAGGTCGACCGCGAGGCGGCCGAGGCAGATGATGTCGCGGCCGCGGCCCGCCGCGAAGCGGCTGGGCGGGGTGCCGGCAGCCGGCGATGGAGTGCTGGAAAGAGCCATGGGAATGTTCCTGGTTGGGCGGGCGCGGACGCCGCGCCACGTGCGCTAGATCGTCGCGCCTTCGAGTTCGCCGATCATCTTCTGCATTTCGGCGCCGCCGGCCATCATGTCGAGCACCTCGTCCTTGCTGATGGTTTCCTTCGTGAAGGTGCCGAGCGAGCGCCCGCGGTTGAGCAGCGTGAACGAATCGCCGATCGGGTAGGCGTGGTGCACGTTGTGCGTGATGAAGATCACCGAGATGCCTTTCGCGCGCGCGGTATGGATCAGCTTCAGCACGTTGAAGCTCTGCTTCACGCCGAGCGCGGCGGTCGGTTCGTCGAGAATCAGCACGCGCGCGCCGAAGTAGATCGCGCGGGCGATCGCGAGGCACTGCTTCTCGCCGCCCGACATCGTGCCGATCGGCTGATGCGGGTCGCGCACGTTGATGCCCATTTCCGCGAGCTTTTCGCGCGACGCGCGGGCGCACAGGTCGAGGTCCATCACGTTCAGGAAACCGAACAGTTTTTTCTGCGGCTCGCGGCCCATGAAGAAATTGCGCGCAACCGACAGCAGCGGCACCAGCGCGAGATCCTGGTAGACGGTGGCGATGCCGAGATCGAGCGCGTCCTTCGGCGACGCGAAGCGCACCGGCTTGCCGTCGACGAGGTAGGTGCCTTCGCTCGGCTGATGCACGCCCGCGAGCGTCTTGATCAGCGTCGACTTGCCGGCGCCGTTGTCGCCGAGCAGGCAGTGCACTTCGCCGCGCTTCAGGCGCAGCGTGATGTCTTTCAGTGCGATCACGTTGCCGAAGAAGCGGCTCACGTTTTCGAGCGACAGGATGTAGTCGTCCTGCGCGGCGGTCTGGGTCGTATCCATTGTCGGCTCCTGCGGTCAGCGCGTGGACGACACGCGGCTGCGCACGTAATGGTTGAACAGCACCGCGAACAGCAGCATGACGCCGAGAAACACGCGGAACCAGTCGGAATCGATGTTCGTATAGGTGATGCCGATCTGCACGACGCCGAAGATCAGCGCGCCGAACGACGCGCCCACCACCGAGCCGTAGCCGCCGGTGAGCAGCGTGCCGCCGATCACCGCGGCGATGATCGCCTGGAATTCGGCTTGCAGACCGCGGTCGGCGGCGGCCGAGCCGATGTCGCACACCTGCAGCACCGCATACAGGCACGAGCAGAACGCGGTCAGGACGAACAGCGAGATCTTCACGCGGCGCACCGGCACGCCGACGTTCTTGGCCGCGTTCGGGTCGCCGCCGACCGCGAAGATCCAGTTGCCGAACTGCGTCTTCGCCAGGGTGAACGCGCACACGGCGGCGAGCCCGAACCACCACAGCAGCACTTTCGGCACGCCGGGGACGAGCGGTGCGCCGTTATCGAGCGTCTTCACGAGACCGACGTGCGCGAGCCACGTGAAGAGGCCCTTGAACGCGCTGCCCTGGAACAGCGCGTGCGCGAATGCGCTTTGCGCGGCGACGTCGCCCACCCCCGAGATGATCGTGCGGTTCGCGAAGATCACCGACAGCGCGAGCGTGAGGCCGCGCAGAATGAACAGGAAGGCGAGCGTGACGATGAACGACGGCAGCCGCGTGCGCATCACGAGGTAGCCGTTCAGCGCGCCGAGCAGCATCGAGCCGGCGAACGCGAACAGGATCGACAGCGCGATCGGCCAGTGGAAGTACATGGTGGGCAGCGCGACCATCATCCCGGCGAAGCCGATCATCGAGCCGATCGACAGGTCGAATTCGCCGGCGATCATCAGCAGGCACGCGCCGACCGCGATGATGCCGAGATAGGCCGCAACCTGCGCCCAGTTCATGATGCCGTCGAGCGCGAACATCCCCGAGTTGCCGGCGCTGATGCCGAACACGATGAATACCATCACGGCGCCCGCGAGCGCGGCGAATTCCGGGCGGTTCAGCAGCTGGCGGAACCACGACTGGCGGCGCACCCGCTCGTCGGATGCGGCAGATGCGTCAGACGCGGTGGCGCCGTTTTCGGACGGCGGATGCTTGGCGTGGGAAGGATTGGCGACGCCCATTGAAACTCTCCTTGGTGCGCGGCGGCCCGGGTCGCGACGACGCCGGGGCGGGCTGCGCGTGAAGCAGTGTGTCGTGGCAGAGGGAGGGGGTGCGGTGCGGCGGATCCTGCGCCGCACCCGCGACCTTCATGGCGGCCGCAGCCGCGCTCGCGCCCGGCGGGCGCGAGAGGCACAGGCCTAGCGGTACTGGCCGGCGTACTTGATGACCTTGTCGATGTTCTCCTTCGTGATGAAACCCGGGCCGGAGCTGATGTTGCGCGGACCGTAGGACGGCATCAGCCCGTATTCCTTCAGGCGTGCCTGGAACTTCGGATTGGCCTGCAGGATCTGGCGGATCTTCGCCGGGTCGGTCGTGTGGTCCCTGTTCACGATGGCGAGCACCGCGACCGGAATGTAGCCCTGCAGGTACGGCTGCTGGTCGATGGCGAACTTGCAGGTGCCGTCCTGGATTGCCTTGGCGATGTCGTTGTCGAAGTCGAAGGTCGCGAACCACATCTTGCCGGCGAGGCCCATCTGTTGCAGCGCCTTGATGGTCGGATCCGCCGAGATCGGGCCGAGCGCGAGCACGCCGCCGGTGTCCGGATGATTGCGCAGATAGGCGCTCACCTTCGACTGGATGCCGGTCGGGTCGGTGCCCGCGTCGAGCGTGGAGGTCTTGAAGTCGACGCCGATCGCATCGGCAAAGCCGCGGCAGCGCTCGAACGAGGCCGGGTTCGTCGCGTAGTGGTTCACGCACAGGAACGACTTCACGCCGGCGGCCTTGGCTTTCTCGCCGGCCGCGTAGCCGGCGGCATATTCGGGCTGGCCGACGTGCATGATCGCGCCGAGCTCGGCGCTCTGCTTCTCGGTGCCGGAGTTGATCGTGACGAGCGGAATGTGCTTCTCGGTCACTTTCCTGATCGAGTTCTTCAGCACGTCGTAGTCGGCGATCGTGACGATCACGCCGTCGTAGTTGCGCGCCGCCGCCTGTTCGATGAGGCGCGCCATGTCGGCGATGTCGCCGTTCGGCGGATTGCGGTAATCGGTCTGCACACCGAAGTCTTCATCGGCCTGCTTGATCGCGTTCTTGATCGTGTTCCACCACGAGTCGGAATCCGGCGCGTGGCTGATCAGAACGAAATGCGGTTCGGCCGCGCGCGCCGGGCTCGATGCGCCGAGGCCCGCCGTCAGCGCGAGTGCGGCCACGAGTGCGCTTACCACTGCCTTGCCATTGCAAAGTCTCATTGTCTCCACCTTTCTCGGTCTTCGTTATTGAACGGAGCGTGGGGCATGTCGGATTGCCGGCGGACGCGCGCTGTCTGCACCTCCGCTGTGCCATCGCTCACGGACAAGATTAGGTCATCTCCCCACGCTTTGCAATTAAAATTTCATGACAGATAAAAATGGAAAATACATTCCATTTCGATCGGCGCGTGCCTATAATCGGCAGCGTCGGCCTGCAATGGCGGGCCCGCGAAACGCGGGTTTTGCGGCGCAACAAGCACACGGAAGGTCACACCATGGCGCAAGACAGCGCAGAAGAATCACCCAGCGTCGACGATTTGATGCAGCGCATCGCGGAAAACTACGAATCGCTGCCGCGCCAGTTGAAGAGCGTCGCGACCTACCTCGAACAGCACCGCGCGAGCGTGATGGTCGATCGCACCAGCGACATCGCGGCGAGTTGCGGCGTGCATCCGTCCGCGGTGGTGCGCTTCGCGCAGCGCTTCGGCTTCTCGGGCTTCTCGGATCTGCAGGCGGTGTTCCGTCAGGCGTATACCGGGCAGGGCGCGTCGTCGCCGAGCTACCAGCAGCGCATCCGCAAGCTGATCGACGGGCAGCCGGGCGCGCTGTCGGGCGGCGCGGTCGCGCGCGAATTCATCGCCGCCTGCCGCGGCGGTCTCGACGAACTCGACGCGGGGCTCGACGCGGCGCAATTCGAGGCGGCTGTGAAGATGCTGCAGCAGGCCGACAACATCTACGTGATCGGCGTGCGCCGCTCGTTTCCGGTGGCGAGCTACATCGTCTATGCGCTGCAGCACACGCCGAAGCGCGTGCACCTGGTATCCGGCTTCGGCGGCATGTATCGCGAGCAGATCCGCAGCGTGCGCAAGGGCGACGTGGTGATCGCCATCAGCTTTGCGCCATACGGCAAGGAGACGCAGTACTGCCTGCGCGTCGCGCATCATCATCAGGCCAGGACGCTGGTGATCACCGACAGCCAGCTTTCGCCGCTCGCGCGCTACGCGAGCACGCAACTGTATGTGAAGGAGGGCAGCGCCTTTGCGTTCCGCTCGCTCACCAGCACGATCTGCCTGTGCCAGGCGCTGTTCATCGCGCTCGCGTACAAGCTCGAATTGAACGTCGAAGAATCGAAAGACACCGGAGGATACGATGACTGAAGGCAGGACAATCGACGTGGCCGTGTTCGGCGCGGGGCGCATCGGCCGCATTCATGCGGCCAACCTCGCGCGGCAGCCCGGCGTGCGGCTGAAGTACGTGGTCGACGTGAACCGCGACGCGGCGGCGGCGCTCGCCGCGCAGCACGGCGCGCAGGTCGCGGACGTGGACGGTGCGATGGGCGACGCGTCGGTCGGCGCGACGGTGGTCTGTTCGAGCACGGACACGCACGCGGACCTGATCATCGCGTCGGCCGCGCAGAAGAAGCACGTGTTCTGCGAGAAGCCGGTCGATCTCACGCTGGAGCGCGCGCGCGCGTGCGCGCAGGCGGTCGGGCACGCCGGCGTGGTCTGCATGATCGGCTTTCAGCGCCGCTTCGATCCGACCTTTGCGGCGGTGAAGGCGCGCCTCGACGCGGGCGAGATCGGCACGCCGGAGATGCTGGTCGTCACGAGCCGCGATCCGGGCGCGCCGCCGCTCGAGTACATCCGGCACTCGGGCGGCATCTTCAAGGACATGCTGATCCACGACTTCGACATCTTTCGCTGGATCCTCGACGACGAGGCCGACACGCTGCACGCGACCGGCAGTTGCCTGAGCGATCCGGCGATCGCCGAGGCGGGCGACATCGATTCGACCGCGGTGACGATCCGCACGAAGCGCGGCCGCCTGTGCCAGATCAACACCGCGCGCCGCGCCGCGTATGGCTACGACCAGCGCTTCGAGGTGCTCGGCAGTGCCGGCATGCTGCAGGCGGGCAACGTGCGGCCGACCGAGGTCGTTGCTTACTCGAAGCAGGCGGTGTCGAGCGACGTGCCCGAGGCGTTCTTCCTCGAACGCTACCGCGCCGCGTATGCGGCCGAAATGGCGCATTTCTTCGCGGCGCTGACCGGGGGCAAGCCGGTCCGCACGACGGTCGCCGACGGCCTGAAAGCGCTGGAGCTGGCCGAAGCGGCCGCGCGGTCGTGGCGCGAAGGCCGGCCGGTGCGGCTCGGCGAGGAGGCGTGATGGCGAGCGCACAACCGGTGCGGATCGGGGTGGTCGGGCTCGGGCGGCTCGGCAAGCGTCATGCGGAGAATCTCGCGTGGCGCGTGCCCGGCGCCGCGCTCGCGGCGGCCTGCAGTCCGCTCGACGAGGAGCGGGCGTGGGCGCGCGACGCGCTGCCGGCATCGCGCCTGTACGACGATTACGCTGCGCTGCTGGCCGACCCGGACGTCGATGCCGTGTGGCTCGTCACGCCGTCGTCGCTGCACGCGCAGCAGATCGTCGATGCGCTGCGCGCGGGCAAGCACGTGTTCTGCGAGAAGCCGCTGTCGCTCGATCTGGCCGAGTGCGAGCGGGTGCTCGCCGAGGCGCGCCAGCATCCGCATCTGCAGGCGACGATCGGCTTCATGCGGCGCTTCGATCCGAGCTACCGCGACGCGTTCGAGAAGGTCGAGGCGGGCCGCATCGGCCGGCCGTTCCTCGTGCGCTCGCAGACCTGCGACATGAACGACCCGGACGGCTTCTTCGTGCGCTTCGCGCCGACCTCCGGCGGCCTCTTTCTCGACTGCACGGTGCACGACATCGACGTCGCGCGCTGGCTGCTCGGCAAGCCGCGCGCGAAGCGCGTGTTCGCGAGCGGCACGGTCGCGCTGCACGAGGGGCTGCGCGCGTTCGGCGACGTGGACAACGGCGTGGCGATCTGCGAGTTCGAGGACGGCCGGCTCGCGGTGTTCTATGCCTCGCGCACGATGGCGCACGGCAACGACACCGGCAGCGAGGTGATCGGCACGGCCGGCGCGCTGAAGATCGGTGCGAACCCGCGGCTGAACCGCGTCGAGATCGCCGATGCGGCCGGCTTTCGCAACGAGTGCACGCCGACCTTCTTCGACCGCTTCGAGGAGGCATTCCTGCACGAGGCGCGTGCGTTCGTCGCGGCAGTGCAGGGCGGCGCGTCGGCCGGCGCGACGCTCGCCGACGCGCTGGAAGCGACCCGGATCGGCAGCGCGCTGCGCCGGTCGCTCGAAACCGGGCAGGCGGTGACGCTCTGACGCTCTGACGCGCGCTCCGGCGGGCAGCGACGCCCTGGCGCGCACCCGCGGGCGGGCGACGCAGCGCGGCGCGCGCGGCCGGTCCCGTCGCCTCGGGCGGCCGCCAGGCGGGAGCGTGACCGGCGGGGGGCGGGCGGCTGCGGTAGAATCGTTGCCTCTCGTCCGGCGCCATGCGGCGCCCCCTCCCGAAGGTCATCGTCGATGCAGATTCAGGTTCACAAGGAAATCGATGCGCGCGGGCTCGCCTGTCCGCTCCCCATTTTGCGGGCGAAAAAGGCGCTCGCGGACATGGAAAGCGGCCAGATTCTCAAGGTGCTTGCCACCGATCCGGGCTCGCAGCGCGATTTCGCCGCGTTCGCGAGGCAGACCGGCAACGAGATCGTCGAAGCGTCGACCCAGGACAAGACCTTCGTTTTCCTGATGCGGCGCCGGTAGGCGCGGGCCAGCGGCCGCGCCGGCGTCCGGCGCATGAAAAAAGGCGCAGTAGCCGCGATATCGCGGCTACTGCGCCTTTTTGACGTCTGCTTGCGGCGTGCGGACGCTTCGCGCCGAACGCCGCGCCCGGGCGAACCTCAGCCTTCGAGGACCGGCGAGCGGGTCCGCAGATACGCTTCGAACTCCTGCGCCACTTCCGGGTGCCGCAGCGCAAACTCCACGGTTGCCTTCAGATAGCCGAGCTTGCTGCCGCAGTCGAAACGCGTGCCGTGATACTTGTACGCGAGCACCTGCTCGTCGGCGAGCAGCGACTGGATCGCGTCGGTGAGCTGCAGTTCGCCGCCCGCGCCCGGCTTCAACGCGCGCAGATGCTCGAAGATGCGCGGCTTGAGCACGTAGCGGCCGACCACGCCGAGGTTCGACGGCGCGACTTCCGGCGCCGGCTTTTCGATGATGCCCGACATCTTGATGATCGACTCTTCCCACTCCTTGCCGTCGACGATCCCGTACGACTTCGTCTCGGACGGCGGAATCTCTTCGACGCCGATCACCGAGCTGTGATAGTGGTTGAACACCTCGATCATCTGCGCCATGACCGGCGGGGTGCCGTACAAAAGGTCGTCCGCGAGAATCACGGCGAACGGGTTGTCGCCCACCAGCTTCTCCGCGCACATCACCGCGTGGCCGAGGCCGAGCGCCTCGGGCTGGCGCACGTAGAAGCAGTCGACGTGGCTCGGCTTGATGCTGCGCACGAGCTCCAGCAGCTTGTCCTTGCCGCGCGCTTCGAGCTCCGCCTCGATTTCGTACGACTTGTCGAAATGGTCCTCGATCGCGCGCTTGCTGCGGCCCGTGACGAAGATCATTTCGGTGATCCCGGCTGCCATCGCTTCCTCGACCGCGTACTGGATCAGCGGCTTGTCGACGATCGGCAGCATTTCCTTCGGGCTCGCCTTGGTGGCGGGCAGGAAGCGGGTACCGAGGCCTGCCACCGGAAATACCGCTTTTGTAACTTTTAGCATGTGAATATCCTGAATTTTCGGGTGGCGACGCCGGTGCGCGAGCACGGGCGCGGAGCGTCGATCAGGCCGGCAGCCGCGCGAGCTGGGCGCTCAGCTTGCCGAGGGTTGACTGGTATTCTGCCAGCCTTTTCTGCTCCTGCTCAACGACTGCGGGCGGCGCCTTGGCGACGAAGCTCTCGTTCTGCAGCTTTGCCTGGCACTTCGACACTTCGGCACCCAGCCGCGCAATCTCCTTGGACAGGCGTTCGCGTTCGGCGGCGACGTCGATTTCCACCTTCAGCACCAGCTTGTCCGTGCCTACGATAGCAATTGGCGCGCCATCTGCCTCGCTGTCGAGCGCGGCCTCGTCGGCGAGCACCTGCACCTCGGACAGGCGCGCGAGCGCCTGCGCGTACGGCGCGAACGCGCGCAGCCGCGCGCCGTTGCCGGCCGCGAGCAGCGGCACCCGGGTGGCGGGCGACAGGTTCATCTCGCCGCGCAGGTTGCGGCACGCGTCGATCAGCGCCTTCAGGTCGGCGACCCACTGTTCGGCGGCTTCGTCGAGCTTGCCGGGTTCGGCGACCGGGTACGGCTGCACCATGATCGACGCTTCGCCGTCCGCCGCGCCCTGCGGGTAGCGGGCCGCGAGCGGGGCGACCTTCTGCCAGAGCGCCTCGGTGATGAACGGAATCACCGGGTGCGCGAGGCGCAGCGTCGCCTCCAGCACGCGCAGCAGCGTGCGGCGGGTCGCGCGCTGCTGCTCCGGGGTGCCGGCCTGCAGCTGTACCTTCGCGAGTTCGAGGTACCAGTCGCAGTATTCGTCCCAGACGAACTTGTAGACGGCGTTGGCCACGTTGTCGAAGCGGTAGTCGGCAAAGCCCTTCGCGACCTCCGCCTCGACCCGCTGCAGCTGCGAGACGATCCAGCGGTCCGCCTGCGAGAAGTCGAGGTAGCCGCCCGGCCCGCATTCGCCGTGGCCGCAGGCTTCGGGCTTGCCGAAGCCGCAGTCGTGCCCCTCGCAGTTCATCAGCACGAAGCGGGTGGCGTTCCACAGCTTGTTGCAGAAGTTGCGGTAGCCTTCGCAGCGCGCGAGGTCGAAGTTCACGTTGCGCCCGAGCGTGGCCATCGACGCCATCGTGAAGCGCAGCGCGTCGGTGCCGAACGCGGGGATGCCGTCCGGGAATTCCTTGCGGGTTTTCTTCTCGATCGACGCCGCCTGCTTCGGATTCATCAGCCCGCTCGTGCGCTTGGCGACGAGCGCTTCGAGGCCGATGCCGTCGACGATGTCGATCGGGTCGAGCGTGTTGCCCTTGCTCTTCGACATCTTCTGGCCTTCGGCGTCGCGCACCAGCCCGTGCACATAAACGGTGTCGAACGGCACCTTGCCGGTGAAGTGGGTGGTCATCATGACCATCCGCGCGACCCAGAAGAAGATGATGTCGAAGCCGGTGACGAGCACCGACGACGGCAGGAAGGCGCGCAGCTCCGGCGTGTCGCTCGGCCAGCCGAGCGACGAGAACGGCACGAGCGCCGACGAGAACCACGTGTCGAGCACGTCCTCGTCGCGCCGCAGCGCGCCCGTGTAGCCGCGCGCGGCGGCTTGCGCGCGCGCGTCGTCCTCGGACTTCGCAACGAAGATTTCGCCGTTCTCGCCGTACCAGGCGGGAATCTGGTGGCCCCACCAGAGCTGGCGCGAGATGCACCAGTCCTGGATGTTTTCGAGCCACTGGTAGTAGGTGCTGGTCCAGTTTTCCGGCACGAAGCGGATCTGGCCGCCGCGCACGACGTCGAGCGCGGTGTCGGCGATCGACTTGCCGGGGTGGAACGTGCCGGCCGGCGCGGGCTTCGTCATCGCGACGAACCACTGGTCGGTCAGCATCGGCTCGATCACGACGCCGGTGCGGTCGCCGCGCGGCACCATCAGCTTGTGCGGCTTCACCGATTCGAGCAGGCCGAGCGCCTCCAGATCCGCGACCACCTGCTTGCGCGCGTCGAAGCGGTCGAGGCCGCGGTATTGTTCCGGCGCGTTGCCGTTGATCTTCGCGTCGAGCGTGAAGATCTCGATCTGCGGCAACTGGTGGCGCTGGCCGACCTGATAGTCGTTCGGGTCGTGCGCGGGCGTGACCTTGACCACGCCCGTGCCGAATTCGCGGTCCACATAGGTGTCCGCGATCACCGGGATATCGCGCTGCGCGAGCGGCAGCCGCACCATCGTGCCGATCAGGTGCGCGTAGCGCGCGTCTTCCGGGTGCACCATCACGGCGACGTCGCCGAGCATCGTCTCCGGGCGCGTGGTGGCGACCGTCAGGTGGCCCGAGCCGTCGGCGAGCGGATAGCGGATGTGCCACAGGTGGCCGTTTTCTTCCTCGCTCGCGACTTCGAGGTCGGACACCGCCGTCATCAGCACCGGATCCCAGTTCACGAGGCGCTTGCCGCGGTAGATGAGGCCCTGCTCGTACAGCGTGACGAACACGTCGCGCACCGCGGCCGACATCCGCTCGTCCATCGTGAAGTATTCGCGCGACCAGTCGATCGACGCGCCGAGACGGCGCACCTGGCCGGTGATCGTCGAGCCCGACTGCTGCTTCCATTCCCAGACCCGTTCGAGGAAGCGCTCGCGGCCGAGCTCGTGGCGCGACACGCGCTGCGCGTCGAGCTGCCGCTCGACGACGATCTGCGTGGCGATGCCGGCGTGGTCGGTGCCGGGCACCCACAGCGTGTTCTCGCCGAGCATCCGGTGATAGCGCGCGAGCCCGTCCATGATCGTCTGGTTGAACGCGTGGCCCATGTGCAGCGTGCCGGTGACGTTCGGGGGCGGCAGCTGGATCGAGAAATTCTTGCGCTCCGGGTTGAACGCGGGGGCGGCATAGCCGCGTTTTTCCCACTCGGGACCCCACTGGGCCTCGATGTTGTGAGGCTCGAAACTCTTGGCAAGCGTGCTGTCGCTCATTGTTGAAAGTCTGCTGTCGATGCAATGGAATCTTCGATTATACGGGGAGTCCCGCTGCCCACGGCGGCGGGGGCGGGCGCGGCGCCGGCGTGAACCTTATAATGTCGGTCGACCCGCCGCCCTCCAGACGACATGCCCGAACTGCTCAGCAACCTGAACCCCGAACAACTCGCCGCCGTCACGCTGCCGAACGAGCCGGCGCTGATCCTCGCCGGCGCCGGCAGCGGCAAGACGCGCGTGCTGATCACGCGGATCGCGTGGCTGATCCAGCAGGGGCTCGCGTCGCCGGCCACGGTGCTGGCGGTGACCTTCACGAACAAGGCCGCGCGCGAGATGATGGCGCGCCTGCAGATGCTGCTGCCGATCGACACGCGCGGGATGTGGATCGGCACCTTCCACGGCCTGTGCAACCGGATGCTGCGCGCGCATCACCGCGACGCGGGGCTGCCGGCGACGTTCCAGATTCTCGATACCGCCGATCAGCTGTCCGCGATCAAGCGGCTGATGAAGGGCCTGAACATCGACGACGAGAAGTACCCGCCGAAGAACCTGCAGTACTTCATCAACAACGCGAAGGAGCAGGGGCTGCGGCCGAAGGACGTCGACGCGACCGACAGCTTCAACCGCAAGTTCGTCGAGCTGTACGAGGCCTACGACCAGCAGTGCCAGCGCGAAGGCGTGGTCGATTTCGCGGAATTGCTGCTGCGCTGCTTCGAGCTGCTCGCGCACAATCCGCCGCTGCGCGCGCATTACCAGGCGCGCTTTCGCCACATCCTCGTCGACGAGTTCCAGGACACCAACAAGCTGCAGTACGCGTGGCTGAAGCTGCTCGCCGGCGAACACAACGCGATTTTCGCGGTGGGCGACGACGACCAGTCGATCTACGCGTTCCGCGGCGCGAACGTCGGCAACATGCGCGACTTCGAGCACGAGTTTCGCGTGCGCCACCTGATCAAGCTCGAACAGAACTATCGCTCGCACGGCCACATCCTCGACGCGGCGAACCAGCTGATCGCGCACAACGCGCGCCGGCTCGGCAAGAACCTGCGCACCGACGCGGGCCACGGCGAGCCGGTGCGCGTCTACGAGGCCGCCACCGACTCGCAGGAAGCGGGCTGGATCGTCGAGGAGATCCGCGCGCTGCTCAACACCGGCCTGTCGCGCAGCGAGGCGGCGGTGCTGTACCGGAGCAACGCGCAGTCGCGCACGATCGAGCACACGCTCGTGAACGCGGGGATTCCGTACCGCGTGTACGGCGGCCTGCGCTTTTTCGAGCGTCAGGAGGTCAAGCACGCGCTCGCGTATCTGCGCCTGATCGACAACCCCGGCGACGACACCGCGTTCGCCCGCGTGGTCAATTTTCCGGCGCGCGGGATCGGCGCGCGCTCGCTGGAACAGCTCGCGGACGCCGCGCGGCTCTACAACTGCCCGATGATCGCCGCGATCCCGTACGTGGCCGGCAAGGCGGGGTCGAGCCTCGGCGCGTTCGCGAACCTGGTCGCGCGCATGCGCGCGCAGACCGAGCGGATGAGCCTGCCGGAGACGGTCGAGGCGGTGGTGCGCGAAAGCGGCCTGTCCGCGTTCTACCAGGGCGAGCGCGAAGGGCAGGATCGGCTCGAAAACCTGCAGGAACTGGTGAACGCGGCGGCGGCGTTCGTCAGCGAGGAAGGCTACGGGCTCGATACGCCCGCGCGCTCGATCCCGCTGCGGCCCGGCGCGAGCGCGGCGCCGGAGCTGCCGGTCGCGGGCGAGGACGCCGGGCCGGTCGTGCTCGACGCGCCCGCGCTCACCGACCCGGCGCAGAACCCGGACACGATGACGCCGCTCGCCGGCTTCCTGTCGCACGCGTCGCTCGAAGCGGGCGACAACCAGGCGCAGGCGGGCCAGGAGGCGGTGCAGCTGATGACCGTGCACGCGGCCAAGGGTCTCGAATTCGCCGCGGTGTTCATCACCGGCCTGGAGGAGGGGCTCTTTCCGCATGAGAACAGCGCGATGGAAGCGGACGGCCTCGAAGAGGAGCGCCGCCTGATGTACGTCGCGATCACGCGCGCGAAGGAGCGGCTTTACCTGTCGTTCGCGCAGAGCCGGATGCTGCACGGCCAGACGCGCTACAACATCCGCTCGCGCTTTTTCGACGAACTGCCGCAGGCGTCGCTGAAGTGGCTCACGCCGAAGGTCGAGGCGGGCGCGCGCTGGGGCGGCCGCTCGGACAACGCCGGCTACGGGCGCGACTGGTTCGCGCGGCCGGATCGCCAGCAGGCGGCTTATGACGCGCCGGCGGCGCCGCTGCCGGCCTTCGCCGACGCGCAGCGCGCCGCCGAAACCGGCTTCCGGGTCGGCCAGCAGGTGTTTCACACGAAGTTCGGCGAAGGCACGATCACCGCGCTCGAAGGCGGCGGCGCCGACGCGAAGGCCCAGGTCAAGTTCAAACGGCACGGCGAGAAGTGGCTTGCGCTCGCGGTCGCCAAACTGCAGGCAGTCGAATGAATCCAGTACGACACGCGGGCGGCGCGCGGCCGCTCGGCATTCTGGCCGCGCTGCCGCAGGAGCTCGGCAACCTCGTCGACGCGATGCGCGCGGAAGCGGGGGTGCGCACGGTGACGCTTGGCCAGCGCGATTATCACGTCGGCACCGTGCACGGCGCGCCGTGCGTCGTCACGCTGGCGCGCATCGGCAAGGTCGCCGCCGCGGCGACCGTCAGTGCGCTGATCCATGCGTTCGACGTCGACGCGGTGGTCTTCACCGGCGTCGCGGGCGGGGTCGGGCCGGGCGTGCGCATCGGCGACGTGGTGGTGGCCGAGACGCTGCTGCAGCACGATCTCGACGCGTCGCCGCTCTTCCCGCGCTACGAGGTGCCGCTGCTCGGCGTGTCGCGCTTCGCGGCCGACGCGGCGCTCGCGAGCGCGATCGCCGAGGCGGCCGGCCGCTTCATCGCGGACGACGGCATCGCGCTCGCCGCGCGCTTCGGCACGCAACTGCCGCAATTGCATCGCGGGCTCATCATCAGCGGCGACCAGTTCGTCGCGAGCGCGCAGGCCGTCGCGCGGCTGCGCGCGGCATTGCCGGATGCGCTCGCGGTCGAGATGGAAGGCGCGGCGATCGCGCAGGTCTGCCACGAGTACGGCGTGCCGTACGCGATCGTGCGCACGATCTCGGATACGGCCGACGTGCACGCGCCGGCGTCGTTCGAGACCTTCCTGTTCGAACTGGCGGGGACGTATTCGAGCGGGATCCTGAAGCGTTTTCTGCTCGCCCGCGCCTGAGCGTCCATCGGCGGTAGCGCGCGGGGGCGGGGCGCCGATGCGCGGTGCGATGTCCTGGCGCGCTTGCGGGGTTTGGCGCGCGGGTTCGCGCGGTCGCGTTGCGGCATGGCGCATGGCGCATGCCGCATTCCGCGGTAGCGGTTCCGCAGGCGGGGTGCGTGTGGGCTGTCGTCGCGGCTCGCCTCCACGCGAACCGGGCGCGAATCGGGCGTGAACCAGGCGCGAACCAACCGCGAACCAGGCATGAACCGGGCACGAACCAAGCGCGAACCAACCGCGAACCAACCGCGAACCAACCGCGAACCAGGCGTGAACCAGGCGTGAACCAACCGCGAACTACGCGCGCGCGTCTGCGGCGAGCGCATCGCGCACCTGCTGCAGCGCGGCCGGATCCTCGATGGTCGGCAACTCGCCCGGATCGCGCCCCTCCGCGAGGGCCGCGATCGCGCGCCGCAGCAGCTTGCCCGAGCGCGTCTTCGGCAGCATCGACACCAGATGGACGCGCGCGGGCCGCGCGATCGCGCCGAGCAGCCGGTCGACGGTCGCGCCCAGTTGCGCTTCGAGCTGCGCGCGCGCCGCGGGCGTCGCATGCTGGCCGGCGTCGCGCGGCACGACGAACGCGAGCGCGACCTGTCCCTTCAGCGGATCGGCGACGCCGACCACCGCGACCTCAGCGACGGCCGCGTGGCTCGACAGCGCCTCCTCGATCTCGCGCGTGCCGAGCCGGTGGCCGGCAACGTTGATCACGTCGTCGGTGCGGCCGAGGATCGTCACGTAGCCGTCGGCGTCGCGGATGCCCCAGTCGAAGGTCGAGTACGCGAGCTGGCCGGGCACGCCCGACCAGTAGGTGTCGACGAAGCGTGCATCGTCGCCCCAGACCGTCGTCATGCAGCCGGGCGGCAGCGGGTACCCGAGCGTGATCACGCCTTTTTCGCCGGGTGCGCACGGGGCGCCGGTCTGCTCGTTGCGCAGCGTCAGGTCGTAGCCGTAGACCGGCACGCCCGGCGAGCCGGGCTTCGCCGGCAGCGGCTCGATGCCGTGCTGGATCGCGAGCATCGGCCAGCCGGTTTCGGTCTGCCAGTAGTTGTCGACGATCCGCTTGCCGAGCGCGCCGGCGATCCATGCGGCGCTCGGTTCGTCGAGCGGCTCGCCCGCGAGGAACAGCGTGCGCAGGCTCGTCAGGCGGGCCTGCTTCAGGTAGGCGGGATCCTGCTTCTTCAGCACCCGCAGCGCGGTCGGCGCGGTGAACATCAGGTTCACGCCGAGCTGCTCGACGAGGCGCCACCAGATGCCCGCATCCGGCCGGACCGGCGTGCCTTCGTAGAGGACCGTCGTCATCCCGGCGATCAGCGGCCCGTACACGATGTAGCTGTGGCCGACCACCCAGCCGATGTCCGACGCGGTGAACATCGTGTCGCCCGCGCGGCCCTCGAAGACGTAGTCCATCGACGCGGCGAGCGCGACCGCATAGCCGCCGACGTCGCGCTGCACGCCCTTCGGCCGGCCGGTCGTGCCCGACGTGTAGAGCACGTAGGACGGTTCGTTCGATTCGAGCCACTCGCATGGCACCCAGGCGTCGAAATAGCGCTCGCGCAGCGGCTCGTACGGGACGAGATAGCTCGCGTCGAGGCGTTCCGGCGCAAGCTGCCGGTCGATCAGCAGCACGCGCGGGGTCTGGTGCGCGGCGCGCGCGAGCGCTTCGTCGACGAGCGGCAGATATTCGACCACCTTGCCGGCGCGCGCGCCCGCGTCGGCAGTGACGAGCAGCACCGGCTTCGCGTCGTCGATGCGGGCTGCGAGGTTGGGCGCCGCGAATCCGCCGAACACCACCGAGTGGATCGCGCCGAGCCGCGCGCACGCGAGCATCGCGAACACCGCTTCGGGAATCATCGGCAGGTAGATCAGCACGCGTTCGCCGCGCCGCACGCCGAGCGAACGCATGACGGCGGCCATCCGGTTGACTTCCGCGTGCAGTTGCGCGTACGTGTAGCGCCGCTCGATGCCGGTCTCGGTCGACACGTAGACGAGCGCGTTCTGCGCGGCGCGCGTGTCGAGATGCCGGTCGACGGCGTTGTGGCAGAGGTTGGTGCGCCCGCCGACGAACCAGCGCGCAAACGGCGGATTCGCGCGGTCGAGCACCTGCGTGAACGGCGCGTCCCAGTGGATGCGCCGCGCTTCGTCGCGCCAGAACGCGTCAGGGTCGTCGATCGAGCGGCGGTGGAACTCGCGATACCGGTTCATGAGCGGCGATCCTCCGGGCAGCGTGGTCGGACGCGCGCGCCCCGCACAACGACCCGGGGACGGCGGCTGCGCAACGGGCCGGCGGCGTGTCTGACCGTGCGGCCGGCGGCGTGTCTGACCGCGCGGCCCGCCGTGCGCCCCATTGGCCCATAGTGTGCCCCATAGCGTGCCCCACGGCGCGCCCGACAGCGTGGCCCGCGGCGCGCAGACCGGCTCACGGGACACCCGTGCGGCGCGTGCGCTCAAGCATAGAGCAGGCCGGCGGCCGCGGGCAACGCGGGTTCTCCTTAGGGGCGCGCGCGGCGCCCCGGCCCGCGCATCAGGCCTGTTTCGCGCGCCGGCTTTCGAGGTTCGGCAGGAACACCGTCAGCACGCCGAGCAGCGGCAGGAACGAGCAGACCTTGTAGACGTGTTCGATGCTGGTCGCGTCCGCGAGCTGGCCGAGCACCGCCGCGCCGATGCCGCCGAGCCCGAATGCGAAGCCGAAGAACAGGCCCGCGATCATCCCGACCTTGCCCGGAATCAGCTCCTGGGCATACACGAGGATCGCCGAGAAGGCCGACGCGAGCACCACGCCGATGACGATCGTGAGCACGCTGGTCCAGAACAGGTTGGCATACGGCAGCAGCAGCGTGAACGGCGCCACGCCGAGGATCGACACCCAGATCACGTACTTGCGGCCGATCCGGTCGCCGATCGGGCCGCCGATCACGGTGCCCGCGGCCACTGCGGCGAGGAACACGAACAGGTGGATCTGCGCGGCCTGCACCGGCAGATGGAAGCGGTCGATCAGGTAGAACGTGAAGTAGCTGTTGATGCTCGCGAGGTAGAAGTACTTCGAGAACACCAGCATCACGAGCACGCCGAGCGCGAGCGCGACGCGGCCGCGCGTCAGCGTCGCATGCGCGGGCTGCGCGGCGCGCGCCTTTTTCGCGGCCGGGTGCTGCCGGTACCAGCGGCCGATCTGCACGAGCACGACGATCGCGACGAGCGCCGCAACCGAGAACCACGCGATGCTGCGCTGGCCGTGCGGAATCACGATCAGCGCGGCGAGCAGCGGGCCGAGCGCGGTGCCCGCGTTGCCGCCCACCTGGAACAGCGACTGCGCGAGGCCGTGGCGGCCGCCCGAGGCCATCCGCGCGACCCGCGACGATTCCGGATGAAACACCGACGAGCCGCAGCCGACCAGCGCCGCGGCGACGAGCAGCACGCCGAAGTTCGGCGCGACCGACATCAGCGCGAGCCCGCACAGCGTGAAGCCCATCCCGACCGGCAGCGAGAATGGCTTCGGATGCTTGTCCGTGTAGATGCCGATCAGCGGTTGCAGCATCGACGCGGTGATCTGGTACGTGAGCGTGATCAGGCCGATCTGCCCGAACGACAGCGTGAACAGATCCTTGAACATCGGATAGATCGCGAGGATCAGCGACTGGATCATGTCGTTCATCATGTGCGAGAAGCTGATCGCACCGAGGATCGGGTAGACCGTGCGCTGCGCCCGCGCGACGGCGGACTGGCCGGCGCCGGGCAGGGCGCCTTTGTCGAGACTGGTTTGCATACGCGTGACACCGGAAACGGGAGGAGGGGCACGATGCGCGACGCCCGCCTGGCGCGGCCGCGAACCTTTCGTGATTCCCCAAAAGTGTAATGTGGCCGACGTGAAACCGCGCGACAACTTTTGTCGAGAATCGGTCAATCCTCCGATGCTTCGCCGCGCGGGCGTCCAGCGGCGTTCACGGGCGTCCATTGCGGCAGGATACGCCGCCTCCCGCCGGCGCGTGCGTCCTGGCAGCATTGCCAGGCTGCCGGCGGAATTTTGGCCATGTATAAAGCCGCTCGCAGGCGCGCGCCAAACAGGCGCCGCCGCGCCCGGGTCGACGCGGCGGCGCTAAAGATGAGCGCCGCGGCTGCCGTAGACCCGAGAAGACAACCTGACTGGCCGGGATCGATCTCGCCGGCCGGTCGAACTGAGGGGACCAGATCCATGAAAGCTGTATCGCTCGGTGGCCGCGGGGCCGTGGGGTTCGTCGCGCCGGGGGCGCCCGCGGGCGGCGCCGCGAAGCCGAAAGCGCCGTCGCGGCTTGCCCGCCTGTCGGTGAAGGCGACGTTGCGGCTCGCGTTTGCGCTGGTGCTGGTCGGCACGTTGCTGATCGGCGTGTTTTCGCTCGCGCAGATCAGCCGTCTGAACGCGTCGGCGCAGTCGATCTACGTGCAGGGGCACGTCGCGAGCCGCGCCGCCGAAGAGGCGCGCGGCGACATGCTGCGTGCCAGCCGCGCGCAGAAGATGCTGCTCACCGCGACGACCCAGCGCGAGCGCGACGAACTGGGCGCCGACATCGAAACGAGCCTCGCGGGGCTGTCGACGCAGATCGCGACGCTGCAGCGCTACACCAATTCAGCCGACGCGAAGCAGGTGGCCGAACAGAAGCGCTTCGCCGACGCCGTGACGGCCTGGCGCGATCACCTGCGCACCTTCGTTGCGCTCGTGAAGGCGCAGTCGCTCGACCTGTCGCAGATGGCCTGGCAGGTCGGCATGCAGGACGTGTCGCTGTTCGTCGAGACCGGCAAGCTCGAAAAGACGATCGACCAGATCGTCGACGAGCGCGGCATCGAGGCGAAGGCGACGATCGCCACGTCGGCGTTCATCTTCCACTCGTCGTTCGTGATGATCGCCGGCATGACGCTCGGCCTGTTCGTGTTCGCGTTCGCGACGAGCGAGTGGGTCGTGCGGCGGCTCGCGCGTCAGCTGGGCGGCGAGCCGGGCTACGCGAAGGAGATTGCGAGCCGGATCGCGGCGGGCGACCTGTCGAACCCGATCGCGCTCGCGCGCAACGACCGCGCGAGCATGCTGTCGGCGCTGCGCGACATGCAGGGCGGGCTGTCGACGACCGTGGCCGACATCGCGGCGAGCGCCGATGCGATCGCCACCGCGTCGGGCGAAATCTCGATGGGCAATCTCGATCTGTCGCAGCGCACCGAGCAGCAGGCGATGGCGCTCGAGCGCACCGCGTCGAACATGGAGCAGCTCACGTCGACGGTGCGGCAGAACGCGGACAACGCGAAGCAGGCGAGCACGCTGGCCGACAACGCGTCGGCGATCGCCGAGAAGGGCGGCGAGGTGGTCGGGCGCGTCGTCGCGACGATGGGCGAGATCGACGCGAGCGCGAAGAGCATCGGCGACATCATCGGCGTGATCGAGGGGATCGCGTTCCAGACCAACATCCTCGCGTTGAACGCGGCGGTCGAGGCGGCGCGCGCCGGCGAAGAGGGCCGCGGCTTCTCGGTGGTCGCCGGCGAGGTGCGCAATCTCGCGCAGCGCAGCGCGTCCGCGGCCAAGGAGATCAAGACGCTGATCAGCGCGTCGCTCGAACGCGTCGGCAACGGCTCGGCGCTCGCGCAGGACGCCGGTCAGACGATGGAGGAGGTCGTGAAGGCGGTCAAGCGCGTGACCGACATCATGGGAGAAATCTCCGCGGCCTCGGCCGAGCAGAGCAGCGGCATCGACGCGATCAGCGTCGCGGTGTCGCAGATGGACGCGGGCACGCAGCAGAACGCGGCGCTCGTCGAGCAGGCCGCGGCGGCGGCGCGCTCGCTCGACGATCAGGCGAAGTCGCTGAAGGCGCTGGTCGGCCAGTTCAGGCTGGCCGGCGCGCCCTGAGCGGGCGGCGTGAGCGCGCGCGGCCGGGCCGGTTGACGGCGCGCCGCATCGTACGCTTGTGCCGTGCGCATACGGTGCACATACCGCGCACATACCGCGCGCGTCGCTCGCGCGCCCGCCGGCTGCGCGGCTCAGCCCTTCGGCTGCACGACCACCGTGCAGGTCGTGCCGGCCGACAGCGTGATGCCGTCCGGCACGCGGTCGATCCGGATGCGCACCGGCACCCGCTGCGCGAGGCGTACCCAGTTGAAGGTCGGATTCACGTCGGCGAGCAGTTCGCGGCTTTGCGGATTGTCGCGGTCGTAGATGCCGCGCGAGATGCTTTCGACGTGGCCCTGCAGCACGCCGCCGCTCATCAGCCGGATCTGCGCGGCGTCGCCGACCTTCACGCGTGGCAGCTTGGTCTCCTCGAAGTAGCCGTAGACCCAGAACGAATGACTGTCGACGAGTGCGAGCCGCGCGGCGCCGGCGCTCGCGTAGTCGCCGCGGAACACCGCGAGGTTGGTCACGTAGCCGTCGGTCGGCGCGACGACCCGCGTGCGCGCGAGGTTCAGCTTCGCGGCGTCGAGCGCGGCGAGCGCCTGCTGGTAGGCCGCCTGCGCGGCGAGCGCGGTATGGGCGGCGTTCTCGCGGTTCTCCTTCGATACGACGAGGCTGTCCATGTCGGCGCGGCGCCGCGCATCGTCGACGCGCATCTGCAGCTCGGCCTTGCGCGCGGCGACCGCGGCTTCGGCCTGCTCGACCGCGATCCGGTAATGCGACGGGTCGATCTGCATCAGCAGATCGCCCTGCTTCACGAACTGGTTGTCGTGCACGGGCACCGCGACGACTTCGCCCGACACGTCCGGCGCGACGTTGATGACGTCGGCGCGCACGCGCGCGTCGCGCGTCCACGGTGCATCCATGTAGTGCACCCACACGGTACGGCCGACAAGGATCGCGACGGCGAAAAGGGCCACGGTCGCAACAAAACCCACAATGTTTCGGATGGTCATGATTCGACTCTGATCAACGATAAACGGCGAGCGACAGCGCGCCGCAGACACAGACAAGCAGGCTCGCCCGGAACAGGTTCGGGTGCCACACGATGCGGTACAGGCCGAGCCACGCGAGCGCGCGGTCGACGAACCAGGTGAGCGCCGCGCCGGCGAGGCATAGCAGCACGATGGTGGGCACGTATGCGTCGAGGAGGGCGATTTCACGCGGCATGGCGAACTCCTGATGAGGCATCGGGCTGCGCGGCCGCGAACGCGGCGAGCGGCGACTGCGCGTCGAGCAGCGCGGTGCGGATGAAATGCAACTGGCTGAGGATGCGCGGCAGCGGGTCGCGCGCGTCGCACGACGGCGACGGCGCATCGGCGTGCAGCACCGGCTGCAGCGCGGCGATCGCGGCATCGGTTGCGGCGCGCGCGGCGGCGAGGCGCGCCGCGTCGGGGCGCTCGAACAGCGCGGCGAGCGCGCGGCGCAGCGTGCGTTCGGCCGCGCGCCAGGGCGTCGATGCAGCGTGACGCGGCGCGGGCGGCAGCGTCGCGAGGTCGGCGCGCAGGTCGAGCACCGCGGTGCCGACTTCGAGCACCGCGAACAGCCAGCGCAGCGTGTCGAGCCGGTACGCGGGCTCGCCTTCCGCGAGCGCCTGGATCTGGAACAGCAGGTCGCGCGTGCCGCTCTCGAAGCGCGTGCGCAGCCGCTCGACGCGCGTGAGGCGCGCGTGGCAGGCGCTCGCCACCGCGCGGCGCAGATCGATCAGCAGGCGGTTGCGCAGCCACGGCGTGGACGGCGGCAGCAGCGTCGCGCAGACGAGCGCGGTGACGATCATCGCCAGCACGATCGCCACCGCGTCGTTCATGAAGGCGGTCGGATCGTAGTGCAGCAGGTTGTCGGGGCCGGCGAGCGTGCAGAAGAACACGCAATAGCCGAAGCCGTAGCCGAGCAGCGTCGGGCGGGTCGTCATGAACACGCCGAGCGCGAGGCAGGGCGTGAGCGCGACGCACAGCAGCGCGAAGCCTTCGATATGCGGATACGCGCCGAACATCGCGGCAAACCCGACGAGCGCCGCGAGCGTCGTGCCGGCCGCCATCTGCGCGGCCATCCGGGCAGGGTACGGCGAGCCGCTCGCGAGCGCGCAGGTGGCCGCGCCGGTGAGCACGAGCGACACGCCGCTCGGCCACGCGGTTGCGATCCAGAACGCGCCGAGCAGCATCACGACCAGCGCGGCGCGCAGCCCGCCGATGACGGCTGCCAGTGCGTTGGTCTTCGGCGTGTAGCGCTCGATCCAGCGTTCGCGCTCGTGCGTGTCGACCGCGAGCGAGGCATAGGTGGCCGCGTAGGCGTGCAGGTCGTCGACGAAGCGGGCGAGCAGTTCGGCCGCGGTGTCGAAGTCGAGCAGCGATGCGTCGCCGTGCGCGGCGAGCGTCGCGCGCGTTGCGCGAATCCGCTGCGGCAGCGCGGCGCGGTAGCCGTCGAGCTGGGCGGCCGCGTGTCCGGCATCGGCGGCGCTGCGCACGGGTTCGCCGGACTTGTCGAGTAGCGGCGCGATCTCCCGGAAGTACGGTTCGAGCGCGTCGATCGCGGCGTGCGCGCCGGCTGCGCGCAGCCGGTTCATCAACTGATGCAGCGTGTGAAAGCGCGTCGACGCGCTCATGAATTCGCTGTTCAGCCGCGACAGCCGGCCGCTGCGCATCCGGGCCTCCGGGCTCTCGAACACCGCGACGCTGCGGGTGGCCTCGAAGCCGACGATATCGGCGACGAAGCGCGCATGCGCCGCTTCGATCTGCGCGCGCTCGACGCGGCCCGCGAGCGACGCACCCACGTGGTCGACAAACGCACTGAAGCGCGCGCGCACGGTCGAGCGCATCTGCTCGCCGGCGTGCTGCGGGAACAGCAGCGCGCTCACCGCGCCCGAGCAGACGATGCCGAGCGTGATTTCGGCGACCCGCGTGAGCGCCGACATGTAGGCGCCGTCCGGATGCTGCGAGGCGGGAATGCCGATCAGCGCGGCCGTGTAGCCCGCAAGGACGAAGCCGTACGAGCGGAAATTGCGGTTGCGCGCCGCGCCGGCGGTGCAGATGCCGACCCAGATCGCCGTCGACGCAATGAACAGCACCGGTTGCTGTGCGAACAGGCCGATCAGCACGAGCATCACGACCAGCCCGACGAGCGTGCCGCAGAACCGGTAGAAGCTCTTCGCGAGCACGCGGCCGCTTTGTTGCGTCATCAGGATGAACACGGTGGTCATCGCGGTGCGCGGCTGCGGCAGGTCGAGCTTCATCGCGATGCCGAGCGCGAGGAACGCAGCCGTCAGCGCCTTCGCGATGTACAGCCAGGTCAGGCCGTCGGTGCGGGCCCAGTCGACGGCGGCGGCGCGCAGCGCCGCGAACGCGAGCGCCGCTCGCGGGGCGGGGGAACGGGGGACGGACATGGGGCGGCCCTATTGCGTGTAGGACGCGTAGGGCGCGCCGGTGGCGGCGTCAGTTGCGCTTTGCGCCTGCGCGGGCGCCTGCTTCGGGTTCTGCCGGTGTTCTTGCGTTGGCGCAAATGTGGATGCGGCGGCAGGCACAGAGGCAGGCACAGAGGCAGGCACAGAGGCAGGCACAGAGGCAGGCACAGAGGCAGGCACAGAGGCGGCCGTTCCGGGCAGGCGCGCTGCGAGCGCTTCGAGCGGGCTGCGCTGCGCGGGTCGCGTTTGCGCGGCTGGCGGGCTGTCGGCGGGCGCGGCGAGGCCGCCGCCGAGCGCGGTCATCAGCGACGCCTGCGCGGCAAGCCGCGCCGCGGCGATGCGCGCGACGCCCTGTTGCGCGCGCAACAACTGGTTTTGCGCGACGAGCACGTTCAGGTAGTCGCTCAGGCCGCGCTGGTAGCTGGCTTTCGACAGCGCGTCATTGCGCTGCGCCGTGTCGACCGAGCGCGCGGCGTCGCGCCGCTGCGCGTCGAGCGAGCGGATCCGCACGATCTGGTCGGCGACGTCCTTCAGCGCGTCGACGAGGGTCTGGTTGTATTGCGCGACGGCTGCGTCGTAGCCGGCGTCGGCGGCGCCCAGTTGCGCGCGCAGACGGCCGCCGTCGAAGATCGGCAGCGACAGCGCGGGTCCCGCGCTCCAGCCGCCGTTGGCCGCGTGCAGGAACTGGAACAGCGGTCCGGCGGCTGCGTAGCCGCCGAGCGACGCGAGCAGGTTGATGTCCGGGTAGAAGCGGGCGTGGGCGACGTCGATGCCGCGTGCCTGCGCGGCCACGCGCCAGCGCGCGGCGACCACGTCGGGCCGGTGGCCGAGCAGGTCGGCCGGCAGCGTCGACGGCAGACCGGCCGGCGCGAGCAGCGACAGCGTGGGCCGCGCGATCGCATCGCCCGCGCCGGGCCCCTTGCCGGCAAGCGCGGCGAGCTGGTTGCGCGCGAGCGCGATATTTTCTTCGAGTTCGTCGATCTGGCGCGCGTACTCGGGGAGCGGCGTTTGCGCTTCGCTCACTTCGAGTTGCGTGCCGAGGCCGCCGCGCAGCCGCCGCGTCGCGAGCGTCACGATCTGCTCCTGCTGCGCGAGCGTCGTGCGCGCGATGTCGAGCAGCGCGTAGTTCATGGACAGCCCGACGTACGCGCGCACGACGTTCGCTTCGAGTTCGAGTTGCGCGGCGCGCGCGTCGGCGGCGCTCGCATGCGCGGTGTCGAGGGCGCGTTCCGCGCTGTTGCGGTCCTGGCCCCACAGGTCGGGATGCCAGGACAGCGTCAGCGAGCCGGTGTTGTTGTAGGTGTTGGCGTCGGCGAGCGATCCCGGGCCGTAATAGAGGTTGTCCGGCCAATGCTGGCGTTGCAGCGACAGGTTGCCCTCCACCTGCGGCGCGAGCGCGGCCTGGGCGACGCCCGCGAGCGACTGCGCGGCGCGCACGCGCGCTTGCGCAACCGCGAGCGACGGATTGTCGGCGAGCGCGGTGTCGATCCACGCGTTCAGTTGCGGGTCGCCGTATGCGCGCCACCAGTCGGTGGCGGGCCACCGCGCATCGGTATTGGCGCTGCGCAGCGCCGCGCCGGCGTCGAGCGCGGCCGGATTGGGCAGGTGCGCGTGCGGCACCCGTCCGCCGGTACTGGCGCAACCTGCGATTGTTAATGAGATTGTAAGAGCCACGAAGGCTGCAATCCCGTTTCGTACCGGAGACAGCACGATTTATCCCTTAATTGACTATAGAAACCTGTGCGTTATTATATTTTTCAGGGGATTCGTGAATAACCCGTAAAAATGCAAGGCATTTTTACGGGTTATGAGAGAATTGCTGTTGCAGGACGTGTAACAATTCGGCCGTCTCGGTAAGGATACGTATGGATACGCTTCAAAACATGCGCGTGTTTGTTCGCGTCGTCGAAGCCGGCAGCTTCACGGGTGCCGCGCAGCATCTGAATACGACGACCGCTTATGCGTCGCGCGCGGTGTCGGATCTCGAAGCGCATCTGCGCACCCGGCTGCTGAACCGCACGACCCGGCGCATCGCGCTCACCGAGGCGGGCGAGCGTTACCTGCAGCGCTGCGAGCAGATCCTCGCGTATGTCGACCAGGCCGAGGCGGAGGCGGGCGACGCGCACGCGCGTCCGTCCGGCAAGCTGAAAGTGCATGCGATGACGAGCTTCGGCCAGCACTACGTGGTGCCGTCGGTGGGGCGGTACCAGCAGCGCTATCCGGACGTGAGCATCGAGCTGACGCTCGCGCAGCGGGTGCCGGACATGCTCGACGAAGGCTATGACGTGACGCTCGTGCTCGCGCAGGCGCTGCCCGATTCGGGCCTGGTGTCGCAGCGGCTGGGCAGCGCGTTCAGCATTGCGTGCGCGTCGCCGGCTTATCTGGAGCGCCACGGGGTGCCGCAAAAGCCCGCGGATCTCGCGCGTCACACCTGCCTGCAGATGCTCACGCCGGTGTTCCCGCCGGACCAGTGGATCTTCGACGGCCCGGACGGCGAAGCGCGCTTCGCGCTCGGTCCGGCGAGCTTCCAGGTGAATGTCGCCGAGGCGCTGGCGGTGGCGGTGCGCGAGGGCATGGGCATCGGGCTGCTGCCGACCTACTCGGCGATCAGCGGCCTGCGCAGCGGCCAGCTGGTCTGGGTGATGCCGGAGTACACGTCGCAGGAAATGAACCTGTATGCGCTCTACGCGTCGCGCCAGTATCTCGACGCGAAGATCCGCACGTGGGTCGAGTTCCTGCGCGACGAACTGCCGGCGACGCTCGCGACCGATCAGGCCGAGCTGCGCCGCTTCGCCCGCACGTGACAGGCCGCGCCGGGCCGCCGGCGCGCTGTTACAGATAGGGGTGGCATCGCAACATTTCCTTACGTCTCGCGCGCGGGCGATTTGATACCGTTGCATGAAGCCTCGGGGTCGGCCGCATGCGGTGCGCTCCGGCACCCCGAATCGCGTGAAATCAAGAGGACATCATGAACCTGCATCTGCTCATCGGCCTGGCCGTCATGCTCGGACTGATCGGCGTGGCCGCATCGCGCAACCTGCTGCGCAGCGCGCGCGCACAGCATCTGGTACCGGTGCGCGTCGGCCGTCGGTCCACCCGGCAACGCTAGGTTCGCGGCGCGCGATGCGCGCCGGCCGGCGTCACACGCCGGCCGGCTCTCCAGCCGCGCTCGATTTCCACCGCCCCGCTAGATTTCCACCACCTTGTCCCACGCGAACAGCGGATTCTCCCACTGTCCGCTCCGCCGGTCGCGATAGCCGCGCGGATTGCACACTACGCGCGTGCCGTTCACCGTGTAGTCGAATGCGGTGTGCGTGTGCCCGTGCACCCAGAGTGCGACCGGCGCGCGCACCAGCTCCGGCAGATGGCTCACGAATCCCGCCGACACCCGGTCGTCCGCATAACGCGCCGCGAGGCTCAGCCGGTGCGGCGCGTGGTGCGTGACGACGATCGTCTTGCCGGCGAACGGTTTCGCCAGTTCGGCGGCGAGCCACGCGCGCGCGTGCTCGTGCAGCGCGAGCGCGTCAGCCGGCGTGAAATTGCGCGGGTCCGGGTCGCCGGGGGCTGCATGAGCGCCGCGCGGCCAGCTCACCTGGATCGGGCCGCGAAAATCCAGCATGACGCTCTGGGCCGCGCGCATGGCGTCCGCGCGTGCGGCGGCGTCGGCGCCGTAGAGCGCGAAGTCGCTCCAGAGCGTCGTGCCGAGCACACGCCACGCGCGCTCGGGTCCGACGAGCGTCGCATTGTTCAGCACGTGCACGTCGTCGACCGCCGCGCCCGCATCGTGCAGCGCGACTTCGAGCGCGCCGAATTCGCCGTCGTAGTATTCGTGATTGCCCGGCACGTAGACGACCGGCGCCGCGCCGTCAAAGGTCTGTGCGGCCCAGCGCGGGCCGGCCGCGTGGTTGTGGATGTCGCCGGCCAGCACGATCAGGTCGGCCGGCGCATGCGGGATCAGTTCGGGTTCGTCGCATTCCAGATGCAGATCGGACAGCACGCGGATCTTCACGGACAGCACTCCGGTTCGCTGCGAATGGGCCTAGCGTAGCACCTTGCCGGGATTCATCAGGTTCAGCGGATCGAGCGCCTGCTTGAGCGCGCGCATCAGCTGCACCTCGACGGGCTGCTTGTAGTGCGCCGCCTCGTCCACTTTCAACTGGCCGAGCCCGTGTTCCGCGCTGATGCTGCCGCGGTGCCGGTGTACGCTGTCGTAGACGATGCCGTTGATCTTCGTCTGGAAGCCGGCGAGGAAGGTCCCGGCGTCGACGCCCTCGGGCGCCTGCACGTTGTAGTGCAGATTGCCGTCGCCGAGATGGCCGAACGTGACCATTCTCGCACCCGGCGCGGCCGCGGCGATCAGCGCGTCCGTCTCGTCGATGAAGTGGCCGATCCGCGAGATCGGCACCGCGATGTCGTGCTTGATGTTCAGCCCTTCCTCGGCTTGCGCGAGCGGAATATGCTCGCGCAGGTTCCAGAACGCCTGCGACTGGGCGAGATTTTCGGCCACCACCGCGTCCGCGACGAGACCCTGTTCGAGTGCGGTTTCCATCAGTTGTTCGAACAGCGCACGCGCGTGGACTTCGCTCTCGCTGTCCGACAGTTCGAGCAGCACGACCTGCGGATGCGAGGTGTCGAACGGGTAGCGCATCGCCGGAAAATGCCGGCCGACGAGCTTCAGACAGACATCCGACATCAGTTCGAAGCCGGTCAGCAGCGGCCCCGTGACCTGTTGCGCGAGCGCGAGGAAGTCGAGCGCCGCATGGGGCGACGCGAGTGCGGCGAGCGCCGTGACGCGCGCGGCCGGCAGCGGGTGGAGCTTCAGTACCGCGGCCGTGATGATGCCGAGCGTGCCCTCCGCGCCGATGAACAGGTCGCGCAGGTCGTATCCGGTATTGTCCTTGCGCAGCCCGCGCAGTCCGTCCCACAGCTCGCCTTGCGCGGTCACGACTTCGAGGCCGAGACACAGCTCGCGCGTGTTGCCATAGCGCAGCACCCCGGTGCCGCCGGCGTTGGTCGACAGATTGCCGCCGATCGTGCAGCTGCCTTCGGCGGCGAGGCTCAGCGGGAACAGGCGGCCGGCCGCCTCGGCGCGCGCCTGCACTTCGGCGAGGATCACGCCGGCTTCGACGGTGATCGTGTTGTTGTGCGGATCGACGTCGCGCACGCGGTTCAGGCGGCGCAGGCTCAGCACCGCCTGACGACCGCTCGCGTCGGGCGTGGCGCCGCCGGCGAGGCCGGTGTTGCCGCCCTGCGGCACGAGCGCGATGCGATGCGAGAAGGCAAGCCGCACCAGCGCGGCGACCTCGGCGGCGTCCGCGGGACACAGCACCGCGAGCGCCGCGCCGGTGTAGCGGCGGCGCCAGTCGGTCAGGTACGGCGCGACGTCGTGCGGGTCGGTAAGCACGTGGGCGGCGCCGATTGCCTGGCGGCACGCGGCGACAAAGGCGGATGGGGCGGCGCGGGCAGGAGATTCGGTCATGACGGGGGTTCCACGGAAACGGGGGGGGCTGATCAGCGGCGCCGCGCCGCGCGTTTGAACGGCGCGACGTACGCGAGCGCGCAGACGAAGAAACCCACCGCGAGCAGCGTTTCGAGCCAGCCCAGCGACGCGGACCCGCCGCGGTCGGTCATGCCGCGCACGATGCCTTCGGCCATGTACAGCAGGATCAGCATCGACGCCCACTGCAGCGTATAGAGCCGCGCGCGCAACACGCCGGGCAGCGCGAGCAGCAGCGGCACGGCCTTGAGAACGAGGGCGGAGCCGCCGGGGCGCAGCGGGGCGAGCCGCCACTCCCATGCGATGGCGAGCGCGATCAGCAGCACGAGTGTCGCGCCGGCGCCGCGCGCGGCCCACGGGCGCGCGAGCGCGGCGGGGTCGTGCGCCGACGCGCGCGCCGCAGAGTCCGCGCTGCCGTGTCGCGTGTTCACGGGCGCTCGCCCAGGGCTGCCGCGGTTCGCGCGACACGCGCGCCGAGCGCGACGGCGAGCGCTTTTTCGTCCGCGGTGAGGCCTTGTTGCGCGTGCTGCGCGCGGGCGAAATGCGATGCGCCGTATGGCGTGCCGCCGGCCTGGGTCGTGCTCAGCGCGCTTTCGGTGTACGGGATGCCGACCAGCAGCATTCCGTGATGCAGCAGCGGCAGCATCATCGACAGCAGCGTCGACTCCTGGCCGCCGTGCAGGCTGCCGGTGGACGTGAAAACGCACGCCGGCTTGCCGGCCAGCGCGCCGGACAGCCATTGGGGCGTCGTCCCGTCGAGAAAATACTTGAGCGAAGCGGCCATGTTGCCGAAGCGGGTGGGCGAACCGAGCGCGAGGCCCGCGCACTCCTCGAGATCGCGCAGTTCCGCATAAGGCGGGCCGTCCTGCGGTATCTCGGGCGCGCTGGCCTCGCATACGGCCGACACGGCCGGCACGGTGCGCACGCGCGCCTGCATGCCGGGCACGCTGTCGACGCCTTGCGCGATCGCGCGCGCGAGTTCGCGCGTCGCGCCATGCCGGCTGTAATAAAGCACGAGAATGTCTTTCATGGGCGGGAAGAAGTGAACGGGTATTATAGGGGTGGGTCCGCGGCGGCGCCCATCGGCCGAACGGCCGGTGCGGGAGGGACGCGCGTGCGGTACGTGCTTTACGCAACGGGGAGGTGAGCGTGTTGGCCAGGGTGCGTTTCGACCTCGATACGCTCAAACGTCTCGCGCGCTTCGCGGCGACGCGCTGCGGCGAGGACCGCATCGCGCAGGTCGCGGGCAGTCTCACGTTCACGACCATGCTGGCGCTCGTGCCGCTTGCGACCGTGGCGTTCGCGCTGTTCACCGCGTTTCCGATCTTCGCGTCGTTCCAGGTCTCGCTACAGGGATTTCTGGCCGATCACCTGATGCCGGCGCAATTCAACGACCAGATCTTCAAGTACCTGAACCAGTTCGCCGCGAAGGCCAAGGGCCTGACGACGATGGGCATGATCGTGCTGTTCGTCACCGCGGTGATGACAATGATGACCGTGGAGTCGGCCTTCAACGTGATCTGGCGCGTGCGCAAGCCGCGCCCGCTCGCGCAGCGCGTGCTGGCTTACTGGGCGGTGGTCACGCTCGGGCCGGTGCTGATCGGGTTCAGCCTGTCGATCTCGTCGTATCTGTTCACCCGTTCGATGGCATTCGGCGCGGCACAGCACGTGACGCCGCTGATCTCATGGGCGCTGGCGGGCGCGACGCTGCCGTTCACCGCGCTTGCGTTCACGATGCTCTACGTGTACTTGCCGAACTGCCGCGTCGAGTGGCGCGATGCGCTGGTTGGCGGCGTCGCGGCGGCGGTCGCGTTCGAGCTGGCCAAGCGCGGCTTTGGCTACTACGTCCGCCATATTCCGACCTATACGGCCGTCTACGGCGCATTCGCCGCGGTGCCGATGTTCCTGCTCTGGATGTACCTGAGCTGGTTCATTACGCTCGCCGGCGCGACGATCGTGTCGGCGCTGCCGGCGATCCGGATTGGCCAGTTCCACCGGCCGCGCTTCGCGGGCAGCGACCTGTTCGACGCGCTCGAGCTGCTCGCGCGGCTTTCCGAGGCGCGCGAGGCCGGGGCGCGCGGCTACACGGTGCACGATCTCGGACGCAAGCTGCGCCGCGACGCCGATACCGTGACCCGCCTGCTGGCGACGCTCGAAGAGATCGAATGGATCGCGCGTCTCGAGGACGACGGCGAGGCGCCACGCTTCGTACTGCTGGCCAATCCGGATCAGGTGACGGTCGAGCGGCTGTTCGACCGGTTCGTGATCGATCGCGCGGAACTCGCCTACCAGCTGAACCTGGAGTCGACCCGCGTGGACGCCCGGATACTGCTCTCGGCGCTCGAAAGCGACCGGCTGAAGGTGTCGCTTGCGACGCTGGTGGCGGCGCGCGCGCTGACGCGCGGCGCACGCAATCAGCCCGCGGCGGGCCACGGCGCGGCGATACCGCATCAGCCCGCGTAAGCGGGCAGCGCGGCGCGCGCGGGCGTGTCCGTGCCGCTGCCGCTACAGCGAAATCTTGCCGGTGCAGATGTCCCTGAACATCACACAGTCGCCCATCAGGCTATACACAGGGTGCCTGAAGGTGGCGGGGCGGTTCTTCTCGAAGAAGAAATGTCCGATCCACGCGAACCCGTAGCCACAAATGACCGCTGCCGGCAGCCACAGCCAGCTGTCGGTTGCAAACGCCATCGCGAGACAGCCGATGACGCCGAGCGAGCCGATGAAGTGCAGGCGCCGGCACACGGGGTTGCGGTGCTCGCCCAGATAGAACGGATAGAACTCCGCGAAACTGGCGAAGTGGTCGGTGTGTGTGGTGTGCGCCATCATGACCTCCCTTTTCTGCTCCCGCCGCCTGCGTGACCGCACGCCTCTGCGTGCGCCGTGCACCGGGCATGGCGGCGCCCGCACGCGCAAGGCATGCGGGTCTGGATTCATTGTGCTGCGATCGCGTGTTCCGCGCAACCTGGCCGTCCGGCCGATGGTGCACGCGGCGCGGCGCCGCTATCGTCAAGGCGGTGGGGCAGCGGAGTGTGTGCAGGCGAAGGCGAACAGCGCGTCGAGTGTTGCATCGGGCTGCTCGGTCATCATGGCGTGGCCGGCGTCGAGCGTGACCGTGTCTACCTGCGGGCTGGACTGGCCGAGCACGCCGGCAAGGGCTCGGGCCGAACGCGGCGGCGTCATCACATCGTGCCGGCCGACCAGCAGGCGTACCGGGCAGCGCACCTGTGCGGCCCGCGCGAGGCCGTCTGCGTAGCCGTGGCAGGCCGCGAAATCGGTGTGAAAGAGGCCGGGCTCGCCTGTGGCTGACACACGCTCCATCAGTCGCTGGTTCATCCCGCGCAACCAGAAGCCGGGCACGGGGTTGGCCGGTGCGGCGGCAAGCGGGGCGTGCGACCAGCCGTTGACCATCGCGATCGCGTCCGGTTCGCGGTGCAGCGCCGCGTCGAGCAGCGCGTCGGACACCGTCATGGGCACCGCGGTGGCGACGAGCGCCAGATGGGTGGCGCGGGCGGGGTAGCGGGCGGCGAAATCGAGCGCGACGAGCGAGCCCATGCTGTGGCCGATCACGCAGGCGCGCGCGACGCCGGCCGCGTCGAGCAGGGCCGCCAGCCAGTCGGCCAGCGCGTCGATCCGGGTCAGCGCCGGACCGGCGCTACGGCAGTGGCCTGGCAGGTCGGGCGCGAGCACGCCGAAGCCGTGATGCGCGAAGTAGCGGCTTTGCAGCGCCCAGATGCTGTGATCGTGCTCGGCGCCGTGAATGAAGACCGCGCATGGCAGCGCAGGGTCGAACGGCTTGCCGCCGGTATACGCGTAGGCCGCGCTGCCGTGAACGTCGAGGATCATGCGGATTCCTTGCGCGCGGCAGCGTGGGTCGACCTGCCCGCAGATCCGCCCGCGGCCTTCGTCGCGGCCTTCAGTGCGCGCTTGAGGTCGTCGATCAGGTCGTCCGGATCTTCGAGGCCGATCGACAGGCGGATCGTGCCTTCGGCGATGCCGGCCGCGGCCAGCGCGGCGGCATCCATCCGGAAGTGCGTGGTGGAGGCCGGATGGATCACGAGCGAACGTGCGTCGCCGACGTTGGCCAGATGCGAGAACAGCGCGAGCGCCTCGATGAAGCGCTGGCCCGTGGCGCGGTCGCCGCGCAGGTTGAAGCTGAAGACGGCGCCCGCGCCGCGCGGCAGAAGGCGCCGCGCGAGTGCGTGATCGGGGTGCGACGGCAACTCCGGGTAGGCGACGGATTCGACGGCCGGCTGGGCCGCGAGGAATTCGACCACCTTGCGGGTGTTCTCGACGTGGCGTGCCATGCGCAGCGGCAGGGTCTCGATGCCCTGCAGCAGTTGCCAGGCGGCCTGCGGATGCAGGCACGCGCCGAAGTCGCGCAACCCCTCGCGGCGGGCGCGCAGCAGGAACGGCGCAACCGTGCTTTCCTCGGCGAAGACCATGCCGTGAAAGCCCTCATAAGGCTCGGTGAGCTCGGGAAAGCGCCCGGAGGCCGCGAAGTCGAAGGTACCGCCGTCGACCAGCACGCCGCCGATCGTCGTGCCGTGGCCGCCGAGGAACTTGGTTGCCGAGTGGTAGACGAGGTCGGCGCCATGCTCGAACGGCTTCAGCAGCCAGGGCGTCGTGAACGTCGAGTCGACCAGCAGCGGCACGCGCTGGCGATGCGCGATGTCTGCGAGCGCCGCGATGTCGAGCACGTCGAGCCCCGGGTTGCCGAGGGTTTCGCCGAACAGCAGCCGGGTGTTCGGGCGGAGCGCCGCGCGCCAGGCGGCCAGATCGCCCGGCTTCACGAACGTGGTTTCGATGCCGAAGCGCCGCAGCGTGTAGTGCAGCAGGTTGTGCGAGCCGCCATACAGCGCGCTGGAGGCGACGATGTGAGAGCCGGCGCCCATCAGCGTGGCGATCGCGAGGTGCAGCGCCGCCTGGCCGCTCGCGGTGCCGATCGCGCCGGCGCCGTTTTCGAGCGCCGCGACCCGTTCCTCGAAGACGGCGACTGTCGGGTTGGAAAGGCGCGAGTACACATGTCCCGCGCGCTCCATGTTGAACAGCGCGGCCGCGTGGTCGGTATCGCGAAAGGCAAACGACGTGCTCTGGTAGATCGGCGTCGCGCGCGCGCCGGTCGTGGGGTCGGGGGCGGCGCCGGCATGCAGCGCAAGCGTGTCGAAGCGGTTGGCGGGCATCCTGGGCGGCGGAACCACGGACGGTTCCGCGAACGGTGAACGTGGTGGCCATCGTATCACCGCGGCGCCCGGCATCAAGCCCTCCGGGCGGGCCGCGCGAGGGCCGGCGGGTGGCGGCGTCGCTTTTCTTTTACAGGTCTTTCAGCTAGGATCAAAAGTCGGTTCAGGATTAACGGCTCTACCGGATGCACAGGAGACAACCATGCGAGTCAGCGACATTCTCAAGGTCAAGGGCAACACGCTTTTTACGGTTACGCCGGATACGCCGCTGCACGACGCAGTCAACACGATGGCGGAGCACGACATCGGTTCGCTGGTTGTCATGGAATATGGCGATCTGGTCGGCATGCTGACGTTTCGCGAGATCATCCAGACGCTCAGCAAGCATGACGGCAGCGTGGGCACCGCGACAATCCGCAGGGTGATGGACGACCATCCGATCACCTGCACCCCGGAAACGGATGTGAACGAAGTGCGGCGCATCATGCTGGAACACCATGTGCGCTATCTGCCGGTCATGGAGAGCCGCACGCTGATGGGCGTGATCTCGTTCTACGACGTCGCGAAGGCGGTGGTCGAGGAGCAGGGGTTCGAGAACCGGATGCTCAAAGCCTACATTCGCGACTGGCCCGAAGAACCCGAGCAGCAGCAGGCCCGCTAGCCGCGCCCCGCTGCGTTCCCGCGGGCGCTGCGAGGGCTGCGGCGGCTGTTGCGGTTGCCTCGCGTCGCGCCGTGTTGTCCCGTGCCGCCCCGTTTTGCCTTTGCACGGTCTCTTCCAGTCCCGCAGGCGGGGCGCCGGCCGCCGGGCCGGTCGCCAGCAGGACCTGACCGGGTGCCGTTTCGGCTCCGTCCGCCGGCATAGCGTCGCGCCCGTTTCATCGCGCTGTCGCCGGGGTCCGTCATCCCGGCGGGGCGGTGGTACGCCGGCGACGTGCGCCGGACTCATCCATTGCGCATAGCGCGCCCATCGTGCCGGCCGGCTGCCGGCGCGTCCTCACTGCACTGACTCTCATGAGCGATCGTTCCTTGCCTTCTGCCCGCCGGGCTGCCCGCGGCGAAGCGCACGACTCCCAGTTCCGGCTGCTCGGCGAGCGGCGGTTCGCGCCATTCTTCTGGACCCAGTTCCTCGGCGCGATGAACGACAACGTCTTCAAGATCGGTTTCACGTCGCTCGTGACGTACCAGAGCGCGCGCTTCTCCGGCGTCGACGCGGGGACGGCCGCGTTCCTCATCGCGGCTATCTTCATCCTGCCTTTCGTGCTGTTCTCGGCAACCTCCGGCCAGATTGCCGACAAATACGACAAGGCGACGCTCACCCGTCTCGTCAAGACCTTCGAGATCGCGGTGATGCTGACCGGCGGCGCCGGCTTCTGGCTGTACAGCGCGCCGCTGCTCTATCTGTGCACGTTCCTGATGGGGGTGCATTCGACGCTGTTCGGCCCCGTCAAATATGCGTATCTGCCCCAGCATCTCGGCAAGACCGAACTGGTCGGCGGCAACGGCCTCGTCGAGATGGGCACGTTCGTCGCGATCCTGCTCGGCACGATCGCGGGCGGCGAGGCCGCGGCGCTGCCCGCGCACGGCGCCGCCGTGCTGGCGGGCCTGTGCATCGCGATCGCGCTCGTCGGGCGCGGCGTCTCGGCGGGCGTGCCGCGTACGCCCGCGCCGCAGCCGCAGTTGCGCATCAACTGGAATCCGTTCAGCGAAACCTGGCGCAACCTGCGGATCGCGCGCGAGAACCGGACGGTCTTCCTGAGCCTGCTCGGCATTTCGTGGCTGTGGTTCGTCGGTGCGACGTTTCTGTCGTCGTTTTTCCGTTTTGCGAAAGACGTCCTGTCGGCGAGTCCCGACGTCGTGACCGTGCTGCTGGCGACGTTCTCGGTCGGGATCGGAACCGGCTCGCTGTTGTGCGAGCGGCTCTCGAAGCGGCGCATCGAGATCGGTCTCGTGCCGCTCGGCTCGATCGGCATCAGCGTGTTCGCCATCGACCTGTTTTTCGCGAGCCACGCGCGGCCGGCCGCCGGCGCGCTGCTCGGGGTCGGCGCGTTCCTTGCGGTGCCGGCGAACTGGCGCGTGCTCGCCGACCTGTTTCTGCTCGCGATGTTCGGCGGCTTCTACAGCGTGCCGCTCTACGCGCTGATCCAGAATCTCAGCCAGCCGAGCCATCGCGCCCGCATCATCGCGGCGAACAATATCCTGAATTCGCTGTTCATGATCGTGTCGGCGCTGCTCGCGATCGCGCTGAGCGCGGCGGGTGTCGGGATTCCGGGGATTTTCCTCGTCACCGCGCTGCTGAACGTCGCGGTCGCCGCGTACATCTACGGACTCGCGCCGGCGTTCCTGCTGCGTTTCGTCGCGTGGCTGCTGGTGCACACGTTCTACCGCATCCGTCTCGTGCATGCGGAACGGATTCCGGAGGAGGGCGGCGCGGTGCTCGTGTGCAACCACGTGAGCTATGTCGACGCGCTTGTGATCATGGCCGAAAGTCCGCGGCCGATCCGCTTCGTGATGGATCACCGCATCTTCCGCACGCCGTTTGCCGGCTGGCTGTTCCGTCACGCAAACGCGATTCCGATCGCGCCCGCGCACGAGGACGCGGCGTTGCTCGCGCGTGCCTACGACCGCTGTGCCGAGGCGCTTGCGCAGGGCGAACTCGTGTGCATCTTTCCCGAAGGCAAGCTCACGCGCGACGGCGAGATGAACCCGTTTCGCCACGGCGTGGCCGAGATTCTCGGGCGCTCCCCGGTGCCGGTGGTGCCGATGGCGCTGCGCGGCCTGTGGGGCAGCGTCTTTTCGCGTGCGCCCGACGTGCACTGGCCGCGGCCGGTCCAGCGGGGCGTGATGAGCCGGCTGACGCTGGCGGTCGGCGAGCCGCTCGAGCCGCAGCAGGCGTCGCCGCAGGTGCTGCAGCAACGCGTCGCCGAGCTGCGCGGCGCGCGCCGCTGACCGGGCGCGCCCGGCGGCGGCCGGGCCGCGCTGGCATAATAGCGGTCTTCCCGCATTTCATTTGGACGACGCTCATGTCCGGCAATACGCTTGGTACGCTCTTCACCGTTACGACCTTCGGCGAATCGCATGGTCCCGCCATCGGCTGCGTGATCGACGGCTGCCCGCCGGGCATGGCGCTCGCCGAAAGCGACATCCAGCTCGAACTCGACCGTCGCAAGCCGGGGACGTCGCGCCACGTCACGCAGCGCCAGGAGGAGGACAAGGTCGAGGTCCTGTCGGGCGTATTCGAAGGCGTGACCACCGGCGCGCCGATCGCGCTGGTGATCCGCAACACCGATCAGCGCAGCAAGGACTACGGCAACATTGCGGAAACCTTTCGTCCCGGACACGCCGACTACACCTACTGGCAGAAATACGGCATTCGCGACTATCGCGGCGGCGGCCGCTCGTCCGCCCGTCTGACGGCGCCGACGGTGGCCGCCGGCGCCGTCGCGAAGAAGTGGCTGCGCGAGCGGTTCGGCACCGAGATTCGCGGCTACATGGCGGCGCTCGGGGAGATCGACGTGCCGTTCGTCGACTGGGCGCACGTGCGCGAGAATCCGTTTTTCGTGCCGAACGTGCAGATCGTGCCGCAACTCGAAGCGTACATGGATGCATTGCGCAAGGACGGCGACTCGATCGGCGCGCGGATCAACGTGGTGGCCTCCGGCGTGCCGGTCGGGCTCGGCGAACCGCTGTTCGACCGGCTCGACGCCGATATCGCACACGCGATGATGGGCATCAACGCAGTGAAGGGCGTCGAGATTGGCGCCGGTTTCGCGAGCGTCGCGCAGCGCGGCTCCGTGCACGGCGACGAGCTGACGCCGGAGGGGTTCGTCGGCAATCACGCGGGGGGCGTGCTCGGCGGCATCTCGACCGGACAGGACATCACGGTGTCGATTGCGATCAAGCCGACGTCGAGCATCCGCACGCCGCGGCGTTCGATCGACAAGGCGGGCCAGCCCGCTGTCGTCGAGACGTTCGGGCGTCACGATCCGTGTGTCGGGATTCGCGCGACGCCGATCGCGGAGGCGATGCTCGCGCTGGTGCTGATCGACCACGCGCTGCGCCATCGCGCCCAATGCGGCGACGTCGAAGTGAGTACGCCGAAGATCGCGGCGCGCGCGCCTTCGGCATCGTAGCCGCGCCGCACGCGTCGGGGTCCGCATGGCGGTGCCTCACCACGAAAAAGCGCCGCCTGGAGCGGTGCTTTTTCATTCGACGCGAGAATGCGTGCCGGACGCGTTCGCCTGCGCGTTCGCCTACATGTTCGGATAATTCGGCCCGCCGCCGCCTTCCGGCGTGACCCACACGATGTTCTGCGTCGGATCCTTGATGTCGCAGGTCTTGCAGTGCACGCAGTTCTGCGCATTGATCTGCAGCCGGTCCTGGTTCGCCTCGTCCTTCACGAACTCGTACACGCCCGCCGGGCAGTAGCGGCCCTCGGGCCCCGCATATGTGTGCAGGTTCACGTTCACCGGCACGCTCGCGTCCTTCAGCGTCAGGTGCGCCGGCTGGTTTTCCTCGTGATTCGTGTTCGAGATGAACACCGATGACAGCCGGTCGAACGTCAGCTTGCCGTCCGGCTTCGGATAGACGATCGGCTTGCACTGCGACGCGGGCTTCAGCATCTCGTGGTCCCAGTGCTGGTGATGCAGCGTCCACGGCACGTTGCCGCCGAGCAGCTTCTGCTCGATGCCCACCATCAGCGTGCCCAGATAGAGCCCCTTGCTCATCCACTGCTTGAAGTTGCGCGCGCGGTACAGCTCCGTGTGCAGCCACGACGTGTTGAACGCCTCCGGGTACGCGCCCAGCTCGTCGTGCTGGCGGCCCGCCTGCACCGCATCGAACGCCGCCCCGGCGGCGAGCATCCCGGTCTTGATCGCCGCGTGGCTGCCCTTGATGCGCGACGCGTTCAGGAAGCCCGCGTCGTCGCCGACCAGCGCGCCGCCCGGGAACACCAGCTTCGGCAGCGACATCAGCCCGCCCGCGGTGATCGCGCGCGCGCCGTACGAGACGCGTTTGCCGCCTTCGAGAAAGGAACGGATCGCCGGATGCGTCTTGTAGCGCTGGAACTCCTCGAACGGCGACAGGTACGGGTTGGTGTAGCCGAGCCCCACCACGAAGCCCACCACCACCTGGTTGCCGTCCAGGTGATAGAGGAACGAGCCGCCGTAGGTGTCGGTGTCGAGCGGCCAGCCGGCCGTGTGGATCACGAGGCCCGGCTGGTGCTTCGCCGGATCGATCTCCCACAGCTCCTTGATGCCGATCCCGTAGACCTGGGGATCGCGCCCGTCGCGCAGCCGGAAACGCTCGTGCAACTGGCGCCCGAGATGGCCGCGCGCGCCCTCGCAGAACAGCGTGTATTTCGCGTGCAGCTCCATGCCGGGCTGGAAGTTCGCGGTGGGCTCGCCGTCCTTGCCGATGCCCAGGTTGCCGGTGGCGACGCCCTTCACCGCGCCGTGTTCGTCGTAGAGGATCTCGGCGGCCGCGAAGCCGGGGAAGATCTCGACGCCGAGCGCCTCGGCCTGCTGGCCCAGCCAGCGCGTCACCGCGCCGAGGCTGATCACGTAATTGCCGTGGTTCCTGAAGTTATCGGGCAGCGCCCAGTTCGGCACCGCTTTCGCGCCGGTTTCGGACAGGAACAGGAAGCGGTCCTCGCTCACCTGGACGGTGAGCGGCGCGCCTTTTTCCTTCCAGTCGGGGATCAGTTCATTGAGCGCGCGCGGATCCATCACCGCGCCCGAGAGGATGTGCGCCCCGATCTCCGAGCCTTTTTCCAGCACGCAGACGCCGATCTCGACGCCTTTCTGCGCGGCCAGCTGCTTGAGCCGGATCGCCGCGGACAGGCCCGCCGGGCCGCCGCCGACGATCACCACGTCGTATTCCATCGACTCGCGCGGACCGTATTGCCCGATCAGACTTGCGGGGGTCATTGAAGCTCCTCTTGCCGTTAGAATGCTTTTTTCGGGATCGTATTGTGGGCGAACGCCACCCACGCCGCAACCCAACCGAGGCAGATTAGCACGATCGTTCTATTTATGTGCTACCGTATCGGCCGGGTATTTCCGATGCCCGCACGGCGTCCCGCGCGGGCGAACCAACCGAACAAGGTAACGACAATGGGCCGTTCGATCAATCTGGAAGGCAAGGTCGCGCTGATCACGGGCGCGTCCAGCGGGCTCGGCAAGCGCTTTGCGCAAGTCCTGTCGCAGGCGGGCGCGAAGGTCGTGCTCGCCAGCCGCCGCACCGAGCGCCTGAAGGAATTGCGCGCGGAGATCGAGGCGGCCGGCGGCGCCGCGCATGTCGTGTCGCTCGACGTGACCGACTGCCAGAGCATCAAGTCCGCGGTTGCGCATGCGGAGACCGAGGCGGGTACGATCGACATCCTCGTGAACAATTCGGGCGTGTCGACCACACAGCGGCTCACCGACGTGACGCCCGCCGACTTCGAGTACGTGTTCGACACCAACACGCGCGGCGCTTTCTTCGTCGCGCAGGAAGTCGCGCGCCGCATGATCATGCGCGGCAGCGGCGGCCAGGGGCAGAAGCCGCCGTACCGGATCATCAACATCGCATCGGTGGCGGGGCTGCGGGTGCTGCCGCAGATCGGCCTGTATTCGATGAGCAAGGCGGCGGTCGTGCACATGACGAAGGCGATGGCCCAGGAATGGGGCAAGCACGGGATCAATGTGAACGCGATCTGCCCGGGCTACATCGACACCGAGATCAATCACCACCACTGGGCGACCGAGCAGGGGCACAAGCTCGTCTCGATGCTGCCGCGCCATCGCGTCGGCCAGCCGGAGGATCTCGACGGACTGCTGCTGCTGCTCGCCGCCGACGAATCGCAGTTCATCAACGGCGCGATCATTACGGCCGACGACGGCTTCGGCCTCGCGTGAAGGCTCGACAGCCCCGGCTGCGCCGCCGGCCGCCATTGCGCCGCGCCGCTCGCAAGGCCGCGTGAAGCGAGCCGTGGATCCGCGCCGCCGGGCCCGCCCGGGCGCAGCGGCGCACGTCCGGCTATTTCCCATTCACCGTATCAACCGCAGAAAGAAGCACCATGAGCGACTATCACCCCGTCTTTGAAATGTCGATGCCGATCCGCTGGGGCGACATGGATGCGTTCGGCCATGTGAACAACACGGTCTATTTCCGCTACATGGAGCAGGTGCGGATCTCGTGGTTCGAACAGATCGGCATTGCCGGCGGCAATGGCGCGGGACAGGGGCCGGTGATCGTCAATGCGTCGATGGAGTTTCTGCGCCAGCTGCACTATCCGGGCGACGTGATCGGCCGCATGTCGGTCGGCACGCCCGGCCGCAGCAGTTTCGACACGCGTTTCGAGCTGAGCCGCGCGGACGACCCCGCGACGCTCTACGCGCGCGGCGCGGCGCGCTGCGTGTGGATCGATTACGCGGCGGGCAAGTCGGTGCCGATTCCGGATACGCTGCGCGCGACGATCGAACACGCGCTGCCCGTCAGGGCCGCGTAGGCGGCGCGCGGTCGGGCGCCCCGTGCGGGGCCGCGTGGCGCGCATCAGTCACCGAGGAGCCGCTGCAGCAGCTCGGTCGCGTTGCCCGTGCCGTACTTGCGCATGAGCCGTGCGCGATAGACGTCGACCGTGCGCGAGCTGATGTCGAGCACCCGTCCGATCTGCTTGCTGGTCTTGCCGGTCACGAGCTGCGCGGCGATCTCCCGCTCGCGCGGCGTCAGCTGCACCGCGACGCGCCGCGTCGCGCTCAGGTCCTCGAAGGTCCAGACCCCGGCCGCGTGCGGCGCGGCGCGTTCGAGCGAGCGGCCCGTCACGTGGCACCAGAACAGCTCGCCGTTGGCCCGCTTCATGATGCGGTCGTCCGCATAGCTGCCCTGCGCGGTCATGATCGGCGGAATGCGCGCGCCGATACGCTCGAACTCGTCCGCGGACGGATACAGCACCTGGAACGACTGGCCGAGCAGCGCTTCGCGCGGACAGCCGAAAATGGCGGCGAGCTGATCGTTGCAGTCCTCGATCATGCGCTCGCGCGCCAGCACGAGTCCGATCGGCGCGAGATGGAAGGCAGTCTGGTAATCGAGGGCAGGCATGGCGGACAAGGCGCGCGGCGCGCTTATGTATTTTTGCGTATTGTGCCGCATCGCCCGCGCAGCGTACCCTTTTGGCCATCGACAACAACGGCGATGCAGGCTGCGCGGGTTCGACCCGGGCACACGCCGGGATGACTAGAATGACAAAGTCCGGTGCGGCGCGGGTACGGCGCCCGGCATCGGACAGAGGCCGGATTTCGGGTTTCCATAAAGGAAGGGACAAACTGATGAACAAGGTCTATCCAGGCGCGGCTGAGGCGCTCAGGGACATCGTCGCGGACGGCCAGACGTTTGCCGTCGGCGGCTTTGGCTTGTGCGGGATTCCGGAGGCGCTGATCGCGGCGCTGCGCGACTCGGGCGTCAAGGGGCTCACCTGCATCAGCAACAACGCGGGCGTCGACGGGTTCGGCCTCGGCATGCTGCTGCAGACGCGGCAGGTGAAGAAGATGATCTCGTCGTACGTGGGCGAGAACAAGGAGTTCGAGCGCCAGTACCTGGCGGGCGAACTCGAACTGGAATTCACGCCGCAGGGCACGCTCGCGGAGAAGCTGCGCGCCGGCGGCGCGGGCATTCCGGCCTTCTTCACCAACACCGGCTATGGCACGCTGATCGCCGAAGGCAAGGAGACGCGGCTGTTCGGCGACCGGCACTACGTGCTCGAACCGTCGCTCACCGCCGATGTGGCGCTCGTGAAGGCATGGAAGGCCGACAAGGCCGGCAACCTGGTCTACCGGCGCACCGCGCGCAACTTCAATCCGGTGTGCGCGATGGCGGGCCGGGTCACGGTGGCGGAGGTCGAGGAGATCGTCGAGACGGGCGAACTCGATCCGGACGCGATCCACACGCCCGGCATCTTCGTGCAGCGCATCGTGCTGAATGCGCATCCCGAGAAACGCATCGAGCAACGCATCGTCCGCGCGAAAGGAGACTGACCATGGCATGGACCCGTGATGAAATGGCCGCGCGCGCGGCGCAGGAACTGCAGGACGGCTTCTACGTGAATCTGGGCATCGGCCTGCCGACGCTGGTGGCCAATCATGTGCCGCCGGGCGTCGAGGTGTGGCTGCAGTCGGAGAACGGGCTGCTCGGCATCGGTCCGTCGCCGACCGAGGAAGAAGTCGATGCCGACCTGATCAACGCCGGCAAGCAGACGGTGACCACGCTGCCGGGTTCGTCGATCTTCTCGTCGGCGGACTCGTTCGCGATGATCCGGGGCGGGCACATTAACCTGGCGATTCTGGGCGCGATGCAGGTGAGCCGGCAGGGCGATCTGGCGAACTGGATGATCCCGGGCAAGATGATCAAGGGCATGGGCGGCGCGATGGATCTGGTGGCGGGCGTGAAGCGCGTCGTCGTGCTGATGGAGCACGTCGCGAAGGGCGACCAGCACAAGATCCTGGAGGAATGCACGCTGCCGCTGACGGGGGTCGGGGTGATCGACCAGATCATCACGGATCTCGGCGTGATCGACGTGACGCCGGACGGGCTGAAGCTCGTCGAACTGGCGCCCGGCGTGACGGTGGACGAGATCCGCACGAAGACCGGTGCGCCGCTCGACGTGAGCGCGGTAGGCTAGGGCGCCTTCGCCGCCCGCAGTTGCCTGGAGCCGGTGGCGCAGGAAGCGGTGCGCAGGCGGGCGAGACGCGAGTCTCGCCCGCCTGCTGCCTTGTGCGGCCGGGGCGCGCTAGCCATCCGGCGGATCCACGGCGCGGCGCATGCCGGATTACAATCGTCCGCAGGTTGTCCGCCCGTCCACTCGCGCCGCCGTTCGGCGAAGCCGCGCTTTTGCAAGGAACTCCCGATGACTGCTGCCCCTGTCGCCGACCGCGCCGTGCCCCGTCAACGCTTCGTCCAGTGCGCGAGTCCGGCCGGCCTGCACCGTGTCGCGTACACGGAATGGGGCGACCCGGACAATCCGCGGGTGCTGTTGTGCGTGCACGGGCTCACGCGCTCGGGGCGCGATTTCGACCGGCTCGCGGCCGCGTTCGCGCCGTCGTGGCGCGTCGTCTGTCCGGATGTCGCGGGGCGCGGCCTGTCGTCGTGGCTGGCCTCGCCGAACTTCTACACGGTGCCGCAGTACGTGGCCGACATGGTCACGCTGATCGCGCGTCTGAACGTCGACACGGTCGACTGGTTCGGCACGTCGATGGGCGGCCTGATCGGCATGGGGCTCGCCGGGTTGCCGGATTCCCCGGTGCGCAGGCTGCTGCTGAACGACGTCGGCCCGCATCTCGAACCGGCCGCGCTTGCGCGCATCGGCGAGTACCTCGGCAAGCCCGCGCGCTTCGGGACGCTGCAGCAGGGCATCGACCACGCCGCGTTGCTCGCGCAATCGTTCGGTCCGCTCACGCCGGACGAATGGCGCGAGATCAACACGCCTCTCCTGTGCGAGCGCGACGGCGCCTGGGCGTTCCGCTACGACCCGCGTATCGCGCAGCCGTTCGCCGCGGTGACCGACGAGATCGCGGCGGCCGGCGAAGCGGCGCTGTGGGCGTCGTTCGCGGCGATTCCGGGGCCGGTGCTGGTCGTGCGCGGCGCGCAATCGGACCTGCTGTCGCGCGAGACGGTCGCAAAGATGGTGGCAACGGGGCGGTCGGTGTCGAGCGTCGAAATCGCCGGTGTCGGGCACGCTCCAGCCTTTCTCGACGCTGCGCAGATCGGCATCGCGCGGCGCTTCTTCGAGGGCGACGCCGCCGACGCGTCATAATAGAGGACTGCGCGGCGCGCTATCGCGCCCCGGCACGGCGGCGCCTCGGTACGACGGCACGTCGGCACGTCGGCACGTCGTGCGGCGGCGGCGCGCCGGCAAGATCGGGCGAGCGCGCCGTGCAGTCCCGGCGACGCGGCCGCGAAGTGCGGCGCAGGTTCGTTCACCTTTTAACCCATACCAGGAAATTCCATGGCAGTCATTCGTCACCACGTCGGCAAGCGGCTTTCGGAAATCGCCGTGTACAACGGCACCGTCTATCTGGCCGGCCAGATCGCCGAGGACACCGACCAGGACATCGCCGGCCAGACGCGCGAAGTGCTCGGCCACATCGACCGCCTCCTCGCCGACGCGAACAGCGACAAGTCGAATCTGCTGTCGGTGCAGATCTTCATCTCCGACATGGCCAACTTCGCCGGCATGAACGCCGTGTGGGACGAATGGGTCGAGCAAGGCGCCACGCCGCCGCGCGCGACCGTCGAGGCGAAGCTCGCGAACCCGCGCTGCCTCGTCGAAGTGGTCGTGGTGGCCGCGCAGCGCAGCTAGCCGTCGCGGCCTGACCGCGCTGTTTTTGCAGTATCCGCTTCTTTGTTGAACCGTCTGGCCCGGTGGGCCGTCGCACCATGAATCCCGAACCCGTCACGACTGCCGCTGCGCCCACGCCATCGTTCGACGAGGCGCTCGCGTTCGTGCGGGAGCACGCGGGCACGGTGCGGCTGTCCACGGGCGAGATGCTGGCCGATCACGCGGCCGGCACTGCGGCGATCATGCGCACGCTGAATGTGGACGCGGCGTCGGTGCTGGCGGCGGCGCTGTTTGCGCTGACGCCGCATCTGCAGGACCCGGAGCGTGTGATCGCCGAGAATTTCGGCGAGGAAGTCGCGCAACTGGTCGGCGACGTGCGCAAGCTGCTGCGCCTCGGCACGGTGAGTCTGCGCGCCGCGCAGAACGCGATACCCGAAGCCGGCCGCGACGCGCAGGCGGCGCGCCGCGCGCAGGTCGAGGCGCTGCGCAAGATGCTGCTCGCGTTCGCGCAGGACATCCGGGTCGTGCTGATCCGGCTCGCGTCGCGCTTGCAGTCGCTGCGCTATTACGCGGCGGCGAAGGTCACGCCGTCGCCGGACGTCGCGCGCGAAACGCTCGACATCTACGCGCCGCTCGCGAACCGGCTCGGCATCTGGCAGCTGAAATGGGAGCTGGAGGATCTCGCGTTCCGCTTCGAGGAGCCGGCCACCTACAAGCGCATCGCGAAGCTGCTGGACGAAAAGCGCGTCGAGCGGGAGACCTACGTCGCGCAGGCAATCGCGCGACTGCAGGCGGAACTCGCGGCGGCGCACATCCGCGCGGAGGTAAGCGGGCGCCCGAAGCACATCTACAGCATCTGGCGCAAGATGCACGGCAAGGAGCTCGACTTCGCGGAGCTGTACGACGTGCGTGCGTTTCGGGTGATCGTGCCGGATATCAAGGACTGCTATACGGTGCTCGGCATCGTCCACAACCTGTGGCAGCCGGTGCCGAGAGAGTTCGACGACTACATCTCGCGGCCGAAGCCCAACGGCTACCGGTCGCTGCACACGGTCGTGATCGGCGACGACGGGCGCGCGTTCGAAGTGCAGATCCGCACCCAGGACATGCATCAGTTCGCCGAGTACGGCGTCGCCGCGCACTGGCGCTACAAGGAGGCCGGCGCCCGCGGTTATGGCGGACAGATCACCGCGAGCGAGAAGTACGACGAGAAGATTGCCTGGTTGCGGCAGCTGCTTGCGTGGAAGGACGAGGTGTCCGAAGGCGAGCATGGCGAAAAGCGCGCCGCCCAGCCTTGGGAGCAACTGCGCCAGGCGACCTTCGACGACGACCATATCTACGTGCTGACGCCGCAGGCGCGCGTGATTGCGCTGCCGCAGGGTGCGACGCCGGTCGACTTCGCGTACCACCTGCACAGCGAGCTTGGCCATCGCTGCCGCGGCGCGCGCGTCGACGGCGCGATGGTGCCGCTCAACACGCCGCTGCGCAACGGCCAGACGGTCGAGATCGTCGCCGTGAAGGAGGGCGGTCCGTCGCGCGACTGGCTCAATCCACAACTGGGCTATCTGCACAGCCCGCGGGCGCGGCAGAAAGTGCGCGCCTGGTTCAACGCGGTCGAACTGCAGGAGCACATCGCCAACGGCCGCGCGATGGTCGAGAAGACGCTGCAGCGGGAGGGCAAGACCTCGGTCAATCTCGATCAGCTGGCGGCGAAGCTCGGCTTCAGGACGCCGGACGATCTGTTCTCGGTCGTCGGCAAGGAAGAGTTCAGTCTGCGGCAGATCGAACAGGCGCTGCAGGAAGCGCCGCCGCCGGAGCCCGTCGAGGACGCGCCCGAGCAGTTCGAGAAGCGCAGCAGCGGCGCGAGCGTGGCGCACGGCGCGTCGACGGGGGTGCTGGTGGTCGGCGTGGACGCGCTGCTCACGCAGCTCGCCCGCTGCTGCCGCCCGGCGCCGCCCGATCCGATCAGCGGCTTCGTCACGCGTGGCAAGGGCATGTCCGTGCATCGCAGCGACTGCCCGACCTTCAGGCGGATGGCGGCGCGCGCGCCCGAGCGGGTGCTCGAAACCGCGTGGTCGGCCGAAGTGATCGGCGGACGGGGCCAGTCGGTGTACCCGGTCGACCTGACGATCGACGCGACCGATCGTCAGGGGCTGCTGCGCGACATTTCCGAAGTATTCGCGCGCGAGAAGATGAACGTGATCGGCGTGAAGACGCAAACGCGCCGCAACGCGGCTTTCATGCAGTTCACCGTCGAGGTGTCGAGCGCCGCGCAGATCCAGCGCGCGTGCGTGCTGCTCGGCGAGGTGAGCGGCGTGCTGCGCGCGTCGCGCAAGGGATGAGCGGACATTGCGCGACGGGGCGTTGGCCGGGCGGCCGATGAAAACACTTGCCAAGCTGTTTGGGGCCCCATATAATCTCGTTTCTCTAGGCTCGTAGCTCAGCTGGTTAGAGCACCACCTTGACATGGTGGGGGTCGTTGGTTCGAGTCCAATCGAGCCTACCAACGAATCTGAAATCCCGGTCAGCCGGGGTTTCAAAGAAGGTAAAACGCGCCTAGGCGCGAAAGGCAGAGTCGGTTATGGCATCGCGAACGTTCACTGGAACTACTCCGGAACGACGCTAGTCGAGGACCTCTTTCGCCCGTGTAGTTTGTATGAAATGTGAATGCGGCCCCTCGAAAGCGGGGCCGCATTTTTTTTGTCTCATATTCACCAGGTTGTTGCACGTGCCGCCGCCGGCCGGCACCACGGAGAACACACATGGTTTCGATACGTCTGCCCGACGGTTCCGTTCGTCAATACGAGCACCCCGTGACGGTGGCCGAAGTGGCCGCGTCGATCGGCCCCGGTCTCGCGAAAGCCGCGCTCGGCGGCAAGGTCGACGGCGAACTCGTCGACACGTCGGCGCTGCTCGATCACGACGTGTCGCTGGCCATCATCACGGACAAGGATGCGGACGGGCTCGACATCATCCGCCACTCTACCGCCCACCTGCTGGCGTACGCGGTGAAGGACCTGTACCCGGAAGCGCAGGTGACGATCGGCCCGGTGATCGACAACGGCTTCTACTACGATTTCGCGTACAGCCGGCCGTTCACGCCGGAGGATCTGGAGAAGATCGAGAAGCGCATGCAGGAGCTCGCGAAAAAAGACGAGCCGGTGTCGCGCCGGGTCGTCTCGCGCGACGAGGCGGTCAGCTACTTCAACAGCATCGGCGAGAAGTACAAGGCGGAAATCATCGCGTCGATTCCGGCCAGCGATGAAATCAAGCTGTATTCGCATGGCGGCTTCACGGATCTGTGCCGCGGCCCGCACGTGCCGTCCACCGGCAAGCTGAAGGTGTTCCGGCTGATGAAGGTCGCCGGCGCCTACTGGCGCGGCGATGCGAAGAACGAGCAGTTGCAGCGCATCTACGGCACGGCCTGGACGAAGAAGGAAGACCAGGACGCGTACCTGCACATGCTCGAAGAGGCGGAGAAGCGCGACCACCGCAAGCTGGGCAAGCAGCTCGACCTGTTCCACATGCAGGACGAGTCGCCCGGCATGGTGTTCTGGCATCCGCGCGGCTGGACGCTGTGGCAGCAGGTGGAGCAGTACATGCGCCGGCGGGTCAACGAGGCCGGCTATCTCGAGATCAAGACGCCGATGATCATGGACCGCTCGCTGTGGGAGGCGTCGGGCCACTGGCAGAACTACCGCGAGAACATGTTCACGACGGAGTCGGAAAAGCGCGACTACGCGATCAAGCCGATGAACTGCCCGGGGCATGTCCAGGTATTCAATCACGGTCTGCGCTCGTACCGCGATCTGCCGCTGCGCTACGCGGAATTCGGCTCGTGCCATCGCAACGAGGCGTCCGGCGCGCTGCACGGCCTGATGCGCGTGCGCGGCTTCGTGCAGGACGACGCGCATATTTTCTGCACCGAAGAGCAGTTCATCAGCGAGTCGATCGCGTTCAACACGCTCGCGATGAGCGTGTACCGCGACTTCGGCTTCGAGAGCGTGGCGATCAAGCTGTCGCTGCGCCCGGACGCGCGCGCGGGCTCCGACGAGACGTGGGATCGCGCCGAGCAGGGTCTGCGCGACGCGCTCACGGCGTGCGGCGTGAGCTGGGAGGAACTGCCCGGCGAGGGCGCGTTCTACGGTCCGAAGGTCGAGTATCACATCAAGGATGCGCTCGGCCGCTCGTGGCAGTGCGGCACGCTGCAGCTCGACATGGTGCTGCCGGAGCGCCTCGGCGCCGAATACGTGGCCGAGGACAACAGCCGGCGCCGGCCGATCATGCTGCATCGGGCGATCGTCGGGTCGATGGAGCGTTTTCTCGGTATTCTGATCGAGCACCATGCCGGTGCGATGCCCGCATGGCTCGCGCCGATGCAGGTGGTGGTGATGAATATCGCGGAAAATCAGGCTGAATATGCGCGATCGCTGGCTCAATCTTTGCAAAAACAAGGGCTTAGAGTCGAGGCCGATTTGCGCAACGAGAAAATTAGCTATAAAATACGGGAGCACACGCTGGAAAAGGTCCCGTACCTGCTCGTGGTCGGCGACAAGGAGCGTGAAGCCCAAACGGTAGCCGTGCGTGCCCGTGGCGGCGTGGATCTTGGCGTAATGCCGGTCGACGCCTTCGTTGAGCGTCTGCGCGAAGACGTGCAGTCGTTCAGGTAAGCCACCTGGCAGCGCGGCTCGTTTTTTTAATTTTTAGAGGAAACGTAACATCGCTACTGATAAGTCTGCGCACCGCATCAACGGTGAAATCACGGCACCTGAGGTGCGTCTGGTCGGCATCGACAACGAACCGCTGGGTATTGTGAAACTCGCCGAAGCGTTCCGTCTGTCGGAACAGCAGGATGTGGATCTGGTTGAGATTGCGCCTCAGGCTGTGCCTCCGGTTTGCCGTCTGATGGACTACGGCAAGTTCAAGTACCAGGAAGCGAAGAAGCAGCACGAGGCGAAGCTGAAGCAGAAGGTGATCCAGGTCAAGGAAGTCAAGTTCCGCCCGGGCACCGACGACGGCGATTACAACGTCAAGCTGCGCAACCTGGTCCGCTTCCTCGAAGACGGCGACAAGACGAAAATCACGTTGCGTTTCCGCGGCCGCGAAATGGCTCACCAGGAAATTGGCATGCGCATGCTCGAACGTCTGCGCACGGACCTCGACGAGGTTGGCCAGGTGGAGCAGATGCCGAAGATGGAAGGGCGCCAGATGATCATGGTGCTCGCGCCGAAAAAGCGCAAATAAGGCGTGCGACGGGCGGCTGGCCGTCGCCGGGTCCGGTACCCGGAGGCCGCGCGGGACGTGCGGTCGCCTCTGGCATGTCGCCTTCGGCGTACTTCGGCGTACCGTGCGCCTTCGTGTCGCCCTTGACGCAGTCGAGCAGTGCCTTGCAGCGGCGGACGCCGCTGCGGGAAAGCAGGTTTCGGTGGGGCGTCCGCGGTGCGGGCGCCGCGCGCGAAAAGCAGCGGCCGGGATGACCGGCGTGCTGCATACCAAGTGGAGTGGGTTTCGAAGGGCGGGAAGTGGCCGCAAGGCCGACCGCACACCCATGTCCATCAAATAATGGAGTTGTCTGTCATGCCCAAGATGAAGACCAAGAAGAGCGCTGCAAAGCGCTTCGTGGTGCGTCCGGGTGGTACCGTGAAGCGCGGTCAAGCCTTCAAGCGCCACATTCTCACGAAGAAGACCACCAAGAACAAGCGCCATCTGCGTGGCTCCGCGGCCGTTCATGAGACCAACATGAACGCTGTTCGCGCCATGCTGCCGTTCGCCTAACCCTTAACCGATACTCACAGGAGCGAAACATGCCTCGAGTCAAACGTGGGGTTACCGCACGGGCCCGTCACAAGAAGATCATCAAGCTGGCCAAGGGTTACCGCGGCCGCCGCAATAACGTCTATCGCATCGCCAAGCAGGCGGTCATGCGCGCAGGGCAGTACGCCTATCGCGATCGCCGCAACAAGAAGCGTGTGTTCCGCGCACTGTGGATCACGCGTATCAACGCGGCGGTGCGTCAGCACGACATGACGTACAGCGTGTTCATCAACGGCCTGAAGAAGGCGTCGATCGAACTGGACCGCAAGGTGCTGGCCGACATGGCTGTGTTCGACAAGGCTGCTTTTGCTGCGATCGTTCAGCAGGTGAAAGCCGCCGTTGCAGCCTGATTGCGCTTTGGGCAATTAAACTGCGTGGTTCGTTGCAGCGAATATCCGGGCTTCCGGTGACGCTGCAACAAAAACGGGGCTCCTCACCGAGCCCCGTTTTTGTTGGTCGAACCGCTTTGCTTCGATTGAACACTGACGTTGAAATGATGGGATCAATGGACCTGGACCAGATTGTCGCCGACGCACAACACGCGTTCGAACATGCGGCCGATGTGACCGCACTCGAGAACGAGAAGGCCCGCTTCCTCGGCAAGTCGGGCGCGTTGACCGAGTTGCTGAAGGGCCTCGGCAAGCTCGATCCCGAGACGCGCAAGACCGAAGGCGCGCGGATCAACGTCGTCAAGCAGCAGGTGGAGGCGGCGCTCGCCGCGCGTCGCCAGGCGCTTGCCGACGCGTTGCTGAACCAGCGTCTCGCCGCCGAAGCGATCGACGTCACGCTGCCCGGCCGCGGCGCGGGCACGGGTAGCCTGCATCCTGTGATGCATACGTGGGAGCGCGTCGAGCGCGTGTTCCAGTCAATCGGCTTCGATGTCGCGGACGGCCCGGAAATCGAGACCGACTGGTACAACTTCACCGCGTTGAACAGCCCGGAGAACCATCCGGCGCGCTCGATGCAGGACACGTTCTACGTGGACGGCAAGGACGCCGACGGCCGGCCCCTGCTGCTGCGCACGCATACGAGTCCGATGCAGGTGCGCTATGCGCGCACCCATACGCCGCCGATCAAGGTGATCGTGCCGGGGCGCACCTATCGGGTCGACAGCGACGCGACGCACTCGCCGATGTTCAACCAGGTCGAGGGCCTGTGGATCGACGAGGACATCAGCTTTGCCGACCTGAAAGGCGTCTACACGGATTTCCTGAAGAAATTCTTCGAGCGCGACGATATTCAGGTGCGCTTCCGCCCGTCGTATTTCCCGTTCACCGAGCCGTCCGCCGAGATCGACATGCGCTTCGAATCCGGCAAGAACGCCGGCAAGTGGCTCGAAATCTCGGGCTCCGGCCAGGTGCACCCCACCGTGATCCGCAACATGGGCCTCGACCCGGAGCGCTATATCGGCTTCGCGTTCGGCAGCGGGCTCGAGCGTCTCGCGATGTTGCGCTATGGCGTGCAGGACCTGCGCCTGTTCTTCGAGAACGACCTGCGTTTCCTGCGGCAGTTCGCCTGAGCGCCGCGTCACGGTCCGGCGCGCGCGGCGCGCGACCGTGGGCCGCGAACGAAGGCGGCAGCGCTTCGCGAAGGTAGTCGCGAACGCGCCGCAAGCTGTGCCGCCGGCCGGACAGGCGATATCGGAAGACGCCGGCCGGCCGTGGACCAACCTGATCAGAACGTACACAGAATCATGCTATTCCCGGAATCCTGGCTGAGAAGCTTTGTCGACCCGCAACTCACGACCGACGAACTCGCCCACGCACTGACGATGGCGGGCCTCGAAGTCGAAAGCCTGCGGCCGGCCGCGCCCCCGACCACCAAGATCGTGGTGGGGCGCGTCCTCGAAGTGGTCAAGCACCCGGACGCGGACAAGCTCAACGTCTGCCAGGTCGATGCGGGCACGGGCACGCTGCTGAACATCGTGTGCGGTGCGCCGAACGTCGCGCCCGGCATCAGGGTGCCGGTCGCGCTGGTGGGCGCCGAACTGCCGCCCGCCGAGGACGGCGGTGCGCCATTTGCGATTCGTCTCTCGAAGCTGCGCGGCGTGGAAAGCCAGGGGATGCTGTGCTCGGCGCGCGAACTGAAGCTGTCCGAAGATCATAGCGGGCTGCTGATCCTGCCGGAAGATACGCCGATTGGCCAGGATATCCGCGAGACGCTGAACCTCGACGATACGATTTTCGAAATCAAGCTGACGCCGAACAAGGCGGATTGCCTGTCGGTCTTCGGCATTGCGCGCGAAACCGCGGCGATCACTGGCGCGCCGCTGCGCGCGCCCGACATCCGGCCGGCGGCGGTCACGCTCGAAGAAACGCTGCCGGTGAACATTTCGGCGCCGGACCTGTGCGGCCGCTTCTCCGGGCGCGTCATTCGCGGCGTGAACGCGCGCGCGAAGACGCCGCAGTGGATGGTCGAGCGGCTCGAACGTTCGGGGCAGCGCAGCATCTCCGCGCTGGTCGATATTTCGAACTACGTGATGCTCGAACTCGGCCGTCCGTCGCACGTGTTCGATCTGGACAAGATCCACGGCGGCATGGACGTGCGCTGGGCACGCGAGGGCGAGACGCTGAAGCTGCTGAACGGCAACACGGTCGAGCTCGACGCGACGGTCGGCGTGATCGCGGACGAGCAGGCCATCGAAAGCCTCGCGGGCATCATGGGCGGCGACAGCACCGCGGTGACGCTCGACACGACGAACATCTACCTCGAAGCCGCATTCTGGTGGCCCGACAGCATTCGCGGCCGCTCGCGCCGGTACAACTTTTCGACCGATGCGGGGCATCGCTTCGAGCGCGGCGTCGATTATGCGACGACGGTCGAGCATATCGAGCGCATCACGCAACTGATTCTCGACATCTGCGGCGGCAAGGCCGGTGCGGTCGACGACCAGAGCGTCAACGTGCCGCAGCGCGCGCCGGTCAGCCTGCGCGTCGCGCGTGCGCAGCGCATCATCGGCGTGCCGGTCAGCGCCGACGAGATCGCGCAGATCTTCACGCGCCTTGGCTTGCCGTTCGAGCGCGACGGCGATGTGTTCGCGGTGACGCCGCCGTCGTACCGGTTCGACATCGAGATCGAAGAGGATCTGATCGAGGAAGTCGCACGCATTTACGGCTTCGAGAAGATTCCGGCGCGCCCGCCGGTCGCGAAGAGCGAGATGCGCGCGACGAACGAGACGCAGCGCTCGATTCATGCGATCCGTCACGCGCTCGCCGCGCGCGATTATGCGGAGACGGTCAGCTTCAGCTTCGTCGACGCGGAATGGGAACGCGATTTCGCCGGCAACGACCGGCCGGTGCAGCTGCTGAACCCGATCGCCAGCCAGCTTTCGGTGATGCGCACGACGCTGTTCGGCAGCCTCGTCGGCGTGCTGCGCACCAATCTGAACCGGCGCACCGCGGAGCGCGTGCGGGTCTTCGAGGCGGGCCGCGTCTTCCTGCACGATCCGTCCATCAAGGCCGGCGAGATGACGGTCGAAGGCTTCGCACAACCGAAGATGATCGGCGCGCTCGCGTACGGACCGGCGCTCGACGAACAATGGGGTGTGACGAGCCGCGCGGTCGATTTCTTCGACGTGAAGGGCGACCTCGAAGCGCTTCTCGCACCGGCGCTCGCGCGCTTCGTGAAAGCCGAGCATCCCGCGCTGCATCCGGGGCGCAGCGCGCGTGTCGAACTGGACGGCCGTGCGGTCGGCTGGATCGGCGAACTGCATCCGCGCTGGTTACAAAAATACGACTTGCCGCATGCGCCGATCCTGTTCGAGATCGAAGCGGACGCGCTGATGCCGCACGCGTTGCCGAGCCCGGGCGAGGTGTCGAAATTCCCGCCGGTGCGACGCGACATTGCGATCGTCGTGGACCAGAAGATCGAAGTTCAGGCGCTGCTCGACGAGATGCAAAAGGCGCTTCCGGAGGCCGCCTGCAGGAGCATCAGAAGGGTTGCGCTTTTTGATGAATTTCGTCCAAAATCAAATACTTCCGGTGGGTTGGCAGGGCACGAGAAAAGCCTTGCGTTCCGGGTGACCTTGCAAGATACTGGCGGAACCCTTCAGGACGAGACGGTCGATCTGGCCATTCAAACCCTGGTGGATCGTCTGGCTCGAGCATTTGGCGCACGGTTGCGTGGTTGACCCTCAAGCGGCAGTTCCGGCATTTTCCGTTTCGGGTTGGCGCGCCATTTGACACATATGAACGAAATGAACTCGAGTGATTTCGAAGCCCTTCTTACGGCGCAGCGTAGCGCCATGATTCGAGACCTACCGACATCGTCCGCCGGCACGGCGGCGGAGACGCCCACGCTGACCAAGGCCGAACTGGCCGAGTTGCTGTTCGACAATGTCGGGCTCAACAAGCGGGAAGCGAAGGACATGGTCGAGGCGTTCTTCGAGGTGATTCGCGACGCACTGGAAAGCGGCGACAGCGTGAAGCTGTCGGGCTTCGGCAACTTCCAGCTGCGCGACAAGCCGCAGCGTCCAGGCCGCAATCCGAAAACGGGTGAGGCGATTCCAATCGCCGCGCGCCGCGTCGTCACATTCCACGCAAGTCAAAAGCTGAAGGCGCTGGTCGAGACCGGTGCCGAGGCAAGCCTCGCGCGCTGATTGACCGGCGCGTGCCCGCGCAACCATCACGACGGCTAGCTGACGATGACCACGACAGGCGAGAAAGTCGTCTTGCCCCCGATTCCGGCGAAACGTTACTTCACGATTGGTGAAGTCAGCGAGCTGTGCGGGGTCAAGCCACACGTGCTGCGTTACTGGGAGCAGGAGTTCACGCAGTTGAGGCCGGTGAAGCGGCGCGGCAACCGGCGCTATTACCAGCATCACGAGGTGCTGCTGATTCGCCGCATTCGCGAGTTGCTGTACGAGCAGGGTTTTACGATCAACGGCGCGCGCAACCGGCTGGATGCGCACGGTGCGGTGGTGGAGCCCGCGGAAGACGCGGCAGTGCACAGCGAGCCGCTCGAGGCTCCGGTGCGGGCGATGGCGAGCGTGGATGTCGAGCAGTTGCGCAAGGAACTGCTGCACGTGATCGATCTGTTGAGCGGCTGAGCGAGTGGCGGTTTGTTCGGTGCCGGCGGTTCTAATTGGGTCTGGTGTCTGTTATACTATTTTGCTGTTCGGGGCGTAGCGCAGCCTGGTAGCGTACCTGCATGGGGTGCAGGTGGTCGGAGGTTCAAATCCTCTCGCCCCGACCAAAGAAATCAAGGCCTTACAAGCAATGCTTGTAAGGCCTTTTTCTTTGCCTCGATTTTTACCCCACTTTTTACCCCACCGCCTTCTTCATCATCATTTTTTGCATAGCGAATGGGGTCAACGGTCGTGGTAGCGACGGCGCTCTCGATCATGGGCCAGTCGACCTGGTCGCTCGGCGTTGGTCGTGAGTTAGGAGTCAACTCTCGCTGTTCGGTGCAGCGCGCAGCAGAGGACAAGTTGATTTCGCAACCCGTGGTCGTTCGAGTTCCCCTCCGTTTCCGCCAGCAAAGGCGGTGGAACCCCGCAGAGTCAAGGCTCTGCGGGGGTTTTGTTTTCTGCGACCTACAAAGCGATCATCAAATGGTAATCGGATCCCGGTGGATCCGCTCGGCATCTCCTGTGTGGCCGGGCTTTCTGTTGGATGCCTTGGTGGGGTGTACGGGATTGTTCGAACCTGTGACCAGCGTGAAGGTGCTGCATCGATTGCCCCGCAGCCGAAAATCTGGCATTTTCCTTTGTGTCGGCTTTACTCCTTTGTCCGCACCCCCAGTGGCTCAATTTTCGGTCGGCGTAAACATTCATGCGGTTCTGGCCGCGCATCTGATCGAGCGATGCCCCGCCACCGATCTGTTTGGCAAGAAGGGGCGTGCCTGGCTCGGCGTTCAGCCGCTTCCGCTGGACGAGCGACTCGGTGTTGAGCAGCGACTGCGCGAACTGGACCGGGTCAAGGTGATTCAGGACGTGGCCGACGGGATGCTGAAGCCGTGGCGTGCGGCTGAGCGGCTTGGGCTGACGACGCGGCAGATCCGGCGACTGGTTGGCCGGTGGCGCGAGGACGGGCCACGCGGCCTGATCTCTGGCAAGTGCTCGAAGCCGAGCAATAACCGGCTGGATGCGGCGACGGCTGACCGGGCACGGGCGATCATCCGTGAGCGCTATGCGGATTTCGGGCCAACGCTGGCTTGCGAGAAGCTGGTCGAGTGCCATGGCATCCGGCTCGCGAAGGAAACGGTGCGGAGGCTGATGACGGATGCCGGTCTGTGGGTGCCGCGGCGACAGCGTCCACCGAAGGTGTACCAGCCGCGGGCACGCCGGGCGTGTCTGGGCGAGCTGATCCAGATCGATGGCAGTGAGCACGCGTGGTTCGAGCAGCGCGCACCACAATGCACGTTGCTGGTGTACGTGGATGACGCCACGAGCCGGCTGATGCATCTGCACTTCACGGCGAGCGAGTCGACGTTCAGCTATTTCGAGGCGACGCGTGCGTACATCGAACGTTACGGCAAGCCGGGGGCGTTCTACAGCGACAAGGCCAGTGTGTTTCGCAGCGCGTCCGCGGCCAGTACGGGGCGCAGCGTGACGCACTTCGGCCGGGCGATGGCTGCGTGCTGGTGTGCCGGCAATATGACCGGCTGGCGGAAATCGATCAGGGCGCCGTGATCGAGCACAAGCGGCTGGCGCATGTGCTGCAGGTCGCGCAGGCGGTACAGGCGCAGCGCGACAACCGGCGGGCATCGGACGCTCCGTCACGCACGAATCAGGGCCTTGAGGTGCGCAAACCGGGACGGCCGCCGGGGACAAAGAAGCAGCGCGAGTTCACGCAGGCCGATGTCGAACAGGTCGTCACGGCACTCGCGCAAAGCAGAACAGCACGTTCTTCCAAACCTGGCCGGCGGGCTGCGAGGAGCCGTGGACCTGACGTAAGCACCCTGCCCGTTCAGGCGCAATCCTTCGACACTGCGTGAGTTGAAGCGTCAGGAAACAGAGCTTTAACCCTTGCAAAAGCGGACATTTGAACTTGGCTGGAAAGCGGACATTTCAGAATGGCCTAGACAAAAGCCTCGTGGCGTCGCGGATGCCTTTTGCATAAAACGCGCCACCGAGGCGATCGGCGCGCTCGACCGTGGGGCACAGTGCGGCCAACATGCGTCACTCATCGGAAGGGAGGCCCCGCCGTTCGAACGTCATCGGCTCTTCCGAAAGCGGTCGCCGAATCGATATCTCAAGTTGCAGGTGCCGACTGCCGTTAAGCCGGACTGCGAGCAAATTTGTTCATTTTCTGATGCCAAATGCGTAAGAAGATCCCAGCAAATAAGGTCTCGGGCGGGACTCTGAGCATCGTTGCGGCCAATCACGGACTTCGTCAATCCATTCCATGTTCAAACGCATTCTGTCAGCCCTGAGCGGCGAAAAGCGCGATGCCACCATCACTGCCTCCTCCATCCCCACGGAAGCAGAGAATCCGCCAACGGCCAATGGTGAATTAATCACCGCTTACGACGCGTATGGCCGAGAGATGAAGATCCCGCGCAGCGAGTGGCGCGATAAGGTTTTCCTGCCCAACCTGCAACAGAAGTGGAACAATGCAGCGGAACTCTACAGCCAGATTATTTCTGGCCTTAACGATGGCTTTGCAGCCGACCTGATGCCCGCCGCTGCCCGTCTTGTCGAAATTGATGACGTCCCCGAGCGCAGCCATACGATTCGCGGCATCGTGCAAATGAAAAACGGCCAGCTAGATGCCGCCGAGGCGACGCTTCGTGCCGGTATGGCGAAAGCCGGAGAGACCGGCACCCTGCTGACCAATCTGGCCAAAGTATTCGCCGAGCGTGGTGAAGAGACCCGCGCACATGAAATTCTCTGGCGGGCAGTACAGGCCGACCCGAATCAGGACAACGGACTGCTCTGGTGGGCGGCCATTCAGCGGGATCGTGGAGGCGATGAGGCCTATCTACAGGCGCTACGCACTGTGGCGGCCCTGCCCGGCAGTTGGCGCGCGCAGTTGTGGTTGGCGCGCCACCATCTGGAACAGAAAGACGTCGAAGCGGCACGTGCTCTCTATGTAGAAGTGCTGGAGGGGGGCAAGTTCGACGGCAGTTCGCTAATGATGATATCTGGCGACTTGGGAAACAACGGCCAAGTTCCGCTGATTCTCGGGCTTGTTGGTCCGGCCTATGATGAGCGCAAGCACGACCCCATGACTGGCCTCAACCTGCTGCGCGCCTGCCAACAACTCGGCAAGGTCGATGAAGGCGAAGCGCTGCTCGCTCGTATGTACCCCTTGGGCATCGCCCCAATCAAGCACCACCTTGACCAGTTCGCGCAAACATTCCAGGTAATGCGCAACCAGGCAGTACAAGGCACGCCGATAGATATAGCTAACCTGAATATCAGTACGCTGGCGCTAAGCCAGCCGATTTGGCACTACGGGCTGCGCGATGCCAATTGGCTGTTCACACAAAAGCCGGGAGACGCCGAAGAAGTCGGCTTCTTTGCGCTCTCGAAAATCATGGACGGCTCGGAACGAGCCGAATCACAACGGGAAGATGATCTAGGGCGTCTTACGCGCGCCATCCCCCTGTATTTGGCTGAGGCTACTCACTACTGGAGCGACTACGCGGCTAACTGCTACATCCAGATCGTCGAGGGTGCAGGTCCGATCGTAACTGGAGGCGAAACCGACGGCAGCGCACTCTTTGAGACTGTGCCGTCGAGGATGAAGTACTTCATAACCGGAGAGATCGGCACTTCGGGGGAAGCCGCTCCGGTCCAATGGCAGGTGTCTCTGACGCTCTGGGACTGCGCGACTCGCACAAAGCACTCGAGCGAAAGTGGAAAAGTAGCGCGCGCAGAGATCGGAGCGTTGGTGGCCACTCTTGAGAAGAGCTTACTTGAGCGCATTGGTCGGAAGCGAGAACAGCCGCTGGACGCGTTCTACCAGCGGCCCACGACGGATGTCATGCCTGCGTATCTGGGAGAGTTGGGCCAAGCCTTCACGTTGACGCTGCTTGCTAACGAGCGCATGCCAAAATCCGCGATGTGGGGTGAGCGTGCCATGCTTGACTGGCCCCTCACTATGGCCCTGCACTGGCCCTCGGTAGAGGTCCCGAAGCTAATGTACATCTCCGGCTTGGGCAAGGCACGGGACTACCAGTCGGACATACTCGCGGAATACAAGGAGCGCAGCCTGCAACTGCTACGCGAAGCGGGGCAAGCAAACAGCCTGGTTGCCCAGTTGGCACCACTGGTGTGGAAAGTGTTCGGCATGCAGGACGAGTTTCAGGCCCATATGCGGAATTTGCCGGCCGACACAAACCCAGCGTACAAGACATGGCTGGACAGGGTTGGAGAGTAGCCTGCGAGTCGGGATCAGCTCTGATCCGGCTCGGGCAGCCGGTTGACCTCCGAAACCGGCCACTCGATTTTCTGCAATCGACCGGCAGCTCCGGGTCGCTTCCCGCTCAATCACCACGATGCGTCGTTGCTCCCGCGCCGAAGCGTTCGATTACGAAATCGATGAAGCTACGCAGTTTTGGCGACGTGTGCCGTTCGCGCAGATATAGCAGATTCAGTTGCCGCTCGGGCGCGGCACAGTCCGGCAGCACTTCGATCAGCCGCTTCGCGCGCAGATCGGCGTTCACCAAGATCGCGGGCAACATCGCGATGCCGAGGCCGCGCAACACGGCGCGCCGCAGTGCCTCCGAGTTGTCGACTTTCAGCCGCCCATCGACGGGCACGTTCACATGCCCGTCAGGGCCATGCAGGATCCACTCGGGCTGCGCCGCATACCACTCGGAGCGCGGCGGATACGCGTAAGTCAGGCACTGGTGCGTGCGTAGCGCGTCGGGCGTCGCGGGCGAGCCGTGCGCTTTCAGATACGCGCGCGAAGCGCACAGCACGAGCCGATACGGTTTGAGCGGCCGCGCGATCATATCCGGATTGCCGAGCGTGCCGATGCGGATCGCCGCCTCGAAGCCGTCGTTGATGAGATCCGAGACCGCGTCGGTCGCGACGATATCTAGCTTCACCTCGGGATAGCGTTCGCAGTAATCGGGGATGGCCGGAATCAGGCATTCGTTGGTGAACATGACCGGCGCAGTCACGCGCAGACGGCCGCGCGGCGTCACGAGATGATCGTGCGCGAGCCGTTCGGAATCGTCGATCAAGCCGAGTATCTCGACACAGCGTTCATAGTATGTCTGACCGAACGCGCTCACCTGCTGCTTGCGCGTCGTGCGATGAATGAGCCGCGTGCCTAGCCGCGTTTCCAGCGCCTGAAGATGATTACCGACCATCGTCGGCGACAGGTCGCACGCCACCGCCGCCCCCGTCAGGCTGCCGGTTTCCACCACGCGCACGAACACCGCCATCGCTTTGAGAAGGTCCATTCCTCAATGATACTGGGTTCTGTTGCTAATCGACCTGCGTTTATCAAGCGTTGCTTCTTGAATACAGTTCGGGCTTTGCGACAACACTGCGGGCTGGTTCCAACACGCCCGCGCCATTCCCCCCACGGACATCATGCGCACACATCCCACCCCGCGGCAGCAATCATCGCGGCTCGCCCTGCTCGCAACGAGTCTCGGCTTTGTCATCATCTGCCTCGACGTGACCGTCGTGAACGTCGCGCTGGCCCACATGCGCGCAAGCCTCGCGATCGACGCGACGGCGCTCGAATGGGTAGTCAACGCGTACACGCTGGCGTTCGCCTGCCTGCTGCTGACGGCGGGCGCGCTTGCCGACCGCTTCGGCGCGCGACGCGTGTTCGTCAGCGGCTTTGCGGCTTTCACCTTCGCGTCAATCGGCTGCGGTCTCTCGAGTGGCGCGGCGCTGCTCGTCGCCTCGCGCATGCTGCAAGGCGTGGGCGCGGCTTTGTGTGTGCCGTCGTCGCTGGCGTTGCTCGGCGCGGCGTTTCCGGACGCGCACACGCGCGCGAAGGCCGTAAGCATTTGGGCGGGCACCGCCGCGCTTGCGCTCGGCGCGGGACCGCTGGTCGGCGGCGTTCTCGTTGACCGGTTCGGCTGGCCGTCGATTTTCCTGATCAACGTGCCGATCGGCATTGCCGGCATTTGGCTAACGCTCGCGCATGCGCCCGACACCGTGCGTCACGCAGCGCGCCGCATCGATCTTGCCGGACAACTGCTCGCGATCATCGCGCTGGCTGCGCCGACCTATGCCGTCATCGAAGGCGGCCGGCTCGGCTGGACCAGCGCGACGGTCATGACGAGTCTAGCGGCGGCGCTGGCGGCGGCCGCGTTGTTCGTCGCCGTCGAAGCACGTCAAGTGCAGCCGCTGTTACCGCTCATGCTGTTCCGAAACGCCGTGCTGAACGTCAGTTCGATCACGGGCCTAACGCTGAACTTCGGCTATTACGGATTGATGTTCGCGATGAGTCTGTTCTTCCAGAACGCGCGCCATGACACGCCGCTCGAAACCGGCATCGCATTCCTGCCGATGACCGCCGTCGTGACCATCGCGAACGTGGTCTCGGGCCGCCTCACCGCGCGCTTCGGCCATCGCTTGCCGATGGTCGTCGGCCAGTCTCTGGCGGCGCTCGGATATTTCTCGCTGGCATTCATCCACCCTGACAGCAGCACGCTCGCCATCGCGTTGCCCTTGCTGGCCGTCGGCACCGGCGTCGCGCTCGCGGTGCCGTCGATCAATACCGCCGTGCTCGCGCATGTTGAATCGCCGTCCATTGGCATCGCTTCGGGCGTGCTGAATACCGCGCGGCAGATCGGCGGCGTGGTGGGCGTGGGCGTGTTCGGTTCGCTCGTGCGCCCCGAGTCCAGCGATATTGCCGCAGGGCTGCATGTCGCCGTAATCTTGGCCTTTGTCATGACACTTTTGAGCCTGGTGACAATATGGCTCGGTCTTGCAAAAGCTGCATCGTCTATCAAGGCATGCGCGAGTTGAAACGTTGTGACGACGGGTGCATGAGCGCCAAGAAGGTGGGCTTTTGCGGTGGCAATACAACGGCATCTGGCGAAGACTCTGGATGGCTCGAGCGGTCTTCCGCGAAGTCCGACTCAGATGTCTCAATTGGGTCGGTTATGCCGATCGTATGACTTGCGGGCTGCGGTACGACGCCGTGGCCGGTCGTGGGACGCAGTGCGGCCATCTTCTGCCGTTCATTGTCGGCGCCAGCCGGACATTCGAACGTCGTTGACGTGTCCGAAAGCGGACATCGCTGCACACCCCGATCTGCTAGATTCGTGTGCCAGTTGCATACAGATGGTCAACGCAGTAGGCCTTTCGTTCAGTTGATTTTTCTCGCAGTCATGCCACATGCATTTCGCAGCCGAATTCTCCCCACAGAGCTGAGCAAGGTACTCCTTACGCACAGCCTTGTCTGGCTCGTCCCAGCCCTTCGGGTGTTCGGCATTCACTGCAAACTGAATCTGTGATTTCTCCGATGATGAAGCACCAGCGCGAGCAGCAATTGCAGCTGGCGTGTGTTCATACGGCGGCGCTGTCAGCGATGCCGGCAGACGCGCGCTTGATTGCCGTGCCGCGCAAATTCGCACGAGTTCGGCGAATTCCACAAACGCACCCCGGCAACGCTCGTGCACCGCGCGTCCGGCTGCGGTTGGCAGCATTCCAGAAGGACCAGGGAAGCGTCCGTGGGCTCCTCGGAAGCAACCACGGGACGGTGCAGCGGTCATGGAGCTCAGTCGGCGTCTTGGCCAACGCCAATGTGGGCGGACTGGTCGGTCATAAGGCCAGCAGTGCGACCATCTGAGAGTTCCTATGCCACCGATAACGTAAAGCAGTATGGACACGGTGGCGTAGGCGGTCTGGTTGGCATCAACGAGGGAATGGTCACCGAGCGTTGAGGGGTCGCTACCATCCGCGGCCGGTCAGATCGCGATCTGATCGGACATTCGAAAGCCCGGCAATGCATTGCTGTTCTCCGGTTGAGTTGGATACAGCGTACAGGAAGCATGCGTGGCGATAAATGCCGCGACAGTTGACAGTGTGTCGACGAGGCGTTCGCAGCGCTGCCTGCGCGGAGAACTTGTCGGCGATCTATCGGCCCATAGCGTCGCAGATGTGAATGCCGGCGGCGCGGACGCAAGACCCGGGAGTAAGGCATCGACTGTGTCGAATACGCTTTGCTGTGGTGAACGCTTCGCACCATGCAGAAACCATGCAAAATTCGTTTCTGCTCCGCTTACAAGGCGTCACAGCCCACCGCGTTGCTCGCCATCTCCCGGGCCGCCTTCGCGCCTTCGACACGTAGCAGTTCCGGCAACGACACGCCATTTTTCGCGGCCGTCAATTCGGCAAGTATCGACAGGGCGATCTCCGGCGGCGTCCGGCTGCCGATGTAGATGCCCACTGGTCCGTGCAGGCGCGCGAGTTCTTCATCGTTGAGATCGAACTCCTTCAAGCGCTCGCGCCGCGCCGCGTTATTGCGACGCGATCCGAGCGCACCCACATAGAATGCCGGCGTTTTCAGCGCTTCCATCAGCGCGAGATCGTCGAGCTTCGGATCGTGCGTCAGCGCGATCACCGCACAGCGTTCGTCGAGCTTCATCTCCATCACGGTGTCGTCGGGCATGGCGCGAACGAGCGTCGTGCCCGGCACGTTCCACTCTTCCGTATATTCCTCGCGCGGATCGCACACCGTGACCTGATAATCCAGCCCCACCGCGATGCTGCACAGATAGCGCGACAACTGTCCCGCACCGATCACCAGCATCCGGTAACGGGGCCCATGGATGGTCAGCAGCGTCGTTCCGTCAAAGAAGAGGCCGTCCGTCGCCTGTGCGGGTTCGAGGCGTGCAGCCCCCGTCGCCATGTCGAGCGTGCGCGCCACGAGCCTGCCTGCCTCCACCGCGGCAGACAGCTCGGCGATACCGCTCGCAAGCGTCAACGGCTCCAGCACGAGCTGAATGGTGCCGCCACAAGGCAGGCCAAAGCGATGCGCCTCTTGCGCGCTAATGCCGTACTTCAACGCATGCGGCCTTTCGTGTTCGATGCCCCGCTGCCGCACGCGGTCGATCAGATCGTCTTCGATGCATCCACCCGACACGGATCCGACCACATGCCCATCGGCGCGCACGGCGAGCATCGCGCCCACGGGACGCGGCGACGATCCCCATGTCTTCACCACCGTCACGAGCAGGACGCGATGCCCGTCTGCCAGCCATCGCGCGCTGCTTTTCAGGACTTCGAGATCCACGCTGTCCATTGCCTCGCCTCCCTGCCATTCACCGCAACGGTGCGATACCTTCCGCAACGCCGGCCGGCATGCAGATGTGCTTCAACTCGGTGAAGTCCGCAAGCGCATCGTAGCCGTGCAGCCTTCCCACTCCGCTTTGGCGGTAGCCGCCTGTTTCGGCTTCGGCGAAAAGCTTGTTGTGGTCATTGATCCACACAGTGCCGTTGCGCAGCGCACGCGCGACGCGGAATGCGCGCGCTGCGTCGTGCGTCCATACGCTTGCCGAGAGGCCGAAGACTGTGTCGTTGGCTTTCTCGATCGCTTCCCTTTCGTTCTCGAAGACTTCCAGCGTGACGAACGGGCCGAAGATCTCGTTCTGACAAAAGAACGCCTTCGGATCGCTGTGTTCGACAAGCGTCGGCGACAAAAACGCGTGCCCGGAGCGCGTGCCTCGCAGCAGCACGCGCTCGGCCATTGAGCACGCGCGCTCGATCGTCCCTGCCACCGCATCGCGCGTCGGGCCGTCGATGAGCGCGCCGATATCGGTTGCCGGATCGATGCCCGGTCCGACCCTCAGCGCCGCCAGCGCCGACGTGAGGTGCTCGCGCATTTGCGCAGCACGCGATGCATGAACCAGCACCCGGCGCGCCGCCGTGCATTGCTGCCCGGAAATGATCGTGGCAGCGCGCGCGAGACGCGGCGCGATCGCCGCAACATCGGCATCGTCGAAGACGACGCAGCATGACTTGCCGCCAAGTTCGAGCGATAGCTTCTTCATGCTGTTGGCGGCTGCCGCCATGATTTTCTTGCCCGTCGCCGTCGATCCCGTGAAGCTCACCACATCGACGCCGTGCGAATCGACGAGCCGCTGGCTGGCCGCGTATCCCCGTTCGTTGACGAGGTTCACCGCGCCTCCAGGCAACGCCGTGCGCTCGAAGCAGCGCAACATCGCGGCCGTGAGCAGCGACGTCTGCGCCGCCGGTTTGACGATCGTCGTGCAGCCGGCCGCCAGTGCGGGCGCGAGCGAACGCACGAGCAGCACGGCGGGCGCATTCCACGGCACGATGATGGCCGCAACGCCGGCGGCTTCGCGCAGCATCGTCGATATCGTGCCCGGTTCCGGTTCGAGCACATGCCCGGCGATATGGCGCGCGAGCCCCGCGTAATAGCGTACCTCCGATATCGCGCCTGCTATCTCGCCGTGCGATTGCGCAATTGCCTTGCCATTTTCGCGCGTGAGCAGCGTCGCGAGCATGTCGCGTTCGGCTTCGAGCGCCGAAGCCCAGCCGAGCAGCACGTCCTGGCGCAAGCGCGCATCCTGCGCCCATGTGGTGCGATCGAACGCGTGGCGTGCGCCGGCGATGGCCGCATCGGCTTCGCGCGATCCGCCCTCGGCGAACCGGCCGATGGCCTCGCCCGTCGCGGGATCGATGCTGTCGACGTCGGGCGTGCCGGTCCATTCGCCGGCAATCCAGTGTCGTGCGTTCATGATGAACGTTCCTTGTTGGTGTGTGAGGGCTCGTCGCCCGACATGTTCGACGCCCGATGCAACTCGTCGCCGATGATCTCGATCAGTGCTTCCGCCGCCGCGCTCAACGGGCGACGCGGATGACTCACGCAGACAATGTGCCGCACGATGCGGGGTGCCAGAATCGGGCACGCGCGCAACGTGCCGTGCCGCGCGGCGCGCTCGACGACGATGCGCGGCAGGATCGTGGCGAAGCGCGTGTGCTCGACGAGCTTGAGAATCGTGGAAAGCACGTCGATCTCGAAGCGCGGCGCGAGCAGAACGTCCTCGTGTTGCGCGGCGCTGTCGAGCACGCCGCGCAGGCCATGACGTTTAGTGGGCAGCACCAGTTCCAGTTCGGGCAGTTGCGCGAGTTCGATTGCATGCGGCAAGTCGGGGCCATGCGAGGCGCTGGTGGCAAGCACCATCTCCTCGTCGAGCAGCGCGCGCGAGTCGAGCGAAAGGCGCGCGCGCGGCTTGTTGATGAGGGCCGCATCGAGCTGCCCGCCCGCCACCCAGTCGATGAAGGTCGCGCTGTAGCCATCGGCGACGGTGACTTCGACATCGGGGTAACGCGCGTGAAAGCGCGACAGCGAATCCGCGAGCACGCTCTCCGTCACCGATGCGATCAGCCCGATGCCGACATGCCCCGTCACCACTTCGTCGCGCTGCACGAGTTGCTGCCGCGCGTGGGCAAGGTCGCGCACGATCGGTAAAAACAGGCGGTACATCAGCCGTCCCGCGGGGGTGGGCGCCATGCCGTGCGCACCGCGCTCGAACAGCTGTTGATGCAGTTCGTCCTCGAGCTTGGCGATCTGCATGCTCAAGGCCGGCTGCACGATATTGAGCCGCTTCGCGGCACGGGTGACCGAGCCGTCCTCGAACAACGCGATGAAGTACTGGATTTGTTTGAGGTCCATTTTGTCCGAGGGGCATCAGAGACGCTAATAGTCCGTGCCGACATTATCATCCCGCTTCCTGCGTGCACGCTGGGCGCGGATTCTTCATACTCCTGCCGCCTAGCCACATCGACCGTTACATTGATACGGAACGGCAAGGACGCTGTCATCCGGAGGAACACGGATATAAGCCAGAATGATTCGGAGCATCAAAAAACGGTATTAGATCTTATAGGTCGACGTAGCTACGCTTCCATCCAATGCGCTCACTCCGGTAGCGCGCACAGATGGAGACGTTGATGAACCCTCGCGATGCCGCAACGCACGGCATTCCTTCATTCACCTGGGCACGGGATCACGCCGATGCCGGCTCGCTGTCGCTGCGCGACTGGCTCGCGCACCTCGCGAAAACCGGCCGTGTCGCTACGATCGACAAGCCTGTCGCGCTCGAGCACGAACTCGCCGCCATTGCAAAGCGCCTCGACGGCGAACAAGCGGCTTTTTTCACGCAGCCGCGCGGACATGCGATGCCCGTCGTGAGTGGCTTCATGTCGAAGCGCGGGTGGATCGCGGAAGCGATGGGGGTCGATGAATCAGCACTGCTCGCGCGTTTTTCCGCTGCGGCCTCAGCCCCGCTCGCATCGAAACTGATTGAAGCTGAAGACGCGCCCTGTCAGCAGGTGGTGCATACAAGCGGCATCGATCTCCACGCGCTGCTGCCCATTCCCACGCATAGCGAGCACGACAACGGCCCGTATATCACCGCCGGTCTCGTGATCGCGCGCAATCCGCGCACGGGCGTGCAGAACGTCTCGATCAACCGCATTCAGGTGCACGGCCCCGATCGCATGGCGATCCTGCTGCTGCCGCGCCATCTCTACGCGTTCCAGCGCGACGCGGAAGCCGCGGGCGACGCGCTCGACGTCGCCATCGCGATTGGCGTCGATCCCCTCACGATGCTGGCGTCACAAGCGATCACGCCGATCGATCACGACGAACTCGAAATCGCGGGCGCGCTGCACGGCGCGCCGCTGCCTGTCGCGCGATGCGTGACGAACCGCGTGCACGTGCCGGCGTTCGCGGAGATCGTCATTGAAGGGCGCATCTTGCCGAACGTGCGCGAGCCAGAAGGCCCGTTCGGCGAATTTCCGAAGTACTACAGCGCGAAGGAAGCACGCGAAGTCATCGAAGTGACGGCCGTCACGCATCGGCGCGACCCGATCTTTCATACGATTGTGCCCGCTGAAATGGAGCATCTGCTGCTCGGCGCGATCCCGCGCGAAGCCACCTTGCTTGCGCATCTTCAGCGCAGTCATCCCGCCGTGAAGGACGTGCATCTGTCGGTGGGCGGCGTCTGCCGCTATCACCTGTGGGTGCAATTCGACAAGAAACGCGAAGGCGAAGCGAAGAACGTCATCCTGTGCGCGTTCGGCGCGCATTACGACATCAAGCAGGTCGTCGTCGTCGATACCGATGTGAACGTGCACGATCCCGCCGAAATCGAATGGGCAATCGCGACGCGCTTCCAGGCAGACCGCGATCTCGTCGTGATAACAGGCGCGCAAGGTTCGCCGCTCGATCCATCGACGACGGTCGATCAGCCCGACGATGCCCCGTCGCATCAGCAAGGCGTCAGCGCGAAGATGGGGCTCGATGCGACGCGTCCCGTCGTGTATCCCGCCCATGTGTTCACGCGCGTGCGCATACCGGGGCAAGACACGGTCGACCTGCGCGCTTTCGTCGCCGCAGACAACAGCGCGTTCGACGCCTATTTGTCGCGCGATCATGGCTGAACGAAAGAAGCGCATCGTCGTCGGCATGTCGGGCGCAAGCGGCGCGGTGATCGGCCTGCGTTTGCTCCGAGCATTGCGCCGGCTCGGCACGCACGACACGCATCTCATCGTATCGTCGTCGGGCGCGGTAACGGCCGCACAGGAACTCGGCCTCACTCGCGGTGACCTCGAAGCCGTTGCCGATGTGGTGTACAACGTGCGCGATATCGGCGCGGCCGTGGCGAGCGGATCGTTTCTGACCGAGGGCATGGTGATCGCGCCATGTTCGATGAAAACGCTCGCAGGCGTCGCGAACGGCTTCGCGGACAACCTGCTCACGCGCGCCGCCGATGTGATGCTCAAGGAGCGCCGCCGCCTCGTGCTGGTCGCGCGCGAAACGCCTCTCAATCTCGCGCATTTGCGCAACATGACGCTCGCCACGGAAATGGGCGCGATCGTGATGCCGCCAGTGCCGGCGTTCTACGCGCATCCGCAGACTATCGACGACGTGGTCGACCACACAGTGGGGCGCATTCTCGATCTGTTCGGCATCGAGCACGACGAAATTGCGCGCCGCTGGAGCGGTCTCGCCGATGAATTCGGCGGCCGCGCCGCACATGAGGAGTAACGTCATGAATCAGTGCGAGACCGCTTTCGCCCACATGGACGCGCCCGTCGCCGATAACCAGGCGCGCGAAGCAACCGCGCAGCAGCGTCACATCGGCCGCCCGATGCAGCGCCTCGAAGACCCGGCGATCCTGACAGGACGTGGCCGCTATGGCGACGACATCGCTATCAAGCCGGGCACGCTGCACGCCGCGATTCTGCGTTCGCCGCACGCGCATGCAGGCATCTTGTCGATCGATACGGAAGCCGCAACGAAGCTAGCGGGCGTACGTGCCGTGCTCACGCGCGACGATCTGCGTCCGTGGTCGCGACCGTTCGTCGTCGGCGTGAAATCGCCTATGGAACAGTGGGCGCTCGCGATGGACCGTGTGCGCTATGTCGGCGAGCCGGTCGCGGTCGTGATGGCCGATTCGCGTGCGCTCGCGGAAGACGCGCTCGATCTCATCAAGGTCGACTACGCGATGCGCGATCCCGTGACTTCGATCGAACAAGCCGCGAAAGACGACGCGCCGGTGCTGCACGAACGCGTCGGCAGCAACATCGTCAGCGACCGGCATTTCCGCTATGGCGAGCCCGAAGCAGCCTTCGAGCGCGCACCGCATCGCGTGAAGCTGGTCGCGCATTATCCGCGCAACACCTGCGCACCTATCGAGTGCGGCGTGGTCATCGCCGAGTATCTGTCGGGCGATGAAGGCTACGACGTCACGTCGAATTTCATGGGGCCGTTTTCGCTGCACGCCGTCATGGCAATGGCGTTGAACGTGCCCGCCAATCGCCTGCGTCACAAGGCGCCGCGCGATTCCGGCGGCAGCTTCGGCGTGAAGCAGGCGGTGTTTCCGTACGTGGTGCTGATGTGCCTCGCGTCGCGCAAGGCCGGCGCGCCGGTGAAGTGGGTCGAGGATCGGCTCGAACACTTGAGCGCGGCCACATCGGCGACGGCGCGCGTCTCGACCATCGAAGCCGCCGTCGAAGCCGATGGCCGGATCGTCGCGCTGTCCTACGATCAGATGGAAGACGTGGGCGGCTACGTGCGCGCACCCGAGCCCGCGACGTTCTACCGCATGCACGGCTGCCTGACGGGCGCATATGCGATCCCGAATGTGCTCGTGCGCAATCGCGTCGTGCTGACGAACAAGACGCCGACGGGGCTCGTGCGCGGCTTCGGCGGGCCGCAGGTTTACTTCGCGCTGGAACGGCTGATCCAGCGCATCGCGGTCGAACTGAAGCTCGATGTGCTCGACGTCTATCGCCGCAACTTCATTCCGCCCGATGCGTTCCCGTATCGCGCGGCGGCTGGCGCACTGCTCGATTCGGGCAATTATCAGGAAGCGCTGCGCCGTTCGCTCGCCGAAGGCGGATACGGGGAACTCGTCGCGCGCCGCGACGCCGCGCGCAGCGAAGGACGCCTGTATGGCATCGGCTTCGCGGCGATCGTGGAGCCGTCGGTGTCGAACATGGGCTACATCACGACCGTGATGCCCGCCGACGCACGCAAAAAAGCAGGGCCGAAGAACGGCGCAATCGCGAGCGCGACCGTCAGCGTCGATCTGCTCGGCGGCGTGGTCGTGACGATTGCATCGACGCCCGCCGGCCAAGGGCACATGACGGTGTGCGCGCAAGTCGTCGCCGATGTGCTCGGGCTTGATCCGAAGGACATCGTAGTCAACGTCGAATTCGATACGCACAAGGACGCTTGGTCTGTCGCGGCCGGCAATTATTCGAGCCGCTTCGCGGGCGCGGTGGCGGGTACGGTGCATCTCGCCGCGATGCGCGTGCGCGACAAACTCGCGCGGGTGCTCGCGAAGCAGTTCAACTGCACACCCGGCGATTTGCGCTTCGAAGGCGCGCGCATTTTTCCGCACGATGCCCAAGACCGCGCGCTGCCGTTCGCGCGTGCCGCGAGCAATGCGCCGCACTGGGCCCCCGCGCTGCTGCCCGAAGGCGAAGAGCCGGGCCTGCGCGAGACTGTGTTCTGGTCGCCGCCGCACATGGATGCGCCCGACGAACAGGACCGCATCAATACATCGGCGGCGTATGGGTTCGCGTTCGACATGTGCGGGGTCGAAGTGGAACGCGCAACGGGGCGCGTGCGCATCGATCGTTATGTGACCGTGCACGACGCGGGCACCATCCTCAATCCCGCACTCGCCGACGGCCAGATTCGAGGCGCGTTCGCGCAAGGCCTCGGGGCCGCGCTGATGGAAGAGTTCCGCTACGGCGCGGACGGCAGCTTCCAGTCCGGCACGCTCGCCGACTACCTGATGCCGACCACCTGCGAAGTGCCCGATCCGCTGATCGTGCATCTGGAGACGCCTTCGCCTTTCACGCCGCTTGGCGCGAAGGGTCTCGGCGAAGGCAACAACATGAGCACGCCGCCGTGCATCGCGAATGCGGTGGCGGATGCGCTTGGCGTCGAAGACATTCGCCTGCCGCTCACGCCCCCCAAAGTGATGGCGATGATCGGCATGGACGATCCCGAACCCTCGCGTCCGGAATATCGCCAAGCGCCCGCCGCGAAGCCCGCGACGCCGGGCGGCGGTCGTGCATTGACGGCCCAGGGCACGGTCGACCTGCCCGCGACACCCGAAGCGGTGTTCGCCGTGCTGCTCGATCCGAAGGCACTCGCTAACGTCATTCCCGGCTGTCACGCGCTCGAAGAGACGGCGCCGAACCAGTATCGCGCTGACGTGACCGTCGGCGTCGGCATGATCAAAGCGCGTTTCGAGGCGCGTATCGGCTTGTCGGAGATCGATGCGCCGCGCCGCCTACGACTCGCCGGCGCGGGAATCTCGCCGCTCGGCAGCGCGCGCGGCAGCGGTCTCGTCGAACTGACGCCGCAAGCCAGCGGCACGCGGCTCACGTACGACTACGAAGCACAGGTGTCGGGCAAGGTTGCGGCGGTCGGCGGCCGGATGCTCGAAGGCGCGGCGAAGGTCGTGCTCAGGCAGCTTTTCGAATCGCTCGGACGGCAGGCCGCGGGCAAGCCCGTGCAAGCGCACGGATCGTGGATCGCAAGACTCCTTGCACGTTTCAGGAGACACGCATGAAGCCCGCACCGTTCGATTACCTGCGCGCGATGACCGCGCAAGACGCGCTCGACGCGCTCGCGCAATACGGCGAGGACGCGCGCGTGCTGGCGGGCGGCCAGTCGCTGATGGCCGTGCTCAATATGCGGCTCGCGCAGCCGAAGGTGCTCGTCGATATCTCGAGCACCGCCGAACTCGATGCCGTACGCGTGGACCAGCAGGCGCGGCATCTGGTCGTGAACGCAGCGGCGACGCAAGGCAGCGTCGAATGGCGCAGCACGCTCACCGACGAAGCGCCGCTGCTCGCGATGGCCTTCCCGCATATCTCGCACTTTCAGATTCGCAATCGCGGAACGGTGTGCGGATCGATCGCGCATGCGGACCCGAGCGCGGAGTTGCCGCTGGTCCTTGCGGCGCTCGGCGGTGACGTGATGCTGCGCTCGCGAAAGCGGCGCCGCACGCTCGCGGCCCGGGACTTCTTTCAGGGAATGCTGATGACCGCGCGCGAGCCCGACGAACTCGTCGAAGCGGTGCGCTTCCCGCTTCGCAAACCGGGCGAGCGCTACGCGTTCGCGGAATTTTCCGCGCGGCACGGCGACTTCGCGATCGTCGCGTGCGCGGCCGTGGTCACCGACGAGTCGATCCGCATTGCTGTCGGCGGCGTCGCGGACCGGCCGGTGATGGAGCAATGGCCGCGTCTGCAGGGCGACGACCTGCGCGGCGCACTGAACGATTTGAGCTGGAAACTGAACGCGCAGGACGATGCGCAGATCAGCGCGGCATATCGCCGGAATCTGGTCCGGCAACTCGGATGGCGCGTGATCGAGGAGGCAAAGTGAACAAAATACCGGACACCATCATGCGGCACGGCGAAGCGCGGCGCATCGCGCTGACGCTGAACGGCCGCGAACGAAGCGGCTATTGCGAGCCGCGCGAACTGCTGTCGGACTTCATCCGGCACGAACTCGGCGCGACGGGCACGCACGTCGGCTGCGAACACGGCGTGTGCGGCGCATGTACCGTGCAGGTCGACAGCGTCGCGGCGCGCTCGTGCCTGATGCTCGCGGTGCAGGCCGACGGGCGGCGTATCGATACCGTCGAAGGCCTTGCACCCGACCAGACGCTCGGCGACCTGCAGCAGGCGTTCCAGCAGCATCACGCGCTGCAGTGCGGCTTCTGCACGGCAGGCATTCTGATGTCGTGCGCGGATTATCTGCGGCGCGTGCCCGATCCTTCCGAAGAGCAGGTGCGCGAGATGCTCTCGGGTCATATCTGCCGCTGTACGGGCTACACGCCCATCGTGGCCGCGGTGCTCGACGTGGCGGCGCGGCGCCGGGCCGAGGCAAGCGCGAAGGAGGCCGAACATGCTTGATCTCGGACGTACGTTCCTGCAAAGCGTCGAGCGCAGTCCGAACGCGCTCGCGCTCGTCGACGGCGATGTGCAACTGACGTACGCGCAGTGGCATCGCATGATCCTCAATGTCGCCGATGGCCTGCGCGAACTGGGCCTGGAGCGCAGCGACCGGGTGCTCGTCGTACTGCAAAACCGCTGGGAAATGGCGACGCTGCATTGGGCCGGACAGTTTGCGGGCATCGTGATCGTGCCGCTCAACTGGCGGGCGAAGCCGGAAGAAGTCGACTACTGCGCGACCGACGCGGGGGTGAAGGCGATCGTCTACGAACCCGTCAGCGCGGATTCCGTCGCGCAGAGCGCCGCCGCGCAAAAAGTGCCGCGCGTCGGACTCGACGATGCGCCCGGCCGCACCACCACCTTCGATGCGCTCATCGTCGAACGAACGCGCAGTGCGGAGGCGACCGACACGACGCACGCCACCGCCGACGACATCTCGCTGATCCTCTATACGTCCGGCACGACGGGCAAAGGCAAGGGCGTGCCGCGCCGGCATCGGCATGAACGCGCGGGCGCGCTCGCGCACGTCGCGCAGAACCTGTACAGGCGCGGCGAACGCACGCTCGGGGTGATGCCGCTCTATCACACGATGGGCGTGCGCTCGCTGCTCGCGATGGCGCTCGTCGATGGCCTGTTCGTCTGCGTGCGGCGCTGGAACGCGAAGCTCGCGCTCGATTGCATTGCGAAGCACGCGCTCACCTGCCTCTATCTCGTGCCGACGCTCTATCACGATCTGCTCGCCGACAGCGCGTTCGCGAGCACGGACACGTCGTCGGTCAGAAAGCTCGGCTTCGCGGGCGCACCGATGAACGACGGCCTGCTCAAGCGCCTCTCCGCCGTGTTCGAGCCGGAGCTCTTCGTCAATCACTACGGCTCGTCCGAGGTCTACACGTTCAGCATCGACCAGGACGCGACAAAGAAACCCGGCAGCGCGGGCCGCGCGGGCATCAATACGCGGCTGCGCGTGGTGAAGCTCGATGCGCTCTCGCCCGATGAAATCGCCGAAGTCGACGAAGAAGGACAGATCATCGCGGACCTGCTCGGCGACGAAGCCTTCGAAGGCTACTGGAATCGCCCGGACGCGAATGCGAAGTGCTTGCGCGAGGGCTGGTACTTCACCGGGGACACGGGCTATCTCGACCGCGACGGCGATCTCTACGTGACGGGCCGCGTCGACGACATGATCATCAGCGGCGGAGAGAACATCTCGCCGGTGGATATCGAATCGGTGTTGTCGCTGCATCCGGCCGTCGATGAAGTCGCCGTGGCGGGCGTCAAGGACGAGCGCTGGGGGCAGCGCGTGGTCGCGTTCATCAAGCGCCGCGAGTACGTCGATTCCGCTGCGCTCGATGCATGGTGCCGCCAGTCGGACCTCGTCAACTTCAAGCGCCCGCGCGAGTACGTGTTCGTCGACGACATTCCGAAGTCGCCGGTCGGCAAGATCCTGCGCCGCAAGCTGCAAGCGGGCGAGTACACGCCCGCTTCGAACGCACAGGCCGCACAACCTACAGAAACCACCAAGGAGTAACCGACAATGAGTGAACTCACCCATCGCGGCCAGACGCTGCTGCAAGACCTCGACGGCTTCTCGATCGAAATCGACGCCCAGCGCGAGCGCGCCGACATCATCCTGCATCGGCCGCCGTTCAACGTCATTTCGATGCACGCACGCGATCAGTTGCGCGCCGCGGTCGAAGCCCTCGACGAGGACGACCGCGTGCGCGTGATCGTCGTGCGCGCGAAGGGCGAGCATTTTTCGAGCGGCGGCGACATCAAGGGCTTCTTGGAAGCCTCGCCGGAACACGTGTCGAAGCTCGCGTGGAATATCGCGGCGCCCGCGCGCTGCTCGAAGCCGGTGATTGCGGCCAATCGCGGCTTCTGCTTCGGCGTGGGCTTCGAGTTGTCGCTGGCGTGCGATTTCCGGATCGTCACGGATACGACCTTCTATGCGCTGCCGGAGCAGAAGCTCGGCCAGATTCCCGGCTCGGGCGGTTCGGCGCGTTTGCAGTCGATGGTCGGCATCGGCCGCACGAAGGACATCGTGATGCGCTCGCGCCGCATTCCCGGCAAGCAGGCGTACGAGTGGGGCATCGCGGTCGAATGCGTCGCGGACGCCGAACTCGAAGCGGCGACGGACGCGCTCGTCGACGAACTGCGCGGATTCTCGCCGCTCGCGCAACGCACCGCGAAGAAGCTCTTGAACGATTCGGAAGACGCGCCCTTGTCGATCGCGATCGAACTCGAAGGCCATTGCTATAGTCGTCTGCGCTCGTCGGACGATTTCCGCGAAGGCGTCGAAGCGTTTCATGGCAAGCGCAAGCCGGTGTTTCGCGGCAGCTGATACCCGACACGCCGCGTGGCGGACGAGACAAGAGGAGACAACGCGATGGATCGCTTCGACTACGTGATCGTAGGCGGCGGCTCGGCGGGATGCGTGCTTGCGCATCGGCTGTCGGCGGCGCCGTCGGTGCGCGTCGCGCTGATCGAGGCGGGCGCCGATACGCCGCCGGGCGCGGTGCCCGCGGCGATTCTCGACAGCTATCCGATGCCCGTCTTCTACGGCGACACGTACATCTGGCCCGATCTGCAAGCGAAAGCCACGCAGCACGCCGCGCCGCGTGTCTACGAGCAGGGCCGCGTGATGGGCGGCGGATCGAGCATCAATGTGCAGTCGGCCAATCGCGGCCTGCCGCGCGACTATGACGAATGGGCCGAGAATGGCGCCGAAGGCTGGTCGTGGCGCGACGTGCTGCCGTACTTTCGCAAACTCGAACGCGACGTAGACTTTCCCGGCGGCGAATTGCACGGCAGCGACGGACCCGTGCCGATCCGCCGCATCATGCCGAAGGACTGGCCGGCGTTCTGTCACGCATTCGCGAAGGGTTTGCGCGCGAATGGCTTCGCGGAACTTCAGGACCAGAACGGCGAATTCGGTGACGGCTTCTTTCCGGGCGCGTTCTCGAATATCGACGACAAGCGCGTGTCGACTGCCATCGCCTATCTCGACGAAGCCACGCGCAAGCGCCGGAATCTCAGCATCCATTCGAATCTGCGCGTCGAACGCATCGTGATGGAAGGCGCGACGGCGCGCGGTGTCGTCGCGATTGCGGCGAACGGCGAGCGCGTGCGTTTCGATGCGGGCGAAGTGGTGCTGAGCGCGGGCGCGTTGCAGTCGCCCGCGATGCTGATGCGCGCCGGTATCGGCGATGCGCGCCAACTCGTGATGATGGGTATCCCGTGTACGGTGGATTTGCCGGGCGTCGGACGCAATCTGCAGGATCATCCGTCGCTCACGTTCTGTCATTTTCTCGAGCCGCGCTTTCGGATGCCGCTCGCGCAACGCCGCGCGAGCATGATGGCCGCGCGCATGAGTTCGGGTGTCGCGGGCTGCGACGAGTCGGACCTGTATTTGTCAAGTGCGACGCGCGCAGCGTGGCATGCGCTCGGCAACCGGCTCGGCCTCTTTTTCCTGTGGTGCAACCGGCCGTATTCGCGTGGCCGCGTTCATCTGGCATCGCCCGATGCAGCCGTTGCGCCGCGCGTCGATCTGAATCTGCTCGACGACGAACGCGATTTGCAAAGGCTCGCCGCTGGGGTGCGGATGCTGGCGCGCGTCGTCGATGCATCGGGTCTTGGCCACGATGCACGTGACTTCTTCCCGGCCGCGTTCTCGCCGCGCGTGAAGGCGCTGAGCAAGGTAGGCCAAAGCAATGCGTTTCTGACTTCGATCCTCGGCGCGCTGCTCGACACACCGGCGCCGCTGCGGCGTGCGCTGATCGAACGGTTCTTCACGCGCGGCCAAAAGACGGCTTCGCTGATCCACGACGACCGCGCGCTCGCCGATTTCATCCGCGCGAACGTGTTCGGCGTGTGGCATGCGAGCGGCACCTGCCGCATGGGTGGCGCGCAGGACCGCGACGCCGTCACCGACACGGAAGGCCTCGTGCGAGGCACACGAGGGCTGCGCGTGGTGGATGCATCGCTGATGCCGCGACTGCCATCGGCCAATACGAACATACCGACCATCATGATCGCCGAGAAGATCGCCGATGCGATGGTTGCCCAGCGACGGGCGAGCGCGGCATCGCCGTACACCGCCGCCCACTGACGATTTTTCAACCTCGACAAGAGCGCGCATCCAACAAAGCGTGCCTGTGACACACAAGGAGATGCAAATGTCTGTAGCAGCGCAAGACGGGGCCACCATGCTTCCGGTCAATCAGCGTCAGATCATGGGCGCGGTGATGGCGTCGTGCATGGGCTGGGCGCTCGATCTGTTCGACCTGTTCGTGTTGTTGTATGTCGCGCCTATCATCGGGCGTCTGTTCTTCCCGTCCGAGCACGCAATGCTTTCGCTCGCTGCGGTTTACGCGTCGTTCGCAGTGACGCTGTTGATGCGGCCGCTCGGCTCCGCGCTCTTCGGCTCTTATGCGGACCGTCACGGCCGCAAGGGCGCGATGATCTTCGCGGTGGTCGGCGTCGGCGTGTCGACGGCGGCCTTCGGCGTGCTGCCGACGGTCGCGCAGGTGGGCATCGCCGCGCCGGTGTTGTTCTTGCTGCTGCGTCTCGTGCAGGGCGTGTTCGTCGGCGGCGTGGTCGCCTCCACGCATACGATCGGCACCGAATCGGTCGCGCCGAAGTATCGCGGCGCGGTGTCGGGGCTAATCGGCGGCGGCGGCGCGGGACTCGGCGCGCTGCTCGCATCGCTCACGTATCTGGCGATGTCCTCGCTCTTTCCCGGCCATGCATTCGACGTGTGGGGCTGGCGCTGCATGTTCTTCACGGGCATCCTGAGTTCGGTGCTCGGCCTGTTCGTGTTCAACCGCCTCGAAGAATCGCCGATCTGGAAGCAGCTCGCCGCCGACAAGGCAGCAAAGGCCGCCGCGCAGATGAAAAGCGCGACCGTCGAAGTGGTGCGCTCGCCGATCCGCACGCTGTTCTCGCGCGAATATCGCGGCGTGCTGTTCGTGAATCTGTTGCTGACGATCGGCGGCGGCAGCGGCTACTACCTCACGTCGGGCTATCTGCCGACGTTCCTGAAGATCGTGAGCCATGCGCCGAACGGCGCCGCCGCTGCGATCCTGATGATCTGCAGCGTGGCCGTGGTGATCGCGTCCGTCGCGGCGGGGCACATCAGCACGCTCATCGGCCGCAAGGGCGCCTTCATCTGGATCGGCATCATCCGGCTCGTGGCGCTGCCCGGCGTGTTCCTGCTGCTGCCGACGGCGCAAAGCATCACGATGGTCGGCGTCTACGCGGTGGTGCTTTCCGCGCTCGGCAGTGCCGGCTATGCGCCCGTGCTGATCTTCCTGAACGAACGCTTCCCGACCGCTATCCGCGCGACGGGCACGGGCCTTTCGTGGAATATCGGCTTCGCGATCGGCGGCATGATGCCGACATTCGTCTCGCTCGTCGCGAAGGATGCGGGCCAGTTGCCGTCGACGCTCGCGATCTTCGTCGGCGCGATCAGCGTGATCTTCCTGATCGGCGCGTTCGTGGTGCCTGAGACGCTCGGCAAGCTCGACAACGGCGTGGCGCGCAATCCATCCTGATCGCGCTCATTCGAGCGATCCGGTGGTCACGCGCCGGATCTCCTCGGTGATGATCGCGATCAACGCCTGGGCGGCCGGGCCGATCGGCCGCTTCGGATGCGTGACCTGAATGATCTGGCGCACGATCGGCGGCGACGCGATCGTGCGTGCGCGCAAGCGGCCTTCGTCCACCTTCGCCTGCACGACGACGCGCGGCAGGATCGTCGCCACACTGCTCTGCTCAACGAATTGCACGATGGTGCTGAGCAGATCGATCTCGAACTTCGGCTTGAGGACGACGTCAGCCGCCATCAAGGCGGCATCGAGCGCGCCTCGCAGGCCGTTGCGGCGCGTCGGCAACACGAATTCGATGCCCGACTGCCGCGTGAGATCGATCTCGTCGGGCAGCTTTGGGCCATGCACCACGCTCGTCACCAGCACCATTTCTTCGATGATCAACGGCTCGACATGGAGCGTCAGCCGTCCGCGCGGCTTGTTGATGATGGCGGCGTCGAGCCGGCCGGATTCGACAGCGTCGATCAGTTGCGCGCTGAAGCCATCGGCAACGGAGACTTCGACTTGCGGGAAAAGCGCATCGAATCGGGCGAGCGATTCGGGCAATACGCTCTGCGCCTCCGATGACACCATCCCCAGCGACACGCGGCCCGTCACGATGACGTCGCGACGACTCAAGTGTTCCCGTGCGTGATCGATGTCGCGCATGATCGGCGTGTAAAGGCGGTACATCAACCGTGCGGCTTCGGTCGGCGCCATGCCATGCGGCCCACGCTCGAAGAGCTTCTGCCGAATCTCCGTTTCGAGCTTGGCGATCTGCATGCTGAGCGCCGGTTGAGCGATGTTGAGCCGCCTCGCGGCGCGCGTGACGGTGCCTTCTTCGAAAAGCGCGATGAAGTACTGGATCTGCTTCAGTTCCATGGGACATGGGGGTATACGGGACGGGGCCGACGAAGATAGTACCGCGCGCCGTCTTTCATGAGGTGGGCGTCGTATCGCTAACCCACGGTATCGAGTCGCTGATTGCAGCCGAGCGTCCATCAGGGCCGCCCGAGGCGATCGCCCAAGGCATACTGCGAACGCTGGCACCGTTCAGACATATGGCGGGACCTGTAACGGTGCCTAACGTTGCCAAGAGCGAAAGACATCTAAGCGCCTGAGTGCGTTGCGCACGAGCATCCAGGACAACGAGGCCGTTACGGACGCGAAGGAAGGCGTGAAAATCGTTGATTCGCGGATGCCGAAAATGCCGTCCCGCTGCGCGGCGCCGTCACTTCAGGCGGCAACACGCCACGTACCTGACGCCGACGACGGGTTGGCGGGGACCGCGAGTGACTGGCCGTTGCACTTCGTCAAGAGACGCTCGCTGTACCGAGAGTCGAACGGCCGAGTTGGGTCGACGTGCGCCGTCCGCCGGTCCAGGCGCGGTGCGACGGGGTCGTCGGGCAGTGGTCGGCCACAACCGGTCATTGGACCGGCTCGTCCAGATTGGCGACAATCTGGCCTAAACGCGTTGGCGCGAGCGTAGCTAAGCATACCGGGACGAACTTCATGTCGAAACGAGGGCACAAAATTCTTACCTCATTATTGAGGCACTGGTGGGTGCCGTATCTTGTTGTCTGCTTTGCCGTCGGAATTCATGATTGGGGAAAAATACTCGCCTCGCCATTAACACCAAATCCGGCAACAGGAAACGTTGTTCCTTACAACGACCACGGAAAGATACTCTACATAACGCGTGGCGAGAGTCTAGCCATGATGTGGGAACCCTGCATTGGGCCAATCCTTGCTCTTGCCTTGTTTATACTTCAACGCTTTCGGGCGAGCCGAGACGAACGGAGCCATCAACAGTCTCGACGTCTTCCTTCGGGGTGATCTACCGTTGATGGCAAGACGAAAGTCGATCGTTCGGCGATGGTCAAGCTGCGGCCAGAAGCCGACACTCGACGACGCCTCTCGAATCGTCGACAATTCTCACAGGCTGCGGCAAGCAAGGACGCAAGCTCTAGTATCTATCCCATCTCCGAAGAGCGAGGTCGTATGGAAACCGACTGGAAGTTGGTACGCGATGTGTTGAATGCCGCGATCGACAGCTGTGAGGCGTTGGAGCGAGCGGGATATTCTGAGCAACACCGGGGACGAACCGTCGCGGTCAATGGGAGGCAAGTGAGCGTTCAAGATTTTCTGGTGAGCGCCTGGACCTTGCCTGAAAGCGCTCGTTACACAGTGATTCGCGAGCGGCATGAGAAGGGAGTCGACAGTCCGTATGTCCCGGAGTCGGCACGGATTCTTATGGCCGTGTCGGCCGCGTGCGTCGAACTTATTGGTGCAGGGAAGGAACCACCGGGCGGCACCCTGATGCAGGGAATGGCCAACTGGTATCGGAATCATTTTGATCCGAACATGAAGCGCGCAATTGCCACTGAGTAGTGTTCCGGTTTGCATGGCTGCTTGTCCGCCTGCGACGGGGCCGAAGGACCGCGTCCGGACACACGGTGTCCTCTCAGGACAATAATCGGCCAGTTAGAGCCATTCGACATAGAAGGTGTTATGCACTTTTGTTAAGGGCTGCAAAGTGGACGAGCATAAGCACGGAGAATACGACGAAATGCAAGCCAGCCAAGGTTTCGGGCAATCGCTCGTAGTCTCTGGCCAGACGGCGGAAGCGGTTAAGCCAGCCGAAGCTGCGCTCCACCACCCAGCGGCGCGGCAACAGCACGAACCCCTTTTTCGCCTCCGCCAGTTTGATTACCTGAAGCTCGATTCCTTCGTCGAGTGCTGCCTGCGCAGGCTCCTCGCCGGTATATCCCTGATCGGCGAACGCCACCTTGACCGTCTGGCCCGTGGCCTGCTGAACCTGACGCGCCAGTTCTCCGACCTGCGCGCGCTCCTGTTCGTTGGCCGGCGTCACATGCACCGCAAGCAGTTGCCCCAATGTGTCCACCGCCATGTGCACTTTGCTGCCTTTCTTGCGTTTGTACCCGTCGTAGCCTGCGCGTGGACCGCTCTCGCACGTCGACTGCAGCGTACGGCCATCGAGGATGACTGCACTGGGCTGACCTCGGCGATCCTGCGCCACCCGGATAATCGAACGCAGGTCATTGACCATGGCCTCGAAACAGCCCGCCTGAATCCAGCGCTGCGTCTGCTGGTAGACCGTCTCCCACGGCGGAAAATCATTGGGCAGCAGACGCCACGGTGCACCCGCACGGACAATCCAGCGCAAAGCGTTGAACATCTCGCGCAATTCGTAGCGACGCTGAGGCGCGTCCTTGTTCATCAAGGTCAGGTACGGAGCGGCGAAGTACCACTCTTCGTCCGATACATCCGTTGGGTAGGGTCTGCGTCTTTTCATCCCGCCAGGGTACCAGGTCTGGCCGAAAGTTCATAACACCTTCTAAGCACTTAGATCGATGGCAATCGTTTTTCTTCGCAAGAAAACAGGAGCCCGCTTTGTCATCAACGAATCTGCGTCTATACGCCGACGCTCAATTCGCAAGTCCATATGCGATGTCGGTCTTCGTGGCCCTTGACGAAAAAGGATTGCCATTTGAGCTTGTATCCATAGACCTGGCCAACAGCGAAAATCTCGAACCTAGGTATGCGGCGAATTCACTTACGCAGCGTGTACCTACACTGGTTCACGACAGTTTCGCCTTGTCCGAGTCGTCGGCAATAACTGAGTACCTCGACGAGGTTTTTCCGGGCTCCTCGTTATATCCCAAAGATCCGATCGACCGCGCTCGGGCACGTCAAGTCCAAGCGTGGCTGCGAAGCGACCTCTTGCCAATCCGGCAAGAGCGCTCCACTGAGGTGGTATTTTACGGCGTTCCCGCCGCGCCCTTATCTGCTTCAGCACAAACGGCCGCAGGAAAACTGTTTTCTGCGTGCGAGATATTGCTTGCCGACCCCTCGCCGAACCTCTTTGGCGAATGGTGTATAGCAGACGCCGACCTTGCGCTTATGCTGAACCGGCTCATCCTGAATGGTGACACGGTACCGGCGAGGCTTGCCGACTACGCTGTGCATCAGTGGCAAAGGCCATCTGTTCAACGTTGGATCGCCCTGAATCGCCCTCCGCTGTGAAATGCAGATGGCTCTTGTTCAAGCCGGCGTATTGGCCTAGGGTAGATAGTCTCGGGCGTCACTGAGCGTCCGCTCTTTGGAAGTGCCACCGGCTCTTTTGGGTCGTTTCCAGTCAAATGGCGGTTGGTCGTGACGGCGTGGAGCCGGGCGCTTCTGCGCGGCTCAGGCGCTAGCGGTCCGCATGCAATGCAACAATTTCGCGCTGGGGCCATTCAACGTATCCTCGCGACGCCGGAAATACGCAACGCAGGCGCCAACGCCCAGGCTCAGGTCACATTGAACGATCTTGAGCACGCCTTGCGCAGAGAAATATTCAGCGACGCTGCGAGTCATCACCGCGAATGCGGGCATTTCCTTGATGAGCGTGAGGTTGGTCATCACCGACGCCGACTCGATCGCGTTTGCTGGCGGATTCTGGCCGGCGAGCGCGAACTGCGTTTCGATTCCATGCCGCAACGGGGCATTCTCCAGCGGAAGAATCCATGGCCATGTCAGCAATTCGGAGCAGGGAATTTTGCGGCGCGTGTTGGCCATCGGATGCTCGACGTCGCAGACGATCGAGAATTGCTCGTCGTAGAGGTGTTCGCGCCAGAGGTCCTGCGCGGCATGCTTGACCGTCACGCGTCCAATCACGATGTCGAGCTCGCCGGCGCGCAACTCGCCAAGCAGCGCGCTGTTGTCTCCTTCGCGCACCTCGATGCGTAGTGTCGGGCTCAACTGCTTGAGCGCAGCAATCGCGCGCGACAGTATGACCGGCGCGATCGATGCGATCGTGCCGATACGCAGGGTGCCGGCCTGACCGACACGCAGTGCGTCGACCACGTCCTGAATGCCTTGCACATCGGCGAGCACAGCCCGCACGCGGCGTGTGACCTCCAGCCCGAAGGTGGTCGGCGTCAGCCCGTGATGAGAACGCTCATACAACTGCACGTTCAACGCCGACTCCAGTTCCTGCAAGATCCGCGTCGCACCGGGTTGCGTCAGGTTCAGCATTTCCGCGGCCTTGCGCAGATTACCCGTCGTGCTTAGCGCAAGGACGAGTTGCATGTGCCGGATCTTCAGTCGCATGGACAGGCCCGGCTGAGCATCGGAAGCGTACGGATCGGTGGACATGGCGAATCCAGACGATGAAGGGAAATGCGCCGCGCGGGGGTGCCTGGGCGACGCTGCTGTCGACCGCAGACCAGTCTAGCAACGGTCTATCGAAAAATACATCGCCTGATCGGCTTTTTTCACGCCTTCGCATCTTTCTGCCGAGAGGCGATGCATAGCGCGACGCGCGGCTTTCAGCTGCTCCAGCGCTGTCGGAGAACGGTTTCGCAGATTGCGTCGCACCGTGCATGACCATGCGAAAAAGTGATGCACTGATGCGATCTAATGATTTTTATTTTGCAGATATCGCGAGTAATGTCTCCCTCAAGACTGAAAGAAAACCGGGCATCGCTGTCCGTCCCGTCAGGCGCGTCCCGACGCAATCTCCGAGCCCATCGGACCAGGTCAACACCAGAGGAAGGTCATGAAGAATGCGAGGCATCACAGCCGGATCGTGCTGGCGTCGACCATCGGCAACGTCATGGAGTGGTTCGATTTCATCTCGTTCGGCTACCTGATGGGCGTCATTGCAAAGCACTTCTTTCCGTCGGATGGATTGACGACCGGACTGCTGCTGTCGACGGCAACTTTCGGCGTGTCGTTTCTGGCCCGCCCGATCGGCGCGGTTGTACTGGGCGCCTACGCGGACTGGAAGGGCCGCCGCAGCGCCCTGTTTCTCGTGATGATGCTGATGAGCGTGTCGACCTGCATGATCACGTTCGCGCCGACGTATCGGACCATCGGCGTCGGAGCGACTGTGCTACTCGTGGTGGCCCGCGTGATCCAGGGCGTTTCGGCCGGCGGCGAATTCGGCAGCGGCACTGCGATGCTGATCGAACATGCGCCGCAAAAACTGAAGGGCTTCTTCGGCAGTTTCATGTTGATGTCGCAAGCCGTTGCCGGCACGTTGGCCGCCGCCTGCGGCTTCCTGATCACACACTACCTGACTCCAGCCCAGCTCGACAGCTGGGGGTGGCGTCTGCCATTCGCGCTCGGCCTGCTGCTTGCGCCGATCGGCCTCTACATCCGCCGCAACGTTGCCGAAACCGCCGAGTTCAATACGACGATGCGGACCGGTGACAGCATCACGTTCATGCAGTTTCTCGCCCGCTACCCGAAGGCGAACCTGATAGGTATCGGTCTGTCCGCCGGCATCAACGTCGTGCAGGTATTCTTCAACGTCTACATGCCCGTGTATGCGACAAAGATGCTCAGCCTTCCTGCGCAAGCCGCGTTCCTGGCAGTCGCGCTGTCCGGTATCGCGAGAATCGTCGCTACACCTTTTTTCGGACTGCTTGCCGACAGATTGGGGCGACGCAATACGATGGTGTACGGCTGCGCGGCCAACGCGATCGCCGTCGTGCCGTGCCTCGTGTGGCTGCATGCGTCGCCGAACTTCGCGACGCTGCTGACGATCGAACTGATCATCAGCGTGCTCACGCAGATCGTCAATGCGGCCACCCCGACGGCGCTGGCCGAACTGTTTCCCACGGCCGTGCGCTCGCGGGGGTTGTCCGTGACCTATAACGTCGCGGTGACAGCGTTCGGCGGAACCGCGCCATTCGTGATCACCTTGCTCACGACGCAAACCGGCAATGAGCTGATGCCCGGCTACTACGCGAGCGTCGCCATGATTCTCAGCCTCGTCTGCTCCTGCCTGCTGCCTCGTCGCCCGCAGCCGGCAGCAGCGCAGCATGCGGAAGAGGCGTCCGCGCATGTTCCACCTGCCGACCCGCCACCTGGGCATTGCCGTATCCAGCCGCGCTGATCACGACCGCCACGCTCCACTTTCAATCACCTCTACGGCTGGTCTCGCGGCCAGCAACCACGACAATGAACACTCAACACCACGCGTGGGCCTGCGTCGCGCTGGCCTCGCTGCCCGCGCTCGCCTTCGCGCAGTCGTCCGTCACGCTCTACGGGGTCGCCGACGTCAGCGTGCGCTACGTCAATGCGGCGACCGCCAACGGCGGCGGCCAGTGGTCGCTGACGAACGGTGCGATCACGCAAAGCCGCTGGGGACTGCTGGGGAGCGAAGATCTCGGCGCGGGACTCGCTGCGATCTTCAGGCTCGAGTCCGGAGTCAGCCTGCCTACTGGCGCGCTGTCCAGCAGCGGTGTTCTGTTCAACCGGTTCGCCTATGTCGGACTCGCGAGCCAGACTTATGGCACGCTCACACTGGGCCAGCAGAACAATCCGGTGTATGAGAGCCTGATTGAAGGATGGGATCCTCTGACGGTCGGGAACTACAGGCAGAACGCGTGGCTGCCGATCGCGTTCTCCGGCTTTCTGCGCGGCGAAAACAATACTGCGACGTACCGCTATCGCGCAGGCGCGTTCTCGGCGAGCGCGGCCTACGGATTCGGCAACGTCACCGGCAACTTTGCCGATAGTTCGATGAAAGGGGTGTCCATTTCGTATGAGCCGAGCCCGCTCGGCGCCGAGGCAGGCTACACCGAAACCTATAACGCCGCGGGTTTCAGGCAGACCGAGTACAACGTTCAGTTACGCTACACGCCCGGCGCGCCGGAATTCTGGCTTGGCTACTATCAGAGCACCGATGAGACGGGCAGTGTCGACGCGTTTCTGAACGGCAATACCGCAATCTCGAGCACATCCAGTCCACGCAAGGACAACGCATTCGTCGCTGGTGCCGCATACCAGTTCACGCCATCGCTGCGCTGGACCAACGCGTTCTACTACGACACGGCCACCCATATTCTTTCGGCGTCGGGATCGGCGGGCGACGGCAAGCGCTATGCGATCGTCACGCTGCTCGACTACGCGCTGTCCAAGCGCACGTCGATCTATGCGACCGTCGACTACAACCGCGTGACCGGCGCGGCCGCCAGCGAATTGCCGAACCGCACCTATCAGATCGGCGCGGGCACCGGGATTCGGACGCGCTTCTGAGACGTGAAGGCGTCAGTCGATCCGGATGATGCAGCGGAACCCGATATGGCTCGTACCCGTATCGATCGCCTGCGGATGTCGTGCAGCGGGCCGATAGCGCTGGCAATAGTTGGACGCGCACAGATGCGACCCACCTTTGATGACTTTACGCGGGACGCGGCTCGGGTCATCGGCATCGCGGCTGCCAGCCTCGTTTCCGCCTCGTGGATCCGCCTGCGCGCAGCAGCTTTTGCCGGAGGTCATCATCGCATCGGGCAAGGTCCACCAGTCGTCGGTCCACTCCCAGACGTTGCCGATCATGTCGTACAGCCCGTAGCCGTTTGCCGGAAAGCTGCCCACGGGCGAGGTTCTTTCCCAGCCGTCGAGAAGCAGGTTCGTATGCGGAAACGTGCCCTGCCAGTAATTCGCGAGCATGCGACCTTCCGGCGCGAGCTCATCGCCCCAGGCGAACGCTTTACCGTCGAGCCCGCCACGCGCGGCGAACTCCCACTCGGCCTCGGACGGCAGCACCTTGCCGGACCACGCCGCGTACGCGAGCGCGTCGTCATACGCGATGTGGACGACCGGATGCTCGCCGAGCCTGGCGAGATCACTGTCGGGACCCAATGGACAGCGCCAGTGGGCGCCGGGAACGAATTGCCACCACGGCAGATGTGCACGCGCGTCGTCGCTCAGGACCGGCATGACGAACACGCTCGATCCGGCTACCGCTACTTCGGCATGCAAGCCAGGATAGTCGAGCGAGGAGAGCGGTGTTTCGGCGACGGTGGCATATCCGGTCTCGCTGACGAAGCGGGAAAACTGCGCGTTCGTGACCGGCGTTTCGTCGATGAAAAACGCGCCGACGCGCACGCGCCGGACTGGGGCTTCCTCGGGATAGAACTGATCGCTTCCCATCCGGAACGTTCCGCCGTCGATCCGCTTCATACCGGGCGGAGCATTGTCCGTCGATCTGCCAAACGACATGCTCGACTCTCCCAAAGAAGTGGGCGCGACGCAAGGAAATACGCGCCCAAAAACAAACATGCTCTATCATATGTATATGCATATGATAGCATTCGATTCGACGAGATGCCATTGTCGAAGCCCTCTGAGGCGAGGCCGGCCGAGCGAAACGCGCAGCCGCGCGTCGTCCGTGATACGCCTGTCCGTACGCCTCATTCTTCAGGAACACCATGATGAGCACTACCAGTCAGACGAAGCCAGCCCGCCGTCCCAACGTCGTCATCATCCTCGCCGACGACATGGGATATGGCGATCTGTCGAGCTACGGCAATCTGCTGATCGAAACGAAGCATATCGACAGCATCGGCCGTGACGGCGTTCGGTTTACCGACGGCTATTCGTCGGCGCCGCTATGCAGCCCATCGCGGGCCGGGCTGATCACGGGACGCTATCAGCAACGCTTTGGCTTCGAGCAGCAGGTATCGTCCGGTGCGTTTCCCGAGCGCCGCGAGGTTCGCGAAGACGATGGCAGCCTCGCGCCGTTGCAAGGCGAGGCGGAATTTCTGCGTCGGGGCATTCCGCTCACGGAAAAGAATATCGGCGAACTGTTCAAGGCCGCCGGCTATAGAACGGGCGTGATCGGCAAATGGCATCTCGGCCATGGGCCACAGTTCCTGCCGCAGAACCGGGGCTTCGATCATTCCGTCGTTTTTCACGGCAATACGAGTTTGCAGGCCACCAACCTGAACGACCCGGACATGGTGAACCTGCAGGTCGATTTCCACGATGAAGCGACGGACACAGCATGGACCCGCGAAGGGTTGAACAACATCCGTGTGAACGGCGAACTCGTGACGGTTGACCAGTATCTGCTGCATTACTTCCGCGACCGGGTCGTCGACTTCATCGAGGAGAACCGGGACGAACCCTTCATGCTCTACTTTGCGATGAATGCGCCGGTTCCGCCGCTGCAGGTGCCGCGAACCTATTTCGAACGCTTGAAGAGCAGCATTCCGAACATCAGCGTACGTGCTTACAACGCGCTGGTACTCGCGCAGGATGATGTGGTCGGCGCGGTGCTCGACAAGCTGAACGAGGCGGGCATTGTCGACGACACGATTGTGATTTTCGTGAGCGACAATGGTTGCGCGCCCAGTCGTCCGGGCAGCAACGCGCCGTTTTCGGGCGGGAAATACACGACGCTGGAAGGCGGCATTCGCATGCCGTACATGATGAAGTGGCCGAACGGCGTGAAGGCCGGACAAACCTATACGAAGGCGATCAGCACGCTCGATATCCTGCCGACAGTCGCGGCCGCATGCGGCGTTTCAACCGGTGCCTCGCAACCGCTCGATGGCAAAAATCTTCTGCCGTATCTGTCAGGTGCGAACCCGGAGGCCCCGCACGAAGCGCTGTTCTGGAAGCTTGCGGGATTCTCCGCGGTTCGCATCGGGAAGTGGAAGCTCTATCTCGAGACCCGGCGTGACGTGATGCGACTGTACGATCTCGAACAGGATCCGTCGGAAAAGTGCGACATGGCCGAGGCGGAACCGGGCGTGGTGCAGATGCTGAAGGCGCGCTATGACGAATGGAACCAGAGTCTGCCGCCGCGTGCATGGACGAACATTTCGCCGGTCTTCAAGAAGATGCACGAGTAGAGGATGGGCGGCGAGAACCGATAGAATTCATGCTTTCGACCTTCGCCGATCGGCGCCGCCCAATGAAAAGCTCCAGGAAAGCGGGTACTCGCGATCAGGATTCGGCAATCGAATTCGATCTGGTGAACTTCCTGCCGCATCGCCTTGCCGTTCTGTCGCGGCTGACCCAGGTCATGCTGGCGTCGGTGCTTGATTCGTCGGGACTAACGATTGCACAGTGGCGGGTTTATCTGTGCCTCATCCAGCAAGGGCCGAGCACGCTCAACAGCATTGCGGAATTCACGCAGCTTCCGCAGTCGTCGTTGAGCCGCTCGGTGGCGCGCATGGCGGAACGCAATCTGGTACGCAATGCGCGCAATGCCGAAGATCGACGGCTGTTGCAGATTGAGATTACGGACGAAGGGCGGGCACAACTGAACGAGGCGATCCGTTCGATTCAGGAGGACTGGACCAACGTTTTCGCCACGGCGCCTGTCGATGAACAGAAATTCCTGAAAAGCGTCAACAAGCTGATCGATCACATGTCGACGATGTCCGGGCGCGAGTGAGCCGATGGGAATGGTTCCTTTGCGTGCGCGAGCCGGCATTGATTCAGATCTTCCGTGAACGGCCGACATGCGTCGCATCCCGACCGATGCGACGCCTCAAACGCTCGACGCCACGGGAGGGTCGCAGCCCGACCCGTAACTGACCGTTGGGTTGGCGGGACTTCAAAGACGGCTTCGAGGGGGCTTCGGACATCGGTCTTCGCACAGGCTGCTGCGCTTCGGCTCTGGGGGCGCCGATGCAACCATCGACCGATGGCGGTTATAGCCAGCTTTGCCGCCGTCAGATCCGGGAACGGTTTTGCACGGCAGTTTTGCTGCCGCTGGAAGGAAAGCAGGCGACTCTGAGCAGCGAATCGCCGTTACCGATTGGGTGTGCCCGCTGTGGGTTTGCCGATTCAATCCGTCCTGCCACATTCGTATGTGTCGACGCCGCGACCGTCCTATCGTTCAGGCAGCCGCGGTCTCATGCGTTCGTGGCAATTCTTGTGGAGCTTCAGTCCCCGGCTGAGCGTACATTCACGTCGCCGACGACCACTGTTCTCAGCCCCTCCCGTAGGGCCCGCGTTGCTGTTGGCATGCGATCCTGTCCGGCTCCGGCAAGATTGCCTCTCTTGCGAGAAGCGGCTCATCGTCAGCCTCGCCGCCTGTCATCGGTCTCGACGAAGACATGCATGAGCGGGTTGCCGCGATCTGAAGAAGCAGGGGGTTCGAGTCGCAGGAGAAAATCGAAGTATCGTTCCGAGAGCTTCGCGAGTTGCTCCTGGACTGCGCCAAGTTTGATCAGGCACTGCGCGTCCCAGTTCATGCCCACGACGAGTTCACTCGTCACATCGTTCCACTCGCTCAGGAGAATCGCGCCGGCGCGAGCGTTTTCCTCGGCGAACTGCACGATGCGTCGCTCGATATAGCGCACGTCGTCGCGCATCAACGTGCCTGAGATACGTAGCGAGACGGTATGGGCCACTTCGTCGTGCTTGAAATACACGGTCGCAATGCCGCCCAGATGGCGGGACACCCGATCGAGTTGCTCGCTTTCCAGATCGTCCGGAACGGCGAGCGCGCCAGACAGGGCATAGGGTGCAGGTTCTTCCATCATCGCCTCCGTTGAGTCAGTGACTCTACGCTTGCCGTTTGCGAGGCGGCATCAATCCTTTGGTACGTCAGCTTGCCGACGGTCGGAATTTCTCGAGAATCGTCGCCTGACGTTGCAGGAAGACCTCCAGTTGTGCGTGCTCGTCGGCGAGCTCCTCGAGCAGTTCGACGTGCCGGGCGAGCCCGATGGGCACGAACGACAGTTCCCCGTAGCGCACGCGCTTGAAGATGGCGCCTGCTCGCGCCCATTTCTGGGACAATTCCTGCAGTGCGTCTTCGACCGATTCCACTTCGCGGTCGGAGAGCACGCCACGAATGCAGAGCAGGAAGGAATGGGTGACGGTGTCGGTGGCGAAGTAGACGCCGGCCTCCTCGATACGCTGGGCGAAGTGCTGGGCGTGGATCTGCCTGAAATTGTCAAGGACGGGCAGGGCCCCGCTGATTTCGTAGGTAAATGGCATAAAAACCTCGGGCTTGAACGGATCGCTGTCTTCGAGACGCAGAGTATTTGACTGCTTGCGCGATGTCGTTGTTGCTCAATCGTGTACTTCCTACGGTAGTCAACAAAAACGTATATGTCAACATCGAATCCACATTTGGATAACTTTTCGCTCCGCCTGAAGCAGGAGCGCCGGCGTCTTGGCATGAATCAGGCGGAGTTCGGTAATGCCGGCGGCGTTTTGAAGCAGGCGCAATCCAATTACGAGAAGGGCTTGAGGTATCCGGATGCCAGCTATCTGGTTGGAATCGCAGAGGCGGGCGCCGATGTTCAGTATCTGCTGACCGGTCGGGCCTCCACGCCGACCACGCTCGCCCTGACTGGTGACGAGGAGCGCCTCCTCGCTGGGTTCCGCGAACTGAAGATGCGGGAACAGCGCGGGGTACTGGCGCTGGTGGGCGCGATCATCGGGACGTCTCGGGGAGACCCCGAGGATGTCGAGCAGCCATGATCGAAGAGGGCAGGGGGCGGCGCAGACGGTTTTCGTCGGGCGCTCGTGGGGGCAGTATCTGGTTAAGCGGAGTATGATTCAATAGGATTGAATCAGCTTCTGGGGCCGAGCCATGCGATCTACGCGTCAATTTAGTATCACGCTGCCGAACGAGATGGCCGACATGGTTCGCGCCAAGGTCGAAGCGGGGGAATACGCCTCGGAGAGCGAGGTGATCCGGGACGGGTTACGCGCCCTGGCGGCTCGTGACAGGGCGGTTGAGGCGTGGCTCCGGGAGACCGTCGTCCCGAGTGCCCAGGCCCTGAAAGCGAATCCCGATCAGGCGCTGACGCCGGAACAGGTGCGAGCGCACCTCACCAGTCGCCGCAAGGCGCACGCGTGACGTACCGCGTTCAGTTTGCCCCGGAGGTTCGGGATCAACTCGCAGAACTCGAGAGCTACATTGGCGAGACAGGGTCCCCCATGACGGCCGCGCGCTATGTCGATGCGATCGTCGAGTATTGCATCAGCCTGGCGGCCTTTCCGAAGCGGGGCAGCATGCGCGACGACCTCATGGTCGGACTGCGTATCACGCACTACCGTGGTCGCACGGTGATTGCCTTCCACGTTGACGACGAGGTTCGGACAATTTCCATCGTTGGTATTTTCTACGGCGGTCAGGATTATGAGATGCGCCTGCTGGGCGATATCGACGAGTGAGCGTTGAGCAGCACCGTTGGCACCCGTAGAACCCGAACTGAGAGTAAGAGGCGAGTTGCTTGCGGCTCGGCCGCCTCGCGGACTGGAGGGGCTGCCACGACGTCGCGAGGCGTGCGCGACAGTCGCGTCGTGGTGAGTTCGAGAGACCATCGGCAGAAATGCGACGCGCCGATCCATGCGCATGGCGCCCAAAGCCGGCGCAAGCCAATCCTGCCATCCCTCGTTTTTATGTTCTTGAATTTGCCGTTCGCAAATCCCGTGAGTGAGGTTGACCGTGGCCGCGCGGATACATGAACTACTGCCGCAAGAAAACATGTTAGCTCACGCAGGAAAACGAAGCACCACGCGCAGCAAGATGAACCGGCCCGGTGGAGGAACCCGGTGTATCGCGTGAGGAGTTGCTCCCGTCCGCACAAATACGGTGATCTGCCAGAAATGTGATGGTGGACGTTCTGGCGCAACATCCGAAAGCATGGCTACCGGACATCGAGCAGAAAGATTTCCGAGGCTGTGCTGATTCCCCATGCGAGGGTGCCGCCGCTTACGCAAGTTGAGCGGGACGACTCCGGCAGGTCGCGCGGTAAAAGTCGTATCGTCCAGACAGGTTGCATCAAATCTCGCGATTGTAGGGCGCAGCATGAAGCGCGAGGGATTTCAGATGCAGTCCGGTGCCGGCGCAGAAACCAGTCGGTCGCTCGACCGGAAAGCTGATCTTGTCGCGACTCTCGTGCGAGCAAGTTCCTGCACGTTGTCAGCCAGCGACGGCGCAAAAAAAGTTTTCTGTTCCGGCAAATTCCTGATCGTTCCGGCGTGTTCCATCGCTTCGATTAACGCCTGTTTTCAGGGGTTGACGCGCGTTATCACCCTTAGCAAGATGGCATGAAGGCAGCGTGCAGGAGTCAATCATGCCGATGGTGAAGAGCTTTACCCAGGCGCAATGGGACGCTGCCGCACGTCGTCTCGATGCGCTGCCGGAAAAGCCCGCGCATGAGCATCGCGTCAATGTCCGCGATGCAATGAAATCCATGCAGTCTCAAATTATTGGCGCACAGAGGAAGGGGTATACGCAGGAAGAAATCGTCCAGCAGATCGCGCAGGACGGTGTGGAAATCAGTGCGGCCACACTGCGATATGCGATGCAGCGTGCGGCGAAAGACGACAGGTCTGCGCAGACGGAAAGGCATGTCACAACAAACACTGACGCAGCATTGCCGCGCGTGAAAAAAACCAGTCAGGCGAAGTCATCGTATACAGGTAATGCACGCACCGAATCACAAAAGAAAAGGGATGGGGGAATAACCAGGCCAGAATCCACGCCGGTAAAGGGCTTCCTCGGATTTCCGATCAGGCCGGATACCGAAAACTTGTAGAGGTATGAAATGGCAATGGAAAATCACCCCATCTATATGGTCGGCGGCAGCAAGGGCGGTGTCGGCAAGAGCTTCGTCACGCTGGCGCTAGTCGATTATCTTCGTCGCTCGGACGTTCACGTCGTACTCGTGGAGACCGATACGTCCAATCCCGATGTCATGAAGGCTGTCCATGACGAGGTCGAATGCGCGTCGTGCGATCTGGATGAGGCGGGAGGCTGGATTGATTTCGTCAATTTCTGCGATACGCACCGCGATGCGACGGTCATCGTCAACACGGCGGCTCGTAGTCAGACAGGTGTTGCGCAATATGGCGGAACACTTGCCGGTACGCTGGATGAGCTGGCGCGGCGTCTCGTTGTGTTGTGGGTCATCAACCGGCAGCGGGACAGCCTCGAACTGCTGATGGAATTTGGCGAGACGTTCCCGCATGCGCTTACGCACGTTGTACGCAATGGGTACTTTGGTACGCCAGACAAGTTCGCGCTGTACCGCGATTCGAAACTTCGCAAGGCTGTAGAGGCGCAGGGCCAGTCACTGGATTTTCCCGATCTCGCTGACCGGGTGGCGGACGAACTTCGCAGCCAGCGTCTGTCGATCCGCAGGGCGGCCGAAACAATGCATATCGGCGAGCGGGCGGAACTGCTGCGCTGGCGAACCCTGTATAGCGACATGTTCGCCCGGGTGACAGCCGATGCGTAACCGGCGGGAGAAGCCGTCTGATGCACTCGCCCGCCTGTTTCTCGATGTCGCGGGCGAAGTGCCAGATGATAGGAGCCTGCTGCGCATGCGCCGTATCTCAGGTGCGATGAATCTGCGCGATAACGATGCACTATGGTCGATGATCGCCGTGCTCGAATACTACGCTCGACTTTACGAGGCGATGCCGGATCGTATCCGCAAGGCTGGAGATCGTGGGTTCGATGCCGTGCGCCAGGAGACCGGGGAGGCGACCGATGTCCTGATGCGCCAGCATCGTGACGCGCTCGCGCGTTGCAAGGCCACGATCCAGTTGGCCGAGAGCATGATCCGGGAATACGAAGCGAGATACCAGGCGGCGCTGGCAGAACTCAATGCGGTATCGATCACTTCGCTCGCTGAACGGATGGCGAACCGGGTTGCAAGCGTTGCCGGGAACAGGTTCGTCGGTGCGACAGCGGTGGCGGCGCGGGAACAGCGGGCGCGGATGGACGAGGCAGCGAACCTGTTTGAGCGGGCGATGGAGTCTGCGGCCAGACAGGCGCAGGGGAGTATCGAGGTATCCGGGCGGCGTCTGACGCGTAGACTAGGCTACCTGTTGTCTGTCGTGATCGGTCTGTTTGCGGTGCTGGTTGCCGTTGCATTCTGGGCCGGTGAACACGTCCGCTAAAACTACTCCCCACCTGCGTTTGGGCACAGGCAGGGAGTGGTCAGTTACGCGATGTGCTGTGCGGTTTCCGCGTTCGCCATGCTGGCTGAGGTCGGGTAGGGCCATGCCCCGACATTTTCCTCGACCGATTCCGTATCAGGCTGTGCCTCTACTTCCCCGGCGCTCGCTTCGTCCTCGTCCGTCTCATCGTCCGACATGCTGTGTACGCCGAGCGCGCGGACAGGCGGTACTTCCCGGTCGGTGAGGATTTCCGGGAACCGTGTGTCACGAACGCAGACGTAAGTCTGCGGTGCTGTACTGAAGATGGGAGAAGGCCTCCCGAAGTCGGCTTTCAGGAGCAGGCTTCAAACCGCCCGGTGCTGCTGCGTCCAAAAGGCGCGGTGGTGAGCGACCGTGGAAAAGTCACCCGGAGAGGGCGGCAGGTACGTGTTGAGAAGATGAGCGAAAGCAAACCGTCCGATGACGCATCGTTAGAAATCTAAGGTGCTGCCAAAACTGGAGCAGGGCTCCCGCTCCAGGATCAGTCGGGACGTCACCTGATTACGGACCCGATGGCAGTCGGTGTATAGGCGGCATGAGCTCAACACAGGCTTTGGTACGGAACGTGAGAACCTTGTTCTGAATGTAAAGGGAAATAACAAGTGGCAGACACCATGAGGAAGAATACCGATGTCAGAGCAAGGGGCGGAGCTGCTCGTAGTAGTGTTGAAACCCTTGTAATGAGGGCGGAGCGAAGGGGCAGCGTTATCCAGTTGACGAAGGTCACCAACCTGCATTTGCGGGGATGAGGGGCATGAAATCAACAAAGCCGTATGAGATTGCGAAGCGCACGGTGTGGGAGGCCTATCAACTGGTAAGGGCCAACCGCGGGGCTGCGGGCGTGGATGATGAAACGATCGCTATGTTCGAGCAGAACCTGTCAAGGAATCTGTACAAATTGTGGAACCGGATGTCGTCGGGGTCGTACTTCCCGCCGCCCGTGAAGCAGGTAGAGATTCCGAAGGCGAAGGGCGGAACCAGGAAACTGGGGGTGCCTACCGTGTCGGATCGGGTTGCCCAAACCACCGTCAAGCTGATGATTGAACCGATTCTCGATCCGCTATTCCATGAAGATTCGTATGGGTATCGGCCGGGTAAGTCGGCGAAACAGGCGATTGCGGTAACGCGTGAGCGTTGCTGGCGATATGACTGGGTCGTTGAGTTTGACATCAAGGCAGCGTTTGATCAGATCGATCACACGTTGCTGATGAAGGCGGTGAGGCGACACATCAGGGAAGACTGGATCCTGCTGTACATCGAACGGTGGCTGACTGCGCCGTTCGAAACGGCAGAGGGGGTTGTGCCCCGCACGCGCGGGACACCGCAGGGTGGGGTCGTCAGTCCGATCTTGATGAACCTGTTCATGCACTACGCATTTGACAGCTGGATGAAGCGTGAATATCCACGCTCTCCGTTTGCGCGCTACGCAGATGACGCGGTGGTTCACTGCCGAACTCGAGCGCAGGCGGAAGCCATGATGCAGGCTATCGCATCGCGGCTGGAAGCATGTGGACTCGTGATGCATCTGGAGAAGTCAAAGGTAGTGTATTGCAGGGACAGCAATCGCACTGGAGAGTATCCGAACGTGCAGTTTACGTTTCTGGGCTTTACGTTTCGTCCGCGGGCGGCGATGAATAAACATGGTCGGCGGTTCACGAATTTCTTGCCGGCGGTGAGTAATGACGCGCTGACAAGGATGAGACAGAAGGTGCGAAGCTGGCGGCTGCATCGACGAACGTCGGTGAAGCTGAACGATCTCGCTGAGCAATGTAACGCGACGATACGAGGGTGGTGGAATTACTATGGGGCATTCTATCGGACGGCAATGCACAAGCTCTCGGTCTATCTAGACTTGAGGCTTGAGCAATGGGCCAGACGCAAATACAAGAAGCTGTCGCAGCGCAGGCGGCGCAGTGTGCTCTGGCTCAGCAAGATGAAAAGAATTTCTCCGCTGTTGTTCTACCACTGGCGAATTGTTCGTAGTGCGGTTGGGTAACGGGAGCCGTATGAGGTGTAGAAGTTCAGACTTGATCTGACAGTAAGGCCTTGCCAAGAGGCGGGGTTACCCGTTTTGATAGAGGTGCGAATCTTCATCAAAACAGCGCGCAAGCGCCAAGGAGTAACCCCGTGAGTAGTCTCAACCAAAACGTCATCCGCCACAAGATCGGTCTGCTGAATCTGGCCAGCGAGCTGGGCAACGTGTCGAAGGCCTGTAAAGTCATGGGCCTGTCGCGCGATACGTTCTACCGCTATCAGAACGCCGTGGCCGAAGGCGGCGTGGAAGCCCTGTTCGACAGCAACCGGCGCAAGCCGAACCCCAAGAATCGCGTCGAGGAAGCGACGGAAACCGCTGTTCTGGCCTATGCCACCGAGCAGCCCGCGCACGGACAGGTTCGGGTCAGCAACGAGTTGCGCCAGCGCGGCATTTTCGTGTCGCCGTCAGGTGTTCGGTCGATCTGGCTGCGCCACGAGCTGTCGTCCTTCAAGCTGCGGCTCATGGCCCTGGAGAAACGGGTCGCCGAAAAGGGCATTGTGCTGACCGACGACCAGGTGGCGGCGCTCGAAAGGAAGCAGGACGACGATGTGGCCCATGGCGAAATCGAAACGGCCCACCCCGGCTACCTGGGTTCTCAGGATACGTTCTACGTGGGCACGATCAAGGGCGTCGGCCGGATCTATCAGCAGACCTTTGTCGATACCTACAGCAAGGTGGCCATGGCCAAGCTGTACACCACCAAGACGCCGATCACCGCCGCCGACCTGCTGAACGACCGCGTGCTCCCGTTCTTTGACGAACACCGCATGGGCGTTATCCGAGTGCTGACCGACCGCGGCACAGAATATTGCGGCAAGCCGGAATCGCATGACTATCAGCTGTACCTGGCGCTGAACGACATCGAGCACACGAAAACCAAGGCGCGACATCCGCAGACCAACGGCATTTGCGAGCGCTTCCACAAAACCATTCTGCAGGAGTTTTATCAGGTCGCGTTCCGTCGCAAGCTTTATCTGACGCTGGCGGAGTTGCAGACGGATCTCGATGCCTGGCTGGCTTATTACAACGGCGAGCGTACCCACCAGGGTAAGATGTGCTGTGGTCGCACGCCTCTGCAAACCCTCATCGCGGGCAAGGAGTGAACCGCTCCGGGTTTGTCGGAGACCGCCGAGTTTGGCGCTACGCCGCGCGAGCGGAGCGCACCAGATTCCGATTGTAGACTTCCTCTGCTTCCGCAGGCGATACGTACCCGAGCGGGCCGAGCAACCGATGGTGGTTATACCAGTGAACCCATTCGAGCGTGGCGAGCTCGACGTCTTGGAACGTACGCCATGAACGCCGATGTACAACTTCGGCCTTATACAAGCCGTTGATCGTTTCGGCCAGAGCATTGTCGTAAGAGTCGCCGACAGTTCCGACTGATGGCTCAACGCCCACGTCCACCAAACGTTCGGTGTACCGAATGCTGAGATATTGCGACCCGTGATCGCTATGATGAATGAGCCCGGGCAGTGGCTGGCGATCGTGTAACGCCTGGTTCAGCGCATCCAGCACGAAGTCAGTCCTCATCGATGCCGACACGCGCCAGCCGACGATACGGCGCGCAAACACATCGGTCACGAAGGCCACGTAGACAAAGCCCGACCATGTCCAGCAGTAGGTAAAATCTGCGACCCACAACGCGTTAGGCTGCTCGGCCCGGAACTGACGTTTGACCCGGTCCAGCGGGCACGGCACCGCATCGTCGCGCTGCGTCGTCTTGATCCGGCGCCCACGCCGCACACCTTCGAGGCCCATCACCTTCATCAGGCGCGCAACCGTGCAGCGCGCGACCTTTACGCCATCGCGCAACAACTGGCGCCAGACCTTGCGCACTCCATACACGCCGAAGTTTTCGTCCCAGACCGCCCGGATGAGGGCCTTCAGTTCAATATCGCGACGCGCTCGTGCTGACCATTGCTCCGGATCGCTGCGTCGCCCGGCGTGCCGGTAATACGTCGACGGCGCGATCGGCAGCAGGCGGCAGATCGGCTCGATGCCGTAGACGTCGCGATGCTCGTCGATGAACGCGATCATGGCTTCGATCGGCGGTCGAGCTCCGCCTGCGCGAAATATGCGGAAGCCTTACGCAGGATCTCGTTGGCCGTGCGCAGTTCACGATTCTCGCGCTCCAGTTCCTTCAGACGCGCAAGCTCCGAAGTTGTCGCGCCAGCTCGTTGGCCACCGTCGCGCTCAGCCTGAACGATCCAGTTGCGAAGCGTCTCGCGCGACATCCCCATCTTCGAGGCGATCGAGCGGATCGCTGCCCCCTGCGTTTGATACTCGTGTTGGTGCTCAAACACCATCCGGATCGCTCGCTCACGGACCTCATCCGAATATCGCGTCCCGGTGGGCTTCCTTGTCTTGCTTTCGCTTTCCATGCTTCAAATCTCCCGTTACAGCCAAGATCCGAAGTCTCCTACATTTCCGGGGCGGTTCAGAGGTCTGGAACGAGAAAGTTAACCACCTGAATCTGATCTGACAACCACGCACCGTCAGAATGGGTAACTGTCAGATCGGGTCGCGACTTCTACATATGAGGCGAGAGCTTCACGTTCGGTTCTGGGAGAGCCTCGGGGTGCAACTCCCCGGGGCTACTCACCACGCGACCTTCGCCAGGCGTAGTTCGGCTGCGGCGGCAGCGTCGGCCTTCTTCATCTTCCCGAGGTCAGCTGCAACCTTTGGCGAGACGGCTGCAGACACGACTTCCCCGATGCGAGCCTTACTGACATGATCGAAATACGTGGCGCGGGTCGGCGTCCAGTACCGGGTCATGTCCAGGTTCAGCGCGCCCGCGAGCGCGCTGATCGCCTGCGGCTTTTCCTCGCCCACGATGCCGTCGAGCAGGGTGCCGGTGCAGAAGGCAAGCAGGTCAAGCAGCGTCTTGCCGGGATCCTGTTTCGCGAGCCACGGCAGCAGATCGGCGCGTTTCGCGGGCAACTCGGCGGCCCATCGGGCGCGTTGTGCCTCAATCGTGTTCCACGCGGCGCTGGTGGGCAGGTCGTCCGCCGCGCGCAGCAGGCTGTCATGATTGTTGTCACCCGATAGCGCCAGATAGTCGCGCGCGGACGTGAAGCCGTAGTGCCCGGGCAGCGCCTGCGGAACGAGATGCCGCAACAGGGCGGCGAGCGCGACGGCGGGCTGTGCGACCATTTCGGCGTGGATGGCGACGGTGCGGTGCGCGGTGAGTCGCTGGCAGAGCTTCGCGCTGTGGACGGGTTTGACCTTCGTTCCAGGGCCATCTGCCGGGTCTCCAGCTTCGGCCTGCGGTGTGCCGGTGACAGTCGCACCGGCCGCATCCAGCGCGGCGCTGTTCTCGCGCCGCTCGAGACCGCGCTCGATGAGCAGTTTTCCCTGCGGATCGACGATCACGAACGCGCCCGCCTCCGCCATCTGCTGTGTATCCCACACGAGAGCGCGGCTTTCGAGTGCGACGATCGTGGCGTTGACCCTTCCGATTTCGGCATCAAGTCGGTCGGCTTCTTCATAGGCGTTTTCATCGTCCTCGGACAGCGCTTCCAGCTTCCCGGCCAGGTCGTCCTGCTGTGCGGTGAGTGCGTCCATCTCGTGCTGCTCGTCGTCCGTAAAGGGGCGCTGGATGGGGCGCAGCTTGCCGTAGCGGTTAAGCTCCAGCACGTTGCGCTCGACGCGGGTTTCTGTCCAGCCCCAACCCTCGGCGCGCACTTCTTCTGCGGCTACGTCGAGCTTCTGTGCGACGAGCCGCTGCAGCAGTTCGGCATCGGCAATGTAGCCCGCATTCCCGTCGTCACTGAAGAGGTCACGGCGTACATACCCGCCTGCTGCTTCGTAGGTGTCGAGGCCAATAAAGCGCACAAGGCGGCTGCGGCTCGCGTCGATTTCGGCCCGCGTGATGGCCTGCCGCAGATAGTTTGGCTGGCGTTGCCACTCGTTCGCGTCGAACCAGATGTGTTCCTGCGTTTCATGGTTGTCCGCGAGGGCGATTGCGGCAAGCTGGTCGAGCGTGATCGCGTCCTCTCTCAGCAGGGTCAGCAGCTTCGGGGACACGCTGGCGAGCTTCATGCGCCTTTTGACCGTGAGCGGCGAGGCGGAAAAGAGCGCTGCGATGTAATCGATGCTTCGCCCTTCCTCGGCCAGCATCCGGTATGCGCGCAGCACGTCGAACGGATCGAGTCCTTCGCGCTCGGTATTCTCGATCAGGGAAATGGCAAGGGCTTCACCTTCACTGACGATGCGCACGGGGACCGGGTAGTCGGCGGCGATGTCTTTCTGTTCGAACAGGAGGTCGAGTGCGGCCTCGCGGCGTTGACCGGCGCACACGCCATATTTGCGCTGCCTACTGCGCGGCCCCTTGATCTCGTGGACGACGAGATTTTGCAGCAGACCCTTGGCCCGGATATTGGCGGCGAGGCCGGAAATGCCCGACAGGGGTTTCGTACGGGCATTGAGTGGCGAAGGCCGCAGGGTCGAATACGGCACGGTCACGATGGGCTGTTCATTGCCGAAGTGGCTTTCGAGCACGGTAGCCGGTTCGGCGGTGTCTAACGTTGTGGTTTCGGATTGGGCTTGCATGACTGACTCCAGAATGTAGAAAAGAAGATTCCGGGCCAGGGACTATCGGATTCCATCAGGACTCGACCCGGATAGGAGTCCTGATGGATGAGGAGAAAACGTGGCTTTCTTAAGCCTTCCGTAGCTACGCCTTCATCTGGCGCATGGCATCCGCGAGCATCCAGAGGGCGCGGTTGAGCTTCACGTTCTGGTCGATACCGGTGATGGGACGGGTGGACATCGAGCGACCCGTGCGCGAGCGACCATGCAGCCCGCCCTTGGTGAGGTTTTCCTGAACACGGTTAAAGACGGTCCAGAGGTCGTCGCGGCGATCCTCGAAGCGGCGCGGGGCGAGCAACTGGCTGTCGGTGACCGGGGCCGGTGCCTCCGCGTCGGTCGGGTCGTAGCGCAGCGCAAGTGCGGAGCGGGCGAATGCTTGCTGTTCGTCGCGGTCGAGCGTGACAGCACGCATGCTTTCCTTCTGCTCGCAGATCAGGTCGAAGCCGTCGAGCACGTCGAACGCACCGTTGATCACGTTCTGGACGATGTTGCCCTTATGCGGGACGCGGATATCGGCAACGTTGTCGCCTGCCACCATGCCGTTCTGGCAGACAAAGCGCAGCATGCCCGCAAGCATCTGGTAACTACTGGTGCCATCGTGCGAGTTCAGCAGCACGATTTCGTTGGCTTCCTCGCCGGTAATCTGGTCGGCGTGACGAAGCCGAAGCATGTGTTTCGTGTACTCGCGACGGTCGTCGTGCCGCACGCGCGTCTGGCAGACCATGAAAGGCTGGAAACCTTCATTTCGCAGGCCGCGCAGTACGTCAATGGTCGGAATGTAGGTGTAGCGTTCGGAGCGGCTTTCGTGCTTGCCGTCCGCGAAGATGGACGGGGCAACGCGGCGAATCTGATCGTCTGACAGGGGCGAGTCAGCGCGCAGCATCGGGGAGCCGTAACGGAAAGAAGAAGCGAGTTGCATGGCAATCTCCAGAGTCAAGGTTGAGGACCTGAACCGGGCGAAGGGATGTGACTTGCCTTTGCGGCTGAACACCTCCCGGTGGAACTCGGGGTTGGCCTTGCTGCCGCCAGGTTCCCGGGTTTCCGCCCGTGCGACTTGAGGAGCCGATAGCCGGCAGGCGTCAAGGAGAAAGGCGAGGGAGGGGTGCGGGCAACACGGTCCCTCGCCCCTTGATGCCTGCCGGCTATCGGCTACGGTCGCGGGTCAAGGGCGGGGAGCTGGGAGTCGGGTGCATGCCATGCCTCGGGTTGACCGGACAGGGGCCCAACTGGAAGATGAGTGGGGATTGATTGCTGCGCCAGGAACTGATGCCCGACAGGGGCGAGACACGGTAACGCGGCTCGACGCGCAGTGCGAAAGCCCGGTCTCGGTGCCTGAGCGTACCGGACCGATGAGTCCAGCGTCTGCTTTCAGAATGCATTCATTTCTCATTCGGTCCCAAATTAAAGGGCCCGATCTCCGACGGCTGTCCGGCGCCAAGCGGCCGTACTCGGCGCCCCGACCGAGCGCGCCGTTCGTCTCGGGAATGTGAATCATGCAAAAAGCATGGTTCTGCGCCCTCTGCCACTGATATTGGTGCCGGTTGCCTGTCCCAGGAAAAGGTAATCTCGCTAGAATTCATGCGGCAAATGTGCAGTCGCAGCCGTTGTATTGGAAGCGCTGACCAGTTCTTATTCCGTCGAGACAGAGGGTATATGCAGTCTGACCTTATTAAGAAACGAATTATCGGGAACCTGACCGATGAGGTCGTCGAGCTCGACGCTTCTACGCTCGAAGAGGTTGGGCATAGCCTCATTGAATTGCTCGAGGAAAGGCACCTGATCCATCATGGCCTCAACAAGGACTATCGGCCAGTCGGATACACCATTGATACCTTTTCTCAGGATTTTTTGGTCGCCGGCGAATACAGCGCGGAGAAAGACTATTTCCATGGCAGGGTAAGTAAGGCGGCCGAGGAGCGAGAGGCCGAAGTACGGCAGGGCGCAGGAGGCACTGATGCCGCGGACCCTGTGCGGACGTACGCCAAGATCGAGAAAGACGTTCAGCACGTCCTGGATCATGCCGCAGGCAAGTTGCCCAACAAAATCTACCTCGTATGCAGTCAGGAGGAGCCGGAATCGTTTCGCGCGAATTTTAATCGCACGGAAATTGCACGGGAGCATGGCGAGCGTCTTCACATTCTCGATGCGCGCGAGCTAGCAAAGCTGATCTTTGAGTTCTCTACGCAGAACCATACCGCTGCAGCATTCTACGCAACGATTTTTCCTGGTTTTTCCCAAGACCTCGACAACTATGCCTACTATGGCAAAGCGCCTGCATCGTGCGAGCATCACGTCTCCGATCCTGCGGTTGTGCTCGCAATCCGGGATCACTTTGAACAGGGCAACCATGTTTGTCTGCTCAGTGGACTCAGCGGCTCCGGCAAGACGCAGGCCGCTATCGATTATCTGAAGCATGAAGGCAAAAATTACGAGAACTACCTGTGGATCACTGGTAGCGATTGGAAGCAGGACACCTCGCTTAGCTCGATTCAACGTGCCAGAGGTGGTGTGGCTGTCAATGTGGCGGGCATCTTCAACGGCTATAAAACGTTGCTCGTCATCGACAGCCTGGAACGCGAGCTGATTGAGAACTCGCTCGATGACCTGTCAAAGGGGCTTGAGCTAGGCGGTCGCGTGCTGGTAACTTCGCAGCTCAATCCAGCGAGCAAGTCAGTTCTTCACATGCCGACCGTTTCGACGGAGACGGCTGCTGCTATTTTGGGCGAGGACACAGACAGGCTTGGCGCGATTGCGGCCAAATTTATCGAAGCTTGCCGGTTCTCTCCTCTCATCCTTGCAACTGTTCGTAAGCTGGTCGAAGCCGAAGGCATACCTCGGGAAGATCTCTATCAAGAAATCCTCGCCGACCCGCAGGTCATTTCCGACGGCGATGGAGCGGCAATCATGGGCAGAATCTTGCGACGATTGGATCCGAGATATCTCGAGGGCCTGAAACAGATTGCGAACTCAGGATCTTTCTCGAACGATGCCAAGTTTCTCGGGCAGTTTCTGGGGCATGCCGTAAAGTCTCACTTGCAGCGGTTGTCAATACTGAAGCCGGCGGATGCGCCCGAGTTGCTGTCCGTGCATGACCTCATTTGTCATGCCGTTTGCGACAAGCCAGATGGTGAGCCCATCGCCATTGCCACGACGCAGTATGTCGAAAAGCATTTAGGGGAGATGATCCCCAGTGTTATTCGGCAGATTCATTTATGCGCGCCTCAGTTGACAGAGATGTATCGGCGGCGCGAGGTGCAACAACCTGACTGGCTGGCGTATGCCTTGCTGCAACTCAATAGTGGTCGTTCCCTTGTGCAGGATCAGGAGCTTCATCTCCGGGCCCTTCACGCGGGAGCACCGTTGCAAGAATTGCTCTGCGTCATCGACGCGCGGGAGGCGTTCGTTTATTCACTTGAACACGACGATCGGCGCAAGCACTTCGACACATGGGCGGAGGAATATGGCCGAGCTCAAGAAGGAAGTCCTCGGGCCGAGGTGAAGCTGGAGCTTTTGCATCACGAAGGCAAGGCATTGCGTCGCTGTGGAAAATTGCATGAGGCTTTGACGTGCTTCCAAAAGCTATTGAACATTCGTCCTGCGTGGCATGCCACATACCTGCAGATTGCACATATGGGAACGCAGAACGATGCCGACGATGCAATCAAGGCGGCCGGAGAAGAGGCCATGAGGACGCTCGTCGAGCGCGTCATAGAGGCGCCGCGGGATGTACCGCTACGGGTCTCGTTGGCGGCCGTCGCGCGGCTCCGTTCTTACAGGAAAGTTGCCAGCGATATGGCGGGCAAAGCCGAGCAGGTGCAGGCCTTGGCGGACGTGGTTGCCTTAGCTGCTATCGAGGGGCTGGACCAGTTCTACGAGGCCTATCTGTCGTTTACCTCAATTTTTGCGTATCAGCATCCGGAGATTTGCGTGGCGCTGGCGGAGGGGTTTCCGGAGATTCTCTCGATGCCTCCCGACCTGGTCGATACGAGCCAATGGATTAGTGCCTGCGAGTCGCTTGGCAATACAGCTGCTGCTGCTGGAAGCGCAGGTAAGGCCGATTTGCGCGATCGCATCACTGCAGCAGGCGTTGCGTTCGCCACTGCTTTGGCGGAGAGACCAGGTATCAAGAGTTTTGATGCACGCGCAGTCGCCAAGATGTTTCTTCTTGCGAAAATGCCAGCGGAGGCATTGGCTGTCATAACAAAGATTTCGCCTGAGGTTCTTAACAAGGACCATTGGCTTCTGTATCGCAAGGCTGAGGCAGAGTTGGGAGTTGGCAAGCCGGAGGATGCGCTCAATGCCGCAGAACTGGCGCTTGCGCTGGCCAAGGAAGACAAAAAAGGACGGGAGCGCATCCCTAGTTATTACGAGCTACTCAGTAAATGTCACGAGGCAATGGGCGCGACGGAAACGGCGACCACGCAAATGGAGGCGGCCTTGGATGCTTGTCCGGCGGGGAAGTACCGAGAGGCGCTGTCGCGGAGACTGGAAGACCTGAAGCAGCGCGCAAACACGAAGCATTAAGCTATCTGGTTGACAGATGGGAATCCGATGCTGTCATCGTTACGCGACAGTTGGCCGGTGATCAGTCGTATCAGTTTGATGGTCTACAAAGGATGAGCATGCTTTATCGTGGTCAAAATCGTAGCGGTCACAATCAAAACAACGGCGTTGTCTATCCTAAAGGTAGCAGCCCGACTGTGGTGCCTCGTTTCGATGGTTCATGGGTTGCCGATGGGAAGTTTACCTACGGAGATTCGGAAAATAACGCCGTGCGTGCACATCACATCGACACGGGAAAATGGAATGGATGCTTCATTTCGACCACGCGAAACTACGAGGTCGCCCGTTATTTCGCGACGGCTGACAACACATGCGATGGTGTGATTTATCACATTGATGAGACACTGTTCGATAGGTACGGGGTCGTGGCCAAAGAACTTTCCGATCTCCTATACAGCGAAGAGACCGAGGTGTCTGTCCGGTCCGAAGACTGTGGACCACTCCCTCCCGAGGTCATCGTCCGGATTGATGCTGTTTCACCAGTCTAGTGTCCTGAGTTAGAAATTCATTGCTTTATTTGCGTTGTGTACTAACCTGGAGCAAGGTTCGCAGATAAGCGAGGCAACGATGAGAGGAAGACCGAAGGAGCCACTGGTTCTGAGTGGGTCGGAGCGCGAACAGCTCATCGCGCTGACGATGCGACGCAAGACAGCACAGGCGCTTGCGCTGCGAGCGCGTATTGTGCTGGCTTGCGCCGAGGGCATCGACAACAAGACGGTCGCGACAAGACAACGTGTCACCTCGCATACGGTTTCGAAGTGGCGTTCGCGATTCATCAGTCACCGTGTGGACGGGTTGCTCGATGCACCGCGCCCAGGCGCACCGAGGACGATCGGGGACGCGCAGGTGGATGCGCTCGTCGCACGCACGCTCGAATCCGTACCCACGGGCGCGACTCACTGGAGCACGCGAACAATGGCCCGCGAGATGGCAATGTCGCAAACAGCCGTTTCGCGGATCTGGCGTGCCTTCGGATTGCAGCCGCATCGGCAAGAGACCTTCAAGCTCTCCACTGATCCGTTTTTCGTCGACAAGGTGCGCGATATCGTCGGGCTGTATCTGGACCCGCCGCTCAAGGCCATGGTGTTGTGCGTCGACGAGAAGAGCCAGATTCAGGCGCTGGACCGCACGCAGCCTATTCTGCCGCTGGCCCCGGGAATTCCTGAGCGACGTACGCACGACTATATGCGTCACGGCACGACCACGCTGTTCGCGGCGCTGGACATCTCCACGGGCGAAGTTATTGGCGAGCTGCATCGGCGTCATCGCAGCAGTGAATTCCTGCAGTTCCTGCGCACCATCGAGGCCAACGTGCCACCCCAACTGGACGTCCATCTGGTGATGGATAACTACGGCACGCACAAGACCTCCTCGATTAATACCTGGCTGGCTCGCCATCCGCGTTTCCATGTGCATTTCACTCCCACCTCTGCATCGTGGATTAACCAGGTCGAACGATGGTTTGCCACGCTCAGCGAGACATACATCCGCCGTGGCACTCATCGCTCCACCCGACAACTCGAACAGGCGATTCGCCAATACATCCAGATCAACAACACCGACCCGAGGCCTTTTAACTGGACCAAGTCAGCCGACGACATCCTCGCCAGCGTCAAGCGATTTTGTCTACGAATTTCTAACTCGGGACACTAGTTGGAGCCTACAGAAACGTCGGCCCCGCTTCGTACTGGGCAAGGGGAATTCCCCAGTATGAGGCGGGCGTCACACCTAGCCGCCGTCGATCATCGAGTAGTTCAGCAAACGACAAACGACAGCAATCGGCTCTCGTCAATGTTTTGATCCGCACTCGTGATGCTCAATGCCCACGGGCGGGCTTGCATGGCGTTCCCCGCAGATTTCAGCGTTCATGCGGTGTAAAGTTGACCCGGGCTACCACTGATCCGAGCGTGGGCATCGTGAACGCTCTGGCGGCATGGAGTCTCTCCACAGCATCTATCGCAGCACTTGTACAGGTGCGATTTTAGCCGCCGCAGGGTCGTCCGTAACCGTTGTGTCAGCGTGTAAAATTATTTGTAGCGTGCTCGACGCAGGAAGCTACTGCATCGGAAATAGAGTCATTAAAATAAGTAGGCTGTGGTGTATGCAGTCTGAACGATAGCGAGGGGATTGGACGTGTACAGGCTTGATCAGGCGAAGGAAAGGCGAGGATGTCGTTGATGCTGACGCTAGCGGCGGTGCGCGGCAATCTTCGCCATGGTTCTCAGCGGGTGATCGCTAACGAGAGCGACCTCGTTAGCAAGCCCGCAAATCCTATGGCGCAGTCATGCCAAATGGCAGCGATTCTTGTTGACGCCAACAATAGCGCCCCTGTGACTCTTGCCGGCGCGCTGGAGGGCGCGTCGGTGTCCTGTGTCAGCGCGCCGCTTCCCTTTCTATCTGGTGAGCCGGCGTGCTGACCCCCGCCGATATCATCGCTGGAGCGCGCATCGCGGCTCATCCGGGGATCTATGTCCTTGGATTCTACGACACGCGCATCACCTTCTATTCGCAGCAGGTTCGTGGGCTCGAATTGTCCCATGCGTTGCAGCACGAGCACTTGCTTCCTGCTAACGCTCGGGTGGCGGTGGTCGGCGGCGGTGCCGCAGGAATCACGGTAGCTGCCGGTCTCGCGCTACAAGGCGGGACGGACGTCCATTTGTTCGAAAGGGCTCATCACTTGCTGCCACTGCAAGGTGACTCGCAACAACGGCGTCTGGATCCGCATATCTACGACTGGCCAAATCCGGATGCCGATCATGAACTCGCTCAGCTACCCATCCTCGACTGGCGGTCGGGACCTGCCATCAATGTGCGCGATGCCGTGCTTCACGAATTCAGCGAGGTCCGAGCAGCGACCGGAGGGCGCCTCACAGTCAGGGAGCGGCACGCAGTCACAGCCGTCACGCCGGATGCAGGCCGCTTCACCGTGACCTTCGAGCGGGAAGCGGCGGGAGGTGCGCGTCAGACAGCGAGCCAAGAGTTTGACATCGTCCTGCTCGCAATAGGCTTTGGAATTGAGCCCCGCTTCTCAATCCCCAACACGGAAACGGCTAGTTACTGGCACGACGCCGGGGTCCCTGGGGCGGATATTGATGGCAATCCGCGGCCAGCATTCCTCATCAGTGGCAATGGCGATGGAGGATTGATTGACCTGATCGCCTCTGCCAGCGCCACTTTCCGACACGATGACATCGTTCGCGGCATCGCGCAACGCGCTGGCGTTCAAGCCTTGCGAGATGCGTTGTTGGGAATCGACGATCAAGCCCTCGAGGCCGAAGCAAGGGGACAAGGGTTTGATTTTGTCGCGGCCTATGACCACGCCATTGGTAACCAAGTTGAAGCTCTTGGGTTGGTCGATGGTATGCAGGATCGGTTGCGACCGGGTGTCCAGCTCTTCCTCCAAACCCGTGAGCCGGAGCTTCTGTCGATCAGAACGGCACGATTGAACCGGCTCGCCGTCTATTTGCTGACTAGGGCCTGCGCGCGTCCAATCGCGGAGAGCTTCACACATCTCGTTTGCGATGATGTAGTCCAAATACCTTCGCAGCCCGGCGATAGGCATGGCTCGCGACGCTTTGAATGCGGTCCGGTGAACATTGTCGCCGATTGGGTGATTGCGCGGCGAGGACCTGGCCGGGAAACGGTTCGTCAGCCCTTCGCGGACGTGCTAGCAGGATATGCAGCCGAGCATGAGGCGTGGGTTCAACGCTTCCCCATCGATAGCATCGCGCCAGAGCTGAATCCGACGACTTACGCCCATTTCGCACAGCTCTCTGCTCGAGCCAAGCTGCCTCCGCCACGCTACCGGCTAGAGGCCCTGATCGCTGCAATGCCACGCAGCGGTAAGTTGTGGCTAGCTGGAGGCGGGGCGAGATGGAGCGGTGATGTGACACTTGCGGACGTGGCGACACTATGGTCCGATAACAGTCCCCAGTTTGACCTCGCCGTGACCGATGCCCCTGGGCAGCTGGGATCGGACCTCGCGCACGCTGTGGCGCGTTTGGTGATCCATGCGTCGCGGACCGACCTTCACGTTGACGTCGCTCGCTGGCAGCCGTTCGTAGCCGCCCTGTCGAGTGAATCGCCGAGCGCGGGTGGGCTACAGCCGCCGAACCTCAGGGCACTCGGTGGCCACCCATCGATTTTGAATCCGGTAACGATGCCGCCGGATGATCTCGCGACTGTGATCAATCGAGCGCTCGATCAGTGGTTGCTCGATGCCGTGCATCTGCGCTTAACACGCTACATCGGACAAGGAGAGGATCCGGGGCGGGCCGTATCATTTGTGGCCGCAGCAGATCTTCGACAGCAAATGGCCCCGATCTGGCAGAGCTGGGTCCAGCAATTTCGCGGCGATCCCGCATTGCTGACGCGTTTTCTTGGATTGGCGGTCTGTGCTAAAGATGAGGCGGCGGCGACCCGCGAAGCGTCGGTGCTCGCCGGTCGCCTCCTACTGCCGCCGCTTGTTCGGGCGTGTGCGGTGGCGCTCGCGGTAGCAACGGCCTGGCAGGTCACAGCGCCACGCGGCGCCCATCCGGGCAATCTCGTCCGCGACGCCAATGGAACTGGCCGGACAGGCCATGCCTGCGCGGCAAGCTATATCGACAGCGAAGATATGGCCATAGTCGCGCTGCGTCACGCATGGACGACGGAATTCGTCCTGCTACCGATGCAGTCGGTTCCACCGACGTTGATTGCGGACGCGAATAGGTCGCTAGGGAATTCCGACACCGGCACACCGTTACTCGGGCGGCTAGGTGCCGACGGAAAGCTCATGCTGACGGTCGACTCTCAATTCCGCGCGGCTGCCTCAACCAGCGCAGCGGCGCTCAGCGCCCTGCTGTCAAGAATCGAGGAAGCGCACTTCGCCCGCTTGAGAGCTGAAATCGAGGAAGAAGGAGATCTAACATTATGAGCGACACTGCCTCGTCGTCCCCAGCCCAGGAAAGTCTGGACGCCGGTGAGCGTCTGCTTGGTGGACTCGCAGCCGAACTCGACCTTGCCGTCGAGACAAGGCCCTTCTATGCCGGCCATATTTTTGCCGGTGCGAGCGACGCGCAGTCGGCTCGACTCGAGCCGAGCGATCTGCCAAATCATGTGCGCGGCCTGCAGATCGGCCGCTATGCGGTGCTTTTGACGTTGCTCCCTGAGGCACCTAACGAAGAGGGGATAAACGAAGTTTTGCGGCGCGTGCGCAATCAGTGTGTTGTCGCTAGATCCTATTTGAGTTCGGCAGGCGCGCTCGACCTGCACGTGATTGTGCTGGGTCCGCGCGGCAGCGAGGGTGTCGACAGATGGAAAGCCCTAGCGCTGATTGTTGAACGGGACGAGCGTGTGGCGCGCAAGCTCGTGTGGTTGCGCCCGCGAGACGCGAGCGCCGACGAGCAAAGCTTCGTCGATTTCGCCAAGCGAAGCTTCCTTGCCCGGCCGTGGGTCACGGGCGCGGTCTTCTCGATGGCGCCCCTCGACAACGTGAGCCGTGCAGCTGTCTTCCATGAAGTCCCACGGGACACTGCGGGAGAATGGCTTCGTCTTGCAAGCGAACCCGGCATCGACTCTGATTCCCTCGTCGACCAATTGGTTGCCTCTTGGCAGCGACGGAGCGCAACGTGACCAACACCTTTCTACGCGAAGTTCATCTAAGAGACTTCCGGACGTTCGGTGAATTTACGCTGGCCGTACCGCCGGGGCCCGGCCTTACACTGCTTGTCGGAACCAACGGCCTCGGAAAAAGCAGCTTCTTCGATGGGATCGAATGGTGTCTGACCGGTAACATTAGACGCTTCCAGGACTATATCGGGCGCCTAAAGGAAAGCGATTACCTCACGCGTCGCGACGCCGAGGCGGGAGCGCATCGAGTAAGCTTGACCTTTTCGGAGGGCGAGTCGTTGGTGCGAACTTTGCGTGAGCACCCTGCGACCGGCGCGTTGCTCAGTTTGCTAAAGGACCCCGAATGGACAGCGATCAACGACATTGGCGCCTATCTCGGTTTTACCCATTTTCTAGGCCAAGCTTCGCAGCAGCGCTTTACCAGCCGAGCCCAATCCGATCAGTGGCAAGCGCTAAAAGGCCCAAGCGGGATCGATCGACTCGAGTCAATCCGAACCGCGCTGCGGGGGCGAGCGACCACTCTCGCCTTTGGCCGGCGAGCGGAACGCGAAGAGAGCGCGATCAATACTGCTATTCGGGCGCTCGAGGAATGGCAGGGATATATCGCCAGACTGGCTGGACTCCGGGCGCGCGGGGTCGCGGCGGGTGCGGAGAATGAGGCAGCGCTCGAGGCACGACTTTCGAACATCGAGGGGGTACTGTCGGCAGGCGAGCACACGTCGGAAGATTTTACGGAACGGCTGTCCGTCGCACGGGCAACCATTGATGCGGAGCAGCAGCAGATCGCACGCAACCGTGCGGTTCTTGACACCCTTCGCGTTATCGTCGCGCGGTTCAGCGAGGTGTCCGCAGTGCTAGGTCGGAATGGCGCTCGCCTTGACGCCGCCGATGGTGCCATTGCTACGGCAACGACCCATGTAAGCGAGGCTATGCTCGCCGCGACGAACGCGGAATCGGCGGCGGCTGCACAAGCTGAGACCCTCGCACGCATCGAAGCGGAGCATCGCGAACGCGTTCGCGTACGAACCGCAATCGCCGAGTTCGACACACTCGACGCTGAGCGGCGGGCAGCGCAAGCCGACGAGGCAGTGTTGAAAGCCGAGCGTGACATTTGCCAGGCGGATGTCACGAGCGCGCAAAGCGTGCTATTGCGAGCGCATGAGGCGCAAGCGACGCTCAGCCGGCTGGACGGTGAGCAAGCAACGCTCCAGCTCTGGTCAACGCGCGCTGTTGCATTGCAGGCTAAAGAGTCAGCCTCCCAGATTCAGCGTAAGGCTGCCGCTGCCGCCAGCGCTGCTGCCGATCATGCCCGCAACCAGTTGAGCGCGCTTCAGCGCGCCTTCGACGATGCCCGCACAGTCGAAGCAAACGCGGATGCAAGGCTGGCGGCGCGGCGGCGCGATGCGTCGCAACTCGCCGAGCTCCTGTCTGGGCTCGCTGCGCACATCAATCATGACGACACCCAATGCCCAGTTTGCGCGAACAGTTTCCCCCTGGGAGAACTTCAAACACGCGCGCGCAATGCGGTAGCCGCTCAGGATGCCCAACTCGCCGATGATGTTCGAGAGCTGGACGCATTGCGTGATCGCACGAAGGCCGTTGCTCAGGCGCTCGCCCAGGCGCGATCGTTGATCTCCGCTGAGGTCGAGGCTACCGCGGCCGCGATCGCGGCCGAAAAAGTAACTGCGAGCGAGCGCGCCGCTATCGCGGAGGGGTTCGGGGTAGGTCCCGAAAGCGACCTCGGAACGCTGATTGCTGAACGATTGAGTGAGGTTACCCGCGCGCGCGCGGCGCATATCCGAGATGCCGGCGGCAGTACGACCGATGTCAGCTCTGCTCAAGCGCGCGTCGATGCGCTGGCTGCGACGCTGGCGTCGTTGGACGAGCGGCGTGCGACGGCGGTACAAAGGCGCACCCGGTGCGAGACGGTGTTACGCGCGATCGAGGAGAGCTTGGAGGGCCACCCGAAGCCGTGGAGCACCGAAGCCGCCGACGCTGCCATCGAAACGCAGCGAAAGCTGCTTGAGGATGCACGCACGAGCCTAGACGAACTTACCGTCAAGCGGGTCGCAACCGCCAACTCCGAAACCGTGGCACGCGAGCGGCTTGCCGCAGCCAAAGCCGAACGTGAGCGGATCGCTTCGGCAATCAGCGATGCTGAAGCGGGGCGTGCGGCGGCGGTCGATGATTGGCTGCAGGTCGGCATGGACGGTGAACCATCGTCGCAGGCGATTGAGACTAGGGAGGCGGCACTAGGTGATCGCGCCAGCGCCCTTGCGGTGCAATTTGAAGGCATCAATGCGCTGTCGCGGAGCTATGAATCATTTCTCGCGCAGGATGAGCTGCGCGCGCTGCTCGCTAAGATGGACCAGCAAGGCGGGGAAGGGGCCGCGGAGAATCCTGCCATTTACGCGCAACAACTTCAGGGGCAATTGGAGGCGGCGCGCGCGGCACTCCGGTTAACCACAGCCACTCGGGAGGCGGTGGTCGCCTATGGCGACCAACTAAAGGCGGAAGCTGAGAGTTTTTCAACCCAGTTCCTGCTGCCGCTCAACGACCTGATCGATGGGTTCAATCGAGCGCTGCTGAGCGCGCCGGGCGCGACCGTGCAGTTCAGTGCCGAGCATACCGTCGAACGCACTTCCCTCGCGATGCAACTGCGGTATGTGGATGCCGTCGATAATGCCCAGTATCGGACCACGTTGCCGCCGCAACTAGTGCTGAGCGAAGGACAAATGGCCGCGAATGGTTTCAGCATCCTGTGCGCTGCCAGTACCGCCTATCCATGGTCGCGCTGGCGGGCCCTATTACTCGATGACCCACTCCAGCACAACGACATCATTCATACTGCGGCCTTTGTCGATGTCATGCGTAACCTCGTCGAGCTTGAAGGCTATCAGCTCATCATGTCGAGCCATAAGAGAGACGAGGGCGAGTTTATAGCGCGTAAGTTCGACGCGGCGGGACTGCCGTGTACTGTCGTCGAACTCGTTGGGGCGTCCAAGGATGGCGTACGAGTCGCGCCGCCGCGGCATAATGCGGCGGCGCGCCACCTACTTGCTCGGCCCGAGGCGCGGCTGGCGTGAGCCCGGAAGTGCGCGTAATTCCATCGGGCTGGTTAACGCATAGTTGCGTCGAGCTGTCCGTCCAGAGCGATTAGGCAACTAGGATTGGTATTGGTGCCTGCGAGCGGGAAGAGCGATTCTTGGCGATAGGCCCTCTGAGCGGCACCGTCTTATTGCGTCTAGACACATGCCTACTGAGATTGGCCGCGTTGAAAATCCGGCACCAATGGGCTTCGAGATACCGTCTTGGATCACGGTCATCATCCGCTTCGAATCAATCAGCAAGGTACCTCGCCTTTTGCCACCAAGGTAATGACGCTCACGGAACTGCCTTGATTCTGTCGAAAAGTCCATTCAGAGAAAGCACGGGTGTATTCGATAGGCCGTTGTTCTTCCAGCTGTCACGTCCGCCCCAATGTTCGATGGCCTTGGCGACAGGGTCTGCGTCTATTGCGACACCTTGATCGAACCAATAGCTGAGAAGCTCGGTGGCAGCCTCAACGGTATGTTCATCGCTGGAACACAGGCATGCCAGTGTCATGTTCATGAGCGAAGTCGACGGCAGGGACTGAAGATCGCAAAGCGCTTTGAAAATGCTGCTGAGATCCCCCGAGGCGTTCTCGCTGAGGCGCTGCAATAGCATCGGTTGTGTTTCCTCGAAATGGTGGCACTTAATCAGATGAATGACATAACGTAAGGAATCACCTGTCGCCTTGCGCAATATTTCGCCAAGCTCATTCAGCTCCATGGGAAGGTACTGAAAAAGACTCGCAGCCAGCCAGTTTATCCACGCAGAGGGATGAAGAAGGCCGCGCATGACTTCGACACGGTTGATCGGTATGTTTGGGGCTTTCTCCCAGGTAGGTGGATCTATGTCCACCGTCGGCAGAAAAGTGAAGATCGAATCAATCGAATTCGTGTCCAGCCGATCCACCAAATCCCTGGCCTCCTCTGCCAGAGCATGTAGGTCAAGCGGAATCAGTTGCGCGACCGCCTTGATCGTCGATTGCACCGCAGGCTCATCGTGAATGTACTCCCAGGACGAAATGTCGCTGGCAGGTTTTTTCCAAAACCCGGATGAATGTATTAGACCTGAAAACTGAAGGAACGCATGATGGCGACTTTGCCCAATGTCATTTGTAGAGCGGCCGCTTGCGAAAGCCTTGGCGATTGATCGAAACGCACCAGCGTTAACTTCCGTCCAACTAGGGCCCGCGTAGGTCAGAGTGACGGGTGATGCGCCTCTTTCATGGTCCAGCATAGGCAACGGTAACTCTTCAATTCCTCTGGATCTCAGAATGTCGTTGACCTTAAACTTGAATCCTACGGTTAGTAGTTTTTTGTCCGAGAGTTCATGCTCGGCGAAAGATCTGGCCGAATTATCTGGCTGCGCTTTCAATGCCGCCAAGGCGACGAGCTGCAACAGATCAAGATCGCATCGATCCTCTTTATTTATAATATCTCGAGTTTTGTTTATCTCTACATGTTGAAGCAATTCTACGAAAACCGCCGACAGCGTCGTAGCGTCATAGTGAGACGATTCACACCGGACGGCAGTGGCCCACGCTACGAGCTTGATTGCTGGATTGGTTGCGGCAAGCTTTGACACAGCCAGCGATTCCGCAAGGTGACCTGCCCTTGCGCCAACGTCCGCAAGCGCAAGACCTACGCTGAACTTATCGCTCGCCCCATCCTCAACGGCTTTGAATGATTGTCGTATCAGCTCCTGTGCAGACGATTCGGAAACGGTAATATTTTTATTTCCAAGCATCAGAAGCGCGGGTTGTAATTGGCCTGGCCGCCCTGCGGCATGCCGACTTAAGTACACCTCGATCAAGTCTTCAACCAAGCCCAGCCCGACCGCGAAGTTCAAGACCTCTTGCTTCTCAGGATGGTCGATCGCATCCTCGATCAACTTCAAATTAAGGCGATTGCTAAGCAAAAAACGCGAGGCGACAAATTCGCAAAACGTTTTATGTATAAAGGTCAGTAGTGCTGTACCTTGGTGGAAAACCTTCTCGACCAGACCTACGCTTTCCCAGTGAGCTATCGCGAGTCGAACGTCTTTTTTCAGTGCCAGCGGTGTAGCCCCCATAAGAGGCGCCAGCATCGTGGCTGTACGATTGATCAATTCACTGAATGCTATCAACGGACTGCTGATCAGGACCCAGCCAATGATATCGAGAACAGTCTCGAAAAGATCAGCCTGTTCCGGGGGGGTATCGGCCGGCAACTTCTCAAACAGGCTGATGAGCTCAGTGTAAAGTCCTAGGCGCGTAGTCGGCAGAGCGCGACGCATGCAAATCAGTGATGCGGACATGCCAAGGAGCTGTGGGCTGATCGAAATGGCATCGCTAGGCGAAATCTTTCCAGACCGATGCTGGGATAAATCGGCAGCGCTTGAAAGCGAAGGTTCGCTGATCAACACAGATCTCACCAGTTTTTGGAGATTGTTCGCTCCCTGCTCCTTGCGGGGAGGTAAGAGGTTGTAATGAGTCCAGTGCGACAATTCTGCAGTTTCGTAGCCGATGGGTCTGGTCGTCACAACTATTCGCACGCCAGGATGACCCACGGCATACTTATTGATCTGTTCCGCTACCTTGTGGTGAGCGCTGCCGCATTCGTCCAGCCCGTCTGCCAATATGACCCAATTCAGACCCGTTGCGCTTCGGATCTGATGAGGTAATACCTTGGCCCCATCGAGCGCTCGAGTCAGGAGCAGTTCTGAGAAAGATGCTCCCAGTTGCATAGCGGCAGCAATCGGCTTTAGTGCAACGCGTAGCACCACCGCCCACGATCTTCGATCAGAAGCACGGCCTGCCGATAAAGACAATTCCACGCCGCATCAGCATCTTCTTCTCGCGCGCAAACGCGACGCAATATGTCCTTTGCGGCATTAATACTGGTGTCCTCCGCGCTCAGGGCGTGGACCACCCGGATACGCATACAACGGCATACCGTCTGGGCTGGGATATTGGCTTTACTCAGTTGTCGAGCCCAGTCGGCACCGATATCCGAAAGATGGTCGGTTCTGCCTTGTCCAAGGCGCTTGATGTCTTTGGCCAGTTCCTCGCAAATGGTTTTGCTCGAATCTGAGGCAACCGCCAAAACCCCGTACGGTAAATGACCGTTATGAATTGCGTCTGAGATACGCCGCAAAGCTGCCCACAGGTTTGAGCCACGCGCTAGCCCCTTCTTCGCCTGGACCTCAATACTGACGTTGTCCTCAAGCTCGACACACAGATCATCGCCTGGCCCCTCGCTTTCTGCCCATACGGCGACCGGCTTGTCGTTGCACACACCTTCGAACCAGTTCAAGGCAGTACCGCTAAGAATATGTATTCCGACGATGGTTGTTATGGCTGCCTGAAAATTGATCCCGCCGCCAACAGCCGTTCCGCCACCTGTTTTTTTATCGCTAGGAGCTTGCGCTGTCTTTGCACTACTTTGCTTGACTGTCATTTCCGATCTGCTATCCGTTGTGATCGGCACGTGGTCGCACGCTTAAGGCGCATCCGTACATGCCTGGGTCAGGCCAAATTATGTCTGGACGACTTCTTGTCCGAGGTTGAAGAGATGCGCGTGCCGACGAAGCTCGAATAATCACCTTGCTTTCCGCCAGCCCAGATCGACATCTGCCTTCCCGCCGTATGCGCTTGCAAAGGCCGATCGACGTGGGTGAAGAACTGGCGCAGTAGTTATTTTTAGCGCTCCGTCAACGCGGTGACGTCACCATCTTTATGGTTCTGACTGCCAGAAAATCGTTCGCGATACCCAGGCAGGCAAGTGCAGTCGCGCGACCGCTCTGTGCCTATGAGTGCAATGACTTCATCCGCGCTTTCCGAGGGAATCCGCATGCGGCCGTCGCGTAGGGCGTGATATAGCGCGTCTACGGCATATTGGACACCAAGTGTGGCGATGACCGTCGGATGCCGAAGGAGGTCTAGCGACCAGTGCGGCACTAACGCTGGCAGCAGTGTGCCGGCGCGTGTTCGCCCTCTTCGTTCATCAATAACAGGTCGAAGTTGCCTGGAGGCAGCGATGGCAATCGTCGCGGCCTCACCATCATCCAACGACGGAGATGCCGAAGTAAGTTCGTGGAAAATCAGATACTCAGTGTCGGTTAGACCGACGACAGTAACGATTCGATCTGCCACAAGCGCCTGCAGAAAGGCGTACTCGCCATTTTTACGGCTTCTCTCATGTTCCAATTCTCCCGCGACGATTTCGGGAACGAGAATGTCGTTTGGGATCGCCGAGAGGATTCGTTCACCATATTTGCACGCGTGAAGGTTAATCAGTACGCTGGTGTCGAGAACCCATTGGTTCACGATATCAATCCGGGAGCTTGAGTAGTTCATCCGTGTCCCTTTCCTCAAGCTCGATTTGGTCGATAATGCCGCGTACTTCCACTCGGCCCAACTTCAGTAACTCCGCCAATTGTCCTTCGGACATTAATTCGCGCTTCCAGGCGGCATGTGCCATCAGGCTCAGGCGGTGGGAGATGGGACGGTCGACATCGCTTTTCGCCGGATCTCGGCGTTCAGTCATTTCGCCGAGAACCTCCCGAGCGTGCTCATCGGTGATGCCGCCATTGTTCTCGAACCAGACCCAGGTACCTTTCTTGGCAAGCTCTAATTCCTCGAGCCGGAGGCAGCACGCCTGTCGCGATATGTTGTACTGTTGGGCGAGGAGAATTATTAGACGCCGGGTCGTCTTGCCAGTGATTTGCTTCAATTGGCGGAAGCTTTCCGAGAAACTCTTGGCCGGCGTCAGGAAAGCACGACCAAAAGCGTTGGCATAGCGCTCGTCGCGTGACAGGAATTTCTCATCCTCTTCGAGCACCTCCGGAGTCTGACGCGTGCCATAGAAGTGGCCGAGCTCATGCGCCGCGGACTGGATGCGCCGCGGTAGCGGATGACTAGCGTTGAGAAGAATGCAGGCACCAATGCTTTCATCGTAGCTGAAGAGGCCCGCAATCTTCGAGTTGGAAGCAAGGCGACGCTGATACAGGCGTATGCCAAGATCCAGCTCGATTACCGAGAAAATGTCGGCAATCGGTCCAGGGCCAAGACCAAGCCAGTCGCGCAATTCCTTGGCATGCTTTTCGGCAAGTGCCGTGACGTCGCCCTCATTGAGGCCGCGCTCCGGCGGGTAATTTCGTCGACGCTGGATGCCCAGTATATTCTCCATTTCAACATCCGCTTTAATCAAGTCGTTGAATAGCCGGATAGCATCAGCGGTTTGCGCGTCTTCTGTCTCACGCAATTTTCGAAAACGAGGCAATAAGTCGACGTGAACGGCTTCCCGGCGGAGCAGGGCGTTCACTGATACGCCGTAGTGGCGGCCGAGCAACTGGATTTCCTGAATACGAACGCGGCGTACGCCCTTCTCGATGGACACGAGAGTAGGGCGGGAAACGCCAATGATTTGGGCTGCATCCTCTTGCCGAATGGCTGCGTTCTCTCGTGCTATTCGCAGGCGGCGTCCAATTTCCTGTGAGGTCAGCTCATTCAGATCAGCCATAGCGTCCTCCATCCATCCAGTTGTTCAGGAAGCTTTGTTGCCCTTGAGTGGACAGAAATGCTCGCCATTCGCTGGCATGTGATGCCAACATCAACTTCAGTTTTTTCAAAGTTTCCTCATAGGTTTCCCCGGTCGCGATCGCGATTTGCGAGGCGTACGCGCGAAGACCGTCATCGGGTTGACCGGCCATGTCTGCAAGATGCTGCAGATGGCGCACACCGACGCTTCCATATTCGACCATGATGTCTCTATCGGCCTTCCGAGGAATAACCGATAAAGCATCCTCGACATCGGAGGCGGCGAGGTCGCACACAACATAGGTGTCGCGCGCCTCGCTGACGCCAGCGGCATGTAGACTCAAGCGCCTCAGCAAGCAGGCAGCACACAGGCCGCACTGCTTCTTCTCACCTACATTGACGACACGGCGCGTTTGCCAGCAGGATCGAGTGTTCGTCAGATGTTTTTTAGACTTTCCGGGTATCCGCAAGAATGCGCTTAATGTCTGGCCTTTCGTGAACCAGAGGCGCGGTTGTTCAAAGCTGACCTGATAGTGTTGCAATGCTCTTATGAACTGCTCCATCTTTCGAAAGAACGTCGGATGGTTGCGATAGTCAGGATAAACGTTATACAGCGGAAGCAGTACTGGCCCAAGCGCTCCCTGTCCGCTCTCTGGAACAACAATTCGAGTCACGTTTGAAAGTTGCGCGGCAATCGCTGTTACCGCTGCGAATTGAAATCCGCGTGAGCGGAAGCTACTCTCGTTGCTACGGTATTCCTTGGTCTCGAAGGGAATCTGCGTGAAGTAGCTATCGCCGTCTTTGGGACGCTGGTAATTTCCGGCAACTCGGATACAAAGGGCTTCGTCCCTTGCGCCACTCAAGGCCGATACTGCGCGCGAGTCCAAACCATTGCTGTAGGCAACAGCAAAGGTCTTGGTCATACCGAAGTCCAATGGTATCTGTCGCGAGCCGATAGGCGAGGGCGCCTTCGTTTTCACAAAGCTGAATTGCCAGTTGTCGCCGGTCAGATGGTTCAAGACGCCCTGGAGGCTGTTCAGAACGTCCGGCTGCTGCCAGTTCTTGGGGTCGGCAACGGGAAGAGTCACATGCAAGATGCGCCTCCAACTCAGTGGCCGCTTCCAGCGACGATCAGCGAACTCCACGGCGGCACAAAGAACCAGCATCTCGTAGTGAATTGGCTTGCACCCCTCGACGTCAAAGCTATCGAGAGCTGACGGATCAAAGCAGATGTGCTGGCCGATTTCCGCAATTTCGGCATCCTTCGGGACGGCGCGACCGCGCTTCTGCCCATTCTCGAGAACAACCAGGCGCTTTTCCGATCTACCCGGTTTTTTGATGCTAGTGCTCATTCTTCGGGACCCTCATCTACGCCGCTTTTCTTATGGAGCGCTTCGCCAAATGCGCGCTTGTTGCCGGAGGCCAAAGCAGCGCAGAGCTCGTCGGGTTTGATGGCAGAAAAGGTTTCATGGTTTCGCTCAAGCCCCTTGCGATAATCCTCGCGCTTCATGTCCCCAAGATCGCGGGCGCGGATGCAGTGTTCGTCGAGTCGATTCTTGGTGGTGCCAATCCATTCTATTGCCGTGTTCCCCAACGCTTGATCAAGTGCTTTGTCCGGTGATATCTGATCCCTTAGATTGGCGATCAAATGCCTGCTCAGAGACTCAGACAGAAACGATCTGGGATGGCGATCAAAGATCGTCTCAATTGCTGCCACAGGGTCCAGGTCCATTTGGGGGCGCTGGGCATGCGCACTGAGTTCGCCGAAAAGGGGATGAAAGGTCTTCATGTCTACGTCGCGAATCATGCTGTGGCACGCCTGCGCCATGCGCTCTTCAGCGCTCGCGGCGTCGCTAACCAGCTTTTGGCCGTATACCTTCCAACGACTAGTTAATGCGACATTTCTGAATGGTCCGTCAGACATAGCGCCCTCCCATGTCAGCAATGTACGATAAAGAATCTGACAATGTCAATACATTGATGAAAAATTCTGACATTCGGGTCAGAGGCTGCGGCAAACGCTGGCAATCGGCCGCAAAGGCGGGGGGGGGGGGGCCTCGCCGCGTCAGTACAACCGCTGAATGCACAACGTGCCGTTAGCGAAGTCATAACAGGGTCGGTATCATCAGGCATCGACCATCCACAAACCAAACACATGCCTCAAGATCGTCCGACCGCGGCTCAGCTTTGGAGCGGTGAAATCTCGTTTTTTTCCCTCGATACCGACCTGATACAAAGTGCCGGGTACAGTTTCGACGCCGGTGTGCTTAACCAGCTGCCTCAGGTGTCTCCCAAAACGATGCAGCTTCTGTTGACCGATGTCACGGCAAGAGAAATTGTTAGTCACCTTATGAAATCGGTGACGCAGGCTATGGGAGAGTTCAGGAAGGGCTCTGATACGCTCAAACGTGCTGTCGGCACTGACATGGGGCAAATCGATAAATTGTTCGAAGCCCTGTCGGTCGCAAGCAACGCAGAGGCGGTGTTCCGCAAGCGCGTCGACAGTTACGCAGAACGATGCCGCGGCGAGGTACTTCCGATTGGCGGCGATGACATGATGCCCAGAATTTTTGAACGATATTTCGCGGGACAGCCGCCGTTTGGTACGCGGAAGGACAAGAAGGCCGAATTCCCGGACGCAACGTCTTTAATGCTCCTTGAGGACTACGCGCGTGATCATGAGACTAAAGGGGTTGTCGCTTCGCGAGATGAGGGATGGAGCGAGTTTGCAGAGAAGTCGGAGTATCTGTATCGCGTTAAGTCACTTGACGAATTGATTGCGCTTTTCGAGGCCACCGGCGAGCACGCTAAGGCGATCGCTGACCGGATCACTTCCGCGGTAGAGGACGAGAGTTCGTCCGTGCGGACCGCGCTTCTTGACGGATTCAGGGCGCACATCCACGAGTCGTCATGGAGTGTCGAGAATGTGTACAGTGGCGTTGTACCCCGCGTCGAAGCGGCGACCTATGAAGCGGATGTTATTAGCCACGTATTGCAATCCGATCGAACGAAGGTCTGGAATCTTGAGGAGGATAAGTCTGTCTGGGTTGTCGAATTAACAGCGTCGTTGACAGTGGAAGTGCTGCTCGATGTGACGTTCTATGTTTGGGATGCGATCGATCGGGAGGAGATGGAGCTTGACACACAAACAGTTCGACGCAAGACGGATATTGAAGTGAAAGCTTTTTTGACCGTTAGAGATGCTGAGACCGACGTGGATCCGGCCAAGTGGGATGTAGACGTAGAAATGGCTCCCGGCCAGTATGAGATTAACGTCGGCGAGGTGGAGCCGGAATATAGTGGAGATTGAACGTGTCGGCGTATGAATTTGACACTATCATTTTAAACGGCGGCGTCTACATCGCTTCAAGAGAAGTCGCTTCGTAGCGGAGATGCCTGCCGCCATAGGGTGTGTAGCGAGGCTTCTGCGAGCTCTGCGAGGACCGCATTGGAACGCACTTGACGGTATCTAAGACGGTATTCAATAAGAAACCGTCCTTGAGTGCTCGGGGGGCCGCGATATTTCAAGGGAAGTGCAGATTGATTTTCCGATACAGTCTCCTCAGAGTTGAGAACTGCCGAATGGAATTTCCGGTATCGCTGACGGTATCGATCCAGCGTGACCAGGCGGAAACGCAGTCCCGACTGGGCTCCCGCCTTGGAATTGACAATCGAGTGGGGTGTGCCAAGAACGCGAGCGTCAGATGATCGATGCTTGCGGTGCTGGTATTGAAGCATTCGGGCCTGTCGGGAATTTCGTGTTTAAGGCATAACATGCTCCCAAGGAGAGTTTATGCCTCGCAAACCTAAAGCCCAGCCGGCGGATCTGCCGGCGATTCCCGCCGAGTTGCTTGAGCAGTTCGGCAACGGCCCGATGACAGCCGAAACCATTAGCGCTGCGACGATGGCCTTCAAGAAGGCCCTGATCGAGCGTGCGCTGAACGGAGAGATGAACCATCATCTCGGTTATCCCACTGGCGCGGCCAGGCCGGCCGACGTTACCAACCAGCGTAACGGCCGGGGTGGCAAGACGGTTCTGACCGAGCATGGTCCTGTCCGTATCGAGGTACCGCGCGATCGTGACGGTAGCTTCCAGCCGATCCTGATACCCAAACACGAGCGACGCTTCACCGGCTTCGACGACAAGATCGTCGCCATGTACGCCCGCGGCATGACGGTCCGGGAAATCCAGGGCTTCCTGCTTGAGCAATACGGCACCGAAGTCTCGCCCGACTTCATCAGCTCCGTCACCGACGAAGTCATGGCCGAAGTCACCGCCTGGCAAAGCCGACCGCTTGAGCCGATGTATCCGGTCGTGTTCTTCGACGCCTTGCGCGTCAAGATCCGCGAAGACGCCGTGGTCCGCAACAAGGCTGTCTATCTGGCCTTGGGCGTGCTGCCCGATGGTTCGCGTGACATTCTCGGTTTGTGGATCGAGAACACCGAAGGCGCCAAATTCTGGATGAAGGTATTCAATGATTTGAAGACGCGCGGCATTGGCGACATTCTGATTGCCGTGACCGACGGCCTCAAAGGCATGCCCGAGGCGCTGGCAGCTGTGTTTCCTGCAACGACGCTGCAAACCTGTATTGTCCATCTGATTCGCAATAGCCTGGCCTACGCGAGCTGGAAGGACCGCAAGGCGCTGGCGGCCGCGATCCGGCCGATCTACACTGCGCCGAGCGCCGAAGCCGCGCAGGCCGAACTCGATGCCTTTGCCGAAAGCCCGTGGGGTCAGAAATTCCCGACAGTCAGTGTTGCCTGGCGCAGCGCCTGGGACCGCGTGATTCCGTTCTTCGCGTTCCCCCCGGACATTCGCAAGGTTATATACACTACGAACGCCATCGAGAATGTCAACTCGCAACTACGCAAGATCATCAAGACGCGCGGCCATTTCCCAAGCGACGATGCCGCGACCAAGCTCATCTGGCTGGCATTGCGGAATATCACCGCCGACTGGGGACGCGCAGCAAAAGACTGGAAAGCGGCCATGAACCAATTCGCTATCCTCTACGCGGATCGATTTGTTCGGCCATCCGTGTGATTCTCAACCCCGCCTTGAACACGGAATTCCTGACACCCCCAAGCATTCGGAGTTTCAGATAAGCTGTAGAAGTCGCGACCCGATCTGACAGTTACCCATTCTGACGGTGCGTGGTTGTCAGATCAGATTCAGGTGGTTAACTTTCTCGTTCCAGACCTCCTTGCCCGCGATGAGGGTTTGCAGAGGCGTGCGACCACAGCACATCTTACCCTGGTGGGTACGCTCGCCGTTGTAATAAGCCAGCCAGGCATCGAGATCCGTCTGCAACTCCGCCAGCGTCAGATAAAGCTTGCGACGGAACGCGACCTGATAAAACTCCTGCAGAATGGTTTTGTGGAAGCGCTCGCAAATGCCGTTGGTCTGCGGATGTCGCGCCTTGGTTTTCGTGTGCTCGATGTCGTTCAGCGCCAGGTACAGCTGATAGTCATGCGATTCCGGCTTGCCGCAATATTCTGTGCCGCGGTCGGTCAGCACTCGGATAACGCCCATGCGGTGTTCGTCAAAGAACGGGAGCACGCGGTCGTTCAGCAGGTCGGCGGCGGTGATCGGCGTCTTGGTGGTGTACAGCTTGGCCATGGCCACCTTGCTGTAGGTATCGACAAAGGTCTGCTGATAGATCCGGCCGACGGTAAGCGGCCAGCCATCCCATCTTGACGCGCGAGGAAGGAGTTAGCTGGTCGCGGCCGGTTGCCATCGATGCGGCAGCAACGAGGCGATATCGCTATGCCGGTGTGTCGGCAGTCGCGTGAGAACATCCTTGAGATACGCTTGCGGCTCATGGCCGTTGAGTTGCGCTGACCGGATGAGGCTCATGATCGCGGCTGAACGTTGACCGGCACGAAGTGATCCGGCAAACAGCCAGTTGTTGCGTCCGACAGCCCACGGGCGGATCTGGTTCTCAACCCAGTTGTTATCGATCGGCACAGCCCCGTCGTCGAGATAGCGCGTCAGCGCTTCCCACCGGTTGAGCGTGTAGTCCAGCGCCTTCGCTATCGCCGAGCCCTCGGAGACGATCCGGCGATGTGTGATCAGCCACTCGTGAAGTGCATCGCACACTGGCCTGGCTCGATGCTGTCGAAGCTGGTATCGGGCGTCATCGTTCAGTGCTGCGGCGTCGCGCTCGACATCGTAGAGCGCGGCGAAGAACGGTAGTGCCTGCTTCGCCACCTCGCTGCTGTGGTTGGCATGCAGTTCGTAGAATTTGCGCCGTGCGTGCGCAGCGCACCCGATCTCGGTGATGCCCTGCTGGAACGATGCCTTGTAGCCGCTGAAGTCGTCGCATACCAGCTTGCCATGCCAGCCATCGAGGAACGCCCGGGCATGCTCTCCAGCACGGCTGCTGGCGAAGTCGTAGACCACGGCGCGCAACCCGCTGAGCTGGGTGGACGTATACGCCCACAGGTACGCCCGATGTGTTTTGCCTTTGCCGGGACTGAGCATCTGTACCGGTGTCTCGTCTGCGTGCAGCACGGCCTGCTTCAGCATCTCCTGTCGGAGCGCGTCCACCAGCGGCTGCAGTTGCACTCCGCACGCGCCGACCCACGCCCCCAGCGTCGACCTCGGAATGGCGAGACCGGCACGCGCAAAGATCTGTTCCTGACGATACAGCGGGAGGTGGTCGGCGAATTTGTTGACCAGTACCGACGCCAGCAGCCCCGTGGTCGGGATGCCCTTGTCGATCACATGCGCCGGCACGGGGGCCTGGATCAACGTCTCGCAGTTGCGGCATACCCACTTGCCCCGGATATGCCGCTCTACCGTGAACACGCCCGGCGTGTAGTCCAGCTTCTCACTGACGTCCTCGCCAATGCGGACACGTTCGCAACCACACCGGCAGGTCGTGCTGTCCGGCTCGTGCTGGATCTCGATGCGCGGTAACTGCGCAGGCAGAACCGATCGCTTCGGCTGTTCGCGCTGTGTGACTGTGGCGGGTTGCAGTTGCTCCAGCTCGATCTCGATGGCGGCCAGATCGCCATCGATCGCCTCGTCGAGCAGGTTCATCTGTTCACCGTTGAACTGCTCGCTGCGACGGCCGAACTGCTGGCGCTTGAGAATCGAGATCTCATGCGTCAGATGGTCGATACGTGTCTGCCGGAAGCGCAGTTCGCGGTCACGCTCGCTGACTTCACGCGCCTTCGCCTCGATCTCCAGATCCTTTGCCTGAACCTGAGCCGCGAGCTGCGCTGCCAGCGTGCGCAGTTGTTCCGGGCTGAGGGCTTCGAGATCGGATGGCAGGTTCATGCGAATCAGTCTGCCAGAAGCCAGCAACCCGGAGAAGCGAAACAGTTTACGCCGCCATCAGACGATCCGGATCACGCTGTCCGGTCCGACGCGTTGCCACGGCAGGCCCAGCACAAGCGCCGCGAGCTGTTCGTGCGTGAGGGTGTGCTGCTTCGGCTCGCTGCCGACAGGTGGCCAGCTGAACTGACCTTGATTCAGGCGCCGGGCGGCCAGCCAGATGCCGAAACCGTCGTGAATCAGAACCTTCACGCGGTTGGCGCGGCGATTGGCGAACAGGTACGCGTGGTGAGGATGTGCAGCGCCGAACACCTTGACCACGCGCGCCAGTGCCGTATCGAAACCCGCACGCATGTCCAGCGGTTCAACAGCCAGCCAGATCTCGTCGACCTGGATCACCTCAGCCACTCGCGCAGCCAGGCCGCGCATTGCGTTGCCTCCGAGACCGGCCAGCTCACTGTGACCGACTGGTTGCCGCGATGCACTTCGATCCGGATCTCTGCGGGGCGCACACTCCGCTGCTCCAGCGCGACTGGAACAAACGTCGGCGACGGTAACGGCTGCACTTCTGACGGGCGCCCCGGCATTCCACGCGGCAATCTGCCTTCGGCCTGATCAATCCAGCGTCGCAGCAGGTTCGCGTTGAGCCCATGCTCCAGCGCGACCGCTGAGACCGAAACGCCCGTGGCCTGGCAGGCGGCTACCACTTCGGCCTTGAACTGTTCGCTGTAGCGTCGCCGGCGACGGCGCTCCGTCGGAGCGCGTTCTTCGATAGTGTTCACGTGTCCACTTATTTGCTCTTAGTGGACGCGATACTCGCAAGTGCTTGAGCGGCATTCAAGGTGACTTGGCCGGACGCTTACGGCCGACGCCCTTGATCGTGCCCACGTAGAACGTATCCTGAGAACCCAGGTAGCCGGGGTGGGCCGTTTCGATTTCGCCATGGGCCACATCGTCGTCCTGCTTCCTTTCGAGCGCCGCCACCTGGTCGTCGGTCAGCACAATGCCCTTTCGGCGACCCGTTTCTCCAGGGCCATGAGCCGCAGCTTGAAGGACGACAGCTCGTGGCGCAGCCAGATCGACCGAACACCTGACGGCGACACGAAAATGCCGCGCTGGCGCAACTCGTTGCTGACCCGAACCTGTCCGTGCGCGGGCTGCTCGGTGGCATAGGCCAGAACAGCGGTTTCCGTCGCTTCCTCGACGCGATTCTTGGGGTTCGGCTTGCGCCGGTTGCTGTCGAACAGGGCTTCCACGCCGCCTTCGGCCACGGCGTTCTGATAGCGGTAGAACGTATCGCGCGACAGGCCCATGACTTTACAGGCCTTCGACACGTTGCCCAGCTCGCTGGCCAGATTCAGCAGACCGATCTTGTGGCGGATGACGTTTTGGTTGAGACTACTCACGGGGTTACTCCTTGGCGCTTGCGCGCTGTTTTGATGAAGATTCGCACCTCTATCAAAACGGGTAACCCCGCCTCTTGGCAAGGCCTTACTGTCAGATCAAGTCTGAACTTCTACAGATAAGCTCGCAGCGAGCTTGTCTCCCAATTTTTTCCATGCGGCCGTTTTCTCAGCTGCATATTCATAGAGTAGGTAGTGTCGGCGAACTTTGGGGCCCGCCACGATATGGTTTTGACACCGGTCGATGACGTCGAGTGGGATACCGAGTTCTTGCATCATGGTAGCCCCGGTTCGCCGCAGATCGTGCGGCGTCCAATTGCCGTTGACCCCGTCTGAGAGTACTAGGCTATCGTCATTTCGGCGCTTGGTAAGCGGCTTGTTGCGATTCTGGAAACGTGTTTGGCGGTCGCCCACCTGCTTGCTGACCGATTTCTTGCAGACGTGGGTATCTCCCTTCGTCTTGTTCCGAGCCGGAAATAACCATTCGGAATCGCTAGATAGTTCCAGCAGTTCGGTAAATTTCTGGCGGGCAAAGTCAGACAAGAAGACGAGATACTCCCGCCGGTGTTGCCGCTGCCCCTTCACATTCGTGCGCGGGATGTACCATGTTCCATCTTGCAGATTGACATGCTGTCGCTTGGCCACGAGCAATTCACCGATTCGGCAGAGGGTGCTCAGGCATATCCATAAGGCAAGCTCGGTTTCACGTTTCAGAGGATGCTGCAGCGTGTGTCTGGTGCCGGTCGGCGCCGCGGCGTACTCGGCCCTTGCGCGAGAAAGGATATGGGCCAATTGCCGGATTTCGTCCAGCGATAATCTGCGCTCGCGCTCTTCCTCGTAGTCGTCAGGAATCAGCTTGTCCATGTCGATCAGATTGACGGGATTGCCATCGATTAGTAGACGGCGCCATGGCTGCCGCTCGTCTCCCCAGCGCAGCATCTGGCCGAAATTGTCGAAAGTCATGATCGCCGTTCGCACAACGCCACGCGCGATCAGCTTGGATTCCATCGCATGAATATCGGAGTCGGTCAATTTTCGCAGCTCGATGTGGCCGATGACGGGAAGCACGTCTTTCTCGAATTGGCGGCGCAACTCCTTGTTCCCATCCCTTCTTGCGACGCCGTTTTTTATCCATTCGTCGAAGAGGTCTTGTACGGTCAACGATTGGCTACGTTGCCGCTCGGCTTCGGCGAGCGTGGCTTCGACAGCGTTTTGCCTTTCGATCCGCCCCGCTTTCTTAGCCGCAGTTGGGTCGATGCCGTCAGCGACGCTGACCCGCATCCGATCGCGTTCGGCTCGGATGTCGGCGAGGCTCTTTTTGGGCCATGAGCCCAAAGAGTGATCCTTCTTGTCTGTGCCAAGTTTGAATTCGTATCGGAAGAGCACGGTAACGCCGCGTCGACCTGCACGGACACGGCCGACGATTCCGCCATCTTCCCGGAGACCGCGACCGTCATCGCCCGCAGTCAGTGCTTCAAGCTCCTTAACCGTGATCTTGCCCATACAGGTCACCGTAGATTTTTACCCCACTTTTACCCCACCGAATTGGCTGGCTGTCCGTGGAACTTGGCGGATCTTCTGGGACCGAAAATCCATCGCAAGTAACTGTATTTTATACATTTTTATGTTCCGTTGCGATCATGTGCGATCTTCGGAAATCCACTAATTAATTGCATGGGGTGCAGGTGGTAGGAGGTTCAAATCCTCTCGCCCCGACCAAAGAAATCAAAGGGTTACAGATGAGAGTCTGTAACCCTTTTTCGTTTTGGGCCCCACTTTTTTTACTCCGCTGCCACCGCGTCTGCATTGTTCTACGTCGGTCGCCGGCCAGGCCCCCTCGCTTGCCGTTCGGCGCAGCGCGCCGCAATGCCCAGCCAGAAAGCAGGCGCTCGAGCCTGCGTTATAGGCCGTCCACAATCCGACATGTCGGATCGTTCTCTCTCGTGAACGTTGGCCGCCTGGTACGCGCGTCGTCCGTTTGCATTCGCATTGCAGCGGTCTGTACCCATGCTACCCATGCGGTTACGGGAACAACGGAAAATTGCGGTAGCTGGCTGGGAACCCCACGTCTGCCAACGGCTGGTCCGGCGACGGGGACGGAAGCTGGAGACAGGCGCCGGTGTCCGGTGCATTACAACAGGCGCAGCACTTTGTTATGTACTGCGAAGTGTATCGAACCGGTCGATACCGCGCAGGATATAGTGCGCAAGACGTGGCTGCCTCAATTGCTCAAGCCACCATTTCAGCGCTCGACCCGACCGGTCAGTGCGCCACGCTGCGAACAACATATTCGGTTCACGCGGTTCCTGAGTCCGACATTCCACGAGCTCGCCGCGCGCCAGCAATGAGGCGATGCGGTGGCGGGGTAGCCAGCCAACACCGAGACCGGCCCGCTGCGCGATGATTTTCGCGTACATGCCAGGCACGGCGAGAACGGGTTGCCCTCCCTGGACGCCGTAAACACGCGCATGCTGCGTGCGCGAACTGTCGGCTACCACGACCGCCCGGTGCGCGGCGATCTGTTCGCCGGTCAGCGGTGCGCGAGCCTTTGCCAGCGGGTGACGCGGCGATATCGCGAACACCCATTCCATGACGCCGAGTTCGGTCCATTGGAGCTTCGGCATCGCAGGCGGCTCATTGGTCGCGCCGATCACAAGGTCGGCGCGGCCGTCACGCAACGCTTCCCACGTGCCGCCGAGGACCTCCGATGTGACCCGCAGGCTCACGCCGGACTGCAATGCATCGAAGGCATCGATGAGCGGCATCAGCAGTTCGAACTCGACGATTTCGTCGGTGACGATCCACAGCCGCTCCTCCCACCCGTTCGCCACCTGGCGCACACGCTGGCTCAATCGTTCGCTGTCCACCATCAGCCGTCGCGCCTCGTCGGCCAGAAGCTGACCCGCCGGCGTAAGCTCCATCCGGTACCGGCGACGGTCGAACAGCAGCGCGTCGAAACGGGATTCCAGCTGGCGCGCCGCATGCGAGACGGTGGAGGGTGCCTTGCCGAGCCGCGCCGCAGCGCGCGACAGGCTGCCGCTGGAGCGGATCGTTTCCAGCAGCGTCAGTTCGTCGTCGGTCAGCATAACGGCTCCTTCGTGGGACGGGGGCGCGCCGAGGAATTCGTTGCGATGATCCACCACGCGCGGTCGAGGTCGTGCGCGTCAAGCGTGCCATAACCAGACAGCGCCGGACCCCCGGACCCCCGGACCGCGTGGAAGACCGGTCAGGGAACGGGCAATGCCATAGAGCGCGACGGCATCCAGTCTGCGTTATGCCGGGATTTTGCGGAACGAGATCGCAAAGCGGTTCCAGCTGTTGATCGTCGACACGAGCAGCGTCAGATCGACGAGTTCGGCGTCGGTGAAATGCGGTCGCACGATTTCCCAGACGGCGTCCGGTGTGCGGTCGTGAGCGATGAGGGTGACCGCTTCCGTCCATTCGAGCGCGGCGCGTTCGCGATCCGTAAAGAACGGCGCTTCACGCCAGACAACGACCGCCGCCAGGCGACGCTCGGTTTCGCCGGCCTTGCGCGCATCGGTGCTATGCATGTCCACGCAATAGGCGCAACCGTTGATCTGCGACGCGCGCAGGCGGACCAGTTCGACGAGCGGCTTTTCCAGTGCCGACTTGAGCAGATGCTGCTCCACGCCCATCAGCGCTTTGACGGCGTTCGGGTTTGCCTGATAGAAGTCGAGACGTGCTTGCATGATGAAAACCTCGGTGTTTAGGGATACAAGGTGTTGCGGCAGTTCCAATATTACGCACGCCAACGGTTACCTGAAGTGACCAGTTTTGGCTTATTTAATGGAACCACTTTGATGTGACCATGTTGATGCGCATGTCCCCCGGCCTCCAGGCGGGACCGCGCATCCGTCAAGACGTTCGAAGAATCCGAACATCTCCGTCGAAAGACGGGAACAACACCGCGCCTCACGTTGGGCATGATGTGTCCAGAGGCGGAAACGATCTGTGCCGCCTTCCACTTCGATCCGTATCAACGGACAAAATCATTTATTAAGGATAGCGAAATGAATAGGGAATTCGATGGCAAGGTTGCCTTTGTAACGGGCGGTGCACGTGGGATTGGCGCCGCGGTGGTGCGCCGTCTGGCGCGTCAGGGCGCGATGGTGGCATTCACCTATCAAGGCTCGGCGGAGCGGGCGCGGCAACTCGTTGCCGAGGTCGAAGCGCAAGGCGATCGCGCACGCGCGATCCAGGCCGATTCCGCCGATGTCGCCGCGCTGACGGCGGCGATCGATCAGGTCGCGCGCGATTTCGGCGGCATCGACATCCTGGTCAACAACGCCGGCGTGCTGCTGCTCGGCCCGGTCGACGTCTACGCGCTCGACGACTTCGACCGCACGTTCGATATCAACGTGCGTTCGGCGTTTATCGCGGCACAGGCGGTGTTGCCGCATATGGGGAACGGCGGACGCATCATCAATGTCGGCAGTGTCAATGCGGACCGCATGCCGTTCCCGGGCGGCGCCGCCTACGCGATGAGCAAGGCGGCATTGCAAGGTCTGGTGCGCGGCATGGCGCGAGATCTGGGTCCGAAAGGCATTACCGTGAACAACGTCCAGCCCGGTCCGACGAACACGGACATGAATCCGGAGAGCGGTGAATTTGGTGGCGCGCTGCATGGAATGATGGCGATTCAGCGACACGCGCATCCGGACGAAATTGCCGGCCTGGTGGCTTATGTCGCAAGCCCGGAAGCGGCTTTCGTAACCGGCGCGAACCTGAGCATCGACGGCGGCTTCAGCGCCTGAGATCGTCCCCGCACTCACAGGAGTTTCATATGGCTGAACGTACGTTTCTGGTCACGGGCGCGAGCAAGGGTATCGGGCGCGCGCTGTCGGACAGGCTCGCGGTTGCACGGCACGGCAAGCCGGCGGTGCGTCCGCCTTCGCGGTCTCGTCATCGGGCAGAGAAGACAGTCCGAAAAAGCGGGGCGGGGCACGTCTATCCCCGCTTTTTCGCGACATCGAAGGCCATCTTGCGATCGACGTGTCCGATAACGCCGTCCTTCCGGCGCCTCATCAGAACCCGTCCGTTCAGAGCGTTCGCTGCTAATCCCCGCATTCCCGTTCAGCGAATGCCGCGCTTGATCAGCGGAATGAGCGAGTCGATCGTCGCGGGTGTCTCCACGCCGGCGCCGGTATTGATGGTCAGTCCGGCGAAATGATACGCGGCCGAAAGCACGCATTGCGTGACCGGCAGGAAGCCCTGCAGATAAAGCTGCTGGTCGAGCGTCGCGGTGATGTACTTGCTCTGCAGTCCGGAAATCGTGGACGGCGCCAGATCGATGCCTCCCACGATGATTTGCCCCGGCTTCTTGCCGGCCTGCCGCAGCGCCTGCGGAATGAATCCGGTCACGCCGCCGTGCTGCGTGCCGATTGCCTTCAGGTCAGGATGCGCCTCGATATAGGCGACGAGTATCGGCACCGCGAGCGACGGATCGGCGTCCACCTGCGACGAGATATTGAGCTTCGTCACCTTCACGCCGGCTTTCTCCAGCGTATCCGCAAGACCGCGATCGGACTGGCTGCGCACGCTCTCGTTGAATACGCCGTATTCCAGCGCTTCGTCGCCCTTCTTGAGCCCGGCGGCGAGCATCGCCTGCGCGGTGATCTGCCCGCCCACGTAGAGATCGACGCCGGCATAGCCGAAGCCTTTGCCGTCATACAGCTTCTGGTTCGCGGGCAGCGGCGTGTTGCCGACGGTCACGATGATCCCCTGGTCTTCCGCCTGCTTGATCAGGGGCGCGAAGGCCGGATCGCCCGGATGGCCCATGATGCCGATGCACGTCGGATGCGCGGCCATTGCCTGGCGAAACTGCGCGAGCATCGTCTCCGGGCTCCATGCCGAGTACTGCTCGATCACCTTGATGCCGAACGCGTGCGCCGCGTCTGCCGCGCCCGTCTGACGAGGCAGCGTGGCGCCGTCGCCGGGGTTCCCGCCCATCTGCATGTACATCGTCATCCCGGCGCCGAGCGGCCCCGTGGTGGTCGGCTCAGTGGCGCCGGCCTGCGGCGCGAGGCCGAACCCAAGCATGCCTGCTCCCAGAAGGAGTCCCGTCACGATCTTGTTCATTTCTGCTCCTGTCTCCAGTTTTAATGACGTCATCGCCCCCCGGGCCTGAACCGCTCGCGCAACGTGCGCAGCCTGGCGGGATTCTCAACCAGCAGATGCAGTGTCACGGCGACGATGAACACCACGCCCTCGATCGCCTGTACCCAGAAGCCGGCAATCCCCGTCGCGACGATTCCGGCCTCCAGCATGCCGATCACGAAGGTGCCGAAGAACGTTCCGACGATCGTCGCGGTGCCGCCGAACACCGAGGTGCCGCCGATGAACACGCCGGCCAGCGCCGGCAGCAGATAGCCTTGCCCCTGGGTCGAGAAATAGTTCAGATTCTCGAGCGTCAGCAGCACGGTCGCGAACCCGGCGAGCACGCCCATCAGCGTGAACAGTTTCACCGTCTCGCGCACCACGTTGATGCCCATGACTTTTGCCACGTTGCGGTTGTCGCCGATGAACAGCACGTGCTCGCCGAACCGGTGGCGATTGAGGATGAACCACATGAACACGGCAAGCCCGAGCGCCCACAGCGCCTGCATCGGAATCACGCCGAACAGCGTGCCCGCGAACACCGCATAGGCCGAACCGCTGGCGAGCTGCTGGAGCGCATCGGAGAGGCCGCCGGACAGGATCGACGCCACGCCGGCCCAGAGGAACTGCGTGCCGATCGTCACGATGATCGACGGCACGCCGACCACCGCGACCAGCACGCCGTTCACCACGCCGACCAGCGCGCCGCCGGCCAGCGCCGCGAGCACCGCGAGCCAGGCGGATCCGGTGGTGTTCACGCACCACGCGAACAGAAAGCCCGAGAACGCCATCACGGACGGGAAGGACAGATCGATCTCGCCAGCGGCGACGACCAGCGTGAGCCCGATCGCGAGCACCGCCATCGGCGGCACGGTGGTCAGGAACGACAGGTAGATGGGCCAGCCGAGAAAGACGCGCGGGGCAGTCGCCATGAACAGGCCGACCACCAGCACGAACACGACCACGCTCGGCACGCCCTCGACACGGGCGAAACCCGGCAGGCGAAAACCCGCGAGCCGCGCCGGCTGTTTGTCTTTGACCGGATCGCTCACGTTCGGGTCCCCGCCGGTGCGTGCCCGCTCTGCTGCAGCGAGATCAGAAACCGCGTGAGTTCTTCGAGGGTCATCTCGCCCGACCGGATATTCGCGACGATCCGGCCGCGATCGAGCACGACCAGCCGGTCGGCGAGCTCGTGCACGTGCGCGAGGTTATGTTCGATGTAGATGCACGCGCGACCGGACGCCTTGATCGAGCGCACGAAGTCGAGCACCTTGCGCACCTCGCTGATCGCGAGCGCTACCGTGGGTTCGTCGAGAATGATCAGGTCGCTGTCGAAGTACATGGCCCGGCCGATCGCGATGCCCTGGCGCTCGCCGCCGGAGAGTTTCGCAATCAGCGAATCGGCGTCGATCCCCACGCCGCGAAAACCGAGCTGGTGCTTCAGGATATCGTTCGCAATGCGCCGCTCTTCGGCCACCTTGATGAAGCCGAAGCGGTTGGTGATCTGGCGGCCCACGAAGAAATTGCGCCACAGCGGCTGCTTCTCGCCCAGCGATTTTTCCTGGTACACCGTCTCGAAGCGCAGCCGGTGCGCCTCGTGCACCGAAAAGCGGCTCCAGTCGACCTCTGCGTCGCGGATGAAAAGCTTGCCCGCGCTCGGCCGCACCACGCCGGTCAGGACCTTGATGAGCGTCGATTTGCCGGCGCCGTTATCGCCGATCAGACCGACGATCTCGTTGCGCCCGATCGCGAGATCGATGCCGGACAGCGCGCGGATCTTGCCGTAGGAGAGGCTGATGTCCTGCGCGCGCACGATGTGCTCATACGCGCTCGTGCCGGGTGCCGCCCGGCTCGCCGTCACGCTGCGCTCCCGCGCGAATGACCGGCTGCGATGAGGTGTACGACGACGGCCATAAAACCTTCCCCTTTGCTTGTCGATCCTCTGTCAACTTACTCCGGAAAGCCCCTGCAATCTAGCAAGAGTTGGAGTCCAGTTCAAGAATCGCCTGAGCATTCTGTTTATTTCCCCGGTAAACCATGAGTCTCGGGCCACTGAAAGACGGATCGCAAACGAGACCCGTCGCGCTTTTAATGACGCATCGCCGACGCGCACCGGGGCGCTCCGCGCTCGCCGTTCGCACGGTGCGGCAAGGGGGCGGGGCACGCCTGCCGGAGCGGGCCGCATTCAATCGCAGGATGCCTCGCACTGGCCGAATGATTCACCGGCACAAGGAAATGCCAGTGAGAAAATGAAAGGCAATTTCGCAAAGTTTGGGAAATGCGCCGACATCGAAATGATGAAAAAGACCAGCAAGTGAATTTCCGCGCGCTATTGAATTAAATGCCCCGCCGCCGGCGGATGTTCTTTGCCGCGCGATCTCCAGCGAGCCAGTGGATGCGCGCCGGCGGTTGAACGGTGCAACGTTCAACCGTGCGGCGGCCGGGCGGCGCAACATGGCGCCGTTCGACCGACGGCCTTTCGACAGGCCCCTGCCAGGCTATCGATAACCCTACAGTTGAAATAAAGCGAAACACATGTAATGATAGTCATTCGCATTTGTATCGGGCCGCGCCACGCCGGCCCGTTCCATCACACCAGCCAGCCTGACGTCGTGTCCTTGTTCACCTGAGGGACGTCCAGCGAGCCAGCGTACCCGTGCCGCCACGCGACATTGCCGATGTCGAGCGCCGGCCGGGACCTTCGTCGGACAGGACTCCCATGCTGAACAGGACGCCGCTCGCGAGTGCGCTCGCGCTGGCCTTTGCCGCACCCTTCGCTTCCCCCGCGCTCGCGCAGAGCGCGCCCTCTGTCACACAGACCACGCCGGCCGCTCTCCCGGACAGGGCGGCGGGCTCGACGCTGCCTGCGATCGCCGTGTCAGGCGAAGCCGATCGTCAGGACTTCCAGGCAGAACGGTCGACGGTCGGCGCGAAGATGCCCACCGCGCTGCGCGACATCCCGCAGACCGTCACGGTCATCAACAAGGCCCTGATGCAGTCGCAGGGCGCGACCTCGTTCCAGGACGCGCTGCGCAACGCGCCGGGTATCACGATCGGGGGCGCGGAAGGCGGGCAGATCGGCAACAACATCAACCTGCGCGGATTCACCGCGCAGAACGACATCTATCTCGACGGCTTTCGGGACCGCAACCAGTACTATCGCGACACGTTCGATCTCGACGCGATCGAGGTGCTGTACGGGCCGTCGTCGATGCTGTTCGGCCGCGGCTCGACAGGCGGCGTCGTCAATCAGGTGACGAAGAAGGCGAATCTCACGCCGTCCGCGCAAGTGTCGACCACGCTCGGCACCGACGACCGCTATCGCACCAGCATCGACCTGAATCATCCGCTCGGCGATACCGCTGCGTTCCGCCTCAACGCATTCGGGCAGTCGCTCGGCTCGACACGCGACGAGATGAAGAACAAGGACTACGGGATCGCCCCCGAACTGCGCTTCGGCATCGGCACGCCGACCGAGGTGACGCTGTCCGCACTGATCCAGCATAACGACGACATGCCGGACTACGGCGTGCAGTCGATCGACGGTCATCCGTATGCGCCTTCGAAGCACACCTACTACGGCCTCACCGACGACCGCACGATCCAGGACGTGCAGACGGTGTCCGCGCGCATCGACCATACGTTCAACGACCGGTTCAGGATCAGCAACCAGACGCAGTTCTCGCACTCGCTCACCGACGCGCGCGAGACGGCGCCGGGCGCCGTGCTGACTGGCCCGCTCGCCACGAGCCCCGCGTTGAGCAAGGGCAACTACACGACGCTGCCGCTCGCCGACCTGTACGTCAGGCTGGCGAGCCACGACCGCGTGATCGAGAATCATTCGGTCTACAACGACACGATGGCGGAGTACAGGTTCGACACCGGGTTCATCCGGCACGACGTGATCGGCGGCATCGAGGCTGGGCACGACAGCTACACGAACCAGGCCTCCACGCGCGGCAACCTGCCCATCGTATCGCTGACCGATCCGCTGTACGGGACGACGCCGTCGAACGTCACGCGGACCGTGGGCAACCACGCCGCGTCCGGCGCGACCTCGCTGGCCGCTTACCTGAACGAGACGATGTCGCTCGGCGAGTACTGGAAGCTGATCGGCGGCGTACGCTGGGACCGCTTTCAGGCCCACATCGCGAACACGGTCAGCGCGCCCGCGTATGCGGATCAGACCAACACCTATACGAGCGTGCGCGCAGGCGTCATCTACCAGCCGACCGACTGGCAGTCGTATTACTTCTCCTATGGCACTTCGTTCGATCCCTCGCTCGAAGCGCTCACCGTCACGAACAATACGCAGAACCTCGCGCCTGAACATACGAAGTCCTATGAGGTGGGCAGCAAGTGGGATCTGCTGGGCGGCAACCTGTCGGTGACGTCGGCGCTGTTCCAGCAGGAGATGGACAATGCGCGCACGCAGACGTCCTCGGGCGAGTATCGGCTGGACGGCGACGTGCGCGTGCGCGGCTTCCAGGCCGGCGTGAGCGGCCACCTTACGGACAAGTGGCAGGTATTCGGCGGCTACACGTACATGGACGGCGTCGTGCTGCGCGCGCTGGACGGCACCCAGGGCAACACGCCCGCTAACACGCCGCGCAATACGCTGACATTATGGACAACGTACGATTTCGTGCCACACTGGGAAGTGGGCGGCGGTCCCACCTACATGTCGGCACGCTATGCGGCGAATACGAACTATGTGTCGGTGGGCGGATACACCCGCTGGGATGCGATGCTCGGGTATCGCGAGAAGAAGTGGGACGTGCGTCTGAACCTGCTGAACCTGACCAACAAGTTCTATTACGACGCGCTGATTCCGTCCGACGGCGGCCGTTCGGTGCCGGGCGTCGGCCGCACGCTTCTCGCGACGTTCGACTATCGGCTCTGACCACCCGACACCGCCGCACGACACAGGACAAGGAAACACGATGCTGGTGCACATTCTGGATGTTCTCACTCCCGAGCAGTTGCGCGCGCTGCGTGCGCGGCTCGACGACGCCGGGCACGCGTGGGTCGACGGCCGCGCGACGGCGGGCTATGCGGGGGCGCCCGTCAAGCGCAACCAGCAGATCGCCGAGCATACGCCCATCGCGCGCGAACTGGGCGACGTGATCGTGCGCGCGATCGAGCGCCATCCGCTTTTCATCAGTGCCGCGCTGCCGAACCAGGTGTATCCGCCGCTCTTCAACCGCTATGAAGGCGGGATGACGTTCGGCAGTCACGTGGACGGCGCGGTGCGCGTGCTGCCCAACGGCGTGAAGCTGCGCACCGACGTGTCGGTCACGCTGTTTCTTTCGGCGCCGGACGAGTACGACGGCGGTGAACTCGTGATCGAGGACAGCTACGGTGTGCAGCACGTGAAGCTGCCGGCGGGCGACATGATCGTCTATCCGGCCACGAGTCTGCACCAGGTCACGCCGGTCACGCGCGGCGTGCGGCTTGCGAGCTTCTTCTGGGTGCAGAGCCTCGTGCGCAACGACGCACAGCGCGCGCTGCTGTTCGACCTGGATACCGCCATCCAGCGCCTGAATGCGAGCGATGCCGAGGCCCAGGCGCGCCGCACGCTGGTGGGCTGCTATCACAACCTGTTGCGGCTCTGGAGCGAAACGTGAACGCCCGCGACAGGGCGGCCATCGACGCGGCGAAGCCCGCTCAGACGCAACACCGCCCGATCGTACGGGACGCGCGCGCACAGCGTTCGCATCGCGCCGCGTTCATCAAATGGCTGCGTAAAGTGCACGGCTGGGTGGGGCTGTGGGGCGCGGCGCTCGGGCTGCTGTTCGGCGTGACAGGTTTCGTGCTCAACCATCGCGGTGCGCCGCTGCGCATTTCCCAGGGTGCGCCGCAGGTGGCAGCGCTGCAGCTTGCGCTGCCCGATCCCGCGCCGGATACCCCCCACGCGCTGGCAAAGTGGTTGCGCTCGCAACCCGACCTCAAGCTGCCGGCACGCATGGGACGCGTGCAGAAGGAACCGCGCCATGCGGTGGCCTGGGGCGACCGGCGGAGCGTGCAGCCCGAGCACTGGCAGATCGTCTTTGCGTCGCCCGAGGCGAGCGTGATCGCCGAGTACTGGCGCGGAAACGACTTCGTCACGCTCAGGCGCAATGACAATACGCTGCTCGCGACGCTCGCGAACCTGCACAAGGGCGTGGGCATGAGCGTCGCCTGGGTGCTCGTGGTCGACACCTTCGCGGGTGCGCTGATCCTGCTCTCACTGACGGGTGTGCTGCTGTGGACCGAACTCAACAGACGCAAGACCGTGGGCGCCGTGCTCGTGATCGGCTCGATCGTCGCAGCCGTGTGCGCGGCGCTGTGCTGATCCGGCCAGGTACTTCGCCGGCGCGCACGCGCACCGTTCCGCAGGGTTCCGCACGGAGGGTGCGCGCTCGACCCGGCCCGGTCACGCCCGCACGGTGCCCCGCACTTCGCCCAGCCCGATGCGCCGGGCGCCCGGGCGTTCGCACCAGCCCCGCATGATCACGGTATCGCCGTCCTCAAGGAATGTGCGCTGTTCGCCGTTCGCGAGCGTGAGCGTTTTCTTGCCGCCCTCGGTCAATTCGAGCAGCGAGCCGGCTTCGTCGGGCGCGGGGCCCGACAGCGTGCCGGAGCCGAGCAGATCGCCCGGCTGGAGGTTGCAGCCGTTGACCGTGTGGTGCGTCACCAGCTGTGCGGCGCTCCAGTACGCGGCCGCGCGCGCGCTGCCGAGCGTGAGCCGCTGCGGCGCGATGCCCGTCGCGGCCATCCGCGCCGTCTGTATCAGGACTTCGAGCGTGATGTCGAGCAGGCCGGATGCGCGATTGAACGCGCTATCGAGGTACGGCAGCGGCTGCGGATCGTCGTGCGGACGCGCGAGCGGGGCGCGAAACGGCGCGAGCGCTTCCATCGTGACGAGCCACGGCGAGACGGTCGACGCGAAATTCTTCGACAGGAACGGGCCGAGCGGCTGGTACTCCCAGGCCTGGATGTCGCGCGCGGACCAGTCGTTCAGCAGCGTGACGCCGAACAGGTGGCTTTCCGCGCTTTCGATGGTGATGGGCTGCCCCAGCGCATTGCCGCGCCCGACGACATAGCCGAGTTCCAGTTCGTAGTCGAGGCGCCGGGTCGGGCCCACGCCCGGCTGGGCGGCGTCGGGCATCCGGGTCTGCCCGTGCGGCCGCGGGAATGTCTGGCCGCTCGCGCGGATCGACGACGCGCGGCCGTGGTAGCCGATGGGCACCCATTTGTAATTGGGCATCAGCGGCTGGTCCGGCCGGAACAGTTTGCCGACCGATGTCGCGTGATGAATGCCCGTGTAGAAGTCGGTGTAGTCGCCGATTGCACAGGGCACCGTCAATTCGGCTTCCGATTGATGCGTCAGCAGCTTCGACCATGCGTGCTGCTCGGCGCTGCCCTGCGCGAGGCCGCGCGAGAGGGCGCGCCGCAGGCGCAGGCGGGTCCCCGCGTCCTGCGCGATCAGCACGTTCATGTCGGGGCTGTCGATCAGGCCGGTGCGCTGCAGATCGAGAATCTGGTCGCCGATCGCGACACCAATCCGGTAGTCTGCCTCCGAACCTGGCGAACCGGGCATCCGCATACGATAGCGGCCGAACGGCAGGTTCTGGATCGGGAAGTCGGCGTCGCGAACGTTGGCGGACTCGACCCAGCTAAGCAGCGAAGGGTCATGGGTTTCGTTGATCGCGCTCATTTCTGCTCCGGATTGAAGTGCTTTTTGATGTCGAGCCAGCATTGATGGTAGTTGGCCTGCAATTGCGCGGAGGCGAGCGCCGCGCGGGTCGGCCGGATCACGTGACGCGTCTCGAACATGAAGGCCATCGTCGCATCGACCTTGCGCGGCGTCGTCACATCCGCCGCGCTCGCCTTCTCGAACGTCGCCGCATCCGGGCCGTGGCCGCTCATGCAGTTGTGCAGGCTCGCGCCGCCCGGTCTGAAGCCGTCCGCCTTCGCGTCGTACTCGCCGTGGATCAGTCCCATGAACTCGCTCGCAATGTTGCGGTGAAACCAGGGCGGACGGAACGTGTGTTCGGCCGCGAGCCAGCGCGGCGGGAAAATCACGAAGTCGATGCTGTCGACCCCCGGTGTGTCCGACACCGATTGCAGCACCAGGAAAATCGATGGGTCGGGGTGGTCGTAGCTGATCGAACCGATCGTGTTGAAGTGCCGCAGGTCGTACTTGTAAGGCGCGTAGTTGCCATGCCACGCAACGACGTCGAGCGGCGAGTGATCGAGCCGGGCCCGATGCAGGTTGCCCATGAACTTGGCGACCAGCTCGAACTCGCCTTCGATATCTTCATACCACGCGACCGGCGTCTGGAAGTCGCGCGGATTGGCCAGCCCGTTCGAGCCGATGACGCCCAGGTCCGGTAGCCGGAACGGCGCGCCGTAGTTCTCGCAGACATAGCCGCGCGCGTTGTCGTCGAGCAGTTCGACGCGGAACCGGACGCCGCGCGGGATCACGACGATTTCCTGCGGCTCGGCCTCGATCAGGCCGAATTCGGTGGCAAAACGCAATCGCCCCTGCTGCAGCACGATCAGCAGCTCGCCGTCGGCGTCATAGAAGAAGCGGCCCTGCATTGACCGGTTGATCGCATAGAGGTAAATCGCGGCGCCGCTTTGGGCATGCGGGTCGCCGTTGCCCGCCATGCCGAGCAGGCCGTCGATAAAGTCCACGGCGTCGGAGGCGGGCGGCAGCGGCAGCGGATCCCAGCGCAACTGGTTGGGTGTCGTGGGAATTTCCAGGTAGTCCTGAAGGATCTTGCCATTGCCGATCTGCTCGAACGGCGCGTGCGCGGCGCCGGGGCGGATCCGGTAAAGCCAGCTGCGGCGATTGGCGTGGCGCGGCGCGGTGAAGGCGGTGCCCGAGATCTGTTCCGCGTACAGCCCATAGGGGCAGCGCTGGGGGGAGTTCTGGCCGGCCGGCAGCGCGCCGGGGAGCGACTCGCTTGCCCATTCGTTGGCGAATCCGGTCAGATAGGCGAGCGCTTTTGCGGGGGTGGCCATGCGATGTCTCCTGAATCGTGGGGCGGCAGCCCGAAGTACCTCACATTGTCGGAGCCGAAAGCTATAATCGCAACGACCTATGGTGAATAAATGCCATTCACTTCATGAATAGACAAGATGAGCGTGCGCCAGCTTCGTGAGATCGACCTGAATCTCCTCGTGATCTTCAAGGACCTGATGGAGACCCGCAACATATCGGCGACCGCGCGCCGCCTGAACATGTCTCAGCCCGCGGCGAGCAATGCGCTGGCGCGCCTGCGCGCGACCATCGGGGACGAACTGCTGGTGCGTTCCGGGCAGACGATGCAGCCGACCCGGCTCGCTGCGCTGATCGCCGGCGACGTGGATGAGGGGATGGCATTGCTGCAGGCCGCGTTGAGCCGCAGGGATACGTTCGATCCGTCCACCGATACGCGCCGCTTCGTGATCGGCATGACGGACGTGGGCGAGGTCTATTTCATGCCGCCGCTGCTGGCCTACTGCGCGCAGCATGCGCCGCGCGTGCGGATCGAGGTGTCGTACGCCAGCGGCGTCGCGTTGCGCGAAGACCTGCAGGAAGGGCGCATCGATCTCGCGCTCGGTCCTCATGACGACATGGCGGACAGCCTGCTTCAGCTTTTCCTGTTCAGGCAGCCTTGCGTGAGTCTGGTTCGGGCCGCTCATCCGTTCGCGGCGCAGGCGCCCCTTTCGCTCGCGCGGTACCGGGAGGCGCGGCACATCTTCGTGTCGAATCCGGCGAGTCCTTACGTCGAGATCCAGAAACGCATGGAGAAAGCGGGGATACGTCCGTCATCGAACGACCGCGTATCGAGTTTTCTCACGGCGCCGTTCGTGGTTGCGGCCTCCGATGCCGTCGTCACGGTGCCGTTCAAACTGGCCCGGCAGTTCGAGCGGCCCCTCGCGTTGCGCGCGATCCGGCCGCCGATCCGCTTGCCGGAACTGGAGACGCATTGCTTCTGGCATCGGCGAAGTCTCGCGGACCGGGGACTTGCATGGCTGCGCGAAGTCATCGTCGCGTTGTTCGTGGAACCGCCTGCCAAAGCGCGGTAAACGGGCACGGACCGGCGCCGCGCTACGACAGCGCGCGCAACTGGCGGCGCAGTTGCTCGATTTCGCCGGGCGCAAACGGTCTCTCGATTTCGGCGTGCGTGCGTTGCCAGATTGGAAACGCCTCGGCGAGCAGTTGCTGCCCGTGCGGCGTCAGCATGAGCAGGCGGCTGCGCCGGTCGTCCGGATCCTGCTGGATGCGGACCAGGCCGCGCCGCTCAAGCGGTTTGAGCGCGGCCGTCAGGGTGGTGCGGTCCATTGCGAGTAACGACGACACCGCTTTCATCGCGGGCGGCTGCGGCCGGTTGAGCGACATCAGCAGCGAAAACTGCCCGTTCGTGAGGTCGAGGTCGCGCAGCGCGTCGTCGAATAGTCGCGCGAGATTGCGTGCGGCGCGCTGCATGTGCAGACACAGGCAGCAGTCCCGCACGAGGAGCGTGGTTTCAAACGGAAGCTTTCTGGTGCGTGCCATGTTGCAATTATGTTGGTATCAACCTATATTGTCAACGCCGGTCGGGCGACATCCCGTTGCCCTTTTCATCGGCATGGAGGACGCATGAGCGATCAACAGCTGTTTCTGGCAGTTTTTCTCGGCAGCAAGGACTCGCCGCGTACGCAGGCGTGGTGGTCGCTGCCCGAAGACGAGCGGCGCGTGCGCGAGCGGGAGGGCATCGCGGCATGGAAGGCGTGGGTCGCCCAGCATCAGGCGGCGATCGTGGACATGGGCGGCCCGCTCGGCAAAACCCGGGCCATCGACGAGCACGGCATCACGGAGACGAGCAATGCGCTGGCCGGCTTCACGGTCGTGCGCAGCACCTCGCACGAGGCGGCCGCCAAATTGTTCGAGAATCATCCGCATTTCACGATCTTTCCGGGTACGGCCGTCGAAGTGATGCCCGTGTTGCCGATACCCGGCGCGTGAGCGGCCCGCTCGCCGCGCCGGCCGGTATCGCGCCGATACGGGCGCGCCGGCGTTTTCGACACTCTGGAGACACGTGATGAAACTGTACGGATTTGCCGGCACCCGCTCGCAACGGGCGCTGTGGGGGTTGCACGAGGTCGACGCGACGTTCGAGTACGTGTCGGTCAATCTGCTTCAGGGCGAACACAGGCGGCCCGAATTCCTGCGCCTGAATCCGGCGGGGCGGGTGCCCGTGCTGGTCGACGGCGATCGGGTGATTCCGGAGTCGGCGGCGATCGTGCTCTATCTGGCCGATAAATATCCGGAGCGGGGCCTGTTGCCGGTCGATCTCGACGAGCGGGCGCAGGCGTATCGCTGGACGCTCTTCGCCGTCACCGAACTCGAACAGCCGCTCTGGCGAATCGCCCGCCATACGATGCTTTATCCGCCGGACAAGCGCTCGCCCGCGGACATCGAACTCGCGCGCGAGGACTTTGCGTCGATGGCCGTCGTTCTCGACCGGCATCTCGAAGGGCGTGCGTTCATCGTGGGCGACCGGTTGACGGTGGCCGATTGCGTGACGGTCTATCTGATCGACTGGGCCGATGAATGCGGGTTGCTCGACGGGTTTCCGCGCTTGCGGGCGTATCTCGAACGTCTGTATGCGCGCCCGGAGGCGCCGCAGCGTATCGCGCAGGCGCGCAAGGCGGCGTGACGCAGCGCGCGTGCGGCGGCGCCGCGTTGTCCGCGGGCCGATCCGCGCGCGCAGTCGAATGCTCCGGATGCCGGCGACGCGTGCGTTATCCGTCGCGGTACCGCAGCGCGTCGACGATCACCGCAAATGCGGGCGACGTCTGGCGACGATTCGCGAAGTAAAGGTGATAGCCAGGCACGCGCGGGCACCAGTCGTCGAGCACGCTCTGTAACGTGCCCTCGGCGAGATGGGGCGCGGCAACGTCGTGCGGCACATAGGCAAGCCCGTATCCCGCCCGTGCCGCTTCGAGCATCCGGGGCGTGGTATTGAAGATCAGCTGACCGCGCACGTTGACGTGCTGCGCGTCGCCGTTCCTCGCGAATTCCCACGCATACAGGCCGCCGTGTGTCGGCAGGCGCAGGTTGATGCACGCATGAGCGGCAAGATCGCGCGGGGTGGCGGGGCGCCCGGTTGCGTTCAGATACGCGGGCGAAGCGACGACCGCCATGCGGAAATCCGGGCCGATACGCACGGCAATCATGTCCTGCGCGATCAGGTCTCCGCTGCGCACGCCGGCGTCGAAGCGGCCGGTCACGATGTCGACCATTCCGTAGTGGATGTCGATCTCGACGCAGAGGTCGGGATAGCGGCGCAGCACGCCGTTCAGCTTCGGCCAGAGGACCGTATCCGCCGCATGATCGTGAGCCGAGATGCGGATCAGCCCGGCGGGCTTGTCGCGCAGCGCGCCGAGCGACGCCAGTTCGGCGTCGATTTCTTCGTAATGGGGACCGACGTTCGACAGCAGGCGCTCGCCGGCTTCGGTGGGCGCGACGCCCCGGGTGGTGCGGGTCAGCAAGCGCAACCCCAGCTTTTCCTCCAGACCGCGCATCGCATGGCTCAACGCCGATTGCGATACACCGAGCTGCGCCGCCGCGCGCGTGAAGCTGCGCTCGCGCGCCACGATGAAGAATGCCCGCAGCACGTTAAGGTCGATGTTCGACATCATGAATCCGGCTCATGGCTGTTTGCGAAGTCTAGCAGCTACCGGCGGGAGCCGGTCGGGCGGTACAGTGCAGCCGTCGTGCGCCGGGTGCATCGCCCGGCGATCGGACACAAGCGCACAAGGAGTCGGAGATGGCAGATGAAATCGAGGTCAGGCGTTGTGGGAGCGTGTCTTCCGCGAAAGGTCCGCAGGACTGGTTCACAGGCGACGTGCGGGTGGACAGGCTGTTCCAGCCGAACGACGCGACGCGCGCCTCGGGCGGCAGCGTGACGTTCGAGCCGGGTGCCCGCACCGCATGGCATGTGCATCCGCTCGGCCAGACGCTGATCGTGACGGCGGGCTGCGGCCATGTGCAGCGGTGGGGCGGACCGCTCGAGACGATCCGGCCGGGCGACGTCGTATGGATTCCCGCGGGTGTCCGGCATTGGCATGGCGCGTCCGCCGACACGTCGATGACGCATATCGCAATCCAGGAGGCGCTCGACGGCAAGGTGGCCGACTGGTTCGAGCACGTCAGCGACGAACAGTACCGGGGGGCGGCGCCGTCGCAACGGTGAGCGTGTCATGACAGGCGGTCGCGGCGATTTCGCCGCGCAAGCGATAGAATCCCGCAGACTACGCAATCAGGCAGACTGCCGGGTAAAGGATTGGACAGGCTTCAGGAAGGCTACATTCTGACGCGCCACTGGCGCGACGTCGGCACGCATACCGAGGTCGAGTTCTGGCTGTCCACGCAAGCCGGGCCGCGTCTGCTGCGGTTGCGTCCGCAACCGTGTGTGGCGTTCGTTCCGGCCAGCCAGCAGGCCGAGGCCGCGCGGGTGCTGCAGGACGACGCGCGCGTCGAGCTTCGTCCGCTGTCGCTCCGGGACTTTCGCCAGCGCCCGGTGCTCGGACTCTACACACCGCACTACCGCCATCTCGCGGGCGTGGCGAAGCGCCTTGTGCAGGCAGGCGTGGACGTGTACGAGGCGGACATTCAGCCGGCCGACCGCTACATGATGGAGCGCTTCATCACGGCGCCGGTGCGCTTTCGCGGCGAGCCGGATGACGCGGGCCGGCTGCTCGACGGCGAGCTGCGGCCGGCGGCGCAGTATCGCCCGCACCTGAAGCTGGTGTCGCTCGATATCGAAACGAGCGCGCAGGGTGCGCTCTATTCGATCGCTCTCGAAGGTTGCGGCGAGCGCCAGGTATTCATGCTGGGCCCGGAAAACGTTCAGGCAGCCGACCTCGATTTTCAGCTGGTGTACTGCGAGGACCGGGCGCAGATGCTGGAGCGATTGAACGCGTGGATTGCGACGCACGACCCCGACGCGATCATCGGCTGGAACCTCGTTCAGTTCGATCTGCGCGTGTTGCGCGCGCATGCCGAACAGTATGGCGTGCCGCTGCGTTTCGGACGCGGCGGCGAGCCGATGGAGTGGCGCGAACACGGCATGCGGCAGCAGCATTATTTCGCGGCAGCGGCCGGCCGCCTGATCATTGACGGCATTGAAGCGCTGCGCTCGGCGACATGGAGTTTTCCTTCGTTCAGCCTCGAATACGTCGCGCAAGCGCTGCTCGGCGAAGGCAAGGCGATCGACAACCCGTATCAGCGGATGGACGAAATCCAGCGCCGCTTCGACGAGGACAAGCCCGCGCTCGCGCGCTACAACCTCAAGGATTGCGAGCTCGTCACGCGCATCTTCGAGAAAACCGACCTGATCGCTTTCCTGCTCGAACGCGCGTCGGTGACGGGTCTTCCCGTCGACCGCAGCGGCGGATCGGTCGCGGCGTTCACGCATCTGTATCTGCCGAGAATGCACCGGCTCGGCTATGTCGCGCCCAATCTCGGCGATGTCGCGGGCGAAAACAGCCCGGGCGGCTTCGTGATGGACTCGCGTCCCGGCCTCTACGATTCCGTGCTGGTGCTCGACTACAAGAGCCTCTATCCGTCGATTATCCGCACCTTTCTCATCGATCCCGTCGGGCTGATCGAGGGCCTCGCGCAACCGTCCGACGCGCAGTCCGTGCCGGGCTTTCTCGGCGCGCGATTTGCACGCGACAGGCACTGTCTTCCGGCGATCGTGCAGCAGGTGTGGGAGAGCCGCGATCAGGCGAAGCGTCAGCGGAATGCGCCGCTGTCGCAGGCGCTGAAAATCATCATGAATGCGTTTTACGGGGTGCTCGGTTCGACCGGTTGCCGCTTCTTCGATCCGCGGCTCGCGTCGTCGATCACGATGCGCGGGCACGAGATCATGCGCAAGACGCGCGAGCTTATCGAGGCGCAAGGCTATGCGGTGATCTACGGCGACACCGACTCGACGTTCGTCTGGCTCAAGCGTCCGCACTCGGAGGAAGACGCCGTGCGAACCGGCCATGCGCTCGTCGCGCAGGTCAATGCCTGGTGGAAGACGGAGTTGCGCACCCGCTACGCGCTCGACAGCGCGCTCGAACTGCAATTCGAGCGGCACTATTCGCGCTTTCTGATGCCGACGGTGCGCGGGGCGGAGGAGGGCAGCAAGAAGCGTTACGCCGGGCTCACGCGAACCGGCGACGACAGCGAGGACGTCGTCTTCAAGGGGCTCGAAACGGTGCGCACGGACTGGACGCCGCTTGCGCAGCAGTTCCAGCGCGAACTGTATCGGCGCGTATTCAGGCGCGAGCCCTACGCCGACTATATTCGCGACTACGTTCGCCGCACGCTGAGCGGCGCACTCGACGACCAGCTCGTCTACAGGAAGCGTCTGCGCCGTCCGTTGAGCGACTATCGGCGCAACGTCCCGCCGCACGTGCGGGCGGCGCGCGTCGCGGACGAGTTCAACCGCGCGAAGGGGCGGCCGCTGCAGTATCAGAACGGCGGGTGGATCAGCTACGTGATGACCGTGGCCGGGCCGCAGCCGCTGGAAACGCTGGCGGCGCCGGTGGATTACGCGTTCTACGTGACGCGCCAGCTGCAGCCCGTCGCCGATGCGATTCTTGTCTTTCTGAACGAGGACTTCGACTCGTTGACGTCGGGCCAGACAAGGCTTTTCTAGCGCTCGCAGGCCGCTCCCCATTCGGGCGGTCGCGGCCCGCGGCGCCGGCGGGCCGACTCGTCAGAACATCGTGCGTATGCCGGTGGCGACGACGTAGTTGGTCGGCTGGAATCCGTTGAACGCGGAGCCGTTGAACTTCGAGAACATATAGCCGGCGTAGACGTCGGTGCGGCGGCTCAACTGGTAATCGGCGAGCAGCGAGTACTGAAGCTGGTTGCCGCCCGCGACCTGCGCCGATTGCATGGTCTGCGTGTCGTAGAAGGCAGCGGCCAGATCGAGTGCCGGCGTGATCTTGTAGTCCCCGCCGATGAAGTACACGTTGTTCAGCGAGGTCGCTGCCTGATCCGTGACCTGACCTACGTAGCCGAAGTAGTCGGCGGTCGAGCCGGCGACGACCGGGTTGGACGGCGCCTGCAATTCATAGCGCTCGTAGCCGCCCTTGATCGTCGCGCCATCGAATGTGTACTTCGCGGCGATCAGGAAGTCTTCGTCGTTGTCGAGTGTCAGCGGGCCGACGTTGGTGCCGATCAGCGCGCTGCCGACCGGATTGGCGCCCGTGAGCGACGTCGAATGCAGCATGTCGCGCGCTTCGTACCATGTGGCCTGAACGCCGAAGCCGTGCGCCTCATAGCCGAGATTCGCGCCCCACGACGAACCGGCGGCGAAGTTGCCGGCCTGGTCGCCCAGGCCATAGGACAGCCCGACGTTGATCGGGCCGAAGTGGTTCGTATAAACCACGTTGTTGTCCGTGCGCGAGCCTTCGGTAATCCCCCCGGCGTAATACGACCCGGAGAAGCCAAGTGGGGAGAACAGCTGCGAGGCGAACATCGGGTCGTAATTGACGACGGTATAGAAGCCGAGCGTCGGTGTACGGCCGAACTCCAGCGAACCGTATTCGTCCTGCTTGAGGCCGACATACGCCGCCCGGTTGAACAGCTGTCCGTTGAGCGCGGACGGCGCGCCGACCGCGTTGTTCGCGCCGGCGATCGAGGCGGCCGTGTTGTTCAGCGAGCCCGAGTTGACGTCGATGCCCGATTCCAGATCGAAGAATGCGCTCATGCCGCCGCCCAGGCTCTCGTTGCCGCGCAAGCCCCAGCGCGAATCCGACAGGCCGCCGTTGAACATTCCCCACACGGAATTCGCGAATTTTGTCTTGCTGACCGGGTTGACCGTGGATGGGAAGGTCGGACTGCCGTTCCCGCTGTGTTCTTCCATGCCGACTGCCGTATCGAGAATGCCGTACAGCGTGATGCTGTTCACGTCGTCCGCGTATGCGTGGGACGCGAGCAAGGCCACCATTCCTGCCAAAGCAAGTTTCTTTACCACGTTTGTCTCCTGATTTTGAATGATCCGTAGCGATGCAGATCACGACTTTCACGCGAAGAGGGCTGCCTTCGCGCCGACCGGCTGGGGCAAACGAGAGGACGACAGCGCGGACTAGCCTGTCGCCGCGGATTTCAATCCATGCGGGAAATACATGGGTATTCCATTTAAGAAAAATATATTTATGAAAGAAATATGACAGATTCGTGGCGATGGTAAAGGAATCTCGCTGATTCAGATTTCCTGAAACAAAAATTCAGAATTTCACAAATATCCAGTGACAAGCGGTCTGGAATGGAGGAATTGGCGCCGCCGGCGATTGCCCGGATCGTCGCTCTGCACGGCGTTCGCGAGGCGGATAGGCTTACGCAGCGGGTGTGCTGTTAGTCGGTCAAATAGTCATTCTCAACCGGCGGCGGACGTAAAAACGATATCCGCGCTCCGATGCCGGAATGGGCTGGGTGATTAAAAGATGTATTTAGTCGGGAAAATGCGCCATTTGCTGGACGTCTGTGCCGGCGTTCCGGTAAGACATTCGCGCGCGACCCGAGGTAAATCAATCTTCATCCTTGGGAAAGCTGCATTTCAGCGCTGGAATCTATCCTGACAGTGTTGTGCCTGCTTTTTCCCGCCGGGTTCGGCGTGCTTGCCGAACCGTGTTTATCCAGGTCAGGTCGGGCACAGCAGATTTCATTCAATTGTACTAAGGAAAAAGCCATGAAACTGCCCTTCTACGCTCTCGGAACCGTTGCCCTGATGACGTTTAGTGCTGCGACATTCGCGGCGCCGGGGCTGACGCCGCAGCAATGCCATGAATATCCGTTCGTTCAGCCGGTGCATGGCGTCACGCATGCAGAACTGATGCAGGAACTGGCAGAACTCGAAGCGGTGGGATACCACCCGTCGCCGGACGATCCGTACTACCCGCGCCAGATTCAGCGGGCAGAGCACAAGCTGCATGCGGAATATCGCCAGGATTGCATGACCCCCGGTGCGAGTTCGAACGGATAGGTGGCCTTCGCTTGCCGCTGTTCGCTCAGGCCCGGGGCGGCGCAGGAGCCGCCCCGGGCCGCGCGCGTCGCGTGGAGCAACGTGCCGTGCGGGCTGCTGATGGACGGTGGGAACGAATAAAAGACGCTTGAAGAAGGCACAAAAAAAGACGAAGACGGGAATGCGCGTCGACGCATTCCCGTCAGGCAAGGAAGGGTTGTGCCGGGATCGTGTCCCGGCCGGCGCCTCGCCCGGGATTCACGTCCCGAAGTACGGTACGCAGAAGTCGGGCGGCCCCACGCAGTTTCCCGGACCGTTCGGCGACGGATGCAGCGATGCACACCCGCCTAGCAGGGCGCCCGCGAAGGCACACAGACCGATGCGTAAAAGGGTGACCCGTAAGCGGTGGCGCTTCATCATGCAAACCTCCGTGGCGCGGTTGATGGGTTCAGTGATGCGCGTAGACGGTGCTGTTCAGATACGCGAGCTGACCATCCTGTTCGGCCTGAACGAGTTCCTGGTAGACCTGCGCACGCGTTTTTTCCATCACGGGCTGGCCATACGGCGGCACCCATTGCCCGTTTTGCGAGGCCGCATTCGATGTGACAGCGGCGCCGCCCGACATCGCGGGCTGCGCACCGGGGGCGGATTGAGCGAAGGCCGGCGATGCGGCGAGCAGACATAGCAGCGCGGTAGCGCTCAGGTATTTCATGGACATTTCTCCGTGCTGGGGAGTCGCGGTGCGTCGGGCGGGATGCCCGGCTGGCGCGCGACCCAGTGGATTCAGCATAGAGCGGGAGGGCTATCGCAAGCCGAGCATCTGGATGAAGAGATTTTTAAGGCGACGCGGCGCACGATGCGCGGAGCCGGAACGCGAGGTGTGTCGTGCGACGACAGGGTGAAGCCAGGCGGCGGCATGCGCCGCCGCGTGTACGCTCAGTAGGACATCAGTACCGGCAGGCGCATGCGCGCGAAGAGATCGCGTGTCACGCTGCCGAGCATTTTTTCCCACAGCCGCGCTCTGCCGTGCGCGCCGCATACCAGCATGTCGGCGCCGCATGCGAGCGCGGCGTCCTGCAGCGCGTCGCCGACCGAGCCCTCGGTGTCGGGCAGCGCGCAATAGTGCGCGTGCGCGGTGTGCAGCTTGACGTGGTCGAGGATCGAAGCCGGGTCGACGCGCTCGGGATGCGCGAAGCGATCCGGGGCGGCGACGAGTACCGTGGTGTGCTTAGCCTGCTGCACGAGCGGCAACGCGTCGGAAAGCGCGCGGGCCGACGCGCGGCTGCCGTTCCACGCGATCGCGATGCGTTCGCCGAGCGTGGCCGCGAGCGTGGCCGACGCGCCCGACGGGACGATCAGCAGCGGCCGGCCGGTCGTGAACAGCATCGTCTCGGCGAACGAGTAGTCGTCGGGCAGCGCGGCGTTTTCACACGGATCGTAGCCGACGACGGTCAGGTCCGCATAGCGCGCGCGCTGCGGCACGATCTTGTGCGCGGCGCCTTCGAGCGCGTGCCATGCGGTGTCGAGCGACAGCGTGCGCTGCAACTGTGCAAGCTGCGCGCGCAGCGCGTCGGCATCGCGGTCGAGCGCGCTGTCGATGTCGCGCGTGAGCGCATCGGTGCGTTGGCTCGAGGCGAGTCCCAGTTCGGCGGAGCGCAACTGGTGCTGCTGCTCGATACTGTATTCGCGCACATGCAGCGCGCTCAGCCGCGCGCCGTGCCGTCGTGCGAGGTCCGCCGCGAGGCGAAGCCGCGCATGGCCCGCCTCGCTCGCATCGACGTGCACGAGAATGTCTTGATAGGCCATGTCCCATCCCTCTTGACTGCTGTGTTGTCGGCCTTTTTACTGCGGCTCCTGCACGTCGTGCGGCGCCGCGCCAAGGCTAAGCGGATTAAATGGAATTGTCTGTTCGCGGGTGGGCAGATCCGCTTCGCGCCAGCCCCCGCCGAGCGCGCCGATCAGCGACACCGCGGTTTGCAGCCGGCGCGTCTGTACCTGCACCTCGGTGATCTGCGCAGTCAATGCGGCGATCTGCGCGACGGTCACGTTCAGATAGTTGTCGAGCCCATCGGTATAGAGGCTCATCGCGATCTTCTGGACCTTCAATGCGGCCTGCAGTGCTGCTTCCTGCTGGACCTCCTCGATGGAGAGCTTGCTCGTGAGCGAAAGGTCGTCTTCGACCTGCTGGAACGCGGTGAGCACGGTGGACTTGTACGCGTCGCCCGACTGCGCGAACTGCGACCAGCTCGCCTGCACCTCGGCCTTGCGCAGCCCGCCCTCGAAGAGCGGAAGCATGGCCGACGCACCGACGGCCCACAGCGCGTTTGGCAGCGACGCGAGCGCGCCGCCGGTATCCTCGAAGCCGGCCATCGCGTCGATGCGGATGTTCGGATAGAACGCGGCGCGCGCAATGCCGATCGCCGAGTTGGCCGCGGCCATCGAGCGTTCGGCGGCGGCGATGTCGGGGCGTCGCTGCAGCAGCGCCGACGGCACGCCCGCCGGCACTTCGGGCAGCATGATGTGCGAGTCGGTGCGGACCGGCAGCCGGAAGGTGGTCGGATTCTGCCCGGCCAGTACGGCGATCGCGTGTTCCAGCACGGCGCGCCGCGCCTCGACGTCGGTATCCTGCGCTTCGGCTGCGGAGAGCTGGTTTTCCGCGCGCGCGACGTCGAGCCCGGACGCGATCTTGCCTTCGTAGCGCATCCGCGTGATGCGCACCGCGTTCGCGTACAGCGCGATGGCGCGCGTGTAGGCCGCGTGCTCGGTATCGAGCCCGTGTGCCGCCATGTAGTCGTTTGCCAGTTCCATCTGCAGGCTCAGTCGCGCCGATGCGACGAGAGCGGCAGTGCCTTGCGCGTACTCGCTTGCGCGTTTCTCCGTGTTGCGGATTTCGCTCCAGAAGTCGGGCTCCCACGACGCGTCGGCACCATATCCGTTAGAGGCCTCCTGATACGGTCCGGTTCCGCTATGGAACAGCGAGTGCGCCGACTCCTTGTTCTCGCTTGTGAACGCCTGTGTGTTGATCTGCGGGAAGAGTCCCGAGCGGGCTTCGCCGACGACGTCGCGTGCCTGCGTATAGGTTTCCTGCGCGGCTTTCAGGTCCGGATTGGCCGCGTCGAGCTGGCGTTCCAGCCGGTCGAGTTCGGGGTCGGCAAACATCTGCCACCACGGCCCGCGCGGAATCTGGTCCTGCGGGTCTGCTTCGACGAACGGCCCGGAGCCGCGGTAATCGGCCGGCAGCACCATGCTGGGCGGGTGATAGACCGGAGCGAGATCGCAACCTGAAAGCAAACAGAGGGCAGCCAGGCAGACGAGGTGCCTGGTGGAAGGAAATCGACGCATCATTTGTCCGGATCGTTACGGGCGGCTTCGACCTTCGCGCGCTGTTCGTCGCTCAGGTTATCGGGTACCGGCGGCGGCGCCGGAATCGGCTGGCTCAGCGCGACGCCGGGCGCGCCGGCGACGATGCGCACCTTCTCGCCTTCGAGAATGCCCGCCGACGGATTGACGACGAGCCGGTCGGTCGGCTTCAGGCCGTCGACGACCTGCACCGTCTGGCCGAGATTCAGGCCGAGCTTGACGTTCTGCAGATGCACGCGGTCGTGCGGTCCGACGAGGGCGACCTGCATGCCCTGGGCGCGGAACAGCAGCGCCTGCTCGGGCACGATCAGGATGTGCGGATCCGATGGGATGACGAAGTGCACGTCCGTATAGGTGCCCGGCCAGATCAGATGGTCCGGGTTCGGCACCAGCAGTTCGGTGACGACCGTGCGGGTTTGCGGATTGAACGCGTTCGCCGTCGTGTCGAAGGTGGCCTTGAAGGTGCGGCCGGGGTATTGCGGCAGCGACAGCGTCGCGGTCAGGCCCGGCTTCAGGATCTGCGAGTAGTCCTGCGGCACCGACACGAACACGCGCATCTCGTGAATATCGGCCACGCTGAAGAGTTCGTCGGCGGCGCCTGCCTGGCTGACATCGCCGCCCGCCGCGTTCACGTAGTTGCCCACGTCGGTATTGCGCGAGGTCACGACGCCGTCGAACGGCGCAACGATGTTCTTGAAGCCCTCAAGCACCTTGTAGCGCGCAACCTTGTGTTCGGCGGCGCGCACGCGCGCCTTCTGCGCGGCCGCGTTCGCGACCTGCACGTCGACTTCCTGCTGCGAGACTGCCTGCGTGCCCTCCAGCGCGGTCCAGCGTCGCGCGGTCACTTCCGCGAGCGTATATTGGGTGCGCGCGACGTCGAGATCGGCGAGCGCGCTTTCATACTGCTCGTCGACCGCCGGCGCGTCGATGGTCGCGAGCAGCTGGCCGGCCTTCACGACGGCGCCGTAGTCCTTGTACCACTTCTTCACGTAGCCGGACACCTGCGCATAGATCGGCGCGGAGTACCACGCGTGGATGTTGCCCGGCAACGTCATCGAGCGGGTTGCCGGACCCGGCATCGGCGTGATCACCTGAACCGGCGGAACGGCGTTTTCGTCGGAGAGGGTCTGCAGCTCCACGACATTGTCGTGCCGCTGCACGATGCCGACGACGACGAGTCCGGCGGCGGCGAGCAAAGCGGCAATCGTCAGCAGGCGTGCCTTGGGGTGCCGTGTAACGGTCGTTTCTCGAAGGGTTCTCATGCGTGCAAGTCCCGGTTTGCCTTGTTGCCGCGATGCAGGAATGCGAAAACGCAAGGCACGAAGAGCAGGGTGGCGAAGGTCGCGACCAGCAGGCCGCCGATCACGGCGCGCCCGAGCGGTGCGTTCTGGGTGTTGCTGAAGGACATCGGCAACATGCCGATGATCATCGCGAGGGCGGTCATCAGGACCGGACGGATACGGGCGTACCCGGCTTCGATTGCGGCGGCGACCGGGTCGCCGTGCACGGCGAGGTGATCGCGGGCGAACGACACGACGAGAATCGAGTTCGCGGTGGCCGTGCCCATGCACATGATCGCGCCGGTGAGCGCCGGCACCGACAGCGTCGTGTGCGTGAGGAAGAGGCTCCACACGATGCCGGCGAGCGCGCCCGGCAGCGCCGTGATGATGATGAACGGATCGAGCCACGACTGGAAATTCACGACGATCACGAGATACACGAGCAGGATCGACAGCGCGAGCCCTTCGAGCAGCTGCGAGTAGGCGCTGCCCATCGTCTGCGCCTGGCCGCGCAGGTGCACCGTCGCGCCGTGCGGGACCTGGTCCTTCATCTCGTTGACGACCTTCTCCACTGCGTCGTTGACCGCGCCGAGATCGCGCCGCTGGTTGCTCACGAAGATGTCGATGGCCGGCAGGATGCTGTAGTGCGTCGCGAGCAGCGGCGTACCGGTCTGCGTGATGCGGCTGAGCGCGCCGAGCAGTTGCACACCCTTGCCGCCGGGGTCGCCGTTGCCGCTGTCGATCGGGATCGTCTCCAGATCGTTGATCGACGTCAGCTGGTCCTGAGGCGTCTGCATGTTCACGAGGTGCGATACGCCGCTCGACGTGTCGAGCCAGTAGGTCGGCGCGGTCTGGCCGCTGCCCGACAGCGTGGCGAGCGCGTTGTTGGCGATGTCGGCTTCCGTGAGATTCATCCCCGAGGCGAACGAGCGCGACGCGCTGACCTTCAGCGTCGGCTCGTTCATCGCCTGCTGGATATTCACGTCGGCGGCGCCCGGGATGCGCCGCAGGCGCGCGGCGAGCTTCTGCGCGAATGCATAGTTCGCCTGCTGGCCGCGCCCGGCGATCTGCACGTCGATCGGCGCGGGCAGGCCGAAGTTCAGGATTTTCGCGGTGATGTCGCCCGGCAGGAACGTGAAGGTCGTGCCCGGGAAAAGCGACGGCAGTTTGCGGCGCAGCGCGAAGCGATACGCGTCGACCGGGGAGCGGTCGCTGTTCAGGCTGATCGTGATGTCGCAGTCCTGCGGCCCGATCGTGCCGGTCGAACTGTACGCCTCGTTGATGCCGCTCGCCGGCAGGCCGCAGTTGTCCAGCACGTTGGTGACCTTGCCGGGCAGGATGTTGCGGATCTGCTGGTTCACGAGTACCGCAAGGCGCGAGGCTTCTTCGAGGCGCGTGCCGATCGGCGCGCGCATGTGCATCTCGATCTCGCCGGACTTGATGCTCGGGAAGAAATCGCGGCCGAGAAACGTGATCAGGCCGAGCGAGGCCACCGCCAGCGCGAGGAAGCCGGGAATGAAGCGCCCGCGTTGCGCGACGATACCGGTCAGCACCTCCTTGTAGCCGGTGCGAAAGCGCGTGAAGCGATGTTCGAAGCCGCGCTGGAAGCGGGTGAACGGACCCGGCGTGCCGGTGTGCCCATGCTTGTGCTGCTCGACCTGACCACGCAGCAGGTAGGCGGCCATCGTCGGCACGAGCGTGCGCGACAGGATGAACGAGGCGATCATCGCGAACACGATCGCCTCGGCGAGCGGCAGGAACAGATAGCCGGCCACGCCTGACAGCTGGAACAGCGGCAGCCACACGATACAGATGCACAGTGTCGCGACGAAGGTCGGCACGACGATCTGGTTGGCGGCCTCGATGATGCCCGGTTCGAGTTCGGCACCCGCCTCCAGGTGCGAATCGATGTTCTCGATCATCACGGTTGCGTCGTCAACCAGAATGCCGACCGCGAGCGCAAGCCCCCCGAGCGTCATCACGTTGATGGTCTGTCCGAGCCACGACAGCGCGAGCACGGAGCACAGGATCGCAAGCGGGATCGAGGTGGCCACGATCAGCGTCGAGCGCCAGCTGCCGAGGAACAGCAGCACGGTGAGCCCGGTGAGGATCGCGGCCGTGACCATCTCCTGCACCACTTCGCGCACCGAGTCGCGCACGAAGCCGGACGCATCGTTTAACGGCGTGATCTTCACGCCGGGCGGCAGCGTGCGGATGATGCCCGGCAGTGCCTTCTTGATGCCGTCGACCACCTGCAGCGTCGACGCGTTGCCGCTCTTGAGCACCTCGATCAGCACCGCCTGCTTGCCCTTCACGAGCACCGCGTTGATCTGCGGCGGCGAGCCGCGGTAGACGTGGGCGACGTCGCGCAGATAGACGGTCGCGCCGTTGACCGTCTTGATCGGCATGTTGTTGAAGGTGGAGACCGCAACAGGCGTCGCGTTGGTCTGGACCATGAAGTCGAGCGCGCCGATCTTCTGGTCGCCGGCCGGCAGCACGACGTTCTGCGTACTGAGCGTGCGCGCGACGTCGGCCGCCGACAGCCCGTGCGCGAGCAGCTTCGTCTGGTTCAGATCGATTTCGACGTCGAGCGACGCGCCGCCGTATGGCGTCGGGATCGCTGCGCCCGGCACCGCGACCAGCTGCGGGCGGATCAGGTTCGACGCCATGTCGTAGACCTGTGCGGCGGTCATGCCGGGCGCCGAAACCTGCAGGTTCAGCACCGGCACGGACGATGCGTTGTACACGAGAATTTCCGGCGGCGTGATACCGGCGGGCATCTGCTTGAGCACGGTCTGCGACGCCGCGGTGATCTGCGCTTGCGCCTCGGCGACGTTGGTGCCCGGCTGGAAGAACACCTTCACGATGCCGCGCCCGTAGAGCGACTGGCTCTCCATGTGCTGGATGTTCGCGACGGTGGCGGTGAGCGCGCGCTCGTAGTAGTAGATCACACGGCCTGACATGTCCTGCGGCGACAGGCCGTTGTAGGTCCACACGATCGCGACCACGGGAATGCGGATCGCCGGAAAGATGTCGGTGGGCGTTCTGAGCACCGCCATCCCGCCGAACAGCACGATCAGGATGCTCATCACCACGAAGGTCAGTGGCCGCTTGAGCGCGACCAGGACAATTGCATTCATGTAAGGCCGTTGAGGAAATCCATCACAATCGACGTAGCAGGACGCGCACCGCATCCACCGGGGAAGCGCGGTGTCGCGTCGTGCCGCTTGCGCGGACCGGTGCCGCGCAAGCGGCGGCCGGTACGCGCGTCATCGGCGCAGCGGTTGCGCTACTCGCTCAGCAGATAGCCGGAGCCGCGGATCGTGCGGATCGCCGGGTGCTCGCCGAGCACGGCGAGCTTCTTGCGCAGACGCCCGACATGCACGTCGATCAGGTTGGTGCCGGGATCGAAGCGGCAGCCCCACACGCCTTCGAAAATCATCGTGCGCGTGAGCACCTGTCCAGGGTTGCGCATCATGTATTCGAGCACCCGGAACTCGGTGGGCTGCAGGTCGAGCTCGGCGCTGCCGTGCGTCGCGCGCCGGCGGATCAGGTCCAGTTCGAGCACGCCGACGCGCAGCATCGTCTCCGGCATGTACAGCGGCGCCTTGCGGCGCAACAGCACCTCGACGCGCGCGGCCAGTTCCTCGGGCACGAACGGCTTCGTCAGATAGTCGTCGCCGCCCGCGCGCAGACCGCGCACCCGTTCGTCGACGTCGGACATCGAACTCACGAGCAGCACCGGCGTTTCGATGCCGACGTTGCGCATGGCGGACAGAATCGACAGGCCGTCGATGTCGGGCAGCACGCGGTCGAGCGTCACCACGTCGTACTGGCCCGCCATCACGCGGGCGAGTCCGGCGCGGCCGGTATGGGCGATGTCGACGTTGTATCCGGTTCCGGAGAGCGACATCTGGATCTCCTGGATGATCAGTTCATCATCGTCGACGGACAGGATGTTTGGCATCGTTGCGTGAGCAGTGGAAGTGGCACGGGGTTCAGGCGGTTTCGCGCAGCACGGACAGGTTGTCTGCATCGCGATACCATCCGATCGTGAAGTCGACGAAGCTTCTGACCCGCGGCGGGATCCGGCTTCGACTGGCATACATCACCGACAGCTGGCGCATGCCGTTGGCCACGGCGAACGGCGCAAGCACCCGGACGAGACGGCCCGCGTCCAGATCGTCCTGAACCTCGGGCGCGGGCAGCAGGCCGATGCCCATGCCGGCGATCGCGGCCGAACGGACCCCGATGCTGTTCGACGCGCGCAGCGCGGAGGTCACGTCGACACCGTACGCCTGCGCGCCGTGCGTGAAACGCCACGTGGCGCGCCGCGGTCCGCACGGCGCGGCGAGCAGCCGGTGGTCCTTCAGGTGAACGGGGTTCGACGGCATGCCGTGCAGCGCAAGATAGGCGGGCGAGGCGACCGCGACCTCGTCGATCGTGGTCAGCTGCCGGCACACGATCGTCGAATCCGGCACGTTGCGCCCGGTCGAGAAGCCGACGTCGTGACCGCCGGAGAGCAGGTCGATGTCGCCGTCGCAGACCGTCACGTCGAAGTCGATCTGCGGATAGGCCTGCTGATAGCGGGCAATCAGTCCGAACAGCCCGGTCTGCGCAAACGTCGCCGAACTCGCGACGCGCAGCGCGCCGCGCATCTCGCGCGTCGAGCGCACGAGGCCGGCTTCGAGATCGTCGAGCTGCCCGATCACGACGCGGGCGGATTCGAAATACATGCGTCCCGCCTCGGTCAGCGACAGGCAGCGCGGTGTCCGGTTCAGCAGACGCGTATGCAGATGCGCTTCGAGCATGCTCACGCTGCGTGTGACCGCGGACGGGCACATGCCGAGCTGTTCCGCCGCGCGCACGAAGCTCTCCAGTTCAACGACCCGTACGAAGGTACGCATTGCCTGCAGCTGGTTCATCGGAAGTTACCCAAACTGTCGAGCCTGCATGATGGCCGATGGGCGCTAACGCGGAATCGGCATCCTCATTAAGCATTCTTTAGGGTTGGGATATCGATGCGGGGTCGCGCGCGGGAACGTGGAGAAACGCGCGGCCGCGCAGGCAGCGCAAGCACGCGTATTGAATGAGGCGCGGGCGCTGCCGGGCACGATGCGGCGGCCGGCTCGGTGCGAAGCGCGCGGTGTCCGGCTGGCGAAGCGGGGCCGCGGGCCGTGCGAGGGAAGCGCTTAGCCGAGCCGGTATCCGGCGCCGCGTATCGTGCGGATAGCCGGCGCATTGTCGAGCGTGGCGACTTTCTTGCGCAGATGGCTGATATGAACGTCGATCAGGTTGGTCGCGCGAACGCGCGCGCTGCCCCACACGCGCTCGAAGATCAGCTTGCGCGAAATCACCTCGCCGGCATGACGCATCAGGCACTCGAGGATGCGCGTTTCGGTCGGGTGCAGGTCGAGGTCGCTGCCGTTGTGGCTCGCCCTGTACGTCAGCAGATCCAGTTCGAGATCGCCCACCCGCAGTCGAGATTCGGCGTGGCGGCCGCTCGCGCGCCGCCGCAGCAGGACTTCGACGCGGGCATTCATCTCGTCCGGTTCGAACGGCGTGCTCATATAGTCGTCGCCGCCCGCGCGCAGACCGCCGATGCGTTCCTGCAGGCTTGCCTGTGCGCCGAGCAGCAGCACCGGGATGTCGATGCCGACGCGGCGCATCGTGGATACCAGCGTCAGGCCGTCCAGGTCCGCCAGCACGCTTTCGAGCAGCACGACGTCGTAGTCGGCCGACATGACGCGCGCCATGCCGAGGCGCGCGGTGCGCGCAACGTCGATTTCGTAGGCCGGGGGCAGGAGCGCGCTCATGATCCCCGTGGTGGTGCTCTCAGCGCACGCGATCGACAGGACTTTCGGCATGGACGGGATGTGCTGTCAGGCTGTGATGGACGGAAGCGCGTGCGCCGCAGCGGCCGGGCGTCACGCACCCAGCCATCATCGGAGATCGCCCCAGCGATGTCATCGACAGCCGCGTTAAGTTTTTTTCATCGACGCGAGGCCATTCGTTTGGGCGGCATGCCGCGAGGCAACGGCAGTGACCGGCGGTGATCGCCAGATGCCAGGCGTGCCGGAAGAGCGGCTTGCAAGGACTTACAGTGAGACATCGCGATGTTAAATATTTATGAAGCTGTAGATTCGTGTCGACAACTTTAGTGAAACACTGAATTCCAGAGGTTTTCTGCGTTGCGCCCCGTATAGTCGCCGAGGTTTCGCCGGTTCCGGTCGGAGCGATCCCTCGTCTGAGCGTCTCAGGCAAGCTGCACGCGGGACACCGCGCAACGGCATGTCTTTCGTTGTACTGATTGACAGACAAGGCTATCCGGCACGGGAAGCGGGATACGAGTGAACCGGTGTCGCAGTGGCGGCGACACAACATTAAAACGCGCGATCTCCTGGAGAGTGAAAGATGAAGAAAAAACTACTGGCTACGATGGTTCTTGCGTCGATCTCCGCAGCAGCCCATGCGGACGATAGCGTGACGCTGTACGGCATTATGGATACCGCGGTCGGCGTGGTCGAACACAGCGCGAACGCGAGCCCGTTGTTCCCGGCGACCGTGAACCCGGTCAACAAGGTGAGCACGAAATTTCAGAGCCCGGTGTGGGGCATGTTCAACGGTGGCATTTCGGATTCGCGCTGGGGTATCCGCGGTAACGAAGACCTCGGCGGCGGCCTGCATGCGTTCTTCGACCTCGAATCGGGCATCAACATCCCGTCGGGCAACCTGAACAACGCCGCTGGCTCGATTGCGGGCGCAAGCAACACGATGGGCGCGGCTTCCGCGCTCGACGGCCAGCTGTTCAACCGCGGTGCGTATGTCGGCTTGCGGCAGGACCAGTACGGTTCGCTGTCGTTGGGCCGCACGACGACGCTCGGCTACGACACGATCGTCAACTACGACCCGGTGTTCGCAGCCCAGCTGTTTTCGCCGCTCGGCTTCTCCGGTTCGTACTCGGCCGGCGGGATCACCGAGGGCTCGCGTACGGACAACAATATCAAGTACACGAACCATGCCGGACCGTTCAACTTCGGCGTGTCGTACAGCCTCGGCGGCGTGGCGGGCAACTTCGGCGCAGGCTCGACGTGGGGCGCGAACCTCGGCTACGAGGACCACAACTTCGGCGTTCAGGCGACCTATTACGAAGCGCGCGACGCGATTCACTCCGGGCAGCTGGTGGGCGCGAATGCAGTGGGCAGCAGCGGAATCGGCCAGGACGTGGGCGCGCTCACTGTGAACAACGACGAAGACTTCATGATTGCCGCGAAGTATTCGTTTGGCGCCGCAACGCTGAAGGCCGGTTACGAACATTTCGAACTGAAGGCACCGAGCGATCCGGTGACGGCCGGCACCACGTACGACTACTACGGGTACTCTGGCACGCTGACCAACACGGTCTACAGCAGCAAGAACAACGTGTACTTCGCGGGCGGCGACTACAAGGTGACGCCGGACTTCGATGTCGCGCTGGGCTTCTACGACACGCAGACCATGCAGTCGACCGGCGTGGCCGGCGGCAACCAGCTGCAGTACTCGTTGCTGGCCGACTATCACCTGAGCCGCCGCACCGACGTGTACGCGGGCTATATGTTCTCGAAGTTCAATGGTGCGGCGTTCAACGGCTACCAGTCGACCAACTACATCGCGGCGACCGGCATCCGCACGATGTTCTGAAGCTGACCTGGGCGGCGTGCCCGGATCGCATCGACGCACAGCGTGACGCCGCCGCGGCTGCACGCCGTGCGTTTTCGTGAATGAGATGCGTGAAAAGGCCGCACGTCACAGGGTTGCGCAAAAAAAGACCCCAACGGGGTGCGTTGGGGCGGGACCTACACAGCCTGCCCTCCCGGGGGAGGAGAGCAGTCTCAGCATAGTGGCGCCGGGACTCGCTCGCCATCGCCGAAACGGAAATTCAGCATTGATCGGGCGACGCGGACGAAGCGGGACGTCGCCTGTTTCCGCTTCGCCCGCTGTGCGATCAATACGGACTACGCACAGTCAGCTTGTTCGCCACCGATACGACCCCCTCGATACCCTGGGCGGCCCGGCCTGCGAGGTCGATCTGATGCTGCGACACGCATGAGCCGGTCAGCGTGATCTTGCCGTCCCACGCTTTCACATAAACACGCGTCGGATCCAGCCCTTTCGTGTGCGCGAGCGCGCGCCTGACCTTCTTCGCCAGCGCGCGATTGGCTGCTTTCGTTGCTTTGGTCACCGGTGCGGCAGCGGTGGCCGCAGGTGCGGACATCGCGTCGCTAGCCTGGGCGTGCGCGTTCAGCGCGAACGCCATCGTGACCGCGGCGCTAGCAATCGTCTTCAGGATGCGTGCAGATTTCATCTGATTCTCCTTACGGTTGGCTACGAAATGGCCCGCCGGAGGCGGGATGCGAACACCGCTTGCGGAAAATCGACCGGACCCGCATGCGGCAGTGACGCGACAGCCTGTCGGGAACCGCTTTACAGCGATTGTGAGGAGGGCAAGGCGCGCGACCTTGACGCAATCGCGCGTGATCGAAGCGTGGCGCGGCGAGTGCGCGCTTCGATCACGCGGATCGGGACGCACGGGTCGCTGCCGCACGACCCGCCCCGAACGCCGGGCGCGTCGTGCGGCAGCGAAGCGGCGCACGAATGCAGACGCCGCCCCCGGCAAGGGGCGGCGCGATGCAGCCGCTTACATCCGGACTGTGTCCGGAACGGTCATCAGAATTGCGTCATGATGCCCGTGAACGCGCCGAACTGGCCGTGGCCATAGCTCGGGTTCGTGTTCGTGTTGTCGACCGAAGCCGGCGCATCGTTCGCGTTCGGGCCATACGGGTTGCTGTAGCCGTCGCCCAGACCGATGTTCGACGTCGAGCTGTTGCGGACGTAGCCGAGTTCGGCGTACAGGAACGTCCGGCGCGACAGGTTGTACTGGCCTGCCAGCGTGAACAGCGTTGCATTGCCGTTGCCGTTGTTCGCATTCGCGTGATACACGGCACCTTCGAGGCTCACGACCGGCGACATCTGCCAGTCCGCGCCGACCCATTCATGCGTGACCGCAGTCGGTACGCCCACACCGCCCGGCAGGGCGTCGCCCGCGCCGAGGTTGTAGCTCGCGGTCGTCGCATCCGGCGCGCTCAGGTACTGGCCGCCCGCGAAGATCTTGACCGGCCCGATCGTGAAGTTGCCGCCGCCCAACGCGGAACGCGAGTACAGGTAGACGTTGCTGAAGTTGCCGTTCGGATCGCGGATTTCGTCGTAGATCGCCTGCAGTTCAAACGCGGACGCGTTGTATTGCAGCTTGAAGCCGTCCGAGCGGCCCTGTGCGCAACCGAAGCCCGAGGTGCCCACCGCGCAGCCGAGCTGGCCCGGCGCACTGCCCGGGTCGCCCGCGTTCCACGTGTAGCTGTTGGCCAGGTCATACTGGCCCTTGACCGTCAGGCCGCCGAAGCTCGGCGACGTGTATTCGATGCCGTTGCCGGCCTGCGACCAGTTGCGGCCACGGACCAGGGTCGAGATCGCGTAGAACTGCATCAGCTGCGGGTCGAGATCGTAGCTGTCCTGCTGGATTTCGCCGGCGCCGAGGTTACCGAGGTTCAAGGTACCGTAGGTGTTGTTGGTCAGGCCGACCGTGGCGGCGCGGCCGAACAGCGAGCCGTTGCCGTAGGTGCCGTTCTGCGTGTTGAGGCCCATTTCAAGGTGGAAGATCGCCTTCGTGCCGCCACCAAGGTCTTCTACACCCTTCGCGCCGAATTCGGACTGGCCGAAGTCGCCGCTTTCTGCGGAGAACTGGCCACCGTGCGGCAGACCCGATTCGTACTGCATGCCGTTGTCGATACGGCCGTACAGCGTGACGCTGCTTTGGGCTTGCGCGACGCCTGCCAGTGTCGCCAGCAGAGTTGCAAGGATGGTACGTTTCACCTGGGTCTCCTTAAGAGGGGAAAATGATCACGTCGAATGAGGCGACGTATCGGACTCAGCGCACTGCACGAATGATTCCTCGTATCAGCCCTGCGCATCGGAGGCAATTATATGAATTCGTTTTTCTTCTTTATCGGTTGTCAGACCCTGGAAAAAACACTAATGCACTGGATGATAATTTTGTGAGTGCGTTGGGCGGCTGATCTGTAGTTTCGCTAAAGAAAGCGATGTGAAAAAATAAAAATCAATGAAATCATATATCTACAATCTTTTTCTTTCTTGTCATTACGAGCATGAAAAAGATGTCGCTACATTAAAAAAGATTTAATTTCATTTGTCGATTCAGTGTGGCATGTTCGGTTTTGCGGAATGCAATAAATGTCCGTATATCGGGCAGCAGGCGTGCGCTTCCGTTGCGGTGCTGCAACTGTCGGCGCGGCCACACCTATAAAGCGTGTTTCATGTTCGCGCTGTTGTTGTGCTAGTCGCGGGGCGTTAGCATCCAGACGCATATCCGACGAAGCGTTTCACGAGGTCACGCATGTCCCATCCGATGAAGATCGACGTCATCAGCCAAGATGGCGAAACCGCACTGAAACTGACCATCGGCACGCAGGTGAAGGTGCTCGACGGCGCGGGCGTCGAGGAGCTGGTTGCGCGGCTCGCGCTGATGCGCGCGTCGATGCGCCCGCCTGTCGCGCCCGAACCGTTGCGCACGAAACAATATGTGATCGAAGTCGACCCGTGCTGGCTCGCGCAGCCCAATGCCGCGGGCGACGGGGCAGTGCTGTTTCTGCGGCACAGCGGGCTCGGCTGGACCGGCTTCGCGTTGCCGCAGGAGGGCATCGAGAAACTGAGCGGCGAATTTGCCGACTATATCGCCGCACCGGTCGCCCCGAACGGCACCGCCCATTAGCCGGCGTGTGCGCGCGCTGCGATGGATCGCGCGCGGCACGGTCAGTCAGTCAACTTGTTCGAGTGAGCGGGCATGTCAGCACAGATAGAAATGGAGATCATGAACGAGTACGGCGCCCAGTCGCTTCTGCTGAAGATGGGCGACGACAGCGTTCTGCTCGAACCGGCCGAAATCGACGTCCTGATCGAGGAACTGGGCAACCGCCGTTCCGACATGAAGCCGTACACGCCGGCGCAGATGGCGCGCGATCGTCAGTATGTGGTCGAGACGAGCCCGGTGTGGCAGACGGTGCGCAATCCGCTCTTCGATGGTCTGGTGGTGTTTTTCAGGCACAGCGGTTTCGGCTGGACAGGCTTTGCGATTCCAAATGGGAGTCTGCGCAAGCTGCTGGAATCGATGGGGGCGGTCAGTGCGTCGCCGCCGACGGAGATCGTCGCGGAACGCGGTTCGCCCTTTACCGCGTGAGGGTGCCGCTGACGGACGGCCGATGAGACCGATCGCCGCACGGCGACGACACGCCCGAGCCGTCAGGCCGGGCGTGTCGTCGACGCGAGCGTCGTGCAGGCGGGGAGCCGAAGCGCGGCGGCGCGCGCCGTCTGCTTCGGCAAGTTCTGCGCCATGCCTCGTTGCGCCGGCATGCGTGGCATCGCGACCTCGACTGGCGCGGTGCCGGGGTGCGCGTGCGTCGCGCGGACCAATCAACGGCCCCCGAAGAACAGCGATTGCGAGTTCAGGCGGCCATGCGACGTCGCTTCGCTGTTACCCGATTGCGACGAGCCGTCCGTCGAAGCACCGTAGCTCGTGTCGACGATCGCGCCGTGTTGCGCGGCGACCCGGGCTTCGGCAGCCTGGATGTCTTGCGGATAGTACGGGTCGCGGCCCGTGGCGGGGTTATAGCCGGCCTGCTCGATTTGCACGAGTTCGGCGCGCACTTGCGCACGGGTGACCGGTGCGTTCGATTGGGCAAACGAAGTCAGCGGGGCAGCGATGGCAACCGCAACGGCAACAGCCTGGATCAGCGTCTTCATGATGATTTTCCTCAAGGTTATTAAGAACGGGCCGCAGTCTTCGGGAGAACCCTGATGTCCTGCAACCGTTGAAGCCATTCTAGGAGTCCGCTGCCCCAGGGTAAATACCGACATCGCGAAATAACTGTTTCCAGAATCCGCACAATCGGAGAGCGCGTGGGCAGCAAGTGCGCCGATTACTTGAGAAATCTGAAACGAACAATTTCATTTTCCAAAACAGCGGGCCCCGTTGACGTGACCGTGGCGGCGGCACGCCGCACGGCGCGCAGCCTGCCGTGCGCGGTTTCGCGCGCTTGACGTATCCTTTCTGCGTTGCCCGTTGCCCGTTGCCCGTTGCCCGTTGCCCGTTGCCCGTTGCCCGTTGCCCGTTGCCCGTTGCCCGCTTCGGCCCCGCTTCGGCCCCGCTTCATTCCGCTTCGTCTCCTGCCCGCCTGCCCGTTTCCATGACCGATTTCCCGTTTGATGCCGTGCTGTTCGATTGCGACGGCGTGCTGGTCGACTCCGAGCCCATCACGAATCGCGTGCTGGCCGACATGCTGGGCGAACTCGGCTGGGCGATCAGTGCCGAGGAGACCTTGCGGATCTTCGTCGGCAAGATGGTGATGGACGAAGCCGCGCGCATCGAAGCGCACACCGGCGTCGCGATCACGCCGCAATGGCTCGCGCAGTTTCGTGAGCGCCGCAACGCCGCGCTCGATCGGGAACTCACCGCGATCGGCGGCGCGGCGGCGGCCGTCGAAGCGCTTCATGCCGCGCTGGACGGCCGCATTGCGGTCGCCTCGGGCGCGGATCGCCGCAAGGTCGAGCTGCAATTGCGCAAGGCGGGGATGCTGGCGCGCTTCGACGGGCGCATCTTCAGCGGTCACGAGATGCCGCGCAGCAAGCCGCATCCGGACGTGTATCTCGCGGCCGCGCGGGCGCTGGGCGTCGATCCGCGTCGCTGCGCGGTGATCGAGGATACGGTGACTGGCGCACGCGCCGGCGTCGCGGCCGGCGCGACGGTGTTCGGCTATTGTCCCGGTGGTTCGGGCGGTTCGGGTCGTTCGGGTGGCTCGGGCGGTTCCAGCAACTCCAGCAGTTCCAGCAGCTCCGACGGTTCCGTCAACTCCGATGTGCCAGCGCATGGCAGCGCGGCCGCGCTGCGTGACGTGGGCGTTGCGCACGTGTTTGCGAGCATGGCGCAATTGCCGGCGCTGCTCGCCGGATGGGCGCGCGTCTAGCGATGCCCGTTTGGGCGGGCGAGGTCCGCAAGGGCTTGAATGCGCGCGAAGGTGCCCGAATACCCGAATACCCGAATACCCGAATACCCGAATACCCGAACGCCCGAATACCCGGGTGCGTGCGTCAGCGCCCAGGAACGGGCAGGGGACCCCAAGCCGGGATCCGCCGCCTAGAGCAGCCGCCGCGCCGGACGGGTGACGAGTTGCAGCGGCGTTTCCGTGTACGGCGACAGGTCCTGTTCGCGCGTCATCTCGGTGAGCGCCTTGACGGCGACGTCGACGCCGAACACCGCCTGGCGCGCCGCAAACTGGTCGACGGTCGCGAGCATGCGGCCGGAGTCGAGCAGCGGCTGGATCGACGGATCGTTGTTGTACCCGGTGATGTACACGCGCCCGGTGCGATGCGCGTTGCGCACCGCGTCGACCGCGCCGCTCGCCATGCTGTCGTTCGCGCACAGCAGCGCGCGCAGCGGCGGATGTTGCGCGAGCATCGTTGCGGCCAGCGCCTTGCCCTTCGCGTAGGTCCAGTCGCCGGCGGCCGCCGCGACGATGCGCAGACGCGCGGCGTCCAGCGCGTCGCGAAAGCCGACGGTGCGCTGCTGTGCGTTGCGGTCGTCCGCCATGCCCTCGATCAGCGCGACCTCGTCGCCGGGCTGCAGCTTCGTGGCGAGGTAGGCGGCCACTATGCGCGCGCCTTTGCGATTGTCGGGGCCGACGAAGGGCACCGCGATGCGCGCATCGTCGAGCGCGGCTTCGTCGAGCGGATTGTCGATCGCGACCACGATGATGCCCGCGGCGATCGCGCGTGCGACGACCGGCACGAGCGCGCGCGAATCGGTCGGCGCGAGCACGATCGCGTTCGCGCCGTTGCGGATCAGCCGCTCGACGAGCGCGATCTGACCGGACGTATCGACGTCGGTGGCGGTGCCGAGCACGTCGAGGTCGAACTGCCACGCGAAATGTTTCTGATAGTTCTGCGCGGCGCTCGCCATCGCGACCGTGAACGGGTCGCTCATCGACTTCAGCACGAGCCCGATCGTGACCTGGCCTCTCGACTGCGCGCGCGCATCGGCGAAGCCGGAGGCGGCGAGCACGCCGGCCGCAAGCAAGCGCCGGCGCGTGATGTTGACCATGGGTTGTCTGTTTCCTCTTTTCGAATGCGTGGCTGCGCCGCGCACACGCGCGTCGCAGCGACCACAGGCGCATGATACCGCGTGGCCTCGCGGCATTTCACCGGCGCCTGTGGCAGAGCGCGCCGGCTAGGGCGAGGGCGCGCGCTCCCAGCCGCCGCCGAGCGCGAGAAACAGGTTCGCCTGGTCGAGCGCCACCTGGCCCCGGGCGGCGGCGAGCTGCGCGCGGGCCGCGGTGAGCGTGCGGGTCGCGTCGAGGTCGTTGATGAACGATTCGCGTCCGCCCAGGTACAGCCGGTGGGTTTCGCCGGCCGAATCGGCGGCCGACTTCAGCGCCGTGCGCAACGCGTCGGCGCGGGCGGTGTCGGCGGCGTAGGCGGCGAGGCTCGTCTGCGTTTCGCGCAGCGCGTTGAGCACGACGCCGTCGAAGTGCGCGAGCGCCGCGCTGCTCGCGTCCCGCGCTTCGAGGATGCGGCCGCGCGCACCGTTGGTCGGGAAGGTCCAGCTGATCAGCGGGCCGACGCTCCAGCGCGCGGTCGGCGAGGTGCCGAGGTCGCCCAGAATGCCGGTGAAACCGGTGGACGCACCGAAGCTCACGCTCGGATACAGCTCGGCGGTGGCCACGCCGATGCGCGCGGTGGCGGCCGCGAGCTGGCGCTCGGCGGCGCGCACGTCGGGGCGGCGCCTGAGCAGCGCCGCGCCGTCGCCGACCGGCAGCGGCTGCGCGATGCGCGGCACCCGCGCGCACGCGTAGACCCCGGGCGGCAGCGCCGACGGCGCGCGCGCGAGCAGCATCGCGAGGCGGTACTGCGCGGCCTTGCGGCGCGCCGCGTAGGCGGGGATCGTCGCGGCGAGCGTCGCGACCTGGGTTTCGCCGCTCGTCACGTCGGGCTGGTTCGCGCGGCCGGCTGCGCGCAGCCGGCGGGTCGCGTCGACGCGCGTCTTCTGCAGCGCGAGCGACTGCTGCGCGATGGCGAGTTCCTCGGCCGCCGAGCAGTTTTCCAGGTAGGCGCGCACGACGTCCGCCACCACGGTGATGCGCGCGAGATCGGCCGCGGCAAGCGCCGCTTCGCTGTCGGCGCTGGCGGCTTCGACCCCGCGCCGCAGCTTGCCGAACAGGTCGAGCTCGTACGAAATGCTGATGCCGACGTCGCCCTCGTACTCGACGGGCAGCTTGCTCGTGAGCAGGTACTGCTCGGCCGATTCCTGCGCGCGCGCAAACGCGGCCGACGAGCGCCCGGAGAACCCGCCCTGCGCCTCGGCGACGCCGACCGCCTGCTGCGCGCGGGCGAGATTCGCGGCGGCCACCCGCAGGTCGGCGTTCGACTGCAGCGCGTCGGTCACGAGTTCTGCGAGCACCGGGTCGTCATATAGACGCCACCAGTCGGGCGGCACCGGTTGCGCGGATACGTGCTGTCCGTCGACATCGGGCAGCGGCGCATGCGCGAGCGGCGCATTGACGAGCGCGCCGGCCGGCAGCGCGTAATTCGGGCCGACCGTCGTGCAGGCGGCCAGCGTCAGCAGCAGCGGTGCAACGAGGGCAAGCGTACGGCGCGGCGTCATCATGATGCGGCGCTCGCGGTTTGCGGCGCGGACGCTGCACCCGAAGCACCCGAAGCACCCGAAGCACCCGAAGCACCCGAAGCACCCGAAGCACCCGAAGCACCCGAAGCACCCGAAGCACCCGAAGCACCCGAAGCACCCGAAGCGGCGGCCGGTCCGCGCGCGTCGGGCGCGGGCCCGTGCGGGCGCACCGAAACCGTCGCGGTGCGCCCGGCGATCATGCGGACGTCGCCCGGCACGTCGTCGAGCGCGATGCGCACCGGAATCCGTTGCGCGAGGCGCACCCAGCTGAACGCGGGGTTCACGTTCGGCAGCAGGTTCGCCCCTTCGCTGCGGTCGCGATCGACGATGCCCGCGACGATGCTCTGCACGTGGCCGCGCAGGATGCCGGGCTCGCCCATCACCTTGATGTCGACCGCCTCGCCGATATGGATGCCGGACAGCTTGGTTTCCTCGAAATAGCCGTCGACGTGAAACGAATGCAGGTCCACCACCGACACCACCGCATGCCCAGCCGACGCGAACTCGCCGGCGCGCGGCGCGCGGTCGTTCAGATAGCCGTCCACGGGACTGCGGATCACCGTGCGCGCGAGGTTCAGCTTCGCGGTGTCGACCGCCACGCGGGCATCGGCGAGCGCGGCTGCGTCGAGCTCGACGCGCGCGTGGCTTTCCTCGGCCACTTCGCGCGCGACCAGATCGCCGAGCACGCGATTGCGCGCGTCCTCGCGGCGCGCCTGGTCGAGCGATGCGCGCCGCTGCTCGACGAGCGCCTCGGCCTCGCGCAGCGCGAGCGTGTAACGGGCCTGGTCGATCACGAACAGCGTCTGGCCGCGCCGGACCTGCTGGTTGTCGGCGACCTCGACCGATGTGATGAGCCCCGACACGTCCGGCGCGACCTGGATCACGTCGGCGCGGATGTGGCCGTCGCGCGTCCATGGCGAGTACAGGTAGTAGGCGATCAGCTTCGACAGCACGAAGCCGGCGATCGCGACGACGACGAGGGTGAGCAGGATCTGACCGAGAGAGAACCAGGTTTTCTTCACGTTGTTAGCCGGTGCGAAACGATGACGACGAGACCCAGCACCAGCACGTAGATGCCGAGATCGAAGATGGAACGGTGCCAGACGAAGCGGTAAAAGCCGGTGCGCGCGAGCAGCGTGCGCAGCGCGAGGTTGATCAGATAGGCGATGAGCATCAGCACCAGCACAGCCGGCACGAATACGCCGAAGATGTCGATTTCGCCGATCATCGTGTCGAGTAGCGCGAAAAGGGGAACAGGAAGGGTGTCATGCGGTGGGCACCTCGCGCGGCGGCGGCAGCGGGCTCGCGGCGGCCGGAAACAGCGACAGCCGCAGGCCGACGAGCGCATGCAGCGTATCGCGCAGCCGGCGGGCCGGCTGCGCGGCCAACGCCGCCGCGTCGGCGTCGGCGTCGGCGAGCCCCGCATGCGCGACGTGCGCGAGCGCCGCATCGATGGCGCCGATCAGGCTGGCCGGCGCCGGCGTGCGCCCGCGCCGCGCGATGCAGTGCGCGAAATGCGCGTGAATGCCGTCCAGCACCGGATCGAGCGCGGCGGGCACGTCGCCCGCGAGGCGCGGCCGCAGCCGGCGCAGATCGAGTGCGTTGAACGCGATGCGCAGGTCGCGGAAACTCTCGATCGACGGATGACGGTCGTCGTCGGTGGCGGCGAGCCGCGGGATCAGTTGCATCAGCCGGTCGAGCATGCGCGCGGCGAGGTTGCGCTGATCGTCGACCGGCTCGTGCGACGCGCTGAGCATCACGTCCGCCCAGCTCGAACGCATTAGCCGCGCGGCTGCCAGCTCGGCGCCGAACGGCCGCGTGACCCGGGTCCAGACGAACGCATACAGCAGCCCCGCAAGGCCCGCGAGATTGCTGTTCAGGAATACGAAGAAATTGGCGTCGTACGCGTCCTGGATGCTGATGAAGGTCGCCGTGTTGACCGCCACCAGCATCGTCGCGAGGTTGAACTGCGGACGCGGAATCAGCGTGCCGACGAGGATGAACGGGCCTGCGAACAGGATCACGAGCATCGGGAAATCGTGCACGTGCGGCAGCACCGCGAACAGATAGAGGCCGGCGAACACGACGCTCGCGGCCGTCGCCGTGAAGAAGCGCAATACCTGCGGCGCCGGCTCGTCGAGCGCCGCGAAGAAGCAGCACGCGATGGCGGCGAGCGTGACCGCGCCGGCGCCGTCGTTCCAGCCGGAGCTGATCCACAGCGCGCACGCGACGATGATCGCGCCGACCGCCGACGCCGTCGAGAACAGCATGATGCCGCGATCGAAGTAGCGTTCGGTGCCGCCGAGGCGCCAATGGCGAAAGCGCGGCTGCCAGTCGCCGGTTTCGTCGCGGATGATCGCGCGCAGCGTGCGGCAGTCCTGCCACACGTCCATCAGTTGCCGCAGCCGCCACAACGCGTTCGACAGCAGCGCGCCGTCCCAGCTTGCCAGCGTCGCCGGGGCCGGCTCCAGTGCGGCGATGCGCGCCCGCAGCGCGTCGGCCTGCGGATCCGTCGAGCCCGCGGGCGCGCGGCGCAGCGGCGCGCCGAACCAGCGGGCGACGTCGGCGAGCAGCGCGTCGAGGCCGGCGGGGCGCGCGTGCGTGCCGTCGAGCAGCGCGACGAGCGGGTCGGCGAGCGCCGACGTGATCGGCAGCAGCAACATCATCCGGCCGCGCAGCGCGTGTGCGCGGCGCAGCACGTCGGGCCGCGTGTGATCGTAGGCAAGCTGGCTCAGCAGCAGTTCGAGCGCGTTGCAGGTGGCCGCGAGCCGCTGCCGGCAAGCCGAGATCGCCGCGCCCGCGAGATGGCCGGACAGCGTTTGCGTCGTATAGAACACCGCGTCGCGAAACCAGCCGTCGGTGCGCTCGACGAGCGTCGGCGCGAGCCGGCTCGGAAAGATCGCGCTGCCGACAATGCTCGCGCAGACGATGCCGAGCGTGATCTCCTCGGTGCGCGTGATCGCGATGTCGAATACGGCGTCCGGGTTGAACACGGACGGCAGCGCGATCAGCGGCATCGTGTAGCCGGCCAGCATGAAGACGTAGCTGCGCGCGGTGCGGTCGGAGATCGCGAGGTACAGCAGCGTGCCGGTCCACAGCGCGACGACCACGCTGAACAGATAGGGCGTCTCGACGAACGGAGGCACCAGCAGGATCGCGGCCGCCGCGCCGAGCGCGGTGCCGAGCGCGCGATACAGCGCCTTCGAACGGGTCGCGCCGACGAACGGGTTCGACACGATGTAGACCGTCGCCATCGCCCAGTACGGGCGCGGCAGATCGGCGGCGAGCGCGATGTACAGCGCGAGCATGGCCGCCGCGAAGGTCTTGACCGAGAAGAGCCAGTCGCGCAGGGATGGGTAGACCATGGCCGGCTATCCGCGAAGGCGCGCGAGGACGGTCGCGGCGGGTGCCTGCCGCGAGGCGCGGGCGGCGCGGCGGCAGCGGGTGCCGGCGCACGGGGCAGCGGGAGTCGGCATGATTCGAATGGGTTCGGTTAATGAACGCGGCACGGGTAGTCTACGCCGGCCGTTTGCCGGAATCGACCCCGAATCGGCCGCGAATCGATCCGGAGCCGGTCTGGGACGTCCGCGCCGTGCGGGCGCCGGCAGCGGCCGCTGCATCGGCCGCTGCATCGGCCGGGTGCAGCGTGGCGCTGCGCCCGGCCGGCGCGGCGTGAGCACGGCCAGCAGGTATCGCGGGCAGTATCATAAATGGTTATTTAAAAAATGTGCGGCGAACGCCGCAGCGATCCGCGCGCTGGACGCGTCGCGCGGGCGGCTGGCGCTGCGCGGCCGGGCGGTATTGATACGGATGCCGAAATAATGGGCCGGCGGCGCGCCCAGCCTCGCGGCGCGGCCGCCGCGCGTGCCCCGCATGCTAGGATGCTTCGCAGATTGCCACGGAGATCCGTATGAACCCGCTGACCGCGGCCCGCTTCGACACGGAGTTTGCGCCGCGCATCGCGACGGCGATCGTCGCGCTGTTCGGCACGGGTGTGCAGGCCGACGTGCTGCCGTACCTGGGCCACGGCCATCCGACGCGGATCCGCATCCATGCCGAGCCGCTCGGGGCGCTGCGCCGCTACCCGAACCCGCTGAACCTGCATCTGACCTGGGACGGCGACGAGATCGAGCGGCTGATGCAGCAGGACGGCGAAGCGCGCTTCGCCGCGTATCTGCAGGCGGTGCCGCGCAAGCTCGACGCGTGGCACAACGCGCGCGAGATCGATTTCCGCTCGCACACGCAGGCGCAAGCGGAAATCCTGATCGGCGGCCTCGACTTCGAGGCCTAGCCGCTACTTCGTTTGCGCTTCGCGCACGCCTCGTTCGCGCCTGTTTTGCGCCTGTTTTGCGCCTGTTTCGCGCCTGTTTCGCGCTTCTTTGGTGCCTCGTTTCGCAGCGGTGCCGGCGTCCCGTCAGAACAAGCCGCCCGGCATGCCGCCAGCGCCGAACGTGCCCGGCGGGAACGACACGCCGCGCAGCACCTCGGCGAATCGGGCGCTGCGCGGCGTCACGAAGTGCTCGTTCGCCGCGCCGCTCGCGCTCGTGTTCTTCAGCACGTCGCGGATCGCGACGAGGCGGGACGGACGTGCTGCGGGGAAAGGTCGGTGGGGGCCATCTGTCGTCTCCGTACGGCTTCGGGTTTGACAGCGTGCTTCGTACACGGACTTGCAGGAAAACCCGGCCAACCTAACAGCCGCCGATGAACGATTCTTGACGCCTGCCTTTCATCCTGTTTATGTGACGCGCGGCTCATGCCGCGCCTGCCGCTCGTTCGCGTCTGAACGGCTCAGTCGAGCCGGAATTGCGCGGCGGCGCCCGCGAGGCTTGCCGCCTGGGTCTGCAGCGCAGCGGCCGCGGCGCTCGACTGTTCGACGAGCGCCGCGTTCTGCTGCACCATCTCGTCGAGCTGGCTCACCGCGCGGTTGACTTCCTGAATGCCGCGCGTCTGCTCGTTCGCCGCCTGCGAAATGCCGGCGATGATCGTCGTCACGCCCGACACGTTGCTGACGATGTCGGCCATCGTCTCGCCCGCATCGCGCACCTGGTTCGAACCGGACGCGACGCTTGCGACGGTCGACTCGATGAGTCCCTTGATCTCCTTGGCCGCCTGGGCGCTGCGCTGCGCGAGCGAGCGCACCTCGCCGGCGACCACCGCGAAGCCGCGGCCCTGCTCGCCGGCGCGCGCGGCCTCGACGGCCGCGTTCAGCGCGAGGATGTTGGTCTGGAACGCGATGCCGTCGATCACGCCGATGATGTCCGCGATCTTGACCGACGCGTGTTCGATCTCGCCCATCGTCGCGATCACGTCGCCGATGACCTCGCCGCCGCGCGACGCGACGCACGAGGCGGCGCTCGCGGTCTCGTCGGCCTGCTGCGCGGACTGCGCGGACTGCGTTACGGTGGCGGTGATCTGCTCCATCGACGCCGCGGTTTCCTGCAGGCTGGCCGCGGCCGACTCGGTGCGGCCTGACAGGTCTGCGTTGCCGGCGGCGATCTCGTCCGCGGCGACCCGCACCGATGCGCTCGCGTCGCGAATCTGCCGCATCACGCGGCTCAGCGTGTCGATGAAACGGTTGAATGCGGCCGCGATCTGCGCGACTTCGTCCGTGCCGCCGGCAGGCAGCCGGCGCGTGAGATCGCCCTCGCCGGAGGCGATCGCGTCCATTGCGTCGCGCACTTTCGAGAGCCGCTGGAACGAAGCGGCGGTGGTCGCCGCGACGACCGCCGCCGCCAGCGCGGCGATCACGACGAGCCCGAGCAGCGACGTGCCGAGCATCGAGCGCATGCCGGCGGTGGCCTCGCCCTTGTCGAGCGCGACCACCAGCAGCCAGTTCGTGCCCGCGACCGGTTGTGCGCGCAACAGCATCGGGCGGCCGTCGACGTCGGTGTCGAGCGGCTGCGTCGCCTCGGCAAGCGCGGCGAGGCCGCTCGCGTCGAGCGCCGGTACGAGCCCCGCGAGCGGCTTGAGCGTGAGCTTCGGATCCGGGTGCGCGACGATCTCGCCGTCGCTGTCGACGAGCATCCCGAAGCTGGCCGGCGTCGGATGGATCGACGTGACGTTCGCGATCACGCTGTCCATCGTCAGATCGCCGGCGACCACGCCTTTCACGTCGCCGTCGCGGATCACCGGCGACGCGAACGTGACGACGAGGTGCCCGGTGCCCGCGTCGACGTACGGCGGCGTGACCACCGGCTTGCCGGCCGCGACGGCCTGGCGGTACCACGGCCGGCTGGTCGGATCGTAATCCGGTGGAATGCCGCTCGGATCGGAGAAATGCGTGCTCTTGTCGGCATAGCCGACGTACACGTTCGTGAAGTGGCCGGCCGCCGCCATCTGCTTGAGCGCGGCGGTCGGGTCGGGCTGCAGGACCGTGTCCTGCAGCGAATCGATCATCTGGCTGTGGGTGGCGATCCAGTCGCGGATGCCGTCGGTGTGGCCGCTTTCGACGGCGACGAGGTTGCGCTCGATCGCTTCGGCGTTGTACGCGCGGGCGACGACATAGGTGAGAACGGCATTGGCTGCGAGCGCAACGACAACGATGGCCACGCACAGGGCCACGACGCGTGCGCGAATAGAGGAGAGCATGTCGGACTTTTTGGGCAATGTTCAGCGGAATACGGCGCAGGGCTGCGCCTGGCCGGGTATACGGCCGCCTGCGCGCCGACTTGAATTGTCTATTGCATGCAAGCGCGGATTGCAAGCGCAGGACAAAAGCGCGGCATGGCGCCCCCCCCCCCCCCCCCCCGCGCGTTGACCGCGCCCCGGGCGCGCCGTCCCGCGCCTGCTTGCGCCTGCACGCGCCCGCAAGCGCCCGCACGCGGCGCGCCGCGCGCCGCGTTACTGCGCGGCGTTGCCGCCGAGCGCCGGGTCGCTCATGCTGCTGCGTCCGGTCTCGACGTGCCCGCCGAGCCGGCGCACGAAGCGCGCATCGGTGCTGACGGTGATCGTCAGGTCGTACCAGCCGTACACGTTGCGCAGGTCGAGATACAGCTGGCCGTCGTCGCCGCCTCGCACCGTCTGGTGGATCACCGAGCCCGGCTCGTAAGCGTTGGCGATCGTGAACGCGCACGGCGCGGTGCCGGGGTTTTCGAGCCGCAACTGCAGATTGCCGTTCGCGACGTCGTACCCTTCGGCGACTTCCGGCCGCGCCGCGCCCGTGCCGCTCCACCAGTGCGCGGGCGCGCTCGCGGTGCCTGCGAAGCGGCGCAGGAAGCCGTTCGGACCGTACACGGTGTAGTCGTAGGTCCCGTCCGTGCCCAGCGCGAACGTGTCTTCGAGGCGCTTGCCCGCCTCGACGGTGTACGAACGCGGCGCGGTGCGGCTGCCTGTCGCGTAGACGAGAAACACGGCACCGGCGCGGCCGGTATTGAGAAAGCGCATCGAGAGCTGGCCTTGCGACACGTCCGCGCGGATCCGCACGAACAGCTCGTATGGCAGCGCGCGTGCCGGACGCACGCCGGGTTCCTGTTGCGGCACCGCCTGCACGAGCGGCGGCTGCGGCGTGTAGCTCGGATGGCGCGCGCTGTCGGTGGGCACGTAGCTCGCGGTGCTCGGCAGCGCCGCCGCCGCGTCGTTCGGGTTCGCGAAGTTGAAGGCCGAGCTCAGATCGCCGCAGATCGCGCGGCGCCACGGCGTGATGTTCGCTTCGGCGAGGTGGTGGTCGCACCCGAAACGCGCTTCGATGAAGCGGATCACCGACGTATGGTCGAACAGTTCCGAGCACACATAGCCGCCCTTCGACCACGGCGAGACGACGAGCATCGGCACGCGCGGGCCGAGGCCGTACGGACCGTTCGAATAGGTGCCCGCCGGATACTGGCCGTTGCCCTGATAGCGCTCGTTGGCGAGCTCGACCGTCGACAGGCCGCCGGCGTTCGACGCCGGCGCGAACGGCGGCGCCGCATGATCGAAGAAGCCGTCGTTCTCGTCGTAGTTGATGAGCAGCACGGTCTTGCTCCACACGTCCGGGTTCGACGTGAGCACCTGCAGGACCTGATCGACGTACCAGGCGCCGTAATTGGCGGGCCAGTTCGGATGCTCGGAGTACGCTTCGGGCGCCACGATCCACGACACCTGCGGCAGCGTGCCGTTCTGCACGTCTTCCTTCAGGATGTCGAAATAGCTGCCGCCCGCGGAGACGTTGGTGCCGGTGCGCGCGTTGTCGTAGAGCGGGTTGCCCGGCTGCGCGTTGCGGTACTGGTCGAAGTACAGCAGCGAGTTGTCGCCGTAGTTGCCGATGTACGCGTTGCTGGTCCAGCCCCACGAGCCGGCCGCGTTCAGGCCGGTACCCATGTCCTGATAGATCTTCCACGTGATGCCCGCGTTCTGCAGCACTTCGGGATAGGTCGACCAGCCGTAGCCGAGTTCCGAGTTGTCGATCACCGGGCCGCCGCCGGCGCCGTCGTTGCCGACCCAGCCGGTCCACATGTAGTAGCGGTTCGGGTCGGTCGCGGCCATGATCGAGCAGTGATACGCGTCGCAGATCGTGAATGCGTCGGCGAGCGCGTAATGGAACGGGATGTCCTCGCGGGTCATGTAGGCCATCGTCGTCGCGCCTTTCGCAGGCACCCACTGGTCGTACAGTCCGCCGTTCCACGCGCTGTGCGTGGTGTTCCAGTCGTGCGCGAGATCTTCGAGAAACTGCAGGCCGAGATTCGGCGCACCGGGGCGAAACGGCAGCACGTAGGCGCCGTCGGCGGGTGCGTTCGCGGCGCTCGGCTGGTACCACACCGGCTGGCCGGTCGGCAGCGTGAGCGCGCGGGTATCGCCGAAACCGCGCACGCCGCGCAGCGTGCCGAAGTAGTGGTCGAACGAGCGGTTTTCCTGCATCAGGATCACGATGTGCTCGACATCGCGAATGCTGCCTGTCGCGGTGTGAGCAGGAATGGCGAGCGCGTTGCGGATGCCGGGCGGCAGCATGCTCAGCGCGGTGGCGGAACCGGCAGCCTGGGCGGCTGCGCGCAGAAAATCACGGCGGCTTCTTGAGGTCATGTTGGGCTTGGGTGGTCGGTGGAGGAAACCGGCACGGCGGCGACGCAGCGCGGCGCCGCCGTGCCGGCGGACAGGCTCAGTCAACGGTGTGGATCACGGGTGGAGCAAGACCGGTCGAGGTCGCCGCCTGCGAGCCGGCGGCGCGCGGCTGGAACGCGTTTGCCGCGGGGGCGGACGGCATCGTGCCGGCAGGCGGTATCGCGGAGAACGTCGATGCGCCGCCCGTGGATGGTGCGACCGGTGCGGATGGTGCGGATGGTGCAGGCACTGCGGGTGGCGGGGCTGCCTGCGACGCGGGGTCGGGCGTCGTCGTCCGGTCGCCGTCACATGCGGCGAGCGCGGCCGCCAGCGTCATGCACGACGCGATCGCGCCGAGCCGCGCGGCGCGACAGCGCGGCCTGCGCGGCGGGCCGTCGGCGTTCGTGTGGCCGGTGGCGAACGAGGGGCGGCGCGCGGATCGGTCGGACATGAGGGCCTCTGACGATGCGGGACGAATCGGCAGCGCCGGCGCTGCCTCTGTGGGTCCCGCGCAGCATAACGAGCCACCCATGTAAGATTTGTGAACGCTGGGTAATAAGTTGTATTTGTGCAGAGATGCGTAGTTCTGCTGCCGCATCGGTGCGCGAGCGATCGCCGGATCGCGTCGCGCACGATATCGCGCGAGCGTTTATCATCGAACTATCGCATCGGCGCCACGGATCGGGTCTGCCCCCGCAGGCCTGTCGCATCCCCGCCGGGCGTCCCCAGCGACTCGGCCGCCCGCCGGCGGCGCGCCGGTCCGGCAGTCGGCCCGTGAAGCAGGGCGCCGCATCGTGTCGCGGCGCACGCAGCGAGCGGCGCGGCGCCTGCCTGCCACTTCGCAGCACCCGAGGCCTCGTCTCGTTGCCGCCAATGGGGCGTGTCCCACAGACCCGCTTTGCCGGTTCGTTCATTCTGGCCCCTCAGGAGCCTGTTGGGAGATGGCGATGTCGATCTATGTCGATGAAGGGTTCCGGCCCTGGGTCACCGAGAGCGCGACGGTGGCATTCCGCGTATGTTTCGACGAGCGTGCGCGTGTGTTCGAAGTGAGCGCGGACGCGTTGATTGCGTACTTTGGCGCCGCGAGCCGGCGCCGCGCGGATCTGCTGGTCGCGTTCGAAGCGGGACTCGAAGATATTCTCAAGGTGGCCGAGCATGAAACCGGCGTGACGAAGCCGGAACCCATCCGGCTCGATGTCGATGAGTTCAGGCAGGTCCAGCATTGAGCCGCTATTGCATTCAGCGGCTATTGAGCGTCCATTGAGTGCCGACGGGGGGCGCATTGAGTGCCCATTGGGTTCCCATGGAGTCCCCACACTGGGTCCCCAATAAGCCGCCATCACAAGACGCCGTGCCGGCCGTGCACGGCTGGCGCGTTGGGCAGGGCGCGCCACCCCGTGCCCGGATGCGCGACGGCTTCTGTCCGCTCGTCATTCATCGGACGATCTGCGCCGCGCCGGCCGCGCGCGCGTTGACCCGCACGCGAAACGCACGGTTTTCTTTTTCTTTCCTGTTGCATCGCGCACCGCGATCCGGCACGTGAAACCGCGCACGCGCGCCGTGCGTATATCCGGTTGCGCATCCGCAATGGGCCTGGGCCGATGCCGGCGACGATCCGGCACCCTCCGGGCGGAGATTCGCGCAAGTCCTGATCCCGGCCGCGCCGATGCGCGCGTCGGACTATCTTGTCGGAGGCATGATGAAACTGACGTCGAACAGAAGGTCGGCACTGTGGCCGGCGGCGCTTTGCGTGGCCGCGCTGGGGCTCGCGACAGGCGCGCGCGGCGCGGGGCTCGCGCCGCAGGACGACATCAACGCCGCGCAGAACAGCACGCGGCTGATGCCGGATGCGGCGCGCGGCAGCGAATATCCGACGCACGGCAACCAGCAGGCCGGCGAGTTGAACCTGAACCCGGCCGACCCGCGCGCGCAGCTCGTGAACGGACTGCCGAACAACGCGGAGGCAGGTGGCTACGGCGCGCCGCTTGCCGGTGTGCGCGGGATGCAGCCGATGCCGGCGAACTGAAACGCGCTTGAGGGCGGCGTCGAGCCACGCATCGCGGGCGGCGCGGCGCGTTGCGTCGCTGCGATGCGATGCGTTGCGTTGCGTTGCGTTGCGTTGCGTTGCGTTGCGATGCGCTGCGATGCGCTGCGCTGCGCTGCGCTGCGATGCGATGCGATGCGATGCGATGCGCGCGCAGCGTCGCGAATCACCCGCGCGGCTGCGCGCCGTTGCGCGGGCGGCCGGTGTGCTGTGCTTGCCGGGTCAGATTCCGAACAGCACACGCAGCGTATCGTTGCCGACGATCACCGAGGTGCCGATCACGAGCAGGATGAACGGCAACAGCGCGGTGCCGTAGCGCCGGATCGGCGCGCCGAGCAGCGGATGATGCACGAGCCACGCCGCGCCGGCGCACCACACGCCGGTCAGCACGACGAACACGAGCGAGATCAGCGCGCCCTGCGCACCGGTGTGGACGGCGTAAAGCGGCACGTAGACCGCGATATTGTCCGAGCCGTTCGAGATTGCGACGCCGGCGACGGTCCACCATGGCGTCGATGCGATCGCGCGCGGCGCGGGTGGGGGGGAGGCGGCGCGCGCGGATCGCGCGGGCCGCGCGGCGTCGTCCGGCGGACGCCGGAATGCGTCCCGCGCGGCGGGCGTCGCGCGGCGCAGGAAGCGCGTCCGCGCCTTCACGAGGCCGACCGTGACCGGCAATACGCCGAGCAGGCCGACATAACCATGCGGCAACTGGCGCACGAGGTCGGCGAGGCCGATCGCGACGGCGATCAGCGCGAGCGAACCGGCGAACTGTCCGGCGACCACCGGCCGCAGCCGTCCGCGCGCTTCCGCAACGAACGCGAGCAGGACGAACAGGTTGTCGATGTTGGTGGCGGCGAACGCGCCGGCGGCGAGGGCGATCAGGCTCAGCATGCGGGCGAGGGGTGTCGGAAAGAAGGGCACGCGGCAGCGGCCGGGCTTTTGCGTGGTTTCGCCTGGTTTCGCCTGGTTTCGCGTGGCTTTGCCGGGGCCACGAAGCACGACACGAGGCGCCCCACGAAGCGCCCCACGAAGCGCCACATTGTGCCAGCTTCGACGCAGCGTCGCGCGGGTGATCGCGTGCGGCGCCGGCCTCCCGGGCCGGCCGCGGTGGCGGCGAGGGGTACGATACAATCGCGGCAGCCTTGCTCCTGGGACACCGATGAAGATCCGCACCTATTCGCTTGCCTGCCTGCTGGCCGCCGCGTCGCTCGCGGGATGCGCCGCCGTCTACAGGAACACGGACGCGTGCGAGACGCTGACGCGCACGCGACTCGCGGATGTGCCCGCGGCGCAGTGGCCGGCCGCCGCGACCGGCCGCTTTTCGGTGAGCCACACCGGCGCGGCGATTCGCGGGTCGCGCGTGGTCGTCGAAGGCGCGCTTGCGCCGGCACAGCGTGTCGCGCAGGCCGCTGCGCCGAGCGGGGCGTCGGCGGACCACGCGTCGAAGACGAAAGCAAAGACAAACATGAAAGCGGCCAGCCAGCCGGTTGCCGCCCAGTGCACATTCGATGGTCCGAAGCTGACGTCGTTCCGTTGGCTCTCGCCGGCGATCCTCGTGAACGCAAACGGCGGCACGCCCGCCGACTGAGCCTGCGCGCGTGCCGCGATGCCGGCCGCGCCGGCGTGTGCATCCGGGCGTCCCGCGTGACCCGGTTTGGCCGGCGCACGCATCAGAACGCGTAGAACGGTCCGTTGCCCGCGGAGGTCGCGCGGGCGTCGATCGCCGTATAGATCCGCTTGCCGTAGAAGAACGGCAGCCCCCATCCGAAGCTGTTGCTTGCCGGCGCGGCGAGATTGTCAAATGCGTAATTAGATGTGCTGAGCAATGAGGTTGCGTCTGCAATCGTATAGGCTACGGCTGCCGCGCTCCCGTCGGTGCCGGAGATCGTCGCGGTGCCGGACTGCGGCGCGCCCGGGCAGTACCACGGGCCGCATTGGGGCAGACCCGCGTTGGCGATGAACAGGGCGTTCGAGCCGCTGTCCAGGTAGCTGTTCGCGTAGGTCTGGCCGTTGCTGACGGTGGTGACGTAGCCGCTGACCGGGCGGGCTCGCAGGACCGTGGCCGTGCCGAGCGTGTTGTTGGCCTGCGTGTCGATGCCGAACAGCAGCGACCCCGTCACCGATGCCGCGCCGTCCGGGCCGATCGCCGGCAGGGCGATCACGACGCCGTTGTTGTCGAGTGCGAACGCGCTGACCGGATTCGTGACCTGCTGCGCGAGCGGCTGGGCCGTGGCCGTACAGGCGCCGCTCGCGTCGCAGCGGTAGTACCAGCGCGGCAGCGCGCTGCTCACGCAGGCGGAGCCGCAGTCGGCGGCGAATACGCCGATGCCGAGGATGCCGTTGCTGTGCAGCGTGCTGGCCGTCTGCATCGCGGCGCCGGTGCTGGCGCAGTCGGACGCGACGCCCGGCGCGGCCGGGTCGCCGATCAGCTGGATCGGCAACGCGGCGGCCAGTTCGCCGGCCATCCGCACGTCGGCGCTGCGCACCGTGCCCCATGTATAGCCGCCGCCGAACACCGCGCACTCGACCGCCACGCCGCCGGTTGTCGGCAGCGCCGGCAGCGCCAGTGTCGACGGCAGCGCGGACGCGAGCAGCCGCAGCCCCTGCGAGCCGGTGTCGACCTGGACGTTGTCGATCGTCGCGCACTGGCTGGTGCCGGGCACGCACACGGTGACGCTGGTGGTCAGGATGTTGCGGGTGCCGCTCACACCGACGCCGACGGCAACCGGCTGCGTGTTCGGCGTGCTCGACTGGCGGATCGACGGCGTGCCGGAGGCGCCGCTGTTGCTCGTATCGGCCGTCCCGCCGCTGCCGGTACTGCCGGCGCTACTGCTGCCGCCGCCGCCCCCGCCGCCGCATGCGGCGAGCGCGCCGCACAGGCCGAGGCCGAAGGCGAAGCGCAGCGTGGGCCGGATCGTGAAGGAGGCCGTGAGGCGGCTCACGAAGCGGTCCGTCAAGCAGCCTGTCAAGCAGCCCGTCAAGCGGCCCATCAAGCGGCCTATCAAGCAGCCCACGAAGCAGCCCGCGAAACGCAGACGGCGGCGCGATACGGCGTGCGCCGTGACGTGTAGCGCTGCCGGCGGCAGGCTGGCGAAGCAGGAGACGGTGTCGCGAAGCGTGTTCATGGCGAGCCTCCGTTATTGCAGGTCGTCGGGGGTGACGCCGGCGGGCAGCGCGTCCGTGAGCCACGCGCGTCCCACGTAGCTGCGCATCTGGCCGCCCGATTCGACGACGACGTCCGGGCCGGCGATGCGTGCCGCATGGAGGTCGGCGGCTCCGGCAAGCCGGTTGGCCGCGCCCGTGAGGTAGGCCTGCTCGCGCGTGCCGAGGAGCGTGCGCAGGTCGGGCATCGTCGGGCCTTGCCACGTGTAGGCGAAGATCCGGCCGGTGCCGGACGCATACTCGTGGATCGTCGTGCCGCCCGCGTCGATGCGCGTGCGCATCAGCACCGCGCCGTTAAGCAGCGGGACCGGCGCATCGCCTTGCGCGTCGGCGGTGAGCGGCATCGTGCCGTCGAGCTGGGCGTGGGCGGGAAGGGGGAGCAGGCTGGCGCAGGCGGCGGCCAGTGCGGTGTGCGGGAGCCAGCGGAGCGGGCGGTGCAAGGGACGGCGGATGTGAGCGTTCATGATCCAAGCCTCGTAAAAGGTCAGTTGAACTAATCCGGAGACGCGTTTGCAGGACGTCGCAATCAAGATATCACTCAGTTTTCCTGATGAATGTGTAGGTGCGCCTGATGAAGAGTAGGTTTGAAGTTAGCTTCTTTGAAGGAAAAATCTGATAAATCAATAAAAACAACTACGTGAGAGTCAGGCGTTCCTTGCTTTCATTTTTGTAGGGAACGTTGTGGACTGTTAAATCGTCACGCTGTGATCCGCTGCGTAGCGCGCTGGCGTATTTGAATGGCATCGATGGGTCAGCGGGGTCGCGGCGCGGCAGGCGCAGGGCACCGTGCGCAGGGCGTGGGCACGTGCGGTAGCGGGCGACGGAACGGTGCCGCGGCGCTGGTCAGACCACGTTTTTGCACATCCTCGCCCGGGATCGGTAAAATGATCGGTTGATCCACGAAACTTGCCGTGGCGTTGCGGAAGGATTCCCTGAACATGACTGATCTTCGTGTTACCCAGCGGTATGTCGTAATGATGATGGCCGGCGGGCTTCTCGCCGGTTGCGGGACCACGCCGTCGCCGACCCAGATCGATTACAAGAGCGACGTCAGGGCAAAGGCGGTTTCTCTTGCGGTGCCGCCGAATCTGCTCGACGAAGCGCCCGACCAGCGTTCGCTGCCGCCGAAGAGCGGCCAGACCACGCTGTCGAAGCTCGAACAGGTGCAGGCGAGCGCGCCCACGTCCAGCCTCGACGTGCTGCCGGCCGTGCCGGGCATGCATATCCAGCGCGCCGGCACCGAGAGCTGGCTCGTCATCGACGGCAAGGCGCCCGACCAGATCTGGCCGCAGGTGCGGCGTTTCTGGCAGGAGCAGGGCTTTCTGCTCGTCATCGACCAGCGCAACCGCGGCGTGATGGAAACGGACTGGAACGAGACGCGGCCGCAGATCAACGACGGCATCATCCGCAACACGCTGGCGAAGGCGCTCGGCGACTCGTCGTACGTCACATCCGAGCGCAACAAGTACCGCACCCGTCTCGAAGCCGGGCCGAACGGCGGCACCTACGTGTTCATCAGCCAGAAGGGCCTGAAAGAGGCACTGAGCGGTCCGAACAACGACTCGAGCGAATGGGTGCCGCGGCCGAACGACCCGGGGCTCGAACTCGAATACCTGAAACGGCTGATGGCCTCGCTCGCCGCCACCGACACCGCACAGGGTGCGGGCGAGCCGCTGTCGCCGGGGGGCGCGCAGACGCCGGCCGCGGCCGCGCTGCCCGCGTCCGGTGCGTCCGGTGCGTCCGGTGCGACCGCGCAGACCGTCGCGCAGAACGTCGAGTTTGCGGCCGAGCAGCCGTCGGCGACCGCGCTCGCCCAGCAGCAGGGGCCGAGCGGCCAGTACACCGCGACCGAGATCACGCTCGGCGAGCCGTACGACGACACGTGGGCGCGGGTGGGCATCGCGCTCGACCGCGCCAACTTCACGGTCGAGAGCAGCGACCGCACGCGCGGGCTGTATTTCATCCGCTACGTGGATCCGAAGGACCTGCGCTCGGAAGAGCAGGGTTTCTGGAGCCAGCTGTTCCACGGACACACGCCGAAGCAGGCGAAACAGTACCGCATCAACGTGCGCGCACTGACGCCGAACCAGACGCGTGTGGCGGTCGTCGACGACTCCGGCAACATCGAATCGTCGCGCCCGGCACGCGAAATCATGAACATCGTCACCGACGAACTGCAGTAAGCGCCGCAGATCGCGCCCGCGCGCCCGCGTATCGCGCGCGGCGTCCAAAACCCGCCCGGGGTTCACCCGGGCGGGTTTTTTTGCGCGCATGAGTTTTGTGCCGGTGAAAGCGGGCGCGCTTTGCACGCCATGCTTGCAGTTGCTTTCGCCTCCCGTGCGCTTTGAAAAGAAAACGCAAGACACCTGCGCGCACCCGGGGCGGCGCGACAGCCCGGGCGCGGCCGATGTCCCGGATGAACGTAACGTGACGTTACGTCGTAACGCGTAGCCGGTCGCCTGCCGCACACCGGGCGGGGCGCGCGATTCACCACAGAATCAAGGGCTTGCCGCGCACACCTCGGTCCGATCGCAACTGGCATGCTAGCTGCTTCTATTCAATCATGGGGCCGGATGACGGTCGCGCCAAAAGGGGCTTGTGTTGTGTGGCGCGTCCGGAGATGCACAGGCGGCCTTTCGAATCGCCGACGCAGTGTGTGCGGGCGAAATCTGCCGGACAACGGTTTCGCGCGGCGCGTCGCGCGCGCGGGCCACGATGGCCCCGTCGCCTATCCTCGTAGGGCGACGGTTTCGCCCGCGTTCCTTTGGAACGCGGGCTATTTTTTTGCGGAGGCAGCACGCCGCACGCCGAAGGCCGAAGACAGCAGGGGCAGCAGGCCGAAGGTAGCAGGCAGCGCGTGGCGGCGCCGCGCGACGCGGCGCCGGCGGCGCTCAGGTATCCGCGCGCCGCCGCCCGGCTCGGGGGCCGATGCCCGGGAGCCGCCGCAGCGCGCCCGTCGCGAGCGCGGTGCCCACGACGATCACGGCGCAGCCCGCGAGCATGCCAGGCGAGACGGTCTCGCCGAGAAACAGCGCGCCCCACAGGATGCCAAAAATCGGGATCACGAACGTGACCGTGATCGCGCGCGCCGGACCGGCGACCGCCAGCAGATGGAAGTACAGCAGATAGGCGACGCCCGTGCATGCAACGCCCAGGCCGACGACCGCCGCCCACGCGTGCAGCGAAACCGGTGCGGCCGGCCACGCAACCACGGCGAACGGGACCAGCACGAGCGTCGCGCCGGTCATCGTGCCGGCTGCGACGCTGAGCGCATCGACGCCGCTCAGGTAGCGTTTCGTGTAGTTCGCCGCGATGCCGTACAGCAAGGTCGCGCCCAGCGCCGCACCGGCCGCGAGCGCGGTGGCGAGCGGTGCCGCATGGCTGCCGCCGGCCGGACCGTCGACCTGGTTCCACACGAGCAGCAGCACGCCGGCGAAACCGATCGCGAGTCCGACCGTGCGCAGCGCGCTCAGCCGGTCCTTGAGCCACAGGAACGCGACGAGCGCGCCCCACAGCGGCGTGCTCGCATTGATCACCGACGTGACGCCGGCCGGCAGCGTGAGTTCCGCGTAAGCGAACAGGCAGAACGGCGCGGCCGAATTGAGGATGCCGACTACGAGCAGCGGCCACGCGCGCGCGCGGAACGTGGCGGCGGATTCGCGCAGCGGCCGGCGCGCGGCCAGCACGATCAGCAGGCACAGGGCGCCGATGCCGACGCGCAGCGCCATCAGCGGCGCCACGCCGAATTCGGCGACGCCGACGCGAATGAACAGGAACGACGCGCCCCACAGGGCGGCAAGAACGAGCAGCTGGATAGCCTGAGCGGGATTCATGATGAGGGGAGCGCGGCGAGCGCGATGACGAGTCCGAATGCAAAAGGATGGTAGCAGCGCCGGTGCGCGGATATTTCAAGCCGGAATGAAACAGCAAGAAATTCGCGCAGAGGCGTCCGGCGAAAGCGGGCCGGGGGCCTCAAGCGTAAGCGAATCCGGGGATCGGCACCAAACGAGCAATTCTCACGGCGTTGTGAGAAAAATTGGCCGTTGCGGGCAGCTTCCGTGAGCGGCGACGAGAGGGAAGCAGGAGGGAAGCGAATGGCGTGCGCGCCGCTGTGACGGCGGCGCGCAGCAGTCGGGTCAAACCCGTATCACCCGCGCGGATCAATGATAGTGACCATGCCAGCCGCCATGCCAGCCACCGTGCCACCCGCCATGCCAGCCGCCCCAGCAGCATCCGCCGCCCCAGAAGCCGCCGAAGCCGACGGCGACCGACGGGCCCCAGTAGGCCGGATAGGGATAGCTGTAGGGATAATAGCCCGGGTAGGGGTAATACGACGGGTAGACGGTTGTCGGCATGCTGGCGTCGACCGGTGCGGTGACCGCCGGGCCCGGCGCCGGCACTGACGGTGCCGCCGAAGGCACCGCGTAGCTGCCCGATTGCGTGACCGCGGGCGGCGGCGGGGCCGGGATCGGCTGTGTCTGGTTCAGCGCCGGCAGCGGTTCGCCCGCCGCGTTGACCGGCACGGCGGTCTGCGTGGCGGCGGCCGGCACCACGGCGTTGCCGGCATAGCCGCTCGGGTAGTAGCCGTACGGGTAATAGCAGCCGGCGAGCGAAAGTAAGGCCGCCGTGCTGGCGAGCCTGGCGAAGGCCGGGATGGGGCTCATGGCTTGCTCCTGTTGCGTCGCGCCGCCGCGAGAGTGCGGGTGCGGACGGCCCGCGCGCCGCGCGCACCGGCGAGGCGCGAGTCCGGTGCGGCGACGTGCGGGCCGCCCGAAGGGCGGCATCCATTCAGCTTACGCTGCTGCGCGCGCGCTCGGGTTGCAATCCGGTTACCGTGTATTTCAGAGGATTGCGCGGGCGGCGCGCGCGTGCGTGCCGCCCGCCGCGCACGTGCGTGCCGCCCGCCGCGCACCGGCTACTGGCGGTGATAGATTTCGGCGCCCTGGCGCACGAACTCGACCGCCTTGACTTCCATCCCCTTCTGCAGCGCCTCGTCGGCGGACACGCCCTGCTGGGCCGCGAAGTCGCGCACGTCCTGGGTGATCTTCATCGAGCAGAAGTGCGGACCGCACATCGAGCAGAAGTGCGCGACCTTCGCGGAGTCCTTCGGCAGCGTTTCGTCGTGGAATTCGCGCGCCTTGTCCGGGTCGAGGCCGAGGTTGAACTGGTCTTCCCAGCGGAACTCGAAGCGCGCCTTCGACAGCGCGTTGTCGCGCACCTGCGCGCCCGGGTGGCCTTTCGCGAGATCGGCCGCGTGCGCCGCGAGCTTGTACGTGATGATGCCGGTCTTCACGTCGTCCTTGTTCGGCAGGCCGAGGTGCTCCTTCGGCGTCACGTAGCAGAGCATCGCGGTGCCGAACCAGCCGATCATCGCCGCGCCGATGCCCGACGTGATGTGGTCGTAGCCCGGCGCGATGTCGGTGGTGAGCGGCCCGAGCGTATAGAAGGGCGCTTCCTTGCACCAGTCGAGCTGCAGGTCCATGTTCTCCTTGATGAGCTGCATCGGCACGTGGCCCGGACCTTCGATCATCGTCTGCACGTCGTGCTTCCACGCGATCTGCGTGAGTTCGCCGAGCGTCTTCAGCTCGCCGAGCTGCGCGTCGTCGTTCGCGTCGTAGATCGAGCCCGGGCGCAGGCCGTCGCCGAGCGAGAACGACACGTCGTACGCCTTCATGATGTCGCAGATCTCTTCGAAGTGCTCGTACAGGAAGCTCTCCTTGTGATGCGCGAGGCACCACTTCGCCATGATCGAGCCGCCGCGCGACACGATGCCGGTCATCCGCTTCGCGGTGAGCGGCACGTACTGCAGCCGCACGCCGGCGTGGATCGTGAAGTAGTCGACGCCCTGTTCGGCCTGCTCGATCAGCGTGTCGCGGAAGACTTCCCACGTCAGTTCCTCGGCCTTGCCGTGGACCTTTTCGAGCGCCTGGTAGATCGGCACCGTGCCGATCGGCACCGGCGAGTTGCGGATGATCCACTCGCGCGTCTCGTGGATGTGCTTGCCGGTGGACAGGTCCATCACCGTGTCGCCGCCCCAGCGGATCGCCCACGTCATCTTGTCGACTTCCTCGCCGATCGACGAGGTGACCGCCGAGTTGCCGATATTCGCGTTGACCTTCACGAGGAAGTTGCGGCCGATGATCATCGGCTCGCTTTCCGGGTGGTTGATGTTCGCCGGGATGATCGCGCGGCCGCGCGCGACTTCCTCGCGCACGAATTCGGGTGTGATCTCCTGCAGTCCGTGCGGGCCGAACGCGCTCGCGCCGAATGCCTGGCCGGGGTGCTGGCGGCTCATCATCGCCGCGAGCTTCTCGCCGTTCGGGCCGCTGCGCCGGAGCGTCTCGACGTAGGCGGCACGCTGCTGGTTCTCGCGGATCGCGATGTACTCCATCTCGGGCGTGACGATGCCCTTGCGCGCGTAGTGCATCTGCGACACGTTCTGGCCGGCCTTCGCGCGGCGCGGCGTGCGGTGCAGGCCCGGAAAGCGCAGCTCGGCGGTGGCCGCGTCGGCCGCGCGCTCGCGGCCGTACTGGCTCGTGAGCCCCGCCAGCGGCTCGCTGTCGCCGCGCTCCTCGATCCAGCGCTGACGCAGCGCGGGCAGCCCGGCGCGGATGTCGATCTGCACCTGCGGGTCGGTGTACGGGCCCGACGTGTCATAGACGAACACGGGCGGGTTCTTCTCGCCGCCAAAGCTGTCCGGCGTGTCCGCCTGCGTGATTTCGCGCATCGGCACGCGCAGGTCGGGCCGCGACCCGGTGACGTAGATCTTGCGGGAATTCGGCAGCGGGGCGACCGCCGCGGCATCGACGTGCGCGTCGGCGGAAAGGAACTTCGGATTGGCGTTCATGCAATTCTCCTGATGTAGGGCCGCTAAGCAGGAGATCGAGATGGAAGTGGTCGGGAGGCACCGCGAGGTGGGATGTTGCCGGGGGTGCCAACCGTACGCTTCCCTGCGCTGGCATTATCCAGATCAGGTTCAAAGGGTATTTCTCACCCACGCGGTACGGCAGTTTTGCTGCCGTACGACGCAGGACCCCCGCGTTAGCAGCGCACACGATACACCGGCGACCCGCTGCTTGGCAACCGGTGAACGGGGGCGCGGCCGGGCGGTGCGCCGCAGGGGCCGCGCCCGTCGCCAGGTCCGTCGCCGCGCCCGTCGGGGCGGCTGCGGCGACGGACCGCGCGATGCTGCGGCGCCGCAACGCGAAGCGGTCCGCCGGGAAGCGGCCCCCCTTTTGCGCGCACCGTCCGCCCGCCGCCCGTGCGCCTTCACAGGCCGTCCGGGCGGCTTGCCCGACGTTTCGCCACGGCGTCGAAAATTTTTTTGCCGCCGCTGTCATAACCCCGGGTGCCGGCCGACAAACGTGCAGTTCCCCTGCCGGAGTCCGCCATGCCCCCGTTCATTGCCCGCCTTGCCGGCCTGCGCCGCATCCGCCCCGCCAGCGCGGCGCGGATTGCCGCGCTGGCGGTCGCGTGCGTCGCCACGCTCGTCGCGAGCAGCTTCGCGGCCGCCGCGAGCGTCGCGTGCAGCGTGCACAGCCCGGCGCATCGCGTCGCGCTCGTCGAGCTGTACAGCAGCGAGGGCTGCAGCAGCTGTCCGCCGGCCGACCAGTGGCTCAGCGAGTGGAAGGACGACGGCGTCGCGCACGACGTCGTGCCGCTTGCGCTGCACGTCGATTACTGGAACAGCCTCGGCTGGACCGACCGCTTTGCCCAGCACCGCTTCGCCGAGCGCCAGCAGAGCCTGACCGATCAGGCCGGCCGGCACACGATCTACACGCCTGAAGTGTTCGTCGCCGGACGCGAGCTGCGCGGCTGGTCGCAGCCCGCGCAGTTCGCGGCGCGGGTGCGCGAGGTGAGCGCCCAGCCGGCCGGCGCCGACATCGCGCTGGCGCTGACGCCGGCGGCGCAGGGCTTCGCGATCGATGCGCGCTTCGGCGCCCGGGCGGGCACGCCCGCCGGCGCGCCGCTCGATGCGTATGTCGCGGTGTACGAGAACGCGTTGACGTCGCAGGTGAGCGCCGGCGAAAACCGCGGCGCGACGCTGCATCACGATCGCGTGGTGCGCGCCTGGTTCGGTCCGGTGCCGCTTGCGGACGGCCGCGCGCAGATTCGCCGCGACTTCGCGTGGAGCGCCGCCCACGCTTCCCCGGCCGGCGCCGGGCAGTTCGGCGTCGTCGCGTTCGTCGAAAACGCGTCGAGCGGCGAGGTGCTGCAGGCGACCGACCTGCCGGCGGCCTGTCATTGAGCCGGCCGGCGCATTCCTTCCCTTTCAGGAGACCGTCATGACCTCTTCCGATCTCGCGAGCGGCCACCCGCCGCCCGCCGCGCGCCCCGCCGGGCCGGTGCATCCGCGCTGGGTACGCGTCGCGCACTGGCTGAACGCGCTCGCGGCGGTGACGATGATGCTGTCCGGCTGGCGCATCTACGACGCGTCGCCGATCTTTCCGTCCTTCACGTTCCCGACCTCGATCACGCTCGGCGGCTGGCTCGGCGGCGCGCTGCAATGGCACTTCGCGGCCATGTGGCTGCTGGTCTTCAACGGCCTCGTCTATCTGCTGCTGAACCTCGCAAGCGGGCGCTTCGCGCGCAAGTTCCTGCCGCTGTCGCCGCGCGCGGTGCTGCGCGACCTCGTCGCCGCGCTCACCGGCAAGCTGTCGCATGCCGATCTGCGCCAGTACAACGCGGTGCAGAAGCTCGCGTATCTGTTCGTCGTCTGCGATCTGATCGTGCTGGTGCTGTCGGGCCTCGCGATCTGGAAATCGGTGCAGTTTCCGCTGCTGCGCGATCTGATGGGCGGCTACGACAACGCCCGGATCGTGCACTTCTGCGCGATGTCGCTGATGGCGGCGTTCATCGCGGTGCACCTGGCGATGGTCGCGCTGGTGCCGCGCTCGCTGCTCACGATGCTGCGCGGACGTTAAGGAGAACGACATGAAACCGTCTGACCGCAAATCCGCGATGCCCGTGCCCCGCGCGCCGCTCGATCGCGAATCGATCCTCGTCGACGCGCGCCGCGAACTCGCGCAGCCGTCGCGGCGGCTGTTCGGCAAGCAGATGCTGTCGCTCGGCGGCCTGCTGATGCTGACCGGCTGCACGCTGACCGACGAGCCTTCGGTGAACGCGTTCCTCGAAGCCGTATCCCGGCTGAACGACCGCGCGCAGGCGCTGCTGTTCAGCGAGCGGAACCTCGCGCCGACCTACACCGAAGCGCAGATCACGCGGCCGTTCCCGTTCAACGCGTATTACGGCATCGAGGACGTGCCGCACGTCGACGCGACCGGCTACCGGCTGGCGCTGAGCGGCCTCGTGACCGGCCAGCGCACATGGACGCTGCCGCAGCTCTACGCACTGCCGCACGCGGAGCAGATCACGCGGCATATCTGCGTCGAGGGCTGGAGCGCGATCGGCCGCTGGGGCGGCACGCCGTTCGGCGATTTTCTGCGCCGTGTCGGCGCGGATACGAGCGCGAAATACGTCGGCTTCAAATGCGCGGACAACTACTACGAGAGTATCGACATGGCGAGCGCGCTGCACCCGCAGACGCTTCTCGCGTTCGAGTACGACGGCCAGCGGCTGCCCGCGGAATACGGCTTCCCGATGAAGCTGCGCATTCCGACCAAGCTTGGCTACAAGAATCCGAAGCACATCGTCGAGATCTTCGTCACCAACACGTTCCCCGGCGGCTACTGGGTCGACCAGGGATACAACTGGTTCGGAGGCTCCTGACGCACGCGGGCTGAGCCCGACCTTCGTACGGCAGAAGCTTCGGAACACCCGGGCACCGTGGGTGCCTCTTTTAACCTGTGTAACCTGTAAATCAAGGAGTTTTCTCATGAACAAGCTCGCTACCGCCATCCTGTCCGTCGCGCTGATGAGCGGCGCCACCGCCGTGTTCGCGCAAGCCAGCGGCGCGATGTCGAACGACGCGATGAAGCACGACAGCATGTCGAAGAACGCGATGTCGCACGATGCAATGAAGCACGACAGCATGGCCAAGGACGCGATGTCGAAGAACGGCATGTCGCACGACGCGATGAAGAAGGACGATGCGATGGGCATGAAGCATCCGGCATCGGGCGCGATGGCGCAGTAATTCCGCGATCCGCGCGACAGAGCCGCCGGCGTTGCCGGCGGCTCTTTTTTTTGGGGCGCGCGCGCCGGCCGCGCACAGCGTCCGCGCGCGTTCCGGCATAATGCCGCGAGGCGCGCCGGGCGGCCGGCGCGCCGCCGCGCTCCCGCTTTCGTCGCGCGCCCGTCCGGCGCCCTGATCGGCTCCTGTTCGGCCGCGCAGCGGCGCGGTGCGGCGGGTCCGATGGCTCCGTTCGCCTGCCCGCGCGTCTGTGCGGCACGCAGGCGCTTCGTCGATGCAGCGGGGCGGGGTCGTCGTCGGGCCGGGCCGGTGCTCGTCCGCTTGTGCCGCGCTGCTCGCGTTCCGCTTTCCTGCTGCTCCGACTGTCATGCTCGCCTGTCTTGCCCGCTTCGCCGCGTTGTCCCGGCTGCGCCCGTTTTCTGTGCTCGCGCGTGCCGCGGCGCGCCACTTCGCACGCTGTGCGCCCAACGCGGGCTGAGCCGATGTCCGGTTCGCTGCCATCACGTTTTCCGCGGCGTTTTCCGCTGCGCCTGCCGCGCACGCGCGGCGGCCGGGTCGCGCTTTCGCTCGCGGTTGTCTATCTGGTCTGGGGCTCGACCTATCTGGCCGTGCACGTCGCGCTCGGCAGCTTTCCGCCGCTGCTGATGTCGGGCTTGCGCAACCTGTTTGCCGGGCTCGGCCTGTTTGCGTTCGCGGCGCCACGCGCGCGCGCGTGGCCGCGCGCGGCCGAGGTGCGCCATGCGGCGCTGGTCGGTACGCTGCTGGTCGGGCTGTCGAGCGGCATGCTTGCGTTCGGGATGCGCACGGTCGGCACCGGCACGGCCGCCGTGATGGTCGCGACGGTGCCGCTGTTCGCCACCGTGATCGCCGCGATCGCCGGACGCAAGATCGCCACCGGCGAGTGGTTCGCGGTCGCGCTCGGGCTCGCGGGCATCATGATCCTGAGCGAGGGCGGCGGCGCGAGCGGCTCGGCGGGCGGCAGCCTCGCGATCCTGTGCGGCGCGCTGTTCTGGGCGGTCGGCGCGCATCTCGCGGGGCGTCTCGCGCTGCCGGCCGACCTGTTCCTGTCGACCGCGCTGCAGGTCGGCCTCGGCGGCGCGATCTCGACCTGCGTCGCGTGGCTGTCCGGCGAGCGCCTGCTTCCGCTGCACGTGCTGCCGGTGCTCGCGTTCCTGTACCTGATGCTGATCGGCACCATCGCCGCGTATATCGCGTACGGCTACCTGATTCGCCACACGAGCCCGATCATCGCGAGCAGCTGCATGTACGTGAATCCGCTCGTTGCGGTCGCGCTCGGCGCGCTGCTGCTCGGCGAGCCGGTCACGCGCGCGACCGTGATCGCGACCGTCGTGATCCTCGCGAGCGTGGGCCTGTCGTTCTGGTTCGACCGGCGGCGCGCGGCCGCGTGACGGCGGCGCGTTCGCGCGCGTGGCCGGGCGCGCACGCGGATCTCACAGACGCGCCGCGAGTTCCGCGCCTTCGCGGATCGCGCGCTTCGCGTCCAGTTCGGCCGCGCGCGCGGCGCCGCCGATCACGTGATAGCGGGGCCCTTGCGCCGACGCCGTAGCCGGCTGAAGCTCGCGCAGCGGTTCCTGACCCGCGCAGATCACGACGGTGTCCACATCGAGCCATTGCTCGGCGCCGTTGCGCGCGATCCGGATGCCGCGCGCCGCGATCTCCAGGTAAGCGACGCCGTCGAACATATGCACGCCGTTGCGCGCGAGCACCGCGCGATGCACCCAGCCGGAGGTCTTGCCGAGTTCCGCGCCGAGCTTGCCCTCGCGCCGCTGCAGCAGCCAGATTTCGCGCGGCGGCTGCGCGGGCGCGGGCGGCTTCAGGCCGCCGCGCGCGTGTACCGCGAGATCGACGCCCCATTCGTCGAGCCATGCGTCGCGCGGTTGCGGCAGCGGCTCGCCCGCGCGATGCAGCAGAAACGCGCTGACGTCGAAGCCGATGCCGCCCGCGCCGATCACCGCGACCGTGCGGCCCACCGGCGCGCCGCGCAGCACGTCGACGTAGCTCAGCACGTTCGGTCCGTCGATGCCGGGAATCGCCGGGCGGCGCGGCCGGATGCCGGTCGCGACAATCACGTCGTCGTAGCCGCCCGCGGCGAGCAGCGCCGCGTCGACGCGCGTGTCGAGCCGCACGTCGACCTGCAGGCGCTGCAACTGGTGCTGAAAATAGCGGATCGTTTCGCGAAACTCTTCCTTGCCGGGCACGCGCATCGCCAGATTGAACTGGCCGCCGATCGTTGCATTCGCATCGAACAGCGTAACGCGATGGCCGCGCGCCGCGAGCACGGTGGCCGCCGACAGTCCCGCCGGACCGGCGCCGGCCACGGCGACGCGGCGCGGCGTCTGATGAGCGGCGAGCGGCGTATACACGAGTTCCGTTTCGCGTCCGGCGCGCGGGTTCACGAGGCAGCTCGCGCGGCGGTTCTGGAACGTGTGATCGAGACACGCCTGATTGCACGCGATGCAGGTGTTGATTTCGTCGCTGCGTCCCTGGGCTGCCTTGTTCACGAATTCCGGATCGGCGAGCAGCGGACGCGCGAGCGACACGAGATCGCCCGCGCCCTCGCGCAGCAGGTCTTCGGCGAGCTCGGGCGTGTTGATGCGGTTCGATACGATCACCGGCACCTTCACGGCGGCCTTCAGACGCGCGCTCAACGGCGCGAACGCGGCGCGCGGCACCGACGTGACGATCGTCGGCACACGTGCCTCGTGCCAGCCGATGCCGGTGTTGAACATCGTCACGCCCGCGGCTTCGAGTGCCTGCGCCACCTGGATCGTTTCGTCCCATGTATTGCCGCCTTCGACCAGATCGATCAGCGACAGCCGGTAGATCACGATGAAGCGCTCGCCGCATGCCGCGCGGACCTGCTCGACGATCTCGCGGGCGATGCGCAGCCGGTTGTCGATGCTGCCGCCGTACGCGTCGGTGCGCCGGTTCGTGCGCGGGCACAGAAACTGGTTCAGCAGATAGCCTTCGCTGCCCATGATCTCGACGCCGTCGTAGCCCGCGCGTTGCGCGAGGCGCGCGCAGCGCGCGTACGCGCGCACGGTCTTCGCGATGCCGGCGAGCGTCAGCGCGCGCGGCCTGAACCTGGAGATCGGCGAGCGGATCGCCGACGCGGAGACGACGAACGGCTGATAGCCGTATCGGCCCGCATGCAGGATCTGCAGCGCGATCTTGCCGCCCTCGGCATGCACGGCATCCGTCAGTTGCCGGTGATTGTGCAGATCCAGCACGGTGTTCAAGGTGCCGCCGAACGGCAGCAGCCAGCCTTCGCGATTCGGCGAGAAGCCGCCTGTGATGATGAGCCCGACGCCGCCCCGTGCGCGTTCGCGGTAGTAGGCGGCGAGCTTCGGGTAGTGCCAGAAGCGGTCTTCCATGCCGGTGTGCATCGAGCCCATGACCACGCGGTTGGCGAGCCGCGTGAAGCCGAGATCCAGTGCGGAAGTCAGGAGTGGGTAAGGCATGCAAAGCGCCTTGTAAAAGTGGGTGCGCCCGAACGATACACCGGCGCGCAGGCCGGACTGCCGAAGAAAAATTCTAAATCGCCGGCCGCGGGCCGCGGCCCCGCGCGATCCGTGCCGCTGCGCCGCGCGCGGGCGCGGCATAGCGATTGCTGAAACGGGGAGTCCGTTCGACATCGCGGGTGCCCTATGGCGACGGATCACGGCGACGGGCGCGAACGCGCCGCGTGCCGTCGCAATGCGCGTAGCGCGTACGTTCGCCGTACCCGTCGCGCGATCTGGCCGCCCCGGATGTCAACGGAAGGCGCGCCGGCATAACCCATGGGTCGAGACCCACCATCGAGAAAGGTGAAGACATGAAGCTCATCCGTACCTTCGTCGCGCTTGCCGGCGCGGCATCCGTCCTGACGGCCTGTGGCGGCAGTGGCAGCGATGCCGCGAAATCACTCGGTATCACCGATCCGGAGATCCACTTCGTCAATGCGGTCCCCGGCAGTTCGGGCTACGACCTGCTCGTGAACGGCTCGGCGCCGTCCGGCCAGACCAACGTCAGCTACAAGGGCGTGACGAATTTCACCAACATCGGCACGGGCTCGACCTCGGTCGGCTATGCGGCGACCGGCACCACGACGGCGCTCGCGAGCGGCACGTTCCCCGATGCCGCGAACGGCCATGAATATACGGTGATCGCGCTGCCGGGGCTGACCGCGCCCGGCATCGGCCTGATCGACGATCCGTTCGACAAGGGCCTGCTGTCGAGCGACGCGCGCGTGCGGGCGTTCAACGCATCGGCGAATGCGACGGACCTCGACCTGTACATCGTGCCGTCGGGCACCGACATCAGCAACGTGAATCCGACGATGGCGGGCGTCGCGTTCGGCAACGGCGTGCCCGCGAGCGGCCAGGACTCGCTGTATCTGTCCGGCGGGACCTATGTGGCGATCGCCACGCAGGCGGGCAGCAAGACGCCGATCTTCGAATCGGGCACGTTCAGCCTTGCGAACAACGCCGACTGGCTGGTCACGACGGTGCCGATCGCCGGCACGCTGAGCCAGCTCGCGCCGGGCCAGATTCACCTGCTGGTCGCGCAGGGCGGCAACACGGGCCAGCCGGCCATCGAGCTGACCAACACGCTGACCGGGCAGTAGCCGGCGCGAGATGACGCGCGAGTCCGACGCTCATCGGATGTTTGTCCGCCGCGCGCGGCATCGCGCCGCGGTGCGGCGGGCGTTCATCCTCAGGGCAGATGGACGATTGATTTGGTATCCGAATTAATTATGAGGGCATAAGCCAGGCGTGCCGTGCTGCGATCCGTACCGGACCGTGCCGGCGCGCAAGCAGTGGAAAAGCAGCCGTGAAAAGCTGCGGCCAAAAGCAGACGGCCAAAAGCAGACGGCCAAAAGCAGCGAGCCCGCCGCATCGACGCGGCGGGCTCGCCGGGGAGCCTGCACCCTGCGCGCGCGATGCGGCGCGCCGCGGGCGGTGGCTGGCGTCAGTCCTGCGCCTGGTCGGCCGCGTGCGTGATCGCGTGGCCGCCGTTTGAAATGTCCTGGCCGGCGCCCGCGACGGTGTTGCATCCCGTCAGCAGAGCGGTACCGGCGAGCAGAAACAGCGCGATGAGTCGGTTCATGTTGATTCTCCTTTCGAAGCGAGCGACGGTCGATGCGCCCGGCAGCCGACGCGCGCTTCGCCTTCGCAGGCGGGCGGCATCGCGCGAGCCGGACAGTTTCATGGCACGGCAACCTGATACGGGCCCGGCGCGACGCAGACTGCCGGGAAGACAGGCCGCGTCGCGTCGGGCGGGGCACTTCGATGCGGATTCGCATGCCGGATCGGCGTGGCTGGGGCGGAAACACGCGGCTCCCGCCCGAGGCCGACGCCTGCGCCCAGCAAGGCGAACGACGCATCCGACCGGATCTGAGCAGATTGCGTGCCAATGTGCACCGCGCTGCATCGCGCGCACGCGGCACGGATCCTGCGGCGCCGCGCGGCGTGCGGCACGGCCGACGCGGCTTCGTGCGCGGTCGATTGCGTTGCCGTTTGCGCCGCCGTTTGCGCTGTCGTTTTTACAGCGAGCGTGTTGCTTTTACTGCGCGCCCGGACTGTGTCGAAGCGGTCGATGCGGCGGGTCCGGTTTCTGCTGATGAAGTGATGGAGCAGAGCAGATGTCCACCCCGATCACAGGAGAACATGCCATGTCGAAGTCCGCCGCATCGCCGCAGGAACCGTTCGTGATGGATCTGGAAAAGATTCGCGAGCAGGCGCGCACGCACATGTCCGACGGCCCGGTCACACCGAGCTACGGCGCCGACCGCGAGACCGTGCTGAAGCTGCTGAACGACGCGCTCGCGACGGAGATCGTCTGCACGCTGCGCTACAAGCGGCATCAGTTCATGGCGAAGGGTATCGAGGCCGAAGCGGCGGCTGCGGAGTTCGCCGAGCATGCGGCCGAGGAGCAGGCGCACGCGGACCGCTTCGCGCAACGCATCGTGCAACTGGGGGGCGAGCCGGACTTCTCGCCGCAGACGCTGGGTACGCGCTCGCATTCGGAATACCGCGAGGGTGGCGACCTGACTGGCATGATCCGCGAAAACCTGATCGCCGAACGGATCGCGATCGATACCTATCGCGCGATCATCCGCTACCTGGGCGAGCGTGACGTGACGACGCGGCGCATCTTCGAGGACGTGCTGGCCGTCGAGGAGGAGCACGCGGACGATATGGCCGATCTGCTCGCCGGCCGCGCGTGACAGGCGCGCGGGTGAGGCGGGCGGCACGGCACGCACGAGACGCACGGCATGCACGAGACGCACGAGACGAGGCGCGCGGCAGCCGGTACGCGCGCAGGCCGCCGCGCGCGCATCAGGACATCACCGTGTCGCGGCGGCGCCGTGCATGGTTCAGCGCGGCGAGCCCCGCGAACAGCAGTCCGGCGATGCTCACGCCGACCCAGCCGAAGGCCGGCCAGACCGCCGCGCCGACTGCGGAGCCGAGCGCGCCGCCGATGAAATACGCGACCATGTAGACGGTATTCACGCGGCTGCGCGCTTCGGGTGCGAGCGCGTAGATGCGCGACTGGTTCGAGATCTGGGCGGACTGCACGCCGACGTCGAGAATCAGCACCCCGATCACGAGGCCGGCGATGCTCTTGCCGGACAAGGCGAACACGACGAACGCGACGGCGACGAGCCCGATGGCGAGCGAGATGATCGCGCGCGGGCCGCGCCGGTCCGCGAAGCGGCCGGCAAGCGGCGCAGCGAGCGCGCCGCCGGCGCCGACGATGCCGAACAGGCCCGCCGCCTGCGGACCGAGATGGAACGGCGCGCCCGCGAGCAGCAGCGCGAGCACGGACCAGAAGATGCTGAAGGCGCCGAACAGGCTCGCGCCGGTCAGCGATGCTTCGCGCAGGCCCGGATGCTCGACGATCAGATGCCACATCGACACGAACAGCTTGCCGTACGGCAGCGACGACGTCGGACGGCTCGCCGGCAGCCGCAGCCCGATCACGACCGCGAGCGCGAGCAGCACCGCGACCGACGCGCCGAATACCGCGCGCCAGCCGAAATACTCCGCGACGAAGCCGGCCGCGGTCCGCGCAAGCAGAATGCCGAGCAGCAGCCCGCTCATTACCGTGCCGACCGCATGGCCGCGGCTCGACGGCGGCGCAAGCTCGGCGGCGAACGGCACGGCCTGTTGCGCGATGGTCGCGAGTACGCCGATCGCGAGGCTCGCCACGATCAGCACCGTCAGATTCGCCGCGCTCGCGGCGATCACGAGCGCCACGCAGATCGCGGCAATCTGCAGCAGGATCAGCCGGCGCCGGTCGAAGCGGTCGCCGAGCGGCGCGAGCAGCAGCATCCCCGCCGCGTAGCCGAGCTGCGTGACCGCCGGCACCGCGCCGACCCACGACGCGCTCGCCGGGAACGTGTGCCGGAAGTCGTCGAGCAGCGGCTGGTTGTAATAGATGTTGGCGACCGCGACCCCGGCGATCGTCGCGAGAAGCAGCAGCAAGGCGCGCAGCGAACGCGCATCGCGCGTGCCGGAAGCGGAACCGGAGGTGGACATGGGCGGCGGTATCGGATCGGTGCCCGGGCGGGGGCGGGTTGCAACGGCTGCCGATCATACCGCAGGGGTGCGAATCGCGCTGTGCGCGTAGCGCCGCCGCGGTTGCGCGCTCAGTCGATCAGCCGGCCGCCGGGCTCGTAGAACGGATACGGGCCGTCGGACCGCTCGACGTAGCCGTGATGCGTGACGAGCTGGCCGCTTGCCGGGTCGTAACGGTGCAGCGCGAACGCGGGCGGCTCCATCATGAATGCCGGCGGCGCGTGCTCGCGCAGATCGAGCGCGACCTGATGCGCGGGCGCGGGCACCGCCGCCGCGATCGTGCCCGCGAAGCGCGTGAATATCGGCCGGTGCACGTGCCCGCACAGCACCCGCTCGACGTTCGGGTGGCGCGCGATCAGCGCGGCGAGCCGTGCGGCCGCGTGCGGGTCGAGCCGCTGCGCATCCATGTGGCCGATGCCGCATGCGAACGGCGGATGATGCAGCGCGACGACGACAGGCCGCGCGCGTGCTGCGTCGAGCTGTGCGTCGAGCCACGCGAGGCGCGCATCGCACAGGTGCCCGCCGCTTTCGCCCGGGACCGTCGAATCCAGTGCGATGAGCCGCAGCGGACCGACGTCGAGCGCGTACTGGACGAATGCGCCGCCGCTCGCGAGCTCAGGCCGTTCCGCAAACGCGCTGCGCAGCGCGGCGCGCTCGTCGTGATTGCCCGCCACCAGGTAATACGGCAGGGCGAGCGGCGCGAGCAGCGTTTTCAGATGCGCGTATTGCGCGAGTTCGCCCTGATCGACGAGGTCACCGGTGATCACGACGGCGTCGGGACGCGGGTCGAGCGCGTTCAGCGCGGCCACGCAGCGCGCGAGCGCGGCGGCCGTGTCGACGCGCCGGTAGGCGAGCGCGCCGGGACGTTTGATGTGCAGATCGCTGATCTGGGCTAGCAGCATGGTGACGGGTCCGGGTAAGCGCGGGCGCGAGCGCCCGCAGAGGTCAGGCGAGCGCGATCAGCGCGTGCGCGGCGATCGCGATGCCGACCGGCGTGCCGCGCGCGAGTTCGATGCGCCCGCCCACATCGACGAGCAGCGTGTCGTCGGCGGCGCCGCCGATCGCGAGGCGCGTGCGCTCGCCGAGAAACGCGGTGCTCTCGACGGTGCCGCGCAGGTGCGCGTGGGCCGGATCGACGAGGCGCGCGTCCTCGGGGCGAAAGAACAGCTCGGCTGCGGCACCGGGCGTGCGCGCGGCGTGCTGCGCGGGCAGCGGCACCGCGCCGCCGGCGGTCGCGAGCAGGCCGTCGCGCGCTTGCCCGGCGAGCCGGTTCAGCGTGCCGATGAACTGCGCGACCGTGCGATTGGCCGGCCGGTAGTAGATGTCGCGCGGCGCGCCGATCTGCTCGATGCGTCCGGCGCTCATCACGACGATGCGGTCGCCGAGCTCCATGGCTTCCGCCTGGTCATGCGTGACGTAGATCGTCGTGATGCCGAGCGCGCGCAACAGCGCGTTCATTTCGCCGCGCAGCGCGTCGCGCAGCCGCGCGTCGAGTGCGGTGAGCGGCTCGTCGAGCAGCAGCACGCGCGGCTGCAGCGCAAGCGCGCGGGCGAGCGCGACGCGTTGCCGCTGGCCGCCGGAGAGCTGATCGACGGGTTTGTCCGCGTGCGGGGCGAGGCGCATCATCGCGAGCAGCTCGTCGACGCGCGCGCGCACGTCGGGCGCGGCCATCCGGCGGATCTTCAGCCCATAGCCGATGTTGCCGCGCACGTTCAGGTTCGGAAACAGCGCGTAGTTCTGGAACACCATGCCGACCTGGCGACGCTCGATCGGCAGCGCGGTGACGTCGTCGTCGCCGAAGGCGATGCGTCCGCCCGCGTCGGGCGTTTCGAGGCCGGCGATCATGCGCAGCGTGGTGGTCTTGCCGCAGCCGGACGGGCCGAGCAGCACCAGCGTTTCGCCGGCGCCGATCGCCAGGTCGAGCGGTTCGAGCACGCGCGCGCCGCGAAACGTTTTCGCGCAGCGCGTGAGCGTGACGGAGACGGGGGTGGATTTCATCGCGCTTCTCGGGCAGGTTCTCGGGCGGGTTCGGAGGGGACGGCGCGGCCCGCGTGGTCCGCGCGGCGTGCGGCCGGCGCGCTGCGCTGGCCGGTGGCGTCGACGCCGAGCCACTGCATGACCATCAGCAGCGGCATCGTCATCAGGAAGAACAGGATCGTGTACGCGCTGCCCACTTCGATGCGCAGCGACGCGTAGGTATCGGCGAGACCGACCGGCAGCGTCTTCGTGTACGGCGTGTGCAGCATCCACGTCAGGTTGAACTCGCCGATCGACAGCGTGAGCACCGCGAGCGCGCCCGCGACGATGCCGGGCCGCGCGTTCGGCAACACGATCGTCACGAAGCGCTGCAGGAAGCGCGCGCCGAGACTGGCGGCGCCCTCTTCGAGCGTGCGCAGGTCCACGCTCGCGCACACGGCCGCGACCGCGCGGACCATGAACGGCAGCGTGAACACCACGTGCCCGACGACGATGAACCAGACGCTCATGCGAAACACCGTGATGCCGCCATAGACGACCAGCAGGCCGAGCGCCGACGCGAGTCCCGGCAGCGCGATCGGCAGCACCAGCAGTTCCTCGATGACACGCGACGCGCGCGACGGGCTGCGCGCAAGCACATAGCCGGCCGGTACGCCGGTGACGAGCGTGATCGCGAGCGTGGCGAAGGCGATTTCGAGCGACAGGAACACCGACGCGTGGTACTGCGTCCATACCTCGGCGAGCCAGCGCAGCGTGAGGCCGCTGGACACGCCGCGAAAATAGTTGACGGTCAGCCCGGCGAGTACGGACATGATGACCGGCACGATCAGGAACGCGCACAGCAGCAGCGTGACGAGCCACTGGCCGGCGCCGAGGACGGCGCGCGAGGACAGGCGCGGCAGCGGGCGCGGCCGCGCGGCGGGCGGAGCAGGGGGCATCGCGGGTTCGGGGGCGGTGTGCATGAGGGATCGGAAGCGAGGAAGGTCGGCGATCAGGCGCTGGCGGCGACCGCCTGGCCGCTCACGTTGCGCGCGAGCGCCAGCACGAGCCAGGTGACGAGGCCGAGCACGATCGACAGGCCCGCGGCGGTTACCATGTTCGCGTTCAGCGTGAACTCGGTGTAGATCGTCATCGGCAGCACGTCGATGTCGGTGGCGAGCGTGAAGGCGGTGCCGAACGCACCCATCGAGGTGGCGAAGCAGATCGCGCCGGCGGCGACGAGCGCCGGCGCGAGCGCCGGCAGCACGATGTCGCGCGTGATCTGCCACGGCGAGGCGCCGAGCGAGCGCGCGGCCTCTTCGAGCGACGCATCGAGCTTGCTCGCCGACGCCATCACGGTGACGATCACGCGCGGAATCGAGAAGTACAGGTAGCCGACGAACAGCCCTGTCATCGAGTACGCGAACACCCAGCGATCGCCGGTCAGCTTCAGCGTCAGCGCGCCGATCAGCCCCTGGCGGCCCGCCAGCATGATGACCATGAAGCCGATCACGACGCCCGGAAACGCCAGCGGAAAAGTGAGCAGCGCGAGCAGCATCCGCTTGCCGGCGAACGCGCGGCGCGCGAGCAGCAGCCCCGCGATCACCGACAGCACGAGCGTCGTGGCGGTGACCGCGGCCGACAGCAGCACGGTCTCGCCGAGACTCGTCATGTAGCGCGTGTTCGCGAGCAGCGCGCGGTAGGTCGCGAATGCGTCGCCGTTGCCGCTCAGTTGCGCAAGCGCGGCGATCGGCAGCAGCCAGAACGCGGCGAACACCGCGAGCGCCGGCGCGATCAGCGCGATGCGCCAGCGCAGTGCGAACGTGGCGTCGTTCAATGCATCACCTGCAGATACTGTTCGCCAAAGCTTTGCTGATGCGCGGCCATCTTTGCGAAATCGACCGGTTTCGCGCGCGCATAGTCGCTTGCGGGCAGGAATTTCGCGGCGGCCGCGGGGCTCATCGCGCTCGCGCGCACCGGGCGCAGGAACGCATTGGCCCACAGCGTCTGGCCTTCGTCGGAGAGCACGAAATCGAGCACCTTCTTGCCGTTCGCCGCGTGCGGCGCACCCTTGACGAGCCCCATCACGTAGGGCACCGAGATCGTGCCTTCCTGCGGGATCACGAACGCGACGTTCGCGTGGTCCTTGTATTTCGCGCGGTAGGCGTCGAAGTCGTAGTCGAGCAGGATCGGAATCTCACCGGAGAGCACGCGCGCGTAGGCGGTCTGCTTCGGCACGATCGGATCGTTGGCCTTCAGCTTGCGGAACCAGTCGAGCGCCGGCTGGAAATTGTCGAAGCTGCCGCCGAGCGCCTGGTTCACCGCCACCGCGCCCGCATAGCCGACGAACGCGCTCGACGGATCGAGATAGCCGATCATGCCCTTGTACTCGGGCTTGAGCAGATCGGCCCACGAACGCGGCACCGGCTTGCCTTCGAGCGCGTCCTTGTTGACGAAGAAGCCGAGCGTGCCCGAATGGATCGCGAACCAGTAGCCTTGCGGATCCTTCATGCCGGCCGGGATGTCGTCCCAGTGCGCGGGCTTGTACGGCTGCAGCAGCCCCTTGTCCTTCGCTTCGAACGCGGACGACACGCCGAGATAGACGACGTCGGCCACCGGGCTCTTCTGCTCGGCCATCAGCTGCGCGATGGCCTGGCCGGAGTTCTTGTTGTCGAACGGCACGCGAATGCCGGTCTTTTGCTGGATCGCGCGGATCTGGCTGGCCCAGTCGGCCCATTCGGGCGGGCAGTTGTAGCAGATCGCGGTCTCGTCGGCGTGCGCGGCGACGGGAATGCTCAGCGACGCCAGCGCGAGCGCGCAGGCGGACAGCGCGACGGCGGCCTGGCGCGGCAACGCGCCGGCGAGCGCGCATAACAGGGAACCCAGACGGGCGGAACGACGGGTCACGGCAATGCTCCTTGAACGGATGGGACAGGAATAGGGCGGCCTTCGGATCGACGGTCGCGGCGAAGCGGTAGAGCGTTTGCGCGCCGATATGGCTGCGCGCGGCGGCATGCGGCGATGCACGTGGTCATGCACGTGGACATGCACGTGGACATGCAGGCGGCGATGGGAGCGGACATGCAGGCGGACATGCAGGCGGACATGCGAGTGGCGGCGTGTGCCAGCGGGCTCATGCGAAACGCGGCGGCGCGGATTCGCGCGGCGCGGCGCCTGCGTGCGGGATCGCGGCGATCGTCGCGCCTTCGCGCAGCGTGTGCGGCAGCGTGAGGGCGCGCGATGCGTGCGCGTCGTCGTCTTCGATGCGGGCGATCAGGCGCCGCCATGCGGCGCAGCCGATTGCGCGGTTCGGCGCGCATACGCTCGCGAGCGCCGGCTGCAGCAGCTCGCCCATCGCGAGGCCGTCGAAGCCGAGGATCGACATGTCCGTCGGAATCTGCAGCCGCGCGCGGCGCAGCCCGCGCATCACGACCATCGCGAGCAGGTCGTTGCTGCAGAACAGCGCCGTCGGGCGGTTGGCGCTGTGCGCGAGATGCGCGAGCACCGGGGGCGCCAGCTCGTCCGCGTTGAAATCGATTTCGAGCGCGGGCGCGGGTTCGAGTCCTGCCTGCTGCATGGCCTGCACGTAGCCGAGATGGCGCAGACGGGCGCGGTCCGATGCGGCGAGCGTGCCGGCGAGCATCAGGATGCGGCGATGGCCGTGCGCGATCAGCATGCGCACGCCGTCATAGGCGGCGAGGCGATTGTCGACCGAGACCGATGGCCGGCGGACCGTGTCGTTGTGCATCAGCACGTACAGCAGGCCGGCGCGGTCGAGGTCGTCGAGCAGCGGATGCGCGTCGGCATCGGCGACGGTCAGGATCAGGCCTTCGACGCGATGCTCGCGCAGCGTCTCTATTGCATGACGCTCGCGTTCCGCGTTGTACTGCGTGGTCATCAGCATCAGACGGTAGCCTTGCGCGGATGCGAGTTCGTCGATGCCTTGCAGGCAGTCCGCGAACACCGGATTCGCGAGGGTGGGCAGCACGACGCCGATCAGCCGCGTGCGCTCGCCGCGCAACTGGCGGCCGAGCGGACTGGGGCGGAACTTGAGCGCGTCGATCGACTGGCGGACCTTGTCGAGCGTGACCGGGCTGACCGTGTGCGGCGCGTTGATCGCGCGCGACACGGTCGCAATCGAAAAGCCGGCGTGAGCGGCGACGTCCTTGATTGTCGGGGTCATGGCGTTCCTGTGCGCGGTGCGGCGCTGTAAACGTTTTCGCCGACGCATTATCGTGACGCCATATGACCGCGCGATGACGCGGCCCGCGCGGGTTTGGTGCGCACGCGGGGCAATGGTAGAATCCGGTCCGCCCTGCCGGGGTGATGAAATTGGTAAACATAGCGGACTTGAAGCATTGAGTGCCCGACCGGAAACGGCCGGTGCAGAACCCCTCAAATTCGGCGAATCCCCTGACCCGCACTTACGCGCGCGGGTCGAGGCAACGCCGAGCCAAGCCTGCCGCCGCGCGCGCGCGACGGCACGGAAGGTGTAGAGACTAGACGGGGGGCGCCTAAGGCGGCGCAGGCGAAGCAATTCGCCGCGCCGCGATGGCGAAGGCATAGTCCAGCGCACGAACGGAGACGCCGCCCGGCGCGACCGGCGTCGAAAGACGCAGTGTGACGAAAATCCGCCGCTTAACGGCTTGCCGGTTCGAGTCCGGTCCCCGGCACCAGGGCATATTTTCTACTAATGATAATCCTGTGAAGAATTTTTTGGCTGCGGTGCACTCAGTGCTTCGCGCCAACCAATCTCGCGACCACGTCGGCGAGCATGGCCTCGATGTTCGGCTGGATTTCGGATTCGGGCTCGCCGTCCTCGATCTCCTGCATCATTTGCACAAGTTGCGATGCGATCCATAGCCCGAGTGCTGCGCCCGGGTCGCCGGTCTGCTTTGTTTCCTCGCGAAGCAGGTAGCGCCAGTACGCGGATCCGTGCGCGGTGAGCGCGAGTGCCGCACTGAGTGAACGGGCTTCGCGGTCGATCGCTTCGAGTGGATGATCGGCGCCGGGCTCGCCAGCATGGAAGGCGGCGCGCAGGAACAGGATGCGGGCGGCGAACCCGGGCACGAGGCGATTGACCTCGGCGTCGTCTACGAGGGTGGGGCGGCGCGGCGCGCTCATGATGGCCGCAATCCCATCAAGCCGCAGACAGCGGCGAGGCTCGCGGACGGCGCCAGAGGCCCGTACGGCTCGCCCATGAGGGCAGACCGCAGCAGTTCGGCGGCTTCGAGTATGTGGCCGTCGAGAATCTGTCCGGCGTACCAGACGAACGCCGTGCGGATTCCGAGCCGTATCTCGCCGTGGATCTTGAGCGCGTGCATGACGTGCTGGGCGAGCGCGAGCCCTTCCTCGCTGGGCTCGTGGCCGATGATTCTCCCGCTCGCGCGCCGCGCCGCGAAGTCGAGTGCCGCGATCACGTCCGGGTGCGCAGGCGGTTCCATGACGCGCAGCGCCTCGGCGGTGAACTCCGCGATGGCGTCCCGTACGGTCTCCACGTCCATGTCTCCTCCCAACGAGAAAACCCGGCTCGCGGCCGGGTTCGTTGCTTGTCGTCTGCTGCGGCGCTTATTGGGCCGTCTTCGTCCTATGGCGCTCGGCGCGCAGCCGCATGAGGCGCAGCAAAACTTCCGTCGCGCGCTTGCGCTCGGCCGGCGTGAGGTCGCGGGCGTCTAGCTTCTTCTTCCATGCTTCCAATGCGCTCGCGGGCTTCGTCTCGCGATCGGCCGCCATACGCTCCTGCAGCGCGGTCCATTTTCCCGGCACGCTCATGCGGACTCCAGTTCCGGCGCACGAGCGACCTTGCGAGACGAGCCGCCGGTCGCTGCCTTCTTCGCTCGCGCCTTCTTCGCGGGTGCGGCTGCTATCGGCCTGACGGTCAATTGCAGACCCATGACGCCGAGCACTTTTTCGACGGTGGACAGAGACGGATTGCCGCCTTCAGAGAACGAGCGGTACAGGCTCTCACGGCTGACGCCCGCCGAGCGAGCGATTTCCGTCATGCCTTTGGCGCGAGCCACGACGCCGAGCGCATGTCGAATGTGGGCCACGTCGCCGGTCTCGAATGCATCGGCGAGGTAGACGGCCTGCGCCTCTGGCGACCCAAGATACTCGGCGGAATCGAATGCAGAAAGTTCAATTGTCATGATGTCAATCTCCAATCTCGGCGGCAAGCTTGACGGCCGCCTTAATATCTTTCTTCTGCGTGGACTTGTCGCCGCCGCACAGAAGGATTACGAGCACTTCGCCGCGCTGGGTGAAGTAGACCCGGTATCCGGGGCCGAAGTCGATCCGCAACTCACTAACCGGGCCGTCTATGCGCCATCTAACGTCACCGTGAAGGCCGCTGCGCACGCGGTCAATGCGAGCGACGATCTTTGCCTGCACTGCGCCATCCTGCGCGCGAAGCCACTCGCCAAAGACTTTTGTTTGTCGGATTTCCATGTCGCAAATTGTAGCTTATAGGCTACATCTGCGTAAAGTGCAAAATGCCGACCTACCGGGGTTTCCGATGGTCGTAGGGTTCGAGTCCTGCCGCCGGCTTCGAACTGCCGGGCGCGTTTCTGGCCCTAAAGGACGGGGCCTGCCGCGCACCTGTTAATCGGCCCGGCGGCTAATACTTCGCGCCGACCAGGCGAGCGGTAACGTCTTCGAGCAGGTCGGCGAGCTTCTGCCGCACGTCGTCTTCTGTCTCGCCGTCTTCGATCGCGACGAGCAGGCCAACGACCTGACCTGCGACCCAAAGACCCAGGGCCGCGCCAGGCTCGCCCATGTGCAGCGTTTCCGCCGGTAGCAGGACGCGGTAAAGGGCGTTGCCGTGCGCCGTGAGCGCGAGGCTCGACCCGAACGTGCGGGCTTCGGATTCGATCAGCGGGAGCACGTCGCGCGGCCCGATGCCAGCGTGCCAGTCCGCTCGCAGGAGGGCGATGCGCGAGGCGAACGCGCGAACGATGCGCCCGACCTCTGCGTCGTCAAGCGTGGTCGGGCGGCGCTTCGCAACGGGTATGTCAAGCATGATTCATGCGGCGGCCTCCTATGCCTTCGGCGCCCGGCGGCGCTTCTGGACGAACGGCGCGAGTTCGCGCGCAATCGTGAACTACCTCGGGGTTCAGCCGGGGGAGGATGTCAACTTCTGAACGTGTTGCTCGTCCATTGCCGTTCCCCGAGTTTGCAGATCGAACAGTTTTGCACCGACCTGCGCCGTCAGCATCGCTTTCGGTTCGATTCCGATGGACGGTATCGCACGCATCCGGGCCGGCCCGAACCTCGTGCCCGGGTCGCCCCCGGCTTTTTCTGCCCGTTTCCGCGCCTGGCGGTCGGGACCGATGCACGCGTGCGGCGAAGGGCTCGGTCGAATCAGCTGCATAGCGCGCAGACAGACGGTCTCGGGAAAGGAGACGTCACTTGTTCAACTCCCGCCATTTAAGCGTGAGCGAACCAAGCTGAGCCACCGCGACAATGGCAAGAATGGCGAGCAGTATGACGGTGAGGACGAAAAGCGCCTTCACATCGTCGAAAGCCCAATCCGCATGATGTAAATCCAGTTCCTGAAGGATAGCGAGCGTGCGTGGCGCAAGAATCAGGAAAGCGGCGATCGTTACTGCGGTCAGCGGCAACGCTTTGGAAACGATTGCCCGCTTTACCTGCGTTATTTGCGGTCCGCGATTATCGCGGTCGTCGCGGGCTTTAAGCGCAAGCGCCGCGTTGACGTCGGCAAGCCATAGCGTATAGAGCGCGGCCAAGACCGCCAGAACCAGGCTTGCCGCCGAGATCGCGTCCGAAAGATGGTCCGCGGGATTCATGGATATAGCGCCCTCAATGCGCCGAACGAGCCATTCGCGACCACGTAAGTGTCGAATGTACCCGTCTTGCGACGGATCGGTTCGCGTGGGCGCGGCTCCAGGGCCAGCTGTCCGTTCAGGCTCTCGATCGTGATCGCATTCGCGCAGCGTCCCTCCCAATCGCCGCCGGCGTCGGCTTGCGTGCAGGCGCCAAGAAAGCCTCGGGCCGCGCCGTCCATCGCCGGCTTGAGCTTGATGCGGTTGCGCGAAAGCGTCGATCGCAGCAGCGATCGCGCCGACACGCGGGTGAGACTGAACAGGCGCGCGATCGTCTCATCCGACGGGAAATCAGGCAACGCAAGGAGAATCGCGACGAGGCGCGCTTCGCGCAGTTCCGATGCCGATGTCATTGCCTGACCCGCAAACATCTCTACATATTCGCGCAGTGCCGCCGGCGCATATTTTCGGAGTTCGGCCGTCAACTGATTCGGCTTGCAGCGAAGCGTATCGGCTAACGCGTTCATCTCGTCGTCGGTCAATTCGAGTGTCGCGGTTATCGTCAGGTTGGGCATAGCGCGGTTTTCCAGTGCAGAGCGCGACAAAGCCGCACGAGCCAGTGCCAGGCGGCCGCATCATGATTCGGATCACGCGAGATAGCTTACCATCGGCGCGCGCGATTCCCGGTCCGGCGATCATGCGTGCGCTGCGCGCGAGTCACGCCACGATCACCGACGCCTCCAGATTCGCCCGCGCGAACTGCCGCACGTGCTCGATAAACGAATGCAGCAGCAGCGCCGGCGGCCGTTGCGACGGAATCAGCATCGTGAAGTCGATCACCAGTTCCGGCTCGAACGGGCGAAACACGACGCCCTGGCCGTGATAGCCCCACGCGGTGATCGCGTCGACCAGCGACACGCCCGCGCCGGCTTCGACGAACGAGCAGATCGCGTGCGACACCTGGGTCTCGATCTGCACGTTCAGCTCGACGCCGTGCGCGGCAAAGAGCGCATCGATCTCCAGCCGCGAGTCGAGCGTGCGCGGATGCGCGACGAAGCGCTCGCCCGCCAGGTCGCGCGGGCGGATCGTCGCGCGCCGCGCGAGCCGATGTCCCGCCGGCAGCGCGCAGACGGTGCGCGTCGAGATCAGCCGCTCGCCGTGCGCGCTCGGGTGATTCATCGACAGTATCGCGATGCCGAGATCGCAGCGCTGCCCGACCACCATATCCACCACCGAGCGCGACGAGTGCATCAGCAGCGAGACGTGCGCCTCGCTGTGCGTGCGCAGATAGTCGGCGATCGCCTGCGGCAGGAACGCATGCGAGATGGCCGGCGCCGCGACGATCTGCAGCGTGCCGCGCTGCAGTGCGCCGATTTCCGACGCCACCCGCGCAATCCGCTCGATGCCCGACAGCGAACGCTGGACCTCCTCGAATAGCGCCTGCGCTTCCGGCGTCGGATAGAGCCGCCCCTTGACGCGCTCGAACAGCGAAAAGCCCAGCGATTGTTCAAGGTCGGCGAGCAGCCGCGTGGTCGCCGGCTGCGAGATGTGCAGCATCTCGCTCGCGCGCGTCACCGTCTGGCAGAGCATGATGGCGCGAAACGCCTCCAGCTGGCGCAGCTTCATGGTCGCGTCCTTCCTCGTTCCCAAGATGTATAACAAAACATTATTGTCGATGGAAAAAAAAGAATTTCACAAGCCTTTTTGACGCTTCTATCTTCGGCGTTGCCCAAACAATCAGGCAGTATCCGGGGTTTCCCTTAATCATAACGTTGTGTGTTCGAAAACGTCGTCGGCCTCGCTGCGGCCGATCCTGCGTTGAGGAGAGGAAATGAAAGTGATCAAGCTCGCCGCCGCCGCGCTCGCCGTTGGCGCATCGCTCGCGGCATCGGTTGCCTGCGCGGACCCCACGCTGTATGTCGGCTCGTACGGCGGCTCGACGCAGGACGCGTTCGAGCACAGCATCATCCCCGCGTTCGAGAAGTCGCATCACGTCCATATCGTCTATGTGCCGGGCAATTCGACCGACACGCTCGCGAAGCTGCAGGCGCAGAAAGGGCATGAGGAGCTGAATGTCGTGCTGCTCGACGACGGTCCGATGTATCAGGCCGAGCAGTTCGGCTTCTGCGACAAGCTCGCCGATGCGCCGGTCTATCACCAGCTCTATCCGCTCGCGAACATGGGCGGCAGCGCGGTCGCGCTCGGCGTCGTCGCCACTGGCCTTGCGTACAACCCGGATGCGTTCAGGAAGGCAGGGCTGCCGCCGCCGGATTCGTGGGAAGCGCTGACCGATCCGCGCCTGAAGCAGAAGATCGCGGTGCCGCCGATCTCGAACACGTACGGGCTGCAGGCGCTGCTGATGTTCGCGCATCTGAACGGCGGCAGCGCGACCGACATCAAGCCCGGCTTCGACGCGATCATCGGCAAGGTCGCGCCGAACGTACTCGACTGGGAACCGTCGCCGGGCAAGATGACCGAGCTCTTCCAGGACGGCGACGTGATGCTCGCGGTGTGGGGCAGCGGCCGCGTCGTGACGTTCCAGAAAACGGGCTTCCCGATCCGCTTCGTCTATCCGAAGGAGGGCGCGATGGCGCTGATGACGGCGGTCTGCCCGGTCAGGCAGAACGCGCAGCCCGCGCTGTCGCAGCAGTTCGTCCAGTATCTGCTGAGCCCGCAGGTCCAGCAGGTGCTTGCGCAGACTCAGGCATGGGGCCCGGTGAATCGCGACACGCAGCTTTCGCCGGCGGTTGCCGCAACCGTGCCGTATGGCCACGCGCAGATCGCGAAGCTCGTGACCACCGACTGGACGGTCGTCAACGCAAAACGCGACCAGTGGACCAACGAGTGGAACCGGCGCGTCGAGCGCTGAGCAACGGCAATGAGCTTCCTGCGACTTGAGAACCTGTCGAGGCAGTATGGCGACACGCGCGTGGTCGACGCGCTGTCGCTCGACGTCGAGCGCGGCGAGTTCGTCTCGCTGCTCGGCCCGTCCGGATGCGGCAAGACGACCACGCTGCAGATGATCGCCGGCTTCGTCGTGCCGAGCGCCGGGCGCATTCTGCTCGACGGCCGCGACATCGCGCGGCTCGCGCCCGAGAAGCGCGACATGGGCGTGGTGTTCCAGAGCTACGCGCTGTTCGCGCACATGAGCGTGGCCGACAACGTCGGCTTCGGGCTCGAAATGCGGCGCGTGCCGCGCGCGGAGCGGCTCGAACGGATTCGCGCCGCGCTCGCGCTGGTGCACCTCGACGGGCTCGAACGGCGTTATCCGCGCGAACTGTCCGGCGGCCAGCGGCAGCGCGTCGCGATTGCGCGCGCACTGGTGGTGCGGCCGCAGGTGCTGCTGCTCGACGAGCCGATGTCGAATCTCGACGCGAAACTGCGCGAGGAAATGCATATCGAACTGCGCGCGATCCAGCGCCAGCTGGGCATTACGACGATCCTCGTCACGCACGATCAGGTCGAGGCGATGACGATGAGCGACCGGATCGCGGTGATGCACGGCGGGCGCATCGTGCAGCACGCGGCGCCGTTCGATGCCTACGAGCGGCCCCAGTCGCCGTTCGCATCGACCTTCCTCGGCCGCACCAATGCGTTTTCCGGCACGGTGCTGGAGCGGCGCGGACGCTGCTGCGTCGTGCAGCTCGGCGAGCGCACGGTGCAGGTGCCGCACGAGGGGCGCGAGTTCGGCCGCGACGTGCGCGTCTACGTGCGGCCCGAAAAGCTGCGTGTCGCGCAGGCCGGCGGCGGCACGCTCGAAGCCACGGTGCGCACGCGGCTCTTTCTCGGCAATCACTGGATGCTCGAAGTCGACAGCACGCTCGGCGCGTTTCGCGTGAGCCTGCCCAATGTCGGCGCGCCGCCGCCCGAAGAGGGCGAGCGCGTCGGCCTGGCGTGGTCCGACGACGATCTGCGCATTCTCGACGTGGAGCGCGCTCATGGCTGATCTGACGCTTCACGCAGGCGCAGCGCGCGAGGCACGCGCCGCCAGCCGCGCGGCATGGCTGCTGGCCGCACCTGCGCTGCTGTTGTTCGTCGGGCTGCTGATCGTGCCGATGGCTTTGATCGCGATTCTCTCGTTTCACGCGTTCGACGGCACGCGCGGCATTCTGCCCACGTACACGCTCGGCAATTACATCGAAGTACTAACCGATCCGTACTATCACGCGATTTTCGCGCGCACCGCGCTGCTCGCGCTGCTCGTCACCGCGCTGTCGATCGTGCTCGGCGTGCCGGAGACGCTGATCATCGCACGCATGCGGGGACCGTGGCGCAGCATCTTCCTGCTGGTGATCCTCGGGCCGCTGCTGATCTCGGTGGTCGTGCGCACGCTCGGCTGGGCGATCCTGATGGACCGCGAGGGGCTGATCAACAAGGCGCTGCTCGCGCTGCACCTGACCCGCTCGCCGGTGCAGCTGCTGTTCACGATGACCGGCGTGACGATCGCGCTCGTGCATGTGCTGGTGCCGTTCATGGTGATCTCGGTGTGGGCGTCGCTGCAGAAGCTCGATCCGCAGATCGAGAACGCGGGCCGCTCGCTCGGCGCGCCGCGCTTCACGGTGTTTCGCCGGATCGTGCTGCCGCAGCTGCTGCCCGGCGTGCTGTCGGGCAGCATCATCGTGTTCGCGCTGTCGGCCTCGGCGTTCGCGACGCCGGCGATCCTCGGCGGCCGGCGCCTGAAGGTCGTGGCGACCGCCACCTACGACGAGTTCCTGAGCACGCTGAACTGGCCGCTCGGCGCGTCGATCGCGGTGCTGCTGGTGGTGGCGAACATCGCGATCATTCTCGGCTGCAACCGGTTGATCGAGCGGCGCTTTCGCGCCGTGTTCGAGTCCTGAGCGGAGGCCCATGATGCGTCGCAACGGTTGCTTTTCACTGCTTTATCACGGGCTGTTCATCACGTTCATGCTCGCGCCGCTGGTGGTCGTGATCGCCGTGTCGTTCACGAGCCTCGGCTACATTTCGCTGCCCACCCACGGGTTGTCGCTGCGCTGGTTCCGCGCGCTCGCGCAGGCCGACGACTTCATCAGCGCGCTGTGGCTGTCGCTGCGCCTCGGCGCGCTCGCCGCGAGCGTCGCGGTCGTGCTCGCGGTGCCGGCCGCGCTCGCGTTGACGCGCTACCGGTTCACCGGGCGCGGCGTGCTGACGAGCTTTTTCATGTCGCCGCTGATGATTCCGTACGTCGTGCTCGGTGTCGCGTTTCTGCGCTTTTTCACGCTCGCGGGCTTCGACGGCTCGTTTTTCTGGCTCGCGCTCACGCACGTGATCGTCGTGATGCCGTACGCGCTGCGGCTCGTGCTCGCGGCGGCGACCGGCCTCGAACGCGACGGCGAACGCGCCGCGCGCTCGCTCGGCGCGCACCACCTGACCGCGTTTCGCCGCGTGGTGCTGCCTGCGCTGCTGCCCGGCATCGCGGGCGGCTGGATTCTCGCGTTCATCACGAGCTTCGACGAACTGACGATGACCGTGTTCGTCGCGACGCCGGGCACTACGACGCTGCCGGTCGCGATGTACAACGACATCGCGCAGAACATCGATCCGCTCGTCACGTCGATCTCGACGCTGCTGATCGTCGGCACCGTGCTCCTGATGATCGTGCTCGATCGCACCGTCGGGCTCGACCGCGTGCTGATCGGCAAAGGGTAGGGGACGCGTTCGTCCGCGGCGGGGCGGGTTGCTGCCGGCCGCCGCGAACGGAGCGCGAAGCAAACATGACACTCATCTACTGGCCATGAATTCGACAGATGTAATCGTGATCGGCGGCGGCCTCGTCGGCATGTCGGTCGCGTATGGGATCGCGCGCGCCGGCGACGTGCGGGTGACCGTGTTCGACGAGGGCGACGATGCGTTTCGCGCGTCGCGCGGCAATTTCGGCCTCGTCTGGGTGCAGGGCAAAGGCGGTGGCCTGCCGCGCTACGCGCGCTGGAGCATGGAGTCCGCCGGACTCTGGCCGCAGCTTGCCGAGGCGCTGCGCGAGGAGACCGGCGTCGACGTGCAGCTCAGTCAGCGCGGCGGCTTTCATCTGCTTCATTCGGAGCACGAATGGCGCGAGCGCGAAACGCGGCTGAGCCAGCTGCGCGAAGCGCTCGGCGGCGCGTATCCGTACGAGATGCTCGATCATGCGGCGCTCGCCGCGCGGCTGCCCGGAATCGGGCCGCAAGTGCTCGGCGCGAGCTACACGCCAATGGACGGTCATGCGAACCCGCTGAAGCTGCTGCGTGCGCTGTACGACGCGTGCGCACGCCAGGGGGTCGAGCGGGTGCGCGGCGAGCGCGTCGAGCGCATTGGGACGGTGGCGGGCTGCTTCACCGTGCGCACCGCACGCGGCACCTGGCAGGCGCCGAAGCTCGTGCTCGCGGCCGGTCTCGGCAACGCCGCGCTTGCGCCGCAGGTCGGCCTGCATGCACCGGTGAAGCCGAATCGCGGGCAGGTGCTGATCGGCGAGCGCACCGCGCGCTTTCTCGACCATCCGACCACGTATGTGCGTCAGACCGACGAGGGCACGATCCAGCTCGGCGACTCGATGGAGGACGTCGGCTTCGACGATTCGACGACGACCGGTGTGCTCGCAACGATTGCGCAGCGCGCGGTGCGCTCGTTCCCGGCGCTCGCGAGCGTGCGGCTCGTGCGCGCATGGGCGGCGTTGCGCGTGATGAGCCCGGACGGCTTTCCGATCTATCAGCAGTCGGCCGGACATCCGGGCGCCTTCGTGGTGACGTGCCACAGCGGCGTGACGCTCGCCGCCGCGCACGTGTCGCGCATTGCCCCGTGGATCGCCGGCGGCGCGGCGCCGGATGCGCTCGACGTTTTCGCGGGAGACCGCTTCCTGAATCCACAACGGACTTTCGATCATGCCCACTAGCAGTCTCTTTACCCGCATGGCGCGTGCGGGGCAGCCGCCCGCGCAGGTGCGCATCGAACTCGACGGCGCGTCGCTCGCGGTGCCGGCCGGTTGCAGCGTGGCCGCGGCGCTGCTGGCGAGCGGGGTCGCCTGCTTTCGCGAAACGCCGGTCAGCGGTGCGCCGCGCGCGCCGTACTGCATGATGGGCGTCTGCTTCGAGTGCCTGATGGAGATCGACGGCGAGCCGAACCGGCAGAGCTGCCTGATCGAGGTGCGCGACGGCATGCGCATCCGCACCCAGCGCGGCGTGCGCGCGCTCGACCTCGGCGAGGAGACGCGCGATGACGCCTGAACGGATCGATATCGCCATCGTCGGCGCGGGGCCGGCGGGGATGGCGGCGGCGAGCGTCGCCGCGCAGGCCGGGGCGTCCGTCGTGCTGCTCGACGAGCAGGGCTCGCCCGGCGGCCAGATCTATCGCGCGATTGCCCAGGCGCCGCAGCGCCGGCTGGAGATTCTCGGGCCCGACTACGCGGCGGGCGGCGCGCTGCTCGACGCCTTCCGGCGCTCGGGCGCGCGGCACGAAGCGGGGGCGGCGGTCTGGCAGGTGACGCCGCAGCGCACGGTCCACTATCTGCAGGACGGCCGGGTCAAATCGTTGCAGGCGCAACAGGTGATTCTGTGCACGGGCGCGCTCGAACGGCCGTTTCCGATTCCCGGCTGGACCTTGCCCGGCGTGCTCACCGCGGGCGCCGCGCAGATCCTGCTGAAAAGCGCCGACACGGTGCCGGGCGAGCCGGTCGTGCTCGCCGGCTGCGGTCCGCTGCTGTACCTGCTCGCCTGGCAGTATGTGCGCGCGGGCGTGCCGGTGCGCGCGATCGTCGATACCACCGATGCGGCGGACAGGCGTCGCGCGCTCGCGCACCTGGGCGGCGCGCTGGCCGGCTGGCGCTATCTGCGCAAAGGTCTCGCGATGATGCGCGCGCTGCGCGCGGCCGGCGTGCCGTTGCGGCAGGGCGCGACTTCGCTGGCGGTCGAAGGGGAGCGCGCCGCGCGTGCGCTGACGTTCGTGATCGACGGCCGGCGCGAGCGCATCGAGAGCCCGCTCGTGCTGCTGCATCAGGGCGTCGTGCCGAATACGCAGTTCAGCTGGTCGTTGCGCGCGCAACATCGCTGGGATGACGCGCAGTTGTGCTTCGTGCCCGTCACCGATGCGTGGGGTGCGCTGAGCGTACCCGGCATCTCTGTCGCGGGCGACGGCGGCGGCATCGGCGGCGCCCAGGCGGCCGCGCTGCAGGGGCGTCTGTCGGGGCTCGCGGCGCTGGCCGCGCTCGGGCGGCTCGCGGCGGCCGAGCGCGACCGCCGTGCCGCGCCGCTGCGCCGCGAACTGGCCGCGCATCTGCGCGTGCGGCCGTTTCTCGACGCGCTGTACCGGCCGAAGCCCGAAAACCGCGTGCCGACCGACGATCACGTCCTCGTCTGCCGGTGCGAAGAGGTGAGCGCCGGCACGCTGCGCGAACACGTGAAGCTCGGCTGCACCGGCCCGAACCAGGCCAAGTCGTTCGGCCGCTGCGGGATGGGGCCGTGCCAGGGGCGGCTATGCGGCCTGACCGTCACCGAACTGATTGCGGACGCGCGCGGCGTATCGCCCGCGGAAATCGGCTACTACCGGATCCGGCCGCCGATCAAGCCGATCACGCTCGGCGAACTGGCGCGCGACGCATGAGTGCCGCATGGCATGCGCCGTCCGGCGCACGGCGGCTCGCGCAAGGGGCCGACGTGCTGGTCGTCGGCGGCGGGCTGCATGGATTGTCGAGCGCGTTTCATCTCGCGCGCGCCGGCGCGCGCGTGACCGTGCTCGAAGCCGAATATTGCGGGCGGCACGCATCCGGGGTGAACGCGGGCGGCGTGCGCACGCTCGGCCGGCACGATGCGGAGATTCCGTTGTCGCTCGCGTCGCGCGCGCTCTGGTATCGGCTGCCCGAACTGCTCGGCGACAGCGGCGGCTTCGTGGCGAGCGGCCAGCTCAAAGTGGCCGCCGACGACGCGGGTCTCGCGATGCTGCGCGCGCGGGTCGATCATCTGCACGCGCTCGGCTACACGCATGAAGTGCTGATCGATGCGCACGCCGTGCGCGAGCTGCTGCCGAGCGTTGCGCCGTGCGTGACGGGCGGCATCTGGGTGCGCGAAGACGGTCACGCGCTGCCGTTTCGCGCGGTCACCGCATTCCGGCGCGCGGCGCAGGCGCTCGGCGTGACGATCCACGAACGCACGCGCGTCGATACGCTGCGCCACACCGGTGCGCATTGGGAAGCCGAGGCCGGCACGCGGCGCTTCACGGCCGAATACGTGGTCAATAGTGCGGGCGCATGGGCGAGCGGATTCGCCGCGCAAGTGGGCGAGCCGGTGCCCGAGGAGCCGGTGGCGCTGCTGCTCACGATCACGCATCGGGTCGCGCCGTTCTGCGAGCCGGTGGTCGGCTTCGCGGGCCGCACGCTGTCGTTCAAGCAGTTCGACAACGGCACCGTGCTGATCGGCGGCGGGCTGCGCGGCACTGTCGACCAGGAGGCGCGTTGCGGCGACGTCGATTTCGTGCAGCTCGCGACCAACGCGCGGACCGCACTCGATCTATTCCCGCATCTGCGCGACGTCGGGATCAATCGTGTGTGGGCGGGAATCGAGGGCTTCATGCCGGACGGCATTCCGGTGCTGGGCCCGAGCCGCACGATGCCGAAGCTCGTCCACGCATTTGGTTTTTGCGGTCATGGTTTCGAGCTCGGACCGATCGGCGGCAGCATCGTGGCCGATCTGGTGATGACCGGGCATACCGCGCTGCCGATCGGGGCGTTCGCCATCGACCGGTTTGCGGCTTCATCCGCCGGACTCCGATCCGGTTTCAACGCAGGGAAAGAGGAACAGACATGACCACGATTCAACGGTTTCAATCGAACGCGCGCCTTAGCCGGATTGTCGTGTATCAGGGCGTTGCGTACGTCGCCGGGACGACCGCCGCCGATCGGAGCGGCGACGTGCTCGCGCAGACGCGCGATGTGCTCGCGCAGATCGACGGCTATCTCGCGAGCGTCGGCACGGACAAGTCGCGGCTGCTTTCAGTGCAGATCTGGCTGAAGGATATCGACCGCGACTTCGCGGGGATGAATGCCGCGTGGGCCGAGTGGATTCCGGCCGACGCCGTGCCGACGCGCGCGACGTGCGAAGCGAAGCTCGCAGCCGCGGATATTCTGGTCGAGATCATCGTCACCGCGGCGGCGTGACGCGCCGGGCGACGCCCGGCGGCTGCCGCGGCCGGCCGGGCGCGGCCGCTCGCGTGCGCAGCCGCACGCGAGCGGTGCGGCGTCAACCCGTCAGCGCGGTGTTGTACGTCGTGCCCCCGATCACGACATTGCTCAGCGTGATCGCATTCGTGTTGTCCACGAACACGGGGCCGGCGGTGGTCGTCGTCGCCGGTCCCACGCAGACCGGCGTGCCGAGATTGCAGTCGGAGATCGTGACGCCGGTGATCGGCGGCACCGACGGCACCGGCAGCGGACCGTTATAGTCCGCCGCCACCGGTCCCTGCGCGACGATCGCCTGGAAGCACGAGTTCGTCCCCGCGGAGAAGCCCGACGGCATCGTGTACGACACGCTGCCCGACACGTTGGTCGCGCTCACGTTCGAGATGTTCACGTTGTTGATCGTCGCGGGGTTCCAGCGCACTGCGTCGCCGCTCGGCTGGTAGTCGCAGTCGAATGTGATCAGTCCGCCCTGGCCGGTCGACGGGCTGCCGGCAAGACCGAGCGGCCCCGTGCCGGTCACCGCGCCGGGGTAGCTCGCGCCGAGCGCGTGGCCGCCGTAGGCGCCCGCGAGGTTCACGCCGTTGGGCAGTGTGACGCCGGTGATCCACACGTTGTTGATATAGCCGCCGCGGTTCATGTTGGTCTTGAAGCGCAGTGCGATGTTCAGCGGATTGCTCGCCCAGTTCTCGTTCTGCATCGTCAGGTTGCGCGCGTAGACGTTCTCCACGCCCGCGCTCATTTCGCTGCCGATCGTGAGGCCGCCGTGCCCGCTTTGCATCGTGCAGTTCTGGATCACGATGTTCTGCATCGGGCCGTACTCGGTGTCGAGGCACTTGCCGGACTTGATCGCGATACAGTCGTCACCCGTATTGAACTGCACGTTCTGCACGAGCACGGTATTGCACGCGTCCGGATCGAAGCCGTCGTTGTTCGGGCCGACGCTGTCGGCAAACACGCCGTCGATCACGAGGTTCGTGCAGTCGGCCGGATGATGCTGCCAGAACGGCGTGTTCTGCGTATGGTAGTTCTGCAGCAGCACGTTGGTGCAGCCGACCAGCTCGATCATGCAGGGCCGCAGGTAGTGGCCGTTGCCGAAGATGCGGTTCAGCACCGGCACGCCCAGCTCGGAGAGCGCCGGCAGATAGTTCTGGTCCTGGTTCCAGCCCGATACCGTGACGAGGTCCATCAGCGTCGTCGTCGTGCCGTCCTGGTTCGTGAACGACACGTTCGCCTGCGGGTTCGTGACCTGGGACGAGGGCAGGCTCGTCAGCGCGGTGTTGTTCGGGTTCGCGTAGGCTTGCGACGGCGTGGACGAGCCCGCGTAGCCGTATTCGTTGCTCGAACCCTTGAAGGTCCACCAGCACGAGGTCGGCGCCTGGGTGCTCAGCTGGATCGGCGTCATCGCCTGGCCGTTGAGCACGCAGGTGTTGTCGTCGGCGGTGAGGCCGATGTTCTGCTGCTGGTACGCGTACACCGGCGCGCCGAAATTCAGGCAGTCGTTGCCCTGCCAGCGGCTCCAGTAGAGGTTGCCGTTCGCGGTCGGATATGCGCCGTTTTTCGCGTAGTCGGCCGGGTTCGGGCTGAAATAGATCGTGCAGCCCGAGCTCAGATGGAAGTTCACATTGCTCAGGAGTACGATCGGACCGCCGCAGTACCAGTTGCCGGCCGGCACCACGACGCGGCCGCCGCCGGCCTGGTTCGCCGCGCGGATCGCGGCGTTGAACGCGGCGTAGGAATCGTACTTCGTGTCCGTGTAGTCGCACGGCACCATCACGTTCGAGCCCGGGCTTTGCAGGTCGTTGGTCGGGTGCGCGCTCTGCTCGGCGCCGCCCGTCACCCAGGGAATCGTTCCGCCCGGCCAGGCCGTGGACTGGATCAGCGCGGCCGCGGGCAGCGCCTGGGCACCGTAGGCCGTTACCTGAAAATCGACCGACATGAACATCGAGGTCGTGATGTTCGAGAGCTTGTTGATGATGGCCGTTGCCGCGCCATTGGTGCCCCAGATCGGGTCGGAGGAGGCGGCGGAAGGCGTCGTGCCCGTGCCGCCGGTGGTGGCGGCGCCCACGCTGCCGCTCGTGCCGCCGCATCCGGGCAGTCCGGCCAGCAGGCCGGCGCTGGCCGATGCGCCGGCGAACACGAGAAATGCGCGACGGCGCGGCGACTGCGGATGCGCCTGGGGCGCACCGTTACGGGGATCGTTGGCGTGATCGGTCATAAGGCACTCGTCTCCTGGTTGAGTTGTGTTCTCGGACTCGCGCGCGGTCTGCCGGCGCATTTCCCAGGAAATATGTTGTAAGACAAATAAACCGTTGTCAATCCTTGTGATGCCCAATTATGGTAAACGCGAGCGTGCTTTTGTTTAAATTGTGAACAAATGATCGCGAAATCCTCACGAAAGGCGCTGTCATTACCGATCGAAGGAGTGGCGCACAGGAATATTTGACTGACAACAAAGTCGGGTCGTCTGGACACGTGGCAGGGCGGAGCGCGGCGCCCGTGCGCCTGCGTGAGGCGATTCGCCATGAGGAGGGGGTGGGGAGGGGCGTCGCCGATCGTGCGGCGCCGGACAGGCGCCGCGGGCGCGCCGCGCCGCCCGCAGCGTGTGCGGGCGGCCAGGGCGTTAGCCCCGCGCGGATTGCCAGCCGAGCCCGAGGCTCTTTTGCAGCGACACGAAGTCCTTCAGCAACTCGGCCTTGCCGGAGATCACGTTCTGCTGCGCGTCGAACTCCTCGCGCTGGGTGTCGAGCAGATCGACGAGGCTCGCCGTGCCCGCGCGATAGCGCTGCCGCGTCAGGTCCGCGGAGCGTTGCGCGGATGCGAGGACCTTCTGCAGCGTGACGAGATGCGCGCGCTGATAGCCGAAGCGCGACAGGCCGTCATTGGCGTCCTGCAGCGCGCCGAGCACGGTTTTCTCGTAGTCGGCCTGCGCCTCGTCGCGCGAGGCCTCGGCGCCATGCACGGCGCCGAGCGTACGCCCGAAGTCGAGCACGTTCCACGACAGATAGGGCACCGCAAGCCACGTCGCATTGTCCCGGCGCAGCAGGTGGCCGGGGTCGCTCGCCGAGTAGCTGAGATCGCCGTAGAGCGTGAGCTTCGGGAAGAAGTCGGCGATGTGCTCGCCGATCTGCGCGTTGCTGGCCGCAAGCCGGCGTTCCGCCGCGCGGATGTCGGGCCGCTGGGCCAGCATCGCGGCCGGGTTGCCGATGCGCACGTCGGCGGGCAGCAGCGGCAGCGCGCGCGGCGTCGACAGCATCGCGTCGAGCGCGCCCGGCGCGTCGCCCGTCAGCACCGCGAGCTGGTCCAGCGCGATGTCGATCTGCGCCGCGAGCGGCATGAGCGTCGCGCGCGTCGTTTCGACCTGGGTGGTCAGGCGCTCGACGTCGACGTCCGCGGCCGTGCCGCCCGCGCGACGCTGCTCGGTCAGCGCGAGCATCTGCTGCTGCACCCGGGCCGTGCGCTGCGCAATCGCGAGCCGCTGCTGCTCGTCGCGCAGGTCGATGTACGCCTGCGCGACTTCGGCGGCGAGCGACACCCGGGCGTCCGCGAGATCGGCGTCCACCGCCTGCGCCTGGGCGCTCGCCGCCTGCACGGCGCGGCGCGTGCCGCCGAACAGATCGATTTCCCACGACGCGTCGAAGCCGGCCGTATAGAGCGACAGCGGGCCGCCGCCCGATGACGCGGCCGACGAATCGAGCGCCGACAGCGCGCTCAGGTCGGGCTCGCGCATGCGCAGCGCCGCCGCATCGGCTGAGAGCTTCGGCAGTTCCGCCGCGCTTTGCTGGCGCAGTTGCGCGCGCGCTTCGCGCAGCCGCGCCTGCGCGGCGCGCAGGTCGGGGTTGTAGGCAAAGGCGCGCGCGATCAGCGCGTCCAGTTGCGGGTCGCCGAGCGCGCGCCACCACGCGCTCGGCGCGGGCGCGGTCGCGATGCCCGTTGCCGGCATGCGCACGAACGTCGCTGCGTGGGTCGCCGCGGTCGCGACAGCGGGCGCGCCATGGTAGTCGGGCCCGACCGTGCAGGCGGCGAGCGCCGCGGCCAGCGCGCAGGGGAGGAGGCGAAAAGGGCGGAAGGCGTTCATGTCGTGGGAAGGAAAGCTTCGGTGGCGTCAGTGGCCGGCGGAGGACGCGCGTGCGCCGCGCTGCGGCGTGCGCAGCAGGAACGCGAGCGGGATGCACGCCAGCAGTGCGAGGCCGAGCAGCCAGAATGTTTCGGCATACGTGATAACGGTCGACTGCATCTGGATCTGCGCGGCGAGCTGGCCGAGCGCCTGCAGCTTCGCATACGCGAGGTCGCCGCTTTGCGTGAAGAACTGCGCGGCGCTCGCATCGATGCGCGCCGCGCCGATCAGCGAGTTGTGCGTGATCGAATCGCGCAGCAGCGCGGTGTGCAGCGCCTCGCGCCGGTCGATCAGCGTGCCGATGATCGCCAGCCCCACGGAGCCGCCGAGATTGCGCGCCATGTTGTACAGCCCGGCTGCGTCACCCGACTCCTCGCGCGAGACGGCGGCCATCGCCGCCTGGTTGAGCGGCATCATCGCGAGGATCTGCCCGACGCCGCGAATCAGCTGGGACCACGTGAAGTCGTGGCCGGTGCTCTGCGCGGTGAGCGTCGTGTCCAGCATGCAGCTGCAGGCGAAGAACAGCAGCCCGAGCACGACGAGCGCGCGGATGTCGACCCGGTCGAGCAGTCTCGGCAGGAGCGGCATGGTCAGCATCGCGGGCAGGCCCGACAGCAGCATCACCTCGCCGGACTGCTGCGCGTTGTAGCCGGCGACCTGGGCGAGAAACTGCGGCAGCAGATACGAAATGCCGTAGAGGCCGGCGCCGACCACGAACACGATGACGTTCACGCTCGCATAGCGCGCGTTGCGCATCAGCGCGAGGCGCAGGATCGGCTTTTTCGCGGTGAACTGCGCGATCGCGATCAGCGTCATGCCGGCGAGCGCGACCCACGTGAGCGAGACGATCATGTCCGAATCGAACCAGCGCTCGCGCTGGCCTTCTTCGAGCACGACCGTGAGCGAGCTCAGTCCGAGCGCGAGCCCGACGATGCCGACCCAGTCCGCGTTGAAAAACGCTTCCCAGTGCGGGCGATCCGGTTCGAGGCCGGCCAGCAGCAGCGTGATCAGCGTGAGGCACACCGGCAGGTTGACGAAGAAGCACCAGCTCCAGCTGATGTTCTCCGCGAGCCAGCCGCCGATCACCGGCCCGAGCAGCGGCCCGAGCAGCGCGGTGAGGCCGAATACCGTCATGCCGACGGCCATCTGCGACGGGGGCAGCCGCGTGCGGATGATCGTCTGCGCGGTGGGAATCATCGCGCCGCCGGTGAAGCCCTGGCCGATGCGCCCGGCGATCATGAGGCCCAGCGAGTTCGACCAGCCGCAGGTCATCGAGAAGAGGATGAACAGCCCGGCATTCGCGAGCAGGAAATTGCGCAGCCCGAAGACGCGCGTGAGCCACGCGGCGAGCGGGATCATCACGATCTCCGACATCAGGTACGCGGTGGAGATCCACGTGCCCTCGGTGCCGGTCGCGCCGATTTCGCCCTGAATCTGCGGCAGCGCCGAATTCGTGATCGAAATGTCGAGCGTCGCAACGAGTGCGCCGAGCGCGCCCGCGGCGACCGCGATCCAGTCGGCCGTCGTGGCGCGCCCGCCGTGCGGATGCGCGGGCGCGGCAAGCGCCGCGCGGGTCGGCGCGCGGCTACTCACGGCGGTTCTCGGCGTCGATGCGGCGCTCGTCCTCGCGCGCGGAACGTGTGTCCACGTCGACGGTGACCGACATGCCCGGCAGCAGCACGCTGCGGGTGCGCGGCCCCGTTTCGAGGCGGATGCGCACGGGCACGCGCTGCACGATCTTCGTGAAGTTGCCCGTCGCGTTGTCGGCCGGCAGCAGCGCGAACTGCGAGCCGGTGCCCGGCGAGAAGCTGTCGACGACGCCGTGCAGCGTGTGGCCGGGCAGCGCGTCCACCGCGATCTCGACCGGCTGGCCCTGGCGCATGCGGCCGATCTGCGTTTCCTTGAAGTTCGCGGTCAGATAGATGTTCTGGACCGGCACCACCGACAGCAGGCGCGTGCCCGGCTGCACGAACTGCCCGACCCGCACGCTGCGGTCGCCGACGCGGCCGGCGATCGAACTGCGGATCACCGTATGCTGCAGATCGAGCTGCGATTGCACGGCGCTCGCGCGCGCCGCCTCGAGCTGCGCGCGCGCCTCGCCGAGCTGCGCATCGAGTGCGCCGACCCGCGCGCGCGCGGCGGCGACAGCCGCGTGGTCGGCGGCGAGCGTGGCCTGATCCTGATCGCGCGTACTCCTGAGTTCTGCGAGACGCTCGTTGGTTTCCGCGCCGGTTGCCGCGAGCGGCGCGTACCGGTTGACCTCGTCCTGTGCGTGGCGCAGGCTCACGCGCGCCACCTGTTCCTGCGCTTGCGCCTGCGCGATGTTCGCGCGTTGCTGCGCGAGTTGCGCGAGCGCCTGCTGGACGTCGGCCGCGCGCGCGTCGACGGTGGCGTCGGCCTGCGCGAGCGCGGCCTGGTACTGGCGGGTGTCCAGCCTGACGAGCGGCGCGCCGGCCGTGACGGCCTGGTTGTCGGCGACGTAGACGTCGGCCACGTAGCCGCTGACCTTCGGCGCGACGGTGACGCTGTCCGCTGCGAGATATGCGTCGTCCGTGCTTTCGATGAAGCGGCCGACGAGCCACCAGTGCCCGAGCCCGATGCCCGCGCCGATGAGCACGGCCGCGCCGAGCGCCATCAGGATGAAACGTCGTGAGCCGCGTCGTTCCGGGCGGGCTGCTTCGTCCGCGGCGGCGCGCCCGGGTGTCCCTGCTGTCGTCGACATGATCGTGAAAACCTCAAATTATTCCGGATGGAAAAAGTATTCCGAGCGGAAAATATTCCATCCGGAAAACTTCTGTCAAGTGATATATTTTGAAAGATCAGCATGCGGGAACCCCATGAACGAAATCCGACGACCCCGCCGCCCACCCGAAGGCGGCTATGCGCGCGGCGACGAAACGCGCCGCAAGATCATCGAGGCAGCGATCTCCCTGTTTGGGCAGCATGGCTTCGCGGGCGCATCGACGCGCGACATCGCCGCGCGGGCCGGCGTGAACGCGCCGGCGCTGCAGTACTACTTCGAGAACAAGGAAGGGCTCTACCGGGCGTGCGCCGAGTCGCTTGCCGACGAGGCCTGGGGCGCGTTCGAGCCGCAGATCGCGCGCTGCCGCGCGGCGCTCGAACACGACGGCGCGATCGACGAACTGATCGACGCCTTCGTGGACCTGCAGGGCGCGGTCGCCGGGGTGATGTTCAGGAAGGGGAGCATGCCGGACAAGCGGCTGTTCCTCACGCGCGAGCAGAGCGGCGGCGAGCCGGCGATCGGCTCGCAGATCCTGCGCGCGCGCGTGCGCGAACCGCTGAATCGCGTGAGCATCGCGATGATCGCCCGCATTACCGGGCTACCCGAGGACGATCCGCTCGCCGCGGTGCGGATGTTCAGTCTCTTCGGGCAATTCATGCCGTTTCACTTCGCGCGGGAATCGACGTTGTCGATGCTCGGCTGGAGCGAGATCGACGGCGAGCGGATTGCGTATCTGAAGGCCTGCATCGGCGAGCAGACGCGTGTGCTGCTCGCGCATTGGCGGCGCGAGGCGCGCAAGGCGGGCCGGTCGCGCTAGGGGCAGGCAAGCCGGCGCCCGGCGATGCCGGGCCCGGTCATGTCGCCGCCGCGCGCCGCCGGAAGCCGTCGCGCGGCGGGCGTGTTCGCAGCAGGGGAAGGCCTGCGCGAACGCGACACTCCTGGTCGTCAGAAGCGATGCCGCATGCCGACCACGGCAAGGAACTGCGACTGCCCGGTGCCGTAGAACCCTTCATCCCCGATCGAGGCGGTGGCCGGCACGAGCGCGCCCGCATCGCTCAGCGTGTTGCCGCTCGCGTGCTGGTACACCGTCGATACGTAGAGGTCGGTCTGGGCGGACAGGAAGTAGTCCGATGCGAGCGAGATCTGGTTGTAGTTCGCGCCGGCGCCGCTGCCGCTCGCGCGGGTGAAGTTGTAGCCCGCCAGCAGACCCAGCGTCGGACCCGCCATGTAGTGAACGAAGGCCGAGCCGCTATTGAAGTTGAGCGTCGCGCTGGTGTCGAACTGATGGAAGCGCGAGTTGCTGTACGCGGCGCCGACGATGACATTGCCGAACGCGTACTGACCGCCGACGCGGCCGATTTCGTTGGAGCGGATGTTCGTGAACTGGACGACCGGGTTATCGTAGTTGAGGCCATCGGCGCTCGTGGACGACGTCACGCTGCCGTTCAGCGCGACCTGGTTGTCGACCCGGTTGACGATATAGCCGCCCGCGAGCGACAGGCCGCCGTTCGTGTACGATGCGGCCGCGCTGTAGACGCTGCCCGCCGATACCGAACCGGCCACGCCGTTCAGCGACGCCATCGCTTCGAAATTGAAGCCGCCGAGCGTCGGGCTCGCATACTTGATCGAGTTGTTGATGTGCAGCAACGCGTCGTAGTTGTCGACGTTGCCGACCGTGGCGACCAGCGCGCCGAAGTCGATGTCGGCGGTCAGCGGCTCCAGCAGGTCCGTAATCGGGTCGTATTGCCGGCCGAAGGTCAGCGTCCCGTACGTCTTCGACGCGAGTCCGACCCACGATTGCAGGCTGAAGAGATTGTTCGACTCGGCGAGCGCCCCGGAACTCGGCACGATGATGCTCTGCAGGTCGAAGATCGCCGAGAGGCCGCCGCCGAGATCTTCGGTGCCCTTGAGCCCGAAGCCGCTCGACTGGATGTTGCTGTTGACGAAGCCGATCCGGTGCGCGGTGCTCGTCACGCCGGCATTGGTGACGTAGCCGAGCGACGTGTCGATGACGCCGTACAGCGTGACGCTGCTCTGCGCATGACTCGCGCACGGAATGGCCGCTGCCACGGCGATGCCCAGACGCAGCAGTGCGTACGAGAGCGGGCTGCGTGACGGTACACGATGGGAATGATTCAAGTCGTCCTCTTATTTCGTTATGAGCCTGTCGCCCGGCGCGCCCGCGCGCCTTGCTGGCCGCGCCGCATGCCGGGTGCCTTTACGCTGGAACCGCGCGCGTTGACGGCAATGAGCCGGTGTCCGCGCGTATCGATGACACTAAAGGTCCATATTTCGCCGGATCTTCCAAATTGCGACATGCATTGCTCCAGGAGCGACGACCCCCGTCGCGCGTCGTGCCGGCCGCTCGATGCGCAATTGTTAAAGATGCGGTGACGGCACGGTGTCGCTGCACCCGGGGGGCGGGCGCCCGAGCGGCCTCCATCAACCTCTTTTTCTACGTTATGCGTTTTTTGTATAAGGTCATGCCGACATGGCATTAGACGATCCGGGGGCGTCCCTTCATCATCGCGTCTCCGCAGTCGACAGGTCCTTGCTTCCGACCCCCCGCCTCGACAACGCATCACACAAGCAGGCAAGCAGGCAAGCAGGCACGCGGGCCGTCGGCGCTGACGGCGCGCGCAGCGCCCACACCAGGTCGCGGGTGCACCCCGCCTGTCGCCGGTTGCGGTATCCCTATCGTAGGAGACAACGTGAATCAATCAATACAACGAAACATTGGCCCGTTCGCGCTGATGCTGACCGGGCTGGGTTCGATCATCGGGTCGGGCTGGCTGTTCGGTGCATGGAAGGCGGCGAAGATCGCGGGTCCGGCGGCGATCTGTGCGTGGATGATCGGGGCGGTGGTGATCCTGGCGATCGCGCTGACGTATGCGGAGCTGGGGGCGATGTTCCCGGAGTCGGGCGGGATGGTGCGTTACGCGCGCTACTCGCACGGGGCGCTGGTGGGGTTCGTCAGCGCGTGGGCGAACTGGATTGCGATCGTGTCGGTGATTCCGATCGAGGCGGAGGCGTCGATCCAGTACATGAGCACGTGGCCGTATCCGTGGGCGCATGCGCTGTTCGTCGACGGGTCGCTGACGACGCACGGGCTGCTGCTCTCGGCGCTGCTGGTGATCGTGTACTTCCTGCTGAACTACTGGGGGGTGAAGCTGTTTGCGCGGGCGAACACGACGATCACGGTGTTCAAGTTCGTGATTCCGGCGGCGACGATCGCGGGGCTGATGTCGGCGGGTTTTCATCACGAGAACTTCGGCGACGCGTCGAGCTTTGCGCCGTACGGGTGGTCGGCGGTGTTCACGGCGGTGGCGACGAGCGGGATCGTGTTTGCGTTCAACGGGTTCCAGAGTCCGGTGAACCTGGCGGGGGAGGCGCGCAATCCGGCGCGCAGCGTGCCGGTTGCGGTGATCGGCTCGATCCTGCTGGCGCTGGTGATCTACGTGCTGCTGCAGGTGGCGTATCTGGGGGCGGTGAATCCGGCGGAGGTGGCGAAGGGGTGGAGCCACTTCAACTTCAAGTCGCCGTTTGCGGAGCTGGCGCTGGCGCTGAACCTGAACTGGCTGGCGTTCCTGCTGTACGTGGATGCGTTCGTGAGCCCGAGCGGCACGGGCACGACGTACATGGCGACGACCACGCGGATGATCTACGCGATGGAGCGCAACCACACGATGCCGAAGATTTTCGGCGCGGTGCATCCGCTGTACGGGGTGCCGCGCCAGGCGATGTGGTTCAACCTGCTGGTGTCGTTCATTTTCCTGTTTTTCTTCCGGGGGTGGAGTTCGCTGGCGGCGGTGATTTCGGTGGCGACGGTGATCTCGTACCTGACGGGGCCGATCAGCCTGATGTCGCTGCGGCGGGCGGCGACGGACCTGGAGCGGCCGCTGCGCATTGCGGGGATGAAGGTGATCGCGCCGTTTGCGTTCGTGTGCGCGTCGCTGGTGCTGTACTGGGCGAAGTGGCCGCTGACGGGGGAGATCATCCTGCTGATGGTCGTGGCGCTGCCGGTGTACTTCTACTTCCAGGCGAAGTCGGGGTTTGCGGGGTGGGGCAGGGACCTGAAGGCGGCGTGGTGGCTGGTGGCGTATCTGCCGGTGATGGCGGTGCTCTCGCTGATCGGCAGCACGCAGTTCGGCGGGCGCGGCGTGCTGCCGTACGGGTGGGATATGGGCGTGGTGATCGTGGTCGCGCTCGGGTTCTACTACTGGGGCGTGCACTCCGGCTATCGCAGCCCGTATCTGGATGAGCGAAAGGACCCCGTCGCCAGCAAGGAGTGGGCGTTCGAGTCGGTCTGACGAGCGCGCGCTGCGCGGTGGCCCGTCGCGCGTCGCCGGCGCCGTGCACGAGACGCGCGCGGAAGGCGCGGGCGCGCCCGCCGCCTCTTGCGGCGCTTCCGGTTGCCGGTATACCCGGTCGCGAATGGCCTCGTCGTTGGCGGGCCGTTGGTTTGCACAGCGGCCACCGGCAGACCGCGCGGGTCTTTTACAGCGAGAAATTGTCGCAAGCCGGCCGGCGGCTGATCGACCGGCCGAATGCATTCGCGTAGACCGCAAGCGGGCGGCCGAGACCGGCGCCGCGAATTCTCGCAGGGATCCGTTTCACCACGCCGGCCTCGCGGTCAGAGCGAAATGCGCGTGCCGAGCAGCACGAGGAACTGGGCGAGCCAGTTGCTGTGCGCGGTCCACGCGGGCGCGGTGACGAACGGGCCGTCGGTGATCGCGTCGGGCCAGGCCAGCTCGACATATTCGCCGCCCGCCAGCCGTACTTCGGGCGCGACCGCGGGATACGCCGAAATCTTGCGGCCCGCGATCACGCCGGCGGCGGCAAGAATCTGCGCGCCGTGGCAGACCGACGCGATCGGCTTGCCGCTCTCCGCAAACGCACGGACGATCGCCAGCACGCGCGGGTTCAGACGCAGGTACTCGGGAGAGCGGCCGCCGGGAATCAGCAGGGCGTCGTAGGCGGCGGGGTCGGCGGACGCGAAGTCCGCATTCAGCGTGAAGTTGTGGCCGCGCTTTTCGGTGTAGGTCTGATCGCCCTCGAAGTCATGAATGGCCGTGCGGATCGTGTCGCCCGCCTTCTTGTCCGGCGTGACCACGTGCACGACGTGGCCGACCGCGCCGAGCGCCTGAACCGGTACAACCAGTTCGTAGTCCTCCACGAAATCGCCAGCCAGTACGAGAATGTTCTTTGCCATGAGGATGCTCTCCAGAGTGAGTGGGTGAGTGGGGAAGCGACAGTCCGCGCGGTGGAGGAGGCGGGGCCGGATGCGACGGGACGGCGTCAGCCGGTGCGGTATGCGTCCGGTGCCGCTCGCGCGCATCGCGCGGATCGCGATGTGGGCGACGCGCGGCAGCATGCGTCTCGCGAGCACCGGTGCGCACGATGCGTGTCAGGAAACCGGGTCATGCCGTCCGCCTCCGCGTTGCAAGGAGTGGTGCGGCATCTCGTGCGCCGCACGCGTTCCGATACAGTAAGGAAAGCACCGGCGCAGCGGGTAATAACCGGTTAAATCCCGCTCGGGATTTTCACTCGGCAGCGGGCCCGTGAGGCGCTGTGATGCGTTGTGATGCGTTTGAATGCGTGGAATGCGTGGCGATCGTCGCGGCGGGGCGTGGACGATATCGTCGGAAGAGGGGCGTGAGGCTATCGGACGGCCAGCGGGTCGGTGGTCCAGAGTTCGCCGCGCGCGGGGCGGTCGGGCAGGCTGAAGAAAACGGCGCGGGTGCCCGGAGCCGCATTGTCGTCGACGTGCGAGACCCGGATGCGGGTGCCCGAAGGCAGCGTGAGGCAGGCGCCGGTAGCGGCTTGCGTGTCCGCGCCGCTCGCGGGCGCCGGTGCGCCGCTGCCGGCGGGGCAGGCGAGCACGTCCGAACTCAGCGTATAGGTGCCGCCGGCCTTGAGTGCGGCCGTGCGCGAATGGAGCCACGGAATGCCGATCTTGAGGTAGACGAGCAACGCGGCACCGAGCAGCGCGACCGCGAGGATCTTCATCGTGCTGCCGGAACGGGCGGGCCTTGGCATCGGACGGTCTCCGTCAGTGTGATTCGGTTTTCGCGCTGATCCAGTCCATTGCCGCGAACAGCACGCCGGACACGATGAAGGTCAGATGCAGAATGACGAGCCAGCGAATGCGCTCGACGTCGAGCGGCAGATTGCGTTCGGTGAGGCTCATGAACGCACGCAGCAGCGAGATCGCCGAGATTGCGACGATCGAGCCGATCAGCTTCATCTTCAGCCCGGAAAAATCGAGCGTGCCCATCCAGCTGGGACGGTCTTCGCTGTTGCCGGTGTCGATCTTCGAAATGAAGTTCTCGTAGCCGGAAAAAATGACAATGATGACCAGGTTGCCGGCGAGCGACAGGTCGATCAGCGACAGCGTGGCGAGAATGATCTGCTCGGGCGCGGCGCTCATGATGCCGGCGAGCGCGTGTACCAGTTCGCGCACGAAGCCGGCGAGCAGCATCACGAGGCTCAGTGTCAGGCCCACGTAGAACGGCGCGAGCAGCCAGCGCGATTTGAACAGCAGGAATTCAAGCAGTCTTTCCGGACCGGTGCGGCGATGCATGGGCGACAATCCTCGAATCGCGGGTGAACGGTACGTCCAGCGCGCGTCGCGACGACATTGCGACGGCCTCGCGCGGCGCCGTGCACGGCCGCGACGGCTGGAGCGGGCGTGATTTTACCGTGTCCGCCGCACGCGCGGTGCGAGCGGGCATGCGCGATAGCGCGACGGCGTGACAGTGCGGCTGAGCGGCTGAGCGGCTGAGCGGCTGAGCGCCTGTGCGATCAGGCGACCAGGCGACCAGGCGACCAGGCGATCAGGCGATCAGGCGATCAGGCGACCAGGCGATCAGGCGATCAGGCGATCAGGCGATCAGGCGATCAGGCGATCAGGCGATCAGGCGATCAGGCGACGACACCACCGGTGTGGCCTGCGCACCGGCGGCGCCACGCCCGCTCACTGCGCGCGCGCGGAGGCCTGTGCGAGGGTGGCGACGCCGCAGAACCAGTCGACGCCGCGCGGTGCCTCGCGCCAGCGGGCGTTTTGCTGCAGCACGGTGGGGCACTGGTCCGATATCGTGAAGTCGGGCGCGTCGGCGGTGCAGGCCAGCGAGGCGCTCTCCGCGTCGGATGACGCGCCGGCCTCGGCCGCGGGTCGCGTGCGGTCGATGGCAGGCACGGCGAATGCGACAGCAGACGTGTGCGTCGCGAAAGCGCGGGCCGCGTCACGCGGAGTGCCGGGCGGCGCGTGCACGACGCCGTCCGCGGCGGGTGTCCCAAGCTGCGCAAGCAGTTGCTGCAGTTCGCCGATGCGGCCGCGATACCAGGTGTCGAGGCATGCTTCGTCGGTGCAATGCGCTTCGCGCCAGGCCCATTTGCGGTCGCTGTCCACGCGGAATGCACGCGGATCGGGGACCCGGCGGCGGGCTTGCCAGTAGAGGCGGCCGAGCACGTCGTCGAGTTGCGACAGCCGCGCGGTATGGCAGATCAGCTGCTCGGGCACCGAGCGGCCTCTGCGGCAATCGAAGCTGGTCGCGTGCGAGGACGACGCGACCAGCAGCAGGCTGGCGGACAGGACGAGGCGCAGTAATTTCATGGTGTTCACGCGAATGCGGGTCGATCGTGCCGCTCATGATCCGCGTCGTATGACAAGGGCAGCCCGCAAACACAGGACAACTTTCCGGACTCGTTACCAGAAATTTCACACAGGAAACAGGGTGTGCATGCTGCCGCATACCGTTGTGCGTGTCCCGCGAGGATGCGGTACGCTGTCGACGGTGGTGAGCCGGGATGCGCATCGAATACCAACCACACCACGCCCTTCCGGGAGACGCACATGCGACGACAGCTTGTCCCTCTGGTTCACGCCGCGCTGGCCGGCGTGCTGATCCTGCCCGCCGCGGCTCACGCGCAGTCGCCGGCCGTCACCAACGGCCCGGTGAACATGCGCGCGGGTCCGGCGCGCGACTACCCGCTCGTCGCGCAGCTCGGGCCGGGCACGCCGGTTACGGTGATGGGCTGCGTTGCCGGCTACAGCTGGTGCGACGTGGCGATGCCCAATCTGCGCGGCTGGGTGTATGCAGGGCGTCTGAATTACACCTACCAGGGCGCGCCGGTGCCCATCCTGAATTACGGAATGACGATCGGCCTGCCGGTCGTGACGTTCTCGATCGGCAGTTACTGGGGCAACTATTACCGCGGCCGCCCGTGGTATCGCGATCAGGCGCGCTGGGCGCATCGGCCGCCTCCGCGTCCGCCCGCGATGCGTCCGCCGGGCGGCCATCCGCCCGGGCCCGGCGGGCGTCCGCCGCCGGGGGGACATCCGCCGCCCGGCGGGCGTCCTCCGGGCGGGCATCCGCCGCAGGGCAGTCGTCCTCCGGGTGGGCATCCGCCGCAGGGCGGGCGCCCCCCTGGCGGCCGGCCGCAGGGGGGGCCGCCGCAGGGGGCGCATGGACCGGGCGGCCCGCGCCCAGGCGGACCGGGCGGCCGTCCGCAGGGCGGCGGGCGGCCCCAGGGCCACGGCGGCGGCGATCAGGGCAGGCCGCCGCAGCGCAACAACTGAGCTGCCGCGGCGGATCGGGCCCGCGCCGTCCCGACGGTGCGTGCGCTGCGTGCGCCGGCCGGTGCTGGCCGGCCGCAATGCGCGGCTGCCGCCCCGGCCGTCGCCGACGCTACGGCATCCTGACCGATACGGGGGCGCCGGCTGCGCGCAGCGCCGGCGTCCGTCGGGGACTCGCCAGCGCGGCGACGTTCCGCTACAGTCGTACTTCCGTTTGCTCCCCCTCCGAGGCAATCCATGCAACTGATCGGCATGCTGGACTCCCCGTACGTGCGTCGCGTGGCGATTTCGCTCGCGGTGCTCGGTCTGCCATTCGAGCATCGCAGCCTGTCCGTGTTTCGTCATTTCGACGAGTTCGCCCGCATTAACCCGACGGTCAAGGCGCCGACGCTCATCGAGGACGACGGCACGGTGCTGATCGATTCGACGCTGATCCTCGACTACCTCGACCACAAGGTGGCGCCCGCGGAGCGTTTGCTGCCGCAGGCGCCCGCCGCGCGTCTGCAGGCGCTCGGCACAATCGGCTTTGCGCTCGCGGCGGCCGAAAAGACCGTGCAGATCGTGTACGAGCGCAATCTGCGGCCGGACGCGTTCCAGTACGAACCGTGGGTCGAGCGGGTGCAGAAGCAGCTGCATGCGGCTTATGCGCTGCTCGAACCGGTCGTCGCCGCGGCGGGCGGGGGCTGGCTGGCCGGCGAGCGGCTGATGCAACCGGATATCACGGTGGCCGTCGCGTGGCGTTTCACGCAGTTCATGCTGCCGGGCGCCGTCGACGCGGACCGCTATCCGGCGCTGGCCGCGTTCTCGGCGCGTGCCGAGGCGCTGCCCGCGTTCGTCGGCGCACCGCTGGAATAGGCGCGCGGCGGCGCGCAGGGCCCGACCGCGGCGAGGAGACGCGATGCGCCCGCGCGTGCCCTTACGTCTCGCTCGCATGCCTTTACGTTTCGCTCGCCGCGCGCATTCCGGCGGGCCGATGCGCGTCTCAGGGCCTTGAGCGCCGGTATTCGACGGCGAACTTGATCAGTTCCGCTTGTCCCTCGATATCGAGTTTGCGCTTCAGGTTGAGCCGGTGGGTCTCGACCGTGCGCACCGACAGCCCGTTGCGCTGCGCGATCTGCTTGCTCGACAGGCCCTCGGCGAGCGCATCGAGAATCTCGCGTTCGCGCGGCGTCAGCGTTTCGAGCGGGGTTTGCAGCGCGCTCGCGTGAACCATCTTCGCGGCGAGCCCTGCGCTGAAAAACGTCTGCCCCGCGAGCACCGCGCCGATCGCGTCGATGATCTCGGCCGCGGGCGAATCCTTCAGCACGTAGCCGTGCGCGCCGGCGCGCACGGCTTGCGTTACGTATTCGATGTTGTCGTGCATCGACAGCATCAGCACGCGGATCGCCGGAAAGCGCTCGTGAAAGAGGCCGGCGAGCGTGACGCCGTTCATGCCGTTCATGCCGACATCCATCAGCACGAGGTCGGGCATGATGTCTTCGACGAGCGCGAGCGCTTCGCTCGCGTTGCTGGCCTCGCCCGCTACTTCGAGGTTCGGCACGCCTTCGAGGTGCAGGCGCAGCCCGTCGCGCACGAGCGGATGGTCGTCGACCAGGATGATTTTCGCCGGCTTGCCGAGGATCGTTTCGCTCATGACAGGGGATTCCCGTTCGATGTGGGGGCGACGGCCGGCGCGCCGCCGGCGCTGGCGGGTTGCGGCAGCGGCACATGGGCCGCCACGCGCGTGCGGCCGGGTTGCGAACTCATCGACAGCGCGCCGTGTAGCGTATCGAGACGCTCGCGCATGTTGCGCAGACCGATGCCGCCGCCCGCGTCGGCCTGTGCGCGCTCGACATCGAAGCCGCATCCGTTGTCGGCGATCGTCAGCGTCACGGCGTCTGCCGTGACGTCCAGCGTCAGATCCGCGCGGGTGGCCCGCGCGTGCCGGACGATGTTGTTGAGCGCTTCCTGCGCGATGCGAAAGAGCGCGGTATTGACGGTGTCGGGAAGCTCGGCGGCGCCCGCCTGCCCGACCCGCGAAAAGCCGATCGCGATGCCGGTCTCGTCGCCGAGTTCGCGCGTGAGCTGTTCGAGCGCGGCGGCGAGGCCGAGATCGTCGAGCATCGCGGGGCGCAGCGCGTGCGAAATGCGCCGGACTTCGCGCAGCGTGTCGGAAAGGCGCGCGAGGCCCGTGGCCAGCGCCGCTTCCGCGGCGGGCACGCGCCGGGCGGGTGCGTCGGCGCGTTCGAGACGCGTCAGCGCCGATTCGAGCAGCAGCTTGACCGATACCATCATCTGGCTGATGCCGTCGTGCAGTTCGCGCGACAGCCGCGCCCGTTCGTGCTCCTGCGACTCGACGACCTGCTGCGCGAGGCGCTTGAGCTTCGCGTCGGCGCTGCGCGACTCGCTCACGTTGACGACGAGCGCGCACAGCGCGATGGCGCCGAATCCGGCCAGCGCGATGGCGGCGATCCACAGCATCGTGTGACGGATCTGCGCCGACGCGCGCGCGTCGATGTGCGCGAGCGTCGTGTTGACGTCGTCGAGGTAGAGGCCGGTGCCGATCATCCAGCCCCAGCGCGGCAGCGGCACCACGTAGCCGAGCTTGGCCTCGATCCGGTTCGTCGAAGGCCGGTTCCAGACATAGCGGACGTAGCCGCCGCCATGCGATGCGGCGTCGATCAGCTGCTGGATCGTCAGCGCGCCGTGCGGGTCGCGCAGCATCCACCAGTTGTGGCCGACGAGGTTCGGCTCGCGCGGGTGCATCAGCGCATTGCCATGCATGTCGTAGACGAAGAAATAGCCGTCCGGGCCGAAGTCCATTTTCGCGAGTATCGCGAGCGCCTCGCGCTGGGCCATCCGGTCGTCGCGCGCGTTGGCGCCGCTCGCGTCGTACAGCGGGGCGATCGCGCTCGTCGCGAGCTCGACGTAGTGCCTGAGCTCCTTGCGCTTGCTCGACATGTAGGCGGCCTCGACGGTGGCGCGCTGGGCCCGCGCGAGCGAGGTCGCCTGCTCGCGCACGCCGACGCCGATGCCGGCGATCGCGAGCAGGAAAGGCGCGATCGCGAGCAGAAAAATCTTGACCTTGAGTTTCATCACAGGATTCCAGGTGTCGACGCCGCGCCAGAGCGGTTTCCGCTGGCACGCCGGCGAAAGCGAATCCTACCGCGCCGCGGCATCCGGCGTATCGGTCGCGCTGGCCGGGGCGATGGCGCGCGTCTGCGCCGCATGCCGCCGGGAAGCGGCGCGATCGCGCGCCGGCAGCGCGCCAGCGAAGGTCGGCGAAACCGGCGAAACCGGCGAAACCGGCGAAACCGGCGAAACCGGCGAAACCGGCGAAACCGGCGAAACCGGCGAAACCGGCGAAACCGGCGAAACCGGCGAAACCGGCGAAACCGGCGAAACCGGCGAAACCGGCGAAACGGTGCGGGTCGGCAGCGGGGATTGTTATCGAACGCGCGGATCTTTTGAATTCGGAGAATCTTGTACGTGCGATTACGTAGCGGCGGCGAAATCGGGCTGTCGTCATGGCCGCGACGGTGCAGTACGTAGTTTTACGCAATCCGGCTTACGTAGTCATGCGCTTGTGGCGCGCCCCTTCGCCGCAGATACTACGGCCGTTCATCGCATGCCGGATTGGCGGGGGGCACAGCCGCTGTGTCCCCGGACAATCGCGCGCTTCGCCTGTCTGGCCACGCGGCATGCCGATCAAGACTTCATAGCCAGTCCATCAAGGAGTCAATCATGGAGACCTCCCATCCGCCGCGGCGATCGTGGCGTTCGCTGATCCTGCTTTTGCCGTATTTCGCGCTGCTATGGCTGCCGTTCTACAGCGGCGGGCAGCCGTCGCTGTTCGGCTTTCCCTTCTTCTACTGGTACCAGTTTCTCTGGGTGCCGATTACCTCGCTGCTGATGTACGCCGTCTACCGGAGCGCCAAATGACCGAACCCACTTCGATCAATACGACGGCGCTCGCGATCTTCATGGTGTTCTTCGCGCTGATCACCGTGCTGGGTTTCGTCGCGGCACGCTGGAAACGCGGCGACCTGTCGCAACTGCACGAGTGGGGGCTCGGCGGACGCCAGTTCGGCACGGTCATCTCGTGGTTCCTGGTGGGCGGCGATTTCTACACTGCCTATACGGTCATTGCCGTGCCGGCGCTCGTCTACTCGGTGGGCGCGTATGGATTTTTCGCGCTGCCGTACACGATCATCGTCTATCCGTTCGTGTTTGCCGTGATGCCCAGGCTCTGGCAGGCGTGCCATCGCCACAACCACATCACCGCAGCCGATTACGTGCAGGGCGTGTTCGGCGGCAAGTGGCTGCCGGCGGCGATCGCGCTGACGGGCATCGTGGCGACGATGCCTTATATCGCGCTGCAGCTCGTCGGCATGCAGGTGGTCATCAAGAGCCTCGGCATCAACGGCGAAATGCCGCTGATCATCGCGTTCGTGATCCTCGCGCTCTATACGTACGCAAGCGGTTTGCGCGCGCCCGCGATGATCGCGTTCGTCAAGGACATCATGATCTACATCGTGGTGATCGTTGCCGTGTGCTGGATTCCGACCCGGCTCGGCGGCTACGGCGCACTGTTCGACACGGCGGACAAGTACTTCGCGGCGAAGGGCGGCGCCACCGGCATTCTGCTGAAGCCGTCGCAGTTCACGGCCTATGCGACGCTCGCACTCGGCTCCGCGCTTGCCGCATTCATGTATCCGCACACGATGACCGGCGTGCTCTCGTCGCGTTCGGCCGAGACCGTGAAGAAGAACGCGATCTTCCTGCCGGCCTACACGGTGCTGCTCGGTCTGATCGCGCTGCTCGGCTACATGGCGATCGCAGCCGGCGTGCACGTGAAATCGCCGTCCGACGTCGTGCCGGTGCTGTTCCTTACGCTGTTTCCGTCGTGGTTCGTCGGTTTCGCGGCGGCGGCGATCGCGATCAGTGCGCTGGTGCCGGCGGCGATCATGTCGATCGGCGCGGCCAACCTGTTCACGCGCAATCTGTACCGGCCGTTGCTCGCACCGGATGCCACGCCCGAGAAGGAGGCCGCCAATGCCAAGCTCGTGTCGCTCGTCGTCAAGTTCGGTGCGCTGCTGTTCATCGTCGCGCTGCCGACGCATTACGCGATCGACATGCAGTTGCTGGGCGGCGTGTGGATCCTGCAGATCTTTCCGGCGGTGGTGTTCTCGCTCTATACGCGACGCCTGACGGCACGCGGCGTCTTCGCCGGCTGGCTCGCGGGCATCGTGCTGGGCACCTGGCTTGCCGCCGTGCAGGGCCTGAAGCCGGTCTATGCGCTGCATCTGGGCGGCGCGACGTACCCGGTCTATATCGGCCTGATCGCGCTCGCACTGAACATCGTCGTGACGGCCGTGATCTCGGTCTGGAATCCCGCGCCCCGGACGAAAGTGGCTGCGTCGTAAGCGCACGGAGACGCCGCCGCCCGGCACCTGCACCGGTACGAGCGGCGCAGGTGTCGACGCGAGGGACGGGGGCGAACCTGCGGTCTTCCCCGTCTTCTTCGTCCCCGTTGCGTTCTTCGCGTGAGGCGTTCGCGCCTGGCCGCGCCGATTGGGCGGATTGTGCGCGCGCGTCGACGCGCGGTCTTCCGGCGACGCCGATCCGAGGTGCCGTGGGGCCGGGACGGGCGGCAACGCATGTGCCGCGCGCACGGCGAGCCTGAGCCGCTTCATCGCGCGGTTGCAGGGCGGGGTGTCGGAGGCGAGGGCCAGCACCTGCCCGGCGGCGAGCGCATCCAGCGACATTGCGAGCGACAATCTCGACCGGTTGTCGCGTACCGGGGAGCCGGTGCGTCGCTGCAGCAAGTCGCCCCCCATGATGCAGCCGACGCAGGCGCCCGGCAGAACGCCGGGCATCCACGCCGTGCCGACACGCTCGTCGGCGAGGCCCGCGGCCCTTATCGACTCGCGCTTCATCATTGATGGGCGTCAGCGGTACCCATGGCGGGTCGCTGCGATACATCGTCCCCCGTCCTTCAAAGCGGTTCCATGTTCGCCCGCGTCTCCCAAGCGTGCTCCTTCGGCCTCCGGCAGGCCCTGCAGGCAGCAGCGACACGCCGCCGGCTCCGACGTGCAGGAAGACGCCTTGCCGGCGGACGGCAGCCGGGCGAGCAGGCGACTTCGCCTGGATTAAAAGGCCGGGTTGAAAAGACCAGGCGCAAGGCTGCTGACTCTCTGCCGCTTCATCACGTTCGATCGCCTGCGGTCCGGCAGGCAATGATGCGGGTTCGCCGGGGCATGACGGGCGACCGGCAGGGTCACGTGCGTGGGCAATGGCCGGAACGCGCTGCGGATTTCCTCTGGATGGGATGAGTTAAATCCGAAACTTAAAAACCTTCCCGTTTCCGGTTGCGTAATTTCCCGCGTGGCTGTCGTGTTTTCTTTGCGAAGATTTTTCTTTGATCTTGCAGGATGAATGGCGTCTTATATCACAGTGTGATAGACGGCCCCAGAAAAAATCACGCGTTATTCAGTGACTATTTGTCGCACATTGAATCTCTTTTCAATTCGTCAGTAGTCGCTCCTTCTGATTAAGACGAGTCCTACCCGTTTGGGGATGCGAATCAGCGTTTGTCCGATATCTCGCCGGTCTGACTTTTCTGATACTTGCGCGTACTTCGGATTCAAAGATCAACGGCGCAACGCCCCGATCGTACGTTTCGCATCAAAAACCCCCAGCACTTCTTTTGACCACGTCGCCCGAATAGCGCGATGGGAGATATTTATGAACAAGTCTTACCGCACTGTCTACAACGAGGCACTCAATGCGTGGGTGGCGATCAGCGAGATCGATTCCGCCAGGGGCAAATCGAGTCGTTCCGAATGCGCCGGAAGTCCGGTCAGGCGCGGCGTCGCTGCGGTCGTGCTGGGGCTGAGCCTGTGTGCGTCACTGGTCCAGCCGGTGCAGGCTGGCATGACGGCCGCCAACAATTATCTGAATTCCAGTGACGGTACGTCGAGCTTCACCTACTACAACACGATTTCTGCGGGATTCAACGGTGTGGCCCTGGCCGGCGCGATGGACTGCGGGATGCTGTCCCCGGCGAACGGGTCGAGCACGACGGCGATGATATACGGGACCGGCGCGAACTTTACGGGTGGCCTGTACGGCTTCGGTCCGCAGACCACGGCGCTAACGTGGAGTCAGATAGCCCAGACCGGGCCGGGGCAGACAGGCGGCATCAATACCTGGACTGGCGCGCAGACGCTGGGCAACGTGGCGGTCGGTTCGGGTCAGACGGCGACGCCGAATGGCGTGGCCAACACGCTTGCCACGGGCATGAACTCGTTCGCCACCGGCTGCGGCTCGCAGGCGACCGGCATGGGCTCGAACGCGATGGGCTGGGGCGCGGTTGCGTCCGGCATGGGCGCGACTGCGCTGGGCATCAATTCGACCGCATCGGGACAGGGCTCGTTTGCCTTCGGCACGTATGCGACGGCGAGCGCGACCGATTCGATCGCGATGGGTGCGCAGGCCACCGCGACGGCCACCAACGGGATTGCGCTGGGCGCGCAGTCCTCGGTCGCGACCACCGCGACGTCCGGCATCGCGCTCGGGCATTCGGCGTCGGTGCAAGGCGCCTATGGCATTGCGGAAGGCGACAGTTCGACGGCCGGCTCGACGGGGCAGAACGTCGCGATCGGTTCGGCGGCGACAACGGCGAACTCGAGCACCGGTGCGGGCGGCGCGGTCGCCATCGGCCGGGCGGAAACCGCAACCGGGGACGGGGCGGTCGCCATCGGCAGCACGACCGTGGCCAACGGCAATGGGGCGCTGGCATTCGGCATCGGTTCCACCGCTTCGGCGGGCGGCGCGATGGCGCTGGGCTCGGGCGCGACGGCCGCGACCACGGACGGCGTCGCCATCGGCACGGGGGCGAACGCACAGTACGCAGGGAGCGTGGCGATTGGTTCGGGCAGTGTGACGGGTACGGCCGCGCCGACCGGGACCGGTTACATGACGGGCCAGGCCGCGCCGGCTGCGGAAGTGTCGATCGGCAGCGCCAGCGCGTTGCGCCGCCTCACGAATCTCGCGGACGGCTCGGCGCCCACGGACGCCGTGACGGTCTCGCAACTGAGCACCAGCAATATCAGCCTGTCGACGGGTATTGCGACGCTTTCGACGTCGACCTCGACCGGGCTCGCGTCGCTGTCGACGGGCATCGACACGACCAACAGCAACGTCGCGAGCCTGTCGGTTTCCACATCGACGAGCGCGGCGTCGCTGTCGACGGGGATCGATACGCTGTCGACTTCGGCCTCGACGAGCGTGGCATCGCTGTCGACCGGCGTCGACACGCTTTCGACGTCGACCTCGACCGGGCTCGCGTCGCTGTCCACGGGCATCGACACGACCAACAGCAACGTGGCGAGCCTGTCGACCGCCTCGTCGACGAGCGAAGCGTCGCTGTCGACGGGCATCTCGAATCTCTCGACCTCGGCTTCGACCAGCGTTGCGTCGCTGTCGACCGGCGTCGACACGCTTTCCACGTCGACCTCGACCGGTTTCGCGTCGTTGTCCACGACCATCGACACGGCCAACAGCTCGGTGGCGAGCCTGTCGACCGCGTCCTCCACGAGTGAAGCGTCGCTGTCGACGGGCCTCTCGAATCTCTCGACCTCGGCTTCGACCAGCGTTGCGTCGCTGTCGACCGGCGTCGACACGCTTTCGACGTCGACCTCGACCGGTCTCGCGTCGCTGTCCACGGGCATCGACACGACCAACAGCAACGTGGCGAGCCTGTCGACCGCCTCGTCGACGAGCGAAGCGTCGCTGTCCACGGGCATCTCGGATCTCTCGACCTCGACCTCGACCAGCGTTGCATCGCTGTCGACGGGTATGGATTCGCTCTCGACCTCCGCGTCGACCAGCGAAGCGTCGCTGTCCACCGGCTTGTCGACGACCAACAGCTCGGTGACGAGCCTGTCGACGTCGGCCTCCACGAGCGAAGCGTCGCTGTCCACCGGCCTGACCTCGCTGTCGAGCTCGGCCTCGACAAGCGAGGCCTCGCTGTCGACGAGCATCGACTCGACGAACAGCGATCTGGCCAGCCTGTCGACGATGACGGTCGACGGCATGGATTCGCTGTCGACGAGCCTCTGGACAACCGACAGCAACCTCAACAGCCTGTCTGTCTCGACGTCCGACGGCATGAGCATGCTGTCGACGGGCATCGGTTCGCTGTCGACGGGCCTGTTCAACCTGTCGACCTCGGTCGTGACGCTGTCGACTTCCGTCTCGACCAGCGAAGCGTCGCTGTCGACGGGGCTGTCGACGACCAACAGCTCGGTGACGAGCCTGTCGACCTCGGCGTCGACGAGCGAAGCGTCGCTGTCGACCGGCCTGTCGACGACCAACAGCACGGTGGATAGCCTGTCGACGTCCGCCTCCACGAGCGAGGCGTCGCTGTCGACGGGGCTGTCGACCACCAACAGCAATGTGGCAAGTCTTTCGATGTCGACGTCGACCACCCTGGATTCGCTGTCCACCAGCATCGATTCGACCAATAGCAGCCTGAACACGCTGTCGGCGTCGACATCGACGAGCGTGGCGTCGCTCTCCACGGGCCTTTCATCGACCAACAGCACGGTGACGAGCCTGTCGACCTCGACCTCGACCGGCATCGCATCGCTGTCGACGGGCCTGTCGACGACCAACGCGACGCTCAACAGCCTGTCGACGGGGGTCGATAACACCGTCGCCACCGTCAACTCGCTGTCGACGGCCACCAATTCGCTGTCGACCGGGGTCCAGTCGCTGTCGACTTCCACGTCCACCGGCATCGCCTCGCTCTCGACGAGCGTGGGTTCGCTCTCCACCACGGTGTCGTCCGTGACGCCGCTGGCGAACATGCTGCAGGCAGCCAATGCGCAGGGCGCCGCCTTTGCGGGAACGCTGGAAGGGGGGATGAACAACAACGGCACGATCCAGACGATGGGCGCGAGCGGTCAGACGGTCAACAACGTGGCGCTAACAAACTGTACGAGCGCGTCCGGCGTCGATTCGACCGCCTCTGGCGCGTGTGCGCATGCTGATGGCACGGGCGCCACGGCCTACGGTTCGAATGCCCAGGCCACGGCGGCGAACACCACGGCAGTCGGCTTCCGCGCGACCGCGAGCAACGAGGGGTCGGTCGCGATCGGCTACAACGCGCAAGCGGTTGCCGATCCGACCGTGGCGGTGGGCTCGAACTCGCTGGCCGCCGGAAACAACTCGGTCGCATTGGGCGCGAATGCGCAGGCCACCGGCAACAACGCCGTCGCGTTGGGTGCGGGCTCGGTTGCGGACCAGGACAATACCGTCTCCGTGGGCTCCGCCGGCAACGAGCGGCGCATCACGAACGTCGCGCCGGGCGTCGCGCCGACCGATGCCGTCAACGTGAGCCAGATGAACAACGCGCTTGGCGGGATCAACAACCAGATCAACGCGGTGGCCCGCAACGCCTACTCGGGCGTGGCGGCGGCAACGGCGCTGTCGATGATTCCGGAGGTCGATCCGGGCAAGAATTTCTCCCTCGGTGTCGGGGCGGCGACCTACAACGGCTACCAGGCCGTGGCGATCGGTAGCACGGCGAACATCAAGATGAAGGCGGGCGTGGGCATCAGCAACGGGGGCACGGCCGTCGGCGTTGGCGCGTCGTACCAGTGGTGAGGTTAGCGTCTCGCAGTTGAGGGACGGAGTCGGGAAACAGGGCGTCCGGCAACGGATGTCCTGTTTTCGTTGGGAGTGGATGAGCGATGCGTATCGGCATTTCGGTACTGAGCCGGCCAGGGCAGAGCATCTGGCAAAACGGCCTCGGACAAAACGTGGTGTTTCTCGCGCAGCTGTTTCAGCGCCTGACGTTTGTCGAGTCCGTCGTGCTGATCGATGTGGGGAGCGAGGGTGCGCTGCCGCCCGAGGCCGACATCGTGTCCGGGGGGCTGCGCGTGGTGAGTCAGCGCGACGCGACCGATCTGGTCGACATCGTCTTCGAGGCTGCGGGGAATCTCGACATCAAATGGCTCGACCTCATGCGCAGCCGCGGCCGCAAGGTGGTGTACTACTGCTGCGGCCAGCCGTATGTGGGTCTGGTGGAGCCGGCGGTGTTCGAGCGTCCGGTGTTCGCGTCACGTCCCGACCGTTGCGATGAGATCTGGCTGTTCGCGAAGGATCGTTCGCTGATTCCGATGATGCGCACGCTTCATCGGTGCCCGGTGCATGAAGTGCCGTTCATCTGGCACCCGGCGTTTGTGGAGATGCGTGCGGCGCAGGCGGCCCGGCATGGTGTGCACTACGGCTACAAGCCGGACCGGACGGACGGAGGCGGTCTTCGCGTGGCGATTTTCGAGCCGAATATCTCGGTGGTGAAGTGCTGCAGCGTTCCCATGCTCGCGTGCGACGAGGCGTGGCGCGAGGACCCGGAGAGCGTGCGCGAAATGCATGTGCTCAATACGCTGCACATGAAGGATCACGCCACGATGCTCTACCTCGCGAATTCGCTCGACCTCGTACGCCATCATCGCGCCTGCTTTCATGGCCGGCACGACATCGTGGGTTTCCTCGGACAGCACGGCGACGCGGTGGTGGCGCATCAATGGCAAAACGAGCAGAACTACGCCTACCTCGACGCCCTCTACGGGAATTACCCGCTCGTCCACAACTCGCCGTGGCTCGGCGAGGCCGGCTACTACTATCCCGGCTTCGACGCGGCCGCCGCAGGGCAGCAACTGCTGCGCGCATTCCGCCAGCACGACGCGGAGCTTGTCGCCTATCGGCAACGCTCGCAAGCCATTTTCGACGCCGTGGATCCCTTTGCACGGCACAACCTCGATGCCTACGCCGTGCGTCTGCTCGCGCTCGCCGGCAGGACCGCAACGGCCGGGGAGGGACGGTGAGCACGGCACAGGCAAGTCCGCGCAATCTGAGCGTCGGCGTGTCGCTGCACGTGCGCAAAGGCGGCCAGTCGTTGTGGGAAAACGGCATTTTCCAGAACTGCCTCTTTCTCGTGATGCTGCTGCGCGCGGTGCCCTCGGTCGGCCAGGTCTATATCGTCATGGGCGGGGACGGGAGCGCGGAAGACGCGCGGCGTCTTGTGGCCGACGTGCCCGTGCCCGTCATCACGCAGCAGGATGCCATCGGCCGGCTGGACCTGATGATCGAAATGAGCGCGCAGCTGGAGCGCGACTGGATTGCCGCGTTCCGGCAGCGCGGAGGCAAGACCGTTTCGATGCGTGTAGGCAATGACTACGTCATCGACATCGAACGGATGATCTTCGACCGGCCCAATGCGCTGCTGATCAGCGGTGCGCCCTATCACGAGATCTGGACGCTGCCGCAGTACGCGCACATCTGCGCGCCCTATTACCGCAGCGCGATGCGTGTGCCGGTGCGCATCGTGCCGCACATCTGGAGCCCGCTGGTGCTCGAACGGGCGATCGACGGCGACGCGCAGGCGCGCGAGCAGTTCGGCTATCGGCCGGGCAGGCGCCGCTGGCGCGCGGGCATCTTCGAGCCGAACATCTGCATGGTGAAGACGAGCCCGATTCCGATGCTGTGCTGCGAAGCGGCGCACCGCCTGAACCCGGAGATGCTCGAACACGTCTGGGTCTACAGCGCGCTGCGGCAAAAGGAGCATGCGGGATTTTCGGGCTTTGCTTCGAGTCTCGACATCGTCAGGCATGGTCTTGCGACCTTCGAGGGACGCTTCCCGTTTCATCAGATGATGGGCCGTTGCGTGGATGCAGTGGTCGCGCACCAGTGGGAGAACGCGCAGAACTATCTGTATTACGAGGCGCTTCATGGCGGCTATCCGCTCATCCATAACTCGCATCTGATCGGCGCGTGCGGCTACCGCTATGACGCGTTCGACTGCGAGGAGGGCGGGCGTGCGCTGCTGCGCGCCTACGCGGAGCACGACGCGAATCTGGCCGGGTATCGCGAAACGGCGCAGGCATTCCTGCGTACCCTCGCGCCCGATCATGCCCCGAACGTCAAGGCCTACGGCGACGCGATCGAGGCGCTGTTCAATTCGGAGGCGTCCGCATGAGCGGCCTGAGAGTGGGGATCACCATCGGCCTGCATCAGCCCGACGAGACGCTGTGGAACAACGGTATCAAGCAGAACGCCGTGTTTCTGGCCGATGCGCTTCGCCATTGTCCCGGCGTGGCGAGCGTCGTGCTCGTCAACACGACCTCCGTACCGGTGACGTCGGCGCTGCCGTGGGACCGTTCGCGGTGGCCCACGCTGTCGTTCGACGGCGCAAAGGACCAGCTCGACATCCTGATCGAACTGGGTGGCCAGGTCGACCGCGCGCGCACCGATTACCTGAAGGCGCGCGGCGTGCGGCTGGTGTCCTACTGCTGCGGTTTCGAATACATCCACGCGGCCGAAGCCATGATGTTCGGCAAGAACCTTTGGGGCGGTCACCTGTTCGTCAACGAGCGTTACGACGACCTGTGGTTCATTCCCCAGGTGGCGGGCAACACGCAGAGCTACCTGGAGGTGATGCGACGCCAGAGCGGGCGGGTTGTTCCATTCGTCTGGAGCCCGGAATTTATCGAGGCGAGAGGCCGCGAATTTCCGGAGGGCGGCATCTATCGGCCGCGCCATGGGCCGCGCAGGCTCACGGTGATGGAGCCGAATATCAACATCGTGAAATTTTGCCTCTATCCGGTGCTGATAGCCGAGCTGGCCTATCGCGAGCGTCCCGACGATATCGAGCGCCTGCAGGTGACAAACGCGCTCTCGATGGCGCAAGGCAATCAGGATTTCATCGCGCTGATGAACCAGCTGGACATCGTGCGCGGACACAAGGCCGTGTTCACGGGGCGTCACGATACGCCGGCGTTCCTCGCGCAGCACACGGACATCGTGATCTCGCATCAGCTGGAAAACCCGCTGAACTACTTCTATCTCGAAGTGTGCTGGCAGGGCTATCCGCTCATCCACAATGCGACGCTGTGTACGGACCTCGGATACTACTACGAAGGCAACGACGCGCGCCGCGGCGCGGATCGGGTGGGAGAGGCGATCGACCATCACGATGCACAGGCGGATGCGTACCGCACGCGGCAGCGCAGCCTGATCAGGCGCTACGCACCGGATTCGAGCGAGGTGGTGCGCACCTATCAGGCGCTACTCGATCAGTTGATGAGCCGTGACGTGCGGAAGCTTGCGGGAATCCGGCCAGGGGCGTAAGTTGATGATAAGGAGCGTTAAGTAACCATGGATACGGACCTTGACACGGCACGCTATATCCGCGGCGTCGCGCTACTGGAAGCCGGCGAGTACGAGCAGGCCGAGGCCTGCTTTCGTCAGGTAAGCGAAGCAAGCCCGGATTTCGGGCAGGCACAGTATCACCTCGGCATTGTTGCATTGCGCACATCGCGACTCGATGACGCCCTGCGGAATTTCCACGCCGCAACGCGCGTCAATCCCGGTTTCGGTGCCGCCTGGAACAATCTTGGCGATGTGCAGATGCGCACCGGGCAGTGGGACGACGCTGAAACGAGCTTGCGTAGGGCGACCACGGAAACGCCGTCGCTGGCCGAGGCCTTCTACAACCTCGGTACGCTTCTGCTGCGGACGGGGCGTCTCACCGAGGCGCAATCGTGTCTGCATCGGGCGATCGTCTTGCGCCCGGACTTCCCGCAGGCGTACAACAACCTGTGCGAGGTGATGGTGCGTGCGCAGCGCCTCGACCAGGCCGAGTCGTGCGTTCGGCAAGCCATTGCACTCGCGCCGGATTTCGCCCCGGCGCACTACAACCTCGGCAACCTGATGGTCAGGGCGCAGCGCCTTGACGAGGCCGAACTCAGCTTGCGCGAGGCGGTGAGGATCGATCCGGACTTCGCTGACGCGAATCACAATCTCGGGCAACTGCTGCTCAATCAGAACCGCGGATCCGAGGCGGAGACGTTTCTGCGCAAGGAAACGGCGCTGCGCCCGGAGTCGGCCATGAGCTGGAATGCGTTGGGCACGGCGCTGATGGGCGCGCAACGCGTGCCCGATGCGCTGGCGTGCTTCGAGCGCGCATGCGCGCTCGATCGGGGCGCTGCCGAAGCCCGTTACAACCTGGGCGGCGCGCTGATGTCGCTGAACCGCCTGGATGAGGCTGTAACGGCTTTGTCGCACGCTTACACGCTGGCGCCCATGTCGCCCTCCGGCCGCCTCATGCTGGGTATGACGCTGCTGAAGCTCGGCCGCTATCGGGAAGGGTGGCCGCACTACGAATTTTTCTCGGCACGCAGGGCGGCGGGCGAGCCGCGTTCCGGGCTTGCCGGCGTGTTGCCGGAATGGCAAGGCGAGCCGCTGGCAGGGCGCTCGCTCATCGTGCTGTGCGATTACGGCTTTGGCGACGCAATCCAGTTCATACGCTTCATGCCGGTGCTCAAGGCATGGGGTCTCGCGCGTCTCACGGTCGTGTGTCAGCCCGAACTCAAGAGGCTGTTCGAGAGCGTTTCTGAGATCGACGCGGTGAAATCGACCGAGGATCACATCGACCTGCGGCAGGCGGAATGCTGGTGCTACCTGACGAGCGTGCCGCTGCGGCTCGATGTGACGCTGGAGAGCGTCACATCGCGGCACCCTTATCTGAAGGTGCCTGCCGCGTTGATCAAGCGTTGGGGGCGGCGCCTCGAGCGTGAACTTCCCGCGGGGCGTCCGCGGGTGGGGCTGGTGGGGGCGGGCAATCGCCGGCTGCACGATTGGCATGCGGCGCACATGGACGAGCGGCGCTCGCTGCCTCATGTAGGCCTGTTCGCACCCCTGCTCGACGTGCCGGATGTCTCGTTCGTGTCCCTGCACAAGGACGCCGAACGGCAGGCGCAGTGGCGTACGTTGCCCGCGGCCCGGCGGGGCCCGGACGTCATGGACGAGGTGGTCGACTTCGCCGACACCGGCGCGTTGATGCGCAATCTGGACCTGGTCGTGACGGTCGATACGTCTGTCGCGCACCTCGCGGGTGCGTTGAATGTGCCGTTCTGGCTCTTGCTGAATGACGACTGCGACTGGCGGTGGCTGCACGAGCGGACCGATTCGCCCTGGTATCCGGGCGTGGCGCGGCTGTTCCGGCAACGTGTGGCGGGCGCGTGGGACGACGTGATCGGCGACGCGACCGTCGCGCTGCGGCGCTGGGCGGTTTGCGGGCGCGTCCAGTGATTCGCTTCGAGGGGAATATGCGATGAAAGAGCAAACGGCGCGGCCGGAGCAAACACGCGAAGGACGAGACGCCGCGCTGGCGCAGGCCGTCGACGACTGCAACGTCAATGCGCTCGATGCGATGCGCCGCGGGCAGAGGGATGTCGCGCAGCGCCTGCTCGACGAAGCGCTGGCGCTTGACGCGCGCAATGCGCGGACGCTGTGCAACCGCGGCCTGCTGTTCGCCTCGCAGGGTGAGCCGCGCCGTGCGGAAGCAGCCTATCGCGCGGCTATCGACGCGCAACCCGATCTTGTCGAGGCTCATTTCAACCTGGCGGTGCTGCTGCATCGGGAAGCCCGCCTGCAGGATGCCGAGCACGCCTATCTTCTTGCACAACAGCTGCTTCCCGGGAACGCGGAGATCTACTTCAACCTGGCGACGCTCTATCGCGAGACCGGGCGCGGGTCCGACGCGCAAGCCGCGTACCGGCGCTCGATCAGCCTCAACCCGGGTGACGCGCGGGCCGCGCACGATCTGGGCGTGCTGCTGCACGATCTGGGCGACGCGGGCGCCGCCGAGGTCGAACTGAGGCAGGCCATCCGGCATGCACCCGGCTATGCCGATGCCTGGTATAACCTGGCAATCGTGCTGCGGGTGCTGGGCAGGATCGACGAGTCGCTGCAGGCGCAGCACGAAGCCATGCGCCTGCGGCCCGGCCGCGCGGAAGATCAGAACAATCTGGGCATTCTGTTGCAGCAGCAAGGACGCATCGCCGAAGCGGAAGCCGCGTTCCGGGAGGCGATCGCAATCGCGCCGGAACGCGGTGAAGCCCACGCCAACCTGGGTAATCTGCTGCGCGACACGGGGCGCATGGTTGAAGCGGAGGCCGCGTTGCGCGAGGGCGTGCGGCTCGCGCCCACGTTGCCAGGACCGCTCGATGGACTCGGCTTGCTGCTGCAGTTGACAGGACGCTTCGGCGAGGCGGAAGCGGCGTACCGCCAGGCGCTTGCATGGCAGCCGGGGCTTGCGCCGCTCGAGGCGCATCTGCAAGACCTGCTGCGCGAAATGCGCGGCGAGCCACCCGCGGCCGATCCGGCCTTTGATGACGCAGACAGAAAAGAGGGAAAGAAATGATCGATTTCCGTTCCATGCGCAATTTCGTCGTGTTGGGCGGCGGCACGGCCGGCTGGTTTGCCGCGCTCGAACTGCGGCGGCTCTTTGGGGCACAGGTCTCGGTTTCCGTGGTCGAATCGCCGCGTGTCAACGTGATCGGCGTGGGCGAGGGCGGGATCCTGAACCTGCTGCCTGCGCTCGCCCGTCATGGAATCGACGAGGCGGACTTTATCGAGGCGACGGGTGCGGTCATCAAGCTCGGCTTCGAATACGTGGGCTGGAACACGGGGCGCGACGACGACGTGTATTACCACCTGTTTCATACGACACCCAATGCGGCCGACGGTAGCCTGTTCGACGGCGTTCCGGTCAATTGGGCCATGCTGGCGGCGAATGGCGTAGGCGTCCAGTACGCGGAAAGCGGCTTGCCATTGATCCTCGGCAACACTGCGCAAAACGAAGTCGCGCGCACGCGGGCGACGCTGGGTCCGCGTCTTCCGACTTCGCTGCACTTCGACGCGCATCGGGTCGCCGCCTATCTGAAGAAGGTGGCGCTCGGCATGGGCGTGAAGCTCGTGAGCGCCAACGTCGAGGATCTGGAAACAGACGGTGCGACCGGGCATGTCACGGGCCTGAAGATCGAAGGCGGCGACAGGCCGCTCGCGGTCGATTTCCTGATCGATGCTTCCGGATTCGCGAGACTCTCGCTTGGACGCAAATACAAGGTGCCGATGCGCTCGTTCAGCCAGCACCTGTTCCACGACCGCGCCATTCCGTTCTATCTCCCGCATGCGCGCCCGAATCCGCACCTTGCCACGCGTTCTGTGGCGATGAACGCAGGGTGGATGTGGCAGATCCCGGTGCAGGAGCGCGTCGGCTGCGGGTATGTCTACTCCAGCGCCCATCTCGACGACGACGCGGCATTGCGGGAAATCGAGGCGCGGGTGGGCCGGAAAATCGAACCCCAGCGCACGATCCGGTTCGAGGCGGGTCATTTCGACGACGTCTGGATCGGCAACGTCATGGCGGTCGGTCTGGCGTCGGGGTTCATCGAACCGCTCGAAGCGACGTCGATCGGGCAGATGCTCGGACAGATCCTGGTGTTCGGCGATACGGTGGCCGCTAGCGCGTTTGCCGTGCCGCAGACAACCGTGACGTTGTTCAACGAACGCAACCGCATCGACTGGGCCGGCATTCGCGATTTCCTGTGCCTGCATTACGACGTGCGTCGGCGCGATACGCCGTTCTGGCGCGACGTGACCGCTCAGCGTTTCCCCGAAACGTACGCGACCCTCAAGGCTTGCTGGCAACAGCGCCTGCCGCGCAGCATCGATCTGCAACCCTATCGGCTCGGTAACTTCATGCACTTCGAGGCAACAAGCTGGATTGCGGTGGGGCAGGGAACCGGGGTCATTCCACCGCAAGCGGCCGCGGCGGATATCGCGCACTTGCCGCGCGACGTCGTGCAGAAAGCCCATCAGTTCCTGACGGGCGTGCGTAGCCGGTTCGCCCTCGCCGACGCGCGCTGACGACGCGCAAAGCGACTACCCGGTTCGCCGAAGCCGGCAAACCGGAGACGCGTGGACTCGAACGCCTGGGGGGCCTCGTCCGCACCCCGGCCGCAGTGCGGCATACCGATGCGGTACACGGATGCGGCACATTGGTGTGGCACACTGCAGCTCACCGCCGTGGTGATCCGCCGCGGTGATCCTCCGCGGTGATCCTCCGCGGTGAGCCGCCGCGCCGTCCGCCAACCGGAGCCTGCCTTGCGATGACCCGCCCGCCGCCTGCCGCGCGCGTCGGCCTGATTGCCGACACCCATAACCTGATGCGTCCCGAAGCGCTGCAGTATCTGGCCGGCTGCGACGCGATCATTCACGCGGGCGACATCTGCTCGCCCGCGGTACTCGACGCGCTGGCCGGGCTCGCGCCGGTGACCGCGGTGCGCGGCAACAACGATACCGGCGCGTGGGCGGGCGCGCTGCCGCGGCTTGCGCGCATCAGGATCCGGCAGGTGACGATCCTGGTTGTCCACGACCTCGCCGATCTGCCCGATCTGCCGCGCGACCTGCACGCGGCGGGCGTCGGCGTCGTCGTGAGCGGGCATTCGCATCAGCCGTCGGTGGCCGGGCGCGACGGCGTGCTGTTCGTCAATCCCGGCAGCGCCGGGCCACGGCGGTTTCGTCTGCCGGTCAGCGCGGGCATGCTGTCGATCGACGGCGCGCTCGCCCACGCGACGCTTCAGCCATTGCTCGCCTGAGCCGGCGCGCGCAGCGGACGCGCGCGAGCAAAAAAAATCCGCGCACGCGGCGCGGATCGTCCCTGAACGCGCGCGTTCAGCTCTGGGCCGGCGGCACGTAGCCCGACGCCTGATCGGCGCCTTCGCCGAAGAAGAACTTCTCGGTCTGCTTCATCAGATACTGGCGAGCCCGCGGGTCGGCCATGTTCAGGCGGTTTTCGTTGATCAGCATCGTCTGCTGCTTCAGCCACGCCTGCCATGCTTCCTTCGAGATGCTCTCGTAAATCCGCTTGCCGAGTTCGCCCGGCAGCGGCGGGAAATCGAGACCTTCGGCTTCCTTGCCGAGCTTAGCGCATTGAACCGTACGAGCCATGCTGTGCTTCTCCTGTTATCGGTGGGGGGCGGCGCTGCTCAGAGCTGTTTCATCAGCACGAGCGACTTGCGCTGCCAGTTGTAGAGGCGGCGGCGATCTTCCGGCAGGTCGTCGACCGTGACCTTCACGAAGCCGCGTTTGAGGAACCAGTGTTCGGTGCGCGTGGTGAGCACGAAGATGCCCGTCAGGCCGCGTGCCCGCGCGCGCTGCTCGATGCGCCTGAGCAGCCGCTCGCCGTCGCCGGTGCCCTGGGCTTCCGGCGCGACGGTGAGGCAGGCCATCTCGCCGATGCGCTCCTGCGAGTACGGATACAGCGCGGCGCAGCCGAACAGCACGCCGTCGTGCTCGATCACCGAGAAGTGGTCGATGTCGCGCTCGATCTGATGGCGGCCGCGCCTCACGAGCGTGCCGTCCGCTTCGAGCGGCTCGATCAGCGACAGGATGCCGCCGACGTCGTCCGGCGTCGCTTCGCGCAGGCTCTCCAGATTCTCGTACGAGATCATCGTGCCGACGCCGTCGTGCAGGAACAGTTCGAGCAGCAGGCTGCCGTCGAGCGCGTGCGGCACGATGTGCGCGCGCGCCACGCCGCCGCGGCAGGCGCGGATGCAGTGCTTCAGGTAAAAGCCCGCGTCGCCCTGGACCTCGCCGCTTTCGTGCAGCCTGTACGCGTCGTCGAGCGACATTTCGCGGATCAGCTCGCCCGCCTCGTTGATGAGGCCCTGCGTTTCGGTGAGGAACACGATCTTGTCGGCGCGCAGCGCGATCGCGGCGGCCGACGCGACGTCTTCCATCGCGAGGTTGAACGCCTCGCCGGTCGGCGAAAAGCCGAGCGGCGACAGCAGCACCAGCTTGCGGCTCGCGAGCGAGTGGCGGATCGAGTCCGCGTCGATCTTGCGCACGACGCCGGTATGCTGGAAGTCGACCCCGTCCAGAATGCCGACCGGACGCGCCGTCACGAAGTTGCCGGACACGACGCTGATGTGCGCGTGCGCCATCGGCGTGTTCGGCAGCCCCTGGCTGATCGCCGCCTCGATGTCGAGACGCACCTCGCCGGCCGCTTCCTTGGCGGATTCGAGCGCGCGCGCGTCGGTGATGCGCATGCCGTGCGAAAACTCGGATTCGACGCCGTGCAGGCTCATCTGCTCCTCGACCTGCGGGCGCGAGCCATGCACCAGCACGATCTGGATGCCCATCGCCTGCAGCAGCGCGATGTCGGAGACGAGCGCATTCAGCAGTCCCTGGTGCACGACCTCGCCGCCGAAACCGACGACGAAGGTCTTGTTGCGGAACGCGTGAATGTACGGCGCGACCGAGCGCATCCAGTCCACGAATTGCGCGTGCTGCGAGTCGGATTCCGTAGGGCTGGGTGAGGCCGGAGCGCTAGCGGGCATGGGGGCGAGGTCGGTTCGGGAATTCATGCCCGGGATTATAATGCGCCCCCATGTCGAATGTCCCTAAAAGTCCCGCGGCGCATCCTGCTTCGCCGGGCCCTTCCGCCGGCTCCGCCGACCGATCCGCACCTGACGCACCGAAGGCGCCCGCCGCACCCGCCGTGCCCACGGCATCCGCCGCGCCCGCCGTATCCGCCGCATCCACGGCACCCGCCACTCCCGCGCAGTCCGAGCGCAGCGCCGCGTCGGCCGCGTCGGCCGTGCCGCCCGCGCGATCCGCCGGCCGCGCGGCGGCCCCTCGCGCCGGCGCGGGCGTCGGCGAGCGCGCCACGCAGGCCCGCTGCGACGGCTTGCCCGCCGCGCGCGGCAGCGGGAAAGCGGCGCCCCCCGCCGGCCCGCACGCGCCGCGCCGCGCGCCGCGCGCGGCGGCGCCCAATCCGGTGCCGCCGGTCACGTTCCCGGAAGCGTTGCCGGTGTCCGGCCGGCGCGACGAGATCGCGCGCGCGATCGCCGCGCACCAGGTCGTGATCGTGTGCGGCGAAACCGGCTCGGGCAAGACCACCCAGTTGCCGAAGATCTGTCTCGCGCTCGGCCGCGGGCTCGGCGCGGGCGGCACGGGGCTGATCGGCCACACGCAGCCGCGCCGGATCGCGGCGTCGAGCACCGGACGGCGGATCGCCGAGGAACTCGGCACGCCGTTCGGCGAGGTGGTCGGCTACAAGGTGCGGTTCACCGACAACCTCGCGCCGGGCGCGTCGGTCAAGCTGATGACGGACGGCATCCTGCTTGCCGAAACGCAGACCGACCCGCTGCTGAAGGCGTACGACACGCTGATCATCGACGAGGCGCACGAGCGCAGCCTGAACATCGATTTCCTGCTCGGCTATCTGCGCGAAATCCTGCCGAAGCGGCCGGATCTGAAGCTGATCGTGACCTCCGCGACGATCGACGCGGAGCGCTTCGCGCGTCATTTCGGCCGCGACGCGCAGCCGGCGCCGGTGATCGAGGTGAGCGGGCGGCTCTATCCGGTCGAGGTGCGCTACCGGCCTGTCGCGCAGGACCGCCTCGCGCCGCCGCCCGGTGCGCCAGCCGCGCGCGAGCGGCCGCGCGCGGCGCGCGAGACCGGCCGGGAGCGCGAGCGCGATCTGATGGACGCGCTCGTCGACGCGGTCGACGAGCTGTGCCGCGAGGGCCCCGGCGACGTGCTGGTGTTTTTGCCCGGCGAGCGCGAGATTCGCGACGCGGCCGAGGCGCTGCGCAAGCATCATCCGCCGCATACGGAAATCCTGCCGCTGTTCGCGCGGCTGTCCGCGCAGCAGCAGGAGCTCGTGTTCCGGCCCTCGAACGCGCGACGGATCGTGCTCGCGACGAACGTCGCGGAAACCTCGCTGACGGTGCCCGGCATCCGCTACGTGGTCGACACCGGGCTCGCGCGCGTGAAGCGCTATTCGTACCGCAACAAGGTCGAGCAGCTGCAGGTCGAGCCGATTGCGCAGGCCGCCGCGAACCAGCGCGCCGGGCGCTGCGGACGGGTCGCCGACGGCATCTGCATCCGGCTTTACGACGAGGCCGATTTTGTCGCGCGCGCGCGCTTCACCGATCCCGAGATCCTGCGCTCGTCGCTCGCGTCGGTGATCCTGCGGATGAAGTCGCTGCACCTGAGCGCGATCGAAACGTTTCCATTCATCGAGCCGCCGCCCGGCCGCGCGATCGCCGACGGCTATCAGCTGCTCAACGAACTCGGCGCGGTCGACGACGACAACGCGCTCACGCCGCTCGGCCGCGAACTCGCGCGGCTGCCGCTCGATCCGCGGGTCGGCCGGATGATTCTCGCCGCGCGCGACCAGCAGGCGCTGCGCGAGGTGCTGATCATCGCGAGCGCGCTGTCGGTGCAGGATCCGCGCGAGCGGCCGCTCGAAGCACAGGCCGAGGCCGACGCCGCGCACCGGCGCTTCGCCGACGAGCGCTCCGAGTTCCTGCAGTGGCTGCGGATCTGGAACTGGTTCGAGGAAGCGGTCGCGCACAAGAAGTCGAACCGGCAACTGGCCGACGCCTGCCGCAGCCAGTTCCTGTCGCATCTGCGTCTGCGCGAATGGCGCGATGTGCACTCGCAGCTGCTCACGGTGGTGCGCGAGCACGGCTGGCGCGTGAACGAGGCCGACGCGACCTTCGAGCAGATCCACCTCGCGCTGCTGACGGGGCTGCTCGGCAACCTCGGCCTGAAAGCCGACGACGAACCGTATTACCTCGGCGCGCGCGGCATCAAGTTCTATCTGTGGCCGGGCTCGGCGCTCGCGAAGAAGGCCGGGCGCTGGGTGATGGCCGCCGAACTCGTCGAGACGAGCCGGCTCTATGCGCGCTGTCTCGCGAAGATCGAGCCGGAGTGGATCGAGCGGATCGGCGCGCATCTGCTGAGAAAGTCGCTGTCCGAGCCGCACTGGGAGAAGCGCGCGGCGCAGGTGTCCGCCTACGAGCGCGCGGTGCTGTACGGGCTGACGGTGTATCAGCGGCGGCGCGTCGCGTTCGGCCGCCAGGATCCGGCCCGCGCGCGCGAGCTGTTCATTCGCGGCGCGCTCGTCGACGGCGAATTCGACACCAAGCTCGCGTTCTTCGCGCACAACCGCAAGCTGCTGGCGGAGATCGAGCAGCTCGAACACAAGTCGCGCCGTCAGGACGTGCTGGTCGACGACGAACTGATCTACGCGTTCTACGACGACGCGATCCCCGAGGGGATCCACACCGGCGCCGCGTTCGAGCGCTGGTATCGCGACGCGGTGACGGCGGCCGGCCAGCCCGAGGACCGGCTGCGCCTGCTGTACCTGTCGCGCGACGACCTGATGCGCCACGAGGCGGCCGGCGTGACGACGGAGCTGTTTCCGAAGCGCGTCGCGATGGCCGGCATCGAGATGACGCTCGGCTATCACTTCGAGCCCGGTTCGCCGCGCGACGGCGTGACGCTCGCGGTGCCGCTCTACGCGCTGAACCAGATCGACGCGCGCCGCTGCGAATGGCTCGTGCCGGGCATGCTGAAGGAAAAGGCGCAATTGCTGCTGAAGTCGCTGCCGCAGAAGCTGCGCCGCCACTGCGTGCCGCTGCCCGACTATGCGGGTGGTTTCGTGCAGCGGGCGGGCGGCGAGCGCTTCGGCGCGTCCGCGCTGCTCGACGCGCTGATCGCGGATGTGCGCGCCGAGACCCAGGTCGCGCTGAAGCAGGCCGACTTCAAGCTGGAGACGCTGCCCGCGCACCTGTTCATGAACTTCAAGGTGATCGACGAGCATGGGCGGCAGCTGGCGATGGGCCGCAACCTTGCGCAGCTGCGCGCGGAACTGGGCGCACAGGCGCAGCAGCAGTTCCAGAAGCTCGCCGCGGGCGTGACGCTCGGCGGCGAAGCGGCCGCGTCCGCCGGCGCGACGCGTGGTGCTGCACCGGCGGGGCCGGCGCGCGGCGCACCGGCGCCGGCCCCTGCGCGCGCGACGGGTGCAGCGGCGGCGGCAGCGCCAGCGGCGGCGGGCACGGTCGCCACCGCGCTTTATGAAAACCTGACGACGTGGAATTTCGGCAAGCTGCCCGAGCTGCTCGAAATCCGCCGTGGTGGACAGACGCTGTTCGGCTATCCCGCGCTCGTCGATCGTGGCGCGCATTGCGATGTCGAGGTCTTCGATTCGCCCGAGGAGGCCGCGCGGATCCATCGCGCGGGGCTGCGTCGGCTGTTCGCGCTGCAGCTGAAGGAGCCGATCCGGTATCTGGAGAAAAATCTGCCCGGATTGCGCGAAATGGCGATGCAGTACATGACGCGCGGCACGCAGGACGAACTGCGCGACCAGCTGATCGACACCGCGCTCGACCGCGCGTGCCTGCAGGCGCCGCTGCCGGACGACGACGCAACCTTCCACGCGCGCCGCGACGAAGGCCGCAGCCGCCTGACGCTGCTCGCCCAGGAGATTGCGCGCCTCGTCGGGCAGATCCTCGCCGAGTATGCGGCGCTCGGCAAGAAGCTCGCGCAGGCGAAGCCGTTCGCCGCCGCGCATGCGGACCTGCAGGCGCAGCTCGATGCGCTGATCGGCAAGCGCTTCGTGATCGACACGCCGTATGCGCAGCTCGCGCATTTTCCGCGCTACCTGAAGGGGATCGCGCTGCGCATCGACAAGCTGCGCGCCGACCCGGCGCGCGACGCGCGCCAGTTCGCCGAACTGCAGCCGCTCGCGCAGCATTACCAGCGCGCGCTGGCGCAGCGCGCCGGCGTGCCCGATGCGCGGCTGACGGAGTTTCGCTGGCTGCTGGAGGAATTGCGCATCTCGCTGTTCGCGCAGGAACTGCGCACGCCGATGCCCGTATCGGTCAAGCGGCTGCACAAGGTGTGGGAGTCGATGCAGCGCTGAGCCGCGCGACGCGCGGGACGATCGGGGTCAAGCATCGGGGCTTACAGAACGGCTACAATGGGCGCCTCTCATTCGAGGCCTCTCCCCATGCGTCTATTCTCCTCACGCGGCCTGCGCGCCGCGCGCGCGGCCGGCGTGCTGCTGGTCGCGGCGGCCGCGTTGTGGGCGCCGTCCGCCCGCGCGAACCGTGTGATCGTGCTCAATTCGGGCGAGGCGACGCTCAGCCTGATCGACGAGGCCACGCACCAGGTGGTCGGCACCGTGCCGACCGGCAAGGAACCGCATCACCTGATGGCGACGCCGGACAACGCGTCGCTGATCGTCGCGAATTCGGTGTCCAACAACCTGATGCTCGTCGACCCGAAAACCGGCAGCGTGCAGCGCTGGATCGAGAACGTCGAGGATCCGTACCAGATCGGCTTTTCGCCGGATCGCCGCTGGTTCGTCACGACCGGCCTGCGCCTCGACCGGCTCGACATCTACCATTACGACGGCCACGGCGGCATCACGCTCGCGCGCCGCCTGCCGCTTCGCGTGATGCCGAGCCACCTCGCGTTCTCGAACGACAGCCGCACCGTGTTCGTCACGCTGCAGGTGTCCGGCGAGGTGGCCGCGGTCGATCTGGCGACCCAGCAGGTGCGCTGGAAAATGAAGGTCGGCAAGTTTCCGGCGGGCCTGTGGATGACGCCGGGCGATCGCTACCTGCTGGTCGGGATGACCGGCGCGGACTATGTCGCGGTGCTCGACTGGCGCACCCGGACGATCGTGAAGACGATCCACACCGGCGCCGGCGCGCACAACTTCCGCTCGCTGGCGGACGGCCGGCATGTCGCGGTGTCCAATCGCGTCGCGAACACGATCAGCCTGATCGACGAGATGTCGCTCGAAAACGTCGGCGACATCACCGGACTGCTGCCCGGCCCGGACGACATGGAGCTCACCGCCGACCGGCGCTACCTGTGGGTGACGTTCCGCTTCGCGAGGCATGTGGGCATCATCGACCTGCGCAGCCGCAAGCTGATCGAAACCATCGCGGTGGGGCGTTCGCCGCACGGCATCTACTTCTACGACCGCGCACCCGTCACCGCGCCCAACGGCGCCTGACGCCGCCCGCCCGGGGGCCGGCCGTCCGCGCATTGCGCACGGCGCGCCCGCGTGGTTTATCCTGTGGGACGGGATGGCGCCGCGTGCCGCGTGGTACGCCCGCCCGTCCCGTCTCATTGACACCGACCTGTCCTCTCTCGCATGAATGACCTGTTGCGCTCGTTCGGGCGCGCGCTTGCCAGCGCGCTGCATCCGCGCATGCTGTGGCTTACCTTCGTGCCGTTCTTCGCGGCGACGCTCGGCTGGGGCCTGCTGTTGTGGTTCTTCTGGCAAACGCTGATCGGCGCGACGCGCACCTGGCTCGACGGGTGGCGTTTCACGAACACGCTGTACCGGCTGTTCGACGGGTTCGGCTTCACCGCGCTGCATGCGGCGCTCGCGCCGTTCGTCGTGGTTGCGCTGGCGATTCCGCTGATCGTCGTGACGATCCTGCTGCTGATCGCGACGCTCGCGATGCCCGGCGTGATCCGCCATCTGGCGGCGCGCCAGTTCGCCGGCCTCGAGATGCGGCGCGGCGGAACGTGGTACGGTAGCCTCGCGCATACGGCATGGACCACGCTGCTGTGCCTCGTGCTGATGATCGTCACGCTGCCGCTCTGGCTGATTCCGCCGTTTTTCGCGCTGGTTCCGCCGTTGCTGTGGGGCTGGCTCACCTACCGCGTGATGACCTACGATGCGCTCGCCCTGCACGCGAGCCGCGACGAGCGTCGCGCGCTGGTGCGCCGGCACCGGCTGCCGCTGCTCGCGATCGGCGTCGCGAGCGGGCTGCTCGGCTCGCTGCCGACGCTGCTGTGGGCGTCGTCGGTGTGGCTGCTCGTGCTGTTTCCGGTGATGACCGCGGTGACGATCTGGATCTACGCGTTCATTCTCGTATTTACCGCGCTGTGGTTCGGCCATTACTGTCTGCGCGCGCTGCAGCGCCTGCGCGCGCAAGCGCCGGGTGTGCGGCACGCGGCGTCCGGTGTTCCGGCCGAATCCGGACTGAACTGATTTGAACTGATCTGAGAGGCCGCAATGGCATTTGGCGTCATCATCATCGGCGACGAGATCCTGTCGGGCAGACGGGTCGACAAGCATCTGCAGAAGGTCATCGCGCTGCTCGGCGCGCGGGGGCTGTCGCTCGCGTGGGCCGAATACGTCGGCGACGAACCGGCGCGCATCACGGCGACGCTGCGCCGCAGCTTCGCGTCGGGCGACATCGTGTTCTCGACGGGCGGCATCGGCGCGACCCCCGACGATCACACGCGACAGTGCGCCGCCGCCGCGCTCGACGTGCCGCTCGAACTGCATCCGCAGGCCGCGGTGCTGATCCGCGAGCGTATCCGCGACATGCATCCGGCGGACGCGGCGACGCCGGTCGATTACGATTCGCCGGAGAACCGCCACCGGCTGAACATGGGCACGTTCCCGCGCGGCGCCGCGATCATCCCGAACGGCTACAACAAGATTCCCGGCTTCTCCGTGGGCGATCATCATTTCGTGCCGGGCTTCCCGGTGATGGCCTGGCCGATGATCGAATGGGTGCTCGACACGCACTACGCGCATCTGCACCACGCAATGCCGCACGCGGAGAAATCGCTGCTGGTGTTCGAGCTGCCCGAATCGACGCTCACGCCGCTGATGGAGCGCCTCGAGCACGATTTTCCCGGCGTGCGCGTGTTCAGCCTGCCGAGCGTCGGCGATGCGGAGCGTGGCGGCATCTATGCGCGCCGCCATATCGATCTCGGCGTGAAAGGCGAGCCCGAGGCGGTGGCGGCGGCGTTCGTGCGCCTGCGCGAGGGCGTGCATCTGCTCGGCGGCGATATCGTCGAGCCCGACATGGCAAGCGGCGTGCGGCGCGCGGATTGACGCGCCGCGATGTGCGGGCGCGGGGCGCGGGGCGAGGCGCGCGAGCAGCGGGGTGCCCGGAATGCGCGCGAGGAATGCATGCCAGGAAGGTGGCGGGGGCGTGCCGTTACGGCACGCGCGGTCGGTCAGTCAGCCCATCATCGCAGTGTCACACGCGGCGCCGACGATGCGGCGGATACCGCGACGCGCCGTCAGGCGCCGATCCACGGCAGTCCGCGGAAACACCAGCCCGACACCGTCTTGCGATGCCCCTGACCGTCCTTGTCCCCTTCGAAGCCTTCCAGCAGATCGAACGCGTGCGTGAAGCCGGCCTGGGTGGCGGCGATCGCGGCGAGCTTCGAGCGCGCGGCGCTGCGGCACAGGAACAGCAGCGGCGTGTCGGACGGCGCGAGTTCGCCGAGCTGCTGCAGGAACGCCTGATTCGGCACCGCGCCGGGATAGCGGGTCCATTCGAGGTGCGCGTACTGGCCGTCGCCGACCACCGGCCGGCCCACCCAGTCGAGTTCGGCGCGCGTGCGCACGTCGACGAGACGCGCGCGCGGATCGAGTTGCAGAAGCTCGAAGGCCTCGGCGGGCGACACCGCGCCGGCGTACGGCAACTGGTGGTCGATGCGGCGCTTTTCGGCCTGCGCGTACAACTGCTCGAGCGTGCTCATGACGGCGAATCTCCTTCGGACCAAATGACCATTCTAGCGCGCCGGCTTCACGCTGCGTGCCGCGCCCCGGGCGGCCTCGCGATCGACGCGGCCAGATCGGATGCGCCGGAATGGTGCAAAATATCGGGTATGCACCGGTATGGAGAATTTCTCGTGGTGCAAATTCGAGATTGCACCGGTGTGGTGCTTTTGTGCGATGTGCGATACGCGGGGCGCGCCCGCCGAGGTGCCGCGATTCCCTGCAAACGCGCGTCCAGTCGGACTTTGCGCCGCGTTGGCGCATTCATGGCACGGAAGCTGCTTATTTCGGGCCGATCGATCCGGTGCCCGGCGCAGCCGGGGTGCGCGGCGGCGGTGCGCGGCGCGCATCGCACCGCGACCTAGACGCGCGAGGGCGGGTCAGCTAGATTGGGGCGGCGGCTCAATCCGCCGAATTCGTTAATCAGGAGATAGGTTATGAGTAAATCCGTGGCCGACGTCATGCAACTCGTCAAGGACGAGGACGTCAAGTTCGTCGACTTCCGTTTCACCGACACGCGCGGCAAGGAACAACACGTCTCGGTGCCGGTGTCGGCATTTGACGATGACAAATTCGAAAGCGGCCATGCGTTCGACGGTTCCTCGATTGCAGGCTGGAAGGGCATCGAGGCGTCGGACATGCTGCTCGTGCCGGACCCGAACACCGCCTTCATCGACCCGTTCTACGAAGAGTCGACCCTCGTGCTGACCTGCGACGTCGTCGAACCGGCGGACGGCAAGGGCTACGAACGCGACCCGCGCTCGCTCGCGAAGCGCGCGGAAGCCTACCTGAAGAGCTCGGGCCTGGGTGACACGGCGTTCTTCGGTCCGGAACCGGAATTCTTCATTTTCGACTCGGTGCAGTGGAGCACCGACATGTCGGGCTGCTTCGTGAAGATCGGCTCGGAAGAAGCGCCGTGGTCGTCGGCGAAGGAATTCGAAGGCGGCAACACGGGCCATCGCCCGGGCGTGAAGGGCGGCTACTTCCCGGTCGCGCCGGTCGACTCGTTCCAGGACATGCGCTCGGAAATGTGTCTGCTGCTCGAGCAGATCGGCATTCCGGTCGAAGTGCATCACCATGAAGTGGCAGGCCAGGGCCAGAACGAAATCGGCACGAAGTTCTCGACGCTCGTGCAGCGCGCGGACTGGACCCAGCAGCTGAAGTACATCGTGCACAACGTCGCGCACACGTACGGCAAGACGGCGACCTTCATGCCGAAGCCGGTCGTCGGCGACAACGGCTCGGGCATGCACGTGCACCAGTCGATCTGGAAGGACGGCCAGAACCTGTTCGCGGGCAACGGCTATGCGGGCCTGTCGGAATTCGCGCTGTTCTACATCGGCGGCATCATCAAGCACGCGCGCGCACTGAACGCGCTCACGAACCCGACGACGAACTCGTACAAGCGTCTCGTGCCGCACTTCGAAGCCCCGGTGAAGCTCGCCTACTCGGCGCGCAACCGCTCGGCGTCGATCCGGATTCCGCACGTGAGCAACCCGAAGGGCCGCCGCATCGAAACCCGCTTCCCGGATCCGATGGCCAATCCGTACCTGTGCTTCTCGGCGCTGATGATGGCCGGTCTCGACGGCGTGCAGAACAAGATCCATCCGGGCGAAGCCGCGGACAAGAACCTGTACGACCTGCCGCCGGAAGAGGATGCGAAGATCCCGACCGTGTGCGCCGGCCTCGACCAGGCGCTTGAAGCGCTGCACAAGGACCGCGAGTTCCTCACGCGCGGCGGCGTGTTCACGGACGGCATGATCGACGCGTACCTCGAACTGAAGGAAGCCGAACTGCAACGCGTGCGCATGACCACGCACCCGGTCGAGTTCGAACTGTACTACTCGCTGTAAGCGGCGATGGCGCTTCGCCTGGACAGCCTGGCGAAGCGCATGCCCGACGCGCGCATCCGGTCGAACGGGATGCACCAGGGGACGGCGGCGCCGTCCCTTTTTCGTTGCGCGCCGGGCAACGTTTGCGCGTCGTCGGCGAGGCGCGCGCGCCGGGTCGTTCCACCATCTCACCTCGGCCAGACTGCAAGATGGTTCTGAAGAATCTGATCAAAGCAAGAAAAGGGCATGCCGAGCCGCTGTCGGATAACCCGCAACTGCTGGACTCGGGGTTGCTGCCGGGGTTCGAGGCGTTGCCGACGGTCGTGCTCGTGATCGAGAAGCGCACGCTGCACCTGGCGTTCGCGAATCCGTCAGCCGAGTCGATGCTCGAACTGTCGCGCCGGCAGCTCACGCAGATGGCGTGGACGGATCTGTTTGCGAACGCGGACGAGCTGGTCGCGACGATCGCGTCGATTGCCGAACACCGCTTTCACGCGACGCATCTGGACGCGGTGCTCGAACGCGCGGGGCACGAACCGCTGCATGTGCATGCCATCGTCGGCTACCTCGAAGGCGCGCCGGATCACGTGCTGCTCGAACTGTTCGAAAACGAGCGGCATCTGCGCACGGATCGCGAGGAGCGCATCAACGACCTGACCGCGGTCAACAAGCAACTGATCCGCAACCTCGCGCACGAGATCAAGAATCCGCTCGGCGGCATCCGCGGCGCGGCGCAGCTGCTCGAATTCGAGCTCGGCGGGCGCGGGCGCGACGAACTGCGCGAGTACACGCAGGTGATCATCAAGGAGTCGGACCGGCTGCAGACGCTCGTCGACCGGTTGCTCGAACCGCACCGGCATCCGCACATCGTCGGCGACGTCAACATTCACGAGGTGTGCGAACGCGTGCGCGCGGTGATTCTCGCGGAGTTTCCGCGCGGGCTCACGATCGAGCGCGACTACGACGTGAGCGTGCCCGATCTGCGCGGCGACAAGGAGCAGCTGATCCAGGCGGTGCTGAACATCGTGCGCAACGCGGCCGAAGCGCTGCGCGAGCGCATCTCGCAGGGCGATGCGCGCATCGAGTTGCGCACGCGCGTCGCGCGCAAGGTGACGATTTCAAAACGCCTGTGCAAGCTGGCACTGGACTTGCATATTATCGATAACGGGCCGGGCATTCCCGAGGACATCCGCGACCGCATTTTCTATCCGCTCGTATCGGGGCGCGAAGACGGCAGCGGTCTCGGGTTGACGCTCGCGCAGACCTTCGTGCAGCAGCACGACGGTCTGATCGAGGTGGAAAGCCGGCCGGGTCACACCGAGTTTCAGATTCTGCTGCCGCTCGACTGCTAGGACCCCACGCCTCTCAAGACTTCTGACCGACCTTATGAAGCCGATCTGGATAGTAGACGACGATCAATCGATACGCTGGGTGCTCGAAAAGGCGCTTGCCCGCGAGAACTTCACGACGCGCAGCTTTGCGAACGTGCGCGACGCGGCTCTCGCGCTCGATCACGACAGTCCGCAGGTGCTGGTGTCGGACATCCGCATGCCCGGCGGTTCCGGGCTCGAACTGCTGCAGACCGTGCGCGAGCGTCTGCCGGGGCTGCCGGTCATCATCATGACCGCGTTCTCCGATCTCGACAGCGCGGTGGCCGCGTTCCAGGGCGGTGCGTTCGAGTATCTCGCGAAACCGTTCGACATCGACAAGGCGGTCGAACTGATTCGCCGCGCGGTGGACGAGAGCATGCGCGGCGAGCAGACGTGGGACGAGCGCATTGCCGATGCCCCGGAAATGCTCGGCCAGGCGCCGGCGATGCAGGACATGTTCCGCGCGATCGGCCGCCTGTCCCATTCGGCGGCAACCGTGCTCATTACCGGCGAATCGGGCACCGGCAAGGAGCTGGTCGCGCGTGCGCTGCACCGTCATAGCCCACGCGCGAACGGTCCGTTCATCGCGCTGAACACCGCGGCGATTCCGAAAGATCTGCTGGAGTCCGAACTGTTTGGCCATGAGCGCGGCGCGTTCACCGGCGCGCAGGCGATGCGCCAGGGGCGTTTCGAGCAGGCCGAAAACGGCACGCTGTTTCTGGACGAAATCGGCGACATGCCGTTCGATCTGCAAACGCGTCTGCTGCGCGTGCTGTCGGATGGGCAGTTCTATCGCGTCGGCGGACACAGTCCATTGCGCGCGAACGTGCGCGTGATTGCCGCCACCCATCAGAACCTCGAAGCGCGCGTGCGTCAGGGGCTGTTTCGCGAGGATCTGTATCACCGCCTGAATGTGATCCGTCTGCGGCTGCCGGCGCTGCGCGAGCGCAGCGAGGATATTCCGCTGCTGACGCGCCATTTCCTGCAAAAGAGCGCGCGCGACCTCGGCGTCGAACCGAAGCGCGTGTCCGAGGAGGCGCTTGCCTACCTGACGTCGATGCCGTTTCCGGGCAATGTGCGCCAGCTCGAAAATCTCGCGAACTGGCTCACCGTGATGGCGCCGGCGCAGACGATCGAGGTGAAGGACCTGCCGCCCGATCTGGTGCCGGCGGCCGCCGGCGCGGCCGATCCGGCGGCGGCCAACGGCATGGCCGCCGATGCGGTGGCGAGCGCGGCGGCGCCGTCGCCCGCGAACGGCGCGGCGTTCGCGCCGCACGGCGTGGCCGGCGTGCCGGTCAACGTGCCGGCGAGCGCGTGGGAGGGCGGTTTGCGCACCGAAGTCGCGAAGATGCTGCGCGAGAACGCGGCCGACGTGATGGACGAACTCGCGCGGCGCTTCGAGGCCGCGGTGATTCGCGAGGCGCTCGATTTCACGCGCGGCCGCAAGGTCGAAGCGGCGGAGCGGCTGGGCATCGGCCGCAATACGATCACCCGCAAGATTCAGGAACTGAATCTCGAACCGTGACCACGTGCACGGCCGGCGCGGCGCGCCGGCCGTGCGCAGGGCATAATGCCGGCGTACCGCGTTGACGCCCTGCACGATGCCTGCCTCTATTTCCTCTACCTTGCCGGCGGCCTTCGACTGGCCGCTGTCCCCCGATCCGTTCCTGTGGCTCGAAGCGCTCGACGACCCCGCCGCGCGCGAATGGGTCGAGCGCCACAACGCCCGCACACGCGCCGCGTGGGCAGCCGATGCGCGCTTTGCCGCGTTGCGCGAGCGGCTCGCCGCCGCCTATCTGCCGCACGAACGGCCGGTGATTCCCGAGCGCTGGCAGGACTGGGCCTACGACCTGTGGCAGGACGCGCGCAATCCGAAGGGGATCTGGCGGCGCACGTCGTGGGCGAACTGGCGCGCCGGCACGCCCGCCTGGCAGACGCTGCTCGACTTCGATGCGCTGGGCGCGGCCGAAGGCACGCCGTGGGTCTGCGTCGACCTCGACATCCTCTATCCGGACGGCGATCGCGCGCTCGTCACGCTGTCGCCGGGCGGCTCGGACGCGCTCGTCGTGCGCGAATTCGACCTCGATGCGGGGCGCTTCGTCGAGGCGGGCTTTCGGATCGACCACGCGGGCAAGCATACGGTGTCGTGGATCGATCGCGACTCGCTCTATGTCGGCTGGGACAACGGCGGCAAGACGCTCACGCGCTCCGGCTATCCGCGCGAGGTGCGGCGCTGGCGGCGCGGCACCGCGCTTGCCGATGCCCCGGTGGTGTTTCGCGGCGCTTATCGCGACGTGAGCGTCGAGGCGGTCTACGATCCGATCGACGGGCGCCACACGGTCAGCCGCGGCGTCGACTTCTTCGACGCGCAGACCTGGTACCTCGACGCATCGCAGACGTGGCAGCGCTATGCGGTGCCGGCGCACGTCGCGGTCGGCGGCTGGGAGGGCTGGCTGCTGCTCGAACCGCGGCTCGACTGGCGATGCGGAGGCACGCGCTATCCGGGCGGCGCCTTGCTTGCGATCCGCGAGTCGGCGTTTCTGGCGGGGGCGCGCGACGTGATCGCGCTGTTCGTGCCGAACGAACGCACGTCGGCGTGCGACTGGACGCATACGCGCCATCAGCTGATCGTGTCGTATCTGGAGGATGTGCAAAGCCGCACCGTGCTGTGGCAGCCGCGGCAACGCGAGGACGGCGCATGGGCGTGGACGTCGCGGGCATTTGCGGCGCGCGAAGGCGCACAGGTCGACGTGGCGCCGGTCGAGGCGACGCTGAACGATGAGGTGTTCGTCGATATCGAGGATTACCTGCTGCCGCCCGAATATGCCCTGACGGATCTGGCCCGTGCGGACACCGGCGACTGGACGCTGCTCGACCGCTGGCCGACGCAGTTCGACGCCCGCCCGTACACGGTGCGCCGGGCGTGGGCGCGCTCGGCCGACGGCACGCGCGTGCCGTACACGCTGATCGGCGCGCGCGACGCGCTCGCGCCGGACGCGCTCGGCCGCGCCGCGCCCCGGCCCTGTCTGCTGACCGGCTACGGCGGCTTTGCGATTCCGCTCACGGCGGGCTATCTGGTGGGGCCCGCGCTCGGCTGGCTGGAGCAAGGCGGGGTGTATGCGGTCGCGCACATCCGGGGCGGCGGCGAATTCGGCAGCGCGTGGCATCAGGCCGCGCAGGGCGAACACCGGCAGCGTGCGTTCGACGATTTCATCGCGGTCGCCGAGGCGCTGATCGAAACGGGTGTCACGCGCGCCTCGCAACTCGGCATTCGCGGCGCGAGCAATGGCGGGCTGCTGGTGGCGGCGTGCGCGGTGCAGCGTCCGGCGCTGTTCGGCGCGGTGGTCTGCGAGGCGCCGCTGCTCGACATGCAGCGCTATGCGCAGTTGCACGCGGGTGCGTCGTGGATCGACGAGTATGGCGACCCGGACGATCCGCACGAGGCGCGCGCGCTTGCCGCCTATTCGCCGTATCACGGCGTGCGCGCGGAGCACGCGTACCCGCCCATGCTGTTCGCGACGTCGACCAGCGACGACCGCGTGCATCCGGCGCATGCGCGCAAGATGGTGGCGCGCATGCAGGCGCAGGGCGCATCCGGCGTCTGGTATGCGGAGAATACCGACGGCGGCCATGGCGGCGGTGCCGATGAACTGGAACAGGCCGACCACGACGCGCTGGTGTACGGCTTTCTGTGGTCGTGTCTCGCCGAGGCGCGCGCAGACTAGCGCCGCGCGCAGTGCCGCTCAGCCGACCTGCGCGACGACGGGCGCGTGGTCGGACGGCTGCTCCCATTTGCGCGGGGTCTTGTCGACTTCACACAGCGTGCAGGTTCCGGCCAGGGCTTTCGACAGCAGGATGTGGTCGATGCGCAGGCCGGCGTTGCGGCGAAACGCGAGCATCCGGTAGTCCCACCACGAGAAGGCCTTTTCGGGCTGCTCGAACAGACGGAACGCATCGACGAGCCCGAGCCCGATCAGTGCGGAGAAGGCCGCCCGTTCTTCCGGCGACACGAGGTTCTGGCCTTCCCAGGCTTTCGGGTCGTGCACATCGCGGTCTTCGGGGGCGATGTTGTAGTCGCCGAGCAGCGCGAGCTTCGGATGCTGTGCGAGTTCGCGCGCAATCCAGGTGTGCAGCGCGTCGAGCCAGCGCAGCTTGTAGGCGAACTTGTCGGTGCCCGGCGCCTGGCCGTTGGGGAAGTATGCGCAGATGACGCGCACGCCGTCGATTGTCGCGGCGATCACGCGCTGCTGCGGGTCGTCGAAGTCGGGGATGTTGCGCGACACGCTGCTTTCGTCGACCGCGAGGCCTTCGCGCACGAGGATGCCAACGCCGTTATACGTTTTCTGGCCCGCGAACCAGCTGCGATAGCCTTTGGCCTCGAATTCCGCGCGCGGAAATTTCTCATCCGGCAGTTTCAGTTCCTGCAGGCAAAGCACGTCGATGTGGTTCGTGTCGAGCCAGTCGAACACGTGCTGCTGACGGACCTTCAGCGAATTGACGTTCCAGGTGGCGATTTTCATGTGAGGGGTAACGATATGGGGTTAATGCAGAATGCTACTTTGCGCGGCGGATGATATCCGTATCGCGGTATGCATGCCCATGCGCAGTGGCCCGTCACTCGTGACCCGCATGCCACGCCTACCCGGTGCCGCACGGCGCTGCATTTGACGCGTATATGATACCGGGCTGCCACGGCGGCGGGCGCAGAAAGACCCGGCGCAGCCTTGGCGCAGGCACGGTACGGGCGGGCTCCGGCCTCCGTGTTCGAAGCGCGTGGCGTTCCGTTTCGCCGATGCCGCGCCTGACTGTCTTGCGCGGGGCGGCGTGATCCGGATCGCCGCGCATCAGCAGGCGCGTTTCCGCTGCAGCGACTGTCCCGCTTGCGCGATCACCTGACCGAGCACCGCCAGTTGCCCGTCGACCTCGTCCTGCGAGACGTCGAACAGGTGAAAGACGCCCATGCCTCGCAGGCTCGCGAAGACAAAGCCGGCGAACACCTCGGGATTGGGGTGGTGGGCTCCGATCTCCGGGAAGCACGACACGAACCGGGCAAAGAAGAGGGGATCGGACCGCGCACGGTTGGCGTCGATACGCGCAAAGAGCTCGGGCGACGCTTTGCAGCCGAAGAACAGACTCCATGCAGCAACGTAGCTCGGCGCACCGTAGATCGTCTGCCACGCGAGGCGAACAAACTCGCGCGCCCGTTCCTCCAGAGGCAGTGCAGCGGGAGGCCAGACTACGCCATCGTCCGATAGCGGCGCCATCACTTCGTCGATGAGCCGTTCCATCAACACCTGGCGATTCGAAAAATGATGCTGCAACGCGCCCAGCGTTACTTTCGCTCCTCGCGCAATCTCCTGAAGATTCGTCGCGCGAAAGCCCTTTTTATGCAGCAGGCGCATCGCTGACTGGACGATACGTTTGCGCGTCGCATCGCTGCGTTCTTCCTGCGTGCGGCGCGGAAGGGCGCGCCTCGTCCCGGATTTGGGTAGGGTGCTCATGGTGGTGGTGAAGTCTCGTGCGCCTGAAGTTTATTACAGCTCCCAACGGAAGAGGGCCGGGTCCATCCGCAGGGTATACCAGAAACAAGTAACATTAAATTTTTATTGTTATGTGTCTGCGTCGTCCCTATACTTCGTCCATCGGGTTCTGGACGACACGATGGACGACATGAAGCGTCGTCGCCGGTGTTCGGTCGCCAATTAAAACAATTAAGTATTATTGTTTGTATATGGATTCATGCTCTAACCGGGCCGGATGGACCAAGGAGAAATCATGCAAGACCGCAGTGCAAGCGCAGACAAGCTCAGGCGCCGCCTCGATAACCGGCATATCCAGTTGATCGCGCTTGGCGGCACCATCGGAACCGGACTGTTTCTCGGGTCGGCTGGCGTGCTGGAACTCGCCGGCCCATCCATGGTATTGGGCTATGCCATCGCCGGGTGCGTCGCATTCCTGATCATGCGTTTCCTCGGCGAAATGCTGGTCGAGGATCCGGTCTCGTCTTCGTTCAGCCATTTTGCCAAGCATTACTGGGGAGAATTCGCGGGTTTCTTCGCCGGCTGGAACTGCTGTGTGCTCTACATCCTTGTCGGAATGCTGGAACTCACCGCGGCGGGGAAGTTCGTCCAGTTCTGGTGGCCGTCGGTGCCGACGTGGGTCACGGCGGCCGTCTTCTTTGCAGTCATCAATGCGATGAACTTTGTCCATGTCAGGCTGTACGGCGAGACGGAGTTCTGGTTTTCGATGATCAAGATCGCAGCGGTGGTCGGCATGATCGTCCTCGGGCTTTTCCTGCTTGTCACGGGCAAAGGCGGGGACGAGTCAGGGGTGAGCAACCTGTGGCGCGCCGGCGGGTTCTTTCCAAACGGCGTACACGGGCTGGTGATGGCGATGGCCTTCATCGTGTTCTCGTTCGGAGGCCTTGAAATGCTGGGCTTCACGGCCGCGGAAACGGCCGCGCCGAAGGTAACGATCCCGAAGGCGATCAATCAGGTCATTTTCCGTGTCCTGATCTTTTATGTCGGGTCGATGCTCATCCTGCTCTGCCTCACCCCGTGGACACATTTGCTGGCCTCGCTGAAATCGGGCGGCGACACGTACAACCACAGTCCCTTCGTGATGATCTTCGCCGTGCTGGGCGACAAACCGGCAGCGGATGTTCTCAACTTCATCATCCTGACGGCCGCGCTGTCCGTCTACAACGGCATGGTGTACTGCACTAGCCGGTTGCTTCATGGCATGGCGAGGCAGGGACACGCACCGCGCGGCCTGATGAAGGTCAATCGTCGCGGTGTACCGACGGCGGCCATCCTGCTGCCTGGCGGATTCACGGCGCTGTGCATCGTCCTCAACTATGTCCTGCCGGACGGCGCGATCGAACTGCTTATCTCGTTGACCGTTGCCGGTCTGATTTTCAGCTGGGCGATCATCATCATCACGCACGCGAGGTTTGTTCGTGCGATGAAGGCGAGCGGCAGGACGAGCGCGTTCAAGGCGATCGCCAGTCCTCTCAGCAATTACGGCTGCCTCGCGTTTCTGATGGCCGTCGTCGTCATTATGTTGCTGACACCACAGATCCGTGTTTCGGCATATGCGATGCCAGTCTGGCTGCTGGTCGTCTACGTCGCGTATCGGGCGTCCCGAGGCAGCCGCGACAGTGCCGCGCGCGCAGAGCCGTCCGGCACGCGGCCTGCCGCACGTTGACCGGCTGCATCCAGGTATCCACGTTTGCTTTCAAGAGAGAGTCATGTTCAACGCCGTCGATCATCAGCCGTCCGATTATCTGTTCACATTCGAATGCCCCGACCGGCTCGGCATTCTGGCGAAGGTGTCCAGTCTTCTTTTCGAACAGGGCGCCTTCGTCACGGAGTCGTTTCACTATGGCGATCCCGAAACGAAGAAGTTCTTCGCGCGCATGGTGTTCAACGATGGCGTTCTGAGCGCGCCGATCGAAGCGCTGCGCCAGCGGCTCTCGGAACTGGGCGAGGAACTGAACATGGCATTCACGCTGCGTCGCGCAGACTATCGCCCGCGCGTGCTCATTGCCGTGTCGAAGTACGATCACTGCCTGAACCTGCTGCTCACGAAGTGGCGCTCCGGGGCGCTCGCGATCGAGATCGTGGGCGTCGTGTCCAATCATGACGATTGCCGAAGCCTCGTCGAGTGGTATGGCGTGCCGTTTCATCATCTCCCCGTCACGCCGGACACAAAGCCGCAGCAGGAAGCGCAGATCCTCGGCATCTTTGCCGACACGGGCGCGGAGCTCCTGGTACTCGCCCGGTACATGCAGATCCTGTCGGACGACATGAGCCGCAAGCTCGAAGGTTGCGCGATCAACATTCATCATTCGTTCCTGCCCGGATTCAAGGGTGCGCGTCCGTATCACCAGGCCCACGACAGAGGGGTCAAAGTGATCGGCGCCACGGCGCATTTCGTCACGGGCGATCTGGACGAGGGGCCGATCATCGCGCAGGAAGTCAAGGCGATCGACCATTCCTATACGGCGGCGGACATGGTACTGGTGGGTCACGATACCGAGGCTGTTGCCCTTTCGACGGCGGTGCGTCTGTTCAGCGAAGGCAGGATCTTCATGAACGGTCAACGTACCGTTGTGCTGTAAATCAGAACGCGCAAGAGGTCGTGGTTGGAACACTATTCATTCTGGTCGCTCGCAAGGCATGCGCTGACAGGCCATCGAAACTGGACGCCGGCATGGCACGATCGCGAGCCGAAGTCGCGATATGACGTCGTTGTCATAGGCGGTGGCGGGCAAGGGCTTGCCACGGCCTATTACCTTGCGAAGAACCACGGCATCACCCGTGTCGCGGTTCTGGAAAAGGGCTGGCTGGGCGGCGGCAACACAGGGCGGAATACGACCGCCATCCGTTCGAACTACTTCTACCCCGAGAGTACGAATTTCTTCGAACGGTCGCTGCAACTCTACGAGGGCCTGAGCAAGGAACTGAACTACAACATCATGCTGAGCCAGCATGGTGCGCTGACGCTCGCGCACAGCCCGCACCAGATGGACGGCCTTGAGCGGTGGTCGAACTCGATACAGTTACAGGGGATCGACGCCGAGATGCTCGACCTGAAGCAGATCCGCGATTTCATGCCGGTTCTGGATACGCGCCCGACGGCGCGCTTTCCCATCCATGGCGGCTTTATCCAGCGACGTGCGGGTGTCGCACGTCATGACGCGGTCGCCTGGGGATATGCGCGAGGCGCGGACAACCTTGGGGTCGACATCATCCAGAACTGCGAGGTCACGGGCCTACGCACCAGCGGCAACCGCGTGCGGGGCGTCGAGACGAAGTACGGATACATCGAGGCCGACAAGGTTGTGATCGCCGTGGCGGGCCACTCGTCGGTGCTTGCAGGCATGGCGGGATTTTCACTGCCGGTCACCAGTGTCGCGCTCCAGGCGATGGTCAGCGAGCCGATCAAGCCGGTCCTCGCGGGGCTGGTCGTTTCGCCCGTCGTGCACTGTTACGTCAGCCAGTCGGATCGCGGCGAGATTCTTGTCGGCGGTCGCGCCGATGCCTATCCGTCGTACGGGCAGCGCGGCACGTTGCCGGCGCTCGAAGAAACATTGAGCGCGACGCTCAGCCTTTTTCCCACATTCAGCCGTCTCAAGCTGATGCGGCAGTGGGCGGGGATCGTGGATATCTCTCCCGATTCCAGCCCGATTCTGGGCAAGACGCCGGTGACCGCGCTCTACATCAGTACGGGATGGGGAACGGGCGGCTTCAAGGCGATTCCCGTCGGCGGCGAGACGCTGGCCTACACGGTGGCCCACGACCGGCCGCATGAACTTGTCGAGCCGTTTGGAATGGAGCGCTTCGCATCCGGCCGGTTTGTCAACGAGGCCGCCGCGGCCGGCGTCGATCATTAAGCGAGGGCGAACATGTTACGCATTCCATGTCCATACTGCGGCAGCACGCGCGATGAGGACGAATTCACATTCGGAGGACCGTATGCGCGCACACGTCCCGATGAACCGCACACGCTCTCCGACGAACAGTGGGCAGACTATCTCTTTTCAAGGGAAAACCTTCGCGGCGCGGCGATCGAGCGGTGGCGGCACACCTTTGGCTGCCGTCAATGGTTTGGCATCGAACGCGATACCGTGAGTCATGCGCTGGTCCGTGTTTTCACGTTCGCGCATGAACCGCGCTGCGGCGCGCACGGGTCGCAGGAAACGAGGAGTCGTCATGAGGCCGCCTGAACGGGTACCGGTATTCGGCAGACCGGACAACGAGTCCCGCGTCGAGGTGCGGTTCTGGTTCGACGGGCGATCGTATGCAGGCCGGGAAGGCGATACGCTTGCCGCCGCACTGCTCGCGAACGGAATCGATATCGTTGGCCGAAGCTTCAAGCTTCACCGGCCGCGCGGCATAGTGGGAAGCCATGTCGAGGAGCCGAATGGTCTCGTGCAACTGGAGTCGGGCGAATTTGACGAGCCCAATGTCCGTGCAACGATGATGCCGCTGTATCCCGAGCTACGTGCGGCGAGCCAGAACGCCTGGCCCAATGCCCGCAACGACGTTCTCGGGGTCATGGACCGCTTTTCCCGACTTCTGCCGGCGTCGTTCTATTACAAGTCGATGATGTGGCCGAGCTGGCATTTCTACGAGCGGTTCGTGCGTCCGGTCGCCGGGCTCGGAAAGGCGCCGGCGGTGCGCGATGCGCAGAAATATCATAAGCGCAATGCGCATTGCGATCTTCTGATCGTCGGCGGCGGCCCGGCCGGCCTCGCCGCCGCTCTGGCGGCCGGGCAGGCGGGACTACGCGTTCTCGTGATGGACGACAGGGAACAGTTCGGCGGAAGCCTTCTGGCCGAGCGTTTCACGATCGGCGGGGTACCCGGTCCGCACTGGGTGGAGGACACGCTTCACCGGCTCGCTCAATTGCCGAACGTGCAACTGGTGCCTCGCACGAATGTGAGCGGGTACTATGAAAATAACGTTCTTGTAGCGGCCGAGCGGGTGCGCAATCATCTCGGCCCGGACGGGCAGGGCGGAAAGCTGCGTGAGCGGCTGTGGAGGATTCGCGCGCGATCCGTCATTCTCGCGACGGGCGCGATCGAACGGCCGCTCGTTTTCGCAAACAATGACCGCCCCGGCATCATGCTTGCCTCCGCGGTACGGATGTACGTGAACCGCTTTGGCGTCGTTCCCGGTTCCCGCGTGGTGATCGCCACCAACCATGACGATGCGTATCGCACGGCGCTAGACCTTCGGACCGTCGGGGTGAGCCATATCGCGGTCGTGGACACGCGCGCGACCGTGTCCGATGAACTGATCCGGCGCCTGAATGAACAGGGAATCGACCATTTCGTCGGCTACGCAGTGCGCGACGTCGCGGGAACCCGCCGGATCCGCGCAGTGAAGATTTCACGGCACCTCGGCGACGGCAGGCTCGCTGAAGCGGAGCGCACGCTGGATTGCGACCTGCTGGCGATGTCGAGCGGATGGACCCCCACGATCCATCTGTTCAGCCAGGCGGGCGGAACCCTCGAATACAGCGCCGCACTCGCTTGTCTGGTGCCGCGGTCATGCTCGCAGTCCGTTCGCGTCGTCGGCGCAGCGAACGGTGCATTTACACTCGCGGAATGCCTCGATGAGGGCGACAACGCGGGCCGGGCTGCGACGGCCCAACTCGGCGGTGCCGTTCAGGCGCCGCGCCTGCTCCCCGTCCTGCTCGATACCGGTTATGACTCGTCGAGTATCGAACCGTACTGGTACACACGGAATGCGCCGACCGACCGGCAATGGCTCGATTTCCAGTACGACGTCAAGGTCTCGGACATTGAAGTGGCGATGCGTGAAAACTTCGTCTCGGTCGAGCACGTCAAGCGGTACACCACGGGCGGCATGAGTGTCGACCAGGGTAAGTCGAGCAACTTCAACATTCTCGCGGTGATGGCGGCGTTGAGCGGCCGATCCATCATGGAGGTTGGCACGACGCGCTTTCGTCCCCCGTACCAGCCGGTGACGATCGGCGCTTTCGCGGGCAGCACAGTCGGCGAGATGTATGCACCATGGCAGACCTTGCCCGCTCACGCCTGTCATGTCGCAGCGGGGGCGCATTTCGGCGATTATGGATGGCAAAGGCCGGAGTGTTACCCGCGGGGCGACGAAGGCGTCGCCGAGGCGACGCGGCGGGAAGTTCTCGCGGTGCGCAACGGCGTCGGGATGTTCGACGGATCGCCGCTGGGCAAGATCGAGGTCAGAGGTCCCGACGCCGCAACGTTTCTCAACCGGGTGTATGTCAATAACCTTGCGAGCCTGAAGCCGGGCTTTGCGCGGTACGCGGTGCTTGCAAACGAAAACGGCGTGATGATCGACGATGGCGTGATCGTCAGGCTGGCGGACGATCACTATCTCGTCCATGCAACGAGCGGCGCGGTCGCCCGGGTGTTTCTTCTGCTTGAAGAATACCTTCAGTGCGAATGGCCCGAGCTCCGTGTGTTCGTGAATAACGTCACCACACAGTGGGCCAACGTAACGGTATCCGGTCCGACATCGCGCGAAGTCCTTCAGCGGATCGAGTCGGATATCGACTTCTCCGCGCAGCGTTTTGCACATATGCAGTTCCGTACGGGCCGGTTTGCGGGCGTGCCGGCGCGGGTGCTGCGAGCGAGCTTCACGGGCGAAGTGACCTACGAAATATCCGTTCCCGCGCGATATGCCGCTTCTCTGTGGGAGCAAATCGCACGGGTGGGCGCGCCTTTGGGCATCACGCCATACGGTATCGAAGCCCTTGAGGTGATGCGGACGGAGAAGGGCTATCTTCACGTGGGGGCCGATACGGACGGCAACTCGAATCCATACGACATTGGCTGGGCGGCGCTCATCGAGAAGAAGACGGATGACTTCATCGGTCGTCGCTCGCTTCAGCGACCCGCCGACAAGGCCACAGCCCGTCTTCAACTGGTTGGCCTCGAATCGGTCGATCCGGCGATGCCGTTGCCGGTGGGGGGGCATTTTATCGACGAGGCGGTGACGCGGATTCCCGCGACATCCAGGGGGTATGTGACGTCGGCCTGTATGAGTCCGATGCTGGGCAAAGCGATCGGGCTCGGCATTTTGCAAAACGGGACTTCTCGCATGGGCGAAATCGTGAACATCTATGCGAAGGGCGCCGTCACATCGGCCCGGGTTGTTCCAACGGCGCACTTCGACCCGAAAGGAGAGCGGCTCAATGGATAAGCTCGTTGCACGTTCAACACTGTCACAGGGGCTGGTCGATAAGAATGCCTTTCCGGTCATATTCGATCGTCTGAAAATCTTCGAGATGCCGCTCGAAGGCCTCGTTCGCGTGCAGGGCGTATCGTCTGACCCGTCGTTCGGCGCCGCCATCGAGAAAGCACTCGGCGTTGTCCTTCCTGCTGCGGAACGTATCTCGCTCGATGCCGCGATTGCGCTCGCATGGGTCAATCCGAACGAGTATCTGTGCTTTTGTTCGCTGGGCGAGGAAGCGCGCTACGTTTCCTCCCTTGAAGAGGGGCTCGTCGGGAAGCAGGCGAACGTCACGCTGGTCTCCGATAGCCGCATCGGCTTGCTGATTTCCGGTGAGGACGCGGCGGCCTTCCTCGCGAAAGGATGTTCGATCGATCTGCATCCGTCGTCGTTCGGAGCCGGTTGCGCAGTGACGACCCGGTTTGCCGGGTTGCCCGCGATGCTCGTATGTCGGCGACCCGGCGTCTTTGCGCTGTACGTCGACGTCGGTTACATCCAGTACGTACTAAGATGGGTCATCGACGCGGCCGACGAATTTTCCGGGAATGAGGCATCGAGCCGTTATTCCTAGTCTCCAGGGGCGATTGCCCACGTTCCTTTCCCCCGGACCAACCGGGGGATTTTTTTTGGTTCATCGCAGAAACGGTGGAGCGTCAGGGAGCCATTGCCTTAACCGGAGGTCATCGTTGTGGGGCGCACCAGGCGTTCAGGGGGCAGGGTTGCGCGATGGGCGCATCTTGTCATCACCCGTCAGGGCTGCGCATTGAGACTTGCGGGGGCGCAATGACCGGTCGATGTGCCCGGTCATTGCATTCAGAAGAGATCCGGAACGGTGAGCGGTGCGACCCGACGGCTGTGCTGCGATGGGCGCGGCGGCTCGCCTCTGCGACGTGATGCGCAGAGGCGAGGCTCAGGGCCGGCTGGTCAGAACCTGTGCCGAATGCCGACACGCACCGCTGTCTGGATATCCGTTGAGGACGGATCGCCGTAGGCGGCCTGAGCCTGGGCGCCGAAACCGTGATCGTGTGCAAGCGCCCCCACGATGTACACATCCGTCTGTTTCGACAGGAGGTAGTCCGCGCTCAGCGTGAACTGGTTTGCACTACCGATCCCGTTGTTGCGTTGCTGGAATTGATAGCCCGCGCCCAGCGAAACGTCGGGCACAAGAAGGTAGGTGGCGCCGCCTTCATACGTGGTAGCCCGCTGTCGGGTACCGCTGCTGAGCTGCACGTCTGTGACCAGGGCAAAGAGCCGTGCGCGACCGATATTATAGGCGGTGCCGCCGGCGTATTCCGTCGAGTTCGCCGTGCCTGTCGCATTATGGATCGACATATATGCAACGGACGCACTGAACGGTCCGTGCTCATAATCGACGATGAAGTTGCTTGAACTGTCCGTGCCGAGGGAGCCCGCGACGTTGCCAAAGCCCCACATGGCACCGAACGTAAGCCCGCCGATAGTGGGTGACAGATACTTCACGGAGTTGTTGACCTCGTCGCCCCAGACCCGGTTATCGAGCACATACCCGCCCGCCGCGTACGCGGGCAGACTCCAGGCCAGCAATCCCGCAGGCGTTTGTGCGCCAATGGCGTAAGCCGGCATGAAATCGCCGATGAAGTCGTATTGCCGGCCGAGTGTCAGTGTTCCCCACGCGCTGCTTACGCCGACGAACGCCTGGCGTCCGAATTCCAGGCCGCCCTGGCCGAGTTGGCCATTGCTCAGTTCAAAGCCGTTCTCGAGGACGAAAATGGCTTTCATTCCGCCACCGAGGTCTTCCGAACCTTTGAGTCCCCAGCGGTCGCCTTGCGACGACCCGGAGGTGAACTGAACGGAGGCTCCGTGGCCGGACGAACCCGTTACGTTATTGGTGTAGGTGATACCTGCGTCCATCAAGCCATATAGCGTTACCGATGACTGTGCGAATGCCGATCCACTGCATAACATTGCGGCAGCAAAGAATTTGTATTTCATTTAGGTCTCCAAACCTAACAAGGCAAACCGATTCGGGAAATCTCGTGGGAAGCCGGACTTATTTCAGGGAAACCGTTTTCATGGGCACATACTTCCCGTCTTTGACTTCGTAAAGCGTGACGTTTGCCGCCCGGAGATCGCCGTTGGCATCGAATGAGATGCGGCCGGTGACGCCGTCGAAGTCCACCTTTTTCATCGCAGGAAGATAGTCCGCGGGCACCGTCGAGTTCGCAATCTTCATCGCGTTGATCAAGGCCCAGGTGGCGTCGTACGCGTAGGGTGCATAGAGCACGACCGCTCCGTATTTCTGGAATTTCTTTTCAAACAGCTTCCCGTTGGGCATCGTCTCGAGGGGTTGCCCGGATTCGGCGGAGACCGTTCCTTCCGCCGCGGCGGGGCCCGCGAGTTTGATGAAGTTGTCGGTTGAGATCGAGGACCCGACCAGAGGGATATCCAGGGCGAGGTTCGACATCTGTCGGCGAAGCGGACCGGCCTGTGCGTCGACGCCCCCATAGAAGACGGCCTGCGGGTCTTTCGACTTGACCGCGGTCAAAATCCCCTTGAAATCGATCGTCTTGTCGGTCACGTATTCCCGATCGACGATGTCGACGCCCGCCGCCTTCAGCTTGCTGACGACAACGTCGGCAAGGCCTTGCCCGTACGAAGTGCGATCGTCGATGACCGCGACCCGCTTGAAACCCTTTGTCTTCGCGATGTACTGCGCCACGACCCGGCCGACGTAGCTGTCGTCGCCGATGACCCGGAAAGCCGTCGGAAAGCCCTGGCGGGTAAACATGGGATTGGTCGCCGAGGGCGAGACCTGCGGGATCCCGGCGTCCGCATAAATTCTGGACGCTGCCACAGTGGCGCCGGAGTTGAGATGCCCGACTACGCCATTGACTTTCTCATCCACGAATTTTTGCGCGACTGACACCGCGGTTTTGGGATCGGCCGCGTCGTCCTCGGGGTCGAGGACAAAATGCACGGGCGTTCCGTTGATCCTGATGTCGTCCGCGTTGGCCTCGCTGATGGCCAGTCGCGCGCCATTCTCGGCGTCTTTGCCGACGTGGGCGACCTCGCCGGTGAGTGGGCCGCTGAAGCCGATCGTGACCGTCTGGTCGGCATACGCACTACCTGCTGCCAAAACCAGGCAGGCCAGGGGTGCCACGCTCTTTCTTGACACATGCATAGGATTACCTCATGAAGGTGGGATCAAAAGCCTGTCCGCGCCGGACTCGCCGAAGCGGTCACGCATCGCTTCCCGCGAACGGATTTAATGGACAGAACTGTACGTAAGATAGATTGTTCAAAAACAACGGGCAATCTCTTTCTGTTTTTCGCAACATAGTGGTTTACGCTCGACCTCGAATTTCGTGGCGATCCTTCTGCATGTGTGCAGGGGATGGGGCGTCATGCGATGGGCACGCGTACGTTCGAGTGGAGAGATGACGTCCGGGAGGTGTCGTTCCAGTCCTCGATATAATGGTCAGACATGTCCATTTGTCGAGACACTTGAAGTTCGGCGACGTGGCCGGCCGATCGCACCTGCCGGCGCAGGCGGAGCGATGATTCGATGGTGCTATCCTGTCGGCCGGGGCAACTTATCGCGAAACGGAATGCGGCCGAAATCAGTAGCTAAAGAGCAGACTCGAAGGATGACCAAGGCGGCGCGCCCGGTCGTCGACCGCACGGTATGGCTCGAGGCCGCGCGCGCGATTCTGGTCGACCAGGGGGTCGACGCCGTCAAGGTCGAGCCGCTGGCTGCCATGCTGGAAATCAGCCGGAGCAGTTTCTACTGGCATTTCAAGAATCGTCAGGATCTCCTGCATGCGCTGATTGAGTATTGGACGGAGGTGAACGACCATGCGCTCAGGGCGCTGGTGGAGCCGCACGAGTCCGATTCGAGGGAACGCGACAAGCTTGCGAAATCCCGTCTTCGCCGCCTGGTGTTGCTCTTCATCGACGAGCGCCAGTTCTCGTCGGAATTCGATATGGCGATGCGCGAATGGGCGCGCAAGGATCCTGTCGTCGAGAAAGAGGTGGCCCGGATCGACAGGCAACGGATTGCGCATCTTCAGAAAATCTTTCAGGACATTGGCCATTCCAGAGCAGACAGTCTGATCCGGGCCAAGATCCTCTACTTTCATCAGCTTGGCTACTACCTGACCGGCATCAAGGAGAGCGACGAAGTGCGAAAGCGCGTCGCGCCGCGGTATCTCGAAGTGCTCAGCGGCATCAAGCTGTAAGCGCCGCACACCCGGCGCCGTCCTGCAGGGCGGCGCTCACGGAATCATATCCGTCCTGCACCTGTTCCTGAGGGTCACAGTTCCCTCGCGTCTGTTTCGCACCTCGATCGACGCCATCACTACGGGCGCACGCAGGAGCGCGCGGAGGGCTCGTTCGATGAAGTCCTCACACCCAGGGTGGCCGGCGCTGACCAGCGCGTTACGCATGATGTCGTAATCGACGACTGCCGCGAGGTCGTCCCCTTGCGCGTCGGCGTCCCGATAGCGCACAAAAATCTCGACGTTCACGCTGACCGCATCGGTACAGTCCGCTGGCACCGGGTAACGCCAGTTGCGCAGAAAGAGCCGCCTGCACCCCAGTGCAAGCCGCGTTTCATGAGCATTCATCATTCCCTCGTCGTTTGAAGGGGGCACGAAAAATTCCTCAAACATGTACATAAGTGTACATGATTTACGAGGCATTCACGTGTCCTTCATCCATATCCTGCACCAGCGAAATTTTCAGGAGTCTGGTCCAAGGAGAGAAGAATTCCTGAATTAGTACGACAAATTTGGCGAGCCGGCCTTGGCTCGCCTCGACGGACCACGACTTCGTCGGGCGCAATATTTTCTCTTGACGTCATGTACAGATATGTACATTATTGCCGGGATGCCACGGCTTGAACCTGTCGTGGTCGATGCGACGGATGGAGTCGGAAATGGGTAACGGAAACGTGATTGACGGTGTGGCGGTCTCCCGCCGATTGCGGGAGACGCTGGAGCAAAGGGTTTCGGTGTTGGCGCGGAGCGGGCGAACCCCCGGTCTCGCGGTGGTGCTGGTCGGGGATGATCCTGCCAGTGCGGTGTACGTGCGCAACAAGATCAAGGCGTGCGAGCAGCACGGTCTGCATTCCACGTTCGACCATTTGCCGTCGAGCGTGTCCGAGCGCGCGTTGCTTGAACGGATACGGCAGTTGAACCATGACCCGAAGGTCCATGGCATTCTCGTTCAACTGCCTTTGCCTGGGCACATCGACAGCCACAAGGTCGTGGAGGCGATTGCCATTGAGAAGGACGTCGACGGATTTCACGTGGCCAATGCGGGCGCCCTGATGACGGGGCGCCCGCTGTTCCGGCCGTGCACGCCGTATGGCGTCATGAAGCTTCTCGAAGCGTATGACGTTCCCGTCAACGGCCAGCATGCTGTTGTGATCGGTCGCTCCAATATCGTCGGCAAACCGATGGCGCTGCTTCTGCTCGAGGCCGGCGCCACCGTCACCCTCTGTCACAGCAAGACGGCCGATCTCGGTTTCCATACGCGAGCGGCGGACATCGTCGTCGCTGCCGTCGGGAAGCGGAACATCGTGACCGCAGAAATGATCAGGCCGGGGGCTACCGTGATCGACGTGGGGGTGAACCGGAATGACCAGGGCAAGCTCTGCGGCGACGTCGACTTCGACGGCGTCAGCCGTATCGCAGGGCTCGTTACACCCGTTCCGGGTGGGGTCGGCCCGATGACCATCACGATGTTGCTTGCTAACACGCTGGCGTCGGCCGAGCGCGCAGCGAACGGCTTCGCGGCTGCTGGCATCGATCACTCACCCCGCTTGGCCGGGCGCGCGTGAGCGTCCCCAGCGTCTTTCTGGTTGGAGTCCGAGCATGAACTGCCCGATGGGTCATGGATCGTCTGCTGCCCCCGATGTGGACGGGGCCGCCTGGCATGACGCCAAAATGGATTTTTCCGGATCCATGAGTTACGGAGATTATCTGGGCCTGAACGAGATCCTGAATGCCCAGCGTCCCAGATCGCCGGACCATAACGAAATGCTCTTTATCGTGCAGCATCAGACGTCCGAGCTCTGGATGAAGCTCATGCTTCACGAACTGCAAGGGGCGTTGATCTGCGTTCGCGAGGACCGCTTGCCGCCCGCGTTCAAGATGCTGGCCCGGGTTTCCCGCATCATGGATCAACTGGTTCATGCGTGGAATGTCCTCGCTACGATGACGCCGCCCGAATATAGCGCGATGCGTCCCTACCTGGGGGCGTCCTCGGGGTTCCAGTCATACCAGTACCGGCAGATCGAATTTATGCTCGGAAACAGGAATGCGGCGATGCTGGGTCCGCATGCGCACCGTCCGGAACATCTCGCACAGGTTCAGTCGGCGCTTGAGGTTCCCTCGTTCTATGAGGAGGTCATCCGGGCGATGGTCCGGCGGGGACTCCCGGTGGATGCCGCACGCCTCACGGTCGACGTGACGGTTGCGACCCGGTACGACGCCTCCGTCGAGGCGGCATGGATGCAGGTTTATCGCCATACCGGCGAGTACTGGGATTTGTATCAACTCGGCGAAAAGCTTGTCGACATCGAAGACTCATTCAGGCAGTGGCGCTTTCGCCACCTCACCACGGTGGAGCGCGTGATCGGATTCAGGCGTGGAACCGGCGGTACCGAAGGGGTCGGATATCTGCGAAAAATGCTCGATACCGTGCTATTTCCGGAACTGTGGAAGCTTCGCACCGGATTGTGACGCCAGGGCTCGCCCGGACTGCAGCCTCTCCGAACTTCATTCTTTAACTGTTGGCCAATTGCCATGCTTAAACACGTCCCCGACTACCCAGGCGATCCTATCCTCTCTCTCATGGAGATGTTTCAGAGGGATCCCAACAGCGCAAAGACCAACCTCGGCATCGGTCTCTACTACGGCGAGGACGGAAGGATTCCTGTGCTGTCGTGCGTCCAGCGTGCCGTCGCGGAAACCCGCAACGGTATCCGGCCTCATACGTATCTGCCGATGGAAGGCGATCAGGGGTACCGGCACGCGGTCCAGTCGCTGGTGTTCGGTACGGATTCCGAGGCGCTCCGGTCTCGTCGCGTGGCATCTGTCCAGACCATTGGCGGGTCGGGCGCGATCTTCCTTGCAGCGCGTTTCATCCGGACGTTCTTGCCGGGCTCGGATGTCTGGGTGAGCGACCCCACATGGGACAATCATCGGGTGCTGCTTGAATCGGCGGGCCTGAAGGTGCACACCTACCCGTACTTCGATGCCGCTCGCCGTAGCGCGAATTTCGAGGCGATGTCCGCGAGGCTCGAAACGCTTCCGGCCCAGAGCGTCGTGCTGCTGCAACCGTCCTGCCATAACCCCACCGGCTGTGATCTGAACGAGACCGAGATCGACAGCCTGGTCGAACTGCTGAAGCGCAAGAATCTTCTGCCGTTCGTCGACATGGCCTATCAGGGGTTCGGAGACGGCCTTGACGAGGATGCATCGATGATTCGCAAACTCGCCGCTGCCGGCCTGAACGTCATTGTGAGCAATTCGTTCTCGAAGAACTTCTCCCTTTATGGTGAGCGCGTCGGGGGGCTCTCGGTCGTGTGTGGCGACGAGCCGACTGCGACGCGAGTTCTCGGCCAGCTCAAGTCGCTCGTGCGGCAGGCCTATTCGAGCCCGCCGTCATTCGGCGCGGGCCTTGTGACAACGGTTCTCGCAAACCCCGCGCTCGCGGCGACGTGGCGTGAGGAACTGGCGGCGATGCGCGAGCGGATGAAGCACATGCGAGCGGCGCTGCGCACGTCCCTTGAATGCGCGGTACCAGGTCAGGACTTTTCGTATCTGACTCGCCAGCGAGGCATGTTCAGCTACACGGGGCTCTCGGCCGACGAGGTCGATGGTCTTCGCGAGCAGCGCTCGATCTATCTGATTCGCTCGGGCCGGATCTGCGTGGCGGGCCTCAATCAGTCGAATATCGCCCGTGTTGCAGAGGCTTTCGGTGAGGTGATGCAGCGTCGCGGCAGCGGGCTGACCGATCGCGCCGGTGCGTTTGCATAACCACACCCGGTATGTGCCGAACCACCGGACCCACATCGCAGGAGGCCAGCATGCCGAACGTCATCGAAACAGGGCTGCCGCGCATGTCGCAGCCGTTCTCATGGGCCGTCGAGTCGGGGAGCGTCCTGTACACCGCGCATGGCCCGGTGAACGAGGAAGGGCAGATCGCCGGCGCGGACATTGCCGCGCAGGCTCGCCTTACCTTTGCGAATCTGCGTGTCGCCGTCGAGGCGGCCGGCTGCACATTGCGCGATGTCGCGCAGGTTCTGATCTACATGAGCAGGGCATGCGACATGCCGACGATCGATGCGGTCTATCGGACATTTTTCGCCGAGCCCTGGCCTAATCGGAGCAGCGTCGTCGTGAGCGGATTCGTTCATCCCGCGATGATGATTGAGATTGTGGCCTACGTTGGCTTGCCGGCGCATCGCAAGCAGGCGTGAGCCGAACCGGCCGGAATCGGATGACAGGGAGGGTGGGGTGCGACGGGTGCATGAGAACGTGGAGCAGGCTGCGACAACCATCCCGCCTCACCACAGCCGTGGCGACGCGAAGCCCGTGTCCGGCGCAAGACGCGTCCAGACGTCGGAGAGCAGGGCAGGTAGCGCGGTCCCGTCTCTGGCGAAAGGGCTCGCCATGCAGGAGGTCATCGCGTCGTCGGTGCGCCCGCTGTCGCCTGGAAGGCTCGTCGAAGGTCTGAAGATGCCGCGAAGCACCGCGAGGCGTCTGGTGAGAACGCTCGTGCAGGTGGATTTCGTCTGCGAAGATGCGTCAGGCAGGCTCAGGCCGTCGTTTGCCGCAGGGCGTCTCGCGAGCGCATATCTGGCGTCTCTGCCCGTCTGGCACGGTAGCGGTCCGGTACTTGAACGTCTTGCGACAGAAACGCGATGTGCTGCGCAATTGATGATCCGCGACGGGCATCAGGCGGTTGTGATTGCGCAATACCTCCCCGAGGCACTGGACCACCCGCTGCTTGCCTGTCGACCGGGCGCGAGTCTCGTGCAGACAGCGCGCGGGTGTTCGAATCGTCCGACGTCGTTCCCGATGGAGGCCGACATGTCCGTTTCCCTGGGCGTTTTCCGGGTGGCCGACGGGGCGTCCAATGCCGACGCCGCGCAATGCATGGTGCTCGGACGGGGAATCGGGATTCCGGGCTATCCTCCGGACCGGCTCATCGTCGGGGTCGCTGCCTGCCACATCGGTCCCGATAAAATGGGCCGCGTGAGCGGCGCGCTATCGGTTGCCTCCGAAATGCTGTCCGAACTTGCCTCGCGTCATGCGTCGACGTGAATGAACGAGACCGATCGTTGCTTTCGCTGCCTATGTCACCCGCATTGATATGCGTTGAACCCGTCGATGCCGAAGCGTTTTCCCCGTATGGCGTGATGCTTGGCAAGCATCCGCATCAGCGTGCGGACGGCCCCGCTTATTTCGGCCCGTCCACCGACTTTTGGCGCGAACACCTTTTTGACAACGGGACCGAAGGCGACACGGAAATCCTGTGGGTCCGGCAGCGGGACAGGGATCAGTGTCTGCGCGGCCTGGAAGCGTTTCATCTCACGGAACTCGCCGTGGTGCCGTTGACCGGGCCGATCATCCAGGTCGTCGCGAACGCGAGGCTCGACGGGACGCCGGAGCCCAGGTCGATCCGCGCGTTTCTGGTCAGTCCGGGCGAGGGAGTCTGCCTTCATCCGGATACATGGCATGCGACCCGGGTGCTGCAGGAGGAGGTGACCGTCATGATGCTGACAAGGCCATCCTCCACCTACGACCTTGCGGTGCATTTGCGCACGGGTGCGCCGGCCGCGCAGCGCAGTCTGAGCATCTTGGAAGGCTATCGGGTGCAGCTCGCACCGCTGGCGACGGGTGCCGCCGGACACTGCAAACCAGCGCGGCGGACGCGCTCGCGATGAGCGCATCGGCCAGCGCGTTTTGCTGGGTTTCCCGGATCGCGTTAGCGCATATCGACCAGGCTTGAATCGATATAAGCATCGACATTCTGCGATTGCTTATACACCGCGTTGCGCACGTTGAATGCATCCGCATTGCGCGTGGACCCATAGATCGAATCGAGCCCGTCGCCGTGGCGGAACGCCCGCTTCTCGGCGGCGGCATCGAGCAGGTGCGTGCCCTTGAGCAAAGGCAAATACTGCTTCGGCGAAAGACCCACGCGTGCCGACATGATCTTCACCGCGTCGGCCTGCGTTTTGGGATCGTTGATGTATGCGACGCAGCGATACCACACCTTGATCACCTTTTCCCAGTCGGCTTTGCGCGTGGCGAGGCTCATCGGCGAGACGGTGATGGCGTCGTAGATCAGACCCGGCGCGTCTGCCGACGTGAAGATCGCGCGCGAGCCCGGTGAACGTTTCAGCGCTTCGCCGGCGTTCGGCTGCCAGGCCGCGATGGCCGCAACGTCGTTCGACGAACCGAGCACCTGCGGCAACTCGTTGGTCTTCGCGTTGACCAGCGTGATATCCGAATCTTTCATCCCATGCTTTTGCAGCGCGGTTTCGAGCAGCAGATGATCGACGAGGCCCATTTCGACGCCCACCTTCTTGCCTTTCAGGCCTTCCACCGTGCGGATCGGCGGTTTTGCGACGATCATGTCGTTACCCGCCGAATAATCGGTCAGGAGGATCATGACGTTCCTTGCACCCGATGCGCCCGTGACGAGCGCGTCGCCGTTCGTCGCGGCGACGGCATCGAGCTTGCCGGCCGAGAAGGCATCGAGCGAAGCCGAGTAATCGAACCATTCGAAGTCGACGTCCACGCCGGCTTCCTTGAACCAGCCTTTATCGAGTGCAACCTGGAACGCGACCCAGCCGGGCCAGTCGCTGTAGCCGATTTTCAACGGTGGGGCCGCGTGTGCAGCGGGTGAAGCGGCAAAGGCGCTGGCGAGCGCGGCGGCGCCGATCGTACGGCGCAAGGAAGCAGGGCACAGCAGGCGATTGAACAGGGACGCGATACGGGTCATCGTTTTCTCCAGGAGACCGGGTGAAGTGCTTGTCGAACGAATCGCGCACGGCGCGACTCGATGGCATGACCGGCTCCTGCGTAGGCACGACGAACGCCGGTCAAGGAGAGGCACGATGGCCGCCGCCATCGCCGATCTCCCGGGCTTTTGTCCCGCCGTGTAGCGCCATCCCGGCACTGTCTTGCGACCGCGCCGGCTGGCACCGGGCTGCTCTCGGACCAGACGTTCTCGCGAACCGGAACCCTAGCACCCCTAAGATGCGACTGCGCCGCACCTCTCGGCGGCCTGCCGAGCGAGAACTGTGCCAACGCATCTCGCCGCAGACCGGAATGGCCCGCCCACATCGGCTCCGGGCCAATGTGCAGGCCGTTTGCGTCCGGTATCCGGTAACGGGGCCCCCATTCGGCGAACGGATGCCGCGGCACACGCCGCGTCGCCCCGCATTGGTGCGTTCGACGTGCGTCTGGTGCGTCTCGCGCCCAGCTCTTGGGCGCCACGTTGCCCGGCGCCTGCATCGACGTTCGCTCGAACGCTCGCCGGGTGCGGCCCGCACGCTCACGCGATTCGCTGGCACGGTCCTCGCTTCAAGGCACCCCCGAGAGGTGCGAAGCAATTTGCATCATCTTCAGGATCGCTAGGGTTCCGGTCGTGCGGCGCGCCGCGCTGTGCGACGACTGGTCCGAGAGCAATCCGGTCTGGCCGTGCGTCCTCGCCATCGAGGAACCGGCGAGGCTCCACGGAGGGATAAAAGCCCGGGAGGTCGCGATGTCGTTCGGTCGCCCTCTCATGCCTTTTATCAACCGATCCGAGGAGCCTTCATGTCGCCGAATCCCCAAACCGAACCGAACCCGCCGCTCGACCCGCTGCCAGGGCCGTCTCTTCGTCCTCTTGCGCGGGGCGCGTGGGACGTCGTCATTCCGGCGGGCACGCACTGGTCGGGCATCCTGCGTCGCGGCCTGGCGCTTCGCATAGTCGATATCGAAGGCGGAGCGAATGTGTCCGCTGTCTTTCATCGTCAGGAAGACCTGCTCGAACGCTTCAACCTGGCCGATACGCTCAAGGCACAACATACGGCGCATCTGAGCAGCGGGCACGTTCTCTACACGGACATGGGGCGCGTCATTGCGTCGATCACGGGCGACACCCTCGGCTGGCACGATGCGCTGGGCGGCGTGGGCAATGCGCAACTGTTCGCACACAAGTACGGGACGTCGTCGTATCAGGGCAGCCGCAACGGCATGATTCGCAACGGCCGGGACAGTCTCGTGCTGGAGCTCGCGAAGTATGGGCTGTCCGCGCGCGACCTCGCGGCCAACGTCAACTTCTTCAGCAAGGTGGCGCCGGGTGAGGACGGGTCGCTCGATTTCGTGACGGGGCACTCGCAGCCCGGCAGCGCATTCGATCTGCGCTTTGAGATGAATACGCTAGTGGCGTTCTCGACCGCGCCGCACCCGCTCGATCCGAATCCCGCGTATGCGCCGAAGCCCGTGAAGCTGATCGCCTATCGCGCCTACGCGGCCGATGACGCTGCGCCCGACGACGATCCGTGCCGCCGCGCGTGCCCGGAGAACGTCCGCGGCTTCATCAACACCGACCGCCTGTTTGCCTGAAGGAGCACACCATGCCGATCATCGAAAGCACGCTCGACATGCAGGACGTCGTCTACGACGTCACCCTCGGTGCAGGGGAGCCCTGGCTGCACGAGGTGAAGCGCGGGCAGATCCTGCGCATTCTCGATCTCGAGGGCAATCAGGCCGTCGATACGCTGTTTTATCGTACCGACGATCCTGCCGAGCGCTATAGCGCACAAGACACGATTCGCGAGCAGCGCAATCTCTATCTGAGCGCGGGCAGCGTGTTGATGTCGAACTTCGGTCATCCGATGATGACGATCGTCGCGGATACCTGCGGCCGTCACGACACGCTCGGCGGTGCATGCGCGGCGGAGAGCAATACCGTGCGCTATGCGCTCGAAAAGCGCTACATGCACAACTGCCGCGACAGCTTCCTGAATGCGATTGCGAATTGCAGGTGCGGCGCCGGTGCGCGGATGTCGAAGCGCGATATCGTCAGCAATGTCAATTTCTTCATGAACGTACCGGTCACCCCGCTGGGCAGGCTCACGTTCGAAGACGGTATTTCCGCGCCGGGCAAGTACGTGGAGCTGCGCGCGCAGATGGATGTCACCGTGCTGATCTCGAACTGCCCGCAGCTGAACAATCCGTGCAACGGCTATAACCCGACGCCAGTGCGGCTCTCGATCTGGGAGGCGCAATGAGATTGTCGAAAGTACTGGTCGCCAATCGCGGCGAGATCGCGTGCCGCGTCATTCGCACGCTCAAGCGGCTCGGCATTGCCTCGGTCGCGATCTATTCGGAAGCCGATCGCCATGCGCGGCATGTGACGCTGGCAGACGAAGCTGTGTGCGTGGGTGCGGCGCCCGCTGTCGACAGTTACCTGAACGTCGCTGCGATTCTTGCTGCCGCGCGAACCACCGGTGCGCAGGCGGTGCACCCCGGTTATGGCTTCCTGTCGGAGAACCCCGATTTCGCCGAAGCCTGCGAAGCGTCGGGGCTGCGCTTCATCGGCCCGCGCGGCGCGCAAATGCGTGCGTTCGGCCTCAAGCACACGGCGCGCGAGCTGGCGCGCGAGCATGGCGTCGCGCTGCTGCCGGGGACGGACCTGCTGGCCGATGCCGACACGGCACGTGTGCAGGCAGACGCGATCGGCTATCCGGTCATGCTCAAGAGCACGGCGGGCGGTGGCGGCATCGGCATGTCGCTGTGCCGGGACGCGGCGCAGCTCGCGGCGGCCTTCGATCAGGTCGTCCGTCTTGGCAGCGCGAATTTCGCGCATGCCGGCGTCTACCTCGAAAAATTTGTCGAGCACGCGCGGCACATCGAAGTGCAGATATTCGGCGACGGACATGGGGCGGTCATCGCGCTGGGCGAGCGCGACTGCTCGGTGCAGCGCCGCAACCAGAAGGTCATCGAAGAAACGCCCGCGCCCGGCTTGAGCGACGCCGAACGCGAAGCGCTGCACGCGAGCGCGGTGCGGCTTGCGCGCGCGGTCGACTATGCGTCGGCCGGCACGGTCGAATTTGTCTTCGACACGACAACGCGCGCGTTCTATTTCCTCGAAGTGAACACGCGGCTGCAAGTCGAGCATTGCGTGACGGAGGAAGTGACGGGCATCGATCTCGTCGAATGGATGATCCTTCAAGCCGAAGGCGATCTGCCGCCGCTCGACTCGCTTGCGGTGACGCCTTCCGGCGCGAGCCTCCAGGTCCGCCTCTACGCGGAAGATCCGAACAGGCAGTTTCAGCCGAGCGCCGGCGTGTTGACGCATGTGACATTTCCCGATACCGCACGCGTCGAAACATGGGTCGAAGCCGGCACCGAGGTCAGCGCCTATTACGATCCGCTGCTCGCGAAGCTGATCGTGAGCGGCGAGACGCGCGCGCAAGCGCTTGCGGCGCTGCGTGCCGCGCTGGACGATACGCAGCTGTATGGCATCGAGACGAACCTCGACTATTTGCGCGCGGTCGCCGGATGCGACACGTTCGCACGCGGTGCGCAAACGACGGCGCTGCTGTCCCGCTTCGCGTTCGCGCCGCATACGATCGACGTAATCGACGGCGGCGTGCAGACGACGGTTCAGCAATTGCCGGGGCGCATGGGCTACTGGGATATCGGGGTGCCGCCGTCGGGCCCGATGGACGACCGCTCGCTCGCGCTCGCCAATACGCTGCTCGGCAACCCCGTCGATGCCGCAGGGCTCGAATGCACGATGGTTGGCCCTACGTTGCGGTTCAACGTCGCGACGTTGTTCGTGTTGAGCGGCGCAATGCTCAGCGCGACGCTCGACGGGCAAACGATTCCCTACTGGCAGGTGCTGCGCGCCGCGCCGGGCGCGGTGCTGAAGCTGGGCGGCGTGACTGGCCCCGGTGTTCGCGCATACGTCGCCGTGAAGGGCGGGCTCCAGGTGCCGGACTATCTCGGCAGCAAGGCGACGTTTACGCTGGGCCAGTTCGGCGGTCACGCGGGGCGTGCATTGCGCAGAGGCGATGTGCTGCATCTGGGTGCGGATGCGGGCCGGGGCGAAGCCGTTCCGGTGGCAGGCGACATCGGGCATCCGGTGTTGACGCATGCCTGGACGCTAGGCGTGCTCGACGGGCCGCACGGCGCCCCCGACTTCTTTACGCCCGAAGACATCGCGATGCTGTACGGCACGCGCTGGACCGTGCACTACAATTCGAGCCGCACGGGCGTGCGTCTGATCGGGCCCAAGCCCCAATGGGCGCGCACCGATGGCGGCGAAGCGGGCCTGCATCCGTCGAACATTCATGACAACGCCTATGCGATCGGCGCGGTCGATTTCACGGGCGATATGCCCGTCATTCTCGGGCCGGATGGGCCGAGCCTGGGGGGGTTCGTCTGCCCGGTGACGGTGGTAAGGGACGAGTGGTGGAAGCTCGGCCAGCTCCGTCCGGGCGACACCGTGCAGTTTGCACGCGTCGGCGTGTCTCCGGCCATTCCCCGTGGCAACGAACAAAGCGTAGCGGATTCGCCGTCCGCCGCGACCACCACGACCGCCGCCCACGACGACTGCGTGCTGTATCGCGACCCGTCGGCGGGCGGCGGCGTCGGGGTCGTCTATCGACGTTCGGGCGACCGCAATGTCCTCATCGAATACGGACCGCTCGTACTCGATCTGAACCTGCGGCTTCGCGTTCATGCGTTGATGTGCTGGCTGCAGGCGCATCCGTTGCCCGGCATGCTCGATCTCACGCCGGGGATTCGTTCGCTGCAAGTGCAGTTCGACGCGCGCACGCTAGCGCCCGGCGCGCTGCTCGAACATCTTCAGGCGGCCGAGCGTGCGTTGCCCGACGTGACGGACATGCGGGTGCCCAACCGGATCGTGCACTTGCCGCTGTCGTGGGACGATCCGTCGACGCGCGTGGCCATCGAGCGCTACATGCAGTCGGTGCGGCCCGATGCGCCCTGGTGCCCCAGCAATATCGAGTTCATTCGCCGCATCAACGGGCTCGACAGTGTCGAGGAGGTCAAGCGCATCGTCTTCGACGCGCAATACCTGGTGATGGGGCTGGGCGATGTTTATCTGGGCGCGCCGGTCGCCACGCCGCTCGACCCCCGTCACCGTCTCGTCACGACGAAGTACAACCCGGCGCGCACGTGGACGCCCGAGAACGCGGTCGGCATCGGCGGGGCGTACCTGTGCGTCTATGGCATGGAAGGGCCCGGCGGCTATCAGTTTGTCGGCCGCACAGTGCAGATGTGGAACCGCTATCGGACGACGCGGGAGTTCGAGGCAGGCAAACCGTGGCTTTTGCGCTTTTTCGACGTCATTCGTTTCTACGAGGTGGACGAGGACGAATTGCACAGGCTGCGCGCCGATTTCGTTGCGGGTCGTGCGTCGTTGAAGATCGAGGAATCGGTCTTCGATCTGCGCGAGTACAACCGTTTTCTGCGCGACGAAGCGGGATCGATTGCGGCATTCAAGACCGCGCAGCAGGCGGCTTTCGACGCGGAGCGCGAGCGCTGGCGTCAGGCGGGACATGCCGAGTACGTCGGCGAAGCCGGCCAGGGCGACGCCGGTGCGGCGCCGGCGGGGGAGGCGCTCGGTAGCGGGCAGCACAGCATTGCCACCGACGTATCGGGCAGCGTCTGGAAGGTGCTCGTCGAAGCCGGCGAGCGGGTCACGGAGGGCCAGGTCGTGGCGATTCTCGAATCGATGAAGATGGAGGTGTCGGTGGTGGCGACGGAGGACGGCGTGATCGATTCGATCGAATGTTCACCCGGTGCGGCTGTCGTCGCAGGTCAACGTCTGATGGTCGTGAATGCCGGTGCGGCCGAGGAGGTCGCATGAATGCATGTGAACACAACAGCGCGCCGACGTTTCGCTCGATCGCGACACTACGCGCGCAATATCTTGCCGGCCACCTGACGCCGCAGCGGCTCGTCGAAGCGATCGCCGCGCACTTCGACGCAGGCGATCCGCATCACGCCTGGATCCGGCCTTTGACACGCGACGAGATGATGCACTACGCCGACGCGCTTTCCGGCCGCCCCGTCGAGACGCTGCCGCTGTTCGGCGTGCCGTTCGCGATCAAGGACAACATCGACCTGGCCGGCGTGCCGACGACGGCGGGCTGTCCCGACTACGCGTACACGCCGGTGCGCAGTGCGCCCGTAGTCGAACGGTTGATTGCGGCGGGCGCGATTCCGATCGGCAAGACGAACCTCGATCAGTTCGCGACCGGACTGTCGGGGCAGCGCTCGCCCTACGGCGCGTGCCGTAACGCGCTCGATCCGCGCTATGCGTCGGGCGGTTCGAGCTCGGGGTCTGCCGTCGCCGTCGCACTCGGCGTCGCTGCGTTTTCACTCGGCACCGATACCGCCGGGTCCGGGCGCGTGCCGGCCGCGTTTCATGGGCTCGTCGGTTTGAAGCCGACAAAGGGCGTGTTGAGCACGCTCGGCGTGGTACCGGCCTGCCGATCGCTCGATTGCGTGTCGGTCTTCGCGCATTCGCCCGCGGATGCCCGAACGGTGTTCGACGCGGCGCGCGGCGTGACGCCGGGGGATCCGTATGCACGGCAATGGCAGCCGCTGCTGGCCACGGGCGCGAACGCGAGCGCGGCGCATAGCGCCGCGCTCGACGGCGTGCGATTCGGTACGCCCCGCGCCGATCAGCTTGAATTCTTCGGCGACGAGTCGTATCGCGGGGCATACGAGGCTGCGTTGGCGCGCCTGCGCGCGGCCGGTGCAGATGTCGTCGAAATCGATTTGTCCGCGCACCTCGCCGCGGCCCGGCTGCTATACGAAGGTCCATGGGTAGCCGAGCGGTTTGCCGCGCTGCGCGCGTTTTTCGAGCGAAAGCCCGATGCGGTGCATCCGGTGGTGCGCGAAATCGTCGGGGGGGCACGGCGGTTCAGCGCCGCGGATGCGTTCGCCGCGTTCGATCGCCTGGCGTCGCTGCGCGTCGAGGCCGAGCGCGTATGGGAAACCGTCGATACGATCGTGACGCCGACCTCCGCGACGACAGCGACCGTCGATGAACTCGAAGCCGATCCGATCGGTGTCAACACACGCTTCGGGTATTACACGAACTTCGTCAACCTGCTCGATTTGTCGGCGATCGCCGTGCCTGCCGGCCTGTGCCTGGCCGGCAGGCACGCGGGGCGGCCCTTCGGCATCACGTTCGCCGGCCGCGCGCATGACGACGCGAGGCTGCTCGGGCTGGCGCAGGCATGGGTTGCCGAGGGGCGCGAAGAGGACGCTGCGGTCGCGGCCCCGCCGCCGGCAGCCTGTTCGGGCGTTGTCCGCGTGGCCGTGGCGGGCGCTCATCTGAGCGGCGAACCGCTGAATTTCCAGTTGACGCAGCGCGGCGCGCGTCTGGTCGCGGCGACCGCGACAGCGCCTGCCTACCGGCTTTACGCGCTCGATGCCGCGGCAGCGGGCGGCATCGAGAAGCCCGGCCTTGTCCGCGTCGGAGAGCAAGGCAAGGCGATCGACGTCGAAGTATGGGAGATCCCCGTCATGACATACGACAGCTTCGTCGCGGACATCCCCGCGCCGCTCGGCATCGGCACGTTATCGCTCGCCGACGGAAGCCATGTGCAGGGTTTCCTGTGCGAGAGCGCCGCACTCGACGGCGCGCAGGACATCACCCGCTTCGGCGGCTGGCGCGCCTATCGGGCAAGCCGCGCCGCCGGCGGCGCGTGCGCGGAACGATGAACACGGCGGCGCGCGCGACGCGGCCGGACGCGCGCACCGCGCGGGCGGTACGCGGGCGGTACGCGATACCCAATGTGTAGATACGGAGATTTCGATGTCAACGACCCCGAGCATGACCGAATGGTTCGCCGTGCGACGCGCGTTATCGACGCGCGAAAAATGGACGCTCGGCACAGCGTCTTTTCTGCTGCCGCTCGCTCTCTGGTGTTTGATCAGCTATGTGCCGTTCATCTGGCATCCGCAAGTGAGGATCACGAACCCCGGCAGCGTCGATTACTTTCAAACCGGCATGCAGGTCGACAAGGCTGTCTTTGCCGACGAACTGCAGCATGCGCGCGAAGCCCATACGGCTTTGCCGCAGGGCGTGCCCGCGAATCCCGTCTATCTGCCCGCGCCGCATCAGGTGGCGCGCGCGTTCTATACGGCGTTCACGACACCGCCCGCTTCGCGCGAAGGCGTATGGCTGCATCAGAGTCTCTGGCATAGCATCCGCATCATTTTCTGGGGCTTTGCGATCTCGTCGGCAATCGGTGTGCCGCTCGGCATCATCGGGGGGACATTCAGTGCGATTGCACGGTTGCAGGAGCCATTCTTCGAGTTCTTCCGCTATTTGCCGGCGCCGGCGTTCGGCGCGCTCATGGTGGCGATTCTCGGCATCTACGATGCGCCCAAGATTGCGATCATCGTGATCGGCACGGTATTTCAACAGGTGCTGATCGTTGCGAACACGACGCGCAAGCTCGAATATGGCCTGTTCGAAGCAGCGATGACGCTCGGCACGAAGAAGCTGAAACTGGTTGCGCACGTCGTGATTCCGGGCGTGCTGCCCGACCTTTACCGCGATCAGCGCATTCTGCTCGGCTGGGCGTGGACGTATCTGATTGTCGCGGAACTCGTCGGAACCAGTTCGGGCATCACGTGGTACATCGTTCAGCAGGCGCGCTACGAGCACTTCGACAATGTCTACGCGGCGATCCTGATGATCGGCATCATCGGTCTCGGCACCGACATCGTGCTCGCGCTGCTCGCCCGCAAACTCTTTCCCTGGGACCGCACGCTGAAGGCGTGATGGCTTAAGTCCGTGAACTCTCCCGTTATCACCGCAGAGGCGCTCATGCTCAACCCTCGACCCGTTCCCGAATACCTGATCCAGTCCGACGCGGTGCGCGAGCGCTTTACGCGTCTCAAGGCCCGCGAGGTGATTCTCGACGTGCAGCATGTCGGCAAGCATTATCGTTCGGCGCAGGGCGAAGTCGTGGCGCTGAACGACATCAGCTTCCGCACGCATCGACGCGAATTCGTCTGCGTGATCGGCCCTTCCGGCTGCGGCAAGTCCACGCTCATTCGCATTCTCGCCGGGCTCGAATCGCAGACGAGCGGCGACGTTCTGCTCGACGGGAAGCCGGTGCGCGGACCGGGTGCGGACCGGGGCATGGTATTTCAGGGCTATACGCTGTTTCCGTGGCTGACGGTGAAGAAAAACGTCATGTTCGGTCTCAGGATGAACGGCAGCAGCACGGGCGAAGCCGAGCGCGAGGCCCTTCAATGGCTCGATCTTGTGGGACTGACGCCATTCGCCAATGTCTATCCCCATCAGTTGTCGGGTGGCATGAAGCAGCGCGTGGCGATTGCGCGTGCGCTCGCGAACCGGCCGCGCATTCTGCTGATGGACGAACCGTTCGGCGCGCTCGATGCACAGACGCGCGCGAAGATGCAGGCGCACCTCATCGACATCTGGCGCAATATCGACGTGACGATCCTGTTCATCACGCACGATCTCGATGAAGCGATTTTGCTGGCGGACCGCATTCTCGTACTGAAGGCCAATCCCGGCGAATTGCAGGAACTGATCGAAGTGCCGGTGCCGCGTCCGCGCCACGCAGCGCAGTTGACGACGCGCGAGTTCATGGCGACAAAGGCGCGGCTCGAGGCGCTCATTCATCCGAAGACGGTCGGGGAAGAGAGCGACGACGACGTGGTGCGCCCGCACATGATCCGGATGACCGACGTGACCGATGACGTGGAATAAGGCCGGCTGACGACGTGCACGATTACGGACGACGCCCGCTTCGGCCCGGCGTCCTTTGGCGATCGCAGTCGTCCCGATCAGTTCGTGCATGACGTCACGCGTGGACTCGACGAATACAGCCTCGCGACATGTTTTCGTACGGCATTGATCGGGCATCGCGCGGCGGTATATCGGAACGAAGCAATGCGGACCCTCGACGGCCAGGCGGTTCGGCTTGCCATTCGAGCTTTTTCTCTCGCAGTGCGGAAAGCGCGCGCGTGTTTGACGGATGAACGGGAGGCCGGTTGCCAGCGGCAAATACAGGGCGACGACACGTTCGACATCGGGATCCCGCGCGATCGTGCGGGCACCGTCGACCGGGTACGGATGGGATCGAGGATTCGGCGTGCCTCATCGGCGCGACGACTGACGCTGTGACCGCTGGGGATGCGGGCATGACGGTCGGGTCTCCCTCTCTTCGCTGGAAGCCATTCTCTGAAATTTCTGCGGGTCCGATCAGCGGCGAGGGGATGATGAATTGCTTCGCATTCCGAACAGAAATGGCGTGATGAAAGCGAATGGACGGCGGACAGTCGACCGCCGGCAGCGGCGCGGGCGCTGGGCTGGGAAAAATAGTTTGCAGAGGTATTGACGTTTTGCTCGCAACACCCTATAATCTTTTTCTCTGACGCGGGGTGGAGCAGTCTGGCAGCTCGTCGGGCTCATAACCCGAAGGTCGTAGGTTCAAATCCTACCCCCGCAACCAGACAAATCAAAGGGTTACAGCGCATGCGCGCGTAACCCTTTTTTGTTTTTCGGCGCTGCGGGTCGTTTCTATCGTTTGGCTATCGTCTGCGCATCGACTGATTGCGCGTCGACCAGGCGACATCACGGCCACAACGTCCTCGAATTGCACGTAGCGATTGGGCGATACGCCCGCGCGGATGCGCTTTCACAACGACCCGCGCCGACCCGCGCCAACCCGCGCGGAATGGACACACTCATTTACGATTCTGTCCGTTCGCGATCCCAGCTAGAACCCCTACGGAGAAAGGCGCGCCGCGAATTCGGGCGGCCCGGGTGTGGATAGCCGCCACGCTGTCACCGGAACGTAATGGGCAAAAAATATCGTCTCCCCAGCGACGGCACAAGGCCGTTGCCGGGTGCGCGGACCCGCATTCCACCGTGGTCGCGAGGGAGATCTGCCATGCAAGTGCCGGTATATCGGCATGTCGTACACGTTAGCCTGTTTGCTGCCGCTGCGCTGGTCGCCGCGTGCAGTGGCTCGGACAACCCGGGGCCGTCGGCATTGAGCAACGCGCAACCGGTTCAGAAGGCCGCATGCGGTGGCGCGGCACTTGCCGGCGTCAGAATGCGTTGCCCGCCCGCTTTTGCGTCGCCGGCTTCGTGATATGTCAATCAATTCGTATTCCAAACTAAAAAGAGATAAAGAAGAGAAAGCCATGATTTCCCCTTCCCGACGTGGATTTCTGAAGCTGTCTGCCGGGCTGGCCGGTGCGACGGCCGCCCATGCGTTCTTTCCGGAATCGATCCGCCGGGCATTCGCGATCGAGCCGCATTCCGTCACGGGCACGATTCAGGATGTCGAGCATGTCGTCGTGTTCATGCAGGAAAACCGCTCGTTCGACCATTATTTCGGGCATCTGTCCGGCGTGCGCGGCTACAACGACCGTTTTCCGGTGACCTTGCCGGGTGGCAAGCCGGTGTGGTTCCAGCCGTCGAAGGAGGATCCGGCAAAGCCGGTGCTGCCGTTTCATCTGGACACGCAGACTACGAGCGCGCAATGCGTCGGCGATCTGGATCACACGTGGTACAAGACGCACGGTGCGATCGACGGCGGACGCTACGACCAATGGCCGGCGAACAAGACGGATATGACGATGGGTTACCACCTGCGCCAGGACATTCCGTTTCACTATGCGCTTGCCGACGCATTCACCGTGTGCGATGCGTATTTCTGCTCGCTGCCCGGGCCGACGCACCCGAACCGCTGTTATCTGATGACAGGCATGGTCGACCCGAGCGGAACGATGGGCGGCCCGCTGCTGGACAACAACGATTACGTCGACGGCGACGGGCCGCCCGCGTATCAGTTGCTGTCCTGGACTACTTATCCGGAGCGGCTCCAGGCCGCCGGCGTGAGCTGGCAGATCTATCAGCAGGGCACGGACGGCACGGATCCGCTAAACGGCAACTACGGCACGAACGTCCTGCAGAATTTCGCGAATTTCATCGATGCGCAACCCGGATCACCGCTTTATCAGCGCGCGCAGACCGTACGCACGATCTCGGATCTCAAGGCCGACGTGCAGGCGAACCGTCTGCCGCAGGTGTCGTGGCTGTGCCCGCCCGCGGCGTATTCGGAGCATCCGCAGTACACGCCGGCATACGGCGCCGAATACACGTCGCAGGTGCTCGATGCGTTGACATCGAATCCGGACGTCTGGAGCCGGACCGTGCTCTTCATCATGTACGACGAAAACGACGGCTTCTTCGATCACATCGTTCCGCCGCAGCCGCCGACCCTGCCGTCGCAGGGCAAATCGACGGTGAGCGTGGCAGGCGAGATTCACGACGTCGTGAATCCGGGGCGCGGCGGCACGTACACCGCAGACGGGCTTCCATACGGCCTGGGCCCGCGCGTCCCGATGACGGTCGTGTCGCCGTGGACACGCGGCGGCTATGTGTGTTCGCAGGTGTTCGATCACACGTCGGTGATCCGCTTTATCGAAGCGCGGTTTGGCGTCGCCGAGCCGAACATCACCGCGTGGCGTCGGGCCGTGTGCGGCGATCTGACCTCGGCATTCGATTTTCGCGCGGCCGATCCGTCAATGCCGTCGTTGCCCGACACGAGCGGCTACATGAGCATCGCCGACAACCAGTGCGCGACGCAGCCTGCGCCGGTCGTGCCGGCGACCCCGGGCCCGGTCGCTGCGCAGGAAGCGGGAACCCGGCCGGCGCGACCGTTGCCGTATGAACTGCATGTGAATGGCCGATGGATCGACGGCGCGTATGCGCTCACGTTTGCGAACACGGGTCAGCAAGGCGCGCATTTCTGGGTCTATACGGCCGGTGCGGACGCAATGCCGCGACGCTATACGGTTGAAGCGGGCAAGCAGTTGACGGACACGTGGGCACCGGATGCAAACGGGCAGTACCAGGTGTCGGTGTACGGGCCCAATGGATTCTTCCGCCGCTTTGCGGGCTCGGCCGCAGCCGACGCGACTGCGTTGCCCGAGCTCGTGACCTGTTACGACGTCGCCAATGGCAACGTGCATCTCACGTTGTCGAACCACGGTAATGCGGCACTGACGTTCACGGTGTCGGATGGCGCGTATGGCCAGCCTCCGCGCACGGTGACGGTGGGCGCGGGCAAGACGGTCGAGGATGACTGGGATCTGTCCTGCAGCAGCGGCTGGTATGACCTGCAGATCACCGTCGCGGACGAGCCGGCATGGTGGCGTCGCATCGCGGGCCACGTGGAAACCGGCAGCCCCAGTGTGACGGACCCAGCCGCGATCACGCCGGCCATGCAGGCGGTGTAGGCGGAACGGCGGCCCGCATGGCCGCCCGCTCAGTCGACGCCGATGATCACGCTGGACGCCTTGAAGATCGCGGTCGCCGCGCTGCCGGTGGCGAGGCCGAGCCGGTCCGCGCTTTCGTTCGTGATGATCGCGGCGAGCTGCGCGCCGCCGTCAGCCGCGACGATGACCTCGCTGTTGACCGCGCCGCGCGTGAGCGCGCTCACCTTGCCGGCGATACGGTTGCGCGCCGAGGTCCTGCTGCCGGCGTCATCGACCATCACGATGACCGACGAGGCTTTCACCAGCGCAAACGCGGGTGTGCCGGCCGCGAGGCCCAGCGACGATGCGCTGCCGTGCGTGATGATCGCGACAATGTCGAGCCCGTCCGCCGTGCGCAGCGTGACTTCGTCGTTGACCGCGCCGGTTTTCACTTCCGTGATTTGTCCGGCGAAATGGTTGCGGGCACTGGTTCGCATGGCGTGTCTCCTGGAAGGCGCCGCCGCGCGGGCCGGCACGGGCGGGCGTCGATGACGGAACACTAGTGGAGTTCGGGATCGCGCGCAAGCCGCGGACGATGGCATGCGTGCATGTGTGCGTGCGCCGCGCCCGCCGGCGTGCACGCTCTGGCCGTCACAGGGATGCCGCGCATCCCGCGCTACGATGTCCGGCGCAGGGCGGGCATGTACTCTGCGGCGCAGCCGGGATACCATTCGCGCAACGATGGCGGCGAAAGCGCCCAGGCGTGGCCGGGCACCGTGGTGGGGCTTGACACTTTCGCGCGCCGAGGAGACGTTTCGATGGACACCTATATCCTGCTGGCCGTCGGTTTCGGGCTCGCGCTCGCGATTGCGGTCTGGGGCATCTGGAAGCTGCGCTAGCGTGCGTGCGCCGGCCGTGCCCGCGGAAATTATTTCAATTCACTTACATTACTTATGTCCTCATCCGTCAGCAGTCAGTCCACGCACGCAGTCAATACCGCGCCGAGCCTCGTGCTCGGCGCGATTGGCGTGGTGTTCGGCGATATCGGCACGAGCCCTCTCTACACGCTGCGCGAATGCCTGAAAGCGGCCGGCGGCATCAGCGCGCCGAACGTGTTCGGCATCGTCTCGCTGATCCTGTGGTCGATCGTGATCGTCGTCACGCTGAAGTACGTGAGCTTCGTGATGCGCGCGGACAACGACGGCGAAGGCGGCATTCTCGCGCTCACCGCGCTCGCGTCGCGCGTCGCGCCGGCGAAGCTGAGCCCGCTGCTGCTCACGCTCGGCGTATTCGGCGCGGCGATGTTCTACGGCGACTCGATGATCACGCCGGCCATTTCCGTGATCTCCGCGGTCGAAGGCGTGACGCTCGTCGACGCGAAGCTCGCCGCATGGATCGTGCCGATCTCGCTGGTGATCCTGACCGGCCTGTTCAAGCTGCAAAAGCGCGGCACCGGGACGGTCGGCCGGTTGTTCGGACCGGTGATGGCGCTGTGGTTCGTCACGCTGGCGGCGCTCGGCCTGCTGCACATCGCGCAGGGGCCCGCGATCATCGGCGCGGTGTCGCCGCTGTACGCGCTGCGCTTCGTCACGCATGCGCCGCTGACGGCGTTCGTCGTGCTGGGTTCGGTGTTTCTCGCGCTGACCGGCGGCGAGGCGCTCTATGCGGACATGGGCCATTTCGGCAAGCGTCCGATCCGCTTCGCGTGGCTCTTCCTCGTGCTGCCGAGCCTGCTGCTCAATTACTTCGGCCAGGCGGCGCTGGTGCTCGCGAAGCCGTCGGCGATCGGGCAGCCGTTCTTCGAATCCGCGCCCGACTGGGCGCTCGTGCCGCTCGTGGTGCTCGCGACCGCGGCGACGATCATCGCGTCGCAGGCGGTGATTTCCGGCGCGTTCTCGATGACCAAGCAGGCGGTGCAGCTCGGCTTCCTGCCGCGCATCCCGGTCGTGCACACGTCGACGCAGGAGATGGGGCAGGTCTACGTGCCGTTCATCAACGTGTCGCTGTATGCGGCCGTCGTGTTCCTCGTGGTGTTCTTCAAGTCGTCCGATAATCTCGCGGCGGCGTACGGCATCGCGGTGGCCTCGACGATGCTGCTCACGACGCTGCTGATGTTCTTCATCACGCGCTCGCTGTGGAACTGGTCGCCGCTCGCGACGCTCGTGGTGATCGGACCGCTCGCGTTCGTCGATCTGGTGTTCGTGACCAGCAATATCGGCAAGGTAGCCGACGGCGGCTGGTTCCCCCTCGCCGCCGGCGCACTGCTGTTCACCGTGATGACGACCTGGCACCGGGGCCGCGAGATGATCGTCGAGCGGATGCGGGCGGACAACATTCCGCTCGCCGGGCTGATCCAGTCGCTGTGCGGCGGCTCGCATGCGCCGCCGCGCGTGGACGGCACCGCGGTATTTCCGGGCGGCGTGGCCGGCATGACGCCGTCCGCGTTCATGCACAACCTGAAGCACAACCGCGTGATGCACCGCGTAAACCTGTTTCTGGCCGGCACGACCGAGAACGTCCCGCACGTGGCCGACGAGCAGAAGGTCGACGTGCAGGATCTCGGCTACGGCTGCTACTCGGTGGTGGTGCGGCATGGCTTCATGGAGATTCCGAACGTGCCGTCGATCCTGCAGCTGATCGCGCAGCGGGTGCCGGACTGGCAGTACGAACCGGCCGACACGTCGTTCTTCCTCGCGCGCGACACGGTGCTCGCGACCGGGGCGAGCAAGGACATGGCGCTGTGGCGCGAGAAGCTGTTCGCGTTCCTCGGCCGCAACGCGGCGCAGGCCGCCGAGTACTACAGTCTGCCCGCCAACCGCGTCGTCGAACTGGGCGGGCAGATCAACCTGTAGCCGCGCGCGGCCGCGCACGGCTAGAACGCGACGGTGGTCCGCAGCCCGACGACGGCCTCGTTGCCGATGCGCTGCGCCGGAGCGTCCGGGTCCGGAATGCCGCCCGCGGGCCGGAACACGTACTGGAAATCGGCCTGCCATTGCCACCAGGGCGTGAGCTGGTACTGGTAGGTCGCCTCGATCAGCGTTTCGGCGCTGCGCGACGGATAGCCCGGTGTCGTGAGCGCGCTCGCGCTCGCCAGGTCCTGCGCGTGCGAGCCGATTCGCGCATAGCCGAGCGCGAGCCCGGCGACGTCGTTATCGCGCCCCTTGAACGGCGCTTTCAGCGTGATGCCCGCGTTCAGCGCGAAATCCACGAGGTTGCGGTCGCCCGGCGCGCCCATTACGCGCGCGAAGACGCCGAGCGCCTGCGGGCTGTCCACGCCGGGGCGCCACACCATCTGATCGGCGACCGCATAGATCCCCTCGTTGCCGCGGTAGCTGCGCGCGATGCCGCTGCCCGACGGATCCGCGAGCGACGCGCCCGCCGTGTCATAACCGGGATCGGCGAAGCGCTGCGAGTCGTACCAGAGGCCCAGGCGGTAAGTGCCGGGCAAGCCGGCCGGTTTCGGCGCGGCCGGGTCGGCCGGCACGGGGTTGAGCGCGTACTGCACCTCGCCGATGAAGAGCGCGCCGTGTTGCCGGGCGAAGTTCGTACCGTGCGCGTCGAGCTGCTGCGGATCGGCGCTGCCGTTGCTGGCCGGATTGCCGAACACGCCGGCGAGCACGGTCCATGCGCCGGACGGCGTCACGCGCAGCCGCACGCCGGGCGAGGCGAGCGGATAGGCGGGACCGCCCGCCGGCAGATCGACCGACGGCAGCACGTTCCAGCCAAACGTCGCGTTCATGAAGAGGCTCGCGTCGTCGCTCACCATGAACTCCTGGTCGACGCTTTGCTGGCCGATCTTCAGATCCGCGTCGCCGCCGGCGAACGTCTGCTGGTACCACAGTTCCCACAGACGCGTGGTGTCGTCGGCCTCGATGCCGCTTGCGCTTTGCAGCGTCTGCAGATTGCGTGCGCTGAGGCTCGTGCCGTGGATCTGCAGGCCCGATACGTTGAACGTGCCGCCAGGCAGCCCGAACGCTTTTTGCGTATCGATGCCGAGGCCGAACTGCGTGACGCCGTCGTACGCGCCGCCGCGTCTCACGCCGCCTGTCAGGTTGCCCAGTGTCTCGCTGGTTTCCTGCAGGCCGATCGTCACGCCCCGGTTGTCGAGCCACGGGCGCACGCCGCCCATGTCGCCGAACAGGCTGGCGCGGCTCCAGAAGCCGGTTGGAGCGGGGGCTGCGGCCGCGGGCGCAGGCTCGGCCACGGGCGCAGACGCAGGTGCAGACGCAGGTGCAGACGCAGACGCAGGTGCAGACGCAGGTGCAGGCGCAGGCGCAGGTGCAGGTGCAGGCGCAGGCGCAGGTGCAGGCGCAGGCGCAGGTGCAGGCGCAGGCGCAGGTGCAGGCGCAGGTGCAGGTGCAGGTGCAGGCGCAGGTGCGAGCGCCAGGGGGCGCGCATCGTCGGACGAGGCTTGCGCGAGTGCGGGGGCGGCTGCGCCGATCGACAGCAGCAGGCCGAGACCGGCGGGTCCGGCGGCGCAGCGGCAGGCGAGGGTGAAGTTGTTTTTCATCGCGAGCAGAGGCAGAAGGGAAATGGGCAAACGAGATCGAAAGGCCCCGAACAGGGCGACGCCGGGTCGATCGGGCATGCCGCGTCCCCGTCGAGCCCGAACGGATCGGGCAACGTGAGAGGACGCGACGGCACCTCGCCGTCAAACGGACGGCGCACAGGCGTACGACGGAGCGTGCGGCTGACGGCGCGGCATCAAGCCGGCCGGAAAAGAAGCGCGCTAACCCAATACAGGCGAGTCAGCGGCAGAGGCGGGACCTCGGGGCGGCTAACTCGCGATCGTCAGGCCGGCGCAGGCCGGCATCGGACTTCCACTACCCGAGCATGTGTCCACGTGGGACTCCCTGAATGAGACGGGCGGATTGTAGGGGCCGCCTGCACCGTCCGGCAAGTAAAAAGTGCATCAAAAAAAGCGCCGCGTGCCGCGCGGAAATCGGGGGCAGGGTGACGCGGCCCGAGAGACCCGTGCCGCGTCGATTAGCCTGGCTCTGCTTAGCGAAGCCGGTTGACTTTTTGTTCTCAAAATGTCTAGAATTCGCCGGTCGTCACAAAAGGGGCTGATGCCTTGGACAGTAGCAGTAGTCGATCTTCGATCTGTTTCGCCGCCTGAGCGGCAGGACCCCCGCGCCATATTCTTTCGCCGCCGTCCTGCCTGCCGGGCAGACGGTGCGCGCCGCAGTATCTTTCCCCGTGCACCTCGAATCGTGTCATGTGAGCGCCTCGCCGCGGCGTGTGCTCGCATGGCGTTTTGTCGCGAGCGTCGACTCGCGGCTGCGTGCGCGCGCATCCCGCCTCGGCGGCGTGCGCGCGTGAATGGATTCGCGCGTGCTCCGGCCCGCGCAGCAGACGGGCGTGCTCAACGCCGACAAGGAGCGCTCCATGCCGGACCCTGACAGTTATCCCTTATGCCGCTATACCGTGCACCGCTGCACGTCCCCTTTCACTGACGCAAGCGAGTAGAGCCCCGCTGTCGCATCGCCGATCCCACGGCACTCCGGGTCTTGCTGGCTTCCGTCGAACCGCGTTAAGCCCAACGCTCGGAGAACCCTCATGAACTTCGGCCTGCTCCTGTCGCACCTGCCGCACGTCGAGGACGCCCGCGTCCACTACGACACGATGCTGTCGCTGCGTACCCGCCCGCCCCGCGCACGGGGTGCGCTCTGGCGCTATCTCAAGTCGCTTTTTGCGTAGTGTCCGCGTGCGTCCGCACACGAGGCGTGCCGGCCACGACCGGCCGCCCCGCGTGCGGGCCGCGCGGGCGTGTTCATTCACTACCTGCCTGTTTTCGCTCATGTCTGTTTTCTGTTTTGTCCCGCATGCCCGCGCGCCGTTGGCCGGCCCGCGCGTGCCGGCCGTGGGCCGTGTCTCGATGACCGCCGCTGGGGGAGCGCTGTAATGGACTTCAGCTTCGACCTGAAACGCACCGCTCACGCGTCCGCGTGGCGTCTGTTGCCCAATGGCTGGGACTTCGTTGCGTTCCCGCTGATCATCTGCGTGATCGCGATGGCCGCGATCGGCTTTCACCAGACGCTCGCGCCGATGTCGACGCTGAAGGCCCAGGTGATCTCGCTCGACCCGTCGCATCTGCCCGAGTACGCGATGCGCACGACGCTGCGCATGCTCGCGGCGATCGTCGCCTCGCTGGTGTTCACGCTGGCGTACGGCACGCTCGCGGCGAAGAGCCGCCGCGCGGGGCTCGTGCTGGTGCCGATTCTGGACATCCTGCAGTCGGTGCCGGTGCTCGGCTACATCTCGTTCACGGTGACGTTCTTTCTCGCGCTGTTTCCGGGGCGCGTGCTCGGCGCGGAGCTTGCGGCGATCTTCGCGATCTTCACGAGCCAGGCGTGGAACATGACGTTCAGCTTCTACCAGTCGCTGCGCACGGTGCCGCGCGATCTGGACGAAGTCTCGCGCGGCTTTCACCTGACCGGCTGGCAGCGTTTCTGGAAGCTGGAGGTGCCGTTCTCGATGCCGGGCCTGATCTGGAACACGATGATGTCGATGTCGGGGGGCTGGTTCTTCGTGGTGGCGTCCGAGGCGATCACGGTCGGCAACAACACGATCACGCTGCCGGGGATCGGGGCGTATCTGGCGCAGGCGATTGCCGGGCGCAACCTGCACGCGGTCGGCTGGGTGATTCTCGCGATGACGGTGGTGATTCTCGCGTACGACCAGCTGCTGTTCCGTCCGCTCGTCGCGTGGGCCGACAAGTTCCGCATGGAGACGACGAGTTCGGGCAATGCGCCGGAGTCGTGGCTGCTCGACCTGATCCGCCGCACGCGGCTCATTCACCGGCTGCTGGTGCCGCTCGGCTGGGTGTTCGCCCGCGCGGCGCGGGTGCCGATGCGGCTGCCGGCGCCGCGCGGCATCCGGTTCGAGCTGCCGGGGCGCGGCAAGGCGTCGCGCGTGGGCGATATCGTCTGGGGCGTGCTGGTGCTGCTGCTGACCGCCTATGTGGTGTACCGGGTGGTGGCCTACGTGCGCACCGGGGTGACGCTCGACGAGGTCGGCCACGTGTTCGTGCTCGGGTTCATCACGCTCGTGCGGGTGGTGGTGCTGATCGCGCTGTCCTCGCTGGTGTGGGTGCCGGTGGGGGTGCTGATCGGGCTGCGTCCGGCGCTGGCCGAGAAGATCCAGCCGCTTGCGCAGTTTCTGGCGGCGTTTCCGGCGAACCTGCTGTTTCCGGTGTTCGTGATCGTGATCGTGCGGTTTCACCTGAACCCGGACATCTGGCTGTCGCCGCTGATCGTGCTGGGCACGCAGTGGTACATCCTGTTCAACGTGATCGCGGGGGCGAGCGCCTATCCGAACGATTACCGGGAGGCGGCGACGAACTTCGGGATCCGCGGCTGGCAGTGGTGGCGCAAGGCGATGCTGCCGGGGATTTTTCCGTACTACGTGACGGGGGCGATCACCGCGTCGGGGGGCGCGTGGAACGCGAGCATCGTGGCGGAGTTCGTGCAGTGGGGCGACACGAAGGTGGAGGCGCATGGGCTGGGCGCGTATATCGCGCAGACGACGGCGGCGGGGGATTTTCCGAAGATCATCCTCGGCATTGCGGTGATGTCGCTGTTCGTGACGCTGTTCAACCGCCTGTTGTGGCGACCGATGTATGCCTATGCCGAATCCCGGCTGCGGCTCGACTGAGAGTAAAAGCGATGCTAAATCCGAAAATCGTATCCGCCGATCTGCCGCACACGCCGGCGCCGGCGCCGGCGCCGCGTTCCGGCGCGGAGGTGCTGCGCGTCACCGACGTGAGCCGCGGCTTCAACAAGAACCAGGGCGAACTGCTGGTGCTCGACGGCGTGAACCTGTCGCTGCGCGAGGGCGAGATCGTCGGCATGCTGGGCCGTTCGGGCTCGGGCAAGTCGACGCTGCTGCGCATCATCGCCGGGCTGATCCGGCCGACCGGCGGCGACGTGACCTATCTCGGCAAGCCGCTGGACGGCCCGGCCAAGGGGGTCGCGATGGTGTTCCAGACCTTCGCGCTGTTTCCGTGGCTCACGGTGCTGCAAAACGTGGAGGCGGGACTGGAGGCGCAGGGCGTGGGCGCGCGCGAGCGGCGCGAGCGGGCGCTCGCGGCGATCGACCTGATCGGTCTGGACGGCTTTGAAAATGCCTATCCGCGCGAGCTGTCGGGCGGCATGCGCCAGCGCGTGGGATTTGCGCGCGCGCTGGTGGTGGATCCGACGCTGCTGCTGATGGACGAGCCGTTCTCGGCGCTGGACGTGCTGACGGCCGAGACGCTGCGCACGGACCTGCTGGACCTGTGGACGCAGGGGCGCATGCCGATCAGGTCGGTGCTGATCGTGACGCATAACATCGAGGAAGCGGTGTTCATGTGCGACCGGATTCTGGTGCTGTCGTCGAATCCGGGGCGGGTGCTGGCGGAGATCAAGGTGCCGTTCGCGCATCCGCGCAACCGGCTGGATCCGGCGTTTCGCCGGCTGGTGGACGAGATCTACGCGAAGATGACGGCGCGCCGTCCCGACGAGACCGCGAAGAAGGGGCTCGAACTGGGCAGCTGGCTGCCGCACGTGTCGACCAACCTGATGGCGGGTCTGATCGAGACGCTCGCGGCCGCGCCGTACCACGGCCGTGCGGACATGCCGGAAATCGCGCGCTCGCTGCATCTGGAGGTGGACGACCTGTTTCCGGTGGCCGAAGTGCTGCAGCATCTGGGGTTCGCCGAGGTGCGCGAGGGCGATATCCTGCTCACGCCGCCGGCGCGGGTGTTCGCGGAGTTCGGCACGCAGGAGCGCAAGATGATGTTCGCCGAGCATCTGCTGCGGCTCGTGCCGCTCGCGGCGCGGATCAAGAAGGTGCTCAACGAGCGTCCGGGGCATCGCGCGCCGCGCGTGCGCTTCGAGCAGGAGCTCGAAGACTTCCTGTCGGACAGCGCGGCCGAGGAAACGCTCGACGCGGTGATCAACTGGGGCCGCTACGGCGAGATCTTCTCGTACAACGACCAGACCGAGCTGTTCAGCCTGGAAGACGTCGAGGCGTGAACGGAGCCGCCGCCGCGCCGGCAGACGGGTGCGGCGTGCGGCGCGCGCCGCTCAGACCGGGTCGGCGGCGATGGCCCAGTCGACCGCGGCGCGCGCGTGCAGCGCCGTCGTATCGTAGACGGGCAGCGACGCATGCTCCGGCCTGATCAGCAGCGTGATCTCGGTGCAGCCGAGGATCACTGCCTGGGCGCCGCGCGCCGCGAGGCCGTCGATGGCGCGCTGATAGACGCGGCGCGCGTCGTCCCGTATCACGCCGTGACACAGTTCTTCGTAGATGATCCGATGGATCGCCGCGCGCGCATCGTCGTCGGGCGTCAGCGTATCGAGTCCGTAGCGTTCGTGCAGGCGCGCGCTGTAGAACGGCTGCTCCATCGTATAGCGGGTGCCGAGCAGGCCGACGCGCGTCACGCCGTCCGCGCGCAGCGCCGCGCCGGTCGGATCGGCGATGTGCAGGAACGGGATCGCGAGCGCCTGCTCGATCGCGTCGCAGACCCGGTGCATCGTATTGGTCGCGAGGATCACGAGGTCCGCGCCGCCGCGCTCGAGCTGACGCGCGGCCGCCGCCATCCGCGCGCCGAGCGCGGGCCAGTCGCCGGCGCGCTGCAGCGCTTCGATCGCCGCGAAGTCGACGCTCAGCAGCAGGCTGCGCGCATTGTGATGGCCGCCCAGACGCGCCTTCGCGTGGTGGTTCAGCAGCCGGTAATACTCGGCAGACGATTCCCAGCTCATGCCGCCGATCACGCCGATGGTCTTCATCCCGCTTCCCTTTGCCGGTGTCGGGCGCGGCCGGTGGCGCCCGCTGACTGAGTATAGGGGGCGCGGTGCGCGGCGCGCCGGTACGGCGCGGCCGTCGCCCGCCGATACGGCGACGGCGGGCGGCCCGATACAGCCACCTTGATAAAGGCACTGTGTTTTTGTACAGTGCGGGTACCTGAGTCAGAAGGTGTACCCGTGTCCGCGGCTGTGCCGTTTGCGTTGCCCGTGCGCAAGATCATCCATTGCGACTGCGACTGCTTCTATGCATCGGTCGAGATGCGCGACGACCCGTCGCTGCGCGGCCGTCCGCTGGCGGTCGGCGGTCGTCCCGACCAGCGCGGCGTGATCGCCACCTGCAACTACGAGGCGCGCCGCTTCGGCGTGCATTCGGCGATGTCGTCGGCGCTCGCCCTGCGCAAATGCCCCGAGTTGCTGATCCTGCCGTCGGCGATGGAAAAATACCGGGTCGCGTCGCGTCAGATCATGGCGATTTACCGCGACTACACCGCCGCGGTCGAGCCGCTGTCGCTCGACGAAGCTTATCTCGACGTCACCGGCACGACGCGCTGCAAGGGCAGCGCCACGCTGATCGCAACGGAAATCCGCGAGCGCGTGCGCGCGACGGTCGGCGTGACGGTGTCGGCGGGCGTTGCGCCGAACAAGTTCATCGCGAAGATCGCATCCGACTGGAACAAGCCCGATGGCCTGTACGTCGTGCGCCCGCACGAGACCGATGCATTCGTCGCCGCGCTGCCGGTGCGCAAGATCTTCGGCGTCGGCAAGGTGACCGCGGCGAAGCTGGAACGGCTCGGCGTGACGACCTGCGCGCAATTGCGCACATGGCCGCTCGTCGATCTGCATCGGCAGTTCGGCGTGTTCGGCACGCGGCTCCATGAACTGGCGCGCGGCATCGACGAGCGGCCGGTACGGGCTGATCGCGAGCGCAAGTCGATCAGCGTGGAAACGACCTACGTCACCGATCTCGACACGCTCGACGCGTGCGCGGCGCAACTGCGCGAACTCGCCGCGCAGCTCGACGGGCGGATTGCGCGCGCGGGCGCGGCGGCGCTCGTGCGCAAGCTGTTCGTGAAGATCCGCTTTGCCGATTTTCAGCGCACGACGGTCGAGTGTGTCGGCGAGACGCCCGACGTGCCGACGCTGCTCGCGCTACTCGAAAAAGGCTTCGCGCGCCGCGACCGCGCGGTGCGCCTGCTCGGCGTCGGCGTGCGGCTCGAACAGGACGCGGGGGCGCTCGAAGGGCAGTTCGCGCTATTCGATGAAGCGACGGACGACGCTTCGACGGACGAAAGCCCGGCGGCGCACGCAGACGGGCCGCGCTGAAGCCCGTGCCGATGCCGGGGCCCGTTTCCGCCCGCTTGTGCGTTGCTGTGCGGTGACCGGTGCGATCGCCAGTACGGCCACCGGCGGCGAGGCGACAAGCCGACAAGCCGACAAGCCGACAAGCCGACAAGCCGACAAGCCGACAAGCCGACAAGCCGACAAGCCGACAAGCCGACAAGCCGACAAGCCGACAAGCCGACAAGCCGACAAGCCGACAAGCCGCACCCGGTTGCTCACTGCCTTTGTAGTGCCGATAGAATCGACCTCAGCCCAAGGAGCGAGTCATGGACCTGATCATCCGTCGCGCGCGTTTGCCGCGCAGCGAATCGCAACACGCGTCGCTGGTCGATATCGGCATCGATGCGGCGCGCATCGTCGCCGTCGAGCCGCATCTGGCCGCGCAGGCGCCGCAGGAAATCGACGCGGCCGGCCGGCTGGTCGCGCCGCCGTTCGTCGATCCGCACTTTCACATGGACGCGACGCTGTCCTACGGCCTGCCGCGCGTCAATGCATCCGGCACGCTGCTCGAAGGCATTGCGCTGTGGGGCGAACTCAAGCCGCAGCTGACCCAGGACGCGCTCGTCGAGCGCGCGCTGCAGTATTGCGACTGGGCTGTGGCGCGCGGCCTGCTGGCGATTCGCAGTCACGTCGACGTCTGCGATCCGCGCCTGCTCGCGGTCGACGCACTGCTCGACGTGAAGCGCCGCGTCGCGCCGTATCTGGACCTGCAGCTTGTCGCGTTTCCGCAGGACGGCCTGCTGCGCAGCCCTGGCGCGTTCGATAACCTGAAGCGGGCCATCGCACGGGGCGTCGACGTGGTGGGCGGGATTCCGCACTTCGAGCGCACGATGGCCGAGGGCGCCGAGTCGGTCCGCCTGCTGTGCGAATTCGCCGCGCAGCAGGGGCTGCGCGTCGACATGCACTGCGACGAATCGGACGATCCGCTGTCGCGCCACATCGAGACGCTCGCCGCGCAGACGCACCGGCTCGGGCTGCATGGCCGCGTGGCGGGCTCGCATCTGACGTCGATGCACTCGATGGACAACTACTACGCGAGCAAGCTGCTGCCGCTGATGCGCGAGTCCGGCGTCGCCGCGATCGCGAATCCGCTGATCAACATCACGCTGCAGGGCCGCAGCGACACGTATCCGAAGCGGCGAGGGATGACGCGCGTGCCGGAAATGATGGCGGCCGGCATCACAGTCGCGTTCGGCCACGACTGCGTGATGGATCCGTGGTACAGCCTCGGCTCGGGCGATATGCTGGAGGTCGCGCACATGGGCTTGCACGTCGCGCAGATGACGGGCATCGACGCGATGCACGCCTGCTTCGATGCGGTGACGGTGAACGCGGCGCGCATTCTCGGGCTCGACGGCTATGGGCTTGCGCCCGGCTGTGCCGCCGATTGCGTGCTGCTCGACGCGCGCGATCCGGTCGAGGCGATCCGCCTGCGCGCCGCGCGCCTCGCGGTGATCCGGCGCGGCAAGGTGGTCGCGCGTTCGCCGGCCGCGTGCGCGACGCTCGCGCTCGACGGGCGGCCGGCACAGGTCGATTTCCGGCTGCAGCGCGGCTAGCGGGTAATGCGCGCCGGCGCGCGCCGGGGCTCACTGGTGCACGCTGGCGCGTATTGAGGCGTATTGAGGCGTATCCGCGCGCGGAAGCGCCCGCCCCGGGTGCCGCCCGCTTGGCACGGGCCGCCCGCCGGAGATTGCGCCGCCGCTCGCGCGCTCAGCGCGGCGCCGCCTGTGACGCGGGCGTCATGCCGCTGTGGCGCAGCAGTGCGTCGATGCTCGGCTCGCGGCCGCGGAACGCCTTGAACGACTCCATCGCGGGCCGGCTGCCGCCCACTTCGAGAATTTCCTGGCGATAGCGCGTGCCGGTGGCCGCATCGAGCACGCTGCCGCCGGCCGCCTCGGCCGCTTCCTCGAACGCCGCATAGGCATCGGCCGACAGCACTTCGGCCCATTTGTAGCTGTAGTAGCCCGCGGCGTAGCCGCCCGCGAAAATGTGGCTGAACGTATTCGGCCAGCGCGAGAACGACGCCTGCGGCACCACGTGGAAGCGTTCGTTGATTTCGCGCGCGAGCGCATTGGCGCTGAGCGGGCCGCTCGGATCGAAGTCGGTGTGCAGCTTGATGTCGAACATCGAAAACACGATCTGGCGCAGCGTCGCGAGGCCGCTCTGGAAATTCTTCGCGGCGAGCATCTTGTCGAACAGCGCGCGCGGCAGCGGCGCACCGGTCTCGACGTGCGAACTCATGTCCTTCAGCACGTCCCATTCCCAGCAGAAGTTCTCCATGAACTGCGACGGCAGCTCGACCGCGTCCCATTCGACGCCGTTGATGCCCGACACCGCCAGTTCGTCGACGCGGGTGAGCATGTGGTGCACGCCGTGACCGAACTCATGGAACAGCGTGATCACCTCGTCGTGCGTGAAGCAGGCCGGCTTGCCGCCGACCGGCGCGGAGAAATTGCAGGTCAGATAGGCGACCGGCGTCTGCACGCCGCCGTGCGCGAGGCGGTGACGCGAGCGCGCATCGTCCATCCACGCGCCGCCGCGTTTGCCTTCGCGCGCATACAGGTCGAGGTAGAACTGCGCGACAAGCCCGCCGTCCTGGTTCTCGACGCGGAAAAAACGCACGTCCGGATGCCACACAGCCGCTTCGTCGCGGCGAATCGCGACGCCGAACAGCGTCTCGGCTACCTTGAAGAGTCCCCTGAGCACCGCGTCTTCCGGGAAATACTGCTTGACCTCGTTCTCCGAGAACGCGTAGCGCTGCTGGCGCAGCCGCTCGGCGGCGAAGGTCATGTCCCACGGCTGCAGTTCGTCGAGACCGAGTTCCTGCGCGGCGAACGCGCGCAACGCCTGCCAGTCCTGTTCGGCATGCGGCCGGGCGCGGGTGGCGAGGTCTTCGAGGAAAGCGATCACCTGTTGCGGCGATTCCGCCATCTTCGGCGCGAGCGACACCTCGGCGAAGTTGCGGTAGCCGAGCATCTGCGCTTCCTCGGCGCGCAGCTGGAGCTGCTCGGCGAGGTTCGCGGTGTTGTCCCATTCGGCCTTGCCGTCGCCATACGCGCTGCCGAGCTCCGACGCGCGCGTGACGTACGCGCGGTACATCGCCTCGCGCATCGCGCGATTTTCCGCGTATTGCATGACCGGGAAGTACGACGGGAAATGCAGCGTGAACTTCCAGCCCTGCTCGCCGTCGCGCTCGGCGGCTTCGGCCGCGGCGGCGATCACGTCCTCCGGCAGACCGGCGAGTTGCGCGTGGTCCTCGACCCGGTAAGCGTAAGCGTTGGTCGCATCGAGCACGTGATCCGAGAAGGCTTTCGAGCGTGTCGCCTGACGCTCCTGCAACGCGGCGAAACGCGGCTTCTGCGCTTCGGGCAGCTCCGCGCCGGACAGCCGGAAATCGCGCAGCGCGTTGTGCAGGATCTTCTGGCGCTCGCCGGTGAGCGACGTGAAGTCCTCGCTCGCGGCGATCGCCTTGTACTTCTCGAACAGCGCGAGATTCTGGCCGACGCTGGTCCAGAACTCCGTCACGCGCGGCAGGTTGTCGCTGTAGACCGCGCGCAGCTCGGGCGTATCGGCGACCGCGTTCAGATGGCCGATCACGCCCCAGGCGCGCGACAGCGGTTCGGTGGCACGCTCGACCGGATCGATCACGTCGGCCCACGACGCCGGCGTGACCGGTGCGCTCGCACGCGCGACGGCCGCGCTCGCGTCCGCGAGCAGGCGATCGAGCGCAGGGGTGACATGTTCGGGGCGGATCTCGCCAAAGCGCGGCAGGTCGGAGAAATCGAGGAGAGGATTGTCGTGTGCCGGTTGAGTAGGGGACATGGGGCTTCCTGTCTGACGCGGTTGAAGGGGGAGCGCGGCGAGGCGGCGCCCGGTTCGGTGACGGCTGCGATGTGCTGACTGTGATTATTGGGGCGGTGTGCCCCGATTCCAATCGGTGCATGCACAAATTATCAGAAGCCGGCGCGCGGCGTGCGGCGCCGGATAGTCGCGCCAGATGCGCCCGGGGGGGGAACGGGCGGCGGCAATCGCGCGGCCGCCGCCGTTGCGTGCGACAGCGAACGGTCGGCTGCGCCGCGCCGCGCGATGCTGGGGGCTCGACGCCGCGCGGACCGTGGCGGCGCGCGCCGCTCCGGGGGGACCGAGATGAATCCGCTTTCGCATGCGCTTTCGCGCAACGGCAACAATTTCGACCTCGTGCGTCTGCTGGCGGCGATGGCCGTCGTGTATGGGCATTCGTATATCCTGCAGCAGCCCGACGGCAGCACCGACTGGGTCAGCGGCGCGCTCGGCTTCGACGGTTTCGGCGCGTTCGGCGTCTACGCGTTTTTCCTGCTGAGCGGGATGCTCGTGACCGCGAGCTTCGACCGGCAGCGCTCGGCGCCGCGCTTCGTCGCGCTGCGCATCGCGCGGATCTGGCCGGCGGTGGCGGGGGGCTCGCTGGTCTCGGTGTTCGTGCTCGGACCGCTGTTCACGACGCTGCCGCTGCACGCGTATTTCAGCGCGGGCGCGACGTGGGCGAATCTCGACAATTTCTCGACGATCGTGCTGAAACACGGCTGGGCGCTGCCCGGCGTGTTCGAGCACAACCGCTTCGGTCACGACATTTGCGCGCCGCTCTGGACGCTGCCCATCGAGGTGCGCTGTTATGCAATCGTGCTGGTCTGCGGGCTCGCCGGGCTGCTGTCGAACCGCTGGGGTATCCTCGCGGCCGCCGCGCTCGGCGGGCTCGCGTTCGTGGTGCGGGTGCACGCGCCGCATCTGGAGATCGGCTGGCGCGATTTCTCGGTGAAATCGGGGGGCTACTCGTTCTGGCCGGAGCCGTTTTTCTTCGTCGGCATGGTGCTGTACGGATGGCGCGCGCACGTGGTGATTCACGGCGTCGTCGCGCTGGGCCTGCTGATGGTGTTTCTGGTGTTTCGCGATACCGCCGCCGCGCAGCCGCTCTTCTATCTCGCGTTCGTGTACGGCGTACTGTGGATCGGCACGACGCCGCTTGTGCGCCGCTTCGTGCCGAAGAGCGATTACTCGTACGGCATCTACCTATACGGCTTCATGATGCAGCAGGTCGTCGCCTGTGTCGCGCCGCAGCTGAATCATCAGACTGCGGCGCTGGTGGCGGCGCCGTTCATCGTGCTGTGTGCCGCGCTGTCGTGGCACGGGATCGAGCGGCCCGTGCTGCAGTGGTGCCGCCGGCGTCTTGCGCCGGCACATCCGGCGGCTGGCGTCGGCCTGGCGGGCGGCGGCGCGGCACGGTGACGGTGCGGCAGCGGCGCGAGCTATCGAATGAACGCGTTGAACGTGACGAGTGCGAAGTGGCCGCGCGGTGCGGGCCGCCGCACGCTCACGCGAGCGCGGCGGCGCGCTCGGCGGCTTCGATCGTGTTGACGAGCAGCATCGTGATCGTCATCGGGCCGACCCCGCCCGGCACCGGCGTGATATGGCCGGCGACGTCCTTGACGGCGGCGAAATCGACGTCGCCGCACAGCTTGCCTGCGTCGTCGCGATTCATGCCGACGTCGATCACCGTCGCGCCCGGCTTCACCATGTCGGCGCGCAGCAGGTTGCGCCTGCCGGTCGCGGCAACGACGATGTCGGCCGCGCGCGTATGCGCGGCAAGGTCGCGCGTCTTGCTATGGCACACCGTGACGGTCGCCCCTGCTTCGATGAGCAGTAGCGCCATCGGCTTGCCGACGATGTTCGAGCGGCCGATCACCACCGCATTCGCGCCGCTCAGATTGATCCCGTAGGCCTCGAACATCTTCATCACGCCGTATGGCGTGCAGGGGCGGAACAGCGGCTTGCCGGTCATCAGCGCGCCGGCGTTGGCGACGTGAAAGCCGTCCACGTCCTTGTCCGGCGCGATCGCCTCGATCACCTTGTGGCTGTCGATATGCGCGGGCAACGGCAGTTGGACCAGGATGCCGTGGATGCGCGGATCGCGGTTCAGTTCGTCGATGCGCGCCAGCAGCGCTGCTTCGGCGAGCGTGGCCGGATAGCGGTCGTAGGACGAGAACAGGCCGTTGTCTTCGCACGCTTTCACCTTGTTGCGCACGTAGACTTCGCTCGCGGGGTTGTCGCCGACCAGCACCACGGCAAGGCCGGGCCGGTGGCCGCGGGCGGCGAGCGCAGCGGCGCGCGCGGCGACATCGGCGCGCAGGGTCTTGGAGAGGGCGTTGCCGTCAATCAGTTGGGCAGTCATGGTCGGTCGAGAATGGGCAGTTCGTCATGCGGGGCAAGGCGGCGCGCACCGCGAGGCGGCGCTCTTCGATGGCGTTTCGTGACAGGAAGCGGTCGGCTCCGGCAACGCGCGGGGCGCGCGAAAAGCGTTGCAATGAAGTGGGCCATTATACCGTTGCGCGCCTGGGCGCTTGCCGCATCATCGTTGCAGGCGCGGCGCGCAGCGTGTGCCGTAGCGTGTGCGGCAGCGGGAGACCGCGGCCTGCGCGGACCGCGCAGGCCCGTCTTGAACGCGCGGCCGGCGCGCGCCGGATCGCGGCCCGCGAGCGCAGTTCACCCTGTGGCGCGCGGCTGACGGCGGGGACACCGGCGCAGGCAACTTCGCGGCTAACTTCGCCGCTAACCGCGCCGCTTACTGCGTGGTCTGCGGCTTGTTCGACAGCGCGAGCCGGAGCAGATCGGCCACGGTGTTGACGTTCAGCTTTTCCATGATGTTCGCGCGATGCGCCTCGACCGTCTTGATGCTGATGCCGAGATCGTCCGCGATCTGCTTGTTCAGGCGGCCCGCGATGATGCGTTCGAGCACCTGGTGTTCGCGCGCGGTCAGCTTGCCGAGCCGCTCGGCCGCCGCCCGCTGCTGCTGCACGCTGGAGCTCTCGCTGCGCGCCTTGTCGAGCATGCGCTCGACGAGCTTGCGCAGCTCCGCCTCGTCGAATGGCTTTTCGATGAAGTCCATCGCGCCTTTTTTCATCGTCGATACGGCCATCGGCACGTCGCCGTGTCCCGTCACGAAGATGATCGGCAGCAGCGCGTTGTCCGCGATCAGGCGTTCCTGCAGTTCGAGCCCGCTCATCCCCGACATCCGCACATCGAGGATCAGGCATGCGATCTGACCCGGATGCGTGTGCGGCTGCCATACCTCGAGGAACTGTTCGGCGCTGGAGAAGCACTGCACACGGTAGCCGTTCGCTTCCAGCAGCCAGCGCAGCGAATCGCGCACGGCCTCGTCGTCGTCGACGACAAAGACAGTTTCCTGTGTGGTGACTGGGCTGTTCATAGCTCTCCCGTAACGGTTTGTGGTGTCGGCGCCTCGGACCCGCCGTTGCTCGGGCCGTCCGGCTCCCCTAGAGGCAGACTGCAATGGAACGTGGCGCCCGTGATGTGGCCGTCGGCTTCGACGTTATTCACCACCCACAGACGGCCCCGATGCGACTCGATGATCGAGCGGCAGATATTCAGCCCCATGCCCATGCCGTCGGACTTGGTGCTGTAAAACGGTTCGAACAGACGCTCGGCGGTGGCCTCGTCGACCCCCGGACCCTGGTCGATCACGCTGATGCACACGAAGCCGGCGTCGAGCCGCACGACCACGCGGATCACCGGATCGACCGCGTCCGGCCGCGCGTCGTGCATCGCTTCGGCGCCGTTCTTCAGCAGGTTCACGAGCACCTGCTCGATCAGCACCGGGTCGACGTAGATCACCGGCAGGCGCGAGCGCAGGTCCGTGACGATGCGGATGCGCCGCTTGCGCGTTTCGATCTCGGCGAGCCCGACCGCATCCGCGACGATGTCGGCGACGCGCGTGGCCTGGCGTTTCGGCTCGCTGCGCTTCACGAACTCGCGGATCCGCTTGATGATCATGCCGGCGCGCACCGCCTGCTGGGCGGTCTTTTCGAGCACCGGCAGCAGGTTATCGGGCGTGGTGCGCCCCGACTTGACCAGCGCGACGGCGCCCGAGCAATAGTTGTTGATCGCGGCGAGCGGCTGGTTCAGCTCGTGCGCGAGCGACGAGGCCATCTCCCCCATCGTCATCAGGCGGCTCGTGAACTGCAGCTTTTCGTCCTGCTGGCGGGCAAGCTCCTGGGCCTTCTTGCGCGTCGTGATGTCGGTGGCGATCTGCATCTGCGCGAGGTGCCCGTCGACCCACTGGATGTACTGGCGACGCACCTCGAACCACTTCTGGATGCTCTGCACGTAGATTTCCTGCGCGTCCGCGGTGCTTTCGGTGAGCGCGGCCGCGGGCAGCCCGGCGTACGCGTCGACCATGTCGATCGAGTCCGACGACGCCTGCGCGCTGTCGAAGCCGCCGCCGGCAAGTTCGAGATGCCCGTCCGGACGGATGCCGAACAGATGCCGGTAGTAGCGGTTCGCGAACAGCAGCTCCGCTTCGTCGGCGGCGAGCACCGACACGGCGGCGTCGAGGCTCTCCAGCACCGTGGTGAAGCGCTCGTGCGCGGCGGCGAGTTCCTCGCGCGCGCGCTTGGGCTCGGTGATGTCGGTCATCGACGACATCCAGCCGGTCTGCCGCCCCGAGCTGTCGATGAGCGGCGACACGTAAAGCCGCGCGTGGAACGTCGAGCTGTCCTTGCGGCGCACGCGCAGCTCGAACCCGGACGACGGCGCCTTGCCGCGCAGCGTCATGTCGAGCTGGCGCTGCATCTCCGGGTAGGCGTCGCGCGGCCAGTACGGGAACGGCGCGCTCTTGCCGACGAGGTCGCTCTCGTCCCAGCCGGTCATCCGGCAGAACGCGGGGTTCACGTGCGTGATGCGGCCGTGCATGTCGAGCACGCGCATGCCGATCAGCACCGAGTTTTCCATTGCGCGGCGAAAGAACGCTTCGGCGTAAAGCGCCTGCTGCGCCTCGAAGCGCTGGCGCGTGTGCTTCCACAGGCTCCACAGGCTCCACAGCACGAAGCACGACAGCCCCGCGACCAGCCAGACGAGCGTGTTGTTCGTGAAGTTCGTGATCTGCGGGTACGCGTACACGCGCACCGACACGCCCTGGCCCGGCGGGTCGAGCGGCAGGTCGTAGAACGCGTCGCGCGGCAGCCGCGGGCGCGTCGACGTGGTCGCGAGCTCGCGGTTGTTCTGGTCGATGATCGAGATCTTGTACTTGGCCGACAGCTCGGGCGGGATGTCGTGCTTCAGGATGCCTTCGACCGAGAAGACCGCAGCGATCGTGCCGAGGAAGTCGCGGTCGCGGTAGATCGGCGTCTGCAGCGTCAGGTAGCCGTTGCCGAGGTCGTCGTAGATGAGCGGCGAGTACACCTGGCGGCGCGAGTTGCGCGCGTCGGCGAAGGCGGCGCGCACCGCCTCGTCCATCTGCGCGTCGCTCGGGCGCGCGAGGCGCTGCCCGAACACCGGCAGCGGCGTGTCCGGCCAGCGCGGCTGCTGCGCGGGGGTGTACCAGTTCATGTAGAGAATCTCGGGATGTCCCTGCATGACGTCGGTGGTGGCGCTCTGGAACGAGTGCGGGTCTTCGTGGCCGGCGGCGATGTCGCGCGCGAGCGCCGAGATCTGCTCCTGCGCGCCCGTCATCGACAGGCGGATCTGCTGCTGCGCCCACGCGACGTTGCGGTACAGCGTGTCTTCCTGCTGCTGCTGCTCGCGCCGGTTCAGGCTCCACAGGATCAGGCTCATGACGACCAGGAATACGAGGATCGACAGGAGCGGCGTAAGCAGATACGAGTTGGACCACCATGGTCCATGGTGCCAGCGGGACGGCGACGGGTCCGCTGGCGTTCCGGACGGCCGCGCCGAGCGTGCGAAAAGCCGTTCGGTCAACATGGCTCGCATTGTAGCGCAGCGGCTCGCCGGCAATTGACGCAAAAAAGCGCGGAAGCTGGCGTCAACCGGAGCAAACTGGGCGTTGCATTCGCGTAAGGGCGGTGAAATCTGGGTGCGCTGCAACAAATTTTCGCATTGTGAGAATCTATCTCGCGATTCGAAAAATTGGTTGCGCGGACGATCGCAGCCTTATTACAATCGGGCCGAAGCTGCCGCGGCTCACCTCATCCGCGTCGTCTGTCCACACAGCGTTCCCCATATCCAGGAGACGAGCATGTCCGCTGTACCCGATGAAGTCTTGAAATATGTCGCCGCCGAGAAAGACGACGATCCGCAGGAAACCGCCGAATGGCTCGAGGCGCTCGACGGCGTCATCTCCGCAGTCGGCCCCGACCGCGCGCACTACCTGATCGAAAAGCAGATCGAATTTGCCCGCGTGCACGGCGAGCACCTGCCGTTCTCGGCCAACACGCCCTACATCAACACGATTCCGGTCGCAAACCAGGCGCAAAACCCCGGCGACCAGGACATCGAGCACCGGATCCGCTCGTACACCCGCTGGAATGCGATGGCGATGGTGCTGCGCGCCGGCAAGGACACCAACGTCGGCGGCCATATCGCGTCGTTTGCGTCGGCCGCGACGCTCTATGACGTCGGCTACAACCACTTCTGGCACGCGGCGTCGGACCAGCACGGCGGCGACCTCGTGTTCGTGCAGGGCCATTCGTCGCCCGGCGTCTACGCGCGCGCGTTCCTGCTCGGCCGGCTGTCCGACCGGCAGCTCGACAACTTCCGCCAGGAAGTCGGCGGCGAGGGCATCTCGTCGTACCCGCACCCGTGGCTGATGCCGGATTTCTGGCAGTTCCCGACCGTGTCGATGGGCCTCGGCCCGATCATGGCGATCTACCAGGCGCGCTTCATGAAGTACCTGCAGGCGCGCGGCATCGCGAAGACCGAAGGCCGCAAGGTGTGGGCATTTCTCGGCGACGGCGAGACGGACGAGCCGGAATCGCTCGGCGCGATCGGCATGGCCGGCCGCGAGCGGCTCGATAACCTCGTGTTCGTGATCAACTGCAACCTGCAGCGCCTCGACGGTCCGGTGCGCGGCAACGGCAAGATCATCCAGGAACTCGAAAGCGAGTTCCGCGGCGCCGGCTGGAATGTGATCAAGGTGATCTGGGGCAGCCGCTGGGACGCGCTGTTCGCGCGCGACAAGTCGGGTGCGCTGATGCGCCGGATGATGGAAGTGGTCGACGGCGAATACCAGACCTACAAGTCGGAGTCGGGCGCCTACGTGCGCGAGCATTTCTTCAATACGCCCGAGCTGAAGGCGCTCGTCGCGGACTGGTCCGACGACGAGATCTGGAACCTGAACCGCGGCGGCCACGATCCGCACAAGATCTACGCGGCGTTCCAGGCGGCGATGGATGCGAAGGGCCAGCCGACCGTGATCCTCGCGAAGACCATCAAGGGCTACGGGATGGGCGAGGCCGGCCAGGCGATGAACATCACCCACCAGCAGAAGAAGATGCAGGTGGATCAGCTGAAGAAGTTCCGCGACCAGTTCCGCCTGCCGATCTCCGACGACGAGATCGTCGACGTGCCGTACCTGACGTTCGAGGAAGGCTCGAAGGAGCTCGAGTACATGCGCCAGCGCCGCATGGACCTCGGCGGCTACCTGCCGGCGCGCCGCGAGAAGGCGCAGTCGCTGCCGGTGCCGGCGCTCGACGTGTTCGAGCCGCTGCTCAAGGGCACTGGCGAAGGCCGCGAAATCTCGACGACGATGGCGTTCGTGCGGATCCTGAACATCCTGCTGAAGGACAAGGCGCTCGGCAAGCGCGTCGTGCCGATCGTGCCGGACGAGTCGCGCACGTTCGGCATGGAAGGCCTGTTCCGCCAGATCGGCATCTGGAATCAGGACGGCCAGAAGTACGTGCCGGAAGATTCCGATCAACTGATGTTCTACAAGGAATCGGAAACCGGCCAGATCCTGCAGGAAGGGATCAACGAAGCCGGCGGCATGTCGGACTGGATCGCAGCCGCGACGTCGTATTCGACGCACGGCGAGATCATGATCCCGTTCTACATCTTCTATTCGATGTTCGGCTTCCAGCGCATCGGCGACCTCGCGTGGGCCGCGGGCGACATGCGCTCGCGCGGCTTCCTGCTCGGCGGCACCGCCGGCCGCACGACGCTCAACGGCGAAGGCCTGCAGCACGAAGACGGCCACTCGCTGCTGTGGGCGGCGTCCGTGCCGAACTGCGTGAGCTACGACCCGACCTTCGGCTACGAACTCGCGGTGATCATGCAGGACGGCCTGCGCCGGATGGTGCAGGAGCAGGAGGACGTGTACTACTACATCACGGTGATGAACGAGAACTACGAGCACCCGGCGATTCCGCAGGGCGAGCACGTGGCGGCCGACATCATCAAGGGCATGTACGCGTTCCGCAAGGCGGACGCCGACGCGAAGGCGCCGCGCGTGCAACTGCTCGGCGCGGGCACGATCTTCAATGAAGTGATCGCCGCCGCCGACCTGTTGAAGAACGACTGGGGCGTCGCCGCCGACCTGTGGAGCGTGCCGAGCTTCACCGAACTCGCGCGCGAAGGCCACGACGTCGAGCGCTGGAACCTGCTGCACCCGACCGGGGAGCGCAAGCTCTCGCACGTGACCCGGCTGCTGCAGGACACGCAGGGTCCGGTGATCGCGTCGACCGACTACGTGCGCGCGCTCGCCGACCAGATCCGCGGACTCGTGCCGGGCCGCTTCGTGGTGCTCGGCACCGACGGCTACGGCCGCTCGGACACGCGCGAGCGGCTGCGCCACTTCTTCGAGGTCGATCGTTACTGGGTGACGGTGGCCGCGCTCAACGCGCTGGCCGACGAAGGCACGCTCGATCGCAAGGTCGTCGCCGACGCGCTGAAGAAGTACAACCTCGATCCCGCCAAACCCAACCCGATGACCGTCTAAGGCATCCTTCCCCGAGTGCCACGGCGCGCGCCGCCTCGTCCCGCTTGCGGGCGGGGCGGCGCGCGCGGCCCAGGAGACACGCACAATGAGTCAAACGATCGAAGTCAAGGTGCCGGACATCGGCGATTACAAGGACATTCCTGTGATCGAGGTGCTGGTCAAGGCGGGTGATGCCGTCGAAAAGGAGCAGTCGCTCGTCACGCTGGAATCGGACAAGGCGACGATGGACGTGCCGAGTTCGGCCGCCGGCGTCGTGAAGGAAGTGAAGGTCAAGGTCGGCGATACGGTGTCCGAAGGCGCGCTGATCGTCGTGCTGGACGCGGCGCAAGGCGCCCCGGCTGCGCCGGCTGCCGCGCCCGCGGCGGCCCCCGCCGCGCCGGCCGCTGCCCCCGCGCCTGCCGCTGCCCCGGCAGCGGGCGGCGTGCAGGAAGTGAAAGTCCCGGACATCGGCGACTACAAGGACATTCCCGTGATCGAGATCGCGGTGAAGGTCGGCGATCGGGTCGAGAAAGAGCAGTCGCTGATCACGCTCGAATCGGACAAGGCGACGATGGACGTGCCGAGCTCGGCCGCCGGCGTCGTGAAGGAACTGAAGGTCAAGGTCGGCGATACGGTGTCCGAAGGTTCGGTGATCGTGCTGATCGAAACGGCGGGCGGCGGCGCCGCCGCCGCGTCGGCACCGGCGTCGAAGCCGGCGCCGGTCGAGAAGCCGTCGGACGCGCCGGCCGTGCCGAGCCCCGCGCCGGCCCAGCCGTCCGCGCTCGCGCAGGCGCCGGTGATTCCGGCGGGCGAGGGCGGTGCGCGCAAGCCGAGCCACGCGTCGCCGTCGGTGCGCCAGTTCGCGCGCGAACTGGGCGTGGACGTGTCGCGCGTGCGCGGCACCGGACCGAAGGGCCGCATCACGCAGCAAGACATCCAGAGCTTCGTGAAGGGCGTGATGACCGGCCAGCTGGCGGCGCCGGTCGCCGCGCCGGCCGCTGCGGCGGGCGGCGGCGAGCTGAACCTGCTGCCGTGGCCGAAGGTCGATTTCACGAAGTTCGGACCGGTCGAGCCGAAGCCGCTGTCGCGCATCAAGAAGATTTCCGGCGCGAACCTGCATCGCAACTGGGTGATGATCCCGCACGTCACGAACAACGACGAAGCGGACATCACCGAGCTCGAAGCACTGCGTGTGCAGCTGAACAAGGAGAACGAGAAGGCCGGCGTCAAGTTCACGATGCTCGCGTTCGTGATCAAGGCCTGCGTTGCCGCGCTGAAGAAATTCCCGACCTTCAACGCGAGCCTCGACGGCGACAATCTCGTCTTCAAGCAGTACTTCCACATCGGGTTTGCCGCCGACACGCCGAACGGCCTCGTCGTGCCGGTGATCCGCGACGCGGACAAGAAGGGGCTCGTCGAGATCGCGAAGGACATGACCGAGCTCTCGAAGCTCGCGCGCGACGGCAAGCTCAAGCCCGACCAGATGCAGGGCGGCTGCTTCTCGATCTCGTCGCTGGGCGGGATTGGCGGCACGCACTTCACGCCGATCATCAACGCGCCCGAGGTGGCGATCCTCGGCCTGTCGCGAAGCGCGATGAAGCCGGTCTGGGACGGCAAGCAGTTCGTGCCGCGTCTCACGCTGCCGATGTCGCTATCGTACGATCACCGCGTGATCGACGGGGCCGAGGCCGCGCGTTTCAACGCGTACCTCGCAGCGATCCTTGCCGATTTCCGGCGCGTTATTCTCTGATCGGCGGAGGCTGCCCGCGCCGCGCGCGTCCGTGACCACGGACCGCGCGCGTCGTCGCGGCAGCCGCTGATCGCTCCAACAGGGGACACCATGAGTCTCGTCGAAGTGAAAGTGCCGGACATCGGCGACTTCAAGGACATCGACGTCATCGAAGTCAGCATCAAGCCGGGCGACGCGATCGAGAAAGAGCAGACGCTGATCTCGCTCGAGTCGGACAAGGCCACGATGGAAGTGCCGAGCGATGTGGCCGGCACCGTGAAGGAAGTGAAAGTGAAGCCGGGCGACAAGGTGTCGCAGGGCACGGTGATCGCGCTCGTCGAGGCGTCGGCAGGCGCGGCCGCACAGCCCGCCCCGGCGGCAGCCCCGGCACCGGCCGCCGCGCCGGCTTCGGCACCCGCGGCGCGCAGCGCCGCACCGGCTGCCGGCAGCTTCTCGGGCAGCGCCGATATCGAATGCGACATGCTCGTGCTCGGCGCCGGTCCCGGCGGCTACTCGGCGGCGTTCCGCTCGGCCGATCTCGGGATGAAAACCGTGCTGGTCGAGCGTTATGCGACGCTCGGCGGCGTGTGTCTGAACGTCGGCTGCATTCCGTCGAAGGCGCTGCTGCACACCGCGCTCGTGGTCGACGAGGCGGCCGCGCTCGCCTCGCACGGCATCTCGTTCGGCAAGCCGCAGATCGATCTCGACCGCCTGCGCGAGTTCAAGTCGGGTGTCGTGAAGAAGCTGACGGGCGGGCTCGCCGGCATGGCGAAGGCGCGCAAGGTCGAGGTGGTGACCGGCGTCGGCAGCTTCGTCGATCCGCATCATATGGAAGTGCAGGGCGAAGGCGGCAAGAAAGTCGTGCGGTTCAGGCAGGCGATCATCGCCGCGGGTTCGCAGGCCGTGAAGCTGCCGTTCATCCCCGAGGATCCGCGCGTGGTCGACTCGACCGGCGCGCTCGAACTGCGCCAGATTCCGCAGCGCATGCTGGTGATCGGCGGCGGCATCATCGGCCTTGAAATGGCGACCGTCTACTCGACGCTCGGCGCGCAGATCGATGTCGTCGAAATGCTCGACGGCCTGATGGCCGGCGCGGACCGCGACCTCGTGAAGGTCTGGGAGAAGTACAACGCGAAGCGCTTCGCGAACGTGATGCTGAAGACGAAGACCACGAAGGCCGAAGCGAAGGACGACGGCATCTACGTGACGTTCGAGGGCGAGAAGGCGCCGGCGGAACCGCAGCGTTACGATCTCGTGCTGGTCGCCGTGGGCCGCAGCCCGAACGGCAAGAAGATCGGCGCCGAGAAGGCGGGCGTCGCGGTGACGGAGCGCGGCTTCATCGAGGTCGACAAGCAGATGCGCACGAATGTGCCGCACATCTTCGCGATCGGCGACGTCGTCGGGCAGCCGATGCTCGCGCACAAGGCCGTGCACGAAGGCCACGTGGCGGCCGAGGCTGCGCATGGCGAGAAGGCGTACTTCGACGCGCTGCAGATTCCGTCGGTGGCGTACACGGATCCTGAAGTCGCATGGGCCGGCAAGACCGAGGAGCAGTGCAAGGCCGAGGGCATCAAGTACGGCAAGGCAGTGTTCCCGTGGGCCGCATCGGGTCGCGCGATCGCGAATGGTCGCGACGAGGGCTTCACGAAGCTGATCTTCGACGAAGAGACGCACCGCGTGATCGGCGGCGGCATCGTCGGTCTGAATGCCGGCGATCTGATCAGCGAAGTCTGTCTCGCGGTCGAAATGGGTGCGGACGCAACCGATATCGGCAAGACGATCCATCCGCACCCGACGCTCGGCGAATCGGTCGGGATGGCCGCCGAGCTGTATGAAGGCGTCTGTACCGATCTGCCGCCGCAGAAAAAGAAGTAACCGGCAGGGCGTTCGCGCGTCTCGCGCGGACGCCCGATGCCGTGCGCTGTCAACAGGCGCTGCCAATAGAAAAACGGCGCGTTCCGGATGGAACGCGCCGTTTCTTGTTGGGGCGTGCGACGCATCACACGATGCATCGCCGCGACGCGGCGCCCATGGCGCCGCTGCCGCGTCAGACTGCCTTCTTGGCCGAGCGCGAAGCTTGCGCAGCCGCTTGCGAAGCAGCCTTCGACGCGGCTGCAGCGGCTGCGTTGAAGTTGCTCTCCGCGAGTTCGACCGCCTGCTTGGTCGCCTTGTGAACCGTTTCGTACGTGGTGTTCGCGGCAGTGATGGCCGACTTGATCACGGCGACCGCGGTTTCCGAACCGGCGGGGGCGTTCTTCGCAACGTTGTCGACGAGCGACTGCACCTTGCGGTTCTGCTCGTCGTACTGCGCTTCCGCGACGCGCGCGAACTCGGCTTGCGTGGCCGACAGGATTTCATACACGTGACGGCCGTACGACAGCGCCTTTTCCGACGCCGGCTGCGCGAGGCCTGCCTGCAGCGAGAAGAATTCCTGCGCGTCTTTCACCGACAGCGCGCGCTGGGCGGCTTCCTGGCTTTCCGCGAGCGTCGACTTCACGACTTGCAGATTCAGTTCGACCAGCTTTTCGACGCCTTCGAATGCCTTGGTCGTCAGACCGAACAGCGTCTCGAGGTTGGCCTTCTGGGCGGCGGTGATTTGCTCAGGGGTCAGCAGAGTCATATTTACGCTCCTGGATGACGGACTGTCTGGCGCAGGCCGTGTTGGGTTAATAGCAATACAAGCTGGCAATACAGGGGACAAGCGGGGCGATGCCGGAATATCTATTGTGCATCGCAACAATGTCTTCTATTTTAGGATGATGGCGGTGAATGTCAAGCACTTTTGACGCATCGCACAAATCAGACAATTGCACGTTAAAACAATATCTTATGAAGTGCTCATGACATATTCATGATGCATGCCGGAATGGCCAATGCACCGCGACAGGGCGGTAAATGTTGCATGCCTTGTCGCGCGCAGGGCCGGACTCCGGGTTACGCGCTCGACGCCGGCCACGCGTCATTAAATGGGGGCAAATAGATTCGATTGGCGTGAATTGCACCGATTTCCGCGCGCAACGCGCGATCCGATGTAAACCGGAACCCACGTCGGAACGTTAATGGCGGATTCCGGTCGAACGCCCGACCCCGCGGCGAGCCGCGCAGTGCGCGCCGTCCGTTGACTGCGGAGGGCGCCGCCGCAGGGGGCCGCTGGCTGCCCGGCCGCGTCCCGGTGCGCCGCGACCGTATTTCCCCTGATCAAGCTTGTGTTCCGATTGCCGTTATGCTTGTCAGATTGCGCAACCTGGGCACGAGCCCGCGCTTCGGCCGCACCGGCTACGCGTGCAGACCGAACGCTTTCACAAGCCTTGATGGCGCTCCGCAAACGGTTCTGACAAGCCGGTTTAAGGAGCGTCTATAAGTGCTTAATATTGCTAATTTTTCACGTTTTGCTACACTTGCATAAAACTTCCGCCGCCCCTGACCGAACACCAATGAAAACCGACATGTTCTTGTCGCTCAACGTGATTCCCGGCGTGACGCTTCGCACCGCTCTGTCGGTGGCGGCGTCGGTGGTCGTCGCGGCCGCATTTGCTGTGCCGCCCAATGCGTACGCCGAGACAGCCGACAATACCGCCACGCCGGTTCATCATCATCGTCCCCTTCGCAAAACCCGTATCGAGCGCAAGGAAACGCCGGCCAAAAAGCCGCGCGCGACGGTTGCCGCCCGTTCGCATCGGGTCGAGAAGCGGACGGTAGCCGCCGCGCCGCGTGAAGAGGAGCACAAGCGCCGCGTGTCGTACCGGATGTACGTGCATCACCGCGAGGTGGTGCGGCACGTCGCGTTCGAGCCGCGGGCCCCGCAGCCCTTCGGGTTGCGCGAGTCGCCATATGGCCTCGCGCTGCGCTCGAACGTCGCGCTCGTCGTCGACCAGAACACCGGCGAGACGCTGTTCGACAAGAATTCGCACGAAATCGTGCCGATCGCGTCGATTTCGAAGCTGATGACGGCCATGGTCGTGCTCGATTCGAAAGCGCCGCTCGACCAGATGATCACGGTCACGAACGACGACCGGGACTTCGTGAAGAACACCGGCTCGCGTCTTTCGGTCGGCTCGGTGCTGTCGCGCCGGGACATGCTCCATATTGCGCTGATGGCCTCGGAGAACCGCGCGGCGGCCGCACTGTCGCGCTACTTCCCGGGCGGGCGGCCCGCGTTCATCGCGGCGATGAACGCGAAGGCGAAGCAGCTTGGCATGCTCGACACGCACTTCATCAGCCCGTCGGGGCTGACGAGCGAGAACGTGTCCACCGCACGCGACCTCGTGAAGCTGGTCGATGCGGCTTACCAGTACCCGCTGATCCGCGAGTTCTCGACCGACAATCACAGCTACGAGGTCTTCCCGGGCCGCCGTCCGCTCGAATACAACAGCACGAACGCGCTGGTGCACAACCCGAGCTGGGACATCGGTCTGCAGAAGACCGGCTTCATCAACGAATCGGGTGAATGTCTCGTGATGCAGGCGACGATCAAGGGCAAGCCGGTCGTCATGGTGCTGCTCGATTCGATCGGCAAGTATTCGCGCTTTGCGGATGCCTCGCGCGTGCGCACGTGGCTCGATAACGGCGGCGACGAGCACATCACCAGTGCCGATGCAAGCGGCGCGGGTACCTGAGCGACGCGCCGTCCGGGGTCTCCGGGCGTCTCCATACGAAAAAGCCCCGCCGATGCGGGGCTTTTTACTGGGTAACCGGTCCCGCCGCACGCGGCGCCCGGACGTGACGGCGCGCCGCCGCAGGAAGCGAGGCGCCGCGGCCCGCCGCGCCTAGCCCTGCGGTGCGCTCTTGTTCGCGGCCGCCTGCGGCTGGTAGCCGAGCGATTGCGAGATCACGAGCGCGGTGCCCGTCAGCTGGCCGAGCCACGAATCCTGCAGCCGGTCGGCCGGCGCGGATAGCGACAGCCCGGCGACCAGCTTGCCGGTATCGTCGTAAATGCCGGCGGCGATGCAGCGCACCCCGAGCTCCAGCTCCTCGTTGTCGCGCGCGCACGCCTGCTGGCGCACGATATTCAGTTCGCGTTCGAGTTTCGTCAGGTCTGTGATGCTGTTCTGCGTATGGCCGGACAGGCCCGTGCGCGTCGCATAGGCGCGCACGCGGGTGGCCTCGTCGGCGGCGAGGAAGAGCTTGCCGACCGAAGTCAGATGCAGCGGCGCCCGTCCGCCGATCGCGCGCACGACCTGCATGCCGGAGCGCTCCGAGTACGCGCGCTCGATATACACGATTTCGTCGCCCTGGCGGACCGACAGATTCACCGTCTGGCCGGTCAGCCGGTGCAGTTCGCGCATCGGCGCAAGCGCCGCGTCGCGCACCGACAGGCGCGCCTTCACGAGGTTGCCGAGCTCCAGCAGCCGCATCCCGAGCCGGTACGTGCCGGGGTCGGAGCGGTCGACGAGGCGGCACGTGACCATGTCGTTCAGGATGCGGTGCGCGGTGGACGGGTGCAGCTCGGTGCGCAGCGCAAGCTCTTTCAGGCTGACCGGGTCGGTATGCGCGGCGAGGGCGTCCAGCAGCCGCATCATGCGCTCGATCACCTGGATCGAGGTCTTGGGATCCGGGTTGGTATCGCTCATGGGGGGAATCGTTCGACGCATCTGGCAACGGAGAGCCGATTGTATATCGTATTGTGAAAAAAGCGAACGCTGTTCGACGCCGCTTCGAGGCAGCATTCGAAACCGGGCGGCGGCGCGCCGGGCTGTCAGTCGCGCGGCGCGCGGGCATTGGTAATGTCGGACAAACAGCGGATAATCAGGGGCCGTTTTGCGGAGGAGCGCTATGCGAGTCGGTTTGTTCGTCACCTGCCTGATTGACCTGATGCGGCCCGAAATCGGTTTTTCGGCGCTCAAGCTGATCGAGCAGGCGGGTTTCGAGGTCGTCGTGCCGCCGGCGCAGACCTGTTGCGGACAGCCCGCGTACAACTCCGGCGAGCGCTGCCTCGCGCGCGACCTCGCGGAAAAGACGCTGCGCGAATTCGAACAGTTCGATTACATCGTCGTGCCGTCCGGTTCGTGCGGCGGGATGATCCGCGTGCACTACGGCGACCTGTTCGGCGACGACCCGGAACTGATGGCGCGCTTCGGCCGCGTGCGCGCGCGCGTCTACGAACTCACGGACTTTCTCGTCAACGTCGCGAAGATCGAACTCGCGCCCGGCGAGTTCCGCGGACCGGTCACCTATCACGACGCGTGCTCGGGCCTGCGCGAACTCGGCGTCAAGGCGCAGCCGCGCGCGCTGCTCGCGCAGGCGGGCGTCGCGCTGACCGAAATGAAGGATTGCGAGCACTGCTGCGGCTTTGGCGGCACCTTCGCGATCAAGTACGGCAACATCTCGACCGCGATCGTCGACGAGAAGTGCGCGAACATCGGCGCGAGCGGCGCGGGCGCCGTCGTGCTCGGCGACCTCGGCTGCATGCTCAATATCGAAGGGCGGCTGCGCCGCAACGGCGATACGGCCACGCGCGTGCTGCACATCGCCCAGGTGCTCGCCGGCGACGTCTGACAGGCGGCTGCGTCCTCATCCCTCGAACCGGTCTCTCGCCATGCAAATCCAGACGATGCAGTTCAAGGCCCGCGCCGGCGAGAAGCTCGCCGACGAACGGCTGCAGCGCAACCTGACGAAGCTCTCGACGAAGTTCGTGTCGGCGCGCGCGGCGGCCATCACCGCGATCGATTTTGCCGCGACGCGCGCCGCGCTGAAGGAGCGCCGCAACCGCGCGCTGGAAAACCTGGACGTGTGGCTCGATACGTTCGAGCGCGAAGCGACCCGGCGCGGCGCGACCGTGCTGTATGCGGAAACCACCCAGGAGGCCGCGCGCCTCGTCGCGGACATCGCGCGGCGCCACGACGTGAAAAAGGTCATCAAGACCAAGTCGATGGTGAGCGAGGAGATGCGGCTGAACGAGGTGCTCGGCGAGATGGGCGTGCAGTCGATCGAGACCGATCTGGGCGAATACATCCTGCAGATCAACGGCAACGAGCCTCCGAGCCACATCATTGCGCCGGTCGTGCACAAGGACAAGGACGAAATTTCGGCGCTCTTCGCGAGGACGCACGGGCGTCCGGCGCTCACCGACATTGCGCAGATGACGCGCGAAGCGCGCGAAGTGCTGCGTCCGCACTTTCTCGGCGCGGACATGGGCGTGACCGGGGGCAACTTCCTCGTCGCCGAGACCGGCTCCGTCGCGCTCGTGACGAACGAGGGCAACGAGGGCATGTGCACGGTGCTGCCGCGCGTGCACGTGGCGGTCACTGGCATCGAGAAGGTGCTGCCGACGCTGGAGGATCTCGCGACCGCGATGCGGCTGCTGCCGCGCTCGGCGACCGGCCAGTCGACGTCGAATTACTTCTCGCTGCTCACCGGCCCCCGCGGCGTGGGCGATCAGGACGGCCCGGAGCATATGTACGTGGTGCTCGTCGACGGCGGGCGCACCGGGCTGATCGGCGGCGACTTCCAGGCGATGCTGCGCTGCATTCGCTGCGGCGCCTGCATGAACCATTGTCCGGTGTATCAGAAGGTCGGCGGCCATACCTACGGCTGGGTGTATCCGGGCCCGATGGGCTCGGTGCTCACGCCCAGCTACGTCGGGCTCGACAAGGCGCCCGATCTGCCGCAGGCCGCCACGCTGTGCGGGGAGTGCAACAGCGTGTGCCCGGTCGGCATTCCGCTGTCGGACCTGCTGCGCAAGCTGCGCGAGAAGCAGGTCGAGCGGCGCCTGCGTCCGTGGCGCGAGCGCGCGGGGCTGGCGCTCTGGGGCTACCTCGCGCTGCACCCGGACGCGTACGCGCTGTTCACCCGGCTCGCTGTGCGGCTGCTCGAACAGCTGGGCGGTCGCCGCCGCGCGATCGCGCGCCTGCCGCTCGCCGCCGGCTGGACCGCGACGCGCGATCTGCCGGAGCCGGTCGGCCGGACGTTCCGCGAGTTGTACGCGGCGCAGCGCAAGCACGTCGGCTGACCGGCGGGCGAGACTGTTCGTCGGGACGCAACGCTGTATCTCGCCGGGACGGGTTTATCCCGATTGATTCGTTCTATACCATTTCACATGGGCATAGTGGGCGGTGCGCCCCAGCCCGTTTCAATCGGAAAAGAGCGACATCATGAAAAAGACAATAGCGATGGTCTGGCCTCTCGCGGTATTCGTGCCGTTCGCCGTGGCGGCGTATCTGTACGCGGCGCACGGGCACGCGGCGCGCGCTTCCCAGCAGCCGCTTGCGGTCGGGCAACTGAGCGCCGAGCTGGCGCGGACGTTTTCGTATGGCCTCGTCGGCGCCAATCCGGTCCACGTATCGCGGCCGCTGCGTGCGGCGGCCGCGCTGCCCGCGCCGCGGGCGTCCTGAGCCGCCTCGCCGGTTGCCGCGGCGCCCGGCGCGATCGCGCGGGCCTTTGTATAATCGCGGCACCGCCGTCAACCCTGCCGGGATGCGCTGCATCCGCCGTTCGATGAAAACCGTTTCGATCTGTTTTGTCTGCCTCGGGAACATCTGCCGTTCGCCGACCGCGGAAGAAGTGATGCGCCAGCAGGTGCGCGGTGCGCAACTGGAACAGCAGATCGTGGTGGATTCCGCCGGCACCGGCGACTGGCACATCGGCGCGGCGCCCGACGAGCGCGCGCAACGCGCGGCGGCGGGGCGCGGCTACGATCTGTCCGGCTTGCGCGGCCGCCAGATCGGCCCGGACGACTTCGCGCGCTTCGACCTGCTGGTCGCCATGGACGACGCAAACGTCGCCGCGTTGCGCCGGATTGGGCCCGCGGCGCAACACGACCGGATTCGTCTGCTGATGGAGTTCGTGCCGCCCGGCGACGCGCGCTGGGTCGGCGAGCACGAGGTGTCGGACCCGTATTTTGGCGGCGCGGCCGGCTTCGAGCGCGTGCTCGACCAGTGCGAAGCCGCCTGCAGCGGCCTGATCGCGCTGCTGAGGCCGCAACTCGTTGCCGCGGCGGACGTTTCCGCCTCGATCCGCGTCAAATAAATGACCCGATTCGCGGCAGGGATACTTGACTGAAACGCTCATGTATTTATACTTGACAAAACTTGTCGAGAATTGCGGTCCCCCACCATCATGAGACTCACCACGAAAGGCCGGTTCGCCGTCACGGCGATGATTGACCTGGCGCTGCGCCAGGAGCAGGGCCCGGTGACGCTTGCGGGTATCAGCCAGCGCCAGCACATTTCCCTGTCGTACCTCGAGCAGCTGTTCGGCAAGCTGCGCCGGCACGAGATCGTCGAATCCGTGCGTGGGCCGGGCGGCGGCTACAATCTCGCGCGCCGCGCGGAGGACGTCACGGTCGCCGACATCATCATCGCGGTCGACGAGCCGCTCGATGCGACGCAATGCGGCGGCAAAGGCACGTGCGAAGGCACCAAGCAGCACGACGGCCACTGCATGACGCACGAACTGTGGTCCACGCTGAACCAGAAAATGGTCGAGTACCTCGATTCGGTGTCGCTGAAGGATCTGGTCGACCAGCAGCGCTCGCGCGAGGGCACGGCCGCCGTGCTGCGCGACCGGCGCAGCGAGGCGGCGGTCGAGACGGCGCGGGTCGCGCCGAAAGGGCCGAATTCCGTTTTCAACATGGCCGGTTCATAGGGCGCGCGCCGTTCGCGGCGAACCCGGATTCCGAAGCCAGAGCACATGATGTCCCCGGAGCGATACATGAATAACGAGATACCCCACCTGCCCATTTACATGGATTACAGCGCCACGACCCCGGTCGATCCGCGCGTGGTGGACAAGATGATTCCGTACCTGCGCGAGCAGTACGGCAACCCGGCCTCGCGCAGTCACGCGTACGGCTGGGAAGCGGAGCGCGCGGTCGAAGAGGCGCGCGAGCATGTCGCGGCGCTCGTCAATGCGGATCCGCGCGAAATCATCTGGACGTCGGGCGCGACGGAGTCGGACAATCTCGCGCTGAAAGGCGCCGCGCACTTCTACAAGAGCAAGGGCAAGCACCTGATCACGGTGAAGACCGAGCACAAGGCCGTGCTCGACACCTGCCGCGAGCTCGAGCGCGAAGGCTTCGAAGTCACGTATCTCGACGTGAAGGACGACGGTCTGATCGATCTCGACGTGTTCCGTGCCGCGCTGCGCCCGGACACGATTCTGGTGTCGGTGATGTCGGTCAACAACGAGATCGGCGTGATCCAGGACATCGCCACGCTCGGCGAAATCTGCCGCGAAAAAGGCATCATTTTTCACGTCGACGCCGCGCAGGCCACCGGCAAGATCGAAATCGACCTGCAGAAGCTGAAGGTCGACCTGATGTCGTTCTCGGCGCACAAGACGTATGGCCCGAAGGGCATCGGCGCGCTGTACGTGCGCCGCAAGCCGCGCGTGCGGATCGAGGCGCAGATGCACGGCGGCGGCCACGAGCGCGGGATGCGCTCGGGCACGCTCGCGACGCATCAGATCGTCGGCATGGGCGAGGCATTCCGGCTCGCGCGCGAGGAAATGGCCACCGAGAACGAGCGCGTCCGCATGCTGCGCGACCGGCTGCTGCGCGGCCTCACGGAAATCGAAGAGGTCTACGTGAACGGCGACATGACGCAGCGCGTGCCGCACAACCTGAACATCAGCTTCAACTTCGTCGAAGGCGAGTCGCTGATCATGGCGGTGAAGGACGTCGCGGTGTCGTCGGGGTCGGCGTGCACGTCGGCGTCGCTGGAACCGTCGTACGTGCTGCGCGCGCTCGGCCGCAACGACGAGCTCGCGCACAGCTCGATCCGCTTCACCGTCGGCCGCTTCACGACGGAGCAGGAGGTCGATTATGTGATCAATCTGCTGAAGACCAAGATCTCGAAGCTGCGCGATCTGTCGCCGTTGTGGGAAATGTACAAGGACGGCGTCGATCTCTCGACGATCCAGTGGGCCGCGCACTGACGCGCGCCGCATCGAACGCAGATTGAAACGAATCAAGGAGTGTCATCATGGCTTATAGCGACAAGGTTCTGGACCATTACGAAAACCCCCGCAATGTCGGTTCGTTCGCGAAGGACGACGACACGGTCGGCACCGGCATGGTCGGCGCGCCCGCCTGCGGCGACGTGATGAAGCTGCAGATCCGCGTGGGCGCGGACGGCGTGATCGAAGACGCGAAGTTCAAGACCTACGGCTGCGGCTCCGCCATCGCGTCGAGTTCGCTCGTCACCGAATGGGTGAAGGGCAAGACGCTCGACGAGGCGATGTCGATCAAGAACACGCAGATCGCCGAGGAACTGGCGCTGCCGCCGGTGAAGATCCACTGCTCGATTCTCGCGGAAGACGCGATCAAGGCAGCGGTCGCCGACTACCGCCAGCGTCACGGCGAGACGGCCGAAGCGGGCGGCGCGCACGAAGCGGCCTGACGGGTCGCGCGGGAAGGCAGGGCAACGCAGGCGCGGCGCTCGACGCGTGCGCCGCGCGGGCGATATGACAGGCAGGGTGGCCGCGCACAAACGGGCGCGGCCCGATGAGAAACGCTATGGCAATTACGTTGACCGAAAAGGCAGCACAGCACGTGCAGAAGTATCTGACCCGGCGCGGCAAGGGGGTCGGGCTGCGGCTCGGCGTGCGCACGACCGGGTGCTCGGGGCTCGCGTACAAGCTCGAGTATGTGGACGAACTGGCGCCGGAAGACCAGGTGTTCGAGTGCAATGGCGTGAAAATCATCGTCGACCCGAAGAGCCTCGCCTATATCGATGGCACCGAACTGGATTTCGCGCGCGAAGGGCTGAACGAAGGCTTTCGCTTCAACAATCCGAACGCGAAGGACGAGTGCGGCTGCGGCGAATCGTTTCGCGTCTGAGCCGGCCGGCTCCGCGCGCAGCGGACAAAAGGCGGCACAGGCCGCCTTTTTGGTTTGTAGCGCGCCGGCCCGCAGCGCGTCCGCTTGCCGTGCGCCCGCTTGCACGTTCGCCCGTGTATCCCCTTGCGCTTCCTGAGACCCTCCTGAACGGACCCGATTGCGATGGCCGCGCTAACCGACAGCCACTTCGACCTGTTTGACCTGCCGGCGCAGTTCGCGCTGGACCTGCCGGCGCTCGAACGCGCCTATCGCGCGGTGCAGTCGCAGGTGCATCCGGACCGCTTCGCGGCGGCCGGCGACGCGCAAAAGCGCGTCGCGATGCAATGGGCGACGCGCGCGAACGAGGCGTTCCAGACGCTGCGCGATCCGCTGAAGCGGGCGACCTATCTGCTGGCGCTGCGCGGCATCGACGTCGGCGCCGAGAACAACACCGCGATGGAGCCCGCGTTCCTGATGCAGCAGATGGAATGGCGCGAAGCCATCGAGGACGCCGCGGCGGCGAAGAATGTCGACGCGCTCGATGCGCTGCTCGCCGAGCTGCGCGACGAGGAGCGCGTGCGTTTCGACCGGCTCGGCGCGCTGCTCGACAGCGGCGCGAACCAGGCCGCGAGCGAAGCGGTGCGGCAACTGATGTTTATCGAGCGCGTCGCCACCGAAACCGGCGCCCAGATCGAGCGGCTCGAAGGCTGAGCGACGCGCGCTCGCAACGGGCAAGCACTGAACCAGCAACGCGAACATGGATGACGGAGCGCCGCGCGCTCTGAAGAAGATCCCAGATGGCCTTACTGCAAATCTCCGAACCCGGCATGGCGCCGGCTCCGCACCAGCGGCGTCTCGCGGTCGGCATCGATCTCGGCACGACCAACTCGCTTGTCGCCGCGGTGCGCAGCGGCGTGCCCGAAGTGCTGCCTGACGAAGACGGCCACGTGCTGCTGCCGTCGGTGGTCCGCTATCTCGCGCAGGGTCGCCGCCGCATCGGGCGCGTCGCGAAGGCCGAGGCGGCCAGCGACCCGCGCAACACGATCGTGTCGGTGAAGCGCTTCATGGGCCGCGGCAAGGCGGACGTGGAGGGCGCCGAGAACGCGCCGTACGATTTCGTCGACGCGCCCGGCATGGTGCAGATCCGTACTGTCGACGGCGTGAAGAGCCCGGTCGAGGTGTCGGCGGAAATTCTCGCGACGCTGCGCCAGCGCGCCGAGGACTCGCTCGGCGACGAACTGGTCGGCGCGGTGATCACGGTGCCCGCGTATTTCGACGAAGCGCAGCGCCAGGCAACCAAGGACGCCGCGCAGCTCGCCGGCCTGAACGTGCTGCGGCTGCTGAACGAACCGACCGCGGCGGCGATCGCCTACGGGCTCGACACCGGCGCGGAGGGGCTGTATGCGGTCTACGACCTCGGTGGCGGCACGTTCGACCTGTCGATCCTGAAGCTCACGCGCGGCGTGTTCGAGGTGCTGGCCGCCGGCGGCGATTCGGCGCTCGGCGGCGACGATTTCGATCACGCGCTCTATCGTCACGTGCTGGCGCAGGCGGGTATCGCACCCGGTTCGCTCGAACCGCAGGACGTGCGCCTGCTGCTCGACAGCGTGCGCGCCGCGAAAGAGGCGCTGTCGTCGGCGCCGCGGGCATCGGTGTGCGTGACGCTGTCGGATGGGGCGACGCTCGATCTGGCGATCGACGACGCGGCCTTCGAGGCGATCACGCGCGCGCTCGTGCAACGCACGCTCGGGCCGACGAAGAAGGCGCTGCGCGACGCGAAGGTGACGACGAAGGACATCAAGGGCGTCGTGCTGGTGGGCGGCGCGACCCGCATGCCGGTGATCCGCCATGCGGTCGAAGCGTTCTTCGGCCAGCCGCCGCTGACCAATCTCGACCCGGACCAGGTGGTCGCGCTCGGCGCGGCGATCCAGGCGGATCTGCTGGCGGGCAACCGCGGCGCGAACGGCGACGACTGGCTGCTGCTCGACGTGATTCCGCTGTCGCTCGGCGTCGAAACGATGGGCGGGCTCACCGAGAAGATCATCCCGCGCAACTCGACCATCCCGACGGCGCGCGCACAGGACTTCACGACTTTCAAGGACGGCCAGACCGCGATGGCGATTCACGTCGTCCAGGGCGAGCGCGAGCTGGTGTCGGATTGCCGCTCGCTCGCTCGCTTCGAGCTGCGCGGCATTCCGCCGATGGCCGCGGGCGCGGCGCGCATTCGTGTGACCTATCAGGTCGATGCGGACGGGCTGCTGTCCGTGTTCGCGCGCGAACAGCACTCGGGCGTCGAGGCGTCGGTGGTCGTGAAGCCTTCGTACGGACTCGCGGACGACGACATCGCGCGAATGCTCGAAGACAGCTTCAAGACCGCCGAGGTCGACATGCGCGCGCGCGCGCTGCGCGAGGCGCAGGTCGACGCGCAGCGCCTGATCGAAGCGACCGCGGCGGCGCTGGCCGCCGATGCGGACCTGCTCGATGCGCAGGAGCGCGCGGCGCTCGATGCGCTCTTGGCGGACTTGCGCGAAGTCGCCGGACGCGACGATGCCGATGCGATCGAAGCGGCGACGAAGCGCCTCGCCGAAGGCACCGACGAATTCGCGGCGCGCCGGATGGACAAGGGGATTCGCGCGGCGCTTGCCGGCCGCCGGCTCGACGAAATCTGAGCGGGCCTGCGCCCGGCTGTTCGCGTCCGAGCGCGTCCGTCCGGGAGAATCAGTTGGCGCGCGCCAAAATGCGCGCGCCGCCAGTAAAATGGTACGCAGCCAGTTCGCCGGCGGACGTGCCCCAGATGAAACGGAAACCGTATGTCTCAAATCGTTGTGCTGCCCCATGTCGAACTGTGCCCGGAGGGCGCGGTGATCGATGCTGCGCCGGGCAAAAGCATCTGCGACAATCTGCTCGAACACGGCATTGAAATCGAGCATGCGTGCGAGAAGTCGTGCGCGTGCACGACCTGCCACGTGATCGTGCGCGAAGGGTTCAACGCCCTTGCGCCGTCCGGGGAGGACGAAGACGATCTGCTCGACAAGGCATGGGGGCTCGAGCCCGAATCGCGGCTGTCGTGCCAGGCCATCGTGCCGGCCGGGCAGGATCTCGTGGTCGAAATCCCGCGCTACTCGATCAATCATGCGAAGGAAAATCACTGACAGGAGGGCTCACCGATGAAGTGGACCGACATCCAGGATATTGCGATGGCGCTGACCGACAAGCACCCCGAAGTCGATCCCCAGCAGATCCGTTTTACGGACCTGCACCGCTGGGTGATGGAGCTGGAAGGCTTCAGCGACGATCCGAACCGCTCCAGCGAGAAGATCCTCGAAGCGATCCAGGCGGCGTGGATCGAAGACGCCGATTATTGAGGGTGCGCGTTGAGGGTGTGCGGATGCGGGCGGCGTCGCGCGACGCGGCTTGCATCGCAAAAGCAAAAAGGCGATTCCATCTGGAATCGCCTTTTTGCATGGCGCGGCGGACTTCCTTGCGCGGGCCTTTTGCGGCGGCGCTGTGCGGCGCGATCCGCCTGACGCGCGCGCCGCACGCGTGACGCGGCGTCGGTCGTCAGCGGTCAGTCTTCGCGGCGCAGATGCGGGAACAGGATCACGTCGCGGATGCTCGGGCTGTCGGTGAGCAGCATCACGAGACGGTCGATGCCGATGCCGCAGCCGCCCGCCGGCGGCATCCCGTATTCGAGCGCGCGGATGTAGTCGGCGTCGTAGAACATCGCTTCCTCGTCGCCGGCGTCTTTCTGGTCCACCTGCTTGCGAAAGCGCGCGGCCTGGTCTTCCGGATCGTTCAGTTCCGAGAAGCCGTTGGCGATCTCGCGGCCCGTGATGAACAGCTCGAAGCGCTCGGTGATCCCCGCCACCGTATCGGAGGCGCGCGCGAGCGGCGACACTTCGACCGGATAGTCGATGATGTACGTCGGCTCCCACAATTGCGATTCCGCCGTCTCTTCGAACAGCGCAAGCTGCAGCGCGCCGACTCCCGCGTTCAGGAACTGCGGCTGCGACGCGTCGATGCCGAACTGCTTCAGCTCCGTGCGCAGGAACGCCGCATCCGCGAGTTGCGCGTCGGTGTACTGCGGCGCGTACTTGCGGATCGCCTGCGTGATCGTCAGCCGATGAAACGGCTTCGACAGATCGAGCTCGCGGCCCTGATAGCTGATGGTCGCGGTGCCGAGCGCGTCGATGGCCGCCTGGCGGATCAACTGCTCGGTGAAGTCCATCAGCCAGCGATAATCGGTGTAGGCCGCGTAGAACTCGATCATCGTGAATTCCGGATTGTGGCGCACCGACACGCCCTCGTTGCGGAAATTCCGGTTGATCTCGAACACGCGCTCGAAGCCGCCGACCACGAGCCGCTTCAGGTACAGCTCCGGCGCGATGCGCAGGAACATCTGCATGTCGAGCGCGTTGTGATGCGTGACGAACGGCTTGGCCGCGGCGCCGCCGGGAATCGGATGCAGCATCGGCGTTTCGACTTCCATGAAGCCGGCCTCGGCCATGTAGCGGCGCACCGACGAAATCGCCTTCGTGCGCGCGACGAACGTGCGCCGCGTCTCAGGTGTGACGATCAGGTCGACGTAGCGCTGCCGGTATTTCATCTCCTGGTCGGCGAGCCCGTGGAACTTGTCCGGCAGCGGGCGCAGCGCCTTCGACAGCAGCCGCAGCTCCGTGCAGCGCACCGACAGCTCGCCCTTGTTGGTGCGAAACAGCACGCCGCGCGCGGCGACGATGTCGCCCATGTCCCATTTCCTGAATGCGTCGTAGGTCGCTTCGCCGACGTCGGCCGGCGTGATGAAGAACTGGATCTGCCCGGAGCCGTCGCGCACGGTCGCAAAGCTCGCCTTGCCCATCACGCGCTTGAGCATCATGCGGCCGGCCACCGCGACCTGGAGCGGCTGCGCTTCGAGCGCGTCCTTGTCCGTCGCCGCGTACTCGCTCTGCAGATCGGCCGCGTGATGCGTCGGGCGGAAGTCGTTCGGATAGGCGACGCCTTGCTCGCGCAGCTCGCGCAGCTTCTCGCGGCGCTCGGCCATGATCTTGTTGTCGTCGCTTTCGGGCGCGGCGTTCGTTTGGGTCGGTTCAGTCATGATCGGTCGATAGTCGGGTAGCGGGGGAGGCGGCGCGGCGCGTGTGCTTCGCGTCTGCCGCCGGCGGGCGTCGCCGCCGGCACACACCGGCGGCACGGCGCCGCACGCGTCAGATGCCCTGTTTCAGGCTCGCGCTGATGAACGGATCGAGGTCGCCGTCGAGCACGCTCTTCGTGTTGCTGATTTCGACGTTGGTGCGCAGATCCTTGATCCGGCTGTTGTCGAGCACGTACGAGCGGATCTGATGTCCCCAGCCCACATCGGTCTTGCCGGCTTCGAGCTTGTCCTGCTCGGCCTGGCGCTTGCGGATCTCGGCTTCGTACAGGCGCGATTTCAGCATGGCCATCGCCTCCGCGCGGTTGCGGTGCTGCGAGCGGTCGTTCTGGCACTGCACGACGATGCCGCTCGGCAGGTGGGTGATGCGCACCGCGGAGTCGGTCTTGTTGATGTGCTGGCCGCCGGCCCCGGACGCGCGGTAGGTGTCGATGCGCAGGTCGGCCGGATTGATCTCGACCTCGATCGAGTCGTCGATCTCCGGGTAGACGAACACCGACGAGAACGACGTATGGCGGCCGCCCGACGAATCGAACGGCGACTTGCGCACGAGCCGGTGCACGCCGGTTTCGGTGCGCAGAAAGCCGTATGCGTATTCGCCTTCGATCTTGATGGTGGCGTTCTTGATGCCGGCGACGTCGCCGTCGGTCTGCTCCAGCACCTCGGCCTTGAAGCCCTTGCGTTCGCAGTAGCGCAGATACTGGCGCAGCAGCATCGCGGCCCAGTCGCACGCCTCGGTGCCGCCGGCGCCTGCCTGGATGTCGAGAAACGCGTTGTTCGGGTCGGCCGGGTTCGAGAACATCCGGCGGAACTCCATATCCGCGACGCGCGCTTCGAGCAGCTGCGCGTCGCTCTCGCACGCGACGAGGGTGGCCTCGTCGTCTTCCTCGCGCGCCATCCCGAACAGGTCCTGCGTGTCGCGCAGGTCGTTATCGAGCGACGTGAGCTTGCCGACGACGTCGTCGAGCAGCTTCTTTTCCTTGCCGAGCGCCTGCGCGTGCTTCGCGTCGTTCCAGACGTCCGGGTCTTCCAGTTCGCGGTTGACTTCGATCAGGCGCCGGGCCTTGTCGTCGTAGTCAAAGATACCCCCGTAGCTCGCCCGCGCGATGGCGCAGGTCAGCCAGAGAGGCTTCGATCGCGTTCAGACGTTCCGCTTCCATGTCGATCTTCTATCGCTTCGTAAAAAGCTGAAATTATAGCCGATCGGCGCGCGCCGCCGGGCGCGGGGGGCCGCCGCGCGCCTAGCCGAGCGCGTGCTCGACGATCAGCTGCACGCGCGCCACGCCGTTCCACGTGTCGCTCGCGAGCCGGTACGCGAGCGTCGTGCGCGCGGGCAGCGTGTCGGTGTGGTTGAACCAGATCGCGTTGAAGCGCTGGCGGCCGCGCAGCAGTTGCAGCTTCAGATGCCGGTCCTTCACGAGCGCCTGCGACGCGATGTCGAACTCGCCCGCGAAGAGCGGCGCGGGGAACCCCTGGCCCCACACCTGCGCGTCGAGCATCTCGACGAACTGCGGCGTGAAGTAGGCGTCCTCCAGATCGCCGTCGGTTTCGACGACGCGCGCGAGCGCTTCTTGCGTCAGCCACGCCTCGCCGACCGTCTCGAACGCCGCGGTGAAGCGCGCGAGGTCGCATGCGGCGAGCGTGAGGCCGGCGGCCATCGCGTGGCCGCCGAACTTGACGAGCAGGCCCGGCTCGCGCTTCGAGATCAGGTCGAGCGCGTCGCGCAGGTGAAAGCCCGCGATCGAGCGGCCCGAGCCTTTCACGAGGACGCCGCTGTCGTCGGCCGGTGCGAACGTGATCGCGGGCCGGTGGAATTTTTCCTTCAGCCGGCCGGCGACGATGCCGATCACGCCCTGATGCCAGTCCGGGTTGAACAGCGTGAGCGTCGCGCGGCCGGCCGGGTCGAGCGCCGACAGGTCGGCGAGCGCCTGCTCCTGCATGCCGGCCTCGATTTCGCGACGCTCCCGGTTGATCGCGTCGAGCTGCTGGGCGAGCGTCCATGCGCGACCCACGTCGTCGGTGATCAGGCATTCGATGCCGAGCGACATGTCCGACAGCCGCCCGGCCGCATTCAGCCGCGGCCCGAGCGCGAAGCCGAGGTCGAAGCCGGAGGCGCGGCGCGCGTCGCGCGCGGCGGCGCGAAACAGCGCGGCGATGCCCGGCTGCATCTTGCCCTTGCGGATGCGCTGCAGACCCTGCGCGACCAGAATCCGGTTGTTGCCGTCGAGCCGCACGACGTCGGCCACCGTGCCGAGCGCGACGAGGTCGAGCAGCCCGTCGAGGCGCGGCTCGGGCGCGCCGGCCTCGAACGCGCCGCGCCGGCGCAGTTCGGCGCGCAGCGCGAGCAGGACGTAGAACATCACGCCGACCCCGGCGATATGCTTGCTCGGAAACGCGCAGCCCGGCTGGTTCGGATTGACGATCGCGCGGGCGGCGGGCAGCGCGTCGCCCGGCAGATGGTGATCGGTGACGAGCACGTCGATGCCGAGCGCATTGGCGGCGGCGACGCCGTCGACGCTCGCAATGCCGTTGTCCACCGTGATCAGCAGATCGGGCGGCCCGCCCGCCCGCTGCGCCGCGAGCGCGACGATCTCCGGCGTGAGGCCGTAGCCGTACTCGAAGCGGTTCGGCACGAGGTAGTCGATCTGCGCGCCGAACTGGCGCAGGCCGCGCACCGCGACCGCGCAGGCGGTCGCGCCGTCGCAGTCGTAGTCGGCGACCACCAGCATCCGGCGGCGCGCGCCGAGCGCGTCGGCGAGCAGCGCGGCGGCCGCGTCGCAGCCCTTGAGCAGCGCCGGCGGCACGAGGCGCGCGAGGCCCGTTTCGAGGTCGTCCGGGTGGCACACACCGCGGGCCGCGTAAAGGCGCGCCAGCACCGGATGCAGGCCGTGGCGGGTCAACGCTTCGGCGTCGGCGGGAGGGCAGGAGCGCGTAACGATTCGGGTCATGCGTGAAGAGTGTCGGGCGGAAGGGGCAGGGGAGACATCAACGGTGCATCAGGTGTGCATCAGGCGGTTGCGAGCGCGGCCGGCGTGCGACGGCGCCAGAACTTGCGCAGGTCGGCGCGCGTGAGCGCGAGCGTGACCGAACCGGTATCGCCGCACAGCGTGAGGCCGAGCTCGCCGAGCCGGCCGTGCTGCAGCGCGTCGAGCGCGGGGGCGAACCAGTTCGCCTCCAGCGCGGCGAACGCCTGCTGCCAGCCGGCGCCGTCCTCCATGATGAACGGCGCCGTGCATGAATCGAGCTCGACCAGGGTCGCGCCGGCCGCCGGCGCATCCGCGCGCGCCGCCAGTGCGGCGAACGACGGCGCTGCCGCGTCGTTTGCGACCCCGGCCGCGCGCGCGAGGCCGCGCGTCGCGACCGCGTCCGACAGCACGCGCGCGAACGGGCTTTTGACGGGCCGCGCGGCGCCCTGTGCGTGAAACCAGATCGAGTTGACCGCGGGCAGGCCGCGCGCCTCGCGCGCGAGGTTGACCGGATGCTCGAACCAGGCCATCTGCACCTCGTTCTGCAGCTTCATCCAGGCGAGCGCGCGCGCGCCGCTGCCGGCCTCGTGCGGCAGCCAGATCTCGATGTTGCGGCCGCTCGCGCGCAGCGGCGACGCGCCGGCGAGCGAGGCGAGCGTCGCGCTCGACAGATACCAGCGCAACGGGTTCGGCGCGAGCACGCGCACGCCCAGCCCTTCGACGAGCGGCCGCGCGACGTCGAGCAGCGCGGCGGCATCCGCTTCGTCCAGGTCGAGCGACGCCGGGTCGATCAGCACCAGATGGTCGTGCGCGATGCGCACGTGCACCGGCTGCACGCAGGCCCACACGGCATCGCCGGGCTCGCCGCCGTCGGCGCGCAGCATGTACGGCGCGAGCGGCGCGGCGTCGGCGTCGTCCTGCGGCGCCGCGCCGAAGCACTGCGCAAGCCAGCGCTCGTGCGGCAGCGTGCGCTGGAAGTCCTCGCCGTGCGCCGCCTGCGTCAATCGGGCGCGGGCGACGAGCCGCGCGAACGCCGGGGTCCCGGCAAGGCCGGGGAATCCGGGCATGCCGGGGGTGCCGGGGGTGCCGGACGCGCCGGGCGCCGCGGGCAGCGCGAAAGGCAGCAGCAGGTGGACGCGGTCGGGACGGGCAGGAGGGGGCAGACGGTCAGCGTGCATGATGGTGCGCATTGTATGGCAAACTTCGCGCTTGATCGGCGGCGCACGCTCGGCGGCGCACGCTCGGCGGCGCACGCTCGGCGGCGTCCAGGCAGCGGGCACGGTGGTGGCTACGCGGCGGCGCGTGCGGCGGCCTACGCGAGGCGGCGGCCCACGCGGCGGCGCGTGCCGCGCGTGGGCGCTCCGGAACCATCGCCGCCGATCGGACACCAAGGGTCACGGCTGCCGCGCGTTGCGCGCGGCGCCGCGACTGTCGATCCCGGGGGCGTAAGCCACTCGACAGCCGCGCGTATGGCACGGGATCACGAAACGCAGAAAAGGACTCGCTTGAAACTTCCCTACGAATGGCAGATCGGCTGGCGCTACACGCGCGCCGGCAAGCGCACGACCGGCAACGGCTTCATTTCGTTCATCGCGCTGGTGTCGATGTCGGGCATCGCGCTCGGCGTGGCCGCGCTGATCGTCGTGCTGTCGGTGATGAACGGCTTCCAGAAAGAGGTGCGCGACCGGATGCTGTCGGTGCTCGCCCACATCGAGATCTTCTCGCCGACCGGCTCGATGCCGGACTGGAAGCTCACCGCGAAGGAGGCGAAGCAGAACCGCGAAGTGATCGGCGCGGCGCCGTATGTCGATGCGCAGGCGCTGCTCACGCGCCAGGACGCGGTGAGCGGCGTTGCGCTGCGCGGCGTCGATCCGGCGCTCGAACCCGACGTGTCGGACATCTCGCGCGAAATGAAGGGCGGTCAGCTGTCCGACCTGAAGCCCGGCGACTTCGGCATCGTGCTCGGCGTGGATCTCGCCGACAACCTCGGCGTGTCGGTCGGCGACAAGCTCACGCTGGTCGCGCCCGAAGGCACGATCACGCCGGCCGGGATGCTGCCGCGGCTCAAGCAGTTCACGGTGGTCGGGCTGTTCGAATCGGGCCACTACGAATACGACAGCACGCTCGCGCTCATCAACATCCACGATGCGGAGGTGCTGTTCCGGCTGCCCGCGCCGACCGGCGTGCGGCTGCGCCTGCGCGACATGCAGCGCGCGCCGCAGGTCGCGCGCGAACTGTCGCACACCCTGACGGGCGACCTCTACATCCGCGACTGGACGCAGCAGAACAAGACGTGGTTCTCCGCGGTGCAGATCGAAAAGCGCATGATGTTCATCATCCTCACGCTGATCATCGCGGTGGCGGCGTTCAATCTCGTGTCGTCGCTCGTGATGACGGTCACGAACAAGCAGGCCGATATCGCGATCCTGCGCACGCTCGGCGCGCAGCCGGGCTCGATCATGAAGATCTTCGTCGTGCAGGGGGTGACGATCGGCTTCATCGGCACGGCAATCGGCGTCGCGCTCGGCTGCCTGATCGCGTGGAGCATTCCGTGGCTCGTGCCGATGATCGAACATCTGTTCGGCGTTCAGTTCCTGCCGCCGTCGGTGTACTTCATCAGCGAACTGCCGTCCGAACTCGTCGCGGGCGACGTGATCCGGATCGGCTCGATCGCATTCCTGTTGTCGGCGCTCGCCACGCTCTATCCGAGCTGGCGCGGCGCGAAGGTTCGCCCCGCGGAGGCGCTGCGCTATGAGTGATCTGATGAACGCTCCCTCGTCCGCGCAGGCCGCGGCATCCGGCGCCGCGCCGCATCCGTTCGTGCTGGAGGCGAGCGGCATTTCGAAGTCGTTCGTGCAGGGCGGCCTGAACGTGCAGGTGCTCAACGACGCGCGTCTCACGGTGCGCCGCGGCGAGAAGCTCGCGATCGTCGGCGCATCCGGCTCGGGCAAGAGCACGCTGCTGCACGTGCTCGGCGGCCTCGACGATCCGAGCGCCGGCGAGGTGTCGCTGCTCGGCAAGCCCTTCACGAAGCTCTCGGAGCGCGAGCGCAACGATCTGCGCAATCGCGCGCTCGGCTTCGTCTACCAGTTCCATCATCTGCTCGCGGAATTCACCGCGCTCGACAACGTCGCGATGCCGCTGCGGATTCGCCGTCTGCCGGTCGAGGAAGCGCGCCACGCGGCGCTGCAGACACTCGAGCGGGTCGGCCTCGCGCATCGCGCGAAGCACCGGCCGGGCGAGCTGTCGGGCGGCGAGCGGCAGCGCGTCGCGATCGCGCGCGCGCTCGTCACGAACCCAGCCTGCGTGCTGGCCGACGAGCCGACCGGCAATCTCGACGGCGGCACCGCCGACACCGTGTTCAACCTGATGCTCGAGCTGTCGCGCTCGTTCGAAACCAGCTTCGTGATCGTCACGCACGACCCGGATCTGGCGGCGCGCTGCGACCGCACGATGCGCCTGCGCGACGGCGTGCTGTACGAAGAGCCGTCGGTGCCGGTGTAACGCGTCCGCGCGAGGCGCGCATGTGGATCGATACGCACTGTCATCTCGATGCCGCCGAGTTCGACGCGGACCGCGCGGCGGTGGCCGATGCCGCGCGGGCGGCCGGCGTCGCGCGGATCGTGATACCGGCTGTCGCGCGCGCGAACTTCGCGACCGTGCGCGCGTGCGCGCACCGCATCGAGGGCGGCGCGTACGCGCTCGGCATTCATCCGCTCTTCACGCCGGCCGCGCAGGACGCGGACCTCGACGCGCTGCGGCGCGAGATCGCGGCGAGCCTCGACGATCCGCGCTTTGTCGGCGTCGGCGAGATCGGCCTCGACTTCTTCGTGCCCGGCCTCGACGACGCGCGCCAGCAGCACTTCTATCACGCACAGCTCGCGCTCGCGCGCGAGTTCGAGCTGCCGGTGATCTGCCATGTGCGCAAATCGCAGGATCAGGTGCTGAAGGGGCTGCGCAGCCAGCGCGTGCATCGCGGCATTGCGCACGCGTTCAACGGCAGCTTCCAGCAGGCGCGCGCATTCATCGACCAGGGACTGCATCTGGGGTTCGGCGGCAATCTGACGTTCGAGCGGGCCTTGCAGATTCGCCGGCTCGCGGCGCAACTGCCGCTCGACGCGCTGGTGCTGGAGACCGACGCGCCCGACATCCCGCCCGCATGGCGCTACCGGCAGCGCAACACGCCGGACCAGGTGCCGGCAATCGGCGCGCAACTCGCACACCTGCGGGTGCTCGATCCGCGCGAGCTTGCCCTTGGCACAACGGCTAACGCGCACGCGGCGCTGCCGCGCCTCGCGCTTTCGTCTGCATAATCAGACCGGTGATTCGCGTCGGGCGAAGCACGCCTCGCGCGGCATCGCGGCGCCTGTCCGCGCCGTGGTCTGACCGTGCCTTGCGGCCCGACGCCCCTGTGCGTTTGGGCGAAAGGAGGGCGGATGCGGGCGGTCTGGTGCGGATTTGCGGCGGGCGTGATCGTTCTGCAGCAGCAGGCTGCGCTGCCCACGCCGCGCGGCGCGTTCGCGCTGCTGCTCGCGGGTGCCGCCGCGCTCGCCGCCGCGTGCTGGGGCATGCGCGGGCGAGGCTGGCGGGCGCGCGGCGGCGTGTGCGCGCTGTGTGTCGCGGCCGGCTGCGCGGGCTTCGGCTATGCGGCATGGCGTGCGCATCTGCGCCTCGCAATCAGCCTGCCGGTCCAGTGGGAAGGGCGTGACATCGCGCTGCGCGGCGCGATTCACGGGTTGCCCGCGCGCGACGACAAAAGCGTGCGCTTTCTGTTCGACGTCGATCCCGCAGGCGCGCCGTTCGCGTCATTTCCGCGCACGATCGAACTCGCGTGGTTCGCGCGAGCCGGCGAGGCGCTGCCGCCACTCGCGCCGGGTTCGCGCTGGCAGCTGACGGTGCGCCTGAAGCGCCCGCACGGCAACGCGAACGACGGCGTTCGCGACACCGAGGCCGCGCTGTTCGCACGCAATATCCGCGCGACCGGATACGTGAGCGAGCCGGCGCGGGCTCGTCGGCTGGCCGGCGATGCGCACGGCGTCGCGATCGCGATCGACCGCTGGCGTGCCGCGTTGCGCGCGCGGATCGAAACGGTGCTTGCCGACGAGCCGCATCAGGGGGTCGTTGTGGCGCTCGCGGTTGGTGCGCAGGACGATATCAGCGCGGCCGACCGGGCGTTGATGCGCGCGACCGGCACAAGTCATCTGGTGGCGATTTCCGGGCTGCATATCGGCCTCGTGGCAGGGTTGGGCGGCTGGCTCGCGGGGGCGCTGTGGCGTCGCTCGGCCTTCGTCGGGCGCGGCTGGCCGCTGCTGTTGCCGGCGCAGGCGGTGGCGGCCGGCGCGGGCGTGCTGTGCGCGGCGCTTTATGCGGCGCTGGCGGGATTCAACGTGCCGGCGCAGCGCGCGCTCGGGATGGCGGGCGTGGTGGCCCTCGCGTTCCTCGGTGGCCGGAAGGTGGCGCGTTCGCTGGTGCTCGCGTGGGCGCTCGGGCTCGTGCTGCTGCTCGATCCCTGGGCGGTGCTCGGCGCGGGTTTCTGGCTGTCGTTCGGCGCGGTGGCGGCGATCCTGTTCGTGACGTCGGCGCGCCCGCGCGTGCCGGCGCACCGCGACCCCGCGTCGGACGAGGAGGCCGCGTCGCAGAGCCGGCGCGCGGCATGGCGCGCGGCATGGCGTATGGCGTTACGCACGCGCGTCGCGCGGTGGCTTGCCGCCCTGCGCGAGGGTATTCGTCTGCAGTGGGCTGTGACGATCGCGCTCGCCCCGCTGACGGTCTATGCGTTCGGACAGATTCCTCTGTTGGGGCCGCTCGCCAACCTGTTTGCGATACCGTGGGTCAGCATGCTGGTGACGCCGACGGTGCTTGCGGGCGTCGTGCTGCCTGCGCCGCTCGACGCGTATGCGTTTCACGCCGCGCATGGTCTGCTGAACGTGCTCGTGGCGGGCCTGCAGCCGTTGTCGGCGCCGGCGTGGGCGCTGTGGCGCCTGCCGCGGCCGGAAGGCTGGGCCCTGGGCGCCGCCGCGGCCGGCGTCGCGTGGTGTCTCGCGCCGCGCGGCTGGCCGCTGCGCTGGGCGGCGCCGCTCGCGTGGTTGTCGCTGCTGTGGCCGGCGCCGTCCGCTCTGCCGCCCGGCGCTTTCCGGCTCACCGCGCTCGACATCGGCCAGGGCTCGTCTGTCCTCGTCGAAACCGCGCATCACACACTGCTGTTCGACGCCGGTCCGGGGCCCGAATCGACGCACGCAGGCGAGCGCATCGTGGTGCCCTATCTGCAGGCGCACGGGATTACCACGCTCGACTCGCTCGTCATCAGCCATGACGATTCCGACCACGCGGGCGGGGCGCCGGCGGTGCTCGACGGCGTGCGCGTACGGCAATTCGTGGCCGGGCTGCTGCCGTCGAACCGCTTGTGGGCGCACGCCCGCGCAGCCGGCGCCGGCATCGTGCGCTGCGCGGCGGGGCAACGCTGGCAGTGGGATGACGTCGAGTTCACGATGCTGTGGCCCGACCCCGGGCCGTTGCACGGACCGACGAATGCGCACTGCTGCGTGCTGCGCGTGCGGACACTGCCGGCGCCTGATGTGCCGCCGGGCACAGGCACAGGCACAGGCACAGGCACAGGCACAGGCACAGGCACAGGCACAGGCACAGGCACAGGCACAGGCACAGGCACAGGCACAGGCACAGGCACAGGCACAGGCACAGGCACAGGCACAGGCACAGGCACAGGCACAGGCACAGGCACAGGCACAGGCACAGGCACAGGCACAGGCACAGGCACAGGCACAGGCACAGGCACAGGCACAGGCACAGGCACAGGCGTTGCCGCGGCGCTGCTCGCGGCCGACATCGAGGCGCCGCAGGAGCGCGTGCTCGTCGCGCGCGCTGCCGGCGGTGCCGCCGCGTTTGACACATTAAGCGCACAGATACTCGTCGTCCCTCACCACGGCAGCAAGACCTCGTCGACCGAGCCGTTCCTCGACTCTATCGGGCCGCTGATTGCGGTATTTCAGGTAGGCTATCGCAACCGTTTTCATCACCCGGCGCCGAGTGTGTTCGCGCGTTATCTCGCGCGCCACATCGCGCTCGCGCGCAACGACGCGGATGGCGCCGTGCAGATCGTCGCCACGCGCGGCACGGCCGGGCATGCCGCCGTGCTCACGCTCGAACGGTACCGCAGCACGCACCACCGCTACTGGATGGACTGAACGCAGCCTAACGCAGCGTAACGCCGCGCAACCGTAGCGGAACCAGCCACGGAGACCGTCATCGTTGAAGCACATCATTCACTTCTCGCACGCAAACGGCTTTCCCGCGTCCACGTATCGCACGATCTTCGCGGAGCTGGCCGATCACTACGAACTGCGCTACATCGAGCGCATCGCGCACGACGCGCGCTATCCGGTCACGCAGGACTGGCCTCATCTGGTCGAGCAGCTGCTCGACGACGTCGGCCGCCGCTACGAACAGCCGGTCTGGCTCGTCGGCCATTCGCTCGGCGGCTATCTGTCGCTGATGGCGGCATTGAAGAAGCCGCAATGGGTGCGTGGCGTGCTGATGCTCGATTCACCCGTGATCGCCGGCTGGCGCAGCTCGATGCTGCGGGTATCGCAATGGACCGGTCTCGACGAGCGGCTCTCGCCCGCCGCGGCAACGCGTAACCGCCGCACGCAGTGGGCGAGCCGCGACGAAGCGTGGCGCCACTTCCACACGAAGCCGGCGTTCGCGAAATGGGACGAGCGGATGCTGTCCGACTATATCGAATTCGGCATTCCGCAGATCGCGGCCGACGGCACGCGGGCGCTGGCGTTCGATCGCCGCATCGAATACCAGATCTACCGGACCTTGCCGCATACGCTCGGCGCCCGGCTCGCGCGCGGCGCGCCGGTGCCGGTCGGTTTCATCGCCGGCACCCGCTCGAAAGAGATCCGCCAGGCCGGGCTCGTTGCCACGCGCCACGCCACGGGCGGTCACCTCGAATGGATCGAGGGCAGTCATCTGTATCCGATGGAAAAGCCGCTGGAGACCGCGCGCGTCGTGCAGCGCATGCTGCGCGAACTCGAACAGCGCGGATAACTCAGATAACGCAGAGGAAGTGAAGACCGCGGCACGCGCGCGAGGCAAGGACGCGCTTCGCGCATGTCGTCTCGCATCGTGCGCTTCTTCGTGTGCATCTTCGTGCGCTCCAGTCGGGCATGCCTGCGCCGGCCGTCGAACAGGGGCGCCTCAGGCGGATTTCGCCCGCGTCTTCGGGACGTTTGCGGCGCGTGCGCGCACCCCTTCGCACGGGCGTGCGGCAACGCGGATCGTGCCGCGGCGCAGGGGGCCGAAAACGGTGCGGGATCGGTGCGGGCAGGGCGGATTTTGCTGGGTTGAGGGCCCTCTTTACGGTATAATCCGTTTTTCCCGCGAGCATCCTGCGATGACCAAATATGTTTTCGTCACCGGCGGCGTAGTGTCTTCCCTCGGCAAGGGTATTGCCGCCGCTTCTCTCGCCGCGATCCTCGAGTCGCGCGGTCTCAAAGTCACCCTCCTCAAGCTCGATCCCTACATCAACGTCGACCCCGGCACGATGAGTCCGTTTCAGCACGGCGAAGTGTTCGTGACGGAGGACGGCGCGGAGACCGATCTCGACCTCGGCCACTACGAGCGCTTCATCAGCACGAAGATGCGCAAGGCCAACAACTTCACGACCGGGCAGATCTACGAATCGGTGATCCGCAAGGAGCGCCGCGGCGACTACCTGGGCAAGACCGTGCAGGTGATTCCGCACATCACGAACGAGATCCAGGCCTTCATCGAGCGTGGCGCCGCGTCGGCGACCTGCGGCGAGCCGGATGTCGCGATCGTCGAAGTGGGCGGCACCGTCGGCGACATCGAATCGCTGCCGTTTCTCGAAGCCGCGCGTCAGATGAGCCTGCGGCTCGGCCGCAACAGCGCGTGCTTCGTGCATCTCACGCTGGTGCCGTGGGTTGCCACCGCCGGCGAGCTGAAAACCAAGCCGACGCAGCACAGCGTGCAGAAGCTGCGCGAGATCGGCATTTCGCCGCACGTGCTGCTGTGCCGTGCAGACCGCCGCATTCCGGACGACGAGCGCGCGAAGATTTCGTTGTTCTCGAACGTGCCCGAAGACGCGGTCATCTCCGTGTGGGACGCGGACAGCATCTACAAGATTCCGCAGATGCTGCACGACCAGGGCATGGACGCGATCATCTGCGACGAGCTGAAGATCAGCGCGAAGCCGGCCGATCTGTCGATGTGGTCGGATCTCGTCCACCGGCTCGAGCACCCGAAGCACGAGGTCGCGATCGGCATGGTCGGCAAGTACGTCGAGCTGACCGAATCGTACAAGTCGCTGATCGAGGCGCTGCGCCATGCGTCGATCCACACGTCGACGCGCGTGAATATCGAATACATCGACTCCGAGGAGATCGAGGCGCACGGTGTCGAAAGCCTGCGGCATCTCGATGCGGTGCTGGTGCCGGGCGGCTTCGGCCGTCGCGGCACCGAGGGCAAGATCGCCGCAATCCGTTACGCGCGCGAGGCGAAGGTGCCGTATCTGGGCATCTGCCTCGGCATGCAGCTCGCAGTGATCGAGTTCGCGCGCGACGTCGTCGGCCTCGCGAACGCGAACAGCACCGAGTTCGATCCGGACACCGAAAACCGCGTGGTCGCGCTGATCACCGAGTGGTACGACCGCGACGGCCGCGTCGAAAAGCGCACCGAGGAATCCGACCTGGGCGGCACGATGCGCCTTGGCTCGCAGCGTTGCCCGATCAAGCCCGGCACGATGGCCGAGCAGATCTACGGCAAGGACGTGAACGAGCGCCACCGGCACCGTTACGAGGTGAACAACCGCTTCGTGCCGCAGCTCGAAGCGGCGGGACTCGTCATCAGCGCGCGCACGCCGAGCGAAGATCTGCCGGAAATGATGGAACTGCCGCGCGACATGCATCCGTGGTTCGTCGGCGTGCAGTTCCACCCGGAATTCACGTCCACGCCGCGCGACGGCCACCCGCTGTTCAAGTCGTTCGTCGAAGCGGCGCTTGCGCATCAGCAGTCGCCCGTCGAGGAGAAAGCATGAAACTGGGCGATTTCGAAGTCGGGCTCGACAAGCCGTTTTTCCTGATCGCGGGCACCTGTGTCGTCGAATCGGAGCAGATGACCATCGACACCGCCGGCGCGCTGAAGGAAATTTGCGCGAAGCTCGAGATTCCGTTCATCTACAAATCGTCCTACGACAAGGCCAATCGCAGCAGCGGCACGTCGTTTCGCGGGCTCGGCATGGACGAGGGCCTGCGCATCCTGTCCGAAGTGCGCCGCCAGACCGGCGTGCCGGTGCTGACCGACGTGCATTCGGAGGAGGAGATCGCACCGGTCGCCGCGGTGGTCGACGTGCTGCAGACGCCCGCGTTTCTGTGCCGCCAGACCGACTTCATTCATGCGTGCGCGCGCTCGGGCAAGCCGGTCAACATCAAGAAAGGCCAGTTCCTCGCGCCGCACGACATGAAGAACGTGATCGACAAGGCGCGGGCGGCCGCGCGCGAGGCGGGGCTTTCGGAAGACCGCTTCCTCGCGTGCGAGCGCGGCGTGTCGTTCGGCTATAACAATCTCGTATCGGACATGCGGTCGCTCGCGATCATGCGCGAGACCGGCGCGCCTGTCGTGTTCGATGCGACCCACTCGGTGCAGTTGCCGGGTGGCCAGGGCACCAGTTCGGGTGGCCAGCGCGAATTCGTGCCGGTCCTCGCACGCGCCGCCGTTGCAACGGGCGTGGCAGGGCTCTTCATGGAAACCCATCCGGATCCGGCGCAAGCCCGCTCGGACGGTCCCAATGCCGTGCCGCTGCGCCGCATGGCCGACCTGCTCGAGATGCTCGTGACGCTCGACCGGGCCGTGAAGCGCACGCCGTTCCTCGAAAACGACTTCAACTGATGCCGCGCGCGGCATGCCGTCCGGCGGGGCACCGCCGCACCGGCTTGCTGCGCCCGGCGCCGTCCGGGCTTCAGGGGTTGTCGAAAGTGTCCGGCGCGAAGGCGGCGCCTGGTGAGCCGGACACCGTTTCACTGCAAGCATCCAACGTCATATCTTGAGGAAACCATGAGTGCTATCGTAGATATCATCGGTCGGGAGATTCTCGATTCGCGAGGCAACCCCACCGTCGAATGCGACGTGCTGCTCGAATCGGGCACGATGGGCCGCGCCGCGGTGCCGTCGGGTGCATCGACGGGTTCGCGCGAAGCGATCGAACTGCGCGACGGCGAAGCCGGCCGCTACAACGGCAAGGGCGTGTTGAAGGCGGTCGAGCACATCAATACCGAGATTTCCGAAGCGATCATGGGCCTTGACGCGTCGGAGCAGGCGTTCCTCGACAAGACCCTGCTCGAACTCGACGGCACCGAGAACAAGTCGCGCCTCGGCGCGAATGCGATGCTGGCGGTGTCGATGGCCGTCGCGAAGGCGGCCGCCGAGGAAGCCGGCCTGCCGCTGTACCGCTACTTCGGCGGCTCGGGCGCGATGCAGCTGCCGGTGCCGATGATGAACATCGTCAACGGCGGCGCGCACGCGAACAACAGCCTGGACATCCAGGAATTCATGATCGTGCCGGTCAGCCAGCCGACTTTCCGCGAAGCGCTGCGCTGCGGCGCCGAAGTGTTCCATGCGCTGAAGAAGATCCTGTCGGACCGCGGGATGAGCACCGCCGTGGGTGACGAAGGCGGCTTCGCGCCGAATTTCGGCAGCAACGACGAATGCCTGTCGACGATCCTGCAGGCGATCGAAAAAGCCGGCTATCGCGCCGGTGAAGACGTGCTGCTCGCGCTCGACTGCGCGGCGAGCGAGTTCTACCACGACGGCAAGTACCAGCTCGCGGGCGAAGGCCTGCAACTGTCGTCGGCCGAGTTCACCGATTACCTCGCGACGCTCGCCGACAAGTTCCCGATCGTGTCGATCGAAGACGGCATGCACGAGAGCGACTGGGACGGCTGGAAGCTGCTGACCGACCGCCTCGGCAAGAAGATCCAGCTGGTGGGCGACGACCTGTTCGTCACGAACACGCGCATCCTGAAGGAAGGGATCGAAAAGGGCATTGCGAACTCGATCCTGATCAAGATCAACCAGATCGGCACGCTGACGGAAACCTTCGCCGCGATCGAGATGGCCAAGCGCGCCGGCTACACGGCCGTGATCTCGCACCGCTCGGGCGAAACGGAAGATTCGACGATTGCCGATATCGCCGTGGGTCTGAACGCGGGGCAGATCAAGACGGGTTCGCTGTCGCGCAGCGACCGGATCTCCAAATACAATCAGCTGCTGCGTATCGAAGAGGATCTCGGCGACATTGCCAGCTACCCCGGCAAGTCGACGTTCTACAATCTGCGTTGACGATCGTCATGGCCGTCAAGCCGGTCAGCCGTCATGTCTGATTCAGTCCGCCGCCCTGCGTATAGCGCAGGGCGGCGCGTATTGAGCCGCCGGACCGGGCGCGCGGCGCGCCGGGTCCGGAAAGAGCGGCCGGCCTCGTGTTTTCCTGAGAGTGTGCTTATTTCATGCGGCTTGTCACTGGTGTCCTGATCCTGCTGCTGGTGTTGATCCAGTACCCGCTCTGGTGGGGGCACGGCGGCTGGCTGAGCGTTCATCAGTTGCAGGAACGGCTCGCGCAGCAGATGCAGAAGAACGCCGACGAAAAGCTGCGTAACGAGCGCATCGCAGGCGAGGTGCAGGATCTGCAGAACGGCACGTCGGCCGTCGAGGAGCGTGCGCGCTACGAAATGGGCATGATCAAGGACGGCGAGGTGTTCGTGCAGTTCGTTTCGCCGAACGCGCCGATTCCGTCGCCTCCCGCCGACGTCCCGAGCATGATGGCCAAACCCGGCGACATGTCCGCGGCCCCGGTGCGGGTCGTGCCGAATCCGCCGCCCAGCCAGAGCATGCTGCGCCGGCTCGCTCGCGAGAAAGCCGAGAAGCAGAAGCGCGCGGAGCGGCGCACGAAGGAAAAAACGGCCGCGCGATAACGCGTGACGGGCCACAAAAAAGCGCGGCATGGCCGCGCTTTTTCTTTGCGGGTTGCACGGCCGCGAGCCGACCCCGGCCCGCGGCGCGGCGACGCGCCTACCAGCCCGGGTAGTAACCGTATCCGACTGTCCAGCCGGGCGTCCAGCTGCCGTAGCCATAACCGTAGTACGGCGCCGGCGGCGGCGTGTAGTAGCGGGACCAGGCCTGGGCGGCCGCGTCCGCGGCGAATGCCTGGTTCTGGTCGGTCATCACCTGTTTGTCGATGGCCGCGTATTGCTTGCGTTCGGCCTCGGTGAGCGGTCGCTGGCCGTCGGGCAGGCCCGATTGCGCGGCCGGCAGCCGGCTGTAGATGGGCGCCGGACCGCGCGGGTCCAGCGTGCAGCCGGCGCTCGCCGCGATGCCGGCCGCGAGCGCGACCGCAAACGCGGCGCGCACGCCACGGCTGCACGGGGAAAGAGAGGACATGTCGGAATCTCCGTCTGTTTTTGTCGGTGCGGGCCATAGGCCAGCAAGCACGCAGCGGGTTTCGCTGCGACGCTCAGTGACGCTGCCCGTCAGCGGGCGTGATGCCCTGTGAGAGTTCGTGGACCGCGAAAAGTTGCGCGACGTCGACCGGGTCGAACTCGTAGCGCTGATTGCAGAATTCGCAGTGGATCTCCACATGGCCGCGCTCCGCGAGCACGCCGTCGACTTCGTCGCGGCCCAGCATCTTCAGCATCGCACCGACCTTTTCGCGCGAGCACGAGCATTCGAAACGCGCCTTGGCCGGCTCGAAATGCTGCACCTTCTCCTGCCAGAAGAGGCGCCGGAACAGCGTCTCCGGCTCCTGCTGCAGCAGCTCGTCGCGCGAGAGCGTGCCGCCGAGCGTGCACACACGCGCCCACGTGTCGGCGTCGAGTTCGCCCGGATGCGGGACGATGCCGCCGTCGCCGGGCAGTTTTTGCAGCAGCATGCCGACGGCGCGCTCGGCGTCCGCGGCGAGCCAGAGGCGCGTGTCGAGCTGCTCCGAATGATGCATGTAATGCTCGATCACGTCCGAGAGCGCCGGCAGGGGGCCGTCGAATCCGGACAGCGGCACGATGCCCTGATACGGCTGCTGGCCCGGCTGCTTGTCGCGCGGGTCGAGCGTGATCACGCAGCGGCCGTGGCCGCTCGCGTTGACGAGTTCGACGAGCGTCGCGTCGTCGCGGATCGTGTGGTGCGACTCGCCGGAGAACTTCGCGGTCGCGCGCATCGACAGATCGGAGTTGCACTGCACGACCAGCATCCTGACCGGGCCGTCGCCGAAAATCTGCATCACGAGCGTGCCGTCGAACTTCAGGTTGGCCGACAGCAGTGCGCAGGCCGCCATCATTTCGCCCAGGATCGTGCGCACCGGGGCGGGGTAAGCGCGGCGATTCAGCACTTCCTGCCACGTGTTGCGCAACGAGACGATCTCGCCGCGCACCGGCGCCGCGCTGAACATGAATTTTTGCAACTGGTCGTTCACAACATTTCCTCGATCGAATCGCGCAGCCTGGTGCTGCGCATGCGCAGCGTGCGCAACGGCCGTATCAGCCGATGCGCACGAGCTGCGCCTTGAAATACGCCCGCCGTTCCGCGTAACCGGCGGCGTTCCTGAGCAATCCGGCGATTTCGGCCTCGCTCAGCTCGCGCACGGCTTTGGCCGGTGCGCCGAGAATCAGCGAGTTGTCCGGGAACACCTTGCCCTCGGTGACCACCGCGCCCGCCGCAACCAGACAGTTGCGGCCGATCACCGCGCCGTTCAGGACCACCGCCTGAATGCCGATCAGCGAGCCTTCGCGGATCGTGCAGCCGTGCAGCATCGCCTGATGGCCGACGGTCACGTTGTCCTCGATCGCCAACGGGTAGCCGGGGTCCGCATGCAGCACCGCGCCCTCCTGGATGTTGCTGCCCGCGCCCACCGTGATCGGCTCGTTGTCGCCGCGAATCGTTGCGCCGAACCATACGCTGGCGTTTTCGCCGAGCGCGACGTTACCGATGATCGCCGCGCTGTCGGCGACGAATACGCTTTCGTGGATGGTCGGGGCGGCTTCGCCCAGTTTATAGATCGTCACAGTGTCTCCGGGAAAGGAATGGCGCGTTCGCACGGTCCGGCAGGCGCGTCGCAAGGCCGAATAGCGTATTGTAAACGGTTGTCCGCGGCCGCCGTTGCGCGAGGCCCCGGGGGTCCCCGTTCCCGGGGCGGCATGGGCGCTGCTTTCGCTTCTGCTTTTGTGCTTGCTGTTGCGCTTCTGTTTGCACGCCGTCCGCGGCGGCACGCTCCTCCCGCCGCTTGCTGAAGGGCTTGCTGACGGGCTTGCCGACCGATTTGCCGCCCCCGATTTGCCGACTGATTTGCCGCCCCCGATTTGCCGACTGAGTTGCCGACTGAGTTGCCGACTGAGTTGCCGACTGATTTGCTGACTGCCCCGATCGATCCGATGACTGCCGCCGGTGCCTCTTCGTCCGCCGATTCCCAATGCGCGCGCCGCCGCGCGCTGGTCGCGCTGCGCGAGCGCGCGCCGAGCGCGAAGGCGGAGGCGGCGCGCGCGCTGTACGCGGCGGTGCGCGCCGGACAGGCCGTCTGCGACAGCGCGGCGCACATCGACGAGCCACCAGATCTGCCCGGGCGGCCCGCGCGGCCGGAGCTGGTCGAGCCGCGCCGGCTCGGCCGGCGCAGCATGCAGTCGGCCGAGGGGCGCGCGGTGCTGCTGCACGCGCTCGCCCACATCGAATTCAATGCGATCAATCTAGCGCTCGATGCGGTCTGGCGCTTCGCCGGCATGCCGGCCGCGTTCTACGCGGACTGGCTGAAAGTGGCGGCGGAGGAGGCCCATCACTTCACGCTGCTCACGCAGCGGCTCGCGCAGTTCGGCCACGCATACGGCGATTTTCCGGCGCATGACGGGCTATGGGACATGTGCGAGCGCACCCGCGACGACGTGCTCGCGCGCATGGCGCTTGTGCCGCGCACGCTGGAGGCGCGCGGGCTCGACGCGTCGCCGCCGATCCGCGCGCGGCTGCAGCAGGCGGGTGACCACGCATCGGCGGCGATTCTCGATGTCATCCTGCGCGACGAGATTGGCCATGTGCTGATCGGCAACCGCTGGTTCCGCCATCTGTGCGTCGAGCGCGCGCTGGATCCGATCCCGACTTATGCGGCGCTTGCCGACCAGTATCGCGCGCCGCGGCTGCGCGGGCCCTTCAATTTCGACGCCCGCCGCGACGCCGGCTTCGACGCGACAGAACTGGCCGCGCTCGCGGCGCTCGATACCCCGGATAGCCCGGATAGCCCGGATAGCCCGGATACCCCGGATACCCCGGATACCCCGGATACCCCCGCGACCGGCACCTGAGCGGGCATCGCCGCGGCCCGCGCCGCGGCTACGCAAACGGCCGCCGACGCACCGACCCCCGCGCCGACATGATCCCGCTATAATCGAACGATCATTCTTTTTTATGCGCGGTGTGTCCATGAATCCAGCCGAATCCGTGTCCGATTTCGTCACCGTGCGCGGCGTGCGCCTGCATGTGCGGCGCTGGGGCAATCCCGCGGCGCCCGCGCTCTTCATGCTGCACGGCTGGATGGACGTCGCGGCGTCCTTCCAGTTCGTCGTCGACGAACTGGGGGGCGACTGGCACGTCATCGCGCCGGACGCGCGCGGCTTCGGGCTGTCCGACTGGCCGGCGGCCGCGCGCGGCGGCGGCAGCTACTGGTTCCAGGAATACCTCGCCGACCTCGACGCCCTGCTGGACCACTACGCGCCGCACGGCGAGGTCAACCTGATCGGCCATAGCATGGGGGCGAACGTCGTGTGCCTGTACGCGGGGGTGCGCCCGGAGCGCGTGCGGCGGGTCGTCGATCTCGAAGGCTTCGGCCTTGCGGCGGCCCGCGCGAGCCAGTCGCCGCGTCGGCTGCGCGCATGGCTCGACGAACTGCGCGAGCCGCCGCGGCTGCGCGGCTATGCGTCGCTCGACGAGGTGGCCGCGCGGCTGGTGAAGACCAATCCCCGCCTCGCATCCGCGCGAGCGCGTTTTCTCGCGCAGCACTGGGCGAGGCCGGACGGCGAGGGCGGCTTCCAGCTGCTTGCCGATCCCGCGCACAAGGTGCACGGCCCGATGCTGTACCGCCTCGACGAAGTGATGGCCGTATGGGCCTGCGTGCGCGCGAAGGTGCTGCACGTCGAGGCGGCCGGCTCGCCGACGCTCGCGCAGATTGCCGGCGACGAGCCGCTCGCCGTGTTCAAGGCGCGCTTTCGCGCGTTTGCGGACTGGCGCGAGAAGATCGTCGACGAGGCCGGCCACATGGTGCATCACGATCAGCCTGCCCAGGTCGCCGCGCTGATCGAGGCGTTCTGCGCGTAACGGGCGGCGCGCCGCACCGCGGGGTCTGCCGGGGCTGGTGCATTGCAGTAGAATGGCTGCTGAATCTTTTCAGAACAACGATGAACGCCGATCTGCATTGTCACTCGACCGTTTCGGACGGCCAGTTCGCGCCGGCCGACGTCGCACGCCGCGCGTACGCGCACGGCGTCACGCTCTGGGCGCTGACCGACCACGATCAGGTGGGCGGGCAGCGCGAGGCGCGGGCGGCGGCCGAGGCGCTCGGCATGCGGTATCTGGCAGGCGTCGAAATTTCGGTCACATGGGCGGCGCGCACGGTGCACGTGGTCGGACTGAATATCGATCCGGACTGCGCGGCGCTGGTCGACGGCCTCGAGCGTACGCGCAGCGGCCGGGGCGCGCGCGGCGAAGCGATCGGCGAGCGGCTCGCCACGCTGGGCGTGCCCGGCGCGTTCGAGGGCGCGCTGCGCTACGTGAGCGACCCGGAGATGATTTCGCGGACCCACTTCGCCCGTTTCATCGTCGAGCAGGGCTACGCGGCCACCGCGCAGGAAGCGTTCGACCGTTATCTGGGCGACGGCAAGCCGGGTTACGTCGGCCACCGCTGGGCGAAGCTGGCGGACGCGGTACGCTGGATCCGGACCGCGGGCGGCGAGGCGGTGATTGCCCATCCGGGCCGCTACCGGTACACGCCGCTCGAATTCGATGCACTCTTTGCCGAGTTTATCGAGCTGGGCGGCCGGGCGATCGAGGTGGTGACCGGCAGTCATACGCCGGACCAGTATCGCGAATACGCGGACGTGGCGCGCCGCTTCGGCTTCGAGGCGTCGCGCGGCTCCGATTTCCATGCGGCGGGCGAGGGGCGGGTCGAGCTGGGCAGCCTGCCGCCGCTGCCGTCCGATCTGCAGCCGGTCTGGGAACGCTGGCTTTGAGCTTCCCGCGCGGCGCCCGCGCGCTCGCGCGCCGGACGGTCTGACCTCTCGGCACATCACCATGTCGCAATTCTTTCGGCTTCACCCGGACAATCCGCAGGCGCGCCTCGTCAAGCAGGCGGCGCAGATCGTCCGCGACGGCGGGGTGGTCGCGCTGCCGACCGATTCGAGCTACGCGCTCGCCTGCCACCTCGACGACAAGGCCGCGGTCGAACGGCTGCGCCGCATCCGCGCACTCGACGAACGGCAACTGCTGTCGCTGCTGGTGCGCGATCTGTCCGAGCTCGCCACCTTTGCGATGGTCGACAACCGCCAATACCGGCTGATCCGTTCGGTGACGCCCGGGCCCTACGTGTTCGTGCTGCAGGCGACGCGGGAGGTGCCGCGGCGCCTGTCGCATCCGTCGCGCAAGACGATCGGCCTGCGTGTGCCCGATCATCCGATTCCGCGGGCCATTCTCGCCGAGCTCGGCCAGCCGATGCTCGGCACTACCCTGATCCTGCCCGGCGAGACGCAGCCGCTGAACGACGCCGAGGAAATCCGCGCCCGTCTGGAAAAGCAGGTCGATCTCGTGATCGACGGCGGCGCTTGCCCGTGCGAGCCGTCCACCGTCGTGGATCTGAGCGGTCCCGAGCCGGTGCTGGTGCGCGCGGGACGCGGCAGCCTCGCGCCGTTCGGGCTGGAGCAGCCCGCATGAGCCAGAGCGGTCAAAGCGGCCGGAGCGGCCAGAGCGGCCAGAGCGGCCGGGGGCGCGCACCGATGCACGTGGGCGCGCTGTTAACGCGTTGTTACAATAGCGCGCTATGAACGCTTCCCTGATCCAGACCATTACGGTCTACGCGCTGCCGGTGATCTTCGCGATCACGCTGCACGAGGCCGCCCACGGTTACGTCGCGCGCCTGCTCGGCGACAACACGGCCTACCTGCTCGGGCGCGTGTCGTTCAACCCGATACGCCATATCGACCCGCTCGGCACGATCGCGATTCCGCTGCTGCTCTATTTCGCCACCGGCGGCGCATTCATGTTCGGCTACGCGAAGCCGGTGCCGGTCGCCTTCGGCAATCTGCGCAATCCGCGCTGGGGCACGTTCTGGGTCGCGCTCGCGGGGCCACTGTGCAATTTCGTGCAGGCGCTCGTGTGGGGGCTGGCGAGCGTCGCGCTCGTGCTGCTGTCTATCGACGAGCCGTTTTTCACGCGGATGGCCGCGGCCGGTGTCGGCGTCAATCTGGTGCTCGGCGTGATCAACCTGTTTCCGCTGCCGCCGCTCGACGGCGGCCGGGTGCTCACCGCGCTGCTGCCGCCGCGCCCGGCGTTCGCGCTCGCGCGGCTCGAGCCCTACGGCTTTTTCATCGTGATGCTGCTGGTCATCTCGGGGCTGCTCACGCGCTACTGGCTGATCCCGCTGGTGCAACTCGGCTATGTCGCGGTGAACGCGATCCTGACCCCTCTCGTCTCGCTCTTTCAATAACACCATGTTCCCTGACCGTATCTTCTCCGGCATGCGGCCCACCGGCTCGCTGCACCTTGGCCACTATCACGGCGTGCTGAAAAACTGGGTGCGGCTGCAGTCCGAGTACCCGTGCTTTTTCTGCGTGGTCGACTGGCATGCGCTGACGACCCACTACGAGACGCCCGAGGTGATCGAAAAGAACGTCTGGGAAGTGCTGATCGACTGGCTGGCGTCCGGCATCGACCCGGCGCAGGCGACGCTGTTCATCCAGAGCCGCGTGCCCGAGCACGCGGAGCTTGCGCTGCTGCTCGGCATGAGCACGCCGCTTGGCTGGCTCGAACGCGTGCCGACCTACAAGGAGCAGATGGAAAAGCTGAAGGACAAGGATCTGTCGACTTACGGCTTCCTCGGCTACCCGGTCCTGATGGCCGCCGACATCCTGCTGTACCGCGGCTCGCTCGTGCCGGTCGGCGAGGATCAGGTGCCGCACGTCGAGATGACGCGCGAGATCGCGCGGCGCTTCAACTACCTGTACGGCCGCGAGCCCGGCTTCGAGGAGAAGGCGCTCGAAGCCGCGAAGAAGCTCGGCGGCAAGCGCTCGAAGCTGTACCACGAGCTGCGCGTCGCGTACCAGCAGGAGGGCGACGACGAGGCGCTCGAGCAGGCGCGCGCGATGCTGCAGGAGTCGCAGAGCCTGTCGATGAGCGACCGCGAGCGCCTGTTCGGCTACCTCGAAGGATCGCGCAAGATCATCCTCGTCGAGCCGCAGGCGATGCTGACCGAGGCGTCGCGGATGCCGGGCCTCGACGGCCAGAAGATGTCGAAGTCCTACGGCAACACGATCGGCCTGCGCGAAGACGCGGAAACGATCACCCGCAAGGTCCGCACGATGCCGACCGACCCTGCGCGCGTGCGCCGCACGGACCCCGGCGACCCGGACAAGTGCCCGGTGTGGCAGCTGCACCAGGTCTACACGGACGAAGCGACGCACGACTGGGTGCAGAAGGGCTGCCGCTCGGCGGGGATCGGCTGCCTCGAATGCAAGCAGCCGGTCATCGAAGGGATCCTGCGCGAGCAGCAGCCGATGCTCGAACGGGCGCAGAAGTACATGGACGATCCCTCGCTGCTGCGCGCGATCGTAGCCGACGGCTGCGACAAGGCGCGCAGGTTCGCGACCGAGACGATGCGCGACGTGCGCGAGGCGATGGGCCTCTCGTACAACTGATGCGGCACGCAGCGCGGAGCGGGACGATGGCGCGGGCGGCGGAGGGCGCATGAGCGAAGCACATCCGCTTTCGCCTCCGCACACGGGTCCGGCGCCCGCCGGCGAGCCGTCCGGCTGGGTGCGCCGCTGGGCGCAGTTGCTCGCGCCGGGCGGCGCGGTGCTCGACGTCGCGGCCGGCGCCGGCCGTCACGCGCGCTGGCTTGCCGCGCGGGGCCACCCCGTGACCGCGCTCGACCGCGACGAGACGGCGCTCGCGGCGTGCGCGGCGTTCGATGTGCAGCCGCGCATCGCGGCCGTGCACGCCGACCTCGAAGGCGCGCCTTGGCCGCTCGCGCCGTCCGCGCGGTTTGCCGCGGTGGTGGTCACGAACTACCTGCACCGGCCGCTTTTTCCGCACCTGGTCGACGCGCTCGCGCCGGGGGGCATGCTGATCTACGAGACCTTCGCACGCGGCAACGAGGCGTTCGGCAAGCCATCGAATCCGGCCTTCCTGCTCATGCCGGGCGAACTGCTCGACGCGGTGCGCGGGCGCCTCAGGGTGCTCGCGTACGAGGACGGCTTTGTCGCGCAGCCGCGGCCCGCCTGCGTGCAGCGGATCTGCGCGGTGCGCGACATGCCGGCCGGCGACGAGCCGGGAGAAAGGTTGGCCGGGCGATTTTACGAGTTGGCCTGCTAATCCGCTACAATCGCGGTTTACCGATCAAACTCCTGGCGTTTCATGACTAACGGTATTGGTATTCAAGGCGGCACGTCGGGCAGCGGCCCGAAGTTTCGCGGCAGCATGCCTGCCATCATCACCCCGATGCTCGAAGACGGAAGTCTCGATCTGCCCGCGTTCCGCCAACTGATCGACTGGCATATCGAAGAGGGCACGGATGCGCTCGTCGTGGTCGGCACGAGCGGCGAGTCGGCCACGCTGTCGGTCGAGGAGCACGTGCTGATGATCCGGACCGCGGTCGAGCACACGGCCGGGCGTATTCCGGTGATCGCGGGCGCGGGCGGCAATTCGACCACCGAGGCGATCGACCTCACGCGCGAGGCGAAAGCGGTCGGCGCGAACGCCACGCTGCAGGTGGTGCCGTACTACAACAAGCCGACCCAGGAAGGGATCTACCGCCACTTCTCGAAGATCGCCGAGGCGGTGGATCTGCCGGTGATCCTGTACAACGTGCCGGGCCGCACCGTGGCGGACATGTCGAACGAAACGATCCTGCGCTGCGCGCAGGTGCCGGGCATCGTCGGCGTGAAGGAGGCGACCGGCAACATCGATCGCGCCGCGCATCTGATCAAGGCCGCGCCGGCCCATTTCGGCATCTACAGCGGCGACGACCCGACGGCGATCGCGCTGATGCTGCTCGGCGGCCACGGCAACATCTCGGTGACCGCGAACGTCGCGCCGCGTCTGATGAGCCGGCTGTGCCGGGCGGCGCTCGACGGCGACGCGAAGACCGCGCGCGAGATTCATCTGAAACTCCTGTCGCTGCACAAGAACCTTTTCATCGAGTCGAATCCGATTCCGGCGAAATGGGCGCTGCAGCAACTGGGACGCGTGCAGGGCGGCATCCGCCTGCCGCTCACCCCGCTCGACGCGCGCTACCACGAGGCGGTGCGTGGCGCATTGCGCGAAGCGGAACTCCTCGGCTGAGTGATGCTGGCGCAGAATCGCCCGCCACCGGCAATTTCCAATCGACGTCGATAGCGCCCCGGCACAGGACGAGGCTCCGCGTTCCAGGTTCACGAAGGACCCCCATGAAACGTTCCGCACTTCCCCTCCACGCAACCCGCATGGCGGCGCTGGCGCTTGCGCTGGTCACGCTCGCCGGTTGTGATACGTTGAACGACTGGTTTGCGTCGGACCGCGTCAACTACAAGGACACCAGCACGGCGCCGCCGCTGAAGGTGCCGAGCGACCTGCAGGCCGCGCAGGGGCCGAAGCCGCAATACGTGGCGCCGCCCACCACCGTTGTGCTGGGCAACGCGCCCAAGCGTATCGAGACGCAGGCCGGCAACGCGGTCGAAGGCGTGCCGAGCGCGCAGGATCCGCTCGGCATGCACGTCGAGCGCGACGGCGACCACCGCTGGCTCGTCGTCGACGGCCGCACGCCCGAGCAATTGTGGCCGCAGCTCGAATCGTTCTGGCAGGACAACGGCTTCGTGCTGAAGACCGATGCGCCGGCCACCGGCATCATGCAGACGGACTGGGCGGAAAATCGCGCGAACATTCCGGACGACTGGTTCCGCCGCACGATCGGCAAGGTGATCGACTTCGCGTATTCGTCGGGCACGCGCGACCGTTTCCGCACGCTCGTCACGCGCGGCGCGCAGGATTCGACCGACATTTCGATCACGCATAGCGCGCTCGAAGAGGTGCTGACGGGTCAGGACAAGACGTCGTCGCGCTGGGTCGAGCGCCCGCGCAACCCGGCTCTCGAAGCGCTGTTCCTGGCGAAGCTGATGGAGAAGTTCGGCCTGACCGATGCGCAGGCGAAGCAGCTGCTGGTCGATGCGCGTCCGGCGACTGCGCCGGTGACGGTCGACATCGCAGACGGCGCGGCGACGCTCGATCTGCAGGAGCCGTTCGATCTCGCGTGGCTGCGCGTCGGTCTCGCGCTCGACCGGACGAACTTCGCGGTGGACAACCAGGACCGCGCGAAAGGCATCTATTACGTGCGTTACGCGGACTCGGCGGCGGAGCTGAAGAAGGAGGGGCTGCTCGGGCGCCTCTTTGGCGGCAGCAAGCCGAAGAAGCCGGGCCAGGAGTTTCTCGTGAACGTGCGCCAGAAGAGCGATACCGTGACGCAGGTCGCGGTGCTCGACGCGAACGGACAGGTCGATACGTCGGCGAACGCGCAGCATATCGTGTCGCTGCTGCATTCGCAGCTGAACTGACGCTGCGAGCCCCGTGCGGTTCGCGAGTCTCGGAAGCGGTAGCGAAGGCAACGCGCTGCTGGTCGAAGCGCACGGCGGCGGCGCGGGCGGCACGACGACGCGCGTGCTGCTCGACTGCGGTTTTTCGGCCCGCGAGGTGGAGCGCCGTCTGCAGCGCCTGGGGGTGGGTGTCGAGGCGCTCGACGCCATTCTGATCACCCACGAGCATACCGATCACATCGGCAGCGCGCTGACGCTCGCGCGCAAGGCGTCGATTCCGCTTTACATGAGCTGGGGCACCGCGCGCGCGGTCGGCGCCGACGAAGCCGGTGTCGCGTTGCACGTGCTGTGGGGCGACGAGGCGGTCGCGATCGGCGACCTGAGCGTGCTGCCGTACACGGTGCCGCACGATGCGCGCGAACCGCTCCAGTACGTGTTTTCCGACGGCGCGGCGCGGCTTGGCGTGCTGACCGACGTCGGTACGTCGACGCCGCACATCAGCGCGGTATTGAGCGGCTGCGACGCGCTCGTGCTCGAATGCAACCACGACCGGCAGATGCTGGCCGCGAGCCGCTACCCGCCGTCGCTGAAGGCGCGCATCGGCGGCAGCCACGGCCATCTGAACAACGACGCCGCGGCGGACATCCTGGCGTCGCTCGACCGCTCGCGGCTGCGCCACCTCGTTGCCGCCCATCTGAGTCAGCAGAACAATACGCCGGCGCTTGCGCAGGCGGCGCTTGCCGCCGTGCTCGGCGCGGCGGCGGCGGACGTGCGGGTCGCGTCCCAGGATGACGGCTTTGACTGGCTGAGTCTGTAGGCGCTTTGCCCGGGGCTGCCTGCGTTCGCCGGGCCGGCCCTCGTGTTTTTTACCGCACCCAAAACCAGAACGCCCATGACCGGGGGGCGGTCATGGGCGTTCTGTCGTTCTGTCATCCGGTGCGACCTGGTGTGACCCGGCGCAGGCAGGCCGAGCGGCATCGCGCCGCACGGCCTGGGAATCAGTTGCGGTTGCCGCCGAGCACGCCGAGCAGCGCGAGCAGGTTCACGAACACGTTGTACAGGTCGAGATAGATCGCGAGCGTTGCCGTGATGTAATTGGTTTCGCCGCCATTCACGACGCGCTGCACGTCGAACAGCATGTACGCCGAGAAGATGGCGATGGCGAGCACCGACACCGTCAGCATCAGCGCCGGCAGATGCAGGAACATGTTCGCGACCATCGCGAGCAGCAGCACGATCACGCCGACGAACAGCCACTTGCCGAGGCCCGAGAAGTCGCGCTTGCTGACGGTGGCGATCGTGGCCATGGCGGCGAAGATCACGCCGGTGCCGCCGAACGCGAGCATGATCAGCGACGGGCCGTTCGACAGGCCGAGGATGAAGCTGAGCAGGCGCGACAGCATCAGGCCCATGAAGAACGTGAAGCCGAGCAGCACGACCACGCCCGCGCCGCTATTCTTGGTGCGCTCGATCGCGAACATGAAGCCGAAGGCGATTGCGAAGAACGCCAGCATGCTCATGACCGGGCTCGTGGCGGCGAACAGCGAGAAGCCGGTCGCGACGCCGACCCAGGCGCCGAGCACGGTCGGCACCATGGAGAGCGCGAGCAGCCAGTAGGTGTTGCGCAGCACGCGGTTGCGGGATTCGGCTGCAACGGCGCCGTTGCGGCCAAAACTGTACGGATGATCGTTCATGGTTTCTCCTTGCGTCAGGCGCATGATTCGCCGTGGTTGTTTCAGTGCGACCCGCATTGTGACGCCGGCCGGCTGATCTGTACATTTCTAAGATTAACGCTGCGGTGCGGAGTTTCAATACTCCGCGACAGCTTGCCCGGTATCTGCTTTGAGTCTTTCGGTGTGTAAGGGTTCAATCGCAAAGACCACTGGGAACATGCTACAATAGCGGATTCATTTAAATCTGTAACCTCTTAATTTTCTGGAGTTTTTATGGCGATCGAACGCACCCTGTCGATTATCAAGCCTGATGCCGTGGCGAAGAACGTGATCGGGCAGATCTACAGCCGCTTCGAGAACGCGGGCCTGAAGATCGTCGCTGCCCGCATGGTCCACCTGTCGCGCGCGGACGCGGAGAAGTTCTACGCAGTGCACGCCGCGCGTCCGTTCTTCAAGGACCTCGTCGAATTCATGATCTCGGGCCCGGTGATGGTACAGGCGCTCGAAGGCGAAGGCGCGATCCTGAAGAATCGCGAACTGATGGGCGCAACGGATCCGAAGAAGGCCGAGAAGGGCACGATCCGCGCTGACTTCGCCGACAGCATCGACGCGAACGCGGTGCACGGCTCGGACGCGGCGGAAACGGCGGCGGTCGAGATCGCGTTCTTCTTCCCGGAAGTCAACGTCTACTCGCGCTAAGCGCGGCACGGGGCAACCGGCCGCACGGCAACAGGCGCGAGTGCGGCCCGCGTCCACGCGCCCCGGCGCGCGAACGCGGGTTTCGCACCGAACTGGCAGGATTCGACATGACGAGCAGTCCAACCGTCAACCTTCTCGATCTCGACGCCGAGGGGCTTGTCGCGTACTGCGGCAGCCTCGGCGAGAAGCCGTTTCGCGCAAGGCAGCTGCAGCGCTGGATCCACCAGTACAACGCCGCCGACTTCGACGGCATGACCGATCTCGCGAAGTCGCTGCGCGAGAAGCTGAAAGGGCGCGCCACGCTGGCGATGCCCGCGATCGCGAGCGACCACGTGTCGGCTGACGGCACGCGCAAGTGGCTCATCGACGTCGGCAACGGCAACGCGGTCGAAACCGTGTTCATCCCCGAGGAAACCCGCGGCACGCTGTGCGTGTCGTCGCAGGCGGGCTGCGCGGTCAATTGCCGCTTCTGCTCGACCGGCAAGCAGGGCTTTTCGCGCAATCTGACGACCGGCGAGATCGTCGGCCAGCTGCGCATGGCCGAGTTCGCGCTGCGAGCCGCCCGCGGCGATGCGCCGCAAGGCCGGGGCGAGCGCGTCGTCACGAACGTCGTGATGATGGGCATGGGCGAGCCGCTGCTCAATTACGACGCGGTCGTGCCGGCGATGCGCCTGATGCTCGACGACAACGCGTACGGCCTGTCGCGCCGGCGCGTGACCCTGTCCACCTCCGGCGTCGTGCCGATGATGGACCGGCTCGGCGCCGAGTTGCCGGTCGCGCTCGCGGTATCGCTGCACGCGCCGGCCGACGCGCTGCGCGACGTGCTGGTGCCGCTGAACCGCAAATATCCGCTGCGCGAACTGATGGCCGCGTGCAAGCGCTACCTGGCGGTGGCGCCGCGCGATTTCATCACGTTCGAGTACTGCATGCTCGACGGCGTGAACGACAGCGAGGCGCAGGCGCGCGAGCTGCTTGCGCTCACGCGCGACGTGCCGTGCAAGTTCAATCTGATCCCGTTCAATCCGTTCCCGGAATCGGGGCTGGTGCGCTCGAAGTCCGAGCAGATCCGGCGGTTTGCGCAGGTGCTGATGGATGCGGGCGTCGTCACGACGATCCGCAAGACCCGGGGCGACGACATCGACGCGGCGTGCGGTCAGCTCGCGGGCGCGGTCAAGGACCGCACGCGCCTTGCCGAGCGCACGGAACGGGCCGCGAAGGTGATCGAGGTCCGGCCGGTGTAAATGCCGCGCGGGTCCGTGCGCGCCGCGTGCGTGCACGTCGCGGCAGCGCCGGTGCAGAAAGGTAACTGTGAGAAGCGATCGGAAGCGGCACACGATGCCGCGCATTTTGTTATAAACGGTCTGCGAAGCCGGTGTGTGCAAAATATCCGCCGGATCGCCAGAGTGAAAAAGAATCGACGCGAAAGGATTTGGCATGAGTGAGCCGCAGCACCCGCACCCGCAGGATCCAGGGACCCACGAAGGTCATCCGGCGCCCGCAGCCGCACGTCCCGCGGCGCAGCCGGCTGCACAGACGGGGTTGGACTCGCTGGCGGCGGTCGGTGCGCGTCTCGCCCAGCTGCGCGAAGCGAAAAACTGGTCGCTCGACGACGTATCGGCCCGCCTGAAAGTGTCGTCCGCGAAGCTGCGCGCGCTGGAGGCCGGCGACGTCAGCCAGTTGCCGGACACGACGTTCGCGCTAGGTGTCGTGCGCAGCTACGCGAAGATGCTCGGCGCCGATCCGGCGCCGTTCACGCAGGCGCTGCGCCGTGTGCAGGGCGTGCCCGAGCCGGATCTGTCGATGCCGGCCTCGGCGGGCACCGACCTGCCGCGCGGACGCGTGTCGCTGTCGCTCGGCGGCGGGCAGAAGCATCGCTCGTGGCTCTGGGGCATTGCGGCGGTGGTGGTCGCGGTGATCGCGCTCGGCATGTGGCGCACCAACGGCGGCGAATCGGCTGCCTGGTTCGAGCGCCTGCGCGCGAGCGCGAGCGGGGCGGCCGGCGAGAGTCACGGCGCGTCGGGCGCGGTCGGACAGGCGCCCGCGGCAGGCTCCTCTGCCGAGGCCGCTGCGGCTGCCGGGGCGTCCGCACCGGGCGCGAGCGATGCGCTCGTGCCGCAAGCCCAGCCGGCAGCCTCGGCAAGCGGTGCGGCGGCGCAGGGCGCCGACACGGTGGCGGCGGCGGCCTCGGCGGCGCAAACGGCCGCGCCGCTTGCGGCCAGCGCGCCGGCAGGCGTTGCGGGCGCGAGCAGCGCGGGTGCGGCGAGTGCCGCGGCCGCGGCGGCGGCTTCCGCCGGTGCGGCGACCATCGTGCTGCACGTGTCGCAGGACAGCTGGTTCAGCGTTCGCCAGCAGGACGGCAAGGAGGTGTTTTCCGGCCTCGTGCACGCCGGCGACGCGAAGGAAATTTCCGGTACGCCGCCGTTCAAGGTGACGGTCGGCAACAAGGCGGGGCTCGATTCGATGACGTACGACGGCCAGCCGGTCGACGCGTCGAAATATGCCTCGGCCAGAGGCAACGTGGCGCGCTTCACGCTGCCCTGATACGGACAGTCTGCGCCGCGGCTCCGGTCGCGGCATTTTTTTCAATGGCTTGTGCCGCAGGCGCGGCACAGCCGGTGCACAGGTGAGTGTTTCGATGCAATCCGAAGCTCAATCTCCATCCACGAGTCAGATCTGCTCGAACGAGCCGGTGTTCGGCGGCCACGCGCCGCGGCGCAAGTCGCACGCGGTCGACGTGCGCTGGGGCGGCCAGCTCGTGACGATCGGCGGCGACGCGCCGGTGCGCGTGCAGTCGATGACGAATACCGATACCGCGGACGCGATCGGCACCGCGATCCAGATCAAGGAGCTCGCGCAGGCCGGCTCGGAACTCGTGCGGATCACCGTCAATACGCCGGAGGCCGCCGCGGCGGTGCCGGCGATCCGCGAGCAGCTCGACCGCATGGGCGTGACGGTGCCGCTCGTCGGCGACTTTCACTACAACGGGCATCTGTTGCTGCGCGACTATCCCGCCTGTGCCGAGACGCTGTCGAAGTACCGGATCAATCCGGGCAACGTCGGCCAGGGGGCGAAGCGCGACACCCAGTTCGCGCAGATGATCGAAGCTGCGGCGCGCTATGACAAGCCGGTGCGCATCGGCGTGAACTGGGGCAGCCTCGACCAGGATCTGCTCGCGCGGATGATGGACGAGAACGCCGCGCGCGCGCAGCCATGGGAAGCGCAGAGCGTGATGTACGAGGCGCTGATCCAGTCCGCGATCGGCTCGGCCGAACGCGCGGTCGAACTCGGCCTCGGGCGCGACCGCATCATTCTTTCGTGCAAGGTGAGCGGCGTGCAGGATCTGATCGCCGTGTACCGGGAACTCGCGCGCCGCTGCGATTTCGCGCTGCATCTCGGCCTGACCGAGGCGGGCATGGGGTCGAAGGGCATCGTCGCGTCGACGGCGGCGCTGTCGGTGCTGCTGCAGCAGGGTATCGGCGACACGATCCGCATCTCGCTCACGCCGGAGCCGGGCGCGTCGCGCACCGGCGAAGTGGTGGTCGGCCAGGAGATCCTGCAGACCATGGGTCTGCGCTCGTTCACGCCGATGGTGATCGCGTGCCCGGGCTGCGGCCGGACCACCAGCACGCTGTTCCAGGAGCTCGCGTCGCAGATCCAGACCTATCTGCGCCAGCAGATGCCGGTGTGGCGCGACCAGTATCCGGGCGTCGAGAAGATGCACGTCGCGGTGATGGGCTGCATCGTCAACGGGCCCGGCGAGTCGAAGCACGCGAACATCGGCATCAGCCTGCCGGGCTCCGGCGAGAACCCGGCTGCGCCGGTGTTCATCGACGGCGAGAAGGTGAAAACGCTGCGCGGCGAGCATATCGCCGCGGAATTCCAGCAAATTGTGAGCGACTATGTCGAGCGCACGTATGGGCGCGCGGCCGCGCTCAATTGAAGACACGTCGATCGTAACCAGATGACTGAACAGAAAAAGAAGCTCGAGAAGTTGTCCGGCGTGAAGGGCATGAACGATGTCCTGCCGCAGGAAGCCGGCTTGTGGGAGTTCTTCGAATCGACCGTCCGGTCGATGCTGCGCGCCTATGGATATCAGAATATCCGTACGCCGATTGTCGAGCATACGCAGCTGTTCACGCGCGGTATCGGTGAAGTGACTGACATCGTCGAAAAGGAGATGTACAGCTTCACCGACGCGCTGAACGGCGAGCACCTGACATTGCGGCCCGAAAACACCGCGGCGGTCGTGCGCGCGTCGATCGAGCACAACCTGCTGTACGACGGTCCGAAGCGCCTCTGGTATATCGGCCCGATGTTCCGTCACGAACGGCCGCAGCGGGGCCGCTATCGCCAGTTCCATCAGGTCGGCGTCGAGGCGCTCGGCTTCGCCGGTCCCGACACGGACGCGGAAATCATCATGATGTGCCAGCGCCTGTGGGACGACCTCGGTCTCACCGGGATCCGCCTCGAGATCAACTCGCTCGGCCTCGCGGAGGAGCGCGCTGCGCATCGCGTCAAGCTGATCGAATATCTCGAGCAGCACGTCGACGCGCTCGACGAGGACGCGAAGCGCCGCCTCTATACGAACCCGCTGCGCGTGCTCGATACGAAGAATCCCGCGCTGCAGGAGATCGCGCAGAACGCGCCGAAGCTGATCGACTTCCTCGGCGACGCGTCGCGCGCGCATTTCGAAGGATTGCAGCGCATCCTGAAGGCGAACAACCTGCCGTTCACGATCAATCCGCGCCTCGTGCGCGGCCTCGACTACTACAATCTGACCGTGTTCGAGTGGGTGACCGACCGGCTCGGCGCGCAGGGCACGGTCGCCGCAGGCGGACGCTACGATCCGCTCATCGAGCAGCTCGGCGGCAAGCCGAGCGCCGCGTGCGGCTGGGCGATGGGCGTCGAGCGTATTCTGGAGCTGCTGAAGGACGCGCAGCTCGTGCCGCAGGACGAGGGCTGCGACGTCTACGTCGTGCATCAGGGCGAGGCCGCGCGCGAGCAGGCTTTCGTGATCGCCGAGCGCCTGCGCGACACCGGCCTCGACGTGATCCTGCATTGCAGCCCGGACGGCCAGCCGGCGAGCTTCAAGTCGCAGATGAAGCGCGCCGACGCGAGCGGCGCCGCGTTCGCGGTGGTCCTCGGCGACGACGAAATCGCGCAGGGCACCGTCGGCGTGAAGGCGTTGCGCGGGGCCGGTGAAAACGGCGAAAAGGGTGCGCAACAGAATGTGCCGGCCGCGGACTTGACCGAATTTCTGATCAATGCGATGGTTGCATCCGCCGAAGACGGCGACGACTGAGCCCCAGGGTCGTCGGCCATGCGGTTCGACGCCCGCCATGAAATAGAAGAGAAGGAATCGCCCGGCGATGAGTTACCACGACGAAGAAGAATCCATTGAAAATCTGAAGGCCTGGTGGGCCCGCTGGGGCAATCTGACCACGTGGATCGTCCTCGTGGTGCTGGTTGCACTTGCCGGCTGGAACGGCTGGAATTTCTGGCAGCGCCGTCAGACCGCGCAGGCCGCGGTGCTGTACGACCAGTTGCAGCAGGCCGTCGCGACCGGCGACAAGGCGCGCACAAGCCGCGTCGCATCGGACATGGAAAACCAGTTCGGCCGCACCGCTTACGCGCAGATGACTGCGCTTGCCGCCGCGAAGGCGCTGTACATGGCCGGCGACGAAGCCGGTGCGAAGGCGCAGCTGCAATGGGCTGCCGATCATGCGAAGGACGACGAATTCCGGCAGATCGCGAAGCTGCGCCTCGCGTCGCTGCTGCTCGACGAGAAAGCGTACGACCAGGGCCTCGCGCTGCTGGACGGTCCGCATCCGGACGGGTTCAAGGGCGTCGTCGCGAATGGCCGCGGCGACCTGCTCGCCGCCGAAGGCAAGCGCGACGAAGCGCGCACCGCTTACCAGCTCGCGCTCGATTCGCTGCCGAAAAGCGATACCGCGGAGCGCCAGCTGATCCAGTTCAAGCTGGAAGCGCTGGGGGGCTGAGCGCCGTTTGCGCCGGCCGTTTCCTCCGTTCAACCCATCACCCTTACTGCAACGTCAACCGATGAATCTGCTGAAACGCTACGCTTTGCCCGTTGTCTGTGCGGCGGCCGTGCTGCTGACGACGGCCTGCTCCTCCTCGAAGGACGAGCGCCGCGTGCCGACCCCGCTCACCCAGTTCAAATCCGTGCTGAACGTGCAGCAGGTCTGGAAAACCAGCGTCGGCAAGGCGGGCCGTTATCTGTTCGCGCCCGTGGCGGTCGGCGATGCTGTCTACGCGGCGGCCGAGAACGGCTCGGTCGTGAAGATCGACGCGCAAACCGGCAAGGAAATCTGGCGCACGAAGCTGCGTGACGACCTGACCGCGGGTGTCGGCAGCGACGGCACGCTGACTGCGGTCGGCGGCGAAAAGGGTGCGGTCGACGTGCTCGGTTCGGACGGCAAGCTGCTGTGGCGGGAATCCGTGGCGGGCGAGATCATTTCGCCGCCGCTCGTCGGCAACGGCTATGTGGTCGTGCGCACGGTCGACGGCGCGATCACCGGCTTCAATGCGCAAACGGGCGAGCAGAAGTGGGTCTATCGCAATCGCGCGGTGCCGCTGAACCTGCGCGTGTCGTCGGGCATGACCTTCGCGGGCGATGCGGGCGTGCTGGCCGGTTTCCCGGGCGGCTCGTTCGCGGCGATCAACGTGCACACCGGCGACGCGTTCTGGGAAACCCCGGTGTCCTATCCGACAGGCGTGACCGAAGTCGAGCGGATCAACGACGTGACCGGCGCGCCGACGCTCGTCGGCGCGGAAACCTGCGCGGTGACGTTCCAGGGGCAGCTTGGCTGCTTCGACGCGAATTCGGGCCGGCCGCTGTGGGAGAAGCCGTTCTCCAGCACCACCGGCCTCGCGCAGGACGACACCGTTGTGGTGGGGGCGGACGACTGGTCGGTCGTGCATGCGTTCGACGTCAACGACGGTCACGAACTGTGGAGCAACGACCAGCTGAAGAACCGCAACCTCAGCGTGCCGTTCCTGCTCGGGCACGCGGTCGTGCTCGGCGACTACAAGGGCTTCGTGCATTTCCTGTCGCGTGACGACGGCCACTTCGTCGCCCGGATGCCGACCGACGGCAGCGCGATCAACTCGCCGCCGGTGCTGGCCGGCAGCACGCTCGTCGTGCAGACGCACGACGGTCACCTGTTCGGTTTCCGCCCCGAGGCGAACTAGGACAGCAGGAGGCTGGCCGGCTGTCGCGCCGGCCGCCGCACAGAACGGTCCGGCGTATCGCGCGCGCTGGCCGTCGCGCCGAAGTGGGCCGAAGTGCGCCGAGGTCTGCCGCGTCACGAGGTGGCCGCGGGCGTTCGGGCAAGCGTGGCGGCGCCGAGCCGGCCGAGCCGGCTCGGCGCGCTACACGCAGCGTGCGGTCGTGCCTTCGGGCGCGCGGGCGCGGGCGATGCGGCCCGCGATCATACCGGCCGGATCCGGGCAAGGCTGCGCCCGGACAAGCCACGGCGCTGTCCATCCGGGCAGGGCCGAATTCGTGATAATTTGCGTCAATCGCAGCCGCGATGCGGCCGCATCGCATCGCGCGCGAGGCAGTCGTGGCCGCCCGCGCGTTACACCGTGAACAGGATCTGATGAAACCCGTCATTGCGCTCGTGGGGCGCCCCAACGTGGGGAAATCCACGCTATTCAACCGCCTGACCCGCTCGCGCGACGCGCTCGTCGCCGACCTGCCGGGTCTCACGCGCGATCGCCATTATGGCGAAGGGCGCGTCGGCGAGCGGCCCTACCTCGTGGTCGATACCGGCGGTTTCGAACCGGTTGCGAAGGAAGGCATTCTTTACGAAATGGCGCGTCAGACGCGCCAGGCGGTCGAGGAATCGGACATCGTCGTGTTCATTGTCGACGGCCGTAACGGGCTCGCGCCGCAGGACAAGACGATCGCCGATTATCTGCGCAAGACCGGCCGGCCGATCTTCCTCGTCGTGAACAAGGCCGAAGGGATGCGCTACAGCGCGGTCGCCGCCGATTTCTACGAACTCGGGCTCGGCGAGCCGCGCGCGATTTCGGCCGCGCACGGCGACGGCGTGGCCGACATGATCGGCGAGGCGCTCGAAGCCGCCTACGCGGAGCAGCCGGAGGAAAGCGAGGAGGCCAAGGCCGCGCACGGTATCAAGATCGCGATCGTCGGCCGGCCGAATGTCGGCAAGTCGACGCTCATCAATGCGCTTGTCGGCGAAGACCGCGTGATCGCGTTCGACATGCCCGGCACGACGCGCGATTCGATCTACGTCGATTTCGAGCGCCAGGGTAAGCCCTACACGCTGATCGATACCGCCGGCCTGCGCCGTCGCGGCAAGGTTTTCGAAGCCATCGAGAAGTTCTCGGTCGTGAAGACGCTGCAATCGATCTCCGATGCGAACGTCGTGATCCTGCTGCTCGATGCGCGCCAGGACATCTCGGATCAGGACGCGCACATTGCCGGCTTCGTCGTGGAGCAGGGGCGCGCGCTGGTGGTCGGCGTGAACAAGTGGGACGGACTCGACGCGCATGTGCGCGAGCGCACGAAAGCCGATTTGCAGCGCAAGCTCAAATTTCTCGATTTCGCGAAGTTCCACTTCATTTCGGCCGCCGAGAAAACCGGCATCGGCCCGCTGATGCGCTCGGTCGACGAAGCCTACGCGGCGGCGATGTCGAAGCTGCCGACGCCGAAACTCACGCGCGCGCTGATCGAAGCGGTCGAATTCCAGCAGCCGCGCCGCCGCGGTCCGGTGCGACCGAAGCTGCGCTATGCGCACCAGGGCGGGCAGAATCCGCCGATCATCGTGATCCACGGCAACGCGCTCGATGCGATTACGGACACCTACCGGCGCTACCTTGAAAACCGCTTCAGGGAAACTTTCAGGCTGACCGGGACTCCATTGCGAATAGAGTTCAGATCGTCGACGAACCCTTACGCGGACAAAGGCTGAAACCCGCGTGGGTGCTGGCTTTGGCCGCATGGCCAGGCGTCTCGCGCCCCAACGAAAATCGGCTATAGTGTAGCGGTTGACGGCGGATTTCTTTTTCTTCGCCGTCAATTCAGTCAACCTGCAAAAAAATACGGAGTTTGCTATGAGCAACAAAGGGCAATTGTTACAAGACCCGTTTTTGAACGCACTGCGTAAAGAGCACGTGCCGGTGTCGATCTATCTGGTCAACGGCATCAAGCTTCAAGGGAACATTGAATCGTTCGACCAGTACGTCGTGTTGCTCCGGAATACGGTGACCCAGATGGTGTACAAGCATGCCATTTCGACCGTGGTGCCCGCCCGTCCGGTGAACTTCCATCCCGATTCCGAACAGTCCTAACCGCTCGTCGCGGCCGGCGCCAGGTCGCCCGTCGGCGATTTCCCCGGCCGCCCCACCTTGATACCTTCCAATTTGATCAACGCAGCGCTCGTCAGCATCGACTTCGGCAAGATCGATTTCGCCGCCAGCCTCGAAGAACTCAGCCTGCTTGCGCAAAGCGCAGGCGCCACGCCTGTCGTGACCCTCACCGGCCGCCGCGCGAGCCCCGACGCGAAGATGTTCGTCGGCAGCGGCAAGGCCGAGGAACTGCGCCTCGCGTGCGAGGCGAACGACATCGAGATCGTGATTTTCAATCATGCGCTCTCGCCCGCGCAGCAGCGCAATCTGGAGCAGACGCTTAAGATTCGCGTGATCGACCGCACCAGCCTGATTCTCGACATCTTCGCGCAGCGCGCGCGCAGCCACGAGGGCAAGCTGCAGGTCGAACTGGCGCAACTGCAATATCTGTCCACGCGGCTCATCCGCGCGTGGACCCACCTCGAACGGCAAAAAGGGGGCATCGGCCTGCGCGGCCCCGGCGAAACCCAGCTCGAAACCGACCGCCGGCTGATCGGCGAGCGCATCAAGGCGCTCAAGGCGCGCCTCGAAAAGCTGCAGCGCCAGCACGGCACGCAGCGTCGCGCGCGCGAGCGCAACCGCGCGCTGTCGGTGTCGCTCGTCGGCTATACGAACGCGGGCAAGTCCACGCTCTTCAATGCGCTGACAAAGGCGCAGGCGTATGCGGCCGACCAGCTGTTCGCCACGCTCGACACCACGTCGCGACGCGTCTATCTGGGCGACGCGGCCGGCCAGGTCATCGTGTCCGACACGGTCGGCTTTATCCGCGAGCTGCCGCACCAGCTGGTGGCGGCGTTTCGCGCAACCCTCGAGGAAACCGTGCATGCGGACCTGCTGCTGCACGTCGTCGACGCGTCGAGCGCCGTGCGTCTCGCGCAGATCGAGCAGGTCAACGGCGTGCTGCACGAGATCGGCGCCGAGCGGATCCGCCAGGTGCTCGTGTTCAACAAGATCGACGCGGTGCCCGAGCTGGCGGAGCGGGGCGAGGCGGTCGAGCGGGACGAGTATGGTAATATTTCGCGCGTCTTTCTGAGCGCACGCACGGGGCAGGGACTCGATGCGTTGCGCGCCGCCATCGCCGAAATCGCGGCCGCCGAACCTCTTTCCGATGCGCAGCGTGTACCGCCGCTGGAAAGCCGGCTTGCGGTGTCGCACGACGAACATGACGTGCCGGAATTCGGGCACTGAATCGTTGTGCGTTGCACGGACCGCTGTCTACTCTGGTGAACGAACTCAGGTGAACGATTACAACGAGCGGAGTTTCTGGCCGCGCCTGCGCGCCATTCTTTCGATGAACGATCCGCGTTGGGGTCGTGGCGACGGCAATGGCGACAAGCAGCGTCCGGGCGATCCGAGACGTCCTTCGTCGGGCAAAGACGGCGATGGTCCGCCCGATCTCGACGAAATGTGGCGCGAATTCAACCGGCGCCTCGGCAGCGTGTTCGGCGGCCGCAAGGGCGGCGGTCTCGGCCGCCCGGACAACGGCCGTGGCGCGCGGCTCGGCGTGGGCATCGTGATCGGCGTGCTCATTGCGATCTACCTCGGCAGCGGCGTGTTCGTGGTGCAGGAGGGCGAGGCGGGCATCGTCACGTCGTTCGGCCAGTATCGCGATACGACGGGGCCCGGGGTGCACTGGCGGCTGCCTTATCCGTTCGAGGCGCATGCGCTCGTCAACGTCGGCGCGGTGCGCTCGGTCGAGATCGGCCATAACAACATCGTGAGTCCGTCGAATGCGAAAGACGCGTCGATGCTCACGCACGACGGCGACATCCTCGATGTCCGCTTCACCGTGCAATACCAGGTGAGCAACCCGACCGACTACCTGTTCCGCAACGCCGACCCGGACCAGACCGTCACGCTGGCGGCGCAGGCTGCGGTGCGTGCGATCGTCGGCGCGCGCGACACCGATGCGACGCTTTATCAGGACCGCGAAGCAATGCGCGACCAGCTCGTCGACGCGATCCAGCAGACGCTCGACGCGTCGCGCACCGGGCTGAAGGTGACCGGCGTCACGTTCCAGTCGGTGCGTGCGCCGGACGCGGTGCAATCGGCGTTCGCCGACGAAGCGAAGGCGCGTGAGGACAGCGCGCGCGCGAAGGCCGACGCCGAGGCGTATGCGAAAGATCTGTTGCCGCATGCCCAGGCGCAAGCCGCCCGGCTGATCGATGACGCGAAAACCTATAGCGACCGTGTCGTCGCGCAGGCACAGGGCGATGCCGAGCGCTTCACGCAGGTCTACAACCAGTACGCGAAGGCACCGGCGGTGATTCGCGAGCGCATGTACCTGGACACGATGCAGCATATCTATGCGAACACCACCAAGGTGTTCGTCGACAGCAAGACGGGCAACAACGTGATCTATCTGCCGCTCGACAAGCTGGTCGGCGCATCGCGGCCGGCCGCGGGCGCACCGGCCAGCGGCGCCGCCGAGGCGGCCCCGCCGCCGGCGGCCAGCGCCGCGGCCGCCGGGTCCGCGGCCTCCGATGCGTCCGCCGCGGCGGATGCCGCCGGCGCGAGCGACGCCTCCAGCGCCTCCGACCCGCTGCGCTCGCGCGATCTGTTCCGCAATCGCGATCGCCAGGACGATATTCAGTGAGGCGCGCCATCATGAACCGAATCATTGCGCTCGTCGTGGCGGTCGTCATCGTGCTGTTTGCCGCATCGTCGATGCTGTTTGTCGTCGACCAGCGCCATATGGCGGTGCTGTCCGCCCGCGGCGGCGGCACCCCGGAAGTGCTCGGCCCGGGCCTGCACTGGAAGCTGCCCGCGCCGCTGCAGACGGTGACGCTCGTCGACAACCGCGTGCAGGCCGTGGAAGCCGCCGACGTGGGCCGTTACACGACGGCCGACAAGACCGAGCTGCTGGTGGAGCCGGTGATCCAGTATCGCGTGACCGATCCGCTGAAGCTCTACGAGCAGACGCACGGCGACGACCAGACCTTGCCGGAGCGCCTCGTGCAGGCCGCGGGCGGCGCGCTGGCCGACACGTTCGCGAAGTTCTCGCTTGCCGATGCGCTCGGCAAGCAGCAGGAGATCGCCGGAGATGCGCGCAGCGCGCTGGCGGCCGCGGCGGCACCGCTCGGCGTCGACGTGCTCGCGGTCCAGCTCACGCGCATCGACTATCCGTCCGCGCAGGCCGATTCGGTCTACAAGCGGATGTCCGCGGCGCGCGAACAGGCGGCAAGCGAAGTGCGCGCCCAGGGGCAGGCGGCGGCCGACAAGATCCGCGCCGACGCGCTCGCGCAACAGCAATCGCTGCTCGCGAACGCAAGCGTCGAGGCGCAGACGATCAAGGGCGAGGGCGACGGCAAGGCCGCGGCGATCGCCGCCGAAGCGTACGGCCGCGACCCGCAGTTCTACCAGTTCTACCAGAGCATGGAGGCGTACCGGAACACCTTCAGGCCGGGCGACGTGATCGTGGTCGACTCGAGCAGCGATTTCTTCCGCTTCATGCGCAGTCCGAACGGCGACAATCCGTCCCCGCCCGCAGCGCTTCCGCGCAAACACTGATTACCGGCGCGCCGCGGCAAACGTATCGTGGCGCGAAACCTGCATGGATATCGTCGGTTCGTTACTGCTTGCGATCGCGCTGATGCTGATCATCGAAGGGATGTTCCCGTTCGTGTTTCCGGGCGCGTGGCGCGACACGTTCCGTAGAATAGCGGAGCGGCCGCCGCATCAGATCCGCATGGGCGGGCTGATCGTGATGGCGCTCGGCCTGGTACTGCTGCTGATCGCTACCTGATAGTCGCCCGATGGCCACCTGATCGCCCATCCGGGCGGCAGCCGGCCGCACGGATCGCGCGCGGCGCAGGCCGCGCCGCGTGACCGGTGGACTGCCGGCTTTCATCCTTTCCGTTTCACCGGCGTGCTCGCGCCGGCCTCAATGTCGTAGGACTGCACCGATGTCGACCTGGTTACTTCCCGAGAATATCGCCGACGTGCTGCCGTCGGAAGCGCGCAAGATCGAAGAACTGCGCCGCCGCCTGCTGGACCGCTTCCGCGCGTACGGGTACGAGATGGTGATGCCGCCGCTGCTCGAATACCTCGAATCGCTGCTGAGCGGCGGCGGTCACGACCTGAACCTGCGCACCTTCAAGCTGGTCGACCAGCTGTCCGGCCGCACGCTCGGGTTGCGCGCCGACATGACGCCGCAGGTGGCGCGGATCGACGCGCATCTGCTGAACCGCCAGGGCGTGACGCGCCTGTGCTACGCGGGCAACGTGCTGCATACGCGTCCGCGCGGGCTGCACGCGACCCGCGAGCAGATCCAGATCGGCGCGGAAATCTACGGTCACGCGGGTCTCGAGGCCGACCTCGAAATCCAGCAACTGATGCTCGATGCGCTGCGCCTTGCCGGCCTCGCAAAAGTGCGCCTGGATCTGTGTCACGCGGGCGTGCTCACCGCGCTGTTCGACACCGAGCCGGCTGCGGCGGCGCTCGGCGAGCAACTCTACGAAGCGCTCGCGGGCAAGGACGTGCCGCGCCTCGCGGAGATGACGGCGCACCTGTCGCCGGCGTGCCGCGACGCGCTGCGGGCGCTGCCGGCGCTGTACGGCGACGCATCGGTGCTCGCGGACGCGCGGGCGCGTCTGCCGGCGCTTGCCGCGATTGCGCGCGCGCTCGACGAACTCGCGTTCCTGAGCGCCCAGATCGACGGCGCCGAGGTGATGATCGATCTCGCGGATCTGCGCGGCTATGCGTACCACAGCGGCGTGATGTTCAGCGCTTACGTGGACGGCCTGCCGAACGCGATCGCGCGCGGCGGCCGTTACGATCACCTCGGTCAGGCTTACGGGCGCGCGCGCGCGGCCACCGGCTTTTCACTCGACTTGCGCGAAGTCGCGCGCATTTCGCCGGTCGAGGCCCGCAGCAGCGCGATTCTCGCGCCGTGGGAGCATGACGAGCGGCTGCGCGCGAGCGTCGCGGCGCTGCGCGATGCCGGCGAGGTGGTGATCCAGGCGCTGCCGGGGCATGACCATGCGCTCGACGAATTCGCGTGCGACCGGCTCCTCGTCGAGCGCGACGGCGCCTGGGTCGTCGAGCCGCGCGGCGCGGCCTGAGGGCGCCCGGCGGCGGCGCCTGCGAATGCCGGGCGGCGTGCGGGAGCGACCGGCCGCCGGTCCCGCGATCACGGCCATGCCGTTGAGCGGAAAAGGAAAAATTCGGAAGGTTCCCGGAACCTAGGTAGAATACGTTTTTAACCAGCACACGAATCAACATGTCTGCCAGCGCAGTGAACGTGAACCCCGGGCGCAACGTCGTCGTCGTGGGAACCCAATGGGGTGATGAAGGCAAGGGCAAGATCGTCGACTGGCTGACGGACCACGCGCACGGCGTCGTTCGCTTTCAGGGCGGCCACAACGCCGGTCATACGCTGATCATCGGCGGCAAGAAAACCATCCTGCGCCTGATTCCGTCGGGCATCATGCGTGCGGGCGTCGCCTGCTACATCGGCAATGGCGTCGTGCTGTCGCCAGAGGCACTGTTCAAGGAAATCGGCGAACTCGAGGAAGCCGGCCTCGACGTGCAGAGCCGCCTGTTCGTGTCCGAGGCCGCCACGCTGATCCTGCCTTACCACGTGGCGATCGACCAGGCGCGCGAGGCGCGCCGCGGCGCCGGCAAGATCGGTACGACCGGCCGCGGCATCGGCCCCGCGTACGAGGACAAGGCGGCGCGTCGCGGCCTGCGGGTGCAGGACCTGTTCGATGCGGACGCCTTCGCGGCCCGTCTGCGCGAAAACCTCGATTTCCACAATTTCGTGCTCACGCAATACCTCGGCGCGCCTGCGGTGGACTACCAGCAGACGCTCGACCAGATGCTCGGCTTCGCCGCGCGCCTGAAGCCGATGGTCGCCGACGTGTCGCGCCGCCTGTACGACGAAAACGCGGCGGGCCGCAACCTGCTGTTCGAAGGCGCGCAAGGCACGCTGCTCGACATCGATCACGGCACCTATCCGTTCGTCACGTCGAGCAACTGCGTGGCGGGCGCGGCGTCCGCGGGCGCAGGCGTCGGACCGCAGAAGCTCGACTACATTCTCGGCATCACGAAGGCGTACTGCACGCGCGTCGGCGCGGGTCCGTTCCCGAGCGAACTGTACGACGCGGACAACCCGCAGCGTCAGGAAGCGATCGGCGTGGAACTCGCGACCGTCGGCAAGGAATTCGGCTCGGTCACCGGCCGTCCGCGCCGCACCGGCTGGCTGGATGCGGCCGCACTGCGCCGCTCGATCCAGATCAACGGCGTGTCGGGCCTGTGCATGACGAAGCTCGACGTGCTGGACGGGCTCGACGAGGTGAAGCTGTGCGTCGGCTACACCGTCGACGGCCGGCCCTGCGATATCCTGCCGCGCGGCGCAACCGAAGTCGCGCGCTGCGAGCCGGTGTACGAAACCTTTGCCGGCTGGAAGGAAAGCACGGTCGGCATCGCCGCGTGGGACGCGCTGCCGGAGAACGCGCGCCGCTACCTCACGCGCGTGCAGGAAGTGGCCGGCGTGCCGATCGACATGGTCTCCACCGGTCCGGATCGTGACGAGACGATTCTGCTTCGTCATCCTTTCAAGGCGTAGCCCGATGACGCAGGGTGTACCGATGATTGCGATGAAAGATCCGCGCAACGACGATCGCAACCTGTGGGTAGGGTGGGACGAATATCACCGGCTGATCGAGCTGCTCGCGCTCACCGTGCACGAGTCCGGCTGGAAGTTCGACAAGATCCTGTGCCTCGCGCGCGGCGGTCTGCGCGTCGGCGACCAGCTTTCGCGGATCTACGACCTGCCGCTCGCCATTCTGGCGACGAGTTCGTACCGCGAGGCGGCGGGCACGCAGCAGGGCGACCTCGATATTGCGCAGTACATCACGATGACGCGCGGCGAACTGTCGGGCAACGTGCTGCTGGTCGACGATCTGGTCGACTCGGGCGTTACGCTCGCGCGTGTGCAGCAGCATCTGAAGGAGCGCTATCCGGCGATTGCGGCGGTGCGCTCGGCCGTGCTCTGGTACAAGAACTGCTCCAAGGTGAAGCCCGATTACTTCGTGCAGTTTCTGCCGACGAATCCGTGGATTCATCAACCCTTCGAAGAGTGGGACACGTTGCGTCCGCACAACCTCAGCGCGTGGATCAAGCGCGGCATCGCGCAAGCGCGCGAGGAGGGTTGAACGCGGGGCCGCGCTGTCGCGCAGCGCGCGCGTCGCAGTGTGCAAACGGGGCTTCGCAGCCCCGTTTTTCATTGGCGGGATGCGCAGGAGAGCAGCGGAGGGGCGGGCCCGCGGCAAGGTCTGGCGCACGTTGCGCGCGGCTGGCCCGACGCTGTCGCGGGGCGTGCCGCGATGCTACACTGCGCCGGCTGTCCACGTGGTTCAGGCACAACGGGTCAGGACGCTTGCTTTCAATCAGTTAGAATGGCGTTCGCTTTTTCGTACCGGAACGGTTTTCCCGCGTTTATGACAGATACCAGTCACGTGCACAAAGAGTCTTGGCCGGCGCTCGCGCTGGCCGCGGTCGGCGTGGTATTCGGCGATATCGGCACGAGTCCGCTGTATTCGCTGAAGGAAGCATTCAGCCCGGCACATGGCATTCCGCTCACCGAGCATTCGATCCTGGGCGTCATTTCGCTGCTGTTCTGGGCGATCGTCATCGTGGTGGGTATCAAGTACGTGCTGTTCGTGATGCGCGCGGACAACAACGGCGAAGGCGGCGTGCTCGCGCTGATGGCGCTGGCGCTGCGCTCGGTCGATCCGGCGCGCAAGTTCGCCGGCCTCCTGATGATGCTCGGCATCTTCGGCGCCTGCATGTTCTACGGGGACGCGGTCATCACGCCGGCGATCTCGGTGATCTCTGCGGTCGAGGGCCTTCAGGTGGCCGCGCCCGACCTGTCTCATCTCGTGCTGCCGTTCACGATCGTCATCCTGATCGCGCTGTTCTGGATCCAGCGCAACGGCACCGCGACCGTCGGCCGTCTGTTCGGGCCCATCATGGTGGTCTGGTTCATCGTGATCGGGCTGCTTGGCCTCGCGCACATCATCCGCTCGCCGGGCGTGGTTCGCGCGCTGAATCCGTATTACGCGTACAGCTTCATGGCGGCACACGTGCTGCAGGCCTATGTCGTGCTCGGCTCGGTCGTGCTGGTGCTGACCGGCGCGGAAGCGCTGTATGCCGACATGGGCCATTTCGGCGCGAAACCGATCCGCATGGCGTGGTATGCGCTCGTGATGCCGTCCCTGGTGCTGAACTACTTCGGCCAGGGTGCGCTGCTGATGCACGACGCAAAAGCGATCGAGAACCCGTTCTTCCTGCTGGCGCCGCAATGGGCGCTGCTGCCGCTTGTCGTGCTCTCGACGGTCGCTACCGTGATCGCGTCGCAGGCGGTGATTTCCGGCGCCTATTCGCTGACGAGCCAGGCGATCCAGCTGGGCTACGTGCCACGGATGAAAATCCGTCACACGTCCGATCTGTCGATCGGGCAGATCTATGTGCCGGTGGTGAACTGGCTGCTGCTCTTCATCATTCTGTGCATCGTGGTCGCGTTCAAGAGTTCGGACAATCTCGCGGCCGCGTACGGTATCGCGGTCACCGCGACCATGGTCATCACGACGATGCTCGCCAGTGTCGTGATGGTCAACGTGTGGGGCTGGAACAAGCTCGTGGTGGCGCTGATCATCGCGGGCCTGATGATGGTCGATCTCGGCTTTTTCGGCGCGAATCTGCTGAAGGTGGCCGAAGGCGGGTGGCTGCCGCTCGGTATCGGCGGGCTGCTGTTCTTCCTGCTGATGACCTGGTTCAAGGGGCGCATGATCGTCAAGGACCGCACGGCAGCAGACGGTATCCCGCTGATGCCGTTCCTGCAGGGGCTGCTCGCGCATCCGCCGCACCGCGTGTCGGGCACCGCGATCTATCTGACCGGCAGCGACACGCTCGTGCCGGTGAGCTTGCTGCACAACCTGAAGCACAACAAGGTGCTGCACGAGCGCACCATTTTCCTGACCTTCGTCACGCGCGACATTCCCTATGTGAACGACGCGGATCGCGTCACCGTGAAGGAGATGGGCGGCGGCCTGTATCTCGTGAAGGCGGTGTACGGTTTCAACGAGACGCCGGACGTGAAGGCGGTGCTCGCGGAGGTCGGGCGTACGCACGACATGACGTTCGAGATGATGGATACGTCGTTTTTCCTCGCGCGCGAAACCGTCGTGCCGACGCAGCTGCCGGGCATGTCGGTGTGGCGCGAGCGCGTGTTCGCGTGGATGCATCAGAACGCCGCGAAACCGACGGATTTCTTCAGCATTCCGGCCAATCGCGTCGTCGAGCTCGGAACGAAGATCGAGATCTGATCGCTGCCGCCACGAATGGCGGCGCGCCTGCGCATCCGCCGCGATGCGCGAAAAAAAGCCCACGTGTTTCGCGTGGGCTTTTTGTTGGCGGCCAGCCGCGATGCGATTTGCGGCTTGATCGCGACGTGATTCGCGGCGCGATCCGGCGCGCCGCGCGTCTAGCGCTTGAGTTTGGCGAAGGCCGCCGCCATTGCGCCGGCCGGCTCCGGCTCGCGCGGCCGCTGCGAGCCGCGTGCGCCGCCGTTCGCGCGCGGCGCCTGGCCGCCGCGGTCGTGGCGGTCGTGACGTTCGCCGCGTGCGGACGGCCCCGCCGCGTTCGCTTCGTCGGTGAGGCGCATCGTCAGCGCGATGCGCTGGCGCTTCACGTCGACTTCGAGCACCTTGACCTTGACGATCTGGCCCGCCTTCACGACCTCGTGCGGGTCCTTGATGAACTTCGTCGACATGGCCGAGACGTGCACGAGCCCGTCCTGATGGACGCCAATGTCGACGAACGCGCCGAATGCGGCGACGTTCGTCACCACGCCTTCGAGCATCATCCCCGGTTCGAGGTCGGAGATCTTCTCGACGCCGTCGCGGAAGGTCGCGGTCCGGAATTCGGGGCGCGGGTCGCGGCCGGGTTTTTCGAGTTCCGCGAGGATGTCGCGCACCGTCGGCAGGCCGAAGCGCTCGTCGACGAATGCGGCAGGCGACAGCCCGGCGAGCGCGTCGCGATTGCCCAGCACGTCGGCGACCGGCCGGCTGATTTCCGCGAGGATGCGCTCGACGACCGGATAGGCTTCCGGGTGCACCGACGAGCGGTCGAGCGGATTCTCGCCGCCGTTGATGCGCAGGAAGCCCGCGGCCTGCTCGAAGGTCTTGTCGCCGAGCCGCGGCACCTTGCGCAGATGCTCGCGCGACGGGAACGGGCCATGCGCGTCGCGATAGTCGACGATGTTGCGCGCGAGCGTCGCGTTCAGTCCCGATACCCGTGCAAGCAGCGGGGCCGACGCGGTGTTCGCGTCGACGCCGACCGCGTTCACGCAGTCTTCTACGACTGCATCGAGCGAGCGCGCGAGTTCGCGCTGGTTCACGTCGTGCTGGTACTGGCCGACGCCGATTGCCTTGGGTTCGATCTTCACCAGCTCGGCGAGCGGGTCCTGCAGCCGCCGTGCGATCGACACCGCGCCGCGCAGCGACACGTCCATCGCAGGGAATTCCTTCGCCGCCAGTTCGGAGGCCGAATAAACCGATGCGCCGGCTTCGGAGACGACGATCTTCTGCAGCTTCAGCTCCGGATGGCGCGCAATCAGCTCGCTCGCGAGCCGGTCGGTCTCGCGCGACGCCGTGCCGTTGCCGATGCTGATCAGTTCTGCCTGGGTCTGGCGGCAGAGCTGGGCAAGCCGCGCGAGCGAGCCGTCCCAGTCGCGGCGCGGTTCGTGCGGGTAGATCGTGTCGGTTGCGAGCACCTTGCCGGTGCGATCGACCACCGCCACCTTCACGCCGGTGCGCAAGCCCGGATCGAGGCCGATCACGGCCTTCGGTCCCGCGGGCGCGGCGAGCAGCAGGTCTTTCAGGTTGCGCGCGAACACGCGGATCGCTTCATGTTCGGCCTGCTCGCGCAGTTGCGTGAGCAACTCGTTTTCCAGGTGCGGCTGCACCTTCACGCGCCAGCACCAGCGGCACACGTCGGACAGCCACTTGTCGGCCGGCCGCCCCTCCTGCGCGATGCCGAAATGGCGCGCGATGGTCGCCTCGCCCGGATGCGGCACCTGCGCGTCGAGCTCGTCGCCGAGCCCGAGGCGCACGTTCAGCACCCCGGCGTTGCGGCCGCGGAACAGCGCGAGCGCGCGATGCGACGGCACGGTACGCAGCGTTTCCGAATAGTCGTAATAGTCGCGGAATTTCTCGCCTTCTTCGCTTTCCTTGCCGTCCACGACGCTCGAACACACGATGCCCTGATTCGTCAGATAGTCGCGCAGCTTGCCGAGCAGTTCGGCCGTCTCGCCGAACTGCTCGGACAGGATGTCGCGCGCGCCGTCGAGCGCGGCCTTCACGTCGGCGACACCCTTGTCGGCGTCCACGTATGCGGCGGCTTCGGTCTGCGGATCGCGCCGCGGATCGGCGAGCAGCGCCTGCGCGAGCGGTTCGAGCCCCGCCTCGCGGGCGATCTGCGCACGCGTGCGGCGCCTGGGCTTGTAGGGCAGGTAGAGGTCTTCGAGTACCTGCTTGCTGTCGGCGTCGCCGATCGCGGCGCGCAGCGCGTCGGTCATCTTGCCCTGCTCCTCGATGCTCGCGACGATCGTCGCGCGACGGTCCTCGAGTTCGCGCAGGTAGAGCAGCCGCTCTTCGAGGTTGCGCAGTTGCGTGTCATCGAGGTTGCCGGTGACTTCCTTGCGGTAGCGCGCGATGAACGGCACGGTCGCGCCTTCGTCGAGGAGTTCGACTGTCGCCGCGACCTGGCGCGGCTGCACGGCGAGTTCGGCGGCGATGCGCTGAACGATCTTGACTGCTACGGTATCCGTCATGGGTCTTCGGAGTTGCCGGACTCGGTCTGCGGCCGTGGGGGCGGAGCACGCGGAACGACACGGCGCACGCCACGGCCAGGTTGCCAAAGCGGGGCATTTTGCCATAAATGCCCGGGGGCTCAATCGCGGGGTGATAGAATTTCGGGCATGTTCCGTCGCCCAATCACGAAGTTGCCGACCTCCCGTTTTCCGCGTGCTTCGCGCCCGGCGCAGCAGGTCGCGCCGCCGGCAAGGCGCGCGTCCCCCGGCCTTGCTGCCGGCGTTTTCCCTTTCTTCGCTCCCTTCGCCAGCCGGTTTTTCTCCGCCTTCGCCGCGGCCAGCGCGGCCCTCTGCGTCGCGTGGGGCGCACCCGCATTCGCGCAGGATTCGCCGGTCTCGCCCGCGCTCGCGCGCCCGGCGTCGCCCGCTTCGGGCAGCGTGGCGGCTTCCGGCGACGCGGCGGCAAACCCGGACGCGCAGCGCGACGCATTTGCCGCGCGCCAGGCGGCGCTGGACCGCCGCAGCGCGGAAAACGACTACCGCTATGGCGTAGACCAGCACAACTGCTACAGCAAGTTCTTCGTCAATCATTGCATTGATGTGGCTCGCGACCGGATGCGCACGGTGCGCGCGTCCATTCGCAAGGAGCAGTTGGCGCTGAACGCGGAGGAGCGCGCGCAGCGCGCGCTCGCGCGCGACCAGCAGGCCGCGCTCAAACGTGCGCAGGACGAGGCCGAGGCGCCGCAGCGGGCCGCCAACGAGGCGAGCAACGAACAGGCGTATGCGGCGAAGCAGCGCCAGCACGAACTCGATCAGGCGCAGCGCGCCGCAGGCGCACCGCAGCGCGCGGCCAACGAGCAGGCCTATCAGCAGAAGCTGCAGCAGCACGCGCTCGACCAGGCACAGCGCGGCGTGAGTCCCGGCGAGGCGGCGGCGAACCAGCAGGCGTACGACCAGAAGCAGGCGGATTTTCAACGCCAGCTCGAACAGGCGCGCGAGCAGGGTGCGCAACAGGCGCAGGAGCGTATCCAGAAGCAGCAGAACTACGAGCGCAAGCTCGAAACAGCGGCACAGCACAAGCAGGATGTCGAAGCGCGCCAGAAGCAGGCGGCCGAGAAGGCGCGGGAGCACCAGCAGGAGCAGCAACAGCAGCAACAGCAGCAACAGCAACAGCAGCAACAGCAGCAACAGCAGCAACAGCAGCAACAGCAGCAACAGCAGCAACAGCAACAGCAGCAGGAGCAACAGCAGTAACGCGTTTTCCAGCCGGACAGCAACCTCGGGCGACGCGGCTGCGCGAGGCAGCCGACGCCGCCCGGCAGAGGAGGCGAGCATGCGCGACCATCATCACGTCATCGACGCGAATGTACTGCAGGACCGCATTCTGCAACTCGAATCGGAACACAGTGGACTCGATCGTCTGATCGACAGAATGTCGGATCAGCCCGGCCATGACGATCTGGAGCTGCGGCGCCTCAAGAAGCGCAAGCTCAAGGTCAAGGACACGATCATCTTGCTGCAGTTGCAGCTCGAACCCGACGCGCGCGCATAGGGTCGGCCTGGCGGGCGCCGGGTTCGCCACGTGCGTGCCGGATTTTGCAGGACACGCTTGCCTTGAATTCTTCGACCGCTTCCACGTCGACTTCCGCGTCGGCCTCTTCGCCGGCAAATGGATCACACGCGTCTTCCGACACCGGGGAGCACGCGGCTGCGCCGCGCGATGCGCTTGCAGCCGGCTCCCTCGCGGGCGCGCTCGATCCGCGCAGGCGCTCCGAACTGGACGACATTTTCGCCGCCGACGGGTTGCTCGCGCGGCAGATCGACGGCTATCGTCCGCGGACTTCGCAGATCGACATGGCGCGCGCGGTCGCGGCGGCCATGCAGGCGAGCGGCGAGGCACTGCCCGAGCCGGCGATGTTCGAGACCCGCGCGCGGCCCGCGCGACGGCTTCAGTCTGGCGGCGCCGCGAATGATGCGCGCGCGCCCGACAGCAGCGCTGCAGCCGAGCCGGCGCACGCTGCGGGCAGCGGCGAGAACACGCTGATCGTCGAGGCCGGCACCGGCACGGGCAAGACCTATGCGTACCTCGTACCGGCGATGCTGTGGGGCGGCAAGGTGATCGTCTCGACCGGCACCAAGCATCTGCAGGACCAGCTGTTCCAGCGCGACATTCCGACCGTGCGCGACGCGCTCGCGGTGCCGGTGTCGGTGGCGATGCTCAAGGGGCGCGCGAACTATCTGTGCCACTACTACCTGCAGCGCGCGGCGGACAACGGCCGTCTGCCGTCGCGCCAGGAGAGCGCCTGGCTGCAGGACATCGTCCGCTTCGCGAAGATCACGCGGACCGGCGACAAGGCGGAGCTTGCAAGCGTGCCGGAGACCGCGGCGGTCTGGTCGATGGTCACCTCGACGCGCGATAACTGCCTCGGCCAGGAGTGTCCGCATTACAAGGACTGCTTCGTGATGCAGGCGCGTCGCGAGGCACAGCAGGCAGACATCGTGGTGGTCAATCACCATCTGTTCTTTGCCGACATCATGCTGCGCGACACGGGCATGGCCGAACTGCTGCCGACCGCGAACACGATCGTCTTCGACGAGGCGCACCAGTTGCCGGAGACGGCGACGCTGTTCTTCGGCGAGACGCTGTCGAGCGCGCAGTTTCTCGAACTCGCGCGCGATGCGGTGGCCGAGGGGCTCGGCCACGCGCGCGACGCCTGCGACTGGGTGAAGCTCGGCGCCGCGCTCGAACGCGCCGCGCGCGATCTGCGCCTCGCGTTCCGGGAGGATGCGCTGCGGCTGTCGGTGGCGCAGTTGCCGGACGATCATCCGCTGTTTGCGGCGCTCGATGCACTGGAGACCGAACTCACCGCACTCGCCGACGCGCTCGCGGGCCAGGCCGAGCGCGCGGAGTCGCTGGGCGCGTGCCTGCGGCGCGCGCGCGAACTGCAACAGCTGCTCGCGGGCTGGACGGCGCCGCCGGTTGGCGGGGCCGCGAGCGAGGCCGCCGGCGCGGACGAGAAGGTGCGCTGGGTCGAAGTGTTCTCGCATACGGTGCAACTGCACGAGACGCCGCTGTCGGTTGCACCGATCTTCGCGAAGCAGCGAGCGGGCGTGCCGCGTGCGTGGATCTTTACGTCGGCGACGTTGTCGGTGCGCGGCGACTTCACGCATTACGCGGCGCAGATGGGCCTGAACGCACGCCGGTCGATGACGCTGCCGAGCCCGTTCGATTATCCGAACCAGGGGCTGCTGTACGTGCCGCGCAATCTGCCGCAACCGTCCTCGCCGGCGTTCACGGACGCGGTCTTCGACGCGGCGCTGCCCGCCATCGAAGCATCCGGCGGCGGCGTGTTCATGCTGTGCACGACGCTGCGCGCGGTAGACCGGATCGCCACGCGGCTGCGCGACGCGATCGAGCGTCGCGGCTGGAACATGCCGTTGCTCGTGCAAGGTGACGCGAGCCGCACGGAATTGCTGGACCGCTTTCGCGCGTACGGCAATGCGATTCTGGTCGGCAGCCAGAGCTTCTGGGAAGGGGTCGACGTGCGCGGGGACGCGTTGTCGCTCGTGGTGATCGACAAGCTGCCGTTTGCGCCGCCCGACGATCCGGTGCTGGCGGCACGCCTCGATGCGCTGACGAAGAAGGGGCTCAGTCCGTTTGCCGTGCACCAGTTGCCGCAGGCCGTGATTACGCTCAAGCAGGGCGCAGGCCGGCTGATTCGAGCGGAGACGGACCGCGGCGTGCTGATGATCTGCGATACGCGGCTGGTCGACAAACCTTATGGACGGCGTATCTGGCAAAGCCTGCCGCCGTTCCGGCGCACCCGCGAGATCGACGTGGTGCGCGACTTTTTCGCGCCGCAATGACAAAGCGACAATACGTCGCGAAAAACATCACGAGAAACGCCGCTAAAAAGCGTTACTGAAAGACAAAACGCCACGAACAAATGTTCGTGGCGTTTTGCTTTGCTGCGGCGCGTCGCCCATGCAGGCGACTGACCGACGGGTTCGCGCGGAGGCGAACCCGCAGCGGCAGCTTACTGGCTCGCGCCCGATGCCGGAGCAGCAGCCGAAGCGCCTGCGTCCGAAGCCGCGCCAGCGTCCGAAGCGGCACCGGTGTCCGACGCAGCAGCCGCAGCGCCCGTGTCGCTCGCAGCAGCAGCGCCCGAAGCCGCGCTGTTATCCGAAGCAGCGGCCGGTGCCGAAGCAGCCGTCGCGTCGCTAGCCGGGGCTGCCGACTGGTCGCTGCTCTTGCTGCAAGCTGCCAGTGCCACAGCTGCCAACAGGGATGCTACGAGGAGGGATTTCTTCATGATCACGTCCTTTTATGGTTAAGGTAAGCAACAGCGCAAAATAATACCGGTAATCTGCTTCAACTCCGCCTTGAGCCGCCGGTGGAGATGCACATCACATGGAGCGTGAATCTTCCCTACGGCCTGGGCGGAAATTATATGCACTTTCGTACGGACCGTCGACAAATCGAGGGTCAATACGTTGTCTTTCACATACAGAATTCCACGGTACGGCAAAACAGACGGAACACCCTGTCAGACAGGCGGTCCCACCTGTATCCAGCCCGCACGATACCACTCGTGCAGTAATACTGTCATGGACGAATCGTCCAAGAGTGTTACAAAGCGTTTCGCACTCAGGGAGCGGTTATCGGCGAATTCAATCAACCACTTTCGGACGTCTGCCAGGCGATTTTCTTCCCCATTCAGGAAGTAGTTGCGTCGATCGTATAACAGCACGCTCTTGCGGTCGAGCCGCACGCCTCGTTGCGATGCATGTCGCACGAATTGTGCCTCGCTCAGCGGGCGCGACGGCGGATCGAACACGACACTCGGCTTGGGCTCGCTCAGGTACGTGCCGAGAAACGCGGCGATGTCGCGCTCGTTCCATTTCACGCGTGCGAGCAGCGTCGCGACGCGCTCGACGAGCGCCGCGGGCAGTTGCGCCGGATGCGCGACCGCGGGTTGCCGGGGGTCGCGATACAGCTGCGGCGCGTGTGCTGCCGCCGACTCGCCGCGTTCGGCGAGGTGGTAGAGAAACTGCGTGGTCAGCTCGTGCGTCGACGGCGCGCGAAAACCGATCGAGCAGGTCATGCATTCGCCCTCGGCCACCCCGTCGTGCGCGATGTGCGGCGGCAGGTACAGCATGTCGCCCGGTTCGAGCAGCCATTCCTCGTCCGGCTGAAAATGCTGTAACACTTTCAACGGCAGGTCGGCGCGCAAGCTCAGATCGCGCTGCGCGCCGATGCGCCAGCGGCGCTTGCCGTGCACCTGCAGCAAAAATACGTCATACGAGTCGAAGTGCGGACCGACCCCGCCGCCGTCGCTCGCATACGAGATCATCAGGTCGTCGAGGCGTGCGTCCGGGACGAAGCGAAAGCGGTCGAGCAGCGCGCGGGCGCGATCGTCGTGCAGGTCCACGCCTTGCACCAGCAGCGTCCAGGCGCGCTGTTTCACCGACGGCAATTCGTCGGCCGCGAACGGGCCGTGCTCCAGTTGCCAGCGCTGGCGAAAACGGGTGATGAGCCGCGATTCGACGTCGTCGCGATCGGCGAGCTCGAACAGCGCATCGCGCGTGAGCGGGGCCTCGACGCCGGGGATCGCCTGACGGATCAATAGCGGCTTTTTTTGCCAGTACTGGCGCATGAAACGGGCTGGTGTCAGATTGCCGAGCAAGGACGTCGGCAACCCGGGCGCGGGCGGTGCGAAGTCTGTGCCGAGCCTGTCGGAACCTGGGTTAGCCGCGTGGTCAAGGGGCCGCTTGGGCATCGTATAATGTGATTTGTATTCTGGAGAATCGAATGAAAATCGCAAAGAACACCGTCGTGTCGGTCGCTTACAAGCTGTCGGATGCGCAGGGCAACCTGATTGAGGAAAGCGACGAGCCGATGGTCTATCTGCACGGCGGCTATGATGGCACGTTCCCCAAGATCGAGGAAGAGCTCGACGGCCGGGAAGCCGGCTTCGAGACCCAGATCCAGCTGGAACCACAGGACGCGTTTGGCGAGTACGACCCGGAGCTGGTGAAGATCGAGCCGCGCGACCGTTTTCCAGAGCCGCTCGAAATCGGCATGCAGTTCGAGGGGACGCCGGAAGAGGGGGATGAGGAACTCGACTCGCTCGTCTACGTCGTCACCGACATTGCCGACGACAAGGTCGTGCTCGACGGCAACCATCCGCTCGCGGGCATGGCGCTGCGCTTCAATCTCACGGTCAAGGATGTGCGCGAGGCGACGGAAGACGAGATCCAGCACGAGCATCCGCATGGGGCAAGCGGCCTCGAAGTGCTCGACGAAGAAGACGACGAGGACGAAGACGAAGAGCCGAAATCAGGGCCCACGCTGCACTGAGCTTGCCGGCTGTGCGCCCGTGCCCGCCGGTGCGGGCACGCTGGGGTTTGCTGCTTGATCCGGTGCCTGGTTCGGCGCTTGATCCTGCCCTTCTGGCCAGACCGGCTGGCTGGCTGGCAGGTCCGGCGGCGCGGGCGTTGGCAGTAGCGGCGGCAGGTCGGGCGGCAGATCCGGTGACCCGTTCGACGCCGGATTCGGCGGCGTCAACGAATCGGGCACCCCATAGCCGGATGCGGGCATCGGGCCGGACGGCGCGAGCGGCTGCACCGCCACCGGCACCAGCGGCAAGTCGCGCGGTACCGCGCGCACCCTCACATGAAACGGCGGCCGGCGCGCCATGTCCGCGTCGACTTCGATCCATTGGTCGAGACGGTCCGCCGGCGCAAACGCGAGTCGCGTCAGATTCCACACCACCTGTCCCCGGTCGTTGCGCAACGGCTGGTCGATCTTGAATCCGCTGGCGAGCCGGTGGTCATCGGCGTGAATCAGCAGCACCGGGCCATGAAAAATCTCGGCGACGTGGATCAGGTCGCGCTTCAGTTCGAGAAAGCCATCACGCGGGCGATGGCGCGCAAAGCGCAGCCACGCGAAGCGCTCCGGCCGTTCATAACGTCGCGGATCCGGATCGGCTGAAATGAAAATGACGAGCGCGCGCGCGTTGCGCCGCCTTGCGTACTCCGCCGCATGATCGAGCCAGAATGCGTTGGCGATCACGCGGTCGTCGAACTCGCCGTTGCGCCCGCCTGCATCGAGATAGTGATTGTTCGGCGCCGGTACGTTCAGGCCGATGAAAACCGTATCGTCGAGCGTCCAGCGCACGTTTTCCCGGTACTGCGTGAAGCGCGAGACTTCGCTTTCGCGGGTAAGCGCGACGGGATTTTGCCCCATCGACGACGAATCCGAGAATATCGTCTGGCGCAACTGGTAGAGCCGCTCAGCCGGGTCGAATTCGCCGGCTTGCGGCGTGCCGCAATCGACCCAGTCGTGTTCGCCGGGGATAAAGACCAGCGCCGGGCGCGCCGCCTGCAGCAGCGCCTCGCGGCGTTCGAACAGCGCATCGCGGCAGGATTCCTGCGACCCGCGCAGGCCGCCGTCGTAGACGATGAACGCGGTGTCCGGCTCACGGCCGATCGCGCGGATCAGCCGCTGCACGTAGATTTCGTCTGCAGTGCTGCGCATCGTGTTGGCGACGACGGCAAAGCGGTAACGCAGCGGCGCCGCATGCGCACCGGAAAAAGCCGTGCACGCCGCCGTCAGCGCGGCGCAAAGCGCCGCGCGCCAAGGGCGCGGCATGCGCATTCGCCGGTGACGCTCAATGCGAGTCATCCGCGTCGCTTGCCAGATCGCGTAGCGCGTAGATCAGATCGAGTGCGTCGCGCGGGCGCAGTGCATCCGGGTCGAGTTCGCGCAGGCGCGCGAGCAGCGTCTCGTGCGCGGCGGTGAGTGCCGGCCGCACGGGTTGCGCGGGTCGCACGCGTGACGGCGCCGGCTCGCCGGGTTCGTCCGGTGGCGGCGCGGCGAACAGGTCGAGTTGCGGCGTCGGCTGGGCGGCCGACTGCTGCTCCAGATGCGCGAGGTGTTTGCGCGCGGCGCGGATCACCGGTGCCGGCACGCCGGCCAGTTGCGCGACCTGCAGGCCATAGCTCTGGTTCGCGGGCCCCTCGTTGACCGCGTGCAGGAAGACGATGCCGTGGTCGTGCTCGACCGCCGACAGGTGCACGTTCGCGGCCTGCGAGAATTCGCCCGGCAGCTGCGTGAGCTCGAAGTAGTGGGTGGCGAACAGCGTGTGACAGCCGTTGTGCGCAAGCAGATGCCGTGCGATGGCCCACGCGAGCGCGAGGCCGTCGAAGGTCGAGGTGCCGCGGCCGATTTCGTCCATCAGCACGAGGCTGCGCGGTGTCGCGTCGTTCAGGATCGCGGCCGCTTCGGTCATCTCGACCATGAAGGTCGAGCGGCCGCCGGCAAGGTCGTCGGCGGCGCCGATGCGCGTGAAGATGCGGTCGATCGGGCCGAACGATGCGCGCCGCGCGGGCACGTAGCTGCCGGTATAGGCCATCAGCGCGATCAGCGCGGTCTGGCGCATGAAGGTGGATTTACCCCCCATGTTCGGCCCGGTGATCAGCAGCAGCTTGCGCTCGGCGTTCAGCAGGCAGTCGTTGGCGATGAACTGTTCGACCTGGGCCTCGACCACCGGATGCCGGCCTTGTTCGATGTCGATCCCGCCGTCCGGCGAAAACGACGGCGCCACCCAGTCGAGGGCGCGCGCGCGCTCGCCGAACGTGCCGAGCAGGTCCAGTTCGGCGAGCGCGGCCGCGACCCGCTGGCAGTCGGCGATATACGGCAGGAGCGTCTGCAGCAGCGCGTCGTAGAGTGCCTTCTCGCGGGCGAGCGCGCGTTCCTGGGCGGACAGCGCCTTGTCTTCGAAGGTCTTCAGCTCGGGCGTGATGTAGCGCTCGGCATTCTTCAGCGTCTGACGCCGGCGGTAGTCGTCCGGCACCTTGTCGGTCTGACCGCGCGTGACCTCGATATAGAAACCGTGCACCTTGTTGTACTCGACGCGCAGGTTGCCGATGCCGGTGCGCGCACGCTCGCGCGTTTCGAGGTCGATCAGGAACTGGCCGCAGTTCTCCGAGATGTCGCGCAGCTCGTCGAGCTCGGCGTCGTAGCCGCGCGCGATCACGCCGCCGTCCCGTACCATCGCGGCCGGCTCGGCGGCGACCGCGCGCGACAGCAGGTCGAAGCAGGGCGCGGGCGGCTCGAGCTGCGCATGCAGGCGCGCGAGCGAATCGGCCGCGCCGGCGACAGGTGCAAGCTGCGCGCGCAGTTCGGGCAGCGCGGCGAACGTGTCGCGCAGGCTCGACAGGTCGCGCGGCCGCGCCGACAGCAGCGCGAGACGGCCGGTGATCCGTTCGATGTCGGCGATGCGGCGCAGTGCCGCACGCAGCGGATCGAGGCCGGCGCCGGCCGGCGCATCGAGCAGCGCGCCGATCGCCTGGTGGCGGCTCTGCGCGATGGCGGCGTCGCGCGGCGGATGATGCAGCCAGTGGCGCAGCAGGCGGCTGCCCATCGTCGTGCAGCAGGTGTCGAGCAGCGAGCACAGCGTCGGACTTTCGGTGCCGCGCAGCGTTTCGGTGAGTTCGAGGTTGCGGCGGGTCGCGGGGTCGAGTCCGATGTATTCGGATTCGGATTCCACTTTCAGGCTGCGCACATGACGCAGCTGTTGGCCCTGGGTGGCCGCCGCGTAGATCAGCAGCGCGCCGGCCGCGCCGCATGCGCTCGCCAGCGAATGCGCGCCGAACCCGTCGAGGCCCGCGACGCCCAGCTGATCGCACAGCCGCTGCCGTCCCGAGGCGATGTCGAAGTGCCATGCCGGCACGCGGGTAAGCGCGCCGAAGCCGGCCGGCACCGACCAGCCGTTGGCTTCCTGCGGCTGATCCGCGACGAGGATTTCGGCCGGGCGGATCCGCTCGAGCACGGCGGCCGCCTGGTCCGGCGCGACCTCGGCAAGGCGCAGCGCGCCGCTCGCGAGATTCAGCCACGCAAGCCCGAGGCCGGTCGGCACGCCGCGCCGGTTATGGCCGACGCACACGGCGAGCAGATACACGTCGCTCTTGTCCGACAGCAGCGCGGCGTCGGTGAGCGTGCCCGGCGTGACGACGCGCACGACCTTGCGCTCGACCGGACCCTTCGAGGTGGCCGGATCGCCGATCTGCTCGCAGATCGCAACCGATTCACCGAGCTTCACGAGTTTGGCGAGGTACTGTTCGACGGCATGATGCGGCACGCCGGCCATCCGGATCGGATTGCCGGCCGATGCGCCGCGCTGCGTGAGCGTCAGATCGAGCAGGCGCGCGGCTTTTTCCGCGTCGTCGAAGAACAGCTCGTAGAAGTCGCCCATCCGGTAGAACACCAGCGTGCCGGGATGCTCGGCCTTGATGCGCAGATACTGCTGCATCATCGGCGTGTGCTGCGCGACGTCAGTGGCGGTAGCGGTTTGCATGCCCATTCTGTGAAGACATAAAAGTTTCTCGCCGAGAGTGTAACCCGTCGCCGGGCGCTGCGAAGCCTGGCCGGATGGCGAGGCGCCGCGTGTCCGCGGGCCTTACTCGCCGACCAGGGCGCGCAGGTCGACGCGGCGCGCGTTCGCGCGGCTGCGCCGCAGCGCCAGCGCCATCATCAGCGTGATGAAGCTGCCGAACACCACGATGATCCACGGCACCGGCAGCCGCGCGGTGAGCAGCAGCGCGTACAGGCCGAGCATCAGCAGCACGGCCAGATTCTGGTTGAAGTTCTGTACCGCGATCGAATGTCCGGCGGTGAGCAGCGTCGCGCCGCGGTGCTGCAGCACCGCGTTCATCGGCACGATGAAAAAGCCCGACAGCGCGCCGAGCAGGATCATCAGCGGATACGCGAACACCAGATAGAGCGGTGCGACGAACGGCCCCACGCGAAAGCCTTCGCCGGCCGGAAACAGGCCCTTGCCGTAAAACGCCATGGCCACCGCGACGGCGCCGCTCACGATGCCGACCGGCAGCACCTTCAGCGAATGGCGCAGCGGCACCAGCGCCGCGGCGGCGGCCGCGCCGACCGCAATGCCGAGCCCCGCGACGCCTTGCATCAGCGCGGCTTTCGACAGCGACAGGCCGAGGTTGACGTCGGCCCACTTCAGCACCAGCAGTTGCAGCGTGACGGCGCCGCCCCACATCAGCGTCGTGACCCACAGCGCGATCTGCGCGAGCTCGTCGCGCCAGAGTACGTTGAAGCAGTGCACGAAGTCGTCGACGAGGCGCTTCGGCTCGGCGAGGCGGTTTGGGTAACGCGCGCCGGTGTCGGGAATGCCGATGTTCAGCAGTGCCGCGAGCGCGTACGTGAGCATCACGGCGAGCATCGCGAGGTCCGCGGCGGAGTGGATGAGCGGCAGCGCCGTGCGCGCGACAAGGCGCTGCGCGTAATGGCTCACGAGCGCGCCGCCGAGCATCGTGCCGACGATCGTCGACAGCACGGTGGCCGATTCCAGCCATGCATTGGCCGCGACGAGCCGTTCGGCCGGCAGCAGTTCCGTCAGGATTCCATACTTTGCCGGGGAGTACGCCGCCGCGCCGAAGCCGACCACGCCGTAGGCGATCATCGGATGGACGCCGGCGATCATCATCAGGCAGCCGCCCGCTTTCAGCGCGTTCGAGACGAACATCACGTGGCGCTTTTGCAGCGCGTCGGCGAACGCGCCGACGAACGGCGCGAGCAGCACGTAGGAGACCGTGAAGAAGATCTGCAGCAGCGGCGTCATCCACGCGGCGGATCCGATGACCGAGAGCAGCGCGATGGCCGCGATCAGCAGCGCATTGTCGGCGAGCGAGGACACGAACTGCGCCGCGATGATCGTGTAGAAGCCTTTTTTCATGAAGCAGTCTGGAGTGCCGTCCGTACTCCCGGACAGGTCGCGCACGAAACGGGGCCGCCCCGGCCGCGCGGCGCGGGTGGCGGCAACGCGGCGGGCAGGCGCCCCCGCCCGGCGCGCGTTACGCCGCCTGCTGGCGGGTGCGGCTGTAGCGCGACAGGAGGGGCACCATCTGCGCGTAGACCTTCGGGTTGCCCGCGACGATCTCGCCGACGTGCAGGAAGTCCGAGTCGCCGGTGTAGTTGCCGACGAGGCCGCCCGCCTCGGTGATCAGCAGGCTGCCCGCGGCCACGTCCCACGGATTCAGGCCCTGCTCGAAGAAGCCGTCGAGGCGGCCGGCCGCGACGTTGGCCAGATCGAGCGCCGCCGCGCCGGGGCGGCGCAGGCCCGCGCAGGACTCGGTCATTTCGGTGAACAGGCGCGCATAGGCGTCGAGTCCGTCGGTTTCGCGAAACGGAAAGCCGGTGCCGATCAGGGCATCCGCGAGGCGGTCGCGCCGCGCGACGCGGATGCGGCGGTCGTTGAGGAACGCGCCGCGGCCGCGCGACGCGGTGAACAGATCGTTGCTGTTCGGATCGTAGACGACGGCCTGCGTGACGATGCCCTTGTGCGCGAGCGCGATGGACACGCAGTAGTACGGGAAGCCGTGAATGAAGTTCGTCGTGCCGTCGAGCGGATCGACGATCCACTGGTACTCGGATTCGTTCTCCGAGCGGCCGGATTCCTCGGCGAGGATCGCGTGATCCGGGTAGGCGGTTTTCAGCGTTTCGATGATCGCCGCTTCCGACGCCTTGTCGACCTCCGTGACGAAATCGTTGTGCTGTTTCTTGCTGACCTGGATCAGGTCGAGGTCGAGCGATGCCCGGGTGATGATCTGCGCCGCGCGGCGGGCGGCCTTGACCGCGATATTGAGCATGGGATGCATGAGCCAGTATCCTTGTGCCGGCGCAGCATGGCGGCTGCCCGGTAATGGAGCCGAAATCGGCTGAAGTCGGCGGAAACAGCGCGGAACGCACGCCTGCCGGCGTGTTCCGTCCACGGAGACGAATTGGGTAAGAACGGGGCGCGGCCACGCGGGCGGCGCACAATCTGCGTATTTTACCCGACTCGGCGTCGCTGCTGCAGTCGCGCGGCGCGAACCGGCGCGCGGTTGGCGCTAACATAATGGGTTTTTGCGCTCCCCGTTTCCATCGTGACCACGTCCCAGTCTCCGAATCCGTCGCCGCCCGCCGAACTGTGCGTACCGGACAGCGCCGTGCCCGTGCGCGGCGGTTTTACGTCGACCCGCTTCGTGCTCGTCGAGCCCAGCCACCCCGGCAATGTCGGCGCGGCGGCACGCGCGCTGAAGACGATGGGTTTCTCGCGTCTCGTGCTGGTCGCGCCGCGCGTCGCGCACGTGCAGTCGGACCCCGAAGCGATCGCGATGGCAAGCGGCGCCGACGACGTGCTCGCCGCCGCCCACGTGGTGCCGACGCTCGCCGACGCGCTCGCCGGCGTGCACTGGTCGGTCGCGCTGACCGCGCGGCTGCGTGAATACGGCCCGCCGCAGTTCGCGCCGCGCGCCGCGGCGGCGCACGCGCGCGCGCATTCGGCGCAGGGCGACGTGGCGCTGGTGTTCGGCAACGAGCGTACCGGCCTGTCGAACGAGGACGTCGAGCGGTGCAGCGTGCTCGCGCATATTCCGGCGAATCCGGCGTATAGCTCGCTGAACCTCGCGCAGGCGGTTCAGGTGCTCGCGTACGAACTGCGCACCGCCTACGTCGGGGCGCCCGAGGACGGCGGCGCGCAGGAGCCGGCCGTGGTGCGCGCGTCGAGCGACGACATCGAGCGGATGTACGTACACCTGGAAAATGCGCTGATCGCACTCGATTTTCTGGATCCGGCCAACCCCAAGAAGCTGATGTCGCGGCTGCGCCGCCTGTTCGCTCGCGCCGGGCTGGAGCGCGAAGAGGTGAACATCGTGCGGGGCATCGCGAAGCATATCCTGCTGAGGATCAACGGGCCGCACGACGGTCCGCGCTAAGGTTCGCGGGGCGCGCAGAGGGCTGCACGGAAGGCTGCACAGCCAGGCCGCACAGCCGGGCCGCACAGCCGGGCCGCACAGCCAGGCCACAAAGCCACGCCACGCAGCCAGGTCACACAGCCAGGTCACACAGCCAGGCCGCACAGCCGGGCCACACGGAAGGCCATGCCGGGCGCCCGCCCCTGCGGCGACCTTGACGCCAGCGGGGGCATCCGGCAAGCGGCGCGCCTCTCGCCCTACAATGCCCCACAGATATCCGGCCGGCTGCCGCGCGGCGCCGGCGTTCCTGCGGGCGGCCGCGCGCTGCCGTATGGCCGTCCTGTCCTCCGGGCCTGCGTTTCCACCATGTTCACGAGACTTCGCGAAGACATTGCTTCGATCCGCGAGCGCGATCCCGCCGCCCGCAGCGCCTGGGAAGTGCTCACGTGCTATCCGGGGTTGCACGCGCTCGTGCTGCACCGCCTCGCGCACGCGTGCTGGCGGGCGAAGCGGCGCTGGCTCGCGCGCCTGGTGTCGCAGTTCGCCCGCTTTCTGACCGGCATCGAAATTCATCCGGGCGCGACGATCGGCCGCCGTGTGTTCATCGACCACGGAATGGGCGTCGTGATCGGCGAGACCGCCGAGATCGGCGACGACTGCACGATCTATCAGGGCGTGACGCTCGGCGGCACCTCGCTCACGCGCGGGGCGAAGCGGCATCCGACGCTCGGGTGCGGCGTGATCGTCGGGGCGGGCGCGAAGGTGCTCGGCGGCTTCACGGTCGGGGAGAACGCGAAGATCGGCTCGAACGCGGTGGTCGTGAAGCCGGTGCCCGCGGGCGGCACGGCGGTCGGCAATCCGGCGCGCGTCATCGTGCCGGCGGCGGGCGGTGCATCCAGCCCATCGGCGGCCTCTTCGGCAGGCGCTTCCGGCGCGGCCGCCGCGGATACGCTGCCGGCGGCGCGCCAGGGCTTTTGCGCGTACGGCATTGCGCCGAATGCGGACGATCCGGTGTCGCTCGCGCTGCACGGCCTGATCGATCATGCGGCGACGCAGGCGCAGCGCATCGACGAGATCGTGGCCGCGCTCGAACGGCTCGGCGCGAGCCTCGAAGCGATGCAAGGCGCGGAAGGTGCGCTGCGCGACCTGCATCGCCTGTCGGCCGCGATCGACGGCCGGGCGGACGGCGTCGTCGGCACGGAGCGCTGATTTTTCGCGGGTTCTTCCCGGGTTCTTCGCCGATTCTTTGCGCGGCCCTGATCGGCGGCCGCAGCGAGGCCGCATCGTCTGCCTGGTGGTCCTCACTGTGCTCAACCACCGCTCAACCTCTGCCGCTGACGCGCGTCAGTCGAGCGGCAGCGCGCGCAAGCCTTCCGCGTCGGCGCGCAGATAGCCGCCGCGCGGCTCGCCGTGATCGAGATCCCAGTCGGGCAATACCCAGCGCGTGCCGTCGGGTTCGCGGTGACGCGCCGGCCGGTGCGTGTGGCCGTGGATGATCACGTGCGTGCCGGTCTGGCGAAACAGCGCCGCCACGCCTTCGCGCGTGACGTCGTATTTCGGCGATACGGGCCGGGCGCGGCCTTCTTCGCTTGCCGCGCGCATGCGGCGCGCGAGCGCCGCGCGCCAGCGGAACGGCCACGCAAGAAACAGCCGCTGGGCGACGCGGCAGCGCGCGATGCGGCGAAACCGCATATAGCCGCGATCGTCCGTGCATAGCGCATCGCCATGCGCGAGCGCGATGCGCGTGCCGAATGCGGTGATCACGAACGGATCCGGCAGCCAGACGGCGCCCGCGGCCTGCATGAAGCGCCGGCCCAGCAGGAAGTCGCGGTTGCCGTGCATGATGTAGAGCGCGATGCCGCGCTCGGTGAGCGTATGCAGCAGCGCCGCGATGCGGGCGATGAACGGATCCGCGAGCATGTCGTCGCCGATCCAGTATTCGAACAGGTCGCCGAGAATGAACACGGAGTCGGCCTGCTCCGCCGTGACGCGCACGAAGTGCTCGAATGCCGCGACCGTGCGCGGGATCGCCTCGCCCAGATGCAGGTCGGAGAGGAAGAAGTAGGGGCGCGCGACGCGCCGGCGGTCATCTTCGCCAGGCACGCCCGCGGCGACGCCTCGCAGCGGCGTTTCTTGCAGCATCGGTGGGTGCCTGAAAACGGTTGCGGTCTGCACGGCGCGCGCACGCGATGTGGCGCGTGCGCGCGGCACAGGGGCTCAGTCGACGACGACGGCTTTCTCGATGACGACGTCCTCGACCGGCACGTCCTGATGAAAGCCCTTCGAGCCGGTCTTCACCTTCCTGATCTTCTCGAGCACGTCGAGACCCTCGACGACCTTGCCGAACACCGCGTAGCCCCAGCCTTGCGGGGTCGGCGACGAGTGGTTCAGGAAGTCGTTGTCGTTGACGTTGATGAAGAACTGCGCGGTGGCGGAGTGCGGATCGTTGGTGCGCGCCATCGCGATCGAGCCGACCACGTTCTTCAGGCCGTTGTTCGCCTCGTTCTCGATCGGCTCAAGGGTCGGCTTCTGCTTCATGCCGGGCTCGAAGCCGCCGCCCTGGATCATGAAGCCGTCGATTACGCGGTGAAACACGGTGTTGTCGTAGTGGCCGGCCTTCACGTAGCTGAGGAAGTTCTCGACCGATTTCGGGGCTTTCGCGGCGTCCAGTTCGAGCTTGATGACGCCGTGATTCGTATGCAGTTCAACCATGATGGCATTCCTTGATGAACGGGTGGGGGAAGGGCGCGGCGCGCGGCCTTGCGGGTGCGTGCCGCGCGGGCGGGCTTACTGGCTGACCACCGTGGCGGATTCGATCACGACCGGCGTGACCGGCACGTTGGCCATCGGGCCGCGAGTCGTGGTCGGCGTGCCTTCGATCTTCTTCACGACATCCATGCCGGAGACGACCTTGCCGAACACGGCATAGCCGTAGCCGTCCTGACCCGGATAGTCGAGCCCCGGGTTGTCGACGGTATTGATGAAGAATTGCGCGGTTGCCGAATTCGGATCGCTCGTGCGGGCCATCGCGATGGTCCCGGCCACGTTTTTCAGGCCGTTGCGGCTTTCGAGCGGGATCGGCGCGCGGGTCGGCTTCTCGGCGTAGCTCTGCGTGTAGCCGCCGCCCTGGATCATGAAGCCGGGGATCACGCGATGGAAGATCGTGCCGCTGTACTGGCCGGACTTCACGTATTCGAGGAAGTTCGCGACGGTCTTCGGCGCTTTCTCGGGGTTCAGCGCGACGCGGAAATCGCCGTCCGTGGTCTTGAACAGCACGACCGGGTGGGTGGCCTGCGCGGACTGCGCGAACACCGGCGCGGTGGCGATCAGGGTGGCGCCGCCGAGCGCCAGCATCAACCATTTCATGAGAGTCCTCGGGGTGGGAAAATGCGTGGAAAAAGGGTGGGCGCGCGAGCCGGCGCCCCCGCGGGTGGCCGCTATTGCGACGGCGCCGTATAGGGCGGCATCGCGAGCGGGCCGTTCGAGCCGCCGAACTGGAAGCTCGGCGCCGGCACCACGTCCGATGGCGCGGTCTGCGCGCGCGCGGCGGGCGCTGCTTTTTTCGCCGGCGTGCCGGGGTGCGGCGAGACGATCTCGCGGATGTCGGCCAGGCGCTGCTGCGTGGGGCCGCTCGCCTCGCCGAGATCGGCGGCGCGCTGGTAAGCCGACGCGGCGAGCCGCAGATACAGGTCGCCGAGATTCTCGTAGGCGAGCCCGTAGTTCGGGTTGGCTTTCGTCGCGGTTTCGAGCGTCTCGCGGGCTTCCTCGTAGCGGCCTTCCTTTGCGTAGAGCGCGGCGAGGTTGTTGTATGGCTCCGGCAGTTCGGGGTAGGCCTGGGTGAGCGCGACGTACGCCGCGATCGCGTCGCTGTCGCGATTCAGGTACACGAGCACCGTGGCGCGCTTGAACTGCGCCTGCACGTCGCGCGGATGCGAAGCGATGCGCGCATCGAGTTGCGTGAGCGCGGCGGGCCAGTTTTTCTGCGCGATCAGTGCGTCGATTGCCGGGGTGCCGTCGCGCACGGCCGGTCCGTTGCTGAACACGGGCGTCTTCTGCGCATACGCGCTCGCGCCCGGCAGGAGCAGGGCGGCGAGGCCGCACAAGGCCGTTGCCGCGAGGGTCGCGGCGCTGCGCGCGCGGCCGCTGGAAGATTTCATAGGCTCGGATCGGGATGTTATACTCCGAGCCATTCTAACAAAACGTCTGCGCGTTCCGTCGAACCGCGGACTGTCTTATCGCCACTCGTGGTCGTCCCCGCCTTGAGTGCAGTCTGAGCGCCGCATCGGGTACGCTCTCGCACTGCCCGGCAAGCTGCTGTTCGTGTCCTGCTTCGCGCGCATGCGCCAGAGCGGGGCGCGCGAAACAAGGTGGATGTCCTTCGGCCCACGCATCGTCTCTATGGAATCACTGCGTATCTACAACACGCTCACGCGTGACAAGCAAACTTTCGTGCCGCTGCAGGAAGGCGTCGTGCGCATGTACGTCTGCGGGATGACGGTGTACGACTACTGCCACATCGGCCACGCGCGCGTGATGGTCGTGTTCGATATCGTGCAGCGCTGGCTGCGCACGCTCGGCTACGCGGTGACCTACGTGCGCAACATTACCGACATCGACGACAAGATCATCCGTCGCGCGGTGGAGAACGGCGAGACGATCAAGGCGCTGACCGACCGCTTCATTGCCGCGCTGCATGAAGATGCGGATGCGCTCGGCATCGCCCGCCCCGATCACGAGCCGCGCGCGACCGGCTATATCCCGCAGATGCTCGGCATGATCGGGCGTCTCGAAGCGAACGGCTACGCGTACCGGGCGACCGACGGCGACGTGAACTACGCGGTGCGCAAATTCGCCGGCTACGGCAGGCTCTCGGGCAAGTCGCTCGAAGACCTGCGCGCGGGCGAGCGCGTCGCCGCCAACGACGCCAAGCAGGACCCGCTCGACTTCGTGCTGTGGAAGCAGGCGAAGCCAGAGGAGCCCGCCGACACCGGCTGGGAATCGCCGTACGGACGCGGGCGGCCCGGCTGGCATATCGAATGTTCGGCGATGAGCTGCGCGCTGCTCGGCGAGCGCTTCGACATCCACGGCGGCGGCCAGGACCTGCAGTTTCCGCACCACGAGAACGAGATCGCGCAAAGCGAAGGGGCGACCGGTCAAACGTTTGTCAATTACTGGATGCACAACGGCTACGTTCAGATCGACAATGAAAAGATGTCGAAGTCGCTCGGCAACTTCTTTACGATCCGTGAAGTGCTCGAGCGCTACGATGCCGAAGTGGTGCGGTTCTTCATTGCGCGCGCGCATTACCGCTCGCCGCTGAACTACAGCGACACGCATATCGACGACGCGCGCAACGCGCTCACGCGGCTGTACACGGCGCTGAAGGACGTCGCGCCCGACGCCCGCGCGCTCGACTGGAACGAGGCGCACGCGCAGCGTTTTCGCGCGGCGATGAACGACGACTTCAACACGCCGGTCGCGGTGGCGGTGTTGTTCGAACTGGCGGGCGAAGTGAACCGCACGCGCGACGCTGCGCTTGCGCGCCAGTTGCGCGCGCTCGCGCAGCTGCTCGGGCTGCTCGGCCGCGCGCCGCGCGCCTATTTGCAGCAGGCGGCCGGCCATGCGGGCGAAGGCGCGCCGGACGCGGCCGCGATCGAAGCGAAGATCGCCGCGCGCACGGCCGCGAAGCAGGCGAAGGACTATGCGGCGGCAGACCGGATCCGGGCCGAGTTGCTCGAAGCCGGGATTGCACTCGAAGACAAACCGGGCGGGCTGACCGAGTGGCGGCGCGTATGAACGCGGCGCACGGTTCCCTCTGATCGACTCGCCAGGCAGGAGGCAGGATGGCAACGGCCACGAAGACGCCGGCTAAACGGGCCGCGTCTCACAGCAGTGCGGCAGGTGCGGCGAAGCGCGCGCGCGAGGCGCGCGAGGCGCAGGCGGTCGACGGCAACGTGAAGGCAGCCGGCAAGCGTGCCGAAGACGCCGTGCAGCCGGTCGCGAAGCGCGCGCTCAATGGCAGTGGCGCGCGTGCCAGCAAACCCGCCGGCAGCGCGCGCACCCGGGCGCAGACCGGCAACGGCGCGGCGCCCGCCGCGCCCGACGGCGCAGGCGAGGCCGAAACCGTGGTCGACGGCGCGCGCCGCGCGTACGACCCGGCCGTCGCGCCGGTCGCCGGCGCGCATGCGCACGCGGAAGCCACCCGCCCCACGTACTGGGACCGCGCGTGCGCCGACCTCGTGAAGCGCGACCGCATCCTGAAGAAGCTGATTCCGAAATTCGGCCCCGTGCATCTGACGCCGCGCGACGATCCGTTCGTCACGCTCGCGCGCTCGGTCGTCGGGCAGCAGGTGTCGGTGCCGTCCGCGCAGGCCGCATGGGCGCGCGTCGAAAGCGTGTGCCCGAAGCTCGTGCCGCAGCAGTTCATCCGCGTCGGACACGACGGACTGACCGGTTGCGGGCTGTCGAAGCGCAAGGCCGAGTACATTCTCGATCTCGCCGAGCACTTCGTATCGGGCGCGCTGCATGTCGGCAAGTGGACGTCGATGGAAGACGAGGCGGTCATCGCCGAGCTCACGCAGATTCGCGGCATCGGCCGCTGGACCGCGGAGATGTTCCTGATCTTCAACCTCTCGCGTCCCGATGTGCTGCCGCTCGACGACCTCGGCCTGATTCGCGCGATCAGTCTGAATTACTTCAGCGGCGAACCGGTCACCCGCAGCGAGGCGCGCGAGGTTGCCGCGAACTGGGAACCGTGGCGCACCGTGGCCACCTGGTATATGTGGCGCAGCCTCGACCCGCTCGCGGCCGGCGGCTGAGCGCGCGTTTGCGTGACCTATCGATTTTTTCAGGTCGATAGTTTCGGGCAAGTTTTGACTTCGGCGGGCGCGGTTAGAATACGCGCTGCCGGTAAGTCCAAGGATTACAACCAATGAAGACCACCTTTCTGGATTTCGAACAGCCCATCGCCGAGCTCGAAGCGAAAATCGAAGAATTGCGCTTCGTGCAGGACGATTCGGCCGTCGATATTTCGGAAGAGATCGAGCGGCTCTCGAAGAAGAGCCAGCAGCTCACGAAGGATCTGTACGCGAACCTGAGCCCGTGGCAGGTGTCGCAGATCGCGCGCCATCCGCAGCGTCCGTACACGCTCGACTACGTGAACGAACTGTTCACCGATTTCCACGAACTGCACGGCGACCGCGCGTTCGCGGACGATCTCGCGATCGTCGGCGGCCTCGCGCGCTTCAATGGCCAGGCCTGCATGGTGATCGGCCATCAGAAAGGGCGCGACACGAAGGAGCGCTCGCTGCGCAATTTCGGCATGCCGCGTCCCGAGGGGTATCGCAAGGCCGAACGGCTGATGCGTCTCGCCGAGAAGTTCGGTCTGCCGATCTTCTCGTTCGTCGATACGCCGGGCGCTTATCCGGGCATCGGCGCCGAAGAGCGCGGCCAGTCGGAGGCGATCGGCCGCAACCTGTATGTGATGGCCGAGCTGAAGACGCCGGTGATCACGACGGTGATCGGCGAAGGCGGCTCCGGCGGCGCGCTCGCCATTGCGGTGGCCGACAGCGTGCTGATGCTGCAGTTCTCCACCTACTCGGTGATCTCGCCGGAAGGCTGCGCGTCGATCCTGTGGAAGAGCGCGGCGAAGGCGCCGGAGGCGGCCGAGGCGCTCGGCCTGACCGCGCACCGGCTGAAGGCGCTCGGCCTCATCGACAAGATCGTCAACGAACCGCTCGGCGGCGCGCATCGCGATCCGAAGGGCATGGCGGCGCTGCTGCGCCGTGCGCTCGCGGACTCGCTGCGTCAACTGCAGGGCATGAGCGTGTCCGACCTGCGCGATCGCCGTTTCGAGCGGCTGATGGCGTACGGCAAGTTCAAGGAAACGACGCCTGGCGCGTGAGCCGGCGTTCGCTCTTCCGATCCGACGAGGCGCGCCGCGCCTTCATGCCGTGACCCATTCCGCTGATTCCACCGCCGGGCGCCTCGTGATCGAGGCGCTCGAAGCGGCGTTTGCCGCGTTGCCGGCGCGCGCGCGGGTGGCGATCGCGTTCAGCGGTGGACTCGATTCGTCGGTGCTGCTCGATGCGGCGGTGCGGGTCGGCGGCGCGGCGCGCTGCGTCGCGCTGCACGTGCATCACGGTCTGAGTCCGCATGCCGATCAATGGCTGGCGCATTGCGATGCGTTTGCGCGCGCGCGCGGCGTTGCGTTTGCCGCGCAGCGCGTCGAGCGGGTGCGCACGCCCGGCGCGAGCGTGGAAGCGGCCGCGCGCGACGCGCGCTACCGCGCGCTCGACGCGATGTGCGCGCAGGCCGGCGTGGCCGCGCTCTGGCTCGCGCAGCATGCGGACGACCAGGCCGAGACGGTGCTGCTGCAACTGCTGCGCGGCGCAGGTCTCGCGGGACTCGCGGCGATGGCGCCGACGCGGCGGCCGCCGGGCGGCGGTGTCGAGCGCGGACGGCCGCTGCTGCATCTGTTGCGCGCGCAACTGTCGCAGTATGCGCAGCAGCACACGCCGGGCTGGATCGACGACGAATCGAACGCCGACACGCGCTACGCGCGCAATGCGCTGCGGCACGACGTGATGCCGGCGCTCGCAATCCACTTCCCCGGCTTTCGCGATGCGCTTGCGCGCACGGCCGCGCACGCCGCCGCCGCGCAGCGACTGCTCGACGAACTTGCGCGCATCGATTTCGCCGCCGCGCAGTGCGGCGACGACTCTGCGTTGTCGCGCGCCGCGCTGCTCGCGCTCGACGACGACCGCGCGCTCAACCTGCTGCGCTACTGGATCCGTTCGCTCGGTTTGCCGGCGGCGTCGAGCGCGCGCTTGCGCGACGCGTTGCGGCAGTTGCGCGAAGCACGCGAGGACGGCGCGCTGCGCGTCGACCATGCGGGTCAGGCGCTGCGCAGCTACCGCGGCGCGATCTACTGGGAGGCGGGCGACAGCCGCGAGCCGGCCGACGAGACCTCATTCGCCGAACGTCCCGCGAGCCGGCTCGACTGGCGCGGTGAAGCGATCTGGCGTCTGCCGCAGTGGCGCGGCACGTTTCTGTTCATTCCCGCGGCGCCGCGCGAGCCGGGTGCGGTGCCGGTTGCGTTGCTGCGTTCGGCGCCGCTCATTGCCTGCTCGCGCCGCGGCGGCGAGCGCATGCGCGAGAGCGGGCAGGGCGCGAGCCGCACGCTGAAGAACCTGTTCCAGGCGCGCGGCGTGCCCGCATGGAAACGCGACGTGCCGTTGCTGTTCGTCGGCGAACGGCTGCTGTTCGTGCCGCGCGTGGGGCTGAATGCCGGCGCGCTCGACGCGGTGTCGCCACCCGGCGATGCGTACGTGCGGATCGAATGGCGCGAGGACCTGCTGATCGCCTGAGCGCGGCGCGGCGACGCGATGCACGGGGTGCGCTGGCGCGCGGGCCGCACGCGTGGATGTGCCGCCCTGTCATGTCGCCTCGTGTGCCCGGGAGCCGGGACCCGCACGCGGCGTCGACGCCCCGCGCGGCTTGTAATTTCGCGCTCGATCAGGTAGCGTATGGCGTTTGCCCGAGCCGCTTTTTACGACTGCTTTTCACGCGGTTTTCACACGTGGTCTTCGCACGTTTCCGGCCCTTTTTCGGATTTTCCGTCAACTTTCCGGTCATCGTGTGCAGCGCCTCGCGATCCTTCGCGGGTCCATCCGCGTGTCGCGCGTGTCGCATATGCGCTGCTTCCACGCTGTCACGCCCTTGCTGCCGGTCGTTGCCAAACGGCGCGCGCAGCGGGCGGATCCAGCGGTCGTCTCCAGCGTGCCCGCGCGGTTTCTTCTCCAGTACAGAACGACAATGGCACTCATCGTACACAAATACGGCGGCACTTCGATGGGCTCGGTCGAGCGCATCCAGAACGTCGCGAAGCGCGTCGCAAAATGGCACAAGGCCGGTCACCGGATGGTCGTCGTGCCGTCTGCGATGTCGGGCGAAACGAATCGTCTGCTCGGCCTCGCGAAGGGGCTTTCGGCACAGCCGAGCCCGCGTGAGCTCGACATGATCGCGGCGACCGGCGAGCAGGTCAGCTCGGGGCTGCTGGCGATCGCGCTGCAGGAGGCGGGCGTCGACGCGGTCAGCTACGCGGGCTGGCAGGTGCCGGTGCGCACCGATAGCGCGTTCACGAAGGCGCGCATCAGCGAGATCGACGGCGCGCGCGTGCTGCGCGACCTCGACGCCGGCAAGGTGGTCGTGATCACGGGCTTCCAGGGGATCGATCCCGACGGCCACATCACGACGCTCGGACGCGGCGGCTCCGACACGTCGGCGGTGGCGGTGGCGGCGGCGCTGAAGGCCGACGAGTGCCTGATCTACACCGACGTCGACGGCGTCTATACGACCGACCCGCGCGTGGTGGAAGAGGCGCGCCGGCTCGACCGCGTGACGTTCGAAGAGATGCTGGAGATGGCGAGCCTCGGGTCGAAGGTGCTGCAGATCCGCTCGGTGGAATTCGCCGGCAAATATCAGGTGAAGACCCGGGTGCTGTCGAGCCTGACCGATCCGCTGATTCCGCTCGAAGACGAAATGAACTCGGGCACGCTGATTACTTTTGAAGAAGACGAGACCATGGAAAAAGCAGTCATCTCGGGCATCGCGTTCCAGCGCGACGAAGCACGCATTGCCGTGATGGGTGTGCCCGACAAGCCCGGCATCGCGTACCAGATTCTCGGCCCGGTGGCGGACGCCAATATCGACGTCGACATGATCATCCAGAACCAGAGTGTCGAGGGCAAGACTGCGTTCACGTTCACGGTCGGGCGCGGCGATTATCAGCGCGCGATGGACATCCTCGAAGGCCAGGTGAAGGAGCATGTGAAGGCCGAGCAGGTGCTGGGCGATCCGAAGGTGTCGAAGGTCTCCGTGGTCGGCGTAGGCATGCGCTCGCACGTCGGCATCGCGAGCAAGATGTTCCGCACGCTGTCGGAAGAGGGCATCAACATCCAGATGATCTCGACCTCGGAAATCAAGATTTCGGTGCTGATCGACGAGAAATACATGGAACTCGCGGTCCGCGCGCTGCACAAGGCGTTCGAACTCGACCAGGCCTGAGCGCGGCGGGTTCGGCGCGCCTGAGCCCAGATAAAAAATGCGTGCCAGAGTTTGACCTTCGCGCCTAAACCCGCTATGATCTTGCCTTCGTCGCGCTGACTCCCTGCACGACGAAAAGTTTGGGAGACGTGGCCGAGAGGTCGAAGGCACTCCCCTGCTAAGGGAGCATCTGGGCCAAAACCTGGATCGAGGGTTCGAATCCCTCCGTCTCCGCCAGAAATGGCGGCGGAACCCCGTAAGTTCGAGGACTTACGGGGTTTTTGTTTTTCAGCGCGCCGGTCTTCCGGTTTGCGTGATGCAGGGTGTTGTCCAGATTCGCCGCCTTCACCTGAAAACGGGCATGGAATAATACGGAATCCGAACGATTCAAGCGATGCCGTGGCGACGCGGCGGTCTGCGACGGCGCGATGACGCGCGAGAATGTATTACATCGCGGCGGCTTGTTCACTTAATGCCGCACGCGTGTAACCAAACGTTACCCTGCGCATCTGCCCACGACGATATGCATCAGTTCTTACAAACTTGAAATACGCGGGAAGCGGCCTTGCGCTATATTGGCGTCAACACCACACTTCTCAAAAAAGGTGAATGCCATGAAGTCCATTCGTCTTGCTTCGCTGATGATCGGGGTGCTCGCGCTGGGCGCTTCGGGCGCTGCCATGGCTGGCGTCAGCGTCGGGTTCAACATCGGGATTCCTGCGCCGGTGTATGTCGCGCCTGCACCGGTCTACGCGCCGCCGCCGCCTCCGCCGCCGGTCGTCTATCAACCAGCACCGGTCTATTACGGTGGTCCGTCGATCGTGATCGGCTGGCATGGCGACCGCTACTGGGATGGCCGCCGCTACTGGTCGCGCAACGACTGGTACCGTCATCATGGCGGCGGGCGCTGGGGGGATCACGGCCGCTGGGGCGATAACGGCCGCTGGCATTAAGCGCGTTGCGCACACAACAAAAAACCGCCTGCAAAGGCGGTTTTTTGTTGTTCGGCCCGTGTGTTCCCGCGGGTCGGGGAGACCGCGGCGCCGCGGGCGCGGCGCATCCTGTGCCGCTTACTCCGCTGCGGCAGCCATTCCGCCGACCACCGCATTGAAGCCGCTGTCGACGTGCACGATCTCCGCCGTGATGCCCGCCGCGAGATTCGACAGCAGGAACGCGGCCGAGTTGCCGACCTGCTCGATCGTCACGTTGCGCCTGAGCGGCGCATTGTCCTCGACGAACTCGAGAATCTTGCCAAAGCCCTTGATGCCGCTCGCGGCGAGCGTCTTGATCGGGCCTGCCGAGATCGCGTTCACGCGCACGCCCTTCGCGCCGAGCGAGACCGCGAGATAGCGCACGCTGGCTTCGAGCGCGGCCTTCGCGAGCCCCATCGTGTTGTAGTTCGGAATGGCGCGCTCGGCACCGAGGTAGCTGAGCGTGAGCAGCGCCGCGTCGGGCGAGAGCATCGGCAGCGCGGCCTTGGCGAGCGCGGGGAAGCTATAGGCCGAAATGTCGTGCGCGATCCGGAAATTCTCGCGCGTGAGGCCGTCGAGAAAGTCGCCGGCGATCGCTTCGCGCGGCGCAAAGCCGATCGAGTGGACCAGGCCGTCGAGGCTGTCCCAGTGCGTCTTCAGCGACGCGAACAGCGCGTCGATCTGCGCATCGTCCGCGACGTCGCACGGAAACACGAGGTCGCTGCCGAATTCCGCGGCGAATTCGGTGATGCGGTCCTTGAAGCGGTCGCCGACATACGTGAACGCCAGTTCGGCGCCTTCGCGCTTGCAGGCCTGTGCGATGCCGTATGCGATCGAACGGTTCGACAGCAGCCCGGTCAGCAGGATTCGTTTACCAGCGAGGAAGCCCATGAATTCTCCTATTAAGTCGACGCGCCGCGGGGTCGGATGTGCGGGATCGCGCGGGATTATTGGGTAGAATTCTCTCACATTGCAACCACCCCTCCGACCCGATCCCCTGGCAAGGCCTCCATGACAACTGGCTCGCGAAGGATTCATGCGCCTCGTGCAGGGGTATGCGGTATCGCGCAGTGGCTGTGGCGCATCGCGCCGCGCATCCGGGCGGCTGCGCCGATGCTGGCCGCCGCGGCGTGTGCCGCGCTCGCGGGCGCGCCGCCCGCGCAGGCCGCCGACGCGATCGCGCAGTATGGCGAGCCGAAGTACCCGCCCGGCTTTGCGCACTTCGATTACGTGAATCCGGATGCGCCGAAGGGCGGCACACTGGTGCTCGCGAATCCCGACCGGCAGACGAGCTTCGACAAGTTCAATCCGTTCACGCTGCGCGGCAATGCGGCGCCGGGCATCGGGCTGATGTTCGAGAGCCTCGCGCTCAGCAGCGCCGATGAAGTCGCCACCGAGTACGGCCTGCTTGCGGACGACATCCGCGTCGCGCCCGACGGTCTTTCGGTGACCTTCCACATCAATCCGCACGCGCATTTCTCGAACGGCGACCCGGTCACCGCGGCCGACGTCAAGTACTCGTTCGACACGTTGAAGGGGCCGCTTGCCGCGCCGCAGTTCGCGTCGTACTTCGCCGATATCACGCGCGCAGTGGTGATCGATCCGCTGACGATCCGCTTCGATTTTCGCGAGCGCAACCGCGAATTGCCGCTGCTGGCGGGCGGGATCCCGGTGTTCTCGCACAAGTGGGGGATGAAGCCGGACGGCACGCGCGTGCCGTTCGACCAGCTCGCGTTCCAGCCGCCGATCGGCAGCGGCCCGTATCTGATCGAGCGCTACAGCAATGGCCGCACGATCACGTACCGGCGCGACCCGCATTACTGGGGCGCTGCGCTGCCGGTGCGCGTCGGCATGTACAACTTCGCGCGCATCACCTACAAGCTGTACTCGGACGACACCGCGCGCCGCGAAGCGTTCAAGGCCGGCGAATACGACGCGATGGTCGAGAACATCGCGCGCAACTGGGTGCGGCGCGATGTCGGCAAGCGCTACGACAGCGGCGAGCTCATCAAGCGCGAGTTTGCGCAGCACAACGGCAACGGCATGCAGGGCTTCGTGCTGAACCTGCGCCGTCCGCTGTTCCAGGACGTGCGCGTGCGCGAGGCGCTCGATCTCGCACTGGATTTCCAGTGGCTCGACCGGCAACTGTTCTACAACCAGTACACGCGCATCGACAGCTATTTTGTGAACACGCCGTTCCAGGCGAAGGGCATGCCCGGTCCCGGCGAGCTCGCGCTGCTCGCGCCGTGGCGCAGCGTGCTGGATCCCGCGGTGTTCGGCCCGATGCCGGTCCAGCCCGATACCGACCCGCCGGGCTCGCTGCGCGCAAACCTGCTGAAGGCGCGCGCACTGCTGAACGCGGCCGGCTGGCACTATCGCGACGGCGCGCTGCGCAACGCTGCGGGCGTGCCGTTCGTGTTCGAGATGCTCGACGACTCGTCGGGCACGGCCGCATGGGCCCCCGTCATGGCGATGTATCAGCGCAACCTCGCGAAGCTCGGCATTACGGTGAACTATCGCGCGATGGATTTCGCGGTCTACCAGAAGCGGCTGGATGCATTCGACTTCGACGCGACGATCATCAAGTTTCCCGACGAGCAGGTGCCGGGCACCGATCTCGTCGACGAGTTCGGCAGCAAGTCCGCCGGTGTGCAGGGCTCGGGCAACCTGTTCGGGCTGAAGTCGCCGGCGGTCGATGCGCTGCTGCACGCGCTCGTGCACGCGCAGACCTTCGACCAGCTGCTCGACGCGAGCCACGCGCTCGACCGCGTGCTGATGCATGGTTATTATGTCGTTCCGCACTGGTACAGCAATGTGCACCGGGTCGCGTTCAGGCGCGGCCTCGCGTGGCCGAAGACGCTGCCGCTGTACTATTCGGCGGTCGACTGGATCACCTCGATGTGGTGGTTCGAGCCTCCCGCGCAGCGGCGCTGAGCGCGCGCTGCGGTTCTCCGTCCACGCCAGCCGCACCGTCGCATCCGGAATATCGCCATGTGGAGCTACATCCTCAAACGTCTGCTGCTGATGATCCCGACGCTGCTCGGCGTGCTGACGCTCACGTTCGTGGTGATCCAGTTCGTGCCCGGCGGTCCGGTCGAGCAGATGGCGCACGAGTTGCGCAAGGGCGCCGAGCAAGGTGCGCCGTTCGGCTTGCGTGCACACACCGGGGTCGACGCGAAGCAGATCGCCGAGCTGAAGAAGCTGTATGGTTTCGACAAGCCGCCGCTCACGCGCTATGTGCTGATGCTCAGGCGTTTCGCGACATTCGATCTCGGCCAGAGCTACTTTCGCCATCAGAGCGTCTGGTCGCTGATCGTCTCGAAGCTGCCGGTGTCGATCAGCATCGGCTTGTGGACGTTCTTTCTCACGTATCTGATCTCGGTGCCGCTCGGCATTGCGAAAGCGATCCGCAACGGCTCGCGCTTCGACTTCGTGACGAGCCTGATCGTGCTGGCGGGCTACGCGATCCCCGGCTTCGTGCTGGGCGTGCTGCTGCTCGTGCTATTCGGCGGCGGCTCGTTCCTGCAGATCTTCCCGCTGCGCAACCTCACGTCCGACGACTGGTCGCAGCTGAGCCTCGCCGGCAAGGTGCTCGATTATCTGTGGCACATCACGCTGCCGGTGACGGCGTCGGTGGTGGGCAGCTTCGCGGTCGTCACGATGCTCACGAAAAACGCGTTTCTCGACGAGGTGCGCAAGCAGTACGTGCTGACCGCGCGCGCCAAGGGCCTGTCGGAGCGGCGCGTGCTGTGGAAGCACGTGTTTCGCAACGCGGCGCTTCCGCTGATCGTCGGTTTTCCGAGTGCGTTCATCGGCGCGTTTTTCTCGGGCAGCCTGCTGATCGAGACGCTGTTCTCGCTCGACGGGCTCGGCCTGCTGTCGTATCAGTCGGTGATGCAGCGCGACTACCCGGTCGTGCTCGGCACACTGTATCTGTTCACGCTGATCGGGCTCGCCACGAAGCTGATCTCCGACCTGTGCTATGTCTGGGTCGATCCCCGCATTCAATTCGAGCAACTGGAGCGCTGATTTGAGTCGAGCCCGCACTCGTGCCGATCTGCCGCCGCGTACCGGGCCGGTGCGCGCGTTCGTCTCGCCGTCGCCCGCGCGGCGCGTCTGGCAGCGGTTTCGCCAGCAGCGGCTCGGCTACTGGAGCCTGATCGTCTTCGTCACCGCGTTCGTGCTGAGTCTCGCGGGACCGCTGTGGTCGAACGACAAGCCGCTCGTCGTCCGCTACGACGGCCATCTGTATTTCCCGCTCGTCAAGACCTACCCGGAGACCGCCTTCGGCGGCGATTTTCCGACGCCGGCCGATTATCTCGACCCGTACATTCGCGACCGCTTCAGCCGGCCCGGCAACTTCGCGATCTATCCGCCGAATCACTATTACTACGACACGCTGAACTACTTCTCGCGCGTGCCGAGTCCCGCGCCGCCGTCGCGCGAAAACTGGCTCGGCACGGATGCCGAAGGGCGCGACGTGTTCGCGCGCCTGCTCTACGGCTTTCGCGTGTCGGTGGAGTTCGCGCTCGCGCTGACCGCGATCGGCACGCTGCTCGGCGTGTGCGCCGGCGCGGTGCAGGGCTTCTTCGGCGGCAGGACGGACATCGTCGGACAGCGGCTCATCGAAGTGTGGAGCGCAATGCCCGAGCTGTATCTGCTGATCATCTTCTCGTCGATCTTCGAGCCGGGCTTCATCCTGCTGATCGTGCTGCTGTCGCTGTTCGGCTGGATCGGGCTGTCCGACTACGTGCGCGCGGAGTTCCTGCGCAACCGCACGCAGGATTACGTGCGCGCCGCGCGCGCAATCGGCCTGTCGAACTGGCAGATCATGTGGCGCCATGTGCTGCCCAACAGCCTCACGCCGGTCATCACGTTCCTGCCGTTCCGGATGAGCGGCGCGATCCTGTCGCTCACGAGCCTCGACTTTCTCGGCCTCGGCGTGCCGCCGCCGACGCCGAGTCTCGGCGAACTGCTGCAGGAGGGCAAGGACAATCTCGACGCATGGTGGATCTCGATGTCGACCTTCGGCGTGCTGGTGCTGACGCTGCTGCTGCTCACCTTCATGGGCGACGCGCTGCGCAACGCGCTCGATACGCGCGTGAACGACGCGATGCGTGCGGGAGGCAAGCCATGAGTGCGCCGCCGCAGCCGCCGCGACCGTTGCAGCCGTTGCAGCCGTTGCAGCCGTTGCAGCCGCCGCAGCCACCGCAGCCGCCGCAGCCACCGCAGCCACCGCGGCCGTTGCTGGAACTCGATCGTCTGCAGGTGCGCTTCGGCGACACGCTCGCGGTGCGCGACATGTCGCTCGCGATCGCAGCGGGCGAGCGTGTTGCGCTCGTCGGCGAGTCGGGCTCGGGCAAGAGCGTGACCGCGCTGTCGATCCTGCGGCTGCTGCATGACGCCGACGTGAGCGGCACGATCCGCTTCGACGGCGAGGATCTGCTCGCGAAGAGCGAGCGCGCGATGCGCGGGCTGCGCGGCTCCGACATCGCGATGATCTTCCAGGAGCCGATGACCGCGCTCAATCCGCTCTACACGATCGGCGAGCAGATCGCGGAAACGGTCGTCGTGCACGACGCGGTGTCGCCGAAGGAGGCGCGCCGGCGCGCGGTGGCGCTGCTCGACCGTACCGGCATCGCGGAACCGGGCAAGCGTGTGAACAGCTATCCGCATCAGCTTTCGGGCGGCCAGCGGCAGCGCGCGATGATCGCCATGGCGCTCGCGTGCCGGCCGCGGCTCTTGCTCGCCGACGAGCCGACCACCGCGCTCGACGTGACGATTCGCGCGCAGATCGTCGAGCTGCTGCTCGAACTGCAGCGCGAGGAGGTACAAAAGCGCGGCATGGCGGTGTTGCTGATCACGCACGACCTGAACCTCGTGCGCCATTTCGCCGAGCGCGTGGCCGTGATGGAGCAGGGCGTGCTCGTCGAAAGCGGGCCGGTCGCGCAAATCTTCAGCGCGCCTCAGCATCCGTACACGCAGCGGCTCCTGCAAAGCCGGCCGGAGCGCGAGATCCTGCCGGTACTGCCGATCGCGCCGGTGCTGCTCGAGGCGCGCGGCGTCTCGGTCGACTTTCGCACGCCGCTGCCGGGCGTGCGCGGCTGGTTTCGCGCGGGACGGTTTCGCGCGGTTGCCGACGCGAGCGTGGCGGTGCGCCAGGGCGAGACGCTCGGGATCGTCGGCGAGTCGGGTTCCGGCAAATCGACGTTTGCAATGGCGCTGCTCGGCCTGCAGCCGGTCGCGCACGGGCAGATCGAGTTTCAGGGCAGGGCGCTCGCGAGCTATCGCGGCGCCGAGCGTACCGGGCTGCGCGCGCATCTGCAGGTGGTCTTTCAGGACCCGTTCAGCTCGCTTTCGCCGCGCCAGACGATCGAGCGCATTGTCGGCGAGGGGCTCGCGCTGCATCGCCCGCAGCTCGACGCGGCCGCGCGGCGCGAGAAGGTCGTCACGGTGCTGCGCGAGGTCGGGCTCGACCGGACCGTGCTGTACCGCTATCCGCACGAATTCTCGGGCGGCCAGCGGCAGCGCATCGCGATTGCGCGCGCGCTCGTGCTGGAGCCGCGGATCCTGATTCTCGACGAGCCGACCAGCGCGCTCGACGTGTCGATCCAGCAGCAGGTGCTGAAGCTGCTTACCGGGCTGCAGCGCAAGTACAACCTCGGTTTTGTGTTCATCAGCCACGATCTGGCGGTGATCGGTGCGATGGCGCATCGCGTGGCGGTGATGCAGGCAGGGGCGATCGTCGAAACGGGTGCGGTCGAGGATATTTTTGCGAAACCGGCCCATCCATATACGCAAAGGCTTTTGAAAGCTGCGGACTTAGGTTGATTTTCACCAATTGGGTGCGTGTCTCGATTGTATTTTTCTATTTGTTTTGACACATGAATACTTACTGGCTAGTATCGACCCAACTTTTTTCGCATCCCTCTGATTTTTAGGCAAAAACTACCGACCAATGCAGCACGGAAACTTGACCCAGGCTTGCACGCGCGTCGTCGCCGGGATGTTCATTGGCGTATTGATCGCAGCAGCACCCGGCGTTTTCGCCGATGAAGCAAGCAATTTCAATCAGAATGCCGTAATTTCGACCCCCGCCGGGTCGAATTCGTTGTCGCTCCCCAATTTGCAAGGCACGTCGCCGGCGTCTGTCGCGCAGGCGTCGCCGTCGCCCCTGACCCCCGTTGCGGCTGCGGCTGCTTCGATGCTGCCGCCGTCCACGTCGGCGGACGCCGCGCCGGCCGCGAGCGCCGATAGCGGCGGTGCGCGTGGGTTCCTGTCGGGCATGGCGGGCAAGGCGGGCGACGTCGTGGTCGGCGCACTGAACATGATCGGCGTGCGTTATCGCTGGGGCGGCAATTCGCCGGATTCGGGACTCGACTGCAGCGGGTTCGTCCGCTATGTGTTCCAGGATACGCTGGGCCTCGCGTTGCCGCGCCGCGCGGAAGAAATGAGCCGGGTCGGCGAGAAGGTCAGCCTGAACGACCTGAAACCGGGCGACCTGGTCTTCTTCAACACGATGCGCCGCACGTTCTCGCACGTCGGCATCTACATCGGCGACAACAAGTTCGTGCACTCGCCGTCCACCGGCAGCACGATCCGCGTCGACGACCTCGACGAGAGTTACTGGGAAAAGCATTTCACCGGTGCGCGCCGCATCGAGGTGTCCTATAAGGGCAGCCAGGATCTGAAGCAGCGCGTGAAGGCGTCGCTCGACGGCCTCGGCAACTGAGTTTCCCGTACGCGTGTCCGGATAGGACAAAGCCCGCTTCGAATGAAGCGGGCTTTGTTTATTGCGACGCCGATTTATTTTCGTCTGGATGGTGGCGCGAGCGGTCCTTGCATCGAACGGGTCTCGCAGGCGTAATTCGCAGCCGTTGGCAAAGGTCCGCGGGTTGAGACATGAAGGGTCTTGCGGGCCTCCGTCCGGGACAGGTCCGATCGTGCATCAGTCCGTGGCGGCAGTCGTCTGGATCAGCGGCTTCAGGCCTGGGTTCGACAGCGCCAGCAGGTTGAGCGTGGCCGCGCCGAAGCGGCGCGCAAACTCGTCGTCAAACCTGTCGTTGTAGTCGGAAGCGGGCAGATTCATCGGGAATGCCCGCTGGGTGACAGCCCTCGCGTTGTCAACGTCGAGCGTGTACGAAACGAGCGTCCGCTCATCCTCATCCCACAGGACCACGACGCACCGCTTTGGCGGATGGTTTGCCATGCGTATCCCCTGTACGCTTGATTGCGCCGGGTGGTTTCTACGTATCCTGTTTCAGTGGGTCGCGTGACCTGTCAGGCTTTGGGCGGCTTGTGCTCGCCCCAGTTGATGGTGTCGCCTGTCGTGAGTTGAATGCGCTCACGCAGTTCCGGGTGCCTCTTGGCCTGAATCAGGATGGCAATAGCGCCGAGGGCACGTGCGTCCTCGTCCGTAATGGGGGCGTCTGGTGTTTCCTCCGCGTGAGGCGGGATGGTCATTGCGCCTGCCCGATCGATCGCCAACTGCACCTGGGAGCGTGACACTGTGCAAAGCTGCACCTGTTGCGTGTCCTCGTTATAGAAGACGATGGTGGCGCGGGGTGTTTTCGTCATTTCAATATCCTCGGCAAGCCTGGTAGCGGGAGAATGCGCGTTGTGTGCAGAGCGCGTAGGTGCGCGGGTCCTGGTATATCGCGCGTGCGAACTGACATTGGTCCATTTCGTTGTCGTACTGTGCGGCACACGCCGCCTCGTCTTCCTCGCTCACGCCTCTAGCGGCGAGATCGATCAAGTTCTCGTCGACGGAATCGTCACTGTACTTGAATGGTTGCGTGTTTCCGAGCGGCGTCGGGGGAGGCGACGAGGATGGCCCATCTGTTGCCGCGCGTGGCGCCCCTCCCGCAGCCTGTCTGGCCCGCTCCTGCTGGATGGCTTCCACGCACGCGCGCAAGTCGTCGGCAACGGCACGAAAATGAGTTTGCCCCGCTGCACCGCGTCGAGCACCGCGCGGGCAACCTGTTGCGTATTCATCTTCCAGATCCGCCCTTCGTAGTCTTCGACGCGCGCGAGCACATCCCTCGGTTCGCGATCGGATCAGGACAGGGAAGGCGGCCGGCTCGTCCCGAGCCAGGCCGCCTGCGCAACCTTCATGGCCGCGTCGATGTCGCGGAGCTCGTCGGGCGAGACTTCGGTGAAGCGCCTGCCGGTCCCGAAGACGAAGTGGCGCGCCGGATCGAACGTCCATGGATCCCGCACGCTCAGATACATTGACTGGTCAAGGCTGTGCCAGAAAAAGCGGAAGTACCGCCAGTGCTCGCTGGCACTGCGGGAGTCAGGTGCAGGGCGATTCATGCAAGGGGTTGCCCCATGTGGCGGGCCGGTCGAGGTGGGGCGCGACCGGCACGGATGGCATAAAATAAGGAATACTTAATATTTTGAGCAATCTTTTCTGGGCCCAATGGGACGTATCCGAAAAGAGGCGGCGCTTCATGCGAAGCGGATTGCCGCCACAAGGCAAGCTGGCGCGCGCCGGAATGACGCGCCACCACGGCATCACATTGATGAAGGCGGGTCGCGAATCGCCGGGCGGTTTCAATCCCCCGGCCAACCAATGGCGACCGGATCGCGCTAAGCCGCCATCTGCCGCGCGGCGAGCTTGCGTATCAGCTCCGGCGCGATGCGCGCCGCGGCTTCCTCGCCGGCGAGAATGGCCGCGTTGCGCTGCGAGAAATCGCTGCCGCTCATCGCGGCGAGGTTCGGCCGGATCACGATATCGGCGTACTTTTCCAGCTCGTAGGTCTTGATGGTCTGGCCCATGATCGTGAACGTCTGCAGCAGCACGTCGAACTCGCTCGACGTCGCGCCCGTCTCGGGCCGCTGCGAGATGTCCACCGCGATCACGAAGTCGGCGCCCATGCGGCGCGCGAACGACGCGGGCACCGGGCTCACGAGACCGCCGTCGACGTACTCGCGCGTGCCGATTCTCACCGGCTCGAAGATCGACGGCACGCTGCACGACGCGCGCACCGCGATACCGGTATTGCCGCGCTGGAACAGGATCGGCTCCCCGGAATGCAGATCGGTCGAGACGATGCCGAGCGGCTTCGCCATGTTCTCGATCGGCCGGCCGTGCAGCGTCGTATTCAGGTAGTTCTGCAGCGCGACGCCCTGCAGCAGTCCACGGGTGCGAAACGGCATCGCCCAGTCGCTGATCGATGCTTCGTCCATCCGCAGCGCGAGGCGGTTCAGCGCGAAGCCGTTCATGCCGGACGCGTACAGCGCGCCGACCACGGAGCCGGCACTTGTGCCCGCAACCAGGTCGACATGGATGTTGCGCGCTTCGAGCGCCTTGATGACGCCGATATGCGCGAAACCGCGCGCGGCGCCGCCGCCGAGCGCGAGGCCGACCCGCAGTGGGCGCGGCGGCCGGCTCGCGGCCGGCGGCGGCGTGGGTGTGGCCGGCGTGGCCGGCGGCTCGCCCGAGAGCGAAGCCGTCTCGCGGCCTGTGGTCGCGCAGCCGGTGAGCACGGCGGATGCCGCCGCAAGCGAAAAGGCGCGGCGACTCAGATTCAGGGTGGATGGCTTCAACGAATTCTCCAGCAACGGCGGGGTGCGGCGCGGCGCATGCATGGCCCGCGTCCGCAGCGGGCGGCGTCGCGCCCGCCGCCGCGAGCGGGCTGTCGCGGCGCGCGCCCATGATAATGCAAAGCATCGCGGCACCCCGACGGGCGAGACGAACGGTTACACAAACACGGCCGGCCCGTGACGGCCGCGCGGCGCGCGCACGACGGATCCTGGGCCGCCACGCCCGCCCGGGGCGAGCCGCCGCACCCGAACGTCCGGCGCCGCGAGCGCGCCGGTCGGCCGCACGGATGAGCGCGGGTATAATTCGCGTCTCCTTTCCGGTTCGCGCCACGACGTCCGACGCGTTGCATCCGCGGCCTGCGCCGCATGAGCGTCGCGCCAGCCGGCCGCGGCGCCGCAGCCTGTTTTTCGAGTATTCGCCCATGACCACCTCCGTCCGTACCCGTTTCGCTCCGAGCCCGACCGGCTTCATTCACCTCGGCAACATCCGTTCCGCGCTGTATCCGTGGGCTTTTGCACGCAAGATGAAGGGCGCCTTCGTGCTGCGGATCGAAGATACCGATGTCGAGCGCTCGACCTCCGCCTCGGTCGATGCGATCCTCGAAGGCATGGCCTGGCTTGGTCTCGACTACGACGAAGGCCCGTTCTTCCAGATGCAGCGGATGGACCGCTACCGCGAGGTGCTGCAGCAGATGCGCGAGCAGGGGCTCGTGTACCCGTGCTACATGTCGACCGAAGCGCTCGATGCGCTGCGCGAGCGGCAGCGCGCGGCCGGCGAGAAGCCGCGCTACGACGGCACCTGGCGCCCGGAGCCGGGCAAGGTTCTGCCGCAGCCGCCGGCCGGCGTGCAGCCGGTGCTGCGCTTTCGCAACCCGCTCACCGGCGTGGTCGCGTGGGACGATGCGGTGAAAGGGCGTATCGAGATTTCGAACGAGGAACTCGACGATCTCGTCATCGCGCGTCCGGACGGCACGCCGACCTATAACTTCTGCGTGGTCGTCGACGATCTCGACATGCGCATCACGCATGTGATTCGCGGCGACGATCACGTGAACAACACGCCGCGCCAGATCAACATCCTGCGCGCGCTCGGCGGCGAGCCGCCGGTCTACGCGCACCTGCCGACCGTGCTGAACGAGCAGGGCGAGAAGATGAGCAAGCGGCACGGCGCGATGAGCGTGACCGGCTATCGCGACGCCGGCTTTCTGCCGGAGGCCGTGCTGAACTACCTCGCGCGGCTCGGCTGGTCGCACGGCGACGCCGAGATTTTTTCGCGCGAGCAGTTCGTCGAATGGTTCGATCTGGAGCACCTCGGCAAATCGCCGGCACAGTACGATCACGACAAGCTCACGTGGCTGAACGCGCACTACATCAAGGAGGCCGATAACGCGCGCCTCGCGGATCTCGTGCGGCCGTTCTTTGCCGCACTGGGTGTCGATGACGGCGCGCTCGCGCGCGGCCCGGCGCTGGCCGGCGTGGTCGCGCTGCTGAAGGACCGCGCGTCGACCGTCAAGGAAATCGCCGACAATGCGCTGCTCTTTTACCGCACGCCGACGCCCGACGCCGATGCGCTTGCGCAGCATCTGACCGACACGGTGCGTCCCGCGCTGGCCGATCTCGCGGCCGCGCTGAAAAGTGCCGAATGGACGAAGGAGGGCATCGCCGCTGCGCTGAAGGCCACGCTCGCCGCACACAAGCTGAAAATGCCGCAACTGGCGATGCCGGTGCGCCTGCTCGTGGCGGGCACCACGCATACGCCGTCGATCGACAGCGTCCTGCAACTGTTCGGCCGCGAGGTCGTGCTGAGCCGGCTCGACACGCCGCGCGACTGATCGCGTGAAGCGGCGATCGCGCATCCGATCGCGCATCAATTGCAAAAAAATGACGCGTCATCGCTCAACGGGTATTTACAAGACCCGGAATGCCCTCTAGAATCTCGTTTCTGTTCTGCAGGGGGGTATAGCTCAGCTGGGAGAGCGCTTGCATGGCATGCAAGAGGTCAGCGGTTCGATCCCGCTTACCTCCACCAACAGAGCAAAGTGAAGTTTCCCGGTGAGCCGGGCGTTGTAGAAAAAAAGACTTCACAAACCGCAGCAGGGTAGTTAAAATATTGGTCTTTGCTGCTGACGAGTTGAAATTGGCGTCAGTTAGCAGCAAGATAAAGACAGATCCGCAAAGATCATGTCCCCTTCGTCTAGAGGCCTAGGACATCACCCTTTCACGGTGAGTACAGGGGTTCGAATCCCCTAGGGGACGCCAGACATCGGCGTCGTTTCTTCAGTGAGGCGGCGCGGCTAGCAAGACATAACCGACGCTTGCTGGCTTGGGTGCAAAGACTGGAGTGGTAGTTCAGTCGGTTAGAATACCGGCCTGTCACGCCGGGGGTCGCGGGTTCGAGTCCCGTCCACTCCGCCAGACAAAGCCCGTTCATCGGAACGTGAACGGGCTTTTTTATTAAAGGTGTAAGCAGCACGTTGTCCCCTTCGTCTAGAGGCCTAGGACATCACCCTTTCACGGTGAGTACAGGGGTTCGAATCCCCTAGGGGACGCCAGAGACAACGCTTCATGCCGGTCGCTGAGAGCGGTGCGAAGCAGCAGGAAACGGAGCGGTAGTTCAGTTGGTTAGAATACCGGCCTGTCACGCCGGGGGTCGCGGGTTCGAGCCCCGTCCGCTCCGCCAGTCGCACGCAATGAGCCGTTGAATTCGCGAGAATTCAACGGCTTTTTGTTTTTCACGCCGTGCACCGCGTCGTACGCCGGTGTTTCCCTGTTCTCGCCACACGCTCATACGCCGCTGCGCACGCCGACCCGATACTGCGTGGTCTGTCGGTACGGCTTGCCCGGACGCAGCACCACCGGGTCGCGTTCGGCCATGTTGATCTGGTTCGGGAAGCCGCCTGCCTCGAGGCACAGCCCCGCATGGCGTGCATAGGTGAGGCCGCCGCGGCCGCGCTCGCTCGCGAGGTGATTGCCCGTGTAGAACTGCAGTCCCCATTGGTCGGTCAGCACGCGCAACTCGCGGCCGCTGCCCGGATCGTAGACGCTCGCACATTCGCGCACCGCACGCGTGCCGTCGCAGGCCGGCGGCACGTCGCCGAGCACGTAGCAATGATCGAAGCCGCCCGCCAGCGCGAGCTGTGCGTTCGGCCAGTCGAGCCGCGCGCCGACCGGCGCGCTGTGCCGGAAGTCGAACGGATTGCCGGCGACATCCGCGCGTCCGCATGGAATCAGCGTTTCGTCGATTTCGAGGAACGTGTCCGCATCGATCGACACCACGTGCCCGCGTATATCCGACGCTGCGTCGCCGCTCAGATTGAAGTACGGATGGCTCGTCAGGTTCAGCGGCGTCGGGGCGTCGCTGCGCGCTTCGTAGCCGATTGTCAGCGTGCCGTCGTCGTCGAGCGCGTAGCGCACGTGCACCGTCAGGTTGCCGGGAAAGCCCGCTTCGCCCTCGGGCGAATCGAGCCGCAGCAGCAGCGCGCCGGCGTCTTCTTCGGCATCCCAGCGCTGCCGGTGAAAACCCGTTGCGCCGCCGTGCAGCAGATTGCGGCCTTCGTTGCGGTCCAGTGCGTACTCGATGCCGTCGAGCATGAAGCGCGCCCCGGCGATGCGGTTGGCCCAGCGCCCGATCAGGCCGCCCATGTAAGTCGTCGCCTCGACATAAGCGGCCGGCGTATCGTGGCCGAGCAGGATGTCGGCGAGCCGCCCGGTTCGATCGGGCGCCTGCCACGACACGAGCGTCGCGCCCAGATCGCTGATCGCGACGCGCATGCCTGGCGCGTTGCGCAGCGTGAACAGTCGCACCGGGTCGCCGCCGGGCAACGTGCCCCACGGCTCGGAAGTCAGATGGGCCTGGCTGATCATAGGGCGGGCCATGGTTATCGTGATGACGGGTGAGGGGTCTCGCGCTCAGTCCGGCGTGACGCCGGCGCGGGCGCGCTCCTGATACTCGCGCGGCGTGCAGCCGAGCTCGCGGCGAAACACCGCGTACATATATTGCAGCGACGTGAAGCCGCAGCGGATCGCGACCTCCGCGCTCGGCGCGTCGCCCCTGGCAAGCAGCGAGCGCGCCGCGTCGAGCTTGTGGCGCAGGATTTCCTGGTGCACCGTGCATTGCAGTTCGCGGCGAAAATGCTCCTCCAGCGATGAGCGCGATACGCCGACATAATCCGCGACCTGCTCGGTGCGGATCCCCTGGCATGCGTACTGACGGATGAAGTGGCGCGCGCGCATCACGTGCGGGCTCGCGAGCGGCTCGTGGCGGGTCGACGCCATTACGTTGATGCCGACTGGCGGCACGCGGATGCGCCGGCCCGGGAAACGCGCGCCGTGCAGCATCTGGTGCAGCAGGTGCGCGGCCGTGCGGCCCATTTCCTCGGTGCCCTGAATGACCGACGACAGCGGAATGCGCGTGAGCGTGCGGGTCAGCGGATCGTTGTCGATGCCGATGATCGCCACCTCCTCCGGCACCGCGATGCCGGCCATCAGGCAGGCCTGCAGCAATTGCCGCGCGCGCGCATCGGTGACCGCGATGATGCCGACCGGCTTCGGCAGGCCGGCCAGCCAGAGCGTGAGCTGCTCGATCGCCTGGTTCCAGAGCGGCGCGCTCGTCGACAGGCCGCGCCAGATTTCCGCATCGAGGTGCGCGGCGTCGCCGCCGTCCTGCCGGCGCAGCGCGGCGAACACGCGTTCGCGCTCCTGCGCCCAGCGGTTCTCGGGCGCGTCCGGCAGGCTGTACAGCGCGAAATGCGGCAGACCCGCGCCGATCAGATGCGTGTACGCGAGCGACATCAGCTTCGCGTTATCGGTGGCGATATAGGGCAGTTCCGCCGGATACTGCGCGTCGTCCTCGTACGACGAGCCGACCGCCACGACCGGCAGCGGGCATCCGCGCAGCGCGTCGCTGACCGCCGGGTCGTCGAAGTCGGCGATGATGCCGTCGCCGTCGAAGCGCTCGATGCCGTTCAGCCGGCAGCGGAAGTCTTCTTCCAGAAAGAGGTCCCATGCGACGCGCGTGGACAGCAGGTAATGCCCGATCCCGCTGATGATCTCGCGGTCATACACCTTGTTCGCATTGAACAGCAGGGCAATCCGGTGCGGCGTCTGGGTGGTGCCGGGTCGGCTCATCGCGGTGTCGGGCGGCGCGCGGGGCGCAAACGGGGTCTCGTGGCGGTGCGGCGCGCGAGCGCCGGCTTGAGGCATCCGGCTATTCTAGGCCGGGTTCGCGGCGCGTGCGCGCACCGGGCCGTCGTGCGGTGAGAAACGTTAGCCGCGCTGCGCAATTTCGCAATTGCCGCCGGGCGCCGGCTGCTGGCAGCATGGCGTCACCCTGACGAATCCGCCGCGGCCGCATCGCACGGTCGCGCGGCCCCTTCCTGGAGACGCCCATGTCCTTCTTCGAACATATTCCCGCAGTCCGCTACGAAGGTCCGCAATCGGACAACCCGCTCGCCTACCGCCACTACGACCGCACGAAACGCGTGCTCGGCAAGACGCTCGAAGAGCATCTGCGTCTCGCGGTGTGCTACTGGCATACGTTCGTCTGGCCGGGCGCCGACATCTTCGGGCAGGGCACGTTCCAGCGCCCGTGGCAGCAGCCGGGCGACGCGATGGAGCGCGCGCACCAGAAGGCCGATGCCGCGTTCGAGTTCTTCAGCAAGCTCGGCACGCCGTACTACACGTTCCACGACACGGACGTCGCGCCGGAAGGCAAGAACCTGCGCGAGTACGGCGAGAACGTCGCGCGCATGACGGACTATCTCGCGCGCAAGCAGCAGGACACCGGCGTGAAGCTGCTGTGGGGCACCGCGAACCTGTTCTCGAATCCGCGCTATGCGGCCGGCGCCGCGACGAATCCGAACCCTGAAGTGTTCGCGTACGCCGCGAGCCAGGTGTGCCACGCGCTCGACGCGACCCAGCGCCTCGGCGGCGAGAACTACGTGCTGTGGGGCGGGCGCGAGGGCTACGAGACGCTGCTGAACACCGACCTCGTGCGCGAGCGCGAGCAGTTCGCGCGCTTTCTGAACATGGTGGTCGAGCACGCGCACAAGATCGGCTTCAAGGGCACGCTGCTGATCGAGCCGAAGCCGCAGGAGCCGACCAAGCACCAGTACGACTACGACGTCGCCACCGTGCACGGCTTCCTGCTGCAGTACGGCTTGCAGAACGAGATCCGCGTGAACATCGAGGCCAATCATGCGACGCTCGCGGGGCACTCGTTCCATCACGAGATCGCCACCGCGTTCGCCCTCGGCGTGTTCGGCAGCATCGACGCGAACCGCGGCGATCCGCAAAACGGCTGGGATACGGACCAGTTTCCGAACAGCGTCGAGGAACTGACGCTCGCATTCTATGAAATCCTGCGCCACGGCGGATTCACGACCGGCGGCATGAATTTCGACGCGAAGGTGCGCCGCCAGAGCATCGATGCGGAGGACCTGTTCTACGGCCATATCGGCGCGATCGACAATCTCGCGCTCGCGCTCGAACGCGCGGCCGTGCTGATCGGCAACGACCCACTGGAGCAGTTCAAGCGTCAGCGCTACGCGGGCTGGGACACCGAGTTCGGCCGCAAGATCCTGTCCGGCGGCTACTCGCTGTCCTCGCTCGCGCAGGACGCGCTCGCGCGCGGCGTGAATCCGCATCACGTGAGCGGCCAGCAGGAGCGCCTCGAAGGCGTCGTGAATCACGCGATCTACGGCCTGCGCTAACGCCGCTGCGCACGCGAACCCGCCCCTTTTCACCCGAACGAGGCGCTCGCGCGCGCCGCTCCGCGACAGCGGAGCGCGCGTGCCGGCGCCGCAGAGGAACGCAGTGATGTTCATCGGAATCGATTTAGGCACATCGGGCGTGAAAGCGGTCCTGCTCGATCGCGACGGCCACGTGCGCGCGAGCACGAGCGAGGCGCTGAGCGTCAGCCGGCCGCAGCCGCGCTGGTCCGAGCAGGTGCCCGCGGACTGGTGGCGCGCATGTACCACGGCGCTTCGCGCGCTGCTCGACGCGGCACGCGCCGCGGGCATCGGCGCCGACCAGGTGGAGGCGCTCGGACTGACCGGCCAGATGCACGGCGCGACGCTGCTCGATGCGCACGGCGACGTGCTGCGGCCAGCCATTCTCTGGAACGACGGACGCTCCGGGCGCGAGTGTCTCGAACTCGAAGCGGCGGTGCCGCATCTGCATGCGATGGCCGGCAATCTCGCGATGCCCGGCTTCACCGCGCCGAAGCTGCTGTGGGTGCGCAAGCACGAACCGGAGGTTTTCGCGCGCATCGCCCACGTGCTGCTGCCGAAGGACTATCTGCGCTACCAGCTCACCGGCGACTTCGCGACCGATCCGTCGGATGCCGCGGGCACGCTGTGGCTCGATATCGCGCGGCGCGACTACAGCGACGCACTGCTCGCCGCGTGCGGCCTGTCGCGGGAGCAGATGCCGAAGGTCTTCGAAGGCAACCAGATCACCGGCACGCTGAAGCCGGCGCTCGCGCGCGAGTGGGGACTGCGCGAGATTCCGGTGGTCGCGGGCGGCGGCGACAATGCGGCCGGCGCGATCGGCGTCGGCATCGTGCGGCCGAAACAGGCGATGCTGTCGCTCGGCACCTCGGGCGTGTATTTCGCGGTGTCCGACGGCTTTCTCGCCAATCCCGCGTCCGCGGTGCACAGCTTCTGTCACGCGCTGCCGGACACGTGGCACCTGATGTCGGTGATGCTGAACGCGGCCGGCTGCCTCGACTTCACCGCGCAACTGACCGGCTACACCGACGTCGCGGCGCTGCTCGACGACGCGCAGCGCAACGCGCGCCCGCAGCATCCGTGGTTCTTGCCCTACCTGACCGGCGAGCGCACGCCGCACAACAACGTCAACGCAAAAGGCGTCTTTTACGGGCTCGTGCCGCAAACGAGCCGCGCGGACCTCGCGAACGCGACGCTCGAAGGGGTGGGCTTTGCGCTGCTGGACGGCATGGACGCGCTGCATGCGGCGGGGCTCGTGCCGGACGAGATTTCGCTGATCGGCGGCGGCTCGCGCAGCGCGTACTGGACGCAGATGCTCGCCGATATTTCAGGGCGGCCGCTGACGCTGCGCGCCGGCGGCGAAGTGGGGCCGGCGCTCGGCGCGGCGCGCCTCGCGCACCTCGCGCTGGAGCCGCAGGCCTCGCTCGATGCGATCTGCCCGACGCCCGAGCGCCTCGCGGTGCGCGAACCCGATCGGGCGCGTCACGCGTGGTATCGCGACGAACGCCGTCCGACGTTCCGCGCGCTGTACCGCTCGCTCGAACCGGTGTTTGCGAGCGGCGCCTGACCCCGCCGCCGCGGCGCGCCGGTTCGGGGGGCGCGCATGCGGACGCGCAGACCGGGAGCGGAGCGGCGGCCGGCGCGCATGCCGCGCGCCGGCGGTTCGCAGCGCCTGTCCTGCTCGGGACATTCAGTGATTGCCAGCGCGCGCCGGGTGCTTTACCGTTGCATCGAGACCCTTTTCGCGCGCTGCATCATGTTCGTCCTCGAGGAAGCCCATTCGCCGTTCCAGATGCGCAAGGCCAGCATGGACGACTTCGCGTTTGCCGAAGCGCTGACCCGCAACAACATGGGCGGTTACTACACGCGGCATCATCTGGTCTGGCGCAGCGACCTGTTTCTCGCCAGCTGGCGTGAGTCGGAAAATTACATTCTCGACGTCGACGGCCACCCGGCCGGCGTGCTGCGCATCACGGTCGAAGGCGATTCGCTGCACATCCGCGACGTGCAGATCGCCGAAGGCTACCGCCGGCGCGGCGCCGGCACCTACATGCTCGATCTGGCGCACCAGTGGGCGCGTGAGCGCGGGCTGCGCGAACTGCAACTGCGCGTGTTCGTCGACAATCCCGCCGCCCGTCTTTACCAGCGCATGGGGTATCGCCTCGCCGGACCGCGGCTCGCGCAACTCGGCGCGATCCGCCATCTCGCGCGGCGCGTCTGAAGCGGGTGGCGCCGTGCGCGTTCCCTGCGCCGGATGCAGGGGCGCAGCGCAGCCGCAGGTTCGCGCCGTACCGGCGCGTTTGCGTGCGCACCTGAAATTCGGCCCGCGCCGCTAGCGTTCGCTGTGCGCTTGCGCGGAACCCGACACCGTGTCGCCGCGCGCGTCGTCCACTTCGTCCACGTCGTCCGCTTCGCCGTCCTGCCATGCCGGCGCCGGGCCGCGCTCGATGAACGCGCGCGGGCTCTTGCCGAACGCGCGCCGGAACATCGCGGAGAACGCACTCTGGCTCTGGTAGCCGAGTTCGCGCGCGACCTGCGACAGCGGCCGCCCCTGGCTGAGCAGCGGAATCGCGCAGGCGAGCAGCGCCTGCTGGCGCCATTGCGAAAAGCTGATGCCCAGCTCCTGGCGAAACAGCCGCGCAATCGTGCGCGTGCTCGCGCCGACGCCGAGCGCCCATTGATCGAGTGAAGCGGGGCTCGCAGGATCGGCGAGCACCGCTTCGCACAGCGCGCGCAAGCGTTTTTCGTTCGGCATCGGCACCGCGAGCGGCAGCGGCTCGGAACGCGTCAGTTCGTCGAGCGCGAGCGCGCCGAGCAACTGCTCGCGCGCCGCCGGCAGCGCGGACGTGTCGAGCGCCGCGATCACCTCGCGCAGCAGCGTCGACACTTCGACCACACGGCACGCATCGAGTCCCGGCGGCGCGGCGATTTCGTCGATGTACAGCGTGCGCAGAAAGGCTTCCTCGACGATCACGACTTCGTGCGTCACGTGCGGCGGCACCCAGATGGCGCGCGACGGCGGCACCATCCACGTCGAGCCGGTGGTCGCGACGCGCAGCACCCCGCGCGATGCATACGCGACCTGTGCCCATGCATGCGTATGCCGCGCGATCCGCACGCCCGCGGCCATCGGCCGCGAGCGCACGCGGATCGGATGAACCCGGTTCGGCGCGAATTCGGGCGGAATATCGGTGAAGTCGACCTGGGTCGACAGCGACGCGGTGGCGGGCGGGCTCATGAGCGGGGCGGGCGGGGCGCGCAGGCGTGACGGTGACGCCATTGTAGGGCCAGTCCGCGCGCTGCCGGCAGGCTCGTCACCGGGGAGGGGCGCTCCCGCGGCAGGCATAATGCGCACAGGCTGTCCTCGGCCCGCGCGTGATGCGGCGGCGTGCGGGCGCGGCAGCGGTGCGGCGCGCCGGGCGCTGCGCCGGCATTCTGACAGAGGAAAAATTGACGACGATGCAGCGGGTTTTCGTGTACGGCACCTTGCGGGCCGGAGAGATCAACGATATCGGCGTGGCGGCGCTACGCCACGGAATGGACGCGCCGCGGCTGCTCGGCCGCGCGACGCTGCGCGGGCAGCTGTTCGACTTCGGCGCGTATCCGGGGCTCGTGCCTGACGAGGCCGGCGAGCCGGTGGTCGGCGACGTGTACGAGATCGAGCCCCGCCTCGTGGCGGTGCTGGACGAGATCGAGGAGGTGTATCCGGGCGTCGAGGGGTTGTTCGTCGCGCGCGAGACGACGATCGAGGTGGACGGTGCGCCGCTCGTCTGCCGCTACTACCCGGTGACGCGCGACGCAGTGGCCGGGCTGCCGGAAATCGTCCCGGGCGACTGGGTCGCATACCGCCGCGCGCGCGGCTAGCGCTCGCGCGGCAGACTGCTACGCAGGCGAAGCAGGCGAAGCAGGCGAAGCAGGCTACGCAGGCTACGCAGGCTACGCAGGCTACGCAGGCTACGCAGGCTACGCAGGCTACGCAGGCTACGCAGGCTACGCAGGCTACGCAGGCTACGCAGACGAAGCAGACGAAGCAGACGAAGCAGACGAAGCAGACGAAGCAGACGAAGCAGACGAAGCAGGCCGCCGCATCGCCGAAGACCCGGCGCAGCGGCGGCCGATGCGTGCTTACAGCTCTTCGTACAGCGGCAGCGTCAGGAAGTCGGTGAACTGCTCCGAGGTCGACATCTGCTCGAAGATCTGCGCGGCGCGCTCATACGGCTTCGGATCGCCGCCGGCCGTCCGCAGCACGTTCTGCAGCTCTTCCTTCGACAGCGCGCGCACCAGGTCGGCGGTCACCTTGCGGCCGTCGTCGAGCGCACCCTTCGGCGAGCGGATCCACTGCCACACCTGCGAGCGCGAAATTTCGGCGGTGGCGGCGTCCTCCATCAGATTGTGGATCGGCACGCAGCCGTTGCCCGCGAGCCACGCGCCGAGGTAGTGAATCCCGACGTTGATGTTGTTGCGCAGCCCCGCCTCGGTGATCGGCTTCTCCGGGCGGAAATCGAGCAGATCCTTCGCGGCCACCTCCACGTCGTCGCGCTGGCGGGCGATCTGGTTCGGCGCGTCGCCGAGCACCTTGACGAACGCTTCCATCGCGAGCGGCACGAGCCCGGGATGCGCGACCCAGCCGCCGTCGTAGCCGTCGCTCGCGTCGCGCGCCTTGTCGGCGCGCACGCCGGCCATGGCGCGGTCGTTGGCGGCCGGGTCGTTGCGGATCGGAATCAGTGCGCTCATCCCGCCGATCGCCGGAGCCTGGCGCCGGTGGCAGGTCTTCAGCAGCAGCAGCGCGTAGGCGCGCATGAACGGCGCGGTCATCGTGATCTGCGAGCGATCGGCGAGGCAGAAGTCCTTGTCGCTGCGGAATTTCTTGATCGCGGAAAAGATGTAATCCCAGCGGCCCGCGTTCAGGCCCGCGCTATGCTCGCGAAGCTCGTACAGAATCTCGTCCATTTCGAACGCGGCAAGAATCGTCTCGATCAGCACGGTGGCGCGGATCGTGCCGCGCGGGATGCCGACCGCTTCCTGCGCGGCGACGAAGATGTCGTTCCACAGCCGCGCTTCGAGATGGCTTTCCATCTTCGGCAGATAGAAGTACGGGCCCGAGCCGCGCGCGATCAGCTCCTTCGCGTTATGGAACAGGAACAGCGCGAAGTCGAAGAGGCCGCCCGAGACGCGCTGGCCGTCGACCATCACGTGCTTTTCGTCCAGATGCCAGCCGCGCGGACGCACGATCAGCGTCGCGGTGCGCGCATTCAGCTGGTACGACTTGCCGTTCTGTTCGAGCGAGATCGTGCGGCGCACCGCATCCTTCAGGTTGATCTGGCCGGTGATCTGGTTGTCCCAGCTCGGCGCGTTCGAATCCTCGAAGTCCGTCATGTACGAATCGGCCCCCGAGTTCAGCGCATTGATGATCATCTTGCGCTCGACGGGCCCGGTGATTTCGACGCGCCGGCATTGCAGGTCCTGCGGCAGCGCCGCGATTTTCCAGTCGCCTTCGCGGATGCTGCGGGTGGCGGCGAGGAAGTCCGGGCGCTCGCCGGCGTCGAGGCGCCGGGTGCGCTCGACGCGCGCCTTCAGCAGCGCCTGGCGGCGCGGCTCGAACGTACGGTGCAGCGCGGCGACGAGATCGAGCGCGTCGCGCGTGAGGATCGCTTCGTAGCCGGGACGGATGTCGCCGGTGAGGGTCATGCCTTGCGGCAACTGCAACGAGGGGTGCGGGTTCGCCATGTTTTCTCCGTGGTCGGTCATCTTGTCAAGTAGCGGGGTTCAACGGTGCGGGATTGCGCCGATGCGGGTCGAAAGCGGCGCGCGGTACGCAGCGCCGGCGCGGCGGCCACCCGGGGGCCGTGCCGCGACCGTTACGCGGCGGGGCTGCCGCGCGTGGGGGTGCCTGGATCGGGGGTGCCTGGATCGGGGGTGCCCGGATCGGGGGGGCCCGGATCGGGGGTGCCCGGATCGGGGGTGCCTGGATCGGGGGTGCCTGGATCGGGGGTGCCTGGATCGGGGCGGCCTGAATTGGGCGTGCCTGAACTGGAGGTACCTGGATCGGAAGTACTCGCGCAGGAGCGGCCTGTGCGGGATGCGCCTGCGCCGGAGCGCTCCGCGGGGCGCAGGAAGGCAAGCAGCTCCGGCAGGCTTGCGCCGGTGCCGTCGGGCATGACGCCGAGTTCTTCGAGCGGCGCGCCGTGCCGGTTCAGCCAGAACGTGCGGAAGCCGAACCAGCGCGCGCCGGCCGCATTCCAGCCGTTGGACGACACGAACACGATATGGCGCGCGGCCGTCCCGAACGCCTGGGTGGCGAGCGCATACGCGGTGGGCGACGGCTTGTACGCGCGCACCGCGTCGACCGACAGCACGTGGTCGAACAGGCCGCCCATGCCGGCGCTTTTCACGGCGATGTCGAGCATCTCCGGGCTGCCGTTGGACAGGATCGCGAGCCCGGGCGCCGTGCCGTCCGCGCGCTGCGCACGCAATGCGCGCAGCACCGGCAGCGTGTCCGGGAAGGCCGACAGGCACGCGTATTCGTCCATCAGGCGCTTTTCCGCACCGGCGGTGAGCGGGAGACCGAGCCGGCGCGCGGCGTAGCGCAGCGCGTCGAGCGTGATGTGCCAGAACGGCCGGTAACGCGCGCCGGCCGGATCGGCGAGGCTGCGCAACTGCGTGTATTCGATCTGCTTCTTGCGCCACAACTGCGACAGCGCATCGCCGTGGCCGGGAAACAGTTGCTCGCTCGCGGCGACCACCGAGTGCACGTCGAACAGTGTGCCGTAGGCGTCGAAGATCACTGCGTGGGGAGTCGGTGTCGTTTTGGCCGACATTGCCATGCGCTCCTGTGAGAGGTCGGAACGGATTGTATTTGTGATGTTGGGTATCTAAAAAGACGCTATCGATCACTTGATCTTTTACTTTGATGCGCATAATCTGACGCTCACTCTTTATTTCGCACGCGTTCGTCGCGTACGGGACCCGGCGCATCGATGGACCGTTTCAAGCAGATCGAAACCTTTGCGGCCGTGGCCGCGAAAGGCAGCCTGTCGGCCGCCGCCCATGCCGAAGGCGTGGCGCCGGCGATCATCGGCCGGCGCATCGACGCGCTCGAGGAGCGCCTCGGCGTGAAGCTGCTGGTGCGCACCACGCGGCGCCTCACGCTGACGTTCGAGGGCTCGGCTTTTCTCGAGGATTGCCAGCGGATCCTGCACGACATGCAGAATGCCGAAGCGAGCGTGTCGGCGGGCGGCGTCAAGGCGAGCGGGCATCTGCGGGTGTCCGCGCCGGCCGGGTTCGGGCGGCGGCACGTCGCGCCGCTCGCGCCGGCATTCGCAGTCGCGCATCCCGACGTGACGATTTCGCTCGATCTGTCCGACCGGCTCGTCGATCTGGTCAACGAGGGTTTCGATTGCGCGGTGCGCCTCGGCGAGTTGCCGGACTCGTCGCTGGTGTCGCTGCGTCTGGGCGAGAACCGCCGCGTATGCGTGGCCGCGCCCGCGTATCTGACCCGGCGCGGTGCGCCGCAGAGCCTCGGCGAGCTGGCGCAGCACAACTGCCTTGCGCTCGGCGCGAGCGCGAACCAGCAGCGCGGCTGGATGTTCCAGCACGACGGCAAGGTGGTGTCGATCCGCGTGTCGGGCACGATGGAATGTTCGGACGGCGCGGTGCTGCACGAGTGGTGCCTCGCGGGCTACGGACTCGCGTGGCGCTCGTGGTGGGAAGTCGGCACCGATATCGCGGCGGGCCGTCTCGTCACCGTACTCGACGCGTTCGCGGCGCCGCCGATCGGCATTCACGCCGTGTTTCCGCAACGCCGCCATTTGCCGTTGCGCGTGCGCTTGTTTCTGGATTTCCTCAAGCACACCTTCAGCGATCCGGCCTACTGGACCTGATGCCGCGCGGCGCGCATTGTCGCGCGGGTTTCCGATATGCGGATTGACCCGCAAGCGCCCACTGCGGGCGCGGCGGCGCACTACAATCGAGAGCATCGGCTGGCGGGCGGCCCACGGGCAGGGCACGGGCGGCGTGCACAAGGTGTGCCGGGCGCGTGGCGTCTATCCGGCCCGCTGCGTATGCCGGGTATGCCGGGTATGCCGGGTGTGCCGGGTATGCCGGGTATGCCGGGTGTGCCGGGTCCGCGCGGTCCGCGGCCGGCGCAAGGCGACGACGGAGGGCAGCATGTTCAAGCACATCCTGGTGCCGACCGACGGCTCCGACCTGTCGCGCAAGGCCATCGAGGGCGCCATCGATCTCGCGCGCACAGTCGGCGCACGGGTGACCGCCTATGCCTGCCTGCCGCAGTATCCCTACTCGCCATTCTCCGATGTCGTGATCGAGCCGCCCGTCGATTTTCTCGAACGCAGCGAACGCGAGGCGCGCGCGCATCTGGTCGAAGTGGAGCAGGCCGGGCGTGCGGCGGGCGTGCCGGTCGCGAGTTGCACGAGCGTGCATCCCGCGCCGTATCTGGGCATCATCGAGGCCGCCGAGAAGGGCAGCTGCGACGTGATCTTCATGGCCTCGCACGGGCGTCGCGGGCTGGGCAGCCTGCTGATCGGCAGTGAGACGCAGCGCGTGCTCACGCATACGAAAATTCCGGTGATCGTGTATCGCTAAGCGCGGGGCGGCGGCATCGTGCTGCATGCCGCCGCCTGCGTAACGACGCGGGTCTCTCAGATTCTGTCTGTTCTGGCCCAGGGCCGCTGCTCGCCGGTGCGCCGCGCCGTATTGTTCGTATCGCGCGGCGCGCCGGCGCCTCTCCCTGATGGGTGTCCGGTGCCTGCCGGTGGCGGCCGCCGCCCCGCATCACGGGGACGGCGGCGCATGATGCGCAGTGCAGGTGCGCTTACGCGACCTTCTTGTCGAAGAACTGCTCGTCCTCGGTCGAGCCGTGCAGCGCGGTCGTCGACGCATCGCGCTCGACCGTCTGCGTGACCGCGTCGAAGTAGCCGGTGCCGACTTCGCGCTGGTGCTTGACCGCGGTGAAGCCCTTCTCGGCGGCGGCGAACTCGGCCTGCTGCAGCTCGACGAACGCGCTCATCTGCGAGCGGGCGTAGCCGTGCGCGAGGTTGAACATCGAGTAGTTCAGCGCGTGGAAGCCGGCAAGCGTGATGAACTGGAACTTGTAGCCCATCGCGCCGAGTTCCCGCTGAAACTTCGCGATCGTTGCGTCATCGAGGTTCTTCTTCCAGTTGAACGACGGCGAGCAGTTGTACGCGAGCAGCTTGTCCGGGAAGTGCTGGCGGATCGCCTCGGCGAACTGCTTCGCGAACGCGAGGTCCGGCTTGCCGGTTTCGCACCAGATCATGTCCGCGTACGGCGCGTAGGCGAGGCCGCGCGAGATCGCCTGCTCGATGCCCGGCTTCGTGCGGTAGAAGCCTTCGACGGTGCGCTCGCCGGTGAGGAACGGCTTGTCGTTCTCGTCGATATCGGACGTGATCAGGTCAGCCGCTTCCGCATCGGTGCGCGCGAGCAGCACGGTAGGCACGCCGCAGACGTCGGCCGCGAGCCGCGCGGCGGAGAGTTTCGCGACGTTCTCGCGGGTCGGCACGAGCACCTTGCCGCCCATGTGGCCGCACTTCTTCACCGACGCGAGCTGGTCTTCGAAGTGCACGCCTGCCGCGCCGGCCTCGATCATCGCCTTCATCAGTTCGAATGCGTTCAGCACGCCGCCGAAGCCCGCTTCCGCGTCCGCGACGATCGGTGCGAAGAAGTCGACGTAGCCCTCGTCACCCGGGTTCTTGCCCTCGGACCACTGGATCTGGTCGGCGCGCGTGAGCGTGTTGTTGATGCGCTTCACGACGAGCGGCACCGAGTTGGCCGGATACAGCGACTGGTCCGGGTACATTTCGCCGGCCACGTTCGCGTCGCCCGCGACCTGCCAGCCCGACAGGTAGATGGCCTTCAGGCCGGCCTTCACCTGCTGCATCGCCTGGTTGCCGGTCAGCGCGCCGAGCGAGTTGACGAACGGCTCGCTGTGAACGCTGTTCCACAGCTTTTCCGCGCCGCGGCGCGCGAGCGTGTGCTCCGGCTGCAGCGAGCCGCGCAGACGCACGACGTCCTCGGCGGTGTAGTTGCGGCGGATGCCTTTCCAGCGCGGATCGGTGGCCCATTGCTGCTGAAGTGCTTCGGCTTGCTGTTGGCGTGACATCGTGTGCTCCTTGGATTGGCCTTGAGTCGTCAGTAGGGGGAACCGCTGCTTCACGATGCGGCACCACGGGGTGCTGTTGCGTGAAGTCTTATAGAAGAGTCTAGGCAAATCGGTGCAAGCGCAACAGAGCGCGAAGGCATTTGGCTGGATATTTTTTATCTTTATAAATCAGTAATTTGTTGCTTTTATTTCATATTGAGAAATGCCGTTTCTAGTGCTGCAATGGCCGGTGTTGTGCTGCGCAGCACGTTTTTTTACGACGCAAAAGATTTTTCCATATCGTGAAATTTGCGCGAAGGCGAAAAAAAACCGGCGCCGAAGCGCCGGTTCGTGATCACGCGGGCGGCCCGACGGCCGCGTCTCGCGTGTTTAGCTGCCGCGGCGTGCCGTGCGCGGACCGTCGCTGCGGCGCGCGCCGTAACCGTCGCGCGAGCCATAGCCTTCGCGCGAACCGCCGCCGCTCTTGTTGCCGCTCCAGCCGCCGCCGCCACCGCCGCTGCGCGCGCCGGCATGGCCGCCGGGCTTGCCGCTGCCCTGGCCGAAGCGTCGCCCGCCGCCGCCGTTACCGCCCGGCCGGCCGCGTCCGCCGAAGCCGCGGCCATTGGCCGGCGGCGCCTTGCGCGGCTCGAAACCTTCGACCACGTTCACCGGTAGCGGCGAGCGCACGAAACGCTCGATGCGCTTGAGCGCACCCTGCTCGGCGTGGTGCACGAGGCTCACCGCGACGCCCGTGCGGCCCGCGCGGCCGGTCCGGCCGATGCGGTGCACGTAGTCTTCGGCGAACTTCGGCAGGTCGTAATTGAACACGTGCGTGATGCCCGGGATGTCGATGCCGCGCGCGGCGACGTCGGTGGCGACCAGCACGCGGACGCGGCGCTCGCGCAGCGCGCGGATCGTGCGGTTGCGCGCGCCTTGCGGCAGATCGCCGTGCAGCGCGGCCGATTCGAATCCGGCGTCGGCCAGACGTCCGGCCAGGTGGTCGGCGTCCATCTTCGTCGCGGTGAACACGATGGCCTGGTCGAGGCCCGCATCGCGCAGCAGATGGTCGAGCAGGCGGTCCTTGTGATCGCGGTCGTCGACGTAGTGAACCGTCTGCGCGATGTTGGTGCGCTGCTCCATGCGCTGGACGATCTCGATGCGCTCCGGGTTTTTCAGCAGACGGCCGGTCAGCGAGCCGATCTTGCCGTCGAGCGTGGCCGAGAACAGCATGGTCTGGCGCGTGGCCGGGGTCGCGGCGACGATCGTGTCGATGTCGTCGATGAAGCCCATGTCGAGCATCCGGTCGGCCTCGTCGAGCACGAGAATCTGCAGCTCGGACAGGTCGATGCGGCCGCGTTCGAGGTGGTCGATCAGCCGGCCCGGGGTCGCCACGAGGATTTCCGGGTTCTTCGCGAGCAGCATCAGCTGCTGGCCGTACGCGACGCCGCCAAGGATGCTGACCGTGCGCAGACGGCGCAGATGCTTGCCGTAGGTCGCGGCGGCGGTCGTGACCTGCATCGCGAGTTCGCGGGTCGGCGTGAGCACCAGCATGGTCGGACGGGCGACCGGCTGCGGGCGGCGCGCGCCGCGTTCGCCGCGCGGCGCCTGCGGATCGCGCGGTGCGCTTGCCTGGGCTTTTTGCAGCTGCGAGAAGCGCTCGATCGCGGGCAGCATGAAGGCGGCGGTCTTGCCGGAGCCGGTCGGGCTCGACACCAGCAGGTCGCGGCCGGCGATGCCGGCGGGGATCGCGCGTTGCTGCACGGGAGTCGGCGTCTGGTAGCCGGCAGCCGTCAGCGCGGAGACGACGTCCGCGGACAGGCCGAGCGACGCGAACGTCGGAGTGTCCGTCCCGGCGGCCTCGGCCGGCGTGGCGGCGGGGGCGTCGAGGCCGAGCGCGCGCTCGGCAATAGTGTTCAACGGACTGCTGGAAAGGGTGCTCGAAGTCATGAAAATCCTTGGGAAACGATCCCGGGAATGGCGGGGAATCAATGCGTCGGCGCCAATCGGCATACCCAAGTCGTCGGATTCAGCGAGCAAATCGAAAAACGGGGGCCGCTCGCGACAAAAGGAGGCGAGCTGTTCGTTAGAAGCTGTATCGGATGCGGCCTGCCAAGAAGGCGCGCCGCCAGCCTGGTACTGGACGCCCGCAAGGGGCTAGGCAGGAGGGGACAGGTTCTAAACTGGATTGGAGCAAAACGCTACGTTGCGCCACGCCGCCAGTCTGCCCGCCGAAGCGGACGTCATGCAGCAGGACGCGGACGCTATTGTAAAGGATTTTGCTGCACCGCGCCACAGGCACGATGCAGCCGGCGATCCGGACGCGCGCTTACGCTGCCGCGCCGTTCTTCAGCGACTCGACGAGTTCGACATAGTGCTGCTTGGCCGCGTCCTGCGCGGTGCCTTTCAGCGCGGACCACGCATCGTACTTGTACTTGCCGACGATGTCGGCGAAGCCCGGCTTGTCGCCGTGCACGTCGCCGAGGGTCGCCTGCTTGTACAGCGCGTACAGACGCAGCAGCGTCAGGTTGCCCGGGCGCTCGGGCAGTTGCTGCACGTCTTCGTGTGCCTGGGCGAATTGCGCGTCGACGTCGCTCATGGGTGTTCTCCGTGGGAATGGATTCAGGGGGTTCGATCTTAGCAAGCGTGTCACCCGGCGGGCCGCGGCCGGGCTGGAGCCTTTATTCCAAACGCGCCTGTTCCAGACGCGCCGCGCGCTGCGGCGGATCGCCTGCGGTCGTGCCCGCCGCGCGGCCGGCAGGCGGGCGCGCCGCGTTACCGCATTACAATAGCGGTCATGACCCGAACCGTGCTGTTAGCTCTCGATACCTCGACCGAATTCTGCTCGGTCGCCCTGCTGTGCGCCGATGCAAGCGCGGCCAGTCCCGCTGCCGAACCCCGCGTCTGGGTACGCCACGAAGCGACCGGCGCCGTCTCCAGCACACGTCTGCTGCCGGCTGTGCGCGAACTGCTCGACGAGTCCGGCCTCGCACTGGCCGACTGCGACGCTATCGCGTTTGGCGCCGGCCCGGGCTCGTTCACCGGTCTGCGCACGGCGACCGGCGTGGCTCAGGGGCTTGCGTTCGGTCTCGACCTGCCGGTGGTGCCGGTCAGCACGCTGCTCGCGTGCGCGGAGCGCGCGCGCCGGCGCCATCCGGCCACGCGGCGCGTGCTGACCGCGCTCGATGCGCGGATGGACGAAGTCTACTGGGCCGATTACGCGTGGGACGATGCGGCGGGGCAGTGGCACACGGTGCAGCCGGCGTCGCTCGATGCGCCGCAGCGGCTCGTCGCACCGGATGTGCCGTTCACGCTCGCCGGCAATGCGGCGGCCGTGTTCGGCGCGCGGCTCGTCGCGGGCGCGCTCGCGCAGACGATCGATGCCGATGCGCTGCCGCACGCGTTGCCGGTTGCGTTCGTGGCACTGCGGGCGCTGCGGGCCGGACAGACGGTCGCGGCGAGCGCGGCCGCGCCCGAGTACGTGCGCGACAAGGTCGCGCAGACCACCGCCGAGCGGCTGGCCGCGAAAGCCGGGGGCGCTGCGCAATCCGGGGGATCCGCGGGCGCCGATGCGGCCGGGGATGCCGCTGGCCGCGCCCGTCCCGGTGCGCCGGCGGAGCGCGCGCGATGAGCGGGGTCCTGCTGGCGGACCGCTACCTCGCGCCGATGACCGAAAGCGACCTCGACGAGGTTGCGCTGATCGAACGGTCCGCCTATGAGTTTCCCTGGACGCGCGGCAATTTCGCGGATTCGCTGCGCAACGGCTATTTCGGCATGTGCCTGCGGCACGTGACCGGCACGCTGATCGGCTACTGCGTGCTGATGCCCGTCGTGGACGAAATGCATCTGCTGAATCTGTGCGTCGCGCCTTCTGCCCAGGGGGCGGGCGCCGGGCTCACGCTGCTGCGCGAGGCGGTGCGCATCACGCGTCACGAGAAGCTGTGCGGCCTGCTGCTCGAAGTGCGGCCGTCGAACCAGCGGGCGATCCGGCTCTACGAGCGCTTCGGTTTCGCGTCGATCGGGCGGCGCAAGAACTATTACCCGGCGCGCTACCGCGGCCGCGAGGACGCGATCGTGATGCGTCTCACGTTGACGAAGGAGGGGACGCATGGCGCTGCGTGATGTCGTGCTGGATGAACTCGGGCTCGCCCCGACGTGGGTGCGCCGCGGCGCCGCGCAGACTGTGCCGCGGCCGCAGGAGCGGGCGCTCGCCGACGCGCACGCGCCGGCGCGGCACGCGGCGGATGGCGCGGACGACCCGCCGGTTGCGCCGCCGGTGTCGCGGGTGCCGCCACGGGTGCAGGAGCAGGCGCCAGTGCCGGTGCCAGTGCCGGTGCCGGTGCCGTCTGCGGCGGCCGCGCTCCCGGCGGCGGGCGATGCGCCGCGCTCCGTACTGCGAGCCTCTGCTGCGGCTTCGCCGGCTGAGGACGCGTTCGCGGCGCTGGAAGACGCCGCAGCCTCATGGTCCGACGACGCGTTGCCTGCCGGCGAGCCCGCGCTGCCAGGTGTGCATACGCTCGACTGGGATGCGCTCAGCGCGCGCGTGGCGAGCTGCACGCGCTGCCGCCTGTGCGAGAAGCGCACCAACACGGTGTTCGGCGTCGGCGACCGCCACGCGGACTGGATGCTGATCGGCGAAGCGCCCGGCGAAAACGAAGACCGCCTCGGCGAACCGTTCGTCGGCCAGGCCGGCAAGCTGCTCGACAACATGCTGCACGCGCTCGCGCTGGCACGCGGCGAAAACGTCTACATCGCGAACGTGATCAAGTGCCGGCCGCCGGGCAACCGCAACCCGGAGCCGGATGAAGTGGCGCGTTGCGAGCCGTATCTGCAGCGCCAGGTCGCGCTCGTGAAGCCGAAGCTGATTGTCGCGCTCGGCCGCTTCGCCGCGCAGAGCGTGCTGAAAACGGATGCGAGCATCTCGTCGCTGCGCGGCCGGGTCCACGCGTACGAGGGCGTGCCCGTCATCGTCACGTATCACCCGGCCTATCTGCTGCGCAGCCTGAACGACAAGTCCAAGGCGTGGGCCGACCTGTGCCTCGCGCGCGACACGTGGCGGAAAGCAGGGGGCGGCGCGGCCGCCGGCGGATGAGCGGCGACGCACCGGTTGCGTCGGATCGGGCGTGGCCGGCGGCGCCGCTCGATGCGCTGCGCGACCCCGCCGTGCGCGATCTGGCATGGCTGCTGTTCAGTGCCGATCTGTTGCGCGCGCAACTTCCTCGCGGCGCGCTCGCCGACTGCTTCGCGACGCCCGGGGAAGCGCGCGCGACCCGCGTCTGGCTGCAGGCGCTCGACGCCGATCCCGCCGCGCTGCTGCGCGCGCTTGCCGCGGCGCGCATCACGCGTCTCGGGCGCTATGCCGAATGTCTGCTCGGCTGGTTTCTGCAGCATGGTCCGGCGGCCCGGCTCGTTGCGGCGAACGTGCCGTTGCGGCGCGCGGGCGTGACGCTCGGCGAGTGCGATTTTCTGCTGCGCACGCGCGATGGCCGACGGCTGCACTGGGAACTGGCCGTGAAGTGCTATCTGCACATCGGCGACGGACGCGCGCAGCTTGCCGATTACGTGGGCCCCGATCTGCGCGACCGCTTCGATCTGAAGCTCGCGCATCTGCTGACTCATCAGCTGCCGCTCAGCGCGCGCGAGGAGTTTGCCTCGCTCGGCCTTGAAGGTCCGTGGGAGCCGCAGATGTTCGTGAAGGGCTGGCTGTTCTACCGGGATGGCGAAACGCCGCCCGAGCCGGCGCAACTCGCGCCCGCGCACGGGCGCGGCTGGTGGACGACGCGCAGCGCATGGCGGGACGTCGCCGCGCGCATGGCACAGCCCGGTATGCGCTGGCGGGTGTTGCCGCGCCTCGAGTGGCTGGCGCCGCGCCACGATGCGCCGGCGTCAGCGCAGCACGCGTCCTGGTTCGACGCGCACGGGCTGGACGCGCATCTCGGGCCCGCTCCGGGGCCGGTGATGGTGGCGGCGGCGCTTCGCGACGAAGCGGGCGGCCACGTTGAATCGTCGCGCGGTTTCATCGTGCCGGACGACTGGCCGCAGCGTGCGCAGGGCTGCGCACACGCTGCTTACCACCAGCGGTGAAAGTGATGCACGGGGCCGACGCCACGGCCCACGTCGAGCCGGTCGCTCGCCTGCAATGCGGCGCTCAGGTAGGCTTTCGCGTCGGCCACCGCTTCGGCGAGGCCGGGGCGTTGCGGCAACAGCGCCGCGATCGCCGATGACAGCGTGCAGCCCGTGCCATGCGTATTCTTCACCGGCACGCGCGGGGCGCCGAGGCGCAGGGTGCCGCTTGCTTCGATGAGCCAGTCGGGGCTGTCGGCCGCGCTCAGGTGGCCGCCTTTCATCAGCACCGCGCGCGCGCCGATCGCGCGCAGCGCTTCGCCCTGGTCGACCATGCCGGCTTCGTCCGTGGCGGGCTCGCGGCCGAGCAGCGCGGCGGCCTCGGGCAGGTTCGGCGTGAGCAGGTCGGCGAGCGGCATCAGTTCGTCGCGCACTGCCGCGACGGCGTCGGGCGCGAGCAGCGCGTGATTGCTCTTCGAGATCATCACCGTGTCGAGTACCACGTGGCGCGGCCGGTAACGCCGCAGCGCGTCCGCCACCGCGCGCGCCACGCCGGCGTTCGCGAGCATGCCGATCTTCACCGCGTCGATGCGGATGTCGTCGAACACCGCGTCGAGTTGCGCGCGCACAAACGCCGGGTCCGGCGTATGGATCGCGGTGACGCCGCGCGTATTCTGCGCGGTGAGCGCGGTGATGACGCTCGCGCCGTAAGCGCCGAGCGCGGAGAACGCTTTCAGGTCGGCCTGGATGCCGGCGCCGCCGCCGGAGTCGGAGCCGGCAATGGTCAGGACGTTGGGAATCGGGTGAGTCATCGGACGTGTCTCGCAGAGGAGGGGGCGCGTGTGCCGCGAGCGCGCATGAAGCGCGGCGTGCGGCGCCGCGCGCTCAGTGGCGTGGCTCAAGTGGCGTGGTTCAGTGACGTAGCTAAGTGACGTAGCTAAGTGGCGTGGCTCAATGACGCAACTCAACGACGCAGCTCAATGACGCATTTCGCCGATCAGCGCAACGGAGTCGAATGCGCGCTGGTTGGCCTGATGACGCCGGATCACGAACCACATCATCACGCAGACGAAGGTGCCGAACAGCACGATTACAGCCGACACCGGCACGTCGAGCCAGACGAGCACCGCGTACAGGCACAGCATCACCAGGACCGACAGGTTCTCGTTGAAGTTCTGCACGGCGATCGAGTGACCCGCGGAGAGCAGCACGTGGCCCCGATGCTGCAGCAGCGCATTCATCGGGACGACGAAGAAGCCGGACAGCGCGCCGACGACCATCAGGAACAGGTACGCGAGAATCAGGTAGCCGTGAATGTGCACGCGGCCGAAATAGACGCCCCAGTCGGGCGGGAACAGGTTGCGCGTGTAGAAGGCCATCAGCATCACCGCGAGGCCCATCGCGACGCCGACCGGCAGCACCGTCAGCGATTTCTTCAGCGGCACGCGCGAGGCCGCGATGATCGCGCCGGCGGCCACGCCGACCGCGACGACCGCCTGCAGGATCGCGCCCTCGGACAACGACATGCCGAGCGATACCTCCGCCCACTTCAGCACGATGAACTGCAGCGTCGCACCGGCGCCCCAGAACAGCGTGGTGACCGCGAGCGAGATCTGGCCGAGCTTGTCATGCCACAGGACGACGAAGCATTCCGCGAAGTCCGTGACGAGGCGCAGCGGCCCGCGCTCCTGTTTCGGGTAGCGCGCGCCGGTATCGGGAATGCGCAGGTTGAACAGCGCCGCGACGATGTAGATCACCATGATCACGACCATCGCGGCTTCGGCGGGCGTGTGGATGGTGGGCAGATGATGGCGGAGAATGTGCGAGGCGATCTGCGGACTGATCAGCGCACCGCCGAGCACGGTGCCGAGGATGATCGAGCCGACCGTGGTGCCTTCGATCCAGCCGTTCGCGGCGACCAGCCGGTCGGGCGGCAGCAGTTCGGTGAGGATGCCGTATTTCGCCGGCGAGTAGGCGGCCGCGCCAAAGCCGACGATGCCGTACGCAAGCAACGGATGCGCGCCGACCAGCATCGTGATGCAGCCCGCGACCTTGATGGTGTTGGTGATGAACATCACCTGTCCTTTCGGACGGGAGTCGGCAAACGCGCCGACGAACGCGGCAAGGACGACATACGACAGCACGAAGAACAGCTTGAGCAGCGGCGTCATCCAGTTGGGGGCGTGGAGATCTTTCAGCAGTGCAATCGCAGCGATCAGAAGTGCATTGTCGGCCAGCGACGAAAAAAACTGCGCGGCCATGATCGTGTAAAAACCTTTTCTCATCTGATGCGATGCCGTCCTCGCTGCGATCCGTCCGCCCCGGACGGGAGCATGGCGTCCGTGCTTATTCCGTTCGAAATGGGTTGTGCGCACGGCTTTATATCACGAAAATAGCCTCACCCGGACTAGCACAATCCTTGATCGGGCCGCCCGGCGGGCGCCCCACGCCTGAAAACATGCTGTAAGGTCCTGATTCGCAAGCGTCTTTACGAAAATTTCCCATGCCTCGCCCCCTCCTTGCCACGATTCACACTACGGCTCTCGCCAATAACCTCGCCGTTGCGCGCCGCTATGCGCCGCACTCGAAAATCTGGGCGGTCGTGAAGGCCAATGCCTACGGGCATGGGCTTGCACGCGTCTTTCCGGGCCTGCGCGCAACCGACGGCTTCGGATTGCTGGACCTCGAAGAGGCGGTAAAGTTGCGTGAACTCGGCTGGGCAGGGCCGATCCTGCTGCTCGAAGGCTTTTTCCGGCCGACCGACATCGACGTGATCGACCGCTACAGCCTCACCACCGCGCTGCATTCGGACGAGCAGTTGCGGATGCTCGAAATGGCGCGCCTGTCGAAGCCGGTCAACATCCAGCTGAAAATGAACAGCGGGATGAACCGGCTCGGCTACACGCCCGAGCGATTTCGTGCCGCATGGGAGCGCGCACGCGCGTGCGCGCGCGTGGGTCAGATAACGTTGATGACCCATTTCTCGGACGCCGACACCGAGCGCGGCGTCGCGTATCAGATGGAGGCGTTCGAGCGCGGCGCGCAGGGCATCGCGGGCGCGCGCAGCCTCGCCAATTCGGCCGCGACACTGTGGCATCCGGGCACGCACTTCGACTGGGTGCGTCCCGGCATCATCCTGTACGGCGCCTCCCCGTCGGGCGTGCATGGCGCGATCGCGGACACCGGGCTGCAGCCGGCCATGACGCTCGCCTCCGAACTGATCGCGGTGCAGTCGGTGGCCGAAGGGCAGACGGTCGGCTACGGTTCGACCTACCGTGCGCGTGCGCCGATGCGCATCGGCGTGATCGCGTGCGGGTATGCGGACGGCTACCCGCGCTCGGCGCCGGAGGGCACGCCGGTGCTCGTGGAAGGGGTCCGCACCGGCGTGATCGGCCGGGTCTCGATGGACATGCTGACCGTCGATCTGAGCGGGGTGCCGAACGCGGGCGTGGGCTCGCGCGTCGAGCTGTGGGGCGCGGCGCTGCCGATCGACGACGTGGCGCGCGCGTGCGGCACGATCGGCTACGAGCTGATGTGCGCGGTCGCGCAGCGCGTGCCGGTGCGCGCCGAATAAGTGCGTGCGGCGTTTCCGCCGATGCGAAACAACCGTCAATCCGAAATACGGGCAAGGGTGCGTGGCTAAACAGAAAACGGTGTACACCTGCAACGAATGCGGGGCTCAGGTGCCCAAGTGGCAAGGACAATGTCCCGCGTGCCATGCGTGGAACACGCTGGTCGAGACGATGGCCGAAGCGCCCTCCGCCCATCGCTTCCAGGCGCTCGCAAAAGGCGCGCCCGTCCAGCGCCTCGCCGATATCGAAGCAGCCGATGTGCCGCGCTTCTCCACCGGGGTCGGCGAATTCGACCGGGTGCTCGGCGGCGGCCTCGTGCCGGGCGGCGTGGTGCTGATCGGCGGCGATCCGGGGATCGGCAAGTCCACGCTCCTGCTGCAGTCGCTTGCGCAGATCGCGCTCGAACGGCGCGCGCTGTATGTAAGCGGCGAGGAGTCGGCCGCGCAGATCGCGCTGCGCGCGCAGCGTCTCGCGCTGCTCGAAACGGATTCGAAGGCGAGCGAGCTGAAACTGCTCGCCGAGATCCAGCTCGAAAAGATTCTGGCCACCATCGACACGGAACGTCCCGACGTGGCGGTGATCGATTCGATCCAGACCGTCTATTCGGACGCGCTCACGTCGGCGCCAGGCTCGGTCGCGCAGGTGCGCGAATGCGCCGCGCAACTGACGCGCGTGGCCAAGCAGTCCGGCACCGCGATCATCATGGTCGGCCACGTGACGAAGGAGGGCAATCTCGCGGGGCCGCGCGTGCTCGAACACATCGTCGATACGGTGCTGTATTTCGAGGGCGATACGCATTCGTCGTTCCGCCTCGTGCGCGCATTCAAGAACCGCTTCGGCGCGGTCAACGAACTCGGCGTGTTCGCGATGACCGAGCGCGGCCTGCGCGGCGTCGCGAATCCGTCGGCGCTGTTTTTGTCGCAGCACGAACAGAGCGTGCCGGGCTCGTGCGTGCTCGTCACGCAGGAGGGCACGCGCCCGCTGCTGGTCGAGGTGCAGGCGCTCGTCGACGCGGCGAACGTGCCGAATCCGCGCCGTCTCGCGGTTGGCCTCGAACAGAACCGGCTCGCGATGCTGCTGGCCGTGCTGCACCGGCACGCGGGGATCGCCTGCTTCGATCAGGACGTGTTTCTGAACGCGGTGGGCGGCGTCAGGATCACCGAGCCGGCGGCTGACCTGGCGGTGCTGCTCGCGATTCATTCGTCAATGCGTAACAAGGCGTTGCCAAAGGGGCTGATCGTATTCGGCGAGGTTGGCCTGCTCGGCGAAATCCGGCCGTCTCCGCGGGGTCAGGAGCGGCTTCGCGAAGCGGCCAAGCTCGGCTTCTCGGCGGCGCTGATTCCGAGGGCAAACGCGCCGAAGCAGCCGATCGAAGGCTTACAGGTCATTGCAGTGGATCGTCTCGAACAGGCAATCGACCGCATCCGGACCCTCGATTAGCGCGGCTCGCGCGGGGCGGGGCGTCGCGATTCGCGTAATGCGCGGTAAATTTGCGCGGCGCGACTGTAACCTGCACGACAGGTGATTTCCCTAAGCTGGGGGCGTTGTTACCCCCGCCGACGCGGAAAAGGATCCCGCCTTGAAACAGTCTCATGAAGCTGCTGCCGACGGCGCGCTCAACGTGCGCGGCTGTCGCGTGTCCCCGCCGATCCAGCGGCCGTGGGGCGGCGCATGCCGGATCATCGAGTGGATCGACGCCGGGGGCCAGATTTCGCGCCGTGTGGTGGCCGCCAACGTCACGGCCGCCGAAGTGCGGGCAACCATCAACCGCCACGTCGAAGGCCGCAAGCACGTGCTCCACGATGACGAGCGCGCACCGCGCCAGACGTTGCCGCGGCGCTAAGGCGGCCTGTGCCGCGGGGCGCGCGCGGCTCAATTGCTCAGGTCTGCTGATCAGATTGCTTCGAGATCGTCGGGCGGCGTGTCGCTTGCCTGCGCGTGCGGATTGAACAGCGGATGCTGTGCCGCTTCAGCCGGCGTCAATACTGGCGACACGCAGCAGTCGAGCGGTTCGAGCAGGCTCACCCACGCGTCGAGCGGCTGGCTGGCGATCAGGTCGGCAAACTCCTGGGTGAGCGCGCGCGCATCCGGGCCGCCGATGGCCTGTCCGACGCTCCAGTGCCGGAATGCCCATTCCGGGCGATCGAGCGCGTGACACAGCGTTTCCCAGAATTTGAGCTCCAGCGCGCCGACGGCCAGCCAGCGGCCGTCCTGCGTGCGGTACAGGTTGTAGCAGGGCGCACCGCCGTTCAGGAGTCCGCCGCCGGGCGGCGGTGCGGCGCCCTCGTTGGTGAGCGCGATCTGGGCGACGAAGTTGTTCTCATACGTGCAATGGGTCATCGATACGTCGACAAACCGGCCATTGCCGCCGCGCGCCACGTGCCACAACGCCGCGAGAATCTGCGCGACCGCGCTCGCGGCGCCGCCCAGCAGGTCGGCGATCTGGAAGTTCGGCACAACCGGCGCGCCGTCCCGGCCGCCCAACTGTTCGAGCACGCCTGCGTAGCTCAGGTAATTCAGGTCGTGTCCCGCCAGACGGGTGAAGGGGCCGTCCGACCCATAACCGGTGATCGCGCAGTAGACCAGCTTCGGGTTATGCACCCGCAGGATTTCGTAGCCGAGCCCAAGCCGCTCCATGACGCCGGGCCGAAAGCTCTCGATCAGCACGTCGGCTTCGCTCGCGAGCGCGCGCAGCACCGTGCGTCCCGCTTCGGACTTCAGGTCGAGCCGCGTTTCGCGTTTGCCGCGGTTGACCATCCGGTAGAACGCGCCGGGCCGTCCGGCCACGCGATCCGCGGAGGACTGCATCATCGTGCGGGTCGGGTCGCCGGCGCCGGGCGCTTCGATCTTCAGCACGTCCGCGCCCATTTCCGCCAGGCGCAGTGCGGCGACCGGACCCGGCAGCAGGCGTGTCAGATCGAGCACGCGCAGGCCCTGCAATGCTGCGGGAGTCGTCAATGCCCACCTCTCGTCGTTGCCGGCGCGGACCGCACGCGAAGCCGCTAGCCGATTTGTTCGAGCTCCTCGAGCGTATCGAGCCATTCGGCTTCGAGTGCTGCGAGTCGTGCGCTCACCTCTGCCTGACGGCGGATCGCCTCCGTCAGTCTGGTTTTCTGCTGCGCGTCGTAACTGGCGGGATCGGCGACGAAGGTGTCGAGCGTGGCCTTCTCCGCATTCAGCGTGTCCATTTCCCGTTCGATCTTGGCGATACGCGTTTGCAGCGGCTTTTTCAGCTGCGCGAGCCGCTGGCGCGTCCCGGCGTCCTGACGGCGCTGCTCCTTGCGGTTGGCTGCGCTGTCCGCGCTGCCTGGCGCCGCGTCGTTTGCGGCTGCGCCCGTCTCGCGCGCCTTCAGTGCGGCCCGCTGCTCGGCGGCGTGCTGCAGCAGCCAGTCGCGGTAGTCGTCCAGATCGCCGTCGAACGGTTGCAGCCGGTGCTTCGCGACGAGCATGAATTGATCGGTCGTTGCGCGCAACAGATGCCGGTCGTGCGACACGAGGATCAGCGTGCCGTCGAACTGCGCGAGCGCCATGGTCAGTGCATGACGCGTTTCGAGGTCGAGGTGATTGGTCGGCTCGTCGAGCAGCAGCAGGTTGGGCTTCTGCCAGATGATCAGTGCGAGCGCGAGGCGCGCTTTCTCGCCGCCGGAAAACGGGCCGATCGCGCTCGTCGCCATGTCGCCGGAGAAGTTGAAGCCGCCGAGGAAATCGCGCAACTCCTGCTCGCGCGTGTCGGGGGCGAGCCGTGCGAGGTGTTGCAGCGCCGAGTCCTCGGGGCGCAGCGTTTCGAGCTGATGCTGCGCGAAGTAGCCGATCGCGAGTCCCTTGCCGCTGCGCATGCTGCCGCTGAGCGCGTCGAGCGTGCCGGCGAGCGTCTTGATCAGCGTGGATTTGCCCTGGCCGTTTGCGCCAAGCAGGCCGATGCGCTGGCCGTTCTGGATCGACAGGCTGACCGCGTCGACCACCGGAATTTCCCCTTGCTCGCCGCGGTAGCCGCAGCGCACGTTTTCCATCACCAGCATCGGGTTCGGCGCGGAATCGGGCGTGCGGAACTCGAACGTGAACGGCGAGGCCACGTGCGCGGGGGCGATCAGCTCCATCTTTTCCAGCGCTTTCATGCGGCTTTGCGCCTGGCGGGCCTTGGTGGCCTTCGCCTTGAAGCGGTCGATATAGCTTTGCAGGTGGGCGACCGTGCGCTGCTGCTTCTCGTACGCGCTCTGTTGAAGCGCGAGTTGCTGCGCGCGCAGCACTTCGAATTGCGAGTAGTTGCCGCCGTAGCGTTTGACCTGTTGCTGCTCCAGGTGCAGCGTGACGTCGCAGACCGCGTCGAGAAACTCGCGGTCGTGCGAAATCACGATCAGCGTACCGGCATAGCGGTGCAGCCAGTCTTCCAGCCAGACGATCGCGTCGAGGTCGAGGTGATTGGTCGGTTCGTCGAGCAGCAGCAGGTCGGAGCGGCACATCAGCGCCTGTGCGAGATTCAGGCGCATGCGCCAGCCGCCGGAGAAGCGCGTGACCGGCAGGCGGGTTTGTTCGAGCGTGAAGCCGAGGCCGAGCAGCAGCGCCTGGGCCCGCGCCGGCGCAGTGTAGCCATCGGCGTCGGCAAATGCCGCGTGCGCCTCCGCTTCGGCCGCGCCGTCGTGTGCGGCCGAGGCCGCCGCGATACGCGCCTCGATTGCGCGCAATGCCGCATCGCCGTCGAGCGCGTAATCGAGCGCGGACTGGTCGACCGCAGGCGTTTCCTGCGCCACGTGCGCGATCTGCCATGACGGCGGCCACGCGACGTCGCCGCCGTCCGCATGCAACTCGCCGCGCAGCACGGCGAACAGGGTGGACTTGCCCGCGCCGTTCGCGCCGACCAGACCGGCTTTTTCGCCGGGGTTCAGCGTGAAGCTGGTGTTGTCGAACAGCGGCTTGGTGCCGCGCGCGAGACTGAACTGACTGAAACGGATCACGGGAGGACGGGCGAGAGCAAAACCGTATTTTAGACTGCCGCGGCGCGCAGCCGGCATTGGCCAGTTGGCCGACTGTCGCGAAGAGGCTTTTCGCTTAGACTGTCGTCTTTCGGGAGGGCGCACATGACGTCGATCTATTCGTTTTCGGCCCGCACGCTGGGTGGCGAAGAAGCCAGCCTCGAGCCATATCGCGGCAAGGTGCTGCTGATCGTGAATACCGCAAGCGAATGCGGGTTCACGCCGCAATACGCGGGCCTGCAGGCGCTCTACGACACGTATGCGGCGCGCGGCTTCGTCGTGCTGGGCTTTCCGTGCAACCAGTTCGGCCGTCAGGAGCCGGGCGACGCGGCGCAGATCGGCAGCTTCTGCGAGAAGAACTACGGCGTGACGTTTCCGATGTTCGACAAGATCGACGTCAACGGGGCGAACGCGCACCCGCTGTACCGCTTCCTGACCGGCGAGGCGCCCGGCCTGCTCGGGCTCGAGGCGATCAAGTGGAACTTCACGAAGTTTCTCGTGGACCGTGCCGGCAATGTCGTCAAGCGCTATGCGCCGGTCACGAAGCCCGAGACGATCGAAGCGGACATTGCCGGGTTGTTGTGACGCTGTGTTAAAGAATCGGGGCGAACAGGCGCGCCATGTGCATGGCGACGCGCCTGACGGCGGGGGCGTCGCGATACTCGTTGCGGTCGATTTCATAGGCAAGCGCGAAGTCGGCTTCGAGCATCGCTTCCACTTCGGCGGCGAAGCCGCGGTCCACCGTGAGCACCATGATCTCGAAGTTCAGGCGGAACGAGCGGTTGTCCAGATTGGCGCTGCCGATCGCCGCCGCCGCCTGGTCGATCAGCACCACCTTCTGGTGCAGGAAGCCCGGCCGGTAGCGAAAAATCCGGATGCCTGCGCGCACGCAATCGTATGCGTACAGCTTCGACGCCTCGAACACCACGTAATGGTCGCGCCGGCTCGGAATCAGGATGCGCACGTCCACGCCGCGCAGCACGGCAAGGCGCAGCGCGGCGAACACCGCTTCGTCCGGCACGAGATAGGGCGTGGTAATCCAGATGCGCTCGCGCGCCGCGTTGATCGCCTCGACAAAGAACAGCGAGCAGGTCTCCTGGCGATCGGCGGGGCCGCTCGGCATCACGAGGCAGTGCATGCCTGAGTGGGCAGGGTCCGGCTCGGGCGTGTCGAGCGGCGGTAATTGCTGGGTTGCCCAGTACCAGTCTTCCGTGAAGACGAACTGGATGCTCGCGACGACCGGCCCGCGCACCTCGATGTGCGTGTCGCGCCACGGCGACAGGGGCGGCCGTGCACCCAGGTACTCGACGCCGACGTTATGTCCGCCGACGAACGCGCGCTCGCCGTCCACCGAGACGATCTTGCGGTGATTGCGGAAATTGAGCTGAAAGCGGTTGACGAAGCGGCGGTTCGTCGCAAACGGATGTATCTCGACGCCGCCCGCGCGCAACTGGGCAATGTAGCTGTGGCGCAGGTCGAAGCTGCCGATGCTGTCGTACAGAAAATAGATGCGCACGCCCTCGGCCGCTTTGGCGAGCAGCGCATCGCGCAGCAACTGGCCGAGCGCGTCGTCGCGCACGATGAAGAACTGCACGATCACGTAGCGGCGCGCCTCGGCGATCGCATCGAGGATCGCCGCGAACGTGGCTTCGCCGTTGACCAGCGTGCGCACCGTGTTGCCCGGCAGGAACGGCATGCCGCCGAGTCCGGTCAGCGCGCGCACGAGCCGTTGGCCGAGCTCGTCGGTGGGTTGGCCCGCCGACGATGCATGCGTGTCCCAGACCGGCGGATGCGCGCGCGAGCGCAGGGACTCGTTTTCGAGCCGCCGCGCATCGGCGTAGCCGGCGAATTTGCTGCGGCCGAGAAACAGGTACGGCACGAGCGTCAGATACGGCATGGCGACGAGCGAGACCGCCCATGCGATCGCGCCTTGCGACGTGCGCGTATTCAGAATGGCATGGCAGGCTGCGATCAGGCCGAGCAGATGGGCGAGGGCAACGAGCGGGGCAAGCTGGAGCAGGTCGAGTCGCATGGGCGCGTCTGGGGTGGTCCGGGCGCTTTCGGCCGCGTGGGGCGCGCGGCGGTAAGACGGTCGCGCTCATCTTACCGAACCCGCGCGGGTTCGGGGTGGTCGTACCGGCCGGGTTGCCGGAGCGGCCAGCCGGTGAAGGCCGACCTGGCCAATCAGGGCCAACCCGGGCCAACCCGGGCCAACCCGGCCAACCCGCGTTTCAGGCCGTCGCGTCCGGTACGCCCGGCAGGTCCGCGGCCTGGATCAGGAACACGTTGTCGTCGCCGGCGCTGGTCGACAGCCACACCAGGTCGAGTCCGCCGAATGCCGCCTCGACATGCTCGCGTTCGTTGCCGATCTCGACCACGAGGATGCCTTCGTCGGTGAGCCAGTTGCGCGCCCCGCCGACGATGCGCCGCACGACGTCCATGCCATCGGCGCCGCCGGCGAGCGCCATCGCCGGCTCATGACGGTATTCGGCGGGCAGCCCGGCCATCGACGCGGCGTTCACGTACGGCGGATTGGTGACGATCACGTCATAGGTGCGCTGCGGCAGCGGCGCATACAGGTCGCCCTCGAACAGCGCAATGCGCTCCTGCAGCCCGTACTCGTCGACGTTGCGCGCAGCGACTTCGAGCGCGGGCGCCGACAGGTCGACCGCATCGATGTCCGCGTTCGGGAACGCGTGCGCCGCGAGAATCGCGAGGCAGCCGGAGCCGGTGCACAGTTCGAGCACGGCGCCGACCTGCTCGGGGTCGTCGACGTACGGCTGCAGCCCGTCCTGCAGCAACTCGCCGATGAACGAGCGCGGCACGATCACGCGTTCGTCCACGTGAAAGCGAAACCCGTGCATCCACGCTTCCTGCGTGAGGTAGGCGGCCGGTATGCGCTCGCCGGCGCGCCGCTCGATCACCGCGAGCACCGCGGAGATTTCTTCGTCGGTCAGGCGCGCGTCGAGAAACGGTTCGAGCAGGTCGAGCGGCAGATGCAGCGTATGCAGCACGAGGTAGGCGGCTTCGTCGTACGCGTTCGCGCAGCCGTGGCCGAATGCGAGCTTCGCCTGGTTAAAGCGCGTGACCGCGTGGCGCAGCACGTCGCGTACGGTCGAAAACGGAAGAGGCATCGGATTCTGTCCTTGCTCAGGCGACCAGCGTTTCGAGCACGCGGCGGTATACGTTCTTCAGCGGCTCGATATCGTGCAGGTCGATGTGTTCGTCGATCTTGTGAATGCTTGCGTTGATGGGGCCGAATTCGACCACCTGCGGGCAGATGCGCGCGATGAACCGCCCGTCCGAGGTGCCGCCGGTGGTCGAGAGTTCGGCGCTGACGCCGGTTTCGTCGTGAATCGCCTGCGTGAGCGCATCGGACAGCGCGCCGCGCGGCGTGAGAAACGGCAGGCCGCTGACGGTCCACTGCAGGTCGTAGTCGAGCCCGTGGCGCGCGAGGATCGCGTGGACGCGCGCCTGCAGTCCTTCAACCGTGCTCGCGGTCGAGAAGCGGAAGTTGAACGTCAGATCCGCGTGGCCCGGAATCACGTTCGATGCGCCGGTGCCGCTGTGCAGGTTCGATACCTGCCAGGTGGTCGGCGGAAAGTATTCGTTGCCGTCGTCCCAGCGTTCGGCGACGAGTTCGGCGAGCGCCGGCGCGAGCAGGTGCACCGGATTTTTCGCGAGATGCGGATAGGCGATGTGGCCCTGCAGCCCCTTCACGATCAGCTTGCCGGACATCGAGCCGCGCCGGCCGTTTTTCACCGTGTCGCCGAGGCGCGCGCTCGACGTGGGCTCGCCGACGATGCAGTAGTCGAGCCGTTCGCCGCGCGCCTGCAGCGCTTCGACGACCTTGACGGTGCCGTCGGTGGCCGGACCCTCTTCGTCGCTCGTGATCAGGAACGCGATCGAGCCGCGATGCGCCGGGTGCGCGGCGACAAACTCCTCGGTTGCGACGACGAAGCCGGCAATCGACGTCTTCATGTCGGCCGCGCCGCGGCCGTACAGTTTGCCGTCGCGGTGCACGGGCTCGAACGGCGGCGATTGCCATTGTTCGAGCGGGCCGGTGGGCACCACGTCGGTATGGCCCGCGAACACGAGCAGTTTGCCGCGCGTGCCGTCGGCGCCGCGCCGCACGGCCCACAGGTTGGTGACGCCGTGCGATTCGAGCGTTTCGCAGGCGAAGCCGAGCGGCGCGAGGCGCTCGCTCAGCAGGTGCTGGCAGTGCTGGTCGTCGGGCGTGACCGACGCGCGCGCGATCAGTTGTTCGGTAAGGGCAAGCGTGCCGGACATGGGTTCGGGTCGAGCTACGTGAGAATCAGACAACGCCGGCCGCGCCCCAGGGGCGCGGCCGGCAACGGCATGCGGGGCGCGCGGGCGGCGCGCTCGGGCAGGCATTCAGACAAACGTTCAGCCAGGCGCCCAGGCTCAGGCAAAAACGCTCAGGCAAAAACGCTCAGGCAAAAGCGCTCAGGCAAAAGCGCTCAGGCAAAAGCGCTCAGGCAAACAGCGTATCGTATTGCGGCGCGGAGAAGCCGAGCGTTTTCACGCGCCCGTCGACCACCACCACCGGCCGCTTGATGACCGACGGCTTGTCGATCATCAGTGCGATGGCGCCGGCTTCGCTGTCGGCCGCGGCCTTCTGCTCGTCCGCGAGGCCGCGCCAGGTGGTGCCGCGCCGGTTGACGAGCGACTCGACAGGCACGTCCTGCAGCCAGCCTTTCAGCAGCGCCGCGCTCACGCCCGCCTTGCGGAAGTCGTGAAATTCGAACGCGACGCCGTGCGCTTCGAGCCACACGCGGGCCTTCTTCACGGTGTCGCAGTTCGGAATGCCATAGACGACCGTCTTGCCGGCGCCCGCCATCAGTCGCCTCGCAGCAGTTCGTTCAGGCCGACCTTCGCGCGCGTCCTGGCGTCGACCTTCTTCACGATCACCGCGCAGTACAGGCTGTGCGAGCCGTCCTTCGAGGGCAGGTTGCCCGCCACCACGACGGAGCCGGCCGGAATGCGGCCATATGTGACTTCGCCGGTTTCGCGGTCGTAGATCTTCGTGCTCTGGCCGAGGTAGACGCCCATCGAGATCACCGAGTTCTCCTCGACGATCACGCCTTCGACCACTTCCGAGCGCGCGCCGATGAAGCAGTTGTCCTCGATGATGACCGGATTGGCCTGCAGCGGTTCGAGCACGCCGCCTATGCCGACGCCGCCCGACAGGTGCACGTTCTTGCCGATCTGCGCGCACGAGCCGACGGTTGCCCACGTGTCGACCATCGTGCCTTCGTCCACGTACGCGCCGATGTTCGTGTACGACGGCATCAGCACGACATTCTTCGCGATGAACGCGCCGCGCCGCGCGATGGCGGGCGGCACCACCCGGAAGCCGCCGGCCGCGAAGTCCCCGGCGCTGTAGTGCGCGAACTTCGACGGCACCTTGTCGTAGAACTGCGTGTAGTTGACGCCCGCGCCGCCGGCCGGCATCGGCACGTTGTCCTCGAGACGGAACGACAGCAGCACGGCCTTTTTGAGCCACTGGTTGACGACCCAGTCGCCGTCCTTCTTCTCGGCGACGCGCAGCGCCCCCGTGTCGAGTAGCCCGATCGCCTGCGCGACCGCTTCGCGCACGTCGGCGGGCGCGGCCTTCGGCGACAGTTCCGCGCGGTTTTCCCACGCGTTGTCGATGATCTGCTGGAGTTGTTGCGACATATCCGTGATGTGAAGAGTTGAGATCCGAACGGGACGACGCGCGCTCAGCCTGCGAGCGCGCGGCAAAAATCGACGATGCGCTGTGCGCCCGCGATGCATTCGTCGACCTCGGCGACGAGCGCGAGGCGCACGAAATCGCGGCCGGGATTCGTGCCGTGCGCGGTGCGCGCGAGATACGAGCCCGGCAGAACCGTCACATTATAGTCGGCGTACAGGCGCTGGGCGAACGCAGTATCCGACAGGCCGGTGCGCGCGACGCTGACCCACAGGTAGAACGCGGCGTCGGGCAGGCGCACGTCGAGCACGTCGGCGAGCATCGGCGTGACGGTCGAGAACTTCTGCACGTATTTCGCGCGGTTTTCGCGCACGTGGGTCTCGTCGTTCCACGCGGCGATGCTCGCGCTCTGATAGACAGTGGAAAGCGCCGCGCCGTGGTAGGTGCGGTACAGCAGGAACTGTCTGAGCAGCGCCGCGTCGCCGGCGACGAAGCCCGAGCGCATGCCGGGCACGTTCGAGCGCTTCGACAGGCTCGACAGCATCACCAGCCGGTCGTAGCCGCGGCCTAGCCGGTGCGCTGCCTCGAGGCAGCCGAGCGGCGGACGCGCCTCGTCGAAGTAGATCTCCGAATAGCATTCGTCCGACGCGATCGTGAAGCCGTGACGGTCCGACAGCGCAAAGAGTTCGCGCCAGTCGTCGAGCGTGAGCACCGCGCCCGTCGGATTGCCGGGCGAGCACACGTAGAGCAGTTGCGTGCGGGCCCAGACCGCGTCGGGGATGGCCGCGTAGTCGCATGCGAAGTTGCGGGCCGGATCGCTGTTGGCGAAGTACGGCTGCGCGCCGGCGAGCAGCGCCGCGCCTTCGTAGATCTGGTAGAACGGGTTCGGGCAGAGTACGATCGCGGGCTCGCCCGCTGCGTCGCGCCGCGGGTCGATCACGGTCTGCGCCAGCGCGAACAGCGCCTCGCGCGAGCCCGACACCGGCAGCACTTCGGTGGCCGGATCGAGCGGCGGCAGTCCGTAGCGCCGCGCGACCCAGCCGGCGATCGCCTCGCGCAGCGCCGGCGTGCCGAGCGTGGCCGGATACGCGGCGAGGCCGCCGAGCGACGCGATCACGGCGTCGCGCACGAGCGCCGGCGTCGGATGTTTCGGCTCGCCGATCCCGAAGCTGATGTGCGGCAGGTGCGCGGGCGGCGCGAGATCCTGGAAGAGCGCGCGCAGCTTTTCGAACGGATAGGACTGGAGGGTGTCGAGTAGCGGATTCACTTGGCGGATCGGACGTGGGCGGAGACGGTCGCGGGCAGCGTGCGTGGCGGCGGCAATCGCCATGCTGCGGCGCACGCACAGGACCGGTGGCGGAGTGCCGATTATAGCGTGGCCGCGCGGCGCAGCGCCGCGCGCGAAGCAGACGCGCCGGCCGTGAACGGCGCCCGGACCACCGGACAGACAGATTGGGAGAAACCATGCAGCAAAGCGCTGGGCATCGCAGGACGGCATGTCGGCCCCCCCTCGCCGCAGGCCGGCCACCGCTCGCCGCAGGCCGGCGCCCGCTCGCCGCAGGCATGCGCGAGGGCGCCGCATCATGAGCGGCGCAATCCGCGCGGCGTGGCCGACGCTCGCCATCATGCTGGGCGCATCGGTCTGGGGCGTGGTCTGGTATCCGTTGCGTGTGCTTCATGGGCTCGGCGTGACCGGCACTGCGGCGAGCGCGCTCACGAGCGGCGCGGGCTGCGCGTTCGTGCTGCTGGTGCGCCGCCGCGCGATCGCGACCGTGCGCTGGCACTGGGTGCTGCCGGCGCTCGCGCTGGCCGCGGGCGTGACGAACCTCGGCTTCGTCTGGGGCTCGATTCACGGCCAGGTGATGCGCGTGCTGCTGCTTTTTTACCTGACGCCCGCGTGGACCGCGCTCTTTGCGCACTTCATCCTGCGCGAGCGGCTCACGTGGGCGGGCGCGGGCCTTGCCGCGCTGTCGCTGGCCGGGGCGATGACGATGCTGTGGTCGCCGCGGCTCGGCTTGCCGGTGCCGGCGAATCTGGCCGAATGGGCGGGACTCGCGGGCGGCATGGGCTTCGCAATGAGCAACGTGCTGATCCTGAAGACGAGCCGCGTGCTGCCCGACATGCGCGCCGAGATGCGTACCGCGACGATCTTCGGCGGCGCGGCCGTGTTCGGCGGGTGCGCGTCGCTATTCGAGGCGATGCCCGCGCCGCCGGCCGGCGCGCATCTGGGGTTCGCGGTGCTGCTGGTGCTCGGGCTCGGGCTGCTGCTCGCGTCGAACAACATGCTGGTGCAGTACGGCGTCGCGCGGATCGCGGCGAACCGCGCGTCGGTCATCATGCTGTTCGAGATCGTCGTGACTGCGCTGTCCGCGTGGCTGATCGCGGGCGAGGTGCCGGGGCCGCGCGAATGGGCGGGCGCGGCGTGCATCGTCGCCGCGTCGCTGCTGTCGGGCTGGGTGCATCGCCGGGGCGAGCCGCGCGACGCGGGAGCGGCGATGTACGCGCCGGCCGACGGCGCGCACGAAGCGGGCGTCGCGCGCGACGCGCAGCGTCGGGACGGCGGGCAGGACGGCGGCGGTACTGGCGGCGGGAACGGCGGCGGGGATGGCAGGCGTAACGGCAGCGGCGACAGCGGCAGTATCGGCAGCGATAACGGCAGCGATAACGGCAGCGATAACGGCAGCGATAACGGCAGCGATAACGGCAGCGATAACAGCAGCGATAACAGCAGCGGGAATAGCAGCGGAAACACCAGCGGGAATAGCGGCCGGGATCGCAGCCGCGCGATGGTATGATTGCCCCTGCCTGTCGCCCCACGCAAGGGCGCACCCCGGTCGTGCGTTGCCGGCAACCGTATCGTGGGGCAGGCGTGGGCAGGGTGCCGCGGCGCGAGGCGTCGGCTGCGCGAGCTTCGGCCCCTCTTGACCTTTTCCCAATTCAATCAGCGATATCGCCGTGCGTCTGACCTCGATCAAACTCGCTGGCTTCAAGTCCTTCGTCGATCCCACGCATTTTCAGGTTCCGGGCCAGCTGGTGGGCGTGGTCGGACCGAATGGCTGCGGCAAATCCAACATCATCGATGCCGTGCGCTGGGTGCTCGGCGAATCGCGCGCGTCCGAGCTGCGCGGCGAATCGATGCAGGACGTGATCTTCAACGGCTCGACCACGCGCAAGCCCGCCAGCCGCGCGAGCGTCGAGCTGGTATTCGACAACGCCGACGGACGCGCGGCCGGCCAGTGGGGCCAGTACAGCGAGATCGCGGTGAAGCGCGTGCTCACGCGCGACGGCACGTCGAGCTACTACATCAACAATCTGCCGGCGCGCCGCCGCGACATCCAGGACATCTTCCTCGGCACCGGCCTCGGGCCGCGCGCGTACGCGATCATCGGGCAGGGCATGATCGCCCGCCTGATCGAGGCGAAGCCCGAGGAGCTGCGGGTGTTCCTCGAAGAGGCCGCCGGCGTGTCGAAGTACAAGGAGCGCCGCCGCGAGACCGAGAGCCGCCTGCAGGACACGCGCGAGAACCTGACGCGCGTCGAGGACATCGTGCGCGAACTCGCGGCGAACCTCGAAAAGCTGGAAGCCCAGGCGGTCGTCGCGACGCGGTTCCGCGAACTGCAGGCCGACGGCGAAACGAAGCAGCGTCTGCTGTGGCTGCTGCGCCGGAACGAGGCGCTCGCCGAGCAGGAACGCCAGCAGCGCGCGATCGAACAGGCGCAGATCGACCTCGAAGCGCACACCGCGCGGCTGCGCGAAGTGGAAGCGCAGCTCGAAACGCTGCGGGTCGCCCACTACGCCGCGAGCGACGCGATGCAGGGCGCGCAGGGCGCGCTCTACGAGGCCAACGCGGAGGTGAGCCGGCTGGAGGCGGAGATCCGCTTCATCGTCGAATCGCGCAACCGCGTGCAGGCGCAGATTGCCGCGCTCGCCGCGCAGCGCGAGCAGTGGCAGGCGCAGGCGCACAAGGGGCAGGACGATCTCGAGGATGCGCAGGCGCAGCGCGCGATCGCCGACGAGAAGGCCGCCATCGCCGAAGACGAGGCCGCGGCGAAGCACGATGCGCTGCCCGCGCTCGAAGCGCGCTGGCGCGACGCGCAGGCGCAGCTGAACGACGAGCGAGGCGCGATCGCGCAGACCGAACAGGCGCTCAAGCTCGAAGCGGCGCATCAGCGCAACGCCGATCAGCAACTGCAGCAACTGCAGCAGCGCGAGGAGCGGCTGAAAGCGGAAGCCGGCGGCCTCGACGCCCCTGACGAAGCGCAGCTCGAAGCGCTGCGGATGCAGCTTGCGGAACACGAGGAAATCCTGCGCGACGCACAGGCGCGCCTCGTGGACGCGCAGGAGACGCTGCCGCAGCTCGACGCCGCGCGGCGCGCGGCGCAGGAGCGTGTGCAGGCCGAGAGCGCGCAGATCCATCAGCTCGACGCGCGGCTCGCCGCGCTCAGGCAGTTGCAGGAGAGCGTGCAGACCGAAGGCAAGATCCAGCCGTGGCTCGACAGGCATGAGCTGGGCGCGCTGCCGCGTCTGTGGAAGAAGCTGCACGTGGAGGCCGGCTGGGAAACCGCGCTGGAGTCGCTGCTGCGGGAGCGGCTCGCGGCGCTCGAAGTGTCGAATCTCGACTGGGTGAAGGCGTTCGCCACCGACGCGCCGCCCGCGCGGCTCGCGTTCTATGCGCCGCCGGTGGCCGGCGCGCCGCTCGCGGCGTCGTCGGCGCTGCGGCCGCTGCTGTCGCTCGTGCGGATCGACGACGCGGGGCTGCGCGCGGTCCTCGGCGACTGGCTCGGCCATGCGTACGTCGCCGACGACCTCGGCGCAGCGCTCGCGCGGCGCGCGCAGCTGCCCGAGGGTGGCGCGTTCGTCGTCAAGGCCGGCCATGTCGTGACGAGAATGGGCGTGCAGCTGTACGCGGCCGATTCCGAGCAGGCGGGCATGCTCGCGCGCCAGCAGGAGATCGAGAACCTGACCCGTCAGGTGCGCGCACAGGCGCTGCTCGCCGACGACGCGAAGGCCGCGGCGATCCGCGCGGAGGCGGCGCACACGCAGGCGTCGCAGACGCTTGCCAGCGAACGTCAGCAGGTCGAGCGCGCCACCCAGCGCGTGCACGCGCTGCAGATGGACGTGCTCAAGCTCGGCCAGGCGCACGAACGCTACACCCAGCGCAGCACGCAGATCCGCGAGGAGCGCGAGGAGATCGCCGCGCAGCTCGACGAGCAGCGGGCGCTGCGCGCCGAGTCGGAGGCGAACTTCGAGCGCTACGACGGCGAACTGGCCGAGCGCCAGGCGCGCTTCGAGGACGACCAGCTGGCGTTCGAGGCGCTCGACGAGGCGTTGGGCGCGGCGCGCGCGCAGGCGCGCGATCTGGAGCGCGCCGCGACCGATGCGCGCTTTGCCGCGCGCAACATGGTGAACCGGATCGACGAGCTCACGCGCACGATCCAGGTCGCGCACGAGCAGAGCGAGCGCGTGGCCGTGTCGCTCGAGGACGCGCGCGCGGAACTCGAAACGATCAATGAGCAGACCGCGCACACCGGGCTGCAGGACGCGCTCGACGTGCGCGCGGAGAAGGAAGCGGCGCTGCACGCGGCGCGCCTCGAACTGGACGATCTCACCGCGAAGCTGCGCGCCGCCGACGAAACCCGGCTCACCGCCGAGCGCGCGCTGCAGCCGCTGCGCGATCGCATCGGCGAGCTGCAGCTGAAGGAGCAGGCTGCGCGTCTGAACGCCGGGCAGTACATCGAGCAGCTCGAAGCGGCCGGCGCCGACGAAGCCGAACTGCAGGCGCGGCTCACGCCGGACATGAAGCCGTCGTATCTGCAGGGCGAAGTCACGCGCCTGAACAACGCGATCGCCGCGCTCGGCCCGGTCAACATGGCGGCGCTCGACGAACTGAAGGCGGCGACCGAGCGCAAACAGTTCCTCGATGCGCAGTCGGCCGATCTGACGAGCGCGATCCAGACGCTCGAAGATGCGATCTACAAGATCGACCAGGAAACCCGCACGCTGCTGCAGGGAACCTTCGACGAAGTGAACCGCCATTTCGGCGACCTGTTCCCGCGCCTGTTCGGCGGCGGTCAGGCGAAGCTGATCATGACCGGCGACGAGATTCTCGACGCGGGCGTGCAGGTGATGGCGCAGCCGCCGGGCAAGAAGAACTCGACGATCCACCTGCTGTCGGGCGGCGAGAAGGCGCTGACCGCGACCGCGCTCGTGTTCGCGATGTTCCAGCTGAATCCGGCGCCGTTCTGCCTGCTGGACGAAGTGGACGCGCCGCTCGACGACGCGAACACGGAGCGCTTCGCGAACCTCGTGCGGGCGATGTCGGAGAAGACCCAGTTCCTGTTCATCTCGCACAACAAGATCGCAATGGAAATGGCCCAGCAGCTGATCGGCGTGACGATGCAGGAGCAGGGCGTCTCGCGGATCGTCGCGGTCGACATGGAAACGGCGGCGGGATTCGCCCAGAATATCGTTTGAGCGGGCGCGCGCCCGCCCGGTGCGCGATGTCGCGGCGAGCGGGCCGCGCGGCGCCGGCGGAAGAATTGCAGATGGAGCATGCATGGACGAGTTGACACTCGGTTTGATCGGCGCCGGCGCCGTCGTGGTCGGCGGCGTGGCGGTGTACAACGCATGGCAGGGCGCGCGGGTGCGCCGCCGCATGCCGCGGCCGATGCCGGCCGATCCCGGCGAGCATTTCGCCCGCGAGGACGACGCGGAGCCGGGGCCGTTCATCGAGCCGACGCGCCCCGTCGCGCGGCGCGAGCCGGAGATGCCCGGGGCCGAGGGGCGGCCCGAGGCGCGCGTCGAGCCGACGTTCGGCGCTGCCGCGCCGCTCGACACGCCGGCGGACATCCAGGCGGAAATGACCACGCCAAACGGCTTTCCCGAACCCGCGGACGGCGAGCCCGGTCTCGCGGCCGGCCCGGCCGCCGCGGGCGATGCCGTGGCGACGTCCGTTGCGGCCGCCGACGGGCCTGCCGAGCCGATCCTGCCGGCCGCGACGACGATCTCGGCCGCGCCGCCGGCGATCGTCGACCGGCGCATCGATTGCATCGTGCCGCTGCGCCTCGCGGCGCCGCTCGCGGGGGACAAGGCGATTCCGCTCGCGCAGCGGCTGCGCCGCGCCGGCAGCAAGCCGGTGTACATCGAGGGCAAGCCGGAAGGCGGCGGGTGGGAACTGCTGCAAAGCGGCGTGCGTTACGAGGAACTGCGCGCGGCCGCGCAACTCGCCAATCGCAACGGCCCGCTGAACGAGCTGGAGTTCTCCGAATTCGTCACGGGCGTGCAGCAGTTCGCGGACGCGCTCGACGCGGCGCCGGAGTTTCCCGACATGATGGAAACGGTCTCGATGGCGCGCGAGCTCGACGGCTTCGCGGCGCAATGCGACGCGCAGCTGCAGATCAACGTGATGTCGGACGGCGCCCCGTGGTCGGCCAACTACGTGCAGGCCGTGGCGTCGCAAGACGGGCTGCTGCTCTCGCGTGACGGCACCCGCTTCGTGAAGCTCGATGCGAAGCAGAACCCGGTGTTCATGCTGCAGTTCGGCGACACCAACTTCCTGCGCGACGATCTCACGTACAAGGGCGGCCAGATGATCACGCTGGTGCTCGACGTGCCGGTGGCCGACGAGGACATCCTGCCGTTCCGGCTGATGTGCGATTACGCGAAGTCGCTCGCGCAGCGCATCGGCGGGCGCGTCGTCGACGACGGTCGCCGGGCGCTGCCCGAGGCGGCGCTGCAGTCGATCGAAAAACAGCTGATGACGCTCTACGCGAAGCTCGAACAGGCCGGCATCCCGGCGGGTTCGCCGGCCACGCGCCGGCTCTTCAGCCAGTAGCGCACACACGGGCATGGCGCCGCCCGCCCGGGCGGCTGTGCGCCGCGCAAGCTGGCGCGCGCGGCACGGCCGCTGGCCATGTGGCCGATGTCCATCGCGGAGGGTTCCTGCGATAATCGGACGTCCTTTGTTCAAAGCGCGTTTCGCGCGACGGCTTCCAGCATGGTTCATCCTTCCGCTTCTTCCTCCGGTCAACGCGTCGCGGCCGAGCGGGCCGCGCAGCTGCGCACAGAACTCGAACGCGCGAACTACGCGTATTACGTGCTCGACCAGCCGGAGTTGCCGGATGCGGAATACGACCGCCTGTTTGTCGAACTGCAGCAGATCGAAGCGGCGCATCCCGCGCTGGTGACGCCGGACTCGCCGACGCAGCGCGTCGGCGGCGAAGTGGCGAGCGGTTTCGCGCCGGTCGTGCACGAACAGCCGATGCTGTCGCTGAACAATGGCTTCGCGGACGAAGATATCGTCGCATTCGACAAGCGAGTGGGCGACGCGCTGCACGAGACCCCGGTGCGCTACGCGTGCGAGCTCAAGTTCGACGGGCTTGCGATCTCGCTGCGCTATGTCGACGGCCGCTTCGTGCAGGCTTCCACGCGCGGCGACGGCACCACCGGCGAGGACGTGACCGCCAACGTGCGCACGATCCGCTCGCTTCCGCTCGTGCTGAAGGGCGCGCATGTTCCGAAGCTGATCGACGTGCGCGGCGAAGTGCTGATGTTCAGGCGCGACTTCGAGCGCATGAACGAGCGCCAGCGCGCTGCTGGTCTCAAGGAGTTTGCGAATCCGCGCAACGCGGCGGCGGGCAGCCTGCGCCAGCTCGATCCGAAGATCACCGCGCAACGGCCCCTGGCGTTTTTTGCGTATGGTATCGGCGTGCTCGACGGCGTACCGATGCCTGCGACACACAGCGCGCTGCTCGACTGGTATGCGTCGATGGGGCTGCCGGTCAACAGCGAGCGCACGGTCGTCGAGGGCGCGGACGGCCTGCTCGGCTTCTTCCGCGCGGTGGGCGCGAAGCGCGACACGCTGCCCTACGATATCGACGGCGTGGTCTACAAGGTCAACGCACGTGCGCAGCAGGACGCGCTCGGCTTCGTGTCGCGCGCGCCGCGTTTTGCGCTCGCGCACAAGTTTCCGGCCCAGGAAGCGCTGACGAAGCTCGTCGCGATCGACGTGCAGGTCGGGCGCACCGGCGCGATCACGCCGGTGGCGCGCCTCGAACCGGTGTTCGTCGGCGGCGCGACCGTGACCAATGCAACCCTGCACAACGAGGACGAGGTGCGCCGCAAGGATATCCGTATCGGCGACACGGTCATCGTGCGGCGCGCGGGCGACGTGATCCCGGAAGTGGTCAGCGCGCTGTTCGAGCGGCGCCCGCCCGACGCGCGCGAATTCGTGATGCCGACCCGGTGCCCGGTGTGCGGCTCGGCGATCGAGCGTCTGCCGGACGAGGCGATTGCACGCTGCACCGGCGGCCTGTACTGCCCGGCCCAGCGCAAGCAGGCGCTGTGGCATTTCGCCCAGCGTCGCGCGCTCGACATCGACGGCCTCGGGGAGAAGATCGTCGACCAGCTGGTCGAACTGAACCTCGTGCGCACGCCGGCCGACCTGTTCAATCTCGGGTTCGCGACGCTCGCCGAACTCGACCGCTTCGCGGAGAAGTCCGCGCAGAACCTGCTCGACTCGCTCGAAAAAGCCCGCCATACGACGCTCGCGCGTTTCATCTATGCGCTGGGGATTCGTCATGTCGGCGAGTCGACGGCGAAGGATCTCGCCCGACACTTCGGCTCGCTCAACCCGCTGATGGACGCGTCGCTCGACGAACTGCTGGAAGTGAAGGACGTCGGTCCGGTGGTGGCGGAGTCGATCCAGCGCTTTTTCGCCGAGGAACACAACCGCACGGTGATCGAGCAGTTGCGTGCGCCCGGCCGGGTCACGTGGCCCGAGGGACCGCCCGCGCCGAGAGCCCCGCAAGGCGTGCTGGCCGGCAAGACGGTGGTGCTGACGGGCACGCTGCCGACGCTCAGCCGCGAGGAAGCGAAGGAAATGCTGGAAGCGGCCGGCGCGAAAGTGGCCGGCTCGGTGTCGAAAAAGACGGATTACGTAGTGGCCGGCGCCGAGGCGGGCAGCAAGCTCGCGAAGGCGGAGGAACTGGGTATCGCCGTGCTCGACGAAGACGGAATGCGCAAGTTGCTGGAGGGTGAAACGTCATGATCCGAGAAATCCTGAAGATGGGCGATCCGCGCCTGCTGCGCATCGCGGCACCGGTCGACCGGTTCGACACGCCCGAGCTTCATGCGCTCGTGCAGGACCTGTTCGACACGATGCATCACGCGAACGGCGCGGGGCTTGCCGCGCCTCAGATCGGCGTCGACCTGCAGGTGGTGATCTTCGGTTTCGGCCATAACGAGCGATACCCGGATGCGCCGCCAGTGCCGGAAACGGTGCTGATCAATCCGACGATCACACCGGTGTCCCAGGACATGGAAGAGGGATGGGAGGGCTGCCTGTCGGTGCCGGGTCTGCGCGGCATCGTGGGCCGCTTCTCGATGATCCGCTACCAGGGCTTCGATCAGCGCGGCACGCCGATCGACCGGGTTGCCGAGGGCTTTCATGCACGCGTCGTGCAGCACGAATGCGATCATCTGATCGGCAAGCTGTACCCGATGCGCATTACCGACTTCTCGAAGTTCGGCTTCACCGAGGTCCTGTTTCCGGGCCTCGATCCGAACGGCGACGACTAGGCGCACCTCACAAACAACACGGCCCGCGCCTCGCGCGCAGGCCCTGTCATGACGGACCGCCGGTGCTTCAGAAGCTCTCGTGTGCGGCGAGATAGCGCCACTGTCCCGGCGGCAGTGCGCCGAGCGGCACGCTGCCCATGCGGACCCGTTTCAGGCCGACCACCTGCAGGCCTACCAGCTCGCACATGCGGCGAATCTGCCGTTTCTTGCCTTCACGCAGCACGAAGCGCAGCTGCTCGCCGTTCTGCCAGCTCACCTTGGCAGGCTTGAGCGGCACGTCGTCGAGGGCGAGGCCGTGGCGCAGCCGCGCGAGCTGCTCGGCCGGGAAATGCTGGTCGATGCCGTTTTCGATATCGCCGTAGGTAACGCGGACCAGGTACTCCTTCTCGACCTCGGAGTGGCCGCCGATCAGCCGCTTGGCGATCCGGCCATCCTGCGTCAGCACCAGCAGGCCGGTGGAATCGATGTCGAGCCGCCCCGCGGGTGCGAGCCGGCGCAGGTGCGAAGCGGAGAAGCGGATACCCGAACGGTCGCCTTCCCACTGGTTCGCGGGCGTGATCAGCGTCGCAGCCGGCTGATAGCCGTCCTCGGCCTGACCCGACACATAACCCACCGGCTTGTGCAGCAGAATCGTCACCTGGCGCAGCTGCATGGCCTGCGCCGCGGGATCGATGTCGATGTGCTGATCCGGACGGACCTTGGTGCCGAGCGTGTCGATGATCTCGCCGTCCACCCGCACCCAGCCGTTCTCTATCCATTCGTCAGCTTCGCGGCGCGAGCACAGGCCCAGCTCCGACATCAGCTTCGACAGACGCAGCGTGCCCGCGACGTCGCCGCGTTCGCGACGCGCGTGATTCGCGTGACTTTCATCGCGCGTGCGGCGCGCGTCGGCGGTATGCGCGGCCGACGTGGCAGCCGCCGGACGCGGACGCTCGGGCAACGCGCGGCGCCCACGCGGCACGGCATCGGCGCGGCCAGCGTTGCCGACGTCGCTGGCGTCGCGGATGGGGCGTGCAGGGCGTGCGCCCGAACCGGACTTTGCCGCGGCGCGCGGCGCGTCCGATGCGCTGTCGACGCCTGGACGGGCCGATGTGCGTGCCGGGGCCCGTCCGGGCGCGGCCTCACGCGGTGCCGAGGTCGCGCGATCGCGATATCCACCCTTCACCGGCGTCGCGAATCCGCGCTCGCCGCGCGGACCGGCTTCGCCCGGTTTGCCTGATGTACCCGGGCGCCGTGCGTTCGGTGTTTCGGCGGCAGAGTGCCGCGTGCGTTCAGCGGCCGCGGGCCGTTCGCCGCGCCCCGGCTCCGCCGGACCGCGCGCCGGGAGTGCGCGTCGCGGCGACGTGGCCGACGTGCCCTCGCGCGGGGGGCGTTGTGTCCAGGGGCCCTGCTGAGGTGAGCGCTGTGGCGGCGCGTCGCCGCGGGGCGCGCGTCGCGCAGGCCTATCCTCGCGGGAGGGCCGTTGCGCCGAGGCTTCCCCGCGAGAGGGCCGTTGCGCTGAGGCTTCCCCGCGAGAGGGCCGTTGCGCCGAGGCTTCCCCGCGAGAGGGCCGTTGCGCTGAGGCTTCCCCGCGAGAGGGCCGCTGCGCCGAGGCTTCCCCGCGAGGCGGCCGCTGCGCGAAGGCTTCGCCGCGAGGCGAACGTGGCGGTGCCGGCGCATCGTCGCGAGAGGGCCGCTGTGCGGGCGCGGGCCGCCTGCCGGCCGGGCCTGAGGCGCCGGCCGGGGTAGCAGGCCGAGCGCGCGCGGGGCCATCGGCGCGAGGCGCGCGTGCCCCCGTGCCCGCGGGGTTCTTGCCGGCGGCCGCCGGCGCAGGCCGGGTCGCCGGCTTCTGCTTCGGACTACTCGCGGCGGCGCCGGGTCGGCCACCCGTGGCGGACGCAGCCGCAGGCGGTCCCACAGGACGTACCGGCTTGCGCGCGGTGGTGCTGCCCCGGCGTACCGGGGCGCGCTCGGGCGATGCCGGGCGCGGCGCTTTGACTGTCAGTTTGGCTCGCATGAACTCTCACACTGCGATCGCGCGCAGCAGCTCGGTTTCGACCTGGATTTGCAGGCGGTTGTCCGAAAGACCGTGCCCGTCGAGCAGGAACAGATCCTCGACGCGCTCGCCGAGCGTGTTGATCCGCGCCGACTGCACGCCGACCCGGTGCTCGGCCAGCACGCGCGCGATCGAATAAAGAAGGCCTGGCCGGTCGTTGGCGGACACGGACAGGATGTAATACTGGCCGCGATCGTCGGCCCGCAGGTCGACGCGCGGCGTGATCGGGAAAGTGCGCGACAGGCGCGACAGGCGTCCCTTCGACGGCTCAGGCAGCAGCGTGCCCTCGGCCGTGAGGCGCGCACCGAGTTCCTGCTCGACGAGATTCGCGATGTCGCGGTAGTGCACGTCGTCTTCGGTGTGCTGCACGATGAAGTTGTCGAGCGCATATCCGTGACGCGTCGTGCTCACGCGCGCGTCGAGCACCGATAGCGCGTTCTTGTCGAAGTACGCACAGATGCCCGCGAACAGGTCGGGCCGGTCTTTCACGTAGACGAGCACCTGCAGCGCATCGCCGACCGGCGCCGGCCGTGCGCGCACGATCGGCAGCGCGGTTTCGACATGGCGGTACAGCACGCGGGTCTGCCACGCGATGTCGGCTGCGTCGTGACGCAGGAAGTAGCCGACGTCGAGCTTGTCCCACAGCACCTTGTGCGCGTACTCCGGGACCGTTTCGAGCCGCAGCAGCGCGAGCGCTTCCTCCTGGCGGGACTTCAGCTCCGAGTGCGTATCGGGACTCGCGCCGCCCAGCACCGCGAGCGTGGTGCGGTAGAGATCCTCGAGCAGCTTGCCTTTCCATGCATTCCAGACTTTCGGGCTGGTGCCGCGAATGTCGGCCACGGTCAGCAGGTAGAGCGCCGTCAGATGCCGCTCGTCGCCCACCAGTTCGGCAAAGCGCCGGATCACCACAGGGTCGCTCGTGTCCTGCTTCTGGGCGACCTGGCTCATCGTCAGATGGTGCTGGACCAGCCAGACGATCAGTTCGCCGTCGCCGTGCTCGATGCCGTGCTCGCGGCAAAAGCGCCGCGCGTCGGCCATGCCGAGCGTCGAATGATCGCCGCCGCGGCCCTTGGCGATGTCATGGAACAGCGCCGCCACATACAGCACCCAGGGACGCTCGAATTCGGTGATCAGCTGGCTGCAGAACGGATATTCGTGCGCGTGTTCGGCGACCGCGAAGCGGCGCAGGTTGCGCAGCACCATCAGGATGTGCTGGTCGACCGTGTAGACGTGATACAGGTCGTGCTGCATCTGGCCGACGATGCGCCGGAAATTCAGCAGGTAGCGCCCGAGCACGCTGGTCTGGTTCATCAGCCGCACCGCGTGCGTGATCCCCGCCGGCTGCTTCAGGATCTCCATGAACAGGCGCCGGTTTTCCGGATCGCGGCGCCAGCGCTGGTCCATCGCGTCGCGCGCGTTGTACAGCGCGCGCAGCGTGCGGGCCGACAGGCCCTTCACGCCGGGCGTCAGCTCGTACAGCAGGAACGCTTCGAGAATCGCATTGGGTTCGCGCTCGAATACGTCGTCGCTCACGATTTCGATCATGCCCTGCTTCTCGACGTAGCGCTCCGACAGCACCCGCGTGATGCCGCTCGTGTTCGGAAAGAGCTGCGCCTCGATGTTCTGGATCAGGATCGTCGCCAGCTGCGTGACGGCCTTCGCCGCCCAGTAATAGCGGCGCATCAGCTGTTCGCTCGCGCGCTTGGTGGCGGTGGGCTTGTAGCCGAAACTCTCCGCGACCGCGGTTTGCAGGTCGAACACGAAGATGTCCTGGCGGCGTCCGGCGACCACATGCAGCCGTGCGCGCAGCGCTTTCAGGAAGCCCTCGTTGCGTTCCAGTTCGCGCGCTTCGCGTTCGGTCACGAGGCCGCGCGTCTGCAGTTCCTGCCAGCTGTTGCCGAAGCCGGCGGCCCGCGTGATCCACAGGATCAGCTGCAGGTCGCGCAGCCCGCCGGGGCTTTCCTTGACGTTCGGTTCGAGCGCGTAAGGCGTGTCCTGGAACTTCGCGTGCCGCTGGCGCATTTCGAGCACCTTGGCCTGGAAGAACGCGCGAGGATCGAGCACCGCGCGATAGCGGCGCGCGAACTCGTCGAACAGCACGTGGCTGCCGGTGATGCAGCGTGCTTCGAGCAGCGAGGTGAGCACCGTCACGTCGTGCGCCGCTTCCTCGAGGCACTGCGACACCGTGCGCACGCTGCTGCCGAGTTCGAGGCCGAGATCCCACGCGAGCCCGATGAAACGTTCGATGCGCGTTTCGAGCGGCGCGATCGGCGCGTCGTCGGGCAGCAGCACGAGGATGTCGATGTCGGAGTGGGGCGCGAGCTCGCCGCGCCCGAAGCCGCCCACCGCGACGAGCGCGAGCGACGGCGGCAGCTCGCACGCGTGCCACGCGCCGCACAGCGCGTCGTCCGTGGTGCGCGCAAGGCTCGCCATGAGCGACTCGACGGTGCTCGCCTGACGGAAGCGCTCGAGGAGCCGCGTCTTCGCCAACTTGTAATCCGCCTTCAGCGCCGTGGCGCAGGAAAGATCGACGTCCGGAACACTGCTCATGGGCTCGCGCGCGGGTAGGAGGGGCGGGGGGCTCAGGCGGCTGCCGCGATGATCGGCGGACGGGCCGGCGTACCCGCCGACACGGTCAGCACGTCGTAACCGGTGTCCGTGACGAGCACCGTGTGCTCCCACTGCGCGGACAGGCTGCGGTCGCGCGTCTTCACGGTCCACTGGTCGGGCATCGTGCGGATGTCGCGGCGCCCGGCGTTGATCATCGGCTCGACCGTGAAGATCATGCCGGTCTGCAGCTCGATGCCGGTACCCGGGCGGCCGTAGTGCAGGATCTGCGGCTCCTCGTGGAACACGGTGCCGATGCCGTGGCCGCAATATTCGCGCACGACGCTGTACCCCTGGCTTTCCGCATGCCGCTGGATCGCGTGGCCGATGTCCCCGAGGTGCGCGCCGGGGCGCACCTGGTCGATGCCGAGCCACATGCACTCGTAGGTGACCTGCACGAGGCGCTTCGCGAGAATCGAGCCTTCGCCGACGATGAACATGCGGCTCGTGTCGCCGAAATAGCCGTCCTTGATCACCGTCACGTCGATATTGAGCGCGTCGCCGTTCTTCAGCGTCTTGTCGCCGGGAATGCCGTGACAGATCACGTCGTTGACCGAAATGCAGGTGGCCTTCGGATAAGGCGGGTAGCCGGGCGGCTGGTAGTTCAGCGGCGCCGGAACCGTGCCCTGGTCTTTCACCATGTATTCGTGACACAGCCGGTCGAGTTCGCCGGTCGTGATGCCGGCGGCGACGAAGGGCGTGATGTAGTCGAGCACCTCGCTCGCGAGGCGGCAAGCCACGCGCATTTGAGCGATATCGTGTTCGTTTTTGATCGTAATAGCCATGAGTCGGGCCTGAAATGCGGATTATCGAAAGATTATCTCACCATATTTCCGCTGCCGCAGCGTTTTGCGGCGAGAGCGGGATGCGGCCGGCGGCCGGAACGGCGGGTGCGGCGGGTGCGGGCGGCGCGGGTGCGGGGGGGCGAGTGGGCGAGTGCGGCCGCTTGCGCCTACGTGCGTGCGCCGGGGCCTGCCGGATCCCGGCGCCGCATAAGCCGCGTGGGCTGCGGCTGCCGCCGCGGCCATCCGCATGGCACATGGGCAGACACGATGCGCCCGCGGTGGCCGTCGGGCGGCGCATCGGCGCACGGGCGCGCCGGCTTACCGGCTTACCGGGTCGCCGAGGCACCGACCCACCGACCCACCGACCCACCGACCCACCGACCCACCGACCCACCGACCCACCGACCCACCGACCCACCGACCCACCGACCCACCGACCCACCGACCCCGCGCCCGATGCGCATACTCGCCGCCGGCATGGTCCCGTGCGATCCGGCGCGCAACGGGTGCAACCCGCCGCAGGCGCGGGACAACCCGCCGGTTGAGCCGGTTTGTTCTCGCGTGCTATAATGCCCGGCTAAGTCGATTCGCATTATTTTCTTTTTGGGCATAATGCTTTCGACTGTCCCGTGGCATTGCCTGCCGGGTCACGGGGCGGGCAGCGGCGTCAGCCGCCGTTCGGGAGGCTGCCCGCGTATGCGCTGCAAGCGAGCGGTCTGCAGCATGTTCGCAAGCTACAGGCTACAGGCCAGCAGGCGGCGGTATGGGCGCGATATCAGCGCGATACCCGGCGGCACAGGCAGGCAGCAGCAGTAACAGAAAGAAGCAGAAGTAACGTAACACAGGCAGCACACTCGCAAGCCGGCGCACCCAGGGTGCCGGCCGCGGCCGGGCTTCGCAGCAGGCGAAGGCGGCGCGGACGGTACGGCAGCCGGCTTAAGTCCCAACCCTCGCGGAGAATTTCATGGCAGTTACCATGCGTCAGATGCTGGAAGCCGGTGTCCACTTTGGTCACCAGACGCGCTTCTGGAACCCGAAGATGGCCCCCTTCATTTTCGGTCATCGCAACAAGATTCACATCATCAACCTCGAAAAGACGCTGCCGATGTACAACGACGCGCTGAAGTACGTGCGTCAGCTGGCAGCCAATCGCGGCACCATCCTGTTCGTCGGCACGAAGCGCCAGTCGCGCGACACGATCGCCCTGGAAGCGCAGCGCGCCGGCATGCCGTACGTCAACGCGCGCTGGCTCGGCGGCATGCTGACCAACTTCAAGACGCTGAAGGTCTCGATCAAGCGCCTGAAGGACATGGAAGCGGCTGTCGAAGCGGGCGAACTCGAACGCATGAGCAAGAAGGAAGCGCTGCTGTTCGAACGCGAGATCGCCAAGCTGCAGAAGTCGATCGGCGGCGTGAAGGACATGGGCGGCATTCCTGACGCAATCTTCGTCGTCGACGTCGGCTATCACAAGATTGCCGTGACCGAAGCGAACAAGCTCGGCGTGCCGGTTATCGCCGTGGTGGACACGAACCACTCGCCGGAAGGCATCGACTACGTGATCCCGGGCAACGACGACGCCAGCAAGGCCGTCGCGCTGTACGCGCAAGGCGTGGCGGACGCGATCCTCGAAGGCCGCGCGAACGCGGTCAACGAAGTCGTTCAGGCCGTGCGCGGCGACGACGGCGACGAGTTCGTCGAGGTCAGCCCGGAAGCGTAACGCTGCCCCGTGGCCAGCAAAAAAGGGGGCTTCGACAGGCCCCCTTTTTTTAAGTCACGACCTCTGAATACGCGCCGGCACGCTGCGCGGCGTTGAACCGAAGGGTTGCCGCGGCTATCGAATGGCGGGCGGCATACGAAAGACAGACTCAAGGAGCGAATGATGGCGGCAATTACCGCAAGCATGGTGGCAGAACTGCGCGCGAAGACCGATGCGCCGATGATGGAATGCAAGAAGGCGCTGACGGAAGCCGACGGCGACATGGCCCGCGCGGAAGAGCTGCTGCGCGTGAAGCTCGGCAACAAGGCGAGCAAGGCGGCCTCGCGCGTGACGGCTGAAGGCGTGATCGCCTCGCACATCGAAGGCGGCGTCGGCGCGATCGTCGAATTGAACTGCGAAACCGATTTCGTCTCGAAGAACGACGACTTCAACGCGTTCGCGAAGCAGGTGGCCGCGCTCGTCGTGAAGCAGAATCCGGCGGATGTCGCCGCGCTGTCGGCGCTGCCGCTCGACGGCTCGACGGTCGACGCGGTGCGCACCGCGCTCGTCGGCAAGATTGGCGAAAACCTGTCGATCCGCCGCTTTGCCCGCTTCGAAACGGCCAACCGGCTCGCTGCGTACCTGCACGGCACCCGCATCGGCGTGCTGGTCGAGTACTCGGGCGCGGAAGAGCAGGTCGGCAAGGATGTCGCGATGCACATCGCGGCGATGAAGCCGGTCTCGCTGTCGTCCGACGACGTGCCCGCCGAGCTGATCGCGAAGGAGCGCAGCATCGCCGAGCAGAAGGCGGCCGAATCGGGCAAGCCGGCCGAGATCGTCGCGAAGATGGTCGAGGGCAGCGTCCAGAAGTACCTGAAGGAAGTGTCGCTGCTGAACCAGCCGTTCGTGAAGAACGACAAGCAGACGATCGAGCAGATGCTGAAGGCGGCCGGCGCGGGCGTGCAGAAGTTCGCGCTGTTCGTGGTCGGCGAAGGCATCGAGAAGAAGCAGGACGACTTCGCCGCCGAAGTGGCCGCGCAAGTGGCTGCTGCAAAGCAGCAATAAGCTTGTCTTCAGCATGGCAAGGCGATACTGGCAGTTTGCGGTAGCGCCGCAGTACCCGCGGCCGGACATGATCCGGCCGCGCGCAGCAGCGTCGCAAGGCGGCGCGCGGGCCGACCCCCGCCGCGCCGCCGCCGGCCGGCGGCGGGCGGATCGCCCGGCACGGCCCGCGGATCCCGCAGGGCGGCGCTTGCTCGAACCCGTAATTCACCCCTACAGTTAGCTTCTTGTCGTTGTCCTGTTCTGCGCGATCTGGATACCCCTATGCCCATTGCCTACAAACGCGTCCTCCTCAAACTTTCCGGCGAAGCTCTGATGGGCGATGATGCCTTCGGCATCAACCGCGCAACGATCGAACGAATGGTGGCGGACGTGGCCGAAGTGGTAAGGCTCGGCACGCAGCTCGCTGTCGTGATCGGCGGCGGCAACATCTTTCGCGGCGTCGCGGGCGGCGCGGCCGGCATGGACCGGGCGACCGCCGACTACATGGGGATGCTCGCGACGATGATGAACGCGCTTGCGCTGCAGGACGCGATGCGCCACGCCGGCATCGAGGCGCGCGTGCAGTCGGCCCTGCGCATGGACCAGGTGGTCGAGCCGTACATCCGGCCCCGCGCGATCCGCCAGCTCGAAGAGGGCAAGGTCGTGATCTTCGCGGCCGGCACCGGCAATCCGTTTTTCACGACCGACACCGCGGCGGCGCTGCGCGGCTCGGAAGTCGGCGCGGAAGTGGTGCTGAAGGCGACCAAGGTCGACGGCGTCTATTCGGCCGACCCGAAGAAGGATCCCGACGCGACGCGCTACACGACGATCAGCTTCGACGAGGCGATCGGCCGCAATCTGCAGGTGATGGACGCCACCGCGTTCGCGCTGTGCCGCGACCAGAAACTGCCGATCCGCGTGTTTTCGATTGTCAAGCCGGGTGCGCTCAAGCGTATCGTGCAGGGCGAGGACGAGGGGACGCTCGTCCACGTGTAAACTCTCGTTCACATCAGGTGGGCTTTGACGCGGGCCCGGGCCGGCGCGGCGCGCCGGCCGGCCCGTACCGTTTTGAAGGTTCGGAGGTTTGAAAATGTCTGTGGCAGATATCAGGAAGGGCACCGAGCAGAAGATGCAGCGCTCGATCGACGCGTTCAGGAACGATCTGTCGAAGATCCGCACCGGGCGCGCACACACGGGTCTGCTCGATCACATCCAGGTCGATTACTACGGCTCTCCGGTACCGATCTCGCAGGTCGCGAATCTGACGCTGGTCGATGCGCGCACGATCGGTGTCCAGCCGTGGGAAAAGAAGATGGTGCCGGTCGTCGAGAAGGCGATCCGCGAGTCGGATCTCGGTCTGAACCCGGCGACGCACGGCGACGTGATCCGCGTGCCGATGCCCGCGCTGACCGAGGAGCGTCGCCGCGAGCTCACGAAAGTGGCGCGCAGCGAAGCCGAAACGGCGCGCGTGTCGGTGCGCAACCTGCGGCGCGACGCGAACGAGCAGTTGAAGAAGCTCGTCAAGGACAAGGAAATTTCGGAAGACGACGAGCGCCGCGCGGCGGACGAGGTCCAGAAGCTCACGGACAAGTTCGTGGCCGAGATCGACAAGCTCGTGTCCACCAAGGAAGCCGAGATCATGACGGTCTGAGGCCCGCGCGGCCTCGGCACGTCACGTTTTCCTTCCTTTTTTGCAGTTAGAGTTCCCACGGCCATGACCTATACCAGCTCAACCGTTCGCGTGCCGGATGTCGCGGCGGTGCCGCGACATATCGCGATCATCATGGACGGCAACGGCCGTTGGGCAACGCAGCGCCGCCTGCCGCGCGTGGCGGGCCATACGCGCGGCGTCGACGCGGTGCGCGCGGTCGTCGAGGCCTGCGCGCGCAGCGGCGTCGAGTATCTGACGCTGTTCGCGTTCAGCTCCGAAAACTGGCGCCGTCCGAACGACGAAGTGTCGTTCCTGATGCGCCTGTTCGTCACCGCGCTCGAACGCGAGGTCGGCAAGCTTCACGCGAACGGGATCCGGCTGCGCGTGGTCGGCGACCTGGCGATGTTCGATCAGCGCATTCAGGACCTGATCCGCCGCGCGGAGACGAAAACCGCCCGCAATACCCGTCTCACGCTGACGATCGCCGCGAATTACGGCGGGCGCTGGGACATCATGCAGGCGACCCGGCGGCTCGTCGAAGCGGCCGCGGCGGCAGGCCAGCCGGTCGAGGTGAGCGAGGAGCGCTTCGCCGAACATCTCGCGATGGCCTACGCGCCGGAACCGGATCTCTTCATCCGCACCGGCGGCGAGCAGCGCATCAGCAACTTCCTGCTGTGGCAGCTCGCGTACACCGAGTTTTACTTCACCGATACCTACTGGCCGGATTTCGACGCGCAGGCGCTGCATCTCGCGCTCGCTTCGTACACCGACCGCGAGCGCCGCTTCGGCCGCACCAGCGCCCAGCTCGAGCCGCAATCGCAAAAGGTCGATCCGCTTCCATGCTAAAAACCCGGGTTGTCACGGCGCTCGCGCTGCTGGCGGTGTTCCTGCCCGTCACGCTGTTCGCGCCGCTCGCCGGGTTCGGCGCGCTGATCGCGCTGGTGCTGGTGCTTGCCGCGTGGGAGTGGGCGCGCCTGCTCAAGCTCGGCGGCGCGGGCCCCGTCATCTACGCGCTCGTGGCGGGCGCGGCGCTCGCGGCCAGCACGCGTATCGGCACCGACCTGCGGCCGCCGCGCTCGCTGTTCCAGGCCGCGGCGATCTTCTGGGTGTTCGCCGGGCCCTACGTGCTGCTGCGCAAGCCGACGCTCGCGAAGGCTGCCTGGCGGCCCTTCCTGTTCCTCGCGGGGCTCGTCGTATTCGTCGCCTGCTGGCATGCGCTCGTCTGGGCGCGCGCGCAGGGCGTCGCGTTCGTGCTCTCGCTGCTGCTGGTGGTCTGGCTCGCGGATATCGGCGCATACTTCGCAGGCAAGGCGTTCGGGCGCCACAAGCTCGCGCCCGCGATCAGCCCGGGCAAGACCTGGGAGGGTGCGCTGGGCGGCTGGCTGGCCGTGCTGCTCGTCGCGGCGGGCGCGCTCGCGTTGCATGCTTTCGAACCGACCCTGTATTCGACGCTGCTCGCGCGGCTCGGCACGGTCCGCACGCTGCTGGCGCTCACCGTGCTCGTCGGGTTCAGCGTGGTCGGCGACCTGTTCGAGTCGATGCTCAAGCGCCAGGCCGGCGTAAAAGACTCCAGTGCGCTGCTGCCGGGCCACGGCGGCGTGCTGGACCGTATCGACGCGCTACTGCCGGTGCTGCCGCTCGCCATGCTGCTGCTGCATTTCGGCCAGAGATAGAGACATGCAAAAACGTTTGACACTGCTCGGTTCCACGGGCTCGATCGGAGACAGCACGCTCGACGTGGTCGCGCGGCATCCCGAGCGCTTCTCGGTGTATGCGCTGAGCGCGCATCGCAACGGCGACAAGCTCGTCGAGCAATGCCTGCGGTTTCGCCCGGAAGTCGCCGTGGTCGGCGACGCCGCCACGGCCGCGAGCGTCGCGGCGCGGCTGCGCGAGGCCGGCTGCCGGACCGAGGTGGCCTGGGGCCCGCAGGCGCTCGTCGACATTTCGGGCAGCAGCGGCTGCGATACGGTGGTCGCCGCGATCGTCGGCGCGGCGGGGCTCGCGCCGAGCCTGGCCGCCGCGCGCGCCGGCAAGCGCATCCTGCTCGCCAACAAGGAAGCGCTCGTGATGTCCGGTGCGCTTTTCATGAATGCGGTGCGCGATCACGAGGCCGTGCTGCTGCCGGTCGACAGCGAGCACAACGCGGTGTTCCAGTGCCTGCCGCGCGAAGCGGCGGCGCACGGCGGCGTCTCGAAGATCATCCTGACCGCGTCGGGCGGGCCGTTTCGCACGCGCGAGCCGGCAACCCTCGCCGACGTGACGCCGGACGAGGCGTGCAAGCACCCGAACTGGGTGATGGGCCGCAAGATTTCGGTCGACTCCGCGACGATGATGAACAAGGGCCTCGAAGTCATCGAGGCGCACTGGCTGTTCGACCTGCCGGGCGAGCGCATCGACGTGCTGATTCATCCGCAGAGCGTGATCCATTCGATGGTGTCGTACGCGGACGGCTCGGTGCTCGCGCAGCTCGGCAATCCGGACATGCGCACGCCGATTGCGCACGCGCTGGCGTTTCCGGAGCGCGTCGAATCCGGCGTGGCGCCGCTCGATCTCGCGCAGGTCGCGTCGCTGTCGTTCGAGAAGCCCGACTACACGCGCTTTCCATGCCTTGCACTCGCGATGAAGGCGCTCGCCGCGGGCGGCATTGCGAGCGCGGCGCTCAATGCGGCGAACGAGGTCGCAGTCGAAGCGTTTCTCGCGCGCCGGATCGGTTTCATGGCGATCGCGCAGGTGGTCGACACGGTGCTCAACGCGCTGCCCAACCGCAGCGCGGCCCGGCTCGACGACGTGATCGCCGCGGATGCCGAGGCGCGCCGTCTCGGCGCGGCCGCCATCGCGCGGCTGCCGGAGCCCGCGCTGCGCGCGGTGCAGTGAGACGTCGATGAACCTGCTGATCGAAGTGCTCGCCTTCGTCGTGGCGATCGGCGTGCTCGTGGTCGTGCACGAGTACGGCCATTACAGCGTCGCACGGCTGTGCGGCGTGAAGGTGCTGCGCTTTTCGATCGGTTTCGGCAGGCCGCTGCTGCGCCGGGTCAGCCGCAAGACCGGCACCGAATGGACGATCGCCACGCTGCCGCTCGGCGGCTACGTGAAAATGCTCGACGAGCGCGAAGCGAGCGAGCCGATCCCCGCCGCACTGTTGCCGCAGGCGTTCAACCGCCAGTCGGTCGCGAGGCGGTTCGCGATCGTTGCCGCGGGGCCGATGGCGAACTTCGTGCTTGCCATCGTGCTGTTTGCGCTCGTGTTCGCGACCGGCGTGCACGAGCCGCCGGCCATCGTGGCCACACCGCTGTCCAATACCGCCGCCGCGCTCGCCGGCTTCGACGGCGGCGAGACGGTGGTGGCGGTGCGCAATGCGGGCGCGGGCGAATCGGAGCCGGTGCGCTCGTGGGCGGATCTGCGCTGGAAGCTGCTCGGTGCGGCGTTCGACCATCGCCGCGTGATTCTGACCGCGAAGAACGCGCACGGCACCTTCGATTTCCCGCTCGATCTGCGCGACGTGCCGCAGTCCGACGTCGACGGCGAATTCATGTCGCGGCTCGGCTTCGAGCCGGGCGGCGGCCAGCTGGTGGTGGCGGGCGTGCAGCCGGGCAGCGCCGCGCAGCGCGCGGGCCTCGAAGCGGGCGACCGCCTGCTGTCGTTCGACGGCACGCGGGCCGACAACGCGAGCGCCTTCATTGCGTACGTGAAGTCGCACGCGGGCAAGCCGGTCGCGCTCGACGTCGAGCGCGGCAGCCAGATCGTCGATCTGCACGTGGTGCCGCTGCTGCAGCGCGACGGCGCATCCGGCCAGCCGGTCGCGCGTATCGGCGCGGAGCTGGCTACCCAGGTGCCGTCGATCGAGGTGCGCTACGGGCCGCTCGAGAGCGTCGAACTCGGTGCGCGCCGGACCTGGGATCTGGCGGCGTACTCGGTGCGGATGTTCGGCCGGATGGTGGTGGGCGAGGCGTCGCTGAAGAACCTGTCCGGTCCGGTGACGATTGCGGACTATGCGGGCAAGAGCGCGCGGCTCGGTCCGTCGGCGTTCATGTCGTTTCTGGCGCTTGTCAGCATCAGCCTCGGCGTGCTGAACCTGCTGCCGATTCCGGTATTGGACGGGGGCCATCTGTTATATTATCTGGTCGAAGCCGCAACCGGCAAAGCCGTCTCGGACCGCTGGCAGCTGGTGCTCCAGCGCGCGGGCCTCGCCTGTATCGTTGCATTGTCCGCGATCGCGCTATTCAACGATCTGGCTCGCCTGATCCATTTTTGACGGCGCGGGTGGCGGTTCTGCTCGACATGGGGGACGCACGTTGCTGAAGCCTCACCGTTCTACGCCTGCGACGGCCGCTGCCGCAGGGCCGGCCGCCGCGGCGCCGGCCGCGCGCGCAACGGGGCCGTTCGCGGGAACAGACGGCGGGGCGAGCCGGCAGCGCGATCTGGCGGCGATCGAAACCGGCGGCCCGTATCGCAGGCCGCCGCGCTCCGGTGCCACGGCCTGTCGCGAGCGTCGGGCCGTGCGTTCGCCGGTGTCGCCCCGGGCGCTGCGCGGCCCGGGCGGCTTGCCGACTCATGGACTCCCGTATCACGAAACCGGCGCGAATGCGCGGTGCCGCACGCGAGCGTGCGCCCCGCGTCGTGGCGGATGGGTATTCAGACGCGGCGGCCCGGCATGCATCCGGGTCTCTTTTACAGTAGCGAGAGGATGACTTTGCGAACCGGTATGTTTTCCAAACGGGTGGCGTGTGTGCTGGCGCTGGCTTTGACTTTGGGCGTGGGCGCCGCGCAGGCGCAGGAAGCACGGATTGCGGCAGTCAATTCGGATCGCATTCTGCGCGAATCGGCGCCGGCGAAGGCTGCACAACTGAAGCTCGAGGCCGAGTTCGCCAAGCGCGACAAGGATCTGCAGAACATGGCGCAGAAGCTGAAGTCGATGTCCGATGCGCTCGACAAGAACGGCGCGTCGATGTCGGCAGCCGACCGCGCGCAGAAGCAGCAGGAACTGTCACAGCTCGACAGCGACTTCCAGCGCAAGCAGCGCGAATTCCGCGAAGACCTGAACCAGCGCCGCAACGAGGAGCTCGCCTCGGTGCTCGACCGCGCGAACAAGGTGATCAAGCAGATTGCGGAGCAGCAGCATTACGACCTGATCGTGCAGGAAGCGGTGTATGTGAGCCCGCGCATCGATATCACGGACCAGGTGCTGAAGGCACTGGCAGCCACGCAGGCAAGCGGCGCGGCCGCCACCGGCAATTGAACAGCAGGAGCAGTACAGGCATGGCATTTACGCTCGAGGAGATCGTCCAGCGCTTCGGCGGCGAAATCGCGGGGGACGGGTCGCAGCGCGTCGCGGGCCTCGCGCCGCTCGACCAGGCCGGTCCGGACCAGCTGGCTTTCCTCGCCAATCCGAAATACCTCGCGCAGGTAGAAACCACCCGGGCGGGCGCGGTGCTGATCAGCGCCGCCGATCTCGCGAAGGTGAACGGGCGCGACGGCCGTCACTTCATCGTCACCCCGAATCCGTATGCTTATTTCGCGCGGCTCGCGCAGGCCTTCATCGACATGGCCGCGCCGCGGGCCGTGCCCGGCGTGCATCCGGGCGCGCATATCGACGCGTCCGCACAGGTCGCGGCGAGCGCGGTGATCGGGCCGAACGTCACGGTCGAGGCCGGCGCGGTGATCGGCGAGCACGTGCGGCTCGATGCGAACGTCGTGGTCGGCCGCGGCACGCGGATCGGCGCGGGCGCGCACCTGTACCCGAACGTCTGCGTCTATCACGGCTGCACGCTCGGCGAGCGCGTGATCGTGCATGCCGGCGCGGTGATCGGCTCCGACGGCTTCGGCTTCGCGCCGGACTTCGTCGGCGAAGGCGACGCGCGCACCGGCAGCTGGGTCAAGATTCCGCAGGTCGGCGGAGTGACGGTCGGCGCGGATGTCGAAATCGGCGCGAACACGACGATCGACCGCGGCGCGATGGCCGACACCGTCATTGAGACCTGCGTGAAGATCGACAATCTCGTGCAGATCGGCCACAACTGCCGGATCGGCGCATACACGGTGATCGCGGGCTGCGCGGGCATCGCCGGCAGCACGACGATCGGCCGCCATTGCATGATCGGCGGCGCGGTGGGCATCGCGGGCCACGTGACGCTCGCCGACCACGTGATCGTGACCGCCAAGTCGGGCGTGTCGAAGTCGCTGCTGAAGCCGGGCATGTACACGAGCGCATTTCCGGCGGTCGAACACGCGGACTGGAATCGCAGCGCGGCGCTGATGCGCAACCTCGACAAGCTGCGCGACCGTATCAAGGCGCTCGAAGCGGCCGTCGCCGCGAGCGCGCCGGACAACGCATGAGCGCCCGCCGCGCCGCGCGCGGGCGGCGCGCGCCGGCTCCGCGCCGCATGCGGGATCAACCGAACGCAATCCGTATCCGCAGTCAACATCGCGCAGTCAATGCGTGAGCAGAAACACCATGAGCACCGAAAAAATCAATCTCGACATCCACAAGATTCTCACGCTGCTGCCGCATCGCTACCCGATCCTGCTCGTTGACCGCGTGCTCGAACTCGAACCGCACAAGAGCATCAAGGCGCTGAAGAACGTGTCGATCAACGAACCGTACTTCATGGGGCATTTCCCGAACCGTCCGGTGATGCCGGGCGTGCTCATTCTGGAGGCGCTCGCCCAGACCGCGGCGCTCCTGACGTTCTCGGAAGAACCCAGCGACCCGTCGAACACGCTGTACCTGTTCGTGGGCATCGACAATGCGCGCTTCAAGCGCGTCGTCGAGCCGGGCGACCAGCTGATCCTGAACGCGGTGTTCGAGCGCCATATGCGCGGCATCTGGAAGTTCAAGGCGCGCGCCGAGGTCGACGGCGTCGTGGCGGCGGAAGCGGACCTGATGTGCGCGGTCCGGCAAATGGACGCGGACGGCAAGTAAGCCGGGACACGGTCCGGGTCCACGCGCGCTTCGCACGGCCCCCGCCCTGGCGGCCCGGGGCGCGGCACCCGGGCAACGCAGGCCGGCCCGCGCGCACGCGCGCCGCGGCGGCCATCAGAACAGGCAATGGAACAGGAAGCGAGGGCGCATGAGCAGAATTCACCCCACCGCGGTCGTCGAGCCGGGTGCACAGCTCGATGAAACGGTCGAAGTCGGCCCGTATGCGATCATCGGGCCGCACGTCACGGTCGGCGCGGGCACGACCATCGGTTCGCACAGCGTGCTCGAAGGTCATACGACGATCGGCGCACAGAATACGATCGGCCACTACGCGTCGATCGGCGGCCGTCCGCAGGACATGAAGTACAAGGGCGAGCCGACCCGGCTCGAAATCGGCGAGCGCAACACGATCCGCGAATTCACGACGATCCACACCGGCACCGTGCAGGATGCGGGCGTCACGTCGCTTGGCGACGACAACTGGATCATGGCCTACGTGCACGTCGGCCACGACTGCCGCATCGGCAACAACGTGATCCTGTCGAGCAATGCGCAGATGGCGGGGCACGTGACGGTCGGCGATTACGCGATCGTCGGCGGCATGTCCGGCGTGCACCAGTTCGTGCGCATCGGCGCGCACGCGATGCTCGGCGGCGCGTCCGCGCTCGTGCAGGACGTCCCGCCGTTCGTGATCGCCGCCGGCAACAAGGCCGAGCCGCACGGGATCAACGTCGAAGGATTGCGCCGGCGCGATTTTTCGCCGGATGCGATCTCGGCGCTGCGTGCCGCATACCGGCTGCTGTACAAGAACGGCCTGTCGCTCGACGAAGCGATCGCGCAACTGCGCGAGCTGGCGAGCGCGGGCGGCGAGGGCGATGCGCCGGTGCAGGCGCTGATCGACTTCGTCGTTGCGTCGCAGCGCGGCATCATCCGCTAGCCGATGGTCCTGCAACCCAGTCCGCTGCGCATCGCCATGGCCGCCGGCGAGCCGTCCGGCGACCTGCTCGCCGCGTCGCTGCTGGCGGGCCTCGCAAGCCGGCTGCCGGCCGGCACGCAGTACTACGGGATCGGCGGTCCGCGGATGAGCGCGGCCGGCTTCGATGCGCACTGGCCGCTGGACAAGCTCACGGTGCGCGGCTATGTCGAAGCGCTGCGCCATATTCCCGAAATTCTCGGCATCCGCAATGAACTGAAGCGCCAGCTGCTCGCGGAGCCGCCGGCCGCCTTCGTCGGCGTCGATGCGCCGGACTTCAACTTCGGCCTGGAGCAGGCGCTGCGCGGCGCGGGCATTCCGACCGTGCATTTCGTCTGTCCGTCGATCTGGGCGTGGCGCGGCGGCCGCATCAGGAAGATCGCGCGGGCGGTCGACCATATGCTGTGCGTGTTCCCGTTCGAAACGGCGTTGCTGGAGAAGGCGGGGGTGGCGGCGTCCTACGTCGGTCATCCGCTGGCCGACGAGATTCCGCTCGAACCCGACACCGCGGGCGCGCGGCGCGCGCTCGGCCTGCCCGAGGGCGTGCCGCTGATCGCGGTGCTGCCGGGCAGCCGGCGCTCGGAAATCGCGCTCATCGGGCCGACGTTTTTCGCGGCGATGGAATTGATGCAGCAGCGCGAGCCGGGTGTGCAATTCGTGATGCCGGCCGCGACGCCGGCGCTGCGCGCGCTGCTGCAGCCGCTCGTGGATGCCCACCCGAACCTTGCGCTGACGGTGGTCGATGGCCAGTCGCAGGAGGCGATGACGGCGGCGGACGCGATCCTCGTGAAGAGCGGCACGGTGACGCTCGAAGCCGCGTTGCTGAAAAAGCCGATGGTGATCTCGTACAAGGTGCCCTGGCTGACCGGCGAGATCATGCGCCGTCAGGGCTATCTGCCCTATGTCGGACTGCCGAATATTCTGGCGGGGCGCTTCGTCGTGCCGGAAATCCTGCAGCAGTTCGCCACGCCCGACGCGCTGGCCGAGGCGACGCTCACGCAATTGCGCGACGACGCGAACCGCCGCACGCTGAGGGAGATCTTCACCGGGATGCATCATGTGCTGCGGCAGAATACCGCGCAGCGTGCGGCCGAAGTGGTCGCGCAGGTCGTCGAGGCGCGCCGGTGACCGGCGCGCGCGGGGCGCGGCGCGGGCTCGTCCTGCCGCAGGGACAGGGCGGCCTCGATTTCGACGCGCCCGACGAAATCGTCTGCGGCGTCGACGAGGCGGGGCGCGGGCCGCTCGCCGGCCCGGTGGTGGCGGCGGCGGTGATTCTCGATCCGTCGCGGCCGATGATCCGCGGCCTCGACGACTCGAAGGCGCTCAGCGCGAAAAAGCGCGAAGCGCTCTACGACAGGATCGTCGAGCGCGCGCTGGCGTATAGCGTCGCGTCCGCGTCGGTCGAGGAGATCGACACGCTGAACATTCTGCACGCGACGATGCTCGCGATGAAGCGCGCGGTCGAGGCGCTCGCGGTCGTGCCCACGCTCGTGAAAATCGACGGCAATCGCTGTCCGCCGCTGACGGTGCGCAGCGAGGCGGTGATCGGCGGCGACGCGCTCGTCAAGTCGATCTCGGCTGCGTCGATTCTCGCGAAGGTCACGCGCGACCGGATGCTGCTCGATCTGCACGCGCGCTTTCCGATGTATGGTTTCGACCAGCACGCCGGCTATGGCACGCCGCGGCATCTGGCCGCGCTGCGGGAGCACGGCCCGTGCGAGCATCACCGGCGCTCGTTCGCGCCGGTGCGCGAAGCGGCGCTGCGCGTCGCGAACGGGCCGGCCGCGACGGTTACGCTGGCCGTGCGCGGCGGCGCACCCGTGCGCGGTTGAGCAGCGTCCGCCCGCGCACCGGAATTCCTGTCACCCTGTCACTGTCTGCGCTGCCTGTGAAAGCCATTACGTCGCGGGACAATCCGCTCTACAAACGCCTGAAGGCGCTCGCCGGCTCGACGCATCAGCAGCGCCGCAGCGGCCACGCGCTGCTCGAAGGCTTTCATCTGGCGGGCGCGTATCTCGACGTCGCCGGTCAGCCCGAAACCTGCGTCGTGACCGAAGACGCGTTGCGCCACGCGGAAGCGCAGGCGCTCGTCGCGCGGATCGACGCGCGGCGCGTCGTTACGCTGCCGGATGCATTGTTCGGACAACTGTCGAATGTCGAGCACGGCGTCGGGATGCTGCTGCTGGTCGAGAAGCTGGCGGCGCCCTGGCCGGCGTCGGTCGAGCAGACCTGCGTGGTGCTCGACGGCGTGCAGGACGCCGGCAATGTTGGCTCGATCCTGCGCAGCGCGGCGGCGGCCGGCGTGCGCCAGGTGTTCTGCGCGCCGGGCACGGCCTATGCGTGGTCGTCCAAGGTGCTGCGCGCGGGGATGGGTGCGCACTTCATGCTGCAGATTCATGAGGACGTCGAACCGCAGGCGCTGCGCGAGCGGCTGCGGGTACCGGTGGCGCTCACCGACTCGCACGGCGCCGAGGCGCTCTACGACTGCGATCTCGCGCGTCCGCTTGCGTGGGTCTTCGGCAACGAGGGCGCGGGCGTCTCGCAGACCTGGCGCGACGCGGTCGCACTGCGCGTGACGATCCCGCAGCCGGGCGGGATGGAGTCGCTGAACGTGGCGGCCGCGGCCGCGGTCTGCCTGTTCGAGCAATGCCGGCAGCAGCGGCCGCGCTAGCCGCGGCGTGAGCGGCGCGCACGGTGGCGCCCGCCGCCGCGCGCGCCGTCAGTAAGCCGGGCGGTCGAGCCTGATTTCCTGCAGGATCGTCGTGGCGATTTCCTCGATCGACTTGTGCGTCGACGACAGCCACTTGATCCCTTCGCGCCGCATCATCGCCTCCGCTTCGTTGATCTCGTAGCGGCAGTTTTCGAGGGCGGCGTACTTGCTGCCCGGGCGCCGCTCGTTGCGGATCTCCGAGAGCCGCTGCGGGTCGATCGACAGCCCGAACAGCTTGCCGCGGTGTCCGAGCAGCGGCGTCGGCAGCTTGCCGCGTTCGAAGTCGTCCGGGATCAGCGGATAGTTCGCGGCCTTCACGCCGTACTGCATCGCGAGGTAGAGGCTCGTCGGCGTCTTGCCGCTGCGCGACACCCCGACGAGGATCACGTCCGCGTCCGCAAGATTGCGGTTCGACTGGCCGTCGTCGTGCGCGAGCGAGAAGTTGATCGCCTCGATCCGGTTCTTGTACTCCTCGGTGTCGGCGTTCTGGTGACCGCGGCCCATCGCATGGCTCGACTTCAGTTCGAGCTCCTGTTCGAGCGGCTCGATGAAGGTCTGGAACATGTCGAGCACCAGCGCATTCGCCCCCTTGACGATCTGGTTCGACGTGCTGTCGACCAGCGTCGTGAAGACGATCGGCCGCCGGCCGTCGTGCACGCTCGCTTCGGCGATCTTCTCGATGGTCGCGTAGGCCTTGTCCGGCGAATCGACGAACGGCACGCGCACGAGGCGGAATTTCTGGTCGAACTGCGACAGGATCGAATGCGCGAAGGTCTCGGCAGTGATCCCGGTACCGTCGGAGACGATGAATACGGTAGGCGGCATCGGAAGAGCAGGGGCTGAAGGGGGCTGATGGGGCTGAACGTGTTCGCCGCGGCTCCGGCAGGCACGTATCCTGCTGGATTCGGGCGGGGCGCGCGCCCCGCCCGCGCGGCGCCGCCTGGGTGTCCCGGACACGCGGGCTGGCCGCTTCCGGGGCGCTATTCGTGTGCGGGCGCCACATTTCGAGAGGCGGCACGGTAGAATAGCGGCAACCTGTCCGATAAGCAATTGCAGCCGATCCGCGCACGATCTGTTTCGAATCTGCGCCGATCGTTCGCCGAATGGGCGGTGTTTCGCTGTGCTCGCGCGACGAGTCACGGCAACTTCGCCAAATTTCCCGCTTCGTCGCGCTTTTGCGTGCTTCGTTGCGGGGGCCGCCCCGTGCCGCGATGGCTTATCCGACAGGTTGTGCAAGACGCGAACCCCAGCTGTCCAGGCGCCCCTGATGGGCGCGCGCGTCCAAGCCCACTTGCACAGCCGAGCATTTTTTTCACACTTAGGGGCTTGTATGACTAACGCAGTTAACGTCGCAAAGGACAAGGCGTATGTAATTCCGTTCGAGCAGTTGCGGATGACCGATGTGGAAATCGTGGGCGGCAAGAACGCGTCCCTCGGCGAGATGATCAGTCAGCTCGCCGAGGCCGGCGTCCGCGTGCCGACCGGTTTCGCCACGACCGCGCTTGCGTTTCGTGACTTCCTGCAGCACAACGGTCTGACCGAACGGATCGCCGGGCGTCTCGCGTCGCTCGACGTGGACGACGTGAAGGCGCTCGCCGACGCGGGCCGCGAAATCCGCCAGTGGATCGTCGACGCGCCGCTGCAGGCGCAACTCGAGTCCGAAATCCGCGCGGCCTTCGCGGTGCTCACCGCGAGCTCGCCGGCGGAGCTGTCGTTCGCGGTGCGCTCGTCGGCGACCGCCGAAGACCTGCCTGACGCGTCGTTCGCGGGCCAGCAGGAAAGCTACCTGAACGTGGTCGGCATCGACGACGTGCTCGACCGCATGAAGCACGTGTTCGCGTCGCTGTACAACGACCGCGCGATCTCCTACCGCGTCCACAAGGGCTTCACGCACGCCGAAGTGGCGCTGTCGGCCGGCGTGCAGCGCATGGTGCGCTCGGACGTCGGCGCGGCCGGCGTGATGTTCACGCTCGATACCGAATCCGGCTTCAAGGACGCGGTGTTCATCACGTCGAGCTACGGCCTCGGCGAAACGGTCGTCCAGGGCGCGGTCAATCCGGACGAGTTCTACGTCTTCAAGACGACGCTCGCCCAGGGCAAATACCCGATCATCCGCCGCTCGATCGGCTCGAAGCTGATCCGGATGGAGTTCACGAAGCCGGGCGAGCCGGGTCGCGTGAAGACCGTCGACGTGTCGCACGAGCAGCGCAACCGCTACTCGATCACGGACGAAGACGTGATCGAGCTCGCGAAGTACGCGGTCATCATCGAGCAGCATTACCAGCGCCCGATGGACATCGAGTGGGGCAAGGACGGCCGCGACGGCAAGCTGTTCATCCTGCAGGCGCGTCCGGAGACCGTGAAGAGCCAGGCATCCGGCAAGTCCGAGCAGCGCTTCAAGCTGAAGGGCCAGTCGCAGGTGATCGTCACCGGCCGCGCGATCGGCCAGAAGATCGGCGCGGGCCCGGTGCGCGTGATTCGCGATCCGTCGGAGATGGACCGCGTGCAGCCGGGCGACGTGCTGGTGGCCGACATGACCGACCCGAACTGGGAACCGGTGATGAAGCGCGCGTCGGCGATCGTCACGAACCGCGGCGGGCGCACCTGCCACGCGGCGATCATCGCGCGCGAGCTCGGCGTACCGGCCGTGGTGGGCTGCGGCGACGCCACCGACCTGCTGAAGGACGGCTCGCTCGTCACGGTGTCGTGCGCCGAGGGCGACGAGGGCAAGATCTACGACGGCCTGCTCGAAACCGAAGTCACCGAAGTGCAGCGCGGCGAACTGCCGGCGATTCCGGTGAAGATCATGATGAACGTCGGCAATCCGCAGCTCGCGTTCGACTTCTCGCAACTGCCCAACAGCGGCGTGGGGCTCGCGCGGCTCGAGTTCATCATCAACAACAACATCGGCGTGCACCCGAAGGCGATCCTCGAGTACCCGAACGTCGACGCCGACCTGAAGAAGGCCGTCGAGAGCGTGGCGCGCGGCCACGCGTCGCCGCGTGCGTTCTACGTCGACAAGCTGACCGAAGGCATCGCGACGATCGCCGCGGCGTTCTATCCGAAGCCCGTGATCGTGCGCCTGTCGGACTTCAAGTCGAACGAGTACAAGAAGCTGATCGGCGGCTCGCGCTACGAGCCGGACGAGGAAAATCCGATGCTCGGCTTCCGCGGCGCGTCGCGCTACATCGCGAGCGACTTCGCTGAGGCGTTCCAGATGGAGTGCGCGGCGCTGAAGAAGGTGCGCGAGGAGATGGGCCTCGACAACGTCGAGATCATGGTGCCGTTCGTGCGCACGCTGAAGCAGGCGGAGCGCGTGGTCGGCCTGCTGGAGAAGTTCGGCCTGAAGCGCGGCCAGAACGGCCTGCGCCTGATCATGATGTGCGAGGTGCCGTCCAACGCGATTCTCGCCGAGGAGTTCCTGCAGTTCTTCGACGGCTTCTCGATCGGTTCGAACGACCTTACGCAGCTCACGCTCGGCCTCGACCGCGACTCCGGCATGGAACTGCTCGCGGTCGATTTCGACGAGCGCGACGAAGCGGTCAAGTTCATGCTTCAGCGCGCGATCGAAACCTGCCTGCGGCTGAACAAGTATGTCGGCATCTGCGGCCAGGGCCCGTCGGATCATCCGGACTTCGCGCAGTGGCTGACCGAGCAGGGCATCGCGTCGATCTCGCTGAACCCGGACACGATCATCGGGACGTGGCAGGCGCTCGCGGGCAACGGATCGAAGTAAGGTCGGCTGCCGCTTCGATGCATCAGGCATCGAAGCGGCGCGCCGCTGTGCCGGGCGCGTGCGTACCCGCGAAACCGACCCCAATTCGTGCTATAAACACCCCGGTGGAGCCGGGGTGTTTTGCTTTGGGAGACCGCTGTGACGCCTGATGGACTGTTCTGGTGGATCGGGGCGGGCGTGCTCGTCGTGCTGGAGTTGATGAGCGGCACCTTTTATCTGTTGATGATCGCGCTGGGCTGCGTCGCGGGCGGCGTGGCGCGCGTGGCCGGCGCCGGGATCGACGCGCAGCTCGGGCTGGCGGCGGCGGTCGCGCTGGCGGCGGTGCTGATCCTGCGTCGCACGCGCTTTGCGCGCAAGCCGCGCGCCGACGCCGCGCGCAACCCCGACGTGAATCTCGATATCGGCCAGACGCTGGTCGTCACCGGCTGGCGCGACGGCCGCGCGCGCGCGAACTACCGCGGCGCCGCGTGGGACGTCGAACTCGCGCCGGGCGAGCCCGAGGACGCGCCGCTCTACGAGATCCGCGCGCTCGACGGCAGCCGGCTGGTCGTCATCGCGAGCCGGCACGCGCGGCACGGCTGACGCGAGCACGCCGCCCGTGGACCCGCTGTCCGGCGTTCTTTCCTTCCTGTCATCGAACGGAGTCACCATGGATTCGACTATCGCCGCACTCGTGCTGCTCATCATCGTGATCGTGCTGGCGGCGCAGACCATCAAGATCGTGCCGCAGCAGCACGCATGGGTGCTCGAGCGGCTCGGCCGCTACCACGCGACGCTCACGCCCGGCTTGAGCTTTGTCGTGCCGTTCGTCGACCGCGTCGCGTACCGGCACGTGCTGAAGGAGATTCCGCTCGACGTGCCGAGCCAGGTCTGCATCACGCGCGACAACACGCAACTGCAGGTCGACGGCGTGCTGTACTTTCAGGTCACCGATCCGATGAAGGCGTCGTATGGATCGAGCAATTTCGTGCTGGCGATCACGCAGTTGTCGCAGACCACGCTGCGCTCGGTGATCGGCAAGCTCGAACTCGACAAGACCTTCGAGGAGCGCGACTTCATCAATCACAGCATTGTGTCCGCGCTTGACGAGGCGGCGTCGAACTGGGGCGTGAAGGTGCTGCGCTACGAGATCAAGGACCTCACGCCGCCGAAGGAGATCCTGCACGCGATGCAGGCGCAGATCACCGCGGAGCGCGAGAAGCGCGCGTTGATCGCGGCCTCCGAAGGGCGTCGCCAGGAGCAGATCAACATCGCGTCCGGCGGGCGCGAGGCGGCGATCCAGAAGTCCGAGGGCGAGCGTCAGGCGGCGATCAACCAGGCCCAGGGCGAGGCCGCCGCGATTCTGGCGGTGGCCGAAGCGAACGCACAGGCGATCCAGAAGATCGCCGCGGCGATCCAGTCGACCGGCGGCATGGAGGCCGTCAACCTGAAGGTCGCCGAGCAGTATGTGAATGCGTTCGGCAATCTGGCCAAGCAGGGCAATACGCTGATCGTGCCGGGCGACCTGTCGAACCTGAGCAGCATGATCGCGTCGGCGCTCACCATCGTCACGCGCGGCAAGAGCGGCGCCGACGCGCGCTGAGCGCGGCGTTCGCATCACGCACGAGCGGAGGGGGCGAGCAGCGGGCGGCGGGTATGCGGGCGCCATGCGGGCACGACGGGGCCCGCCGGCGTCATGTGGGCGCGAGGGTGTACGCATGCGCCATGCACGCGCGAGGGCGGGGCGCATGGGCCGTGCAGGCGCGAGGCGGCGCGCACGCGCCCACGCAGGCACGTGATCGCGCGAAGCCGCGCTAGGCGGACGAGCGCATCAGACGCGCGCGTTCGCGCTCCCAGTCGCGCTTTTTCTCGGTCTCGCGCTTGTCGTGCAGTTTCTTGCCCTTCGCGAGGCCGATCTCGCACTTCACGCGGCCTTCCTTGTAGTGGAAATTCAGCGGCACCAGCGTGTAGCCGCGTTGCTCGACCTTGCCGATCAGCTTGCTGATCTCCGCGCGGTGCAGCAGCAGCTTGCGGGTGCGCACCGGATCCGGCTGGATGTGCGTGGACGCCTCGGGCAGCGGGCTGATGTGCGTGCCGATCAGGAACAGCTCGCCGTGTTTGATCACGACGTAGCCCTCCTTGATCTGGCCGCGCCCGGCGCGCAGTGCCTTGACCTCCCATCCTTCGAGCACGAGGCCGGCTTCGTAGCGTTCCTCGATCGAGTAGTCGAAGAATGCCTTGCGGTTGTCTATGATGCTCATGAATGCAAAAGGCCCAACTCGTTTAAAATCGGGATTTTAGCAAAGCGCGGCCGTGAAGGCCCGCTGCGCTCGTCCACTCTCGCCTGCGCCGGCCAATTTATGGCAGATGTCCAGAAAACCGTGTTGATACGCCATTCGGCGGAACAGATGTTCGACCTCGTCACCGACGTCGCGGACTACCCGAACTTCCTGCCCTGGTGCGGCGGCGTCGAGATCCGCCATCAGGACGACACCAGCATGGAAGCGCGGATCGACATCCACTTCAAGGGCATCCGGCAGCATTTCGCGACCCGCAACACGATGCAGCGGCCCACCCGCATCGACATGGAATTCGCAGACGGACCGTTTCGCCGCTTCACCGGCTACTGGCGCTTCACGTCGCTGCGCGCCGACGCGTGCAAGATCGAGTTTGCGCTGCATTACGAATTTGCGAGCGTGATCCTGGAGAAACTGATCGGCCCGGTGTTCAGCCATATCGCCAACACGTTCGTCGAATCGTTCGTGAAGCGCGCGGACCAGCGCTGGGGCAAGGCATGAGCACGATGCTGTCGGTCGAGCTTGCCTACGCGGAGCCCGGCGCACAGGTGCTGATGCCGCTGTCGCTGCCCGAGGGGGCGACGCTGCGCGACGCACTCGCGGCGAGCGGCATCCTGACCCGCTTTCCCCACCTCGATCCCGCCACGTTGAAGACCGGCGTGTTCGGCAAGCTCAAGCCGCTCGATGCGCCGCTTGCCGACCACGACCGGGTCGAGCTTTACCGGCCGCTTGTCGCCGACCCCAAGGCCGCGCGCCGGCGCCGGGTCGAGAAGGCGCGCCGCGACGGGTCGGTCGAAGGGCGCAAGTGGACGAATCGCGACGCGCGGTAGCGCCCGCGGATAGCGCGGGGCCGGCCGTCCATGCTTCAGTCTACGCTTCGGTCCATGCGTCGGTAAGCCGCGGTGCACGCGCCCTGTGGCGGGCGTCATGCGCCTTGCGTCGGGCGTGATGCGCCCTGTGGCGGGCGTCATGCGCCTTGCGTCGGGCGTGATGCGCCTTGCGCCGGGCGTCATGCACCCTGTGGCGGTCACGGCGCCGAAGCCGGCGTGCGGCCGGCGGGCGAGCGCGCGTCATGGTTCGCCGCATGGAGGCGGACCGACCCGCTGACGCCCGCGACCAGCAGTACGATCGCCGCGCATTCGAGCGGCCGCGGCAGCCGGTGGTCGTAAATGAACGCATACAGCAGCGCGAACAGCGTCTCGAATACGATCATCTGGCCGGACAGCGTGAGCGGCAGGCGTCTCGATGCCGCGTTCCACAGCCCGTTGCCGAGCCACGACGCGCCGATCGCGAGTCCGAGATTCAGCACCCAGAACGTATGCCAGCGCGCCGTGCTCGCCGGCGCGGCGAGACTGCCGGCGGGCAGCAGCGCGAGCGCGAGCCACAGCCCCGCGCCGAGCGCGCCGGTCACCACGCCCCATAGCAGCGACCATTCGTTGTCGCCGAAGCGTGTCTGGCTGCGCAGATAGCGCGCGTTGGCGACCGCGAAGTGGGTCCAGCACACGAGCGCGCCGAGCGCGCAGCCGAGCCCGAGCAGCTTCAGCGGGCCCGATACGGCAGGAACCGCGCCGGAAGCCGCACCATGAGCCGCGCCGTGCCCGCCCAGCACGTCGACGTTGATGCACACGATGCCGGCCGCGACCAGCGCCAGCGGCCAGACGAGGCGCGCAAGCCGCGGCGCGCCGTGGTCGCCGCGTCCGATCAGCGTCACCGTGAGCGGCAGCACGCCGACGATCAGCGAGGTGGGCGCGATGCCGATCAGATGGACTGCGGCGGTCAGCAGCAGGTAGTACAGCAGGTTGCCGACGAGCGCGAGTCTGACGAGGGCCGCCAGATCGGCGCGCGTCAGGCGCGCGAGCAGCGTACGCGCGAGCGGCAGCGCGGCGGCGAGCGAGACGGCGCCGTACATCGTGTAGCGTCCCGCGCTCAGCAGCAGCGGCGAAAAATCGGGCAGCATCCGCGGCACCAGAAACACCATTCCCCACAACGCACCCGCCATCACGCCATACGCTACGCCCTGCCGCATCGACTGCTCCCGCCTGAAAACGATCCGGGGCGAAGCTTAGCGGAGCGCGGCGCCGCGCGTCTTGTCTCATCCTGCACGGTGCGGTGCGGTGCGGTGCGGTGCGGTGCGAGCCGAGCCGAGCCGAGCCGAGCCGAGCCGAGCCGAGCCGAGCCGAGCCGAGCCGGCCGGCAGCCGGGTCCGCCGCGATGGGGGCCCCGGACACCCCCGGACACCCCCGGACACCCCCGGACACCCCCGGACACCCCCGGACACCCCCGGACACCCCCGGACACCCCCGGGCGGTCCCGAAACGCACAAACGAAACCGGTGCGAACCCCACGCGAACGCCGAAGCGAAACACGGGGGTGCGCGGGCGCTCGCGCGGCCGGGCAAAATTCGCTAACTTGCTGTTCGCGCGGTGAAAACCGGGGTGGTATCGCGTATAATTCGCTTTTGCGCCCATAGGATTTGCCATGCGTCTGATCCAAACAGCACTCACGTTCGATGACGTGCTTCTCGTCCCGGCCTACTCCGACGTTTTGCCGCGCGACACCAGCCTCAAGACCCGGCTCACCCGCAATATTTCGCTGAACATGCCGCTCGTGTCCGCCGCCATGGACACGGTCACCGAAGCACGCCTCGCGATCGCGATGGCGCAGCAGGGCGGCGTCGGCATCATTCACAAGAACCTGACCCCGGCTGACCAGGCGCGCGAAGTCGCGAAGGTGAAGCGTTTCGAATCCGGCGTGGTGCGCGATCCGATCACGGTTCCGCCGCAGATGAAAGTGCGCGACGTGATCGCGCTGTCCCGTCAGCATGGCATTTCGGGCTTTCCGGTGGTCGAGGGCGCGCAACTGATCGGCATCGTCACGAACCGCGACCTGCGCTTCGAGGAGCGTCTCGACGAACCCGTGCGCGCGATCATGACGCCGCGCGAGCGCCTCGTCACGGTCCGGGAGGGCACGCCGCTCGCCGCCGCGAAGGCGCTGATGCACAGCCACCGCCTCGAACGCGTGCTGGTGGTGAACGACGCGTTCGAGCTACGCGGCCTGATGACGGTCAAGGACATCACGAAGCAGACCGAGCACCCGGACGCCTGCAAGGACGAGCACGGCAAGCTGCGCGCGGGCGCGGCGGTCGGCGTCGGCGAGGACAACGAGGAGCGCGTCGAGCTGCTGGTGCAGGCGGGGGTCGACGTGATCGTCGTCGACACCGCGCACGGTCACAGCAAGGGCGTGCTCGAGCGCGTGCGCTGGGTCAAGCAGCGTTTCCCGCAGGTCGAGGTGATCGGCGGCAACATCGCGACCGCGGCCGCGGCGAAGGCGCTCGTCGAGTACGGCGCGGACGGCGTGAAGGTCGGCATCGGGCCGGGCTCGATCTGTACCACGCGCGTGGTCGCCGGCGTCGGCGTGCCGCAGGTCACGGCGATCGCCAATGTGTCCGAGGCGCTGCGCGGCACCGGCGTGCCGGTGATCGCGGACGGCGGCGTGCGCTTCTCCGGCGACGTGTCGAAGGCGCTGGCCGCCGGCGCGAACGCGGTGATGATGGGCAGCATGTTCGCCGGCACCGAGGAAGCGCCGGGCGAAGTGTTCCTGTACCAGGGCCGCCAGTACAAGTCGTATCGCGGCATGGGCTCGGTCGGTGCGATGAAGGACGGCGCCGCGGACCGCTACTTCCAGGACAACTCGGCGAATATCGACAAGCTGGTGCCGGAAGGCATCGAGGGACGCGTCGCGTACAAGGGCTCCGTCAACGCGATCCTGTTCCAGCTGATCGGCGGCGTGCGGGCGAGCATGGGGTACTGCGGCTGCCGCACGATCGCGGAGATGAACGAGAAGGCCGAGTTCGTGCAGATCACCGGTGCGGGCCTGCGCGAATCGCACGTGCATGACGTGCAGATCACGAAGGAAGCCCCTAACTATCACGTGGACTGATCGCCCATGAAGCCCCTTCTGCGCGCGGTACTGATTGTCGATGCGTTGCTGCTGCTGGCGTTCGGCCTGCTGTTCCTGCTGACGCCGTGGACGTCGCTGTACAACGCGCTGCAGCTGGTGCAGACCGAGCCCACGCTGGTTGCGCAGGCGTTCGGTCTCGCGCTGGTCGGACTGGCCTGGCTCGCGCTGCATGCGTCGATCGACGGCGCGCTGACCGCCACGGTCGCCAAGGTGGTCGGCCATGTGAACTGGCTGACCGGCGTGCTGATGCTGGTCTGGCTGATCGGCATCCACCGGCCGGCGCTGACCGGCTTCGGCGAACTGGCCGCGGTGCTGGCGGCCGTCGTGCTGCTGGTGGTCGGACTCGGGGGCGTGCGTCTCGCGGGCGTGGTCCGGCGGCGCGACCGCGTGAAGGCGGCCGAAGCCGCTGGCGCGGCGCGTGCGCAGCAAGCCGGTCCGGCGCGCGGTCGCGAACCGGCGGGCTATCCGCTGGAGCCGTCGGTGCGTGCGGTCCCGCCTGCCGCTGCCGGCACGGCCGCGGCGGCACCTGTGCCGCCGGCCGTGAGCGCCACGACCTCGGAGCATCTGTCCGAGGCCGACGTCGAAGCTCGCAGCCAGGCGGCCGCGCCGCCGCGGCCGCCGCATGGCTGAGGCCGCGCGCGCCCTCGCTTCCGGCCGGACTGCCCGGTCGCGCCGCGGCACGCCGCCGCACCCGTTCGACCTTGACGCCGCGCGTTCCGCGCGGCTTGTTTTTTCCGTTTTCTTTTCATTCCGTCCGCTGCCATGCACGACAAAATCCTGATTCTCGACTTCGGTTCGCAAGTCACCCAACTGATTGCACGTCGCGTGCGCGAAGCAAACGTGTATTCGGAAATCCATCCGTACGACGTCGACGAGGCGTTTATTCGCACTTTCGCGCCAAAGGGCGTGATCCTGTCGGGCGGCCCGAGCTCGGTGATCGAGGACGACACCCCGCGCGTGCCGCAGGCGGTGTTCGAACTCGGCGTGCCGGTGCTCGGCATCTGCTACGGGATGCAGGCGATGGCCGAGCAACTGGGCGGCAAGGTCGAGGCGGGCCACCTGCGCGAGTTCGGCTACGCCGAGGTGCGGGCGCGCAATCACACGCGCCTGCTCGACGGCATCAGCGATTTCACGACGGCCGAAGGCCACGGGATGCTGAAGGTCTGGATGAGCCACGGCGACAAGGTGCTCGACATGCCGCCGGGGTTCGTGCTGATGGCGTCGACCGGCGCGTGCCCGATTGCCGCGATGGCCGACGAGACGCGCCATTTCTACGGGCTGCAATGGCACCCGGAAGTCACGCATACGGTGCAGGGGCGCGCGATGCTCGAACGCTTCGTGCTGCAGATCTGCGGCGCGAAGGCTGACTGGGAGATGGGCCACTACATCGACGAAGCGGTGGCGAAGATTCGCGAGCAGGTGGGCGGGGAGCATGTGATTCTCGGCTTGTCGGGCGGCGTGGATTCGTCGGTGGCGGCGGCGCTGCTGCATCGGGCGATCGGCGAGCAGCTGACCTGCGTGTTTGTCGATCACGGCTTGCTGCGCCTGAACGAGGCCGAGCAGGTGATGACGACCTTCGCCGATCACCTCGGCGTGAAGGTGATCCACGTGGACGCGAGCGAGGCATTCATGTCGAAGCTGGCGGGCGTCACGGATCCGGAGGCGAAGCGCAAGATCATCGGCGCGGAATTCGTCGAGGTGTTCCAGGCCGAAGCGGCGAAGCTGACCGACGCGAAGTGGCTGGCGCAAGGCACGATCTATCCTGACGTGATCGAGTCGGCCGGCAAGGGCAAGAAGGCGGCGCAGACGATCAAGAGCCATCACAATGTCGGCGGCTTGCCGGAGACGCTGAACCTGAAGCTGCTGGAGCCGCTGCGCGAACTGTTCAAGGACGAGGTGCGCGCGCTCGGCGTGAAGCTGGGCCTGCCGCCGGAGATGGTGTATCGCCACCCGTTCCCGGGCCCGGGGCTTGGCGTGCGGATTCTCGGCGAGGTGCGCCGCGAGTTTGCGGACCTGCTGCGACGCGCGGATGCGATTTTCATCGAGACGCTGCGCACCTTTATCGACAAGGACAGCGGCAAGTCGTGGTACGACCTCACGAGTCAGGCGTTCGCGGTGTTCCTGCCGGTGAAGAGCGTCGGCGTGATGGGCGATGGCCGGACGTACGAATACGTGGTGGCGCTGCGCGCGGTGCAGACGCAGGACTTCATGACCGCGCATTGGGCGCATCTGCCGCACGACCTGCTTGGCCACGTGTCGAACCGCATCATCAACGAGGTGCGGGGGATTAATCGCGTCGTGTATGACATTTCGGGGAAGCCGCCAGCGACGATTGAGTGGGAGTAATTTAGGATCCTCTGCAGTGGTCTGCAGAGGTCCGGCGATTCCCTGGTTTCCCACACAAAAACAAGGGTTTATCGACTATTTTGGTCCGCTGCCGTCCGTCGGCAGCGCTGCGTCGCCGACGGCACGAGCGACGGTATAGCATCTTTCTCTGCAGACGATCCATTTTGATACCGTCACGGCGCGTGACGGTATCAAACACGGTATCAGTTCACGGAGTACTGCATGCTTACGGACCTCGAATTGCGGGCGCTCAAGCCGACCGGCAGGATATACAAGGTCGCTGACCAGCGTGGCCTGTATGTGGCGGTTACCTCAGCCGGAGCGGTGAGTTTCCGCTTCGACTATCGTCTGAATGGTCGCCGGGAGACCCTGGTCATTGGCCGCTACGATCCCGGGCTGCCAGCACGCGGCGCACGCGCTGCCGACGAACTTTCCTTTGGCATGTCCGTGCGTCTTGCGGAAGCAAGGCTGCTCCTTGAGCGGGCCCGTCGGGAAGTGGAACAGGGCGTCAGTCCGTCGAGAAACAAGGTTGAAAAGCGTGTGGAAGCGGCCGAAGCGATGACGTTCGGGAAGTGGGCCGAAAAATACTTCGCGGAAGCCACGCTCGCGGAATCGACCCGCGCAATGAGGAAATCCGTCTACGACCGGAATCTTGCTGCGGAGTTCGGGCGGCTGAAGCTCGAAGAGATCACACCTTCAAGACTCCTGATGAGGTGTGAGAAGATCAAGGAGCGGGGCGCGGCCGCCCCCGCAGTTCAGGCTCGCGACATCGTTCTGCAGGTCTACCGTTTTGTGCAGGCAAGAGGGTTGAAGGTAGCCAATCCGGCGGAAGACATCCGGCCCTCCGCTATCGCCACCTTCAAGCCGCGGGATCGGGCATTGACGCCCGCGGAAATCCACGTGTTTTTCAAAGCCTTGGAGCGCACGCCCACGCTCCCCACGCTGCGTCTGGCGGTCAAGTTCATGCTCCTGACAATGGTGCGCAAGTCGGAGTTCATTCTGGCAACGTGGGATGAAGTGGATTTCAATGCGGCGATCTGGACAATTCCGAAGGACCGGATGAAGGCTGGTCGCGCACACAATGTCTATCTAAGCCAGCAGGCCCTGGACATTCTGGTTACCTTCAAAACATGTTTTGGCGCGAGCTCGTACCTGCACCCCGGCCGATACGAGTCCGAATTGCCCATCAGTGCGGCCACGCTGAACCGCGTCATTGACAGCGCGGCAAGACTAATTCGTGAGAGTGGGGCACCGGACTTCGAATCCTTCTCGGTTCATGACTTGCGGAGAACGGCGAGCACGCAGTTGCATGAAGCCGGGTTCAACAGCGACTGGATAGAAAAATGTCTGGCACACGAACAACGTGGGGTGCGCGCTGTATATAACAAGGCCGAATATGCCGAGCAGCGAAGGGGGATGCTACAGACATGGGCTGAGATGCTCGACGGGTGGATGGAGAAGAACCCTGAAACAGATAGCGGCGCAAGGGTACGACCGACCAGAAGTCCGTTGACGCCGATAGCGTAGTCGTTTGCTCCCGATAGCTGCCACCTTTCCCCAGCGTCCGGACCAACGAACGGCCGATGAGGGAAAACACGGTGAATGCCGCTCTGCGCCGTCTCGGATATACCCGTGAGGAAATGACTGGCCACGGATTTCGTAGTACGGCTTCCACGCTGCTCAATGAACTCGGTTGGCCGGGCGACGCAATTGAGCGACAGCGATCACACGGTGAGCGTGACAAGGTGCGGGGCGCCTACAACTTTGCTAAATACCTGCCGGTTCGGCGGAAAATGGTGCAGGCGTGGGCTGATCATCTCGATGAATTAGAACGTAGTGCGATAGTCCTTAAAATGCGTTTGCCGGAGGCTCGTTGATGTGAGGGCCACAGCGGAACAGCGAGAACTCCTTGAAATTGATTAATACAGCGCGTAAGTCGTCCAAGCGTACCGTGGAAGGGGAAGCAGCTTCCTCACGTGATGCGACAGGCAGCAAGGGTTGCGGTCGTTTGGGCCGGACGTGAGGAGGCGAAGGTGCGTGACTTTGGCGGGTTTCCAGGGTCCGGCCTGTGTAGTAGCTCATAGATTATGGGTGTTTTGTGCCTGCGCTGACGAGGTCGCGATCATAAGCGCTCGTGGTGGCGGCTTCGACCATCACCCACGCCGCGTCTTCGTACGAAACGAAATCACCACCGTCTCGGTTGATTCGTACAGTTGCCCTCACATCTGCGCTGCGCTGGCCAACACTTGCCATCCGGCCAGGGCAGAAGATCACGAAGTTAATGCCGGTTTGCCGGATTGCATCTATGCAGGCACCGTGAGTGCGGTATGCGCCCTCGACCCAACTGCCGAGATTCAGCAGATGCTGATAGTTTGGCGTAGTGCCGTCATCGGCCATGACGTTCGTAGTTCCCGCCGGCCAGCACAGCTTTTGCACGTTGTTACGCTTGACAGCCGCAGCCAGCGTTGCGGCTAGTTCGGGGTCCGCCCCACGGCCGGATAGGACCGCGTCAATTCCGGACATCGCCTCGTCCAGCACAGTTGGCTGCGTGGCGTCACCGACGGTAACTTTGTCCAATTGAGCGAGCGTCTCACCACTCACTTCGGCCTTGAATTTCTCAAAATTCCTCACGAGGACAGAAACGTGGAGGCCGCGCTCGAGTGCTTCTTGCACCATGCACTTCCCAAGTCCGCCAACTCCAATGATCAAAATTTTTTGCGCGTTCATGTTTGCACAGAGCTCCTTCAAGCTTTATCGGTGATGGGGGGCAACCTGCCGGGCTTTCAATCCGGACAGCGATGCTTGCGGTACTGCTGACGTTACCTGCTGGGCTTGCACAGACCACGTTCGTTGCGTACGCGGAACAGTGCGAGGCGCATCTGGCTGCCCGCAGTTCTAGCCAAACGCGACACAATATGTCTTCTGCACTTTTCGGTCGCTGACTTCTGCAATGACGCCGTCGTTTGTTTTAAGCGATTCTTGAACTCCGTTGAGCCAGAAGTGCTGCAGGGCGATAAAGGGAATTCAGGAAACTGGAAATTTCGTATGGACGCGTGCCAGCTCCAACGACCCTGCTTTGCTCTCGAGCCTCAAAAAATAGCCTACATTTGGTAGGGATTTTCCCGAAGTTTGGGTCCAAAGTGGGCCTTTTTTTCTGGAGGGAGGAAAGCATTTCCAAAAGTCCTTGACGCTGATTGTCGCGCCGAAAGAGAATAATTTCCATGGGGTGGACATAGCGGCCGGTGCCAGTGAGCGCCTTTCTTGGATGCCTCCGGCGCCGAGCGTAGGCGCTCGGAAGCCAAGACACGCTCAATCTGAAGACGGCATGGGTGAGAGACGAATGGTGTCACCACGGGCGAAACTGGGCAGAGTGCGACGACACGTTGCTTCGTGCGAGTGCGCGATACCTCGAATTGCTTTCGGGTACGGCAACTTCAACGCAACCGGCGCGAACACGGGGGCCGGGCGGGCTTTGAACTGCGCGCTTCATTCCTCTCGCAACGTAAACATTTGTAGAGATTTCTAAGAGGCTATTCGACGTCTGGAGTCGCGTGGAGGTTGACGGTTACCGGTTTGGGCCGCAAGGAAGGGCGTAGGTAAGAGTCAACCAGGAGCGACCGCGGGGACTCATCCCGCGTTGCCGTAACATGCGATCCCGTCAAGCCTACGCGTCTATTGCTGTACATCTGAATCCGCCGGAGTTTGTGAGCGATTGCAGGGGTGTCTGGCATAGACGGCGGCACCAGGATCGACCGTGAATCACGAATTGGGAGCTCACTCTCGCTGAGTGTGAGCCTTGTTGTTAGTTACGCAGATAGGGCAAATATGACTGAACAAAACGAAGATCCAACTTCAAAAATACTTGTTCTGTACTACTCAACATACGGTCACGTTGAGGCCATGGCACGTGAGGTGGCGCGCGGCGCGGCTTTGGTGCTAGGTACTTCGGTTGTAGTGAAGCGCGTGCCGGAATTGATGCCTGAGGAAGTCGCCCGAAACGCAGGTGCCAAACTTGATCAAGACGCACCAATCGCAAGCGTATCTGAGCTTGAGGATTACGACGCCATCCTCTTCGGAACACCCACGCGTTTCGGGAATATGGCTTCGCAGATGCGAAATTTTCTCGATCAAGCAGGCGGTCTATGGGTACGTAACGCGCTAGTTGGAAAGGTGGGTAGCGTCTTCGTCGCTACAGGAACTGGTGCGGGGAATGAGACTACGGTGTCGTCATTCCACACGACACTGTTCCACTTCGGAATGCTGGTGGTAGGTGTTCCGTATACGGTTGGTGCTCTTCGAGACACTCAACACGCTCGCGGAGGCTCACCTTTGGGGGCTGGGACCGTTGCGGGAGCTGATGGAAGCCGGCTGCCAAGTCCGGCCGAGATGGAAATCGCAGCGTGTCAAGGCGAACATGTCGCGCAAGTTACGCGTGAACTCGTACTCGGGCGCCAACGGACTTTGGAGGCATGCCCCTGACTCACCCAGATGGAATTCGCGACGTAACCAGAGACACGTGAAGAATAGTAGCTCGCACGAGGTCACTTACGTCAAGACCTTGTCGCGAGCCTACACATACACCAATGGGCTCATCCTGGAGGAGGTAGAACGATGGTCAAGCTTTTGATCGCAGTGAAGCGCAATCCTCGGCTTACTCTTGAGCAGTTCCGCGAGCATCTGAGTACTCAACACGCCAGACTGGTTAAGGCGTGTCCAGCCAGCGGAAAGTACCTGCGCAAGTATGTGCAAAGTTACGCTATTCCAGCTGGATTCGGCGAGCACGAGCCCGCTTTTGATGGGGCCGCTGAGCTTTATTTTGATGATATTGAAAGCATGAACGCGTTCTTCTCGGATCCAGACTATCTCGAAAAGGTCCGCCCGGATGAGGCGCGCTTCGCGGACATCGAGCGATGTGCGTTCTACGTTACGGATGAGCGGCAAATCATCTGAGCAACGAGGGAGGGAAATGGCCAACAAACGAGCGATAAATTGGACTGGCACCGAGATTGAACGGAGGGGTCTCGGTACGCTAAGCCACTGGTTCAGTGTATCCGGGACCGATGGTTTGCGGGGTGGTTCGCACCGAAGTTATCCACATTCCACGCGGTAGAGAGCCAAAAAAATAGTTACTTTGGTAAAAAGTTTTTCTCACTATTTTAATAAGTACTACATATCGAAACTTAAAGGGCGGCCTCGGTTCGCTACAGGTCGAGCTTTTTCGGTCAGAGGAGACGGACAGTGTCACGAAAATGGTGCGCGAACGGTCGGGTGATGATGTCAGCTATTGCGGCTGCTTTCGCCGTAACCGCTCACGCGCAGAGTAGCGTAACGCTATTCGGCGTGCTAGACGGAGGGTTGCTGTATACGAATAAGACGCTCGACTCGAGTACAGGAGGAAACGCAGGCAAGCAAATCGGACTCATTGATGGACAGTCCTACTTTTCGCAGTTTGGCCTTATCGGGACAGAGGATCTCGGTGAGGGATACAAGGCAAAGTTCAAGTTAATGAGCGGGTTCAGCTTTGCCAATGGCGGGCTTGATCATTGCAACGGGGGCTTGTTCGGTTGCGAGGCGTGGGTTGCCCTTGAAGGAGCACCCGGCCAGTTGAAGCTGGGCTTGCAGTACTCGCCTTTCTTTTCTGCTCTATACGATACGGATCCGCGAGATTTTTCACTGTTCGGCAGTGGGGGCGTAAATTATGTGGACAATGTCGGCGGCACGGGCGTATTCAATGCCAATGCCGTGTCCTACACAAGCCCTGACATAGCTGGACTGCAAGCGAGTGTGATGTATGCATTCGGCGGCGTGCCGGGAAATTTCCAGTCTGGTCGCCAATATTCCGCGAGCCTGAAGTATCACATCGGTGGCTTCACCATCGTCTCATCGATTTACGACGGAAATAGTGGGGGAACCGTCCAGACAGCGATCCCAACGATGGTGCAGTACGAAGGTCGGATGGTTGGGGTGGGATACCAGTTCGGCGCGCTAACGGCCAAGGCATCGGTTGTCAACTACAAGGTTGCTGGCTCATTCAACAACTATGTTTATGGTGGCGGTCTCAGCTGGTACGTGATGCCGACTCTGGACGTAAATGGCGGTGTATGGTTCACGAGCGATAGCAATCAGTCGAGCAACCATTCTGTGCTTGCCGCGCTGGGCGCGAACTACCTGCTTTCGAAGGCGACGGCCCTGTACGGGCAGGTAGGGGTGGTGAACAACCATGGCGAGATGAACACAGGTCTGTCGCTGAGTGGCGCGCTCTATGGCGTTCAGGGGACCACATTTGGTGCAGTCGTAGGGATCCGGCACACGTTCTGAAGGCTCCTAACCGAGGCATTACTTTTCTGCCCGAGGTTAGGGGTCTGTGGCAGCGAGCACACGAACAGATAGAGAGGAGCAGAGTGCAATATATCAATGTCTTTAAGGGCGCTTTCGTCGCAGGCGTATTGGCCAGTACGTTTAACGCGTACTCCCAGGTTCCGGAAAACAGCGTGGCATCGATAACGGCGACCGCAAGTGCTCCGAGCGCTAAGGAGATTCGTGCAGCGAACCGCAAGCTTCAGAAGGCCGTCATCCGCAGCCTGTCACATACAAAGGGCGTTAGTGCAGGCAACATCCTTGTTGTGGCGAGGAGCGGGGTTGTAACGCTCGCTGGGTCGGTCCCTGATGTGGCGCAGGTCGCATTGGCTGTGAGTGCGGCGAGCCGTGTTGATGGTGTTAAAGATGTGAGAGAGAGTTTAGCCATCAGGTCCGAGGGGAACTAGCGTTCGCTAGCGTCGAAATCTGCAAAAATCCGGTAACGCGCGCGAGCTCGCAGGAACATGCTCGGCCAGGCGCCACCGATTCACGTTTGAGAGTTGTGTGCCCGCACTGCAAAAAACCGCAATGCGGGCACTCTTTTTCCTGTGCGAAGCCGTCAGCCATCCTTGGATCGCAGAAGGTGACTGACTTTCAACGAGAAGGTGTTGTCGCTAGTTCTCAGACTGGCTTTTGCGTAATTACGCCGTACCAACCCAGGCCACGATAGGTCTCGTAACCGGGTGTCGCGGCAAATGACACTACAGTGCCGTCATGGTTTCGATAAAAGCCGGACTGGCGTCCGTCGGTGTGCAACGGGAAACGCTCTTCGAGAATTCCCTTTTCGTCGGAAGCTGAGATCACGCGAAAGGTCGAGTCGACAATCATGCAACGGGTACGTATCCACTCTTCTTCGCTCAAACGTACACCCTTCACGACCGCGCATGCCTGCGGCTCCCAGTCGAAAAAGATAATAAGTGCACCGAGAGCGCGACCATTTGTAGATCCGCCTTCGCGGATCGCGGTCGAACAGGTAGCGACCTGCGCGTTGTGCAAAAAGGGAAGTCTTTCGACATCTGAGGCGGCATATTGTGCGCCCGATTTTGTCTTCAGCGCTGCCTTGAACCATTCGGTGCTGGCTACGTTATGGCCACTTGCGGGATAGAGGCTACTTCGGCCATTCGCCACGACGGTGCCTTGAGCGTCGACCACCCAAAGGTCGCGGTAGACCGTATAACTATCGAGAATTACAGACAACCTCTCGCTTGCGTGCTGCTTCGCCGCCGCGCTGCCGTTCGTGAGGCATTCCACGACCGCAGAGTCGGTTGCCCACCAACGCACATCGCACGAGCGTTCGTAGAGGTTGCGATCGATTACGTCGATCATGTTGAGTGCGAGATCGGCGCAGCGTTGCCCCTCGTGAGCGCGAAGACGGTCGATCATGCTGTCACCGAGCCGCGTGAGTTGGGAAAGGGAGCCTGCGAGGTCTTTGTTAAGGTCTGCTGTGATATCCGAGATGCGTTTGGAGACGTGTTTGACCTGATTGGCGACCACTGCGAATCCTTTGCCCGCGTTACCCGCGCGTGCGGCTTCGATTAGTGCGTTCAACGCGAGGAAAGTGGTTTCGCGATTGATCTCGTTGATGTCACCAATCTTGCTTATAGCGAGACGCTTTACCTCGTGTGTAAGTTGGACTATTGCTTGCGGATCTGACATTGAGGGAAATTCCGTCTGGTGTTTTTGGTATCACATCGCATGCAAACTTTGGGCCTGTCCATTCACGCTCAGACTGAGCGCATTGCAAACGTTTTCTGTGCTTGGAATAGAGCACAGCAATGAATATTCTGGATAAGTAGCACCGATATGGAGCAGTCGGATGCACGTGTAAGGATCATGCACCTCGTGGTGCACGGGAAGTTCGCCTTGACTAGCGGCAGGTTATCAACGGATTGGGGTTGTCGGCGACGCGGATGCGATCCGCTGAGCCCATGCGCTTCGCTGCTTCGCAGTTTGTGGTGTCGATGCTTGGAGCGTGCTCACAGACAATGCATTGTTTCGAAGCGACAATCACGCCCAGTTACGAATGTCTATGATTGGGCCGAAGCACGCTGACGTCCTATTCAAATGCGACTGAACCATCGAAGCAAAGAAGGCTCGCTTCGCAGAGGGTGTAGGAGCATACGTCGCGCCGACTACGGCATGTTTGCATTTGTCCGGCAGTCTAATGTGTACTGCCAGGCAAATCGGCATGTTGCACTGAAGCACTGCTACAAACTCGTTACTGACTCACTGGACAGCCATGCTTTATGCGAGCTGACGGCCTGGTCGCACCGAAGTAACGATCGGCGGCGATGGCTCTTCGCCCCGATCTCGCTGGAATTTTTCGAGACCATTTATTGCATGGCGTCGAGTGGGACAGTCATCGGACAGCGGCGGTGGGTGACTATCATGAAGTTTGGGCTACCCTCGGCTTATTGCACAACGCTTTTCGTCAGCCGATCTGCGGCTTTGACAACCAACTCACCGAGCCTGCGCTCCAGCTTTTGCGTCATCCGCGTCACCGGCGCTGCAATTCCGAGGCCGGCGATCGGCCCGCGTGTCGGATGGCATATCGCGGCAGCAACAGAACATACGCCGGACTGGCTCTCTTCAAAGTTCGTTGCGTATCCACGCTTGCGGACTTCGGTAAGCTCATCTTCGAGCGCAAGGCGCTGCGTGATCGTCTTACCGGTAAATGAGGCGAGCGGGTCCCGAGGGTACAGCGAGCGCACGGCGTCTGTTGGCAGCTTCGCCAACATCGCCTTTCCCGAGCTCGAAGCGTAGGCCGCAAAGACATTTCCGACGGGAACTGAAACACGCAGCGCCTGATTGCTCTCGATTGCATCGACATACCGGACGTTGCTGTGCTCGAGGATAGCCAATTGAATCGTCTCCCCTGTCTCACGGGCTAGTTCTTCCATGACCGGGCGAGCAATCGTTCTCACGTCCATGCGCTGGACTGCGGCGAGCCCGACTTCCATGAGCGCGTTGCCTGGTTTGTAGATCCGGGAGACAGGATCCTGGACGACGAACCCATGGTAGACGAGCATCGCGAGCAGACGGTGCACGGTGGAGTGACCTAGCCCCAGTTCTTCTTTCGCGTCAGACAAACGAACCTGGTTCGAATTTCGGAACAATAAGAGCAGCCGCAGCACATTGTTCACTGATTCCAGCATGTAGCGGGGCGGAGTTGCCTGTGTTGATGAATCCGTGCCGTCCAAGGATTCGACTTCGGTCGTGTCCTCAGCTGAATCTCCTTTCTGCAAGCCAGAAATGGTGCCCTTCGCTTTCGGCGTAGTTGATGCGTCGCGAGTAGTCATTTCATTAAATCCATTCGAGTGCCGGCAGTCCTGCTTAGGACTGGAGATATAACCGTCCCTGCCGGCGCAGTCAACGCCGGAGGCGCTCTGTTTGCAGCCGCGCTCTTGAGGTGCGCTGCTGGCGGTAGGGATTTTCCCTAAGTTTGTGCCTTATTATCCCATTTTTTCTGCAGAGAGGAAAACATTTCCAAATGGAGCTTGACTCTTAATGTCTCGCTGGCGAAAATTGTTTCTGTCAGGTGGACATTGAGGCTCGCCGGTCCATCAGCCACTTGGAAGCTGGAGCAGATCAACACTAGGGCGTTGTGCTTGGATGGTGTGTCTGGGGCCCTCTCGCTAGCTCGCGACGTACGCCAAGTCATCACGCGATGTGTGTCCGCGCACTCGGGAGAGTCAGATACCCGGCTTGCCTGTGCGTAGGACATGCCAAAACGGAAGGAGACTAGAAAATGAAAGACGAAGGTCATGGCGGCAAACCAGCCGCACATCTGTGGACGCGGGAAGGCTTTGCTGGCCCGATGTCCGTCGTAGCGAGTGAAGGCTATGGCCCCGACTATCTGTCGGTCGAAGGGCCTCACGCTCCGCGCCGCGCAGTTCTGAGCCGTTTCGTCCCGCGCGATCGCGATGACGCTAGCGCGCTTCCGAGCGTAGTTGCAACGTCGAAACTGGGCGTCCGCCTCCTCGTATCCGCGCGTAGCCAGTCGATGGCCTTTGTCGCGCGCAATGTCGATGCAGATGAAATTCACTTCATCCAGTCGGGAACGGTCCGCTTCGATACGGAAGTTGGTTGTCTGACAGCGGAGGAAGGAGACTTTGTCTGCATCCCGCGGTCCATTGCGTACCGCTATGGTCCGGTCGGCGCAGAAATGCGGTCTGTCATTGTCGAAAGCCCGACGGCAGTGAAGCTCGCGCCCCCGGCACCTTTCGGTATGGTCAATTTCGCGCGCGACGTGAAGTATGCGGAGGTCGACCCCGAGCTTCGTGCTGGCGGTCCGACCCGTCTGATTCTCAAGGCAGCGGACGGCGAGAACACGGTATTCCAGATGGCGAATGACCCGCTTGCCGTCAAGGCTCGTATGTCGACGAGTGTGCCTGTTTGGAAGCTGAATCTCGCCAAGATTCAGGTCCACACGTACTTGCCCGATGGCGGCCCCCCCAGCTCGTTCCTTGCTTCAGGCGGCGGCGAGCTTCTGATGTTCAACCTCAGCGCCCGCATCACCAACCGGCCTCCGATCCACGTGAACGCTGACTTCGATGAAGTGGTTTGCTACGTGCGAGGACCCGGAGCGTGGGGTGCATGCACGGAACCTGGCACGCTGACGTGGGTTCCGAAAGGCGTCACACACCATGGCCCCTCCGAAAATGTCCCGGAAGGGTATGTCGCCTGGCTGCTGGAGACACGTGCGACTTTGCGGTGGACGCCCGAGGCAATTGCCGCCTCCGATCTGATGGAGACGGGTAACTACGGAATCCATCCGAGCGTGCGCAAGTAAATACGCGCCGGTATGGTGCGCAATAGGTGCGACCACGCCGGCTCTTTCCCGATGCCGGTCTACGGCATGACGATGATGGCTTGGGGTGAAACCCTGCGCCTGGGCCAACTCGACCTTTAAAAAGGAGCTTTATCATGATTGAAAAACTGCCGCTGTGGGAAGCCGCAAAGCAGGAGATGGAGAACTATCACTTCGTCGCCGGCGCTGAAACGCAACCGAAGTGGAACGTTTCGCCGAAGATCGCAATTAACGTTGCAGTTGCGGGCCGTTTTGATGATGGCAAGCCGACGTCAATCCAGACGTACGTCGACGAAGCTTCGCGAGTCATCGAAGCAGGTGCGTGCGGTATCCACATCGACTTCACGTGGGTCACCGACGAGAAGGGCCGGCGTCTCGACCGCGATGTGCCGCCTGTTGAGGCATATTCGTCGGTCCTCGAACCGCTGCGTGCGCGCTTCGGTAACGACTTCGTGTCGAACCTGAATGTTCTGAACGGGACGAGCTTCGATGTGTGCGTTAGCCCTGCCCGTGAAGGACTCGCCGAAGTTGCGCCGTGCGCACCGGGCCACCCGGAAGCGTTTGCAGTTCCGGCAGTGCAGGCGCTGGAGGCGGCTGGCGTCAAGCCGGAACTCGCTGTCCACAGCTCCGGGGAAATCGAGCTGGCCAAGCGCCGCTTCATTGACACGGGCATTCTGCAAAAGCCCTACAACTGGCTGATCCTCTACGGTCTGCCGTTCAACGTGGGCCGTACGCTCGTCTCTGGGACTTGGGTGAGCGATGCGCAGGACATGACGCAACACATGTTCCTGATGGTCGACCAGATCCGCAAGATCGACCCCGAGTCGGTTATCACGGTATGCGCGGCCGGTCGTGCGAGCCTCTACATGACGACCCTCGCTACGATGATGGGGCTTCACATTCGTGTTGGCACCGAAGATACGCCGTGGAAGTACCCCAACAGCGACGCACGCCTCAAGGACAATCTCGAAATGTTCAATATGGCAAAGGACATCGCGGGTCTTCTGGGTCGTACGCCTGCTACCGCAAACGAGTATCGTGCACTGATCGGCAAGCCGGCGCGCTGATATCGAGAAGATGTGTGACGTCACAGCGTGGCGTCACATTTCGTAGTGCGACATAAAAGAAGTAAATCTCTATTAGGAGGAGACTCAAATGACCGTTGAAACTGCGATTTCCCCCTTCGAATATGTCACATCCGTGTACGTCGCTTGCGATTCGATGGACGAGAATCGCTTTGCAGAATTCCTCACGGAGGACTGTACGTTCGTGTATGCCAACGCGGCGCCTGTCAACGGCCGTGCGGCAACGGCCGCATACGTCAAGGCGTTTATGGCCATGATTGCTGGCATTCGCCACGAGGCGCTCGAAGTGTGGCAGTGCGGTGACACCATCATTTCCAAGCTGAAGGTTACGTATACGCGGAAAGACGGGTCGACTCTGGTCGTCCCAGCTATGACAGCGTGGCGTATGCGTGGCCGTGAAATCTCCGAATACCTCATTTACGTAGACGTTTCGCCGCTGTTTTCCAACTAATCCATAGGAGACGCACGTCGTGGCAAGAGATCTCGAGGGAAAGTCGATTGTCGTAACGGGTGGTGGGACTGGGATAGGGCGCGCCGCTGCTCTCGCATGTGCAGCGGCAGGAGCGCGCGTAGTTGTCGCCGATATCGGCGCTGCCGCTGGGCTCCAGACTGTCTCGGCCATACGCGAGCTTGGTGGCGAGGCGATCTTTGTAGAAACCGATGTCTCCAGTGAGACTCAGGTGAAGGCGATGGTCGAGGCTGCGGTAACGTCTTTCGGCAAGCTCGACGGCGCGCTGAACAATGCCGGTCTCGCACAGACCAATCTGCCGCTCCACGAGCTGACGGAGCAGCAGTGGCGCCGTATTCAGAGTGTGAACTACGACGGCGTGTTCTTTTGCATGAAGCATGAGATCGGCGCAATGCTGCAATTCGGCGTCGGTTCGATTGTCAACGTCTCCTCTTCGTTGGGCCGTGTCGCCGTGCCCCGTGCGTCCGAGTACTGTGGCTCAAAAGGGGGCGTACTCGCGCTGACAAAGGGTGCCGCAGTCGACTATGGCGAAAAGGGGATTCGGGTGAATGCGATTCTCCCTGGAGTCACGCGTACGCCAATGATCGAGTCGCTGGCTTCCCATCAGGAGTTCGCTGGTCTGCTGCCTAGGCTTCAGGCGCGCCACGCGCTCGGACGACTTGGTCTCCCGGAGGAAATTGCCGCAGCGGCCGTGTGGTTGCTATCGGACAAAGCGTCCTTTGTCACGGGAGCAGAAGTGCCTGTCGATGGCGGATACCTCGCAATGTAATACGTGGCAGCGCGTATGTAGAACGTCATAAATATTAGGAGGCAAGGGTATGGATCAGGACACGAAAGGGCGTGGCAGGCTTGCAGGCAAAGTCTGTATCATCACTGGCTCCGGTGGGAGCATGGGAAGGGCTGCCGCACTGAGCTTCGCGCGAGAAGGGGCTTTGGTGGTTGGCTGCGACGTATCTGTGGCCGCCGCGAAACAGACCGTCGACCTTGTACGTGCAGAAGGCGGAGAGATGACTTCTCTCGAGCCTTGTGACCTCACGAAACGTGAGGATTGCAAGAAGGTTGTGGATCTTGCGGTGGAGACCTACGGCCGAATCGACGTCTTGTTCAACAATGCAGCGATGGCATGGTTTGCACCGATCAGTGAAATCAGCGACGACGACTGGTACAAGACCATCGATAATGAGCTGAACATCGTGTTCCAGCTGACGCGAGCGGCGTGGAGCCATCTTCTGAAGAGCTCGGGCTCCATCATCAACACCGCATCGTGTTCCGCATGGCAGACATACGCCGCGTTGCCGGGTCTAGCACACTCAGCCGCGAAGGGTGCAATTGTCTCGATGACCCGCCAGTTGGCGCTGGAGGGGCGTAAGCACGGCTTGCGCGCGAACTCAATTTCGCCCGGGTTGATTGAGACTAATCAGACTCGCGAATTCCTGTCCAACAAGGAATGGTCGGAGTCAATGATTGGAAAAATTATGCTGGGCCGGATGGGGCAGCCGGAGGAGGTTGCAGCTACCGCCTTGTTCCTTGCTTCTGACGAAAGCTCATTCATCACCGGGACCGACATCCGCGTCGACGGGGGGACAACGGCGTGGTAGTCGCTGGCTATCGTTGGAACGATATTGAGGTCCGGAAAATCGACGCAGTGAAAGAAAGCCACAGACGAGAGCAGTGTTAAGTGGCCCGTGAGAAAGTCAGGAGCATTTGGGTAGAGGGCAAGCGTTCAATCTGACGGAGATTAGACTGCGCTTGCTCTCCAGACAGAGGATTGGAGACGTGATGGATAAGCGGTTCGGGACAGGTGCTGCAGCTTTGGCATTGTTTAGTATTGCTAATGTTAGTCTGGCAAGCACGGGTATTTATGCCACTGGGTACGGCACACAGGAACAAGGGATGGGGGGCGCGGGTATTGCGGTAGGCGAGTCTGCCCTCGCACCGGCCGAAAACCCTGCGGGCATTGCTTTCTCTGGCGACCGTCTGGATGTCGGGGGTGGGTTATTCGTCATCCACGGTGGTGCACAGCAGGACGGGATCTCCTACGACGCGAAAACTGGCCTGACTCCGATGCCGGAGTTCGGCTACGTCAAGACGCTGTCCCCGCAATTCGTTATGGGTGTTGCCTCGTGGGCGTCTGGAGCCTCCATGAGCTACGGCTTCCCGTACGGCGGCATCCCAGGAAATACGAATACGTATTCGCAGGGTGTCTTTGTTCACGTGGCGCCTACCATTGCATATCGATTCGGAGCGCAGGGAGACAATGCGATCGCAATCTCTGCGGTCGGTGCGCTCTCCACGATCAAAGTGAACGGCGTCGAGGCGCAGACAGGGTTACCCAACCAAGGCAGGCAGTGGACGCCGGGCTATGGTGTCAAGGTCGGTTGGTTGAGCAGACTGACTTCACAGTTTTCGATAGGTGCGTTCTACGCCTCGAAGGTCTACTACCAACCGTGGTCAGCCTACAGCCATATCTTTCCCGACGGCGGTCGTATGGAAGAGCCGGAGCAGTACGGTGCGGGCATAGCGTTTAGGCCGACGCCCAAGTGGCTTCTTGCGTTCGACTGGGTCCGCTTCAACTACGGCAATACGCATCTGTTGGGCAATCCGGTCAACTTCTCGGTGCCCCTCGGAGATCTCAACGGTTCTGGGTTTGGTTTCGAGAATATCAATGCCTATCGGTTCGGTGTGCAGTATGCAGCGACTGATCGCCTTACGCTTCGCGCGGGCTTTGAAATAACCAATCAGGTGTTGACATCGAACAACACGCTCTTCACAAGTCTCGTTCCCGCGACCATGAACAGGACATACACGGTCGGCGCGACGTATCACCTTGGAAAGCAGTCTGAATTGTCAGTCGCCTATGCCATTTCGCCGCGTGTACAGGTCAATGGTACGGGTCCGAGTACGGGGACAAATACCTACGCGCAAAACAACTTTGTTGCGGTCACGTACACGAAGAAGTTCTGAACCACGGATACGGCGGGGGGGCCCCGGTAGTGCTTCCGCTAGTTCAATAGTAGAGACGCAGGTGGCAAACCTGCAGCATCGTTCAGAGAAGCTGTTCAAATAATTACAACAAAAAAGAAAGAGGGCGCTTACGGGCGACAAAGGTTGTCGCCTCTTGCCAGACAAAGGAGCGGAGATGAAGCTTTACAGCAGATTGACGGCGGCGTTACTTGTCGCTGGCTTTAGTGGAATTGCGCATGCGCAGAGCTCGGTGACCCTGTACGGCGTATTTGATCAGGGTCTGTTGGCCGTGACAAATGTGCATGGCGGACACTTATACGAATCATCAGGCGGCTGGCTGTCCGGTTCGCGATGGGGGCTGCGTGGGGCAGAGGATCTGGGCGGAGGCACGCAGGCGATCTTTGTCCTCGAGAATGGCTTCGATGGATCGACTGGATCGTCGTTGCAGGGCGGACGACTGTTTGGGCGACAGGCTTATGTTGGACTAAAGGATCAGTACGGTAGTTTGACCTTCGGTCGACAATACGACATGGTCGTCGATCATCTCGCGATTCAGGGCATGACTGCGGAGATATGGGGCGGAGCCTTCGCATGTAGCCCTGGTGACGTCGACAACCTGTGCAACAGTCGTCGTATGGATAACTCGGTCAAGTATTCCAGCCCGTCGCTCAGTGGCCTGTCATTCGGCGGCGCGTACAGCTTCGGGGGCGTCCCAGGGCAGTTTTCCAAGTCGAGCATTTGGACTCTCGGTACAGATTACTCGTACGGCCCGGTGACCGCTGGCCTTGGCTATTTCAATGTCAACAGCCCGAACACGGCCCAATATGGCGGTGCGGCAGTAGCGGGTACCGCAAACACCTTTACGAATGGCATGAGTTCGTCGCCTGTTATCAGCGGCTTCGCGACGGCGAATCGACAGGAGACGTTTGCGGCGGGCGTGAATTATAACTTCGGGTCCAGCGTGCTCGGTGCTTCCTATACTTACACTCGCTTCGATGACCTTGGGACCTTTAGTGTGGTCGGCGCGCCTGCTCTTAACGGCAATGCGAAGGTGCAGAATGCCGAAGTTCGGTACTCCATCTACATCACGCCGTTCCTGGTGACAGGAATCGCATTTCACTATACGGACGTGGGCTCAGTCGGTACGATCTCCGGCGCGCGCTACCGGCAACTGGATCTCGGGGTCAATTATTACCTGTCGAAACGCACGACCCTCTACGCGGTATTTGCCGGACAATCGGCAAATGGCACGGACTCCACAGGCAAACCGGCTGTCGCCGCACTGGCCTTTGTTTCGCCATCTTCGTCGGGCCGACAGGCCGCTGCCCAGATCGGGATCAGGCATCGGTTCTAGACGGGGTGTGGCGTGGGCGGCCGGCAATTCGCTGCGTGTCGAGCGTTGCTGGCATCCCGTTCTATACAGGCAACGCGTATAGGTTTGGGCTGCACGCGGGGGCTTACAGTCAACAGCATAAGCAGCGGTGAATTGGAGGAGCAATGGATCAGGAACAGATTGACGTTCGGGATTTCCTGGACGCCCAGAGAGGATGTCGCCTTCAGTGGACGGTCGTGGGGATCATCTTTCTCTTTTGCCTTGTTGATGGATTTGATGCGACCGTTATAGGCTTTCTGGCGCCAGCTATCAAGGCTGAGTGGGGGCTGTCAGCCGCCGATCTTGCGCCGATTTTTGGGCTCGGCATGGCAGGGTTGCTCGTCGGTGGTCTGATCTGTGGACCACTTGCGGACCGATTCGGTCGAAAGCCGGTTATTGTTGCTGCTGTCGCCTTCTTCGGTGCAACGACCCTTGGGGCTGCATTCGTCGATAATGTGCGGGCGATGATTGTCCTGCGCTTTCTAACTGGAATCGGTCTCGGCGGTGCGATGCCGATTGCGCTTACCCATCTTGCGGAATTCGCACCAGACAACATGCGTGCTCGCATGACGGCGTGGGCCGGCATAGGCTTCACACTTGGCGGCGCTGCATCGGGGCAAGTTGCTGCGCATTTGGTGGCGCACTTTGGCTGGCGAGGCGTGCTGCTTCTTGGTGTTGCGCTACCTGCGCTTCTTTGCATACTGTTGATCGTGTATTTGCCGGAATCGCTGTGCTATCTCGTTTTGCGAGACGGAAACGAAGCGAAAATCAGGCGCATCGTGAAGCGTATCGACCCGGATTTCACCGGCAGACTTGTTCGGCTCCACGGGGACAATTCTGGCAAGGGGCGAGTGTCTGTCAGAGTGCTCTTCAATAAAGACCTGCGGGTCGTCACGGCGCTGATTTGGGCCACGTATTGTTGCAGCCTCTTCTTGTTCTATCTAATGAGCAGTTGGTTGCCTCTCATCTTGAGTGGGGCAGGTATGGCGCCGTCAATGGCGGCGACCGTATCGTCGGCATTCTTGCTGGCAGGTGCAATAGGCATGCTGTTGTTAGGCGTCGGGATGGACAAGTTTCGCGGAGAACCTGTCTTGGCTGGAGCTTACGCGCTCGGTGCAGTCTTTGTCTGGATGGTGGGCATGGCCACGGGTCCCACGGCGATCACCGCTTTGATTGTCTGTTTTGGGTTGTCAGTAGGCGGAGCGCAAAGCATCATCCCCTCCCTGGTCGCGAGCTGTTATCCGACGGTCGCGCGCGCTACTGGCGTGAGTTGGGCATCGGCGATCGGCCGGGTAGGCGCCTTCTTTGGATCCATCGCGGGAGCGATCGTGTTGAGCCTCCATTTGACGACAGGGCAGATTTTTTCGATGTTAGCCGTGCCCGCTTTGGCCGCGTCGATAGCTCTCTTCACGATGGGACGTGTAAAGAGTAGGTCGGAATCCATTGTGGCCTGCGAATCCGCGCCTTGAACAAGCCGGCCGCGGAAGCTGGCTCCCCTGTCCACTTCGTTGTCGCTCATCAGCAGGGCGTGGAATCTACGCTCGATTGGATTAGCTGACGCGACAAGTGGGCAGTGGAGCCACGCGGTGTGGTTAGTCGTTGCATCGACCTGCATATGCGTAGAGGGGCAGGCAAATCGCGCGTGCCGCAACCGCAGAACGGTTCAATGCTTTCGTCGCTGCCGCCGAGCGATGGCTGGCAGCAGTGACCAAGGCTACCGCGGGAGGTCCCCGCGATGGACATGCACGAACGAATTCGGTCGGCGTGCCCTATGCGCAATTGTGCGACGTAGCGGGCATAACGGTGCGAGTCGCTTGACGGCATCAATTTTTTCTTATATACAATCGACCGTCGAAAAAGAATTGGTCGGCTCGGTAATCCCGACCCCTGCACATCGTGCAGGTCTGCATCGCGCAAGCGGTACCCACGACATCATCCCGGCTGGAGTCGGGCATGGTGTTCCTGTGGGTGACGTTTCGACGGATCTCCCGATCTCCATGTCCGGTTTCAGCAGCTACATGGAGGTCTCATGCCCCGCGAAGTTAAGACTCAGACTGCTGTTCCTGTTATGACGCCATGTGTGATGGCGTCGCTCCGTTACGCCTCCCACGCCTCGTCGAATCCCGGATTCGCTCCTCCATTGGTTACACCGTCGGGTCATAGGATCCTTGGGACGTGGCCGATTGGCTTCGTCGCCGCCTTGCCTCCTGGGCATTCCATACGAACTCCTGCCGTCAAATTGACCGCTGGTGAGGGGCATTGAGCCTTCAGCAGCTACTCCGAACCATTACTTTTATATCGCCCAGGAGTTCACATGACCCTAAAGGTTCTCATCGCCGGCGCAGGTCTCGGCGGTCTCGCCCTTGCGCAGATGCTCAAAGGCGCCGGTGTGGCCGTGGAAGTTTTCGAGCGCGACGCCAGCCCGTTCCAGCGCGCCCAAGGCTACCGTCTCCACATCGACGCTGACGGCGTGGAAGGCGTGAGCGCGGTCTTGCCGCCACATCTACTTGCGCTGTTCGAAGCAACGGCAATGCGCGCGTTGCCTTATACAACCATGGTCAATGCCGACATGTCGCTGAAGAAGCGCATTCCGATTGATACCTACAGCCACACCGAACACCATGTCGCGGCCGGGCTGGCGACACACGTCAACGTCGACCGTGCAGTACTGCGCCAGATCCTGCTAACCGGGCTCGATGATGTCTGTCACTACGGCAAGGCGGTGACAGGCTATGAAAGCGATGGCAATGGGGTCTCGGCCATTCTCGCTGACGGAACAAGGGTGACTGGGGATTTGTTGGTCGGTGCGGATGGCATCAACTCCGCAATCCGTCAGCAGCGCGCTCCTCATGCGCAGACAATGGATACGGGTGTGCGTTGCATCTATGGTCGTCTGTCGGCCTCTGAGGCTCGCCGACTTGCCCCGGCTCACGTCACAGCAGATGTCTTTACCCTTAGTTCGGACGAGCGAAAGGTTCTTCTCGGCATGGGCGGTGTGCTTTTCCCGATGGAGCCCTCGGCCGCTTCGAGATGCCTTGCTCCGGAAGCCAATCTTCCCGCTCGCGAAGACTACGTCGCCTGCATCGTCGCCGCCCGTTCTAAATTCATCGGCGCGGACGATGCCGAATTGCGTAGGGCTGACAGCGACGAACTCCAGCAACTCGCCATCTCACTGATCACGGACTGGCCGGATGATAGCAAGAGGTTGGTCGCAGCCGGCGAACGCGGCTCGTTTTTCTACGTGGAGATGTACAGCTCCATCCCTTGCAATCTCGGGTCCTCTCCCAATGTCACTCTGCTTGGCGACGCGGCACATGCTATGTCGCCGAGCCTCGGGCGCGGGGCCAATGTTGCGCTACGCGACGCGGCTAACCTTGGGCGTCAGCTGCTCGCGGTAGAAAGTGGAGGACTCGCGCTGGGAGATGCCATGCGCATCTATGAGGAGGGCATGACCGCATATGGATTCGAAGTCGTTCGCAATGCGGCGAATAAGGGCGCAATGGTAATCGGCCAAAACCCGCTGCCGGAATAAACACAGATGTCGACGAAGGCGGCCTTACGAGCTGCCTCGTTGTCTCGATTTAGATTCCGCGGATGTAAACTGGTGAACAATAAAATTCACCAGTTTCGTTCGCAGATTCGCCCGTGGAGATTGGCGTTGCACTTTGTTCCAGGGGGTAGCGTGTAGTGCGAAGCGAGCACGGCTCTAGGTAGTGTCCAAGCGTCAGATGGGAGGACTGGCATCATGGGCAGTGGACTCGTACGGGCTTATCTCAGCTTGGGACCAATCTGTGAGCGTGCGCGTGCCGATGGCACCGCTCCAGGCGTTTGCCCAGCGCGTCGCCATCGTGCGCTCACCTGCACTATTCGCATCCAGCAATCGCTGGATGGCAACACGTAGACGGCACATTGCGTACCTCTTCCGCTGCGTCGCGATGCTTGCCGATCCCACCGCATGTGGGTACGCAGCGGAACGCTGCTCCTGCTGTAGTGGGGGGCAGTCGCTCGGTGGACGAATGGAAGGTAGCCCTGATGGGCGCTCCTGGATAGTCACATAATCGTCGGGCGGTGTAGGCACAAAAGCCGCGTCAACCGCCTCAGCGAGCCTATCAAGCGCCCGATCTCCGTCATGTTGTGCTGCAGCCTCGCAGTCGAATCCCGCTTCGCTGTAGGCAATCACTTTGAAGCCGCTGCACGGACCTCTGGGGACCGTAATACCCCAGTGCCAACTGCCGTCTTGTTCGAAGATGTGCAGCCTCGGAGGTGGGTGTGCAGTAAGCGGTCGAGACGTCATCATGGCGTGGGCTCCTTGCTAAAATACAGCTATACACTACAAAACATTTGGATCTATTTAATTCTTGTGGCCCGGTAAATGCGTAAGGCGGAGCGGAGGAGATTTCTCTTGTCGAAATACTTGTACGACGGTGCCATTATCAAGAAGCGCCACATCGAACGTCTCGTCACCGCTTTCAGCCGTTCAGTTTGAATACCGACACAGAGCGAGCTAGATGATTCGCTTCCTCGCGTAACGCGTTCGCCGTCGCCGACGCATTCTCTACCATCGCCGCGTTTTGCTGAACGCCTTTGTCCATCTGTGTGACAGCGCGATTGATTTGGTCGATACCCGCGGACTGTTCTTGGCTCGCGGCGGAAATCTCGCTCATGATCGATGCAACGCGTCGAATACTGTCCACGACTTCAGTCATAGTCGCTCCAGCCTCGTCGACCTGTCGGCTACCCGCGCTAACGTTAGCGACGGAACCGTCGATAAGTGTCTTGATTTCTTTCGCTGCCTGCGCCGAACGCTGCGCGAGAGTACGCACTTCGGAAGCGACAACGGAGAACCCTCGTCCATGGTCGCCAGCTCGCGCGGCCTCGACAGCTGCATTGAGCGCGAGAATATTGGTCTGAAAGGCAATGCCTTCAATTACGCCAATGATTTCGCCGATTCGCTGCGACGACTCGTTGATCCGTGTCATCGTCTCGACCACGCGCTGTACAGCGGCTCCTCCTTGCGAGGCGACCACTGATGCGGATCGGGCCAGCTCATCCGCCTGGAGCGCGTTGTCGGCGTTTTGCTTCACAGTCGAGCTCAATTGTTCCATTGACGAAGCAGTTTCCTCCAGGGAGGCTGCTTGCGACTCGGTGCGCGCTGACAAGTCTAAATTGCTTGCAGCTATCATTTCCGTGGTGGAACCGATGTTGTCGGAGCTATCGCGGACTTCGGTGACCATTCGGATCAAGCTCTCATTCATATGCTGTAGCGCGGCCAGTAAGCGTCCCGTCTCATCCTGTGACCTGATATCAATTTTCAGGGACAAGTCGCCGCGTGCAACGCGTTGTGCAATTTCAACTGCGTTGGAAAGTGGGTCAGAAATTGCACGAATCAGCCACCAGCCGAGGATGGTGGCTGCCAACATACCGCCGCCGACGGCTACAAGTGAGAGGGTGCGTACAAGCTCATAGTTCGTTTGCGATTGTTCATATTCTTGGTGACCGGCCTCCATCTGAATCGCAATTAGCCCATCGAGGCCGTTCTGCACGGGCGCGTATAGCGATTCCATGGGGCCATGCACAATAGCGGCAATGCGTGCGGAATCGTGGACTTGCATCGCCTCCATAGCCGGCTTGACGCCCTGCCCGAAGAACTGGCCAAACGCTGCGACGAGTGCGTCTCCCTTCGCCTTCTCGTTTGCCGAAAGTCCGCCGGCACTGTACTCAGCCCATGCCTTGTTGCCTTCCGCAAGATCGCCCTTGAGTCGCGCTAGTCTAGTCTCCGTCGCCTCTTGGCTTGCGTCGTCGGCGGAGGACGCGACGGAGTAACGTATGCGGTTGAGCGATCGCACCATCGAATCCAGGCGCTCCATAGAGAGCAAACGATTCTCATAGACTGTCTTCAACGATGCGTTCACACGGCTCAGGCTGTGCAAGCCGAGCAAGCCAGTGGCGGTCAGGAGCAGACAAAGGAAACCAGTTACTAAGACCAGTCGTAACTTGATGGTGAGCCAGCTAAACATGTACATCGTCTCCTATTTATTCGGCAGCGAATCCCAAGCGGTATGCATCCACAAAGGTGACGCTGCTCGTGACTACAGTTCAAGTAACTCTCTCCTAGACCCTACGCATCGCATCGTAAGGTCGCTGCACGGACTTCCTGGTCAGTGCAGCCTAAAGAGTCGTTTTCGGGGGCATGCTCTGGATCGGACACCCGCGCTAAATGCGCGTGGGGGCACGGTGGAAGCACATCGCAGGGTGGGGCCGAGCCGGTGGGTAGATGCGCCACGTTCCGTCATGGTGACGGAAGAAAAACATCGCGACTTGTATCCCAGCCCTGAATGCCTCGATATACACATAGCGTTCCTTGGGGTATCGCCTGTTTCTATACCGTGTAACTCGAACCGGCTTCGTCGAATCAGGGACGAGCCAGTGCGCAACCGTCGAGTGAAGGGAACTTTCTCGTCTAGCCATCTTGCGCTCCATCAGACTACTTCGGGTCGCAGTCCCATCGCTACGTCCGTGGGAAACACCCCTGCTTTCAGACAAAACCCTCAACTGCGCCTGGCGATGTTGTTGTTAAGTGCTGAATTGCGAGCGCGAGCAGCTCGAGGTACTAGTGCGGATAACCTTTGGCGGCGTCCGCTTTGCTTCCAATTTCGTCGATTGCGTCCTTGTTGCTCTTCCCAGTGCTGTTGGCCCTTGGGGCGCCATAGACCAGGAGAGCGGTCAATAGGACAGCGACTGCCACAATGCTGAAGACTAAGTCGTAGGAGCCGGAGAGTTGCCTCGTGATGCCGGCAATCACCGGACCAAGCATTGCTCCAATTCGCGCTATTCCCAGAAACATCCCGACGCCGGTTCCGCGAATTTCGGTGGGGTAAGAAGATGCCACCAAATTGTTCAGAACGACCTGGGATCCGACGACAAAGATTCCGGCAGCTGCGACGGCCGCCATCGTCGAAAGAGGCGTCTGGGAACGCGCGAGTGCGCTGATGGCGACGGCGCCGAGTACATAGCTCAGTGCGATGACACGACGACGGTCGCCAACTCGATCAGCTATCGCAGCAGTTAACAGGCCACCACCGACGGCACAGGCCGCGAGAAGCGAGCCGTAAGCGAAGCTTGCCGAGAGCTTGCCGCCACGCGCGAGCATGATGGTAGGCAGCCACGTCGACAGACTGTAGGCGGAGAACAGGCTGAGCATGCCCGCTGCCCAAAAGCAAATCGACCGTGCGAGGTATGTGCGCGATAGCAACTGCCCGAATGAGGCCTTCTTCTCCTCATGCTTAGAGGAAAATTGAGCTAATGCATACGTCGTTGCGCGATCGGGATGAATTTTCGCCAGCAGTGCCGTGAGCGCTGCCCAACGAGAGCGGCTTGCCAGGAAATGCGGCGATTCGGGTAGCCGATGAAGCAGCACACTGACGGGTAACATCACCGCCCCCGCAAAGTAGAGACTTTGCCAGCCGTAGCGGGGCGCAAGCCATGCTGCAATGAGTCCCGCCGACGATGCTCCGCCTAGCCAGCCCAAGGAAAAGAACCAAGCCGTGAAGAGATTCGATGCGCGGGAAGGGGCAATCTCGTTTATGTAGGTAATTGCAACGGGCATGAGCAGCCCAAGCGAGAGTCCCATGACGAAGCGGAGCGCAATATACGAATGCAGATCGCGCGCGAGGCACGCAATCGCGAGACTCATGGCGCTGGAGGTCCAGCATCCGACAAGGAGAACAGTTCTGCGGCCGAACCGGTCGGCGAAGAATCCTGACATTGTCGAACCGGCAGCGAATCCGGCTAGTCCGCTCGAGAGCAATGCGCCGATTTGTTGTGCTGTGAGCTGCCACGCCACAGCAACGTAGTGGACGATGTACGCCGCGTTATACAGGTCATACCCGTCAAACAACAGAATCAGTGAAATCAGGAGACCGAGCTTGATGTGGAACGGCCTTAATGGAGCGGATTCTATTTCGTTGGATATATCGATTATGCCGGGGGAGGCGACCGCTTGCCGAAGCCCAGCCCCGTCCGGGGGATTTTTGCCTTGTTTGGTAGAGTGTGCCACGCTTGGGCTGATGCTCACGTTTCGTCTCCGTAATGTAATTCTATGAGGGGCGCAGCTTGCGGAGTAGTCAGTAACGGGCAGGCTTGAGCTGCGCCCCTGTTTGGCTCGTCGCGGCGGTCAGGAAAGTCGCGGAGGGATGCGAACTGGCGTTGGTAGCTCGATTCCTACCCCGGCACGAGTGGCACGCGCGAGGATCTCGACGCCAAGTGCGAGGTCGGAAACACCCATGCCCATCGCCTTGAATACAGTGATGTCGTCGCTGGCGCTTCGAGCCCGCTCGCCTGCGACGACGTCACACAAAGACGATACCGCGTCCCATCGCTGCGATTTGCCGTACGTACGGATCAGCTCGGTTGACAGCTTTTGAGCTGCCGGTAGGTCGTCGACGACGGCGCGGGTGCATCGCGAAAACACTTCGTCATCCAGTTCGAGGCGCTCCTCAGTGATTGCGCCGACTGCATTGATATGGGTGCCCGGTGCGACCATCGAAGCTGCGAGGAACGGTTGCTTTGCACGCGTCACGGTTGTGATGATCGGAGCATCCTTTACCGCTTCCTCAACAGATTTCGACTCTTCAATTTCGATGCCGGGGAATGATTTGCGGGCACGCTCGACGAATGCGAGACGCTTCTCCGGTGTCGGACTGAAGACCCTTACCTGACGCAGCGGGCGAACGGCCGCGACAGCAGCGAGTTGCGCGAGCGCCTGCTTGCCGGTGCCGATTAGCGCCAGCACGTCTGCGTCGCGTCGCGCCAGCCAACGTGTTGCCACCCCTGAAATGCTACCGGTGCGCATTTGCCCGAGGGCGAACGCTTCGATAATCGCCTTCAGTTGTCCAGTGCCGGAATCGAAGAGGATGAGCAATGGACAAGTACCGCCGGTGGTATGCGCCCACGTTTTCGTTCCCACGAGCCCACTTCCCGGAACGCTCGCGCCAATTGCGTGGAGATTGTTCTCCCCCCATGCGACGTGAGTCTTGACCATGTTTCGGGCGTCACCACTTGCCTGAAGCGCGAGCCCCTGTTCGAGAGCTCCAATAGCGTCGGGCAAGCTCATCAGGTCCACGACGTTCTGCTCGGAAATCCAGATCGGTGAAGTCATAGGACTATCATTCCTCAAAAATCGAAGGCACCGGCGGCGCCAGTTGCAACGTGTTGACCACGATAGCGTGGGTGATATAGCGGCCGATCAGCAGTGCGAAAGCCATCGCTTCCGAGGCGGGGACGAGGCTCGCGAAAGCCTCGAACTCCTGCTCGACGCCGATGCCTCGCTTGTTGAGCGCAGCGAGTGCATAGACTTGTGCGGTGGTCTCGACCTCTGTGAATGTATCGGCAGCGGCCGGGTCGAGTTTGGTAACCTGGGCAATCCACTCGCGGGGAAAGCCCAGTTTCACGCTTAAGCGCTCGTGCTGATGACGCTCGTACCGATTTTCCATGTAGCTGGCGACTGTCAATGCACCGAGCTCGGTGAGGCGGTCGGGAAGGGCGTTCTTTAGTGCATCGGTGAAGTGCATGAACTGAAGAATCACGTCGGGAGCATTCCCTGCGCATTTGAAGAGTTCACCGAGATACCCCAGCCGCTTGACCCGAGGTTCAAGGTAGGCTGCGAGGTCGGGGCGTAGCGATTGCATTTCGAGGCGCGGAATCTGTGTGCTCATGTTTGTCTCCAGTAACTAATCTGTCTGTCAGAATGCACCAGCCAGCACGCCAGCCTTGATTTCCAGGTAGTCGTCGATGCCATAGCGAGAACCTTCGCGCCCGACGCCGGAGGCCTTTATGCCGCCAAATGGAACCACTTCCGACGAGATTGCACCTGTGTTGATGCCGACCATGCCCGTTTCGAGTGCCTCGAAAACGCGAACGATGCGTTCCATGCCGGTAGCGAAGAAATAGCTCGCAAGACCGAACTCGGTATCGTTGGCAAGTGCGATTCCCTCGGCTTCCGTGGCGAATCGGGTGATCGGTGCGACGGGGCCGAATGCTTCCTCGAGGAATATGCGCATGTCCGGCTCAACATTCCGGACGACGGTCGGCTCGAAGAAGTTGCCGCCCAGAGCGTGACGGCTGCCGCCGACCGTTACGGTGGCGCCTCGCATGTCGGCCTCCTCGATTAGCTCAGTCACACGGGCAATGGCGTCGGCATTGATGAGTGGGCCTTGATCAACGCCTTCTACAGTTCCCGGCCCGACGCGCAACTGGGAGACGGCCTCTTCGAATGCGTTACAGAAAGCGTCGTATACGCCGTCCTGTACGAGAAATCGGTTCGTACAAACACAGGTTTGTCCTGAATTCCTGAACTTGGAGAACATCGCCGCTGCAACGGCCTTCGACACGTCTGCATCGTCAAAGACGATAAACGGAGCGTTGCCGCCAAGTTCCATGGAGACTTTCTTGACTGTCGCTGACGACTTGGCCATCAACTCCTGTCCGACTTCAGTCGAGCCAGTAAAAGTCAACTTGCGTACCAGCGGATTGCTGCATAGTTCGTCGCCAATCCGGCGAGCGCTACCAGTGACGACATTGATCACACCAGGAGGCACGCCTGCCTCCTCAGCAAGTACAGCAAGCGCCAGTGCGGTGAACGGAGTCGCACTGGCTGGCTTCAGCACCACTGTGCAACCTGCTGCTAGTGCTGGCCCGATCTTGCGCGTCACCATCGCCGCTGGGAAATTCCATGGTGTGACGGCCGCGCACACGCCAATTGGCTGTTTCAGAACGAGGATGCGATTACCCTCGACTGGAGCAGGGAGGATGTCTCCGTTCACGCGTTTCGCCTCTTCGGCGAACCATTCGATGAACGAGGCAGCGTAGCGAATTTCCCCGCGAGCCTCGGCTAGCGGCTTGCCTTGTTCCGTCGTGAGAATGAGCGCGAGGTCTTCAATGTTTTCGAGGACCTTGTCGTACCACTTCTGCAATACCTGCGCGCGATGCTTTGCGGTGGTGTGCTTCCAGCTGTCAAAGGCCGTGGCCGCCCGCGCGATGGCGGTCTTTACGGCGCCCACGTCGAGGTCGGGCACATATCCAACCGTCTTTCCCGAGGCTGGATCACGCACGATGACCTTCGGGCCGGTCCCAGCTTCAATCCACTCTCCGCCGATGTACGCGGCCTCGCGTAACAAATCGGGACGACCAAGCGCGAGCGTCGCCATTTCGTCTGACCTCTTGTCCATGGGCGCCCGGTCCTTAGATCAAACCTGCACGCTCGAGGACGCCGTCAAGGCGCTTTTCGAGTTCGGGTGTTGCAGGCACCATCGGGAGACGGTGTTCGTTGCTCGGCAGCAGGCCCATCCGCTTCATCATGTACTTGATGGGAATCGGATTCGTATCGAAGAAAACGGAAAGATTCAGATCGAACAGGTCGAAATGCAGCTTTCGGCCAGCTTCGAGGTCACCGCGTGCGACGACTTCACAAAGATCCGCGACCTTGCGCGGTGCGAGATTCCCGACCGCGTTCATCAGGCCGCATGCGCCAACTGCGAGCATCGGGAAGCTCAGTTCCTCAAGCCCAACGAACACGCGCCAGTCAGGACCGAATGCATCGAGCATGTGGGTAACGAAGCCCATGTCATTCACTGCGTGCTTCATGCCGACGAGGTTCGGCGCGCGTTCCTTGATGGCCTTGACGGTGGCCAGGTCCATGCTGACTGCTGCACGGCCAGGGATGTGGTAAATCAGAATCGGGCGGTCGGTCCGACCGGCAACGTCAACGTAGTATTCGACGAGACCACGTTGAGGCGGTCGGATGTAATAGGGCGTCACGACCAGCAGGCCGTCGACACCAGCCTTGTCCGCGTGTACGGTCAGTTCGAGCGTCTCGGCAAGTGACTGCGAGCCGGTGGCCGCGAGAACCGGAACACGCCCAGCGGCCGCTTCAATTGCGACGTCCACGAGACGGTTGCGCTCGCTCACGGTGAGCGTGCTAGGTTCCGCGGTGGTGCCGTTCACGAGCACGCCGTGGCCGCCGTTGGCAATTTGCCAGTCGACGAGACGCGCGTACGTTTCATAGTCGACGACGCCGTTGCGGAACGGTGTGACGATTGGGGTAATCGACCCTTGCAGGGCAGAAAGTTGGTTCATGAAGATTCCCCTTAGGCAGCCGTTGCGCTGCGGTTGGTCTCGAATCCCGTCTGGGTGCCGAGCAGCGCCGGAGCTTCTTTCATGCTTTCCTGCCAGAGCAGCGACTCCATGTGGATGTTGAGCGGCTGATCCTGAATCGTCAGTTCATAAACCGACTCGTCGTGCGACGCGTGGTTATGTACGGCCCAGCCCGGCGCCGACAGCATCAGGTCGCCCGCTTTCCAGTCATAGCGATTGCCGGCCACCATGCTGTGACCCGAACCCGAGAAGTAGTAGTTGATTGCGGCGGATACGTGGCGGTGCGGGCGGTCAACAATCTTCGGCGGGCGAATCGTCATCGTCGCGAAGAAGTTCGGCGTAATGCCGTTCGTTCGACCAGTCGTCGGGTTGTACATCATGTAAAGACGTCGGCCGATGTAGTCGCTGCCAAGCGCTGCGAGTTTGTCGAGTTCCGCCTTTACGTTTTCCCACGGAAAGTGAAGCGGCTTCGATTCCACAACCTTCGGGTTGATCAGCGTTTCGTACGGCATCAGCAGACCGCCTTCGGTGCCGATCGGGAACGTACCGAACGGGTTCTTGCGGCGGGGGTCGTCATCGGCATGCATAATCGCAGGCCCGCTTTCGACATCAAGAGCAACGTCGAAATCGGGAACGTAGATTTCCATATGCTGCAGCAGCGGAATGTTCGAATAGGTCAGTCGAACTTGGATTTCGTCCGTGTCGTTGATGTGTTGATATGCAACGTACGAAGGGTGATTCCAGACGTCGTACTGGCGGAACGAAATGGAGCGGCCCGCAACGATAGTGCGACCGCCGCCACGGATGCAGAAGTTCACTTCGGTCGCGTTATGGCGCATCGGTCGCGTCGATTCGCCGGGCAGCAGCACTTGCAGTACCACTTGGATACCGGGCGCGAGACCAGGGCTGGTGCGGTCTGCGGCCGGGTGAACGATCAGCGACTGGCGACGACCATCTTCAGGAGCCGGCAGTGCCGCAAGCCGTTCAACTTCCGCCTCGATTTCTTCGCGAGTGATGACAACCGGGTCCCAATAGTGGTTGTCGCGGGGACGTGAACCGGTTTGGTCGATGAACAAGGCTTCTTGTGTTGCGAAGTCGTGTTTGAGGTCGTGCATTGTTTCCTCCTGCTCCTGGACTGTTAGTGGTTATCCGATGGCAATCGCTGGACTGCCTCTGCGATGCCAAACGATAGGCTTCGCACCTTTAATAATCAAGATTGAGAATTCAAATCAATATAAAGGCATGGTCAGCCATTTTGGGGGCAGAGAATGCCGACTTGCATGGGCGTAGCGGTACAATTGGTTGATTACGTCCAGCGATGTAAACGCAAGTAAATGCACAAAGATCTATTGACTCGCGCTGAAGTGCTCGATCTGCTCAGCATCAAGGCCGGTACGCTCTATGCGTACGTGAGCCGGGGCCTGATCAAGACTGCGCCTCACCCGGACGGGCGCAAAAGCTTGTACTACCGCACGGACGTCGAGCGCGTACGCAGTCGCAAACGCGGGCGACCGCCCCAGGTGGCCGCAGCTGAATCCACAATGCATTGGGGGGCGCCTGTGGTTGCGTCCGCGATCACTCAGGTGACGTCTGCTGGGCCGCTTTACCGAAACCGCTCCGCGGTAGAAATGGCGCGCGCCGGCGTCGCCTTTGAATCGGTTGTGCAACTGTTGATCACGGGAATGTGGCAGGACAACTTTGCCCCGTGGCCGGCGATCGCGACTCCAGACGATGTGAGGCAGTTGCTTGATCACTTCCGGAATTCGCCGGTGTCAGGCGATATCGGCAACCTGTTCGGCATGGTTACCTTCGGGCTCGGCATGCAAGGGCGGGGCGCTCAGGAGATAGCGGACGGTGCCTCTGTCCCTGCCGCGCGGCTGATTATGCAAACGATGGCAGGGTGTCTTGGGTTTCTGCAGCCGGTAAGTCGATTTGCCGAACGTGAACCGTATGAGTCGCTGGCTACATTCCTTCTGCGCATCAATGGCATCATTCCGACACCGGAAGCGGTAAACGCCGTGAATGGCGCGCTCATCGTTCTTGCCGACAACGAACTAGCCCCGGCCACGTTCGCGGCGCGTATCGCAGCGTCAACGAATGCTGACCTCTACAACTGCTTGGCTGCGGCAATAGGGGCGCATGTGGGATTCTCCACGGGAACCGCGACGCAAAAGGTGGAGACTGCGTTGCTTCAGACGACCGCCGCGAAGGATCTGTCCCAGAGGGCAGGCTTGGTCAAGGAATATGGCGCGAGCTTGTTCGGATTCAATCATCCGATGTATCCGGGCGGTGATCCGCGTGCCGACCTCATTCTCGAGATGACGAGGTCGCTGCCAGGGCTCGATGCCGGTACGCGGAACACGTTGGCGTTTCTGGACGATGTTCGAAACAGGCTGGAAGCCAGCCCCGGTGTCGCTGTTTCACTCGTCACGTTAGCGCGGGCACTGGGAATGCCGGATGGGTCGGCGACTGCAATCTGGATTCTCGGCCGTACCAGCGGTTGGGTTGCCCATGTGCTTGAGCAGCGAACCATGGGATTTCTTTTGCGCCCTCGCGCGAAGTTTGTGGGGAATCCAGTCGCGCTCTGAATTCACTCGTATCGTGCTAAATAGGGATGCATCCCGCATGCAACGGATTGTTCCAGATTTGTTATGGACCGATCGGTCCTAAACGGCTATGCTGTTGACATTGATAAGGAAGTCCAGATGGGTAGGCCACGCGAATTTGATGAGACAGTAGTGCTGATGCAGGCGATGCGCGCGTTTTGGAGCAAAGGTTACGAAGCGACGTCGCTCAACGATCTGCTTCAGGCGACGGGTTTGAGCAAGAGCAGCCTGTACGACACTTTCGGTAGCAAGCGCGAACTCTTCATCGCGGCATTCAATGTCTACCAGCAGGAGCGCATGCGGATGCTGGATGGATACCTGAGAAGCCGGCCTACGTCATTCGAATCGATTCAAGCATTCTTCGAGATGGTTGTGGAGCATGCCCGTGCAGACGAACAGCCGTTTGGGTGCATGAGCTGCAATGAAGCGGTCGAGCTTGGCCCGCACGACGCCGAGGTCCAGAGCTTGGTTGAACGTGACTTCCTGGGAATTGAGGATGCGTTCGCTGACGCGATTGAACGTGGAAAGGCTGACGGTTCGATTCCCGGCAGCAAAGATTCGCGCAAGCTAGCGCGCTTCCTGATGGTGACGCATCAGGGGTTGCAACTGATGGCTCGGTCCCAGGCCGACGCGGACAGGCTGGATGACGCACTTGCCGTAATGCTCGACGCGCTTCAGTAAATCGTGCCCCACGCAGCGTGGGGATTTTTTGGGCCAATTTTGGACCGAACGGTCCTGATTGGAGTCGCCCCTCTAGGGTATGACGGCCGCAATGGCCTTTTGAAGGAAATTGGACGTGACTAACACCGCATTTGACCGTTTGCTTGCGCCCGCTCGCTTGGGCGCGCTTGAACTGAAGAACCGTATGGTGATGGCACCCCTGACGCGTAGCCGCGCGGGTGATGGCGATGCCCCGACATCCTTGAATGCTATGTACTACCAACAGCGCGCCACGGCCGGCCTGATCATCACCGAAGCTTCGCAGATCTCGCCGCAGGGCAAGGGCTATCCGCGCACACCAGGGATTCATTCGGCGGCGCAGATCTCCGGCTGGCGTCAGGTGACGGAAGCAGTGCATGCTGCCGGAAGCCGCATATTTCTGCAGATTTGGCACGTGGGCCGTCTGTCTCATCCGTCGGTACAGCCGGGTAATGCGTTACCCGTTGCGCCTTCGGCCATCAAGGCAGACGGTGACATTTTCACAGAGGCGGGCCTTAAGACTCTTGAGACGCCGCGTGCGCTCGAACTGAACGAAATTCAGGGAGTCGTTGACCAGTTTCGGCAAGCTGCGATTAACGCGAAGCTTGCTGGCTTCGATGGCGTAGAAGTCCATGCCGCAAATGGTTATCTGATTGATCAGTTCCTCCGTGACGGAACCAATCATCGCACTGATGAGTACGGTGGCTCAGTGGAGAACCGGGCGCGTTTTCTCAAGGAAGTCGTCGAAGCGGTAATTTCGGTGTTCGGTGCTGGTCGAGTGGGTGTTCGGATTTCGCCCATTTTCAACGGTTTCTCGATGAGCGACAGCGACCCGACTGCGACGTTTGGCTACACGGCTGAGATGCTGGGTCAATATGGGTTGGCTTACCTGCACGTGATGCAATTGGGTGAAGGCGAATTCGACTTTGCGGCGCTCAAGTCTCGCTTCGGTGGAGCGTACATCGCAAACGGTGGGTACGACGCAGCGCGCGCTGAAGCAGCGATTCAAGGCGGGACGGCCGACCTTGTTTCCTTCGGCGGCCTGTTCCTTGCGAACCCCGACCTGGTGCGCCGCTTTGCACTGGGCGCGTCGCTCAATGAAGCAGACAAGAGCACGTTCTACCAAGGCGAAGAGCGGGGCTACACCGACTACCCGACGCTTGACGCAGCCTGATTCTAACCAGTAGCGGGTTCGAACTATACGTACGGACGAGTCTTGCCTCGTCCGTCTCAGTGCCTGCTTACGGCAAAACCAGTTGCAATGAGAAAGAGATCATGTCAAATACAATTCTTGTCACAGGTGCGACGAGCGCCATTTCTACGGCTGTCGTCGGATTGCTCAGAAGCGCGGACCAAAAGGTCCGAGCGTTGGTGCGGGACCCGAAGAAGGCTGCGGCGCTTGAAGCAAGTGGTGCCGACGTCGTAATCGCAGATCTTGAACGGCCTCGTACCCTGTCTGCCGCGTTCTCGGGGGTTGATACTGTCTTTATGTTGACGCCGCCCGGTCCTCGAGCACCCGAGCAAGGCTCGAACGCAGTGTGGGCGGCTCGCGAGGCAGGCGTGCGGCGGATTGTGCGGGTTTCAGCATTCGGAGCGGCACATGACGCCCCGACAATCAATGGACGTCTGCATGCACTTTCGGATGCGGAGCTTATCGCTTCCGGAATCAGCTATACGATCCTCAAACCGCACTTCTTCATGCAGAACTTGCTTATGGCTGCGCAAAGCGTAGCCGAGCAAGGAGTGCTCCCGCTTCCGTTGCAGGACGGAAAGATGGGCATGATTGACACCGGCGACATTGCGCGTGTGGCAGCTCGCGTACTGACGTCGAGCGGTCATGAAAACAAAATCTACACGCTGACCGGACCCACTTCTATCTCGATGGATCGGGTCGCTGAGGTGTTGAGTGCTGTGCTGTCGAAGACCGTGCGCTATGTAAGCGTTCCGCTCCAGGACGCGCTGGATAATATGGCGAAGGCTGGGTTCGACGAGTTCACCTTGAACGTACTGCATGACTATTTTGCCGCTTACAGCAAGGACTGGGGTGATGTTGTCACGGATGCCGTACCGGATATTCTCGGCACGCGTGCTCGGAGCATCGATGACTTTGCTCGGGAATATGCAGCCGTGTTTGGCGCCAAATCTATCGCATAACCAGGTGTTAAGTGAATCGATCAGCGCCATATGCCGGTGATCGATTTGCGAAAGCTATCCTATTTCGTCGATTCGTTTAGCCGATTTAATAGTGCCATGGAGCAATCGAACGTTGGCGAAAAAGTGCCCCTCAACGCCAACTACCTAATGTATTTCGTATGCGTCGTCTCGCATGGGGGCTTCAGTCAGGCGGCACGAAAATTGGGATTAAGTAAATCTACTTTAAGTCGAGCAGTTGTCGAGCTCGAGCAGTGGATTGGCGCGCCACTTCTACAGCGGACGACCAGGAGGATCGTTATCACCAGCGAAGGCGAGAGGCTATACACAAGATGCAAGTGTATATACGACGCTGCAATCGCGGCTCGCAGCGCTGCGGTGGGATCGGAATAGCGCTATATTGGTCGTAGATCCGCTAATCGCTTTATCCGGTGTGAATGGAGCAGCCGCTTGAAATGCCGCATTTAGAATATGGGAAGGCATACGGTTGTGCTGACAGTATGGTCAGCGACATCACGCTCATCACGACCGGCGAAGGCTGGTCATGCCTGGCGGCGGTCCTGGATCCGGCGGGTCGGCCTATAGTGGGCTGGCTCATGCCAGAGCGAATCAACGCGGATCTGGCTCGCCACGCACTGTTCAACGCGTGCTGGTAACGTAAGCCGGCAGCGGGCCAGCTCTTGCATTCATCCCGACGGCGTTCTCCAATATGCGAGGCTAGCGCATCAGAAACTGGCCGCAGCCTTCAAGGCAAAACTCTCGATGAGCCGGCGCGCCAGTGCGTGGGATAACATCCCGATCGAGATCTACTTCAATGCGCCGAAAGAGTCTACCCGGTTCACTACGAAGCGCACTCTGGCTCCTCTATGCCCGGTAGACCAAGCGACGTATTTGTTTCTCCTGCATCAGTCGCTGAGGCAGTGTACCCGCTTCCGTCTCAAAATCGTCAAGGCTCGAGTTTCGAGGTGAGGCCGTAAGTCGAGGCGTGGTACGCGGGGCTATAGTTTCCGCTACGACCGGTTGACGGCGTACCGTCGGAGAAGCGCATCAACGTGGGGCGCCGGGAAGCTTCGTGACGATCCGTAGCTGACCGTATTGCCACTCGCGGCTGTGCTTCTGTCTTCGCGAGCGTAGTTACACTGGACTACATGTGGGTCGGGCGATGCCAAAGGCGCACAGGAACGTCGTGACCGCGAGTCGTACCCAGTGGTCAATCTGCGCGGCTGATGGTTGTGCTGTAGGGTGCATCAAGCACTCCATTAGTCCCTCGCCTCGAAGCATGCTAACGAAATGGGACGCGGCTGCGTCGATGCCGACATACTGGACATCAATTTCACCGGCTCGTGCGGACTCTGCCAGTCGTTCCGCTACCATAGATGTAATGACGTTGGGGCCCGCAAGATAGAACTGGCGGGCCAAATCCGGAAAGCGAGGTGCTTCTGCAGCTACAACGCGGAACAACGACAATGCGGGTGGTGAGAGAATTATTTTAAGATAGGACGTGCCGATGTTGGTCAGCGTTTTCGCGATATTGCCGCTCTCTGGCTGGATTGCACGCACGGTCCCAGATACCACGGCGCATTCTCGCTCGATGACGGCGGCAAACATAGCTTCCTTGGTTGGGAAGCAAGCGTACATAGTCGCCTTTGAGACATCGGCTTCGCGCTGAATCATGTCAGTGGTGGCAGCGCTAAAACCGTTTGCAAGAAAGACGGTCGTGGCTGCTTTCAGCACGGAAAGCGTCTTGTTACTTCGTTCCGGAGCGGGTATTTTGCGCATTGTGAATACGGATGAGCGGCAGGCGAGTTACAACTATACCGAAGAGTTCTCCAAGTCTCCACGCGAGCACAGACGAGTAAGAGCTTGGCGTATGGCGAGCTGTGTCGATTGGCGGCGCGCTTTTGAGCCACGTTCGCAGTCGAGAGAGTCAGCGGTCGCAGCGTCCGCTCAAGGGTGCAGACAACGTCATCCGCGCAGATACTGAACGGATGACGAGCTCGGTGACCTTAGAGATTCATAGCGTCACTGCTTTGCGATGCGCTAGACGAAAGCGCCCAGTGCGTGCTCGCGAAGGGTGCCTATTCTACCCCTATGGAAGACCAGGGGCGATAGGTCGCTCGTGCTAAATCTTTCGACCTTGCCAATGATGACACTGTGGTCTCCCTCTTCGTGAGTTGAATGTCGAGAACACTCGAAGGTTGTTGCACTCGTTTTGAGGCGAGGGCACCCTCCCACGCCAGTTTCGAATTTCGACTCGAAAGCCAGAAACTTGTCGAGCTCCGGTCGAGCAAAGTGCACTGCGAGGTCCTTTTGATCTGCGGACAAAACGCTGACAATGAAGTGGCTGGCGGAGAGGAAATTTGGCGCACTGTTGGCTGCAGAGCGCACGCTCCAGAGTATCAGCGGGGGATCGAGTGACAGTGATGCAAAGGAATTAATGGTCATCCCCTCCCGCTTTCCTTGCAGTCCGACGGTAGTCACTAGGCAGATGCCGGTAGGAAACGCCCCAAGGGAACGGCGCAGGCCGCGCTCGTCATTACACGTAGGTTCCGACGATGGGGTTTGTGAAGGTGAGTGCACGATGTTGCTCCACGTCGAATGCATTAGTACTGGCCTTTCGGCTCGAGTCCCAACAGGTACTGACCGGTCATTGACGAAATTGCATCCCAGTTGAGGCTGAAGTGTTTCGAGATCATGTTCGAGTCGCGCCAAATTCTTTGAATAGGCTGCTCCAACGAGAGTCCGGCTGCGCCGACGGCCGAAAAAAGTGCGTCTACTGCCTGCTGGCATAGGCGTGCTGCAAACGCCATATCTCGCCGATTACGGATGCGCCGTGCGATGTCGACCGTCTCGCCGTTCACCGCAATTTGCTCCACCTCTGCAGCGCAGCGGTATATCAGAAGCCGTGCGGCATCGACGGCCGCAGTTGCCTCCGCGATGCGAGATTGGACGGGGAAAAACTGACTTAAACGGTTTCCGGCGCCAGCAACGCCACCTCGAGTAACCCGAGTCCCACACTGAAGGATGAAGTTGTCGATTGCCGCTTGAGCGTTGCCGACCATTGGCGAAACCAGGCAAATTGGGATCATCGACATCAAGGGGACGCGATAAATCGCGGCGTCGTTCACTTCTGCGCCTGGGGGGGTGTTCGACGCAGCTTCGGCGAATGTGAGTGAGCGGTGTCCGGGAACGAAGGTTTCATTCTCCAGCACAATCGTTTTCGATCCAGTCCCTGCTTGGCCTGCAACATGCCAATCATCTTCGACCGTCCAATCTGTGGAGGGAACCAGAAGGAACGCGCCACCGGGAGCGTCGCCTTCGCGCTTTGGAGGCAGTTGAACTCCGAGTAGTGCCCAACGCGAGTTGTCAACGTTGGATGCCCAGCGCCATTGACCCTTAATCAGTAAGCCACCATTGTGTCGGCGGGCAATTGTGGCTGGCGCATAGGAGCCGCAAACAATGTTACCAGGGTCGTCATCCCAAACATCGCCTTGAGCCTGCTCGGGGAATAGTCCGACAACCCACTGATGAATCGTTCCGAGGGAGCATCCCCATGCAGATGATGCGCAGCCTCGAGCCAGCTCGCTCACGATGTCAACGAACGGGCTGAATCCGTACTCGTAGCCGGCAAAGCGTCTCGGTTGCATCAGACGGAAGAACCCGGCGTCGCGAAATCGAGATATTGTTTCCTCCGGAATGCGACGGGATTTCTCCGTTTCACGTGCATTTTCTGCAAGGTATGGAACCATCGTTCGGGCGCGTTCGACTAACGTCGATGCCGACAGCGCTTCGGAAATTTCAGGGCTTCGAGCGACCCTGTTGAATGGATTGGGCGAGAAAGAGAAGAAGTGGTCATCGACGGTTTCTTGAAGCATCGCATTTCCCTTTAGGCATTGTGTTGCGGGGGAGGGGCTAGGAGGCAGAACTCAACTTGTCTAGTGAGTTGACAGATTGGCGATCTGCGAGTTAGTGAGGTAATGCAGAAAAAATTAGTATGTATTCCTACAAATAAATGTTACTTAAGTTGCGTAGATTGGAGATGTGTCTTCTTGGATGTCGACGAATGGGTCCACGACTGTACAGGTAACTGCTCGACGCCAAACGTCAAAAAATCGTATTGCAATACTGAACGTGAATTTAGTTCGCCCTCGGCACTTTGCCCACGCGCGCTGTCGTGTACAGCTGGGGCGCCAGCGGCGGACCACAAAGGTCAGTACGCTCCCACATTGCTAAACCGATCGGTACAATTCTAGGATCGTCTCAGCTGACCCGTCAATGTGAATGCGCATGTTATCGGGGAAAATCCTAGGTATGTGCGTATCTGTGGACTTCTGCGAGGATGAACCGAACGGTATAGATTTCCAATGGATTCACGCCGCAGCAAGCGCTTCCGGGGGGCAAGGAGGGCGTGCCGTATTCGCGTGGCTCCAGTAGGGACATCGCGGAAATGGAGGGTGGTCGCGATGGTGGCATGGAATTCTCCTGGAACAAGGCGATCACTCGGAGAGCCGCAATGTGTGACCTCAGAGAATGCTCAATGAATTGGGGGGTGAGTGGCGGAGTTTGGGTAGAAGGAGAGAGGGCCGTCCGGCGGACTCTTCTATCCGTGCTGTCGCGGAACCAGCGGGCTTGCGTGCCCAGATAGGCCCCGACTTCGTGCTTCATTGACGGGGCTGTCTGTTTCGAAACAATTGGGGCCACATAATGCGGGCAGACTATTAATTGGGTCGCCCGGTAACCTAACAACGCCAGCGATACCTTTTGGTTGGGTGCACGCGCGCCTCGAATTCTATTCACTACTTTGACGGATCTCGCTAGAAAGATCGCTCGGCCTTCCTGATGCCGCGATACCGCACTAGCGACGGGTCGGGCTCCCACGATACCAATCCTGGCAGTCTCATCAATTCGCAATTCATGGCGTGCACTTGCGAACTGCAAGATTTTCAGTGTTAGAGCGCTGCCACGTCAGGTAGATTTTCTCTACAGGTGCGAAACATGGGACGAACTGACGGCTGAACAGTATGGCTGCTACAGCCCGAGCCGACGTCCCTCGTCGTATCCAAGGAATTAGGAAGAGCACTTCTTATCTCATCGAGGGGACACATGAAGATTGCCAGACTTGCATTTGCCGGTCGCCCGACTTGGGGCGTGGTCAAAGACGGCTTTGTTTCTACGCTTCCCATGGCCAGCACCATTGTGGATGCAATTCAACACGGCAGGGCACTTCGGGACTCAGAGGAAATTGCCATTTCTAAAGTCCAATGGATTGCCCCAATCCTGCCCGACGCAAAAGTCATTTGTGCAGGGCTGAACTACCGAAAACATTTGGAGGAAATGGGGCGGAATCTTCCGCAGCATCCCTCTGTCTTCATACGTTTCCCAGACTCGCTAGTCGGACACGAGCAGGAAGTGATCCACCCGCGCGTAACCGACAGCTTCGATTATGAGGCTGAGTTAGCCATCGTTATCGGGAAGACTGCTCGGTACGTTGACGAGTCCAACGCCTTGTCTTTCGTCGCTGGTTATACCTGCATGGCTGAAAATTCAGCGCGGGATTTTCAAAGGCACAATACTCAAGCCACACCGGGGAAGAATTTCGACAAGTCAGGTGCGTTGGGGCCGTGGATCACCACCGTTGACGAAATTGAAAATCCAGACGCCCTTGATCTGTTGGGACGATTGAACGGCGTCGAAGTACAGCGCTCCAATACGGACGACATGATCTTCTCCGTTTCGGGCCTGATTGCATATATTAGTTCGTTTACCACTTTGCGTCCTGGCGACGTCATCGCGACTGGTACCCCTGAGGGAGTTGGAATGACGCGTACGCCACCCTTGTATATGAAACCAGGAGACGTGTTCGAGGTTGAAATCCCTGCTATTGGGAAACTCACGAATCGCGTCGCCGACGAGCGAGGGATGTGAATTATGTCACCCAAAGTCAATCCCGCCACGGGTGCGGCATGTGTATCGATCGTGTATGAGTTTTTTCATTCCCTCGATAACCGATGCCATGAGAAGGCAGCGCTCCTATTTTCAACCGATGGCGTCTGGGTTAGAAATGGAGAAGTGCTCAACGGCCGTGACGAGATTTCTGCCGCGCTTAGCGGCCGCTCCGCAGAGAGAAGGACCTTCCACGCGGTATCCAATCCAATCGTGGACCCTGTTGATGTCAATCGGGTACAAGTGCGATTTTTTCTAACAGTGTACGAGGCTGAGAAGGGGGTGGCGAACGCAACCGCAGCTATACAACCCACTGCCGTTCGCTTTTGCATGGACACGCTGACATTCGACGGCGAGCAATGGCTAATTTTGCGTAAATCCAGTCAACGTCATCTCCCGTTTGTAGACGACTAACCAGACATAGTTGGTATTTGATGACGGAAATTACCGACACTATCATTAGGAATAGAAAATGAATGCCAGCGCCATATGGTTGACAGAAACCGACGTTGCCAGGTTGGTTCCGCTTGACGATGCAGTCGATGCCCTGGAAAGCAGTCTTTTGGAAATCGGCAACGGCGTGGCATCCAACGTCCCGAAGGCACTTGGTGACATCGGAAATGGGGGGGCTATGCATTCTCTGGGCTCCGCGTCGCTTCGTGTCGGGGTATGTGGATTCAAGACTTGGGCGCATACAGCCCAAGGCGGTAAGGCGGTTTTCTCGCTGTTTAGCACCGAGAACGGTCGATTGCTCGCGATCATGGAAGCCAATACGCTGGGGCAGCTACGCACAGCGGCCATGACAGCGGTTGGAACGCGCTGGGTCGCCCCAAAATATGCGAGCGACCTCGCCGTCATCGGATCAGGAAGACAGGCACTGGCACAGGTCTTCGCCATCAACACCGTACGGCCGCTCACTCGCATTCGCATATGGAGTCCTAACCCGGAACGGCGAAGAGCCTTTACTGAGAAGGTGAGTGCATGTATCAGCGGCGCGGAAGTGATTGAGGCTGCAACGCTTGAGGATGCGGCGTCTGGCGCAGAAATCGTTACGTTGGTGACACGTGCAACGCAGCCATTCTTCTCGGCAAGTCTCTTGGCACCAGGGGCTCACCTTAACGCTGTCGGTGCAATTCTCCCCGACAACGCAGAATTCTTTCCGGATGTTTTCGAGCGAGCGAAGGCCATCGTTGTTGACGATATTACGAATACGCGAAAAGCCTCTCGCGAATTCATGGATCACTTCGGTGCTGAGGAAAACGGATGGGAGGCGGTTCAAACGCTCCCGGACGTCATCAAGCGAGGATCTGTGCGAGCCGAACGCGGTGACATCACGCTGTTCAAGGCAATGGGAATGGGGATTTCTGACCTCGCAATTGCGAATCTTGCTTACGAACGCGCATCGACTGGCCATGGCTCCGAGGTTCGGCTTCCTCTCACTGCGCCGGCGCCTATTCGGTGGTCGAAAACGTGATCCGATATTGGTGCAAGGAGACCTAGGGATCCGATGAGAGAGCTGCATTCAAAGACTAGGCATGTGAATACAAAATTGGAGATTGAAATGGCTGATCATACATACACCTTCCTGGATGGCGACGCGGCCGCACCCACACCAATCAGTCCGTGGACTCCGGTGCTTGTGCCACGTGAGGAGATTGAACGGGAAATCGAGCGTCTTCTCGAAATGCCGCTTCCGGAGGACGGCCGACGTGCGGCCTTAATTGTTCACCCATCTTGCACGGACGGTTCTATGGGCTTTGCACCCGGGATCGACGTCACGATCAGCGTGTTGAAGCCCGGCGAATCGACGCGTCCGTTGATGCGCAACTCGAACCAGGTCGAATTTTGCATTCGTGGCTCAGGGGTGGTGGGCGTGGGTCGGGAGGAAAAGAAACTGAGCAAGTGGGGCGTGCTCTCGATCCCGTCGATGCAGGCTTACCACCACCGCAATACCGGAAATGAACCGTGGGTTCGGATCACCTATTCGAACGCTCCACTCCTTCGGAAACTCGCGGTTCACTGGATCAACTATGCGCAGGATGTCGTTGAGCGTGATATCCAGTCCTCAGCGCGTGGTCTGGATGATGGGTATAACCGGAGGAATGCGCCGGATGTCCTTATTTCGGAAGACGGCGCACGCCTTCGTGGTTATGAATATTTGACGGATATCGAAGTTGTTGAGAATCATCCGCTAGTTTGGCCGTGGGAAAGCGTGGTCAGCATGCTAACGCGACAGGAGGGTGATGGAAAGCGGAACATCATTTTATTGTATAACCCGGCTACGGAGCGGCGCAACGGCACGACACACTCGTTTTTTGCGACCATTTTTTCGCATCCCACCGGCAAACCTGCGCGAGAGATAGGGCGCGGGCACAAGCACAGCTCGGTTGCGATCAATTACCACTTCACTGGGCACGGGAAGAGTGTCGTCGACGGCGTCGAAATTCCGTGGAAGGCCGGGGATCTGCTGCTCTCTGGGCCTTCGTGGTCAGAGCATGCACACTATTACGACGAAGAGCCGACTTTCATCTTGACCATTCAGGATCATCCTTTGCACATCGGGATGGAATCCCTAATCTGGCAAGAGCGTATGGATGGCCCGATCCTCAACCTTGGCTCGGAGGCCGGCCAGAAGGGTTACGTTGGGCCTCGAATTGCTGGTTAAACCACGGCACGGGGTCGTCACACGAGCCCTGCGGCAGTGACACCCCAACAAGGATCAGTTCATGCTTCCGCAAGACACTATCAAGATGCTAGCCCGTCAGCTATATGATGCAAGAAAGCGGCGGGAGCAGGTACGACAGTTTTCGAAGCAGTACCCAGAGATGACGATCGACGATGGCTACGCAATCCAGCGCGAATGGGTCGCTCTCGAGACCGCCGAAGGACGCGTCATAAAGGGGCGAAAGATCGGGCTCACCTCGCGTGCGATGCAGCAAGCAAGCCAGATTACTGAGCCAGATTTTGCTCCTTTGATGGACGATATGTTCTTTGACACGGGCGGAGACATTCCATTTGCTCGTTTCATCGCGCCGCGCGTTGAAGTCGAGTTGGCATTTGTTCTTGACCGTCCTTTGAAAGGGCCAGGTATCAGCATTTTTGACGTGCTCTCAGCAACGCGCTACGTGGTACCTGCGGTCGAAATCATCGACGCACGCATCGAACAGTACGACCGAGACACACGCGAAATGCGGAAGGTTTGCGACACGATAAGCGACTTCGCCGCGAACGCTGGTGTCGTCCTCGGCGGGCGTCCATTCAAGCCCTTGGATGTGGACCTGCGCTGGATCGGGGCAATCCTGCATAGAAATGGCGTGATAGAGGAGACAGGTCTCGCAGCAGGGGTCCTGAATCATCCCGCCAATGGTGTGGCGTGGCTCGCTAACAGGATTGCTCAGTACGATGAGCAACTTAGCGCGGGCGACATTGTGCTCGCTGGCTCTTTCACAAGGCCGGCACTCGCGAGCGCAGGTGACGCCTTCCATGTCGACTATGGTCCACTCGGTACCATTTCGTTCCGCTTCGCGTGAGAGACTTCGAATGTTGAATCCAGGCAATACCTTTCGTGACGCGCTCCATGCTGGCCAAAAGCAAATCGGACTTTGGGTAGGGCTTGCGGATGCGAACGTCGCTGAATTGCTCGCGGGATGCGGGTTCGACTGGCTACTGCTGGATTGTGAGCACGCACCGAACGATGTTCGCACGACTTTGGAGCAGCTGCGCGCGATGGCGCCTTACCCTCCTCAGGCGGTAGTGCGACTGGTGCAGGCGAATGTCGCCTTGGTGAAGCAGTATCTTGACGTAGGCACTCAGACGCTGTTGATACCAATGATCGATACTGCTGAGCAAGCGCTACTGATGGCGCGGGCAATGCGCTATCCGCCCGAGGGCATTCGTGGAGTGGGAGCAGCCTTGGCACGTGCATCTCGCTGGAATCAGGTCGAGGACTACGTCAATTGCGCCAACGATGAGATGTGCCTTCTGGTACAGGCGGAGACTGTCGAAGCAATGCGCAATCTTAAGGAAATCGCGGCGGTCGACGGAGTTGACGGGGTGTTTTTTGGTCCGGCGGACCTCTCCGCGTCAATGGGCTATCGCGGACAGGCGAACCACGAGGCGGTGCGCCGTCACATCGTCGCTGGAATCCAGACCGTCCGTAGCGCCGGTAAAGCCGCTGGCGTGCTGGCGTCTGATCGCGAGGTTGCCCAGACGTATATCGACGCCGGTGCACAATTCGTTGCAGTTGGAGTCGACACAACGCTTCTCAAACGAGCTGCCACGTCGCTCGCTGACAGCTTCAAGGTGAGAGGCGCGACCGCTTCCACCCCACTGGCCGGTAGAGATATCACGTACTGATGCCGCGGACTGCAGCTGAAAAGATGGGGCCCACGCTAGACACTAACTATTTCAAATGGAGCAATGGATGAGACACGAAAATCTCTTTGTAGTTACAGGGGGTAGTCGCGGAATCGGAGCGGCTATCTCACGGCTTGCGGCGCAGACGTATCCGGTGGTCGTCCTGTACAAGAACAACGCCGAAGCTGCTCATCAGCTGGTGCAGGAGATTCATTCAAGCGGTGGCCAAGCGTGGGCCGTCCGGGCTGACGTCGGGGACGAGTCATCGCTGATGCGCGCCTTCGAGCAGATCGATCAGCTTGGCAGGATCGCTGTACTTGTCAACAACGCTGGTGTCACCGGTGGTGTTTCGCGGCTCGCCGACCTGAGCACCGAAAATCTGGCGGAAGTGATTCGCGTAAATGTCGTTGGTGCATTTGTGGCAGCGCGCGAGGCGGTGAAGCGCATGTCTACCGGGTGCGGCGGTTCGGGAGGAACCATCATTAATATCTCCTCAGGCGCTTCAGTCCTTGGCGCGCCGAATACTTGGATTCATTACGCATCCTCGAAGGGTGCACTGGATACGATGACGATCGGGCTATCCAAGGAAGTCGCTCGTGAAGGGATACGCGTCAACGCGGTCCGACCTGGCGTAATCGACACCGAACTGCACCAACAGCGCACGCCGGAAGCTCTGGAGCGTTTCGTCGGCATGATTCCAGTTGGTCGCATGGGTACAGCGGATGAAGTGGCTCAGGCCGTGGTCTGGCTGGCTTCACCCGCGGCATCGTATGTCACGGGATGCTTGATGGATGTCCGCGGCGGGCTGTAAGGCACAACGAATCGCGACTTGATGAGGGAATCGTAGCGATGGAAATTACGTCGAAAAGCCTGCTTGCTGAAGCGCTGAAGCGGCCGGCTTTGCTGCGCGAAAGCAACTACGTCAACGGTGGGTGGATCCGCCCAGCTGGGGAGGCCGGAATTGTAGTGCGCAATCCAGCTACTGGCCATGCTATCGGGCAGGTACCACAACTAGATGTCGAGGCCATACGGCTTACGGTGGACAATGCGGCCACTGCGTTCGCGAGCTGGAGGAAGGTGTCAGCCAAAGAACGCGCACAACTCCTGCGTGCGTGGCATGGGTTGATACTTGCCAACCTGGAAGATCTCGCGCTGATACTGACGACCGAGCAAGGAAAGACGCTCGCCGAAGCGCGCGGTGAAATTCAGTATGCTGCTTCATTTATTGAGTGGTTTGCTGAGGAAGCAAAGCGGATCAGCGGAGATATCCTGCCAGCTCCCTCGACCGGCAACCGGATTCTTGTTGTAAAGCAGCCGGTCGGCGTATGCGCAGCGATTACACCGTGGAATTTCCCGGCTGCGATGATTACCCGGAAGGTAGGCCCCGCACTTGCTGCAGGTTGCACGGTGGTATTGAAGCCGGCCAGTGCAACACCGTTCACGGCACTGGCCCTTGCAGTGCTCGCCGAAGAGGCCGGGATTCCGCCAGGGGTACTCAATGTCGTAACTGGCAGCGCCCGTGTTATCGGTGATGAGCTATGTCGTAATCCACTGGTACGCAAGGTAACCTTCACTGGCTCGACCGAAGTGGGGCGGGAGTTGATCGCCAAATCGGCCGCGACAGTTAAGAAGCTTTCGATGGAGTTGGGCGGGAACGCTCCGTTCATCGTATTCGATGACGCAGATGTACAGAAAGCGGTTTCCGCCGCGATTTTCTCGAAATTTCGCAACTCCGGGCAGACATGCGTCTGCACCAATCGCATCCTCGTACAGGAAGGTGTCTACGAAGCCTTCTGCAGCGAGTTCGAACGGGCTGTCTCGAAACTGCGTGTCGGGCTAGGCACCGAACCTGGCGTCGATCTTGGTCCGCTTATCAACGGTGCGGCGATCGAGCACCTCGAACAGGTGCTAGACGACGCTGTGAAGCTTGGGGCGAAGGTGACAGTCGGAGGCGGGCGTAATCCACGAGGAGGAAACTTCTTTACGCCCACCGTCGTCCGCAATGTCACGTCTGGAATGCGGATCTTTCGGGAAGAGGCCTTCGGCCCGGTTGCACCGATCATCCGATTCGACACTGAAGAGGAGGGCATCGCACTGGCCAACGACACCGAGTTCGGCCTCGCCGGCTACTTTTTCGCAAATGGAGTTGACCGCATCATGCGCGTGTTTGAGGCGCTCGAGACGGGTATGGTCGGTATCAACACCGGTGCGATTTCGTCGGAGGTTGTGCCTTTCGGGGGAGTGAAAGAATCGGGCCTCGGCCGAGAGGGCTCGAAGTACGGGATTGAGGACTATCTTGAAACAAAGGCTGGCGTGCTCTGCGGAGCGTTCTAAACCAATGGCCGGCCGTCGAGAAATCCCGGCTGGCCAGAAGCCTATCGCGCCTCATCGCGGAATAGCGTAAGAAATGTCTCGCGCAGCCAGAGGTGCGCGGGATCTGAGTCATGCCTCGTGTGCCAGTACATCCTGACGTCGAAAAACGGAGACGGAAAGGGAACGTCAAATACCTCGATTGGCGTGTCAGCCTGGAAAATGCGAGCGATCCTTGATGGAACTGTGACAAGGACGTCCGACAGGCGAAGAACTTTTGGGAGTGCAAAATAATTTGGCATGCGCAGTACGATGTTTCGCCTGATATTCAGATCCTCGAATGCATTTTCCACCGGATCGTCGAGTGGGTTAATCGCGACGTGCGCGCTCAGTGAGAACTCTTCTAAGGTGAGAGGCGCAGCTGGTTCTGCTTCGGCGACCTTTCTCCGCATTACCACACAATGGTCCCGAAAAACCGACTCTTCCCGAATCGATTGTCTGGTCATGTTCAGATGTCCGACCACGAGATCGACCTCGCGGTCGAGCAACATGCGATCGTAACTCGCTCGCGGTGCCTGAAAGATTGCGAGCTTGATGTTCGGAGCAGTACTGTGCAGGTGGCTTAGCAAGGTCGGGACGAACAAAATCTCACCGACATCAGAAAGAAGCAGACGAAATTCCCTTGTGCAATCTTCGGGCCTGAAATCGCTCGAGTCGATGAGGGAGTCCCTGATCGTCTCGAGCGCAGCGCGGACCGGTTGAGCCAGACGGTCGCACCTAGCTGTAGGTTCAAGTCCATTCGACGTACGAATGAAAAGGCGGTCACCGAGAGACTCTCTCAGGCGTGCCAATGCGTGGCTGACCGCTGGCTGGCTTAGATGGACTTCCTTTGCCACTTCGGCAAGATTCCGTAGCCGATATACGGCATCAAAAATCTTCAGGAGATTTAGGTCCAGGCGGTTCAGGTCCATGGCGCGTCCGGAGGGCGGGAGTTTCGGTGGCAGCTATCACGCGGGCACCCACAGGACGCGACGATAGCAGATCTGTCGGCAGGCTTAGGCATTCGGCAAAGCGGCCACAGCACTCTGGCCAATGATCGACAGAAATTCTCGTCGTGTCGTTGGATCATCCCGGAACACGCCACGCATGCGACTGGTGACCAGCGCGGCTCCAGGCTTATGTACGCCTCGTGTGCTCATGCACTGATGGGCAGCTTCAAGTACGACGGCGACCCCGAGCGGTTGCAGCACGCTTTCGAGCGCATCTGCGATCTGGACGGTGAGCTTTTCCTGAATCTGGAGTCGCTTTGCATAGGCGTCCACCAGACGGGCAAGTTTGGATATGCCGACGACCCGTCTGGAGGGAAGGTAGGCAACGTGTGCGCGTCCGATGATTGGCACCATGTGATGTTCGCAATAGCTTTCGAACCGTATGTCCTTCAACACTACCATCTCGTCGTAGCCATCTACCTCTGAAAACGTCGTTGCAAGAATCTGCACAGGGTCGCATTCGTACCCCAAAAAAAACTCCCGGTATGCACGAATCACTCTCCCGGGAGTATCCAGCAAGCCCTCGCGAGACGGATCATCTCCCGCCCAGCGGATAAGCGTTCGTACAGCTTCCTCAGCGTCTGCTTGCGATGGTTTCGGAAGATCTGCTACGGTGGGGTCGAGACACCGGATATTCATGATGTTCTCCAGTCGACTAGTGGCCGAGGAACCCCTTTCGGGGTACCGTCGGACCGTTTCAGATGAATACGTCAGAACTTGTTGCGAAGGCCGATGCGAACGAGGAGCTGGTTCTTGCTGCTCGATGCGTCGGGCGGCGCGGAACCAAAGGTGTCAGGGGCAATTGCTGCGACCGGTGCATCTCCGACGGCTCGTTGATAGACCGTGGTGAAATACACGTCAGTACGTTTGGACAGCAAATAGTCGACGTTCAGTTGCACCTGGTGATACTTTGGGGTCGCCCCAGTAGACGAGAGCTTGCCATCTGTATAGCTGTATTCTCCGACGAACCACAGTGCTGCCGTTGCCCGGTACACCACGTTGGCCTCGTAGTTGTCGAAGGAGAGTCGATCGGTCGCGGACTGGAATTTCGAATGGCTATAGACCAGCGCCGCACGGACTGCGTCAAACTGATAAGCGCCAGCGGCCGCTACGACATCTTCACGCACGACAGCCGTTTTCAGTCCCGCATCGCCCAGAGCTCCCGTCGTCGTGACATTGATATAGTCGCCGGAAACGGCGCCGCTCGTGTTGGAGTTTGGATTGTTCAAATGGAGATATCCGGCGCCGAGAGATATCGCTCCATTGTTATAGGATCCGCCTGCGCTCCATGCCCGGTTATCGGCGAATCCGCCAGCCGTATTGCTGAAACCGTATAATCCGCCGAATTTTAATCCAGCGAAGCTGGGGCTGGTGTACTTGACCGAATTGTTGATCCGGAAATCGTTTTGGAGATTGTCGTTGTCGAATGGGTGCGTGTACCCGGTGTAGATCAATCCAGTTAGCGGCTGCACGAAATCGACGACGCTATCATATTGCCTCCCGAGCGAAAGGGCGCCTAGGTGATCGCTGCTCAAACCTACCCACGCCTGACGTCCGAATAGGCGCCCCCCTTGAGACAGCGAGCCGTTGGTCAGGGAAAATCCATTTTCCAAAACAAAGATTGTTTTCAGACCTGCACCGAGGTCTTCGACGCCTCGTAGACCCCATCGGTTTCCTTGCGACACACCACTGGTCATTGTCCAGGTTGAATGGCCCTTGATGTTGCTGATGTAGTTGATACCTGCATCGACGCTACCGTATAGCGTCACGCTACTTTGTGCAATCGCCTCGCCAGAAAAAAGACAAAGCGCCGCAATATAAATAAATTTCTTCTTCACTGACGTCTCCTCGCTTTTAAACGGATCTCCGAACTTGATGTTCTTTTTACGATATTTAATTAGTAGTATTTAATTACAAAAAATGTAACTGGCTTGTATTTTTTTATTTTTAGTGAGGAACTTTCCTCGATGGTGAACTACGCGGACGCCCCTTCCGGTTTCAGCTACCGGATAATCTACACAGTTGACTCAATATGAGTATCGATATGGACCTATCAGCGTGATTGCCAGCCCGCTTATCACACACAAGGTTGCTGCAAATAGCATGACTAGGTTGTAGCTGTGGAGCCTGTCATACCCAACACCGAAGAGAATTGGACCGACGAGAGTTCCGATGCAGAAGAGCGAAATCATAAAGCCGTAAACAACGCCGAATGACCTCAACCCAAAGTATCGCTTGACGAGATAGGGCATCAGGTCGCCCTCCGCGCCGACGAGCATACCGGTCAATCCTGCCGCGATCGCTAGCATTGGATACGGTGTAGAGTTGGTCGCAGTTGCCAAAATCGCGGCACCGACCGCACCGAGGAGAAAAACGCATGCGGATAGTAGCCGAGCTGGTGCTAGGTCAAGAAGCAGGCCCGCTGTAAATCGACCGACCGTGAGACCTGTTGCTACGAAGGCGCTACCCGCAGCGGCCATGGTCACGGTGGCGCCCTTATCCATCAGTAGCGCGGGGATATGCACCATGCCACCAAGGCCGACCGCTGCGACTATTGCAATGCTGATGCTTATAAGCCAGAACTCCCGGGTCCGAAATGCTTCCGTAGCCGTAGTGCCTTTATCGTTTTGGGACTTGATGGCAGCTGCGAAAGGGGACTCGCTGGGTGCAAGGGCTTCAGTGACGTCGACGCGCGATAGGAGCAGGAGTGCAATGCTGCCGAGGACCGCCGCGACAACCGCCAGCACGAGATATGCGTGTTGCCAGCCATACTGCACGATTGCCCAGCGGGCGACCATTGGAGCGCTGGCAGCCCCGATTCCCGCTCCCACAGACGCGACGCCGAAGGCCAGGCCAAGCCTGCGTTCAAAGGAACGTGCAAGGATCGGCAAATACCCGACTGGTGTCGTTGCGACACCAAGCAGACCGAGAGCGAACGTCTTCAAACCCAATGCCGGGGCGGTAAGCGGTCCGACGACAAGAAACAGCAGGCAAACTACGAATAGAACAACCGAACTACCGATGACCCTATGGAAGCCGTAGCGATGCATCAAGTGCCCAGCGAATGGCGAGCTTACCGCTATGCCAAGCGACGCGAGCGCGACACAGATCGAGGCGACTGCCCGGCCGACGCCGAGCGATGATGCTATTGGCAAAAGAAAGACACCGGAGGTTCCTGCGAAAAGTGCTGTATAGCCGCCTGCCAAGCCCAGGGTGGCAGCAGCAAGCAGGACAAAGCTTCGCCCATAGGTACTGAATGCCGGACTCTCAGGCGAAGCTGATGCGTCTAGGTCAGGGCAATACCGTCTTTCCATCAAATGTCTCCTTGACTCTAATTGTCTATTTTCTATTTCAATCTATCCAACATTGATATGGATTCACACTGAAAAATTTGCAGAGTCGAACTGCATGAAACGAATCAAGGAGACTAATGGACGTTCAGGACATCGCGCGCGCAACGCGTATCGCCGCCTCCTCCGAGATTTTGCTTCCCTCGATTTTTACCTCTGTTACGCCCTCAAGGCGCATGAGGGCAGGTTTGACTGTTGCGGCAGATGTCATTGGGCGAAGATGGCAGCCAGTACACATGCCGGTGAATTTGACTACGACAGTCCCACTGTCGTCCGAGCCGACGAGTTCAAGACCACCAGCGTGGCCGTGGAGTAACATATCGAGACGGTCAATCTCTGACCGAACTGCGTCAAGGTTCATGCTGCTTCTCCTCGAAGAGCGGTTTCACCAAGGCCGAGAGCACGCCGCTTCTCCTGGAGGTCGATGCGCATCAGCTTCGCGAAGTTGAGTCCCAAAATCTTTTCCTTATCCTGCATCGTGATCTGAGGATATCCATAGCCGCTACGGAGATCCTCAGGAATTTCCAGATCCATAAAGGCTTTCAAGTACGGAGCCGGGGTCCCAATCAGAGCAGCTTCCGATCCCCAGAGGAGCTTGTCGGAGCCGACAAGTTGCAACAGCTCACCGATTTGCTTCTGGACCAGTCGTGGTGCAAACAGCGCCATGGCCAGGGTCCCTGAAAGGGCAAGATGGACATTCGGAAATCGGCTCGCAATCGAAACAGCTTCGTCGAAGTAGGGGACGGCAAGGTGGTGAATGATGAACTTCATGTCGGGAAAATCCCTCGCCGGAGCCTGCAGGTCGGTCGGAGACAACTGCTCCACGTTTTGTAAGCCGAACGGTACGCCTTTGTGAAATTGAATCACGTCGACACCAAGTTGCTGACACCGCTCGAAAAGTGGATAGGCGACGTCCTCGTCATCGCATCGCCATGCGCCTTTGACGTGGCCGTTATAGAACTTGATAGAGCGTGCCCCCAGTTCCTTGACTTGGTATTCGAGTTGCTCAAGCGCGTAGTTCAAGCCCTTATACTTCGGATCTACGCCCCCACAGAACAGAACGCGATCCGGATACGCCTTTGCCATGGCGTATTGGGCCTCAACCGGTGCAAAGCCATCCTTGTACCAATCGAAAATTGGTACTGCCTGAGCCATTGCCATATCAGTAGGGGACTGCACAAAGACCAGGTCATGCATGTCTTCGACGGACCAGCGCCTTTCGAACTCAAATCCGGTGCGTTGCGGTGGTGTAATCGCCATCCCACTCGAAAGCATTTGCGCACGTGAGACTTTCGCATCCGCGCGATCGGTACGAGTGTTCTGATTGGTCAGGTCGTAAAGGTGGATGACGCAGTCGAAGACGAACATGTCGTTAATCATGGTGGTCGACCTCTTTGATTGATGTGTGGAAGGTAAATCTGGATTGCCAGTTAAGACAGGGCCGTTACCGGTAGGCTCACTCCGTGGATTGCCCTTGCATGATCGGACGCAAGGAAGCACACGGCGCGTGCCAGATCTACCGGATCGACCCATCTACTGTGATTGGCATCGGGCATTGCGTGCCGATTTGCCGGCGTGTCGATGATGCTGGGAAGCACGCAATTGACGTTGATCCCCTTGTCGCGCAATTCGAGCGCCATGCTTTCAGTAATCCGCATGATGGTCGATTTTGCGGCTGAGTAGGGCGCCATCAGGGCTTGTCCGCGTTGGGCAGTCATCGCCGCGACGTTGACGATTCGGCCTTTGCCTCTTTCAATCATTCCCGGAACCGCTTGTCGTACACAGTAAAGAACCGTCTTTACGTTGAGATTGAACATGTGCTCCCAGTCTTCGTCGCTCGTCTCATGTACGGGGCGACCCATTGCGAAACCGCCGGCAATGTTCAACAAGGCGTCAATTTCACCGATTTCCTGGAAGCATCGCCGCACTTCGCGTTCGTCAGTAAGGTCCGCGGCGTGGTACGTCGCACCAGAGGTGGTTTGCATTTCTTCGTGTGCCTGCAAGTCGACTAGGGCGACGGAGGCCCCCATCCGCAGTGCTTCGCGTGCCACTGTTTGGCCGAGAGCGCCGCTGGCACCTGTTACCGCAACGCGCAAACCTTTCAGTAGGGTTGGATTTGACATGGCTGAAGATATTGAGTGCGTTTAATTCACAAAAACGACAGAGCGAATGCTGGGTCGACTGTGGCCTGCGGAGAAGTCAAAACGCTCGGCATGAAAGTCCGCCGTCGACGGCTAGCTCGGTTCCGGTGATATAAGCTGCTGCATCGGACGCAAGGAATACGGCAGCACTAGCCACATCCCATGCTTGACCGAAACGGCGCAGTGGCACTGCTTGTCTTCGTGCTTCTTCGGCACGCGCGCGATCTCCTGAGCCGAGCGAGCCAGCAAAGGCCTTATCACCGCTACGCATGACGGGCGTGTCGATGATCCCCGGTACAATGATGTTCGCCCGGATATTTCGATCGCCATACTGTGCAGCAACGGCTTTGGTAAATGAGACGATTGCGCCTTTGCTGGTGGTGTACGCAATTGTCGGGATGCCCATGTAGCGTTGAGCGGTTACTGAGCCGACGTTGATGATGCTTCCGCCGCCACGAGACTCAAGTACCGGCAGGACGTGTTTGCATGTCAGGAACATGCTCTTCACGTTGACCGCCATAATTCGGTCCCAGTCTTCTTCGCTGGTTTCGACGGGTCCCCCCACAGCGTGGATACCGACATTGTTGTGAAGGATGTCAATTCCGCCAAAGCGGGAAACGCATAGTTCTGTCATTGCCTGCATGTCGGCATTGTTCGCGACGTCCCCGACATATACCTCTGCAGTACCGCTCTCGGAACGGATGAAGTTCACGGTCTCGACGACTGCATCGTGGTTTCGATCGCAAGCCAGGATGCGGGCACCTGCGCGCGCCATGGCGACGGCCACGGCGCGCCCATTTCCCCAGCCTGGACCAATCGATCCAGCGCCGGTAACGATTGCTACCTTGTCTTTCAGGGGTGTATCCATAGCTACGCCTCACTAGCTGTTTTTAGTTGGTCGCGACGTTCATCTGTGCGTCGGAGTTCTTTCGATGCAGCGGGTCGCGAACGCAGGCAAGAACGATTAGTGCTCCAACAAGCATGCTGCCCGACAGAAACAAAAGAGGTACCTGGAAGCCGCCGGTGGCCTGCTTTAGCCAGCCTACGGCGTAGGGGCCCAAGAATCCGCCGAGGTTGCCAATGGAGTTAATCAGCGCTATGCCGGCAGCCGCTCCGGTGCCCGTCAGAATGGAAAGCGGAAAAGACCAAAAGACGGGGAGGACGGCATAGATGCCGGCGGCTGCGACGCAGAGTGCCGCAATAGCTAGCAGCGGCTGGCCGACTGTGCCACTCGCGGCCAAACCAGCGGCGGCGAGGGTTGCTGCGGCTATTAGGTGCCAACGGCGTTCGCCCTTCAGATCCGAATGGCGACCCCACAGGATGCAACCGAGTGAAGCAAAAACGTAGGGAATGGCCGCGACGTAACCCGTTTGCATCGTCGAGAGGCCGGTTTGCCGGACGATTTGTGGAATCCAGAATCCAACTCCATACAAGCCGATCACGACGCAAAGGTACACAGCACAGAGCTGCAGGACGCGCGGGTTGCAGAGTGCCTGTCCGATTGTGTGTCGGTTTGTGTGACGCTCGATTGAGGCGCGCTCCGCTTCGAGAACGTTTATAAGTGCGTTTCGTTGCACGACAGAGAGCCACGTTGCCTGCTTCGGCTGGTCCGTGAGATAGAACAGCGCAACGATGGCGAGTATGATCGCAGGGGCCCCCTCTATCAAAAACAGCCATTGCCAGCCATGCAGTCCGCCAGCACTACCGAGCTGGAGAATGGAGCTCGACAGTGGTGCGCCGACGACAGTGGTGAGAGGGACGGCAATAAAGAATAGGCCGCATGTTCGCGCAACGTAACGCTTGGGGAGCCAGAGACTCAGATAGAACGTCATCCCAGGTGTGAAACCCGCTTCGGCGACGCCAAGCAAGAAGCGAAGGACGTAGAAGCTATTCGCGCCTTTTACAAACGCCGTCGCGCAAGAGATGATCCCCCAGGTAATCATGATTCTCGCAATCCAGAGGCGCGGCCCGACCTTGGTCATGATGATGTTGCTCGGAACTTCGAATAGAAAGTATCCGAGAAAGAAGATACCTGCGCCCCAGCCGTAGACGACTGGACTAAAGCCGAGGTCTTTGTTCATTTGCAGCGCCGCGAACGCAACATTGACGCGATCGAGCGTGTTGACAAAGAACATCAGCATCATGAGCGGCAGAAGTCGTCGCAATATTTTTTTGTAGATGGCGGGATCGAGCGAGTCCGATACAGACTCGCTGGGCGTGCTGGGGGCTTGCATCACGTCTCCTTTAGTTTTTTGCGGTCGCGTCGCAATGCTGCGACGCGAATTCCAGCTTTTACGTTACTGGGCAGATGCTCAGTTCGTGCGAGGATCCACTCGTTCGCCGCGGATGAGCCCACCGGGCAGTGAACCTGTCGAGACGCCATCCACTTGGGTCATGACGCCGCTGAGGATCGTAGCTGAGTATCCGTCAGCGTTCTGTGTCAGACGTTTTCCGCCTGCCGGCAGGTCAGCGACAACCTGAGGTGGGTGAAGATGCAAAGCGTCATAGTCGATGACGTTGAGGTCCGCTTTCATACCAGTGGCGACGAGGCCACGATCCAGAAGACCGATAAATTCCGCGTTTCGGCGCGTGAGTGCAGAGATTGCCCACGGTAGCTCAATACGTTGGTCGGGAGGCAAATCGCGTGTCCAGTATTCGAGCAGATGAGTCGGAATGCTTGCATCACAAATCATACCGAGGTGCGCGCCACCGTCGCCTAAGCCGATCAGGGTATCGGGGTGCGCCATCATTGCTCGGGCGACAGTGTTGTCATTGGTCGCATAATTCACGACAGCATGATGCAGCATGCCCTGACCGTCGTTCTTAAGCAGGATGTCGTAGGCAAGCTCCAGTGAGCTAATTCCCATCGCAGCTGCACGAACCTTCAGCTTTTCCGGGGCGGCCGGGAAGTAATCCAACGGAGCAGCAAATTCCACCATTTCGTCTGCGTTGCAGAACAAGCCTTGCCACTCGGCACTCAGTCCCTGCGGCTTTTCCGAGAGCAGTCGCGCCCGCACTTCGGGGCGGCGCATTTCGGCGACGCGCGCAGCCAATGGCAGGTGCGAGATAGCCTGATAAGTCGGCGAGTTCATGAACGGATGCGAGGACATATCGAGCCCGAGGAAAATGCCGATGGGACGGCACGATACCTGAGCCTTGATGGAGAGGCCGTCCTCGTTCGCTTGGCGAACTTTTGACAGAATGTGCTTCCAGCGATCTGGCGCCGAGTGGGATTGAACGAGATTGAAGGAGAGCGGTCGTCCCGATGCGGTCACAATGCGACGCCACATTTCGAACTCCGTTGAGGCATCGGCGGTGGTATCAGCAAAATCATCGACCATCTGCAGCCGACCCTTGCCAATTTCCTTCAGGCCCATTGCGATAGCGCGTAATTCTTCTTCACCTGCTGTGATAGTCGGTGCGAGACGCCCATCGCGCAGGCGGTGAATCATCGTTCGCGCCGTTGAGAAGCCGAGCGCTCCTGCTGTGACGGCTTCCTTGACGATGTCGGTCATCGCCTGCATGTCCTTCAACGTAGCGGGCTCACGTTCAGCTCCACGGTTACCCATCACATAGACTCGAACAGGCCCGTGTGGGACTTGCGTCGCGAAATCGACATCCGACTTCTTGCCCGCGAGGAAGTTGAGGTAATCAGGAAATCGCTCCCAGTTCCAGGGGACACCCTCGGCCATTACGATGCCGGGAATGTCTTCCACTCCTTCCATGACCTCGATGAGAAGGTCGTGATGGTCGGGACGGCAGGGTGCAAAGCCCACGCCACAGTTCCCCATGACGACGGTCGTAGTGCCATGCAACGACGATGGCGTCAATGAGTCGGCCCAGGTGATCTGGCCGTCGTAGTGGGTGTGGATGTCGACAAATCCCGGGGTTACAAGCTTATGCCGGGCATCGACTTCTTCGACTCCACGGCCCGTGACTTTTCCGACTTCGACGATGCGACCTTCGGATATCGCAATGTCTGCCTCAAAGAATTCGCCACCGCTACCGTCGGCGACGGTGCCGCCGCGAATTACCAGATCGAAAGTGCTCTTCATGTTGTCTCCAATGAACCGCTCACCAGCTAATGGAGTTCAGATTACGACCTAGATCAACAAGAGTCGGTAAAACACTTGACAGTGGCGGTCAAAGTCTCATCGGTGTAAACATTGGTTTCGGATCGAAGCGCTTGCAGCTAAGCTTGAGTGAGACATAGAAAAAAGCGACAGACCGGACGGCTGGACGTTGCCTTCCGGAAAAGCTAGGAGACGTGACATGAAGCCGTTCCTTCGCGTTGACAGCAAGGAACTCGTCGAGCATTTTTGCGATTGCCCCAGTCATACGTATGAGGAGGGGGAGTTGCTGTGCGATCCGCCCGTGACGCGTGATCACGTGCTGATCGTGCGCTCGGGAACGGTTCGAGTATCACTGCTGAGCGCTAAAGGCAGTGAAAGGCTTCTGTATTACGCGTCGTCCGGTTGCGTGTTCGGTGATTCGATGGTGTTCGGCAATCGGGATGAGGTCTGTGCTGGCTTGGGGGTGTTCGCGACCGGCAAATGCGAAGTTATCAAGGTACCGCATCGCAGGTTCCGGGAGACGCTTCTCCAGAACCCAACACTTATGATGACCGCGTTGGCGATTGCGCACAGAAAATTCACAATCGCGATCGAACAGCTTGAATATGCGACTTTCAAGGACACGACCAGCCAGGTAACGGACTTGCTCGAAGCCTTATCAAAGGTCAGCGAGGAAACGGGAACGCACATTGTCAAGATGACGCACCAAGACCTTGCTGATGCGACGGGCCGAACGAGGGTTTCCGTTACCAATGCGCTTAGCCGGCTTCAGGAGGCGGGAGTCGTGCGTCTCAATCGGGGCAGGATTGAATTTGTAGCGAAAGAGCCTTGATGCGCTTCAGAGATCCGGATCTTCCGGGCCCTCGTCGATGTCCCGCATCGTGGTACTTGGATACGGGCGAGTAGCACTACGGCCCACTCTAATTTCTTCGATCATCGAAGTGGCCACATCAATCGCGAAGCGAGCACGGATTTCAGTGGAGTTCGTCGGTACGTGCATCTACGCCTCGCGCGAATCAGCGGGGACTTTTTCCTACCAGGGGCATGAGCGTTGGTGTAAATGCCCGGTGTGGTGAGGTAGCCTTTCCCATCGTCCTACGGTCGCGAAAACGCGATTACGATTTAGCCCAGTCTGGTACATTTAAGAATGGTGCTAATCAGAATATTATATTAAATTATTTATTATATTTTATGGTGATGCGCTTGAAAGGCGCGTTAACCAAATATTTGGTTATTCTCCGCCGACAGCGGCATATCAATATCACACAAAGTCTTTGGCTCGTTCAACCTCCCGCCTTGAGAATCAGATTGGGCTGCGCCCGATTTTCCGCGTTGCGCGGGAAAGTGACCGCTTGAAGCGCCTCTTCGACAGACCGATGCCGCTCTAACACGCTGAATGAACGGCGTTCCGATTCATCATCCTCTCCAGTTGGCTCAGCGCGAGACTGGCTCGTCTCAGTTCAAGAGATTCGCACAAGCATAGTTGTAGCCCGCTAGCGAACATGACTACCGGCGATTGATTGATTGTTTAATCAAGATTGAATCGCGGCGACCCGCGGTTTATCTTCGCTTCATCCTGCACTCTGTCGAAGACAGGGGGTAGCAGTCAGTCAATATCCGGAAAACCATGTCGTCAAAGGAATTCAATATGGCTAGTGCACCGATCGACCACGATCTGTCTGCCTTGGTGGCTACAAATCTTCCCAAGCAACGAGGGCTCTACTACGACGGGGCGTGGCACTCGGGCTCCGGTGCTACAACGCGCAGCTACAGCCCTGGAAACGGCGATGACCTGGGAGCGTGGTCCGTCGCAAACGAGCGGGACGTTGATCGCGCGGTTGCTTCAGCGGTTCGTGCGTTTCCCGCTTGGCGAGCAACGCCGCCGCTGGAGCGCGCGGCGAGACTCCGCCGTGTCGCCGAGATAATTCGCGCCAATGCACAGGAGCTGGCGCTCATTGATGCAGCAGACTGCGGTAATCCTGTACGCCAAATGATGGAGGACGCCCAGGTTGCTGCAACGCAACTAGAGTATTTTGCTGGGCTAGTGCTCGAATTGAAAGGTGAAACTATTCCCACCCAGAACGGTTCACTGGACTATACCCTGCGTGAGCCGCTAGGCGTAGTGGCACGCATTACCCCGTTCAATCACCCGTTCATGTTCGCGGCTGGCAAGATTGCGGCGCCGCTCGCTGCAGGCAACACGGTCGTCGTGAAGCCACCGGAGCAGGCACCGTTGTCTACGCTGCGACTCTTCGAATTGCTCGAGGGTGTATTCCCGCCCGGCGTGCTCAACTGTGTCACGGGTGATCGTCAGACTGGCGCGTATCTGGCGGCTCATCCGGACGTTTCTGCGATAGCGCTCATAGGGAGCGTCTCGGCCGGCAAGTCGGTCATGCGCAGTGCCGCTGATGACTTGAAACCCGTGCTGCTCGAGTTGGGTGGCAAGAATGCCATGATCGTTTACCCCGATGCCGAATTCCAAGCCGCCGCGGCTGGTGCAGTGAGAGGCATGAACTTCACATGGTGTGGGCAGTCGTGCGGGTCGACCAGCCGGCTATTTCTGCACGAGTCAATCCACGATAGCGTGCTCGATCGTGTAGTCGAGCTTACGCGGCAGGCCCACTATCCAGGTCTACCGACCGACCTTCGCACAACCATGGGTGCGGTCGTGTCCGGCCAGCAACTGGACAAGGCAATTATGTATATCGAGGGTGCCGTCCAGGAAGGTGCCAAGGTGGTCTGTGGTGGTGGGCGTCCGACCGATCCGCTGCTGTCCAAAGGGTTGTACCTCGAGCCAACAATTCTCGCGGGCGTCACGTCTGCTATGAGAATCGCGCGGGAGGAGGTATTCGGACCTGTGCTCTCAGTCTTTCGCTGGTCGGATGAGGATGAATTGTTCGCTGCGGTCAACAGCGTGGAATACGGACTGACCGCATCGATCTGGACCAACCACCTTCAATTGGCGCTCGCGGCGGCCGCTCGTGTTGAAGCAGGGTACGTTTGGGTTAACAACTCCTCGACGCATTTCATCGGTGCGCCGTTTGGCGGCTACAAACATTCCGGTATGGGGCGTGAAGAGTGTAAGGACGAACTCCTCGCATTTACGCAGGTGAAGAACATCAACGTGACGTACAAGTGTTAGTAGACGGCCATGCTAATGAACAGTCAAACGACTCGTATCTGGGGAAGCGACTACATCGCGAGCTTGATGAAGCATATCGGTATCGAGTTCATCGCGCTCAATCCCGGTTCAAGCTACCGTGGTATTCACGATAGCCTCGTCAACTTTCCTGGTGATGACGGTCCGAAAATTCTGACGGTCTTACACGAAGAGCATGCGATAGCGGTCGCACACGGGTACGCGAAGGTCACGGGGAGACCGATGGGTGCCTTCGTGCATGCCAACGTCGGTTTGATGCACGCGTCGATGGGAATATTCGATGCATATTGCGACCGGGTCCCGGTCATGGTTTTCGGCGCAACAGGGCCTGTCGATGCGGCGAAGCGTCGGCCCTGGATCGACTGGCTGCATACGACCAAAGACCAGGCGGCAATGGTGCGCGCTTTCGTCAAGTGGGACGGAGAACCGACATCGCTCGAAGCGGCGAGGGATGCGATGATGCGCGCATACCGAATCGCGTGCACTGGACCCAAGGGGCCGACTTACGTGTGCTTTGACAGCGAGCTTCAAGAGGCGGAGATAGCGTCCGTGCCCGCGTTGCCACGTCTTGCTCGCTATGGTGCTCCGCAGAGACCAACAGCACCGCAGCATGACGTATTGGCGCTCGCCGAAAGGATGCGAGGTGCAGCGAATCCTCTGATTCTCATCGGCCGTGTCTCTCGCGACGAGGCGGATTGGGCGCGGCGGGTATCACTGGCGGAGCACGCGGGCGCAAAGGTTCTGACCGACTTCAAGCTTGCGGCAGCGTTTCCTACCTGGCACCCGCTGCATGCGGCTCAACCGGGCTATTTCCTGGACAGCAATGGTATAGCCGCACTGCGTGCTGCAGATCTGATACTCAGTCTCGATTGGATAGATCTCGCAGGAACGCTTCGCGAGGCCTTCGGCGATAGCGAATGCGATGCTCACCTTGCACATGTGTCGCTCGATGAAACGCTGCACAACGGAGTGGGTGGCGAGCAACAAGCAGTGGCGCCGGCCGATACATATCTCCTCTGCGATCCAGACGCACTTACCGGTCAATTGCTTGAGGAACTGCGGTCGACAGGCCGTCCTGCTCTGGACCGCCAAGTGCGTCGTGACAGTTCGAGCGACGGAGGACGCCCCGGTCCGGCTTTGGGCGAGGGAATGTCGCTGGACGACTTCTCTACCACTATCAGTGCCTACTTACAGGGCGAGACTCCGACCTGCCTTATACGCACGAACCTCGGTTGGCCCGGTGGAGCACATCCAATCGACCATCCCCTTGACTATCTCGGCTACGACGGAGGTGGTGGTGTCGGATCCGGGCCAGGTATGGCCGTTGGTGCCGCACTGGCGCTGAAGGGGGGCGACAGACTGCCTGTGGCGGTTCTGGGCGATGGCGATTATCTGATGGGAGCGACTGCATTGTGGACGGCGGTGAACTACGAGGTGCCTTTGCTGGTAATAGTGGCAAACAACCGTTCGTTCTTCAATGACGAGGTGCACCAGGAGCGCGTTGCACTACAGCGCGGTCGCCCGGTAGAAAACAAAGGTATTGGACAGCGTATCGAGGGCACTGACGTTGCGATGCTCGCCCGCTCGCTTGGCGCACAGGGTATTGGTCCAATAAAGACGGTTGAAGAGTTGCGTTACGCACTCGAAGCCGGAGTGACTGCGGTGCGAACTGGAAGCGTCGTTGTCGTTGATGTTCTGGTGGCGCGCGAATACGCAAAAACTATGGCCAACGGGCTCACCCGTGGGAAAAAGGAGACGAGACATGAATTTGGAGAACTTGATTTCAACAGGTAAGGACACGCTCGGCGGGCGCTACATGCGCATGTTCTGGCAGCCCGTCTACCTGGTCGACAACCTCAGAGCCGGACAGGCGAAACCGCTGCGTATCATGGGCGAGGACTTTACGATCTACCGGGGTGAGAGCGGAAATTTTTACTTGAGCGCGCAGCGATGTGCACATCGCGGAACTCAACTATCAGCAGGTTGGGTAGAGGGCGAAACGATTCGTTGTCGATATCATGGCTGGCGCTATGACGAGACCGGGCAATGTGTTGAACAACCGGGCGAGGGAAATCAACCTTTCTGCAGCAAGATAAAGGTGCGAAGCTGGCCGGTGCGAGTCGTTCACGGTTTGGTGTTCGCCTACCTGGGGGAGGGTGAGCCGCCAGAATTTCCGACGTTTGCCGAGTTGGACGCTGACGCACTCATTGAAACCTATGCTTACACGCGTCGCTGCAACTTCTTTTCTGGGGTTGACAACGCACTCGACGCCATCCACGTGTCGTATACGCACAAACAGGTATTTCGAAAGATTCTCGATATTCCAGATCTAACTGTCGAGCAGATATCGGAAGGAGTTGTGTTGTTCGAAGACCGCCATAACGGCGAAATTCGTATATCTGAATGGCTTTCTCCGAATATTTTGCGAGTCAAGACGCCTTTCGGCGAAGAGGAAGTCGAAGGGGAATGGATTGACTACTGGGTGTGGCGCGTGCCGATTGACGACGAAAGTCACTATTCCTTTGCGCTGACCCATGTTCACGTTGAAGGCGAAGCAAGACAAAAATACCTTGAGCGGCGTCGGTATGTGCGCTCGCTTCCTGTGCCTCCTGTCAATGAGCTCGCGAAGGAGGTGTTGAGTGGTGCCATCACGCTCGAGGAAGCAAAGTTTCGGATGGGAGAGCATGACCCTTACTACGACATCATCCTGGAGGATCACGTCGCTCTTGAGGGACAAGGGGCGGTTCCGGATCGCTCAAAGGAACATCTAGGGCGTGCGGATGTTGGAGTGATTGAGGTGCGTAGGCGGTGGTTGGCGGATCTCGAGTTAATTCGGGAAGGAAAGAAACCGCATGTCTGGAGCCGTGCGCCTATAAGCCGGATTACTGCAGGCGTATAAGGGAATTGGATTCACCGTGAACTACAAAATGACCAGTTGAATTGGAGCATAGAAATGACGATGGAACAATCTTCGAACCCGATCGACTTCCACCGGCTTGCACCACCGGCCGGCACGCGCATGCTGGTAGTGGGCGGTTGCGGCGGCATCGGGCAGGCCTTGGTGAATGCCGCGTTGATGAATGATCTCGAGGTGGCGGTCTTTGACCTTCCATCCTCTCTCAAACGACACCATCTGCCCGCAGGGGTACTGAAGATTGAGGTCGACGTCACGGACGAAGACCAGGTGAAAGCAGCTTATGCTCATATCGGCGAGCGATGGGAAGGCATCGATGCCCTCGTCAATACGGTTGGCGTTGGTGTCTCGCCGCCTCGACGCTTCGAGACCTTCACTGGCGCGGATTGGATGCGCTTCCTGTCTCTGAATCTGTTCCAGATGGCTCTTGTTTGCACGAATGCATTGCCACTTCTCAAGAAAGGCCGCGATGCGAGCATCACTGCAATTGGATCTCTGCACGGTACGCTACCTCCGGAGGGATTTGGTCCGTACGGTGCGGCGAAGGCCGGTGTTGGCAACATGATCAAGGGTCTTGCGCTTGAAAATGCGCCCATTATTCGCGCCAACTGTGTTGCTCCGAGCGGCATGCTGACGCCGTTTCTCGCAGGAGGAACCGGGCACGGAGGGGAGGACGGCGATAAAAGCTGGCTCGATACCGATGCCCTGACTGCAATCACCCCCCTCAAACGTCTTTGTACACCGGAAGACGTCGCGGCAGTGTGCCTGTTCATGGCGAGTCCTGGTGCCCGCTACATTACCGGTCAGACCATCCAGGTCAGCGGCGGCCGCGTGATGCCTTAGGCGGTTCGCTAGGCGTAGCAGATTTCGAACTCGGCATCGCTGCGCTCGTTGGTGCGCGATGCCGCAGCGTTGCCATTACGAGTGTGGAAGGTATGCAACTCTTAAAAGAGAAATTGTTCACGGGATCTATGATTCGCGCCATCCGGCGTGTTGGCGCCGAAGTAAATCCCCGGGTTATGGCCGAGACGTTGAGTCTCTACGAGTCGTTGCACGGAGCGGGACGAGGGCGCGTCACCCGTGATGTGGCTTATGGTGTTCACGAACGGCAAGTCTGCAATATATTTGCGCCAACGGAACCGGAGCACTTGTCTCTACCAGTCATTGTCTTCGTCCATGGTGGCGGCTTCGTTCGAGGCGACAAGGAGATTGCGCCTGACAAAATCTACGACAACGTTGGATGGTGGGGAGTAGCGAGCGGTTTTGTTTGCGTGACGATGAATTACAGGCTCGCTCCTGAACACAAATGGCCGGCCGGTGGTGACGACGTCGGGAATCTTCTGGATTGGCTCGCTGGAAACGTGTCGAAGTATGGAGGGAATCCAGAGCAGCTGATAGTAGTCGGGCATTCGGCGGGGGCGTCGCACGTAGCAACGTTCCTTGCTCGCTGCGATCGGCTGCGGTCATCGAAAGCGATGATAAAGGGGGCTGTGTTGTGCTCCGGCCTGTACGATATCGAGGCGATGTTTAGGGCGGGTGGCGTACCGACTGCGTACTTTGGCGATGATGAATCTATGTACGCTGCAATGTCATCGTCGAACTCATTTGCCCGATTGCACATTCCGGTTTTGGTCACAGTTAACGAGTTCGAGCCGAGGCTATTTCAGGAGCAGGGTGTAAACCTCGCGGTCCAATCCCGCGCGGCATCGTCGAACGAGACCATGCGTTTTGTGTTGTTGTCAGGGCATAATCACTTCTCGTGTGTGTTCAACGTCAATCTACCTGCTCACGACATGCTTGGTTCGCATATTGCTGCGTTTGCGAACTCCGTCCTGTAGGGATGACTGAACGGCTGGGCAGGGTGCAACGACCAATCTTGACGTGCCTATAGCCCGACGTACTTCGCGTGTGGTCGGACCAAGAAGCCTGCCATTCTTTGCTCATAAGCGTGAGCAATCCAGCCGGCGCTCCGAGCCAAAGCCATTATTGCACCGGGCGAGCGCGGTGGGTGACCGAGCGCAATCGACAGGACGGACAGGCCGATTCCGAGGCTCGGTGCCGCACCGAACTCATCTTGTGCCGCCCGGACGCAGTCTAGCGCTCGAACGCCATCCGGATTGACCTTATGCAATTCGCCACAGAGTTGAAGCAGGAACTCACCTCTCGGGTCTCCAGAAGGGTAGACAGCGTGGTTAAACCCGGCCATAGGTTCCTTGTTCTTCGCGGCGCTCCGTAAATGTGCCAAATAGTCCTTCGGCGAGGTTGCTCGCCGAAGGAGATCCTCAGCGATGTCACAGCCCACGCCTGTCTGGATTCCCTCGAATGCACCGAGTGCCGCACTAACGCACGAGTGGATATCGGCGCCGGCTGACGCTGCTATGCGCGCAACAAATGTCGAGGGGGCCAGTTCGTGGTCAGCGCATAGCACAAGCGCGGCATCGACTGCTTTGGTTGCTTCGTCGCAGTGAGGGCCGCCCAATGCCCTAATGACCCACTGGGCGATAGATTCACCGACTTCCATCGCGCAGTAGGCGGGCTCATCTTTCAGCAGACCCGTCGCGCCGGCCATCGCTTGGACGATACCGCGTGCGGCAAGAACCGGTGCGCCAGCGGCCATTTCTGGGTCTGGGCCGAGGGAGGCTGCCCAGGCTTCGACCAAGAGTGAAAACAGTCTACGGGGATTGTTCCTTTCGGCGATCGGACACAGAAGTTGGGCGAATTCAAGGAAGTGAGGTTCGATTCGAGGAGGTGACCACTGCGGTGAAGTCTGCGGAAGCAGACCGCTCCACAAAAGTTCCACACACTGTTCAAAGGACCGTCCTGAGCGAGCAAGCTGGGCTGCAGATTGGCCGCGATACCTTGGGCCCTCCGGAGTGAGCTCCGTGATTGCGGACTGCATTACAGCGCCTCCACCGGCGCGAAGCGCACGCTGGGACACGTAGTCAAGGGCACGCTTCGAGCGACCGCGCATCTGAAGCGCTTCGATATCTTCGCGATAGTAAAGGCTCGCCTTTCGTTTATCGGGAGTGACCGTACGAATCAACCCACGACTTACATAGGCGTAAAGCGTTTGAGCCTTCACGCCAAGGGTTGCCATTGCCGTCTTCGCGTCGATGAGATCCGGAAATTGCTCTGTCATGGGGGGGAGCTATGAGGTTGATTCGAAAATCAAGATTGAAGGTACCTGTAGGGAAGTGTACACCGTCAATGTTGGAGTTCGTGTGCTATCCGGGCTGTGAGAGACGGGCGCATTGACAGGTTATACGGGCCTTATCCGATACCAATGAGGAGAGAAAACAAGACGACGATTCGATGAGTAGTATTCGTATGCAAAATAGGATAACTAAATATGGAGACAAAATGAAGGGACTTTATAGAATCGTAGCGGCCGGGCTGTCTTGCTCGCTGGCACAGTTCGCACACGCTCAAAGTTCGGTAACACTGTACGGAGTCTTCGATCAAGGCGTACTTGCCGTGAATAATGCGAACGGCGGACACCTCTACGAATCGTCAAGTGGCTGGTTGTCCGGCTCCCGTTGGGGGATGCGGGGCTCGGAGGACCTAGGGGGTGGACTGAAGTCTATCTTCGTTCTTGAGGGAGGATTTGATGGTTCCACGGGGCTCGCCTTACAAGGGGCAAGTGAGTTCGGTCGGCAGGCGTACGTGGGTCTATCAACCAGATACGGGTCACTGACTTTCGGGCGGCAGTACGACATGGTGGTCGACCACCTGGGGTATCAAAGCATGATCTCCGAGGTGTGGAGTGGGGCGTTTGGATGTCACCCCGGCGACGTCGACAATCTGTGCAATAGTCGGCGGATGAACAACTCCGTAAAGTACACAACCGTACGAGTGGCTGGTCTTTCACTCGGCGCGGCGTACAGCTTCGGTGGCGTACCCGGAGAGTTTTCGCGAGGCAGTATCTTGTCAGCCGGCGGGGACTATTCTGCTGGGCCTATCAGTATCGGCGTCGGGTACTTCAACGTCAACAGTCCGAACACGGCGTACTACGGCGCCGCGGCTATCGCCGGGACATCAGGCTCCTTTTCCAACGGACTTGCTTCGTCACCGGTTTATAGTGGGTTCGCTTCGGCGAGCCGCCAGGAGACACTCGCAGCAGGTACCAACTATACAATTGGGAGCAGCACGCTTGGCGCAACGTACTCCTATACTAGGTTCGACAATCTTGGGACATACGACGTCATAAACACTCCAACTCTCGATGGAGCCGCAAATCTCCAAAATATCGAAGTTCGCTATTCGATCTACATTACGCCGTTCTTGCTGGCAGGAATTGCATTCCATTACACGTCGGTTGGAGCAGTCGGCGATATATCTGGGGCTCGATACCGGCAGCTCAATCTCGGATTGAACTACTACCTGTCGAAGCGTACGACTCTATACGCGGTTTTTGCGGGGCAGTCGGCGAATGGTGAGAACTCCAATGGTAAGCCCGCAGTGGCGGCGCTGGCGTTTGTCTCACCCTCGGAGACAAATCGGCAGGCCGGAGCTCAAATCGGTATCCGGCACTTGTTCTAGGGAGCATGCCAGTGTTGTCGCTCTGCAGGCTAAATGCCTAGGCAGGTGTAAATGCGTGGGCGAATGAATGAAGGCGGACTACAGATAGTTGTTGATTTTAACGCGATGTAGTTCAGGTCATACATATCGACTTTCGTCATCGATGAAATGGAGAAGTAGATGACTGACAAGAAAATGGACGTTCAAGACTTTCTTGATTCTCAAAATGGATGTCGGCTCCAATGGCTCGTTGTGGTACTGATGTTCTTGTTCTGTCTCGTTGATGGATTTGACGCGACGGTCATTGGATTCGTGGCACCGTCATTAAAGAGCGAATGGAGACTGATGGCGTCGGATCTCGCTCTGATATTCGGTGCTGGCATGGCCGGACTATTGGCTGGCGGATTCATTGGAGGTCCGCTGGCCGACAGACACGGCCGGAAACCCGTGATCGTATGCTCGGTAGTTTTCTTTGGTGTTACTACACTTGGAACTGTCTTTGCCGGTGGAGCCCGGGAGTTGGTGATCCTGAGGTTCCTCACTGGTATTGGTTTGGGGGCAGCGATGCCCACCGCGCTGACACTGCTTGCTGAATTTGCGCCGAGCAGAATGCGTGCAAGGATGACCGCGTGGGCAGGTATTGGATTCACGTTGGGAGGTGCCGCTTCAGGGCAAGTCGCGGCGTTTCTCATTCCGGTGTATGGCTGGAGGTCGGTGATGGTAACCGGCGTGGCATTCCCATTGATACTCGGCGGTCTTCTGATTACCTTGCTACCGGAGTCGCTAAGATACCTTGTCGTGACCGGAGCGTCGCGCGATAAGGTTCAGAAGGTAGTTCGCAGAATAACGATTGAACTATCGCTGAATTTCAGCTATCGAAGTGAAGAGCAGGCCAATAGAGGTATGGCACCAATTGGTTTGCTGTTCAGACGTGATCTGCTGGCCGTGACGGCGTTAATCTGGGTGACCTACTGCTGTTCGCTATTTCTCTTCTATCTGATGAGTAGCTGGCTGCCACTGATCCTCAATAGTACCGGGATTGATATGAGGCACGCAGCGAAGATTTCGTCAGCTTTCCTGCTAGCCGGGGCGGTCGGTATGATCTTACTAGGCTTTGCCATGGACAAATTCCGGGGCGAGACGGTGCTAAGCGTAGCGTACTTCGTAGGGGCCGTTTCCGTTCCGGTCGTCGGCATTGCGACCGATCCGGTGCTTGCGACGACGATGATTGTGTGCTTCGGTCTTGCAATTGGCGGCGCCCAGAGCATCATCGCTTCGATGGTGGCTAATTGCTACCCTACGTCGGCGAGGGCGACCGGGGTTAGCTGGGCTTCAGCTGTGGGCAGGGTAGGGGCTTTCCTCGGCTCCATATCCGGGGCCGCGATGCTGGAGATGCATCTGTCCAACGCTCAAATTTTCTCGCTGTTGGCGATACCTGCGCTAATCGCTGCAATCGCACTTATTGTCCTTGGACGCATTCGGACGATGGGGCGCGTCTCATCGGGTAGCCAGCACGACCTCAATGAAGGCAAGCAACCTGGCTAGTGTTCCGTTCCGCTGATTCGGTTACATAGTCTTTGTAGCTTGGCGAGGATGGAATCAGCGGTAGCGGTCCACATGAATGGCTCGCAGTTCTGGTTATAGTGAGAGACAAATTGATCGATACGTTTAACCAGTTGCCTGACCGAGCCAAACGAGCCACGACGTATGGCCTTGCCGGTGATCAGAGCGAAGAAGCGTTCGACCTGGTTAAGCCACGAACTATAAGTCGGGATGAAATGCATATGCCACCGGGGACGTGCTGCCAGCCACGCCTTGACCTTCGGATGCTTGTGGGCACTGTAGTTGTCCACGATGCAGTGCACGTCAAGGTCGGCCGGCACCGCCTTGTCGATTTCACGCAGAAACGACAGGAATTCCTGGTGTCGGTGACGCGGTTTGCAGGTAGCGAGCACCGCGCCGTTGAGCTGCAATGGACTAGACTAAATCTGACAGTGGTCGGTTTCTCGTGCTGATGCGCGTGGGCGCTGAGGGCGTAGCCCGAAGCGGTAACGCGCGCGGCGAACCGCAAGGAGTCCACCATGACTCAGGAACAGAAAGTCATCCGCGCCAAGGTCGGCATGCTCGAACTGGCGCGGCAACTGGGCAATGTCAGTCAGGCCTGCCGGGTAATGGGCTATTCCCGCGACAGCTTCTACCGCTTCAAGGAACTGTACGACAAGGGCGGTGAAGCGGCCCTGCAGGAAATCTCCCACCACCGCCCGCTGCTGAAGAACCGCGTGGATCCGCAGGTCGAGGCCGCGGTGATTGAACTGGCCCTGGAACTGCCCGCTTACGGCCAGATCCGTATCGCCAACGAGGTGCTCAAGCGCCACGCCCTCAGCGTTTCGCCGCAGGGGGTGCGTAGCATCTGGCTGCGCCATGATCTCGAGACCATGAACAAGCGCCTGAAGGCGCTGGAGGCGAAGTCCGCCCAGGAAGGGCTGGTGCTGACCGAATCGCAGCTCACCGCGCTGGAGCGGGCCAAGCTGGAAAAGGAAACGCATGGCGAATTCGAATCTGAATGCCCCGGTTACTGCGGCGCCCAGGATACCTTTTATGTCGGCACGCTCGAGGGCGTGGGCTGCGTCTATCAGCAAACCTTCGTCGACACGTACTCGAAGGTGGCGTTTGCCAAACTCTACGACCGCAAGACACCACTGCCGGCGGCCGACCTGCTGAACGATCGCGTCGTACCGTTCTTCGACAGCTACGGCATTCCGCTCGCTCGCGTTCTGACTGACCGGGGTACCGAGTACTGCGGAAACCCTGAGCATCACGAATATGAAATCTATCTGGCTGTGGAGAACATTGATCACACCCGCACCAAAGCTCGTTCTCCACAGACCAAGGGCTATGCTGCATAGTGCACCTCATCGGTCGGTTGAGTGAGTGTTTATGTGGCGGAGCTTCGGCCACGGGCCTTTCCCTGGTGCAGGAACTTCACCGGTGCGTCGGCACCGGGTGGCTCGAACAGATATCCGCCCTTGTCGTCATAGCGGTGTGCTACAAGCAGCCCCGCACGACGCCAGATCTTCACGGTCGTCGGCATGACATCCAGCCGCTCTGCGATCTCGTCCTGGGTGAGCATTCCACGTGCGCGCAGCCTGTCATGATGACTCGGCAGCTTGTGGGACAGTCGAATCCGCGTGACCATTCTGGAATTAAACGGTTTGCCCCAGCCGGAGACGTGTCCCTGACGATTCAGTTGCTCCGCCGTTTCACCCTCGGTGTACTCGTTGAGAAGCCGATCCATTTCGGCAACGACTTCGCGTGGGGTCTGCCGTAATATCCACGCCGGCCTGGATAACGGCACATGTAGCGTATGTGTAGCGCCACCATTAAAGCGTACCTGAACGCATACATCTGCACTTTTGAGCAAAGTCACGTCGGCGATGAGCAGTCGTGCCATGCGCTTTCGTTCGCGATCAGGTGTGCGGGGATCATTCCACAGACGAGGGAAGTCTCTGGCGAGTGCCATGATGCTCGCACGCCGTTTATCGTCAAGTCTGGTGTGATCTGCTTCGCGCTGCTTTTCGTAGTGATCCTCAGCTTCGGCGAGGGCGCGTAGCGCGTGATTCCATTCAGCTTCAAGCGAGTCCGCGACCAATCGGTTCGCTGGATCGACCTGCATATAGCGGCGACGCGCCAGATCTGCTTCGTAGCGTGCTCGTTCCAACTTCTGGCGATGCAGTCGGTCGCACTCGTCAGAGCGGCTCTCAAGTTCCTTCTGTATCGCCAGCGCAACCTCAAGCGTGACCGGTGTGACCGTTTCCACGAGCAACCTGCCAACGGCATTGTCAAGCTCACCACCGCGAACATGCTGGCACACGGGCGCCCCATGTTTGATGCCGTGACGCTGGCACATGTAGTCCGGCACCCTGCGTGTGCCCTGGACGTGATAGCGCACTGTCATTCGCTCACCGTATCTGGCGCCTATCGCGAGGCCCTGCAACAGCGCCGGACCTTCACGTGGCGCCCCCCTTTCACGATCGAGGCCCAGTGCGTGGGCATTCTCACGCAACACCTGAACATTCTGTTCGAACTCTTCCCAGCTCACATAAGCCTCGTGGGCGTCGTGGATCAGCGACACCCATTCCGCAGTGGGCATCCGGGCTGAGACCTTCTGCCCACCGGGATGCTTTCGGTTGCGCGTGCGCCCGAAGCAGTACGCACCAGCATAGCGCGGGTGATGCAGGACCCACAGTACGCGTGAGTGCTCGAGTTCGCTCCACAGCACATCATCTTTCCGGGCTCCGTGCTGGACCCGATGCGGGAACAGAAGACCCTGTTCACGAAAGGCCTTGACCGTTGCCCACGCCGAACCGGTGCGTCGAAATGTACGGAAGAGCTGCCGGATACTTTCCTGGATACGAGCGTCGGGATCCAGGCGCACGCGCGACCCGGTGTCATAGACAAAGCCGATGGGCAGCCGCATCTCCAGTTCTCCGCGACGCGCCTTATTGAGGATTCCGCCGCGTAGCCGTGCCCGCATGACGTGCAACTCAGCCTCGCTCATCGTGCCCTTCAGGCCGAGCAGCAATCGATCATTGAAATGCGCGGGATCGTAGACGCCATCCTCGTCAAGAATCAGGCAGTCGGCCAGTGCGCAAATCTCCAGTAGTCGATGCCAGTCGGTGGAATTGCGTGCCAGGCGTGACACCTCCAGCCCCATCACAATCCCCGCGTGTCCCAGGCTTACCTCGGCGACCAGACGCTGGAACCCCTGGCGATCAACCGCGGACGCGCCGGACAGGCCGAGGTCCGAGTCGATTACGACCACCTGATCATCGCGCCATCCGAGGGCGATCGCACGCTGTCGGAGGTTGTACTGGCGCTCAGTGCTCTCGGTATTCTCAAACAGTTGTCGCAACGTGGACTGGCGGACATACAGGTAGGCACTTCTTTTCAGATGCCGGGTCTGAACTTTCGCGTTCGTCTGATCGGTCATGCCATCACCTCCACCGTCGCAATTGCCATCGTCGCCACAATAGCGACCAGATTCTGTTCGAGACCGACAGGCAGATTCGGCTCCCTCGGGCGCGCAACCGGTACTGGACTAGATGGAAGCAATTCGGTCACGGACTTCATCCAGACCGCCATACCCTTGAACATGAACAGGGCGCGGCCTCGCATCTGCGTGGGACCACCTCCGCCCGGTTCGAGAACCTCCCGACGCAAGTCTTCGTAGCATCGGCTTAGGGACGGCGCATCGCGCGCCGTTACGGGAGGATTGACCGTCGTTTTTTTTTCAATCGCGCCAGGGCGCGCTCAACGGTGCGTCGATGCACCACCAGACCAAACCGCCCCGCAATCCGATCAATCAGCTCCTGCACTTCCATTCCAGCGTGAATCGCACATGCTTCTTCGATGAAGCGCATCACCTCATCGGTGATCTTGTGAGGTCCATGAGGACCGCGCTTGACCGGCAGCAGCCCAGCCAAACCGTCTCGCTCGAAGTCGGCCTGCGCCTTGTAGAAGGTCGGCCGACTGACTCCAAAGTGTGCGGCCGCATCCGCAATGGTTTGCCCATCCACGCGTACGCGTCGCAACATTTCGTAGCGGACCTGAACCAGATCCCGGGGATCGAAGAAGTCGCTGTCGATGAAGGCAGGATCAGCGACGTCCTGCGGGCGCGGATTCACAGTGCCACTCTCTTCGAGAGCAGCGAGTTTCGGGTCGGGTTTTCGGGAGCGGGACATATGTAATGTAAATTATGACCATATTTGCGTGATGTCAAGGTCTATTTCTAATTTTTGTCCGGTGTGTCTAATCTTTTACAGCATTTTCACCCAGATTTAACCCGATAAGAAATACCGTGGTCTCGTAGGTTGGCATAATTGACCTTACATTTGCGGCATTATTTACTTAACATATTTCGCCTGCCAGTGCGCCCTTTTGGATGTCCGTCGGCTTCTCTGTACCGGTCAATTAGCATGGTCAATTGCAACAGATCTTCAGTGCGGAAATGCGATCGTCCCGCCGACACTGTTTCGAATGCGTTTGGAGCCGCGTCGCTTGTCCAGGCTGCCGGCATTCGCTTCAGGTCGCCCGCGTCGTCGTGGAAGTAGACGCGGTCTTCTCCCCACGTGTTGCGCCGTTCCACCAGCACAAATTCTCGTCCGTGCAATGGGTGGAAGGGATGGGTAACCCGAAATAACTGTTTCGCATCGGTCAGATCGCGTGCAGTTGACTGCTTTTGCCAACGGCATCGTCGAGCGACTTCACAAGACCATGCTCAACGAGTTCTATCGCATCGCGTTCCGCAGGAAGATCTACGACTCGATCGCCGCCCTGCAGACCGATCTCGACGCATGGCTTGACCAGTACAACAATGAGCGCGAACATCAGGGAAGATGGTGCTACGGCAAGACACCCATGAGGTTGACCCAGTTCGACGGACGGATTTGCAGTCAGCGATTCGATGCGATCTAACCTCCGTTGAGTGTTGTGTCGCGGGTTGTCCACGGGCGGGCGGCGGGTCGCCTCTCACGACCATGACGCTGCCCGCCGGTGGGCAACCCGCAAGGCGATACGGTTTGCCTTTTAACGTTGAGGTTTTCGAATTCAAGCGGCGAACGATAGCCGATGCTGCTGTGCAGGCGGCGTACGTTGTACCAGCCTTCCAGGAACCAGAAGATGCGCTGCCTGGCCAGTTCATGGGTCGCAAAGTGTTCTCTCGAGAGTAGCTCCGCTTCAAGCGTGCCGAAGAACGATTCGCACATCGCGTTGTCGTACGCGTCGCCGGCCGTGCCCATCGACGGCTGCACGCCGGCTTCGCGGCAGCGCCGTCCGAATGCAATGGACGTGTATTGGGCGGATTCAACCGGTCGTCGCAACACCTTAACCTGAGGAGGTGTTGCCATGGTTCAGAGTGCGAAGCGGGTGTATCAGTTGACAGGGCGAGCAGCGATGTACTCACCGGGTGCGCCGTCGCTTAGAAATGAAGTCGAGCGTCGCTTTTGGCAACAGATCGCAACCGGCATTACAAGCGAGAAAGCAGCGGAGGCGGTTGGCGTATCTCAAGCGGTAGGCTCGCGCTGGTTCCGCTATCGTGGCGGCATGCCACTATTCATGTCGAAACCTATCGCTGGTCGATACTTGTCGTTCGCTGAGCGAGAAGAGATAGCATTGCTTTCTATTCAAGACATCGGTGTACGCGAGATAGCCCGCCGCATCGGACGCAGTCCATCGACCGTTTCAAGAGAGCTTACCCGCAATGCGGCGACCCGTGCCGGGTACCTCGAGTATCGTGCTTCGGTCGCGCAGTGGAAGGCGGAACGTTTCGCCAAACGACCAAAGCCGGCGAAGCTAATGAGTAATGCGCGGCTGTTCAAATATGTACAGGAGCGTCTGGAGGGCAAGGTGCGTGACGCAGATGGCCGTGATATTGCAGGTCCCAGGCAGGCGCCTTTCAAGGGGCGCAATAAACCACATCGTGGTGACCGAAAGTGGGTCAACGGATGGTCACCTGAGCAAATTGCTAATCGATTGAAGACCGATTTCCCGGATGATGAATCTATGCGCATCTCTCACGAAGCCATTTATCAAGCCCTCTATATTCAAGGGCGCGGTGCGCTCAAGCGAGAGCTGGTGGGTTGCCTTCGCACCGGGCGTGCCTTGCGCGTTCCCCGAGCGAGAGCGCGTGCCAAGGCATGGGCGCACGTCAGCGAGGAGGTGATGATTTCCAGCCGGCCTGCAGAGGCACAAGATCGTGCTGTGCCGGGCCATTGGGAGGGTGACCTGATCATTGGCTTAAATCGATCAGCTATCGGGACGTTAGTGGAAAGATCCAGCCGTTTTACGATGCTCGTGCACTTACCTCGAGAGAAAGGCTATGGGGTGATCCCACGCACAAAGAACGGGCCTGCGCTAGCCGGCTATGGAGCTGTCACGATGGCCAACGCACTCAAGAAGACTGTGGCGGACTTACCTGCTCAGTTGTGGCGATCACTGACATGGGATCGTGGCAAAGAGCTGTCCGATCACGCACGCTTTACTATTGAGTCGGGCGTGAAGGTATTCTTCGCCGACCCGCACAGTCCATGGCAGCGTGGTACGAACGAAAACACTAATGGCCTTCTACGACAGTACTTTCCAAAGGGCACAGACCTGTCCAGATGGAGTGTTCAAGAGCTCCAGGCAGTTGCTAACACGTTAAACGCCAGGCCTCGAAAAACCCTCGGCTGGAAGACTCCTGCCGAAGCGCTGGACGAATATCTAAAATCCGTTCAACATTCTAGTGTTGCGACGACCGGTTGAATCCGCCTTGACATCCCTGATCTGAATGTAGAATTACGCCCTCGTGGCGTCGCTGCAGCAACGCCATATCGAGTGCGCGCAGCATCAGTTCGGTGTACAGATGGCTTGACATCGCCCAGCCCACAATTCGGCGGCTGAACACGTCGAGGACTACGGCCAGATACAGAAACCCCTCACCAGTCGGGATGTAGGTGGCATCCGCTACCCACAGCACGTTTGTCGCCTCCGCACAGAAGTGCCGACGTACCAGATCCGGAGCGCGCCGTGCCCCCGCGCGTTGCCGCGTGGTGTGTGGCCAGCGCCGCCGGCTCGCACCATGCAGGCCGGCCATGCGCATCAGGCGTGCGACTCTCTTGCGTCCGACGTGCACGCCTTCACGTGCAAGCTGCGCATGGATGCGTGGCGCCCCATACGTGCCGCGCGAGCTCGCATGCAGCGAGCGGATACGCTCAAGCAGTTGAGCATCGCTGCATGAGCGTTTCGATGGCTCACGCGCCAGCCATGCGTAGTAGCCACTCGTGGAGACTCTGAGCAGCCGTGCCGTCGTGGTAATGGGCCACCTGGCCCGGTTCGCTCTCATGAATCCGTACCGCTCTTCGGCGGAACGGCTCCGGTCTCCCTCGCGAACCAGGCCGCGGCCTGCGAGAGAATGTCCCGCTCCATCTTTAGTTGCCGGTTCTCACGACGCAACCGTGTGAGTTCCTGCCGCTCGGACGTGGTCAGCCCGTCGTGACGCACACCCGCATCGCGATCAGCCTGCGCGACCCAGTTATTGATGGTCTGTTCGGTCGGCTCGAACTCGCGCGCAAGCTCCTCGGGCGTTCGTCCGGCCTTCACCAGCTCGACCATGTGGGCCCGGAATTCCACAGGGTATGGGGTACGATGCCTGCCCATTTCGACACCTCCTGATCAAAAGGATAGGTGTCCGTTTTCGCGGGTCAACTTCAGTCATAGCCATGCTATCTCCTCATTTGGGTAGGTTAATAGTGAACCACTGTGCGAATCGATTTGCCCTCGTGCATCAGGTCGAAGGCTTCATTGATGTCGGTTAGGGACTTCGTGTGAGTGACGAAGGGTGCAAGCTCGATTTTTCCAGACATCGCATCCTGGACCATGTCCGGAAGCTCGGAGCGGCCCTTGACACCGCCGAAAGCTGTTCCAAGCCAACGACGGCCAGTCACAAGCTGGAACGGTCGGGTGGAGATTTCCTGGCCGGCGCCGGCCACTCCGATGACGACTGACTGGCCCCAACCGCGATGGGCGCACTCGAGTGCGGCTCGCATAACATTGACATTGCCGATGCACTCGAAGCTATGGTCCACACCCCAGCCGGTCATCTCGACAATTATCTGTTGAATGGGCCTTTCATGGTCCTTCGGGTTCACGCAGTCGGTGGCACCAAAAGCCCTCGCAAGCTCAAACTTGCCCGGATTCATGTCCACGGCGATGATGCGGCTCGCGTTCGCCAATTTGGCGCCCTGGATGACTGCAAGACCAATACCGCCTAGGCCGAACACGGCCACCGTATCGCCCTCCTGGACCTTCGCCGTATTCTTAACTGCGCCGAGTCCGGTGGTCACGCCGCAACCCATCAGACAAACTTGCTCGGGATTTGCGTTCGAGTCTATTTTCGCAAGCGATACTTCAGCCACAACCGTGTATTCGCTGAAGGTCGAGCACCCCATGTAGTGGTAGATGGGCTGGCCGTTATAACTGAAGCGCGTCGTACCGTCCGGCATGACGCCTTTGCCTTGCGTCGCACGTACGGACACGCATAGGTTGGTCTTGCCACTTTTGCAGAACAGGCACTCACCACATTCGGCGGTGTAGAGCGGAATGACGTGATCGCCCGGTTTAACGCTGGTCGCCCCTTCGCCAAGCGCGACGACAATACCAGCACCTTCGTGTCCTAGTACGACGGGGAACAAGCCTTCCGGGTCGTCCCCGGAAAGTGTGAATGCATCAGTGTGGCACACACCCGTATGGGTGATTTTCACCAGGACTTCGCCCTTGCGGGGCGATTCGACGTCAATCTCTACAATTTTCAGTGGCTTCCCGGGAGCGAATGCGACGGCAGCACGTGATTTCATGACATTCCTTTCGATGGGGTGGATTCCGGCGGCCGTCCAGGCGGTCGCTAACGGGTCTCAGCGAAGGAGAGAGCGCACCAAGGACCATCTCTTACTGAACGGCATCAACCTAAACGTACAACGCGGCGAACGTATCGTTATCTGCGGGCGGTCCGGTCCGGGGAAGTCCGCACTCATCGGTGTGGTACACGCCCGTAAGGGCAATCCGAAGCAAAACTTCGCCCGTTCTTGGTGAGGTGACCGCGACTTCGACAACCTCCTATGGCTCTCCCGACGCAAACGCAACGGCTGCACGTGGCTTCATGACTGTCTCCGCTAGATCGCTGTACGGCAAGAGGTCCCCTTGGCAGGCAACCTCTGGCAACCTCTTGCCAAGCGTGGCTTCATCTAACTCATAGGGTAGGACTACTTAGTTCAGGATCGACTCAAAGTGGACATGGTATTTTCCGGAGAGGTTGCAACGCCCCCGCTGGCCATCAGCGCACCAGCGATAGCCGAAAGTAGCGACGCGACTGCCATAAAGGCTGCGATTCCATGCCAGCCGTCAGTTGCATGCAACAGAAAAGTTCCTACTAGTGGAGCAGTTGCGCTACCCAGGATTGTGCCAAGTGTGTAACCGATGGCCATCCCCGAGAATCGGACTGATGCGGGGAAATTGTCGGCATAGAAAGTTGGCATGACACCGTAGTTCGCGGAAAACGGTAAAATCATCAGTACGAAGCCTGCGAGCATTGTGGCGAATTCTCGTGAATCGAGAAGTGAAAACCACACGAATGGCATCAAAACCATCCAAAGCGCCGATATAACAAAAATTCGTTTCTTCCCGACTCGGTCAGATAACCATCCAAAGAACACCATTCCGATAGCGAGTATCGCATATGAAATCATAATTAAAAGGAGCATCGTCCCACGAGTCACATTTAAATGTGAAGCATACGACAACGAAAATACCGAGCCGGTATAGAAGTAGGTCCCTGAGCCAATGTATCCCAGCGCTAAGAGAACGATTGAGCGTTTGTGGTTATGCCAGATCTCAATAAGTGGCGCAGTCTGGTGAGACTCGAGTGCGAATTTCGTCTTTTCGAAGTCCGGGCTCTCGCTCACTCTCGACCGGATTATCATGCCAACGAGCACGAGAACTGCACTGAGAATGAACGGGATGCGCCAACCCCATGAGAGGAAGGAGCTTTCATCAAGGCCCGACAGTGCCAGGAAAACTAGGTTTGCGAGGATCAACCCCAGGGCTGAGCCAGTGTTCACAATTGAACCAAACAGACCACGTTTGTTGAGGCTCGCGTGCTCCACGCTCATTAGAACCGCTCCACTGTATTCCCCTCCAAGGGAGATCCCTTGCAGCAACCGAAGGACAATGAGAAGCACCGGTGCTGCGATACCGACAGACTCGTAGGTCGGGAGTAGCCCGATAAGGAACGTCGACCCACCCATCAGTGTCAGGGTGATAATCAGCGATGGCCGGCGACCTAACTTGTCACCTAAGTGTCCGAAGATCGCTGCGCCGAGTGGGCGAGCGATAAAAGCGACGGCGAATGTCGACATGGAGAGAAGGGAGCTTACTAACGGGTCGAACTTGGGAAAGAAGACCTTTCCAAGTGCAAGGGCGGCGGCTATCCCGTAAACAAAGAATTCGTACCATTCGATAGTGGTTCCTGCGAGACTGGAGAATAGTGCATTAGCCCGCTGGTTCGTGTCTTCTGTAAGCATGGGAATCCTAGGGAAACGCTGGTTCATCAGGCGCGGCGGTCATTGATGATATAACCGAGGAGGTTGTGATGGCCAAACGCGGAGAAATTATGGTGATACAGGACGGCCCGCGGAAGTAGCTGGTGGTCGAGTGAGCCAAGCCGCAGCTCCACGCGCGGGTCGCGCATTAGTTTCATGGTTCAAAGAAATATTTTTTATCGAAAAATAAGAAATAGAGGTTTAAACATGAAGTTGGTGAAACTGTTCAGTCATGTTCGCGCTGGTGAACATGACTGAACATGGCGATTGCGAAAGTCAACTGTTGTCGACCCATTGAGGCAGTCCGTTATATGCCTTAAAGACGCGGGGAGTGAGATCCAAATGCGCCTTAAACCCATCTAAAGTGCTGACAAATTTCTTCGCCACTCAAAATGTGGCAACCTGCTTCGTGTGCCCTGTGGGCGACAGGCTTATTGATCACGGCGTCTCTAGATGAGTCTGTCTCGCAGGATCGGTCGATGAAAAACTGAAGCTCGCCCGTCCGGCGAGCGAAGTTCATCTTGACGTGCCTTAGTGACGGTCCCTCACCTTCAACAGCGTATTTTCGAGTCGGTCAAGGCTCGCGGGCGGCAAAAGATCTAGCGGCGCTCTTCCTCGACCGACATCCACGCCTAGCATTTTCAATCCAGCCTTGACGGCTTTCGTCAAGCCGAGTTCTACTAGGAGAGTTGCAAGAGGGTGAATTTCCGCATGCAACTGCCGCCCTTTTTCCAGGTCGCGGTTGACTGCTACTGCCTCGAACAAGGAGGCGCACTTTTCGGGTATAAGATTGGCCATCCCGGTAGTCCAGCCTGTTACACCCAGACACAGCGCAGAGAACGCATACGGGTCGAATCCCCCTCCCAAAATCTCCATCCGATTACCCAGGCGCTGTTGAAGCAGGGTGATGCGGTTGGTGTCCGTGGTTGCCTCTTTGACTGCTACAACATTTGGGATCTCCGCGCATCGCTCAAGCAATTGCGGCGTGAGGTCTACCAGGGAGGTGAAGGGGTTGTTGTAGAGCATAATCGGAAGCGATGTGGCGCGAGCTACAGACGCAATATGAGCCACTACTTCGTCGTCGGTGAGGCTATAGTAGGTGGGCAGGCTCAGCATTATGCCGTCCGCCTGTCGCTCTTCTGCGTGCTTGACTAGCTGTACTGCGTCGCGTGTAGCTATTGCTGAGGCCCCGATAATGACAGGAACTCGACCGTCTGCGATGTCAATCGCGGACTCTGCGACGCGCTTGCGCTCCTCGAGGCTCAAATATGCAAACTCTCCCGTGCTTCCGAGGGGGATGATCGCATTGACGCCACCGTCGATGATTCTATCCAATAGGTTTTCCAGCGGCTTTAGGGCAATTTCTTCACCTAGGTCATCCATAGGCGTTACTGGGAATGCCAAAACTCCACGAAAAATAGTGGATGCTGCAAAATGCGACATAATTGTCTCCAAATTTAAATGGCGGTTCTAATGAATCAACTCCATATCCTGTGGGTCGCCTTGTTTAACGGCGAAGTGCCGCTTTCCAAGGCGTTCCGGCACTAAGTGTCAGGCAAACACGTCCTTGTAAAGCGCGGTGCTGTTGGTGTTTTCACCTGTCACCGGAAAATTGAATCCGCAGTTTCCACACGGCTGAGCGAGGGTCTCCCGTTCTTGTTCGAGCGGGTACGGGTTGTCCGCTGCACTCCCACAGCAAGGGCACACACGAATCAGACGAGTATTCTTCAACTCGAAATTCGTAACGATATCTTCCATAATCGCGCCCGTTCGGACCGCCCATTCCTTGGCGTGCTTGTGATAAACATTTGCGTGCCAATCGCGCAATGATTCAAAGCTGGTCCAGAAGCTAACCTCGTTGAACCAGGTTGGGTCGTCCGCATGGACCCACCACGTGAGGTGCATGAAACCTGGTACGTCCTTGAGGTGATTTCGGACATCTGCAAACACCATTTTGAACTTTTCGTAGCCGTCCGGACTCGAAAAGCGAACACGCTGCATGCTGAGATAAACGGCCATATCGCGAGGCTCCAAGCTTGGCACTTCAACAGGATTGGCCGTGCAGTCCTTCAGGACGTTCGCCTGTCACTGCACGGTGAACCAGACTATAGAGACGCCAAAAAGCTCTGTAAGATCCAAACTCTCGTGTATATAGGGAGCCAAGTTTCTCCGGTGGAGCGCTGTTCGCGACACAGCGCGAGCGACTTACTTCAGAAGTATTTTTGCGAGTCGCTCGATCCCTTCGGAAATGAGATTTTCCTCCATGGAAGCGTATCCAAGAAGAAGCCCTGCCTTGCGAGGAGCATTTAGGAAATAGGGCCTCACTGGGTAGATGCCAACGCTAACGTCGGCCGCGTCGGCAATCAACTTCGGTACCTCACTAGCGGTGCGGCCGTTAAGCCAAAGTAGAGCATGGATCCCTGCGCTAATTCCCTGAACCGAAACTTGATTGCCAAGGGAACTCTTAATTGCTCGCATGAAAACAGCTCTTTTCCTTCCGCAGAGCTTCTTCTGCTGGACAAGGTATCGGTCGAAGTGACCTTGAGCTATAAAGTCGCTCAAAGACGATTGCAGGAGAAGTGGCGTCTGCCGGTCGCAAACGTGCTTCGCGGTGAGGAAGCTTTTTGTAAGTTGAGGTGGGCTGACTATGTACCCCAAGCGTAAGGATGGGAACAAAACCTTGGACATCGTCCCAATGTATATAACATTCTCGTGAGAATCAGTTCCCTTTATGGCTGGTTGTGAGCGAACGTCGTAACGAAGCTCAGCATCGTAGTCATCCTCAACGACAAAGCAATTGTTTTCGTACGCCCAAGAAAGCAATTCGCGCCGGCGTGACGGAGACATTATTGCGCCGGTTGGAAATTGATGTGATGGGGTGACATAGACCACTCTGCAATGAGCAGTCGGGCCAGGTAACTTTGAGGTTTGTAACCCGTCGCGGTCGACCGGAACAGTGATAATTTTGCCGCCGGCCGCGGAGAATACCTCTCGAGCTCCCTCGAAGTGAGGCTCTTCTAGAATGACCCCATCTTCGGGATCAATTAGAAGACGGGCGACAAGATCCAGTGCCTGTTGTGACCCATTGGTGATGATCACGTCCTCTGGTTTGCAGTAGATCCCGCGAGATCTTCCTAGATACTGGGCGATTTCATCGCGCAATGCGGGATACCCCCCGGAATGTCCGTAACCGAGGATGGACGTGGCGCTTACGGTGGCGCGGTGAGCCACTATCCTTGACCAGCGAGAGAAAGGGAAGTCATTGATGACAGGCAAGCCATAACGAAAGTCATACTTCAACTCGGGCCGTTCCAATATGGGCGAGGGCTCCAAGCTCGTCAGGCGTCTTCCGAACTTCGATAAGATGAGCGGCACTGGGGAGGTGTTAGACGAGGCATCGCTGGCCTTCCTATGTGCTGTACCGTGCAACGATTCGCCCACTACCGAGCCCGCGCCAAAGCGGCTCAATATCAGGCCTTCGTTAGAAAGTTCGCCATATGCGGTCGTGACCGTGTTTCTGGATATCCTCAATTCCTTTGCGAGTTCACGAGTGGGAGGCAGGCGAGTCCCAGGCTGGACCTTTGCGATTTCCGCGCGCAATGCTCGAAGGAGCTGATTGACGAGCAGGCCGTCGCCGTCCAACGTGAACATAATGTTCAACTTCTTGCTGCTTGGGTTCGTCTTCTTCGCCACGGTGACGCCTCACGATCGGACATGTCGCTAGATTGTTCGCTCGCACCGCATGGACGAAAACGTGGGTCCATCTGCCAGGCCGAGCGGTGCGCCGAGCACTATACGCACTTTTTCGTGTGGTCTACGAGTCGACACCACTGCACCCTACAAGAGTTTTGGTTCTCAGCGTGCACGTCCACCACGTCCCCAAGCATCCTAAGTAAGTGCCCCTTGCATGCGGGATGATCGAAGACAGTGTCTAGTTCGACACAGGTGCCGGCGTCAGTGTGTGAGTACTTGGCTCTCTCAGGTTGCACCATCTTGGACCTACTGTCACGGAAATTGGGTGGATAAAGTAAGCGCTAGGTCACACCACGACCATTGTGAATCGCTCAGTGTCGTTGCCACGGTCGAGTGCTTTCTTTTGGTATCTCAGGGGGAGATTGTGTAGCTATGTCGATAAGGACATGATAATGCGGCTTCGATACATGCTTGACGGCTTAATTTCCTCCCTTCGTACTGTATTCGTCGCCTACGGGGAGGCTTTGGTTTGGAAGACCACAGAACTGGTTCTCGAGGGAAGTCCGTTCGCGTCTGATGGTCTGCCGGCTAGCATTCCATCCCGGGCGGCCGAGGATCGTTCCCGGAATTGGTCCTGCGCTAGTATGAATGCCAGCTTCGGGCAAGGACTAAATGGCGAGAGCGCTTCGCGCAGCGTAGCCATATCGAGTTGACGTGGGCCAAAGTGTCCTGCGTCACGATTGCGTGTGTAGAGAGCTTCAAGCAGCACGGCCGGTCGGCTAACATAATTGTCGCCCCCAGTGTGAAACGTTAGAGCTTTGACTGTTGGCGTCTGCATTATCAATTTCACCTACTCCCGCTGGAGGACTGCGACTGCCTGCGCTTCCTCACCGAGCATGGCGTGCTTTGCGTTAGAATGCATCTGTCGAAAGAGAGCCCGCCGGTTGGTAGCCCGGCGGCCGCCAGTGAGGCGGCATCTCACACCCGGAAGGGCACCCGCGACGCCGGGCCTGGCGCAAGCCAGCCGTCTCGGTGTGCCGGCGGGTTGCCTCTATTGTCGGCGCACCTTCTCCATTGAAACAGAAGGAAGACCGACTTATGACACAGAATAGTCAAACGTGGCTGATCACCGGTGGCTCGTCGGGGATAGGCTTTGCACTTGCGAAAGCCGTCTCCGCGCAAGGCCATAAAGTAATCGTCTGTGGACGCGACGAGGCCCGTCTCGAGCTTGCAAGCCGCGAAATTCCCAACCTGATTACACGACGATGCGACATCGCCGAACAAACGAGCCGCCTAGCGTTAGTTGATTGGATAGAGGTGGCTCACCCGGAACTCAATGTGTTGGTCAATAATGCCGGCTTGCAGAATCGGCGCGACCTGCTTGGCGAGAGCTCGGCACACGGGTTGGATGCGGAAATTGCAACAAACCTGACCGCACCGATCGACCTGACGTTGCGGTTGCTGCGGCTACTTCGCCTGCAGCCGGGCGCGACCATCATCAACGTCACTTCTGGTTTGGCGTTTGTGCCGCGCGTTGACTTGCCTGTGTATTGCGCAACAAAGGCGGGGCTGCATTCATTTACGCTGTCACTTCGTCATCAACTTGGACAGAGTGATATGAGGGTGGTCGAAATGGCGCCGCCGATCGTCGCAACCGGACTTGGCCGCCAGACGAGAAGCGAAAGGGGAACCGGTGTGGCGGTCCTCACGCCGGACGAATACGTCGCGCAGGCGTTGGATCAATTCGAGCAGGGGCACGACGAAATCCTTGTCGGCGTTGCGATCGCGTTGCGTCGCGAGGGGGAGGCATTGCTGGGCCGCCTCAATCGCTGACGATTGTAGTTCCATTCCGCACTGGTGCTTAATGCGCGAGCTTCGTTGCTCGGCTATTGGTCGAAGGTGTCCGAGGCAAAGCGGCCGCGTAGTGACATTCTCGACCGCCTGGGTCACTATGTCGTGATGCGTGCTACGGACGTTCCTTTATGTTAATACTGCGTTACCGGATTTATCGCGCAGGTCATTGACTCGGAGCGGCCGTAGCCGCGTTCGAAGCGAAAAGGGTCGCGACGGCGGATGGGAGCAACGCTCAGTGAGTGCAACTCTCGTCCGCGTTTGACGAGAAGCACGCTGCGCCGAGCACCGGGCACGAAGGTCGCGGTTGCAGCGGATGTGTGGCGTTTATACTCATTTCCAGAGTCGGACTAATTGCCTGCCGTCCCAGTGCCTCGCTGCCTCTTCTACCTTGCCGAAGAACTCGTCAAGGAATTCACACTCGCGGTGGATTTCGACTGCGTGGCCGAGAGCCTCGTGCGTGTCATGAAACCGCACTTCGACAGGTCCGAACCGGGCGTGCAGAAAGAGCTCGAAGCCCGCCTCGCTCAGTGCGGCGCTATCCTCTTCCGGCGCCGGGCTGATATAGGCAACGTGGTTGATTACGGGGGCGGCGCCGGGGATGAGGCGGGCGGTCAGCGATTCCGGACCGCTCGCATAAATCTGCTGAAGCTCGATCGCAATCGGCCCCCACTGCCCAAAGGCCGCGGAATGGTCGAAAGTGCATGGCTGGCCGAAATGAGTCACCTCGTCGAAGACCATTCGCTCAATAAGGAAGAACGGGCCTGCGCCCAGTACCCGTGACCAGTGATGAGCCGCCTTTTCGATGTCTGTCACGACGTATGAGAGATGACTTACCGCTCTGTGGGGTAGCAGCATGATGGTCTCCTGATGGGCGATGGTGTCAGGTTGCTCTCTGCGAATCGAATCGGCGCGTGGGAAAGCCGGCGGCGTAGGCCAGTGCCTCTGTCGTCTCCCCAGCCTCGACTCCGACCGACAATGGGTCGAGCCGATCCAGCCGTGGAGTGATAGCTTCGGGGCCGATGCTTTCGATATCTTGCGTCTGCCTCAGAAGCCGTAGCAGGTAGGCCAACGGCAGCGCACCGCGGCCGGGTAATTCGCGGTGGTTGAACGCGTCTTCCCGTAGCCCGTCCGGACTTGCCATCGCACTGCCGTCGACGAGTTGTACGTGTTTGATGGACCCACGCGGAATCTGCCGCAAGAGGTCGAAATCCGCACCACTTCGCATAAAGTGCCACGTATCGAGCATCAGCATGCCGTTCGGCTGGGCGGCATGGTGGACGATGTCCCACGCGTCTTTGAGTGTGGGAAGGCCGCCCGCCAGGATCGGCATCGCCTCGAGATGTACGGAAAGGCCGCGCTCGTGCGCCGCCTCGCAAAAGCGCGCGAAGCAGTCAATTTGCTGGGACCGAGGAAGGGCGTGCTGTTCGAAGCCGGCAATCGCGACGATATTCCTGACCCCTGTGCGTTCGCAAAGGTCGAACGCGTCATCGATGCCGAAGTCGAACGCTGCGGCCATAAAGCCGTTGGGGTCGTGAGCAAAGCGGATGGGTGCCCAGCTTGTCATACCATCCAGAAAGTCCAGATCGAGACCCTGGTCGCGGACGGTCCGCAATAGCGACGCTATACCATCGACGGACATCCCGGCCTTTCTGAATTCGCGCCAAGACAGAGTCAGAGTGTCGAAGCCCCCGGCGGCCGCGGCCGACGCCCGGCTCATGAGCGGGTGGGCCTTGAGATTCAGCTCCCACATGACATAGCGCACCTTTTCCTCCTCCGACGGTCGGTGTAAGGCTCGAGAAGCCAGCCCAACCGTTTGTTGTCTCTCGTGTGTCAGCTCTATATCTGGCCTTGTCGACGAGCTGCAACGAGCAGCGACGAGCGCTACGTCTCGTCGACCGAATGACGGTTGCCTGCGCGTGATGAGAGCGACCTACCGACGGTTGGTGCGCGGAGTCAGCATCGACAGGCAAAAGGATAGGGGGCGTTTGTGTGGCAGTCGAATTGGAAAACGAAATTCGCGCCATTCACGATATCAATATGCCCGGCTCGGTGAGCGGCTGGCCAGGCACTTTGTTGTCCTCGGTGGAGAGCCGCAGGGCCGCAGGGGACTGTAAAATGGGGAGCTCCTCCACGCAGCGTGATGAAGATGTCAGGCGGACACTTCTGGCGCGAACTTTGGAGTGCTCCTGTTAGGACGCCGCGGGTGGCGATTATGCCGGCTTTGCGTGAGAGACCGGAGCTTTTCGTGGGCTCACGCCCGCCGGGGGAGCTGTACGTCCGAGTCTTGTGCGCCGAATAGTGCCGCGATCCGGTTGCGTAACCATCGGTTGGCGGGGTGGTGATGAAAGCGCTCGTGCCAGTGCTGCGTGATCTCGAATGAAGGCAGCGAAATAGGCAACTCGAGGATCTGAAGTGGGGCGATTACGGCAAACGCTGTCGCGAGACGCTGCGGGAGTACGGCCAAGTTGTCACTTTCGGCGATCAGCGTCCACAATCCCAGGCAATGCGCAATGCGAGCGGTAGTCGCCCGCTGCACCCCGTGTTCCTGGAACACGGTATCTATCGACGCCTCGATCGAGGCATGTCCGCTTCCCGCGGGCAGGTAGAAGATATGACGCTCTTCGAGAAACTGCTCAAGCGTCAGCCGCCCTGATACTCGAGGATGGCCTGCTCGCGCGAGGCATACGAACGTTTCCGTAAACAAACGCTGGCGGTGGAACGGACCTTCAAATTCCTGGAAATAGCCCAACGCAAGATCCACGTCGCCCGTTTCCATTGCCGCCTCGCGCAACCGAAGCGGCGGCACTTGGTCCGTGTGGATCTGGACAAGTGGCGCTTCCTCTGCGATGTGGCGCAGCAGGCGGGGAAGAAGCAGGAACTGGCCTACGTCGGTCATGAAGAGCGTGAACGTGCGCTCGGCATGTGCAGGATCGAAACCGAGCTTGTGCTCGAGCGTTCCGCGAATCCGCGCGAGGCTCTCTCCGATTGGCCCGGCGACCTCTTCCGCCCACGCCGTCGGCATCATGCCTTCGGAGGTCCGCACGAAGAGCGGATCGCCCATCGCATCGCGCAGGCGATTGAGTGCATTGCTTACCGTGGATTGAGTCAATCCCAAATTCAACGCTGCGATAGTTACGCTGCGTGTCTTCAAGATCGCGTCAAAAACCTTTAGCAGGTTCAGGTCGATACGGTTTGGGTTCATCTGCGTGGCACTGAAGCGCTTTGGATTTGCATCGTAACCCTCGATGTTATGTAACCACGCTGGTCCGGTCGATTGGTAAAAGCCCATCCCTCGTTGCGTCCGTATTGTTTGCTGCAGCGCATCGAATTTCCGTCTGATGGGCCGTCATCCGAAGCGCCATCAGACTTCACCATCGTCAGAGGTTGCACGACTGGCGCGTGCCTTGATGGACGGATTCGGTTCGCCGTGGAGAGGCTAGGGTGCCGATACGAACGTTTGTGGAGACGCGGCGAGGACGCTCAGGCGACTCGGGCCGGCCTGTCAGGGCACGCTGACATTGCGTAGAAGCAGTCGACGTTGGGCCTGTCGAAGACTCGACAGCAGAATGGTCACCTGCACGGTCGATTGGCAATGATACCGCCTCTCGGGATGCCATTGACGACGGAAATACTCCGAATTTCGATTTCCAATTCGACTGCGGGGGCCGGTGTTCGTACCCTGTTGCATGTCGTAGCTGCCGTCCGATATTCCCATGATCAGACAAGGCGGGAATCAGTTAAAAAGTGGGGGAGACGTTTATGACCTTTAAGGTGACATTGAGTCCAAGTGGCCACGCATTCGACGTGGAAGACGGCCGCAGTATTCTAACGGCAGGCCTCACCGCGGGCTATTCGCTGGCGTATAGCTGCAGGGCGGGTATGTGCCGGACCTGCAAGTGTAAAGTGGTCCAGGGCGAAGTCGACAATGGCGAAGTGCTGCGGACCTACCTTTCCGATAGCGAAAGACGCGAAGGCTACACTTTGATTTGCCAGGCGCGCGCGCGTTCGGACCTCGTAATCGAGGCGCAGGAACTGAGTGGGCTCGCCGGGATCCGCGCACGAGTTACGCCGAGCCGAGTCGCCAAGCTCGAGCGTTTGGCCTCAGACGTGATGCTGTTGCGTGTGCGCCTGCCCATGAACGAGAACTTGCGCTTCGTCGCGGGCCAGTATGTGGACTTTCTGCTGGCAGATGGCGCACGCCGGACCTATTCCATCGCGAACGTACCACTCGCCGAAGGTATCACGGAACTTGAGTTCCACTTGCGCCACATGCCGGGTGGCCATTTCACTGATCGCGTTTTCTCGACGATGAAGGTGCGAGACCTGCTTACACTTGAAGGTCCGCTGGGTACGTTTTTTGTGCGAGAGGATAGTGAAAAGCCGCTGATTTTCATCGCCGGTGGGACGGGCTTTGCTCCCATCAAGTCGATGCTTCTTGACATATTTTCACGACGTATTCACGAGACACGGCCCATTCACTTCTATTGGGGAGCCCGGACAAGGGAGGGGCTGTACCTGCTCGACCTTGTCAATCAGTGGGCCGGACAGTACCCGAACTTTACATTTGTGCCGGTCGTTTCGGATCCGACGTCAGAGTGCAACTGGAGCGGTCGAACGGGCAACGTTCATCAGGCCGTGCTGGAGGATCACGCTGACCTTGCAGGGCGGGAAGTGTATGTGTGTGGCGCACCGGGGCTCGTCGAAGCCGCGAAGCGCGACTTCATCTCCTCGCGCCACCTTGCACCTCAAGACTTTTTCGCAGACGAATTTCTGCCAGCTTCGGCTCTGCGCGCTAAAACCACAACTTGGGAGGAGTCACCCCTATGAGCCATATTCTTGAACTGACTGACGTTGCGATTGCGGAGCCAGCAAACGGGGCATCGATCGTCAAACCGTACGTCATGTCGCATGGCACCCTTCCGTGCCGAGACCTCGCGGAGACGCGCAAATTCTATGAGGAATTTCTCGGCTTGGAGTGCGTGCAGCATGGCATTACGTCGATGGTGTTTCGTTGTGGATTGAAGTTTCATGTCGTCTGCGTGCTGGTCGGCGAACACTGCCCGCCGTGCAATGTACATAACCATTGGGGACTAGATGTTACGTCTGAAGCGGAAGTCGACGCGGCGTATGACGCAGCGATTCGTTTGAAGGATGTCTACGGACTTCAACAGATCCAGCAACCAGAGCATCGCCACGGCGTCTACTCCTTCTATATGGAGGATATCAACGGCAGTTGGTGGGAAGTCCAGTATTACCCGGGATTTCAGAATGACGACATGTTCGATTTCGGCGACCGCTTCATGCCGGACGGCAGTCCAATAACCGGTTCGCTCGAGGCATCGGGGAGGGGCGCAGCATGACATTCGCTCTCGCATCGATTGCACACGAGGGCCGCGTCAGCGCGGCGATCAGGGTGGGCGACAAGTTCTGGAGCCTGCCGCAAGCCGTGAGGCGCCTTGGTATAGCGGAGCTTCCGCATCGGTTGGTCGACATATTCGTACAGTGGCACGAGTATCGCGACACCATCATGTACGTTGCGGAGGCGATCACTGCAGGCAGATTGCAGGACCTGGCGCTAGGCGAGCACGACGTGGAGCTTGCGCTGCCGCTCGAGTACCCACGCAAGGTGTTCTGCGTCGGCGCGAACTATGCCGATCATCTCGCGGAAATGAAAGCCAATGTGGAGAAGGTCGAGGGCCGAGCGCCGTTCTTCTTTATTAAGCCGGCCTCAAGTGCCCTTTCGGGCCCGGGTCGTTCGGTTCATATTCCCTCCGGCTGCATGGACTTCGACTGGGAAGCGGAGATGGTGGTTGTGTTTGGGCGCGGCGGACGCAACATTCGCCCGGAGGATGCGCTCGACTACGTCGCCGGATACACGCTTGGAGTCGACTTCACGGCGCGCGACCAGTTCCTCGCTCCTCACCTCCCGTTCAACTTCGACTTTTCGCTTGGTAAGTGTCAGGACAGGGGGACACCGATCGGACCGACTATCGTGCCAAAGGAGTTCATCGACGGAGAGAACCTCGATTTTCGCCTGTCGGTCAACGGTGTGCAAAAGCAGCACGGCAACACATCAAAGATGATTTATTCGTTGGCTGAACAGATTGCGGGCGTCAGCAGAGCTGTTTGCATCGAACCGGGAGACATCATGTTTACTGGGTCCCCCGCGGGCGTTGGTGCTGCTCGTGGAGAGTCGCTCAAGGTAGGCGACGAGGTAGTGGTCGAAGCCGAAACGATTGGCAGACTCGAAGTGGTTATCCAGGCGCCGCTCCCCGGCGCGTGACGCGGGTCTCCGGCGACTCATCCGAACGTGGATCGGTAGGACGGGGGCGGGCATTCGAGGAGTTACAGCTGGATCAGTTATATAGGATTACTTATGTCAGAAGAGATGTACGATACCGACCCGCAGGAAACGCGTGAATGGCTCGATGCCCTGCAGGCAGTAGTTGACTGCTGTGGCGGAGAGCGCGGCTCCTTTCTGCTGCAAAGGCTCCAAAGCCTGGCAAGGCGGCTCGGCGTTGCGCCACATTCGCTGCCCGTCACCGAATATCGCAACACGATTGGGCTCGACCAGCAGGGACCATATCCCGGCGATCTGGCGCTGGAAGAACGCATCACGGCAATAATGCGCTGGAATGCGCTCGCGATGGTGGTGCGGGCAAACCACGCCTACGGCGACCTCGGTGGGCATATTGCCAGTTACGCGTCAGCTGCCGAGATCTTCGAAACTGGCTTCAATCACTTCTTCCGTGCTGCCGACGGGCAGCACGGTGGTGATCTTGTCTACTTCCAGCCGCACTCGGCGCCGGGCATTTATGCGCGTGCGTTCCTGGAGGGGCGACTGAGCGAGGCGCAGCTTGCCAACTTTCGCCAGGAGATTGCCGGTAACGGGCTGTGCTCGTATCCGCACCCATGGCTTATGCCGGACTTCTGGCAGTTCCCCACTGGTTCAATGGGGATTGGTCCTATCAGCGCGATTTATCAGGCGCGTTTCATGCGTTACCTCGAAGACCGTGGTCTTGCTGACACGGCGGGGCGCCACGTATGGGGGGTATTTGGCGATGGCGAGATGGACGAGCCGGAGTCAATCACGGCACTTACGCTCGCCTCGCGTGAAAAGCTCGACAACGTTACCTTCGTCGTCAACTGCAATCTCCAGCGTCTCGACGGTCCCGTACGCGGCAATGGGCAGATCGTGCAGGAGCTGGAAGCGCTCTTTGCCGGCGCGGGGTGGAACGTCATCAAAGTGCTTTGGGGATCTGAATGGGACGGCCTGTTCGCACGGGATGCCACGCACGCGCTGCTGCGCCGTCTGGGCGTGACAGTCGATGGCGAGTTTCAGACGCTGGGCGCGAAGGATGGGGCGTACAACCTCCTCCATTTCTTCCAGGAGGATCCAGAACTGGCGGCGCTGGTATCGCATATGTCCGATGGTCAAATCGACGCGCTCAGGCGCGGCGGCCACGACATGCACAAGCTCTGCGCCGCTTTCTCAGCGGCAAAGGCACATAAGGGGCGGCCGACAGTCATCCTCGCCAAGACGAAGAAGGGGTTCGGCATGGGCGGCGCGGGCGAGTCGCGCATGACGGCGCATCAGGCGAAGAAGCTCGATGTGGATGCGCTCAAGGCGTTTCGCGAGCGCTTCGACCTGCCGCTGAGTGACGAGGATCTCGAAGCGCTCAGGTTCTATCATCCGGGTAACGACAGCGCGGAGGTCCGCTATCTGCGCGCGCGCCGGGAAGCGCTGGGCGGATATCTGCCTGCGCGGCGCCGGTCGGCGGAGCCCCTCGCCGTACCGGCGGCGCCGGACTATGCGCAGTTCGCACTGCAGGCAGACAATAAGGAGATGTCCACGACCACGGCAGCGGTGCGCCTGTTCAGCCAGCTCATCAAAGACCCGACCCTCGGCCCGCGCATTGTTCCCATCGTTGCTGACGAAGCACGGACCTTCGGCATGGCGAACCTGTTCAGGCAGGTAGGGATCTATGCGCCGTCGGGTCAGCTTTATGAGCCGGAGGATGCGGGTTCTATGCTCTGGTACCGCGAGGCGAAGAACGGTCAACTGCTCGAAGAGGGAATCACGGAGGCCGGCGCCATGTCCTCCTGGACGGCCGCAGCTACGGCTTATAGCGTGCACGGCGTACCGATGTTGCCCTTCTACATCTACTACTCGATGTTCGGTTTCCAGCGGGTCGGTGACCTGATCTGGGCCGCCGCAGACCAGCGGGCACGTGGCTTCCTCATTGGAGCTACAGCCGGGCGTACGACGCTTGGTGGCGAGGGGCTCCAGCATCAGGACGGCACGAGTCATGTGATTGCCGCCACCGTACCGAACTGCCGGGCGTACGATCCCGCCTTTGCCGGTGAGCTCGCTGTAATCGTCGACTATGGCGCGCGCCAGATGCTCGAGCGGCAAGAGGACGTCTTTTACTACCTGACGGTGACCAATGAGAACTACGCACAGCCGTCGCTGCCCGCCGGCGTTGAGGACGACGTGGTCAGGGGCATGTATCGCTTTGACACCTACGAAGTGGAAGGCGCTGGGAGCAGGGTCCGTCTGCTGGGCTCGGGCGCAATTCTGCGCGAGGTAATCGCGGCGGCCGACCTGCTGAAGAACGACTGGGGTGTTTCCAGCGAGATCTGGAGCGTCACGAGCTTTAGCGAACTCGCGCGTGAGGCAAGGGATGTGGAGCGCTGGAACCGTCTTCATCCACTTGCAGAAAGCCGCAGCAGCCACGTGGAGCGTTGTCTGGCACGCGCGGAGCCAGTGGTGGCCGCGAGCGACTACGTACGTTCCTATGCGCAGCTGATTGCGCCCTACGTAGCAGGTCGATTCACAGCACTTGGGACGGACGGGTTCGGGCGTAGCGACACGCGTAGCGAGTTGCGACGCTTTTTCGAAGTTGACCGGCATCACGTCGTACTCGCGGCGCTGTCTGCACTCGTGCGTGACGGAGAAATGTCGCGCGACGTTGTAATGGCGGCAATTGAGCGTTACGGAATCCCGGTTGATACTCCGGCCTCCTGGGCTGCTTAAAGCGTCGACGGAACGGACGTGCCGTAGGCCGGGCGTCCGGACCCGTCGTCCGTGCTGAAGGCCGGATTAAGAGTATCCAAAATCGCAAACCAGAAAGGAAATTCGCGTCGATGGAGGAACGACCGCGTGATGATCGACCAGCGATTCGTCGGTCGGTTCAGATGGCTGCTGGCGTAAGGGAGTGTGAAAGCCAGCGGTTATCGACGAAGAGTGACAGGTAGTCCAATAGAAAAATTACAAATGCTCTGTTAGATGGGGTGAGCCAAACCTGAGAGGAATCAGAGCGGGTCAACCCTACGGAAAAATATTGGAGACAAAATGGAAAGGTCGTTCGGTAAAGGTGCGGTAGCTTCCGTATTGTTTAGTATTGCTAATGTTAGTTTTGCAAGCACAGGTATCTATGCAACTGGATACGGTACGCAGGAACAAGGGATGGGGGGCGCTGGTATCGCGGTAGGCGAGTCTGCCCTCGCGCCTGCCGAGAACCCAGCGGGGATTGCATTCTCCGGCGACCGTCTAGACGTCGGAGGCGGTCTATTCGTCATTCGCGCTGGCGCACAGCAGGATGGCACCTCCTACGACGCCAAGACAGGTCTAACTCCCATGCCGGAGTTCGGCTACGTCAAGACGCTATCTCCTCAGTTCGTTTTTGGGGTCGCCTCGTGGTCGTCAGGGGCATCCATGAGCTACGGCTTCCCTTATGGTGGTATCCCCGGAAATACGAATACGTATTCACAAGGTGTCTTTATGCACCTGGCACCGACGATTGCGTATCGCTTCGGGCCGCAGGAAAACAACGCGATTGCGATATCCGCCGTCGGTGCGCTTTCCACAATCAAGGTGAACGGCGTCGAGGCGCAGACCGGATTGCCGAACGAAGGCAGACAGTGGAAACCGGGTTATGGCTTCAAGGTTGGCTGGATGAGCAAGCTGACCTCACAGTTCTCCATTGGCGCATTTTACGCCTCGAAGATTTACTACCAACCGTGGTCCGCCTACAGCCACATTTTCCCGGACGGCGGCCGTATGGAGGAACCGGAGCAATATGGCGTGGGGATCGCATTTAGGCCGACCGCAAGTTGGCTTCTTGCATTCGATTGGGTTCGGTTCAACTATGGAAACACACACCTGCTGGGGAACCCGCTGAACTTCTCGGTGCCGCTAGGAGATATCAACGGTTCGGGATTTGGATTCGGAAATATCAATGCCTATCGGTTTGGCGTGCAATACGCCGTGAACGATCGACTTACGCTTCGTGCGGGCTTTGAATTGACCAACCAGTTGCTTACGTCACCCAATACCGCTTTCACGTTTCTCGTCCCCGCGACTTTGAACCGAACGTACACCGTCGGCGCGACGTATCGCGTAGGAAAGCAGTCAGAGCTGTCATTCGCCTACGCGCTTTCCCCGCGTGTTCAGGTTAACGGAACTGGGGCGAGTGCTGGGACTAATCCCTACGCGCAAAATAATTTCGTCGCGGTTACTTATACAAAAAAATTCTGAATCTCATTGGTGTATCGGACATCAACGTGAGTCATGGTCGAAACCCAAAAGCCATGCGGCCGGCGGCGACCTTACGGTCGCCGCCGGAGAGTCATTAGGGCGATCGCAATCTAAACTCGTGCCCAGATCTGGGCCTTGGTTCACCAGGCTACGGTCACGAGATGCTTTAGCCGGACATCCTGCATCGCCTTTACATTTCCGAGCTTGGCCCCGCTGCGCGCCACATCACCCCTCAGGCGCATCGATATACCCACCCCATTCGAAACGAGATTGCAAACTCTGCGCTTAGCGCCAAGAGGCACGCTGCGCTTCCGCTCCATGATATCTAGGACCTGAAGTCGCGCGTGCTGGCGGGACAAAGTTCTCGGCCCGCGGTTCCGCACTTGCGTACGCAGCGTGAGGGAAACACCACATACAAAGACGGAGCGTTTTCGCGCGCTTATCGATATGTCATCGAGCAGCGCGCACGATGTGGTTCTATTCTCCGAAAAGCTGCAAAAAAACCTCTCGCAGCCAGATTCCCGCGGGGTCGCTATGAAAGCGCCGGTGCCACACCATGGAGACGCCGAAACTCGGAAAGCGCACGGGTGGGACGATAAGCTGAAGGCCGACGCGCTCCGATATGAGTGTGGCAAGGTTGCTTGGAACGACTGCCACGAGGTCGCTGTCCGCGACGATCGGCCCGACACTCAAGAAACTACCGACTCGCATTGTGACGGCAGCTCGGACCCTCGTTCCCGTCAGAACTTTCTCCACCGCTGTCGCATGACGGGTGCCCGGCGGACAGCCGACGACATGCGGTAGCACCCGTAGTTGGCTAACGCGTAGGTGACCATCGACACTAGGATGGCCGACACGCGCGATATAGACATACTTCTCCACAAACAGCTGCTTCTCATGCACCTGTTTGCCCAGGCCAGGCATAAAGCCGACCGCGAGGTCGATTTCGCCTGAGTCCAACCCAGCGAGTAATTCCTCGCGCGATACCGACACTGTGTTGATACTTACGTATGGCGCATGGTCCGCAGTCCATGCAGCAAGTCGAGGCAGGAAATAGCGTTCGCCGATGTCGCTTAAGGCGACGCGAAAGCTGCGGGTGTCCGTGGCCGGTGAGAACTTGGGCTTCTCGATTGTTCTACGAATGATTTCCAGTGCGGTAGATACGGGCCCAGCCAGGGTCTTGGCGAACGCTGTAGGCTCCACCCCTCTTCGCTGCCGCACGAACAGTTCGTCTCCGTAGGTTTCCCGCAGACGGCCGAGGCCGCGGCTAACGGCCGGCTGCGAAAGACCCAGCCGCTCGCCGGTGGCTGTCAGGTTGCGGGTCTGCCAGATGCACTCGAAGAGTTCGAGTAGGTTGAGGTCCAGGTGGGACAAAGGTTTTCCCGTGGCATTACCCAGTCGCATATCATAATTCCAGTATTTTCATTTCACAGATGTCACGCACGAACCTACAGTTTGCACATTCCCGAACGAAATTGTTCTCTGAAGGCTAACACGTGATCGATCTCCACGATATTCGCTACGTCCGGCTCGGCACGCGAGACCTCGCTGCCGCCGACCAGTACGCACTCGAAATCCTTGGCCTTGAGCTTGCGCGAACCGAGGCAGGCGCTCACTACTTTCGGAGCGATGACCGCGATCACACGCTTGTGTATTTCGAGGGCGATCCGCAGGACCATGTGGTGGGCTTCGAACTGCGCACGGCGGACGAGCTCGACGAGGCAGCGTCCCATCTGAGTAACACAGGCATCGACGTGCGCGCGGGAACCGCAGAGGAATGTGAGCAGCGCCATGTGGAAGCTTTCGTCAACTTCCTCGACCCGAGCGGCAACAGTATCGACCTGACGGTGCGACCCCACCACAGCGGGCGCCGCCACTTTCCTTCGCGCGATGCGGGCATCACCGGATTCAGTCACGTCGGACTGTGCACCACCAATGCCTCACGGGATGAAAAGTTCTGGACTGAAATTCTCGGTGCACGCGTGAGTGACCGGATCGGTGACGCGCCGCTGCTACGAATCGACGAAATTCACCACAAGGTGGCGCTGTTTCCGGCTATGCGACACGGCGTTCAGCACATCAACCACCAAGTTGCGACCATCGATGACGTGATGCGAGCCTGGTACCTGCTGCAGAGCCGCGGCGTACGCATTGTCTTCGGTCCTGGCAGGCATCCGACATCTGGCGCGGTCTTCCTGTACTTCGAAGGGCCGGACGGCATGGTGTACGAGTACTCTACCGGCGTTCGCCATATCACGGCCGCCGATGAGCCGATTTATCAGCCGCGCCAATTTCCGAGGGTCAAGAGCTCCTACTGCATGTGGGGCTCAGTACCGGACATCGCCGAGTTCAGGACGTCGTGATGGACATTCAACGCGAGCTGCGAGTGGCAGCACGTGCGCTCGCCCGCCATGGGCTTGTGCATGCCTATGGGCACGTCAGCTTACGCCTGGATGCCGAGAACTTCATCGTTTGCGCCGCCAGGCCGATGGCGCTGATCGGCGCCGGCGAAGCGGGGACGGTGGTTCCGGTGACGGGCGCGCTCCCGGAGGGCGTCCTCGGTGAGGTGAGGATCCACCAGCAGATCTACGCACGCCGCCCCGATGTGCAGGCGGTGGCCCGCAGCATGCCGCCTGCGCTGATGGCGCTTGGCACGGCACGTCGAACCCCGCGGCCCCGTCACGGTTTTGGTTCCTACTTCGGCCGCGGCGCGGCGTTGTGGGACGACCCACAGTTACTGCGTGACGATGCAGCCGCGCGCGCGCTGGCCGAGACACTTGGTGACGGCGCGGCTATTGTCATGCGCGGCAACGGGGCGGTGATTGCGGCCGATTCGCTGATAAAGGCCGTCGTGCTCACCTGGTACCTCGAGGATGCTGCGCGGCTAGAGCTCGCGGTCCTCGGCGCCGGCCTCGAGCACGAGTCTGTCGTTCTCGACGAAGCCGAATGCGGCCGCCGAGCGACTTCCGCTGGCCTGATCTTTGAACGCATGTGGGACCACCTGACTGTGGGAGACCCGGAGCGTTAGTGTCTCGGGTTCGCGACTAGATTCTGTTCACTGCTGCAACGTGCACGACGCACTCTCGAGAATTTCGGTGCTGGGGGGAAACCAAGTGCTCAGTAGCCCGCCACAGGATTGTGGCATCAGGTGATTGATGGAGAGGTCGGTCGATGGCGATTGGAGAAAAGTCCCTGCGCTCGATGGTCGAACACTGGCTCGCGCCGGATGCTAGGCAGCCCGTTCGAGTGACACGGTTCAGAAAGCCACGATCGACTCCGGAATGCTATGTCTGCGTCGAGATATTCAGAGACGGCGGGCCAATCGCAATGTTTTTCTTTCGCCACCAAGACGGCACTTGGCGCATATACCCACCTAGTCGAGAACATCCCTCGATGCGCATCTCCCGTGCTTGGGCGAACTGTTGACTCACGATACAAGAGGAAAGACGACGCAATGATCCTGAATTTCATCAACGGTGCCTATCGGGAAGGTAAGGGGGGCAAGCGCTTTCCCGACTTCGACCCGTGCACAGGCCGCCTCATCGCGGAGGTGAGCGAGGCCACCAGGGACGATATCGACGATGCGGTGCAGGCTGCCCGCGCGGCGCTGGACGGCCCATGGGGCAAGCTCACGCTGGCGCAGCGCTGCGATCTGCTCTACGCCGTTGCCAACGACATCGACCGTCGCAAGGAAGATTTCCTTGCGGCGGAAGTGGCTGACACCGGTAAGCCCCGTGCACTGGCATCGCACCTGGACATTCCGCGCGGGGCGGCGAATTTCCGTGTCTTCGCGGATGCCGTCCGGAATGTACCGACGGAGTGCTTCATCGGTACTGCCCCTGACGGCAAGCCGGCGCTGAACTATGCGTTGCGCCGGCCAAAGGGCGTCATCGCCGTGGTTTGTCCGTGGAACCTGCCTCTGTTGCTGATGACGTGGAAGGTCGGGCCCGCGCTCGCGTGCGGTAACACTGTGGTGGTGAAGCCTTCCGAAGAGACGCCCGCGACGGCCGCACTGCTCGGAGAGGTGATGAACGCGGTGGGTGTTCCGGCCGGCGTCTACAACGTTGTGCACGGGTTCGGTCAGGGCTCGGCGGGCGAGCTCCTTACGTGCCATCCCGATGTTGACGCGATTACCTTCACGGGCGAGACCCGCACCGGTGCGGCCATCATCAAGGCCAGTGCCGACGGCATCAAGCCGGTGTCGATGGAGCTGGGAGGAAAGAACCCTGCGCTGGTTTTCGCCGACGCGGACATCGATGCCGTGATCGCTGGCCTGAAGCGGTCGGTGTTTGAGAACACCGGTCAGGTTTGTCTCGGCACCGAACGGGTGTATGTCGAGCGGCCTCTCTTCGACAAGGTGGTAAGGGCGCTGACCGAGATAGCGAACGCCCTACGGCCCGGACTTCCCGACGATCCAAATGCCAACTTCGGCCCGCTCATCTCGAGCGAGCACCAGCGCAAGGTGCTGAGCTATTACGAGCTCGCACGCGCCGACGGTGCGACGGTTCACTATGGGGGAGGCGTCCCGGACATGCCGGTCAATCTGCGCGAGGGCGCGTGGATCGAACCGACGATCTGGAGCGGTTTGCCGCACGATTCGCGCGTGCTGAGCGAAGAGATCTTCGGGCCTTGCTGCCATGTTGAGCCGTTCGATGGCGAAGATGAGGCTGTTCGCCTGGCCAACGCCACCCCGTATGGGCTCGCGGCATCGGTCTACACGCGCGACGTCAACCGGGCCCATCGTGTGAGCGCAAAGCTGAAGGTCGGCGTCGTGTGGGTCAACACCTGGTTCTTGCGGGATCTGCGTACCGCGTTTGGTGGCTCCGGTAAATCGGGCATCGGACGCGAAGGCGGCGTGCACTCACTCGAGTTCTACACGGAACTGTCCAATGTCTGCCTGAAGCTGGAGCCGCAAGCATGAATACGCAAGAACATTTGGCCGCGGCAGACGCGCTACTGCAAGCGGAACAGACGGGGCAGGCGATCCCGCCGCTTCGCGAGACCTACCCGCACTTCGATGGCGAAGATGCCTACGCGGTGCAGGAACTCAATACGGCCCGCCAACTTGAGAACGGGGCGCGGCTCGTCGGCAGGAAGGTCGGCCTTACCGCCCGCAGCGTACAACAGCAGCTTGGCGTGACTCAGCCGGACTTCGGGATGCTCTTTGCGCACATGGCTTTCCAGGACGGTGAGCCGATCCGCTGGTCTCATCTGATGCAGCCGAAAGTCGAGGCCGAGGTTGCACTGGTGCTCGAGCGCGACCTGTCAGAGCCCGGCATCACGATGGCGCAGATGCTGCGCGCTACTGCTTTCGCACTACCAGCAATCGAAGTAGTCGGCAGTCGTATCGCCAATTGGAACATCCGGTTCGTCGACACGGTCGCCGACAACGCATCCAGCTCGGCATTTGTGCTCGGCAATACGCCGGTGTCCTTGACGGGGCTGGATCTGCGACTGGCTGGCATGGTCATGGAGTGCCGCGGAGATCAGGTCTCCCTCGGCGCGGGCGCCGCTTGTCTCGGTCATCCGCTGAACGCGGCTGTGTGGCTCGCCAACACGATGGCGTCGCGCGGGCGTGGGCTGAAAGCTGGGGATGTTGTGCTGACGGGCGCTCTGGGTCCGATGGCGGCGGTGCACCCGGGCGACGTATTTGAAGCGCGCATCGAGGGTCTGGGCTCCGTACGCGCCGTGTTCGGAGACAAGGAATGAACGATCTTTTGGAAATGCTCGCGGAACGCGTCGACGACGCGGCGCGCAACGCGCGAGCCATCGCGCAGTTCGGGGAGGCCGCTCAGCTCACCACGTCTGACGCGTACGGCATCCAGGCCGCGTCTATCGCCCGCAGGCTTGAGCGCGGTGAACGCCGCACCGGTGTGAAGATGGGATTCACGAGCCGGGCCAAGATGGTCCAGATGGGACTGCACGATCTAATCTGGGGAAGGCTGACGGACGCAATGGCAGTGGAGGACGGCGCCGCTGTACCACTCGCGCGCTATGTCCATCCGCGCGTCGAGCCGGAGCTGGCGTTCCTTCTGGCCAAGCCACTTGCGCCAGGCGCTAGCTTGGCTGAAGCGCTGGACGCAGTTGCCGCCATAGCGCCGGCGCTCGAGCTGATCGACTCGCGCTACGAGAACTTCAAGTTCTCGCTGACCGACGTAATCGCCGACAACGCGTCTTCGTCGGGATATGTGATTGGGCCTTGGGCAGACCCGCGGCGCGACTTTTCGAACCTCGGGCTCATTCTTAGCATCGACGGCCGGCCGCAGCAGATAGGGAGCACGGCTGGGATCCTGGGGCATCCGCTGCGATCGCTGGTTGCAGCCGCGCGGCTGGCCGCCGAGGCGGGCGAGCCGCTGCAAGCCGGCTGGATAGTGATGGCCGGCGGCGCGACTGCGGCCGAGGCGCTCGCGCCTCGCGTGCACGTGCGTTGTGAGATGCAGGGCCTTGGCTCGGTCGAGTTCACCACAGTCGAATAAGGAGACGACGCATGCCATTGATACAAGTTACCTTGATTGAAGGTCGAACACTGGACACAAAGACGGCGCTGATCGGCACCCTGACGGACGCAGTGGTTGCCGCGTTGGACGCACCGCGTGAGTCGGTGCGCGTGATTATTCAGGAAGTGCCTGCCGCACATTGGGGCATAGGCGGTGTACCCAAATCAGCTTCGAAGGAGCAGTCGCGTGACTCGAAAGCTTAAGGTTGCAATTATTGGGTCGGGCAACATCGGCACGGACCTCATGATCAAGGTATTGCGGCACGGCAAGTACCTCGAAATGGGTGTGATGGTGGGCATTGACCCAAACTCAGATGGACTTGCGAGGGCGGCCCGCCTCGGAGTGCAGACCACCGCAGACGGTCTGGATGGACTATTGCGCATGCCCAGTTTCAAGGATATCGAACTGGTTTTCGATGCGACATCAGCTTCCGCGCATCAGAAGCATGCAGCCCGATTGGGCGAGCTTGGCGTGCCGATGATAGATCTGACGCCCGCGGCAATCGGACCGTATGTCGTGCCAGTGGTGAATGGTGAAGCCCACCGTGGCGCGAAAAACATCAACATGGTCACCTGCGGTGGTCAGGCGACGGTCCCGATTGTGGCGGCTGTGTCGCAGGTGACTCGCGTGCACTATGCCGAGATCGTTGCGTCCATAGCTAGCCTGTCTGCTGGACCGGGGACACGTGCCAACATCGACGAGTTTACCGAGACGACAGCGAGGGCAATTGAGGTCGTCGGCGGCGCAGAACGAGGCAAAGCCATCATCATTCTCAATCCTGCGGAGCCTCCGCTGATAATGCGTGACACCGTGTTCACGTTGAGCGAGCTGGCGGACGAAGAGCAGCTTGCGTCCAGCATCGAGGCAATGGTGGCCAAAGTGCAGGCCTACGTGCCTGGTTACTGTCTTAAGCAGCGCGTGCAGTTCGAGCAGGTCGAGGTCGCGCTACCGGGAGCAGGCCGCATCCATGGCCTGAAGACCACGGTCATGCTTGAGGTGCGGGGGGCAGCGCACTACCTGCCCGAATACGCGGGTAATTTGGACATCATGACGTCCGCGGCATTGGCATGCGCGGAATCGCAGGCTGCAGCTCTCGTCGCTGCGTGAAGGAGTTAATGTGGACAAGAAACTGTATATCTCCGACGTCACGCTACGCGACGGCAGCCATGCCGTACGACATCAGTACACGGTTGCGCAAGCAGTGCAGATTGCGAAGGCGCTCGATGTGGCTCGCGTCGACTCGATCGAGGTTGCTCACGGTGACGGATTAGCTGGGTCGAGTTTCAACTACGGCTTCGGCGCGCATACGGATCTCGAGTGGATCGAGGCAGTCGCCGAGGTCGTGACACATGCGCAGGTCGCGACGCTGTTGCTGCCGGGTATCGGAACTGTACATGATCTGCGAAATGCCTATGCGGCGGGCGCCCGAATCGTGCGGGTCGCCACGCACTGCACCGAGGCTGACGTATCGCGTCAGCACATTGAGACGGCGCGCTCGCTCGGCATGGACACGGTCGGCTTCCTGATGATGAGTCATATGACGACCCCCGATCGCTTGGCACAGGAAGCACTGAAGATGGAATCGTACGGTGCGACGTGCATCTATGTCGTTGACTCGGGCGGCGCACTTAATATGAACGACGTGCGCGAGCGCTTTCGCGCGCTCAAAGACGTGCTGAAGCCGGACACGAAAACGGGGATGCATGCTCACCATAACTTGAGCCTCGGCGTTGCAAACTCAATCGTTGCAGTGGAAGAAGGGTGCGATCGAATCGATGCATCCCTCGCTGGAATGGGTGCAGGCGCCGGCAACGCGCCTCTAGAGGTTTTTGTCGCCGCCGCGGAGCGTCTTGGTTGGAACCATGGCTGCGATCTGAGGGTGCTGATGGATGCAGCGGACGACATTGTGCGTCCATTGCAAGACCGTCCCGTGCGTGTCGATCGCGAGACGCTCGCACTCGGCTACGCGGGCGTCTATTCGAGCTTCCTTCGGCACGCTGAAGCTGCGGCGAAACGTTATGGTTTGAAGTCCGTCGACATTCTCGTCGAGCTTGGCCGGCGCAGAATGGTGGGTGGGCAGGAGGACATGATAGTCGACGTCGCGCTAGATCTGTCGAGGACTCAATGTCCCTAGAAGGCAGTACAGCCAAATCGATCAGCATATAAGATCCATTATTTGGTATTTCTAATAAATTGAGGTGGATCAAGTTAAGTATCTAGCGGCGACGGCGGAAGCTAGGAAACTGATCCATCAAAGGGAAGGAAACGACGAATGAACGACAAGATTGCCCTAGAAGAGCATTTCGCTATCGACGAGACATTGGCTGATTCGCAGGTATATGCGGGGCCGGAAATGTGGGAAACCTTGCGCAGCAATCTGAGCGATTTCGAGCAGCAACGTATCGAGCAGATGGATCGCTGGGGCACCGCCTATTCGATCCTCTCACTTAACTCTCCGGCAGTGCAGGGGATTGTCGATCCGGAACGCGCCGTCGAGGTCGCGAAGCGGGCGAACGATGTGCTCGCCGAGCAGGTCCATCGGCATCCGAGGCGCTTCGGCGGGTTCGCCGCGTTGCCGATGCAGGATCCCGACGCCGCGGCGCGTGAACTCGAGCGGTGCGTCGTCGAGTTGGGTTTCCTGGGTTTTCTCGTGAATGGTTTCTCACAGGTCGGCGATGCGGACACCGTCGCGTACTACGACGCACCGCAGTTCGATGACTTCTGGACCGTTGCTGCGAGCCTGCAAAAACCTTTCTACATGCACCCGCGCGATCCGCTACCGAGTCGGGAGCCGATTTATCAGGGCAATCCGTGGTTGACCGGCCCGACTTGGGCCTTTGCGGCCGAAACGAGCATGCATGCGTTGCGGCTGATGTCGAACGGCTTGTTCGATCGTCATCCGAAGCTGCAAATGATTCTCGGGCACTTCGGCGAGGGCATCCCGTTCAACATCTGGCGTATCGATCACATCTTGCGCAAGGGGCGCCGCGGTATGCGATGCGAAAAAGAAGTCGGCGACTACTTGCGCAACAACGTCTACATCACGACGAGCGGAAATTTTCGCACGCCGACGTTGTTGTCGACGATGCTCGAAGTGGGCAGCGATCGCATCATGTATTCGGTCGACTATCCGTTCGAGAAGCACGAGGATGCTGCGGGTTGGTTCGACCGCTGCGAGATCAGCGATAGCGACCGCCGCAAGATCGGACGCGAGAACGCTCGACGTTTGTTCTCGCTCGAATGAGTCGACGGAGAGCGGCACAATGAACGGCAGAAGCTTTCGCTGCGACATGCATTCGGTGCATGTGTGCTTTGGAGCGGGCGCACTCACGGACGTCGCCAGCGAACTCGATGCGATGGGCGGCGCGCGAGCGCTTGTTTTATGCACACCGACGCAGCGAGCGCTGGCGGAGCGTGTCTCCGATTTGCTCGGTGAGCGCAGCGTCGGCGTGTTCGACAAAGCCATGATGCACGTACCGACCGCTGTCGTTCGCGACGCGTGCGAGGCGGTCTCCTTGCTCAACGCGGACTGCACGGTGGCGATCGGCGGCGGATCGACGATTGGTCTAGCCAAGGGGGTCGCGCTGCACGTCGATCTTCCGATCCTCGCGGTGCCCACGACGTATGCGGGATCGGAGATGACGCCAATCTATGGGCTGACCGAAGGGCAGTTGAAAAAGACGGGGCGCGATGCGCGCGTATTGCCGCGCTCGGTTATCTATGACCCGGAAATTACATTGGCATTGCCGCGCACCGTGAGCGTTGCGAGCGGCATGAACGCCATAGCGCATGCGGCCGAAGGTATATATGCGCCGGACGGAAATCCGCTTATGACGCTTCTCGCTGAAGCGGGCATGGTTGCCATGGCACGCGCCTTGCCGATTATCGCGGGCGCGGCAAATGCGCATGCTGTGCCGCGCGAAGTACGCGAAGAAGCGCTTTACGGTGCGTGGCTATGCGGCGTGGTGCTCGGCAACGTGCGCATGGGCCTGCATCACAAGCTCTGTCATACGTTGGGCGGCGCGTTTAGTTTGCCGCACGCGGAAAGCCACTCTGCGATATTGCCGCATGTTCTCGCCTACAACGCAGCTCACGCGCCGCAGGCCATGGTAGCGATTGGTACCGCGCTCGGTGTGGGGGCGGGCGGTAGTGCGGCGCGTGCCTGTTTCGATCTTGCGCAAGCGAGCGGAGCGCCCACGTCGCTTAGAGCACTCGGTCTGCAAGAGGAGGATCTCGAGCAAGCCTTATCGCTCGTGTTGCAGGATGGGTACTCGAACCCCCGCCCGCTCGATGCCGAGCCGTTGAGCGTTCTGTTGCGCGATGCGTTCGATGGCGTGCGGCCACATTGAGGAAAGTTCATGCACAATCTCGATCAGCACACGATCACGAATGAAGTGATTGAGCGTTTTGCCGACACGCCTGATCCTCGGCACAAGGAAATCATCAATTGCCTCGTACGTCATCTGCATGACTTCGCTCGGGAGATATGCCTGACCGAGGACGAGTGGGCGAGTGGCATTGCGTTTCTGACCGCCACGGGGCAGATGTGCGACGATAAACGACAGGAGTTCATCCTGCTCAGTGACGTGCTTGGCTTGTCGATGCTGACAGTGACGATGAACAATGCGAAGCCGGCCCAGTGTACCGAGGCTACCGTGTTCGGACCGTTTTACGTCGAAGGCGCGCCGCATTACGACAATGGCGGTGACGTGGCGAACGGCGCAGCGGGCGAGCCATGCGAAGTCAGCGGCACCGTGCGGGATGTCGAGGGCCGAGCGATCGCAGGGGCGAGAATTGACGTGTGGCAGGCAGATTCTGAGGGTATGTACGACGTGCAGCGCAGCGAGCTCGATCGACCGCAAGGGCGCGGTGTGCTTCATGCCAACAAAAGAGGTGCCTTTCGCTTCCGCACGGTATTACCGGAGGCCTATCCGATCCCGACCGATGGCCCTGTGGGCACACTTCTGCAGTCCACCAGACGACACCCCTGGCGCCCTGCGCACCTCCACTTCCGTATCGAGGCGCCGGGATACGAGACGCTGGTCACGCATGTGTTTCGGGAGGACGATCCATGGCTCGATTCGGATGCCGTATTCGGCGTGCGGCAATCGCTGATCGCACCGTGGGTTCGTCGCGACGACGGCGCCTATGCACTGCATTACGACTTCGTTCTTAACACCATCGGCGTGTTAAGAAAATGAACACTTCGCTTTGGGCTGAGGGGTGCCGTGGCCCGTGTTATCGGCAAGTCTGCTATTCATACTACTCGTTTGCTCGGATTGAGCGTGGTCGCGGATCTCATCGGCCCGCCCAGTACTGATCGGCTCGGTGGCCTTTCTCGGCATATGCATGCTCGCGACCGTATTGGAGACGAGCCTGCCGCAACTGCTGGCCACGTGCCCCGCGACGGGCAACGGCACCATCACGGATAACGCGATAGCGCGTGGAACGAATACACCCCGGCGCACAAATGGGTGTCGATGATGATCGTGTCGTGTGGGTAGCGCTTGGCGAAACTGTCGCGGCATTTTTGATTCCCATCGGCGGTTGGCGTGCCGTATTCGTTTTCGGTGGGGGCTGTGTTGTTCCTCAGCGCAGTGCTAATAGTCTTATAGGTTTCGGCGTTGCTAAAGTTTCTGCCCCGGCTTCTCATCGACGGGGCGGACATGCCGCAGGCGGGGCGCCCGACCTTCTATGGTCTGGGCGACCCCGATTTGTCGTATGCTCCTTTCGGGTGGTGGATATTCCTATGAGTTTTGACCGCCAGCAACTTGAGACTTTTTCTGCGGTTGTCGAAGCTCGGCATTTTGGCCGGGCCGCACGAACGCTGAATGTGACCCGTGGCGCTGTATCGCAGCGGATAAGTGCACTGGAGGAGGCTTTCGGTACCCCGCTGTTGATACGCGATGGGGTTACGCCAACACCAGCGGGCAAAACATTACTTGTACATATTCAGATGCTCAAGCTATTGGAAGCGGACACGATTCATCGAATCAAGCCAGACACCAACGGTCGAGCGACGATATCGATCGCGGTAAACGCCGATTCACTGGCAACCTGGTTTGGATTGGTCGCCTGCGCTATCGCGAAAGAAAATTTTTCACTTGAGCTGATCGTGGACGATCAGGACTTTACTCTGCCAGTCTTGATGCGGGGGGAGGCGATTGGGTGCGTCTCCACAGCAAGTCGTGCGCCGACTGGATTCTTGGCAGAGGCAATCGGCGCGATGGAGTATCAGTGTGTCGCCGCACGCACTTTTTGCAGCACCTACTTTCCGCACGGGCTCAATCTGCACGGCATACTTGCTGCACCAGCAGTCTTGTTCAATCGGAAGGATGGAATACATGCGGCATTCGTCGAAGATGTACTCGGTTTCCCTGTAAGCGGCTATGCTGTCCATTATTTTCCATCGCCGGTCTCTCTGCTGATGGCTATTCGCGAAGGAGTCGGATATGGCTTGGTGCCCGCGTTGCAGGCGAGGCCGCTCGTCAATGGTGGTGAATTGGTGGCTCTTGCGCCGAACAATAATATTTTTGTGGACCTTTACTGGCATCATTGGGAAGTTGCGCCGCAGAATGCCAAGTTGATCAACGACCTTGTGATGTGTCACGCGCGCGAAGCGCTGATTCAAACTCGCCTTCAGTCGTTTGGCGAACGGCACAACGCGCCTGCGTCTAAGTGATGACCCGAACGCGTACCTAAGCAGGGCGATGTATACGGCCGTTGTGGCGGCAGGCGGTCGTGTGGAAGACGCAACTGTACTAGGAGCGAATCTTTGCCATTTGATAAGGTGCGTAACGTTGGGTCAAGGCCGCGGCGGCAGAACCTTCTTCAGTTTCGGATCCTCGGTGGCTGCCATCTCTTGACAGGCGGTTGAGCGGTTCCATAGCAGTACCGTAATCAGGAGCAGAGGGAGAAAGGAAACGGCCAACGGATTGGTCTCCGGGATCCTCGTCAAGCCTGTCCACCGCGCGAGGTATATTGCGATCGCCATACCGCTACCGATCGCCAGTGTCGCGTTGGCCCACCGGTCGGAAATGCGGCGGTTGAGCAATGCGAATCCCGCGAGTGGCCCGACGGCGGTAAGGTAGACCATGTTGAGATCGACCATCATGTCGACCAGGCTCTGACCGTGAAGGGCGACGATCGTGCCGAGGGCGATCGGCACGACGCGCGACCAGATGGGCCGCGCTGGGGAACGCGGGCCGAGAGAGGCGGTAGCATCGGTCATCGCCCGAAGCATTGAACAGCCGGCACCCAGTGCGGTGGTGAGCAAAATGACGATGACAAGCGCCCTCGCCGTATTCGCTGAATGTCCGGAGAGCGTGTGTATCAGCACAACCGGAATGACCTGAACGGGGTCGGCGAGACGCTGCATATGCCAGACCGGGGAGGCTGCGACGACCGCGGACGCTGGCAGGAAGCCGATCAGGAACACGAACCCTGCCGCGAGGAGACAGCCGTTTCGCGCCGTCGCTGGCGTGCGCGCCGCGAGCACGAACTGCTGATAGTCTGCGCCGCAGATGACCATGAGCACGACCGACGCGACCGTGAACCCTGTATGGTCCAGCGTCGCGCCCCGAAGTCCGTCCAGAAACTGGACGGGGGCATGCAGCCACACGTCGAGTCCACCGGTCAGGAACAGCGTGCGTACAAGCACGACGTTGCATGCGAGCATGCAGATCGCGAACCCTGCGGCAAGCCACGACAGTCGCAATGTCGAAAGACAGATCAATAAGCCATCGACGAGCAGGAGCGCGGAAGTCGGACCGACGCCGGCCAGCGTGAGTATCGCTGTTCCACCCCGAATCTGTGCAGCGAGCACACCGGTCATCCAGACAAGAGACAGCAAGGCTACTGCGCGGCCGACTGAGGTGCCGTAGATCCAGTCGAGCCTCGTCCAGATGGATTGCCTCGTTATCGAAAGGCCACGCGCGCATGCGGCAAGCGCAACCAGGCCCAAGGCGCTGGCGATTGCATAGAGACAGCCGAGCATTCCTTCTCGAAGCGCGAGTTCGCCGGTGCCAAGGAGAAAGCCGGTACCGCAACTTGTGGATACCAGCAGGCTTGCAATCTGGGCCGATTTCAAGGTGCGGTCAGACATGAGCCGCCCCCCACTTCGTTACGCTGGCACGACCGCCTTTGATGTAGGAATCGCAGATGATCGCGCGTCGATTGAACGCGGGGATCTGTTTCAGATGGGCGTGCAATTCGGGCAGGTCGAGGTAGGGAATATGCGGAAACAGGTGGTGTGTCAGGTGATAGCCGTTGTGATGCGGGTGCAGGAGGATGGAGCTGAGTCCGTGATCCGGAATGTCCCGCGTATACGAAAAAATGCCACCCGGTTCGAGCCCGTAGTGATCGGTCATTTCGCGAAACGTTGTGATGGCATGGAACACCGTCGCGCGCGCGACGATCCATAGCGCAAAAAAAAGTAGCGCGAAATGCGTTCCGATGGTGACGTCAAGCAGCGCTTCGCACGCGGCCCACCAAAGAACGATGGCGAGCTTCTGACGCAGGGCGAGGCGCCTGTTGATGAAATGCCCCAAGACGGAGCCAGCCCAGATGGACGGTGTGGTCAGCACGCGCAGATAGACGCTGAGCCAGTGGTCACCCGCATGCGTGACGCTGGAGAGATAGTCTGGGTCGTGAGCCGGGTCGCCGAGCGAACCGTGATGCCAGGCATGCTGGAGACGGTAGAGCGTCAGCTCGTTGAAGAGTGGCGGAGCAAGAAGGACACAGGCGATGCGGTCGTTCACGTCGCGGCTGTTGCTCAGGTTCTGGTGTCCGCCCTCGTGCAGGAGGTTACCCAGCGCCCGCTGGCGGTTGCCGATCACGAAGATCGCAGCGATACTTGCCCAGACCCCGATCCGGTAGGCAATCCAGACGGTAAGGCATATGATTGCCCAGTCCGTGGCGATGTCCGAGAGCGATCGCCACGTTCTGGCGCGCGGGGTTTTCCAGTCCATGCCTGTTGAGTCCAGGGCGGTGTGCATGGCTGCCTGATCGGCAATAACGGATGATGATGCGGGTGATCTCATCGCAGGCTCCTTGTGATGACGTGAAGTCCCCGGCGGTCCCCGATCCTTGAATGCGTATCTGTTCAGTAAAAGCTTTGATCTGATCTTAGGCGGTCGATCCTGTCCGGGCGGCGGCAGTTAAAAATGCTGCCCGGCGTGCAGCATTTTTAAACCCATGACGCGTGTGCCACGCAAGACGTGGCACAACGTCACCATCAGGGGAGGGTGGAAAGTTGAGTGAAAAGGACCTTGCAAAGCTGTGTGCGACGCTCAGTCCTGTCGTGGCGGAGGCCACCTATGTCTATTGTTCGTTTCCGGACTTCACCCTGCCGGCCGGGCTATTGGCCTTCTGCCTCGTGCGCGAGAGCGAGGGTCTGACGGCGATCATCGAGCGTGATGAAGCGCTGCGGCGCGGACTTGCCTATACCTACGACGCCCGTCTCATCACCCTGTCGGTCCATTCGAGTCTCGAGGCGGTCGGGTTTATCGCGGTGATCAGCCGCAGGCTCGCCGGGGCTGGCATCTCGTGCAATGTGGTCGCGGGCTACTACCACGACCACATCCTCGTGCCGGTCAATCGGGTCGAAGAAGCGATGACGCTCCTGCTCGACATCGCCGCGTCGCCCGGCTGACGCATATCTGCCCCGATGTGAGGGCGCGAAGGTCAGGCCTGCCAATTTTTCTGCATGACGGGCAATTTTTGTTTCCCGGGCGGGCTCTGGCTTGCTGTGCGGCGACGCAATCAATAGATTAATGAGACGACAGGGGACCTGGAGTGGCCCCTGCGAAGGAGGAATATCTGCCTGGTCATGCCGTGATTGGAATATCGACGTCGATGTCGAACGGTCCCGTGCTGCACTGGAAAGGAGGGAGCATGTCCGAATCGACTGACGGCCGACCGGTGCAAGGCGCACAGGATCAGACCTCAACCCCCGAGCCTGAATACTGGCAGCGGCGCAGTGAAGAACTGCAGGCCCTGATTGCGCGCCTGACCGTGCGCCTCAGGGGCCGCGAGCGCCGTATTGCCCGTCTGGAGCTTGCCATCTCCCGGACCGTGGTGATGCATCACGTCTGGGCGTCCCATCTTGAACGCAGGCTAGAGCGCCTGCCTTTCACTGTGACCACTGTCGCCGACGAGACACCAGCAGTAGCAGCTGTCCATGGGCGTGGCGTGACGGTGCGTCTTCCTCACCTGACACGAACCCTCGAGGCGCTCTTTGAGGTCATGCAGGAGTACTGGTCGGAGTGGGAGCCCGATCGCCCGCCCAAATCCTCCACCGTTGCGCGCGCACTCGATGAAAAACTCGGGCTAAAGGGGCAGGCCAATGGCGAGGCGTCGCGCAGCGCGCAGACGTTTGCTGCCGCATTGAGGCCCGACTCGGTCAACGAGTCAGACGGTCGCCATCACTGACAATCACTTCCGACGGGGTCTTCCGACGATATGACGGAATTGCCCGTCAGGCTCCTCGACTGCTTGAATGAGACCCATGCAGAACTCTTTCGAACAGGACAACGGGAGGTTGGCCATGTCGGTCCAGTTGAGGGGAACAGGCGCAATACTACGGCGCGGGCAGGTCGAACGGGAAGTGGGCCTGAAGCGGTCGACGATCTACCAGCGGATGCAGGAAGGCACGTTCCCGCGCCCGATCCGTCTGGGCGAGCGTGCGGTGGGCTGGCGTGCATCGGATATCGAGCGGTTCCTCGAGGACCCGGCCGGGTATCGCGTCTCACCGCCTGCCGGGGACGATCGCGATGTGTGAGCGCACCTCGCAACGGTCTCTCGATGCGCGGCTCGATAACTGGGCGAGTGCCGGCCGTGGTCCGTACGATCCGGTTGACGCCGACCATATCGAACGTGCATGGCGGCGGCTGGCCGTGCGTCACCGCGATCTGTTGCGCATGGTGTATCTGTGGCGTGCCGGTCGCGAGGTGATATGCCGCCGGCTCGGGATTCCAAGGTATCCCTGGCGCGGCTATGAGCTTGAACTGTCATCCGCGAAGCAGGCGCTGGCGGGACTGCTGGTGGAAAAGCCATGAATTGAAGGGTCCGGGATGCCGGAACGACGCGCGGCCGATCAGTGCGGCACGATCTCGCGCTTAGGCGGCATAGCCCCGGAAGCAGTTCGACAACCTGTTCCGGCCGACGTGCGACATGCACGGCCGAGTACGCATAAGCGGCCCCGACGTATCGACGGATGCGTGTGAGCATGGCGGTGGTTTTCCGATCTGGGACCTGCGTTCGCAGGTCTTTCTGTTTCTGTGCCTGATCCTGACGACTGATCCCCCTTGAGCCCGCGGTTTGCCTCCCAGGCGCCGCGGGTTCCTTTTTTCACCATCCGGTTCGACACCTCGGCGCTGCCTCGACGTGAGGAAGCAGATCATGAATTTGTTTCGATTGAAAGCGGATGGGGCGCGGTTACGTGCGATGCGCAGCATCGTCCGTCGGTGGGCGCTTGCCCTGACATTTTTCGCCGGCACCTCCGTTCTCGCTCCAGGCGTGGCGCATGCAGACGACTGGGGCTGTCAGGTCCTGCTTTGCCTTTCCAATCCGGGCGGCCCGGAACAATACGGCGCGTGCGTGCCACCGATCGAGCGGCTCTGGAGCGCACTGCGTCATGGCGATCCGTTTCCGACCTGTGGCTTCGGCGCAGGCGGCTCGCAGGGAACGTCCGCGACCAATACCTTTGCGAGTGGTGGCTATTGCCGGGAAGACCTCCTCTACTGGGGCGGCACGGAGCAGAGCGAACTGCTGTGCCGCGCCAGGGGCGCGATCAATGTCGACATCGACAACCAGCTCTATACCCGCGTCTGGTGGGACGTAGCAGGTGCGGGATCGACGATCATCGAGTTCTACGGCGCGGGCAGTACGCAGGAGCCATATGACCCGACGCAGTCTGCTGCGCTCTTCCTGCAGCAGAGCGAACAGCAAGGCGGTCAAAGTGGCCAAAGCGGCGGGGGACACTGATGTTGCCGTCCGATTTCGCCACGCTCGTGCAACAGTGCGCGCCCCAAGTCTCGCCGGTCACGATGGCCTCGATCGTGCGTACCGAGTCCGGATTCAATCCCTATGCGATTGGCGTGGTGCACGGTCGACTGGTGCGTCAGCCGGCGAACCAGGATGAGGCCTTGGCCACCGTCCGCGCGCTTGCGGCCGGCGGCTGGAACTTCAGCGTCGGTCTCGCTCAGATCAATCGCGCGAACTGGGCGGCGTTCGGCCTGAACGAGCAGAGCGCCTTTGATCCGTGCCGCAACCTGGCGGCGGGAGCCGCGGTCCTTGAGGGCTGTTTTACCGCGGCGCGCCTTGCGCAAACGGATGGCCGGCGCGATCCACAGGCTGCGCTGCGCGCAGGCCTGTCGTGCTACGCGAGCGGCAATTTTTCGACGGGGTATCGCACCGGGTATGTGCAGCGTGTGGTCGATAACGCCCACCTGCCCGCGTCGATTACCTCACAGACCGTCGTGCCGGCGATTGAGCCGATTCCGGTTATTCCGGCTGCCCCTGCTGATCGGGCCGTGCCCGCAGCCCGGACGTCGTCACAACCGGTGAGGCATCGGCTGCCGGATCCGCCGGATACCGCATCCGGCACGAATGCCGGTGACTCGCCCGGTAGTGCAGTGGTGTTCTAGCCCGGTGTCGCTTCGATAGCAGATCCAGTTCACGTGGAAAGGAGTTTGTCATGAATTTAGGAATACTTATCAGAAAGAAAAAAGCTGGACGCGTGCCTGTCACGCTGTCTGACCGCCGGATGGCGCGTTGGGCGGCTGTCGTCGCGACTGCGTTGCTGGTGGCGTCGCCCGCCTGGGCGCAGCTGTCGCAGGTCAATACGCTGCTGAGCACGATCCAGACGACCCTGCTAGGTGTCGGCGGTGTGATCTGCTCGATTTCGATCATCTGGGCGGGCTTCCGGATGATGTTCCAGCATGCCCGGTTCGGCGACATCGCGAACGTGTTCATCGGCGGTCTTTTCGTCGGATGCGCGACCGTGATCGCCGGCATGCTCATCCCGACGAGCTGATCCGGAGCCAGCAACCATGAACCCGATCATGAATACGCTCAGGGATCCTGTCTTCAAGGGATGCACGCGGCCCGCGATGCTCTGGGGTGTGCCGCTCATGCCATTCCTCATGGTCGGCGGCGGCATGCTGATCCCCGCCATCTGGGCCTTGCTTGCCAGCCCACCGCTCGGTGTCGGGCTCCTGTTCCTGATGATCCCGGTGTTCGTCGCCATGCGTGTTGTCACGCGCCGCGACGACCAGCGCCTCGCGCAGTACGCCCTGCGCCTGCGCGTGGTTCTGCGGCAGGGCAATCGGCGTTTCTGGGGCGCACGCGCCTACGCGCCGGTTCGCCTGAAGGGGAGGGGCCGACATGCTGGCTGATCCGACACACGGCGCTATTGCCAGCCGCGAGGTGGCACTTGCCGACTACATCCCATACTCGACACACGTCACGGATCAGGTGATCAGGACGCGCGAGGGCGACTACCTGCGGATCTGGAAGCTTGCCGGCATCGCATTCGAGGCCGCCGATCCGGTGGACATCCTCGTTCGTCACGATGGGTTCAACCAGTTCGTGCGCGCGTTGCCGGGTGGTCACGTCGCACTCTGGTCACACCGTCTGCGCCGGCGTGTCTCAGACCACTTTGCCACGCCTTATGACAACCGCTTCTGCCAGGAACTGGCGACACGCTACTACGCGAGCTTCGCGGGTTACCGGATGATGGCCAACGAGCTGTATCTGACGCTCGTCTATCGCCCTAACCGCACGAGGCTTGGGCGTGTCTTCAGCCGTGCGGCGCGCCGCACGCGCGAGGACATCCGGCGCGACCAGCAGGAAGCGCTGAAAGTGATGGACGAACTCGGTGCCCAGGTGGAGTCGGGGCTGAAGCCCTACGATCCGGTGGCGCTCGGGGTTTATCGCAGATCGGGTCCCTTCACGAAGCGGCCGCGCCGGTATTCGTCGGCGCTGGAACTGCTTGGCTATCTCGTCAACGCCGTCTGGGAGCCTGAGCCAGTGCCTTCTGGAACGATCCGTGAGGCACTGCCGACCTCGCGCCTGTTCGTGGGTGTAGAGAAGGTAGAGATCCGCATGCCGGCCATGACGCGTTACGCCGCGCTGCTCGACCTGAAGGACTATCCCGAAGAGACCGAGCCGGGCACGCTTAATGGACTGCTTTACGGCGATTTCGAGTATATCGAGACGCAGAGCTTCACGATCCTCGACAAACCCGGTGCGAAAGAAGCGCTGGAGCGCCAGCGCAACCAGTTGATTACCGGCGAGGATGTGGCCGTCTCCCAGGTCGAGGCGATGGACCAGGCGCTCAACGATCTGATCAACGGCGATTTCGTGCTGGGCGAATATCACTATTCGCTCGCGTTGCTGGCCGATACGCCCGCGGCAGTCTCAAAGCATGTCGCGAAGGCCCGCACGCAGCTTGCTGATGCCGGTTTTCAGACCGCACTGATTGATCTCGTGGCGGACGCCGCGTGGTTCGCACAGTTGCCGGGCAACTGGCGTTACCGGCCGCGCGAAGCGAAGCTGACGTCCCGCAATTTCTGCGGTCTCGCCAGTCTGCACAACTTCGCAACCGGCAAACGCGACGGCAATCCGTGGGGCGAGGCGATCACGATCGTCAAGACGCCGAGCGGCCAGCCACTGTACCTGAACTTCCACGTCACGCCCGAGAAGCAGGATTCGGCCGACGAGAAGGCGCTTGCCAATACCCAGATCATCGGTCAGGCCGGTGCAGGCAAGACGGTGCTCGAACTGTTCCTGCTCGCGATGGCGACGAAGTTCGGGCTGACAGCGGTGCTGTACGACAAGGATCGCGGCACGGAGATCGCAATCCGGGCAATGGGCGGCATCTATACCGTGTTCCGCCGCGGCGAACCGACCGGGCTCAATCCGTTCCAGATGTCGCCGGACGAGTCCGTGCTCGACTTCTGGGAGAGGCTGGTGCGTAAGCTCGTCGATACGGGTGTGCCACTGTCCGCCAAAGACGAACTCGACATCTCGCGCGCCGTGCGAGAAGTTGCCCGCATGGAGCGACCGCTGCGGCGCCTGTCGATGGTGCGGCAACTGTTGCCGAATGTGGGCGAGAACAGCCTGCACGCGCGTCTCGCGAAATGGTGCGCTGGCGGGCGCCTGGGCTGGGTGCTCGACAACCCGACCGACACCGTGAACCTGGCGCGCGCGAATCTCTTCGGTTTCGACGATACCGAACTGCTGGACGTTGCGGAAATCTCGACGCCCGTCACGATGTATCTGCTGCACCTGACGGAAAGCCTGATCGACGGCCGGCGCTTCATCTATGTGATGACCGAATTCTGGAAGCGGCTGGGTGACCCGGTATTCACGGACTTTGCGAAGAACAAGCAGAAGACGATCCGCAAGCAGAACGGACTCGGCATTTTCGATACCCAGTCGCCAGCGGATGTGCTGCGCAGCGATATCGCACGCGCACTGATTGAACAGAGTGCGACCCTCTTCTTCCTGCCGAATCCGCGCGCCGATTACGACGACTACGTGCATGGCTTCAAGCTGACCGAGGCCGAATTCAACATTGTGCGCAATCTCGGTGAGAACAGCCGCATGTTTCTGGTCAAGCAGGGGCACCGGTCGGCGATTGGGAAACTCGATCTTGCGGGGCTCGGAGATGTCCTCGATGTCCTGTCAGGTACGACCGACAACGTCGAACTCCTCGACACGATCCGCGCCCAGGTGGGTGACGATCCGGACGTATGGCTGCCGGCCTTCCACGCGCAACTGGCGAAGCGCCGCGCGGTTCAGGCAACCCAGGCAGGAGGTGCGCGATGAGCGGCCTCTTTACCGCAATCGGCGGCACGCTCGAAAACGGTATGTCGACCTACGTCACAAACGTCTCGTCGGCGCTGTCTGGCGCGCTCGTTCCCGTCGTGACGACGGCGGTGACGATCTGGGTCATCGCCTATGGTCTTGCAATCGTGCGCGGTGAGGCGCACGAAGCCGTCCCCGCGTTCGCCTGGCGGGGATTGAAGATGGCCGCCATCCTCGCGTTTGCGCTCGGAAGCGGCCTCTACCAGCAACAGGTCGTGACGGCGGTCAGCGGTGCCACGTCGGGTCTGGCCCAGACAATCCAGAACGCCGCTAACACCACAGGCGGCGGCAACCCCGGTTGTGGATCGGTGAGTGGCAGCAGCGTGACATCGACGAGCGCAACCAGCATCTACCAGACGCTCGACTGCTACGACCAGCAGATCGATCTGGTGCTAGACGCCTATTCAGAAAAGGCGACCCATGAGGGACTTAGCCCGAGTGGTCTTGCTGCCGCCATCGGCGACATCGTGTGCGGGTTTATCGCGGCGGTCGGCGGTTCGATCTTCCTGATCGTGCTCGCGTTCGAGGTCGTGATGGGCCGCATGCTGCTCGACCTGGTGCTCGGGATCGGTCCGATTTTCATTGCGTGCGCCGCGTTTGCACCGACGGCCCGTTTTTTCGAAGCGTGGACCGCAAAGGTCGCGAACTATGCGTTGCTGCAGGTACTGGTGGCGGCTTTCCTGGGGATGGCGCTGACGGCGTTCTCGACCGAGCTCGCGCCGTTCCAGGTGACAACGTCTGCGCCCGGTACCAACGCGGCAGCGCTTGTAGCGGCCAGTCAGGCGGCGCTCGAAACCGCATCGGCGTGGGGTGCGGCGCTGGGCATGTTTGCGACCGCGATTTTTCTCGCGATGGTCGGTTGGCAATTGCCGTCGGTGGCCTCTGGCCTGTCCGGTGGCGCAACCGTGTCGGGCTTCGGCGCGTTCGTGGCCGGTGTGGCGTCGCGGCGTCTCGCGACCGTGATCGGTCAGGTACTCACCCGCGGCGGGAATGGTCCGCGTCCTGGCGGCACGATCCGTGACCGGACGGGCTCCGGCGGGGGATCGGGAAATTCATTGGGTGGTGTGGCGCCAGCTTACCAGCGCGCCGCGCGCGCCAATCTCGGACAGCAGGGCAGTTGAGAGAGGTTGACATCATGAAAGCAAGATTGAAGGTAGCCGCTGCTGCGCTCGTCTGGGCGGCAGTTTCTCCGGTGGGCTACGCCCAGGGCATTCCGGTATTCGATGCGCAGAACGTGGCCCAGGCCATTGCGACCGTGCTGCAGCTTGAGCAGGAAGTCCAGCAGGAAATCCAGATTTATCGGTCGACGGTCGGCACACGGGGTTTCGGTGCGTTGCTGACCAATCCCGTGGTGGCAAATTCGCTGCCGTCGAACTGGCAGAGCGTCTATACGGCAGTCCAGAACGGCGGCTACGCGGGTCTGACCGGAAGCGCGCAGGCGCTACGTTCGGCCAGCGAGATCTATAACTGCGAGGACCAGGCCGGTATCGACCAGCAGGTGTGTCAGCGGGCACTGAACAAGCCCTTCCAGGACAAGGCATTTGGCCAGCAGGCGTACCAGACGGAACTGCAGGAACTGAACCAGATCCAGAGCCTGATGCAGCAGATCGACGTCACGCAGGATCCGAAAGGGATTGCCGAACTGCAGGCGCGCGTCCAGACCGAGACCACGGCAGTCGGTGACGAGATGACCAAGCTGCAGCTCTTCCGGATGCTGGCCGATACGGAAGACCGGCTTGTCGCCGAGCAGCAGAGCGAACTGGTATTGAGTCGTGCGGGCAATACCGTCCGGCTGCAGGACCAGATGACTCCAGCTTCGTTCGGAAACTGAGGGGACGATCATGAAAAGACTGCTGATCGGATTGTTCCTGGTAAATTTCGTCATCCTTATCAGTGGGTGCTCGTCGGGTCCACCCAAACCCGTCCTGCCGGATGGCTCGCATCGCGTGCCGGTCAACCGCGAGCTTCCCGTTCGGCCGGTGCCGTCCGCAGCGTCGGGAGTGGGAGCTGGATCATGAGCGCGGACAACGAATATGGACGCGTGCTCGACATCGAGGCGTCGCTGGCGCACCTGCAGGAGCGCTCCGAGCGACGGGCGTGGCACGTGGCGTACGGGGCGGTTGGTGTGGCCGTACTCAGTGTGATGGCGCTCGCCGTCATGGTGCCGTTCTACCGGGTGGTGCCGTTGCCGATCGAGGTCGACCGTCTGACGGGCGAATCGCAGGTGATTGACGTACTCGATGCGCGTCACGTGCACACGAAGGAAATCCAGGACAAGCACTGGGTTGAGGCGTACGTGCGCGAGCGTGAACGTTACGACTGGGGGCTGCTGCAGATGGACTACGACAGCGTGCTCGCCATGAGCGACGACTTGGTCGCGCGAGACTACCGCGGCATCTACATCGGTCCGGATGCACTGGACCGGCAGCTCGGACCGAACACCGAGCGACGCGTGCGGATTCTCTCGACCACGCTGCCTCCCGATGAGCCGGGGCACGCTGTCGTGCACGTTGAACGTACGACATTGAAGAACGGTCAGCCGAACGCCGAGCCCACGCAGCGGTTCGTTATTACGCTTGCCTACACCTACCGGCCGCCGGTCTTTACGCGCGAGAGCGTGGCGGTTGCGAATCCGTTCGGCTTCAAGGTGATCGCCTACAGCCGCGATCCCGAATATACGCCGCCGGCTTCATCCTCAAACACGGGAGGTGCGCCATGAGAACGCTCCCTGTTTCGCTGCTCTGCCTTGTGTTTGTATTGATAGCAAGTCCGGTCGCCCGTGCCTGGACCGTGCCGGGCTGGTCCGATGACTCGCGGGTGCGGCAGATCGTGTATGCGTCCGACGCTGTCGTGCGCATCGAGGCGCAGCGTGGCTTCGCGACCCACATTGCGCTTGATCCGCGTGAGCGGATCGAGGTGGTGGCACCCGGTGACCGCGATGGCTGGCAGGTGGTAGCCAACAAGGGCGATCACGATGTGTATCTCAAACCGCAACTAGCCGCGCACAACTCGAATCTCGAGATCCGTACGGACAAACGCAGCTACAGCTTCGATCTGGTGGTGCTGCCCCTGAAGGCGAAATTCGGCAACGACGAGGAGATGTATCGGGTGACGTTCGTCTACCCGGATGAGGTCAGCGCACAGACGCACGCTGAAGCCGATGCGGCGCTGGTGGCGCAACGCCTTGGCCAGCCGCCAGTGGTTCGCAATACCTGGTATTCGATGCAGGTCATGCCGCATTCGGACGACATCGCACCGGTCGCGGCGTGGGATGACGGGCGGTTCACCTCGATCCGCATTCCGGCCAACCGGCGCATCCCGGCGATCTTCCGGGTGGCGGATGACGGCACTGAAAGCGTGGTCGTCAAACACATGGAGAACGACACGATCGTCGTTCACGAGGTGGCGAAGCGCTTTGTGTTGCGGCTCGGCGACGAGGTTGTCGGTATCTGGAACGACGCATACGACATGGACGGCGTGCCGCCCCGTGACGGCACGACGGTCAACGGTGTGAAGCGTGTTTTGCGGAGTCAGGATCATGAGTGACGATATCCGCAACACGATTGAACCGGATGATCCGTCCGACCGGCGTCCGGCGGATGCTGACCGGCGTGCCATGAACGGGGCCGCGGAGCCAGTCGATCGTGGCATGCCCGCGCTTGGTCAGTACCGGGGCACACGCCCGCGCGCCTGGTGGCTGACGCCACTTGTCGTGGTTCTCGTGGCCGGTGCCGGTGCGGTCTGGACGGTTCACACCTTCCTCGCACGTCACGACGCGGAAGCGAAGGCGCACCGCGATGCGGTGCAGGACTCGGCGACGCAGGGACGTGTTTTCAGGGACGCGCCAGTGACCGCAAGCGCGGCGTCGGCAGTACCCGTGGCGAGTGCTCCCGCCGCGGTATCCGGCCCGGTTGTCGCGCGTCCTTCCGTTGCGGTTCAGCGGCCGGCACCGGTTCGCAGCTATTACGATGCGCCGCTACTCGCGGCCGGTAGTACGCCGGGGACGGTTGGCCAGGCTGGAGGCCTGACGGGCGCGCTTGCTGCAGAGCGTGTTGCCGGCGGCGCTGCGGAAGCGGCCTCGTCGGTGGCAGCATCCGTATCGGGCCAGCTGGCGGCTACACCCGGTCAGGGTGAGACTGGGTCGCTTGCCCAGGCGTTGACCCCGACCGCCACGCCGCGGGTGCGTGCGGGTACGCTCGGTGACCGTAGTCTGATTCTCGCGCAGGGAGCGAAGATCGATTGCGCAGGCGACACCGCGTTCGATTCAACAGAGGCCGGTCTGTCGACCTGCACGGTAACGAAGAACGTCTATTCCGACGATGGGCGCGTTGTGCTGATCGAGCGCGGTTCACAGATCAACAGCCAGTATCGCTCGAACCTGTCACCCGGACAGAAGCGGACCTTCATTCTTGCGGCCCGCATCGAGACGCCCCACGGCGTGACCGTCGAGATCGACTCGCCGGCGGCCGACGCGCTCGGTCGTATGGGGATTGACGGCTATGTCGACAACCACTGGGGGCCGCGCATCGGTGCTGCGATGATGATGGGCATCACCCAGGACGCGATTGGGTATCTGGCGACGCGAGGCGGTAACAGCAACGGGTCTGTCGTCTACGAGAACACGCAGCAGCAGGGCAACGACATGGCGACGCGGGTGCTCAACAGCACGATCAATATTCCGCCGACGCTAACGCAGAACCAGGGCGCCGAATTTACCATCGTCGTCGCGCGCGATCTGGATTTCGGGACGGTCTATGCGCTGCAGCCGGAGCGTACGCCATGATCGCCGGTACTTGCATACAGGATCGATCCGCTGATGCCATGCTCGCGCGGCTTCCCGACGACGCGTCGGTCCGCGAGTTGATGCGGCCGTTCGCGCCGCTGCTCGACGATGCCGACGTGACTGAACTGGTCATCAACCGGCCACAGCGCGTGCTGACGGAAACCCATCTCGGCTGGTACGGCCACGACTACGCTGATCTGGACTATGAGCGCCTGATGTCGTTCGCGGTGGCAGTTGCGACGCTGACGAACCAGGAGGTCTCGGCGCAGCATCCGGTGCTCTCCGCGTTGCTGCCCGGTGACGCACGCATCCAGATCGTGGTACCGCCCGTCGTGCCACTGCGCACCGTCTCGGTGACGATCCGCCGGCCCTCCGCTCGCGAAAAAAAACTCGACGCATATCGCGACGAAGGGCTGTTCGACGACACCATATGGCATCACCCGGATGGGCTCGATGCCGTGCTGCCGGCGCTGCGCCCGACAGACCGGAAGCTCGTCCAGTCCCTCGAAGAGCGGGACTGGTGTGCCTTCTTCGAGCGGGCCGTGACCGGGCGCCTGAACATTGTGATCGTCGGCAATACGGGGTCGGGCAAGACCAGTTTCATGAAAACCCTCTGCCGGTCGATCCCTTCGACCGAGCGGATTGTGACGATCGAGGATGTCCGGGAACTCTTCATCCGTCATATAGAGAACTGTGTGCACCTGCTGTACAGCAAGGGCGGTCACGGTCAGGCACGCGTGACGCCGGCCGACCTGATCGCGAGCACGATGCGCATGCGCCCGGATCGCGTGCTGCTTGCCGAACTGCGCGGCGCCGAAGCCTATGACTTTTTGAAACTGTTGACGACGGGGCACGCGGGCTCGATCACGAGTTATCACGCTTCAAGCGCCACGGTCGCGATCGAGCGCTTTGCGCTGATGGCGAAGGAGCACCCCGAAGCTGCCGCCTACGACGATGCGGCGCTCAAGCGTCTGCTTACCCTGACGATCGACGTCGTTGCGCACATGGAGGCGTATCCGCTCTACGACGACGTGGGCAAACAGGTCGGCAAGCGCTGGGGCATGACGGAAGTCTGGTTCGATCCGGTGCGCCGCGCGCGTACGACGTTTTCGTGAGACCGGCATGGATACGATCCGTCGATCCTCAATTCCTTCCGACACCGCTGGTCCGGCAGCACATCATGTGCGTACCGCCCTGATCACGGTCGCAATTCTGGCGATTGTCGCGGGGGCTCTGCTGGCCTCGCTGTGGGTTGCATCCTTTTTCCTGTACGCGAGCCTGCGGCTGAACCCGTTCCACGCGGGACTATGGGGCTGGCCCGATGCACTGCTGGCTTGGCATGACGGTCGGATGCCGAACGGCGGTCGGCGTCTCGCGGGCGCGGCCTTGCTCGGCGTGCTGGTCGCTGTGGGTAGCCCGGCGATGGCGTTGAATTCGATCTGGGAGCGGACTGGACGGCGGCGTCTTTACGGCAGTGCCCGGTTCGCCAGCGAAGCGGAAATCCGCGTCGCAGGGTTGCTATGAATGCGCGGACAGTGATCGATTCGCCGCCCATCGTCGTCGGGATATGGCGAGGGCGCTATCTGCGCTTTGCCGGGCAGCAGTTCGTGCTGCTCGCCGCGCCCGCGCGCTCGGGCAAGGGCGTCAGCATCGTGATCCCAAACCTGTTGAGTTATACCGGTTCGGTCGTTGTCCTCGACATCAAGCGCGAGAACTACGCGATCACGGCAGGCTTCCGGCGCGCGCACGGACAGGAGGTCTATCTATTCGATCCGTTTGCGGAAGACGGCCGCACGCACCGGTTCAACCCGCTGTCGGCCATTTCCGATGGCCTGTTCCGCGTCGGCGACATTCTGGCGATCGGCTACGCCCTGTATCCGCCAGGTGGCCACGACGACTTCTGGAAGGACCAGGCACGCAACCTGTTTCTCGGCATCGTCCTGCTGCTCAGTGAGTGGCGTGACGCGCGGCGCATGGGCAGGGGCGAATCCATTCCTGACTATCCCGTCACGATGGGCGAGGTGCTGCGGCAGTCGTCGGGCCACGGCATGCCGGTCAAGGCATACCTGCAGCGCGCACTTGTCCAGCATCGCGCTCTGCTGAGCGGTGCGTGCGTCGATGCCCTGAACCGCTTCCTGTCCAACGACGACAAGGTGCTGGCGAGCATTCTCGCGACTTTCCACGCGCCGCTCACGATCTGGGCGAATCCCATCGTCGATGCAGCGACGAGCGCCAACGACTTTGATCTGCGCGACGTGCGTCGGCGTCGCATGTCGGTCTATATCGGAATCACGCCCGATCACCTGTCCGAAGCGGCGCTGCTCGTGAACCTCGTGTTCTCGCAGCTCGTCAACCTGAACACGAAACAGTTGCCGGAGGCGGATCCAACCCTGCGGTTCCAGTGCCTGTTGCTGCTCGACGAGATGACTGCAATCGGCAAGATCCATATCATCGCGCGCGCCGTGGCCTACATGGCGGGCTACAACCTGCGCCTGCTCTCCGTCGTGCAGTCGATTGCGCAGCTCGAATCGGTCTATGGCCGGGCCGACGCACGTACCTTCCTCACGAACCACGCGATGCAGATCCTCTATGCGCCGCGTGAGCAGAAGGATGCGAACGACTACTCCGAGATGCTCGGCACCTTCACGGACCAGTCGCGCAGCATTAGCCGACCGAGCGCGATGTTCGGCGGCCGGGGCGGAGCGAGCGAGAGCGTGTCCGAGCAGCGTCGCCCACTGCTGTTGCCGCAGGAGCTCAAGGAGCTGGGGCGCGACAAGGAGATCATCGTGCTGGAGAACACGAAGCCGATCCTGGCCGACCGGATCTGCTACTGGCGTGATCCGGTTTTCGCTTCGCGGGTCTCGAGTGCACCATCGGTGCCGGCCATCGACCTGGCCCGCTTCACCGCCCAGATTGAACGACGCGTGCGCGAAGTCGGGTCTGACGAGATCGATCCGGAAGGTACGGGCCTGCGTGATCTGTCGGCTGAGTATCTGGAGGTGCTGCAGGCATGGGATCCGCGCGATCTGCCGCCGCGGCTCGCCGACCTCAGCGAGGACGAGGTCACGACCTACGTTGAACGGCACTTCATGCTGCTGGGCGTTCCGGCGAAGCGTATCGGGCAGGCGACGCGCCGGTTGTCGGTTGCGGACCTCGACGTCGCGGAGCTGGTGCCGCCAAAGTCCGCGCTAACGAGACGTGACCCGGTGACACGTGCCGGGACGAACACGGCATCGATTGAGGGAGCCCGGCGATGAGTACGCCCCATGTGGACGAAACCGCCCGTGTACGGGCCGCCCTTGCCGTGATTCCGGCGGAGGACTACGGCACGTGGGTCGATATGGCGTTTGCACTGAAGCACGGTCTGGGTGACGCGGGCTTCGGGATCTGGGACGAATGGAGTCGCACAGCCGGCAACTATGACGAGCGGGCGGCCCGCACGACCTGGCGCTCGGTGAAGGAGTCAGGCGGCAAGACGCTCGCGTCGCTCTTCTGGCTCGCGCGAGAGCATGGGTTTGACCTGAGACGTGGGCACTACCCGGACCAGATGGCAACGACGCTCGTGCCGGGTCCCGATGTGCTGGAACGCCGCGCGCGGGAAGCGGCACGCCAGCAGGCACGGCATGCTGCCGCGGCTCGTGAGGCACAGGAAATCTGGCAATGGGCACGACCTGTTGGCCCGGAACATCCCTATCTCGTGCGCAAGGGTCTCGATCCCGGGCAGACACTGCGCGAACTGGAAGCGCCTGAACTGCGTGCGTTGCTGGGCTATGCCCCGGCGAGCGAGGAGCGACCGCTTGCCGGACGCGTACTGGTTGTGCCGGTCTGGATTGATCGCGCCGTCTCAACGTTGGAGCTGATCGATGAGGCGGGCAACAAGTCGTCGCTGGCCGGTGGCGTCAAGAAAGGTGGTTACTGGATCGCCGGGCCAGCGCCTGTCGCAGTCGGACAGGCAGTGCCGATCCTGATCGGCGAGGGCATGGCCACCATGCTCTCTGCGCATCGAGCAACGGGATGGGTGGCGCTCGCGGCACTCTCCAGCGGCAATCTGCCTCCCGTCGCGGAATCCGTGCGCGAGCAGTTTCCGGACGCGGACATCGTCGTCCTGGGCGAACTGGGGCCGGGCGAGGCCAAGGCACGACAGGCTGCGGACGCATCCCGCGCGAGCATGGTCTTGCCCGTATTCGCCGCCGACGCGCGACTTGACGACAAGGCTCCAACAGATTTCAACGACATGTCGGTGCTGTCCGGATCAGCAAGTGTGGGCGACCGTCTGCGCGAAGTCGTGGGCCGCGATGTTGCGCGGGTGGTCGATGGCATTGGGTCGCTGGCGGGCACAGCAAACGGCAGGGAGCCGGACGAACCGATGGAGGACAGGATGGGCAACGTGAAGGAAAAACTCGTCAATGCTGGGGACGACACACCGCGTCGTCGCACGTCGAAGCGCGGCGCACCGAAGCCGACCACGCCGTCGGAAGCACCTGAGCCAGTGACGGCATCGGCGGAGGCACAACCAACGGGTGAGCGGTCTACGGCTGTCCCTGCGGGTGATATGCCAGTCGCTGAGCCGAGGCACTTCGCACCAACGCGTCCGCCAGTTGGCGAGCCATTGTTCGCCGTAGCGGATGTGCCTAACGAGGTCAGGGCACTGGCCCTACATCGGTTCGGCTCCCCGCTCCGGATGGGCACGCCTCGCGAGAACGGTGGACCGTATCGTGGCGAAGTGTTCAACACCGAGCACTACCTGATCCAGGAGGTGGCGACGCGCAGCGTTGTCTTCCATCCGAAGACGCGGATGGAATTCGTCTCGGAGCGGCTGCGATGGATGGACGAGAACGCCCGGCTCAATGGATCGGAACTGCAGGTCGGCTACGAGGGTGATCGGCCTAGGGTTTATCCGTGGGATCGCGCGCGTGACCTGCTCGACCGCACCGTCGGCTCGCTCAAGAAGTCGGCCCGTGAACTGAATTTCAGTCCGAATCTCGAGGGGATGCTCGATCAGTTACAGGCGCGCTCGTGGGCCCGGATACGCGAAGCGCGCACAGCGGCGCTTGAGCAGTCGAAGGAGCGGTCGGCATCGCAGGATCCGCCTGGGCCGGATCGCTAGACCAAAGCATGTATCGCTGGAAGCATGACCGATCAGAGAGGAGCTCCACCATGTCTGAAACCCTGTCGCCTGACGAGCCAGTCATCAATGTGATCGAGCAGGATATTCCCGGGCCTACGCCATCCGTTGAACACACGAACGGTGATGGCGATACCAGTCGCCTCGATACCGCCGCTCTGGATGCCGTGTCAGCCCGGCGCCGGCACGAGTTCGACGCAGCACGGGCGCGTCTGCGTGATCAGGCCACACGGGACGATGCCGGTGCGACACGTCAGTCTGCCTCCCGCCCAGTCGGCGACGCTCCAACGGAGAGGGAAGGTGCCGATGCCGTTCGCGTGCCGCTTGACCAGGTGCCGGAGCGCGTACGCAAACGCTACCTGCGGGCCGGCAACCAGTATTTCCTGAAGGACGCGCCGTATCAGCTCGCGTTCGAGGATATCGGACCGTACCTTGTCACCGAACACAATCGGCCAGACGTGGTGGAATCGATGGTCGACATGGTGGCGGCGAAATCGTGGCGTCGTATTCGCGTGTCCGGTCATGAGGCGTTCCGCGGCGAGGTTTGGCTGCAGGGATCGTTGCTGGGCATCGAGGTCAGCGGGTATGAGCCGCGGGCCGCCGATCTGGCGCGTCTGGCCGATGCGCGGCAGGGCCATCTGAACAACCGGATCGAAGCGGATGCGTCGTTGCATGCAGCCGGTTCGCCGACAGACGTAGCAGAGCGCAGCCGTGCAACGTATGCCCCCGCGCCAGCCGCCGGGCCGCCGGATGTGGCGGATAGCGCTGCATCTGCAGCCCTGCGACGTGATGCCCAGCGGGGTGATCCTCTTGACGCGAAGCGACAGCCGGCAGCGGGCGACGAAGCCGACACCCCGAGGCGATATACCGGCGAGCTGCGCGAGCACGGCGGTGCGCCGTACCAGAATAATCCGGCGCGCAGTGAGTCGTACTACGTCGTGTTTCGCGATGCGACTGGCGCAGATCACGTGGTCTGGGGCGTGGATCTCGAGCGCGCAGTGCGGGAATCGGGCGCGCAGCCCGGGCAGCAGGTCGCACTCGAAAACCTGGGGCGACGTCTCGTCACCGTCAAGGTACCGATCCTGGACGAGCACGGTACGTTGATCGGTGAAGACGAGCGCGATGTGCACCGGAACACCTGGCAGGTAGATGTGACGCGACGGGAGCGTACGGCGGAACAATCTGTAGCAGAACCCGAACGTCTAGCGGGAGCAGACGCGACACCTGCGGGCACGAACGCGCGCGAAAATGGCCAGAGGCTGCAACGTCCGAGTGTTTCCGAGGAAGACAAGGTGCTGCACCTGGCTGTGCTCGTCGGTGCGATGCGGGAGCAGGGGTTCAGCGCGCGATCGATCGAGCGTGTGCAACGGCGTGCGGAAGCGCTGCTCGATGCGTTTGGTCGCGAGGGGATTCCCGTGCCGCGGCCGAAGGTCTTCGATCCGAAAGCGCCGTCGGAACGGGATCGCCGGACACGCACAGCGGTCGGACGTACGCCTGCACGGGATATCGAGCTAGAGCTGGTGCACACGCCCGTCGAACCTTCGCCTGCGCGCTAGGAGTTGTCATGCGTGTGCGTGTGCGTGAACGTGAGCGCCTGTGTGTCGAGCTTGGTGGCATGCGACAGGATTGGGATCGCTGGTGTGTGCGCCGGGGAATGACGGTTGGGGAGGGCGCGCGGCAACTGATTGCGACCGCGTTGCACGCAGACATCGACAATGGTGATCCGGGGATCGACGCGGATGTCCGCTGGAGCGCTGTCGGCTATCCTCGTATCCGGATCGAACTCAGACTGACGGCTGCCGAACTTGAGGCGGTTGAGTTGCGCGCAGAGGCGTCAGGCCTGACCGCTAACCGCTGGATTGTTGCGTTGATCCGCGCACAGATGACGCACGAACCCCAACTCGGCGCGCGGGAGATGCGGCTGCTGTCGGATTCGAACCTGCAGCTCGCTTCGATTGGCCGGTGGCTCGGGCAACTTGTCCGTGGCGGTCACATATCACGTACCACACAGGACGGGATCAGGGATATCGAGGCTATCCGTGGAGCGATCGATACGCACCTGCGTGCCGTGGCGGCCGTGATACGTGCGAACCTGGATCGATGGAGCCGGTGACATGCCTTATCCGAAAGTCTACATCGATGCGATGCTTCTGAACTGGGGTGACCGGCTGTTTCAGGAGCCGTTCAGGCACGCACGGGCACAGCGGCTTTCGCAGGCGAGCCTGCGCGACGAAGCCGCGCGTATGCGCGAGCAGCTCGCGCGCACGCTCAGGCGCACGCCGGAGGTGATGATCAAGATCACGAACAAGGCATCGGGCGCGCAGGGTATCGGCGCGGTGCGCCGGCACCTTCGATATATTTCCCGGAACGGTCAGGTGGAATTGGAAGACCAGAACGGCGACCGGATCGCAGGCGCAGATGCGGTACGTGATCTCGTGCGAGCCTGGCAATTCGGCGGATGGGGGATACCTGAAACCAGTGCCCGTCGCGAGGTATTCAACATCCTGCTGTCGATGCCGGCCGCTACGAACCGTCAGGCCGTGCGGGACGCGGCGCGGGATTTTGCGGCCGTCGAATTTGGAGATGGGCGTGCCTATGTGTTTGCTGCGCATGACGACGAGGCACACCCGCATGTTCACCTGAGCGTGCAGGTGCGCGGACCGGATGGCCGGCGTCTGAATCCGCGAAAGCAGGATCTGAGGCGCTGGCGCGAGCGGTTCGCCGAGCAGCTACGCGCGAACGGGGTGGATGCCAATGCGACGTCCCGACGTGTACGTGGCGAGACACGAAGGTATCCCGTTCAGGGTGTCAGGCACATGGTGGAGCGCGGTGAAGCCCCGAAATACTGGCGGGCCGCGGCGAACGAAACGCAGCGCCAGGCTGGGTGGCAGGCTCACGACACGGTATTTGCCGCGTGGCGGGAGGTGGCGCGGACAGTGGCCGCGTCCCCAGCCGGTGCGGACCGCGCGATGGCCGTCGGCATCGTCGAGTTTGTGCGTGCGATGCCGGTCCAGCAGGACGCCGTTGTCCCCGACATACAGCGGGATTCTGTACCAAAGCGTGAGAATCGGACAGCGCCAGAGCGAGATACTTGGCCTGACGGTCCCGGTCCAGACATCGAACGCTAGTGCGGTCAGGACGATCGTGTTGTTCCAGTGGGCGAAGTGAGCGACGCGCGGTCCGGTATCCGCATCCACGCACTGCGGCGGGCTCTATGGGGCAGTCTTGAGAGACGCGTCTCGCATGGCTTCACATCTGTCACCGGGCTCTTGCGAAGATGGCGTTGAAGTGGCGGTCGGTATGAACGGCGTGCTGGCGTGAGACGAAGCGTGACCACGCGGAGCATGCAGCCACGGTTGTGATCAACCGCAAGCTGTTCACAGTTCGATGAGCCACACGGGTGCGCCCTTGTAGGTCGCGAAGAGCAGGAAAATCAGGGCGATCGCGAGGAGCGGCAGGCCGTAGAGTGCTACCGGCAAAAACAGCACGAGCTGGAGCGACGAGCCGACCACGCCATAGAGGGCGTTGGTTGCGTGAACGTTTTCGTAGAGCAGCCAGCCCGCTGCAGCGATACCGAGAGCCATCAGGGCAAGTTCTCCTGACGGCGGCGCGTGATGGAGTGCGGCCGTCGCCCACGCATAGTATCCCCACCAGAGGAAATTGATTGCGATGGCGGCGAGCCAGAATCCGCGTGCGGTGCAAAAACTGTGACCGAAACGATCCCGGCAGCGGCGACCAGATAGCTGGATCGCCCTGGCAGTAACAAGAAGAATGCCGACAACGACGGCAAGTTTCAGCAAAGCCATAGGATGTTCTCCTGTGAAACGTGACTGGGCAGAATTTGAGGAAAACGCACAGCCTCAATATCCCACAAATGCAATATAGACGTTGTCCTGTCGAATGCCATGAGGGGTTAGAAAAGATGACTCATGGATAGTGTGTCGCTCGTCTACCACGAGCGCAGTTGCTGTTGGATCAGTGCGATGTCGATGCATAGGGTGCCGATGCTCAGCACTTTCGCTATGTCCTTTTGCAGGGCGCGTTCGTAAAGATCCACAAACAATGGACACCAGTTTTCACTTCGATCCCGGAACGGCCAGGCTCTTCGCGCGCCGTTGCAATGGACATCACCCTCACGAGTGGTTGCGGGCAGGATCGGGATATCGATTCGTGTCACAACGCTATGGCGCTCGGCGTCGAAATCAGAATGATCCTTCCGTAGCAGGAACAGTACGGTAGCGATCAGTTCCACGTCTTCGTCCAGCCGATCCGTGTGACGGGTCTGGGCGGTAGCAAGGCCGTACGCCGCTACCATATCGCTGGCGCGGCGGGTGATCCACTGTTCTGCCTGCGCCAACTCGTGGTTGAGCAGGCGCAGGCGACTGCAATCCTGTTCGTTGAAGTGGGTACCGAGGCCGCGTGGCGGGTGCTTGTCCGGCATATTTCACTTCCTGCGTTCCCTGCGTTGGGCGTGTAGAAGCCACGGACCGTGGTCGTGTGGCAACCGCCGTGAAGTGGCACGTTTCTGAAGCGGTCCCGGCGAGGCGCTTCAAGAACCTAGAAATCGCGTTTAAGTGCTACGATAATCGTAGTATCTAAGACGACGCTTTGCAACGATATTCGTAGTTCCGTATATAACGAGCTACCAGTGAATGTCTGCGGCGTCATCTTCGATTTTTGGAACGCGACTGAAAGAGGCTCGCCTGGAAGCCGGACTGTCGCAGAAGCAACTCGGAATCGAGGCGGGCCTGGATCCTTTTGTCGCAAGCACCCGTATTAACCGCTATGAACTGGGTGTTCACAAGGCGGATTACACGTTCGCGGTCCGTCTCGCGACAGTGCTCCAAATACCAGTCGCGTTTCTATATTCGGAAGATTCCGACCTTGCCAACCTGATTCTCATCTTCGGCAAGCTCCCCAAGCGGAAGCGTGCCGATCTTCTATCACACGCGCGAACCCTGGAGGTTGCATCGTAGCCAGCGATGCGAACAATGACAGCTGGGATCAAGACCGAACTTCTACCGCAGATTGATCTCCCGTTTCCCGGAGAAGCCATGCTGTGAAAACCAGAGCCAACAGGGCCAACCAGCTCGCGATGTGATACTCGGAGAGTTTCTATCCAGCCAGGATCGCTCCTTGGCTAAAATCGCTTGATGTATCGCTGGCTCGGTGCATGAGGACCGAAGCGATGATCAGGAGTGTTTCGCGTGCAATTTCCAACTGAAATCCGGATGCCCCGATCAGTTTGCGCAGGCAACGCGCCTGCGCGGCGATGCCAGGCCTCGCGGGCCGCGCGCATCGGCGGCTCATTGCACCGCTCCGGTTTGCACCGCGTCCATTATTCGCGCCATGCGCGTGAGATTGCTTGCGACCATTGTCAGCTTGAATTGCTGGTCGACCCGCTTGATGCCGCGACACACCGTCTGCCGGATCCGACCGACCGTCTTGCCCCATCCGAAATGCTCTTCGATACGCTTGCGGATGACCTGACTCATCCGGTATCCCGCATGCCGCGATGTACGGTCATCTATCGCGCTGCCGCCCGGTCGGGCTTCATTGCGTGCGACATGCGGGGTTATGTTGCGCGCCCGGCAATCGTTTACGAAATCATGCGTGTCATACGCCTTGTCGGCACCGACTGTCTTCGCGTGGGTGCCCGGCACGCAGTCGAGCAGTCGCAGCGCACTGACCCGCTCGCCAAAGCCATCTGCATGACTTGCCACGGCGCCGACCACCAGCCCGGAGCGGTTCTCCATCAGGATATGCCCCTGGTAACAGAGGATGGCCGGGCTTTGCCTGCTCTTCTTGAACAGGCGCGCATCTGCATCAGTGCTCGACTCATGCGTCTCATTGCTACGCCGCTCGCCTTTCCAGTCAGCCTCTGCGTTGCGTCCACCGCCGGCCGGCGGATCGTCCGATCCGTCCTTGCGACGAAAACTCTTGTGACTCGCCCACGCCTGGATGAGCGTGCCGTCCACCGAGAAATGCTCGTGGGACAGCAATCCCTGCCTGTCGGCCAATATCATCACTTCCGTGAAGAACGACTTGACGACCTCATGCTCGAGCAGCCGGTCACGGTTCTTCGAGAAGACGGAGTGGTTCCATACAGTGTCCTCGATGGCCAGTCCGACAAACCAGCGGAACAGCAGGTTGTACTGCATCTGCTCCATCAGCATGCGCTCGCTGCGCACCGAGTAGAACACCTGCAACAGAAGCGCACGCATCAGCTTCTCCGGTGCAATCGAGGCCCGGCCGCTGTCCGCATAGATGATGCCGAACAGTCCGTTGAGCCGCTTCAACGCCTGATTGACCCGCAGCCGTACGGGGCGCAACGGATGATCGGCCGGAACGAAGTCCTCAAGCTTGACCGTCGTGAAAAGGGCTTCCTGCATTTCATCCATTCCGCGCATCGAATTCACTGCCAAAGATCACGAACACGATATACATAACGTTCGGTCCCAGGATCCCGTTTACACGGGATCGAATTTCAACAGCCTGCTAGTGTCCCGTTCCGCTGATTCGCGAACAAAGTCTGTGCAGCTTTTCGAGAATGGAGTCGGCTGACGCGGTCCAGACGAACGGTTTGCAGTTTTCGTTGTAGTGGGAGACGAATTGATCGATACGCTTGATCAATTGTTTGACCGAGCTGAATGAGCCCCTGCGAATCGCCTTGTCGGTAATCAGCGCAAAGAATCGTTCGACCTGGTTGAGCCACGAACTATAGGTGGGGATGAAATGCATGTGCCAGCGGGGGCGGGCTGCGAGCCACGCTTTGACCTTCGGATGCTTGTGACTGCCGTAGTTGTCGACAATGCAGTGCACATCGAGGTCGGCCGGGACGGCCTTGTCGATTTCGCGCAGAAACGACAGGAATTCCTGATGCCGATGACGCGGTTTGCAGGTGGCGAGTACGGCGCCGTTGAGCACGTTCAGGGCGGCGAACAGCGTGGTGGTGCCGTGCCGAACGTAATCGTGCGTGACACCTTCGACGTAGCCGAAACCCATCGGCAGCATGGGTTGCGTACGCTCGAGTGCCTGACACTGGCTCTTCTCGTCCACGCACAATACCAATGCGTTCTCCGGTGGACTCAGGTAGAGGCCGACCACGTCGCGCAATTTTTCGATGAAGAATTGATCGGTCGAGAGCTTGAAGCTTTCGCTGCGATGCGGCTGCAGACCCAGCAGCTTGAAATAACGGTGCACACTCGTCGGCGAAATGGCAGTTTCGGCGGCAATTGTGCGCACGCTCCAGTGCGTGGAGCCATCCGCGGGCCTGGTGTGCAGGGTCTTGTGAATCAGCTGAGCCAGTCGCTCATCGTCGATCGTGCGCGGTTTGCCCGGGCGTACTTCGTCATAAAGTCCGTTGATGCGCTGTTCCAGAAACCGCAGGCGCCATTTGCCTACCGTGGCACGCGTAAGTTGCAGGCGCTGCGCGATCGCGCTGTTGGGCTCGCCGTCAGCGGCCGCCAACACGATTCGCGCCCGTATGACCAACGCAGCCGAAATCGAGCGAGAACGTGCTATCGACATCAGTTGCGAGCGCTCGTCTTCGCTCAGCATCAGTTCTGCCTTGGGTCGTCCCATCGCCATGCTGACGTCTCCCGTTCCGTTGACGTCAACATGCTACGCGAACATAGACTAGTTAACAACGGAACGGAACACTAGTACTACTGTGTCACAAAGTCATGCGGAGTAACGCAGCAATACGGGCATATCTGTAGTCGCCTGGAGATGTGCGCAGCAATTCGCCAGCGCAGCGTTGCGGTCGAGTCAGGTACGTGTCGCTGCATGCGCTGGGGAGCCGCGTGGGATGTAGTTCTCGGGTAACGCAGGTGCGCCGCGGATTTCGGAGTTTTTTTTACCGCCTTCGGAGAGGCGTTGTGCGACGAGAAACCCATAGGCTGCAATGCATAGTGTCGCGTGATGATGGAAGCCACGCCACCCCACGCCCTTCGAAGTGTCCAAGGCCGAACTCCTGCTTGAGATCCTGGTAGTCACGCTCAATGCGCCAGCGCATTTTGGCAACGTGAACGAGACGTTCCACGGGCGTGTCCCCCGGCAACGTACAAAGCCAGTATTTGCTCGGCTCGGGTTCGCCGACGGGCCACTCGATCAGCAGCCACTCTTCATCGCGCGGCGTAGCCCGCCAGTAATCGCGATGGGAGGCCCGCACTCGCAACGCCGCAAACCGGGAGGTCAGTGCGGTACGCGTGCCTTCGCGCCACGAAATCGTGCGATAGCAGGATGATTCGAGCGCCATTGCCAGGTCCTTGACTGGGACGGAGTCATGTCCCGGTACCCGGCGCTGCAGGCTGCGTGGCCGGCCAGCCTTGCCTGTTGAGGGTTCGGCAGGCAGTGGGGCAAGGCCCGGCGGCCACACGCGGGTACTTGACTGGATACCCACGGCGTATTGCAGACCGAGTTCACCAACGGCTTCACGGAACGCCGTGTCGTTTCCATAGCCCGCGTCAGCCAGCACCACCCCATTTGGGGCGCCACTTTGCCTTGCCTCACGTAATTGCGTGATCGAAATCTGCGGCTTGGTCGCAAACCTGATTTCCTCGGGCACCCCGGCCTGCTGTCGTCGTGTCGGATCCTCTGCCCATTCCTGCGGCAGATAAAGCCGCCAGGCGACCGGCAGGCTCGCCTCCTCGGTGGCAACCGACAGACTCACGGCCACCTGGCAGTTATCCTGCTTGCCCAACTGCCCGCAGTATTGCCGCGCCACGCCCACTGAATGCTTTCCCTTCTTCGGGAAACCCGTGTCGTCAATGATCCAGTACAGACCATTTGTCGGATCCATGTGCGGCAATACCCAGCGCCGGATCTGTTCGGCTAATGCGGCGTCGGACCATTCTGACTTTGAAACGAAGTGATGCAGTGACTGGTGCCGCGCACTCACGCGATGCGGCTCGATATGAGCTGCCAACGGCTCGACACTTTTGCGCGCAATCGGCAGCATCAGGCCTCGGCAATAGCCCACAAGACCAGTACGGCGATCACTGTGTCCGATCGCATTGCATAGGTGTTCCAGGTAATCGTCGAACGATGTGTCCCAGTCCATCACTTCCTCATGCAAAGGATGAAGAAGTTCCTATAATGCCATGGATTTTATGACACAGTAGTACTAGTCTAGGGCTTCGAGCTGGCTGCGTATGCGCCGTTTCTCTGTCCCGATGATGATGATGCGCTTTGCGCCACTACTGGCAATATAGGTGTCGGGCACGGAAGCGGCTGTTTGCTTGGCGCCATGGACGCCGAACAGAAAAAAAGCGCCATCTTGCCGAATGATCCGGGGGATTCTCCATCTTTGGTTTGACGCAGATGACCGACTCGAGATGCTCACGCTCGACCAGCGGCTCGAAATACGGTTTCTCCTGCTTGATCTCATGCAGCAGGTATCGGATAGCCGGCGTCTAATTGAGTGCTGTCTTGTCAAGATCTTGCGGCGGGATTTCGAAGCTGGACGGACGGCGTGCGAGGTTTGCGACGACACTGACCATGTCGCTGTCGTAGTACTTGATATCCTTGGTTGGGATGCCGAACGCAATCACTTCGCCGCTTTCGCTTGGTGGATCGGCGGGATCGCTAGCGAAGTATAGCGCAATCAGTGGATTAGCGGTCAGGTCCAGCAGACGCGTAGGAAGGCCGTAGTGCTGCATTTTCACGAGAGTCTGAAACGTAGATGCGAGCGACGAGAAGTCGTTCGGGCATCGAAGGACGAGCTCCCTGAACATGACGTGTTCGTTTTGTATCCAGCGGGCATTCCGATAGATGCTTGGTGTTAGCGCGTAGGTAAAACTCGGGTGGCCCCGATACAGAAACGAAGTTTCACTTGTGCGATCGTTCGGGTTGGTATCGGAGTTACAACCTCAAGGTTTTTAACGCCCTCGTTCGTCGATTTTCGTCCGATCCGCAATTCGCATCGTAGCCTCCCGCCCGGGTCGGCGCCTCGGCGGCCAGCTTGCCGCGCAAGCCCCGACAGCCGCTCATTCGCTGCGCGTCGGTCGAACGCCGATCCAGCCCTATCAGCCATTCATCGGCATCAACGCGCAGACTGTTCACGTCAATCGGGTGTTTTCGCAGCGTCTCGAGCCACCCGAAAAACTCGAGCTCGCCGTGCTCTTCCAGGACCATCATGTATGTCTCTGGGCCTCCGATGTCTTTGAGTGGGCAACGCCCGGCGGCCGCGACGCAGCGTGGTAATGGCCCTGACCGCTGGTTGCACGTTCGCCGATCGACGTGCACGTCATGTAACCACCGCGCGGAGACGTTGTGCAGGCCAAACATCGACAGGGACAGAGCGTCGGGGCCATCGAAGAATTGCAACGCGCCGTCGCGATGTTCGCCGTGACGCCATTCCCGGACGACAAGCCGGTGCTGGTGTTCGTCGTTCCAGTCCATGGCGGCCTGCATCACCTTATGCAGTTGCACAATCGTGATCTGCTCGGGAATCAGGAGTCGCCGTCAGACCGGCGGGCTTAGGCCGCGAAGACTGATTCGCAACTGAAGAACGGAAGTCGATTTGGAAGAGTCGGAGTCCAGTGAAGTACTAGTGGCACATCCTTCAGCCTTATTCGCAGACCAGACTTCAGCCTCCGCCGTGGTGCGGTCTCCAACATCGGGTGCGGCCGTGCCCGGGTGGTCGAGCAGTCTGGGCATCACGATGCGTTGGACGACGTCCTGCATACAAAGGCGAAACATGCGGATGGCCGCGGGCGGATCGAAATTGACGCGATGTTCCGGCGTGATCTGCAACGCGTTTATAGCCTGACGCATCGGGCCCACGATTTCTTGCGCAAGGCGGGTGGGTTGCATGCCGTTGAAAGTCCGTACGAAGAGCGGATCGTCGTAATGTTTGCGGAATTTCGCGAGGATCATGCTGACCGCAGTCAGGCTCATGTCGGGTCTTTCTGCCGCGCGAGAGATACTCGTCGTCCGGTATTCCTCCTCAAAGGCAATCAGGCTCTTTGGATCAACGTTAACCCTACTCGTCCGCAAATCAAATACGTTGATTCAGCGTATCAAGGGTTACGTATAGCTTGATCGGAAAGAGATTTCTAGAATGACTCCACTCATCGGGGCGTTTCCCTCGGCTTAACGCCGACCCGCACCCGGGCAAAGAAAGTGGAGGAGATATGGGCCCAGAAGAGCAGCAATCGTTGCCAATTCTCATTGCAGGCGGCGGTATCGGAGGCCTTGCTGCGGCGCTCGCACTTAGCCGGTCAGGTTTCCACGTTCGGTTGTTCGAGCGCGCGCACGAGATCAAGGAGATCGGCGCGGGCATCCAGATTGGTCCAAACGCGTTCCACGTATTCGAGCGACTGGGCATTACCGAAGCAGTGAACGCCAAAGTGTCCAGGCCGAGCAAGCTGGTAATGATGGACGGCATTTCGGGCGAGCACGTCATCTCCATACCACTGGACAATCCTTTTATCGAGAGGTTTCACTATCCGTATGCGCTGATTCATCGCGCTGACTTGCATCGGATCTTCCCGGACGCTTGCCTCCGATCGCCACGCATTGGGATTTCTACAAACAGCCGCGGCCTCGAGCAAACGCTGGACGGGACGGCGTGGCTCTACGACGGCGGGCCGGTCTTCCGCAAGCCCGGGGTTACTGAGTTTCCTTCCATCGGTCAGTGAGCTTGTAACGACCCATCGTCGAACAATTGGCTCTATCACTATCGCAGAGACCAACGTGAAGGTTTGCCGGTTCAATGATATCCGATGCCGACGATGGCAGGCTACATGCAACTTTTACCGGCCGGGTTCCTTGGGCAGCCAAACCGGTCGACAGATCCGACCGCCTACTGCGTGCACGAGGGGGGGCGTAACCCTTGTCGAAGACGCTTGCATCGAGTGGTCGGTGGACGAAGTGTTTGTTGGGCCGTCATGTAACGAGGTGATACATCAGGCACGCCAGCGTTCGGTACTGTTCAGCTTTTCGGACAGGGCGGCGCAAAAGGCGCTTGGCCTATGGCGGGAGGAGCGTCTGGGCGACTAGCCCGCTCAGTTGAAAGCTGTCACATCGTGGTATCGAAGACTAGAAATCGTAAAGATGAATAAAAATATCCTAATTATTACATCGATTCCGTTGTGTTCGACATCGGAGAGTTAGCGTAACCGAAACTGGCTTCTTGTCGTTGTCAGACCGACAGAAATTCTGCCACCTGCCGTCTTCGAGCGTCCTTGGGCTCAATGAAAGGCATGGGTTATGAAAAAGCGAAGTTCGGTTACTTCTAAAAAGTGTTGAGAGTCGTTGGACCTATGGGCAAGAAAACAAGCCATTACAGGAGACATCATGCAAACGGATCGGCTACGCGTAGGTTTAGTGGTGCCGGCTTTTTTCTTTGTTCCCTATTGGGGCGCACGCGACCTGGGATTCTATGAAAAATTGGATCTCCATGTAGATTTCACTATATTCGGCGGTATCGATCCTCTCACGAAAGCCCTTCGTCTGGGTGAAATGGATATCGGTATTGGGTCTCCGGAGCATGTGATACATGATGTTGAGGCGGGCGGCGACTTGCGGATGATAGGGGGCAATGTCAACCGCTTGACCCATTCGCTGATTGCACAACCTGAGGTCAAGCGACTTGAAGATTTGCGCGGACGTACGATCGGCGTGTCGGCGTTGAGCGCCGGAACCTCGTCTCTTTTCGTAGACATCCTCGAGCGAGTCGGTGTCTACCCGAACGAGTACAGCATTGTAGAGGCGGGGGTGGTACCGCCGCGCCACGAGCGCTTGCTCGATCGATCCATCGACGCCGCAATGCAGACCGATCCCCACAACTATATCGCCGAAGATCGAGGCTTTTCGAATCTTGGCGCCGTATCCGACTGGATTCCTTACTTTCAGTTCTCTTCGATTAATGTCCGGGATGCCTGGGCACAAGAACATGAAGATATCCTGATTCGATTCCTTGCAGGTTCCATTCGCGGATCGCAATGGATGTTCGAGAACCGGGAAGCTGCTATTGAAGTGGCTGGGCGCCATATGGACGTCGAGCACCGGTATCTGAAGCGGGCTTGGAAAGATCACGTCAACGGGTTCGCGGTGCCGGTTGACCTCCGTCTTGACTCGAGGTCGATTCAAACATGCATCGACATGATGCGACGAGATCGCTCGTCTAGCATCCGGGTAGAGCAGAACGCTGACTTCAGAAAATACATCGATATGCGATACCTGAGCGAAGCGCAAAGATTAGTCGGAGTCGAAGAGATCACGGTGGGCTAGTCGGGCGCATCCGTGGGCCTATGTGGCCCGAACGAGTTCCGTGTACGAGGAAGGACTCGGTATGTAGTTTTCGGAGGAGACGTGAATACAAAACTTCAAACCATTCGTCCATGCACATCAGCGTCGGATAACAGTTGCGATATTTCAGGCGCTCAAGGAATGGACACAAATCGCCGACGCCGCATCTCCCTTGCTTTCACAGCGGCGCTAGTAGCGTGTTATTGGGCTTTCGTACTCGTTATAACTGGAAAGTTCAATGCGATTCAGGGCCAGGTTTCAGATGGACTATCGATCGCACTATTGTTGGCAATGCTGGTTATATTCGCCTGCATCATGCTGACGCTCGGCTATATTTTTGTCGTCGTGCGGATGGATAAAAGCGTCGCAACCTTCCCGAACAGGAGCTAACGAGATGAATAACGCTTCTGTGGCATTGGGGCGTGCGACGGCTTCATCTGTTGCATTCTTCTTGCTCTTTACCGTGGCGACCCTTGCCATCACGTATTTTGCAGCACGCCGCGCGAAAGGTACTGATGATTTCCTTGCAGCAGGTCATCGAATTACGCCAGCTCAAAACAGTCTGGCGCTCGCCGGTGACTTCGTGGCGGCAGCGGGATTTCTTGGCCTGACGGGCCTGACAGCTATCGCAGGGTTTGATGGGTTCTTCTATGCGATCGGTGGTGTGATCGGCTGGCCGGTCATGTTGTTTCTGTTCGGAGAGCCGCTGCGAAATCTGGGCAAATACACAATCGGCGACGTGTTGGAAACTCGATTTGGCAGACCCAATATCAGGCTTCCTACGTCTATCAACGCTCTGGTGATCGTCCTTTCTTATCTCGTGATGCAGCTTGTCGGAGCAGGAAATCTGGTCCATCTCTTGTTCGCCATACCCTACGGATTGGCGGTGATGCTCACCGGAGCATTCATGCTGGTCTACGTGCTGTTTGGCGGAATGGTTGCCACCACCTGGGTACAGATCGTGAAGGCGGCTATTATGATGTGCGCCGCATTGGCCATGGCTGTCATGGCACTAGCGGCGTACGGCTTCGACCCATTGCGACTATTCGCAGCCGCTGCAGAGATAAATGGCGCGAAAATCCTGAGCCCTGGCGAGTTGGTCGGCAGCCCACTAGAAGCCTTTTCTCTAAGCCTCGCGCTGGTAATGGGTGTCGCCAGCCTGCCACATGTGTTGATGCGTTTTTTTACTGTAAGAGACGCGCGAGCGGCAAGAATGTCGGTTTTCTACGCGACATGCATCATTGTACTTTTCATGGTGCTGACGGCAATTCTAGGGTTCGCAGCAATGGTGCTCGTCGGTAAAGGATCGATTCTCGCGGTCGACAAGGGAGGGAACATGGCTGTCCCTCTCCTTGCGGAACGCCTTGGCGGGACCATGTTGTTAGGATTTATCGCCGCCGTATCCTTTGCGACGATTATTGCCGCGGTATCCGGACTCGTAATGACCGGTGTGGGAACGCTTGCGCATGACATCTGGACCATGGTGGTCCGCAGGAATCGAGAGTCTTCCGAAGATCAAATGACCGTTGCGCGCATCTCGACAGTGATCCTTTCAGCGGTCGCGGTCGCGTGTGCGCTGGGGCTGAGAGGTCAGAATGTCGCTTTCATGGTGGGTCTCGCGACGGCAATAGCGGCGGCTACCAATTTCCCCGTACTTTTTCTCGCTATTTATTGGCGGCGATTCACGCACGCCGGTGCGATGGCGGGGATGGTGTCAGGACTGATTCTGAGCCTTGTTTTGCTGGTGCTGTCGCCTACCGTGCAGATAGACATACTGCATCATGCGAAGGCGTTGTTTCCTCTTCGTAACCCCGGGATAGTTTCCATTCCTACCGCGTTCTTAATAAGCGTACTGGTTTCTTTGATGACGAATGCGAACGAGAGCGTGCAATACGACGCTTTGGAACCGCAGATTTTCAATGGGAATCGGAGCGCTAGCGCATGAACATAAACTACGAGATTGCTGGCAGGATAGGATTGATCTTGCCATCAGTAAACACGGCGGCTGAGATCGAGATCGGTGCGATGCTACCGAGTTCTGTCTCATTGCATGTAACTCGAATCAAGCTCACCGGTTCAACTGCGGCCGATTTCGATGCAATGGTGTCGGGAGCTTCGGAGGCTGCCCAGTTGCTTGCAGACGCGCGAGTAGATTGCATCGTTTTTCATTGCACGGCCGCATCAACATGGGCGCCGAATATTGACGAGAAAATTCGCGACGACATCAAAGATAGTTGCGGCATCACGGCCATCACGACGGGTGGTTCTCTGCTGTCGGCACTGACGGCGTTGAAGGCAAAGACCGTAAGCATCGTGTCGCCGTATACCTCTGAATTGAATGATCGTGAAGGTCGGTTTCTCAGCGCACGTGGCTTCGACGTGGTAAGAAAATTTGGCCTCCAGCTAACGGATCCGCACAAGATGAGCGCAGTCGATCCGAAAACGTGGATTGAGCTTGCAGCGGCAAACGTTGATCGAAACGCTGACGTGTGCTTGATCAGCTGTGCTGCGATCAGGGCCTGTAATGTGATTTCCGAAATCGAAGCAATTATTGATATACCGGTCGTTACTAGCAACCAGGTCGTAGCGTGGGATGCCCTGCGGCATGTTTTGCCAAACCAGAAAATTTCGGAATACGGGAGATTGCTAGCAAAGTAGTTTCACACAGAATGAAAAAGATGAGGTGGCTGTGCCAACGTCCTCATTTACTTGTTCGGCCAACGCGGCAAATATAACAACCATGGAGACGTCGGTGAAGATCAAAGCAACCGTGTGTATGAGCGCGCTTTTCCTGCTCTTTCCAGGATTAGTGAGAGCGCAAAGCTCTGTAACGCTATACGGAATAATTAGTGTCGGGGTAGCCTATGTCAATAACCAGTCCGGCGCGAGTAGCGTCAGCATGATCTCTTCGACGATGCAGGCCAATCGCATGGGCTTTCGCATCGTAGAGGATCTTGGAGGTGGACTACGCGCGGTTGCGACGCTTGAGAATGGATTCAGCGTAACCAATGGCACTCTGGGACAAGGTGGACGGTTGTTTGGCCGACAAGCGTTTGTAGGTCTGTCCAGCGATCGTTTTGGCACTCTGACGCTCGGGCGCCAGCCCGACATGCTATGGGACTATTTGAATCGCTATGTGGCGGCAGCAGCGGCTAATTCGCTGGCGGCTCACGTTGGCGACAACGACAATACCTTCGGCACCTACCATTACAACAACGCGATCAAGTATGCGACGGCAAATTGGAATGGGTTGACCGCCGAAGTACTCTACGCGTTCAGCAACAGTCCCGGAGCAGCAGCCGACAACAATGCGATCAGCCTCGGTGCTGGGTACTCGCATGGGCCGTTGACGTTCGGTGCGGCATACCTTGAGTTACATAACCCGGGGACCGCGAATCCGAACGGTGCTGTCACCAATGACTACGGCGGCGCTCCGTTTACGCCATTCGAAGTGAGTCCGTTGCATCGAACGGGTGTCGATACGCAACGTGTAGCGGGTGGGCAGGCAAGCTACAACTTTGGTGCGACCCAGCTCAACGCGATGATCACAGATTCGCACTATTCGTACCTTGACAGCTCGTCGATGCATTTCGACAACTACGACGTCAATGCGACATATTTCGTAAATCCAGCGCTCGTACTTGGAGTTGCATACGTGTTCACAAAGGCGAGCTATGGCGGAGTCACCAGTCCAGCATCGTCCCCTAAGTGGCATACGGTTGCATTGAGTATTGACTATTTCCTTTCCAAGAGAACTGACGTTTATGTATACGGCGTCGCGCAACGCGCGCTGGGTGGCGTCAAAGCAGAAATTTTTGGAGTTTCGCCTTCGACTACGGATAGTCAGGTGCTGGCGCTCGCCGGAATTCGGCATAAATTCTGAACGGCCATTTCGGTTGTCCTCGTCGTTTCAAAAATGAATCGGCGAGGTTTTCCAACTATCGCAAGGTAAGACGATGAACTCGGCGGACAACGTTGTTAATGTATCTCGCCTGATTGACGAAAGCCGTTTTACAGGTTTGCAACTGACCGTAGTAGGGCTCTGCGCATGTATCGGTCTGCTTGACGGAGCAGACACGCAGTCAATCGGCGTCGCCGCACCGTATATTGCCGGTGCGGTGGGTTTGAAGATCAGTAGTTTTGGGCCGATCTTTGCGGCTTCACAATTAGGCGCTGCGGTGGGTGCGCTGACATTTGGTCCACTAGCTGACCGGTTGGGCCGCAAGAAAATGCTGATTGTTGCGGTCCTACTGTTCGGACTTTTGACGCTGGCTACGCTCAAGGCATCGTCGTTCTCGGCTCTTCTGTTCACGCGGTTTTTTGCGGGTCTCGGGCTTGGCGGTGCAACTCCTTGCTTTCTTAGCCTGACGTCGGATTACTCGCCTCGCAGGCAACGCGGAACGATCGCGACGATCATCTGGTCAGCTTACCCACTGGGCGCGGCGTTCGGCAGTTTTGCTAATGCTTATATGCTGTTCCACATCGGCTGGCATGCAATTTTTCTGGCAGGTGGATTAATTCCTTTGGCGGTCGCCGTTGCCCTGATGGTTGCGCTGCCTGAATCGGTACAATTTCTCGTGACCCGCGGGGCTTCTGAGCGCCGCATTTCGCGGCTTCTGCGGGGTATGGGGTATGAAATACCGGCGCAAAGTGTCCGGTTTATCGTGGAAGATAAAACGATGCCCGGGAGTCCAATCCGCGGACTGTTCACCGATCATCGAAGTGCAATAACGGTGCTTCTTTGGGTCATCTTTTTCTTCGCTTTCGCAACCACGAACGTGATGGTGATGTGGACTCCGACCTTGCTGAATGCGAACGGCATCGGGCATGCCGATACGGCAATCGTCGTGGCGTTTTTCAATCTCGCCGGTTTTTTTGGAATGGCTGTTGCCGGCAGGCTAGTGGATAAGTGCGGTGCCACAAGAGTTCTTTTCCCAGCTTTTTTGGGAGCGGCAATTTCAATTGCCGCGCTCGGTACCGCGAACACGCTGGTAGCGGCCAGTGCAATCAGCGCTTGCCTTGGAGTAACTATCGGTTTGGGCGGTGCGGGCGTAATCGCTCTGGCGTCGATTTTCTATCCGCCTGCAATTCGCTCGACAGGCATCGGCTGGAGCATGGCGAGCGCAAGGTTCGGACAGTTCGCTTCGCCGTTGATGATCGGGTCGCTGGTTGCCGGCGGTCGGACAAGCCATCAAATCCTGTGCGTAGCCGCCGCGTTTCCCAGCATTGCAGCAGTTGTTGTGTGCGTGCTATGGCTAAATAGCCTAAAACGGGAGGCACGCGATATTGGCAACAATATGTCCATTCGGGGAGATCGATAAATGACGGATCGTCGCAAATTTCTTAAAGGAGCAATCGTGACCGGCGCAGCGACTGCTCTCGTGGATTCCACGCGCGCAGTGGCCGGCAACACGTCTGCCAATACGCCAGCTGCGGTGGGCTTACCCTCGTCGGCACTCGCTGCGGCGGAAACCACTCTTCCCTCGTTGAATGAACTGGCAGCAACCGACGCGTTGCACATTGATAATCCCGGTTCCGATTTCATGGTCGATCTGTTGAGGCGGGTGGGCATCGACTATGTAGCGGCAATGCCGGGGTCAACGTTTCGCGGCATTCACGAGTCGATCGTCAACTACGCCGGCAACAAACGTCCCGAACTGATTGTGTGTACGCATGAGGAGGCGTCGGCCGCAATCGCGCACGGCTACGCGAAAGTGGCAGGAAAGCCGATGGCGTGCCTCGTGCATAGCAATGTTGGGTTACAGCATGCGTCTATGGCACTCTACAACGCCTGGTGCGACAAAGTTCCGGTGATGGTCATCGCGGGCAACATCATTGATTCGGTAAAGCGTCGAGCAGGCGTAGAGTGGTTTCATACCGCACAGGACCTGGGCGCGCTCGTACGCGACTATACGAAGTGGGACGATACGCCGGTATCGCTGCAGGGCTATGCCGAATCTTTCATGCGGGCCTACACGATGTCTGTCACATCGCCCACGGAACCCGTGCTGATTGTTGCGGACGCCGACCTGCAGGAGCAACCGATAGCGAACGCGGGAGAGATCTCCGTACCTCAGTTAAGCCTCGTTTCTCCGCCAGTGGCAGGCCCTCAGGCTCTCGAAACTGCTGCAAGTTTGCTGTGCAACGCGAAAAATCCTGTGATCGTTGTCGATCGTGCGGTACGTACCCCGGACGGCATGAAGCAACTCGTTGCACTCGCCGAGTCGCTGAATGCGCCGGTCGTCGACCTGCTGAGCCGGTTGAATTTTCCCACCGATCATTATCTGAATCAGACCTGGCTACAATCGAAACTCGTTGCCAATGCAGACGTGATTCTGGCCCTGGAGGTGACGGATGTATGGGGGGTGACTGGAACCGTGATCGACGTAATTGGCCGGCCATCAAAACGTTTGACGCGGCCCGATGCCAAGGTAATCAGCGTGTCGACTTCCTACCTGTCCGGGAAATCGAATATGCAAGACGCCGAACGATACTTCGCTGCGTCGCTGGCTATTGCAGGCGATTCCGAAGCCTCGCTTCCGGCATTGGTCAGTGCAGTGCAGGCCGCGCTGACAAGCTCGCAGAAAGACGCTATTGCTGCCCGAAAACCCTTGGCGCAACAGGCGTATGGGCAAATGCGTGAAGCCGCGCGACGTGACGCCGCGCGAGGGTGGGACGGTAGCCCGATCAGTACGGCGCGCCTGTCTCAAGAAGTGTGGGCCGCAATACGCAATGAGGACTGGGGTCTCGTCTCGTCTTCCCTTTTTATCAGTCGCTGGCCGCAGCGGCTATGGGAGTTCACAAAGCCTTACCAGTACATTGGCAGTGAAGGGGGGTATGGCGTAGGGTACGGTGCGCCTGCGGCGGTTGGCGCTGCGCTGGCTCATCGGGACGCGGGAAGAATCGCCGTCAACATTCAGACCGATGGTGACCTGATGGTGCTGCCGGGTGTTCTTTGGACCGCGGCTCACCATCAGTTGCCTTTGTTGAGCGTCATGCATAACAATCGAGCCTGGCATCAGGAATCTATGCACGTTCAACGCATGAGCAGTTGGCGCGACCGGCATCCAGAGAATGGCAGAGTCGGAACCGTGCTCAATGACCCGCCGATTGACTACGCGAATATGGCGAGAAGCATGGGAATGTGGGCGGAAGGACCTATTTCACACCCAGATCAACTTGCGCCGGCGCTGGTCCGTGCCATGAAGGTAGTCAAGTCCGGAAAGCCGGCACTGCTCGACGTCCTGACTCAACCTCGGTAGGAGGGTTTATGAATCAATGTTTCATCGCGTGGGGGCGAGTTGCGATTTTTGCAGCTTTCGCTACTTTGCTAACGATCACAGCTGAAGTCGCTTCGCCCTCGGAAGTTGACGTGGGTCGGGCGCTATACATGAAAAAGGGATGTTTCGAATGCCATGGACAGCTGGCGCAAGGTAGCATCATGTCGGGGCCAGCGCTCGCTCCGGGACCCTTGGGACTCGACGCGATTCAGGCATATGTGCGCGCGCCGAAGGGTCAAATGCCGGTTTATGGCGCTAACATATTGTCACACGAGGAGTTAGCTAGTATTCACACGTACCTCGCTTCGATTCCTGATAACAGACCTCCCGGGAGCATTCCATTGCTTGGCTCGAACGCCGACTCGAAGGTGCAGATCTCCCCACCGGATCCGAATACCGCTTCAAAGGCGGTACACGGCGCAGAGGTGTTTTCTGCAAACTGTGCGGCGTGTCATGGCGCTAGTGGTGAGGGGGGCATTGGACCGTCGTTACTTGGCTTGGGCGAGACGCGCGGTGTCACTGGTATAGCGGCATTCATTCGCGCGCCCTCGGGTGCGATGCCGGCCCTCTTTCCGAATACGATAAGTGCGGATGAGGTGGATGATGTCGCGCGATATGTGTCTACCCTTCGTTGACGAGGTTCAGTACTCGAAAAACCAGTCCGCACGCGAAGTCACTTGGGGTTTGGACTGCAAGGGCGGTTGAGCCTTGCGCTCTTCCTCGCCGGGTGAGGGAATCAGAGCACGCCGCGCGTGCGCGATTGCTCCAACCCTCAGACTTATGTTCCTGATGCTGACGATTTCGCGGCGAGCGGGGTGCTGATGTCGGTGCGGTATATGGTAGAACGCAAATGTTCCGCGGCCTTGTTCGGTCGAAGACTATATTATTTCTGGAGGCGCTTGTTCAGCTTATAAATGAAACTTGCACGTACACATGTGTGTACGTGCAAAATAGCTGTGGCGCATTGTTCGCCTACGGCTACAGGGGAAACTACTTGCTACACGGACAGCTCTTCAAGAGTCTTGCCCGCCGTCTCCGTTGTGAATATCGACACAATCGCACCGATCACGGCCATTGCACAATAAAGCCAAAACATGGTCGACACGGCGCTGTTAGCTAGCAAGTTTCCGACAATCAAGGGGCCGAGGATTGACACTATGCGTTGCCACCCTGTGCCAATGCTAGTACCTAGGGCGCGGATTCTTGTTGGGTAACATTCGGGCGTATAAACATAGAGAGCACGGGCTGTGCTGTTGATGAAGAAATAGCAAATTGACGCGATAGCAACGATGGCCGACACGTGAACTCACGTGCGTTGCCAACACCGCAAGGGAGCAGCCCGCGCAAACGAAGGCTGCGATAAACCAAGGCCTACGTCCGTTTCGATCTATTAGCAGCACACATGCAAGTGTTCCAAATAGTCCTACAAGATTCGCCGTAAGACTAAAGAGTAGCGCTTCTCGCAGAGGGGCGCGGAACACGGTTGAGTAAATTGTGGGAAGCCAACTGACGAGACCGTAAATAACAAAAGCCGAGCAGAACCAGAGCATCCAGATCACCAGAGTTCACCACGTGTATTGGCGGGAAAATAGCTCTGTGCCAAAATATTTCTTCCCGTGGGTAGGTGATTGGGCGACGACAGATTTAAGCGGGCCAACCGGAGGTAGAGGGCGCGTGCCGTTCTTTGAGGCGGCTATTCAATTTCGTCGACGACTTTTTGGGCCTCGAGTAGCCTGTCTTCTTCAAGTAGCCATCGTGGTGATTCCGGCAAGAGGCGAGTCATAAAAACGGCTGGGATCGCGGGCAGCGCTCCAATCAGGAACATGTAGCCGAAATCGGCAGCCTAAACCCTACGAGATATTCCGTCTGATGAAGGCGTGGTCCCTCATGAGCGTGGTCGTCGACGAGCCTGGCAACGACACAGGCAGCGCCTCTTACGACATGGGGCAGGTGCAGGTTAGGAAAAGGCGCTTGTCGTTCATTCCTGAAACAGGGTGCTGATGGTGTTGCGCAGCCATGTTACGGCGGGGTCTTTCGCATAGCGCTCATGCCAATGTTGCATGACGCGGTACTGCGGGACATCGAGGGGTAGTCCCATCGCCTTGATCTGATTGCCATTCGCAATGATGCGCGCGAATCTTTCCGGAACGATGGCCAGATACTCGGTGCTCGCAATGGTCGAGACGACACCCAGAAAATTCGGAATGCGAAGTCCCATTTTTCGCCTGATTCCGATGTGTTCTAGCGTCTCCTCTACAACGAAATTCCCTGTTCCCTGCGTCGCAACGATCAGATGCGATTCCGCCTGAAATTGTTCCAGTGTAAGTCTGCCACACCGAAGTCGCGGATGCTGCCGGTTGACGATACATACGAAGCGGTCGTCGAAAAGCTTCTGCTGAAAATAGCGCGCTTCCAGTTGCGCGAGAAACCCGATCGCCAAGTCGACTTCGCCTGATTCGAGCAGGCGTCCAGTCATTTCGGACGGGTAGCTGAGGTCGATGCGGACGCCGGGCGCGGCCATGCGAAGATGGTCGAGCAGGTTGGGCATCACGATGCGCTGGCCGATATCCGGCATGCCAAGGCGAAACATGCGGGTAGAAGTGGACGGATCGAAACTGGCCCGATGTTCCAATGTAGCCTGTAGCGCGTTCAACGCCTGGCGGATCGGCCCTACGATGTCCTGCGCGAGGGGAGTGGGCTGCATGCCTTCGGAAGTTCTTACGAACAGCAGATCGCCATAATGTTTCCGGAATTTCGCGAGAATCATGCTGACCGCGGACTGGCCCATGTCCAGGTTCTCTGCGGCGCGGGAGATGCTGGAAGTCCGATAGACCTCGTCGAAAGCCATCAGGCTTTTTAGATCCAGGTTAATCATTTATCAAATCCATGCCATCAATTTTCTTGATTAAGTATATCAAGGGTTGCATATGGATTGATTAGCGGCTGTTTTCTACAATGAGACCACTCATCCGGGGGCCCTCTTCAGGGCTAACGCGAATCCGGCACTCGTTGAAATAGTAGGAGGAGGCATGAACTCAACACAGCAACAACCGCTGCCAATTCTCATCGCAGGTGGCGGCATCGGCGGTCTCTCGGCAGCGCTCGCGCTTAGCCAGGCCGGTTTCTCCGTTCGGTTGTTCGAGCGTGCGCAGGAGATCAAGGAGATCGGTGCGGGCATCCAGATTGGACCGAACGCATTCCACGTGTTCAAGCGGCTCGGCATCACCGACGCAGTAAACGCTAAAGTTTCCCGGCCGAGCAAGCTGGTGATGCTGGACGGGATTTCGGGCGAACAGGTCGTGTCGATTCCGCTCGATGGCCCCTTCCTCGATCGGTTCCACTACCCGTATGCGCTGATCCATCGCGCCGACTTGCACCGCATCCTGCTGGACGTATGCGCTCAATCCCCGCGCATCGAAGTATCGACGAACGTCAAGGTGGAGGGCTTCGCCGACGAAGGTAGCAGCGTCGTGCTGCGCACCTCCGAAGGCGATGTGCGCGGTTGCGCGCTCATCGGCGCGGATGGACTGTGGTCCACCGTCCGCTCGCAGCTGGTCGGTGACGGCGCCCCGCGCGTGTCGGGTCACATCGCGTATCGCGCGGTGCTGCCGATCAATGAGGTGCCGGAGCACCTGCGCCCGAATACGATGACGCTCTGGGCCGGCGCGAAGACTCACCTCGTTCATTACCCGCTGCGCGGTGGCGAACTGTTCAACCTCGTCGCGGTCTTCCATAGCGATCGCTACGTCGAGGGTTGGGATGCAGAGGGTGATGCGGAAGAGCTGCACGCGCGGTTCCGTGATGCGGTGCCTGAGGTCAAGACGCTTCTCGGGAAGATCGACACGTGGCGCATGTGGGTGCTCTGCGATCGCGATCCGATCAAGGAATGGTCAAAGGGCAACGTCACGTTGCTTGGCGATGCGGCGCACCCGATGCTGCAATACATGGCACAGGGTGCGTGTATGGCGATGGAAGATGCGGTCGTGCTCGCGGACGAAATGACTGCCGCAAACGGTGACTTGTCCACTGCGTTCCTCCGCTACCAGGACCGTCGCTACCTGCGCACCGGCAAGGTGCAGATGAGTGCGCGGCTATATGGCGAGTTCTACCATGCCAACGGGGTGAAGCGGGAGCTGAGAAACCAGTTCCTGCAGAGCCGCAGCGTCGATCAGACGCTGGACGGCATGGCGTGGCTGTACGACGCCGAACCGGTCTTGCGCACGCCGGATAGGACCAAAACGTCCGCCATCGCTTAATGAACCTACTGCGACGTGTTATCGAACACGTCGCAGCCACTACGTTTTGCAGGGACCAACATGAAGATTTGCCGCTTTAATGACAACCGCCTCGGCGTAGTCGAAGGCGATACCGTTCGCGACGTGACCGAAGCACTGGACGTGCTGCACGCTTCCCGATATCCGTTCCCGACTCATGACATCCTGATCGAAAACCTGACGCAGATTCGCCACGCGGCCGCCGAACTGGCGCCGCGCGCGCCCACGATTGCGTTGGCAGAAGTGAAGCTGCTGAGCCCGGTTGCGAATCCCGGGAAGATCGTCGCCGCGCCGGTCAATTACAAAAAACACTTGGCCGAAGTACTCGGCGATCCGGAGATTCACAACGACAACCAGATCAGCCACATCCAGCGTGCTGGTCTGTTTCTAAAGGCAACGAGCTCGGTGGTCGGCGCGTCGGAAGGCGTCGCGCTGCGCAAGCTCGATCGCCGCAACGACCACGAAGTCGAACTGGCCGTGATCATCGGCAAAGTCGCCAACAACGTGTCGCGCGAAGAGGCGCTGAACTACGTGGCCGGTTACACAATCGGCCTCGATATCACGATTCGCGGTCCGGAAGAACGCAGCTTCCGCAAATCGCCGGATACCTACACCGTGTTGGGCCCGTGGCTCGTAACGAGCGACGAACTCGCCAATCCGGGTGAGCTCGATTTCTCGATTCTGGTCAATGGCGAAGTACGCCAGAAATCGAACACGCGCGAGCTGATTATCGGCGTTCCCGAGTTGATCGAATTTGCTTCGTCGTTCTACACGTTGCAACCGGGAGACGTGATTATCACAGGCACTCCGGAAGGCGTCGGTTCGATCAAGCCCGGCGATACCATGTTCGCCGAGATCGCGAGCATCGGCTCGATGCAGGTCGCCGTGCGCAGCGCACACGAGGGCTAGTCATGCAACTCGAGCATGAAGAGACAGCCGAGCGGCTGGAGTTTTACAAGCGGCTTGACGGTGTTCACGCGGCACCGCTTTGGGCCGTGCTGTCACAACTGGTCACACCTGAGCCGCGTTCCCGATGCGTTCCGCACAAATGGACCTACGCCGCCATGCGCGCTTTCCTGATGGAATCGGGCGGGCTGATCACAGCCAAGGAAGCCGAGCGGCGTGTCCTCGTGCTCGAGAATCCCGGAATTCGCGGGCTCTCGCAGATCACGCAAAGCCTCTATGCGGGTCTGCAACTGATCCTGCCCGGCGAAATTGCACCGAGTCACCGTCACGCAGCGGCAGCGCTGCGTCTGATCATCGAAGGCGATGGCGGCTATACGGCGGTGAATGGCGAACGTATTCCGATGGCGCCGGGCGACTTCATCCTGACGCCTTCTTGGACGTTTCACGATCACGGCAACCTCGGCGATGAGCCGGTCATCTGGCTCGACGGGCTCGACTTACCTATCGTCAATCTGTTCGATACGAGTTTCGCGGAAAGCTATCCGTCGGGCGAGGTGCAACACGTTGACCGACTCGCTGGGGACGCCTATGCGCGCTACGGCAGCAACATGCTGCCACTCGAGTACGTATCGGACAGCAAATCGTCGCCGCTGTTCCACTACCCGTATGCGCGGGTAAAGGAGGCGTTGCTTCAGATCGTGAGCGCTGGCGAGCTCGACATGTGCCATGGCTTCAGGCTGCAATACGTGAATCCGGTGAATGGTGGCTATCCGATGCCGACGATGGCCGCCTACATGCAGTTGTTGCCGGCGGGCTTCCACGGCCAGCCGAGCCGTTCGACCGACGCGACTATTTACTGCGTGCGTGAAGGTGAGGGCGTGACCGTCGTCGGCAATCAACGCATTGCATGGGCAGCCGGCGACGTGTTCGTGGCGCCGTCCTGGAATGCCGTGGTGCATCAGGCCAGCGAGCGTTCGGTGCTGTTCAGCTTTTCGGACCGGGCAGCGCAGAAGGCGCTGGGTCTGTGGCGCGAGGAGCGTCTGAACGGCTGACCGCGGCAGGGCAATGCCGGTGAGAAAACGGGAACAACGAATAGCGGCCACGCAAGCTGCATTGGAGACTTTGATGAGTACCCCCTCCTCCTACCTGCAGGTGCAGGACGTTATCGATGCGCGACCGTTGAGCCGACTGCAGTTTCACGCCATTTCGTTGTGCATGATGATTGCCGTGCTCGATGGTTTCGACACGCAGGTCATCGGCATGCTGGCGCCGGTGATGTCGCGCAGCCTCGGCGTGCGGCCCGCTTTGTTCGGTCCAGCGCTCAGCGCGGGTCTCGTCGGCATGTTGGTCGGCGCGCTCACGCTCGGCCCGCTCGCGGACCGCTACGGACGCAAGCGGCTGATCGTGACTTCGGCGACGATCTTCGGCCTGTTATCGCTGGCGACTGCCTTTGCGCAGAGCGTCGAACAGCTTCTCCTGCTGCGGCTCCTCACAGGCATTGGTCTCGGCGGCGCGCTGCCGAATGCGATTGCACTCGCGTCCGAATATTCGCCAAGGCGGCTCGCGCGGACCATCGTCTCTACCTTGGTCTGCGGCATGCCGCTCGGCGCGACGATCGCCGGGGTTGTCAGCGGGTTACTGCTGCCGGTGTATGGCTGGCAGTCGGTCTTCGCGGTCGGGGGCACGCTGCCGCTTATCGCCGCGCTGCTGTCGATCCGCTACATGCCGGAATCGCCGGGTATTCTTGCGTTGCGCGCCAGCAATCGAGTTCAGCTCAATTCGATCGTGCGCCGCATCGCACCCGACGTGGACCCCGCATCCGTTCGCGCGCAGACCACCGACCGGCCGCAGCGCGTGCCGCTGCGCGAACTGTTCGCACCGGGCATGGCGATGCAGACCGTACTGCTGTGGGTCCCCTACTTCATGAATCTGGTGGTGCTGTATTTCATCGTCAGCTGGATGCCGTCGGTGCTGGTTGGTGCGCACCAGACCGTCGCGACGGGTATCAAGGCAGTGACGCTGTTCAGCATCGGCGGCGTGCTCGGATGCGTGGCGCAAGGCCCGCTGATGAACCGCTTTGGCGTTCGCTGCACGATGCTCTGTCAGCTGTTCGTCTATATGCTGCTTGCGGTGGTGCTCGCGAAGAGCGCGAACGACGCCGTGGTGGTGATCAGCCTCAGCTTTGTGATGGGCCTCGTCGTGCAGGGCGTGCAGGGTGGCTTGAACGCGCTGTCGGCTGAGATTTACCCGACCCGCATGCGGGCAACTGGCGTCGGCTGCGCAGTAGGCATCGGCCGGATTGGCTCGTTTGCCGGACCGCTGGCCGGCGGCCTGCTGCTGCAATGGCAATGGACGGCGAGTCAGGTGTTTCTTGCCGGCATCGTCCCGGCGCTGGCGGCTGCTATCGCAATTGCGGTCAATCGTGGCCACGCCCGTGCCCCGCACCGGACGTGACCAGCGTGCGGACGAACATACTCCATGCTCGCCGCGAGCGTGCAGGCCAAACCGAGCATCGTCGTCGATGCCGAAGGTTACCGAATCATGGTGTCGCAGGCCGCCACGCGAGTCACGTTGGGCGTGCTGCTCGGGAGCTTTCTGCTGTTGAAATCGACGGGCGGCCATGCACAGGCCTCGTGGCTGGCAAACAGCGCAAAGGTGAACTGCAGCTTGGGTGGCGGCGCCACTACGCCAGCACCGGGCGCGGGCCAGCTCGGTGCGATCGAGCGGCGCACCTTCTGAGGTGGGCCGCTCGGCCTCCGCTCGAACACAGGACCGCGCGCGAATAGCCTTCGTCTTCCCTGAAGGCTTGGCTTCTTTCCCGGTCATCCCAAGCATTCCGTAGCCTGTCGATAATCGCATCAACGAAACATGGAGTAAATGTCATGAGCATCTGGCAAGGCGAGGGCCGCCACATTAGCGTGAACGAAGTCGGCACGCGCGACGGCATTCAGTCGGAATGTCGCTTCATTCCTACGGAGGACAAGATCGCGCTGGTCAACGCGCTGTCGCAAACCGGCGTGTCGAAGATCGAGGTCACGGCGTTTGTTTCGCCGACCGCGATCCCCACGCTGGCTGATGCGCAGGAAGTGATGCACGGCATCGCCCGCCGCGAGGGTGTAGTTTATACCGCGCTCGTCCCGAACGTACGGGGCGCGGAACGGGCGATCGAGTCGCGGGTTGACGAGATGAATCTCGTGATGTCCGCGAGCGAAACCCACAACCTGGCTAATCTGCAGATGACGCGCGAGCAGTCTTTCAGGGCGCTCAAGCGTGTGTCGGACCTTGCTCGCGACGCGCATACACCCGTCAACGTTTCGCTGTCGTGCTCCTTCGGATGTCCGATGGAGGGCGATGTTCCGGATGCGGTCGTCCTCGACTGGGCGCGCCGACATATCGAGGAGTTGGGCGCGCGCGGTATCACGCTGTGCGATACCACCGGAATGGCGTATCCCGGGCAGGTGTCGGACCTCGTCCGGAAATTCAACGCCCGATGGCCCGACGTCGAGCTCACGCTACATTTTCACAATACACGCGGCTTGGGGCTGGCGAACATGCTGGCAGGAATCGAAGGTGGAGCGAGTCACTTTGACGCTTCGCTCGGCGGCATCGGAGGTTGCCCTTATGCGGCCGGCGCCACGGGAAATCTCTGTACGGAAGAAGCCGTTCATGCGCTGCATCTCATGGATTACGGAACCGGTGTGGACCTGGTTTCGTTGCTGGCTGCGTCGGAGCGACTGACCGCACTGCTTGGTCATGAAACACCAGGGCAGATTACCAAAGCAGGTCGGCGACTCGACCTCCATCAGCCACCGGCCAATTTTGACGCCATTCGCCAACGCGCGTTCGAGCGGGACGTTCCCTAAATGCTCGCGTGAGCATCTGCGGCCGAGTTGCCCGACTCTCGCAAGTGGCGCAGGCTGCCGAATCCCCTTGCGGAGGGCTTCCTGCCAGAGTCGCGCGAATACCTCGGGATTAAACACTGTCGACCCGGCAACAGGGCGGCATCGAAAGGAGACTGTGATGGGCGGCACCCCCCGCACCTTGCTTGATAAATTGTGGCAGAGACACGTCGTCTCGGAAACGCCCGGCGGACAGACACTGCTTTACGTCGATCGCCATCTGGTTTACGAAGCGACGAGTCCGCAGGCGTTCGAGGCGTTGCGCGAGGAGGGGCGTGCGGCATGGCGTCCGGACACGACGCTAGCCGTCGCCGACCATACCATTCCAACCCGCAGCGCCGAGCGTACGGACCTCGATGCCATTGAGGATTCGATGGCACGCGTCTCGATCCGTCAGCTCGGTAAGAACTGCGAAGAGTTCGGCATCACCTTCTTCGGTTTGAGCAACCGTAACCAGGGTGTCATCCATGTGGTCGCGCCCGAGCAGGGCGCCACGCTGCCCGGCATGACGGTGGTGGCGGGCGATTCGCACACGAGTACGCATGGGGCCTTTGCCGCGCTGGCTTTCGGTGTCGGTACGTCGGAAGTGGAGCACGTGCTGGCCACGCAATGCATGCTGGTGCGCCGTATGAAGACGATGATGGTGCGCATTGACGGTCCACTGGGCAACGGTGTTTCCGCGAAGGATCTCGCGTTGGCGATCATCGGCAAGATCGGCACAAGCGGCGGCACCGGCTACGCCATCGAGTTTGCTGGCACGACCGTGGCGGCACTGTCGATGGAAGCGCGCATGACCCTGTGCAACATGGCGATCGAGCTCGGCGCGCGCGTGGGCCTGGTTGCAGTTGACCGGGTCACACTGGACTACGTCAAGGGACGTCCTTACGCGCCGGGCGCGCAAGACTGGCCGGCGGCAGAAGCGTATTGGCGGACGCTTGTCAGCGATGAAGGCGCGCAATTCGACCGTACGGTCGAGATCGACGCCACCACCGTGCGGCCGATGGTGACGTGGGGCACGTCGCCAGAGATGGTAGTTCCGGTCGATGGCCGCATTCCCGATCCGGCACAGGAATCGGACCCGGTTCGTCGCTCCGGCATGACTCGCGCGCTGGAGTACATGGGCCTGACGGCGGGCGCAAACATCTGTGATATCACCCTCGATCGCATCTTCATCGGATCCTGTACCAACGGCCGCATCGAGGATTTGCGCATCGCCGCGAAGTTCCTCAAAGGGCGGCGCGTCGCATCGAACATCCGACAAGCGATCGTCGTGCCCGGCTCCGGTCTCGTAAAGGCGCAGGCCGAAGCAGAAGGACTCGATGCCGTGTTCCGCAGCGCCGGCTTCGAATGGCGCGAGCCCGGTTGCTCGATGTGCGTCGCGATGAACAACGACCGTCTCGCGGCGGGGGAACGATGTGCGTCGACGTCGAATCGCAATTTCGAAGGGCGGCAGGGCTCCGGCGGGCGCAGCCATCTGGTTAGTCCCGCGATGGCAGCCGCCGCTGCAGTCGCCGGTCATTTTGTCGATGTTTCCGGGGAGATGTGATGCAGCCGTTCAACACGCTGGATGGTCTCGTCGTGCCGATTGACCGGGCCAACATCGATACTGACGCTATCATTCCGAAGCAGTTCATGAAGTCGATTAGCCGCACAGGGTACGGTGCAAACCTGTTCGACGAATGGCGGTATTTCGATCACGGTGAGCCCGGACAAGACATTGCAGCGCGGCAGCCGAGGCCTGATTTCCCATTGAACCAGCCGCGCTACGCAGGGGCAAAGATTTTGCTTGCGCGCGACAACTTCGGCTGCGGATCGAGTCGAGAGCACGCGGTGTGGGCGCTGTCCGACTTCGGCGTACGCTCGGTGGTTGCCCCGAGCTTTGCCGACATCTTTTATGGTAACTGCCTCAAGAACGGCATTTTGCCCGTCGTGCTCGACGCGCAGGTCGTGCAGACGATGTTCGATCAAGTTGAGGCCGTGCCAGGCTTCCAGTTGCGGATCGATCTGGAAGCACAGACCGTGCAGGCGCAAGGACACCAGCCCATCCATTTCGATATCGATGTGGAGCGCAAACGGCGCCTGCTGGCTGGCCTCGACGATGTGGCGCTCACGCTGGAGCACTCCGCGCAGATCCGTGCTTACGAAACTGGACGCCGTACGATGGAGCCCTGGCTTTTTCATACTCAACAGGATCAAAAGTGATCAAGACCTCTCCACAGGCGCTGAAGGGCGTGCGCGTTGTTGAAATGGGTCAGCTTATTGCCGGTCCGTTCGCGGGCAAGACCTTGGCTGAATTCGGGGCGGACGTTATCAAGATCGAGGCGCCCGAAACTGGTGACCCCTTGCGTAATTGGCGTCTCATTAAGGACGGCACTTCGGTCTGGTGGCAAGTCCAGTCACGCAACAAGCGCTCAGTTGAACTTGACTTACGCCATCCAGATGGTCAGGAGGTTGCGCGCCGATTAATCGCGGAATGCGACGTGCTGATCGAGAACTTCCGACCCGGCACGCTCGAAGCATGGGGCATGAGTTACGACGAACTGAGTCGAACCAATCCCCGACTCATCATGCTGCGCATTTCCGGCTACGGGCAGACAGGCCCATACCGCGACCGGCCCGGCTTCGGAGTCATCGGTGAGGCGATGGGGGGACTGCGTCACTTGACGGGCGAACCCGGGAGAGTCCCGGTGCGGTGCGGCATTTCCATTGGCGACACATTGGCTGCTTTGCATGGTGTCATCGGGATCATGATGGCCCTATATCACCGCGACGCTGACAGCGGCGCAGGCCAGGTCATCGACGTGGCATTGCATGAGGCGGTCTTTAATGTGATGGAAAGTCTCATTCCAGAATACAGCGCCTTTGGCGCGGTACGTGAAGCCGCAGGTAGCGCGTTGCCTGGCATTGCTCCATCGAACGCCTATCGCTGCGTCGACGGCTATGTATTGATCGCGGGCAACGGCGACAGCATATTCCGGCGTCTGATGCAGACAGTCGGTCGCGATGACCTCGCGGCCGAAGCGTCCCTTGGCAGCAACTCGGGCCGTGTCGCCCGTGTAGCCGAACTGGACGAAATCATCGGCACATGGACAGCCGGACGCACCACGCAACAGGTACTCGACTCACTGTCGCACGCGGGTGTTCCGGCCGGTAAAATCTATACCGCGAAGGACATCGTCGAGGACCCGCACTACCAGGCACGGGAGATGATCGTGAAACAGCAAACAAGGGCCGGCTATGAGATCGATGTGCCGGGTGTCGTGCCCAAGCTCAGCCGTACACCCGGCACGCTCCGCTCGCCCGCGCCGGACCTTGGCGACGACACGGACGTCGTACTTGGCGAATTCGGACTGGACGAAGAACAGATTGCCATACTAAGAAAGAAAGGTATTATCGGCCGAAGAAGAAGTGAATGATGAGTTGATGGGGCACGCATTGACTTCGTTGGGGGCGGGCGAAAAACAGGCCCGCATCCCACCAATCGTGCGTGACCAACGACGTCATGAAGTTATTGCCGCTGGGGGGATTCCGCGGCTTCGCCGTGCGCGGCCGACCGCTTCGCAACCCCGGGCGCGACTTTGCCGACCGCCTTACTGACTGGGAGGCTTGAAGTGGATTTAAAAAAACAACAGAATGAGGAACGCTCTGCACCTGGACAGCGAGATCGATCATTTTGAGCGACTCCTCGCCGTCGAATGTGCAGATAGGGTATTCGTACGATTCCGTTGTCATGCGCACGTTGCCGATGTGCCAGCTGTCTCCCCGGGCTGCTCAGCAATTGCTGGAGTAGCTCGGGGAGGAGACAAAGACCGTGCATCTCATCCGTTGAGCGCAAGGTTCGCGAAAGCGAGAAACGTCCCTCAAAGCGTTTTTCCGTCGTCAAGCAAAGACGCCAATAAACTCACGTCAACCTTTGTGCTGGAGCGCGCCGCGTAGCAATCGATGACCTACGATCTAACGACGAGGCACCGCCTCTGTTCTGAAACCAGCAATTCCGCTATTTCCTAGGGACGGTCTGCAAAAGTCCTGGCGTTGAAGTCTGGTTGGCCTATCCTGGAAGAACGCGAATTGAAGGAGTTCCTCGATGACACAGCTCGGTCTTGGCCTGGATCTTTCAACGAAACGCACGCGCAAGCGAGAATTTCTCGATGAGATGAGGCGCGTTGTGCCATGGTCGAGGTTGATTGCGTTGATCGAACCGCACTATCCGAAGGGTAAGACTGGAAGGCCGCCGTTTCCGATCGCGACAATGCTGCAGATTCACTTCATGCAACAGTGGTTTGGGCTTTCGGATCCGGCGACGGAAGAGGTGCTTTATGACGTGCCGCTGTACCGTGAGTTTGCGGGGCTGGACGACGGTATGACGCGTTTGCCGGACGAGAGCACGATTCTACGGTTCCGTCACCCTCTCGAAACGCACGGCCTGGCCGCGCAGATGCTCGCCCTGGTCAATGAGATCCTGAGTGAAAAAGGCTTGATGTTGAAGGTAGGGTCAGCGGTCGACGCGACCTTGATTAGCGCACCCAGTTCGACAAAGAATGGCTCCGGCAAACGGGACCCGGAGATGCATCAGAGGAAGAAAGGGAATCAATGGTACTTCGGGATGAAAGCGCACATCGGCGTGGACGCAGAGTCGGGTCTGGTCCACACCGTCATTGGTACGGCGGCCAACGTGCACGACATCAATGCGGCCGAAGCGTTGTTGCACGGCCAGGAAAAGGATGTGTACGCTGACGCTGGATATCAGGGTATCGAAAAGCGCTGTCAGGCGAACCCGGTACGCTGGCATGTCGCGATGCGACCGGGTAAGCGTCGACAACTGGACCTGACCAATCGTCTGGACGCGATATACAACCAGATTGAGCGCCTGAAGGCTGGCGTGCGCGCCAAGGTTGAACATCCGTTTCGCGTGCTCAAGCAGCAGTTTGGTTATACGAAGACCCGCTACCGAGGATTGGTGAAGAACACCGCGCAGATCACGACACTGTTTGCGCTGGGCAACCTCTGGATGGCGCGCAAGGCTTTAAGCAAAGCGTGAAAAGCCCGGGGCATCAGCCCGTGAGTCTCGGCAAACGAAGGCGATCATGCTTCAAAAGTCGGACGAGCAACCTGATAGCAGGCTCTGCAGCCAATACGCCCGACGTGAAAAAAGATCGGCGCTCCGAGAGCGTGTTGTGCAGACCTTCCTTAGCAGTGAAACAACAACGTGTCAAGCCGCACGGCAACAGAGTTTCTTCGGGGCGCTGTGGCGACCGAAAACGGCTCGAGAATTTCGTCGTGTAAGAACTCTTCCTCAAGCCACTCGGACGGCGCTGAAGACACGTCGCCAGTGTCGTGATCCTGACGTCAATCCGAGGCACCTCCCACACTGTAGACGTTCGGAAACTTTTTCGCGTCCTCGCGCATCTCCGAGATAAGCCAGTCTCGAAACGCGATAACCTTTGGATCATCAGAAGATTCGTGTAACAGATAATAAGACCCCGGTGCCTAGGTTACAATAGGCAATGCTTGGACGAGGGATCCCGTTTGTAGTTCGTCCGAAATCATGATTGGGTCTACAACGGCGAGGCCGAGGCCGTTGATTGCAGCCTGAATAATAAGCTTGCGAGATTCGAGGAGCAGTTGACGTTCGTGCGGCGGCTCCCGCCGACCGGCGGCTCGGAACCACAGTTTCCAATCTTGCGCGCGTAGTCTGCTGCTAAGAAGCGGGTACTTTTCGATATCGTCGACTGTATCCAACGACCCCGTCGGAGGAAGTGCGGCCGGCGAACCGACGAGAATCATGTACTCGTCTCTCAGGAAATTTTCCTCAAAGCCTTGCCACGAACCGTCGCCAAGGCTTGCTTCCGGCGATTTGGTGACCCGACCCGCGGGATGTCCACACGGAGATAGAGGCGATCCCGCACGTTAACGTGAAGCGTCCTTAGTCATGTTGCAGCTCATGCAAGAGTACAACATACCCGGTTTGACCTTTAGGAGCGCCAACGCGCGTCTTCCGCGACATGATTGTCCTTTCGCATATTCACAACATTGACCTCCACACAGCGCTGCGCAATGGCCAACGCACGTTTTAGCTCGCGACATGGACGTGGAGAGAGAAAAGCACGGCGTCTCGTCGGATGCTACAGGCGATCAGAATCGAAGTCGTCAGAGCCATGAGCGCCAGGGTTAGCCAGCACCAGTCTCGTCCAGCACTATCAATAAATTTGAATTGTCCTATCGGCTTTGGATGGTTCAGCGAACTTAACGACGCGATTACAATAAGCGCCGAACGTCAGTAATCAACCGCCTGCACGAATAAGTGCTTTTTGTATCAAAAAAATAGAAGAAGAAAATACGCCAACTAGAGGAGACAACTGAGCGATGAGCGACGGTCCACGAGTTATTAATGTAGCGACCCTGATTGATAATGGAAAGCTCACCAAGGTACATGTGCTTGTCGTTGCGCTCTGCGCACTTGTCGGTCTTCTAGACGGGGCGGACACACAATCGATAGGCGTTGCGGCACCGTTTATTTCGAAAGGACTCGGCCTTCCTATCAGTAGCTTCGGCCCCGTATTCGCATCTTCCCAACTAGGTGCGGCTATTGGTGCGTTGACGTTCGGATCACTCGCCGATCGAGTTGGGCGCAAGACCATGCTTATTGTCTCCGCCCTAATAATCGGAGCGTTCACAGCCGCAACGATATCCGTTGATACGCTGCAAACCCTTGTGATTGTGAGATTCTTCGCGGGACTCGGTTTGGGTGGCGCAACGCCGTGCTTCCTGAGTCTGACCTCGGATTACTCTCCCACCAAATATCGCGGGACAATTGCTACCATCGTATGGTCTTCCTATCCGCTTGGCGCCGCACTCGGGAGCTTCACAAACGCATATCTTCTGTCTAACGTCGGCTGGCGAGCAATTTTCGTCCTCGGTAGCGCTTTGCCGCTTTTCGTTGCACTCAGCATTTCACTTTTCCTCCCCGAATCCATTCAATACTTAGCTACGCGCACCCGGAATCACGCACGCATAGAAAGGCTGCTAATGAAGCTCGGTCATGACTTCTCCGGCGCTGTCGTGCGATTTTCCATTGAAAGCAAAAAGTTCGCCGGGGCGTCGATCCGTCAAGTGTTCGGGGACGGTCGTGCCTTGCCAACGGTGTTGCTATGCATGGTTTTCTTTTTCGCCTTCGCAACGACCAACGTTACAGTGATGTGGACCCCTACGCTCCTTCACACAAACGGCTTCACACCAGCTGAGACGGCGATCGTTCTTGCATTCTTCAATGTCGGCGCTTTCTTCAGTATGGCCGCTGCCGGCCGGCTCGTTGATCGATTCGGTTCATTCCTGGTTCTCTTCCCGGCGCTGATTGTCGCATCCGTGTCGCTTGCTGCACTCGGTCTTTCGTCAACGATGGCTTCGGGATGCCTGCTTGGCACGCTGTTGGGAGTTGCAATAGGAATCGGAGGAGCAGGTGCGATTGCGGTGGCGTCATTGATTTTTCCCGCTGCAGTTCGCTCGACCGGGATCGGTTGTGGAATGAGTAGCGCGCGCTTAGGGCAGTTTGTGGCGCCTATGATAATCGGGTTTTTACTTTCTTCGGCTCTTTCAACTTCCCGTATTTTTACCGAAGCCGCGTTGTTTCCGACATTGGGATCCGTTTTTGTCGTTTTGTTGGCGCTTCGTCAGAGAAACCAGGATAGAACAACAATTCCCCAAGACGACGCACAGGATGAGCTCAACAATCGAACCGCATAGTGTCGCGTAGCGGCGTAAACAGAAAACCGTTGAATTCCCGTATTAATGCTTTTCTCCTAACGAGATGATTAGACATGATTGACCTGGACGCTGTTGGAGAGCTTGTTGACGAGTTGGTGATCGCTAACCACATTCTTTACAAGAAGGGTGTTGTGGACGGCCTCGGCCATGTGAGTGTGCGCAACCCGACAGATCCCACAACCTTCTTGTTATCCTGCAACCGTGCTCCTGCGCTCGTGCGGCGTCGTGATATTACGTGCTATGACCTAAACGGCGAAGCGGTATCCGAGCAAAATGAAAGGCCCTATCTTGAGCGCTTCATACATGCCGAGATTTATCGGGCACGCCCCGACGTATCTGCCATAGTTCACAGCCATTCAGAGAATGTTATTCCATTCACGGTAACGAAGCGTCAATTGAAGCCGGTCTATCACATGGCCGGATTTCTTGGTGCAGGATCAGCGCACTTCGAAATTCGGGAGGCGGGGGGTAACACGAATATGCTGGTCAGCACACCCTATCTGGGATCAGTGCTCGCAACCTCTCTTGGCTCTCACAGTTGCGTTCTGATGCGCGGCCACGGCTCAACTGTCGTTGGGGTATCTCTGCAGCAAGCAGTATTCCGAGCTGTCTATGCTGAAATTAACGCCAAGCTGCAAATGGCAGCCCAATCTTTGGGCGACGTGGAATTCCTAAACGCGGAGGAAGCGGCGCTTGCATCAGAGGCCAATGATAGCCAACTTAGGCGTTCTTGGAATCTCTGGGTGCAGAGCTTGGGTGATTTTGACCCTGCTCATTGAGCGGGATGCACAAGCTACCATCATCGGCAGCATCGGCCGGGATTAAACCGGCCGAAATCGTAGCCGCGTTTGGTAGATGGCGTCCATTCGGATACCGGATGGGGACGACATGCTACTGAAAACAGCGGATGACTAAGAAACGGTTTCAAAAAGGCTTCGTAGGGGCTGTTAACCCGCAGCGCAACCTGTAATGGGATGGTCACCCCCTCCTCGCAGCAGGTGTACGCTGCCCGGATTCCTCGGGAGATCTGCCATGCAAAACGTCACACTGGTCGGAATTGATCTCGGCAAGCACGCTTTTCACCTTCACGGTCAAGACAAGGCTGGCGCTGCTGTATTTCGCAGAAAGGTGTCGCGCAAGCAACTGATCGAATTCTTTGCAGCGTTCCATCCATGCACGGTAGTCATGGAGGCGTGCGCAGGCGCACACTGTATGGCACGCAAGCTTGCCGAACTTGGCCACGACGTAAAGCTGATCTCACCTCAGTTCGTACGGCCATTCGTGAAGAGTAACAAGAACGACTTCGTCGACGCGGAGGCAATTTGCGAAGCAGCTTCGCGACCGTCGATGCGCTTCGTTACGCCGAAGACGGTATCACAGCAGACATTGTCGGCTCTGCACCGGGTACGCGATTCGCTCGTGCGGGACAAGGTGCGCACCACCAATCAGATGCATGGATTCCTGCTTGAATTCGGCGTCACGCTACCTGTCGGCAATGCCGTGGTCAGGCGCCTGCCTACCTTGCTGGCCGAACATTCACTGCCGCCACGTCTTGTCGCGATTCTTGAGCGGCTGCATGCACATTTCAAATATCTTTCGGAGCAAATTGGCGAGATCGAGAAGGAGCTCAATCGGCAGCTTGCAGATGACACTAGAGCTCAGCGATTACTTACCATTCCCGGTGTTGGAGCGATTACCGCAAGTTTACTTACCTCCGAACTCGGCGATGGAAAGCAGTACCGATGCGGCCGCGACTTTGCCGCCGCTGTTGGATTGGTACCACGTCAGTACAGCACGGGAGGCCGGTCGAACCTGTTGGGAATTTCCAAGCGGGGAGACAAGAACATCCGCCGGTTGCTCGTCCAATGTGCACGTTCCTTCATGCTGCATCTGAACAGGCACCCGGGCAAGATGGCCGACTGGGTGCGTTCAATGCTCGCAAGACGACACTCAAATGTGGTGGCATGCGCCCTCGCTAACAAGTTCGCGCGAATAGCCTGGGCCATTGCGAGTCGCGACGCAGTATTCGACCCATGCAAGCGGAGTGCCACTTGACGAGCAAGGCCATGCGTTATCGCTTTACCGAAGTCAAACCATCTGGTTTTGCGAATGCTGAATACTGATGACGTGAACGGCAAACCGGCCTGACGGAAACCCTGAGAGGTTAACCAGCTTGTGAAGCTGCCCCTGTTATCAGGACCACCAGGCGCGATTCTCATCGAGGCGCAACGGCTCATCAAGCCCTGACGCCGGATAGATTTACGCAAGCCCAACACGCCATAAGATTCAACATTGCAAAAACGGGGGTGACCATAGATTAACCTCGATCGTCGTGACAACAGGATCGAGGAGATGGGCAAACCAATCATCGACGACGAACTGTGGACACTGATCGAGCCACTGCTACCACCAGCGAAGCCACGCCGCTTCAAGTATCCGGGTCGCATGCCGGTTCCGGATCGGGCTGCGCTAACCGGCATCCTGTTTGTGCTGAAGACCGGTATCCGGTGGCGAGATTTGCTTGCGGAGATGGGATGTGGCTCAGGTGTCAGTTGCTGGCGAAGGCTACGCGATTGGCAACAAGCCGGCGTATGGGATCGCTTGCACACAGTGCTTCTGGCGAGGTTGCGAGCGGCAGACAAGATCGACTTCTCGCGCGTGGTCGTGGATTCGTCCTCGATTCGCGCGGTTGGGGCGGGCGAAAAACTGGTCCGAACCCCACCGATCGAGCGCGACCCGGATCCAAGCACCACCTCGCCACCGACGCAAACGGAACGCCCATCGCGGCAATCCTGACTGGCGCCAATCGTAACGACGTCACCCAACTCGTTCCACTGATTGAGGCCATCGTGCCGATTGGAGGCGTGCGCGGGCGGCCTTTGAGCCGCCCTGGCCGTGTCTACGCCGACCGTGGTTACGACACGACAAGTACCGGCGCATCCTTCACGCGCGCAGCATCCCCACCAGCATCGCCCGGCGTGCCCATCCGCACGGCAGCGGCCTCGGGAAAGTCCGTTGGGTTGTCGAGCGTACACATGCCTGGTTGCATCATTTCCGTCGTCTACGTATTCGCTTCGAGCGTCGCGCTGACATTCACGAAGCGTTCCTCAAACTAGGCTGTTGCCTGATCTGCTGGAACACTCTTCAGCGCGTGCAGCAGTCTTTATGAAACCGTTTCTAATCTAAGCATGCTCTGCAAAAAGATCAACCAAAACGGAACGTAGCCACTGGTTGGCGGGGTCTTGATGATACCGCTCATGCCAATATAGCGTTACGTCGTATGACGGCAGAGAGACTGGCGTGTCAAGGAGTCTCACGTTGCCACTTTGCGAAAGGATCGCTCCTAAGTGGGCTTGCACCAAAGCAATCAATGGTGTACTTGCGACAATTTGGCCAAGTCCCAAGAACGAAGGAATACTCACCGCGATCGGGCGACTTATGGACTGCTCCTCAAGAGCCTTTTCGATGCGCCAGTGGGCAGTACCGTGCATAACAACTGCCACGTGTCTTTCTTGAAGGAACTGCTCTCGAGAGATCGTTTTTCCGATTCGAGGATGTGCCTCACCCACCATGCATACCATTTGCTCTTTGAACAATCTGCGCTGATGGAAGCCAGCACGAATGCCTTGTGTGTACCCCATCGCCAGGTCGGCGTGCCCCATTTCAAGGAGTCTCGGTGTATCTTCATCCAGGTTCTTGACTTCCACCCGCACCTTAGGTGCAAGCTCATTCAGTCGATCAAGAAGACGGGGCATTACAACTATCTGTCCTGCGTCGGTCATGCATATCCGAAAGCTACGCTCAGATTCAGTGGGAATAAAGCTGGGCCGGCCGATGAGTCCATTCTCAAGTATCCCAAGAGCTAGTCGAACATGTTCGATGATTTCGTCTGCCCTTGGCGTCGGATGCATTCCAGTAGATGTCCGAATGAAAAGTTGATCGTTAAAATAAGTCCGAAGATTGCTCATCCGCATGCTTATTGAAGGCTGGCTGAGGCCAATCGCATCGGCCGCCTCGGAGATGCTGTGCGTTCTATAAACGGCGTCGATGATTTTGAGATCTTTGAGGCTCAGATCCATGCGTCGTCCTCTATAAGGAAAGACAATTAACAATATCATACCAGCTTGATTGCCTTGATACTTAGGCAACCCTAGAATTTTTATCGTGATCTGATTCTCTCAAGAGCATCGCGGCCAGCTGTACGTCTCGTCGGCGGGCGGTCCACGCAGAAGATTTTTCAACACAACACAAGAAGATTTCGGAGACAAAGAATGCGAATGAGATCATGTATCTCTGCAGCGAGCCTCGCTCTTTTCGTCTCGTCCGCGAGCGCGCAAAGCAGTGTTACGTTGTATGGTGCTTTCGACGATGGTATTGCGTGGACGAACAATCAAGGCGGGCATAGCAACGTGCAACTGTTGAGCGGATATATGCTCGGCAACCGTTTTGGTCTCTTGGGCAAAGAGGATCTCGGCGGGGGATCGTCTGCTATATTCCGCCTCGAAAATGGCTTCGATAGCAACGCCGGAACCCTATCCCAAGGCGGAAGACTGTTCGGTCGGTCGGCGTACCTCGGACTGGACAACAAAATGGGCACGGTGACTCTGGGCCGTCAACAAGATACCAATTATGATTTGCTGGCTGCGTACGAGTTTGCAAAATACTGGGGAGGCAACGGGGGACCCGTCGGAGACAATGACAATCTCTTTGGAACCGTGCGCTTCAACAACTCCGTCAAGTACATCAGCCCGAATCTCAGCGGTTTAAAGATAGGTGGAATGTACGCATTGAGTAACTCCACATCATTCGGAGACAATCGGGCATACAGCATTACGGCTCGATACGAAAGGGCTGGTTTCTCGATTGGTGCCGGATATTTGCAGTTGAACGGCCCAAACTCGCTTACAAATCCAAGCGGGGCCGCAGGCAACGATTATCCAGCTGGCTATAGCCCTTTCAAGACGAGTCTTCTAAATTCGACAGCGACAGCTAGCCGCCAACGTATTTTCGTGTCAGGCGCAGCTTACAGGCTAAACAATTCGCAAGCTTCTGTCGTGTATTCGCACGTCGACTACAACTACCTCGACGGTACAACGCTACAACTAAACAACTATGAGGCCAGCCTCGTCTACTACGTGACTCCGGCGGTTGCGGCAGGGGTTGGCTATCTGTACGCCAACGCGAAGTACAATGAACCACAGTCCAGCCCGCACTGGAATCAAATTGACGCTGGCATTGATTATTTTCTGTCGAAAAGGACAGACCTCTATCTGTACGGCATCTACCAGCGCGCGAGCGGCACTCACGCGTCGATTTTCCTGATCCCTGCGTCGTCTTCGCGCTCACAGGCGCTCTTGACGGCGGGCATTCGACACGCCTTCTGAGCGTCTTTGGCAGAAGAATGTGTATCCGGCGAGCGGGCAACGAAGCTTTTACAGATACTTAGGGACGGTCTGCAAAAGTCCTGGCGTTGAAGTCTGGTTGGCCTATCCTGGAAGAACGCGAATTGAAGGAGTTCCTCGATGACACAGCTCGGTCTTGGCCTGGATCTTTCAACGAAACGCACGCGCAAGCGAGAATTTCTCGATGAGATGAGGCGCGTTGTGCCATGGTCGAGGTTGATTGCGTTGATCGAACCGCACTATCCGAAGGGTAAGACTGGAAGGCCGCCGTTTCCGATCGCGACGATGCTGCAGATTCACTTCATGCAACAGTGGTTTGGGCTTTCGGATCCGGCGACGGAAGAGGTGCTTTATGACGTGCCGCTGTACCGTGAGTTTGCGGGGCTGGACGACGGTATGACGCGTTTGCCGGACGAGAGCACGATTCTACGGTTCCGTCACCCTCTCGAAACGCACGGCCTGGCCGCGCAGATGCTCGCCCTGGTCAATGAGATCCTGAGTGAAAAAGGCTTGATGTTGAAGGTAGGGTCAGCGGTCGACGCGACCTTGATTAGCGCACCCAGTTCGACAAAGAATGGCTCCGGCAAACGGGACCCGGAGATGCATCAGAGGAAGAAAGGGAATCAATGGTACTTCGGGATGAAAGCGCACATCGGCGTGGACGCAGAGTCGGGTCTGGTCCACACCGTCATTGGTACGGCGGCCAACGTGCACGACATCAATGCGGCCGAAGCGTTGTTGCACGGCCAGGAAAAGGATGTGTACGCTGACGCTGGATATCAGGGTATCGAAAAGCGCTGTCAGGCGAACCCGGTACGCTGGCATGTCGCGATGCGACCGGGTAAGCGTCGACAACTGGACCTGACCAATCGTCTGGACGCGATATACAACCAGATTGAGCGCCTGAAGGCTGGCGTGCGCGCCAAGGTTGAACATCCGTTTCGCGTGCTCAAGCAGCAGTTTGGTTATACGAAGACCCGCTACCGAGGATTGGTGAAGAACACCGCGCAGATCACGACACTGTTTGCGCTGGGCAACCTCTGGATGGCGCGCAAGGCTTTAAGCAAAGCGTGAAAAGCCCGGGGCATCAGCCCGTGAGTCTCGGCAAACGAAGGCGATCATGCTTCAAAAGTCGGACGAGCAACCTGATAGCAGGCTCTGCAGCCAATACGCCCGACGTGAAAAAAGATCGGCGCTCCGAGAGCGTGTTGTGCAGACCTTCCTTAGTTGCTGCGCGAGCCGGTCCCAGTTCGCGTGCCGCTCTTACTATTGTTAGGGTTGTTGGTTATTTGCGCATGTGGAGGGGGATCCAAATCGGGCAGGACGTTTTTATCATGTTCGACAAGTTTGACGTGACTAAGCGAGTCAAGCCGCTTGCGTTTTACCCCAGCAGACTCGTGATGAGGGAGAGCGTAACCTGAGGATGGCGTTGCGCGGCTTCCACTCATCCGCAGGCTTCTGAAGCCATTTAAGTCTCAATGCGCGGAGCCACGATGGACGATCACCGCGTATCGGCATACGAGCGTAAACAGTCAGTGCTCGCCAAATTGAAGAGGGGAAAATAGTTGGCCTTTTCCGAAGACAATGACTCGGCTGTGGACAACCACATCTAGAGCGGTGTCCCAGGGTGGGTTGCCAGGATACTCAATCAGGGAGCTGAACTGAATGCTTCGTTTTCAAAGATGATTGAGTGATCAGGTCTACCCGAAAAGTATTTAAGTCGCCTTTGTCGGGGCGCTGGAGCGCATTCGTTCCTCCACGAGACAACGCGCAAGAGTCGGGTATCGTATGCAGTCCGGGCAGAGGGCGAAGACAGCGGAGTTGACGACCTGTGACACCATGACTTGCCACCGCTCGGGGCCGGTGGATGGGCTATGTCTCTAAATTAACTCGCGGCCAGATACTGGCAATTTTCTGTCGCGAACTGATCTCTGGTGGAGCGGGCGAAATGCTCCCCCCGACGCTGGGGAGCGACACTCAGGAAGATCGTCCAACCAAGGCGGACGATTGTTCCACGGAAGTAATTGACGGGCTACGTCTAATCGAAAGGTGCGTTCCGTTCATCAATGTCAAAGGGGCAGGTTCGAAATGAACGATGAGGAAAATCGGAGAAAGCTGGTGTATGCGGGTGATGACGTGGAGCGGGATAAGCGGGATCACCGCGAAGTCCCCAGCAAGATGGCAACTCGACCCGCATCGAACTGGGCCTGGGCAAATGCAACTGGGCACTATGACTGGATGGATTCGCACGGTCCGTTTTCGGGACTCGACTAGACTCAAACGTGGTCATAGTTGGGATACGTCTACCCAACGCCCAATGACCGCATAATTGCGTGCTTGTGTCGCCACTCAATCGCTCCCGCATTTCCGCTCGGAGATAGCGCGCCGCCCGGTTGCCTCGCTTTTGGCGAGTTGCAGTCCGCCTGCGCGTTGGATCCAGCCTATTTTGGGTTGGTATCGGACGCTGTAGCGATTGCAAATAGAGCAATTTCTTCGTTTAAATGGATTTGTACGCGCTACCCGTGAGAGGATGAACAGGTTGTTAGTTTTTCGAAGCAGCCAATACTGAGATGAGTTGCGTCTAATTGAACGTCTGAATCATTGACTGGAAAAGGAGGGATCATGCAGGAAAAAAACGAGAATCGCGACTTCGCCCCTATCGCTAACAGCTCCGAGGAGTGGCGTGATGCAATGGAAAAGTTTGCGGAACGTACAACCCCGAGCTTTTTCCATATGCGTGCACGCCTGCCCAAGCAGGGTCGGACTAATCAAGTCTTAGGCGCATCTCACCGAATGAACGTTGTCCTAAAAACATATGCCACGGGTGGGGAGAACGAACTCCATGCGCATTCGAACGAAGATCATCTCTTCGTCATCCTTCAAGGACAGGCGAGGTTTTTCGGCCCGCGAGGCGAAGAGCGCGTCGTGTCGAAGAATGATTGCGTCCTCATTCCCACAGGCGCCATATATTCATTCCACGCCGAATCGACAGAGCAACTTGTCATGCTTCGCGTTGGCGCGGTAATCGATCCATCGTCTGATGTCTTAGCGCGGGTTGATGAGTCAGGTGCGCCTTTCGACGGCTATTCCGAAAAGAACAAGGAGGTCGATCTGATTCTCGAGGACAACCTTTGGTTCGAGTGATTGGCGTGCGCAAGCGAGAAGAAGCAAGCTTGCAAGCTCGAACGGCAGCCGATTTGCTCGGGGCCCGATCGTCGTAAGTTTCCGCACATAGGAGATCCCACCATGATCCAAGCATGTCAGCCGCCCAGGCCTGACCATCGTGAACCGTTGCTCATCTGCCCGCCCGGCGCAACTGATTGCCACGTACACGTGTACGGGCCAAGCCACCGGTACCCTCTGTCTCCGACGCGTGTGTGTGATGTTCCCGAAGCATTGCCAGAGACGCTATCGGCATTGCTCGACAAGCTCGGCATTGAACGAGTGGTGCTAGTCCAGCCCACTTCAAGTGGTTACGCGTTGGACAATCGTCGACACTTGGATGCACTGGCTGAGGTAGGTCGACCTGCCAGAATGGTTGCGGCGTTGCAAGCATAGGTGGATCACGACGAGCTTCGGAGGCTTCATGATGCCGGCGTCAGAGGTGTGCGCTACACGATTGGACATTCTGGTTCCGCGCCTCTTTCTGAAATGCCATCCCTTGCGAAAAAGTTCGCCGATTACGGCTGGCATATCCAGCTTCACGTCCTTGACGATGGAGGTGGGAGCGCTCTGGCAGAAGTTGAAGAGCAGCTTTTGGCGCTTCCGACTGATGTCGTGATTGATCATATGGCGACAGTGCGACCAACTGCATGTCTCAATCAATCGGGCTTTCGGTCGCTTTTGAGACTTCTCGAAGCTGGCCGATGCTGGGTAAAGTTATCCGGATCTTATCGAGTATCGGCGGCACCGCCGTATCCTGACCTTGTACCGTTTGTTCGTAAGCTTGTCGATGTCAATCCCGAACGTCTGGTCTGGGGAAGCGATTGGCCTCATGTCGCATTCGAAGGGGAGATGCCCAATACGACAGATTTGCTCGATCAACTGCTTACGTGGATCCCGGACGAGCGTGAGCGGAATCGCATATTGGCAGAAAATCCCGCTCGGCTGTACGGGTTCTGACCGCTAGGCCGATCGTGCCCGGGGCCGGACGCTGAATTGTACGGCACCGGGCTGGTTCGGAGTTAGTACAAGTGCCGACACTGCTCTCCAGGTCAGTGAGCCGAGTGCCTATAGGTAGGGGGAGTTGTGATGCAGTACTCGTGGCATCCCCCGGTAGGGATTGCACGGCTCCCAACCTTCGCTTTCGGTCATGAACCGAGCGGCGGTTAAAGCACAACGCAAGTGTTACCGAGCATACGAGCGCGCCGACGCAGTGCGCCACGTTGTTCAGGAGACTTCATGGAACCGATTGCATCTGTTAGTCTAGAGCATTTCTTAGAAACACGCCGTGTGTCGCCGTATCAGTGGTTCGTCATGGCGATCTGCTTATTGATAGTGACTGTCGATGGCTTTGATACAGCGATCGTAGGATTCATAGCACCGTCTATAAGGAATGCGTGGTATTTGTCACCGACGCAGATTGGTCCTATCTTCGGAGCTTGTCTGGCGGGCCTAATGGTTGGATCATTAATATTTGGTCCGCTGGCCGATCGATTTGGACGGAAGTTGATCGTCCTCGCGTCAATGATCACTTTCAGCGTCTTTAGTCTGCTAAGTGCATTATCCAGTTCAGTAGATTCATTGACCCTCATCCGCTTCGCCGCCGGACTAGGCCTCGGTGGCGCCACGCCAAACTGTTACACGCTGGTCGCAGAGATTTTTCCACAGCGGCATCGCGGACTTGTGGTCTCAATTCTAACCTGCGGCACACCGCTCGGCGCCGCGCTCGCGGGAGGTGCGGCCGCCAACCTGATTCCCGTGTATGGCTGGCCATCGCTGTTTATCGTTGGCGGTATCTTACCGCTGGTTCTTGCGTTGATTGTAGGTTGGCTCCTGCCTGACTCAGTACGGTTTTTGGCGTTGCAGCGCGATCAGAGTAAACTGACACGCACATTTCAACACATTGATCGAGGCGCTGACTTACGAGCAGTTCGCTTCAGTATCTCCGAAAAGCGACTCTCGGGCTCTCCGGTAATGCATCTGTTCAAGGATGGCATGCTTGCTGGTACCACTATACTATGGACTACGTATTTTATTGCTCTTGCTGCGATTTGGTTCGTAGGTTACTGGTTGCCGACTCTAGTTCGTGGCCTTGGCGGTAGTCTGGTGGCTGCTTCGTGGATTACGTCCGCGTTGATGGTCGGCACGGCCGTCGGCTCGATGGCGAGCGGATTTCTGATCACTCGATTCCGTGGCCCGCGATGTGCAGCGGGTCCTTGCGTTCGGACGTTCGCGTGGATATTCTGGTTCGGTCAACTGCGGGCCGTCAGCAATCTCATGGTCATCGTTGTGTTTGGCGTCGGCTTCGGACTGGGGGGTAATCGCAGGCTTGAACTCGCTGTCTGCGATTTTTTACCCGACCGCGAGTCGTGCGAGCGGGGTCAGCTGGGCAATGGCCGCTGGCAAGCTTGGCTCCGTTTTCGGAAGCGTAATGGGTGGCTACATGTTATCGGCCCAATGGGAGTGGTCGACGCAATTCTCCATGATCTCCATCCCGGTACTTGCAGCTGGCCTTTGCATTGGCATGTTGCGTTTAAAGAACGAAGAAGAGACAACCCGACCGCAACTGACGACGAACGCATAACTTACTTGGCGAGAGTGGCGCGACTTGCCAGACGCTGTGTTGAGGAATTTTCGAGAAGCAATCTTTTGGTTCATCGTTTTTTTCGCATCTATATCGCACGCCGTTCTGCCATGGTCGCGTACCCGCCGCAACCGGAAGCATTCGATGAAACGGTGGTTCTCTTCTTGGGTTTGTGTTCATTCTGATCGATGGAGGTCGAGGCATGCGCGCTCATCGACTGGTGGCGGACTCGCACTGGTATTGGGATCGTCTTGCCGCGGTAAGACAAAGGATTACCCGCACTGGCTCATCCTCGCAGTTTCGTTTGCCTTTTTGGGGTGCTCAATCTTGGCAGATGATTTGACTCCACCTGGAGATGGGCTCACTGGGAGCATCGTTGTTTTCGAGAGTGATCAGGTTCCTTTCCGGGTCGGTTGTTTCGACTCGCTTGCTTGCGAATCATCTGAATATATTGAGAATGGATATGCATCAGGAAGAAAATACTGGTAAGCGACGTGGTGTAGTGTTGGTAGGCAGGGATCATGCACTCAATGAACAACTCGACGAGGTTGCCGCGCAACTGGTCGGGCGCGGCTACGAAGTTATCCGCGGCCCGGAACACCGCCCGCCGTCGGCCATGGTGTTGCCCAAAGAAGACTGGGTGCATTACCTCGCGCGTACAGACGTCATCGTTGTTAGCTCACGCGCACGACTGCCGCGAGATCTTCTGCTTGCGGCGCCGCGGTTGCGCGGTGTGGTCTTTCCGACAATTGGCACTGAAGCGATTGATATCGATCACGCCACAGAGCTAGGGATTTTAGTTGCCAATGGCGCGATTCCGGAGAACTTCAATGGTATGGCCGAGGCAACTGTGTTGCTAATGCTCGCACTCTCCTATGACTTGCATTACAAAGAGATGTTGTTGCGTACGGGGTCGCCCCGGCCGACGAATCTTCGATCGAGGTTGCTAATGGGAAGAACCGTTGGACTTATCGGACTGGGACGAATTGCGCGTGGTGTAGCGGAAAGGCTGCGCACCTGGCAGGTGCGAATTCTAGCGCATTCGCCGTCCCAAGATGCAGGCAGCGTGCCGGAGGGCGTGACGATGGTACCACTTGATGCGCTTTTGGCGGAGAGCGATATTGTAAGTCTGCATGCATCGCTGACGGAGCGCAGCCGTCATCTCCTAGGTAGACGTGAATTCGCGATGATGAAGCCATCCGCGCTTGTTGTAAACACAGCGCGTGGCGGCCTGATCGATGAGTCAGCGCTGTATGACGCATTGGCTCAAAGATGTATCGCAGGCGCCGCCGTAGACTGCTTCGAGTCCGAGCCATTATCGAGCGGAAGTCCATTGCGAGATCTGCAAAACGTCATTCTTACGCCTCATATAATCGGGCATACGCAGGACGTTTTGGAGGCGATTTCGACCGCAACGATCGCGCATGTCGAGTGCTTGATGCAGGGACACGAACCAGTTTATCTGCGTAATCCCGCGGCACTGGAATCTTGGCGTACGCGACTTTTGAAGCTCTCCACGCACACACTGGTTGGTCGATGACGAGCCGGTCTTTCTCAACTCGATCGCCCGGACAGCTCAAGCTGAGCTCAATTCCTGCTTCACGTTAGACCGAAATCTGAGGAAGGTTCGTTTTCCGCGCTGTACCGGAGAATCGAAACTGGAGTTCGCAAGGGCGTCGGGCTGACATGAGATTTCACGATAACATCGATTGAACTAACCCGCTGACGCGGGAGCAGGTGGTTGGTCAACGGAGTCGGCCTCGCCACAGTTCGCGGCATGCATTCCTCCGAATGCGACGATGACAGTGCAGTTTCTGCCTCGTCCTTTCGAAGGAGTCAGCCATGACGGCATTACGTCGACGCATGATCGAGGATATGCGCATCAGGAACCTCGCGGTCAACACCCAGCGCACCTATCTGCAACAGGTGAGTAATTTTGCCCAGTACTTCGGCCGCTCACCTGCGGTGCTGGGACCAGAGGAAATCCGCGCGTACCAGTTGCATCTCGTTGAGGTCCAGCGGCGTTCACGAAGCACGCTGGTGGTAGCCACCGCGGCGCTGCGCTTTCTTTACTCAGTGACGCTCAAACGTGACTGGCCGATCGACGAGATCCCCACGTCGAGAGTGCCTCGCAGGCTGCCAGTCATCCTCAGCCCCGACGAGGTGATGCGGTTTCTCGAATCGATCAGAAGTGTCAAGCATCGCTGCGTGCTGATGGTGGCGTACGCAGCCGGTCTGCGCGTCTCGGAGGCGACCCGCCTGAAGGTCACCGACATTGACAGCCAGCGCATGGTGCTGCGTGTCGAACAGGGCAAGGGCGACGCCGACCGCTACGTCATGCTTTCGCCTCGACTGCTGGAGATTCTGCGCGGCTACTGGCGCGTCGTCCGGCCAGAGTACTGGCTGTTCCCGGGGCGATTTCCCGACCAGCCCATCGATCCGGCAACGATACGCATGGCGTGCCAGCAGGCGCGACGTCGCGCCGGGATCAGCAAGTCCATCACCCCGCATTCGTTGCGGCATGCATTTGCCACGCATCTGCTCGAATCCGGTACTGACGTGCGCACCATCCAGTTGCTGCTGGGTCATCGCAGCCTCGCCACGACGTCGCGCTATCTGAAGGTCGCAACCAGCACCGTCTGCGCGACGACCAGCCCGTTCGACCGGCTGCCTCAGCAACACGCCCCCTCCTTCTGCCCCGAGCCACCACCCACAAACGCCTGAGTGCGATCATGCGCGCCGTGCTGGAACTGGCGGACGTTCTGCGTCGCCACGGCCCAACCTATCGGGAGCTGCATGCCGGCTCGCTCGGCCGCGAGCAGCGTCGCGTGATGAGCGCGATCGAGCAGTGCCGTACCGCAGCGCTGGGCGGTCACGTCGAGCAGTGCGACACCTGCGGACATCAGCGCATTGCCTATAACTCGTGTGGTAACCGGCACTGCCCGAAGTGCCAGTCGCTTGCCCGCGCGCAATGGCTCGACGACCGCCAGGCTGACCTGCTGCCCGTGCCGTACTTCCACGTTGTCTTCACGCTTCCCGAAGGGATCGCGTCGATCGCCTTCCAGAACAAGCGGGTGGTCTACGACATCCTGTTTCAGGCGACCGCCGAAACGTTGCACACAATCGCTGCCGATCCGCGCCATCTCGGCGCAACCATCGGTTTCATCGCGATCCTGCACACGTGGGGCCAGAATCTGGTGCACCATCCCCATCTGCACTGCGTCGTGCCGGGTGGCGGCCTGACGCCCGACGGCCGCCGGTGGGTAGCCTGCAAACCCGGTTTCTTCCTGCCCGTACGAGTGCTTTCGCGTCTGTTCCGGCGACTGTTCCTCGAGCGGTTGCAGCATGCCTTCGACACAGGCGAACTGAGGTTCTTCTCCGCGTTGACCCATCTGTCCGAGCCTGCTCAATTCGCCCGCTACCTTATGGGTCCGCGGCACGCCGAGTGGGTCGTCTATGCCAAGCAGCCATTCGGCGGTCCGCAACAGGTTCTCGACTATCTCGGCCGCTACACACACCGAGTCGCGATCTCCAACAACCGCCTCGTCGGCCTGACCGACGCTCACGTTACGTTTCGCTGGAAGGACTATCGCAGACCAGACAAGCGGCGCGTAATGCAGTTGCCCCCGCTCGAGTTCATCCGGCGCTTCCTGCTACACATTCTTCCGCGCGGACTGCAACGCATCCGCCACTATGGGCTGCTGAGCAATCGCCTGCGCGAATCCCGGCTGACCGCATGCCGTCATCTGCTCAACGTTGAGCCGGACCGCGAAGCCCGCACCGCGCCCGAACCGGACTATCGTGACCGCTACGCGAAACTCACTGGCCGGTCGCTCTACGACTGCCCGGTCTGTTCGCGCGGTCGCATGCTCTGCATCGAACGTCTGCTACCTGGTGCGTCACCGCGAGCACCACCGGTGAGTCCCCGATGAATTCCGATCCGCCCGACTACAACATCGGTTCCAGCACGTCCCGCCGGCACCGGTGGACACGCTCGGCCAGACGTCGCCCACCGCCGCCTGCCACACTCTGCGTCGTCTGTTCATCCCATGCGTTGTGCGGATCTCCCATCCTTGAACCCGTCCGCAGGCCGTTCATCCTGGGCATCACGAACCCTGTCGTCGAGAACATCGCATGCAGGCCTTTCGATTCAATGCCCATAGCCGCAAACGCCAGCGGAGCGGCTTAGCTCAAAGAATTTTTAGCGAAACACAGCCGGCCCGTACGCCGTGCCAATGCGGACGTGGTCCGCCGTCTGCGCTTCGCTAAAAATCCTCTGCCTTATCGAATATTTATCAGATCACGTTTGGGTATGAAGACTATTGCGATCGCTCTGAAAATTTTACGAGCTTTTACGGACGGAAGTGAGCAGCAGTCAGTGTGCGAACTCGCTGATCGATTCGGTCTCCAGAGAAGTCAAGTTTCGCGAATCATAAGCACGTTTCGTGAGGCCGGCTGGCTCGTGCAAGATGAAAGTCGCGTACGTACTCGGTAGGGCTCAGTGCATATGTTTTTGGGTCGCGCTTTGTGCAATTTCACCCTCTGACTAGACACGCCATCCCAGCCTTGAGAGCTATTGCCGACAGAACTGGTTTCAATGCCACACTGTCAATTCTCGATCATTTAAAGCCACTAAATCTGTTTGGGATCGCCGGTCCGGTACAGCTAGACCTAGCAAGCAGCTTCGGCAGTTATTACCCGTTTTACGCGACAGCACCAGGAAAAGTTCTCGCCGCGTTTTCCAGTGATGATGTTCGAAATCAGATGATCGCGACGACTCGATTTGAGCCATTGACCAGTAGGACGGTGGTCGATTTGAACGACTTGAATACGATGTTGGACACCGTGTTCTGCAGAGGTTATGGTTCGACTGACGGAGAACGGATTGTGCGAATAGGAGCTCTTTCCGTCCCGATAATTGGAAGTTCTGGCGAGCTGTTGGGCGCGCTCGGCATCGTTTTCCCCGCGAAAATCGTTCATCCTGACGACTACGACTACCAACTCGAGATACTTCGATCTGGGGCGCGATCGATTGCAGAGCGGGTCGCAGGTGCCTCACATTCCTTACGGATCAGGGCTGGGTCACGATCCTTCCTAGATCGATAAAGGTGTTCTAGAAATAGGCATCTAGCAGGTTGCTGAAGTACCGCTGAAACACGTCATCGCACCGAGTTCGTGAAGCGTTGATAGATGGACCACCACTTGCCACATCGAGATTATGCGCGGCGCCGACACGTTCACCGAGAGTCTGTTTTCCATGCGCAAGCTACTTTGTCCCGAAGTCGCATCCATTGCGTTCGATCCGCGTGATGGCAAACGAAGCGCTGGCGAAGATGGATCGGCTGTTCGCCGAAATGTATGAAGCGGACATAAAAGGTGGACGGCCGAGTATCGCGCCAGAGAAGCTGCTGCGAGCCATGCTAATTCAGGTGCTCTACAGCATCCGCTCGGAGCGCCAACTAATGGAGCAGGTTCAATATAACCTGCTATTTCGCTGGTTCATTGGCCTGGCAATGGACGATGAGGTGTGGGTGCCCACGGTCTTCACGAAGAACCGCGAGCGCCTGATCAAGCACGATGCCGTTATCGAATTTTTCAACGAAGTGGTGGCCATCGCCGGGAAGAAGTGCCTGCTCTCGGGTGAGCATTTCAGCGTGGACGGCACGCTGATCCAGGCGTGGGCCGGGCACAAGAGTTTTGTACGCAAGAACGCTGACGATCAGGACAACGACGACGGCGGCGCGGGCGGCTTCAAGGGCGAGAAACGGAGCAACGAGACACATCAGTCGAGGACCGATCCCGATGCGAGGCTCTATCGCAAAGGGAAAACGGCTAGCGAATTGCGGTACATGGGCCATACGCTGACCGATAACCGGCACGGCCTGGTGGTCAATGCGCGCGTGACACACGCTGACGGGCATGCCGAGCGTGAAGCGGCCAAGATCATGATCCACGACGCGCGGCAAGCGACAGTGGATCCGAACGTAGAAATCACGTTGGGTGCAGACAAGGGTTACGACGCGCAGGAATTCATCGAGGCGTGCCAGCAGATGAAGGTCACACCGCACGTTGCGCAAAACACCTCTGGGCGGCGTTCGGCAGTGCCCGAAACGATTGCCTCGAGCGTGGGCTACGCGATTTCGCAGCAAAAGCGCAAGTTGATCGAACAAGGTTTCGGCTGGGCCAAGACCGTGGGGCGCATTCGCCAGATGATGGTGGCGGTTTGAAGAAGGTGGACCAGATGTTCGTGTTGAACATGGCGGCCTACAACCTCGTGCGCATGCGGTCCTTGGCACAGGTGCGCCCATAGTGGCGGGAAAGGGGCGGCAACGAGGCCAGACGTCGGCCTCACACCGCTTTAAAAAAGGTCAATTCGCGTTGAAATTGCACAATGCGAAAGATTTAGCGACGGCGGGCGCGTAAATCGAAGAAGGCCGCTTCCGTCAGGGTGTATTTCCGCAACCTGTTAGGGCCCCCGTCGCGCGATCACACGGGCGCGAACTGGCGCGACGATTGAGTGCAAGCCATTGCGGCGACTCCCGCGCGTTGAAGCACAACCGAGACGGCGATCGGCAGCGATCCGATGACGAACATGACCACCCATCCATACTCGGAAATCAGACGCATCGCTGCGATGGCTGCGATGAGGTAGCCGGCGGCAAAGGTCGATTGCTGAACGAAAATCAGGCGCCCTCGAATTGTTTGGCAAAGTTCGTTCAGATGGGTAGCCGATATGCGCCTTGCCACAAACCGGCTTACCTCGCCGAGCGCCAGTGAGCGGCGAGACGTCTCGCGGTCTGGTCTTCCGGCATATTGGCGAGAGCAAGGTACGAGAATCGTTGCGCGTGCTATGTAGCAACCGCCGTTGACCGCGCGGTGTTATCACCGCGCCACAACTCTACAAGACGGTCGCAGCGGATAGAGCGCCGTATTCGCGCAATCTCTCCGCCTGCACCCGATGTTCTCCCTTCGTCCCCGCCCTCCTTACGGGGGAGCAGGCGGCCGTTGCCTCCGGGCTCAGTAACCATGGGTGGATTGATGCAAAAAATCGATTTCAGATACCGCGAAATAGCTTCAATCGTCGTTGATAAGTATCAATAGAATCACGATCAAGCACCCAAACCGAAGGTGCGCCAATCCAAAAATTACTGGAGACAATCGTGAATCATCCTTTTCAAACGGTGGACGTCAAAGCGTTCATCGACGCGCGGCGCCTTAGCGCCGTGCAGGCCCTCATTGTTGTCCTGTGTTTCTTCGTTGTTGCTGCAGATGGCATCGACGTCGCAATGATCGGCTTTATTGCGCCGTCCGTTGTCCACGATTGGCACCTTACGAAAGCAACGTTCGGCGTGGTTATGAGCGCCGCGCCTCTTGGTCTTGTATTCGGTGCGTTGATTGCCGGTCCATCTGCTGACCGCCTTGGGCGCAAGACCGTGCTCGTGGCTTCCGTGATCCTTTTCGGAATTGGTAGCCTCGTTACTGCACTCTCGCAGGACGTGACGCAGATGATGCTGTTGCGGTTTCTCACCGGCATCGGCCTAGGCGCCGCCATGCCAAACACGACGACACTCGTCGCCGAATATGTTCCGCAGCGCCGCCGTTCGTTGCTCACTACAACGATGTTCATCGGCTTCGGGGTCGGTTCGGCGCTGGTCGGTTTTGCTGCCGGATGGCTTATACCCCGGTTTGGATGGCGCGCCGTCGTTATCTTCGGTGGTGTCGTGCCGTTGGCGATTGTGCCGTTCCTACTCCTGGCACTCCCGGAATCTGTGCGGTTCATGCTCGTGCGTGGTCGCCCGATGGAACAGGTTGTCGCAACGCTTGAGCGTGTCTGCCGTTATAAATTCCCGGTAGGGATCCGTCTTGTCGCAGCCGAGCCGGTGGTATCGCACGCTCGTCCGGCCGAGGTGCTTTTTGAGCCTGGTTATCGCGTTACAACGGTCTCCCTTTGGGTGACCTATTTCATGGGCCTGTTGGTCATTTACCTGATTACCGGGTGGTTGCCGATGCTCATCAAGGACGCGGGCATGTCCATCGAGCGGGCCGCCAATATTACGGCAATGTTCCAGACCGGCGGCATTGCAGGCGCTATCCTCGCCGGCTGGGCTATGGACCGCTTTCGACCCGTCCCGGTTGTGGCGGCAGCATACATCGCTGGGGCGCTGTGCGTGTTCGCAGTCGGTACTGCGGGCCCTCAATCCAGTTCGCTTTCGCTGTGGATGCTTGCTGCTGGCTTCTTCATGAACGGCGCACAGACTGGCCTCAACGCATTCGCACCGACCTGCTATCCAACGCTGGCACGGGCGACCGGAGTGAGCTGGATGTTGGCATTCGGCCGTTTTGGCAGCATCGTGGGTTCGGCAAGCGGTGGGTTGCTCATTGGCCTTGGCTACAGCTTCGGGGCACTTGTTGGCATGCTTGCCGTACCGGCTGCATTCGCGGGCCTCGCCATCCTGGCGAGCCTGAAGTCGCGAGGCTCTGAAGCCGACCAGGTCAGCGCGAGTCCGACTGTCAAAGGGGCTTAGGGAAGCCGGACCAGCTTAGCGGTCTGAGGCTGATGCAAGCCAGGAATGTCGGCCAACGGCCTGTAATGCGTCACGTCCCTCCACTAACGGCGGACGGATTGCGCCCGGGCCGATCATAAGCATTACGCCACATCAGTGAGAGACGCCAGGCGGCACGGAGTTTGAACCGTTCAAGGAGGGCGGCTGGCAGCGCGGCAGGGGCCTTTCATTAGTAGTACATTCCGCCTGACAGTACGGCAAAAAATTCGGAATACCGATTGAATCAAAAGATTTGTAGCACCAAAGATCCCTTCTTCCGAATCTCGGTGGGACCATATTCATAATTACAAACGGAGATACAGTTGAAGACCAGGAAAATTGCCGCTTGCATCTCGGGCCTGTTCTGCGTTGCATACGCGGGAGCAGCGAACGCCCAGAGTAGTGTCACGCTCTTTGGCATGATTGACAGTGGGATTTCCTACGTCAGCAATCGCGCCGGACATAGCGCATGGCAAACCGACGACGGCATTAACGGGCCGAACTTGTGGGGTTTCATTGGCAAGGAGGACATCGGAGGAGGTACGAAGGTCATCTTCAACCTGGTTAGCCAGTTCTCCCTGAACTCCGGCGCCTTTCTTCCTGGCCAAAGTCTGTTCACCCGCAACGCGTTTGTGGGGGTGACCAACGACAGGTACGGCACTTTGACGCTAGGGAACCAGTATGACTTCATGGTTGATGCGTTGTACAACAGCAAAGACGACCCCGCGATTTATACGAGCCATCTTTACGGACAGGGCGCCGGTCCTTTCCAGAAACTCGCTTTGCCAGATAACCCCACCGGAAACTTCGACTGGTATCGGGCGGCCGGACGTATCGCGAACTCGGTGAAGTACACGACGCCGAACGTCGCTGGGCTCAGTGCCGGAGCGATGTACGGATTTGGTGGTGTGCCGGGGTCTGTTGGAACCGGCAACGCAATGAGCTTTGCTGCCGACTATGCGAAGGGAAATTTTGGGGCGGACGCAGCCTATACGCTCGTAAAGTACCCGGTGACGGCAGGCGTTATCGGCCCCCAGGTCAGTGTCCGGAACTGGGGCGTCGGTGCTCGGTATCAAGCTGGTCCGGTGCTGGTTAGCGCCCTCTTTGTCACAGTGAAGAACAATGGAAACGGCGCCAGCGTCTATCAAGGGTCCACCGGAGCGAGCTGGCTAGTGCGGCCAGACATCAGTCTTAGCGCGAGCTACGCGTACATGAAAGGCAACGAAGTGGTGACCAACAATCATGCTCATCAAATCGGATTGACGGCCGACTATTTCCTGTCGAAGCGCACAACCGTCTATGCTATGGCCGTCTATCAACGTGCAAATGATGGCGCGAATGCCTTGATTATGGGCCTGACAGGTCCGACTGCCCCTTCAAGCGGACCGAATCAGGCTATTGCACGCGTCGGCTTGAGAACGCGCTTCTGAGGCTGGGACTGCTCCCCATGAGCGCTGTCGAAGTTGTCGTTTACTTCGCGCGCTCATGGCAAATCCCGTCGTCCGGCAGGTTCCCGATCCGCAGGGACTTTCGCCGCCTCATCTTTCCAGCTCGGACCGCTCTTTCGTTTCACATCCGCAGAGCCCGTCCTGTCCATACAGAGGCACGAGCGCTACAGGCCTGAGCCGGTCGGGTGACGACTACGGAAGGCCTGTCATCTGTTTCGAGGCCTACGACCTTAGGGCCGTTTCCATTCTTTCGCGAGCCAGTCCAACAGGGCGCTCACTCTGGCTACGTTCATACGTCGGCGCGGTACGTATGCCTTGAACCAGCTTTCCTGCGGCTCGAAGTCTGGTAGCACGCGAACAAGCGAACCTGACTGGAACGCCGGCGCTGAAATGTATCTCGGCAACAAGGCAATTCCTAGGCCGGCCTTCGCGGCCTGCAGCAGCGTGAGATTATCATCAGCTTGCAGTCGCGGCGAAACGTCGACCGACACCACCCCGCGGCTCGACTGGAAGTGCCAGGTGACTCCAATTGGAGCGAAGACGAGGCACGAATGAGTGACAAGGTCACGAGGGTGAGAGGGAAGCTTACTGGTATTGATGTACTCGGGGGAGGCGCACAGTACGGAATTAACCGGTTGCAGCGGGATGTCGACAACGCCGTCGTAGCTTGCCAGACGTCCGCTAATTGCAATGTCGAAACCGGATTCAGCCGGGTTCGCAGAACGGTCGACGAGCGCGAGCTGCATCGTTATTCGGGGATGTCGAGCTAGAAACGCGCACAGCACCGGTGCAAGTTCCTGAGTAGCGAGGGTCGTCGGCGCCATGACGCGCAAGTGCCCTTCGAGCTTGCCGACATCCCGCTCGACTGAGGTCAGCAACTCGTCGAATTCAGAAACAAGGTCTCCGGCTCGGGCGTAAAACTTCTCGCCGGCTTCAGTCAAGGAAACGCTGCGTGTGCTTCGTTCAAACAACCGGGTGTTAAGCGCCTGCTCGAGTGCTGCGATGCGCCGCGCCACAACTGAGGGTACGACTTCCAGTGTGCGGGCGGCGTCTGCAAAAGTGCCAAATCTGACGACCGCGACAAATGTCCGTACGTGGGTGATGACATCCATATGGGGTAGTTACCTACTCGTCTGATTGATGCAAAAAAGCGGTCTCAGAAACGTTGAATTAACTTTAATCGACCTGCTTTGGCATCAATAGAATACACACATGCGAGAACGAAAACCATCGTTGAGCGCCCCCACGATGCAAAAAACTATTCTGGAGACAGCCATGAAATCAAGACTTCGGCGTGCGCCGCCGGCGGATTGCCCGCAGCCTATTCCAGATACCCCGTGCACCTTGGATGCAGCCCGCTATCCGTCAAAAGGTCCGGACAGCAAATTAGTGCTAGCCGGATTCTGGCGGACGCTTCACTTCCCCAGCCACGCCATCGGCGAATCCTTGCGATTCGCTGCAGTCACGGCGCGGTCGCATCAATTGTCGAAGTAGCAATAGAGGTTGGAAATGGCTCAGAGCAATTTCAAGATTGAAGTCACTCGAGTTCGACAACTTACGGACCGAGTACGGGAATATCTTCTGACCTCGGTCGACGGTCGTCCGCTTCCCGAGTACGCGCCTGGCGCGCACGTGGCAATCCACACGGTGTCGCCTGAGCGCGGCCTCATTGTTCGACACTATTCGCTTATTGGCGGAGACGCCGCCGAGTCCGACCCCCGGACGACTTATCGCATTGCTGTGCAGCGGGAAAGCGATGCCCGGGGGGCGGCGCACATTCATGCGACTTTCCGACCGGGCACACGCGTGGAAATCGCTCCGCCCATGAACAATTTCCCGCTCGACCGCCGGCACGGTCCGGTTTTGCTTATCGCCGGCGGGATCGGGATCACACCGATTTTTTCAATGGCGCGCAGCCTTGCGCGTCGGCGCCGCCCCTTCAAGGTGGTCTACGCGGGTCGAAATCGCGAATCGATGGCATACCACGAGGAACTCAGCCGTGTCGCGGCGGAATCTGTTGCCTTTCACTACAGCGATGAGGCGGGCACACTCGATATGGTGGGTCTTTTGCGCGATCAGCAGGAAGGCACAACTGTATATGTATGTGGCCCGGAAGGGATGATCGCCGCGACCCACGCGACAGGTAGGGAACTGGGCTGGGGCGCCGACCGCGTCCGCAGTGAAGCGTTCGGTGCGGGCCGCATCGCCGATGCGCATGCATTCGACGTTCGACTCATACGCAGCGGCCGGACAGTGCGCGTCAGTGAAGACGCAAGCATCCTGGACGCTCTGAATGCGGCAGGTGTTCCCGTGCTCTGGGACTGCCGCCGTGGCGAATGCGGTTTGTGCCCTCTCACCGTCGTATCGAGTGACGGCCCACTCCAACATAACGACCACTATCTGACCGAAGAGGAAAAGGCGTCCGGCGACACGATGTGTATTTGCGTTTCGCGGACAAAGGGCCGCGAAATCGTGCTGGATGCCTAAGTCGACAAATTCTGGAGAGAGTTATGAACATCAATCCCGCTGTAGCGCATCAAGAGCCGGAACACGATTTCGATGCGCCTGGTTTTACGCCCGGAGGCTTCGCTGACCACGCGACACCACTCGTTCGAAATTGCTGGTACGTCGCAGCCCGAAGCGCTGATGTCTCTCGCGACATTATCAGCCGGCGACTGCTCGGCGTGGACGTTGCGCTCTACCGCACAATGGCACGGGAGGTCGTCGCCGTCCGCAACCGTTGTCCGCACCGCTCCTTCCCGCTGGCAAAGGGCAAGCTGATCGGGGACGTTCTGGTATGTGGCTACCACGGGATGCAATTCGATCCGTCGGGCCGCTGTGTGAACATGCCCGCGATGCCGATCACTCCGACGAATGCGAACGTGCGCAGCTTCCCTGTCGTCGAACACGACCCTCTCATCTGGATCTGGATGGGCGACCCGGATGCAGCCGACGAGAGTCTTGTTCCGAACACCAGTTGGTTGTCGGACCCGGGATGGAAGAGCGTGGGCGACACATTCCATATGAAGTCGGACTACGTGTCGATGCACGAGAACCTTCTCGATCAGACGCATTTCCCATTCCTTCATCCAGGCGCAATCGGAACCCCAGAATACGCGCGCTCCCGCCTGAAGGTACGTGTGGAGGGCGATGTGGTGGTGATTGATCGTGAACTGCGCAACTCGCCTCCGCCGGGCGTCTATGCTGTTCCCACCGGCCTGACGGGGCAACCGGTTGACCGCTTCTCCGAAGCTCGGTTTGTTTCGCCGGCGCTTCACACAGCATACGCCCGCATTATCGACAACAACGACCCGAGCGGTCAGCCTCGAACCTACCGATTCAATATTTCGCACGTCTTCACCCCCGAGACTAACGGCTCTATCCACTACTGGTGGTTCTGCAGCCGCAACTTTGCCCTCGAAGACAAGGCAATCGATGAATACCTCTACGCCGCCTCCATGAAGGCTTATAAAGAAGACGTCGACGCACTGGAGTGGATTCTGGAGACGGTGTCGAACGACACGGAGCCGCAGTTTGACCTGAATTTCGCGCCCGACAAACCGGGTCTTCTTATGCGTCAGATTATTTATCAGCTTGCCGGGCGGGAAGCTGGGAAGCTTGGCAAAAGCCAGTGCGCGACGTCTTCGCAGTGCGCTGGCACGAATGCCGAAATAATAGCGTACTAGGGCACTGCAGGTGGGGCGTTGCGTGAGTTCAGAAGAGCACTCGCCCAGTGGCGCCCTGATCAGCAACATCGCTCGAACTGCGAGCCATCAAGGCGCGAACCGACAAACAGGATGTCCTGCCGGAGCAATGCAGTGGGAGGCATGTGCATGACTATACAAAGCCGACACCTCGCGCCGAAAGGAAAAAGAACAATCGAATACCGGTCGTTCGTCGCTGGACGCAGGATTTCGCGCCATCAAATGAATGGCGGCACCGACCTGCCATTCGAGATTGAGCTGGCTAGTACGGGCGAGGTCACCGAAGTTCCGTACGGCCAGACGGCCATTGAAGCGCTGACGAAGATTGGCGTCCTCATTCCTACGGCGTGCACCGACGGTAGTTGCGGAGCCTGTGTTACGCGTGTTCTGGATGGAACGCCCATCCATCAGGGCGCATTTTTGAGCGAGGCGGAGCGTGCTGAAAACGCACAGTTCACGCCATGCTGCTCCCGGGGTGTTGATCGTATCGTGATAGATATCTAGCGTGGCCGTTTATGAACCTCGGGCATCTTCGTACTTTCCTCGCAGTTGCTGACACTGGAAGCATCTCCGGTGCATCGCGCATCCTGTTTAGAGCACAGTCCGCAGTCACTCGCTCAATCCAGGAATTCGAGCAGACGTTGAATACGCAATTGTTCGAGCGACGTCCTGCCGGGGTCGTACCAACCTCGGCAGCTGATGCGATTTGGCCCAGAGCACGGGCGATCATGCAAGAACTCTCCGCCTGGAACAAGGAGAGGGTGTCAAACGCACAACCTGAGACGATATACAGGTACGTGCCGGCGGCCGTCCTATGCGGAAGACGGCTTGAAATGTTTTCACGACTTCTCCGATGTCGTCAAATGCCGACGGTTGCCAGACAGGTGGGCGTTAGTCAACCGGTAGTCAGCGCGGCAATTTCATGCCTGGAGTCGTGTATCTCGGAAAGGCTCTTTATCCGGTCGGCCAGAGGGTTGTCGCCAACTGAAGACGCTGCGCCGTTGGGCCAGTCCACACGCCGCGCGCTCAACCAGGTAGCCAGGTTGCGCAGCGATGTGACGTCACGAGCCGGCGTAATAACGGGCGAAGTTGTTGTAGGCGCTTTGCCGCTGGCTCGCGCTTCAATCTTGCCCGAGGCCATCGCCGAGCTTGTGACGGCACACCCCGGCGTGCTGGTCAGCACGGTGGAGAGTCCGTTCGAGGACCTCTGCGCAGCACTGCGCGCAGGCGACCTTGACTTCATAGTCGGGGCTCTACGGGATGCGGAGTATCTCGCGGATTTTGAAACCAGCGAACTCCTTCGGGAGCCTTTGGCAATCGTCGTGCGGCGCAGTCATCCACTCACGCGACATCGTACGTTGATCCTGACTGATCTCGCCGGATACCAATGGATTTCTCCGCGACGCGACACGCCCGCGAGAGAGCTTCTTTCCAGTGCGTTCGCGTTTGTCAACCATGCGGAGCCGAAAGTGGTCGTTGAGACAGGCGACGCGGCGATCGTTCGTCGTTTACTGGCGCGAACTGACCTGCTCGCGGCCGTATCGGTGAGTCAGATGGCGGCCGAAATCTGCTCAGGTGAAGTCGTATCCCTCCCAGTCAGCCTCGCAGGTACAGCTCGGTCGATCGGTATCACGCGTCGCGCAGGGGTATTGGAGTCTCCTGCCGCCAGGCGCTTGGTGGAAATCATCACAGCAAACGCATCTGTGGAGAAAACGGCGCCGAAAACCAGCAATACAGATATAGCGAACATCGAGACGTCCGGCGTCATCTTCCGCTGACTGGAAGAGCACCGGACAGTTTTCATCATCGAACGATTCAGCGTGTTCTCAACAGGAGGAGTGACATGAGTCAAAACCGAGGCGTTGTGTACATTGGACCTGGAAAGGTCGAAGTCGGCGAGATTCCGTTTCCAGAGATGGTCGATCCTGCAGGGCGCCGTGCAAATCACGGTGTAATTCTGAAGGTCGTTTCAACAAACATCTGTGGTTCAGACCAGCACATGGTCCGTGGCCGCACGACCGCGCCGCAAGGACTTGTACTGGGGCACGAAATCACGGGCGAAGTCATTGAGGTTGGCTCTGATGTGCTGACCCTGCAAAAAGGCGACTTGGTCTCCGTTCCATTCAACGTTGCCTGCGGCCGATGCCCGATGTGCAAGACCCAAAACACGGGCGTCTGCCTGAACGTCAATCCGGCTCGTCCTGGTGGCGCGTATGGCTATGTGGACATGGGCGGCTGGATTGGTGGACAAGCCGAGTACGTTTTCGTGCCCTTCGCGGATTTCAATCTGCTCAAGTTTCCGGACAGGGATCGTGCAATGGAGAAGATTCGCGACCTCACTTGTCTCTCGGATATCCTGCCTACCGGGTACCACGGAGCAGTCACTGCCGGCGTGCGACCGGGCTCGACCGTCTACGTGGCAGGTGCGGGTCCAGTCGGGATGGCTGCCGCGGCTTCCGCGCGGCTGCTCGGCGCGGCCGTCACTATTGTGGGCGATGTGAATCTCGCACGGCTACAGCATGCGCGGGAGGTGGGTTTCGAAACCGTAGACCTCTCAACGGACGTCCCGCTAACGGAACAGGTTGCAGCGATTCTCGGAGACCCGGAGGTTGACTGTGCGATTGACTGCGTTGGCTTTGAGGCGCGAGGTCATGGACATGACGGATCGCAGCACGAGGCGCCGGCTACCGTCCTTAATTCATTGATGGAAGTGACGCGCGTTGCCGGCGGAATCGGCATTCCGGGCCTCTATGTTACGGACGACCCGGGTGCGGTCGATGCAGCAGCAAAGAAAGGCAGCCTGTCGGTACGGCTTGGGCTTGGCTGGGCGAAGTCGCACAGCTTCTTCACGGGACAAACCCCGGTCATGAAGTACAACCGAGACCTCATGCGGGCAATCCTCTGGGATCGGATCGATATTGCCCGCGCCGTCAACGTTCAGGTCATCACACTCGATGAAGCGCCGGGCGGATATGCGCAATTCGACTCAGGGGTTCCCAAGAAGTTCGTCATTGACCCTCACGGGACTTTGCGGGACGCGGCGTAGCTCTCGAGTGGGTGTGATAAGACTATGTCTATGTATGGGCGCGGGCACTACCGCGCCCATACTGCTTAAGCGGTCACGCCATTGGATACTCGACCGCATCGGCCTATCTGGTCGGCCCTGAACAATTCGGTTCTCGTGCGACCAGCGCTACGCCGGCACGTCGGCGGCAGTGCGGCAGTTGAACAGGGCCGCGAGAACGAAGACACAAAGAAGCTGCAGCGTCCTCAGGATCATGCGGAGGTTGTGACCGGCGCCGCACAGCACCGCGTGCATCGCATCGCCGAGCGCGCCTTTGAGCCAGTTGCGATCAAGTTTTCCGTCTGTTTTCATGTGACCGATGGCTGGCTCGATTGCGCTGCGCCGTCTGATCATCGCTCGTAGTCCGCGTGTGATGCCACGCCGCAACCCCGGGTGATAGATCTTCACGCCATCGACGGCGACACCCTTGTAGCCGCGATCAACGATGGCGACTTCTGGCGTGTCGTCGCACAGGATTGCTGCCTGCTCCAGCGCTTCAGCCAGCGTGTGCCCGTCATACGGATTCCCTGGCATCGAGCGCATGCCAACGACCAGGCCTTCCTTGTGGGTCGTCGTGATCGACACTTTTACGCCGAATTCGTAGGGGGTGCGGGCCTTTCCCTTGGCCAGACACTCAACTTCCGATGCATGCAGCGCATAGAGCTTATTTTTGTCCTTCGGCTTCTGCGCCAGAACGCGCTTCGTGCGACCAATTAACTCCTGCAACGCCACACGGCCCGAGTCTGGTACGTGGAAGAGTTGCCGCTCCACATCACGCATCACCCGTCCAACGCGCGAACGCAGCGTGCGCAATGCCTTTACTGCTTCGCGTGAGCGTAGCGGCCAATCGGCAGCCCCAGCCGAGGCGCCTCGCGGTTGTAGTTTTGCCTCAGTTTCAGACCGTGCCGCGCCGCAGCCTTCACCAGATGTTCGCGGCACCGTTCGAGCAATCGCGAATCGGTTGGGTGTGCAATCGCCTTCTCCATAACGGTCGTATCGACAATCACGCGCTTGACGCTCGAGGCCTTGATGACGCCAGCGCGCTTTGCTGCTTCGATCGTCTCGGCGAGCAATTATTCAACACCAGCTTCGCCCATTCGTTTGCGCCAGCGCGTCAGGCTCGACGGATCGATTGGCGGCTCGGTCTGCAGATACGTCTCGCCCGTAAAGACCTGCCAGTAGGGGTTCTCAACCCATTGCCAGACGACCTCTTCGTCGGAGAGATCAAAAGCGTGGTGCAGGTAGAGCAGTCCCGCGATCAGGCGGCGAACTCGCCGGTCGGCCTTTGCCCGACACGAAGCTCCCGGTCATTGATGCGCCCAATCGTTCCCAGTTGATCAGGTCGGGCAAACGTATCAAAGGATGCTTCAGGTTGATCTGTTCGCGCAACGGTTGGCGGAAGAAATCTCCCTCCGTCACAGGCGTCTTCGGACCCATCCGCACCTCGTCGAAAAATGCAGGATTCTCGCGTTAATGTGCCAGGTTCCTGCAAATCTCACAAGACCATTTCGGCCTCAATGCTCTGCCGCACAAGGAGTTCCGAGTTGTTCAGGGTCGACTATGTACTACGAAAGCATACCAAAGTCGCGTCAAAGACTTGCCCATCCATCTCGCAAAAACGAGTATCACCGCATGTGCTGCGCCATTATCTACCCTTAAGGATTATTTCTTGAAATTCGACAAATAGCCTAGTTTTTAGATGGAATGCGTGAGAATGCATAGACATAATCTTGACTCATTGCACCAGCCGCCTGAGTCAGCGAAGGAGTCAATATGTCAGTATGACATCCTAACTATATCTCGCTATCACGGCCGTCTGAAAGACCGCAAGCGCCCTTGAAGCGACACTTGAGATGAATGTTCAGGCTCTTGCGAAGGCATCCCCCACACAGCTAACCAGGACGCTACCAGCCGGCAAACCAGCTCTTGGGCCTTGTCGGACAGAGGAAACTATGTCGTGTGATTGACTGTGCACATCGGCGCCGCAACCCGCAATCTTCGGAAGGTCGCGGAAGCTCAACGGTGTCACCAGATATAATCCAGAAGGGCATATAGTGCCTCTTGTACTAAACCGCTGACGCGGTAGTGTGAGGGAAGCGGAGGTCAGCGCCTGGCGTTCGGTCAGGACGGTTATCGGATGCCGGGCCACGAGGAATGGACAAGCAGGCGGCCAGGAGCAGCATGGGGGTGCCCGACCGGGCATGCCATCCCCTGTCTCCTGGAGGTTCGCCATGACACTGCTCCGCCAACGCATGCTGCACGACATGCAGATCCGCAACCTTGCTGTCAACACGCAGAAGACATATCTGCTGCAGGTTTCCAGTTTCGCCCGACACTTCCGGCGCTCACCCGAGGTGCTCGGTCCCGAAGAGATCCGTGCCTGGATTATCCACCTGACCAACGAACGCAAGCTCGCGCCAGCCAGTGTCCAACTGGCCGTAGGCTCGCTGCGCTTCCTGTACCGCATCACGCTCAGGCGTGACTGGAGTGACGAGGATTTCCCGTTGCCCAAACGGCCCGTGAAGCTGCCCGTCATCCTGAGCTTCGAGGAAATCACGCGTTTCTTCGAGTCGATTCCCAGCCTGAAACAGCGCGCCATCCTGATGACGGCCTATGCGGCCGGCCTGCGTGTCTCCGAAGTCGTGCATCTGAAGGTCACCGATATCGACAGCCAGCGGATGATGATCCGTGTCTGCCAGGGGAAAGGCCGAAAGGATCGCTACGTAATGCTCTCGCCGCGTCTGCTCGAGGTCCTGCGACTGTACTGGCAGGACGCCCACCCGAGGGAATGGCTCTTTCCGGGGAACATTCCGGGGCGGCCCATCAGCCGCCATGCCGTGGGCGACGCATGCCAGCTTGCACGTGAGCGCAGCGGCATCACGAAACCCGTTACGCCACATTCTTTGAGGCACGCGTTCGCCACTCATCTCCTGGAAACCGGTGCTGATGTACGCAGGATCCAGCTGCTCATGGGACATCGCAGCATGGCGACTACGGCACGGTACCTCAAGCTGGCGACGAGCACCGTGTGCGCCACCACCAGTCCCTTCGACCTGCTGCCGCATCCCGCACCCGTTCCACCCCAGCCGCCTGCGCCCGAGTACTTCTGAAGCCGGCGATGCGACAGGCGCTCGAGGTGGCGGACATCTTCCGCCGCTGCGGCCCTCACTACCGGCAGACCCATGCCGACGCCCTCAGTCGTGCCCAGCGCCGCGCGATGAGCGCGATCGAGCTGTGCCGCACCGCCGCGCTCGGCGGACATGTCGAGCAGTGCGATGCCTGCGGCCATCAGCGCATTGCCTACGACTCGTGTCGCCATCGCTGCTGTCCGAAGTGCCAGTCGCTTGCCCGCGCGCAATGGCTCGAACGCCGGCGGGCAGAACTGCTCCCCGGGCTCGAGTACTTCCACGTCGTCTTCACACTCCCCGAGCCCATCGCTGCGCTCGCATACCAGAACAAGAAGATCCTCTACGATCTGCTTTTTCGCACCAGCGCCGAGACGCTGCGCACGATCGCCGCCGATCCGAAACACCTGGGCGCGGAAATCGGCTTCATCACGGTCCTGCACACGTGGGGGCAGAATCTGCTACACCATCCGCACGTGCATTGCGTGGTACCGGGCGGCGGCATCGCCCCGGACGGCGAACGCTGGATCGCCTGCCGGCCAGGCTTCTTCCTGCCCGTTCGGGTACTCTCGCGGCTCTTCCGGCGGCTCTTTCTCGACCAGTTGCACCGCGCGTTCGATGCCGGCGCGCTGCGCTTCCATGGCCAGCTCGAGCCGTTGCGTGATCCGCGAGCGTTCGCCACCTGGCTCGCGCCCGCTGCTCACGCGCAGTGGGTCGTCTACGCGAAACCACCGTTTGGCGGCGCCGCACAGGTGCTCGATTACCTGGGCCGCTACACGCATCGCGTCGCCATCTCGAATAACCGGTTGCTGCGCTTTGATGGCGATTCGGTCCTGTTCCAGTGGAAGGACTACCGTCACCAGGTCCGCCACACGACCATGACGCTCACGGCCGACGAGTTCATCCGCCGCTTCCTGCTGCACGTGCTGCCCGCCGGCTTCAAGCGCATCCGCAGCTACGGGTGGCTCGCCAACCGCCATCGGACAGCCCGCCTCGCCATCTGCCGGCGGCTGCTCGGCGTCGAGCCGCCCGCCGCTGCGTCACCCACCATCGGCGAAGACTACCGTGACCGTTACCAGCGGCTCACCGGCAGGTCACTGCGCGATTGCCCCGTGTGCGGCAAGGGCCACATGGTCCGTATCGAAGGCGGTGTGCCTGGCATCCTGCCGCGGGCTCCGCCTGACCCGAGCAATGGGCACTGAGCGCCATCAGCACCACCCCCGCGCACGTTGGTCTTCCCCCATGCGGCCAACGCGAACCGACTCGTGCCGTGGCGTCGTCGCACCATCACAATGCCGTGAAGCTCTGCACTACCTGCCCGTTGACCCTCGAATTCCCGCTGTCGTCGCGCGGCTTGCTCTATCAGAGCGCCTCGTTCCGGCGTGCAATGGCCAGGCGCCCGGTCGTGCGAATTACCGCGCCGTTCATTCAATGCCCATAGAAGCAAATGCCTGCGGAGCGGTTTAGCACAAACATTTTTTTGATTACCGATCGCGGAGCGGCCCCGGCCGGCCTGTTCGCGCGTAAGTAGCCGCGATCGCCAACCAAAAAAATCTCTGCTTTATATACCCAACGATATAAGAGGCATACCTCTGCGCTTACCGTCCTGCAGGCGACAAAAGACTTGCGAAAGGTCTCTCTATGGCTCGGTCATGCGAGCATGCAGACGACTGAAATGTACACACGGATCGAGCATTCCGTGAAACTGGAAGCGCTCGAATCTGTCGTGGCGCCGAAGCTACGCTCCGGGCGCTTCAAGGCGACAGACAAGCTAATTGCGTCGCTGAACACCGCACATATTACGCATAGACGGAAAAGCGCTGGACGCTGATGGCAGCGGGGTTCGTACCGTCGGACTCCGCATAAGATTATTCAGCGCATTACAGATTCCAGTCGACAGTTGGCATGCCGCGATTGGCGATCCGACGCTTGCTGACGCCATTCTCGACCGGCTCGTTCACAACGCGCATCGCTTGACGCTCTCGGGCGAGTCTATGCGCAAGCGCCGAAATGGTTTGACCACCGACGGCGAGGAGGAGTAAAAGAGCTCACCCCGCGTCGTCGCGTCCGCAGCGCTCGCTTTGCTGTGGAATCGCTGCTCGACTTTGCGTCGAATGCCCGCTTGCCTTGCCGTGGAACGGCTGCTCGATTTGCGCGGAATACGCACATTGCCTAAGAAACGGTTTCAAAAAAGCTTCGTGGGGGCTGTTAACCCATAGCGCAACCTGTAATGGGATGGTCACCCCCTCCTCGCAGCAGGTGTACGCTGCCCGGATTCCTCGGGAGATCTGCCATGCAAAACGTCACACTGGTCGGAATTGATCTCGGCAAGCACGCTTTTCACCTTCACGGTCAAGACAAGGCTGGCGCTGCTGTATTTCGCAGAAAGGTGTCGCGCAAGCAACTGATCGAATTCTTTGCAGCGTTCCATCCATGCACGGTAGTCATGGAGGCGTGCGCAGGCGCACACTGTATGGCACGCAAGCTTGCCGAACTTGGCCACGACGTAAAGCTGATCTCACCTCAGTTCGTACGGCCATTCGTGAAGAGTAACAAGAACGACTTCGTCGACGCGGAGGCAATTTGCGAAGCAGCTTCGCGACCGTCGATGCGCTTCGTTACGCCGAAGACGGTATCACAGCAGACATTGTCGGCTCTGCACCGGGTACGCGATTCGCTCGTGCGGGACAAGGTGCGCACCACCAATCAGATGCATGGATTCCTGCTTGAATTCGGCGTCACGCTACCTGTCGGCAATGCCGTGGTCAGGCGCCTGCCTACCTTGCTGGCCGAACATTCACTGCCGCCACGTCTTGTCGCGATTCTTGAGCGGCTGCATGCACATTTCAAATATCTTTCGGAGCAAATTGGCGAGATCGAGAAGGAGCTCAATCGGCAGCTTGCAGATGACACTAGAGCTCAGCGATTACTTACCATTCCCGGTGTTGGAGCGATTACCGCAAGTTTACTTACCTCCGAACTCGGCGATGGAAAGCAGTACCGATGCGGCCGCGACTTTGCCGCCGCTGTTGGATTGGTACCACGTCAGTACAGCACGGGAGGCCGGTCGAACTGAGGTTCCCTCGGTTTTTCGCCTTCCAGAGGCCCCGGGTTATGCAGCCGTTTCCTTTGTTCGCTGAGCCGCAAGCCAGTTTTGCATGAACTGGGTTGGCGACACGAAGCCGAGTGATGAATGACGACGACTGCGGTTATAAAACACTTCAATGTATTCGAACAAGTCCGCCACGGCTTCGCGATGCGTGCGATACCTCGTGCCGTGTACCCGCTCGTTCTTCAGGCTGTTGAAGAAGCTTTCTGTCGGCGCGTTATCCCAGCAACTGCCTTTGCGGCTCATCGAGCAGCGCATGCCGTACGAGTTCAGCTTGCGCTGGAATTCTTGACTCGCGTATTGACTGCCTCTGTCCGAGTGATGCAGCACGCCGGGCGCGGGCCGGCGGCGGAACCATGCCATCGTCAGTGCATCGGTCACAAGGTCCGCCGTCATGCGCGGCTTGACGGACCAGCCCACGACTTCCCGGTTGAACAGGTCCAGCGTGACGGCCAAATACAGCCAGCCTTCGTCCGTCCAGATGTACGTGATGTCCGACGTGAACACCTGATTGGGCTCGGCCGGCGTGAAGTTGCGGTTCAACACGTTCGGCGCGACCGGCAGTTTGTGTCGAGAATCGGTTGTCACCCGATAACGGCGCTTGTGGCGGGCTCGAATACCGTTGTTGCTCATCAGCCGCTCCACCCGTGCTTTGCTGGCTGGAAAGCCGCGAGCGCGAACCTCCTCAGTCATGCGCGGCGAGCCGTAGGCGCCCTTGTACTGAGCGTGAATCGTCCGAATCAACGTGAGCAACTGCGCATCGGTCAGCCGCTGACGCTCGGGCGTGCCGCCGCGCTTCCAGGCGCGATAGCCGTTCACGCTGACATCAAGGACCTCGCACAACGCCGACAGCGGATAGTGCCGGCACTGCGTGTCAATCCAGGCGTACTTCACAGGAGGTCCTTCGCGAAGAACGCCGCCGCTTTTTTTGCGATTTCCAGCTCCATCTGCAAGCGCTTGTTCTCCGCTCGAAGGCGCGAGAGCTCCATCTGTTCTGCCGTGACGACCTTCGCCCCGGCGCCGTTCAGCTTGCCGGCTTCGGACGCCTTGAGCCAGTTGCGCAGCGTCTGCGTCGACATACCCAATTCGCGGGCCACGGCGCTCACGCCTTGCCCGTCCTTGACTCGTTGCACGGCAGCTTCCTTGAACTCTGCCGTGTACACCTGGTGCGGTACCTTGAACATTTCTTCTTTCCTTCCTTTGGGTCGAGTTTATACACGACCTGCTGGAAGGCGAAAATTCAGGGGAAGCTCAGAACCTGTTGGGAATTTCCAAGCGGGGAGACAAGAACATCCGCCGGTTGCTCGTCCAATGTGCACGTTCCTTCATGCTGCATCTGAACAGGCACCCGGGCAAGATGGCCGACTGGGTGCGTTCAATGCTCGCAAGACGACACTCAAATGTGGTGGCATGCGCCCTCGCTAACAAGTTCGCGCGAATAGCCTGGGCCATTGCGAGTCGCGACGCAGTATTCGACCCATGCAAGCGGAGTGCCACTTGACGAGCAAGGCCATGCGTTATCGCTTTACCGAAGTCAAACCATCTGGTTTTGCGAATGCTGAATACTGATGACGTGAACGGCAAACCGGCCTGACGGAAACCCTGAGAGGTTAACCAGCTTGTGAAGCTGCCCCTGTTATCAGGACCACCAGGCGCGATTCTCATCGAGGCGCAACGGCTCATCAAGCCCTGACGCCGGATAGATTTACGCAAGCCCAACACGCCATAAGATTCAACATTGCAAAAACGGGGGTGACCATAGATTAACCTCGATCGTCGTGACAACAGGATCGAGGAGATGGGCAAACCAATCATCGATGACGAACTGTGGGCACTGATCGAGCCACTGCTTCCACCAGCGAAGCCACACCGCTTCAAGTATCCGGGCCGCAAGCCGGTTCCGGATCGGGCTGCGCTGACCGGCATCTTGTTCGTGCTGAAGACCGGTATCCGCTGGCGAGATTTGCCTGCGGAGATGGGATGCGGCTCCGGTGTCAGTTGCTGGCGAAGGTTGCGCGATTGGCAGCAAGCCGGCGTATGGGATCGCTTGCACGCAGTGCTTCTGGCGAGGTTGCGAGCGGCGGACAAGATCGACTTCTCGCGCGTCGTCGTGGACTCGTCCTCGATTCGCGCGGTTGGGGCGGGCGAAAAACTGGTCCGAACCCCACCGATCGAGCGCGACCCGGATCCAAGCATCACCTCGCCACCGACGCCAACGGAACGCCCATCGCGGCAATCCTGACTGGGGCCAATCGTAACGACGTCACCCAACTGGTTCCGCTGATTGAGGCCATCGTGCCGATCGGCGGCAGGCGTGGACGGCCTTTGAGCCGTCCTGGCCGCGTCTACGCTGACCGCGGTTACGACCACGACAAATACCGACGCGTGCTGCACAAGCGCAGTATCCCCACGAGCATCGCCCGCCGTGGCCACCCGCACGGCAGTGGCCTTGGTAAAGTCCGTCGGGTTGTCGAGCGTACACATGCCTGGTTGCATCATTTCCGTCGTCTACATATTCGCTTCGAACGTCGCGCTGACATTCACGAAGCGTTCCTCAAACTCGGCTGTTGCTTGATCTGCTGGAATACTCTTCAGCGCGTGCAGCGGTCTTTATGAAACCGTCTCTAAGGCGAAATACGGTTATCTCTTCCCGGGCTGCAGAGAAGGGCGTCCATTGTCGAATATGGCGATGCTGAGTCTCCTGAAACGCATGTCGCGGCCCGGGATCACCGTGCATGATTTCCGGTCGACGTTCCGCGACTGGGTGGCCGAATGCACGGAGTATCCGGATTCGTTGGCGGAAGTGGCTCTGGCTCACGTCATCTGTTCGCAGACGGTGGCGGCCTACCGGCGTCGCGACCAGCTTGAGCGTCGGCGCCTGATGATGGAGCAGTGGCGAAGGTATTGCAGCAACGAGCAGACAGAGTCTGCGCAAACCGCGTCGGCTGTACCAGAAGCATTCACTGCCTAGTTCTTGTTCGAACACGCGGAAGACTGGGCCATTCGACAGGTTTCTTCCAGTCGGTCCTTAAGCAATGGACGACCGGCAATCGGAGTAGCAGTCACTCGAATGATCATGTGACCGCGGTGGCGAACAGCTTACGCTGCTTGTTTCGATCGCTACTGCTCCCAACACTCTCGGCGTCCAAAACCGGCGATAGCCAATCCTGCCATCCCTTGTTTTCTGTGCATTTTTTGTGGTCCAGAGTAAACGCCGTGCGCAGAAGTTTCTGCGTTAGCGTAAACGGCCGATCGTGCCGTGGAGAATGGCGTGCGTTGTCGTTGCGATGACGATGCGACGTTGGGTTGTGTCTGTGTCAACGCATTGCGTAAAACGATGTGTTAAGGGATGCGCAACCAGTGCGTCTTAAACTGCGAACCAGTGGCGAACCCAATGTGTGAAGTCTGCGCGCTGCCGTGCATTGGGCGCTCACCAAAATGCGAATGGTTTGCTGGGTAAATGTGCTGATCGATGCGCTTCGCGAGGCGCATGAAAATACAAAACGAGAGAGTGTGCTGGGAGCCAATGCAACGCTCGGAACGAGTGAAAGCATGTGAAGGGTGCGATTCAAGCGGTGCGCTATGGGGCGAGCATCGAACGCGCAGACGAGAGCGATACACCATGAGCAGTTCCCGGCTAGGCGTGTACAGTCTGCATGCCTACATGTGACGCAACCGAAACCGGAATCCGGCGTCAAGGTGATGGTCTCCGGAGTGAACGGCAAGCGCTGCCGCGGCGCTCCTAGATCCGTCGGTGAAGCGTGTCGCGTGCGCACCACATACGCAAAAAATGCGTTGTTCTCCTACATTCCCTTCGCTGCCGGTGTGTTCCTGAGCGGGCAATTCATGCGTAAAAGCCGTGTTGACGCGTGCTCAGGACGTGCGCACGATGGTGTCACAGCGATGCGTAGCCGATGTTCAGGAGGGTAACGATGCCTGTTGCGAAGGTCTATACGAAGTCGCAATGGGAGGCGTTTGCCCGCGCGCTCGATGCGCTGCCAGAGAAGCCGGATACCGAACGTGGCGTGACGGTGCGCGATGCGATGAAGGACATGCGCGTGCGCGTGCGGACTGCGCAGGCGAAGGGCTATACGCTGGAGCAGATCGCGGAGCAGGCGCGGCAGCAAGGACTCGACATCACGGCTGGGACGATTCGCTACGCACTGCGCTCGACCGGGAAAGGCGGTGGCGCAGGTGGTGGTGCGCGGCCAGCACCAGCTGCACGCGCGCCCGGTGCTGAGAAGGTGTTCACGGTGCAATCGCGCACGCAGGATGTGACATCTCCGGCAAAGCATGTTCGCAAGGATGGGGGAAAGACGGAGGCCAGACCGCAATCCGGGCCGGTGCAGGGCGCACTCGGATTTGCGATCCGGCCCGACACTGACGATCTGTAGAGGAGTCGAGATGGATACGACAGTCAATCCCATCTATCTTGTGGGCGGTGGCAAGGGCGGTGTTGGCAAGAGCCTTGTTGCGCTCGCGCTGGTCGATCATCTGCAGCGGCGCGGAGTGAAACCCGTGCTGGTTGAGAACGACACGTCAAACCCTGACGTGATGAAGGCCGTGCAGGGCGAGATTGATTGCGCCGCGTTCGATCTGGACGAGGCGGACGGCTGGATCAACTTCGTGAACTACTGCGACGAGCATCGCGACGCAGTTGTGGTGGTCAGCACGGCAGCCCGCAACCAGGATGGCGTCGCCCGCTACGGTGCGACGCTGGCTAGCACGCTGGGCGAGCTTGGCAGGCGGCTCGTCGTGTTCTGGGTGATCAACCGGCAGCGCGACAGTTTGGAACTGCTGCGCCAGTTCGGGGAGACGTTTCCAGAGGCGATTACACATGTTGTACGCAATGGCCACTACGGCGCGCCGGACAGGTTCGTGCTGTATCAGGACTCGAAAATCCGCAAGAGTGTCGAGGCGAAGGGCAAGTCGCTCGACTTTCCGGAACTCGCGGATCGCGTGGCAGACGATCTGCGCAGTCAGCGCCTGTCGGTGCGCAAGGCGGCAGAGTCGCTGCCCATTGGGCAGCGCGCGGAACTGCTGCGCTGGCGGGCCCTCTATGACACGATGTTCACCGGGGTGACGGGCAATGCCTGAACGGAGGGCGCGGCGCGGACGTCCTGTCGATCCGCTCGCCCGGCTCTTTTACGACGTGACCGGCGAGAAGCCGGACGATGCGAGTCTGCTGCGCATGCGCCAGGTGTCGGTGGCCCTGAATCTGCGCGACAACGATGCGCTGTGGTCGGTGCTGGCGGTGCTCGAATACTATGCGCGGCTTTACGAGGCGATGCCGGAGCGCATCCGGCAGGCAGGCAAGGGCAATCTGGACGCAGTGCGGGATGAGGCACGTGAGGCAACGGACGCGTTGATGGCGCAGCACCGCGACGCGCTCGCGCGCTGCAAGGCGACCATAGAACTCGCGGAACGGATGACCGTTGAACACGAGGCGAGGTATCGCGCGACGCTCGCGGCACTGAATGAACAGGCGTTGGTTGCGCAGGCGGGGCGCGCGGCTGACCGGATAGCGCGCATCGCGGGAAACCGGGTAGTGGGCGCGGTAGCCGTCGCGGCTCGCGAGCACCGGCAGCAACTCGACGCAGCGGTAGCTCTGTTTGAGCGGGAAATGAGCACGGCAGCGGCGCGCGCCGCGAAGGTTGAGCAGATAGCCGCGCGACGGATGACGAAGGCGTTCCGCGCACTGGTGGTGGGGGCGCTGATCGTGATTCTGCTCGCGGCGACAGCGGGTGCGGTGGCGGGCCGCTACTCCGGTAGTCATATGGTGCGGGCAGAGGGTTTGCCGTCTGCCCGCACCGGTCATACTTCCTTGATGTCGCCTTTCATGAACGCGAGCGCATCATGAAGCGTGCGCGAGGCTGGCAGCGGTCGGAAAGGGCCACGGCGGCTGCGTGCTGGCTGGGGCGGGAGCCACGGCCACACCGCAAGCCGTGTTGTTGATGCCACTGTGATTGCTCCCGGGCTTGGCGGCACCTTCGTCGTCGTCCTGCGCCTTGTCAGAAGCATTGCCAGTGTCCGGGCCGTGTTCGTCCTCGCCGGGGTTCCCGTCCTCGTCGTCGCGCGCTTCCCATGACGGCATGACCGGGATTTCCGTATCGGTGAGGATTTCCGGGAGCCACGCGACCTTCGCCAGCCGCAGTTCGGCTGCGGCAGCGGCGTCGGCCTTCTTCATCTTTCCGAGGTCGGCGGCAACCTTGGGCGACACGGCTGCGGACACGACTTCCCCGATGCGCGCCTTGCTGACATGATCGAAATACGTGGTGCGGGTCGGCGTCCAGTACCGGGTCATGTCCAGGTGCAGCGCGCCCGCGAGCGCGCTGATCGCCTGCGGCTTTTCCTCGCCCACGATGCCGTCGAGCAGGGTGCCGGTGCAGAAGGCAAGCAGGTCGAGCAGCGTCGTCCCCGGATCCTGCTTGGAGAGCCACGGCAGCAGGTCGGCGCGTTTCGCGGGCAACTCGGCGACCCATCGGGCGCGCTGTGCCTCAATAGCATTCCAGGCGGCGCTGGTGGGGAGGTCGTCCGCCGCGCGCAGGAGTCTGTCGTGATTGTTGTCGCCGGACAGCGCCAGATAGTCGCGCGCGGACGTGTGGCCGTAGTACTCGGGCAGCGCTTGCGGAACGAGATGCCGCAACAGGGCCGCGAGCGCGACGGACGGCTGCGCGACCATTTCGGCGTGGATGGCGACGGTGCGGTGCGCGGTGAGTCGCTGGCAGAGTTTAGCGCTATGAACCGGTTTGATCTTCGTTCCGTGGCCATCTGACGGGGCCGCAGCTTCGGCTTGTGGCGTGCCGGTGACAGTCGCACCCGCCGCGTCCAGTGCCGCACTGTTTTCGCGCCGCACGAGACCGCGCTCGATGAGCAGCTTTCCCTGCGGATCAATGATCACGAACGCACCTGCCTCGACCATCTGCTGTGTATCCCACACCAGGGCATGGCTTTCGAGTGCGACGATCGCGGCGTTGACCAGTCCGATTTCGGCATCAAGGCGGTCAGCTTCCTCGTAGGCATTTTCATCGTCCTCGGGGAGCGCTTCCAGCTTCCCGGACAGGTCGTCCTGCTGTGCCGTGAGCGCGTCCATCTTGCGCTGCTCGTCGTCGGTAAAGGGGCGCTGGATGGGGCGCAGTTTGCCATGGCGGTTGACTTCCAGCAGGTCACGCTCGACGCGGGTTTCTGTCCAGCCCCAACCCTCGGCGCGGACCTCTTCTGCTGCCGCGTCGAGCTTCTGCGCGACGAGACGCTGCAGCAGTTCGGCATCGGCAATGTAGCCCGCATTCCCATCGTCGCTGAAGAGGTCACGGCGTACATACCCGCCCGCTGCTTCGTAGGTGTCGAGGCCAATGAAGCGCACAAGGCGGTTGCGGCTCGCGTCGATTTCGGCCCGCGTGATCGCCTGCCGCAGATAGTTGGGCTGACGCTGCCACTCGTTCGCATCGAACCAGATGTGTTCCTGCGTCTCGTGGTTGTCCGCGAGGGCGAGTGCGGCAAGCTGGTCGAGCGTGATTGCGTCCTCGCGCAACAGGGCCAGCAGCTTTGGGGATACGCTGGCGAGCTTCATGCGCCGTTTGACTGTGAGCGGCGAGGCAGAAAACAGCGCGGCGATGTAATCGACGCTTCTCCCTTCCTCGGCCAGCATCCGGTATGCGCGCAGCACGTCGAACGGATCGAGCCCTTCGCGCTCGGTATTCTCGATCAGGGAAATGGCGAGGGCTTCACCTTCACTGACGATCCGCACGGGGACCGGGTAGTCGGCGGCGATGTCTTTCTGTTCGAACAGGAGGTCGAGGGCGGCCTCGCGGCGCTGACCAGCGCAGACGCCATATTTGCGCTGCCTTCCGCGCGATCCCTTGATCTCATGGACGACGAGGTTTTGCAGCAGACCCTTGGCCCGTATATTCGCAGCGAGGCCGGGAATGCCGGACAGGGGTTTCGTGCGCGCATTCAGTGGTGAAGGCCGCAGGGTGGAATACGGCACGGTCACGATGGGCTGCTCGTTACCGAAGTGGGATTCGAGCACGGTAGCCGGTTCGGCGGTGTCTGCCGGGGTGGTTTCGAATTGGGCTTGCATGACTGACTCCAGAAAGAAGAAAAGAAAGTTCCGGGTCGGGCACTATCGGATTCCGTCATGACTTGACCCGGATAGGAGTCCTGACAGATATTGAGAAGGAGCGGCTTTCTTGCCCCTGTCGTGGCTAAGCCTTCATTTGGCGCATTGCGTCGGCGAGCATCCAGAGGGCGCGGTTGAGCTTCACGTTCTGGTCGATACCGGTGATGGGGCGGGTGGACATCGAGCGACCCGTGCGCGAGCGACCATGCAGGCCGCCTTTGGTGAGGTTTTCCTGAACGCGGTTAAAAACGGTCCAGAGGTCGTCGCGGCGATCCTCGAAGCGGCGCGAGGCAAGCAACTGGCTGTCGGTAACCGGGGCCGGTGCCTCTGCGTCGGTCGGGTCGTAGCGCAGCGCCAGTGCGGAGCGGGCGAACGCGTGCTGTTCGTCGCGGTCGAGCGTGACGGCACGCATGCCTTCCTTCTGCTCGCGGATCAGGTCGAAGCCGTCGAGCACGTCGAATGCACCGTTGATCACGTTCTGGACGATGTTGCCCTTGTGCGGGACGCGGATATCCGCGACGTTGTCGCCCGCCACCATGCCGTTCTGGCAGACGAAGCGCAACATGCCCGCGAGCATCTGGTAACTGCTGGTGCCATCGTGCGAATTTAGCAGCACGATTTCGTTGGCTTCCTCGCCGGTAATCTGGTCGGCGTAACGAAGCCGAAGCATGTGTTTCGTGTACTCGCGACGATCGTCGTGCCGCACGCGGGTCTGGCAGACCATGAAAGGCTGGAAACCTTCATTACGCAGGCCGCGTAGCACGTCGATGGTTGGAATGTAGGTGTAGCGTTCCGAGCGGCTTTCGTGCTTGCCGACCGCAAAGATGGACGGGGCAACGCGGCGAATCTGGTCGTCTGAGAGCGGCGAGTCGGCGCGCAGCATCGGGGAGCCGTATCGGAAAGAGGAGGCGAGTTGCATGGCAATCTCCAGAGTCAAGGTTGAGGACCTGAACCGGGCGAGGGGATGTGACTTGCCGTTGCGGCTGAACACCTCCCGGTGGAACTCGGGTTTGGCCTTGTTGCCGCCAGGTTCCCGGGTTTCCGCCCGTGCGACTTGAGGAGCCGATTGCGGACAGACGTCAAGGAAAAAGGCGAGGGAGGGGTGCGGGCAACACGGTCCCTCGCCCCTTGACGTCTGCCCGCTATCGGCTACGGTCGCGGGTCAAGGGCGGGAACCTGGGAACCGGATGCATGCCGAGCCTCGGGTTGACCGGGCAGGGGCGCCATAAGCGAGGGCGATCACGGCAGCATGTGCAGACTGCGTGTGAAGCGATATTGGAGGGATGAGGGGCCGCGAATCGATGCGCGACAGGTGTGAGTCGCTGCTCGTGGCCAGATACTGGGCTCAGAAGCCCGAATTGGCTGCGTTCGCGCCGAGTGCGCCGTAGCTGAGCGATGGTCTGTCCCTTCGCTGCGCTTAGTGGCACCGTTTCGGCCGGTCCCGGCCGAGCGGTTTCGACGCTGGCGGTCGCAATTCCTTGTGTTCGTCGTCACGGACACGATCCAGTGAGGTTCAATATTGACGCTCAACGTTCAAAAAAGCTTGCGCCTGAAAAATTGCGTGGTAAGATAATCTTACTACCGGTAAGGCCGGGCACGGATGGCAAACATGAACGCAGCCGTAGTACGCGCATCGCTCGTCGAAGTTCTGCAGGAAATTCAGGCCGCAAGCGGACTCGAATGCCCACCTCTTGTCGGTGAAACGAAGCCGATGGAAGCCTTACCGAAGTTCGACAGCAAAATCTGGCCTGTAGCCATAGGGATGCTTGCCGCGAAATTGGGAGTCGTAATCGCGAACGACGTAAATATCTTTCGCAAGGAAAAGAGTTGTATTGCACTCACCCTTGACGAAAGCGTAGAGCTCGTCGTGGCGCTGGTCGACGCACAAGCTCCGGCACAACAGGCCGCACAGGCGGCAAACGCAAAATGAGTGAACAGCAAGAAGCCAAGCGGGCCGAAATTGCTTCCCGGCTACGGGAAGCCAGGAAAATGGCCGGGTTGTCGCAGGGGCAGGTCGCGAAGCTGCTTGAAATGCATCGACCGACTATCTCCGAGATAGAGGCAGGGAATCGCCGGGTGTCGGCGGAGGAGCTTTCGCGATTTGCGGAAATATACGACGTCACCGTTCCGTGGTTACTTGCCGAAACGGCTGAGCAACTGGAAACGGATGATCCACGGCTGCAACTCGCTGCGCGAGAGCTGGCCAAGCTCAAACCAGACGATCTCGATCGCCTGCTGCGCTTACTGGCATCGATGAGGGGCACCGATTCTGAAGGCGAAGGTAACTCATGATGAGCGCGAATTCCTCAGTGTCGACGTCGCGCACGGAACAGAAAGCATTGGTCATGAAGGGGATGCAGGCAGCAATTGCCGCACGCACGAAGGCCGGTCTTGACCAGAAAAGTCCGGCGTGCATCTATGGACTCTGCGAGGCACATCGCGTCACGGTACGGTTTAACGACATCAATATGGAGGGGATGTACGACCGCGAGCCTCGCCCCCGTATTCATGTTTCGGCTTTGCGACCATTGGCAAGGCGTGCATTCACCTGCGCGCATGAACTTGGACATCATGTTTTTGGGCATGGCTCAACAATCGACGAACTGCGGGAAGAGCAGCTCTCGACCGAGGCCCGCCACCCGGACGAAGTGCTCGCAGACGCTTTCGCTTCGTTCGTCCTGATGCCGACGTTGGGATTGCGCGAAGCGTTAAATCGACGCGGACTAAACCCGAACACCGCTTCCGCGGCACAAATGTATGCAGTCGCGTGCAATTTCGGTGTGGGGCAGGCGACGCTCGTCAATCACATGGCTTACGGCATACAGGCAATGAGCTTGGCACGGCGTGCAGAACTCGGAAAGATAACCCCGAAGATGATCCGGACTGAGCTCCTCGGGGAAGTTGTGCCTGAACCACTGACGATTGCGGACCGCGAATGGAACTCGCCAACGCTTGACGCGGAGGAGGGAGCGCGGCTGCTGCTTCCAATGGGTGTTGTCGTGGATACGGCAATCCTGATGCCAGAGCGAGACGTAAAAGCAGGAAGAGTTTTTCGCATCATGAGGCCGGGTATCACGCGTGTCGTCATCCCCGGAACTTCATGGGCCACCTTTGTGCGCGTAGCCAGGAGGCGGTACGTTGGACTCGCGCGGTATCGCCACCTAGAGGATGTGTCAGATGACTAAGCGACATACACCAGTCGTAGCCCCATTTCTCGTCGACGAGCCTGATTTGTCCCGCGCTTGGGCCAAAGCGGTACTACACGTTATCGACCATGGAGGGACCGAGATTTCTCCTTTGGTGTTGAGCGTAACGGGCTTTGACGAGGACGGGATGCCTGCTGAGGACTCAGGCGTTCGTAGCGAACTGGACAAGCTGTTGCTTTCCAAGAAGTTCCGAGATGTTGAGGACGTCGCCTTTACGATCTTTCCGCAACGACTTTGGCAGATCGCACGAGGCGACAGGAAGGTATTGTTCAAGCTGTACCGTGACGCTTTTCCTCGCTATCAGGCAATGAATCGCCGGGACAACAAGCGAGGACTCTACTTCGAGCGCTTGACAAGCTTTGGGAGTGGCCCGTGCGATGGAAATCAGCTGGAATGGATTCTGTCGCAATACAGCGCACGGGATGGCGTGCGGCGGTCGATGTTTCAGGCAAGTGTTTTTGACCCGGCACGGGACCATGTCGCAGACGCGCAGTTGCAGTTTCCCTGCATGCAACATGTTAGCTTTGAGCCCACAGGCGAAGGCTTGGTCATTAACGCCTTTTACGCGACACAACAGTTGTTTGTGAAGGCCTACGGCAATTATCTTGGGATTGCGCAGCTTGGCGCTTTCATGGCACAGCAAATGGATATGAAGTTGATACGGATAAACGTAGTGGTTGGTGTTGCCAAATTTGAAAGGATCTCGAAGACTGATCCGGCTATGAAGCCGTTGCTTGCGGCCGCTCGCGCGTGCCTCACGGAGCACGAATCGGCGGTCTCGCCGCAGCCAGCAGAACAAACGACAACAGAGACAGTGGCGTGAGACGCAAATCAAGTGTTGGTGCAAGGAGCGGCGACGGGGCGGGGGGCGATACGACGGAATTGGTTGATGCAATATCGAAGTCGTCGCATCTGTCGCCCTTGAAGGTGTCTACGGCGTACGACAGCTATTGGCGCTTTGCCGTAGAGAGACAGTGCGTTTTTTTTCGCCGACTTGCCGGTGAGCCTGGGCCTTGGACTGCCGATCCGATCATATGCGCGCATAAATTTACGAATGCATACCGCGCGTCAGATCGGGTTAGCCAGTATCTGATTCGGCATGTCATCTATCGCAATGACTTGCCCGATTCCGCACCTGAGGTACTTTTCAGGACGTTGTTGTTCAAGCTGTTCAACAAGATCGAGACATGGGAATTGCTCGAGTATGCTTTCGGTTCTATAACGTTCAAAGATTACCGTTTTGAGCGATACGATCGCGTTCTAAGCGAGGCGATGCGCGCCGGCGCGCGTATTTATTCTGCTGCCTATATCATGCCACCGGGAGGATCCGCATTTGGTCATGCGGCAAAGCACCAGAACCATCTTCGGCTTTTGGAAAGAATGATGGCGGACGACCTGGCGGGTCAACTTGGCAGAGTGCGGAATATGCAGACGGCGTTTGAATTGCTGAGAAGCTATCCGACTATTGGCGACTTCCTAGCGTATCAATTCACGACCGATATCAACTATAGCGAAATCACCGATTTCTCTGAGATGGATTTTGTCGTGCCGGGGCCAGGAGCGCGAGATGGATTGCGGAAGTGCTTTTCCTACAGTGCGGGACTTAATGAAGCTGAGCTTATCCGGTTGATGGCGGATAACCAGGAGCGAGAATTCGAGCGGCTTGGTATAACGTTCCAATCACTATGGGGGCGCCGACTTCAGCTTATCGATTGTCAAAATCTGTTCTGCGAGGTTGACAAATATGCCCGTGTCGCTCACCCCGAAATCGCTGGAATCTCAGGGCGAACGCGTATCAAGCAGAAATTCTCGCCAACCGGGCCACTCAACCCTCCGTGGTACCCCCCCAAATGGGGCCTCAATGAAAAGATTGACGCGAGCTTTGTGCCTCTTAAATCCAGTCAAGAAAGAGGAAAGAAGCGCAAAAGTTTGACGCAAGAGACGCAAGGAACTTTGAAACTCGGGGACTCGTAATGAACCTGAACGTTTACCAGCAGGAAGCGCAGAAAACCGATCGTGTACCTGGGCGTCAGAAGAACCAGGTCGGCACAGATGTCATCGTGCCACTCTTGGGTCTTGCTGGTGAAACGGGCGAGTTATTAAGCGAATACAAGAAGCATTTGCGCGACGGAGATTCTCATCAACTTTTCAAGGATCGCGTTGCCGAAGAGTTGGGCGATCTCCTTTGGTATATCGCCAACGTTGCAACCAAGTTCGGTCTCACTCTAGAGGATATCGCGAGCATCAATCTTCGCAAGACGCAGGATCGCTGGGGTGACCAGGACTCCTCGTCAGTAAATTTTGACGCTGACTACGACGCGCTTGAAAGCTTCCCTCGGCGATTTGAGGTCGAACTTAGTGAAGTGTTAGTCAAAGGCAAGAAAAAAATACGCGCGCGGATGGATGGAAAGAAAATCGGTGACGACCTAACCGACAACGCTGATGATCCTGACGGTTACAGATTTCATGACGTTTTCCACTTGGCTTATGTTGCCGTCCTTGGCTGGTCACCGGTGATCAGAAAATTGCTAAAGCGAAAACGAAAGAGCCGCGCCGATATAGACGAGGTTCAGGATGGGGGGCGTGCACAGGTAATCGACGAAGGTGTTGCCGCCCTTGTATTTGAATACGCCAAAGGCCACAAATGGCTGGAGGGTGTATCAGAGCTCGACTACCATCTGCTTCGAACTATCAAAGGGATAACGTCCCTTCTTGAAGTCAGAAAGCGTTCGATGGGTGAGTGGCAGAGGGCGATTCTCTTAGGGTTCAAGGTGTGGCGCGAGGTACTTGCCAATGAGGGTGGCAGGATTCTCGTAGACATGGATGCGAAGGATTTGAAATATCTCGGTCCAATTAAATTGGTCGGTAAGAAAAGCAAATCCCGATGAGGAGCGTGGAATGACGGCGACACACATTGCAAAGCCACTGGGAGGTATCCTGGGGCACGGTCTTGACGTTGTCGATATCCGTGAATTTTCAATACTCGTCAAGGAGCCAGCGCTTCCTTTCCTCGATCGCTATTTTACTTCGAAGGAGCTGGCTGCGGCGGGGACCGGTGTCGATCGGTTGGCGAGATTGGCGGGACGATTCGCCACAAAAGAGGCCGTTCTAAAAGCGCTTGGGATAGGGTGGGGTGATGGTGTCTCGTTTACCGATGTGGAAGTTTTGACCTCAAATGCTGGGACACCTACTGTTGTTTTGCACCGAAGTTTGGCTAATTTGCAGATCGAACGCCATATAGAAAGCTGGCTGGTTAGTTTGAGCCACGCAGGAAACGTCGCCGTCGCTAGTGTCATCGCCTTGGGATGCGTGTCTTGACGACGATCTGTAGGAATGCTTACCTTTAAACACGTAACTATTTTGAGTGCTATGTCCAGTTCCGCGACATTTCTTCATTTGACGGACACACACCTGGCGTTGGCCGGTGTGCCTTTCGTGCGCGACGACCATAAAGTAAAGATCCCCGCGATCGATGGTGAAACACGAGAGTCGGCACTCGAACTGCTGTTTATCCGTCTTGCCGAACGATTGAGTCGTAGCCGTCATCAACTGGATGGGGTGTTGTTCACTGGCGACGCGCAAGAGCGGGGGCAACCCGGTGGTCATAGGATACTTCTCGATCTCCTGCTGCATCACTTTGGGCCTTTAGGCGTCACGGCGGCCAACATCGTTGCCATCCCCGGGAATCACGACGTCCCGCGTGTTAGCGAACCCAGTTCCGCCGCCCGCTACGCCGAGTTTATAGAAGTGTGGCGAAAGGCCGGGTGCGTAACTCCCTGGCTGGACGGAGTCGATGCGTCGGACAAAGAGGGCGGACCGCATCGACTCGTTAGTGATGACGGACGTTGGGCTGTTTTTCCAATCAACACAAGCAACTGGTCCCACGCTACCCAGATCCTCCCTGAGCCGCTCGCAAGCGTATGGGCTGCTCTACCCTCTATCGCGGCGAAAGGGAGCCAGGAGATGGAGGCGAATCTACGGCGTCAGCTCGACGCTTTAGCTCGCTACGACATGGCTCGAGTGTCCGGTCAGCAACTCGAGGTTCTACGGAAAGTAATTGAAGAGACACCACGGCCGTCATCAGGACGACAAGTCAGGTTCGCGCTGCTGCATCATCACCTCCGCACACCGAGCTTACGCGAGGAGCTGAAGCCGTTTGCGGATATTTCCAACTTGGAGCAAGTACGGACCTTTTTACGCGATCGGGATATCGCTGTTGTCGTGCATGGTCATAAGCACGAGCATTCGGTTCAATTCGAGCACGTCTACAATCGTGACGGTGACAAAGAGCACCGGATTCTTGTGATATCTGGGGCAACATTCGAAGCAAGAAGCGAATCTGATGCCGCTCGCCTGATTACTCTTACTGGCATGCCCAACAGCCCAGCCGTGTCGATCGAGCCGGTGCAAATTCCGCGTAGCGGTGTCGAACTCATTGATATACCACCCATTGTTCGTCGAATCTGGACCACTGACGTTGTTCAGGGGGGGCCAGTCGTTATCCAAGGTAATAGTCTTGATGAGGTCTACGAACGCGCCTGTGAGGCAGCTGCAAAGGAAGCCGCAAACGGAACGCTGATCGTTCATCTCGATATTGAACTCGGGGTATCCGGAGACCTGCCTCTGCCCACAGACTACCCAACGTCGGAGCCAATGGATGAGTCGGAGCGCCAGCGTTGGCTGAAAGATCTTGTCACGTGGTGGCAGCTCGATCGGTCAGGTCTGGAAGATCGAATGCCATTCGTGCATGGGGCCCGCCTTCGGCGCTTCGGCGGTAAGATCAACCAGATCGAACGAGTAATCAAGCTCCTAGAGACGAAGGCCAGTACCCGAGCGATAGCGGTTCTAATCGATCCGTTCCGGGACTTCACGGCGGACGGAACACGGGAAGAATTCGCCTCTTTCTGCTTGGTGGAATTTAAACGCCGCGATTTGGGAAATGCACAACACGCGGTCGACGTTATTGCGTTCTACCGCGCCCAGGAATTCGCGCGGTGGTGGCCGATCAACGTCGCCGAGATGCGATATCTGCAATGGGAAATCTGTAACGCTTTGAGATTTCGACCGGGCCGGATTACGACGATTACCGGTGACGCGCGTACCCATTCTCGATCGCCCACGCAAGTCGCTATGCCGATCATCGATCGTTGGCTTGATCAGTCGCCGGAGCGGTTCCATCTATTGGCAAATGCCTTGGTACATCGCTCTGCGCGAAATGACGCCCAGCGCGATGCCATGCGTGGCTGGGAACGTACGCTCTGCGATCTCGAAGCAACGGCCAAAGAATATAACCCAGATGGCCTTCCGGTAGCTATTGAAGGACTCAACCTGCTGGCGTCGTATCTGGAGGTCGTCGATGAAGGTGAGGATCAGGACCTCGGAATGTTTGTACGTGTTTTGCGGCGTTTGGCACGAGACAACGAGGGATTCGAGAAGGGCTCACGTTCGAAAAGTGACTTCGATCGTTGGGCGCCGAGTGCGTTGGATGCTGTGTCCGAGCTGCGGTCGCTCACAAAGAAACGCGTGCAGTCTCCCTGAGTAGGATGTAGCTTTTACATGAGAGGCTGTGGCGATGCTGCAATTTCAAGCGTCAAAGCGCGTTATGGAGGTCTGTTGATGTTCGCCTTTATTTTACTTGGAATGCGAACCTAAGAAGCGAAAACCATCATTTTTCTCGGCGCCGGAGCCCAACCGGTTGGGGCTTGGCGCAGGTCTTTTGATGGATCACATAGTTACCCGGATGATCGATGAAACTGAATGAATATCAACAGCGAGCAAATGCTACGGATCAAGTTGCAGATACGCAGCGAATTGAATCAGTGATGACCCCGGTACTTGGTCTCACGGGAAGGGCCGGGGCATTATCGACGGAGTACTTACGCTATTTGCGCGACGGACCCGCCTATTTGGCATTTCGTCCGCGCATTGGAGAGGTGCTTGGCGATCTACTATGGTACGTGTCTAACATCGCACACAAGAATGACCTGAGGCTTGAAGACATCGCCAGGCAGAATCTTGACAAAACTAGCAACCGCTGGGATCGAGGTACAGAGGGAGAAGCTTGTTCCCCTGATTTCGATGGCGAATTTCCCAATAATGAGCGGTTTCCTCGTCTGTTCACCGTGGATGTCACCGCAACGAGAAAGCCCGATGGTACAAGTGCGGTGTCACTTTCATACAATGGCAATCCCTTCGGGGACCCATTGACCGACAACGCCGAAAAGGAGGATGGCTATCGCTTTCATGACATCTTCCACTTAGCCTTTGTTTCGCACTTGGGCTGGTCGCCAGTACTTCGAGGTCGACTTTTCTTCAATTGCAAGCGGAAAAGTAGCCCGACCGTCGATGAAGTTGAAGATGGAGGGCGTGCAGCTGTAATCGATGAAGCTATCGCGGCGCTGATTTTTAACGAGGCACAGAAGAATTCCTACTACGAGGGTGTCAACAGTGTGAGCATTCAGTTGCTTCAACTCATCAGTCAGTTGACCGGTCACCTAGAGGTCAGTCGCTGCACGATGGCCCAATGGGAGCAAGCCATTCTTAATGCTTTCGAGGTCTGGCGGCGGGTACGGAGTCACCCGAACGGGCGCCTAGTCGGAAATCGAGAAACCCGCCGAATCGAATATGTCACCAACCCATGAGCGCCGCCGTATTCGACGTAAATTAGAGAGTGCGTTTGCGGCGCGTTGAACCAAATTCGGAATCGAGACTAGCATCTGGCTGTCGCTAACGTGTGCGGAAATATCAGCGAGGATCCATGAAATGACTAAATCTGAACAGCGGAGGCACCTTTTTATCAGCCACCATCATCGAGATGATGCTTTGGTTGATAAATTTACGGGGCTACTCGGGGGAAAAGGGTGGGATGTGCGAAACAGCTCGATTCGTGCGAAGCCCGCGAACCAGGAGCGGCTGGATCGAGGTTTGGTGAAAGATGCTGTGATTGAGCGTTTGCTTCGGATGAAGATTTCATGGGCATCTACCGTTGTAGTTCTGATTGGAGAAAAGACCCATACAAGACCTTGGGTTAACTGGGAAATCGATCAGGCGCATGCTCAAGGTAAGAGAATCGTCGGAGTATTTGAGCAGGGAGGGAAGGATGCGGATATTCCTAAGAGCCTTGAGAAATATGCATCGGCCATAGTTGGATGGAATGCGAATAGTATTAAAAAGGCAATCGACGATGGGGATAATACATTTGAGAATCCAGATGGCTCAGTTCGATCCCCAGTAAACGCCTCAGTGACCTCTCAGTGTTAGCCATGTCGAAGGTATATATGTATGTGGTGGATCGCGATTTTGGGTTTGCGCCGAATCCGTTCCACAAATTGTGCACTTTGGCGACTTGCAAACCAATTATTCGGCGTGTAGCCAAAGAGGGGGATTGGGTTATTGGAATGGGAGGTTCACGGCTAAAAGCAACGGGTAGATGCATATTCGCTATGAGGGTGTCCAGTTCAATCACGTTCAACGAATACTGGGAAAATCCGCTCTATCGAGACAAGAAGCCAGTGCGAAATGGAAGCAAAAAAATGATGGTAGGCGATAATATTTATCATCAGGCTTCTGGAGATTGGAGGCAGTTGAATTCGCACCATAGTTATCCAGATGGTTCGCCAAATATTTATAACGTAAAAAACGACACCCAGACCGATGCGGTTCTCGTGTCAGATTATTTTTTTTATTTTGGTGCTGCGGCCATAGAAATTCCGGTCGATCTGCTCCGGAAAATCAATTATAGAAATGCAAGGCATCACAGGGTTTTTGATATTTCTGACGTCGAACTGTTATTGAAATTTATAGAATCAAATTTCGCATCTAATAGAGTGCTCGGAGACCCATTTGATTTTGAGACGGCGAGTGCCAGATATTCCGCGAAGGACAACAAGGTCATAGTGGAAGGTTAGGGGTCGAGCATATATTACAATCCAGATGAACAAATTTTCTGGGCTGTCAACGGTTCTCGCGGAGCTATCCGAAGTCGCCGAAGAAACGTGCCGCTTGGCTGGCATTGTGCATGTTGGTATACAGTTCGAGTGCAGGCCGCGAATGCCGGCGCTTGCATTCATGTCGTTGAAGATTTGAATAACGAGACAAGAACCCGAACATGAATGATCGGGATCGACGCCTGAAAAACGCTTAGGACATCCATGGTCGATATTGCTCGCCCTTTCTTAGTGGTCTACATCGTCTGGCATCCAGATTTTGAGGACGGAGCCGCGGTGGCGGAGGTGTTGAGGAAGCATTTTCGCCGCGAACTTTACGCAAACGTGGCGGGAGGCACGGGCTTAAGCGTCATATTCCGTTCTGAACCGGCGCCTGACGCCGGAAGGCCGTTGCCGATCGATCTTGGCGAGGCGGAGACGACGGCTATAGTCGTACTCTCGGAATCATTCCTGGCGAACGATGCAGATTGGATGGCGTACATCCGTGAGTTGTCTGAACAGACGGACGCTGCGGGTCTCGCGGCACGACTGTTCCCCGTCGCGATTGAGCGGACCGGACTCGTCGTGGCGGAGCAGGCTCTGCGATGGGATCAATGGAGCGAGACACTGGCTGGCGACAAGCTCCTTCTGCGGCTAATCAGTGAGCTGACATACGAGTTCTGTCGCATGCTCAGACACTATCTCGAACACCTGAAGCGGCCGGAGGAGGACAGCGAGGCACTCGTCAGGTATTTGCAGAAGGTTCAGATATTTTTGAGCCACTCCAAGCACGACGATGACGGCGAAAGCATTGCGCGTCGCATTCGCGAGCATCTTCATGTTGGCCATGGTTTGGGCAGTTTTTTCGACGTACACGATATTCCAGCGGGACTTCGCTTTAATGAAGTCTTGCTGAAGCAGGTGGCTCAGAGTGCGGTCGTCGCGATTCACACCGACTCGTATTCTTCTCGCGAATGGTGTCGGCGCGAGATTATCGAGGCCAAACGGCGGAATGTTCCACTGGTAGTCGCCAACTGCATTGGCGATCAAGACGAACGGGCGTTTCCGTACATGGGCAACGTCCCGATCGTGCGTATGGATCCTCAGCTCGCTGATCGTATCGATGTCGTTGTTGGGCGATTGCTCGATGAAGTGCTCAAGGACTTCCTCTGGCGTTGCCGGGTTGAACTTGAAAGAGGCGGCGAGCGCGACGTCGTTTTCGTTCCCCGCGCACCTGAGCTCGTTTCGCTTGCCGGACTTCCCCCGGTTTCGGAGATGGCACAACCGACTATCGTCTATCCAGACCCGCCCTTGAGCGCTGAAGAGGAACGTCTGTTTGAAACTGTCGCGCCACATGTGCGGTTGCGAAGCTTCACAGAATGGATTGCGGAGGAGATCTGATGACTTACCGTGAGGCACTGGCGCAGCATGCCGTTGCGATTTCGACCTCCGATAGCCCGGACATGCCAGCTCTTGGACTTAGTGATCAGCACTTGAGCGATGCCATGACGGAAATTGCACGTCACCTGCTTGCCCTCGGGGCCCGGATAGTCTATGGCGGTGACCTGCGTGCGAACGGCTTTACCGAGCTGCTATTCGAACTCGTCGCGCGGCACCGTCGAGATGCCGATGACGGCGATGAGCGTGCCGGAATTCTGAATTATCTTGCCTGGCCGGTGCACATCCAGAAGCCGGTACAGGAGCTGGAGCGGATCCAGTCGGACCTGAACGGGGTAGCCAAGCTTGTCCTTCTGGACCTGCAGGGGCGAGTTGTCACCATGGGCGAGCGGAGGAATTTTCCCGAACATCATCCGACAGGCGAGGAGTGGCGACAAGGGCTTACAGCGATGCGAGAGGCGACGGCGCGAACCACACACGCACGTATCGTCCTTGGCGGCCGCGTCGATCGGTACAGTGGTTTGATGCCGGGTATTGCAGAGGAGGCGTTGCTGGCGCTCCAAGGTAAACAGCCGCTCTTCGTGATTGGCGGGTTTGGTGGTTGCGCCCGCGATATCGCGGAGACGCTGGGTATGGTAGCCCCGTGGGCAAACGCACATCGTGGTTGGGCCGAGCGCCAGGCATTTGAGGTGTTCTCTTGGTGTGACTTGAATAATGGCTTGACGGAACAGGAAAACGCAATCGTTGCTCGCACGCCGCACGTGGACCAGGCTGTTGCGCTAATCTTACGGGGGCTTTTCCGACTCGGACGAAGGGCCGTCTGACGTAGTGTAAGAGGGTGTCTGCAAGTTCGGCCAGGATATCGCTGGACAACACCTGATATGGACGACCGTTCCTGCGAAGAGGTCGTCCTTATGTGATCGGAGGTTCTGATCGTTGAGCGAAAGAAAGATTCGGTTCTCGCATGCTATCTGATGAGCCTTGTGTTTTCTGCGTCGGCGAGGGGATCGTTGATGCACGGCGTCGTGGTAATTTGGCGCTACTGCGGATGCTATTGGGGCTAGACGAAAAACTTAAGGCCCAACGGTAGGCCGATGATGACGCTCAGGGCCGGCAGATAGGTTCGGGAATGGCCCGGCGGAAAGAACGGGTTGGCAGCAATCTCGGCGAGCGCGACAAAATACAGGGCGAAGTACTCGAACATGAGGGCGTGACCAAAGGCTTGGAAAAAAGCGGCGGCGAGTCCGAAACCCATAACGACCGCTGCCGCGACGGAAGCCAAGGCGACAGCGCGAGCGACGATATGGTCAACCAGCGCCGTGAGGTGAGACAGTTCACGTTTTGCACGTAATCGCTCGACGGTTCCTTTGACGAGCCAGAGGAACATCACCGTCAGGACCATCGAATTGAAGGCGATATGCTCCTGAAGCAATTCAGCTCCCCATTGTGCTTTGTTGAAGTATCGGTAGCCAACCCACTGAACGAGCCCACAAATGAATCCCAATGCACCGAAGAACGGTAGGTCGTTGAGTAGGTCTTTGGCTGCTAGCATCCATGGGATATTGCGTCCTGTCACGTGGTCTCCATTTCCGTTGGCGACAGGCGTGCGTAAGCTTGCGTTGCGCACACGTCAGCGGTCGTCATACTGCATTTCCGCATGAAGCGGTTTTCCGCGATAGTTAGAAAATTTCGAAATTTTTACTGTCCGAGATTATTTTCATCCAGTCATCAAGAAAACATGAATACCAATAATTGGCCACCATGTATTGTCACAGCTTTTGATCTCGTTGGTACTCGCAGCCTTGCCACATCTGGCAAAGGCTCGTCAGCGATGATTGCAATGCAAAGTCGCGCCGTGGCAAAGATCAATCACGGTCTCCCGCTACATAGTCACGGATACATATGGAACGACTCTGTCTTGCTCCTTTCCTACATGACGGAGCCGAACTGGTCTAGGAAAGGATTCTTTGCTGAGTTAAACGACTTCAGGTCTTTTCTGCAGCATGCGTGCGGCGCGTCGATCTATGCTATATCGGTAAAGGGACTGGCGTTTCCGCATAATGCATTTGCGCCGGCTGTTTTCGACGGCCAAATTGCGCATCAACCACGTGCTGTTGTATTGAAGACATCGAGCTGGGCAATGGCAAATTGCTTTCTTATCGAAAAGATGCTCGGACATCATCGTGCGGACTGGTACATCGACAGCAGAATCTCAGATGGTGCCGATCTTCCTGTGCCATTTGCGTCGGACACGATTGAGCTCTTGCCCAAGAAAGAATCGAGAAGGATCGACATGTTCAAAGGAAACATTCATCTCATCGATTAAAGGTGCGATACCATTTGCTCGGTTGCTTAGTCGTGCCACATCCCCCGCATGTCGGTATCCCTCTCGTCATGGTTGCCTTGCTGTTGGGCGAAAATTCGAACTCGTCAGAATCTCCGACGTTCATTCCTGTTCTCCCATTGTTACCGAGGGAGTTTCCGTTTGGAGACGAGGTGCGACGTGAGTCACCGGCATGCCCGCCTCGTGAAAACCGAACGCAATCAGTTGCGGACGCAACTCGGCCAGTGCATTGGCTGGAACACCCAGCCAGAGGAGGTTTCTAGCCCGAGTCACTGCGACATACCCAATACGTCCCACCTCTGAATCGACTCCGGCTAACAAAGCGGCAACATGCTCTTTGGTTGCCATATAGAGCACGGCGTCCAGACTCTCGCCCTTCACTTGGTGAACCGTATCAATACGGATTCGAGGGGCGTTGGGGGCGGCAAGGTCTGCGGCAGTGACAAGCGGGGCATTGGGCAGGCCTTTCTTTGCCAGCTTCATGCCGATGTTGTCAGTAGCTTTCAGACCATGCGCGCTTTCCAGGGTAGCGAGCAACGCCTTTACCCTCGCGAGCAATTGCGGATGCCATTCGGTGTCAGCCAGCAGCGTCGCTGAAGGCAGGCCCGAATCGGGGTCGCGCGTAAAACGCCAAACGAGACGTCGCAGGCTCTTGGGTCCCGGGTAGCGGGTGGGTTGAGTGATCGCGGCCACCAGCTCTTTTGGCGGATCAGCAAGAAGGCCGACGATACAGGTGGCGACTGCCTTGAAGGCGGACACGTAGTCCTGTTTTTTGTCACGCGCAACGGCAGCTTGGGCAAAACTCTTCACCGTTCCCTGGCCCGCCGGCGAATCGTTGCCAGCCAATCGGTCGGCAAGGTCGCGGCCACGGCATAGCACGGCAGATCGTCCGATTTCCAGCTCCGCTGCGAGTACCGCGGTTTGGAAGGCGGTTACAACCTTGTCGCGGTCAGTCGTCTTGTACGGAATGAAGAACGCGCCATGGGTGGTCTTGGGCGCCTTGCGGTCGGCCACATCCTTCCGAGCCGAGAGCTTGTTGGCCAGGTCGACGATGGGGGGGGCAGAGCGGTAGTTTCGGGTCAGGCCCAAATCTGTGATCCCGGTGCGCTCACCATACTGAGCCAAGAACCGTCCGTTGGCACCGGCAAATTCGTAGATGCCCTGGTTAGGATCGCCGATCAACGAGATCCGCACGCCGGCGCCGATCAGTTGTTCGAGGATAGCCTGGTGAGGGGCGCCGATGTCTTGCGCTTCGTCGATGAGAATGTGCGGATACCGGCGAGCCAGGGCGCGCAGGACAAGGGGCTGTTCCTTGAGTGTCCGGAAGCACCAGTAGCGGCCAAGGTTATGCGTATAGGCGCCCGTCTTTCCCAGCCGATGGACGATCCTCGATGCGATGTCTTGATCCAGCGCCACAACCTGGTCGTTATTCGCGTAATAGAAATAGAGGCCGGCGTCACAGGTTCCGACCTGCATGCTTGTGATGCTGACGGGATAGCTAGCCGGCTTGAATGTGAACCCGCTCAGGAACGCTTCGCCGCCTGTCACGAGGAACGCGGCTTGGGCCGCTTTCATCGTTCGATGCGCGTGTGGATGAAGCACGTGACGCGTGATGAATCCATCCAGTGTGTCGATGTCAACACGGTGGCCGCCCGCGCCGACAGACATTTCCCGGACGAGGGGCTGATAACCTTGTCGAAAGGTATCCACGGCCACGTTGGAGAAGGACAGCAGTGCGACCCATCGCCGATGGTCGCCGAGTTGTCGGCGTATTTCGGCGAGCCGTCGAACCGCCGTCAGCGTTTTTCCGCTTCCTGCGCATGCGATGACGGCCATGGGCTCAAGCGACGCATCAATGATCGCCGACTGTTCAGGTGACAGTTCCGTCATGAGTGTGCCGGCGCCTTCTGGCAGGCGTGCTCAATGGCCAGGCGTAGGTACTCCGGCACGGTGCATGGCGCGCCGTCCGCCAGAATCTGGGCGAGCGCTTGCCCAAATCGTCCTTTCTGGACGTTGTTCTGCGTTCGTTCGAACATGCCGCTGAACAGGAGCCGTGCCTTGTCGGCGTCTGCGGTGGCCGCATTGACCGAAGTTTCAACCGCTTCGCCGATTTTCGGATGCAGCTCCTTGAGTGCCTTGAGCATCGCCGAGCGATTGTCCTGGTGTAGCGCCAGGTCATACTCAAGCGTCTTGACGCCGTGAAAAATCTTGACGAGGGCGTCTTCGCTTTCCTTCATCTTGGCGGTGTTGTCGGAAACTTTGACGGCATCGCCGGCAGCCGGGTACAGCGCCTTCGGTTCGCTTCCGTCGGAAGGCGTGTCCACGGGATCGGCGTCCGTAATCACGGAAATCGGGATCTTCAAGGCTTTCTCGCCAAACAAGGGGAGGAATGAATCGAAGTTCAGCCCCTCGACGCTGATGAGGCTCACGCCATGTTCGCGTAGCCTGTAGCCGGCCTTTTCGGCTAACACGCTGACCAGCATCAATTCAGCGGCACCTTCCACGAAGATGACCCGGCGGGCGAAAAATATCTCCGCGCGCGTCACGTCGAGGTAACGCTCCAGCTTTTCCCGCTTTCCCTTCCCAAAGCTAATGTCGCGCGGGAAGAATGTCTCGACTGCGCCGCCTGTGTCCACCATGCACGCCAGACTGTTGATATCGGCAATACTGGCGAAGTTGGGGGAATGGCTGGTCACAAATAGCTGGACCGGCTTCTCTCCATCCGTGGCCTTGATGGTCTCGAGATAGTCCAAAAGGACAGCCTGAAGCTGAGGATGCAGATGCGCTTCAGGTTCTTCAACGATCAACCCACGGTAGTTCGACTCCGGGTTCTTGGCCAGCTCGCTGAGAACCACCGCCATGAAAATCAGGTTATTGAAGCCAAGCCCGTTCTGTTCGATCTCGAACGCGTCGACCATCAGTGAAAGACGAGACGCCAGTCGCTGAAAGTCGCTCCCACTTAACCCCAGCTCCAGCAGTTGGGCCAACTGGGGGCCCAGCATAGTGTCGTGCCGACTCTTGATTGCCGTATGGGTATTGGTGATCGGCTGATGTTTTTTCAGCTCTTCGTCGAGCTTCTTCAGTGCTTCATTGATCTCGCTGCGTCCGACATCATCGGACAGCAGCTGAAACAGCCGCGAAAGTTGGCTGGTACGACTGGGTTTCAGGCTTTGTGACGCATCGCGGAGTGGGGGCAAATACACCCCGCGGAGGTTCTCCATCATGTCCGCCGTCAATCCCACGTCTTCATGATCGCCGCACCAGCGTTTGGCGCGCAGGCGGCCTATCTTGTCAGCGTCCGCATAGCGAATGGTAACGTGTGCTTCTGCGTTGCCAACGGCATCCATTTTCAATGCCGGAAGGAAGTCGGCCTCATCGTCTTCGTCAAGGCCGCGAAATATATACTGGAACGTGATGTCCCCGGCTGGCGTCCCGCCATGAGGTCGATGCACATCGTTGATGTCGAGCCGAGGATACGGTTCGTCATGCCCGGCGAGTAACGCCCGCAAGCCATCGACGACAGCAGTCTTGCCCACATTGTTCGCGCCCACTAGGACATTTAAGCCCGGTTGGAATCGCAACTCTGCTTTCTGGAGCTTTCGAAAGTTTGAAATCGTCAACTGCGCCAAATACACGTCTGCCCCCTGGTCACAATTTGTCGTTGTTTCGGTCGTTCGCGTTTTACATGGTAACGCATACATTTCAGAAGCCAGGCGTCGGTGGTCGTGGCGCGGAATGGGGATGTCGCGGCATGCCGACGTCGGGGTTTCGACGGCGCGCGGTACCTCGCATCGAAGCCCGGCAATCGAGCTTTGGCACCTGACACCGGGGCCTGAATATCGAACCGCATGCCTTGGTGAGATATTCGCTCCGGCCCCGTCGTGGCTATAGACAGAGCCACTCTGCCATTCATTGAGCGACAGCTGGCAATGACGGGAAGTGCTCCACGGTTGCGCACCCAGTGAAACGAGGATCGATGAGCTTCGAAAGGCTATCGACGCAGCCTTGAACTTCCAAGCCAAGTACGCCAGTGCGCCATTGTTCCCGATGTGGAACTCCGCCGACACAGTAGCCAAATTTCACGCACGGCGTGCCTTCGAACATGGCTAACGTATTTCCGCTTGGAGGACGTCTGCGGCTTGCGGCAGCCTTGAGATATCTCCGCGCGAGAGCGTTTGTCCCGGTGCACTTCACAAAGAAGTTTCCACGCCATAGAAAGCTAGAGATCTAGGATTTAATATAAAATGAACACAGCGAATTATATCCCGTATGGTAGTGTGGTGCCAATTTTACTTGAAAGCCAGGATTTACCTGGCATGCCATTTTTTAGTGGGACAGGTTTTTTTGTCTATTTTCCACCATATGATGATATTTTCTTTGTCACAGCAAAGCACTGCGTGATAGATGCCTGTGGAAAAGAGAAAGGTGTTGTGACGATACCTTATCATCAAAATCAATCCGATCGTGAAGCAGTTAATTTTGATGGCTTCTTTCTCGTGAAGGCTTCGCAAGACGAAGAGGAGTATGAAGACGTCGCAATATACGTCGTCGCAGATGTAAGTGATGAGAAGCGAAATATTTTGAAAGGGAGAGCACTCCCACTGCGACATCAAGATGACGTCGATTTCATGATGGAGCGTCTAAAGTTAGGTGGTGGCAAGCTCAGGGCTGTAGGGTTTCCTGGAATTTCGAAGAGCATTGACTATGACGAGGGATTGGCGAGGGTGCAGCCAAGAGGGTTTCACGGGACTTTCGCTGGCGACAGCGTAATCGGCGGACGTTACAAGCTTGAGAATTTAAACTGGAAAGATGGTGATTTGGATGGGTTTAGCGGATCGCCCGTAATTGAGTTTGCTCTCGATGCTCAAGGAAACATATCGGTGTTTGCAATTGGACTGGTAACGACAGGGTCTGGGGATGTTGCGCATTTCTTGCCAATGAGCTTTGTAACTGACGCAATTGCGAAATTTATTATCCAAAAATATCATCCGGACGGAGGTGGCTACAAGTCGGAAACCTAAGAAATTGTCTTTTCAGAGGGCGATTCTCCAGCTAACCAGTATTGTATGTAGACTTTTGCGGTGCATCGAGATTGGAACGGTATCGAGGGCTGCGGTCGAATGAGCCTGACGGTATCAACGGCGGTATGATGCTCACAAAACGTCGTGCGATACCGGTGCGCGCGATTTTTTCAAACAGGCAGACCGGTGATCTGCCGAGGTGTTTCGATAGCTGCCGCCAACTGCCGGACACATTTTTCGGTATCGCAGGCGGTATCGACGCCGCGCGACGAGGCTCAAACGCCCGTCCCCACAAGGCTTCAGCCATTGGGTTGACAATCGAGTGGGAGTGAGGTGGAAGGAATCCTTTTTTAAATCAACCGGTTACATCAACTGGCAAACGAGGTGGGCTTGACCATCGCTTGCCGGAGTCGATTTGTAATCTATTGAAAAATATGAGGATTTTTTCATTTCAATCCGTGTTGTGCCAAGTTGCAGAGGGCCCGGATTGACGGTATTTCTGACGGTATACGGGGCGCTGTGCGCAAGAGGTCTGCCGTATACCGTCAGTGGCGTTGACGGTATACGGGACGGTATCGGGGAACCGTGCGACAGGGACGTGATTGCCGGGGCGCCGACGTGTCAGTCGTTCGATTGACGGGGCCGGCTTCTGACCAAGGCTCCCGATTGTCGTCGGATTAGAAATTAGGATGACATAGTTTATTGAGCGTTGCTTTGCTCGTGCCGCGATCTTCGCGGGCCCGGCCCCACGTTAGATCTGGCTTGCGTCGCGGGACATCCGCGAGATAGCGGCCACCTTCGGTTAGTCGACAAGCTTGAGCAGATCGTTGACAATCCCACTCGTTGCGGTTGTTGGTCGTCAAAAGTGGGCCGTCGTCGAGAGGCGCGGATCGATCGTCCGCGAACGAAGAAACAATGCGGCCCACTTTATTTCGCTTGGCTACATCGTTCGCGGTTAACTGATTCCGAGTGGCACAACGAGTATCGACACGTGAATAAGCGTCGTCGTAACTATCATGGATTTCTTGGGGGGTTGTGTTGAGAGCATGGAAGAGCGCGAAGAGTACAGCGGTAGCTTGGTGGAGACAAACCCCTACATCAATAAAGGCCGTGGTTTTTCTACTGCTGGCGGTATGGGCCACTTACGCTATATTTTTAGCGAGCCTTCAGAGAACAATTCCGGTAGCGACCTCGACACAACGCATCGCTGGCCTCTTCATAGAGGCCACGTTGCTGGCCCAACTAGGTTTCGGCCTATACGTCATCGCACTTGTCGGGCGAAAACGCGCTATCGGCCGTCTCGTCGTACTCATAGGGTTCGTTGGTCTCTCAGCCTTTCGCTTCGCACACTCAATTAAACTGAATGTCGACACGGGCACCGCTGTGTTCCTGATGCTTGGCGCTGCCTCTGCGCTACTCTTCACACACGAAAGTCTGATGTGGTTTCGCTCTCGTGTCGCGGAAGCACCGAAGAGAAATCCCACAGGGAAATTTGATCTTCGCGAAAGTGTGCCGATCCTCAATAGCGACACACCGGCCACTGCAAAAATTGCCGCACTTGTTTTTGTGATTTCTTATTGGATATCCCTCCATTTATTGATCGAGATAGCTCATGGCGCATATTTACTCTCGGTGAAGCATTTTTCTATCTCACCCAAAATATCGGCAGGCACTTTAAGGAGCTTCACACTCTTCTCCGTCGCGGTGCTCGCCGTATGGGCATTAGTGAAAGGATTTCTGATCGTCAAGCTATTTTTTCGGCGCGGCTGGGCGAAAAACGCACTATCCGCGATAGCACTGGTAATTTTCTTTGTGGTCTTCTTGACGCACTTAATGCACCCGGAGAACGCGTCGATGACGCTAGGCAATAACCTTGAGCATGTCGCCGAAGTCGTAGCCGTGATTTTGCTGTTCACCCCGAAAAGTACGATTTGGTTTAAATCCAAGGGATAGGCGCCGATCCGATTTCAGAAGATCGGACGTCTGTTTTGTAGAAAATCAATAAGCCGAAATGGATCGCCTGCTGCCGACCGCGTGAAACAGGCGTCGGCCATCATGAGCCGTCCGCCGGGAGGCCCTCTGCGATATTCGAGCGTCATCGACCATCCAGAAGCGGTCGCCCAATCGATGTCTCCGGTGCGGTCGCGGACTGCAGTTAAGCCGGATTGCCAGCAGGTCTGCTCATCCTTCGGTGTCAAATGCGCCAGAAGCGCTTGGCCAAACGAGGCCCTGGGTGGGCCTCTGAGCACCGTTGGGGCCCATCACGGGCCCCGTCAAGCCATTCATGTTCAACTCATTCTCGCGGCACTGAGCGGCGAAAAGCGTGGTGCCGCTATCACTGCGTCGTCTGAGCGCATGCGAGCAGCGGAATCGCAAACAGTCCCCGGACTCTCTTCGCGTCGTCTCGAAGCTCGCTACAGGGTGGTCGCATTGCCATTGCGATCCAGTTCATAGACCTTGTGGCCCTGCAGACGGCGCTTCAACCAGACGCCGGCCTTGCCCAGCACGCGCGTTTTCAACCACGTCAGATCGACGCCCACCAGCCAGTCGGTGTGCGGATACGCCGCCAGTTGCAGTTCGACGAATTCACCATCGGCCAATTCGCGCAAGATCAACTGCCGCGGCAGCGTCGTCCAGCCCAGCCCGGCGCGTGCCATCTCCAGTAGTGCCAGGTAACTCTCCGCCTGCCAGCTTCGCGCCGAATCGAGATACTCCGTGCCAGGAAGCGTGTTGTTGTGCGCGCTGAAGACGAGGCGGCGGTGCGAGCGCAACTCGGCGAAGCTCACACTCGTCAGGCGTGCAAGCGGGTGATCGCGATGCGCAATATGAGCAAGAATCAGCTTGCCAACCTGCGAGAAACCAAGGTCCCGAGAATATGCAGGCTGTGCAAACGCGACGCCCAGATCCACTTCGCCCTTTAGCAGCAGATCGTTGACGTCGCCGTGCATGGGATGGCGAATATCGAGGTCGACGTTGGGAAATTGCACGGAAAAATCTGTGATGGCCGGCATGAGCGTCTTGTGCGGCACCTCGATCGCGAGTGTCAGTCCAGGCTCGACCAGGTCCCCGAGGTCGTTCGCGTGGGACTCGAGGTCGAGACACCGCTCCAGCACCAGCTCGACCTCGTTGAGCAGCTTGCCCCCGGCAGCAGTCAGCACCGGCAGCTTGCTTGTGCGATCGAAGAGCGGCAAGCCCCAGTCCACCTCAAGGTTCGCAATCGCCATGCTGATGGTCGATTGCGTCTTGCCCAAACTGCGCGCCGCCGCAGAAAACGAACCGGTCTTCACCACCCGGGCAAACATCTCGAGCTGTTCAAGCGAATAGCGCATTGCCTCATCCTGATGTATCAAGAAAATCGATGAGTGATCATTTTGCCCGATCGCTATCGTGATGGATGATGGCGCACGGGCCGAGGCATGGCCAGCCGTCTACGCGGAGCGATTTTCGGCACGCGGCTCGCTGGCGCAGGGCGGCTCGAAACGAACCAGGGAGACATTGCATGAGCAGACAAAGTACGCATCGTGTGGACGAAATCCTGCCGGCGCGGCAACTCGCGAGCTACGGATTGCAGCACGTGCTGGTGATGTACGCGGGAGCCGTGGCCGTGCCGCTCATTCTCGGCAGCGCGCTCGGCCTGACGCAGCAGCAAATGGTGACGCTCATCAACGCCAATCTGCTGACCTCGGGTGTCGCCACACTGATTCAAACGATCGGCCTCTGGACGTTCGGCGCGCGGCTCCCGTTGATCCAGGGATGCTCGTTCATCGCTATCGCGCCGATGATCATGATCGGCAAGCAATACGGCCTCACATACGTGTTCGGGTCCGTGATCGCTGCGGGCGCTCTGACTGTTTGCATCGCGCCGGTCTTCAGCCGCCTGTTGCGCTTCTTTCCGCCAGTGGTGATCGGTAGTCTCATCACGATCATCGGTGTTTCGTTGATGCCGGCCGCAGCGATCTGGCTGGGCGGCGGCAATCCAGACGCCCCCGGCTTCGGCGCGGCCGCGAATCTGATGCTCGGCTTCGCCACGGTGGCGGTCACACTGTTCATCTACGCGCGATTCAGCGGATTCGTCGGCAATCTTGCCGTGCTGATTGGCCTGATCGTCGGCACCCTCGTCGCGACGGCATGCGGCATGACGAGCTTCGCGCACGTCGGCGAGGCGTCCTGGTTCGAGATCAGCGCACCATTCGCATTCGGCATGCCGCACTTCGCCGCGACGCCGATCCTCGTCATGGCGCTTGCGATGCTGGTCATCATGGCGGAAACGACCGGCAACGTGCTCGCCATCGGCACGATCATCGGCCACCCGTCCACGCAGACGACCCTTGGCAATGCATTTCGCGCGGACGGTCTCTCGACGATGCTCGGTGGCATCTTTAACAGTTTTCCCTACAACGCATTCACGCAAAACACCGGGCTCATTGCGCTTTCGAACGTAAAGAGCCGCTATGTGGTCGCTGCCGCAGGTGGAATCATGGTGCTCATGGGACTCTTTCCCAAGCTCGGCGCGCTGATCGCCTCGGTGCCGCGTCCTGTGCTCGGCGGCTGCGCGGTCGTGATGTTCGGCATGACGACGGTCGCTGGCATTCAGGAACTCACGCGCGTGCGGTTCGAAGGCACGCGCAACGCGATCATCGTTGCGGTCTCCGTGAGCGTCGGCGTGCTGCCGATGTCGTTTCCCTCGCTGTTCGCGCAAGTGAGCGGGCCTGCGAAACTGATTCTCGACAGCGGGATCTTCCTCGGCGCGATCACCGCCATCTTGCTCAACGTCCTGCTCAACCACGAGCGTCAGCCCACCGATGCCTCCGATACCGCGCATGCCATCGTCGGCGGCGCGGGCAGCGAAGCGCACACCGAAGCCCATCGACCGACCCATCCTCTTCTCCCTTGACCAAAAGGAAATCTTTCAGATGAGCGCAAATACGGCACGCGAATCCGCGACCCCTTGCGAGCGCGATATGGCTCTGCTGCGCGCCACCATCGAACTGGCTGACGAGTCGCGCCGCAAAGGCCGCCATCCATTCGCCGCAATCGTGGCGGACGAGCACGGCAACATCGTCGCTTCGGCCGGGAACAATTCGATGCCACCGGCAGGCGATCCCACCCAGCACGCCGAACTCGCAGCCGCGGCGATGGCTGCCCGCCTGCTGTCACCCGAGCAACTTGCTCGATGCACGCTCTATACGAGCGCCGAGCCATGTTGCATGTGCGCGGGTGCGATCTACTGGTGCAACATCGGGCGTGTTGTCTACGCGCTATCCGAACATCGCCTGCTCGCACTAACCGGCGCGCACCCTGAAAACCCGACCTTCTCGCTACCCTGCCGCGAGGTCTTCCTGCGCGGGCAGCGGCCAGTCGAAGTGGTCGGCCCCCTGATCGAGGACGAAGCGGCATCCTCGCATCGCGGCTTCTGGACTTCTGGATCTAGGTGACGGCATGTCTGGCAGTTCGATTCACGTCGTGGACGTTGCGCGCGGCCTCGTCGCGCAAGCGCTTGCAGTCAGCGCGTCGCGCGTCGACGCACAGGGCCGCGTACTGCTGTGCAGAGGGAGGATCGGCGCGGACGGGTGCCTCGCGGCACTCGACACGCTTGCGTCCCCGCGTTCCCGGCGCGGATGAGGTGACGCTTAGCGCCGGGGCCTGACATAAAGAGCACGGGCTAGCCTACGCAGCGTTTCCGCTCCTCGACGCAATCGTCGATCGATTCGGTCTTGCCGACGTGACGCAGCACTATCATTTGCCGTTCAAATTGACGCGCTGCGTTTTTTTTCCCGGTAACGCGGATGCGGCTATCCGGCCGGTTCGCCCGGCTTTGATGGGGCGCCGGTTGTCCGTATCCGGCGCGGGCATTCATCTCGCATCGGTGTGCGATTCAACGGTTTTTTAGCGCGGCATATTCCTCAGGTAAATACGGATATCAGAAGGTGTCGCCACGGCCGTTATGCATGTGTGGCCACGCGTGTTACGCGGTCGTCGGGAGCTGAAATGGAACCGGTTGGAGCGGATACGCTCGGATTCGCCATTGCCGATCTGGTGGACGTCGGCGTATTCGCGGTGGATCGCGACATGCGGATACGGGTCTGGAACGGCTTCATGGAGCGGCATAGCGGCCGCAATCGCGCCGGACTGCTGGGCTGCCCGCTGTTCGACGCATTTCCCGAGTTGCAGGAAAAATGGCTGCGCAAGAAATTCGAATCGGTGTTTCAGCTCGGCTCATACGCTTTCAGCGACTGGCAGCATCGTCCTTACCTGTTCAGATTCGAGCATAACCGGCCGATCACCGGCGCACTGGACGCCATGCGGCAGAACTGCACGTTCATCCCGATCAGGGACGGGGCCGGCGTGAGTGCCGTATGCGTCACCATCAGCGACGTGACCGACGTCTGTATCGCCTGGGACGAACTGCAGAAGCGCGAACGGCTGGTCAGCGACGCCCTCGCGCAGCTCACCGAGCGCAACCGCGAACTGTCGGCGGCGAATGCGCAGCTCGAGCAGGCGCATCAGCAACTGCTGCAGTCGGAAAAGCTTGCCGCGATCGGGCAGCTTGCGGCCGGGGTGGCGCACGAGATCAACAATCCGGTCGGCTTTGTCCTGTCTAACCTCAATTCGCTCGACACCTATGTGCATGACCTACTCGGCGTGATCGACGCATACGCGGAAGTGGACGCGCAGCTCGGCGCGCACGAACTGCGCCGGCTCTCGGCAGTGCGGCGCGACGCGGATCTCGAGTATCTGCGGGAAGACGCGCCGACGCTGTTGCGGGAGTCCAGAGAAGGGCTGTCCCGCGTGCGCGAGATCGTGGTCGATCTGCGCGATTTTTCGCGCGTGGACGGCGCCCATACGTGGGAATGGGTGGATCTGCATCGCTGCATCGAATCAACGCTGAATATCGTCGGCAAGGAGGTCCGGTATCACGCGGAGCTGGTGCGCAGTTTCGGCGAGCTGCCGCCGATCCGCTGTGTGCCGTCGCAGATCGGCCAGGTCGTCATGAACCTCGTCATGAACGCGGCGCATGCCTGCGCGAGCAGCAGCGTCCACGCGACGCCCGGCATGGTGTGCGTGCGCACGGGCACCGCGGCCGACGGCCTTGCGGTCTGGCTGGAAGTTCAGGACACAGGCTGCGGAATCGCGCCGGAGAACCTCAAGCGGATTTTCGAACCGTTCTACACGACGAAGCCGGTCGGTCAGGGCACGGGACTCGGGCTGTCGGTGACATATGGCATCGTGAGCGCGCACGGCGGCTCGGTCGACGTACGCAGCGTCGTGCACGAGGGCACCACGTTCAGGGTCACGCTGCCCGTCGACCAGAACGCCCAGCGTGACGCGTCCGGCAATCTCCCGCCCGGTTGCCAGGGCCGTGCCGGTTCGGCCGACGGAGGATAGCCATGTCGCTACCGGTACTCGTGGTGGATGACTCGAACCTGGCGCGCAGGCTGTTGATCGCCAGCCTGCCGCCGCAGTGGGATGTCGAGATCAGTCAGGCTTCGAACGGCGTCGAAGCGCTCGAAATGGTCCGGCAGGGCAAGGGCCAGGTGATGTTCCTCGACCTGACCATGCCGCTGCTCGACGGCTTCGGGGTCCTCGCGCAGTTGCAGCAGGACGGCAGGCATCCGTTCGTCGTGGTCGTGTCCGCCGATGTCCAGCAAGGCGCGGTCGAGCGGGCATTGCAACTCGGCGCGACGGCGTTTGTCGCGAAGCCGGTCAAGGCGGCGGCGCTGCTGGAAGTCTTGAAGGAGTACGGCGTGTATGAGCGAAATCTTGCTTAGCGACGAGCACCGCGATGTGCTGCAGGAGATCACGAACATCGGCATGGGTCGCGCGGGTGCGGCGCTCGCCGCGCTGCTCGGCACGTTCGTCACGCTCAGTATCCCGTCGGTGCAGCCGGTGGCATCGGCGAGCCTGCCGGCGCTGCTCGAAGCCTGCTGTCCCGCGGGGCGCGCGCAGCCGGTGATACGGCAGGCGTTCAACGCCGGCGTGGCGGGCGAAGCGGTCGTGGTCTTCGGTCGGCAGGGGATGGAAGAGTTGCGCGAGCTGATGGGCTACGACGCTCCGTCGGAGATGCATGAGCGCGAGATGCTGGCCGATGTGGCCAACCTGCTGGTAGGCGCCTGCGTGCAGCGGGTATTCGAACAGCTCGAGCAGCGCATCACTTTCACCCCGCCGACCGTTCACGAAGAACTGCTGCTGCAGACGGACAGTGCGAGTTCGCGATGGCGTGTCGCGCTGCTCCTGCATGTTCATTTCAGTCTGGAGAAGGGCGGTTTTACCGCGCACCTGGCGATGCTGCTTCCCGATAGTGCCGTCGACCATATTCGCGCGGCGCTGGAACGGATGATGGGCGGCTGACCGACGAAACAGAACGCGAGAGGGGGCTACGATGAGCGAAACCGGCCAGGCGGTCGACGCCGCGGCGATCGACACCGGACTACCGGACGAGCCGTCCGGATCGATCCTGATTGTCGACGACGAACCCGGCGTGGTGTCGGCATTGCGCCGGCTGCTGCACAGAACCCGCTACCAGGTGCATACGGCGGAGAGCGGCGCGGCGGGACTTGAAATACTGGGCACCCATCCTGTCGATCTGGTGATTTCGGACATGCGGATGCCGCACATGAGCGGCGCGGAATTTCTCGCACGCGTGCAGGCGGGCTGGCCGGGTACCGTCCGCCTGCTGCTCACCGGCTATGCGGACATCGACTCGGTGGTGAGCGCGATCAATGAGGGGGGCGTGCATCACTACCTGCACAAGCCGTGGGACGACCACGACCTGCTGCTGACGGTCAGGCGTTCGCTCGAGCAGCATGCGTTGCAACGCGAGACCGCGCGGCTCGCCGAGCTGACGCGTGCACAGAACGAACAGCTCCGGCAGTTCAATGCGACGCTCGAGGCCCAGGTCAAGGCACGCACTGAAGAGATCGGCCAGACGGTGATGTTTCTGGAGAAGGCGGACGAGGAGCTGAAGAGCAATTTCACTGCGATGCTCAAGGTGTGCGCCAACATGATCGAGATGCGCTGCGGCGCGCTGGGGGGACAGTCCTCGCGCGTGGCGGACCTGGCCCGCCGGCTGGCGCTCGAATCCGGGATGAGCCACTACGACGCCCAGGAAGTGTATTTTGCGGGACTGCTGCTTGGCATCGGCAAGCTCGCGCTGCCCGATTCGATCCTGCAGAAGTCGGTGGACAAGCTCACGCCGACGGAAGCCCGCACCTATTTCCAGCATCCGTTGCACGCGCAGATGACGCTGATGCCAGTGGGCAACCTGCAGCCGGTCGGGATCATGATCCGTCACCAGTACGAACGCTACGACGGACGCGGGACGCCCGCCGGATCAAGCGGTGCGGATATCCCACTGGGGGCGCGCATCCTGTCGATCGTGCGGGATTTCGAAGGGTTGCAGTCGGGCGGACTGCTGGGGCGCGTCGTTCCGGATGCGCAGATCGTGTCGATATTCCGCTCGCAGGCCGGCTTGCGCTACGATCCCGCGCTCGTGGAGCACTTTCTTAAACTGATCGGCACGAAGCAGGGCGAGGGCAACGACCACATCTGTATCGAAACCGCGCGGCTGAAACCGGGCATGAAGCTCGCCGACGATCTCCGTACGCCGCGCGGCGTATTGCTGATGACGCGCACGAGCGTGCTGGGAACGCATCATATCGCGCAGATCCGACGCTTCGAGGAGTCCGAGGGGGTGCACTTTTCGGTACTTGTTTGCTCAGAAGGCGTATCGGCAGCGGGCACGGACGGCGCCGCACAGGAGGATCCGGCACGGCAGACAGCGAACCCGCCCGGATGAGCGGGGCGCGAGGCCAATCCGCTGTCGGGCCGGCCCATGCGCCGGCCGGCTTCTTGCCGGCTGAACGGCAAGAAGCGGACCTTCGGCGGTTGCGCGTTCGGCGCGGGCACCGGGCGTTCGGCGCGGGCGCCGGGCCTGCGGCCGGGTATGCGTCAAACCCGGGGTTCGTCGCAGTGCGCCCGGCGCCTCGCCGCGTCACTGGCCGTCGTCCTTCGACGGGCCGTGTGTCCCTTCGAGCGGCTGATGCCGCTCGTTGCCGAGTCCGGGAAAGAACGCATTCCACGCGGCGCGCACGCCGACTGCCGCGGTCGCCGCCGCATCGATCGTTTCGGCATCGGCGGATCTGGCGGGATCGGCGCGCAGGCCGCGCCAGTGGGAGAAAACGAGCGGCGGCTTTTCGGTCCATTCACCCGCGGCAAACTTCGCGAATGCCGTATCCCCGCTCACCAGCCGAACCTCATACCATCCATCCCGAACCGGTGCGTAGCGGTCCAGTGGAAACCATCTGGTCGATTGAAGTCCCATATCGCCCCCTCTCGTCGTCGATTGGCGCTAACCGTTACGCATGATGCGTGCCCGGACGAGCGATGGTTCGCGGCACGGGAGGGCGCCGACCTGTTCCGGGGAGACTGCGCGATCGACCATCCTGCGCGCGGCGGCAGCCGTTCGCGAGACGACGCATCGTCCGCTCACGACACGACGACCGTAAATTCGACCCCTGATTCAAAGGCCAGCGTCGTGGTCGAAAAGCGAGGATTGTCGTCGAGATAGCGCTTGTACGGCCGAACGGCGTCCTCGGCGGTGTACATGTTGTCGGCGAGCACGACCGATCCCGGCCGTAGCAGGCGCTCGACCTGCCTGAACAGCCGGAGATAGGTGTCCGCCCAGACGTCGATGAACACCATGTCGAATGCGCCGTCCAGTCCGGCGACGGTCTGGAATACGTCGCCTTCGCGCAGCTCGACATACGCGTCGACGTCCGCTGCGTGGACGTGAGCGCGCAGCCGCGCGCACTTGAGCGCATCCCGTTCAGTCGCCACGACCACGCCGCGGCCCAACGTGCGGAGCGCCTCGGCGAAATAGAGCGTGGACACGCCGCACGAGCTGCCGAGTTCGAGGATGCGGGCGGGCTTCTGCGAGAGCACCATGTTGCGTAAAAATTGTCCCGTTTCCGCCGACACGGCCAACGAAAGCGGCGTGCCTTGCGACGATTCGAAATCTTCGCCGGACAGCCCGAGCGTTTCGAGAAACCGTCCGCGCAGCCGGGGCGCAAGCATTTCGTATTCGTCGGCAAGCGTGAGAAACGCTTCGTCCGATCCCTCGAACTGCGCGCGTGCGCGGGCAATCATTTCAGTCTGGCTCTGCTCGTGAAGCCGCTGCAGAAGAACGGTGGTGGATGAAGCCATGTGCGCTCCCTGGGGTGATCGATCCTGTCGATGACGTCCGCCACGGCCGCTCCTGTCGGGCGGGCCGCGCCGTCGTTCCGTCACCGGCGGACAGGTGTACGTGTGACGCTTATGCGGTCCGGGCGAGCCGGATCGCGCGTTCGGGGCATGCGGTCACGCACCGTCCGCACGAGCGGCAGGCGTGCGCATTCGGCGTGTAGGCGACTTTCATTCCATGCACGCGCAGCTTGAGGCGATGCATCCAGTCGAGGCCGACATAATCCGCCTCGTCGATGCGCCGGATCTCGAACACGTGCTCCGGGCAGACCGCGAGGCAATCGCCTTTGCCTTCGCAACGTTTCAGGTCGACGACCGGCGCAATCACCCCCGGCTTCCGCCTGCAGTCGTCCGTCGATTTCTCGCGCATGCTCACTCTCCCGTGCGCGGCGCGCGGCCCGATCGCCACGCGGTCCGGAACAGCTCGCGTTCCTCGGGCGTCATGGCTTCCCATTTGCGCCAGTGACGCCGTGCGCGCCAGCCGCCGTGTCCGCGAAATCCGCCGAACAGGATGCGGCTCAACACCAGCAGGCCCAGCGCATGGGCGAAGTCGATCGCACGGGCGCCGACGAATAGCGCCGGAATCACCCAGTTCCACAGCATCATGACGACCCACCCGAGCACGCCGACGGCGACCACCACAAGCAGCGCCTTACCTGCACATCTGATTCGAAATTTCATTCGGATTCCTCTAGATATCGAGTTCATCATAAATCGCCTGCAACCGCGTGCGCAGATGCAAGACCGCGTAGCGTTTGCGCGCGAGCAGCGTATTGAGCGAGACACCGCCTTGCGCGGCCATCTCCTTGAAGGAACGGCCCTCCAGTTCGTGCGCGACAAACACTTCGCGCTGATTCGGCGGCAACTCGTCGAGCGCGTCCTGCAAGGCCTGAAGCAGCAGCGCGCGGGCGTAGCGTGCTTCGGGACCGTCATCGTGCGCCGGCAGGGCGAGGTCGAGGCGATACTCGCCGCTCGCGTCGTCCTCTCCCTCGTGCGGATCGGTCAGCGGCTGCTCTTTCTTCTTGCGAAAGCGATCGATGATGCGGTTGCGTGCGGCGCGAAAAAGCCAGGCGCTCGCCTGCTCGATCGGAGCGGGCAGCCGGTACGCCTGCACGAATTCATGGAATACGTCCTGAAGGATGTCCTCGGCATCGTCCGGGTCGCGAATGCGGCGCCGGATGAAATTGACGAGCCTCGCTCGTTCACGCATCACGGTCGCGGTGATGTCGCGGTCTGGGTCGGTCATCGGGCGCGAGGTGGGAGGCGGTTCCATGCGCCTGAAGACGTTTCAGGCGCGCGGATATTGTGGCGAGCGCAAAAAAACTGCGTTGCCGAATTGCCGGGCGGCAGGACGCGGCACGGCCCGGCACGGCCCGGCACGGCCCGGCACGATGAGCATTATGGAACAGGATGGTGCGCAGAGATCGCCCGCATGGCACGCGCGATCGCGCATGACAGTCTTGAGGGCGCATTGCGGCGGTGACGGGATCGAGGGCGCGGGCTCTTTCAGACGCGTCCGGCGCCGGTTCTGCAGTGTGGACGGACAGCGGCTGTCCACTGCCCGTCAGGCGTTTCGGCGTGGCTGGCCGGCAATATTGTCCCGGTGCGCGGCCCGGACGAGCGGCGCGCTCCGGCGCCCGCCGCGCCGCCGTAATATGCGGCGACCCGCGGCGACCCGCGATATCAGCCGACGTTCAGTTTGCCGCTCAGGCGTGCGTGAAAATCGCGGCTATGCTCGTCGAGCCCGACAAACTCGACGTCGGTGCCGCGCCGACGGTATTTCAGCGCGATCGCGTCGAGCACGGCGACGCTCGACGCGTCCCAGATCCGCGAGCGCGAAAGGTCGATCGACACCGACCGTGGATCGCCGGTGTAATCGAAGTGTTCGACAAGCCCGTTGCTGCTGCCAAAAAACAGCGGTCCGTGAACGTCGTAGCGCACGCTGCCGCCGTCCGTGGACAGCGTGCGCGTCGCCCCCGCCGCGCGCGCGAGCCGGCGCGCGAGCAGCAGGGTGGCGAGCAGCGCGCCGCCCACCACGCCGAGCGCGAGGTTGCCCGTGTACACGGTCACCGCCACGGTCAGCAGCATCGTCACCGTTTCCGTAACCGGCAGGTGTCGCAGCGTGGCCGGACGCAGACTGTGCCAGTCGACCGTCTTGAACGCCACCACCATCATCACCGCGGCCAGCGCCGCCATCGGAATGTAGGCCATCACCGTGCTCAGGCCCGTGATCATCAGCAGCAGCGTGAGCGCCGCCGCGAGCGTCGACAGACGCGTGCGGGCGCGGCCGATGCTGACGTTCACGACCGTCTGCCCGATCATCGCGCAGCCCGCAATACCGCCGAAAGCGCCCGCACACAGGTTGGCGGCGCCGAGCGCCCAGGATTCGCGCGATTTGTCCGACGGCGTATGCGTGATTTCGTCGACCAGCGTGGCCGTGAGCAGCGTTTCCATCAGGCCGACGAACGCGATGCTGAGCGCCGGCTGCCAGACGATGCGAAGCGTCTCGAACGAAAACGGCACGACCCACGCGGTCAATCCCGGCAAGCCGGCCGCGTTCGCGTGGGAGGGCTGGGCGCCCCCCACGGTCGGTACTGTCCCATGCAACACGACGGTCAGCAGCGTGGCCGCGGCGATCGCGAGCAGCGGCGAGGGGATCGCCCGCGTGAAGCGCGGCATGACCAGCACGATGCCGAGCGTGAGCGCGAACAGGCCGTACACGGCGGACGTCTGGTGCAGCACGTGCGGCACCTGCGCGCAGAAGATCAGCACGCCGAGTGCGTTGACGAAACCGAGCATGACCGGGCGCGGAATGAAGCGGACCATGCGCGCGAAGCCGCCCAGACCGAAGCCGATCTGCACGATGCCGGCCAGCAGCACGGCGGGCAGGATATAGCCCGCGCCGTGCGCGTGCGTCATCGGCCCCACGACGAGTGCGACCGAGCCCGCCGCGGCGGTCACCATCGCGGGCCGTCCGCCGAACAGCGAGGTGACGACGAGCAGCACGACAGACGCGAACAGCGCGGCGCGCGGATCGACGCCAGAAACAAAGGAGAACGAAATGACCTCCGGAACCAGCGCGAGGCTCGTCACCACGCCGGCCAGCACTTCCCGGAACCATTCGCGGCGCGTGGCCGGCCAAAAGCGATGCGAGGAGCCGCGCGCATCGGGCGGGGCGTCGATTCCGGTAACGGGAGATGTCATGAAAGCATCCGTTTGCGAGAACAATAGGGTGTGCGGCGCCTCCCGAAGAGGGCCGCACATGAAGATCAGATCCGGACGATGCAGCGAAAGCCGATATGGCTCGTCGAGGTATCGAGTGTCTGCCCCTGGCGGGCGGCCGGCCGGTAGCGCAGGCAGTAGCTGGGCGCACAGAGGTGCGAACCGCCCTTCACCACGTTGCGCACCGTCGGATCGTCGAGGCCGGACGACGGAATGCAGCACGATTTGGCCTCTTCGGCGCCGGGGGCCGCGCCGTAGCGTGTGGCGGTCCATTCCCAGACGTTGCCCGCCACGTCGTAAAGACCGTAGCCGTTGGGCGGAAACGAGCCGACCGGCGACGTGCGTTCATAGCCGTCGAGGGCCGTATTTTGCCACGGGAACGCACCTTGCCAGGTATTGGCCATCTGCACGCCGTCCGGAGCGAACTCGTCGCCCCACGGGTAGATCGCGCCGTCGAGCCCGCCGCGCGCTGCGTATTCCCACTCGATCTCGTTCGGCAAGGTCTTGCCCGCCCACGTCGCGTACGCATGAGCGTCCGCGAACGAGACATGGACGACCGGGTGATCGTGCAGGCCGGCGAGATCGCTGTGCGGCCCCTGCGGGTGCCGCCAGCTCGCGCCGGGCACGTATGCCCACCATTGCCGGTAATCGCGCAGTCCCACGCGCCCGGCTGGCTGCGTGAAGACCAGCGAACCGGGGCAGAGCAGCGCGGGGTCGGCGTCCGGATAACGCGCCGGATCGGGCGCGCGCTCGGCCGTGCTCAGATAGCCGGTCGCGGCTGCGAACGCGGCGAACTGCGCATTCGTGACGGGATGCGCGTCGATCCAGAAGTCCGGTGCACGCGTGCGCCGCGCCGGACGCTCTTCCGGATAGAACGCGTCGGAACCCATCAGAAACGCGCCGCCGCGCACCCGTGTCATGCCGGACGTCAACGAGTCGCGCACGCGCGACTCGACGGCGTCGCCCGGCTGCGTCGTTTGCTTCGCTGTCTGGCCTGCGCAGCCGCAACATCCGGGCTTCGCAGGACCGCTATCCGCTGGCGGCGCTCGCATGGCGTTACTCCGTCATCGCCGACTTCGGCACGAAGTCGAGCGGCGAGCCAGGCGGAATCAGCGCTTCGCGCCTGACGCTCTCGTCGAACTCGCGCACGACGCGATGCGCGTGCTGCATCACCCACCAGCGCACGTAGCGCTGATTCACTGCTTCGCGCTCCTTCGGATCTTCCTGCAGATGCGTGATGCGCGCAAAGCCAAGCGGCAACTCGGGATCGTGGAAATGCTGCTGACGTTTGAAGTTGATCTTGAAGTCTTTCCATTTCACCGCATGCAGTTCGTCCTTGAGCCAGACCATGCACGATTCGCGGTTCGACGTGTCCTGCTCGCCGCGGAAGAACGCGCTCTGGTCGCGGCCGTCGATCAGCCGGTCGTGCGGCACGTCGCAGCCGGCGAAGCGCAGCAGCGTCGTGAACATGTCCGTCACGTGCACCATCTCGTTGCTCTCGATGCCGGCCTGGATGTGGCCCGGCCAGCGCGCGAGCAGCGGCGTGCGGATGCCGCCTTCCGCCGAACTGAAGTACGAGCCGTCGAAAAAGCCGCCGGTGCCGCGACCGGCCAGATGATCCTCGGCGCCGTTGTCGCCGCACAGGATCACGATCGTGTCGTCGGCAATGCCGAGCCGGTCGAGCTCGGCGAGCAGCACGCCGAAGTCGTGATCGAGCATCAGCAGGCAGTCGCCCCAGTCGCCGTTGGTGCTCTTGCCGACGAATTCGTCGCGGGGGAGCATCGGGAAGTGCATCAGCGAATGGTTGAAGTACAGGAAGAACGGCTCGTCCTGCGCGGCGCAGCGCTGCATGAAGTCGATGCCGCGCTTCTGGTATTCGAGGTCGCAGGTTTTCTTGGTTTCCATCGTCAGCTGCTCGTCGAGCAGCGCACGGGTGCCTTCGCCCTTGCGGCCTTCGTGCATGTGCGAATAGCCGTCGCGCTCGGGCACGTAGTGAGGATCTTCGAGCCACATGCACTCGTCGTAGGTGCGCAGCGGGCCATACCACTCGTCGAAGCCGTGGTCGGTCGGAAAGCGGCCGTCCTCGGCGCCGATGTGCCATTTGCCGAGACACGATGATTTATAGCCGGCCTGTTCGAGAATCTCGGCGATCGTGATTTCCCAGGAGACGAGGCCGCCGCCATTGCCGCCCAGCGCGATCGTGTGATTGCCGGAGCGGATCGGATAGCGCCCGGTCATCAACGCGGAACGCGTGGGCGTGCACTGCGGTTCCACCACGTAATGCGTGAGTTTCATCCCTTCTTTCGCGAACGCGTCGATGTGCTTCGTGTCGGCGCCGCGCAGCCTTCCGCCGCCGTAGCAGCCGAGCTCTCCCATCCCCAGATTGTCGACGTGGAAAAAGAGAATGTTCGGTTTTTTGTTCATTACAAAAACTCCTGTGTATAAAGTGCGAGTCCTGCTCGCGTTCAGGGGCGCGCGCGCTGCGACATGCGGCGCGCGCGGGCGACGCTTACATCACCGTGTCGACGCCGGCCGGACCGACCTCCAGCCCGAATCCGGCGACACCGCCTGTTTCCAGTTCGGGGCCCATCGCCGCGAGCGATTCCTCGCGAATCAGCCCCTTGAGCCGCTGCACCAGATCCGCAAACGCGGGCGTGCCGAACATCTCGGCGGTGCGCGGGCGCGGCAGCGGCACGTCGATTTCCGCCTTGATGCGCCCGGGGCGCGCGGTCATCACGTAGATGCGGTCGGAGAGAAAGACGGCTTCTTCGATGTCGTGCGTGATGAACAGCACCGAGAGCCGGAACCGCTGCCACATGTTGGTGAGAATTTCCTGCATGACGGTGCGCGTCTGCGTATCGAGTGCGCCGAACGGCTCGTCCATCAGCAGAACCCGCGGACTCGCCGCGAGCGCGCGCACGATGCCGATGCGCTGGCGCATGCCGCCCGACAGCTGGTCCGGATAGTGATGCTCGAACGCGAGCAGGCCCGCGAGGCCGAGCAGCGTGCGCGCCGTGCTCTCGCGCCGGGTGCGGGGGACGCCGGCCATTTTCAGACCGAACTCGACGTTCTCGCGTACCCGCAGCCACGGAAAGAGCGAATACTGCTGGAACACCACGCCGCGCTCGGCGCCGGGCTTCTGGATCGGCACGCCGTCCAGCGTGGCGCTTCCGCGCGAGGGCTTCGTGAAGCCCGCGACGATGCCCAGCAAGCTGGATTTGCCGCACCCCGACGGTCCGATCAGGGACACGAACTCGTGCGGCCGCACCGTGATCGAGACGTCCTTGACGGCTTCCGTCTGCGCGTCGCCCGAGCCGAACACGACGCCGATCCCGGTGCATTGAACGAGGCCTTTCGCTGTGTGATTCATTTGCGCGCTCCTTTGACAAAGGCGAGCCACGGCATCATGAGTTGCCCGACGAGGCGGATCGCGCCGCTGCAGGCAAGCCCGAGTGCGCCGATCGTGATCATCCCGAAGACGATCGCCGGATAGTCGACGAGGGAATAGGCTTCCCACGTGTAGTAGCCGACGCCGTACTGCCCCGCGATCATTTCGGCGGCGATCAGCGACACCCACGCGACCCCCATGCCGACCGCGAGTCCCGTGAAAATGTTCGGCATCACGCCTGGCAGGATCACGTACCAGAACAGCTGGATTTCATTCGCGCCCAGGCAGCGCCCCGCCCGCAGCAGCACGCCGTCGAGCGAGTCGACGCCGTCGACGGTGTTGAGCAGCACCGGATAGAACGCGCCGATGAACGTGATGAACACAATCGAGGATTCGGTCGTCGGCCACAGCATGATCGACAGCGGCACCCACGCGATCGCCGGAATCGGCCGGAGAACCTCGATCGCCGGCATGCACAGCAGGCGCACGAGCCGATAGCGTCCGATCAGCAGACCGATGCCGACGCCCAGCACGAGCGCCGCGGTGAATCCGAGCAGGATGCGTCGCAAGCTGTCGGCGATATCCACGCCGAACTTGCTTGACCCGACGACACTGAGCGCTTCGTGCAGCACGTCGAGCGGCGTCGGCACATCCTGAAAGCGGATGTAGAACTGGAGCCTGTAGCGGGTGCCGAGATACCAGACGAGCAGCAGGGCGCCGATCGAAACCGTCGCGAGGACGGCGCGCACCACGAGGCTCTTCAGGCTGCCGGCGTGCGGCAGGCTGAGCCGGCGCGAACGGCGCGCCGGTTTTTGCAGGGCCTCCGCGAGCGCTGGGGGCAACGCGTGATCGAGCTCGATGTCCCATGAGCGTTCCATGTCAATGCCCTCCGTTGCCGGCCGCAGCCAGCGCCTGCGTGTAGGTGGCGACACTCGCCCCGGTCTTCTTCGCGTACTGTTGCGCGTCGCGCTTGAGCAGCCACGGGACGATGTCCGGCGCCGTGCCGTTTTGCGCGTCCACCGTATAGAACGCGGCGTTGGCGAATACCATCACGCCGAGCGCGTGATCGGTCAGGTAGACCGCGTCGAGCTTCTTGCCTTCGGCGTGATAGCGATTCACCGCTTCGAGCGTGCAGACGGGCGAACTGAACGGCACGATGCGCGCGCCGTCCACCCAGATCTGCCCTGCGTCGGCGGGCTTCGTGACGGCGACCTTGCAGACCGGATCCCTGCCTTCGACCGGGTAATTGCTGAAATTCGCGAGTTGCGCGTCGTAGTTCAGACCCAGCTCCTTGTAGGCTTCGCGCACATACCGGTCGTCGACCCACTGGTCGATGTTCAGGTCCTTGACCATCTTCAGCCGCTTGAGCACGCCGTAGTCGGTTTTCAGCGCGGCGACCCAGCGGGGCTTGATCGTGGGATCGAGCGTGTCGATGCCGCCGGGACCGAGGAAGATGTAGGCCACCTCTTTGGGCGTGTGCGTCCAGGTCTCGATCTGCCGGGCCGCCTGCTCGGGGTCGTGGCGCAGCCAGTCGTCCGCCGCGAGCATCGCCTTGATGTACGCGACCACCACTTCCGGATACTTCTCGCCGAAGTCCTTGCGGATCACGATGCCGTGAAAGGTCGGCTGACGGGTCTCGGCGCCGTCGAAAATCTTGCGGGCGTAGCCGCGAAACGGCAGCAGTTCGGCGAACGGCACGAAGTCCGCATGCGCATCGATGCGGTTCTCCTGGATGCTGGTGCTGCCGACTTCGGGAGACTGGTTGACGAGCTCGAAGTAGTCGCTCGGCAGACCGCGGCTTTGCAGCGCGGCGAGCAGCATCCCGTGCGCGGCCGAGCCGAACGGCACCGATACGCGCTTGCCCTTGAGATCGTCGAGATCGTAGTAAGGCGAGTTCTTCGGCACCACGACGCCGTTGCCGCTACCCAGCGCGTTGTAGGCGATGACGGCGACGAGTTCGGTGTCGTTGCCGGTCGCATGTCCGGTCGCGCCGTTGACGAGCAGCGGGTAGTCGCCCATCATGCCGATCTGCAGGTTGCCCGCGATCATGCCGTTCGTGATGGGCGGCCCCGACGTGGCGTTCTGCCACGTGATGTTGTACTTGACCCCCTGGTATTTGCCGGTTCGCGGCAGATACTTGTCGAGCAGACCGAGTTGCCGGATCACGATGCCGGCCGTGACGGTATTGGTCGTCGTGTCCTGTGTCCCGATGCCGATGTTGATGGTCTCGCCCCGGGCAGCGCCGGCGAGCATGGAACCCATTGCGATCAGCGATGCGCTGCAAAGCGTGCGGCAGATGAAACCCTTCATTCGCATGATGTAACCCCAGGTGATGACGACATGAGCGGATCCGTCGTGGCGCCCATGTCATGCTGACAAGAACCAGGCCGCCCGATGGACGCCTGCGCGTGGCCCAGCATCGGGGGATCAGACAAGCGCCTGGTTAGCATGGCGCTCGACGCGAACCTTGAACTGGAATGCGTCTCCCCGGTAGTACAGTTCTTCGTATTCGAGTGGCGCGCCCTCGCGCGTGTGGATCACGCGCTCGATGAAGAGAATGGGCGCGCCCTCCGCGACACCGAGCAGGGACTGCAGCTCCTCGGTGGCGAGAATCGAGCACATCCGCAGATCGGCATGACCCAGCGCGATCTGGCAGTCGTTTTCGAGCACGGAAAAAACGTCGCGATTGGCGAGGTCGGCTTTTGCCACACGGCGTCCGACTGCCTCGGGCAGAAAGGAAACGTCGAGCGAGATCGGCTTGCGATTCAGAAATCGCAGACGGCGCAACTCCGTCACCCGGTCGTCCTCGTCCAGACCGAGCCGCCTCGCGACATGCTGGGGCGGGCGGACCGTACGCGTCGCCAGGACCCGCGAATGCGTGTCATAGCCGATTTCGCGCATGGCGGCGCCGAACCCCTGCAGGCTGCCGAGATCCTGATACGCGCGCGGATGCGACACATAGGTACCCTTGCCGTGGATCCGGAAAATCAGCCCCTCGCTTTGCAGATTGCCGAGCGCCTGGCGGACCGTGATGCGGCTGACGCCGAACGACGCCATCAACTCGCTTTCCGAGGGCATCTGCGCGTTCGGCTGATACGTCCCCTGCAGGATCCGGTCGCGCAGGATATCGGCGATCTGCGTGTAAAGCGGGCAGTGCGCTTCGAGATGCGTGGAATCGCCGCCGTGACGGGAACCGGGAACCGGTTCGGTGCTGATTTCGCTCGTTCTCATGTCAGTGGATATAGCTTGTCATTACAAGATGGACGGTTCGAGGCAAGACATATGCCATGCGCGTAAAGGCCTTTTCAGCGGCGTTTAGCCGTTCCTCGCGCGGCCGGGGCACCGCGCTGGTGCTGCGCCCCGTGACGCGCGGTGCATCGGTGTGGGCTGCTGGTGCGCATATCGCTCATGCCCGGACGAACGAGCAGAGCCAGGTGAGCGTGTCGAAGCGGACCAGCAAGGCCATGCCGATCGTCGCCGTGACGAATGGCGAGAGCTGCCTGATCGCGTGACGAATCGCCCCCGGCGCAATATGCAGGCGCGCAACCGCGAATGCGCAGACGCACATCGCCAGCGTGAGAATGGCGAGCACGACGACGATCGAGGTGGCTTGCGGCAGGGTGCGCCGGACAAGCGTGGCCGAGTACGCGAGCACGTTGTCGGTCGCGCAGCTCGTCGCGGCCATTGCCACGGTTGCGACGTGTCGCGCGTGGCCGGTGCGCAGGCGCGGATAAGGCCGCATCCCGGAGGTATCCATCGACGCCGGATCCCGCGGGGTAGCGGACCGGCGCCGGTCGACGATACGCTTCAGTCCGATGGAAAGCGGCACGATCCCGAGCAGGCCGATAACCGCCTGATGGCCTGCGAACGCGAGTGCAACGACACTGGCGGACAACGCAAGCTGGGCTGCGAAGCTCACGAGCTGGCCCGCCACGATGTCGACGGTGCGATACCGCGCGTCGCTGAAAAAGCCGAGCAGGAGCGCGTAGCCGTCGACGTTGGTGGACACGTAGGCAAGGGCGGCTGTCACGATCAGTTCTATCCAGAAAGTCATAGGTCTCTGCCGGGCTGTTCAGTCGGGTAACTTGTTATGACATGTCAGTACGCGGCATATCTAGCAAGGTCGATGCCAACGCACGCATGCCGTCCAGACGGGCTTTGCGCGTGTCGTATCGCCAGAAAAACGTGCATCGGGAAGCGCGGAGGTGCATGGCTGCTGCTTGCCGGTGCAGCGCAGCCGTCCTGCCGGCACGGTGCGCGCAGAGGCGCGCCTCTTTGCGGCAGGGGGGCGATGTCGTGGACGGAGCGTGCCATCCGCGGGCGCCGCGTGGCGAGCCGGCGCGCTGACCGGGGCGCAAACGGCGGGCGCACCCGCGTGCAGGCGAGGTTATAATCCGCAGACCTCAAGCTGCGGATACCGGCGTTGGCCTTTACACCGGTCCTTTTTCCATGCCGAAACGCCGCCCCGCCTTTGCGATCGATTCACCCGTTCCGCTCTACATCCAGATCAAGAACACGCTGCGCACGGGCATTCTCGACGGCGCGTATCCGCCGCATAGCCGCATGCCGTCCGAGAGCGAACTTCAGGCGATGTTCGAAGTGAGCCGCATCACGATCCGGCAGGCGCTGGGCGATCTGCAGAAAGAAGGCTTGATTTTCCGGGTGCACGGCAAGGGCTCTTTCGTTTCTCAACCAAAGGCCTTTCAGAATGTGACGTCGCTGCAGGGCTTCGCGGAGGCGATGTCGGGCAGCGGCCATGAGATCATCAACCGTGTCGTCCAGTTCCGCTTCGTTCCGGCACCGGTCGAGGTTGCCGGAAAACTCGGCCTGGAGGAGCACGCTGTGGTGGCCGAGATCCACCGGGTGCGACTGCTCAATCGCGAGCCGGTCTCCTATGAAATCACGTTTCTGCCGGAAGCGATCGGCCGCCGTTTGCAGCGCGCCGATCTGGCGACGCGCGACATCTTCCTGATTCTCGAAAACGACTGCGGCATGGCGCTCGGCGCCGCCGATCTGAGCATCGATGCAACGTCCGCGGACAGCGCCACCGCCCGTGCGCTGGCGATCAGGAAGGACGCGCCATTGCTGCGTATCGAACGGCTCACGCACGATAGCCGCGGAAGGCCTGTGGATTTCGAATATCTGTATTTCCGTTCCGGCACGTTCCAGTACCGGATGCGTGTCGAACGCAAGCGCGCGGCCACGGCCAACGGCAAGGTGAGACGCGCGGGCTGAGCGGAGCGAACCCGGCCGCGACGGGTGTCGTTGCCGCGCATACCCGCACGTGCTGCAAGCCGGCGGCGGCGAAATATCGCCCGCATCGCGTGGCACGAACGGCGCTTGTCGCGCGTGTGCGCGCGCCGTGTTTCCCGTGCGGGCGATAACCGTGCAGCAGCATGACGCACACGCGCGCACACGCGTTGTACGACCGCCATTACGGATTTTTCACTTCGTCGGTCAAATCGCTCGCGAGGCGCGCGAATACGCGTTCCGTCGCGCCGCGCGCGTGCAGTGCGAACAGCAGCAGCGAGCGGCCTGTCACCTGGTAGACATCGCCCGCCTCGAAGACCGGCAGTTCGTCGCGGACCGGCATATGTGTGTCGACGAGGCACGTCCACTGGTCGTTGCCCGGCACGGAAGGCAGCGTAAATCCGACGACGTCGTGATACGCATTGAACACGATGAGCAAGGTCGCGTCCGCTGCAAGCCGCATGATGCCGCTGGTTCTGGATCGACCATCGATCAGCATGCCGAAGCATTGCATCCGGGCATCGCCCCATTGTTCGTCGACGAGCGGCACGCCTGCCGGCGAGAGCCATGCGACGTCCGTCACGCCGAGCTTGTCGTTATGCTCGCCGATGAGAAAGCGGTTGCGACGCAGGACCGGCAGTGCGTGACGCAACGTCGTGAGCTTGCGCACGAAGTCGGCCAGCGCGCGGCCGTCGTCGTCGATTGCCTCCCAGTCGATCCAGCTGAGCGCGTTGTCCTGACAGTAGGCATTATTGTTACCCTGCTGCGTGCGTCCGAATTCGTCGCCGGCCAGCAGCATCGGCGTACCTTGGGCCAGCAGCAGCGTCGCGAGGAAATTGCGCTTCTGGCGCTCGCGCAACAGGCGGATGCCGGCGTCGCCGGTCGGGCCTTCCGCGCCGCAGTTCCATGAGCGGTTATCGCCGTGTCCATCGCGGTTGTCTTCGCCGTTGGCCTCGTTATGACGCTCGTTGTAGGAAACGAGATCGTGCAGCGTATAGCCGTCGTGCGCGGTCACGAAGTTCACGCTCGCCCACGGGCGTCGTCCGCGCCGGTTGAAATGGTCGCCCGATGCGCACAGGCGTGTCGCGAGATCCGGCGCGATGCCTTCGTCGCCTTTCCACCATGCGCGGACGGTGTCGCGAAAGCGGTCGTTCCATTCGGCCCAGCCAGGCGGAAAGCCGCCCACCTGGTAGCCGCCGGGCCCGCAGTCCCAGGGCTCGGCGATCAGCTTCACGCTGGAGAGAATCGGGTCCTGACGGCAGCTGTCGAGAAAGCCGCCGCCCTCGTCGAAGCCGTACGGTTCGCGCCCGAGGATCGTGGCGAGATCGAAGCGAAAGCCGTCGACGCCCATTTCGACCACCCAGTAGCGCAGGCTGTCCGTGACCATCTGAAGCACGCGCGGATGCGACAGGTTGAGCGTATTGCCGGTGCCCGTGTCGTTGATGTAATAGCGCGGCTCGTCCGGCATCAGGCGGTACCAGGACGCATTGTCGATGCCGCGAAACGACAGCGTCGGTCCGAGCTCGCTGCCTTCGGCCGTGTGGTTGTAGACGACGTCGAGGACGATCTCCAGACCGCTTTCGTGGAACCGGTCGACCATGTTCTTGAATTCGTCGATGGACGCCTGTGCGCCCACCGAATAGCGCGGATCGGGCGCGAAGAAGCCGATCGTGTTGTAGCCCCAGTAGTTCGTCAGTCCGCGTTCGAGCAGATGCGCGTCGTTCACGAAGGTGTGGACGGGCATCAGTTCGACCGACGTCACGCCTAGTTCGCGAATCGTTTCGATGACCTTCGGGTTCGCGAGTCCCGCGAAAGTGCCGCGCTCGTCCTCGGGCACACCGGGGTGCCGGATCGTGTAGCCGCGCACGTGCGTCTCGTAGAGAATCGTGCGTTCGCGCGCGACGCGCTCGCGCAGCGGGTGATGCCAGGCGAAGGTCTGGTCGACGACCCGGCAGCGCGGCACATAGGGCGCACTGTCGCGCGCGTCGAACGAGAGGTCGGCGTCGGCGCTGCCGAGCGTGTAGCCGAACACCGCCGGATTCCACACGAGCGCGCCGACGTGCGCCTTGGCGTACGGATCGAGCAGCAGCTTGTGCGGATTGAAGCGGTGTCCCGCGTGCGGTTCATACGGGCCATGCACGCGATAGCCGTAGACCGCGCCGGGCTTCAGGTCGGGCACGAACACATGCCACACCTCGTCGGTGTACTCGGGCAGCACGATGCGCTCGATCTCGCGCTGGCCGGCGGCGTCGAAAAGGCACAGTTCGACCTGGGTCGCATTCGCCGAGAACAACGCGAAATTGACGCCGTTGCCGGTCCATGTGGCGCCCAGCGGGAAGGGCTGGCCCTCGGCGATGCGGGTCGCGGTCTTGCTCGAAGTGGGCATGGCGGCGGCTCCCGGGCTCAATGCCACAAAAGCGCGATCAGGATGATGACCGGAATGGGAACGCCGAGCAGATAGAGCAGGATCGAGCGCATGATTGCCTCCTTGGGGTTGCGGTTCGTAACGCAGATGTGCCGCGTCGGATTCAGTGTTCGCGCATCCGGCCGCCGACGGTCGCCATCAGACTGGCGGCAAATGCCCCCATCAGCAGCGAAATGAACAGCCACAGGGTCACGTGGATCGTGATACGGCGCGCCTCGTCCGCGGCGGCGCGCGATGCGTCGTCGAGCGCGTTCAGCTTGTTCACGAGGCCCGACCAGATCGTCGCGACGCGCGTCTGCGCATCCGCCGGCGCGAGCCCGGTTCGCTGTGCGACGATGCGCGCGAGGTAGGCGGCGTCGGCGGGCGCGAGCGTGCCGCGCGCCGGCAGCGCGTTCAGAAAGATGCGCCCGATCGCGCGGTTCTGTTCGGCGAGAACGGCTGCGGACGGCGCAGTGTCCTGGGCAGAGGAGAGCGCGGAGGGCGCGGATGCGACAGATGCAGCGGGTGCATCAGACGCGGCAGCTGCGGCAGACGCAGCAGATGCGGCAGATGCGGCAGATGCGGCAGATGCGGCAGATGCGGTGGCCCCTGCGGCCGGACGCAGCATGCTGTCGATGAAATAGCCGATGGGCCAGGTCTCGTAGGCGGCACGCGCGTTGCCGCGCGCAGCCGCGCTCACCGGGCCTGCCATCGCCGGCGCCGCAGCGCCGGCTTGCGCGATGCCCACGCGCGCGATCCCGGAGAGCGCGGAAGTGAGGACGACGGCGCTCAGCAGTGTCGCCACCGACCATGCAAGAAAGCCGTGAACGCTGTCGCGAAAGTGCGTTTCGTCGAGGCTTGCGCCGGGCCAGTGGCGCCGCAGGCGGCCGGCCAGATAGCCGCCGAGTCCGGCCGACATCAGTTGCGTCACGCAGACCCAGATGATCGCCGCCACGCCGAATGCTCTCGCGTGCATGCCATTGCCGGGCCACGGCGAAAGCGACGAGAGTCCCAGCCCGGTGCCGAGCATGATCAGGATGAGCGAAAAGGCCGTCATGCCGAGCGCGCCCGCGATGACCGCCCCCCACGAAACGGCGGACGGTGCGCGCCGATACCCGTACGGCGCTTCGTGCGAGGCCGCGAGGTCCGCACCCAGTCGATCTGTCTGGCTCATGTTGCCTCCGATGTGTCGTTTCGCTGGCATCAGCAGAAAACGTGCCGCGGCGCATGCCGGGGCTGTGGACGCGTGAGACGGGTGTCCGCGCTCGCCGCGAATGGCCGGCGCGCGTGCCGTTATGGCTTCGGTCCGCCGGATGCGGCCGGGCCCGACGCGCCGTGCGTGCCGCGGCCGTCCTGCGCCACAGACTGTTGCTGCGGAGCGGCTCCGCTCGCGCCGGGCGCGGACCCGCGCAGCCCGAACGCGCAGCCCAACGCGGCGAGGGCGCCGAGCGCCGCGAACGCGCACACGCTCGGATAGCCGAAATGATCCGCAATCGTGCCGCCGACAATCGCCCCGCATGCGGACGCGAGCGCCGCCGTGGCGTTGAACAGGCCCATCGCGGCGCCCGCGCCGAACTGCGCGAGGTCGGCGGCCAGATCGTTCGAGGCGACGCTCAGCAACGGCCAGATGCCCTGGTAGCTGCCGAACAGCGCGATCACCGGCAATATCACCCATCCGGGATGAAAAAACGCCAGCATGGCGAGGCCGCCGAGTGTCGCCATCCGCGCCGCAAGGCCGATCCGCAGCGACGCACCGGGGCCGCGCCGGGTCGTGAGCCGGCCTGCGAAGTTGTACAGCGGTATGCTGATGCCGGTCGCAACCGACATCAGCATCGAAGCGCGCGCGACGTCGATGTCGAAGCGCTTGTCCATCAGAACCCGGTAGAGCGAACCGAATGACGACACCGCCAGCGAGAAGAGAAACCACGCGGCGAGAAACAGTCCGAATCCGGACAACGAGATGCGTCCGGCGCGGACGAACGCGTCGCGGCGCGGCCGGCGCAGGTGGCCGATCACCGACGCAGCGTTGGGTCCACTGTATCTTGGCAGATGCAATAGTTCGTCATCCTTAAGGTTGTGGCGCAGATGCGGCAGATGAAACGTGCCGCCCGGCACGGGCAGGCCGCGCGCGCCGATGACGAGCGCCGGGACGGCGAGCGGTGCGGCGACGAGGGTCGTGAGCCGTGCGGACAGGAATCCGACGAGTGCCATGCCGAACATCGAGCCGACTGCATTGAAGGTTTGCAGCCAGCTGATGCGAGGGCTCCATTGCGCCTTCGGCGCGAATTCGACGATGAACAGCGCGGCCACCGTGTTCGACGCGCCGGTGCCGAGTCCGATCAGAAAAGCACTCGCAAGCCACGGCCGCAGTCCGTGCAGCAGCGTGAACCCGAGGAACCCCGCGGCGATCAGGATGAACCCGGCAAAGAAGATCGCGCGATAGGCACGCGTGCGGTCGGCAAGTGGGCCTGACCGCGGCGCGAATACCACGCCGATGTTCTGCGCGGCGATCGCCACGCCGATTTCGCTGGCGCTGCCGCCCCCCCGGCTGACGACGAGCGGGATCGCGATCACGGCGAAGCCGGAGGCGAGCGCGCCGAGTATCGCGTAGGCGCCGTACCACGGCTGGATCCAGGCGCGAAGGTCCGCGGGGAGGGCGACGATCTGGCGGGAAACGGGAGGATGGGCGTCAGACATGGTCTGTGACGGTGCGATGGACAGGCATCGCCCACCAGCAAGCGTTGGTCCCGCGCAGGCGGCGAAGCGATTCGCGTCATGCGTGCGTCTGCGGCCCCCGGGTACGCGCCGTGCGCAGGCAGTGAGGCGGCGGGGCGTCCGGCCTTGCCGCAGCGCTCGGCATCCGTTCGCTCGACAAGGAGGGTCGCATGGATCAGCAAAAGGAAGACAGAATCCGGCAGCGTGCCTACCGGCTCTGGGAAGAAAGCGGTTCGCCGGAAGGACAGGCGGACGAATACTGGCGACGCGCCGAGGCACAGATCGACGCCGAAGGCGGCGCCGAGCCGCCGCCGGCCGCCGGGCAATCGGGCAAGCGGCGCGACGCCGGGGAGTCGCTGAAGGAGGGTGAGCGGGAGTCGTCGGGTGAGCGGGCGCGCGAGGCCCGTCGACGCTGACCATCGTGTGCGTCTGCCGCGATGCGATGCGGCAGACGCTGTGCGGCGGCGCAGTTTTACACGGGCATGCGCAATTTCGACCAGGCGGGCTGTGGCGCTGCGCTGCGTCATGGATGTGGCTGCAACGATTGCGACGATTGTTTATCGTGCGGTGCGGTGCGGTGCGGTGCGGTGCGGTGCGGTGCCCGCGCCCGCGAGCCGGACCACCGCGAGCCGGACCACCGTGCCGTTGCTGACAGCCCCTCTCCGCCTGTCCGCGCGGGAAGGCGCGCACGTTCGTTCAGCGGCACTCAGCCCCGCCCCGGATCGTCCTGGACCGCGCCGAGCGGCGTCGCGACCTGCTCGAGCGGCTTGCGCTCGGCGTCCACGCCCCAGATTGCCGCGGCGACGGCCGCGCCGAGCATGAGCGCGGAGCCGACGAGGTAGCCCGCGAACACCTGACCGCGCAGATGCGTGTCGATCAGCCGGCCAAAGAACGCGGGGCCGACGATGCCGCCCAGCCCCGTCCCGAATGCATAGAAGATCGCAATGGCGAGCGCGCGGATCTCCAGCGGAAACGACTCGCTGACGGTCAGATAGGCGGAGCTGGCTGCCGCGGATGCGAAGAAGAAGATCACCATCCACGCGAGCGTCTGCGTGGCGACCGTGAGCAGCCCCTGCTCGAACAGGTAGCCGCTCGCCGTGAGCAGCACGGCGGACAGCGCATAGGTCGCGGCAATCATCGTGCGCCGGCCGACGACATCGAAGAGCCGGCCCAGCACGATCGGCCCGAGGACATTGCCGAGCGCGAACGGCAGCAGGTATAGCCCGACCGCGTCGCCTGGCACGTGATAGAAGTCCGTGAGCACGAGCGCGTACGTGAAGAAGATCGCGTTATAGAAGAACGCTTGCGCGGTCATCAGCGCGAGGCCGACGAACGCGCGCCGGCGATGCCGCACGAAGATCGTGCGCAGCACGGTAGAGAGTGCGGTGCGGCTGTGCGCGCGCAGCCGCAGCCGGTCGGCCGGCGGGGCGGCGAGCGTGTGGCCGGCGTCGCGAAAGCGTGCCTCGATCCGCTCGACGATCGTGCGCGCCGCCGCGTGTTCGCCGTGCGTGAGCAGCCAGCGCGGGCTTTCCGGTATCCATGCGCGCATCGGCAGAATGAGCAGCGCGAGCGCGGCGCCGATGAAGAAGCACGCGCGCCAGCCCCAGTCCGGCGGCAGCAGGCGAGGATCGAGCAGCACGAGCGATCCCGCGGCACCGATGCCCGCACCGACCCAGAACGTGCCGTTGATGCTGAGGTCGGTCCAGCCGCGCACGCGCGCCGGCGTGAACTCCTGGATCGTCGAATTGATCGCCGCATACTCGCCGCCGATGCCGGCGCCCGTGAGCAGACGAAACGCGAGAAACGCCGCGAAGCTCCACGACAGCGCGGTCGCGGCGGTGGCCAGCAGATAGACCGCGAGCGTCACGAAAAACAGCTTGCGCCGGCCCAGCCGGTCGGTCAGCCAGCCGAAGACGAGCGCGCCGAGTACGGCGCCCGTGATGTACGCGCTGCCGGCGAGACCGATCTGCGCGTCGTCCAGGTGCAGCACGGGGCTCGTCTTCAATGCGCTGGCGACTGCGCCGGCCAGGGTGACTTCGAGGCCGTCCAGCAGCCAGGTCACGCCGAGCGCCACCACGATCAGCACGTGAAAGCGGCCCCACGGCAGTCGGTCGAGGCGCGCCGGCAGATCGGTCTCGACGACCTCGGCCGTTGCGGGGGGCGGCGTGGCGACGCGCATGAGGGTTCTCGTCGGGTGGGACGAGAGGCAAGCGCAAGCAGGCGGCGTGCCTGGCTGCGTGCCGCCGCCCCGGATTCATGCTGCGGTGCAGCTCGAAAAAATAGTTATGTCATGTAACGATTATGGTATAAAACTAAAAATGGCGATTAAACGAAACCATGGAGACAGCAGCAATGAATCTGCACGGGAAAACCCTCGTTGTCACGGGTGTCGCGTCCGGCATCGGCGCGGAGACGGCGCGCCTCGCCAGGTTTCATGGCGCGCGCGTGATCGGCGTCGATCGTCAGCCGGTCAACCTGACGCTGGAGGCGTTCCATCAGGCCGATCTGGGCGATCCGGCCGCAATCGATGCACTGGCCGCCCGCCTGCCGGAGCGTATCGACGCGCTGGCCAATATCGCGGGGGTGCCGGGCACGGCGCCGGTCGATGTCGTCGCGCGCGTGAACTATCTGGGGCTGCGCCATCTCAGCGAAGCGTTGCTGCCGCGCATCGCGCCCGGCGGCAGCGTGATCAACGTCGCGTCGATCCTCGGGGCGCAGTGGCCGCAGCGGCTCGAACTGCACCGGCAACTGGCCGAGGCGGCCGGATTCGAGGCCGGCGCCGCATGGCTCGGCGGCCATCCCGTGCCGCAGGCCACCTGCTATCAGTACTTCAAGGAGGCGCTGATCGTGTGGAGCGCACGTCGCGCGCAGGACTGGTTTGCAAGGCATTCGGTGCGGGTCAACAGCGTCGCGCCGGGTCCGGTCTTTACGCCGATCCTGGGCGACTTCGTCACGATGCTCGGGCCGGAGCGCGTCGAAGCCGATGCGGCGAAGATGAAGCGCCCCGCGTATGCCGACGAAGTCGCCGAAGCCATCGTGTTTCTCGCTTCCGATTCCGCACGCTGGATCAACGGCGTCAATCTGCCCGTCGACGGCGGACTGGCGGCCACCGCAATCTGAACATCCGATCAACGACGACAGGAGACACGCACGATGAGTACGCTTTCAGGCGCTTGGCTCGCCAACCCCGCCACCTGGCGAGGCGCAATCTTCAACGGCGACTGGATCGAGGCGCCCGGCGTCCTCGACGTCGTCGAACCTGCTTCGGGGCAATGGCTGCATCAGGTTGGCGAGGCCACGCCGGCAGACGTCGCGGCTGCGGTGAAAGCGGCGCGCGCGGCGCAGCGCGCGTGGGCCGCGACGCCGCCGCGCGAGCGCGCCGCGGTTTTTCATCGGGCAGCCGCGCTGTTGCAGGAGCAGGCTCCCGCGGCGGCGGCGCTGATCGCGCGCGAGACCGGCGCCATTCTGGCGAAGGGCGAGCATGAAGTGCGCGAGGCGATCGTCTTGCTGCAGCGCGCCGCGGCCATGCCGCTGGAAGCCAGCGGACGCGTGCTGCCGAGTGCGCCGGGGCGGCTCAGCCTTGCGCGGCAATTGCCGCTCGGGGTGATCGGCGTGATCTCGCCGTTCAATTTTCCGCTGGTGCTGTCGCTGCGCTCGGTCGCACCGGCGCTCGCCGTGGGCAATGCGGTCGTGGTGAAGCCCGATCCGCGCACGCCGTATGCCGGCGGCTGCGTGATCGCCGAAGTGCTGGCGGCCGCGGGCCTGCCCAAAGGGCTGTTGCACGTGCTGCCCGGCGGCGCGGACGTGGGGCAGGCGCTCGTCGAGGCGCCGGGCGTGCCGATGATCGCGTTCACCGGGTCCACGTCCGCGGGCCGCAAGATCGGCGAACTGGCGGGGCGCCATCTGAAGAAGGTCTCGCTCGAACTCGGCGGCAAGAACGCACTGATCGTGCTGGACGACGCGGATCTCGACCGGGCGGTGTCGGCCATCGCGTTCGGCGCGTGGTTTCATCAGGGACAAATCTGCATGGCGACAGGCCGGGTGCTGGTCCAACGCAGCATCGCGGCCGAGTTGACGCGGCGTCTCGCCGACAAGGCGCGCAACCTGCCGGTGGGCGACCCCGCCGTGGCCCAGGTCGCGCTCGGTCCGATCATCGACCGGCGGCAACTGCAGAACGTCGTCGACATCGTCGGCGCGTCGGTCGCCGCGGGCGCCGTGGTCGAGGCGGGCGGCACGCACGAGGGCCTGTTTTACCGGCCCACGGTGTTGTCCCATGTGAAGCCGGGCATGCGCGCGTTCGACGAGGAAGTCTTCGGACCGGTCGCCAGCGTGATTCCGTTCGACACCGACGACGAAGCGGTCGAACTCGCCAATCGCACCGAATACGGGCTGTCGGCGGGCGTGATCTCGGCGTCGCTCGGGCGGGCCATGGCGATCGGCGAGCGGCTGCACACCGGGCTCCTGCATATCAACGACCAGACCGTTGCCGACGAAGTGATCAACCCGTTCGGCGGCACCGGCGCCTCGGGCAACGGCACGAGCGTCGGCGGTCCGGCCGACTGGGAGCAGTACACGCACTGGCAGTGGGTGACGATCAGGGACGCCGTGCCGCAGTATCCGTTCTGAGCCGCAGACAGGCGCCTGCGCGCGGGCGCCGTGTTTCACCGTTTTCCGTTATTGATAAGGTATACGAAATGACTAGCCGTGAAGAAGAGCAGACCGTCGCTTTCAGCATCGAGGAAGGCGTCGCGTGGGTGAAGTTCAACCGCCCGGAAAAGCGTAACGCGATGAGTCCGGCATTGAACCGCCGCATGATGCAGGTGCTCGACGAACTGGAGTTCCATCCCGACGTGGGCGTCCTCGTGCTGACCGGAGAAGGGTCTGCATGGACCGCCGGCATGGACCTTCAGGCGTATTTCCGTGACACCGAGGCGCAGGGTCTGCAGGGCACGCGCAAGGCCCAGCGCGAGAGCTATGGCTGGTGGCGGCGCCTGCGCTGGTATCAGAAGCCGACGATTGCGATGATCAACGGCTGGTGTTTCGGCGGCGGCTATGGTCCGCTGTTTGCGTGCGATCTCGCGTTCTGCGCCGACGACGCGCGCTTCGGCCTGTCGGAAATCAACTGGGGTATTCTGCCGGGCGGCGGTGCGTCGAAGGTTGCCGCCGAACTGCTGTCGTTTCGCCGCGCGATGTACCACGCGATGCTCGGCGAGAATATCGACGGCCGCAAGGCGGAGGAATGGGGGCTCGTCAACGAGGCGGTGCCCGCGGCGCGCCTGCAGGCGCGCGTCCTCGAAGTGGCGCAGGCGCTGCTGAAGAAGAATCCGGTCGCGCTGAAGGCCACGAAGGATGCGATTCGCCGGGTGCGCGAGATGACCTACGATAATGCCGAGGACTTTCTCGTGCGTGCCCAGGAAGCGGCCAACAGCTTCGACGACGAGGGCCGCAAGGAGGGCCTTAGACAGTTCCTCGACGACAAGATCTACAAGCCCGGTCTCGGCACCTATGACGTGACCCGCAAGCCGGCCTGAGCGCAGGAGCCTGCCAACATGAATACGATCCAATCCGTGGCCGGGGCCGCCCGGCCCGGCGTGAGCGGCGGGGCCGTCGCGCGCCTGCTGCGGCCGGCGTCGATCGCGATCGTCGGCGCTTCGCCCACGCCGGGCGCGCTCGGTGCGTCGGTGCTGGCCAATCTCGAGCGCAACGAATACCGGGGCGACATTCATCTGGTCAATCCGAAGCGCGACGCGATTCACGGGCGGCCCTGCGTGAAGTCGATCGCGCAGCTGCCGCCCGGCGTGGACGTGGCCGTGCTGGCGATTCCGCAGCCCGCCGTGCTCGATGCCGTGCGCGAACTCGCGGCGCGCAACGTGGCGGCGGTCGTGATCTTTTCGGCGGGCTTCGCGGAGGCGGGCCCGGAAGGCATCGCGCAGCAGCGCGAGATCGCGGAGATTGCGGCGGCGGCCGGCATGCTCGTCGAAGGGCCGAATTGCCTCGGCTGCATCAACTACCGCGATCGCGTGCCGTTGACGTTCATCGAAACCGGCGTGAGCGAAGCGCAGGCGCAGCGTAGCCGCAACCAGCCGGCGATCGGCATCCTGTCGCAAAGCGGCGCGATGATGGCCGTACTCAATACGACGCTGACGAGCCGCGATTTGCCGCTGTCCTACGCGGTATCGACCGGCAACGAGGCCGCCAGCCATCTTGAGGATTACCTGGCATTCATGCTCGACGATCCGGGCACGCGCGTCGTTGCGATGATCGCCGAGCAGTTCCGGCAGCCGCGCCGGCTGCTGGAGGCGGCCCGCGGCGCGCGGCGCGCGGGCAAGCTGCTGGTGCTGCTGCATCCCGGCAAGAGCGCGGCGGCGCGCGCCTCGGCGGCGACGCATACGGGGGCGATGGCGGGCGATTATGCGGTGATGCGCGCGAAAGTCGAGCGCGCAGGCGTCGTCGTCGCGCAGAGCCTCGAAGAGCTCGGCGATATCGCGGAGATCGCGTTGCGTTGCGCACATCGGCCCGCTCGCGGCGCGGCGGTACTCGGCGAATCGGGCGCGTTCAAGGCGCTGTGCCTCGATGTCTGCGAGGAACTCGGCGTCGAGCTGCCCGTCGTCGGCGACGACGATTCGCCCGCGCTGCGCGCGGCGCTGCCGCCGTTCGTCGCGGTGGCCAATCCGCTCGATCTGACCGCCCAGGGCCTGGTCGATCCGGAGTTGTACTACCGCACGCTGTCGGCGCTGTTCGACGACGCGCGGTTTTCGTGCATCGTGGTCGGCCTGATCCAGACGGATCCGGTCACCTGCGCGATCAAGATGCCGCCTGTGCTGCGCGCGGTACAGGATCTTCGTCCGCGCAAGGCGGTGATCTGCGCGGGGCTCGACGAGGGGGCGGCGGTGCCGCCCGAGTACATTGCGCGCATGCGCGAACTGGGCATGCCGTATTTCCCCAGCACGGAACGCGCGTTGCGGGCGCTCGCGCGACTCGGCCACGCGGCTGCGCAGGACCACGAGGAAATCGCATTCGAGCCGGTGACGGCCGATCTGCCGCCGCAACGCGGCGTGGTGCCCGAATACCAGGCGAAACGCGTGCTCGCGCCGCTCGGCATTCCGTTTGCGCGCGGCGAACTCGCGACCGGCATCGATGTGGCGCTAACGGTTGCCGGGCGGATCGGCTATCCGGTCGCGCTCAAGGTGCAGGCCGCCGAGTTGAGCCACAAGAGCGACGTGGGCGGCGTGATCCTCGGCGTCGACGGGCCTCAGGCGCTACGGGCGGCGTGGACGGAGCTGGCCGGCAATATCCGGCGGCACGCGCCCACGGTGGTGCCGGACGGCGTGCTGATCGAGGCAATGGGTTCGCGCGGCCTGGAGATGATCGTCGGCGCGCGCCACGATCCGCAGTGGGGGCCGGTCGTCCTCGTCGGATTCGGCGGCGTGACGGCCGAGGTGACGCGCGACGTCCGCCTGCTGCCGCACGATCTGTGCAGAGACGCCTTGGTGCGCGAACTGGACCGGCTCAAAGGGGCGCCGCTGCTGCACGGATATCGCGGGACGCCTGCGCTCGATATCGATGCGCTGGCGGATGTCGTCGTGCGTCTGGGCGCATTGCTGCAATCCGAGCCGGCTATCCGGGAGATCGACCTGAATCCGGTGGTCGTGTATCCGCGCGGTCAGGGCGTGCTCGCACTGGACGCGCTGATGTTGCTGGAGCGCGACGAGGCAGCCGGCTGAGCGGGGTCGGGCGCGGAGCGAGGCGTGCCGCGCCGACGCGTTCAGACGGAAAAGACCTTTGACAGAAGGTGCTTCAACTGTGCCTGCTCGGCGGCACTAAGGGGGTGGACGGCCGCTTCATCGGCTTTTCGGGCGGCCTTCAACGCCTGCGTATGGCGCTTCGTGCCTTGCGGCGTGAGCGAAACCTGCTGAATGCGTTTGTCGTCGGTACTGCGCTGGCGCGTCAGCAATCCGTTCGACTCCATCCGGTCCAGCAGCGTGGCGAGGTTGGGCGGGGCGATCGCCAGCGCTTCGGCGAGCGTCTTCTGGTTGATGCCCGGGTTGTGCCGCAGCACCGACAGGACAGCGAAATCGGCTTGACGCAAATCGAGCTTTTCCATCTGCGCGTCGAAGTGCATCTGGATCACGAGATAGGTGCGCCGCACGTTGTATCCGAGAAGACCCAGCAGTTCCGACTGATCAGCCTGACCGGACAGTTCGTCGTGGGTGTGATGAGGAGCGGGCTTGGTCGGCATGGAGGTAGAGCGAGGCGGTACGCGGTTGCGCGAGATCATAGCACGCGCCGGGGACCGCCGTTTTCACCAAACAATTTATTTGTTATAACAAATATAAAAAGTAACTGGGTTGCGATACGGATACCTGTCGACAGGAGACAATTCATGCATGCTTCATTGCGTCAACATTCTGCAAGCAACGGAAAACATGATTCGGCGTACGAATTAAAAACGCTGGTCCTGCTTGGGTTGGGGTTCGGGCTGGTCGGCCTCGACCGCTGGATCGTCGCACCGCTGTTTCCCCACATGATGCACGACCTGCACCTCGATTTTCAGCAACTCGGGAGCCTGATCGGCATCCTGAGTGTCGCGTGGGGGATATGGGCCATCGCGATGGGGCCGGTATCCGACCGCATTGGCCGAAAACGCATTCTGGTCGTGACGATGGTCGCGTTTTCACTGCTGTCGAGCCTGTCCGGACTCGCGACGGGATTTGCGAGCCTGATGTTGATCCGCGCGGTGATGGGGGTGGCGGAGGGAGCATTTACGCCGGCCAGCGTCGCGGCCACCGGCGAGGCGTCGCTGCCGTCGCGGCGCGGCTTCAACCAGGGGCTGCAACTGAGCATGTTCTCGCTGCTGGGTCTCGGCTTCGCGCCGATTCTGGCGACCCAGTTGCTGCGCGTGCTGCCGTCGTGGCACTGGGTGTTTACGGTGTCCGCGGTGCCGGGTCTGATCGTCGCGTGGCTGATCGCGCGCACGCTGCGCGATCAGCCGCGCAGCGCGTTGTCCGCGCCGCGCGCCGCGTCGGGTCGGCCGCGCTGGACGGCGCTGTTCGGCAGCCGCAACGTGTGGCTGGCGACGTTGGCAATTCTGTGCGCGATGTCGGGCATTTTCGTCGTCAGCGCGATGGTGCCGACCTATCTCGTCGAGGTGCTGCATCTCGGCACGCAGCAGATGGGCTTCGTCGTCTCGGCGATCGGCTTTGGCGGGTTCATCGGTTCATTCGGGGTGGCCGGGGTGTCGGATTTCATCGGCCGGCGCAATGCCGCGCTGATCGCGTTTGCCGGCGCTGCGGTGCTGCTGTACCTGTTTGCCGGCGTCGGGGCGAATCCGACGCTGCTGTTCGTGCTGCTGTTCGGCGTGTCCGTGTTCGCCCTCGGTCTGCTCGGCCTGCTGAGCGGACCGATCGCGACCGAAGCGGCGCCCGCGGGCCTCGTCGCCTCGTCGGTCGGCTTCGTATCGGGGGCGGGCGAAATCTTCGGCGGCGGTCTGGCGCCAGCGGTTGCCGGATTCGTCGCGCAACACTTCGGTCTTGCGTCCACGCTGAGCTTCGCGCTCGGTGGCCTGATCGCGGGCGGCGTCGTGTCGGTGTTCCTCGTCGAGACCGCACCGCGCAGGCGCGATGCCGCGCGGCCGGCTAGCCCGATGAGCGCGTCGGAGGATAGCGTCGGAGGATAGCGTCTGAGGCGTGCGCCGGGTGCGTGACAGTCCTGGCATCGCATGCGGGTCGCGCAGGGCATCGCACTGCGCGGCAAGGCCGCAGCATCGACGGTTCGCGCCGTGTCGCGATACCCGGCGGATTCCGGCACGACACGCTTGTGCCGGACATGAAGCCGATCGTGACCAAGCGACCCGTCTGGATGGGTGCGGACGCAACGATTACGCCGGCGTAACGGTCGGCGAGAACGCGGTGGCGGCGGGTTCCGTCGTGATGAAGGACGTGCCTCGGGATACGCCTGTGGGCGGCAATCCGGCGAGCGTCTTCCGTTCGATCGCCGGGTAGACGCGCGTCGGCACGCGGGCGCGATGCGGGGACAGCACGGCGTCCGCGTGCCGACGCCGCCGGCGCGGCAACTACGGAGCGCGCGTCTCTGCTATTGCAAATGAGAATGTGTCGTATTATCATTGGCAATGGCTGGATGTCCGGCTCATTCTCCGGACTCTCCCTTCACCCGGCATGCGTGATTGCTCCGGCGGCGCGCCTCGTGCCGATCCGGCAGCCCGCGCATGCGTCATCCCCTCGATGCCATGCCCGCTCATCACCGTGCTTTCGCATCGCGTGCTGCATTCTGCTGAACATGGTGCAAACACGCGAAAGTAATCAGGAGTCCGACAGGATGGATGCGCGATGAGATCCGTTCTCGTGCGCCTGCATCGCTGGGCGGGTGTCGCTCTCGCGCTGTTCCTGTTTGTATCCGGCCTGACCGGCGCGGTCATCGCGTGGCACGAGCCGCTCGATGCATGGCTGAATCCGCGCTTCTACGTCGCGCAGTCGCACGAACCGCCGTTGCCGTCCATCGAGATCGCACGCCGGATCGAGGCGGCCGACCCGCGTCTCGTCATCACCTATTTGCCGCTGGCTGTGCCGCCCGGGCGCACGTTGCGCCTGCGTGTCGAGCCGCGGCGCGATCCGGCCACGCAACGACCCTATCCGCTCGGCTTCAACGAGATCGCGGTCGACCCGGGCACCGGCGCGATCCAGGCGCGCCGCGAATGGGGGGCGCCGTCGCTTCGGCGCCTGAATCTGTTGCCGTTCCTCTATCAGTTTCACTACACGCTGTACCTGCCGGTGAAAGGCGGCATCGCGACGGGCGTGTGGCTGCTCGGGATCGTGGCGATCGTGTGGCTGCTCGACTGCGTGATCGCGCTCGTGCTCGCGTTTCCGAAGCGCGCGGCCTGGCGCAAGTCGTTCGCGTTCCGCGTGCGCCGCGGCGGCTATACGTTGCTGTTCGATCTGCACCGGTCGGGTGGCGTGTGGGTCTGGGGCCTGCTGTGCGTGATGGCCTTCACGTCCATTGCGATGAACCTCGGCACGCCGGTGGTGCGCCCGCTGGTGGCGCTGTTTTCGCCGTTGACGCCGCCTGTCGGCGCAGCGGCTGTTTCGCCCGGCTCGCCCGGCTCGCGCAACGTCCCGCTGAGCCGCGCGCGCATCCTCGCGCTCGCGCGCGCTGCCGGACAGACGCTCGAACTCGATGCGCCACCCGGAGCGATCTATGCGCTGCCCGCGCAGCATCTCGTCGCCGTCGGCTATTTCCGCCCGGGCGATGGGGCCGGCAGCGGGCTCGGACATGCGTGGCTCTACTGGGATGCGACGACCGGCCGGCGCGTGGGCGCGAGTCTGCCGGGCAAGGGGAGCGCGGGCGACGTCTTCCTGCAGGTGCAGTTTCCGCTCCATTCGGGGCGGATTGCTGGTGTGCCCGGTCGGATTGCCGTATCGGCGATGGGGCTCGTTGTCGCGATGCTCAGCGCCACCGGTCTCGTGATCTGGCTGAAGAAGCTCGGTGCGCGGCGCGGCGCCGCACGCCGCGCGCGGCGGGCCGAACCGGCCGGGCATCCGGCGCGGCGGCCGGGCGCGCGGGAGTGAGGGCGGGAGTGAGGGCGGCGGGGGGGGGCGTGCGTGCGGGGCATGGGCACCCGGCCACGAAGCGCGTGCACTCGCATCGGGCGACGGCGGGCAACAGCGGTGGACAACAGCGGCGCGCTGCTGCGCCACGTGTGCGCAGTTGTCTATAATCGCGTCGAATTCGATCCTGGATAGTCGACCTGTGAAAACTTTCATCCTCATTGCGCTGACCGGCCTCGCGCTTGCGGGCTGCGCTTCCTCCGACAAACAGGCCGAGCGCGCGGCCGACTTCTCGCGCTCCGAAAGCCTGCTCACCGATGCGCAGCGCAGCGCGGTCGTGGCGTGCGACGACCCGGCCCAATGCGATCAGGCCTGGCAGTGGACGAAGACGTACATCGGCCAGCATTCGTCGATGCCGGTGGTGCGCGCCGACGCGACGTCGATCGAGTCGGATGTGCCGAGCCGCTCGGGGCGCCCCGTGTATTCGGCCACGCGGATCGCGAAGGGCGGCGGCGCGACGATCACGCTGTACGCGCAATGCCGCGGCATGTACGGACCGGACCGCGCGATGGGCTCGGGTTACGACGATTGCGTCCGCAAGATCGTCGACACGCAAAACGGCTTCGCCCCGTATCTCGACCAGCATCTGAGCGCGCACTGAGCCTTCGCCGGCCGCGTGCGCGTCGCATCGCGCGGCATCGCCGCTAGCGCGTGGCCTGATCGCGAAACACGTCGAGCCATTGTGCGAGGGCATCGACGGCTTCCGGCGTCACTGCGTTGTACAGCGACGCGCGCAGTCCGCCGATCGAGCGGTGGCCTTCGAGACCGTGGAATCCCGCCGCACGCGCGGCATCGAGCAGGCGCGCTTCGAGTGCGGGATCGGGCAGGCGGAACGCGACATTCATCGTCGAGCGATGGGCGGGCTCGCCATGCACGCGGTAGAAGTCCGCGTGCGCGTCGAGCGTGCGATAGAGCCGTGCGGCCTTCGCGCGATTGATCTGCGCCATCGCGGCAAGGCCGCCGATCTCGTCGCGCAGCCAGCGCGTCACGCACATCAGCACGTAGATCGCAAACACGGGGGGCGTGTTGTAAAGCGAGCGTGCGTCGACGTGCGTGCGGTACGCGAGCGGCGTGGGCAGCGGATGCGCCGCGCGCCGCAGGAAGTCGTCGCGCAGGATCACGACGGTCACGCCCGCCGGACCGAGGTTCTTCTGCGCGTGCGCATAGATCATGGCGTAGCGGTCGACGTCGAGCGGTGCGGCGAGCAGGTTCGACGACATGTCGCAAACCAGCGGCACGTCCGGCAAGCCCGGGATGTCCGCAAACTCGAGCCCTTCGACGGTCTCGTTCGACACGTAATGCAGGTACGCAGCGTCGGCCGAGAGCGCCAGGTCGCGTGCGGCCGGCAAGCGGCGGTAGCCGTGCACGCAGCCGTCCCAGACCACCCGCGTGGCGCCTTCGAGCCGCGCCTCGACAGGCGCCTTCGCGCTCCAGTAGCCCGACACGACGTACTCGGCATGGCGGCCGCTTGCGCGCAGGAAGTTCATCGGCAGCATCGAGAACTGCAGGCTGCTGCCGCCCTGCATGAAAAGCACATGATAATGATCGGGAATGCGAAGCAATGCGCGGAGATTGTGCTCGGCCTCGTCGAGCACATTGCGAAACCACGCCGAGCGGTGGCTCATGCCGAGCATGGACAGCCCGGTCTCGGGCAGCGCTTCGATCGCGCGCTGCGCATCGCGCAGCACCGGCGCGGGCAACGCGCCCGGACCGCCGGAAAAATTGGTCGGAGGATTCATTCAGACTGAAGTGACGCGCGTCATCAGACGCTCGAAGGCGTCCGCAATGCGCAGGACGTAGGGGTTTTTGTGGGCGAGCGGGCCGTTCGCGCGCTCGTAATGCGCGAGCATCGTCGCGTTCGCTTCGAACACGAAGAGCCGGCCGTCGGCGAGCACCGTGCAGTCGAGGCCGCCATAGTCGAGATCCAGCTGCCGGCCGATCGCCTCGACCGCGCGCTGCGCCCGCAGGCCGAGCGCGGCGGCCGGGTCGTGCAGGAAGCGGCGCTCTTCGTCGAGCTTCCACTGCGCGTCTTCCATGTCCGCGGAAAAGTAATGCACCATCCAGTGCGGCGAGATCGCCAGATGGTACGGGTAGGGCACGCGGTCGACGAACAGGATGCGGTACTTCCGGTAGTAGCCGTCCGGTGAGCGGTAATCGTGGAAAGCGGTGACGTAGCGCGGGCCGTCGATGCCGGACAGACGCTGCCACAGCGTATCGAGGTCGTCGCAGCGCGCGACGCCGGCGCCGCCGTGGGTGGCCGCCGGGCGGCACAGCACGGGCAGCGCGATGCGCTGCCGGGCGAGCACCGCGGCGAGCGCGGGCACGGACGCGGGCATGGCATCGAGCCGGATGCACGGCGCGCTCGCGACGCCGTCGAGCGCGCCGAGCAGCGCGGGAATCCGCTCGCGTGTCGTTTGTGCGATCCGCTCGGGCGGATTCAGCAGCGGCCGCGCGCAGCCGCGCACGAAGTGCGCGAGCCGCGCGGCGAGCGGCGCGGCGACGTCGGCGTCGCCGATCGCGTTGAACACGAGGTCGTAGGACGGCAGGCGCGCATCCTCGTCGTCGGCCGCGTAGTCGATGGCGTACTTGATCCGGCCGTTCACGCGGCCCGGCAGCAGCGCGTCGAGCGGCACGTTGCCCGCGCTGCGAGCGGCGCTCAGCAGCAGCACGCGGCGCGTCTGGCCGGGCGCGGTCTCGACGAACACGCGCTGGATGCGGTAGGCCCGCTCGCGCCATGCGTGCGCGTCCGCCTCGCGGCCCGCGCTCGCGTGCCACGCGGCGAGGTTCTGGCAGGCGACGGCGTTGAGCGGATCGAGCGCCAGCACGAGCGCGTACCAGCGCGCCGCGGTTGCGTGGTCGCCCTTCATGAAATAGCCGGTGGCGACGTCGCACAGCGGCGCGGCGCTCGCGTCGGCGACACCGCGCGTGTACGCGTCGAGCGTGTCGGCGGCGATCAGGTGGGCGAGCGCGCCGAGTTCGTCTCCGGCATCGCGCCGGGCGTCGGCCTCGGCGCGGTGCCGGGCCGGGTCGCGCGCGGCGCGGACGATCGCGGCGGCCGTGCGGGCGTCGGGGGTGTCGGGTGGCTCGGGCAACTCGGGCAACTCGGGCAACTCGGGCAACTCGGGCAACTCGGGCAACTCGGGCAACTCGGGCAACTCGGGCAACTCGGGCAACTCGGGCAACTCGGGCAACTCGGGCAACTCGGGCAACTCAGGCGACTCAGGCGACTCAGGCAACTCGTCCGCGCGGGCGGCGGCGGGAGGGGATCCGGCGGAGGCGTCGAAAGGCTTCATCGTCTGCGGGGTGGGCGGAGGGCATTGCGCCACCGGGTGAGGCGGCGCGCGGGCGGGCTCAAGATTAACGCCGATTGGGCAGCCGCGGTGTGAAATCGCGCCGACGGGTTGCCCGCTGCGACTGCTTCGCACGCAGCGCCCCCGACGCCGTCCGCGCCGCGAGCTACGCCGTTCGCGCCGCTCGCAAAGTTAACGGCCAGACGGGGCCGCCCGGCGCGCCTGCGCGGATAGCGCGCTGCCAGGGAGCACCCTGATAGAATGCGGGGGCCGCAACGTAGTGGATTGCCGATGAGATTGCTTGATGCGTTAGTCGAACAGCGTATTGCCGCCGCCGCCGCGCGCGGCGGGCTGGACGACGGGCCGGAAGGGCGCGTGCGCCACACCGGCGAAGAGGAGGACGCGCGGGAGGACGCGCGCGTGCCGCAGGCGGCGCGCGTCGCCAGCCGGATCCTGAAGGAGGCCGGCTTCGAGCCGCCGGCGCCGGATCAATTGCGCGCGCTGTGCGATCTGCAGGCGGACCTGCAGGCGGTCGGCGGGCGCGCGGCGCGTCAGTGGCTGCAGGCGCGGCCGCACGCGCGGCTGCTCGCGCACGGGATGGCGCTCGAATCGCTGCATGGCGGGCCGCCCGTGCTGCCGCGCGAATACTGCCGGCGCATCGCCGAGCGGCTGTGCGCGCGGGCGGCACCCTTGCAGACGCCGGGCGCCGGCGCGGCGCCGCTGGCCGTGTACGCGGAGGCGCAGTGAGCGACGCGCCCGCGCCGCAGGGCGCACCGCAGAACGCGCCGGAGGGCGCAGCGCAGAACGTGCCGCAGAACGCGCCGGAGGGCGCGGACGCCGCGCCGCCGCCGCCCACCGCCCGCGACCTGCATTTCATGCGCGTCGCGCAGGCGGCCGCCGAGCAGGCGCGTGCCGCCGGCGAAGTGCCGGTCGGCGCGGTGCTGGTGCGCGGCGACGACGTGATCGCGCAAGGCTTCAACCATCCGATCGGCGCGCACGATCCGTCCGCGCATGCGGAGATGGTCGCGCTGCGCGCGGCCGCGCAGACGCTGTCGAACTACCGCTTGCCCGGCTGCGAGTTGTATGTGACGCTGGAGCCGTGTCTGATGTGCGCGGGCGCGATCATGCATGCGCGGATTGCGCGGGTCGTCTACGGCGCGCGCGATCCGAAGACCGGTGCCTGCGGCAGCGTGGTCGACGCGTTTGCGAATCCGCAACTGAATCACCATACGACGGTCATCGGCGGCGTGCTGGAGGATGAATGCGGCGACGCGCTGCGCGCGTTCTTCGCCGAACGCCGGCGCGCGGCGCGCGCCGTGCGCGCCGCATCGGGCGACCCGGCTGCCGGCGATGGAGAGAACGGCGCACAGAACGGCGCGCCGGCCGATCCTGTCTGAGCCCGAACTGCGAGCGTTTTCTGCCATTTTCCCGCCATGATCCCTCATCGCCGCATCGATCTCGTCGCTCCGTCGGGGTATCCGCACGATCCGGAAGCGGTGCACCGCGCGCTGGCGCGCCTGCGTGCGCAGGGGCACCGGATCGACAACGTCGAGGCCACCGCGCGGCGCTATCAGCGCTTCGCGGGCACCGACCGGGAGCGCGCCGCCGATCTGAACCGCCTCGCGGATCCGTCGCGCGAGCTGCCCGACATCGTGCTGGCGGTGCGCGGCGGCTACGGCGCGGTGCGCATCCTGCACGGACTCGACTACGCGGGCTTGCAGCGGCGTCTGACCGGCCAGCCGGTGGCGATCGTCGGCCATAGCGATTTCACCGCGATCCAGATGGCGCTGTACGCCCAGGCCGGGCTGAAGAGTTTCGGCGGCCCGGTGCTCGCGGGGGACTTCGGCGCCGAGCCGCTGAACGAGGCCATGCTGCAGCACTTCTGGGCCGCGATCAGCCAGCCCACGCTGACGGTGACGGCGCGGGCGCCCCAGGCGCAGACCGCCGACGTGCGCGGCACGCTGTGGGGCGGCAACCTCGCGGTGCTGACGGCGCTGGTCGGCACGCCGTACCTGCCGCCGGTCGAGGGCGGCATCCTGTTCGTCGAGGACATCGGCGAGCAGCCGTTCCGGCTGGAGCGCATGTTTTATCAGTTGCATCTGGCCGGAATCCTCGAACGGCAGCAGGCGCTGCTGGTCGGCCGGTTCACCGGCACCCAGGCGTACGAGTACGACAACGGCTACGATCTGAAGACGATGATCGAGCAGGTGCGCGCGATCGCCGGCATCCCGGTCATCACGGGGCTGGAGTTCGGCCATATTCCCGGGCTGCTGACGCTGCCGGTCGGCGCGGACGCCCATCTGGTCGCCGACGAACACGGGTTCAGTCTGACGCTCTCGGACTATCCGCACCTCGGCTAGCGACACCGGCGCGGCACGACGTAGCGGCGCACGGACGCACGGACGCACAGACGCACAGACGCACGGACGCACGGACGCACGGACGCACAGACGCACAGACGCACGGACGCACGGACGCACAGACGCACGGACGCACGGACGCACGGACGCACGGACGCACGGACGCACGGACGCACGGACGCACAGACGCACGGACGCACAGACGCACAGACGCACGGACGCACAGACGCACGGACGCACAGACGCACAGACGCACAGACGCACAGACGCACAGACGCACAGACGCACAGACGCACAGACGCACAGACGCACAGACGCACAGACGCACAGACGCACAGACGCACAGACGCACAGACGCACAGACGCACAGACGCACAGACGCGGCATGGCGGGCCTGGCCCGCGTCCTTTTTCGCCCGGTCCACGCGCCTCATTTATGCAACTAACGGTCTGATTCTCCCGCGCCCGGAGAACGCGTTTGTAGCTGCATTCATTCGCCATTTTGTTGACAAAACAGGCCGCCAGGCAGGCGATGCCAGGGCACAGAAACCTATAATCAAGGGCGACACAGCCGCTTTCAACGCTCTGGGCCGCCGATCCTGGCGCTAGAGGTGTACCCAGGATTGTCACCAATGAGACGCAAAAATTGTTGACAATTCGGCTGGCTATTTTAAGATACCGGACATAACGGAACGCAAATCATGGCGACACCTTCCACACCCCTGTCGAACGGCTCGAAGCCCGAAGCAATCGCCGAGCGCATTCGCGCCGCGATCCTCGAGCATCGGCTGGAGCCCGGGGCGAAACTGACCGAAGCACAGTTGTGCGAAGTATTCGGCGTGAAGCGCGGGCCGATCCGCCAGGCGCTCGCGCTGCTCGCGACCGACCGGCTGGTCGATCTCGAACCGAACCGCGGTGCGTTCGTCGCGAGCCCGTCGCTGCAGGAGGTGCACGAGGTGTTCGAAATGCGCCGCATCATCGAGCTGGCGGTGGTCGAGCGGATCTGCAGCGGGCACGGCCCGCGGCGGCTGAAGGGCATCGGCAGCATGATCGGCCGCGAGCGCAAGGCCTTCGAGACGCGCGATTTCTCCGCGTGGATCCGGCTGTCGGGCGAGTTTCATACGGAGCTCGCCGGGCTCACCGGCAACACGGTGCTGTGCGCGTGTCTGGACGGACTGGTCGCGCGCTCGACGCTGATTTCGGCGCTGTACGAATCGCCGGGCCGCAGCCCGTGCTCGTTCGAAGACCATGAAGCGATTCTCGCCGCGCTCGACGCCGGCGATGCGCAGCAGGCCGCCGCGCTGATGGCGCGCCATCTGCAAAGCGTGGAATTGAGAATGCTCGACCGCCCGGCGCGCGGCGCGGTCGATCTGCAGGAAGTCTTCGCCGCGCGCCCGGGCAGGCTCGGACCGTCCTGAGCCTGCGCTGGCCGCGCCGGGAAGCGCCCGCTGCTGGTGCGCGGCGCACCGAAAAGAACAGACGGAAAACAGACGGATCACCCAGGCATCATCGCAGCAAGGCGGTGCGGCGGAACTCGCCCACGGCCGGCGCGCGGCCGCCCACGAGGCGGCAACGGCCACGCCAGAACGCAGCAGCGCCGGTTTGCGGCCCGGACTGAAGCGATAACGACAAGTGCTCAAGCACGACGATGACCGCAGCCCCGCCGGGAGGAGACACCGTTCCGCACGGAACGCACTGCTGGCACGGCGGATGCAGGGCCTGTCGACGCCTGTTCGACAGTTCACCGACCCAAGGAGATACCATGGTCCAGTTCAGTGCAGCACCGCATGATCCCGCGCTCCAGGCGTTCGCGGCGAATCCGGAGGCGAGCGGGGATTCCGCGCTGCCCGCCGGCTACAGCGAAAGGCTCTACAACGAAGATCTCGCCCCGTTGCGCGATCAGACGTGGAGCGCGTACAACATCTTCGCGTTCTGGATGTCCGACGTGCACAGCGTCGGCGGCTACGTGTTCGCCGGCAGCCTGTTCGCGCTCGGTCTGACGAGCTGGCAGGTGCTGGTCGCGCTGCTGGTCGGCATCACGATCGTCAACCTGCTGTGCAATCTCATCGCAAAGCCGAGCCAGCTGAACGGCGTGCCGTATCCGGTCGCGTGCCGCGCGACCTTCGGCGTGCTCGGCGCGAACATTCCGGCCGTGATCCGCGGCCTCATCGCGGTCGCGTGGTACGGCATCCAGACCTATCTCGCGTCGAGCGCGCTGGTGGTCGTCGTGCTGAAGTTCTGCCCGCAGCTGATGCCGTACGCGGACGTGCATCGCCACGGCTTCATGGGCCTTTCCGCGCTCGGCTGGGGCGGCTTCATGCTGCTCTGGGTGCTGCAGGCGCTGGTGTTCTGGCACGGGATGGAGACGATCAAGAAGTTCATCGACTTCGCCGGTCCGGCGGTCTACATCGTGATGTTCATGCTCGCCGGCTACATGATCTGGCGCGCGGGCTGGCAGAACATCCGGTTCAACCTGGGCGGCGTCAAGTATCACGGCTTCGGCGTGGTGCCGGTGATGGTGACCGCGATCTCGCTGGTGGTGTCGTATTTCTCGGGTCCGATGCTCAACTTCGGCGACTTCTCGCGGTACGGCAAGAGCTTTCGCAGCGTCAGGCGCGGCAATTTCTGGGGGCTGCCGGTCAACTTCCTTGCGTTCTCGCTGGTGACGGTCGTCACGACCTCGGCCACGCTGCCGCTGTTCGGCCAGCTGATCACCGATCCGGTCGAAACGGTGAGCCGCATCGACTATCCGCTCGCGGTGATCCTCGGCGCGCTGACGTTCACGATCGCGACGATCGGCATCAACATCGTCGCGAACTTCGTGTCGCCCGCGTTCGATTTTTCGAACGTCGCACCGCGCCTGATCAGCTGGCGCGCGGGCGGGATGCTCGCGGCGGTCGCGTCGGTGTTCATCACGCCGTGGAACCTGTTCAACAATCCGGCGGTGATCCATTACACGCTCGACGTGCTCGGCAGCTTCATCGGACCTTTGTACGGTGTACTGATCATCGACTTCTATCTCGTCAAGCGCCAGAAGATCGCCCTCCACGATCTGTACACGGTGGCGCACACCGGCGCCTACTGGTATCGCAACGGCGTGAACCGCAAGGCGGTCGCCGCGCTGCTGCCGGCGGCGGTGATCGCGGTGCTGTGCGTGATGGTGCCGGCGCTCGGCGCGACCGCGAACTTTTCGTGGTTCATCGGCGCGGGGCTGGCCGCGCTGTTCTACCGGCTGCTGACGTTGCGCGACGCGCGCTGAAATACCCGCAGCACAGGCAAAGGAGTAGCAGATGCGTATCAAACTGATCAATCCGAACACGACCGTGCGGATGACCGAAGCAATGGGCCGGTGCGCCCGCGAGGTCGCGGCGCCGGGCACCGAGGTGGTCGCGGTGAGTCCGACGATGGGCCCGCCGTCGATCGAGGGCTACTACGACGAGGCGCTCGCAACGCCGGGGCTGCTCGCCGAGGTCGCCGCCGGCGAGCGCGACGGCTTCGACGGCTACGTGATCGCATGCTTCGGCGACCCGGGCCTGTACGCGGCGCGCGAACTCGCGCGCGGGCCGGTGATCGGCATCGCCGAGGCGGCGATGCACGCGGCGAGCGTGCTCGCGCCGGGCTTCTCGGTCGTCACGACGCTCGCGCGCACCTGCGGGATGGCGTGGCATCTCGCGCAGCGCTACGGCATGACGCCGTTCTGCCGCAACGTGCGCGCCACCGACGTCGCGGTGCTCGAACTCGACCAGCCCGGCTCGGCGGCGCGCCGCATCATTCTCGACGAGTGCCGCCGCGCGCTCGCCGAGGACGGCTCGGACGCGATCGTGCTCGGCTGCGCCGGGATGGCCGAGCTGTGCGCCTACCTGCAGGACACGCTCGGCGCGCCGGTCGTCGAGGGCGTGACGGCGGCCGTCAAGTGGACCGAAGCGCTGGTCGCGCTGCGCCTCGGCACCGCGAAGCGGGGCGATTTTGCCCGGCCGCTCGCGAAGCGCTACGACGGCGCGCTCGCGTCCTTCAGTCCGGGCGGCGGCGACGCGCCGCGCGTCGGCCCGGCGGCGGCGCCGGTGCGCGCGGAAATCGCGGAAGCCGCGGAAAATACGGATAAAACCGCGCGCGATGCGGCAGTGCACATACATTCCGTCTGACCCGCACTATCTGCGCGGAGGTATGGGCCCACCCTGGGCTTTTCGCTACACTCGTTCAACCAGGTCTGCAAGCCGTGCGCCCGCGCGGCGGCGGCCCGGCGGCCGCGCCAGGGGCGCCGCCGCCGCGACCACCGCGTCCGCCGCCGCGCGCCCGATCCGTTCTGTCCCGTTACACGCCACCGTCAAACCATGCCACTCGATTCGAACTACCCGCGCGATCTGATCGGCTACGGCCGCCACCCGGTCGACGCGAAATGGCCCGGCCGCGCGCGCGTCGCCGTGCAATTCGTGCTCAATTACGAAGAGGGCGGCGAAAACTGCGTGCTGCACGGCGATCCGGGCTCGGAGCAGTTCCTGTCGGAGATCGTCGGCGCGGCCGCATACCCGGCGCGTCACATGAGCATGGAGTCGATCTACGAGTACGGCTCGCGCGCGGGCGTCTGGCGCATCCTGCGCGAGTTCGAGAAGCGCGGGCTGCCGCTCACGGTGTTTGGCGTCGGCATGGCGATCGAGCGGCATCCGGACGTCGCGCGCGCCTGCGTCGAACTGGGACACGAAATCGCCTGCCACGGCTATCGCTGGATCCACTATCAGCACGTGTCGCCGGAAGTCGAGGCCGAGCATATGCGGCTCGGCATGCAGGCAATCGAGCGCGTGACCGGCGAGCGTCCGCTCGGCTGGTACACCGGCCGCGACAGCCCGAACACGCACCGGCTCGTCGCCGAGTACGGCGGCTTTCTGTACGACTCGGACTACTACGGCGACGACCTGCCGTTCTGGATGGACGTCGAGGTCTCGGGCGGCGCGAAGGTGCCGCAACTGATCGTGCCGTACACGCTCGACACGAACGACATGCGGTTTGCGAGCCCGCAGGGCTTCAACACCGCGGATCACTTCTTCTCGTACCTGCGCGATGCGTTCGACGTGCTGTACGAGGAAGGCGACGAAGCGCCGAAGATGCTGTCGGTCGGCATGCACTGCCGGCTGCTCGGCCGTCCGGGGCGTTTTCGCGCGCTGCAGCGCTTTCTCGATCACATCGGGCAGCGCGACCGCGTGTGGGTAACGCGGCGTGTCGACATCGCGCGGCACTGGCGCGAACACCATCCTTACCAGCAGAAATAACCGCGGGGCGGCCGCATGAAAGCGATGCACTACACACTGGACCAGTTGAACCATCTCTCGACGGACGCGTTTGTCGCGGCGCTGTCGGGCATTTTCGAGCACTCGCCCTGGGTGGCCGAGGCGGCGGCGGATGCGCGTCCGTACGCAAGCGTCGACGCGCTGCACCGGACCATGTCGCAGGCGGTCGAAACCGCCGGCGAGGCGCGCCAGCTCGCGCTGATCAACGCGCACCCGGAGCTTGCCGGCAAGGCCGCGGTGCGCGGCGAGCTGACCGCCGAGTCGACCCGCGAACAGAGCGGCGCCGGGCTCGCGCACTGCACGCAGGCGGAATTCGACCGGCTGCACGCGCTGAACGCAACCTATCGCGAGAAGTTCGGCTTCCCGTTCATCCTCGCGGTGCGCGGCTATGACCGCCACGGCATCATCGCGAACTTCGAGAGCCGCGTGAACAACAGCCGCGCCGACGAACTGCGCGCGAGCCTCGACCAGATCTACCGTATCGCACGCTTTCGCCTCGACGAGCTGATCGACCCGCAGTGACACGCGCCGGCCGGCCGCACGCAAAGCGTTTTTTCCGCACTCACAGACACGAAGGAAGACAAAGATGGCACTCCCGATTCTCGACCCCAACGCACCGGACTTCACGCGCCGCTACGTGAACCTCGCGGACCCGCGTCTGGGCGCGCAGGCGCTCGAGGCGAGCGACGACTTCTTCGCACCGAAGGAGCGCATGCTCAATCCGGAGCCGGCCGTCTTCATCCCCGGCAAGTACGACGACCACGGCAAGTGGATGGACGGCTGGGAAACGCGCCGCAAGCGCAGCAACGGCTACGACTGGTGCATCGTGAAGCTCGCGCGCCCGGGCGTGATCAAGGGGCTCGACATCGACACGAGCCACTTCACCGGCAACTTCCCGCCGGCCGCGTCGATCGAGGCCGCGCGCGTCGTCGACGGCGCGCCGGACCAGACCACGCGGTGGACCGAGATCGTGCCGTCGATGACGCTGCAGGGCAACCATCACCACTACGTCGACGTGAGCGATGCCGGCGCGTACACGCACCTGCGCGTGAACATCTACCCGGACGGCGGCATCGCGCGGCTGCGCGTGTACGGCCAGCCGCAGGTCGACTGGGCGGGCGCGAGCCGCGCCGAGCTGTTCGATCTGGCCGCCATGGAAAACGGCGCGTATCTCGTGGCCGCGAACAACCAGCACTTCGGCGCGGCGTCGACGCTGTTGATGCCGGGCCGCGGCGTGAACATGGGCGACGGCTGGGAAACCCGCCGCCGCCGCGAGCCGGGCAACGACTGGGCGATCATCGCGCTCGCACAGCCGGGCGTGATCCGCAAGATCGAAGTCGACACCGCGCACTTCAAGGGCAACTACCCGGACCGCTGCTCGATTCAGGCCGCACACGTGACGGGCGGCACCGACAGCTCGCTGATCACGCAGGCGATGTTCTGGCCGGTGCTGCTCGGCGAGCAGAAGCTGCAGATGGACAAGCAGCATCACTTCGAAAGCGAGCTCGCCGCGCTCGGGCCGGTCACGCACGTGCGCTTCAACATCATTCCGGACGGCGGCGTGTCGCGCCTGCGTCTGTGGGGGAACCTCGCATCATGAAAACACTGCGGATCGAACCGCTGACGCGCGCCGCGTTCGCGCCGTTCGGCGACGTGATCGAACTGGAGGGCGCGAAGCAGATCCCGATCAACCTCGGCACGACGATCCGCTTTCACGATCTCGCGAACGTGGACGTCGCGGACGAGGGCGGCCGCCCGCTCGTGAACCTGTTTCGCGGCGAGCCGCGCACGCTGCCGTTCGAAGTGAAGATGCTGGAGCGCCATCCGCTCGGCAGCCAGGCGTTCGTGCCGCTCACTGAGCGGCCCTATCTGGTGGTGGTGGCGCCGGCCGGCGAACTCGATCCGGCGGCCGTCCGCGCGTTCGTCACACGCGGCTGGCAGGGCGTGAACTACGCGAAGGGCGTCTGGCATCATCCGCTGATCGCGCTCGATGAAGTCAGCGATTTCATCGTCGTGGACCGCGGCGGCGACGGGCCGAACCTGAACGAGCAGGATCTGGCGGAATCGCTGTGGCTGGGCGCGGACGCGCTGAGTGCACTGAATGTGCTGACTGCCTGAACCCGCTTCATGTCCACTTGCGAACGCTAGCGTGTTCGCCTCGAACGCCCGCGACTTCGGTCGCGGGCTTTTTTGTTGGGGCGTCCGGTTGTTCAGGCGGCCCGTCGCGGGTGCGGGGCGGCGGCGTGAAACGATCCGGTTGGCGTCATCGGGGCGCGTCCGCGGCGGCGGGCTGCCTGCCGTCGAGGACGGACGCACGGTCGTTCGGCGGCCCGGGATGCGCCGTCGGGTGGGCGACCACGCCGCGGCTCATCGGTCGTCCCGTCGCACCGGCGCCAGACTGTCCATGGTGAACGGGGGGGCGCCAGCAAGGGCTCGCAATACCGGGGCGTTCAGTCACGGAGCCGCCGCGCCACAAGACAAAACGGGCTTTCCGCCACGGCGGAAAGCCCGTTCAGGATGCGCCGGGGCCCCCGTGCGGGGGCATCGGCGCAGTGCGGGATCAGCGTGCGATCAGTGCGCGCCTTCCTGGAACCACGCGGCGATCTTTTGCCGTTCCGCGTCGGTCATGTGCGTGACGTTGCCGAGCGGCATCGCCTTCAGCGTCACCGCCTGCTCGTAGAGACGCTGCGCGTTCTGCGAGATTTCTGCCGGCGTATCGAACATCACGCCGGCGGGTGCGCTGCCCATCATCGTCGGGTGAGCCGAGTGGCAGGCGGCGCAGCGCTGCTCGAGGATCGGCTGGATGTCGGCAACCTTCAGCGCCGGCGCGTTGGCGGCCTCGGCGACCGGCACGACCGGGCGCGGCAGCGTCCAGGCCAGCGCGCCGAACATCAGGACGATGCCCGCGAGCGGCAGGCACCACAGCACCTGACCGCGGTGGCGCATCACGAAGAACTGGCGGATCAGCGCGCCGGCCAGCATGATCATCGCGAGTACGGCCCAGTTGTACGCGTGCGTGTAGGTCATCGCGTAGTGGTTCGACAGCATCGCGAACACCACCGGCAGCGTGAAATACGTGTTGTGCACCGAACGCTGCTTGCCGCGCTTGCCGTAGATCGGGTTCGGCTCCTCGCCCTTGAGCATCGCGGCGACCATCTTGCGCTGGCCCGGGATGATCACGAAGAACACGTTTGCCGACATGATCGTCGCGAGCATCGCGCCGACGATCAGGTAGGCCGCGCGTCCCGAGAAGATATGGCAGGCGAGGTAGGCGGCTGCGAGCACGTAGAGGCCCACGCACACGCCGAGCACCTTGTCTTTCGTGCCGAGCAGGCGGCACAGCGAGTCGTAGACGATCCAGCCGGCCGCGAGGAAGCCGAGCGCCGCCGCGATCGCGACCACCGGGCCCATGTCGAGCACGCTGCGGTCGATCAGGTACGTGCTCGGCGCGCACAGGTACAGCACCGTGAACAGGCTCGCACCGGACAGCCACGTGGTGTACGACGGCCACTTCGACCAGTGCAGGTCGTCCGGCATTTCGGGCGGCGCGACGGTGTACTTCTGCATGTTGTAGAAGCCGCCGCCGTGCACGTGCCACAGTTCGCCGAACACGCCGCGCCGGCGCGCGTTCGGATCCGCGGGCGGTTTCAGGCTGTTGTCGAGCGCGACGAAATAGAACGATTCGCCGATCCACGCAATGGCGGCGATGACGTGGAACCAGCGCAATGCGAGGTTCAGCCAGTCACTAATAAAGCCTTCCATGAAACTCCTCCACTCCTGATTTCGTTATCTGTGCGAGGCCTAGCTGCCCCGGTACGTGCTGTACGACCACGGCGAGACGAGCAGCGGCACGTGGTAATGGGCGTTCGCATCGGCGACGCCGAAGCGCAGCACGACGCGGTCGACAAAGCGCGGCTCGGGCACCCGCGTGCCGAGCGCGGCGAAATAGTCGCCGGCGCCGAACACGAGTTCGTATTCGCCGGGCACGAGCGCTTCGCCTTCGAGCAGGGGCTGGTCGCAGCGGCCGTCGTCATTGGTGAGGGTGGTTTTCAGCGCACGGCGCGTGTCGCCGGACAGCGCAAAGAGTTCGACCTTGATGCCGGCACCGGGACGGCCGTTGGCGGTGTCGAGCACGTGGGTAGTGAGCTTTCCCATTCGCAATTGTCCTTGTGTGAATGCGAGGTTTCGGCGGCGGCCCGATCCAGGTTACGTTGCGGCGGATCGAGGCTCCACGTCAGTGGCTACATACCCGTCGGCGGATTGAAGCGAGCGCCGTGGGAGTGATTGTAAAAAAGTTGTTCCCGTCCGCGCGCCACCGATAGGAAAGATAATGGCAGACGCATGAGATCGCCGCACGCGGCCCGCGCAGGGGACCGGGCGCGCTCCGCGCCGGGCGGACGGCGGGTCCGCGCGACGGACCGGCGGGTAGCGATCCGATCGTACCGGCGCCAATATTGGCCGCCATATGATCTCCGTGAATCCCGGTATCGCAGCCGCGCCATTGTCAGCGGTATTTTGGCTGGGGAAGGTTGAGCCTGTGCGCGGCGCAACCGCTGTGCACCCCGAAGACGGCGCAGCACGCCGGGTAACCGGGCCAACGGCGTTCGAACGAACGCGGCGGCACGGTGGCGTGCGCACCGCATCGCGTTCGAGCGTTTTTGCAACGTGCCGGCGTCGCGGCCCCGCAGGGGCGGCCCGCCGGCCCGGCCCTGCCGCCGCTGCCCGCCGTGCGGGCGCGGGCGGCTGTCATCGAGCGGAGACACACGAATGGCGATGGAGCAGTACGACAGGACGAACAGCGGGTCGGGCAGCCGCCCGAAAACGATGCTGGTGAAGCACGCGGACGTGCTCGTGACGATGGACGGCGCGCGCCGCGAACTGCGCGACGCCGGCCTGTACGTCGAGGGCAACCGGATCGTCGCGGTCGGCACGAGCGCGGCGCTGCCGGACACGGCCGACGAGGTGCTGGACCTGCGCGGGCACCTGGTGATCCCGGGGCTCGTCAACACGCATCATCATATGTATCAGAGCCTCACGCGGGCGATTCCGGCCGCGCAGGACGCCGAGCTGTTCGGCTGGCTCACGAACCTGTACCGGATCTGGGCGAACCTGACGCCGCAGATGATCGAGGTGTCGACGCTCACCGCGATGGCCGAGCTGCTGCTGTCCGGCTGCACGACGTCGAGCGACCACCTCTACCTGTACCCGAACGGCAGCCGCCTCGACGACAGCATCGCCGCCGCGCAGCGCATCGGCATGCGCTTTCACGCGAGCCGCGGCAGCATGAGCGTCGGGCGCAAGGACGGCGGCCTGCCGCCGGACGACGTGGTGGAGCGCGAGGACGCGATCCTCGCGGACACGCAGCGGCTCATCGAGACGTATCACGATGCCGGCCGCTACGCGATGCTGCGCGTGGTCGTCGCGCCGTGCTCGCCGTTCTCGGTGAGCCGTACGCTGATGCGCGAGTCGGCGACGCTCGCGCGCGCATACGGCGTGTCGATGCACACGCATCTGGCCGAGAACGTCAACGACGTCGCATACAGCCGCGAGAAGTTCGGCATGACGCCTGCCGAGTACGCGCAGGATCTCGGCTGGGTCGGCCCGGACGTCTGGCACGCGCACTGCGTGCAGCTGGACGACGCCGGCATCGCGCTGTTCGCGCGCACCGGCACCGGCGTCGCGCACTGTCCGTGCTCGAACATGCGGCTCGCGTCCGGGATCGCGCCGGTGAAGCGCATGCGGGCGGCCGGCGTGCCGGTCGGGCTCGGCGTCGACGGCTCGGCGTCGAACGACGGCGCGCAGATGGTCGCGGAGGTGCGCCAGGCGCTGCTGCTGCAGCGCGTCGGCTACGGCCCCGATGCGATGAGCGCGCGCGACGCGCTCGAAATCGCGACGCTCGGCGGTGCGCGTGTGCTCGGCCGCGACGACATCGGCGCGCTCGCGCCCGGCATGGCGGCGGATTTCGTCGCGTTCGACCTGCGCCAGCCGCTCTTTGCGGGCGCGCTGCACGATCCGGTCGCGGCGCTGGTGTTCTGCGCGCCGTCGCAGGTCGCGCTGTCGGTGGTGAACGGCAAGGTCGTGGTGCGGGACGGCCGGCTCGCGACGCTCGAACTGGAGCCGCTCGTCGCGCAGCACAACCGGCTCGCGCAGGCGCTCTACGAGGCGGCGGCCTGACGTGCGCGCCGCACGCTCACGGCGCGCCGGGCGGCGGCGCTCACGGCTTGTCGATCAGCGTGCGGGTCGCCTCGGCGACGAGGCTGCGCAGCCAGCGCACCTCGTCCGAGTAATGGACGCGCTCGTGCCACAGCTGGTAGTACTGCATCGGCGGGAAGTCGAGCGGCGCGGGCACGACCGTGAGCGGCAGGAACTTCGCGTAGTAGTCCGCGAACAGGCGCGTCGTCGTGAAGATCAGGTCGGACTTGATCAGCACGTACGGCGCGAGGTTGAAGTACGGCAGCGTGACGACGACGTGGCGCTTGAGCCGCTCGCGCGCGAGGTGCACGTCGATCGCGCCGCGCTGGCCGACCGAGTAGGGCGTCGGCGCGAGATGCGGCGCGTTCAGGTACTGGTCGAGCGTGAGTCCGCCGCGCCGCGCGAACGGGTGCGCGTTGCTCATCAGGCAGACGATCTGGTCGACGAACAGGTTCGACAGGTGCAGCTGCTCCGGCGGCTCCGGCCAGTTGCCGACGACGATGTCGAGCTTGCCGTCCTCGAGCGCGAGCTCGTAGTCGAAGGCCGGTCCGAGCGAGTGGAATTCGAGCGTCGCGTTCGGCGCGGCCTGCCGAAAGCGCTCGACGACGGTCGGCACGAACAGCACGTTCAGGTAGTCGGGGCAGCCGATCCGGTAGCAGCGGATCGAGGTCGCCGGGTCGAAGTTGTGCTGCTGGAACTTGATGCGTTCGATCTCGCGCAGCGCGTTCTGCACCGGTTCGAGCAGGCGCATGCCGTACTCGGTCGGCACCATGCCGGACTTGCCGCGCACGAGCAGCGGGTCGCCGGTGATATCGCGCAGGCGCCGCAGCGCCGCGCTGATCGCTGGCTGCGACTGGTTCAGCTTGACGGCGGCGCGCGTGACGCTGCGCTCCATCAGCAGGGTGTGCAGGACGCGCAGCAGGTAAGTGTCGATCGCCTCGCGTTGCTGGCTCATGGTTTCTCCGAAATATATGCTCTGGCTGATCGAGCGCTCAATGGGGCATACAAGTTTTAATATGTCCATTAACTTCCGTCAAGGGAGGGATACCCGCACAGCACGGCCGGACGCGGGTTTGCGGGAATTTTGGCGGCTCGACTGACAGGGTCGAATTGGGTATCGTCGTTGCGTGGGGGGCGGGCGCGGAGCGCGCGGCCGCCGCGTGCGGCGGCTTGACAGCGGCTTTTCCGATGCGTGACGAAAAACATTCATGAGTGACTCTTCCCATCGCGGCAGCGGGCCGCAGCGCGCGGATGCCGGGGTGGCGCGCCTCGAACTGGTGGGCATCAGCAAGCAGTATCCGTCGGTGCGCGCGAACGACGACGTGACGCTTGTCGTCGCGCCAGGCGAGATACACGCGGTGCTCGGCGAGAACGGCGCGGGCAAGAGCACGCTGATGAAGATCATCTACGGCGCGGTGCGGCCCGATGCCGGCGAGATCCGCTGGGAAGGGCAGCCGGTCGAGATCGCGAATCCGGCCGCGGCGCGCAAGCTCGGCATCGGCATGGTGTTCCAGCACTTTTCGCTGTTCGAGACGCTCACGGTCGGCGAGAACATCGCGCTCGCGCTCGACGAGCCGTTCAACCTGAAGGCGCTCGCGCGGCGCATCCGCGACGTATCGGCCGAGTACGGCCTCGACATCGATCCGCAGCGGCATGTGCACAGCCTGACCGTCGGCGAGCGGCAGCGCGTCGAGATCGTGCGCTGCCTGCTGCAGAACCCGCGTCTGCTGATCATGGACGAGCCGACCTCGGTACTCACGCCGCAGGCGGTGCGCAAGCTGTTCGACACGCTGCGCCGGCTCGCCTCCGAGGGCTGCAGCATTCTCTACATCAGCCACAAGCTCGACGAGATCCAGGCGCTGTGCGACAGCGCGACGGTGATGCGCGGCGGCCGCGTGACCGGCCGCGTGACGCCGCGCGACGAAACGCATGCGTCGCTCGCGCAACTGATGGTCGGCCACGCGCTGCCCGACTACACGCGCCGCCCGCACCAGCCGGGCGACGTGCTGCTCGACGTGCGCAAGCTGTCGGCGGCGAGCGACGATCCGTTCGGCACGGCGCTCGTCGACGTCTCGTTCAGCGTGCATGCGGGCGAGATCTTCGGCATTGCCGGCGTCTCGGGCAACGGCCAGGCGGAGCTGCTCGCGGCGCTGTCGGGCGAGTTGCGCGGCGAACGGCGCGGCGAACCCGGCCATGCAGCGGCGCAGGCGATCACGATTTGCGGCCGGCCTGCCGGACGGCTCGGCGCGGGCGCGCGGCGCGCGCTCGGCTTCGGCTTCGTGCCCGAGGAGCGGCTCGGCCGCGGCGCGGTGCCGGCCATGTCGCTTGCCGAAAACGCGCTGCTCACCGCCCATCGCCAGAAGCTGGTGCGCTCCGGCTGGATCCGCGCGGGCGCGATGCGCGCGTTCGCGCAGCGCTGCATCGAAGCCTTCGACGTCCGCTGCGGCGGCGCCGAGGCGCTCGCGCAGAGCCTGTCCGGCGGCAACCTGCAGAAGTTCATCGTCGGCCGCGAGATCCTGCAGGCGCCGAAGGTGCTGGTGGTCGCGCAGCCGACCTGGGGCGTCGACGTCGGCGCGGCCGCGTTCATCCGCCAGCAGTTGCTCGATCTGTCCGCGCGCGGCGTCGCGATTCTCGTGATCTCCGAGGAGCTGGAGGAACTGTTCGACATCTGCGACCGGATCGCGGTGCTCGCGCGCGGCCGGCTTTCGCCGGTGCGTCTGACCGGCGACACGAACGCCGAGGAGATCGGCCGCTGGATGGCCGGCCTGTTCGGCGAGAACGCCTCCGGCGCGGCGCCGGCAGCCGGCCAGCCGGCGCACGTCTGAGCGGGCGAGACGAGTCCCCGATTCCCTTTCACGCGAACCCGCTGACCATGAACTTTCCGTATCGACTCGAAGCCCGCCCCGCGCCGTCCCGTGCGATGCAGCTCGCCGTGCCGCTGATTGCCGCGGTGCTCACGCTCGCGATCGGCTTTCTGATCTTCGGCCTCGTCGGCCGCGATCCGGTGCAGGCGATGCACGCGTTCTTCATCGATCCGCTGTCGGATGTGAACGGCTGGTCCGAGCTGCTGCTGAAGGCGTCGCCGCTGTGCCTGATCGGCCTCGGCCTCGCGCTCGGCTACCGGGCGAACGTGTGGAACATCGGCGCGGAAGGGCAGATGGTGCTCGGCGGGATCGCCGCGAGCGGCATCGCGATTCACTTCGATCAGGCGAGCGGCTGGTGGATCCTGCCGACGATGATGCTCGCCGGCATTCTCGGCGGCATGGTGTGGGCGGCGATTCCCGCATTCCTGAAAAGCCGCTACAACACGAGCGAAATCCTCACGAGCCTGATGCTCACGTACGTCGCGACACAGTTGCTGATCTATCTGGTGAGCGGCCCGTGGCGCGATCCGCAGGGGATGAATTTTCCGCTCTCGGAGATGTTCGGCGGCGACGCGCTCTATCCGACGTTCGGCGGCGACTGGCACTGGAAATTCCTGCGCGGCACCCGGCTGAATGCGTCGATCTTCGTCACGATGGCCACGGTGCCGCTCATGTGGCTGTTCATGCACAAGAGCTTCGCGGGCTTCCGGATGAACGTGGGCGGTCTTGCCCCGCTCGCCGCGCGCTACGCGGGTTTCTCCGACAAGCGCACGATCTGGACGTCGCTGCTCGTGAGCGGCGGCCTTGCCGGGCTCGCCGGCATGGGCGAGATCGCCGGGCCGATCGGCCAGTTGCAGGCGACGTGGTCGCCCGGCTACGGCTTCACCGCGATCATCGTCGTGTTCGTCGGCCGGCTGCATCCGGTCGGCATCGTGCTCGCGAGCCTGCTGATGGCGCTGCTCTATCTCGGCGGCGAATCGGTGCAGACCTCGCTGCAGTTGCCGCAGGCGCTCTCGGGCGTATTTCAGGGCCTGCTGCTGTTCTGCCTGCTCGGCGCGGACCTGTTCGTGAACTATCGTGTGCGCCGCCGGGCTTCGGCCGCGCACGCTTCCTGACCCCTTTGCACACGCAGCCATGAATACCCAGCAAGCGAGCGATCTCATTTCGGGTGCGGTGACCGCCGCGATTCCGCTGATGTTTGCGGGCGCGGGCGAACTCGTCGCCGAAAAATCCGGCGTGCTCAACCTCGGCGTCGAGGGGATGATGCTGATGGGCGCGGTGAGCGGATACGCGGTCATGTCGGTGACGGGCGACCCCTGGCTCGGCGTGCTCGCCTCGATCGGCGCCGGGCTCGCGATGGCGCTGCTGTTCGGCTTTCTCACGCTCACGATGCTCGCCAACCAGGTCGCCACCGGCCTGTCGCTGACGATCTTCGGCACCGGGCTGTCGGCCTACATCGGCAAGCCGTACACGTCGGCCGCGGCGCGCGCGACGATCGGCACGTGGACGATTCCGCTGCTCTCGAAGATCCCGGTGCTCGGCAGCGCGATCTTCACGATGACGCCGCTCGACTATCTCGCGTTCGCGATGTTCGCGGTGGTCGGGTGGTTCCTGTACCGCACGCGCGCGGGGCTCGTGCTGCGCTCGGTCGGCGAGTCGCCGCAGGTCGCGCATTCGGTCGGCTTTCCGGTGCTTGGCGTGCGCTATGGCGCGGTCGCGTTCGGCGGCGGCATGGCGGGTCTCGCGGGCGGCTACTACTCGATCGTCAACCTGCATCTGTGGCAGGAGCAGCTCACGTCGGGACGCGGCTGGATCGCGCTCGCGCTCGTCGTGTTCTCGACATGGCGCCCGGGCCGCCTGCTGATCGGCGCGCTGCTGTTCGGCGCGGTCACCGGGCTGCAGTTCTACGCGCAGGCGATCGGCGTGCCGGTGCCCACGCAGTTCCTCGCCATGCTGCCGTACGTCGCGACGATCGTCGTGCTGGTGCTGATCTCGCGCAACGCGAACACGATCCGGCTGAATGCGCCGGCCTCGCTCGGCAAGCCGTTCTTCGCGGCCGGCTAGCGGCGCGGCGCACGAACGGCCCGCGCGGCCTGAATGCCTGAATTTGCTCGACCCCTTCACACGACAGGAGAACACATGAACAGAAGAACCCTGCTGGGCACAGCGGCTTTCGGTGCGGTTTCGCTCGGTCTCGGCGCGCTCGGCGCGCAGGCCGCGCAGGCCGCGGACGCACCGGGTGTCGCTTTCGTCTACCTCGGCAATCCGGGCGATGCGGGCTGGACCTACGCGCACGACCAGGGGTCGAAGGAAGTCGCGGCGAAGTTCGGCAACCGCATCAAGATCACGCGGGTCGAGAACGTCCCGGAGTCGGCCGACTCGGAGCGCGTGTTCCGCGACCTCGCGGCGAAGGGCAACAAGATCATCATCGGCACGAGCTTCGGTTATCAGGACTTCGAACTAAAGGTCGCGAAGGATTATCCGGACACGGTGTTCCTGCATGCGACCGGCTACAAGAAGGCCCCGAACTTCGGCACCTATGACGTGCGGATGTACCAGGGCGCATACCTCGCGGGCGTCGCCGCCGCATACGTGACGAAGACCGACGTGCTCGGCTTCGTCGCGTCGGTGCCGATTCCGGAGGTGGTGCGCAACATCAATGCGTACACGCTCGGCGCGCGCTCGGTGAATCCGAAGATCCACACGAAGGTCATCTGGATCAACAGCTGGTTCGATCCGGGCAAGGAGAAGCAGGCCGCCGAAACGCTGATCGGGCAGGGCGCGGACGTGCTGCTGCAGAACACCGATTCGAGCGCGACGCTCGCGACCGCGGCCGAGAAGCACGTGCACGCGTTCGGCTGGGATTCGGACATGAAGAAATTCGGCCCGGATGCGCATCTCGGCTCGGTGGTGGCGCACTGGGGCGTCTACTACACCGCGGCGATCCAGCAGGTGCTCGACGGCAAGTGGAAGAATACGCCGGTGTGGTGGGGCATTCCGCAAAAGGCGGTGAACCTCGAAGACCTGAACGACGCGGCGATCACCGCGGCGGGCGTGAAGGCCGTGGACGCGAAGCGTGCGCTGATCGCGAGCGGCACCTGGGACGTGTTCACCGGTCCGATCAAGGACCAGGCGGGCAACGTGAAGGTGCCGGCCGGCAAGACGCTCGCCGACCCCGAACTGCAGCGCCTGAACTGGTACGTGCAGGGCGTCGACGGTTCGCTGCCGCAATAGGGGTCACGCCGCGCGCCGCCTGCGCGGCGGGGCGGTGCCTGGCGGGGCGGCCGGAGCGGGGCGGCATGCCGTCGCGACGGTACCCGGCGCGCTGACGGCCGCCAGTCGCCGCAGCGCGCGCATGCAGTCCGACCGGTCCCGCCTGACCGATGTGCCCCGAGCGACGCATACCGGCGCATACCGGCGCGCGGGCCCGCATCAGTCGATGCGCAGCCCCACCTTCAGCGTGACCTGCCAGCGCACGACGCGGCTGTCCTCGATCTGGCCGCGTGTTTCGATTACTTCGAACCAGTGCAGGTTGCGCAGCGTCTGCGCGGCTTTTTCGATCGCGCAGCGAATGGCGTCGTCGCTCGACTGCGTCGACGAACCGGTCAGCTCGATCTGCTTGTAGACGTGATTGTCCGACATGGCGTTCTCCGTCGTCCCAGGTGCGTCAACCCAGTATAGGCAATCGGGCTTGCTGCGCGAGGCGGCCGGCTGCGGCGGCGTGCGCGGGCCGGTATCATGGAGCGCCGCGCGCGGGCGCCGTTGCGCGGGCGGAGACGGACACAGACAGAACATCCGATAGCGAGGCAGACGAAAGTGGAATTGGGTTTTTGCGGCCCCGGCCTGATGGGCGCGCCGATGATTCGGCATTTGCTGCGTGCGGGGCACGCGGTGCACGTATGGAATCGCACGCGCGCGAAGGCCGAGGCGCTCGGCGAAGACGGCGCGCAGGTCGTCGACGCGCCGCACGAGCTGGCCGCGCGCGCGGGCGTGGCGCTGCTGTGCGTCGCGGATGCGGCGGCGGTCGAGGAGGTCGTGTTCGGCGCAGCGGGCCTGCTCGGCGCCGCGGCGCAGCCGGACGACGCGCGGCCGCTGCGCTGCATCGTCGATCATTCGAGTATTCCGCCGTCGGCCACGCGCGCGTTCGCGCAGCGCGCGGCGGCGGCGGGCGTCGGCTGGGTCGACGCGCCGGTGTCGGGCGGCGTGGCCGGCGCGCTCGCCGGCCGGCTGGCGGTGATGGCGGGCGGCCGCGCCGCCGACGTCGCGGCGGTGACGCCGCTGATGAGCGCGTACGCGGCGCGCGTCACGCACATGGGCCCGGTCGGCGCGGGGCAGACGACCAAGCTGTGCAACCAGGCAATCGTCACGGCGACCGTCGCGGCGATCGCGGAGGCGGTCGGCCTCGCGCAGCGCAGCGGCATCGACGCCGCGCATCTCACAGACGCGCTCGCGGGCGGCTGGGCGGACTCGACGCTGCTGCAGACCTTCGTGCCGCGCATGACGCAGACGGGCCTGGCGCCGATCGGCGCGTTGCGCACGTTCCAGAAGGATGTCGACGCGGTCGCGGCGGCGGCGCTCGAAAGTGGCGCGCCGATGCCGGTGGCGGCGACCGTGCAGCAGTTGCTGCGGCTCGGCGCCGCGATGGGCCTCGCCGACGCGGACCTGTCCGCGTTCATCGACGTGCTGCAGACGCCGCGCGGCGGCGCGTCCGCCTGACGGACGGCGCACTGCAGGCGGCAGGCGGCAGGCGGCAGGCGGCAGGCGGCAGGCGGCAGGCGGCAGGCGGCAGGCGGCAGGCGGCAGGCGGCAGGCGGCAGGCGGCAGGCGGCAGGCGGCAGGCGGCAGGCGGCAGGCGGCAGGCGGCAGGCGGCAGGCGGCAGGCGGCAGGCGGCAGGCGGGTGACGCGCCGACGTGCTAGACTAGCAGGTTGTTTGCCGCTTATTTCTTCTGAGGACGCACTGTGCTGTCGACCGCCAATATCACCATGCAATTCGGGCCGAAGCCCCTGTTCGAGAACATCTCGGTCAAGTTCGGCGAAGGCAACCGCTACGGGCTGATCGGCGCGAACGGGTGCGGCAAGTCGACCTTCATGAAGATTCTCGGCGGCGATCTGGAGCAGAGTTCGGGCACGGTGATGCTCGAACCGAACGTGCGTCTCGGCAAGCTGCGCCAGGACCAGTTTGCGTACGAGGACGTGCGCGTGCTCGACGTCGTGATGATGGGCCACACCGAGATGTGGGCCGCGATGAGCGAGCGCGATGCGATCTACGCGAACCCGGACGCGACCGACGACGACTACATGCACGCGGCCGAGCTCGAGGCGAAGTTCGCCGAGTACGGCGGCTACACGGCCGAGGCGCGCGCGGGCGAGTTGCTGCTCGGCATCGGCATCGCGATCGACCTGCACAACGGGCCGATGAACGCGGTCGCGCCGGGCTGGAAGCTGCGCGTGCTGCTCGCGCAGGCGCTGTTCTCGAAGCCGGACGTGCTGCTGCTCGACGAGCCGACCAACAACCTCGACATCAACTCGATCCGTTGGCTCGAAGACGTGCTGAACGAGTACAACTCGACGATGATCATCATCTCGCACGATCGCCACTTCCTGAACCAGGTCTGCACGCACATGGCCGACATGGACTACGGCACGCTGAAGGTCTATCCCGGCAACTACGACGACTACATGCTCGCGAGCACGCAGGCGCGCGAGCGCCAGCAGGCCGCGAACGCGAAGGCGAAGGAACGGGTGGCGGACCTGCAGGACTTCGTGCGGCGCTTCTCGGCGAACAAGTCGAAGGCGCGCCAGGCCACCAGCCGCCTGAAGATGATCGACAAGATCAAGATCGAGGAATTCAAGCCGTCGTCGCGGCAGAACCCGTTCATCCGTTTCGAGTACGAGAAGAAGCTGCATAACATCGCGGTGGTGGCCGACAGCATCACGAAGCGCTACGAGCGCACGATCTTCAGCCAGTTCAGCCTCAGCGTGCAGCCGGGCGAGCGGATCGCGATCATCGGGCAGAACGGCGCGGGCAAGACCACGCTGCTGCGCTCGCTCGCCGGCAACCTCGCGACCGATGCGGGCACCGTCAAATGGGCGGAGAACGCGAACGCCGGCTACATGCCGCAGGACACCTACGAAGAATTCCCGGACGACGTCACCCTGATGGACTGGATCGACCAGTACCGCAAGGAAGGCGACGACGACCAGATGGTGCGCGGCACGCTCGGCCGGCTGCTGTTCGGCGCGGACGACATCCGCAAGTCGGTGAAGGTGCTCTCGGGCGGCGAGAAGGGCCGCATGATCTGGGGCAAGCTGATGCTCGGCCGCCACAACGTGCTGCTGATGGACGAGCCGACCAACCACATGGACATGGAGTCGATCGAGTCGCTGCAGATCGCGCTGGAGAAATACGACGGCACGCTGATCTTCGTGTCGCACGACCGCGAGTTCGTGAGCGGGCTCGCGAACCGGATCATCGAGGTGCGCACCGACGGCACGCTGCTCGATTTCGGCGGGAATTACGAGGAGTTTCTGGCGAGCCAGGGCGTGCAGTGACGTTTTCGGACCCTCCCGTTCGAGTGAGCTTACCGGCCCTGCCGGGGGCGACGGGCGTGCCGCGCACGCCGCCGGGCAACGGCACGCGCGCCACGGCGTGCGCACTTCGAGGTCAGGGCGCGGCCCACTCGCTCTGTGCGACCTCGCGGATGCAGCGGATAAAGTAAGCCGCGGCACCGGTCAGCATCCCGTCTTCACGCACAAGAAGGTTCATGCTCAGGCGGGGTAGATCGCCAGTGAGCGGCAAAGCGGTAAAGCGCTGGCGTAATTCGGGCATACCGATGGCAAACAATGACCAGAAAAAGACCACGTCATTGACCATCGCCAGACTGTGGAAGAGCGCGTGCGACGTGCAGCGCGTCACACGCGGCGGCGGCGCGAGGCCCTCCCGTGCGAACAGATCCGCGAGAAAACCCGGGAACGTTTCCGTGAGGTCGGTGTGGATCCACTCGGCCTCGCGCAACGCTGCGAGCGAGCAGGCGCCGGCAAGGCGGCTGTCGCGGCGTACCGCGAGCGAGGTGGGCAACGAGAACAGCGCTTCGTGCTGCACGGGCGTTTCTATGGTGTTGCCGGTGGCGGCACTCACCGCAAAGTCGAGCGTCCCACTCCGCAGTCGGGCGAAGAGCTGATCCGAGGTGTATTCGATGAAATCCACCTTCACTTCCGGCCATGCCTGACGGAAGCGCGCGAAAGCGCGCGGTACGATCGTCAGGCCGGCCAGCGGCGTCACGCCAATCGTCAGTTCTCCGTCGCGGCGCCCCTTAAGCTGATTCATGTCTTCGTGCGCACGGCACACCTCGCGCACGATCAGCCGCGCTCGCGCGAGCAGCGTCTGCCCCTCGACGGTAAGAACCACGCCTCGGGTCTGGCGCGTGACGAGCAGGATGCCGAGTTCTGCCTCGAGATCCTTGATCGCTTTGGTAATGGCGGGCTGCGTGAGGTGAAGCGCTCGGGCTGCTCCATGGAAGCTGCCCTGATCCGCCACGGCAACCAATGCAGTGAGTTGATGATGCTTCAAGACCTGCTCCATTCATTGATAAGCATTGTTAATCATTATAAGAAAATTTTGGTTGTTGTTTCAGACGGGCTCCCCCAAAGTGCAAAGACCTCGGGATGTTGGCCGTTTGCCGCACTGTCCCGGGAACGCAGGTTTCGCGCCCGCGCAGGAACCATGGTCCGATAATTGCCCGAGCCGTATGCCCATGAAGAAGTACTCCGCACGGCCTCGCTCGCAGAAGCCGCAGTCAGCGCTTGCCAGTCCTGATAGCGTTTTGCTGGCGGCGAACCCGCGTACAGACGAAGCTGCACGGGCGCACAGCGGGTTGCGGCTTGTGCGGTCCCGCGAAGATGCGCTCCACGGCGGAGAAGGCCGCCGGATGACGGTCGTCCTCCTGATGATCGTCATGATCATTGTGGTGCTCGACAAATCGATCTTCGCGTTCGCAGGGCCTCAGATCATTGACGAACTTAAGCTAACGCCGGAACAGTTCGGCTCGATCGGCAGCATCTTCTTTGTGCTTTACTCGGTTTCCGGTTTGCTGGTGGGATTCGTGGCGAACCGGCAGTCGACGCGCCGCATTCTCATTGCGATGTCGCTGGTCTGGATAACCGCCCAGCTCCTCACGGCCCGCAGTACCAGCTTTACGATGCTCGCTGGAAGCCGCGTGTTGCTCGGCGCAGGCTGCGGCCCCGGTACCGCTGTCACACAGCACGCCTGTTTCAAATGGTATGCGCCGCACAAGCGTGTGGTGCCGGCCGCGCTGATCCAGGTCGCGATCATGCTCGGTGCAATCACCGGCGCGCTCATGCTGCCGCTGGTGATTCAGCGTTTCGGCTGGCGCTTCGGTTATCTGTTGCTGGTGGGCGTCAGCTTCGTATGGCTGCTTGTATGGATCGCATCCGGCCGGGAAGGCAGTCATGACGATACGGCGCAGACGCCGGCAGGGACAGCGGTCTTCTACCGGGTGCTGCTGCTCAATCGCACCTTCGTGTCGGTGACCCTCGCAGCCTTTTGCAGTTACCTCCCTACCGCATTGATCTATAGCTGGGTACCTGTCTATCTGCAGCGCGGGGTTGGGCTTGAGCCTGTGCAGTCGGGCTATGTGGTGATGGTCGCGACGCTTGGTGTCATCGTGCTCAATCTGGTGGTCTCGATTTTCTCGCAGCGTGCGCTGGACCGTGGCGCGTCCGTGCGCCGTGCGCTGGTCGCGCCGTCGATGATAGCCTGCGTGGGCGGTGGCGTGGCAATGGCTGTGCTCGGTTTCGCTTCGCTCGGCCGGATTGGGACGATCGTGTTTTTCCTGCTCGGAAGCATGCTCGTCAACCTGCTGCCCGCCTTCGCCAATAGCATCGTCGCGTTCTTCGCTCCCAGCCGCCAACGTGCCAGCCTGCTCGCAATCCACATCAGCCTGATGACCAGCGCAGGCATGCTTGCGCCCTGGTTGGTCGGTGGGGCCGTCGAGCATCTTGGCGGGCACGTCGCGTCCGGGTTCGAGTTAGTGATTGGCTGTTTTGGATTGGTGCTGGTCGTGAGCGGGCTGCTGGGCCTCGTGCTGATCGACCCGGAGCGCATGCGCTCGCAACTATTCCACCCCGATCTTCCTTCGAATTGATACGTACTCCTCCAACATGACTCTCCACCATCGAATCAAGGCGCCCCAGCAGCCCCCCACTTCGCCCGAACTCCAGGTCGTCTCGCGCGAAGTCGATGTAGAAGACGGCTTCACGGTGATTGCCGTCGGCGACATCATCATTACCCACGGGATCCGCGCGAAGCTCGCCCGCAAATCGCCCGAGCTACTCGGAATTCTCTCCCGCGGTGACGTTGTCGTCGGTAATTACGAAGGCTCGGCGATTGATCTGAAAACCTTCAGTGGGCACCCGGAGGCGCTCTCCGGTTTCGCCTGGCTGACAAGTGACCCTGAGTGTCCGGCCGACCTGGCTTCAATCGGCTTCAACATGATGGCGCGTGCGAACAATCACGCGTTGGACTGGGGCGTGGCAGGCATGAAAATGACCGACGATCTCCTCGCTGCAGCGGGTATCGTTCACGCCGGCACCGGCGCAAGTTTGGCCGCCGCGCGCGCCCCGGCTTTTCTGAACACCGACAAAGCGCGTGTTGCGCTGATCTCTTATGCCACCACGTTCGAAGCTAACGCGCCCGCCAATGATGGCGCAGGCGAAGTTCCGCCACGACCTGGCTTGAACCCGTTACGCACGACCGCCCGCCGGATCGTCAGCCCGGAGGATTTCGCGGTGCTCAAGCGCCTCAACGATCAGGAAGCGTTCCAGGACCATTACCTGTTGCGGGCATTGCACGGCGAATACAGCTTGCATCTTGGCATGATGCTGCACTATCGCGCCGACCCTGAAGCGCGTCCGGGATCGCTGCGTATCGTCTTCGACTGCGACAGGCGCGATCAGGCCGCGATTGAGCGCAACCTGCGTCAGGCCAAACAGACCAGTGACTTCACGATCGTGGCCCAGCATACGCATGAGCCCGACAACTTCACCACGGAGATTCCCAGCTACCTGCAGGCATGGGCACGCAAGCTGATTGATGGCGGTGCGGACATGCTGTGCGCCCACGGGCCACATCAACTGCGCGGCATCGAAATCTATAATGGCAAGCCGCTCATGTACTCGCTGGGCAATTTCTGCTTCATGGATAACAGTCAGCAGATCGTTGCCCGCGACGAGTGGGAAAAGCTCGAATGGATGGCAGCGGAAGCCATCGTCGGTCCGAAGGGGATCACCGACCGTAACGCGGCTACACCCGCTGAATTTCTCGAATGGAAGCGCGTGATCGGTGTCTTCTCGGACCCGGTCTGGTTCGAAAGCGTTGTAGCGGAGTGCCAGTTCAATGACGATGGCCGGCTTAAGTCGTTGCTGTTGCACCCGATCGAGCTCGGCTTTGGCGGTCGTGACGCCGAGCGCGGCATTCCACGTCTGGCATTCGATTGTGCGGAGAACGGCTATCAGGCCCGCCGCATCATTGAGCGGCTTCAGGCGCTGTCGGGCGAGTTCGGTACGCAGATCGAGGTTGACACCGTTGCATACGGCGATCGCACGAGCAGCGTGGGCCGCGTGCGCTTGAGCGACTAAGGCAAGCGATAGTGGACCTCAGCAGTTTCTCATTAAGCTACGTGCAAGCGCGCGAGCACTTTCTGACGGCCTGCGCCGCGGCCGGCGTTGCCGTGCAGCACTACGTTCATCCTTTATGCGGCCGCGACGGCGAGGAGCTTGCGATCGACGTGGCCCGGACGGGGCCGCCGGATGCGGCTAACTTGCTCGTACTGAGCAGCGGCTGTCACGGTATCGAAGGCTTTTGCGGCTCGGGCGTACAGGTCGATCTCCTGCGCGATGCAGCGTGGCTGGCGCGTTGTCGCCGCGACGATCTGGCGGTGCTCTATATTCATGCGCTGAACCCGTATGGGTTCTCGTGGGAGCGCCGCGTCACGCAAGAGAATGTAGATCTGAATCGCAATTTCCAGGACTTCGATCATCCGCTTGCGGACAACGCCGCCTATCAGGACATTGCGCGTTTGCTCGTGCCGCGCCGTTGTCCACCGACGCTCGCAACGACGCTTGGTCTTATCCTGTACGGACTGCGTCACGGCAAGCGACATCTGCAGGCGGCGATTTCGGTTGGCCAGCGAGTCGATCCGGATGGTCTGTTCTACACCGGCTGCGGACCAACGTGGAGTCACCTCCAGATTGTCGAGATTCTTCGGCAGCATGCGCGCCAGTGTCGCCGCATTGCCTGGATCGATGTGCATACCGGCCTTGGCCCTACCGGGGTGGGGGAAAGGATTTACAAAGGCAGGTTGGACGCGGATTCGGTTGCGCGCGCCCGGCGGTGGTGGGGAACGGGTGTGACCCGCAGCGAAGAGGGAAACTCGACTTCGTCGACTGTCGGCGGAACACTTGACAACTGCGTGATGCGCGAGTGCTCGCAAGCCCAGTACAACGGACTGACCCTGGAATACGGAACCATGCCCGGTCGTCAGGTGCTGGCGGCGCTTCGCGCGGAGCAGTGGCTTTATCAACATCCGGAAGCGGACGCGAGTCTTGCGCAAGAGATCAAACGTCGGCTTCGGGCAGCCTTCTACATCGAAACGGACGCGTGGAAGAGAGGGGTGCTCGTCCAGGCGCGCGAAGTGATGGATCAGAGCCTCGCGGGCCTTGCCACGGCATTGCCGGGAACCTGAGGGCAAGTATAAGCATCTCGGGGGAATGGCGCGGCGCACGCCGCGCTGGGACGCCGTGAAGACTCAAACGCCCGATGCGAATCCGCCTGGGCGTATGTGACGGACACGCCTCCTGACGACATCGAGAATGCAATCCACAAAATATTCTGCTGGCCGCGTGAGTTGCGCCTCGGGGGGCGAGAACAGGTAGAGTTGCAGTGAGGGCGGACTCTCTTCTATCTTCAGTTCGACAAATGCACGACTGAGTTCGACTTCCTTAAGCGAATGTCTTGTCCAGGCAAACACGGCGTCCGAGCGCACCGTGAGGCCATAGAAAAGCCCGTACGACGTGCAGCGCGTCACATGGCGCGGCGGTTCGAGCCCTGCGCGCTTGAACATGGCCACAATGCAACTGGAATAATTATCGGTGACATCAGTGTGAATCCATTCGGCCTGCTGCAGTTGTGCGAGCGTCGACGCTTGCGCAAATGCACTGCCGGCTCGGGTGACGAAGACTGCATCGAACGAAAGCAGGGCCTGCACCTGGACACTATCGTCTACGAAACTATTCGGAAACGCCGCAAACGCCAGATCGACCATGCCCGTGCGTAGTTGCTCACGCAACGGGTTCAAGCCGAGTTCCACGAACTCGATCGTGACGTGTGGCCAGCGTCTGCGGAACTCAACGAATGCCTCCGCCAAGCCCGCGGTGCCGGCTATCGGCGACACCCCGATGACGAGCTTGCCTTCGCGCTGCCCCTTCATGTGAGCCAGATCCTCTTCGGCTCGTTCCAGCTCGCGCACTACTGTGCGTGCACGTTGCAACAACGCTTTACCTTCGGCGGTCGGGACGACACCCCACGGATTGCGGTCGAAGAGTCGCACTCCATACTTGTCCTCGAGTTCGCGGATTGCCTTGGTTACAGCAGGCTGTGTGACATGAAGCCTACGCGCCGCGCTTTTGAGCGTGCCAGTGGTGGCAACTTCAACGAGTGCACGGATCTGATGGGTTTTCATGATGCGGTACCGGTTGCCAGAAGTTATAGACATTCTAATTGTTGTGTTTATATTTTTGACGACAATAAATAGAATCGTACCGTAAAGGATGGCGAAGCAAATGACGGTGATGACGCATCGAATATCGGATAAGGCTGCTACAACCCGAATCGAGTGGACGCCAAACGAAAGTTTGCAATAACACGATCAAATCGTAAGCGCACGGCATGAGCACGGGCGTTGCGAATTGAATATCAATATGCCAGAAGCATGTCTGCGGGATTCTGGATGCACGATAACAGACTGCGATTAAATTATTCGCATTCCTTAAAAATAAACAAAGAGCATATCGATGTTAATTTGCTGTTTTGAGTCAGAATTTTCCGTACTCAAGCGCCGCCCGGAGTCGAAACCGGATCGCTGGACGTCGGCTGCCACGCGCGTCGTTATTGCGGCCGCGTTTTTGCAGCAAGGCCACGTCGCGTCGGCGCAGGTCGCGTCAAACCTGTTCTTCAACGAGTACTTCCGGGGGATACCTTACGCAGCAACGGATGCGTACACGCCGGGCGTGCGGCTCTATGGCGCGGTTGACCAGTCAATCGGCGTCCTGAAGGGTGCACAAACCTCGATCCTTCAACAAAGCGGTAACGAATGGACGTCGAAGATCGGCCTTTATGGAGTCGAGGATCTTGGTGGCGGATTCCGCGCCCGTTTCTCCCTCGAAAACGGCTTCGACGCTGCTAGCGGGGCGTTTGGCACCGCGGGTACGATGTTCAACCGCGAGGCCTGGGTTTCACTTGGCTCAGCGAAATCGGGCGAGGTGAAGCTCGGCTTGCAGGATGCAGTAGGCGTACCGCTTTTTGTCGACGTGTTCGGCGAGGTCATGACGATTTCAACGGTCGCCTATCTGGCTGGCTGGACCTATGACCTTGGTCCGGGCGCGAGCTATCAGCCATTGCACATGCCTGACGCACTGAGCTACTCGTCACCGTGGTACGGGCCGTTCAATGCGCTTTTCCTGATCGCGATGCACGACCAGGAATCCGCGGGTCCGACACTGACCAATCGCGCGATTGCCTTGAATTACTTCGACGGGCATTTGTTCGGCACGGTCAGCTACTTTGGCAGCTATGCGGCAAACGGTCTGAATCCGGGGCAATCCGTGCGTACCGATAACGTGTCGGGTGCGCTGATTTACGACGCTGGACATTACGTGCTGTCCGCAGGTTACAGCTTCCTTGCCCCCCGTCTGGAGGGTGACCGTGTTTCGTCGGTCTATACACTTGGTGCAATTTATCGCTATCAGGGGCGCAACGACTTTCGGGCTCAAATCGCTTACCGGACGGTGGGCGGCTGGGTAGATCATTCGTACGGTGTAACGCTCGGCTACGACTACAACCTGTCTACGCGCACGGCCTTTTACGTGCGAGGTTCGGTGATTCATAACATCGGCACCGCGCCGCCTTATAGTCACTATCCGTATCCGTACACGCAGCAGCCGACACTTGACAATGCTGGCAATGCTTATGAGACCGCGGATGGCAGGGCGTTTTACAAGACGCCGCATGTTTTGATGGCAGGTATTTATCACAAATTTTAGAGGCTGGGCGAGGCATTTTTCCGAGTCATCGCTGACGGGGTAGATGGCTGATGGTGGTTCTTTGTGCGTTGCCGCTGTCTTGATTTTGTTGACCGAAAGAATGGTGTGGTCTTTTTAAGTGCTTTAGCGAAGATGTACAACTTGGAGAAATGCTATGTCTAATATTAAGCACAACGAAGAATTTCCGGGCGAAGAGATTTCGCCGGATCAATGGTTTTCGGTGCTGACTGTAGGCGATGTCATCACTACAGTTCCATTCATGGAAGACATGGCGGGAGATGCGGATTTTCGGGACCTTCTGGAAATCATGAAGACGGCCGATCTTGTGGTGGGAAACTACGAGGGGTCGGTAATAGATCGCAGCAAATTTACTGGTTCGCCTTCTGCATTATCGGGGTTTGGCTGGCTTGTCACCAATCCCGATACCGTTCCCGATCTGAAAAAGATGGGATTTAACCTGCTATCGCGTGCCAATAATCATGCTACCGACTGGGGGCATGAAGGTCTGAAAATGACCGATGATATTCTTGAACAGCATGGATTCATGCATGCCGGTACCGGCGACACAAGAACGGACGCGAGGAGTCCATGTTACGGAAAAATAAGCAGGGGGAACAAAGAAGTCGCGCTTGTTTCATGGACTACCGAGATCACGGCAGATTCGCCAGCAGTCGACGCGCTCTTTGAGGTGCGAGCACGGCCGGGCGTCAGCGCTCTGCATCGTCATACTGTCATCCGTGCAGGTGTCGATGCCTACGCGAAAATTCAGCAAATCCTCGGTGCATTGGGCGTCAACTATCCGTGGGGGGAAATAGAGATCGGGGGAGTCAAGCTGATCGTCATTCTGAATAGCGTTATCGAGGTTGATCCATCTATCAAGCCATCTGACAAAATCATCGTCGAAAGCAGAGTAGATGAGATTGATAGAAAAGAAATTCTGAGTGGAATTCGGCAGGCCGTCGACAAAAAAATTTTTACTATCGCGGCTCAGCATCATCATGGAATATACAACAATTCGCTACATGTGGATAAGGATGTGCGCGAATTTTGCATAGAGGCAGTCGAGTCGGGCGCGAAGATGATTTTTGGTCACGGTCCGCATCGTTTGCGTGGCATCGAAATTCATAACAAATCTCCAATTTTTTATTCTCTCGGGAATTTTTTCTTCACAGATAATACCCAGGAGTATTTGACAAGAGACGAGTGGGAACGTTACGTATGGCGCGTTGTTAATCCGCGGCTTCCTGAGCATAGAAGAATTGTTCTTGACCCTGAAAAAACTTCGGTGGCGGATTTTCTGGAGTGGGAGCGACAGCTTGTTTTTGGCTCGGAGGTCTATTTTCAGAGCGTAATCGCCGTCACTCGATATTGGGCGCATTCGGATATTGCGATGGATATTATGCTTTATCCGATCGAATTGTTCTACGATGGGCCGGACTCCGTTCGGGGAATTCCGCGCCTCGCTGATCGAGAAACCGGAAGGAAAATTCTTGAGGAGCTGAAGAGCGCTTCGGCAGAATTCGGGACGGAAGTCGTTATCATGGAGCGCGGTTCGCGCATGGCGGGTTTTATAAAAATATCGGAAACTGGAGGGATTCCTCCTGAGGAATCGGCGCGTCACAATTGAATCCGGACCGGTTTTTTGTGACTAAAAATATGATAAAAAGGGGTGCGTCCGCCAGCTGATAATGGATCCCTTGATTTTCCGCCGCGTCCGCAATTCATGTTGCGGGCGCGGCCGGTATGCTATTTCCCGGGCGCTTCGTTATGGCAGGGACTGAGAATCGGTCACTGTATGGATGATCCTGCCATACGCTATGCAATTACACATGGTTGATTTGTTTTTCAACATCAGGCAAGCGTCGCTCTTTTACCGGCGATCGCAGCAGCGGCGCTTTACGGCAGAGGGGCCGGAGAGGAACGGAGAAGGCCTTACGGATAGCAGAGGTGAGCCTGCCCTCGCGCCGTCCCAATCCACGACCACTTACCTTAGCCCGCTTCCCCGGCCTCGCGCGTTCCCGCCGCGTCGCGCCGTCCCGCTTCGCCGTTGGCGTCGCCCGCCGCCACCTGGGTCAGATCGCGGCCGCGTGTTTCCGGCAGCAGCAGCGCGGCCGTCACGACGAGCACGTATGACACGCACGCGCACAGGCCCATCGAAGCGCCGAGCCCGAGCTTGCCGCTCAGCACGCCGACCGCGGTCGGCATGATCGCGCCGATCGCGCGGCCCGCGTTGCCGCACAGCCCTTGCGCGGACGCGCGAATGCGCGTCGGGAAGAGTTCGGCGAGGTAGGCGCCGGTGCCGGCCGCGGTCCCCGACTGCAGCGTGCCGAGCACGAAGCCGAGCACGAGCGTCACCGGCAGCGTGATCGGCGCGAGCGTGTAGACGGCCACCGCCACCGCCTGCAGGCACGCGATCACGATGAACGTCCGGCGTCGTCCGAAGCGGTCCGCCATCCAGCCGTTCAGGAATGCCCCGCTGAACGAGCCGAGAATGTTGATGGCGAGAAAACCGCCGACGTGCGTGATCGACAGGTGCAGCGCGAGTTTGAGATAGGCGGGCAGCCACGTGATCATCACGTAGTTGCCGCCATAGATGCCGAACGTCAGCAGCATCGTCTTGCACGTCGTCATGCGGTTCGGCCGGTCGAACACCGCCCACACGCTCGGCCGGTCGGCCGCGTGCGCGCGGCGTTCCCGCTCGAACACCGGCGCTTCCCTGATCGAGCGCCGGATCCACAGCACGAGCAGCGTCGGCAGAAGACCGATCGCAAACAGCACGCGCCACGCGAGCGACGGAGCCAGCGTGCTGAACAGCAGCGTCGACAGCAGCACCGCGACGCCGTAGCCCACCGCCCAGCCCGCCTGCAGGGAGCCCACCGCGCGGCCGCGCACCTGGGGGCGAATCGTTTCGCTGATGAGCACCGCGCCCACCGCCCATTCGCCGCCAAAGCCGAGGCCTTGCAGGCTGCGCGTGATCATCAGTTGTCCAAATGAGTTTGTCAGGGCAGACAGCAGCGTGAACACCGAGAACCACAGGATGGTGATCTGCAGGATCCGCACGCGGCCGTAGCGGTCCGCGAGTATTCCCGCGATCCAGCCGCCGAGCGACGCCATGATCAGCACGGTCGTGCCGAGCAGGCCGGCCTGGCCGCGCGTCATGCTCCACACCGCGATCAGCGTCGGGATAGCGAGCGCGTACATCTGCGTGTCCATCGCGTCGAGTCCCCAGCCGCTGAAGCACGCCCAGTACGTGCGTTTCTCGGGCGCCGTCAACTCCGTGTACCACTTGATCATCCTGTTGCTCCGCTCGCCGCCTCGCGTGTGCGGGCGGCAGTTGACTCGTTCGGCCGGGGACGCGCGCAGGCGTCCCGTTCCCGTGGGTGCGGCCGGTTGTGCGCGGCCGTGTGGCGGTGCGTGGATCCGTGCGCGCACCGTCGCGCGCGGCGTTTCCCGCCGTTTCTCGTCCTTCCTTGATGCCGGTTACGACGATACGGGCGGCGGGACATCGACGACAGCAAGGGTAAACGTGAATCCGGTGCGACATCGCGGCGCTCGGGCCGCATCGGCCATGTCGGTCCGCGCTGGCGAAAAGCCGGGCGAGGCGCAGCAACGCGGGGCCGGCGCGCGGCGGCCTCGCGCCCAGGGCCGGCCGCGGCCGTACCCCGCGTGCTGTCGGGTCGATAAACAGAACAGATGGCTTCAGAACCAGTTCGCAGGTGACGCCGCGCGGTCGTTACGCGTGTCGCAGGCCTGCTGCGTGCGGCTATACTGGGTGCCGGGCGTGGGCAGCATGCTGCTTGCCTCGCCGCGTTGAAGCGCATTCCGATGAACTTCCGATGAACAATAGTGCGCTACCGAATCTTGCCCATCTGCATGCCGTGCGGGTCATTGCCGTGCACGGCAGCGTGAGCCGGGCTGCCGTCGCGCTGTTTCGCGCGCAGTCGGCCGTCACGCGCGCGGTGCAGGAAACCGAGGCCGCGCTCGGCGAACGGCTGTTCGACCGCAAGCCGTCCGGGATGCTGCCGACCCCGGTTTGCCGCGCCGTGCTCGAGCGCAGCGAGCGCGTGTTCGCGGAGCTGGACACCCTCGCGCGCTGGAGCCGCGCGCGGCGCACGCCGCGTCAGGCGCTCGCGGACGGTAGCGTGCCGGCGTATCTGCTGAACACGCGGCGGCTTGAACTGCTCGCCACGCTCGCGCGCCACAGGCACATGCCGAGCGCTGCGCGCGCGCTCGGGATCACGCAGCCGGCTGTCAGCAGCGCGGTGCGCATCGTCGAGAGCGGCGCGGGCATGGCGCTCTTCTATCGCAATCCGCGTGGCCTGCTGCTGACGAGCGACGGCGATACGTTTCTGCTGCATGTGCGGCGCGCGCTGAACGAACTGCGTCACATCGCCGACGACATCGCCGCGCTGCGCGGCAGCATCCAGGGAAGCGTGAGCGTCGGCGCGCTGCCGCTCGGGCGCACGCTGATCCTGCCGGAAGCGATCGCACGGGTCGTCGCGCGCTACCCGGGCGTGCGCATCACGACGGACGAAAGCGCCTACGAGACGCTCGTCGGCGGATTGCGCGCGGGCGACATCGATTTCATCCTCGGCGCGCTGCGGCCGAACGATCCTGCAAGCGGTCTCGACCACGAAACGCTGATGTCGGAAGATCTGGTCGTGCTCGCGCGCCGCGATCATCCGCTTGCCGCCGAGCGCAATCTGAGCCTCGCGCGGCTCGCCGGCGCGCAATGGATCCTGTCGCGCCGCCAGTCGCCCGCGCGCGGGCTTTTCGATGCGATGTTCCGGCGCGCGAAGCTTCGGCCGCCGGTGCCGAGCGTCGAGTCCGCCGATCTTGCGGTGATTCGCGGCCTGCTGCTGCGCACGGACATGCTCGCGATCCTGTCCGCACAGCAGTTGCATTACGAACGTCAGTCCGGCCAGCTGGCCGTGCTCGACGTGCCGACCCGCAACACGAGCCGCGACATCGGTCTCACGCTGCGCGCAGGCGGCACGCCGTCGCCGGCGGCGCGCGCGCTGATCGACGCGATCCGGCTGGTGGTCGGCGAAGTGGCGCGCACGACGCGGGTCATCCGGCGCTAGGGCGCGCGAGCGCTCCATGACGCAGGTCAACGCGCGGCACGCGTGCGCGGCGTGACGCGGCAGCCGTTTGATCCCGCGCAATGCACACCGCGCGCAAACCGCGATCATCGACGTTTTCCATCGCCGATCCGGGGTGTCATGCTTTCTTCTCATCCGTTTGCGCCGCTCACGATTCGCGGCCGTGCGCTGTTGCCGGTCGTGCAGGGCGGCATGGGCGTGGGGATTTCCGCCCACCGGCTCGCGGGCAGCGTCGCGCGCGAAGGCGCGCTCGGCACGATCGCGAGCATCGATCTGCGTCATCATCATCCCGATCTGCTCGATGTCTGTCGTGCGCAGCCCGGGCGGGCGGCGCTCCTGCACGCGAACCGCGTCGCGCTCGCCCGCGAAATCCGCGCGGCGCGCGCGCTTGCCGGCGGACGCGGGATGATCGCAGTCAACGTAATGAAGGCCGTTGCCGATCATGTGGACTCCGTACGAATCGCATGCGAGAACGGCGCCGACGCGATCGTGATGGGGGCGGGTCTGCCGCTCGATCTGCCCGATGTCGTGCGCGGGCACGACATCGCCCTGATCCCGATCCTGTCGGACAGCCGCGGCGTCGCACTGGTGCTGAAGAAGTGGCTCAGGAAGGGCCGGCTGCCCGATGCGATCGTGATCGAACATCCGGCCCATGCGGGAGGCCACCTCGGCGTGACCGACCTCGCGGAGATCGGCGCGCAACGCTTCGACTTCGCGCGCGTGCTCGACGAAGTCGACGCACTCTTCACGGCACTCGGCGTGTCGCGTGCCGACGTGCCGCTGATCGTCGCGGGCGGGGTGAACAGCCACGCGGCCGTGCGGCGCTGGCTCGACGCCGGCGCGAACGGCGTGCAGCTCGGCACGCCGTTCGCCGTCACCGAGGAGGGCGATGCGCATCCTGCGTTCAAGCAGGTGCTCGCGCAGGCGCGGCCCGAAGAGATCGTCGAGTTTGTCAGCGTGACGGGACTGCCTGCGCGTGCGGTCAGGACGCCGTGGCTCGCGCGATATTTGCATCACGAGGCGCGGGTGCGCGAGAAGCTGGGGGCGCGCAGGCAGCGTTGTGCGACCGCGCTGGAGTGTCTGGCCGTCTGCGGGCTGCGCGACGGCATCGAGAAGTTCGGCCACTTCTGCATCGATACGCGGCTCGCGGCCGCGTTGCGCGGCGATGTCGCGAACGGGCTGTTTTTCCGCGGGCGCGACGCGTTGCCGTTCGGCGAGGCCATCCGCAGCGTGCGCGATCTGCTCGAACTGTTGCTGACGGGCGTCGTGCGGCCGCCTGTCGCAGGCCGCGGCGCGTTCTCGCTCGCTTGACGGGCGTCAACCCGGGCCGCGGGACAGACTTCGACAATCCCCTGCATGACCACACCCAACGGGGATAAGCATGAAGACTCGACTCACACGCCTGATCGGCGCCGCCGGCGCGGCGGCAAGCCTGCTCGCGCTCGGCGCGCACGTCTCGCCCGCATGGGCGGACGATGCCGGCGACACGGGCGGCATTCACGCGGGCGACGTGCTGGTGCGACTACGCGCGATCAGCATCGTGCCGAACGCACAGACGAGCGGCGCGCTGTCCACGCTCGACGTGAACGTCAACAATGCAACGGTCCCCGAGCTCGACTTCACGTACATGCTGCGCGACGACCTGGGCGTCGAACTGATCCTTGCGACGTCGCGGCACCAGGTGACGTCGAGCCTCGGCAATCTGGGCGGGGTGAACGTGCTGCCGCCCACGCTGCTGCTGCAGTACCACTTCAATCACCAGGGCATGATCCGGCCGTACCTGGGCGCCGGCCTGAACTACACGCTGTTCTATAACAACGGCCTGAACGTCGGCGGCGCGCCGGTGTCGATCACCGGCCACAGCTTCGGACCGGCCCTGCAGGCAGGCGTCGACGTGCAGGTGACGAAGCGGGTGTTCGTCAACGCGGACATCAAGAAGATCTGGATGCATACGGACGCCGCGCTGAACGGCAGCGGCCTGGGGCGTCTCGACATCGATCCGGTCGTGGTGGGCGTGGGGGTCGGCATGCGCTTCTGAGTCCGGGCCGCGCACGCGCCGCGCTACAGCTTGTCGTAGCGAAAACGCATCGCCGTGCCTTCCTGTTCGATGCGCGTCCACACCGCGCGCTTCTCCTCGTCGCTCAGGAATACCCAGTTCGCCACCTCCATCGCGGTGCGGCCGCAGCCCTTGCAGACTTCGTCGAAAAGCGTCGAGCAGACGCCGATGCAGGGGCTGTCGGGAAGGTCGTGAAGATTCGAGGTCATCGCGGGCCGGAGGGCACAAAAGCAGGAACGTGCCGCCATGTTACCCGATGCGCGGCCGGGCCCCGCCGCGCCTCGCATGGCGCGGCCGCCGCACCGCCGGTGCGCGAGCTTGCACACGGACTTCATCTCCCATCACCCATACCGTGCGCATACCGCACGAACCGGCCGGGCATCCGCGCCGGGCGCCCCGCCGGCCTCCAGCCGTACCCGGTATTTTCAAGAGTGGACAGCCGGCCATAACCCGCTAAAATTGCGCGCGATCGTGAGACGGCGTGCGATGCCGCGCATGCCGTGCGGCATGCGCTGTGCCGTTTGCACGACACCCCCGCATTTTTTTTGTGCGGGGCAATATTTAGTGGTAGCGTTCGGGTTTCTCAGGGGGGTGCGGCGGCGCCGCGCCGAAGCGTGGATAAAATGGGTCGGCCCGGCCGGGCCGGTTGGAGAACCAGATGAAAAGAATCGCAGTGCGCCGGCTTGCGGCGCTTGTCCTGTGCGCCGCGCCGTGGCTGACGGCCAGCGCGAAAGATACGCAGCTGAACGTGTACAACTGGTCGGACTACATCGCGAAGGACACGATCCCGAACTTCGAGAAGCAGACCGGCATCAAGGTCCGCTACGACAACTACGACAGCGACGACACGCTGCAGGCAAAGCTGCTCGCCGGCAACTCGGGCTACGACATCGTCGTGCCGACCAGCAACTACGCGGGCAAGCAGATCGCGGCCGGCATCTTCGCGCCGCTCGACAAGTCGAAGCTGCCGAACCTGAAGTATCTCGACCCGTCGCTGATGAAGCTGGTCGCGGGCGCCGACCCCGGCAACCGCTACGTGGTGCCCTGGGCATACGGCACGACCGGCCTCGCGTACAACGTGACGAAGGTTCGCCAGATTCTCGGCAAGGACGTGCCGCTGAACAACTGGGACATCCTGTTCAAGCCCGAGTACATCTCGAAGCTGAAGTCGTGCGGCGTCTCGGTGCTCGATGCGCCGGACCAGATGTTCGCGGCGGCGCTGCACTATATCGGCAAGGATCCGATGAGCACGAACCCGGCCGACTACGAAGCCGCGCTCGCGATGCTGAAGAAGATCCGTCCGTACATCACGCAGTTCAATTCGTCGGGTTACATCAACGACCTCGCGGGCGGCGACATCTGCTTCGCGTACGGCTGGTCGGGCGACGTCGTGATCGCGAAGCACCGCGCGCTCGAGGCGAAGAAGCCGTATGACATCGAGTACTACATTCCGAAGGGCGGCGCGCCGGTGTGGTTCGACGTGATGGCGATCCCGAAGGACGCAAAGCACAAGGAAGCCGCGCTCGAATGGATCAACTACATCGAGACCCCGCAGGTTCACGCGGCGATCACGAATGCCGTCTACTATCCGAGCGCGAACCTCGAAGCGCGCAAGTACGTCGACAAGGACGTCGCGAACGATCCGGCAGTCTACCCGCCGCCGGACGTGATCAAGACGCTGTTCCTGCTCAAGCCGCTGCCGCCTGAAATCCAGCGTCTGCAGACGCGGCTGTGGACCGAGTTCAAGTCGGGCCGCTAGGCGTCAACGTCTTTATCGTCAAGCCCCCGGCGTCCTCCGGGGGCTTTGTTCATTCACACGCTGCAGAGATGTCCCAGATCATGAGCAGTGACCAGTCGGGCGCGCCGGCCGCAGCCGGTGCGCCGCCTTCGGGCAGCCAGGCCGCCGCGGTCCACGCGGAAGAAAATTTCGTGCAGGTCGTCGACGTCGTCAAGAAGTTCGGCGAAACGGCGGCGGTCAGGCAGGTCAACCTGTCGGTGAGGAAGGGGGAGCTGTTTGCACTGCTCGGCAGCTCCGGCTGCGGCAAGTCGACGCTGCTGCGCATGCTGGCCGGGCTCGAAACCGTCACGGCGGGCAAGATCCTGATCGACGGCGAGGACCTCGCGCAGATGCCGCCGTACCGGCGGCCGGTCAACATGATGTTCCAGTCGTATGCGCTGTTTCCGCACATGACGGTGGAGTCGAACGTCGCGTTCGGGCTGAAGCAGGAGGGCGTGCGCAAGGCCGAACTGACCGACCGCGTGCAGGCCGCGCTCGATCTCGTGCAGATGGGGCGGTTCGCGAAGCGCAAGCCGCATCAGCTCTCCGGCGGCCAGCAGCAGCGCGTCGCGCTCGCGCGCTCGCTCGTGAAGCGCCCCAAACTGCTGCTGCTCGACGAGCCCATGTCGGCGCTCGACAAGCAGATCCGCCAGCGCACGCAGATCGAACTGGTCAACATTCTCGAACGCGTCGGCGTGACCTGCATCATGGTCACGCACGACCAGGAAGAGGCGATGACGATGGCGAGCCGCCTCGCGGTGATGAGCGAGGGCGAGATCGTGCAGACCGGCACGCCGCACGAGGTCTACGAGTTCCCGAACTGCCGCTTCTCGGCCGGGTTCATCGGCTCGACGAATCTGTTCGACGGCAATGTCGTCGAGGACGAGCCGGATCACGTGTTCGTCGAGACCGCCGATCTGCCGGTGCGGATGTACGTGAACCACGGGATCACCGGGCCGCTCGGCATGCCGGTCACGATCTCGGTGCGGCCCGAGCGCATCGCGCTCACGCGCAAGCCGCCCGAGGGCGCGTACAACTGGGGCACGGGCGTCGTCACGAATATTGCGTACATGGGCGGCTATTCGCTTTATCACGTGAGGCTCGAAGGCGGCAAGACGGTGATCGCGAACGTGACGAGCCTCGCACTGTCGGAGATCGATCCGCCCGCGTTCGGCGACGAGGTCTACGTGCGCTGGAGCGCGTCCGCCGGGGTGGTGCTCACGTCATGAACCGCGCGCTCACCTCGTTCTTCACATGGCCCGCGCGCCGCTTCGGCCTGAGCGGGCGCAGCGCGGTGGTGGCCGGCCCGTTCGTGTGGCTGGTGCTGTTCTTCCTCGTGCCGTTCCTGCTCGTCGTAAAGATCAGCTTCGCCGACATGCAGCTCGGCATCCCGCCGTACACCGAGCTGACGGCGTTCAAGGACGGCGTGCTGCATATCGCGCTCGATCTGTCGCACTACGCGTTCCTCGCGCAGGACAGCCTCTACTTCGCGACGTATGTGAACTCGGTCGTCGTGGCCGCCGTGTCGACGCTGCTGTGCCTGCTGCTCGGCTACCCGATGGCGTACTACATCGCGCGTTCGAACCCGGCGACCCGCAACATCCTGATGATGGCGGTGATGCTGCCGTTCTGGACGTCGTTCCTGATCCGCGTCTACGCATGGATCGGCATTCTGAAAAACAACGGACTGCTGAACAATTTCCTGATATCGGCCGGCCTGATCCACACGCCGATCGAGCTGTACCACACGAACACGGCGGTCTACATCGGCATGGTCTACTCGTACCTGCCGTTTCTCGTGATGCCGCTGTACGCGCATCTCGTGAAGATGGACCTGACGCTGCTCGAAGCCGCGTACGACCTCGGCGCGAAGCCGTGGAAGGCGTTCTGGCAGATCACGCTGCCGCTGTCGAAGAACGGCATCATCGCCGGCTGCCTGCTCGTGTTCATTCCGGCGGTGGGCGAGTACGTGATTCCGGAACTGCTGGGCGGCGCCAATACGCTGATGATCGGCCGCGTCATGTGGAACGAGTTCTTCGACAACGCGGACTGGCCGATGGCGTCGGCGGTGACCTGCGCGATGGTGCTGCTGCTGCTCGTGCCGATGGCGCTGTTCCAGTACGCGCAGGCGAAGGCGCTGGAGGAGGGGCGACGCCGATGAAGCCGAACCGTTTCCTGCAGATCCTCGCGCTCGGCATCGGTTTCCTGTTTCTCTACATTCCGATCCTGAGCCTGATCGTCTACTCGTTCAACGATTCCGAACTCGTCACGATCTGGACGCACTTCTCGACGCGCTGGTATGCGGCGCTGCTGACCGACGACGAGCTGATCTCCGCCGCCTGGCTGTCGCTGCGCATCGGGCTGATGACGGCGTTCGCGTCCGTCTTCATCGGCACCTGGGCGGGCTTCGTGCTCGCCCGGATGGGGCGCTTTCGCGGCTTCACGCTGTACACCGGGATGATCAACGCGCCGCTCGTGATTCCCGAAGTGATCCAGGGGATTTCGCTGCTGCTGCTCTTCATCGAAATGGGCAAGTGGTTCGGCTGGCCGGCGGAGCGGGGCTTCTTCACGATCTGGATCGGTCACGTGATGCTGTGCATGTCGTACGTCGCGATCATCGTGCAGTCGCGCGTGCGCGAATTGCATCCGTCGATCGAGGAGGCTGCGCTCGACCTCGGCGCGACGCCGCTGCGCGTGTTCTTCTGGATCACGCTGCCGCTGATTTCGCAGGCGCTGGTCGCGGGATGGCTGCTGTCGTTCACGCTGTCGATCGACGACGTGGTGCTGTCGGCGTTCCTGTCCGGACCGGGTTCGACCACGCTGCCGCTCGTCGTGTTCTCGCGCGTGCGGCTCGGGCTGAATCCGGAGATGAATGCGCTCGCGACGCTGTTTATCGGCGTCGTCACGGTCGGCGTGATCGTCGGCAATCACGTGGTGCAGCGTACCGAGCGCAGGCGCACGGCGCTCGCGGCCTGATGCGCGGGCACGCGCGAATCCGGGGAGCGGGGCGATGTTCTCGTCAGGGTTGTGGCAGCAGCTTGATCAGCTTTGGGAACTGATCGTGGTCGCGGTACGCTTCCTGTGGGCGCTGCTGAAGCTGCTCGGCGGCGCGGGCTGAACGGTCCGCGCGCGGTGTGCGTCGCAGGGGCGAGGCGTCGCGTGCGCGGGCGTCCCTGCCTGTTGCGCACGGGATGGGGCACGCAGCGCGATGCGCACACCATTTGATTCGTAGTCCGGATCAAATGGCTGCACCATCACACTCCTGTCACTCGTGCGCCGGGTCCGCCGCCGTCGTTCCGCGCGTCAGAAACGCGCGCAGATCGGCCAAAACGCGCTGCGGCGCTTCTTCCATCGGGATGTGGCCGAGCCCGGCATACATTACGGATTGCGCGCCCGGAATGCGGCGCGCGAACTCGCCCGCATGGGCGGGCGGAATCCACCGGTCGCGTTCGCCCCACAACACGAGGGTGGGCACGTCGAGGGTCTGCAGCGCCGCCGTGTCGAGCTGGGCGAAATCGAGCGTGGGCACCATCTTGCCGATCGCGGCACGCGCGCCTTCGCCGTGAAAGAACTCGACATAGCGCCGCAGCACCGGGGGCGCGAGCCTGCGCGGATCGCCGTACACGTTGCGCACGGCGCTGCGGATGATCGGCTCCGGCAGCCACCACGGCGCGCTCGCGCGCACCAGCGCGCTGTTGAAGAGGCCGATGTAGACCGGCAGCTTCATCGGAAAGCCGGCCGAGTCGATCAGCACGAGCCGCTCGACCGCGTCGCGGTGCCGCAGCGCATAGTCCCACGACAGCAGGCCGCCGAGCGAGTTGCCGATGAAGGTCGCGCGCGCAATGCCGAGCGCGTCGATGAGCGTGTCGACGAAGCGCCGGCAGGTCGGCAGGTCCATCGTCGCGATTGCGCCGTCGGGCGTGCGCAGCGGGCCGGTCACGCCGAACGGCGGCAGGTCGAAGCGGATCACGCGGTAGTCGCGCGCGAGGTCGGCGGCCACCGCGTCCCACGTGTGCAGCGACGACGCGAAGCCGTGGATCATCACGAGCGTGTCGCCCTGGCCTTCGTCGACGTAATGGACCTGGGCGCCCATCAGGTCGATGAACTTCGAGCCGTGCTGCGTGTAGCGCTCGCGCAGCCGCGCGCGCGGCACGCTGGTGAGGCCGAGCCGGGCGGCAAGGGAGCGTGGCGGCGGCGCGGCCGGCGTCGCGGGGTCGGCGGATTCGAGGCTGGCCATCGGAGTCTCCCGGGTTGTGGGTCGTGTGGGTCGCGCTCGCCGGACGGGGCGGCGGGCGTCGCGAAACGGCTCAGCGCGCGAAGCGATAGTCGTCCGCGCGCACGCGCCGCGTGCGGCGGCGAAAGCTGAACGTGAAGCCCGGCCAGATCGCGGTGACCTTGCCGCTTTTCGTCTGATACCAGCTATGGCAGCCGCTCGCCCACACCGAGCGGCGCATGTGCCGCTGCAGGCGCGCGTTGAAGGCCTGCTGCACGTCGGCGCGCAGGTTCATCGAGCGCGCGCCGCGCTGCTGGAGGGCGCGCAGGCAGTCGGCGATGTAGCGGATCTGCGACTCGATCATGTAGATCATCGAGTTGTGGCCAAGCCCGGTATTCGGGCCGGCCATCATGAAGAAGTTCGGGAAGCCCGCGATGCTGGTGCCGAGATAGGCTTCGGGACCGTCGCGCAGCCACAGCGCGCCGAGTTCGGCGCCGTCGATGCCGGTGACGTCGAACGGTGCGCCGACGTCGTTGACCTGGAAGCCGGTGCCGCAGATGATCGCGTCGAACCTGCGATGCACGCCGTCTTCGGTCACGATGCCGTCGGCCACGATCTCGCGGATCGCGCGGGTCACGAGTTCGACGTTCGGCTGCGACACGGCCGGGTAGTAGTCGCTCGACAGCAGCACGCGCTTGCAGCCGAGCCGGTAATCGGGCGTGAGCCGCGCACGCAGCAACGGATCCTTGACGCGGCGTTCGAGATAGCTGAGCGCGAAGCGCATCGGATACTTCATCAGGTTCGGATTGACGACGAACCCGAGCGCGCGCGATTCGAGCTGCCAGTAGATCGCGCTGCGCACGAGCCGCTGCGTGAGCGGCAGGTGCCGGAACCACCATTGCGCGCGCGAGCTGACCGGCTTGTCGGGCTTCGGCATGATCCACGGCGCGGTGCGCTGGAACAGCGCGAGTTGTCCGACACGCGGCTGGATGCGTGGCACGAACTGGATCGCGCTCGCCCCGGTGCCGATGACCGCGACCCGCTTGCCGTCGAGCGGGTAGTCGTGATCCCAGCGCGCCGAATGAAACAGCGCGCCGCCAAAGCGTTCGAGCCCGGCGATCGACGGCAGCGCGGGGCGCGACAGCGGCCCGCTCGCGGCGATCACGATATCGGCGTCGAGCGACGTGCGCGCGGTTTCGCCGGTCTCGCCGCGCGCCTCGATGTCGAGGCGCCAGCACTGCCGTTGCGCATCGAAGCGCGCGGCGGCGACGCGCGTGCCGCAGCGCACGAAGGGCGCGAGCCCGTACTTGCGCACGCAGTGCTGCAGGTACGCGAAGATTTCCGCCTGGCTCGCGTAGGCGCGCGACCACGCCGGGTTCGGTTCGAACGAGAACGAGTACAGATGCGACGGCACATCGCAGGCGGCGCCCGGATACGCGTTGTCGCGCCAGGTGCCGCCGATGTCGTCGGCCGCCTCGTAGAGCGTGAACGTACCGATGCCCATCTGCCGCAGACGGATTGCCATGCCGATGCCGGCGAAGCCGCTTCCGACGATGGCGATGCGTGGCGTGGCGCGGGACGGGGACGGCATGCGCGGGACTCTCCTGGCGGCGGAAACGGGGTCGATGTCTACAACTGTCTACGGCGTAACGCGCAGAGTAGACAAGTGTGCACCTTGCGTCAAGATCGGTTACAGTGCAGCCGTTGCGCCCCCTCGACGACGATCATGGAATCTGCTGCCGCTCCCGAGTCCGACCTTGCGCCCGGCAAACGCCGGCTGATCGATGCCGCGCTGCGGCTGACGGCCGGCGGCCGCAGCTTCGCGTCGCTCGGGCTGCGCGAGGTGGCGCGCGAGGCCGGGCTGAATCCGAACACGTTCTATCGTCATTTCGACACGCTCGACGACCTCGCGCGCGAAGCGGTCGAGGCGGTGAGCCGGCGGTTGCGGCCGGTGCTGCGCCGCGAGCGCTGGCTCGCCGCGCACGACGAGCCGCTCAGCGTGCCGCGCCGCGCGTGCGCGGCGTTTTTCGGCTTCGCGCTCGACAATCGCGACGTTTTTCTGAGCGCGCTCGCCGAGTATCACGGCACCTCGCCGGTGCTGCGCGACGCGGTCCGCGCGAATCTGACCGAGGTGGCCGCCGAGATGGCCGACGACGTCGTGCAGCTGGATCTGATGCCGGCGCTGACGCGCGCGACTGTCGAGGAGATCTGCACGCAGATCGTGCTGCAGCTGTTCCATCTGTCGCGCGAGTATATCGTCGCCGCGGCGCATCGCGATGCGCTGCTCGGCTATGCCGAGCGTTTCATCGTGCGGCTGTTCGTCGGTGCGCAGGTGCTGGCGCAGCACCGTGCGCCGTCGACGGGGGACCGCTGAACAGGACCGGCGGCGCGCCCGTTCAGCCGGTTCGCGCGCGGCCTTGCGCCGCACGGGTCAATTGTCGTTCCAGCCGCCCGAATCGTCGTTGCCGAGGTCGACGCCGCCGCCGCCGCTGCCGTCGTCCCAGTCGTTCGGACCCTGCCCGAAATCGAGGCTGTCGTCGTTGCCGCCGTTGCCCGGATCGCGCGGCCGCCGCGTTTCGTCATCGACGATCACCTCGCGCTCGCGTCCCGCATTCATCGCCTCGCCGAGCAGCACGCCGGTCAGCAGACCGCCCATGCCGCTGCCGAAGCCGCCGCCTTGCTGCACGATCACCTGCTGGGGCGGCTGCGGCGGGTACGGGTAGGATCCGGGCGGCGCGCCGAAGCGTTCCGCTTCGCGCGCATACGCGGATTCGGTGTCGGCGGCGGGCGCGGCCGCGGCGGGATCGGGGCGGCCGTCGGCGCGCGCCTTCAGGCTCGCGATGCGCTGATCGAGTTCGTCGAGCTGGTACGGCGGAACCGGATTCGGTCCGCCCGACAGGGTCTCGACGAGGCCGCGCAATTCGGCTTCGATCGCTTCCACTTCCTTTTCGAGCGCCTCGTGTCCGGCGAGCGTGGAGAGCTTCACGTCGAGCTTGAGCGTGCGCACCGCGTTCAGCTGCTCGGTCGCGCGCTTCAGTTGCGCGCGGCGCTCGTCGTCGGCCCGCGAGTCTTCGACGGTGCGCGCGCGGCGCAACGTCCAGCGCAGCACGAGCGCAATCCCCGCGATCACGACCGCGACGCCGATCCACATGCCGAGCGGCGGACCATGCCGTTGCGGCGCGGCGATGCCCGCGTCCTGTTGCGCGTAGGCGGACGGCGACGGGCGCGCGCTGCCGCCGGCGCGTTCCGCGTCGCGGCGAATGCGCGCCTCGGTCTGCGCGAAGCGGCTCGCGTCCGTGAAGCGGATCTGCGGATCGAGCGTCTTCGCCTGCTGGATCTGTGCGAGCGCGTCGGCCGAACGGCCTTCGCGGTCGAGCACCTCGCTGTACAGGTAGTGCGCGCGCGCGTTGTCCGGGTAGGCTTTCAGCACTTCGTTGAGCTGGCTTTCCGCTTGCGGCCAGTTGCGGCTCGCCATGGACGATTCGATCTGCTGCACGCTCGGCACCGCGAACGCGGCCCCGCTTGCGAACATCAGCGCCGCGCAGGCTACTGCAAAGAGTTTTTTCATGTTTCGGACCGGGCGACGGGCCGCCCGCCTCCATGACAATCGTTGCGGCCGGCGCGAGACGCGCCGGCCGTTGCACGACGGCTTACTGGGCCGGCGTGTTCAGCTGCTTCTTCAACGCTTCCAGACGGTCGTCGACAGACGGTCCGCGGTTGAGCGCCGCGAGCTTGTCGTCGAGCGCCTTGCCGCTTTTCGTGTCGGCCGAGTTCAGCCGCGCGTCGGAACGGGCATTGGACATCGTGACCTTGTCTTCGAGCTTCTGGAAGTCGTCGGCGAGATTGCGCCCGCCGATGCCGCCGAGCGCGCTCGCCGCGACGTCTTTCGCCTGCGCGATTTCCTGCTTCGCCTGCAGGATGTTCGAGCGTGCGTTCAGGTCGTTGCGGCGCGCGCGCATGTCGTCGATCTGGCTCTTCAGATGATCGACCGACGGTTCGAGCGTGGCGAGTTCCTTCGCGAGCGCGTCGCGCTCCGCTTCGGCGTTCGCCTGCGCGGCGAGCGCTTCGCGCGCGAGGGTTTCGTCGCCGGTCTGCAGCGCGCGGCGCGCGCCGTCTTCGTACTTGCGGGCCTTGTCGGCTGCCACGTCGCGCTTGCTTTGCTGCGTGGCCACCTGGGCCTGAATCTCGATCAGCGAGTTTTCCGCCTTCGCGATGCTGTCGTCGAGTTCGCGCACGATTTGCCGTGCATCGCGCGACGGATCCTGCATGGAGTCGGCGGCGTCGTTCAGGAGCCCCTTGACCGTACGCGTGATGCTGTCGAATAGCGACATGAATACCTCCGTGAATTGAAAGCGGCGCTGACGATCCGCGCACCTGCGCACCAGTCTACGCCGCCGCGCGCGGGACCGCGCACGCAGCAGCGCAGATCGGGGCGCACGCGCGAATTGCAAGGGGCGCCGCCGCGGCTTCCCTGCGCGCGGCGGAGGCGTCCGTGCGTCAGCGGCCGGCGGATATTACACCACGCGATCGCTTAAACACGCCTTAAAGCGGCGCGCCGGCCGCCGTTCCGGCGTGTTTTGCACGCGCGCGCGGCGCGAGGACCGGCGAAATCGTGCGCGGGGCGCATTGCGGCTATGGCATGCATGCGCGCGGCGGCGTGCTACGCGAGACGGCCTTCGCCGGGCAGCGGATCGTCGCCGGAGGCGGCACGGTCGGCGTCGTTGGCATCGTCGTTGGCATCGTCGCGGGTGCGGCGCCGGGCGCGGCGCGGCGGCGTTGCGCCGTCCGGCGAGGGCGCCGGGGCCGGCGAAGCGGGCGGCGTGAACGGCTGCGCCCGCGCCGACGTCACGCGCGCGACCGCCGCGGCGCGGGCCGCGGCGGCCTCCTGCTCGGGCGTGCGCGCGAGTGCGTCGAGTACGTCGGCCGGCAGCGGCGACGTGTGCGCGTCCGCCACCAGCGGCGCGGCCGCGCCGCCCCGGCGCGCCGGCCCGCGCGCCGCTGTCTGCGCACGCTGCGGCGCCGCGCCGGGCGGGGGCTCCGGCGCGTCATCCGGCGGCGCATTGCCGCGCGCGAGCCGCCCGAGCGTGGCATTGAGCGCATCCGGTTCGCGCGGCGCGCGCAGCCGGTCGACGAGGCTCGCCGCCTTCACCTGCTCGCGGGTCGCGCCGAAGCTCAGTACGGCCTGGCGCATCAGTTCGCTCACGCTGAGGCCGAGCCGCTGCGCGGCGGCGGAAATCGCGCGTTTTTGCGCCGGTGTCACGAAAACGACAATGCGTTCGCTGGGCTTGTTCATGTTCGGCTCGCAGACTGGCTAGCGTCGGACGGCGGATCGCGCGCGGTCGCCGCGCCGGTCCATCATAAGGCGAGTCGCGCGGATGCGAAACGGGCGGCGCGGGAAAACGGCTGTTGCGTCAATGACCTGGGCGGCTTGCACGAGGCTTGTCCACAGGCCTTTCAACACTTTCTGTTGATAACCGGCGCGACGCGCGGATCCAGGCCGTCGAGCGCCGCCACGGCGCGGTTTTGACGGGATTCGGGGCCCTCTTGAGGGATTTCTTACAAAAAAAATCGCGTAGCGTAGCGTCTGATTTCTTTAAAATGCGCTGTTACGTTGCGCCGGAGCCGGTCCGGGCGCATCGCGCGGCAAGCCGGGGGTGTAGCGCCGCGCGGTGGCGCCGGTGTCCGCCGGGCGTCGCCTGTGCCGCGCCTCGGGGTGCGGCGGCGGTATTCCTGCGTCACGCCACGTCGCGATTAGGAGCCAGGCGCGCACGTCGTGCGCGCAGCCGGCGTGCAGTCACGCGCCCATCATTCGAGTCATGCCAATCATCAAACGACCGCAATCCTCTCAAGCACCGGGCGGTAACGACCGGGATCCCCATCAACGCCAGCCACGAAGCGGCACACCGCGCGGGCGCTCGCTGCTCGCGCGCGTCGCGCTCACGTGCGCGGGGCTGCTGGCTACGCTCGCTGTCGTGGGCGGGCTGATCGCGGGCTACGCGATGGTCGTGATGGAGCCGCAGCTGCCCTCGCTCGACGCGCTGACCGACTACCGGCCGAAGGTGCCGCTGCGCGTCTACACGGCCGATCACGTGCTGATCGGCGAGTTCGGCGAGGAGCGGCGCAATCTCGTGCGCTTCCAGGACATCCCGGACCAGATGAAGAAGGCGGTGCTCGCGATCGAGGACTACCGCTTCTACGAACACGGCGGCGTCGACTTCATCGGCATCCTGCGCGCCGGCACGACGGACCTGCTGCACGGCGCGAACGCGCAGGGGGCGAGCACGATCACGATGCAGGTCGCGCGCAACTTCTTCCTGTCGAGCGAGAAGACCTACACGCGCAAGATCTACGAAATGCTGCTCGCGTACAAGATCGAGCGCGCGCTGACGAAGGACCAGATCCTCGAGCTGTACATGAACCAGATCTACCTGGGCGAGCGCGCCTACGGGTTCTCGGCGGCCGCGCGGGTCTATTTCGGCAAGAACCTGAAGGACCTGTCGCTCGCCGAATGCGCGATGCTCGCGGGCCTGCCGAAGGCGCCGTCGGCGTTCAATCCGATCGTCAATCCGAAGCGCGCGAAGATTCGCCAGGCGTACATCCTGAAGCGCATGCTCGAGCTGAACTACATCACCCAGGCGCAATACGAGGAAGCGGTCAACGAGCCGATCCACACGAAGAACCCGGGCAACGAGTACAGCGTGCACGCGGAGTATGTGGCCGAGATGGTGCGGCAGATGATGTACGCGCAGTACAAGGAAGAGACCTATACGCGCGGCCTGAACGTGATCACGACAATCGACTCGGCCGATCAGAACGCCGCGTACGACGCGGTGCGCAAGGGCGTGATGGATTACGAGCGGCGCCACGGCTACCGCGGCCCGGAAGGCTTCGTGCAGCTGCCGCCCGCGGGCGACGACCGCGATCAGGCGATCGACGATGCGCTCACCGACCATCCGGACAACGGCAACCTCGTCGCCGCGGTCGTCACGGCGGCGAGCCCGAAGGACGTGCAGGTGCAGTTCCTCGACGGCACCGAGGCGGACGTGACCGGCGAGGGGCTGCGCTTCGCGGCTGCGGGGCTCAGTCCGCGCGCCTCGACTGCGCTGCGCATCCGGCCGGGTTCGATCGTGCGCCTGATGGCCGACGACAAGGGCAACTGGCAGATCACGCAGCTGCCGCAGGTCGAAGGCGCGCTGGTGTCGCTCGCGCCGCAGGACGGCGCGATCCGCGCGCTCGTCGGCGGCTTCGACTTCAACAAGAACAAGTTCAACCACGTGACCCAGGCGTGGCGCCAGCCGGGTTCGAGCTTCAAGCCGTTCATCTACTCGGCGTCGCTCGAAAAGGGGCTGGGACCGGCGACGATCATCGACGACGCGCCGCTCTACTTCCCGCCGAGCACGCCGGGCGGCCAGGCGTGGGAGCCGAAGGACGACGATCAGCCCGAAGGGCCGATGACGATGCGCGTCGCGCTCGAAAAATCGAAGAACCTCGTGTCGATCCGCATCCTGTCGTACATCGGCACGAAATACGCGCAGGACTACGTGACGCAGCGCTTCGGCTTCGATCCGGACAAGACGCCGCCGTACCTGCCGATGGCGCTCGGCGCGGGCCTCGTCACGCCGCTGCAGTCCGCGACCGGCTACGCGGTGTTCGCGAACGGCGGCTACCGCGTCAATCCGTACCTGATCAGCGAGGTGACCGACGCGCAAGGCAACGTGATCGCGCAGGCGCAGCCGCTCGTCGCCGGCCGCAATGCGCCGCGCACGATCAGCGCGCGCAACGCGTACATCATGAACAGCCTGCTGCATTCGGTGGCGACCTCCGGCACCGGCGCGGGCACCAACGTGCTGCACCGTTCCGACCTGCAGGGCAAGACCGGTACGACCAACGACGCGAAGGACGGCTGGTTCGCCGGCTACCAGCAGTCGCTCGTCGCGGTGGCGTGGATGGGCTACGACCAGCCGAAGAGCCTCGGCAGCCGCGAATTCGGCGCGCAGCTCGCACTGCCGATCTGGGTCGACTACATGGGACGTGCGCTGCGCGGCGTGCCGCAGGCGGAGCCGGCGATGCCCGATTCGGTCGCATCGATCGGCGGCGAGCTCTACTACTCGGACATGACGCCGGGCAACGGCTTCGTCGCGAGCATCGGGCTCGACTCCGCGAATCCGCCGGGCAGCGCGAGCGACGCCACCGGCAACGTCGGCCCGGCAGGGATGACGCCGCCCGCGGTCACCTCCGCGGAGAAACAGCAGATCATGAACCTGTTCGAATCGAACAAGCCCTGAGCGGGTGCGGACCGTGCGGGACGTGCGAACCGTGTGGAAAACGTGCGGTTCGGGCCGCAGGGCCGGACGGTCGGAGGGCTGGAGGGTCGAAGAGGCGGGCGGCGCACCGGGTGCGCCGCCCGTTTTATCTGGGCGAGCGGTTTGCATCACGCCTGCAGCGCGCCCGATGCGCGCCCGATGCGCGCGCTTCAGCCGGCGCTGTCGGCGCCCGCTTCGTCATGCAGCCGCTGCGGTTCATGCGGACCGCCCGGGGCAGCGGGCGAGGCCGGCGGCGTCCCCATGGCCTGGAATAGCGCGGCCGTGTCCGTGAGGCGCGCGCCCTCGTAGCGGATCTGTTCGAGCTGCGCGTTGCGCCACTGCTGTTCGGCGGTGCGCGCCGCCGTCTGCGGCACCGCGCCGAGCCGGTAGCGGGCTGCGGTATCCGTCGCGATGCCCTGTGCGGCCCCGGCGGCGGTGCTGGCCGCGGCGAGCGCCTGCGCATCGTGATCGAGCGCGGCGAGCGTATCGGCGACGTTCTGGAACGCGGCGAGCACCGTCTGGCGGTATTGCGACACCGCTGCGTCGTAGCTCGCGAGCGCGGCGCGCCGTTGCGCGACGAGCGCGCCGCCGTGGAAGAGCGGCTGCGACAACGAGCCCATCACCGACCACAACGCGCCCGCGCCGGACAGGGCTGCCGGCCAGTCGAAGCCGCCCTGGCCCATTGTCGCGGACAGCGACAGGCTCGGATACATCTGCGCGGTGGCGGCGCCGGCTTCGGCCGCCGCGGCCTTCAGCGCGGCTTCGGCGGCGCGGATATCGGGCCGCGCATGCAGCAGTTCCGAGGGCACCACGACCGGCACCTGGTCGGGCAGATGCAGTTGCGCGAGCACGAGATCGGGCGGCGCGGCGTCGGGCGTGCGGCCGAGCAGCACCGCAAGCGCGTGGCGCGACACGAGCCATTGCTGGCGCAGACCGGGCAGGCCCGCGGCGAGCGTCGCCGCGTCCTGCTGCGTGCCCAGCAGATCGGCACGCGATATCGCGCCGAGCGCATAGCGCTGCTGCGCATCGCGCGCCTGCGCGTCGGCGAGCGCGACGAGGCGCTCGGTGGTGTCGATCTGCGCGTGCAGCGCCGCGGCCGTCAGCGCGGCGCTGACGATGTTCGCAGCCAGCGCGCGTCGTGCCGCTTCGAGCTGGAATACCTGCACGTTCACGCGCGCGGCGAGCGCGGTGTTCGCAAGGCGCGCCGCGCCGAACAGATCGATCGTGTAATGCGCCTGCAACTGGCCGACGAACGTGTTGTACAGGAACGTGTTCGGCCCTTCCTCCGGGATCGCCAGCGCGCGCTGGCGCGCGGCCTGGCCGCCGGCGTCGAGCGTCGGCAGCAGCGAGCTGCCGACCTGTGCGCGCAACTGCTCGCGCGCCGCAGTCAGGCTGTGGTCGGTCGCGGCGAGCGTCGGGCTGTTGCGCAGCCCCTCGTCGACGAGCGCGTCGAGCGCGTCCGAGCGGTACAGGCGCCACCACGCGGGCACCGGATGCGCGCCGACGGCGAACTGCTGGGCGACGCCCTGCGCGCGCACCGTATGGGCCGGTTGCGGCTGCACGCCGTAGTGCGCGGGCGACGGCATGACCGGCGGCTTGCCGTCCGGTCCGAAGGCGCACGCGACGACCAGCAGCGCCGAGCTGCCGAGCGCCGCATGCCGGAGCGCGCGCGGCCACGCGGCGCGGCGGCGGTGAGTGAAGAGGGAGCGCGTCATGATCAGTTTCCCGAATGCGGTGCGGCGGGCGAGGCGGGCGCATCGTGTTCGTCGCGTTTCACCCGGAACGACGCCGCGTAGAGCGCGGGCAGATAGAACAGCGTGAGCACGGTTGCGCTCGTGATGCCGCCCATCAGCGCGGTGGCCATCGGCCCGAAGAAGTTCGAGCGCAGCAGCGGAATCAGCGCGAGCACCGCGGCGGCGGCGGTCAGCGTGATCGGGCGGAAGCGTCGCACGGTTGCGCCAATGATTGCGTCGATGCGCCGGTGGCCCGCTGCGATATCCTGCTCGATCTGGTCGACGAGGATCACCGAGTTGCGCATGATGATGCCGAACATCGCGATCACGCCGAGCATCGCGACAAAGCCGAACGGCTTGCCGAACAGCAGCAGCGTCGCGACCACCCCGATCAGTCCGAGCGGCGCGGTCAGCACGACCATCAGCACGCGCGCGAAGCTTTGCAGCTGGATCATCAGCAGCACGAGCACCGCGACGATCATGACGGGCATTTGCGCATTGATCGACTTCTGGCCTTTCGCGCTTTCCTCGACGGAGCCGCCGACCTCGATGCGATAGCCGACCGGCAGCGTCGCGCGGATCGGCGCGAGCGCCGCGTCGACGCTATGCGTGACGTCGATGCCCTGGGCGCCCGCGACGACGTCCGATTGCACGGTGATCGTCGGCTGCCGGTCGCGTTCCCAGATCACGCCGTATTCGAGGCCGTAGTGCAGGCGGCCGAGCGCGCCGAGCGGCACCGGGCCGTGCGGCGTCGGCATCGCGAGCGACGTGAGCCCGGCCGGATCGACGCGTTCGCTGGGCGGCGCGCGCAGGTCGACGCTGATCAGCTTGTCGCGCTCGCGGTATTGCGTGACCGTGTAGCCGGAGAGCGTCATCGCGAGGAAGCTCGACACGTCCTCCGAGGTGACGCCGAGTTCGCGCGCCTTCTGCTGGTCGATCTCGAAGCGCACCGAGCGTTCGGCCGGCTCGTCCCAGTCGAACTGGACGTCCGTCGTGCGGCGGTCCGCGCGCATCGTGGCGGCAACCCGCGTGGCGATCGCGCGCACGGTCGCGATGTCGTCGCCGCTCACGCGGAACTGCACCGGATAGCCGACCGGCGGCCCGTTTTCGAGCCGCGACAGGCGGGTGCGGATCGCAGGGAAGTGATCGCGCAGCTCCGGTTCGAGCCAGCTCGCCAGCTGCTCGCGCATCTCGACCGACTTCGCGGTGATCACGAACTGCGCGAAGTTCGGCTGCTGCAACTGCTGGTCGAGCGGCAGGTAGAAGCGCGGCGCGCCGGTGCCGACGAAATCGACGAAGTGATCGATCTCGGGGCGGCCGCCGAGCGCTTTTTCGAGGCGCCTCGCCTGCCGCAGCGTCGCGTCGAACGACGCGCCCTCGGGCAGTCTCACGTCGACCAGCAGCTCGGGGCGGTCCGAGCTCGGAAAGAACTGCTGCGGCACCAGCGCGAAGCCGGCTAGCGACACGACGAAAAGAACGCCGGTAATCGTCAGTACCACGAAGCGACGTTCGATGCACCAGCCGACCCAGCCGCGCAGGCGCCGGTAGAACCGCGTGTCGTAGATATCGTGCTCGTGGTCGTCGGGTTCGTGCTGCGCGCGCTTGCGCTCGGGCAGCATGTGATAGCCGAGCAGCGGAATCAGCACGACTGCCGCGAGCCACGACGCGATCAGCGCGATCGCCGACACCTCGAAGATCGAGCGCGTGTATTCGCCGGTGCTCGACTTCGCGAGCGCGATCGGCAGGAAGCCGGAGACGGTCACGAGCGTGCCGGTGAGCATCGGGAACGCGGTGCTGGTGTACGCGAACGCGGCGGCGCGCGTGCGGTTCCAGCCCTGTTCGAGCTTCACCGCCATCATCTCGACCGCGATGATCGCGTCGTCGACGAGCAGCCCGAGCGCGAGCACCAGCGTGCCGAGCGAAACCTTGTGCAGGCCGATGTCGAACAGGTACATGCACAGCGCGGTGACCGCGAGCACGACCGGAATCGCAATCACGACGACCATGCCGGTGCGCACGCCGAGCGACACGAGGCTCACGACCAGCACGATCCCGACCGCCTCGGCGACCGCTTCGAGGAAGTCGTCCACCGACTTCGACACCGCGTGCGGCATGCTCGATACCTCCGTCAGCACGAGGCCGGCCGGCAGCGACGCGCGCAGTTGCGCGCTCGTCTGCGCGAGCGCCTTGCCGAGTTCGATCACGTCGCCGCCGGGCTGCATCGTGACGCCGATGCCGAGCACCGGCTTGCCGTCGAAGCGCATCTGCGTGGCGGGCGGGTCGTCGTAGCCCGCGTGGATCGTCGCAATGTCGCCGAGCCGCAGCGTGCGGCCGTTGATGCTGATCAGCAGGTTCGCGAGCGCGCTCACGCTGTGGAATTGCCCGGTGGGCCGCACGAAGACGCGGTCGTCGGCGGTCGTGAGCGTGCCGGCCGGGCTCACGCTGTTCTGCGCGTTGATGGCCTGCGCAAGCTGCTGCGGCGAGATGTTCAGGCGCGTGAGCTGCGCGTTCGTCATCTCGATGGTGATGTGCTGGTTCGGGTCGCCGAAGTAGTCGACCTTCGCGACGCCGGGCACGCGCAGCAGCACGGTGCGCAGCCGGTCCGCGTAGTCGTGCAGTTGCGCGGGCGAGTAGCCGTCGCCCGACAGCGTGTAGATGTTCGTGTAGACGTCGCCGAACTCGTCGTTGAAGTACGGGCCCTGCACGCCCTGCGGCAGCGTGCCCGCGATGTCGCCGACCTTCTTGCGCACCTGGTACCAGGTCGGCTGCACGTCGCGCACCGGCGCCGAGTCCTTCATCGTGAAGAAGATCAGCGATTCGCCGGGCCGCGAGTAGCTGCGCACGAAATCGACATACGGGGCCTCCTGCAGCTTGCGGCTGATGCGGTCGGTGACCTCTTCCTGCACCTGGCGCGCGGTGGCGCCGGGCCAGAAGGTCTGGATCACCATCACGCGAAACGTGAACGGCGGATCCTCCGACTGCGCGAGCCGCGTGTACGCGAGGATGCCGAACGCGGTCGCGAGCGTGATCAGAAACACCACCAGCGCCTGGTGGCGCAGCGCCCACGCGGACAGGTTGAAACGTCCTTCTTCGTCGCGCGCGCTCATGACGTGATGTCCTCGGGGTCGAGCGGCGCGACCGGATGCACCTTCTCGCCGGCGCTGACCGTGTGCACGCCCTGCAGCACGACGCGCTCGCCGTCCTTCAGGCCGGCGACCGTGACGGTGCCGGCATCGTAGCGCGCGACCTGCACGCGCCGCAGTTGCAGCACGTTGTCGGGGCCGCTCACGACCCACACGGCCGGGTTCGGGCCGTCGTGGAACAGCGCGGTGGCGGGCAGCGTGAACGTCGTGCCGCGCGCGGCTTCGGCGGGCGCGAACGCGACGCTCGCGGTCATGCCCAGATGCACCGCCGGCGTCGGCTCGACGAGCGTCAGCTTCACGCGCCAGGTGCGGCTTTGCGGATCCGCGACGGGGGCGAGTTCGCGCACCTGCGCGGCGAACGGATGTGCCGGCAGCGCGGTGAGCGTGACCTGCGCGCGCTGGCCGACCGCGAGGCCCGCAAGCACCGTTTCCGGCACGTCGACGACGACATCCGTCGCGCCGCTCCACGCGAGGTTGTACACGGCCTCGCCGGCGCTCACGTTCTGGCCGGTCTGCGCGAGTTCGTCGCTGATGACGCCGGCGTGGTCGGCGACGAGGTCGGTGTAGCGGAGCTGGTCGCGCGCGAGTGCCGCCTGTTGCGCGGCCTGATCGCGCTGGCCGAGTGCGGCCGCGTACGCGTTGGTGGTCTGTTCGAGCTGCGCGGCGGCGATCAGATGCGCGCTCGCCTGGGCCTGGTCGCGCGCGAGCTGCTGCTTCGCATATGCGAGATTGTGCTCGGCCGCGACGAGCTGCGCCTGCGTGCTCGCGGCGTTCTTTTGCGCGTCGGCCGGATCGAGCCGTGCGACGACTTCGCCGCGCGTCACGCGGTCGCCGAGGCGCACGCGCCGGTCGAGGATCTTGCCCGCTACGCGAAACGACAGCGGCGTCGTGTCGCGCGCGGCGACTTCGCCCGGCAGCACGGCTGCCGGCGCGTGCCCGTCCGGATGCACCGCGACGGCGACCACCGGACGGGGGCCGGGCGCGGCGCTTTCATTGCGATGACAGGCAGCGAGCGCGAGCAGGGCGGCGAACGCCAGCGCGCGGACCGCGTGCCGGCCGGGCCGGCGGAACTGCGGACGCATCGGGTGCGATATCGGGTGCGATGCGCGATAACCGGGACGATTCACGATTACTCCAGACAGGAGACGGCGAGCGAACCCGGCGCGCCACGGCGGCGCGCCGGCGAGACACGACCCGGAAGCGGCGCAGCGCGCGGACCGTCATTCCAGATGGCGATCCGAATTCTAATACAAGGTTGTATTTGAGTGTATCCCCGTATCTGAAATCGTTGCGGTGCTAAACTGTCCGGCATGAAACGCCAACGACTGACACGCGAACAGAGCCGCGACCAGACCCGCCAGCGTCTGCTCGACGCGGCGCAAGCGATATTCATGAAGAAGGGCTTCGTCGCCACGAGCGTCGAGGACATCGCGCAGGCCGCGGGCTACACGCGCGGGGCGTTCTACTCGAATTTCCGCAGCAAGCCGGAGCTGTTCCTGGAGTTGCTGCGGCGCGACCACGAGACGATGCAGGCCGGCCTGCAGGACATCGTCGACGACAAGGCGACGCGTGAGGAGATGGAAGCGCGCGTGCTCGCGTATTACAGCAATCTGCATCGCAACAACCAGTGCTTCCTGCTGTGGATGGAGGCGAAGCTGCTGGCCGCGCGCGACGGCCGCTTCCGGGTGCGCTTCAATGCGTTTCTGCTCGAGAAGCTGGAGCAGCTGAGCGCGTATATCCGCGCGTTCTCGGCGCAGGCCGGCACGCCGCTGCCGCTGCCGGCGGAAACGCTCGCAATGGGGCTGATGGGATTGTGCGACGGCGTGCAGTTTTTCTACACGGTCGATCCGCAGAGGGTGTCGGCGCAGACGGCCGAGGCGGTGCTGGGGGGCTTTTTCGCCCGCGTGGTATTCGGGCGCGACGTCGAACCGTGACGCGGCGCGCCGGCGAGGCCGGCTTGCCGCTCAGGCGCGCAAAGGGGAATCAGTTGACCGGGTAGTCCGCGCAGCCCTGGGTGACCGGCGACGCGCAGACGAACGAATACTCGCCGAACGAATATTCGCCGCTCCAGCGCAGCGCGGTCTTGCCGGCCTGCAGGACCTGCTGGACGTCCGGGTCGGTTTCGTACGCGATATAGACGCTGCAGAGCATGGCGGACATGACGACGAACGAAAAGGCGATTCTTTCAAACACGTAAAAGCGCTGTGACATGGCGGTACCCTTGCTGATATCGAGATGATACCGCATCCTAGGGTTTGTACCTAGATATTTATACCGAGTATAAGCGAGACACCGGTCGTCCATCCCCGGTGGCCGCTTTCCGCCAACCTGACTGCGCTGCCATCTACGGGTCAGGAGCGGGCCATCGCGGGTCGATAGAATCGCCTGCATCAGCCGGGAGCGGGCAGGCGGCGCGCGGGCGGCGTGCCGCGTCCGGATTCCCCGGCTGCAGGAGTATCCGATGAACCATCTCCAGTCGATGCGCATGTTCGTCAAGGTCGCGGAGCTCGGCAGCTTCGCCCGGACGGCCGGCGCGATGGGCGTGTCGACGGCGGTCGTGACCCGTCACGTCGCCGACCTCGAACAGCGCCTCGGCACGCGGCTGCTGAACCGGACCACCCGCAGCCAGTCGCTGACCGAGTCGGGGCGGGTCTATCTCGAACGGGTGCGGCCGATTCTCGACGACCTCGAAGGCGTCGAGCAGATGGTGGTCGCGCGCAATCACGAACCGGTCGGCACGCTGCGCATCGCGGCGCCGGTGGTGTTCGGGCTGCACAGCCTCGCGCCCGTGCTGAAGTCGTACACCGAGCGCTACCCGCAGGTGGTTCCGCACCTGACGCTGGTCGACCGGCATGTCGATCTGGTCGACGAGGGGTTCGACGTGGGGGTGCTGATCACGCGGCAGATGCGCGGCGCGAGCATCGTCACGCGGCGGCTGACAAGCGGCCACCTGACGGTCTGCGCGACGCCCGACTATCTGGCGCGGCGCGGCGCGCCGCAGCGGCCCGAGGACCTGCTGGGGCACCCCGCGCTATCGCTGCCGGCGGGCAGCGGCGGCGACGAGTACGTATTCACGCGCATTCACGACGGCGAGGCGGTGCGCGTGCGCCCCGTGCACGCGGTGCTCGCGAACAATACCGAAATGCTGCGGCAGTTCGCGCTGCTCGGCATGGGTATTGCCGTGCTGCCGGGCTATCTGGTCGGCCGGGATCTCGACCGTGGCCGGCTCGTGCAGGTGCTCGGCGATTACCGCCTGCCGGAGGTCGAGGTGACGGTCGCGTATCCGAGCCGCCACCATCTGCCGGCGAAGGTGCGCACCTTCATCGATCACCTCGTCGAGTACTTCAACCCGCCGTCGGCGCGCGACCTGCGCGCGGAGGGCGGCGGCTCCGCCGGCACGGCCCGGCATGGCGACGCGCACGCGGCTGCGCGCGAGCCGCGCGATTCACGCGATTCGCATGCTTTGCGGCTGGCGGGATAGCGGGATAGCGGGAGAGCGGGAGAGCGGGCTGATGCGGGTTACGGCTGGCGCAGACCCATCCCGGCGCAGCCCGTGCGGCGGCTGTGGCGGTCCGCGCCACTCGACGCGTATCCGCAATCCCGTGACCGCGCGCGCGGCGCATGTCAGAGGCCGAGTCCCGGGCCGAAGTTGCTGCCGATCAACTGCGTGATCGCGTCGATGTCCGCGTAATCCTGTTCGGGCAGGCCGTCGAGCATGCCCAATACCTCGTTGCTCGCGCCGGCCGCGCGGGCGGCGTCCACGAGCGCGTCCTTGTTGACCGGGTAGTCCAGCGCATGCAGGACATCCGCGATCTGCTGGTCGATCGGTTCGCCAGGAAGGGCTGGACTGGCCATCTGAGGCTCCTCTCGCGAAAACCATCGTAAGGCGGGTAAGGCGGGCCGGCCCGTGCGGAGCCGCTGCGCGAGCCGGGCGGCGTCAGGTCTGCAGATGCTCGTCGGGTACCAGAAAGCCCTGGTCGAGACGATGCGACCGGGGCAGTGCAATGTGTTCCCATTGCTGCGGCGAGTCGCCGCTTGCGCCGACGTCCGGTGCCGGGGGCGCAACCGGTGCGGCGCCGACGCGCGGCGCGACCACGCGGGCGCCCGGTTCGAGCGCGGTGCGAACCGGTGTCGCGAAGCATGACGCCGACAGGGTCACCATGACCATCAGTGTCGAGATTTTCATTGCCCGACCCTCCTTGACCGATGCAGCCAATTCGCCGCAGCAGGCTTCATGCCCGGTTCCTGACCGCGGGACCGGCATGGTGCCGGTGGCGGCCGCGCATGGCGGACCGCATGTCTTCATCTTAGACGTTTGGCCGCGCAAGTTCTGCCTGTTCGTGCACGCGTCGCTGCGCTGCGGCACAAGGCCGCGACCGGCGGCTATCGACCGTGCTGCCATGCGGGCAACGGCGGAGGGTGAGGCAGGAGGGAAGCAGGAGGGAAGCGGGGGGACGCGGGGAGACGCGCGTGCGCCCGCAGCCGCGCGCCGGCCTAGCGGCTCGGGTTCATCCGGAAATAGGCGTCGAGCAGCGAGCTCTTGTAGACGACGCCGGCAAGCCGAGGCTGCTCGGCGCTTTCGACGACCGGCAGCCGCTCGCCCTGGAAAGCCATGAAATGCTGCAGCGCGACGCCGAGCGGCATGTCCGGCGTCAGCACGTCGAATTGCGTCTGCAGGTAGTCGGCGGCGGTGCGCGTCGACACGTCGCGCTTGTCGAGCAGGTCCGACGTGATGTCCTTCAGCGCGACGCCGCCCATGAAGCGTCCGTCGTCGTCGGCGACGTACAGGTATTTCACCGGATATTCGAGGAACACGCGCGTCATGTCCTGCACGCTCGCATTGGGGTGCACGACCGTTTCGGCGGGGCGGACCAGTTCGCGCATCTGCGTGGCGCGCAGACGGCTGCGTTCCTGCTCTTCGCGGTTGCGGTGCAGCGTGATCTCGTACATCGACGTCGTGCCGATCGCGCGCGCCGCGAAATAGGCGACCACGCACGAGAGCATCAGCGGCAGCACGACCTGGTACGACAGCGTCATCTCGAAGATCATCAGGATCGCCATCAGCGGCGCCTGGGTCGCGCCGGCGAGGAAGGCGCCCATGCCGACCATCGTGTAGGCATACGCCGCCGAGGTCGCGTGCGGCCACAGCGCATGCATGCCGAGCCCGAACAGCGAGCCCACCGTCGCGCCGACGAACAGGGTCGGCGTGAAAATCCCGCCGACCGCGCCGGAGCCGGATGTCGCGGCGGTCGCGATCACCTTGAAGACGAGCACCAGCACGAGCGCCTGCCAGGTCCACGGCGAATGCAGGATCGAGTTGACGACGCTATAGCCGTTGCCCCAGACCTCGGGCGTCCACACCGACAGGATGCCGGTGATCAGCCCGCCCGCCGCGAGCCGCAGCGGCAGCGGCCACGGCAGGCGGCGAAACGTCTTCTTCGACCAGCCGAGCAGGCGCAGGAACTGCGGCGCGAGCGTGCCGCACAGCAGTCCGAGCGCGACGAACAGCAGCACTTCGGGGCCTGCCACCGGCGGAAACGCCGGCATTTCGTACGGCGGCTTGTAGTTCGTGAATTCGCGCATCGTGATGTTGGCGACCACCGCGGAGACGACGACCGGTCCGAAGTTCTCCATCGCGATCGAGCCGAGCACGATCTCGGTGACGAAGAAGGCGCCGGCGATCGGCGCGCTGTACGCCGACGTGATGCCGGCCGCGGCGCCGCACGCGACCAGCAGGCGCAGCCGCGGCGGATCGAAGTGCACGATGCGTCCGATCAGCGAGGCGGCGAGCGCGGCGAGCTGCACCATCGGACCTTCGCGGCCGATCGAGCCGCCGGTCGTGATCGTGAAAAGCGACGACACGCTGCGCCAGAAGCTCAGGCGCACCGGCACGACGCCGTCGCCGATCGCAACGGCCTCCATGTAGTCCGTATGGCCGTTGCGGTCCGCATGACGCCGCGCGACCAGCAGCAGCCCGCCGGCGACGAGTCCGCCGGCCGCGGGCAGCCAGAAGCGCACGGTCCACGGCAACTGTCGCGCCATGCTGACGAAGCTGCCCGAGTGGCCGACCATCGCCAGTTGCAGCAGCGAGATCGCCTCGCGAAAGGCGATCGTCGCGAACGCGCCGGCGAGCCCGACCACCACCGACCAGATCAGCATCGTGTGGGCGTCGGAGAGGCGGAACAGCGCGCTCGCGCGGGTTCGCAGTTTCAGCAGGAAAGAAAGCAGGTCGGCCATGCTCGGGTATTCATAGAGGGACAAACCGCGCGCCAGCATAGCATCGCGGCCGGGCTGCCGGACAGCGGCGGCGGGTACGCATTGACAGCACGACGCTCACCGTGCGGCCTTGTCGAGTTCCGGATAGTGCCGGAAGATGCCGCTCTCGTTGTACGGCAGGCGCCGCGGCGACGCGAGATATGCGGCGATGTTCGGACGCGCGGCGACCGCGTCGTGCAGTGCCGCGAGACGCGGGTAGTGCTCGCCGAAGCGCTTCATCGCGCGCGGAAACGCGTAGTGCAGGCCGTCGATCAGCTGGAACATCGACAGGTCCACGTAAGTGAGCCGCGCGCCGGCCATCTGGCCGTCGCCGGCCGGATTGCGTTCGAGCACGCGCTCGAAGTAGCGCATGAACTTCGGGATGCGGTGATCGATGAACGCATGCGCGCGCAGCTTCGCCGCATCCTTCTGCTGCTCGTAGTAGAGGTCGCTTGCGATCGGATGATGGGTGTCGTGCACCTCGGCGACGATATCGGCGATCGTCAGCTGCAAGCCGTTCGCGAAGTAGCGCAGGGCTTCGCCGTCCGGCGCGAGGCCGAGCTTCGGGCCGAGGTAGAGCAGGATGTTCGCGGTCTGCGAGACGAGCTGCCCGCCGTCGCGCAGGAAAGGCGGCGCGAACGGCGCGAAGGGGCCGCCGTCGGGGCCGAGCAGCGCCATCATCGCGTCGGTGCCGGGATCGTCTCCGGGCGCGCCGCGTGCGACGTCGACGTAATCGGCGCGCGCCTCCTCCAGCGCGAGCCGCACGAATTCGCCGCGACCCTGCAGGCCGTCCCAGTAATAGAGTTGATAGCTCATCGGTCGATCCTCCCGGTTGCCGCGATGCCGGCGGGGCTCGCCTGCCGGCACGCATGCGGATGAAAGCGCGGCCCGCGCAGGGACGCACGGAATGAAAGCAGGATGAAGGCGGGACGCACGTCGCGCGTGCCTTCGGGGGCGGGGCCGGCCTCGTGCGTGACGCAGGCCCACGCCGCGAGTATGCACGCGCGGGCCGCGCGCTGTCCTCGCTCGCGGGCGGCAACGCGGTGCGTGGGCGGGCGGCGTCGTGGGTGTGCGGTGGGTGTGTGGTGGGTGCGCGGTGCGTGTGCGGCCGTTGCGGTCGCCATGGTCCTTCTGCGTCCGGCGCTCCGTGCCCGGGCGCGAAAACAAGCGCAAAACCCCGCACGCGGCGGGGTTCGCAACGAGGGCGCGCGCGCGCCCGTGCATCAGGCAAACAGGCGCTGGACCAGCCATGTGATGCCCAGTCCGCCGACGATCAGCCATACGTAGACGATCAGCCCCGTCGTCAGGGCCCGGGGACCGGCCTCGCGGATCTGCGACAGGCGCGTCTCGATGCCGAGCGCGGTCATGGCCATCGTCAGCGCGAAGGTGTCGATCAGGTTGACGGTCTGCGTAGCCGGTTGCGGCAGCACGTGCAGCGAGTTCACGACGACGCAGCCGAGAAAGCCGAGCGCGAACCAGGGAATCGCGAGGCGGCGCGGCGCATGCTGCGCGCGGGACGCGCCGCCTCGCGGCGTGCGGTTCAGCCACAGGCCGAGCGCGAGCAGCACCGGCACGAGCAGCATCACGCGGGTCATCTTGACGATCGTCGCGATATGGGTGGCTTCCGCGCTCACGTTGCTCGCCGCGCCGACGACCTGGGCGACCTCGTGGATCGTGCCGCCGAAAAAGAGGCCCGCGCCGATCGTGTCGAGGTGCAGCCAGCCGGCGCGGTACAACACCGGATACAGGAACATCGACAGCGTGCCGAACAGCACGACGCTGCCGACCGCCATCGCGCTCTTGTGCGGCTTCGACTGCAGCGTCGATTCGAACGCGAGCACCGCGGCCGCGCCGCAAATCGCGCTGCCGGCGGCGGTGAGCAGCGCGGTGTCGCGATCGAGCTTCATCAGCTTCATGCCGGCCCAGGTGCCGATTGCGAGCGTGCTGAGTACCACCAGCACCGATTCCGCGAGGCCGGGCAGGCCGACCTGGGCGATTTCCTGCAGGCTCACGCGCAGCCCGAAGAACGCGACCGCGATGCGCAGCAGCTTGCGCGCCGAGAAGTTCACGCCGGCCGCCCAGCTGGCCGGCATGCCGGCGCGCAGCGCGTTGCCGTACAGCGCGCCGCCGACGATGCCGACGATCAGCGGGCTCAGGCCGAGGCCGGCGACGGCCGGCAGCGCGGCGATCCGCGTGACGGCGGCGGCGAACAGCGCGACGAACAGGATGCCGTTCAGCTGTCCGCGCGTGGCGGAGTCGGCATGGCCGGCGGCAGTGGGGAGAGGGGCGGTGGTCATGGCGTGTGTGTCGGAATAGCAGGAAGGATCGGGAGCGGATTCGATGACGTCATCGTAGTGGGGTTATATCGATATGAAAAATCGTCATTTGTGACGTAAAATATCGGCTATATCGATACTTGACGTGCCATGACCCCCGATCAGCTGATAACTTTCGCCGCCGTCGCCGAGCACCGCAATATCAGCCGTGCGGCGCTTGCGTTGCATCTGTCGCAGCCGGCGGTGTCCGGACAGCTACGCCAGTTGCAGGACGAGTTCGGCGAACCGCTCTACCAGCGCGACGGCCGCGGCGTGCGCCTCACGCCGGCCGGCGAGCAGCTTGCGAGCTATGCGGCGCGGCTGCGCGACACGTGGCGCCAGGCCCACGGGTTTCGCGACGCGCTGCGCGGGCTCGAACGCGGCACGCTGCGCGCGGGCGCGAGCACGACGCCGGCGAGCTACCTGCTGCCGTACCTGATCGCGGAGTTTCACCGGCGCTATCCGGAAGTGAGCATCCATACCGCGGACGGCAATACGTCGGACATCGTCGGCGCGCTCGGCTCGCTCGACATCGCGATGGTCGAAGGGCCGGTGGGCGCCGATCTGCCGCACGACACCGCGGTGCTGCCGTGGCACGACGACGAGATCGTCGCGATCATGCCGCGCACCCACCCGCTCGCGCAGGCGGGCAGTCCGGTCGCGCTCGAGGCGCTCGGCGCGCACGCGCTGGTGCTGCGCGAAGCGGGCTCCGGCGTGCGGCAGATCGTCGAGCGCGCGTTCGCGCACGCGGGCGTGCCGATGCGCGTCGCGATCGAGATCGCCGGCGTCGAGGCGGTCAAGGAAGCGGTGCGCGCGGGCATGGGGATCGGCTTCGTGTCCGCGATGTCGATGCGTCACGAAGGCGGTGTGCTGCGAACCTTCTCGCTGAGCCCGGCGCCGCTTACGCGGCGCTTTTCGATCCTGGTGCCGCATGCGAGCGCGCAGTCGCGCGTCGTGCAGCGCTTTCTCGCGCTCACGCAGGAGTCGGGCGTGTGACGGGCGGGCGCCGCGCGTGGGCGCGCGTCACGCAGCGTTGCCGAGGCACACAAGCGGCGCACAAGCGGCGCACAAGCGGCACATAAGCGGCACACAAGCAGCACACAAGCAGCACATAAGCAGCACACAAGCAGCACACAAGCGGCGCGGCAGTGCGCCGATCTGCGATCATTCAGGGTTGCGGCGTGCAACGGATGTGCGCCGGCTACTCCAGGGACCCAAGGACCTTCATGGCTGTTTCCGCGCTGACGCTGACTTGCCTGTCCGTCGCGACGCTGTTCGTCGCGCTGCTGCCCATCGCGCTGTACCGGCGCCTGCGCGTGCCGTTCGCGCTGAATCCGCGCGACGCGATCGCCGGGATCGCGGTGTTCGCGTTGTGCGCGATGGTGATCGAGCGCGCGCTGAACGGCTACGTGCTGCATCAGAATCCGATCACCGCGTCCTGGCTGTCGAATCCGCTCGTCTTCGTCGTCTATGGCACACTCGCGGCCGGCGTCTGCGAGGAGACCGGGCGCTACGTCGCGATGCGCCTGATCTGGCGCCGCCTGCAAACCAGCGCGGCCGTACCCGCACCAGTACCCGCACTCGCACCGGCGCCGACGCCGACGTCGGCGCGCGCACCCGCACCGGCCGATGCGCCGGCGCTCGCGTACGGGATCGGCCACGGCGGCACGGAGGCGTGGCTCGTCGGCGTGCTGGTGCAGCTTCAGTGGATCGTGTTTGGCGTGATCGAGAACCGCGGCACGCTCGGCACCGACATGGCGAGCGCGTCGCCCGCGTCCGTGATGCGTCTGCACGTGATACTCGCGAGCCTCTCGCCGCAGACCGCCGGCATCTTCGTGCTCGAACGCGTAGTGGCGCTGGTGTTCCAGATCGGCTTCTCGGTGCTCGTATGGCGCGGCGTGCGTGCGGGCTGGCGCGGCATTCTGCCGCTTGCGATCGCCGCGCACGCGCTCGTCGACGTGCCCGCTGCGCTTTTTCAGGCGCACGTGCTGCCGCTCGCGGTGGCCGACGGCCTGTACGCGCTCATCGCCGTCGCGGTGGCCAGCGTGCTCGTGCGTCTGTTTGCGCGCGCCGCGCGCGAGCCCGGCGCGCCGCACCGGACGCCACAATGAGTGCCGTGCAGCGTGCAGCGTGCAGCACTCAGTGCAACACTGCTCACGGTTCACGGTTCACGGCACACGGCACACGGCACACGGCACACGGCACACGGCTCACGGCTCACGGCACAGCATGCCGCAGTCCGCTTTCCGCAACTTTCGATTCGCTCTCATGGACGCCTACCAATACGATTGCGCCAGTCCCGACGTCGAGGAACTGGCGCGGGTCATCAGTGACCTGTTCCCCGAACAGACGCAATTTGCCGAGCGCGCCGGCGACGACGGCGCGACGCTGCTCACCGTGCACTGGGTGGCGATGCGCTTCGGTCCGACCGCGCGGCGCATCGCGCTGAACGTGACGATGCCGCCCGCAGTCCGTGCGCGCTACCGCGCGCTGCCGGCCCGCCAGCGCGCACGCAGCTTCGCGGTGCTGCGCGCGTATGTCGAAGCGACGCTCGGTTCGCTCGAGGAGCAGTATGCGAACGGCGAAGCTATTGCGCGCGAGGTGAGCGTCGAACTGGACGATACGTTTGCGTGAGCGGCGCGCGGCGTCTATTCGACGAGCCGGTAGACGCGTGCGAAGCGGGCCGCCTGCACGACGCCGTAATCGCCCGGCGCGTACTGCATGACCCAGTCGCCCGCCGCGCCGTGCAGCACGTCGCCGCCGGCGGAGCGTGCCAGCGCGAACGGTGCGGGCATCTGCCGCGCGAGCACGACGGCCGGGCGGTTGCGATAGGGCCCGGGCGCGCCGTGTGGGTGCGCCGCATCGGCGGGGAGGTATTTCACGTCGAAGCGCGCGCGCGACACGACCCAGCGGTCTCCGGTCGAACCGGTGATCAGCGCGTCGCCGCTTGCATAGCGGTTCGGGCCTTCGAGGCTCATCAGTTCGCCGGCTTGCGCGGCAAATTCGACATGGACGGTTTCGTCCTTGATGACGCGCTGCGCGGCCGGGTCGGTGCGCAGGTCCAGGTTTTCCAGTGTGATCATGGTGCAGCGTGCAGGTGAGGGCGGACGGACAACAGCAATGCGGGCAGTGCGCGGGGCGCCGCCCAGCCCGCATGATGCCAAAAGCATAAGCGACGACGCCTGCCGTCAAGGGCAGGCGTCGTGCCCGGCAGGCACGCAGAGCCAGGCGAAGTCAGCAGAAATCGGGCGAACCCGGGCAAGCGTCCGGATGTCTGCGGCAAGCGTCTGCAAGCGACGGCAAGCGACGGCAAGCGACGGCAAGCGACGGCAAGCGACGGCAAGCGACGGCAAGCGACGGCAAGCGACGGCAAGCGTCCGCATGCAGCGCCGCAGGCGCTGCCGCGCGCGCTTACTGCGCCGGCTTCGAATGCTTCTTGCCGCGTGCGTGCGGCGCATGGCGGAAGGTCGTGTCGGCCAGCTTCTTCTGCTCGGGCGACATGCTGGTGTAGAGCGGCTCGAACGCCGCGACCAGTTTCTGCATCCCGTCCGCGTGCGCCTGGGCGATCTGCTCGTACTGCTTCATGTTGTCGAGCGCCGACTCGTTGGTCATTTCGCTGCGCTGCCGGTACAGTTGGCCCATCGTTTCGGCGTTGCTGCGCATGACGTCGGCGAACGCGGTCCACTGCGTCTCTTCAGCCGGCGTGATCTTCAGTTGCGCGTGCAGGTACGCGATGCGGTCTTCGATATTGCGATTCATCTTGCCGGCCGGCGCAGCCATGGCGGCGGGGGCCGATGCCGGCGCGGCGCTCTGGGCGAACGCGCCGGACATTGCGAGTGCGGAGGCGAGGATTACGCATGCTTTTTTCATCGAAACTCCTGATGTTGTTCGTATTCGGACACCGCGCGGACACGACGCGGACACAACGCGGACGAAGCGCGGGCCATGTCGCTGGACGGCCCGTCGACCGGCCCGCTCTGCCACGACCGATATTAGTATCACGATATCCCTACAATGCGGCTACGATGCGACAAACGCTTACAACCGAAACTTTAACGAAAGAGCCGATGACCCGCTGCTGCAAGACGCCGGGCGCGCTGGGCGCGCAATCCGCAGGCGCGGTGCGGAGGGGCCGATGAGACCGCCGCGCCTCGACCAGCTCGACGAACTCGACCGCGGCCTCGTCGCGCTCCTGCAGGAGGACGCCCGCGCGAGCGTGGCCGAACTCGCGCGCCAGCTCGGCGTCGCGCGCACCACGGTGATCGCGCGGATTGCGCGGCTCGAACGCAGCCATGTGATCGCAGGCTATGGCGTCCGGCTTGGCCAGGACGTGCTCGATGCGAGCATCGAAGCCTACGTCGGCATCATCATCGCGCCGAAATACGGGCCTGCCGTGCAGAAGCGGCTGGGCCGGATGCCCGAAGTGCAGCAGCTATGCGCGGTGAGCGGCGAGTTCGATTACGTCGCGTGGCTGCGCGCCGACTCGCCGGAGCGGCTCAACGACCTGCTCGACCAGATCGGCGCGCTCGAAGGGGTCGAGCGCACCACGACGTCGATCATTCTCGCGCGCAAGATCGATCGCGGCACCGGGCGCGGATAAACGCATCACGCTCACCCAGGACCCGGGCACGGCGCATCGCGCCGCCGCGCCTGTCTGTTCGCGTCCGCGTTTCAGACGATTTGTCGTATCGGGCCGTCATAACGTCGAAAATACTGGTCGAAGCGCAGCACTTTGTGTGTATCAACTGTTTTTGCTTCTCCCTACACTGTGACTCAGGGGCCGTGCCCCGCCGTGCGCGGCCTTGCTGCCGCGCTTCGTCCAGGCTGCTCGCAGCACGCACAGAACAAGGAGAAACCCATGAAAGTTGCCATTGCCGGCGCAGGCCTGATCGGCCATACGATTGCCCGGATGCTGCGCGAGACCGGCGACTACGAGGTCACTGCGCTCGATCGCGACGAAACCGCGCTTGCACGGCTCGCGGCCGAAGGCATCGCGACGCGGCGTGTCGATTCGGCCGATGCCGCCGCGCTGCGTGCGGCGCTCTCCGGCTTCGACGCGCTCGTCAACGCGCTGCCGTACTACCTCGCGGTCAACGTTGCGACGGCGGCGCGCGGCGCGGGCGTCCACTATTTCGATCTGACCGAGGACGTGCGCGCGACCCAGGCGATCCGCGCGATCGCCGACGACGCCGATCACGCGTTCATGCCGCAGTGCGGTCTGGCGCCCGGCTTCATCGGCATTGCGGCGCACGCGCTCGCGCAGCGCTTCAGTGAAATCCGCGAGGTCAAGATGCGCGTCGGCGCGCTGCCGCAGTTTCCGACCAATGCGCTGAAATACAACCTGACGTGGAGCGTCGACGGCCTGATCAACGAGTATTGCCAGCCGTGCGAAGCGATCCGCGATGGCCGCACGCAATGGGTGCAGCCGCTCGAAGGGCTCGAGCATTTCTCGCTGGATGGTGTGGAGTACGAAGCATTCAACACGTCCGGCGGCCTCGGTACGCTGTGCGAGACGCTCGCGGGACGCGTCGAATCGCTCGACTACAAGTCGGTGCGCTATCCGGGACACCGCGACCACATGCAGTTCCTGCTCGAAGACCTGCGCCTCGCGAGCGACCGCGACACGCTGAAGTCGATCATGCGCCGCTCGGTGCCGTCCACCGAGCAGGACGTCGTGCTCGTGTTCATCACGGTGACCGGGCTGCGCGGCGGCCAGCTGGTGCAGGAGGTGTTCACCCGCAAGATCTTCGCGCGCACGGTATGTGGCGTACCGATGAGCGCGATCGAGATCACCACGGCCGGCGCGATGTGTGCGGTGCTCGACCTGTTCCGCGCGCGCCGGCTGCCGCAGCGCGGTTTCATCCGTCAGGAGGCGGTGAACCTGCAGGCATTCCTCGCGAACCGCTTCGGCCGCCTGTACGAAGGACACGCGCTCGACGCGCTGGCGACCGTGTAAGGCCGCGCTACGCGGGCAGCGACGGCGGCGGCGCGCCGACGATGCGCGCCGCGAGCGCGTCGGGCGTGGGTGCGCCGGGCGCACCCGGGTCGACGATCAGCAGATCGCGGCATGCGTCGGCATCGGGGACGAAGCGGCGCTGCCGGTAGGCGTCCCAGTGCGCGAGCTTGTATGCGTCGTTCGGATCGCCGCGCGCGATGATCCGCTCGCGCGCGGTATCCTCCGGCGTCGTGACCCACAGCACGCGAATCTGCACGTCCTCGCCGACGCCCAGCCACGCGCGGTCGACGAGGCGCCGCTCGCGCACCTCGCGCGAGAACGGGCCGACCAGCAGCGCACTGACGCCGAGCGCGAGATTTTCGCGTGCGGTATCGATGAGGCCGCGATATTCGGGGTCGCGCAGGTGGCCGAGGAAGAGCGGACTGTCGCGATCGTTCGGATCGCCGGTCAGCATGCCGATGGCGGCGGCGCTGTAGCCGCCGTACACCGTGTCCTTGTCGAGCAGGCAGAACGGCGCGCCGCTCGCGCGCATCAGCGGGCCGAGCAGGCGCCGCGCGAGCGTCGTCTTGCCGGTGCCGGCGTGGCCGCAGACGAATACGAGCCAGCTCACGGACGGGTGTCTGCCGGGGGCGGCGTGTCGCCGGTGTCCGGCGCGCCGGGGGCCGGGTCGCGCACGAAGGTGTCGTTCGCTTCGAGCCACATCACGTTGATGATGCCGAAGCCGAGCGCCACTCCGATACCGAGAATCCAGCTGAAATACCACATGGCCGTCTCCTTGCGCGAATGGCCTGCGCGGGTCCGCGCACTGGTCTGACCCGATCATGACGCAGACCGCGTGCGCCGCGCAAGAGGCGGGCATCCGGGCGACACCGCACGCGCGTCTGCACGAGAGCGGACAGACGATGCTTCAACGCGCGGGGTGTCGCGTTGTATGCTGGGTTGGCGCGGCGCATCGCGTGACCGCGGGCGAAGGGGCCGCGCGGCCGCGCGACGAAGCGCGCGCCAGGACATACAGCCAGACGCACACCGGGACGCACACTCGGGCATACCGCGGCAACGACAGACGGAGACCTCATCATGCCGATTCTTCCGCTTCAGCGCGCGCGCCGCGCCATGACGCTTGCCGTGGCGCTGTGTCTGGGCGCCTGCGCGGCGACGCCGCCCGAACCGGTGCCGTTCAAGCCGGTGCCGGCCGACCGGATCGTCCGGCGCGGCTATACGGAGCCGGGGCCCGGCCGCGTCGCGGTGGATGTGCGGCGCGCGCGCACGCGCGACCTCGTCGTGCGGTTCCGCGATGCGCTGGTGTATATCGACGGCGTGCAGGTCACCGACCTGCAGAACGGCGAGCATGTCGTGTTCTACCTGAGCCCGGGCCTGCACCGGATCGCCGTATCGACGCAGTTCGACCCGATCGTCGAACTGGGCTTTCTCGTGACCGCCGATCCCCGCTATACGAACCGCGCGCAGATTACTTTCAACGCCGCCCATCGCATCATGCTGGAGCGCGTCGCCCGCTAAACGACGGTCAAACGCGCGTTTGATCTGCGTTGTTCTATCGGTTGCTATGCGCGTGGCATGCTGCGCGACGCGCCGTCGCCGGGCAACGGATCCCGCCTGCGAGGCGCGAGGCGCGCGTTGCGTTTGGGGAGGCCGTCGCGGCGCCGTCATCATTCCACGTCATGCTTGCGTCACGCGCAATATCGGGCGACGATAGATGGCTCGGCGTGCGTAAATCTTGCAATGTGCGCCAACATGGCGGCAGCAGCCGGCGCGCCGCCGCCACGCACGCCGAAGCATTGGCGGCGCCCCGCACTCAAGAAAGTATCGTTCGCGCCGTTATTGCACGTACAAGCGGTATGCTCGCGAACGCCGGGCAGCGTCGGGTACGGCGCGTGCGTCGGGCTGGGGAGCGCGGGCGCCGGCCGGCTGTCTTGCGCGGGGCTGCGCCGCGTCGTGCGCTTCTGGTGCACTCCTCGTGCGCTTCATGTCGCGACGGGCGGCCGCCTGCCGGGCGGCGGCGGGTGCGGTCTGGTGTGACGTGACGTGGCGTGACGTGGTGCGGCGTGGTGCGGCGTGGTGTGGCATACGGACCGCCCGTTGCGGGCCCTGGGCCATCCGGGCCGGCTGGCGCGCAGACGCGCCAGCGCAAAGACGCGGCAACGCAAATCCGGCGCGGCCGGCACCGGTGCGGACGTTCGCTCCAGTACGGGCTGTGCCGGCGGGTGCGGAAAACAGGCAGGAGAGCAACAGGTTATGGCGACCATCAAGGATGTGGCGGCAGTGGCAGGCGTGTCGTTCACGACGGTGTCTCACGTCGTGAACAACTCGCGTCCGGTGTCGGCCGATGTGCGCGCGAAAGTCGAGCATGCGATCCGTCAGCTGCACTACGTGCCGTCCGCGGTCGCGCGCTCGCTGAAAGCGCGGGCGACGGCGACGATCGGTCTGGTGGTGCCGAACAGCACCAATCCGTATTTCGCGGAGCTGGCGCGGGGCATCGAGGACGGTTGCGCGCGCAACGGCTACTGCGTGTTCTTCTGCAATTCCGACGACGATCCCGCGAAGCAGCGCAATTACCTGCGGGTGCTTCAGGAAAAGCGCATCGACGGCCTCATCGTCGCATCGGCCGGCGACGACGCGGTGCTCGCGCAGGCGCTCGCGGACGCGCGCGAACCGCTCGTGGTCGTGGACCGCAACATCGAGGGGCTTGCCGCGGATCTGGTGCAGATCGACCACGAGAAGGGCGCGTATCTTGCCACCTGTCATCTGCTCGAACTCGGCCACGTGAGGATCGGCTGCATTACCGGGCCGGTGTCGACGGCGGTCAGCGCGATGCGCGTGCACGGCTTCATTCGCGCGATGGCCGAGCGCGGCATCGACATCGCACCGGGCGCGATCGTCGAAAGCGATTTCTCCGGAACCGGCGGCTATCGGGCCGCGAGCCAGCTGTTCGACACGCTTGCGCCGTCGGCGCTGTTTGCCGGCAACGACATGATGGGCATCGGGGCGCTGCGCGCGGCGGCCGAACGCGGCATCCGGGTTCCGCGCGACTGCTCGATCATCGGTTTCGACGACATCGAGCTTGGCCGCTTCACCTATCCGGCGCTGTCGACGGTCGGCCAGTCGGTGCGCGCGCTCGGCGAGATGGCCGCGCAGACGCTGATCGAGCGCATCACGGGCAACCCGGCCAGCACCGGCGGTATCGGCGGCGCAGGCGGCACAGGCGGCGCCGGCAGCGCGCAGATGCGCCGGCGCGTGATGGCCCCGCGCCTGATCCTGCGCGAATCCACCGCGCCGTGGTCCGGCGCGGCGCGCGTCGCCGCCGCGGCCTAGACGGGCGACGCTGCCCAGGCATGTCGGACGGGCGGGCCCGACATCCATGCGAGCGTCTTGCGGCGTGCTCGCGGACCGCTCGCGCCGCGCCGCCTCGCACCCTCTGCCTGTTCCTCGCTGTGAGCCTCTCTGTGTTCCTCTCTGTGAGCCTCGTGTAATCGTCGTGTGACGTGCACTGCGCACCTCTGCGACGTGACAAAAAACGTAAAGGCATGCTCGCCGCATGCCGTTAACGCCGGTCAGAGCGCCCATCAGAAGGCGCCTTTCCCACGGCGCGCACCCTGCGCGGCGTTTAACCGAAATGTCAGAGGAAACAGCATGTTGAACAAGGGCATCACCATCAGGGCGCGCATCGGCGTCGTCATGGCCTTTCTTGCGGCGCTGTTGCTGATCATCGGCGTCCTCGGACTGACCGGGATGAGTCACACGAACGCCGCCTACGACGAGACCTACACGAACGACATGCCGAGCGCGGTCGCGATCGCGAACGCCGAGATCTATGCCGCGCGCGAGCGCCTCGCGCTCGACCGGGCTGGCTTCATGTACGGCACGCCACAGGTGGCGGACATCGTTGCGCGCGCACACATGCTGCGCGATCGCTCGGACATGTGGTGGAAGAAATACCTGGCGTTGCCGCGCGGCCCCGAGGAAGACCGCCTCGCGCAGGCGGTCGCCGCGCAGCGCACCGCGCTGCAGCAGGCGCTCGACGCGTTCGGGCAGGCGATTAACGGCCCCGACCAGTCGAAGATCGCGCCTGCGGCGCAACAGTTGCAGGTGCACTACAGCGCGTTGTCCGCGGCGGACGACACATTGTCGAAATATCAGTTCAAGCAGGCGCAGGACGGCTACAACGACGCGCAGACCGGATTCATGACGTTTCGTCTCGTCAGCATCGGCGCGGTGGCGCTGGGGCTGGCGGCTGCGCTCTTTTCTTACCTGACGCTCAGCCGCGCGATCGGCCGGCCGCTTGCCGACGCGCTCGAACATTTCGACGCGATCGCCGCGGGCGATCTGCGCCGTCCGGTCGAGGTCCGCTCGCGCGACGAAATGGGGCAGCTGCTCGACGGCGTCGCGAAGATGCAGCGCAGCCTCGCGGACACGGTGCGCGCGGTGCGCGGCAGCAGCGAGTCGATCGCCACGGCCACGCGCCAGATTGCCGCCGGCAACCTCGACCTGTCGTCGCGGACCGAGGAGCAGGCCTCGGCGCTGCAGGAAACCGCGTCGAGCATGGACCAGCTCACCGGCACCGTGAGGCAGAACGCCGACAACGCGCGCCAGGCGAGCGCGCTTGCCGCCAACGCGTCGGAGATCGCCAATCGCGGCAATCGCGTGGTGGGCGAAGTCGTCGGCACGATGGGGGAGATCAACCAGAGCTCGGCGAAGATCGCGGACATCATTACGATCATCGAGGGCATCGCGTTCCAGACCAATATCCTTGCGCTGAACGCGGCTGTCGAGGCGGCCCGCGCGGGCGAGGAAGGCCGTGGCTTCGCGGTGGTCGCCGGCGAGGTGCGCAGCCTCGCGCAGCGGTCGTCGGCGGCGGCCAAGGAAATCAAGGAGCTGATCGACACGTCGGTCGCGCGGGTGCAGTCGGGCTCGTCGCTGGTCGACGAAGCGGGCCGCACGATGACCGAGATCATCGGCGCGGTCCAGCGCGTGACGGACATCATGGGCGAGATTGCGGCGGCCTCCGAGGAGCAGAGCGGCGGCATCGACCAGGTCGCGCGCGCGGTCACGCAAATGGACGAGGTGACCCAGCAGAACGCGGCGCTCGTCGAGGAAGCGGCCGCCGCGGCGCAGTCGCTCGAGGACCAGGCCGGCCGGCTGCGCTCGGCGGTCGCGGTGTTCCAGGTCGGCGACGCGGGCGGTCTCGCCGCACAGCCGGCGTTTGTGTCGGCGACGGCCTCCGCGCCGGCGCCGCGGGTCGCGGCGAAGCCCGCCGCCCGCCGACCCGCCGCGCCGGCGCGCGCGGCACGCCCGGCGCCCGCCGCAGGTGCAGGTGCAAGCACGGGCACGGGCACGGCCGCGCCGGCAGCCGGGGCGGCGGCCCTTGCCCCGGCGTCCGCCGCGCCCAGGGCGCCCGCCGTGGCTGCCGTCGTTGCAGCCGGCAGCGACAAGGACTGGGAAACCTTCTGAACGCGGTCCGCGCGCGGCCGGCGCGGCGTCCTGGCCGCGTTCGCGCCCGCATGGCCAGGTCGGGCGGCTCTGCCGCCGCGCCTCCCTCTTTCGGTGAAATGTGCTGTTACAGGGAGAAACGCAGACTTTTGCGCGTTTCGTGCGTTTGACCTCCTGGTCTGGCTCGCGATCCGGTACATTGACGGGCGCGAGCGCCGGTCAAGCTACCGGCTGCCCGGCGAACCGGCGCAGCGTGCCGGCTGCCCGCCGTTGGGAACCGTTGCCGTGCCAGCCACAAAGGATCGACATGACGCCTCACGACCTCGCACAGCGCCTCGTTCAGGCGCGCCGGCATCATCGCCTGATCGACGCCGCGCCGCCGGACGACGTGCCACCCGACGCGGCCTCGGCGTATGCGATCCAGCAAGCCGTGCTCGCCGGCCTCGGCGAGACCGCCGGCGCGTGGAAGATCGGTGCGGCGGCGCCCGGCGGCGCGGTGGCGGGCGCGCCGGTGCCGCGCGCGCTGGTGTTCGCTTCGCCCGCACGGGTCGACTATGCGGGCTTTTTTCGCGTCGTGCTCGAACTGGAACTGGGGTTCCGTTTTGCGGAGCCCATCGCGCCGCGCCGCGAGGTCTATGCACGTGACGAAGTGCTCGCGCAACTCGGCTGGGTGTTGCCGACACTTGAAATCGTCGACAGCCGCTATGCCGAATGGCCCAACGTCGCGCCGCTTGCGCAGCTCGCCGACGCGCAGAACAACGGCGCGCTGGTGACCGGCCACCCGGTGCCCTATGCCGGGTTCGCGCGCAGTTTCGATTTCGTCGCGCCGCAGCTCGAACTGTCTTTTGACGGCGTGTCGCTCGTGCCCGAGTCGCCCGGCAACCCGGCGGGCGATCCGCGTGAACTGCTGGTGTGGTTCGTCAACCATTGCGCCGCGATGGGTATCACGATCGAGCCCGAGTGGACCATCACCACCGGCTCGTACGTCGGCGGCCATCGCCTCGAGCGTCCGGGCCTCGTGCACGGCCACTTCGACGGCCTCGGCGAAGTCGAGCTCGAACTGCGCTGATCCGCCCGCATCCGGGCACATCCGGGCACGCCTGGCTGAGTCGGTGCGCCGATGCGTCGTCAATGCCGCATCCACGGATTTTCCTTACCCGTATACACCGATACGCGTGCTGCCGCGCCTGCCGTTAAGCCGGTCAGGGCAGCGCGCGCCGCGCGCGCGCCAGCGAACCATTGACGCGGGCATCCGTCACAGAGAGGATCGACATGTAACACTCGATAACCCTTGTGCACGGCAAGGCCCTCGCGTGCGTTGAGGAGAGAAAACGCGGTGATCGCGTCGTGCGCGCAGCACGATGCACGCGTGCGGCAACGGGTGCGTCCCGGCGGTGCGCGCGGCCCGGCAGGCGCGGGTCGCGACCGGCGAGGGCGACAGTAACGGGAGGATGGGGAATGCGTGAGAGCAGCGGCAATCGGCGCAAGATTGTAGGTGAGCGAACCGGTGTTTCCAAGGCCGATGCGCACGACGCACACGACGACTGCAAATTCACGAAGTAGGCCGTGAAAAAAAATTTAAAAGGGTTTAGGATGATTTCGAGCGATGTCGTTTCCGATTAGCGCGCCGCGCACGACATCGGTCTAGACTTTGGCGAGGAGGTAGCATGGATATCTACAGCAGCTTCGCGACCCGCTTCGAGAAAACCCGGGAGGAAGAGCTCTCGCTCGAGGAGTATCTCGCGCTCTGCAAGGACAATCCCGCTGCATATGCAACAGCTGGCGAACGCATGCTGGCAGCCATCGGCGAACCTGAGCAGATCGACACTCGCAACGATCCGCGCCTGTCGCGTATCTTCGCGAACAAGGTCATCAAGGTATACCCCGCCTTCCGCGAGTTCTACGGCATGGAAGACGTGATCGAGCAGGTGGTGGCGTATTTCCGGCATTCGGCCCAGGGGCTCGAAGAAAAGAAACAGATCCTGTATCTGCTCGGCCCGGTGGGCGGCGGCAAGTCGTCGATCGCGGAGCGTCTGAAGCAGTTGATGGAGCGCGTGCCGTTCTACGCGATCAAGGGTTCGCCGGTCAACGAGTCGCCGCTCGGGCTGTTCGACTACGACGAAGACGGCCCGATTCTCGAAGAGCAATACGGCATTCCGCGCCGCTATCTGAAGAGCATCCTGAGCCCGTGGGCGGTCAAGCGCCTGCACGAGTACAACGGCGATATCCGCAAGTTCCGCGTGGTGCGCCGCTACCCGTCGATCCTGCGGCAGATCGGCATCGCGAAGACCGAGCCGGGGGACGAGAACAACCAGGACATCTCGTCGCTGGTCGGCAAGGTCGATATCCGCAAGCTCGAACAGTACGCGCAGGACGACGCCGACGCCTACAGCTACTCGGGCGGCCTGTGCCTCGCGAACCAGGGGCTGCTCGAATTCGTCGAAATGTTCAAGGCGCCGATCAAGGTGCTGCACCCGCTGCTCACCGCGACGCAGGAAGGCAACTTCAAGGGCACCGAGGGGTTCGGCGCGATTCCGTTCGACGGTGTGATCCTCGCGCACTCGAACGAGTCGGAATGGAAGGCGTTCCGCAACAACCGCAACAACGAGGCGCTGCTCGACCGGATCTTCGTCGTGAAGGTGCCGTACTGCCTGCGCTACTCGGAAGAGGTCAGGATCTACGAGAAGCTGATCCGCAACTCGTCGCTGGCGAATGCGGTCTGCGCGCCCGGCACGCTGAAGATGATGGCGCAGTTCTCGGTGCTCACGCGGCTGCAGGAGCCGGAGAATTCGAGCCTGTTCTCGAAGATGCAGGTGTACGACGGCGAGAACCTGAAGGACACCGACCCGAAAGCGAAGTCCTACCAGGAGTATCGCGACTTTGCCGGGGTCGACGAAGGGATGACCGGCGTGTCGACCCGCTTCGCGTTCAAGATCCTGTCGCGCGTGTTCAACTTCGATACGTCGGAGGTCGCGGCCAATCCGGTGCATCTGATGTACGTGCTCGAACAGCAGATCGAGCGCGAGCAGTTCCCGCCGGAAACGGAGCAGAAGTACCTGTCCTTCATCAAGGACGTGCTCGCGTCGCGCTATGCCGAATTCATCGGCAAGGAGATTCAGACCGCGTATCTGGAGTCGTACTCCGAGTACGGGCAGAACATCTTCGACCGCTACGTCACGTATGCGGACTTCTGGATCCAGGATCAGGAGTTCCGCGACCACGACACCGGCGAGAGCTTCGACCGCGCGGCGCTGAATGCGGAACTGGAGAAGATCGAGAAGCCGGCGGGCATCAGCAACCCGAAGGACTTCCGCAACGAGATCGTCAATTTCGTGTTGCGCGCGCGCGCGGCCAACGGCGGCAAGAATCCCGCGTGGATCAGCTACGAGAAGCTGCGCGTCGTGATCGAAAAGAAGATGTTCTCGAACACGGAGGAACTGTTGCCGGTCATCTCGTTCAATGCAAAGGGGTCGGCGGAGGAACAGCGCAAGCACGAAGACTTCGTCAACCGGATGGTCGCCAAGGGCTACACGCCGAAGCAGGTGCGGCTGCTGTGCGACTGGTACCTGCGCGTGCGCAAGTCGTCATGACCTGCGCAGCGCGCTGCCCGCGCGGGGGAGCCGCGCGGGCCCCCTGCGGGGCGCGGGCCGGATGAGGCGAACGCCGCATCCGCCGCCTGCGCGCCGCACACCCGAAATCAGAGCGGGAGACCGGATGTGCTTCATCAAATCATCGACCGCAGGCTAGCAGGCAAGAACAAGAGTATTGCGAACCGCGAACGCTTCCTGCGTCGCGTCAAGAACTATATTCGCCGCGCCGTCTCGGACGCGGTGCGCGACCGCAGCATCAAGGACATCCAGAACACCCAGAGCATCACGATTCCGCGCAAGGACATCGCGGAACCGTCGTTCCGGCACGGGCCGGGCGGGCGGCGCGAGATGGTGCATCCGGGCAACGAGGATTACGTGCGCGGCGACCGCATTCCGCGCCCGCAGGGCGGGGGCGGCGCCGGCGGCGGCAGCCAGGCGAGCAACGAGGGCGAAGGCCAGGACGACTTCGTGTTCGAGCTGAGCCGCGAGGAATTCATGCAGTATTTCTTCGACGACCTCGAACTGCCGCGCCTCGTCAAAACCCATCTGCTCGCGGTGCCGACGTGGAAGAACATCCGCGCGGGCTGGGCCGCGGAAGGCACGCCGAACAACATCGACGTGGTGCGTTCGCTGCGCAGCGCGCTCGGTCGGCGCATCGCGCTCGGCGCGCCGCTCGTCAACGAACTGCATGAACTGGAGCGCGAACTCGAAGAACTGAAGGCCGACCCGGCCGACCGCCGCGAAGAGATCCGCGTGCTCGAAGAGCAGATTCACCACCTGCGCGGACGCATCTGGCGCATTCCGTTCATCGATCCGTTCGACCTGCGCTACGTGAACCGCGTGAAGCAGCCGCAGCCGTCGAGCCAGGCGGTGATGTTCTGCCTGATGGACGTGTCCGGTTCGATGGACGAGCAGCGCAAGGATCTCGCCAAACGCTTCTTCATCCTGCTGTACCTGTTCCTGAAGCGCAATTACGAGCGCATCGAAGTGGTGTTCATCCGCCACCATACGCGCGCCGAAGAGGTCGACGAGGACACGTTCTTCCATTCGACCGAAAGCGGCGGCACGGTCGTCTCGAGCGCGCTTGAACTGATGAAAAAGGTGATGGAGGAGCGCTACTCGCCGAGCGAATGGAACATTTACGGCGCACAGGCGTCCGACGGCGACAACTGGACCGACGATTCGCCGAAATGCCGCAAGATCCTCGCAGATGACATTCTCGACAAGGTGCGTTATTTTGCGTATATCCAGGTCACGCCGGAAGAGCAGAACCTGTGGCTCGAATATGCGCAACTGGCCGTCACGCAGCCGCACATGGCCATGAAAAAGGTCGAGACCGCCTCGGACATCTACCCGGTGTTCCGCGAGCTGTTCGAGAAGCAGGTGGCGTCATCATGAGCGCCAAACATCTACATAATGAAGCGCGGGGCTATCAGCCGGAGCGCAAGGCGGAGGCCGGCGCGGCCGGCCCCGCCGGCACCGCGTCCGAAGAGAGCACTGCGGAACGGGGACACACCGGAACGCCCGCCGACGGGCAAAGGGAAGTCCGTATGAACATCGCTGACAGGCATCCGTTGCCGTGTCCGTCCGACTGGACCTTCGAGCTGATCGAGGAATACGACACGCATATCGCGCATGTTGCGGAGCAATACGAGCTGGACGTCTATCCGATCCAGCTGGAGCTGATCAGCGCGGAGCAGATGATGGATGCGTATGCATCCGTCGGGATGCCGGTGAACTACCGGCACTGGTCCTTCGGCAAGCACTTTCTCGCCACCGAGAAGAGCTACCGCCGCGGCCAGATGGGGCTTGCGTACGAGATCGTGATCAACTCGAACCCCTGTATCGCGTACCTGATGGAAGAGAACACGATGACGATGCAGGCGCTCGTCATCGCGCACGCGGCGTACGGGCACAATTCGTTTTTCAAGGGTAATTATCTGTTCCGGCTGTGGACGGACGCGCACGCGATCGTCGACTACCTGGTCTATGCAAAAAACTATATCGCGGAGTGCGAGGAGCGCTACGGGCTCGATCGCGTCGAGGAACTGCTCGATTCGTGCCACGCGCTGATGAACTACGGCGTCGACCGCTACAAGCGTCCGCAGAAGCTGTCGCTCGAAAAGGAGGCGATCGCGCGCCGCGAGCGCGAGGCGTACCTGCAGTCGCAGGTCAACGAACTGTGGCGCACGCTGCCGAACCGCCATACCCCGTTGCCGGAAGAAACCGACACGCGCTATCCGCCCGAGCCGCAGGAAAATCTGCTGTACTTCGCGGAAAAGAACGCGCCGCTGCTGGAGCCGTGGGAGCGCGAGGTGATCCGCATCGTGCGCAAGATCGGCCAATACTTCTACCCGCAGCGCCAGACCCAGGTGATGAACGAGGGCTGGGCTACGTTCTGGCACTACACGCTGCTCAATACGCTATATAACCAGGGCAAGCTGGAAGACGGCTTCATGATGGAGTTTCTCCATTCGCACAGCAATGTCGTCTACCAGCCGCCGGTCACGAAGCCGTATTACAGCGGGATCAATCCGTACGCGCTCGGCTTTTCGATGATGAGCGACATCCGCCGCATCTGCGAAACGCCCACCGACGAAGACCGCAAGTGGTTTCCGGAGCTGGCGGGCAGCCCGTGGCTGCCGGCGCTGCACTACGCGATGCGCAATTTCAAGGACGAGAGTTTTGTCGCGCAATACCTGTCGCCGCACCTGATCCGCGAAATGCGGCTCTTCTCGGTGCTCGACGACGACATGCGCGATGCGCTCGAAGTGTCGGCGATCCACGACGAGAGCGGCTATCAGTACGTGCGGCAGGCGCTGTCACGGCAATACGACATGCATCACCGCGAGCCGAATATCCAGGTCTGGTCGGTCAACACGCGCGGCGACCGCAGTCTGACGCTGCGGCATTTCATGAGCGACAACCGCCATCTGTCCAACGATTCCGACGAGGTGCTCAAGCACATGGCGCGGCTGTGGCAGTTCGACGTGTTCCTGGAGAGTGTCGACGAGAACGGGACGGTCAGAAAGCGCTACGAATGCCGTTATCGGGCGCCCACGGTGCGCGTCTAGCCGCGACGTGGGTGAGGGGCGCGGCGTCCGTCATGGGCGCTCGCCTGTCTGGCGAGGCCAGCCTTTGCGCTGGCTTTTTCTTTTTTTGACGCGTGTCCCGGTGTCCCCGTGTCCCGGAGATCGGGACACGGATCGATCCGATACCCCGTCCGGGTTCTGCCAATCCACCATCAAAAAACGCCCGGTCATGGACCGGGCGAAGTCACCAGCAAGGTGGCGACGGAGGAGTGCTTTCTTCGCGCGCGAACCCGCTTTTGACAGCGGGTCCACGCCTGTTGTCCGGCACGCGCGGTGCCCGGCGGCCGATCAGTGGCCCACATACACCGGCGGCGAGTACGAGCTCACGGCCGTGTCGGTGCGCTGGCCTGCCTGCGAGCTCCCTGCGCTAGCCGGGCCGAAACCGCTCGTGTCACCTTGCTGCGCGTGAACGCGTGCTTCGGCGGCCTGGATGTCGGCCGGATAGTACGGGTCGCGGCCGCGCGACGGGGTGTAGCCGGCCTGTTCGAGTTGCACCAGTTGCGCGCGCACTTCGGCGCGGGTCAGCGGCTGGTTCGACTGAGCGAACGACACCGCGGGGACAGCGAGAACAGCAGCAATGGCAACAGCCTGGATAAGCGACTTCATGATCTTGACCTCCGAAAATTGTTTTATCGGCTCCCCTCGGCGAACCCGCCTCGCGGGTCGCTGGGCGCTCGATACCTATTGCGCCGCGGCCGGATTAATGGCCGAAATAAACCGGGTTTGCACCGTTCACGTCGATTCGCGCACCCGACTGCGACGTCTGGTCCGCCACGCCGCCGAACGCGCGATCCGCTGCGGCCGCGTTGCCGCGCTCGGCCGCGACGGTCTGCGCGTTTTGCCCTTGCTGCGAAGCCGGCGCGCCCACAGCCGGGCGGTAGAACGGCGCGGGACCGAAACCGCTTGCAAACGCCGGCGCGGCGAGGGTGGCGGAAGCGGCAACGAGGACAGCGGCGAGGATCTTGTTCGTCATGATCGTGACTCCTTTCAGATTCAACTTCATTTAAGGGTGGCGCTGCGAAGGTCCGGTTGGGCTCTGTCTGCAACGTCGATGGAATGCAGTGTATACCCTTACTATCGAATATTTGTGTCGATAGCTCGAAATGACTATTTCGATTTCACCGACAATCGTGAAAAGCCCGCCACGCCTGGCCGACAGCGGAGGGCACACACGCTGTCAAGCCCATGAACGGATCCAGTGGGGTTTCTTGCAGCGATGACGGCATGCCATCCGACCGGGCGTCGGTTTGCGCAATCGCCGACACGAGCGGGGCGGCAGCGTCAGTGCGCCACCGCACGGTTCGCATTCGTTTTGTGACTTGAAACGCGGGTTTTGGCGCCGTACCCTGCAGAGGCTCCTGTGAGCAGTGTGTGTGTTGTGTCTGTTGGCGCTCCACCGCGAAACCGGTCGGTGGAGTGCTTTTTGTGCATGACCGTTCCCGCAGGTTCCGACCCCCCGCTTGCAACGATGTGGATGCGCACAGTACGCCCGCTGCGCGACATGCAGATTGATTCGTTATCCTATGAAACTGGGCCGTGCCTTCCCAGCGTACGAGCTCTGCGACTATCGTGCCGGCTTGTGCGCCGCACGCCGGAGCACTTGATTCACGTCAAGCACCCGTCCGCAAAGAAGCCGATGATGAGCTATCGATCGCGCCATGCGCGCCGGGCGGCGCGCGGGCGACCACGCGTCACGCTTCGGCGCAGGGGGGCGAAACATGTATCAGCGGATTCTGGTCGCGGTGGACGGCAGCGCCTCGTCGCAGCGGGCGCTGGACGAGGCAATCGGCATGGCCCGGACGGGGCGCGGCAAGGTGAGCGCGGTGTACGTGCTCGACCAGTCCGTCTCGTTCACGTACGCGGGCGAGTACGATCCGCGCGCCTACCTGGCGGCGCTGCGCGGCGAGGGCGAGCGTGTGCTCGACGACACGCGCCGGCGCTTCGCCGCAGCCGGCATCGACGGCGAGGCGCGCCTGCTCGACACGGCGAGCCCGGGCGAAGACGTCGCAAGCTGTCTGCAGCATGAGGCGCAGCGCTGGCCGGCCGACCTGGTCGTGATGGGCACGCACGGCCGCCGCGGTATCCGGCGCCTCGTGCTCGGCAGTGTCGCCGAGCGCTTCCTGCGTTTTTCGACCTGTCCGGTGCTGCTGGTCCGCGAGGAAGCGCCGGCCGTCGAGCCGGTCTGACAGGCGAGGGCGGGCACGGGAGGGCGATCGCGCGCCGGTTTGCGCCTTGCCGCACGGCGTGCGTCGACTATGCTGGAAGCAGCGCGCGCTCGTGGCCGTCCGACCGCGGGCTGCGCCGATTCTCGGGCAGATGCCATGCATATCCATTTTCCGCAGGAAATCCCGGAGTATTGCGGCCGGGATCTGGTGCTCGCATTCACGGCGATCGTCGACGGCGAGCCGGTGCAGTGCGTGATTACCGGCGAGGCGCTGGAGGACCATTTCGGCGCGGCCTCGCTGCGCGAAAGCGATCTGCTCGCAGCGTTCGACGCGCATCGTTCGGCGATCGAGCACGCGGCGCAGCAGATGCTGAACGAAGTCGGCGGACGGCCGGTGCTGCTGCATAGCGCGGTGTTCCGCTTCTGCAGTTGATACGCGCGCGGCGCGCGCCGCGCGAGGGAGCGGACACGATGCGTGCGATGGTCTACGACGGCAGCGCGGCGCGGCTGCACGAGCAGCACTGGCCGGATCCGGTGCCGTCGCGAGGCCAGTTGCTGATCGACGTGCGCGCGTGCGGCGTGTGCCGCACCGACCTGCACCTGATCGATCACGAACTGCCGGACCCGAAGCGCCCGGTCATCCCCGGTCACGAGATCGTCGGCACCGTCGCCGCGCTTGGCGAGGGCGTCAGCGGATTCCGGCTGGGCGAGCGCGTCGGCGTGCCCTGGCTCGGCCATACCTGCGGCGGCTGCCGCTATTGCGCAACGGGGCGCGAAAATCTGTGCGACGCGCCGGGCTTCACCGGCTACACGCTCGACGGCGGCTATGCGGAGCGCACGGTTGCCGACAGCCGCTACTGTTTCCGGCTGCCGCCGCAGTATTCGGACGTCGAGGCGGCGCCGCTGCTGTGCGCGGGCCTGATCGGCTACCGCGCGCTCGCGATGGCCGGCGACGCGCAGCGCATCGGCCTGTACGGTTTCGGCGCGGCCGCGCATCTGGTCGCGCAGGTTGCGCGTCACCAGCGGCGCGACGTGTATGCGTTTTCACGCCCCGGCGACGCCGCCGCCCAGCAGTTCGCCCGCACGCTCGGCGCGTGCTGGGCGGGCGGCAGCGACACGCTGCCGCCGGTCGAGCTCGACGCGGCGCTGCTGTTCGCGCCGGTCGGCGCACTCGTGCCGCAGGCGCTGCGGGCGGTCGCGAAGGGCGGCATCGTCGTGTGCGGGGGAATCCACATGAGCGACATCCCTGCCTTTCCGTATGCGTTCCTGTGGGGCGAGCGGCGCGTCGTGTCGGTGGCGAACCTGACCCGCGCGGACGGTAGCGCTTTTCTGCGGATCGCGGGCGAGACGCATCTCGACATTCATACGCGCACGTATGCGCTGCGCCACGCGAACGCGGCGCTCGCGGATCTGCGCGCCGGCCGCGTGAGCGGCGCCGCGGTGCTCACCTGCTGACGCCGCGCGCACCGCCGCTTCATACGCCCTCGTCCTCGCCGAACAGCTTGTGGCGCACCGCATAGCGCACCAGCGCGGCTTCGTGCGGCATCTGCATCTTTTCGAGGATGCGGGTCTTGTACGTACTGACGGTTTTGGTGCTGACGCACAGTTCGTTGGCGATCTCGGTGATCGTCTGGCCGGACGCGATGCGGCGGAACACGTCGAACTCGCGGTCCGACAGGCGCTGGTGCGGCAACGACTCGGCCGGCTCGTTCAGGCTCTGCGCGAAGCGCTCGGCCATCGCGAGGCTCACATAGACGCCGCCGGCCGCAATCTTCGTGACGGCGGACACCAGTTCCGCGCTCGCGCTTTCCTTGGTCAGATAACCGGAGGCGCCGGCCTTGAACGCGCGCACCGCGTACTGCTGCTCGGCGTGCATCGTCAGCACGAGAATGCGCAGCGCGGGCTTCTCGTCCTTGATCTGGCGGATCAGCTCGATGCCGTTGCGGCCCGGCATCGACAGGTCGAGCACCAGCACCTGCGCGTCGGTCGAGCGGATCAGCGCGATCGTGCTCGCGCTGTCGTTCGCCTCGCCGGCGACGTCGAAGCCGCTCACGCTTTGCAGGATGTGCCGCAGGCCATCGCGCACCAGCGCGTGGTCGTCCGCGATCAGCACTCGGGTCATGTCGGGCTCTCCTGTTCTTCTATCGCATGTAATGGGAAGGTGACGACGACGGCAAACCCGACGCCGTTGCCGGTCCGGATGTCGACCGAGCCGCCGAGCATGTGCGCGCGTTCGCGCATGCCGAGCAGTCCAAAGGATTTTTCGCCGGGCCGCGCATGCGGATCGACCCCTTTGCCGTTGTCGGCGATGCGCAGCACGCAGGTGTCGCCGCTCACGCGGATTTCCAGCGTGACGCGGGTCGCATCCGCGTGACGCGCGACGTTGGTGAGCGCCTCCTGGACGATGCGGAACACGGTGGTCGCGCTGCGCCGGCTAAAGCGGATGCCGGCCACCTCGATCTGCCGCGCGACGTCGATGCCGTAGCGGTTCGTGAAGTCGTTCGCGAGCCATTCGATCGCCGGCACGAGGCCGAGGTCGTCGAGCATCACGGGCCGCAGATCGGCCGCGATGCGCCGGACCGACGCGACGGTGGCATCGATCAGGCGGCGCATCTCGCGCAGATGCGCGAACAGGCCGTCGCGCGCGGTGTCCGGTTCGGCGAGCCGCTCTTCGAGCGCGGAAAGATCCATTTTCAGCGCGGTCAGCTGCTGGCCGAGATCGTCGTGCAGTTCGCGCGCGATGCGCGTCTTTTCCTCCTCGCGCACCGACTGCAGGTTCGCGGACAGCTCGCGAAGTTCTTCGCGCGCCTTGCGCTGGGCTTCGTCGGCGCGGACGCGCTCGGTGACGTCGCGCAGCATGACGGTATAGAGTTTGCCGCTCGCGTCGCGGATCTGCGAGATCGACGCCTCGATCGGGAACTCCTCGCCGTTCGCGCGCAGCCCGAACAGCACGCGCTGCTTGCCCATCTGGCGGTCCGACACGCCGGTCACGCCGAACTGGTCGACGTGCCGCGCATGGGCGTCGCGAAACCGCTCGGGGATGAAGCGCGCGAGCGGCGCGCCGATCGCCTCCATCGCGGGCACGCCGAACAGCTGCTCGGCCATCGGGTTGAAGATGACGACGCGCTGCTGTTCGTCGATCGTGATGATCGCCTCCATCGACGAGCGGATGATGCCCATCATGCGTGCCTCGTCGAGGCTCGACTGGGTGCGGGCGCGGCGCGTTTCGCTGACGATGCCGCTGCGCTGGCGCGCGGCGAGCCACGCGAGCGCGGCGAACGCCAGCGTGCAGAGCAGACCGCCGAGCAGGACGGCGGGGCCGGTGTAGTCGGTGCCGGCGGCCAGATAGCGCTCGTCGGCCGTGTAGACGAGCGTGAGCGGCAGGCCGGCGATGCGCAGGAAGGCGGTGTGGCGGATGGCCGACGCGCTGTCCACGCCCAGGTCGCCCGGCGGCTCCGAGTAGTAGAGCGGCGTCGCGGCGGGCCCGGCGAGCGCCTGCAGCGCGATGCCCCACGGATGCGCGAGCCCGTGCGCGAACAGCGCGCGCGCATCGATTATCGCGATCAGGACCCCGATCACGCGACGTCCGGCGGCGGGGGTGGACCCGTCGCCGTCGTAGACCGGCAGATACAGTTCGAGATGCGGCGCGAGCGTGACGCCGCCGACGCCCCGCGGCGCGGCAATGATCGCGAGCGCGGACTTTCCGGACGCGAGCACGCGCTGCAACGCGGCGCGCCGGTCGGGCTCGCGGGCCAGATCGACGTCATCGGGCGGCGCGCCGTCGTAGTGCGGCGCCATCAGCGTGACGGCGGCGGCCGGCACGGCGCCGGCGTCGGCGGGCGCGCCCGCGAGGGACGATGCGGGGGCGCCAGCCGGGGGAGATGCGGCGGGCGCGGCGGGTTCCGGGCGTGCAGCGGTTGCGGTGGTTGCTGCGGTTGCTGCGGTTGCGGTGGTTGCGGTGGTTGCAGCGGTTGCGGTGGGTGCTGCGGGTGCTGCGGGTGCAGCGGGTGCAGTCGACGCAGCGGGCGCAGCGGACGTGGCAGACGCAGCGGCTGCAGCAAGCGGCGCATAGCCCAGCGCGCGGACGTACGGCAGCGTGTCGTCGAGATCGAGGCGCGCCACGTACTGGCGCCATGCGTCGGATGTGAGCGCCGGCGTGGTCGCGACGAGGGCGCCCGCGCCGCGCAGCACGTCTTCGCAGGCGGCGAAATCGTGGCGCAGATCGCTGGTGATCTGTGCGGTGTGCAGCACGAAGCGGTTGCGCGCCGCCTGCCGGGTCTGCGCCTCGACGCGCCACCACGTGCCGAGCGCGATGGCCAGCACGAGTGCGAACGTGAGGACGCCAGCGAAGGCCGGGTGCCGGACCAGCGCGGTCAACCGGTTACGCACGGAAGCGGGAGCGCGACTGCGTGGGGGCGCGCGTTGCCATGTCGGATCATGGAGTGACTCGTTCTGTCGGGATGGGGTCTTGTCCGGTCGGCCGGATGCCGCGCGCGCGGGCGAGGCGCGCCGCCGCGTCCGGCGCACGGAGACGAGCGGGAACGAATTGTGATTAACATTTTGCACCGGACGCGCGGTCGCTGCCAATGCTGTTCGACATGGCGTCCGTAGCGGCAGGTCGCGGCGAGACGGCGTCCGCTGCGCGCAGCGTCGATGCGGTGCGCCGGGGCGGACCGTGGGGGGCGGCGCGGCCAGGTCGTTGGCCCGCATGCCGACAAAAAAAGGCGCCCATAAGACAGGGCGCCGAATATTGCGCGGGGGCTCTTGACCGCGCAATCCTGGACGGGAACGCAGCGGCAGCGCGCGGTGCGCGTGCCTCGATGCGGCCTATCTTCGGCGATCCGGCGCCGACGCTGCCTGATCTGGATCAAGCGGCGAATCAAAGGCTGGATCGAGCGCCCGGCCAGGCGTGGGATCAGCCGCTCGATGCGGCGCGCCGTGCGAGGATGACCGGCAACGGGGCGCCGATTTGCCGCGCCCGCCGGCCGCGCGTTCGTATAGAGTAGGAGGGCAAGCATGCCGTCGTCATCCCGATCCACCCTGCGCGGAGGGCTGCCGGTCAGATGAAATACAAGGACTATTACGCAACCCTCGGAGTCGAGCGCGCCGCGACCCAGGACGACATCAAGCGCGCCTATCGCAAGCTCGCGCGCAAGTTCCATCCCGACATCAGCCGCGAGACCGATGCGGAGGCGCGCTTCAAGGAGGTCGGCGAAGCCTACGAGGTGCTGAAAGATCCGGAAAAGCGCGCCGCCTACGACCGCATGGGCAGCAACTGGCGCGCCGGCGAGGAATTCCAGCCGCCGCCGGACTGGGACGAGGGCTTCGAATTCAGCGGCCGCGAGCGGGGTGATGCGGCAGGGCCGGATCTCGACGATTTCTTCGCCGAACTGTTCGGCGGGCGTCACCGGGCGGGGCCGCACGGCGCTACGGCGATGGCCGGTCAGGATCACCATGCGAAGGTGCTGATCGATCTGGAAGACGCCTATCGCGGCGCGCAGCGCACGGTGACGCTGCAGATGCCGGCGCTCGACGCGCAGGGCCATGTCGCGCTGACGACGCGCACGCTGGACGTGGCGATTCCGAAAGGCATCCGCGCGGGGCAGCATCTGCGGCTGGCCGGTCAGGGCGGTCCGGCGGTCGGCGGCGCGCCGCCCGGCGACCTGTATCTCGAGATCGGCTTTCACGCACACCCGCGCTTTCGCGTGGACGGCCGCGACGTGTCGATCGACCTGCCGGTCGCGCCGTGGGAAGCGGCGCTCGGCGCGCGCGTCGAGGTGCCCACGCCCGACGGCACGTTCGAAGTCGCCGTGCCCGCCGGCTCGGCCGCCGGACGGCGCCTGCGGCTGAAGGGCAAGGGCATCCCCGCACAGCCGCCGGGCGATTTCTACGCGGTGCTCGCGATCGTGCTGCCGCCGGCCGACAGCGAGCCCGCGCGGGCCGCTTATGAGGCGATGCGGCGGGCGTTCCGCTTCGATCCGCGCGCCCCGCTGTCATGAATGCGTCGCAGGCGCCAGCGCCGAATGGAGGAGGATCCGTGACGACCTATCTGGAAGGCCAGCTTGTCGACGATGGCGTCGAATTCACGCTGGTGGAGTTGTGCCGGGTGAGCGGCGCGTCAGCCGAGGAGGTTACGCTGTGGGTGGCCGAAGGTGCGTTCGAGCCGCGCGGCACGGGGCCGCAGGAGTGGCGCTTCAGCGGCGCGGCGCTGCGCCGCGTGCGGACCGCGCAGCGCCTCGCGCACGACTTGCAGATCAATCCGCCGGGGATCGCGCTCGCGCTCGACCTGCTCGACGAGATTGCCACGCTGCGCGCGCGGCCGCGCCGTCCCGGGCGCAGCTAGCCAGCGTTCGTTTTCGTGCGGTGCTGCTCAGGCCAGCGCGGCGAAGCCTTCGGCGAGCGCTTCGGGCTGTGTCGGCCGCACGACCCGGGCGACTTCGGCGCCGTCGCGCAGGAAGATCAGCGTGGGCCACAGCTTGACGCGAAACGAGCGGCCGAGCGCGCGCCCCGGTCCGTCTTCGATCTTCAGCCGGCGCACATCGTCGCGCCCGGCGAACGCGGCATCGATCAGCGGCTGCGCGCGCTGGCAGTAGCCGCACCAGTCGGTGCCGAATTCGAGGACGGCGGCGCCCGCGAGCGCGTCGATTTCGGCGCGCGTCGGCGCGGCGGGGGAGTAGGGAACGGCAGCGGTCATCGAGACTCCGGCAGACGATGGATGGACACCCGACTGTAGCCGAAACCGGCCCGCCGGGTCGGCCGCCCGCGCGGGCCGCGCACGGCGGGGGCCCGCCTCGGACATAATGAAGCCGGCGCATGTTGCGATCGCGCCCGACCGTCATTACAGAGGATTATCCCGATGGATCGCCTGCAGGCCATGGAAGTCTTTACGCGCGTGGTGGAAACCAACAGCTTCTCGAAGGCTGCGGAGCTGCTCGATCTGCCGCGCGGTTCGGTGAGCAACCTGATCCAGGGGCTCGAGGAGCACGTCGGCGTGCGGCTGCTGAACCGTACGACGCGCCAGGTCAGCGTGACCGAGGACGGCGCGCTGTTCTACGAGCGCTGCATCAACATTCTCGCGGACCTCGCGGATGCCGAGTCGTCGCTGTCGAACAAGCGGCAGACGCCAGCCGGCACGATCCGCGTCGACACCTCGGGCACGATTGCCCGCGCGCTGCTGCTGCCTGCGCTCGGCGATTTCTACCAGCGCTATCCGCAGATCGACGTGCGGCTCGGTCTCGCGGACCGCAACATCGACCTGATCCAGGACGGCGTCGACTGCGTGATCCGGATGGGCCGGCTGGAAGAGTCGAGCCTCGTCGCGCGGCGGATCGGCAGCTCGCGCATCACGACCTGCGCTTCGCCGGACTATCTCGACGAGTATGGTACGCCGACCACCCTCGACGAACTGCAAACGCATCGCGCGGTCAACTATGTGTCCGCGCGCTCGGGGAAGATGTTCCCGTTCGAGTACGCGGTGAACGGCGAGACCGTCAAGGTGACGCTGGAGAGCGTGCTCGCGGTCAACGACGGCTCGGTTTACATCAGCGCCGGCGTGCTCGGCTACGGGATCATCCAGCCGTCGCGCTTCATGGTCGCGGAGCGGATTGCGCGCGGCGAGTTGCGCGAGATCCTGACGGCTTACCAGGTGCCGCCGACGCCGCTGTCGATCGTCTACCCGCACCGGCGCAGCCTGACGTCCCGGGTGCGCGCGTTCACCGACTGGGTGACCGAACTGGCGCGGCAGAACCCCGATCTCGCCGAGTGAGCGGTCCGCGCGCGTCGCCCCGGCGCGCACTTGCGGTCGGGCGTGCGCGCGCCCGGGCTGGGGGGCATTAGCCGTCGACCGTTAGCCGATAGCCGATAGCCGATAGCCGATAGCCCCTCGCCCTCAGCCCTGGGCTTGCGCCAGCAGCGCGACGATCTGCGCGACCGTGCCGGTTTCGCCGAGTCGCGGGAAAATGCGCGCGATCGAATTGTCGTGCGCGTCCGCGTTCAGATCGGTCATCGCGTCCACTGCGAGCGTCACGTTCAGGCCGAGTTCGTGCGCAAAGCGTGCGGTCGATTCGACGCCGATGCTGGTCGCGATCCCGGCGATCACCACCTGGGTTACACCGAGCGCGGCAAGATGCGCGCCGAGCCCGGTATTCGTGAACGCGCCCCACGTGTGTTTGGTCACGACGTGATCGTCCGGCTGACGCGCCAGTTCAGGGACGAGCTCGGCCCAGTCGTCGGGGAACGCAGTGGCCCGCGGTCCCTGTTCGTTGCGGCCCGGCGCGCCGCCCGCCACGTTGACGAGCACGACGGGCAGCCGGTGCTGGCGGAACGCGTCGAGCAGCACGCGCGTGGTGCGCACGATGTCGGCCGCGGGGTGGGGGGCCGTCGGCAAGGCGACGATGCCGCGCTGCAGATCGACGACGATCAGCGCGGTCCTGGGGTCGAGCGTGGTAATGGCCATGGGTTTTCCTTCCGGGTTCAGGTGAATGGCGCGGGGAGCGCCGGGGCCCAAGCGCAACAGTGGTGACGCCGGGCGGCGGGAGAGCGACGGGTACCGCGCGTGCCTTTTCGCGCATCCGCGGCGAAGGTTGCGCGGGGATCGGGATGCCGGACAGCCTGCGGTCGCGCTGGACAGCCTGCGGGCGCGCCGGCGCCCGGATGGCGGCTGGCGTTCGGATAGGTTCCCTGTTGCGTTCGGCTGGGCGCTGCGACGCCCGGCCCGGCGATGCGTGACAGGGTGCCGCCGCGCTGCGCGCGACGCGGCCGGTGCCGTTGCTGGCGCGCGTGCGACACCGTGACACCGTGACACTGTGACACCGTGACACCGTGACACCGTGACACCGTGACACCGGGACACCGGGACACCGGGACACCGGGACACCGGGACACCGGGACACCGCGACGAACAGGGCGCGCGCCGCGCGCGTCGCGGCCGGAACGCGCGCGGCCCCCTGCGGGGCCGCCGCGGCGCGCACAGGCGCCGCGCCCGCGTGTCAGGACATCACAGTGACGGACTTCGTGACGAGGTAGGCGTCCATCGCTTCCGGACCGCCTTCCGAGCCGTAGCCCGAATCCTTCACGCCGCCGAACGGCATTTCCGGCGTGGGCGTGGCCGGCTGGTTGATCCACAGCATGCCGACTTCGAGCTGCTGGGACAGCAGATGCACGTTGTGGAACGATTTCGTGAACGCGTAGCCCGCGAGGCCGAACGGCAGACGATTGGCTTCGCGGATCGCGTCTTCGAGCGAGTCGAACCCGCGGATCGCCGCGACCGGGCCGAACGGCTCGTTGTTGAATACGTCGGCTTCGAGCGGCACGTCGGTCAGCACGGTGGGCGCGAAGAAGTTGCCTTCGCTGCCGACGCGCTCGCCGCCGATGGCGACCTTCGCACCGCTCGAACGGGCGTTGTCCATCAGCGAGGCCATCGCAGTGAGGCGGCGCGCGTTCGCGAGCGGCCCGAGCGTCGTGCCCTCGGCGAGGCCGTCGCCGAGCTTCAGCCCTTGCGCATGCTTGACGAGCGCCGCGGTGAATTCCTCGCGGATGCTGTTGTGCACGAGAAAGCGCGTCGGCGAGATGCACACCTGGCCCGCGTTGCGGAACTTCGCGGCGCCGGCCGCCCTGACCGCGAGCGCGACGTCGGCGTCCTCGGCGACGATCACCGGCGCGTGGCCGCCCAGCTCCATCGTCGCGCGCTTCATGTGCTGGCCGGCGAGTGCGGCCAGTTGCTTGCCGACGGGCGTCGAGCCGGTGAAGGTGACTTTGCGGATCACCGGGTGCGCGATCAGGTAGCTGGAGATTTCCGCGGGGTTGCCGAACACGAGGCCGACCGTGCCGGCCGGCACGCCCGCTTCGACAAACGCCTGCAGCAGCGCGGCGGGCGACGCCGGGGTTTCTTCCGGCGCCTTCACGAGGAACGAGCAGCCGCTCGCGAGCGCGGCACACAGCTTGCGCACGACCTGGTTGACCGGGAAGTTCCACGGCGTGAACGCGGCTACCGGACCGACCGGCTCCTTGAGCACCAGCGCCTGCGCCGCGAGATTGCGCGACGGCACGACGCGGCCGTAGACGCGCCGGCCTTCGTCGGCGAACCATTCGATGATGTCGGCTGCGGAGAGCACCTCGATGCGGGCTTCGGCGAACGGCTTGCCCTGTTCGAGCGTCATCACGCGGCCGATTTCGGGGGCGCGCTCGCGCACCAGCGCGGCGGCCTTGCGCATGATCGCCGCACGCTCGTTGGCCGGCACCTTGCGCCAGGCGGCGAAGCCCTTCTGCGCGGCGGCGAGCGCCCGGTCGAGATCGGCGATGCCGGCGTGCGCGACCTTGCCGACCGGCTTGCCGGTCGCCGGGTTGATCACGTCGAGCGTCTTGCCGCTTGCGGCATCGCACCATTCGTTGTCGATCAGGAGGCGGGTATCGGGATAGCTGCTGGATGTGGTCATGCTGGGTTCCTCGGACTGGAAGGCGGAGGGCCGCCGTGCGCAACGCAGGCGGCCCGGACAAAACGGGGCTAGCGGCCATCTTAGCCGATTGTGCGCGAAGCTACCCGCAAGCCGGACGGCAACGCGGCGGCGGGCGGGTGCGTGCGCGGCCGCTCCGGGATCGCTTCGGGACTGTGCGGCGGGGTTGCGGCGCGCGCACGGGTGGCGGCCAGCGCCGGCGCGAAGCCGGGCCGGTGCCGACGATTCGCCCGGCAGATCCGGCAGGCAAACGCGGCAGGCAAACCCGAACGGCAAACCCGAACGGCAAACCCGAACGGCAAACCCGAACGGCAAACCCGAACGGCAAACCCGGCAGGCGGCACGTCGGGTACAGCAGAAAACCTCGCAAATCCTTGCGGCCTGAACGACGCGACGCTTACTTCGACGCTTCCTCGCTCGCCTTGCGCGGCGGATGCTGCGGGTCGTGCAGCTGGTCCGCGGACCAGCCGCCGCCCAGATCGCCGATCAGGTTGACCGAATCGACGAGCCGCTGCTCCTCCACCGACAGCGCCGACTGCTGGTTCGTCAGCTGGGTGGCCTGCGCGGTGGCCACCGTCGTGTAGTCGACCGTCCCGGCCTGGTACTCGTTCAGCGCGATCGCGGCGCCGCGGGTCGCGTCGCGCACCGCCGCCTGCAGCGCGCCGGCCTGCTGTTCGAGGATGCGCAGGCCCGACAGGTCGTTTTCCACGTCCTCGAACGCGGTCAGCACCGTGCCGCGATAGTTGGCGACCGCGGCGTCGTACGCGGCGCGCGCGGCCGCGACTTCGCCGCTGCGCTCGCCGCCGTCGAACAGCGTCTGCGTCGCGCTGCCGCCGAGCGACCACACGTAATTGGCCACGTGCAGCAGCCCGCCGAGCGGCGACTGCGTGAAGCCGTCGAGCGCCGACAGCGACACGCTCGGGTAATAGGCGGAAATCGCCACGCCGATCGCCGCGTTCTGCGCGGCCATCTGCCGCTCGGCCGTCGCGATGTCCGGACGCCGTTCGAGCAGCGTCGACGGCACGCCGGCCGGGATCGACGGCAGCGCCGGCAGCGCCGGGTCATACGGGATGTCGAGGTCCTCGGGATTCTTGCCGACCAGCACCGCGATCGCATGCGCGTACTGCGCGCGCGCGACGCCGAGCGCGATCAGGTTCGCCTGGGCGGTTTCGAGCTGCGTGCGCGCGGTGATCAGATCGGACGGCGCGACCGTGCCCGCGCGGTCCTGGTTTTCCACCACGTCGAGATAATGCCGGTATTGCGCGACGGTCTGGCGCAGCAGGTCGATATTGGCGTCGCTCGCGCGCAGGTCGATCACCGCGGTCGCGAGCGCAATCTGCTCGGACAGCGTGGCGTTGGCAAGCGTGGCCTCGCTTGCCTGCGCGGTGGCCGCGTTTTCCTCGATCGTGCGGCGCACCTGGCCCCAGACGTCGAGCTGCCAGCTCGCACTGCCTTCGAGCGTCCCCGAGTTCGTCGTCGACACGTAGGTGCCCCCCCCTCGGCTCGCGCTGCTGCTCACCGCGGCGCGCGAGCGCGTGGCCGAGCCGGTGATGCCGAGGGTCGGGAACAGGCTCGCGCGCGCGATGCGCACTTCGGCGAGCGCTTCCTGGTAGTTCGCGTAATCCTGGCGCACGGTCTGGTTCGACACCACGACCTGCGGTTCGAGCGTGTCGAGCAGCGGATCGTGAAACGCGGTCCACCAGTCGCCTTTCGGCCCGGCCGCATCCGGTTGCGCGGCGCTCCAGCCGGGCAGCTCGTGCCAGCTCGCCGGCACCGCGACGCCCGGACGGTGATAGTCGGGACCGACCATGCAGCCGGCGAGCAGCAGAGGCAGCAGCGGCAGCAATGCCGCGAGAGGTTTGCAGGACATCGGTGTGCGGGAAATCGTCATCTTAGGCCTTCGTATCCGGTTGACCCGGTTCGCCCGCCTGCGGCGGCTGCCGGTTCCACGGCAGCGTGGCCGACCAGCGCGCGAGCCGGCCGCGCAGGCGATCGAGATACAGGTAGATCACCGGCGTCGTGTACAGCGTGAACAGCTGGCTCAGGATCAGGCCGCCCATCACGGTGATCCCGAGCGGCTGGCGCAGCGACGCGCCCTGGCCGATGCCGACCGCGAGCGGCACGGCGCCGAGCACCGCGGCGGCGGTGGTCATCATGATCGGGCGCAGCCGCACGACGGCCGCTTCGTGGATCGCGTCGCGCGCGTTCATCCCTTCGGTGCGCTGCAGGACGATTGCGACGTCGACCATCATGATGCCGTTCTTCTTCACGATGCCGATCAGCAGGATGATGCCGATCATCGCGATCACCGAGAACGGCGTGCCGAAAATCAGCATCGCGAGGGTCGCGCCGATGCCGGCCGACGGCAGCGTCGACAGGATCGTGAGCGGATGCACCGCGCTCTCGTACAGCACGCCGAGCACCGTGTAGACCACGAACAGCGCCGCGAGGATCAGCAGCGGGATCGTGCCCATCGACTGCGCGAACGCCTGCGCGGCGCCGGCGAACGCGCCGTGCACGCTGGCCGGCATGCCGATCTCGCGCTCCGCCTGCTGGATCGCGACGGCCGCCTTGCTGAGCGAGCCGCCGGTGGGCAGGTTGAACGAGATCGTGCCGGCGACGAGCCCGCTCTGGTGGTTCACCTGGGTCGCGGTATGGCTGTTCGACGCGTGCAGCATCGCGAGCAGCGGCACCATCGTTTCGGCCGACGTGCTGTCCGCGCTGCCGGTCGAGCTGCCGCCGCGGCTGTTCGAGATGCTGTTGGTGGTCGCGTTGGCCTGCGCGTTCGCGTTCAGCGCATTGGTCGACGTGCTGGCTTCGCTCGTCGTCGTGCCCTTCACGGTACTGCCCGGCATCTGCGTCTGCGCGGTGCCGGCCGGGTTGCCGGCCGCCGTGCTCGCGTAGATCCGGTCGAGCGACTGCGGGTACTGCCAGTACTCGGGCGCGACCTCCATGACGACGAAGTACTGGTTCAGCGCGTTATAGATCGTCGACACGGTGCGCTGGCCGAATGCGTCGTACAGCACGCTGTCGAGCTGGTTCGGCGCGAAGCCGTAGCGCGCGGCCGTCGTGCGGCTGTAGGTGAGGTAGGTCTGCAGCCCGTGCTGCTGCAGGTCCGAGTTCACGTCGAGCACGGCGTCGCGGTGCTTGCCGAGCGCGGTGACGAGCTTCGGCGTCCACTTGTAGAGCGCGGCCGCGTCGTCGCTCGTGAGCGTGTACTGGTACTCGGCCGCCGACTGCCGGCCGCCGATGCGCAGGTCCTGCTGCGCCTGCAGGAACAGGCGTGCGCCGGACACCGCATCGAGCTTCGGCCGCAGCCGGTTCACGACCTCGGTGGCGGACACGTGCCGCTCGGCGAGCGGCTTGAGCTCGATGAACACGTTCGCGGTATTGAGCGCGCGCCCGCCGGTGAAGCCCGCGACCGACTGCACCGCGGGGTCCTTCTGCACGATCGCCTGCAGTTGAGCGAGCTTCTTTTCCATCGCGGAGAACGAGATGCTCTGGTCGGCGATGATCTGGCCGATCAGGATGCCCGTGTCCTGTTCGGGGAAGAAGGTGGCGGGCAGCAGCCGGAACAGGAACACGTTCAGCACCAGCAGCGCGCCGAGCACGAGGATCACCAGCAGCGAGTGGTCGAGCACGAGCGTGAGCGAGCGTGCATACGCATTCCTGAAGCGCTCGAACTGGCGCTCGGTCCAGCGCGCCCAGCGGCGCTGCGAGTGTCCGGCGTGCTGGCGGCTGAGCGCGTACGCGCACATCGCCGGGGTGACCGTGAGCGAGATCACGAGCGAGATCAGGATCGCGATCGACAGCGTGACCGCGAACTCGTGGAACAGCAGCCCGACGATGCCCGGCATCAGCAGGATCGGCAGGAACACCGCGATCAGCGACAGGCTCATCGAGACCACGGTGAACGCCACCTCGCCGCTGCCCTTGATGGCGGCCTCCCGCGGGCTCATGCCGGCTTCGAGGTGGCGCACGACGTTTTCGAGCACGACCACCGCGTCGTCGACGACGAAGCCGGTGCCGACCGTCAGCGCCATCAGCGACAGGTTGTCGATGCTGTAGCCGAGCAGGTACATCGGCCCGAACGTGCCGATCACCGACAGCGGCAGCGCGACCGCCGGCACCAGGGTCGCGCGCGGCGACTGCAGGAAGATGAACACGACGCCGACCACCAGCAGCATCGCGATGAACAGCGTGCGCTCGGTATCGGTGACCGACGCGCGCACCGACTCCGAGCGGTCGATCGCGACGTTCACGTGCACGCTGCTCGGCAGCGTCGCCTCGATCGCGGGCAGCACCGAGCGGATCTGCTGGACCGTCTTCACGACGTTGCTGCCCGGCATCGGATAGACGATCACGAGCACGGCCGACTTGCCGTTGAACAGGCCCGCGTTGCGGATGTTCTCGTTCGAGTCGCGCACGTCGGCCACGTCGCGCAGCAGCACCGGCGCGCCGTGGCGGTACGCGATCACGAGGTTGCGATAGGGCGCCGCATGCGTGATCTGGTCGTTGGACAGCACGACATAGCGCTGGCTGCCGATGTCGAGGTGGCCCTTCGCGCTGTCCGCGTTGGCCGCGCTGATCGCCGCGCGCACGTCTTCGAGGCCGATGCCGTAGCTGTTGAGCTTGCCCGGCTGCAGCTCGACGCGCACCGAGGGCAGCGCGCCGCCGCCGAGCGTGATCTGGCCGACGCCTTGCACCTGCGACAGCTGCTGCTGGATCACGGAGTCGGCCGAGTCGTAGAGCTGCGCTTTCGTGAGCGTGTCCGAGGTGAGCGCGAGCACCATCACCGGCGCATCGGCCGGGTTGTACTCGCGGTAGTTCGGGTTGCTGCGCAGCGTGGTCGGCAGGTCCGCGCGCGCGGCCTGGATCGCCGCTTCGACGTCGCGCGCCGCGCCGTTGATGTCGCGGTTCAGCCCGAACACCACGACGATCATCGACGAGCCGACCGAGCTGATCGAGGTCAGCTCGCTCACGTCGGCGATCGTGCCGAGACGCCGTTCGAGCGGCTCGGCCACCGTCGAGGCCATGATGTCCGGGCTCGCGCCGGCCATGCTCGCCTGCACGACGATGACCGGGTAGGCGACGTTCGGCAGCGGCGCGACCGGCAGCCGGAAGTACGCGAGGACTCCCGAGAGCAGGATGGCGATCGCGAGCAGCGTGGTCGCAACCGGCCGCCGGATGAAGAGCGCCGGGATGTTCAAGACGCCCCCTGCGCCGCATCCGTTTCGCCGCCGCGGCCTTTACGCCCGAAGCGCCGCGCGAGGCGATCGAAGAACAGGTAGATCACCGGCGTCGTGAACAGCGTGAGCAGCTGGCTGAGCGTGAGCCCGCCGATGATCGCGAGGCCGAGCGGCTGGCGCAGCTCCGAGCCCGTGCCGGTGCCGAGCAGCATCGGCAGCGCGCCCAGCATGGCCGCGAGCGTCGTCATCAGGATCGGCCGGAAGCGCAGCATCGACGCCTCGAAGATCGCGTCGCGCGGCGACTTGCCGTGCTCGCGCTCCGCTTCGAGCGCGAAGTCGACCATCATGATCGCGTTCTTCTTGACGATGCCGATCAGCAGCACGATGCCGATGATGCCGATCACGTCGAGATCGTTGCCGGCGAGCATCAGCGAGAGCAGTGCGCCGATGCCGGCCGACGGCAGCGTCGAGAGGATCGTCACCGGATGGATGAAGCTTTCGTACAGCACGCCGAGCACGATATAGACGGCCACCAGCGCGGCGAGCAGCAGGTACACCTCGCTCGACAGCGAATCTTCGAATGCCTGCGCGGCGCCCTGGAACGACGAGGTGATCGACGGCGGCAGATGGGTGGCCTGCTCGGCGGCGCGGATCTGCGACACCGCCGCACTGAGCGACGCGTCCTTCGCGAGGTTGAACGAGATCGTGACGGCCGGGAACTGCGCGAGATGGCTGATGACGAGCGGCGACTTCTCCGTGCGGATCTGCGCAATCGCGGAGAGCGGCACCTGGCCGCTGCTGCTCGTCTGGCTCGGCAGGTACAGGTTGCCGATCGACTGGACGGTCGGCAGCGACTCCGGCTTCGCGACGAGGATCACCCGGTACTGGTCGGACTGCTCGAAGATGGTCGACACGATGCGCTGGCCGAGCGTGTCGTACAGCGCGTTGTCGATGGTCGCGGGCGTGATGCCGAAGCGCGCGGCGAGCTGCCGGTTGACGTCGACGTACACCGCGTTGCCGTCGACGTTCAGGTCGCTCGTCACGTCCGTGATCGACGTGATCTGCTTCATCCGCGCGATCAGCGCCGGCACGTACTGGTTGAAGGCCTGCTGGTTCGGCCCGCGCAGCACGAAGCTGTACTGGTTCGGCGACACCGTCGTGTCGAGCGTCAGGTCCTGCTCCGGCTGCACGTACAGCTTGATGCCGGGCACGTCGGCGGTTTCCTGCTGCAGGCGCCGGGCGATTTCCGCGGCGCTCGACGAGCGCTTGTCCTTGCTCGCCAGGTCGATCAGGAAGCGGCCGTGGTTCAGCGTCGTGTTGATCCCGTCGATGCCGACATACGAGGTAAGCGACGTGACGTCCGGGTCCTTCAGGATCGCGCTGGCGAGGGCGCTCTGGCGCGCGACCATCGCCTTGTACGACACCGAGTTGTCGGCCACCGAGATGCCCTGGATCACTCCGACGTCCTGCACCGGGAACAGGCCCTTCGGAATCACCACGTACAGGATGCCCGTGAGCGCGACGGTGCCCACCGCCACCAGCAGCGTGAGGCGCTGGTGATCGAGCACCCACCGCAGGCCGCGCTCGTAAGCGGCGAGCGTGCGCTCGAACAGCCCCTCGCTGATGCGCTCGAAGCGGCTCGGATGGCGCTCGGCGCGCGCGCGCAGGATGCGCGCGCACATCATCGGCACGACCGTCAGCGAGACGACCGCCGACAGCACGATGGTCACCGCGAGCGTCACCGCGAACTCGCTGAAGAGCCGCCCGATCACGCCGCCCATGAACAGCAGCGGAATCAGCACCGCGATCAGCGAGACCGTCAGCGACAGGATCGTGAAGCCGATCTGGCCGGCGCCCTTGAGCGCGGCCTGCATCGGCGTCATGCCTTCCTCGAGGTAGCGCACGATGTTCTCGATCATCACGATCGAGTCGTCGACGACGAAGCCGGTCGCGATGATGAGCGCCATCAGCGACAGGTTGTCGATCGAGTAGTTGAGCTGGTACATCACCGCGAGCGTGCCGATCAGCGAGACCGGCACCGAGACGCTCGGAATGATCGTGGCCGGCACGTTGCGCAGGAACACGAAGATCACCGCGACCACCAGCACGATCGCGAGCACGAGTTCGAGCGCGGCGTCGCGCACCGACGCGCGGATGATACCGGTGCTGTCGGAGACGATCGTCACCTTCATGCCCGCGGGCAGCGTGGATTCGAGCTGCGGCAGTTCGAGCTTGATCTGGTCGACGGTCTTGATCACGTTCGCGCCCGGCTGGCGCTGCACGTTCAGCACGATGGCCGGCGTGCCGTTGTACCACGCGCCCTGCTCGACGTTCTGCGCGGCCGAGGTGACCCGCGCGATGTCGCGCATGAATACCGGCGCGCCGTTCTGGTACGCGACGACGGTGTTCAGGTAGTCCTTCGGGTCGCTGATCTGGTCGTTGCCGTTGATCGTGTAGTCGAGCTTCGGGCCGTCGAAGTTGCCTTTCGGCTGGCTCACGTTCACGTAGCTGAGCAGCGTGCGCAGGTCGTCGATGTTCAGCCCATAGGCAGCGAGCTTCTGCGGGTCGGCCTCGACCCGGATGGCCGGCACGTTGCCGCCGGCGGTCGTCACGACGCCGACGCCCGCGACCTCGGAAATCTTGGTCGCGAGGCGGTTGTTCGCCGCGTCCTGCAACTGCGTGAGCGACATCGAGTCCGACGTGACCGCGAGCGTGAGGATCGGCTGGTCGGCCGGATTGACCTTCGCGTAGGTCGGCGGCGCCGGCAGCCCGGACGGCAGGAAGCTGTTGGCGGCGTTGATGGCCTGCTGGACGTCCTGCTCGGCGACGTCGAGGTTGAGCGACAGGTTGAACTGCAGCGTGATCACCGATGCGCCGTCGGAGCTCGACGAGGTCATCTGCTGCAGACCCGGAATTTCGCCGAGCTGCACCTCGAGCGGGGCGGTCACGGTGGTGGCCATCACGTCCGGGCTCGCGCCCGGGTAGAAGGTCTGCACCTGGATGGTCGGATAGTCGACGTTCGGCAGCGACGAGACCGGCAGCACGCGGATCGCGATGAGGCCCACCAGCACGAGGGCGATCATCAGCAGCACCGTCGCGACGGGCCGGAGAATGAACAGACGGGAGATATTCATCGGCGCGGCGGCGGGCGGCTACGAGGCGGCGTGGGCGGAAGCGGCGTGGGCGCCGGACGCGCCGTGCGCCCCGTGGCGATGGCCGTGCGCGCCGCTCGCGCCCGCGGCGGCCGGCGTGGCAGACGCACCGGACGCATCGGACGCCGCCGCGGCGCCCGATGCGGCGGCCGGCGCGGCGGGGCGGATGTGCGCGCCGTCGCTCAGGCGGTCGGTGCCGTCGGTGACGACCCGGTCGCCGGCCGCGAGGCCCGACAGGATCACCGTGTCCTTGCCGTCGCTCGGGCCGAGCGTGACCTTGCGCACCGAGACGGTGTCGTTCGCGTTCACGAGAAACACGTAGTCGCCGGGCGCGCCGGTCTGGACCGCCGGCGTCGGCACGAGCAGCGCGTTTTGCATCGTGTCGACCAGCAGCTTCACATTGACGAATTCGTTCGGAAAGAGCGCTTCGTCGTCGTTCGGGAAGGTGGCGCGCAGCGTGACGGTGCCGGTCGACGTGGCCATCTGGTTGTTGACCGCGTACAGCGTGCCGGTGGCGATTTCCTTCGAGTTGTCGCTGCTGAGCGCGGTGACCGGCAGCTTCGCGCCGCTGTTCATGCGCTGCACGATCGCGGCGAGCTGGTCCTGCGGCACCGTGAACTGGACGGTGGTGGGCTTGACGGTGGTAATCACGACGATGCCGGTGGACGACGAGGCCGTCACGTAGTTGCCCGGGTCGACGAGGCGCAGGCCGACGCGTCCGGCCACCGGCGCGGTGATCCGGCAGTATTCGAGGTCGAGCGTGTACTGCGCGATGTTCGCGAGGTCCGACTTCACCGCGGCGGCATCCTGCTGGACGAGGAACTGCTGGTCGGTGTAGGTCTGCTCGGCGATCGACTTGTTCTTGTACAGCAGCGTGTAGCGCGCGAGGTCGGAGCGCGCCTGTGCGAGCGACGCCTGGTCTTTCGCGAGCTGGGCCTCGGCCTGCTGCTTCGAGATCTCGTACTGGCGCGGATCGATCTGCGCGAGGAACTGGCCTTTCCTGACCTCCTCGCCTTCCTGATAGCCGACTTCGGTCAGGTAGCCGCTCAGTTGCGGCAGCACCGTGACGGTGGCGACCGGCGTGACCGTGCCGAGCTCGTTGAGCTCGACGGGCATCGCCCCCCGCTGCGCGGCGGCGACCGTGACGACCTGCGCGGCCGCGCCGCGCGCCGGCTTCTTGCGGTGCAGCAGGTGGAACACGACCAGCGCGGCCAGTGCCAGCACGATCACGCCGAACACGACGGGCCAGCGGTTCCGGCGCTTCGGCTGAGTGGACCCGGCTTCGCTCATAAGACTCTCCGAAAACTGAACAGGGATTGCGGTGGATGCTGCGGCTCACGCGGTGCAGCAGGCATGCGCGGCGCCGGCCATGCACCTCGCATTGCCACGTCTGTACCGCGCCCGCGCGGCATGAGCGCGATTGCCCGCGCAACATGCCATGTTTCCCGCACCTTGTCACGCCCGCACGACCGCACGCCCGCACGCCCGCATGCGGGCCTGACGGACGGCAGCACGGCGCGGCATGCTGCCCGACCGGGGCCATGACACGGCGGTCGACCCCGGCGCGGCCGCGAGGGCGCACATCCGCGCGCACATGAACAATCAGCAGATCATTCGCTAGCGGCGAAGTTTACAGTGCCCTCCAGGATTGCGGGTCACAGCGGATGTGAAAACCATTTCACCGTGTTACGCAGCCGCCGCCAGCGAAAGGGAAACGAAAGAAAAAAGAGGCGCTTCACGCGCGCACCTCGCCATCCCCGGACGGTGCGGCCCGCGCGAGCCGCGCGCGCACGAAACCGACGTGTTCGCGCAGCACATAGAACGCGTCCGCATACGCGAGCGGCATGCGCAGCTCGTTCAGCGCGGCCTCGATCTGGTCGAGTTCGCCGAACAGCGCGCGGCGCTCCGCCTGCGACGGCTCCTTCAGCGCCTCGCGCTCGATTGCGATCAGCGAGCCGTAGTAGCGGTAGATCCGCGAGCGCACGCGCCAGCGGTACAGCGCCGGAATCACCCGCAACGCGGGCACGAGCAGCACCGCCAGCGGCACGAGCAGCACCAGCGTGCGGTCGACCACGCTCGCGAGCCAGAACGGCAGGCTGCGGTACAGGAAGCTCTTGCCGGTCCGGTAGTAGCGCTGCGCGTCCTCGCTGACCGGGAACTCGCGCTCCTGCGGGTTCGGAAACTGGCCCGCGCGCTGCAGCAGCCCGGGGCGGCCGTGCACTTCCTGGGCGGCTTCGATCAGCAGGTCGGAGATCGCCGGATGCAGCGTGCGGCGCGCGACCAGCTCGACCGTCGGACTGACGAGATGGACGGTGTCGGGCGGGATCCGGTGGCGCAGGTCGAGCACGCCGGGCGGCAGGTCTACTTCGTCGAGGTACGGGAAGATGCGCGTGTACGCGCGCGCCTCGTCGAAATTCAGCACCGAGATGCCCGGGACGCGCAGCAGCCGCAGCATCAGCGCGCGGGTGGCCGAATCGCCGTTCAGGATCGCCGCGTCGAGCGTGCCGGAGACGAGTTTCGTCGCGGCCTGCAGACCGTCGTCGGGCAGCAGCGGGGTATCGCCGCCGGGATCGATGCCGTTCGCGTCGAGCAGCTTCAGCGCGAGCACGCGGGTGCCGCTGCCGGGGCGGCCGATCGCGATGCGCCGGCCTTCGAGCTGCGCGAGGCTCGTGAGTCCGCTGCCGCGATAGAACACCACGACCGGGTCGTAGAACAGGTTGCCGAGCGACATCAGCGACGCCGTGTCGAGCCCGTCGGACACGCCGCCCTGCACGAGCGCGATGTCGACGTGCTGCTTCGGGTCGAGCAGGCGTTCGAGGTTCTGCCGCGAGCCGTCCGAATGGAGCACCTTCAGCGTGATGCCGTTGCGCGCGAGGATCGCGCGGTAGGCGTCGGCGGCGACGGTGAACGCGCTGTCGCGCGGACCGGCGCTGATCGTGATGGTGTGCGGCGGCGCGGGATCGACGAGCCAGACCACCAGCGTCACGAGCACCGCGACCAGCACGGCGAGCGGCGCGAAGGTCAGCGTCAGGTCGCGCAGGTCCGCGTGCGAATGCTCGGCGGGAAAGGGCGGGGGGCGATGGCGTCGCTCGCGCATGGGCGCTCCGTGGACAGGGCGGGGCGCGGGGGCGCCCGCTTCGGCGGTGCTGCTAGCGTAGCAGGTGCGGGGGGCGCGCGGCCGCGTGCGCCTGGATGCGCCGCGTGCGCCTCAATGCGCGGTATGCGCCCCATGCGCGGCATGCGCCTCATGCGCCTCGATGCGGCCCAACCCCGCCCAACCCCGCTCAGTACCGCACGAGGATCGTCACGCGGCGGTTCGCCGCGCGCGCGGCGGCGTCGTCGCCGAGCACGAGCGGCACGTTGTCCGCGCGGCCGATTGCCGCGAGCCGGTGCGGTTCGATGCCGCGTTCGACGAGGTAGCGCACCACCGCGCCCGCGCGCGCCGACGACAGCTCCCAGTTCGACGCGTACATCGCATTCGAGATCGGCGTGCTGTCGGTGTGGCCTTCGACGTAGATATCGCGCGTCGTGTGGTCTTTCAGCGCGCCCGCGATCCGGTCGAGTACCGGGTCGGCGTCCGGCAGCAGGTGTGCGTCGCCGGCGCGGAACAGGATCTTCGCGTTGATCGCGATCTCGACGCTGTCGGGCCGCTCGTCGAGGCGGATCTGCCCCGCGTCGCGCAGCACGTGCAGCTCGCCGAGCAGCGCGGCGCGCGCGCGCCACTGCGCGGGCGACGGCTGCGGGGTCAGGCCGGCGCTTGCCCGGGCCGGCGCGGCCGCGCCGGCCGCCGCAGCCGGGCGAGCGGTCCGCAGATCGCGTGCGTCGCGCTGACGGTCCTGCGCGAGCTGGATCGCGTACAGCGCGAGAAACAGCACCATCAGCGTCGTGACCAGATCGGAGTACGACAGCAGCCAGCGTTCGGGATGCGCATCGGCTTCGTCGTCGAGCTTCGGGTTCGGCTTGCCACCCGGTTTGCCGCCCGGTTTGCCCGTCAGTGTCGTCATGACGCAGGCCTCGAAAACATAAGGGGGGACGGGGGCGTCACGCGAGCTGCGCGCTTGCGCGTTCGCGCGTCTCGGCGGTCAGGCGGGTCTCGATCGTCTGCGGCGATTCGCGCCGCGAAATCGCCAGCAGCCCGTCGAAGTAGAGCTTGCGGTAGCGCAGCTCGTTGTCGACCTGCGCCTTGATCTTGCCGTAGATCGGCAGGAACAGCACGTTCGCGAGCGCGAGCCCGTAGAGCGTCGTCACGAACGCCACCGCGACGCCCGCGCCGAGGCGCGCCGGCTCCAGGATGTGGCCCGTCACCTGGATCAGCCCGAGCACCGCGCCGAGGATCCCGAAGGTCGGCGCGTAGCCGCCCGCCTGCAGCCAGATGCGCGCGGCCGCCATGTGATTGCGCTCGTACGCGTCGAGCTCGCGCTGCAGCGCGTCCTCGATCACCGCGGTCGGCACGCCGTTGGCGATCAGTTCGAGGCCGCGCCGCGCGAACGGATGAATGCCGTTCACGTCCATCGACTCGAACGCGAGCATGCCGTTCAGTTTCGCGCTGTGCCCCCATTCGAGCAGCACCGACAGGCTCTGCCGGTCGACCGGCCGGGCGGGCCGGAACGCGAAGCGCAGCTGCCGCACGCCGTCCGCGAAGCGGCGCCACGTGTTCTGCACCATCACCGCGCCGATCGTGCCGCCCAGCACGATGACGAGCGCTTCGAGCTGGAACAGCGACGCGAAGCGTCCGCCCTCCAGCGCGAAGCCGCCGACAATCGCAGCCACGCCGACAAGCGCGCCGCACAGGGTCAGGATATCCATGCTCAAGCTCGAAAGTGCATCGTGAGAGAGGGGGCGGGTGCGTGCCGCCGCGCGCCGCACCGCGCGCCCGGTCGCCGGAATGCGGCGGCGCCGCGCTGCACGCGGGCCGCCGCATTCCGGCTAGCCGGCGTTGTGGCCGAGCGGCGCGGCCGCGGCCGGCGGCGGCGCCTTCAGACTGCGTACGAGGTCGATGAAGCGCTGCTCGATCTCCGGAATCTCCAGCGGATCGACCTTGACGTCGCGCCGCATGATCCACGAAATCTCGTTCTGCCGCGCCTGGCTCATCGCGGCGAGCAGCCGTTCGGCGATCGCGCCGTCGGCAAGCGACGACATCAGCTTCGCGAGATCGTAGGTATCGAATGCGCTGACCGCGTCGAACAGCGTGCGCTGGTCGACGAACTCGAGATCGCCGAGCGATTCGAGCTCGCTCGCCGCGCGCGCCTTGCGCCGCGAGAAGTAGGCGGTGCCGTGCTCTTCGACGTAGTTCAGCACGCGGGTCTTGCGGAACGCGAAAATGTCCTCGGCGATTTCCGAATGCGACAGCTTCTTCAGGATCAGTTGCCGCTCGACGCCGATCAGCGCCTCCAGGTCCGCCAGCTCGATCAGTTCGAGCTCGCCGGTGATCGCGATGTCGAGATCGTGGTCGGCGACCTGCTGCGCGCGCTCGGTGATCCGCACCGGGTCGAACGCGACCATGTGGCGCCCGCCGGCGTTTTCCTCGCCCGCGTAGCCCGACGTGCCCTTGCTCGCGAAGTCCGGGCGGCCCGCTTCGAACGAGATCAGGTTGAGCTTTTCCATCCGCTTGAGCATCGCCATCACGTGCAGGCGCGAGTGGCCGGCGATCGCGCGGCACTTCTTCACGACGTCGGCGAGCGGCACCGCGACTTCCTCGCTCTGCGCGCGCCGCGTGCGCGGCTCGCGCTCGACGGCGGCGCCCATCAGCGCGAGCACGTTCGCGTACGACAGCACGCCCGGCAGGAAGTCCGCGTGCGTGTAGGTGGCGAGCTGGTCGTCCTTGCGCTTGCCGCGGCGGATCAGCGTGCGCACGAGGTGCCGCAGCAGCGGCGACAGGCGTTCGAGTTCCTGCTCGACGATGCTGGTTTCGATTTCGGTGAGCCGGCAGAAGGTGAGCGCCTTGGCGGTGGAGCCGCGCGGTTCCGAGGGCAGCAGCGCGGATTCGCCGAAAATCTCGCCCTTGCCGAGCGTCGCGAGCACGACGCGTTTCTCGTCGGCCTGGGTGGAGAGTTCGACTTTGCCGTCGGCGATCACGAAGAGCGATGCCGTGCCGACATAGCCTTCCGAGTAGATGATTTCACCCGGTGCCGCGGTGCGCGATCTGGACGAGTTTTGCTGATTCAAGGTGATTCCCCGCGGTATGGCGACACGCTGTGCGTGCTGATGTTCGTTCTGGTGTCCGGCTCTGCCCGGCGCGTGCCGGTGTGTCCTCATATCCGGGCTAACGGCGCGCGGCGCGAATTCTTTAGCGGCGCGCGGCCGCGCGCGCCGCACGCGGGCGAGGGGGCGCGCCGGCCGCTGGGGCGTGGCGTACCGGCAGGGAAATCCCCTGGTGCCGGCGCGGCCTGGCGGCGCGTGCGCCGGCAGAAAACGGCAGGACACGCGCGCGTCCGGCATCGGCGCAGCCAGATAATCAGTAAAACTAAGCAATGATACCGCGCGCCACTCGTCTGACAATTGCGTCCGGACAACGTTTGCGTGCGCCGGCGCGGCGCTCAGTCGGCGATGCGCTTGTCGGCCAGCGCGCGTTCGCAGTCGCTCAGCACCTGGACGACGAGCCGGGCGTCGAGGTTCAGGTCGTCGGTATCGAGAATTTCTTCGACGGCTTCGCGCGCCCAGTCGGCGTCGACGAAGCGCGCGTGCTGGCGCGCGATGTCGACCGCGAGCGCGGAGAGCCGCGCGATCGCGAGCCAGTCGGCTTCCCGCTGGTGACGGTCGAGCCACTTGTGGGCCGCCTGCACGTGAAACGACGGCTCGGGCCAGGCTTCGTTCAGGTAGTAGGCGCCAAGGCTCCCGCAGGTGAGCCAGCACAGCAGTTCCACGCGATCGCGTGGGCTCAGATGAAGGCGTACATCGCTCATGGCAACGCTCGCTACGATGAGTGGCATGCGGTTGCGCTTCCGCTGGCCGACCGCTGCCTGCCGGCGGCCGCGCGAACCGGTCCGCGCGCCCCCGTCTGGACCTCGCGCGGGGGCAACGGCGGGCAACTCAACGATAGCACGCGCCGCATGCAAACTGGAATACCTGTTGCCGGCGGTGTACGGCGTCGTACGCGCGGCGCGTCAGAAGTTGTATTGCAGGTAGATTTCGCTGAAATTGGCGCCGGGGTTCGGGTGTTCGAGACCGGCATTGGAGACGTGCTGGAAGCGAAAGCCGGCGAGGTACTGCTGGTGCGCGCCGAACGCCGCGCCGACGCCCACCGTGTCGGCGAACTGGAACGACGACGAGAACGTGCGCTCGCTCGTCTCGCGCACGTGCGACAGCATCCGCAGACCGATGCCCGCCTCGATGTACGGCCTCAGCCAGCCGCTGCTGCGGATGAAGCGCACCATCGGCGTGAGGCCGAACTCCCAGATGTTCGGGTGGGACGCGCCGCTTTCGAAAATGTCCCAGTAGCCCACGTGCGCCTCGCCCACCAGCGTGAAGTGATAGCCGCCGATGGCCCACCAGGTCAACCCCGGATTCCACGCGAGACCGAGGTCGCCCTTCTTGATGCCGTGATCGGCGACGCCGCCCGCCAGCTGGATGCCGAACGAGCCGGCGCGCGCGGGCAGGCTGCCGAGTGCGAGGACGCAAAAGATGGCCGCGCGCAACCATTTCCCTGACGACGTCCGTTGATCCGTTCGCATGCGAAATCCGGCTGTGTTCCGATTCGGGGCGCAGGGGCCGCGAGGGGCGCGGGTTCGGCCCGGGCCGCCGGCCGATGCGACAGGCCGGCGCCTGGCCCTTGCGCGCGGTCGCTGCCACGATTGCCGTGCATCATGGCATGGTCGGGTTCTGCTTGCAGCGTGCGTGCGCGCGCGCATGCACGCGCCGATGGGCCGAGCCCTGCGCGGCTGGCGGCGTCCTCAGCCTGCGCCGACCGCGCGTACCGGCGCGAGCTTCACGGCCGGCACGAACAGCAGCGCCGCGACCGCCAGCAGCGCGATCAGCAGGATCGACGAGAAGGTCAGGTGCAGCGAGTGATGCAGCACCAGCCGCACCGCGGCATCGGCCGGGGTGGCGGTGCCCGGCGCGGGCGCGCCGCCCGCGCCCGATGCCGCGTCGAGCAGCTGCCGCAGCGCGCCGGGGTCGATCGCGTGCGCGCCCGGCGCATGCGCGAGCCCGTAGTTCAGCACGGCGCCGAACATCGCCGCGCCGAGCGTGCTGCCGAGATTGCGCGAGAACAGGTTCGACGCGGTCGCGCTGCCGCGCTCGGACGGCCGCACGATCTCCTGGATCAGGATCAGCGCCGCGAGGCTCGTGATCCCCATGCCGAGCCCCATCACCAGCGAGCCGATGCCGGCCATCACCGGCGAGCTGTGCGGCCCGAGGGTGGCGAAGAACACCGCGCCGAGCGGCAGGAACACGCTGCCGCCGAGCATCGTGCGGCGCAGCCCGAGCCGGTGGAACGTGCGCGCGGTGAAGGTCGCGCCGGCGGGCCAGCCGAGCATGATCATCGTCAGCGCGAGGCCGGCGACGACCGGCGAGCGCGCGAGCACCCCCTGCACGTACATCGGCAGGAAGCTCGTGAGGCCCATCAGCGCCATGCCCGAGAGCACCGTCGCGACGTTGCTCGCGGCGATCGGACGATGCGCCCACAGCGCGAACGAGATCATCGGGTCGGGCGCGCGCCGCTCCTGCAGCACGAACAGCACGCCGCCGATCGCGCTCAGCGCGAACTCCGCGAGCACCCGCGTGCTGCTCGCGCCGGCGTCGCTTGCGTCGGTGAGGCCGAGCATCAGCGCGCCGATCGCGAGCGTGAAGAGCGCGGCGCCGGCGAAATCGATCGACGGCCGCGTGTGCGCCTCGTGCTCGTGCAGGAACGCGACGAAGCCGAACGCCGACGCGATGCCGATCGGCACGTTGATCCAGAAGATCCACGACCACGAGAGATCGCGGATCAGCAGCCCGCCGGCCATCGGCCCGATGACGGCCGCGATCGCCCACACGCTCGCGAGATAGCCCTGGATCTTGCCGCGCTCGTGCGCCGGATACAGATCGCCGACGATCGTCAGCGTGACCGGCTGGATCGCGCCCGCGCCGACGCCCTGGATCAGGCGGAACACGATCATCGCCGGCATCGACCAGGCGAAGCCGGCGCCGAGCGAGCCCGCGAGGAAGATCGCGATGCCGGCGAGCACGGTGGGCTTGCGTCCGTAGAGATCGGCGAGCTTGCCGAACACGACGGTCATCGCCGTCTGCGCAAGCAGGAACGACGAGAAGACCCAGCTGTAGAGATGCAGCCCGCCGAGCTGCGTGACGATCTGCGGCATCGCGGTCGAGACGATCGTCGCCTCGATCGCGACCATGGCCATCGACGCCATGATCGATGCGATCACGAGCGAGCGCCGGGTCTTCGGATGGTGTGACATGGGGATGAACAAGAGGGTGGCGCGCGGCGCGTTGCGTCGCCGCACGTGAATCAAGGCGCCGATGTTACCGCTTCCGCGCGAAAGCCGCTTTCGGGCTGACAACGGGGAGATGTGGGGCGTGGGCCGCGCAGGCGGCGCAGGCGATGTGGGCCACGCGAGAAACGCGAGCCAGGCGAGCCGGGCAGGGCAACAGGTCGCGCGGGCCGCGAAGCTACACAAGCCACACAAGCCACACAAGCGCCCCAGTCCGCGTGCCAGATGATGGTGCAACGCGGCATCGCGGTGCACCAGGTCGGGCCATCGCCGCGCCGCGGCGGCGCGTGCGCCACGGGCGCCGGGGGCTGCGGGCGAGGTCGTCGGGGCCGGTGTGCGCCGGGACGCGGCCCCTGAATCGGAACGGACCGCAGCGGGCCGGAGCAGACCGCAGCGATCCGGCATCCCCCGTTGCGCCGGGCGCGCGAACCCCGCCGCGCGACGTGCGGTTTATCGCGGGTCATCGCGCGCAGGCGAGGACGCGCCGTGCCGACGGCGGTGCCGCGTGCGGCAGCGCACAACGGTGGCACGGCTATTGCATGATCCGCGGCGAGGCCAACGACGGCTTCGACGTATCGCATCGCCATCTGGGCCGCCCCGACCGGGTTGCCCGCCGGGACAACGGCGTCCCGGGCACCTGTTGCGTCTTCGCATGCGCGAAGGCCGGCAACGGGCGCCCGGGACGCTTTTTTTTGTCCTGCCCGCGCCGCGTTCCTCGCGCGCGGGCAGGGCATGGAGCGCAAAGAACCTTATGTCGACCACCCTGGAACTCGCCGCCGGACGGCCCGCGGTGCGCGCGATGCCGACGCCGCCCGCCGGCGCACAGAGCGTCTGCGCCGAGCTGATTGGCGAACTGATCAATCTGGCGGGCCGTCAGCGGATGCTGTCGCAGCGCATCGTGCTGCACGTGCTGCTTGCGTCGCACGGCGAGCCGGGCGCGCTCGACGTGGCGCGCGACAGTCTTGCGACGTTCGCGCAGACGCACACGCAACTGGTCGATGGCGATACGCGCCTGCCCGGCGTCTTTTCCGCCGCGCTGCGCGAGCTGTATTTCGGCGGCCGCCGCGCGCACGAGCAGGTGCGGCGCTTCATCGACAGCGTCGAGGCCGCGCTCGCGGCGCTCGCCATCGAAGCGGCCGCCAGCAAGGCCAACGCGGCAAATGAAGTCAACAAGGTCGGCAAGGCCGACCGCGCGAACAGCGCGAAAAACGCCAACAGCGCGAACGCCGCCGACCCGGCCGGCGAGGCCGGCGGGCGGGCCGCGGTGGCCGGTCTCGTCGCGCAGGCGAGCCCGCTGCTCGCGCTGCTGCAGGACATCACGCTCGCTTACCAGCACGAGATGCGCGGCGTCGAGGCGGCCGCGCGCAGGCGCCAGAACGAGATCGCCGAGCGGCTGGCAGGCATTTCGATGCAGGCGAACCTCGTCGCGCTGAACGCGCGCATCTCGGCCGCGCGCGCCGGCCATTACGGCCGCGAATTCGCGGTGATCACGACGGTGCTCGCCGACATCATCAAGGAAATGGACGCGCTGATCCAGCGCGTCGTCGACCCGCGCGGCGCCGAGGCGCCGGCGCAGCCCCTTGCACAGCGGCGCGCGGGCGCCGTTCGCATCCACCCTTAACTTCCCCTTGCGAGACCAGGCCATGAGACATCTGCTGAATTCGTTGACGAGCGGTAACTGGCGCGCGCTGCTCGCGTGCTTCCTGTATTTCGATACCGGCTTCACCGTGTGGGTGATGCTCGGCCCGCTGGCCCCGTTCATCCACAAGGACATCGCGATGTCGCCCGCGCAGCTGGGCTTTCTCGTGGCGGTGCCGGTGCTGGCCGCGGCGATCCTGCGGGTCACGCTCGGCAACCTCTACCAGGCCTGCGACGGCCGGCGCGTCGCGCTGCTCGGCGTGGCGCTGTCGGCGCTGCCGCCGGTGGTGCTGCTGCTCGCGCCGGGCACGCCGTCGTATCTGATGTTGCTCGTACTCGGCGTTTTCCTCGGCGTCGGCGGCGCGAGCTTCGCAGTTGCGTTGCCGATGGCCGGCAGCAACTATCCGCCGAAGGTGCAGGGTCTGGTCCTGGGGCTTGCCGCGGCGGGCAACATCGGCGCGGTGCTCGACGGCTTCCTGTTTCCGGGCCTCGCCGCCCATTACGGCTGGACCCGCGCCGCGGGCGCCGCGTTGCCGCTGCTCGCGCTTGCGGCCGTCGCGCTGCTGTTCTGGGCAAAGGATCTCGGCGTCAAGTCGGGCAGCGCGCGGCGGGCGTTCGCGAGCTTCGCGGCGACACTCGCCGGGCTCCTCGCGCTCGTGCTCGCGGTGCATGCCGGCGTGTTCGGCGCCGGCAGGACCGGCGTGCTGCTGCTGCCGGTGCTCGGCGCGCTGCTCGCGATCGCGGTGCTGCCGAAGCACTACCGCAGCGTGCTGTCCGAAGGCGATACGTGGGTCGTGATGCTCGTCTACAGCATCACGTTCGGCGGCTTCGTCGGGATGTCGTCGTATGTGACGACGCTGCTCGTGTCGCTCTACCAGTTGCCGAAGCTCGATGCGGGCCTGTGCATGTCGCTGCTCGCGTTCACCGGCGCGATGGTGCGGCCGGTGGGCGGCTGGGTGGCCGACCGCATCTCCGGGGTGCGCGCGCTGGTGCTGCTGCTGGCCGGCATCTCGCTGTGCGACTTCGCGTTCGCTGCGTGGATGCCGCCGCTGCCGGCGGGCATTGCGCTGCTGGTGGCGACCTATCTGTGCTTCGGTCTCGGCAACGGCGCGACGTTCCAGCTGGTGCCGCAGCGGTGGAAGGGGCGCACCGGGCTGATGTCGGGCATCGTCGGCGCGGCGGGCGGCATCGGCGGCTTCTATCTGCCGGTCATCATGGGCATCGCGAAGGAAAGCACCGGCAGCTACCAGATGGGCTTCGCGACGTTCGGCGCAATCGCGGCCGTCGCGTTCGCGCTGGTCGTGCTGCATCGCGCGCGCTGGCTCGCGTGGGCGTTGCCGGCCGACAGCGCAGCGGCGGCGCCGGTGCCGCTGCAGGCCGCGGTCCGTATCGACAGCGGCGCGTGATCCGCGCGTTCGTTGCGCGGCAGGGGGGTATCCGAAGCGAGGGAGGTCTCGCGACGGGCGGCGTTTCCCTGTTTTCTTGCTGGTTTGCCTGGGTTGCCTGGTTTGCCTGGGTTGCCCCCGTGCGGGGCGGCACCTGCTTTTCTTTGCAGGTTGTTGGAACAAAAGTTGACCAGGGCGTGCCGCTTGAGCCCGGCCCGGAGGTATTCGGCCGGCTTCAGATCGGGCGCGTAACCGGGCAGCAGGGCCATCTGTACGGCGCCGTTCGTGCTGTCGAGGTATTCGCGTACGATGCGGCTCCTATTTTTAATAAGTCTCAATGATTCCCCTGGAAAGCCCGCTGAAAAGAAAGGGGCTTTTGCATTCTGGAGGTCGGCGCGTCACCGGTCGCTATACGGGCCTGCGTAGTGGACCTCTCCCAACATCCCGTCAAAGCCACCGCCTTGCTGCAAGCCCTCGTTTTGTCCCTGCATGAAAATCACGGCCGGCGCCAAGGCCATTGCCATTTCCCACGCGGGCCACAACATGACGCCCACCTCCATCAGTTCCTGGTTCACGCCCAGGATCATCATCGTCCAACTGTAGCCCCGGAGCCAGCCTACTGCGAGATCGTAGTAGACCGTAGGGCCTTGCAGTTGCTCGATCGTGAGGTCGGGGCCGCGACAGCCTTCTGTGACATAGACTGTGCCACTGCTCGGGAAGGCGACCGTAGCGCCCGTGAGGCTGAGTTCATGCCCGTGAAGCGTGATCTTTGGAAGCGCCAACTCCGGCTTGCGCAGCAGCCCCGAAAGTGACGTGGAGAAGCCCAATCCCGCTCCACCGTAGTTGAATCGCTGCGAAATCCCCTTTGGGTCTTTCAGCGCGAACATGCCCTTCGAGGCAGCAAAGTCTCCAAGACCGCCGCCGCCACCCGCACGGGTGTCGAAAGTCCATGCGCTTTCTTTCCGGATAGGGATCACTGTCTGTTCTCCCATCCCCGAAACGGAACGTTGCGCACACCAGCAATGATGAAAAGCGCGGACACTACCGTCAGCATCAGCGTATTCATCCAAAGGCTTCCGAACGTATCAAGCCTCGCGCTGCGCTCCGGGTTCTCCTGGCGGTATCGAACGGCCACCCGATCCCCTACGTCCTGGGAAATGTCGCCATTCGCGGAAAACGTGACCTTGTTCCCGTTGACATCCGTGAAGACGACATGCGGGTGATGCGGGCCGATTGGCGTGGCGACCACCACCCCGTCTGCCGTCCGGGTCGAGCCGATATAGTCGAGCGTGCTGCAGGCGGAATACGCAGCCCCGATCGCCACCGCGCCGCCAACCGTCAATGCCAGGTAGTTGAACTTGGGCATGCTACTTTTTTTCGATGTTTTCTTTGATGTCGAACTGGGCCGTCACGGTTCCTTTGGACGTTCCCAATTGATCCTGGACGGTGTATTCCTGCTTCACGCGAGCGAACGAAAGCGTCACGCGCTCCCAATACTTGCCCGCAGCCGCAGTGGGTTCGACGCCGGTAATCACCACGTCGCCCAACGTGATCTTGAGGAATTCGAAAGGCAGGCCACCTGCTTTTCGCACGCTAAGCACCGCCTTCGGGATATGGCGACCCGTCAGGCAGTAGCGCATCAGATTGGGGCTGGCGCGATCAATCGCGTGGACGAACTCCAGATCGTTGACTGTGGCCTTGCCCGCGCCGCCACCGGACCCCGACATCATGGAGGACTGCTGACTCATTTTCCACTGCCAGCCCGTAGCATCAATCTCGCCTTGATGAATGGCGTCCTGCGCCTCACCTGCAATGCCGTCAATCCTGATGAACATATCCGACATACGCACCCACCCGTTCGTGCGATAAACAGGCGAGTGGACACCAAACGCAGAGGAATGTCCATCGACCACAATCAAAACCACAATCAAAACCACAATCAAAATCGGACAAGTCAGGGAAATGCCATCCATCGCGAGCCGCGATCGTGCAACAGCCAGACGCGCAACACGTCATGCGCGCCGCCGCGCCTGATCGTCACGATCGTCGTCCACGCCGGCGAGCGCCGCGTCCGGCAGGCCGGCCATCGCTTCGCCGATCGCGTGTCCGACGAGGATTACGGCCGGGCTGCCGAATCCGGCTTCGCCCGCGCGCGCGGCGAGCGCGGCAAGCGGCGCGAGCAGATGACGCGCGCCCGCGCTGCCCGCCGACTGCACGACGGCGGCGGGCGTGCTGCCCGGCAGCGTGTTCATCAGCGCGGTGCAGATCCGGCCGATCCGGCTCATTCCCATGTAGATCGCGAGCGTCGTGCCGGCGGCGGCGAGCGCGGCCCAGTCGGGCTCGCTGTCGTCGCGCAGATGGGCGGTCACGAACGTGACGCCCTGGCAATGGTCGCGATGCGTGAGCGAGATGCCGAGCGCGGCCGCGGCCGCAAAGCCGGCCGACACGCCGTTGACGATCTCGAACGCAATGCCCGCGCGCCGCAGCGGCGCGAGTTCTTCGCCGGCGCGGCCGAACAGCAGCGCGTCGCCGCCCTTGACGCGCATCACGTGCTTGCCCGCGCGTGCATGGCGCAGGATCAGACGCTCGATGAACGCCTGCGGCGTCGAGCGGCACCCGCCGCGTTTGCCGACGCGCACGATACGCGCCTGCGGCGCGAGCGCGACGATGTCCGGATTGACGAGATCGTCCAGCAGCACGACGTCGGCGCTCGCGAGCAGCCGCGCGGCGCGCAGCGTGAGCAGATCGAGGTCGCCGGGGCCCGCGCTCAGCAGCGTGACCTTGCCGCGCGCGGCGGGGGGTGTCGAGATGTCCTGTTCCATGCGATGACCTGCGAGTCGTCGGGACGCGGACCTCCCCTGCGTGTCGCGGCGGTGCGGGGCCGGAATCGAATGGCGCGCGCCCGTCATGCTCGACGAGGGGACGCCATTGTCCTCGGGTGGGTTCCGAATCGGGCCGGCGCGCGACGTGCGCCGCGCGTGAGCGGGCGGGACGGGCATGCGCCGGTGCGCAGGCACCGTTGCCGCGCACGGCGAACGCTGCAACATCCGCGCCAGCTTCGTGGCGAGCGGGGCGCGCGTCGCTCGCGATTACCGCTCCGCCCGCGCCGTCCCTCGCGCGCACTACGCACACCCCCTCCGCACACCCCGCCGGGTCGCCCATGACGCAGACCGCCTGCACGCAACGGGTGCTGCGTCGCACCATTGTTGTGCCGGGCTGCCTCGAAATGCATCGCGCCGGCGACGGCGCCGCGCCTGCGTGCCGCACGCGGTTCCCGTCGCGGCCGGCGGGGCGGGCCCTGCGCGGCGGTGCGCGTCGATGGCACGGCCCTTGCATTAAACGATGCGCCGGATCAACGAAGGTCCGGCGAGCGAGCAGCAAAAGTCATCTCCTTGGTATACGGGCTTTTGGACAACGGCGTCCCCCGAATCTGGTCATTGCAGACTGGATCCGCGGGACGCCTTTTTTTTGCCGGACGCACATCATGTCCCACATCGCGTTGAACAACGAAGCATCGCCGGTCACGAACGTCGTCGTGATCGGTCACGGAATGGTCGGCCACAAGCTGCTGGAGTGCCTTGCCGCCGATACCCGCGCGGCCCTGCACGTCACGGTGCTGTGCGAGGAGCCGCGCCCGGCCTACGACCGCGTGCATCTGTCCGAATACTTTTCGGGCCGCAGCGCGGACGACCTGTCGCTCGTCGCGCCGGGCTTCTTCGAGCGCGAGAACGTGCTGCTGCGCCTGAATGCGTGCGCGGTGTCGATCGACCGCGCGGCGCGCACGGTGCAGATTTCGACCGGCGAGTCCCTCTCGTACGACAAGCTCGTGCTCGCAACCGGCTCGACGCCGTTCGTGCCGCCGATCGACGGCAACGACCGCGCCGGCTGCTTCGTGTACCGCACGATCGAGGATCTCGAAGCGATGCAGGCCTGCGGCGCGCGCGCGCAATCCGGCGTCGTGGTCGGCGGCGGGCTGCTCGGCCTCGAATGCGCGAAGGCGCTGCGCGACATGGGCCTCGACACGCACGTGGTCGAGTTCGCGCCGCGTCTGATGGCCGTGCAGATCGACGAGGCCGGCGCGCAGGTGCTGCGCGGCCGGATCGAGGCGCTCGGCGTGCACGTGCATACCGGGCGGCAGACGGTCGCGATCGTCGACGGCGAAGCAGGCGCGCACCGGATGCAGTTCGCCGACGGCGCGCATCTGGACACCGACATGATCGTGTTCTCCACCGGCATCCGCCCGCGCGACGCGCTCGCCCGCGCGTGCGGGCTCGAAACCGGTCCGCGCGGCGGCGTGGCGATCGACAACGTGTGCCGCACGAGCGATCCGGACATCTACGCCATCGGCGAGTGCGCCGCATGGAACGGCCTCGTCTACGGGCTCGTCGCGCCGGGCTACGAGATGGCGCGCGTCGCCGCGCAGCATCTGCTCGGCGGGGACGCGGCCTTCGCGGGCGCCGACATGAGCACGAAACTCAAGCTGATGGGCGTGGATGTCGCGAGCATCGGCGATGCGCACGGCAAGACGCCGGGCAGCCGCAGCTACCAGTTCTGCGACGAGCGCAAGCAGATCTACAAGAAGCTCGTCGTCTCCGACACGGGCAAGCAGCTGCTCGGTGCGGTGATGGTCGGCGACGCGGCCGAGTACGGCACGCTGCTGCAGATGATGCTCAACCGCATCGCGCTGCCCGAGTCTCCGGAGTTCCTGATCCTGCCGGCCGCCGACGGTACGGCGAAGCCCGCGCCCGGCGTCGACGCGCTGCCCGGGACCGCGCAGATCTGCTCGTGCAACAGCGTCTCGAAGGACGAGATCTGCGCGGCCGTGCGCGCCGGCGCGACGCAGATCGGCGCGCTCAGGCAGGCGACCTGCGCGGGCACGTCGTGCGGCGGCTGCGTGCCGCTCGTCACCCAGGTGATGAAAGCCGAGATGAAGAAGCAGGGGCTCGCGGTCGACAATCATCTGTGCGAGCACTTTCCCTATTCGCGCGAGGCGCTTTATCACATCGTGCGGGTCGAGCGCATCGAGAGCTTCGACGCGCTGCTCGCGAAGTACGGCCACGGGCTCGGCTGCGACATCTGCAAGCCGACCGTCGCGAGCATTCTCGCGTCGTGCTGGAACGCGTTCGTGCTGAAGAAGGAGCATGCGGGGCTGCAGGACTCGAACGACGCCTTCCTCGCGAACATCCAGCGCGACGGCACGTATTCGGTCGTGCCGCGCATGCCGGGCGGCGAAGTGACGCCGGAGGGGCTGATCGCGGTCGGCCAGGTCGCGAAGAAATACGGTCTCTACACGAAGATCACCGGCGGCCAGCGCGTCGACCTGTTCGGCGCGCGCGTCGAGCAGTTGCCGCTCATCTGGGAAGCGCTGATCGCGGCCGGCTTCGAGTCGGGCCATGCGTACGGCAAGGCGCTGCGCACCGTGAAGTCGTGCGTCGGCTCGACGTGGTGCCGCTACGGCGTCGGCGATTCAGTGGGCCTCGCGGTCGCGCTGGAAAACCGCTACAAGGGCCTGCGCTCGCCGCACAAGCTGAAGTTCGGCGTGTCCGGCTGCACGCGCGAATGCGCGGAAGCGCAGGGCAAGGACGTCGGCGTGATCGCCACCGAGAAAGGCTGGAACCTGTACGTGTGCGGCAACGGCGGGATGAAGCCGCGTCACGCCGAACTGCTCGCGGTCGATCTCGATCGCGACACGCTCGTGCGCTACATCGACCGCTTCCTGATGTTCTACGTGCGCACGGCCGACCGGCTGCAGCGCACGAGCGTCTGGCGCGAGAACCTCGAAGGCGGACTCGCGTATCTGACCGACGTGATCGTGCACGACAGCCTCGGTCTCGCGGCGGAACTCGAAGCGCAGATGCAGCACGTCGTGGACACCTACGAATGCGAGTGGAAAAAGGCGGTGACCGATCCGGCCGCGCGCCAGCGCTTCCGCCACTTCGTGAACAGCGAGCAGCCGGACAGCAACGTGCGCTTCGTCGAGGCGCGCGGCCAGATCCGCCCGGCGACGCCGGCCGAAAAGACCGCGACGCCGCCTTTCCCGGTGCCGGTCGTCGCCGAAACGGTATGAGCCGCGCCTGTTTCGACCTTCACTGCAGCGAGGAAAACATCATGAATCAGGAGCATGACGGGCACGCCTGGGTCCGGGTCTGCGCACTCGACGACATTCTGCCGAACACCGGCGTGTGCGCGCTCGTCAACGGCCAGCAGGTGGCGGTCTTCAACGTCGGCGGCGCGACGGGCGACGTGTACGCGATCGACAACCTCGATCCGTGCTCGCACGCGGCCGTGCTCTCGCGCGGGCTCGTCGGCAGTCTCGGCGAGCGCGTCGTGGTCGCCTCGCCGATCTACAAGCAGCACTTCGATCTGCGCACGGGCGAATGCCTCGAAGCACCGCAGCACTCGGTCGCCGCGTTCGCCGCGCGCGTCGAGGACGGGCACGTGTGGGTCGCGGCCTGAGCGGCGCGCACCCGCGCGAACCCGCCGCGGCACGCGTGCCGCGGCGCAACCCAGGACGGTCAGAAAGGCACGGCAAGCGATGAGCAGCACGAGCGTCAAGACAGTGTGTCCCTACTGCGGAGTCGGCTGCGGGATGATCCTGCAGGTCGAGGACGGCGAGGTCGTGAAGATCGTCGGCGACACGGAGCATCCGGCCAACTACGGACGGCTGTGCACGAAGGGTTCGTCGGCGCACGTCGCGCTGCGCCGCTCCGGCCGTCTCGAAAGCGCGTTCCGGCGCCGCGCGCGCGCGAGCGATCCGATTCCGGTGCCGCTCGACGACGCGCTCGCCGACACCGGCCGCCGCCTGCGCGCGCTCGTCGACGCGCACGGCCCGGATGCGCTCGCGTTCTACGTGTCGGGGCAGATGTCGATCGAGGCGCAGTATCTCGTCAACAAGCTCGCGAAGGGCTTCGTGCGCACCCGCCATATCGAGTCGAACTCGCGCCTGTGCATGGCGAGCGCCAGCAGCGGCTACAAGCTGTCGCTCGGCGCGGACGGGCCGCCGGGTTCGTATCAGGACTTCGAGCGCGCGGACCTGTTCTTCGTGAGCGGCGCGAACATGGCCGACTGCCATCCGATCCTGTATCTGCGGATGATGGAGCGCGTGAAGGCCGGCGCGCGGCTGATCGTCGTCGATCCGCGCCGCACCGCGACGGCCGACAAGGCGCATCTGCACCTGCCGATCCGCGCGGGCACCGACCTCGCGCTGATGAACGGGCTGCTGCATCTGCTCGTCGAGAACGGGAAGATCGACCATGCGTTCATCGACGCGCATACCGAAGGCTGGGACGCGATGCCCGCGTTCCTCGCGGACTATCCGCCCGCGCGGGTGGCCGCGCTCACGGGGCTCGCCGAGGCCGACATCCGCCAGGCCGCGCAATGGCTCGGCGACGCGCGCGAATGGCTGAGCCTGTGGACGATGGGGCTGAACCAGAGCACGCACGGCACCTGGAACACCAACGCGGTGTGCAACCTGCATCTCGCGACCGGCCGCATCGGCCGGCCGGGCAGCGGTCCGTTTTCGCTCACCGGCCAGCCGAACGCGATGGGCGGGCGCGAGATGGGCTACATGGGCCCGGGGCTGCCGGGGCAGCGCTCGCTGCTCGTCGCCGAGGACCGCGCGTTCGTCGAGGATCTGTGGCGCGTGCCGCGCGGCACGCTGCGCACGGACGCCAACGACGGCACGATCGACCTGTTCGCGCGGATGGCCGCGGGCGAGATCAAGGCCTGCTGGATCATCTGCAGCAATCCGGTCGCGAGTGTCGCGAACCGGCAGAACGTGATCGCGGGGCTGCAGGCGGCCGAGCTGGTGATCGCGCAGGATGCGTTCCTCGACACCGAAACGAACCGCTACGCGGACGTGCTGCTGCCGGGCGCGCTGTGGGCCGAGGCCGACGGCGTGATGACCAACTCCGAGCGCAACCTGACGCTGATGCAGCAGGCCGTCGCCGCGCCGGGGGCCGCGCTGCCGGACTGGCAGATCGTCGCGCGCATCGCGTGCGAAATGGGGTTTGCCGACGCGTTCGGCTACGCGTCGGCCGAGGAGGTCTTCGCGGAGCTCGCGCAGGCGTCGAACCCGCAGACCGGCTACGACCTGCGCGGCGCGAGCCATGCGCGGCTGCGCGAGACGCCGCTGCAATGGCCGTGCGCGCCGGACGGCCCCGAGCGCAATCCGCTGCGCTACCAGAACGACGGCGCGCATCAGCCGCTCACGGTGCTCGCCGACGGCACGCGGCCGCGGCTCGTGTTTCCGACCGCGAGCGGCCGCGCGCGCTTTTTCGCGCGCCCGCACGTCGCGCCGGCGGAGCAGCCGGACGACAGCTACCCGCTCGTCCTCAATACCGGGCGGCTGCAGCATCAGTGGCACACGATGACGAAGACCGGCAAGGTCGCGATGCTCAACAGGCTCAACCCGCGGCCGTTCATCGAGATTCATCCCGACGACGCGGCCGCGCTCGGCATTGCCGCGAACGAGCGCGTCGAGGTGCGCTCGCGGCGCGGCCGCGCGGTGCTGCCGGCGACGCTGAGTCCGCGCGTGCAGCCAGGCAACTGCTTTGCGCCGATGCACTGGAACGATGTGTTCGGCGAGGACCTGTGCATCAATGCGGTGACGAGCGATGCGACCGATGCGCTGTCGCACCAGCCCGAACTGAAATACTGCGCGGTCGCGCTGAGCCGCGTCGCGCCCGATCCGGCCGCGCCGGACGACGGCGACACCGGCGCCGCCGGTGAATCCCGCGACGCGGCCGCGCTCGCTGCCGTGAACGTCGTCGCCGGGCCGCGCGCGCTTGCCGGGGCGGCTGCCGGCCACGCCACGTCCGTCCCGCCCGCCCCCCCGCTGTCCGAGGAACCGCCGATGTCCCGTATCGATGCCATGGCCGCGCTGCTCGGCTTGCCGGCCGCGCCCACGCTCGGCGACGCCGAGCGCCACTATGTCGCGGGTTTTCTGGGCAGCCTGCACGCTGCGGACGCGGTGCGCGACGGCAGCGTGCCGGTGTTGCCGGCCAGCGCGCCGCTCGCCGGCGCGGCGCGGCTCTGGGTCGACGGCATGCTGGCGGGCCTCTACAGCCGCGCGCCGTCTGCCGGGGCGCGGCCCGCGCCCACGCTGCCCGCGCCGGCAGCGGCGGCCGCGCAAACGAGCGTGCGCATCGCGCATGCGCGGCCGAAGGTGCTGCTGCTGTGGGCGTCGCAGACCGGCAACATCGAATCGCTGACCGAACGGTATGCGACGCAGCTGATGGAGTCGGGCTTCGAGATCCGCACCGCGTGCATGGCCGACGCCGACGTCGCGACGCTCGCGAAAGCGCAGTACGCGCTGCTGATGACGAGCACGTTCGGCGACGGCGACCCGCCGGACAACGGCGCGCACTTCTGGGACGCGCTCGCGGCGGCCGCCGCGCCGCGCCTCGACGCGGTGCGTTTCGCGGTGCTCGGCTTCGGCGACCGCAACTACGAGCAGTTCTGCGGGCACGGGCGCCGGCTCGACGCGCGGCTCGCCGCGCTCGGCGCGACGCGTCTGCTCGCGCGCGCCGACTGCGACGCCGGGTTTCAGCCCGCCGCCGACCAGTGGCTCGAACGGGTGGTCGCGCGCATCAAGGAAGAGGACGCCGCGCTGCATGCGGTGCCCGCGCAGGGGATGATTCCGTCGGTGTTGCCCGGCGAGACGCCGACGCGCGCGCGTCCCGCGCCGTCGCGCCTCGTCACGAACCTGCGGCTGAATCCGCACGGCGCGCAGAAGGAAACGCGCTATGTGTCGCTCGCCAGCGCGGACGCGGCGCTCGATTACGAAGTGGGCGACGCGCTCGGCGTCTGGCCGCGCAATTGCCCGGCGCTCGTCGACGAACTGATCGGCCTCGTCGGCGCCGATGCGAACGCCGAGGTGAACGTGGCCGGCATCGGCGCGATGCGTCTGGCCGACGCGCTCGCGCAGCACTACGAGATCGCGCGGCCGAGCCCCGAGGCGCTCGCGCATATCGCCGCGCGCGGGCGCGCCGCGCCGCTGCAGGCGCTGCTCGCCGACGCGCGCCGCGCCGAGCTGAAGCAGTGGCTGTGGGGGCAACAGCTTGCGGACGTGCTGCACGAGTATCCGCTGAAGATGCCCGCCGCCGAACTCGTCGGCGTGCTGAAGCGGCTGCAGCCGCGGCTCTATTCGATCGCGTCGAGCCCGAGCGCGCATCCGGGCGAGGTCCATCTGACCGTCGCCGCGGTCCGCTACAGCAATGGGCGGCGCGAGCGCAAGGGCGTGTCGTCAACGTTTCTCGCGGACCGCGCGGGTGACGTCAGCGTGCCGGTGTTCGTGCACCGCTCCGCGCACTTCCGCCCGCCGCGCAACGGCGATGCGCCGATGATCATGGTCGGGCCGGGCACCGGCATCGCACCGTTTCGCGGCTTCCTGCACGAGCGGCTCGCGCGCGGCGAGCGCGGCCGCAACTGGCTGTTCTTCGGCGAGCAGCACGCGGCGAGCGATTTCTACTACCGCGACGAGCTCGACACGATGCGCGCGAAGGGCCTGCTCACGCGCCTCGATCTGGCGTTCTCGCGCGATCAGGCCGACAAGATCTACGTGCAGGACCGCATGCGCGAACAGGGCGCCGAGCTGTGGGCCTGGCTCGAAGCGGGCGCGTATTTCTACGTGTGCGGCGACGCGAGCCGGATGGCGAAAGACGTCGATACGGCGCTGAAGCAGGTGGTCGCCGCGCACGGCGGGATGAGCGAGGACGACGCGCAGGCGTACGTCGGCCGTCTCGCGCGCGAAAAGCGCTACGTGCGCGACGTCTACTGAGCGGGCCGCAGCGCCGGCAACACCTGCGCGAGCTCCGCGCAGACGCGGGCGATCACGCTGTCCCAGTCGCCCGCGGCCGGCTGGCGCAGCACCCGCAGGGTCGGATACCACGGGCTGTCCTCGCGCGCGTCCAGCCAGCGCCAGCAACTGTCGAAGCGGTTGAGCAGCCACACCGGCCGGCCGAGCGCGCCGGCCAGATGCGCGACCGACGTGTCGACCGCGAGCACCAGGTCGAGCTGGTCGACGAGCGCGGCGGTGTCGTCGAAGTCGTGCAGCGCGTCGCCGTGATCGACGAGCGCCGGGCCCGGCCAGCCCGCTTGCCGCAGCGCATGCCATTGCGCGCGAGCGGCCTCGCCCACCTGCAGGCTGTGGAACTCGGCCTGCACGGCGCCGAGCGGCGCGAATCGTTCGAGCGGGATCGAGCGGCGCGCATCGAGCGGGCGCAGCACGGCCTGGGCCGCGTGCGGCGCGCCGGCCCACACGAGGCCGATGCGCGCGCGCCGGCGCGGGCCGAGGCGCGCCGCCCACGCGCGCGCTGTCTCCTCCGGCGGCGCCAGATACCGGTGCGGCGCGGGCACCGTGTCGAGCGTCGTGCGGAACGCGTACGGCAGACTGGGCAGCGGGCAGTGCAGATCGCAGTCGGGCAGCGGCGCATCCGGCCCGATCGCCCGGGCGACACCCGGCATCCGCCCGACCAGCCCGACCAGCGGTGCCTGGACCTGCACGGTCACCTCGGCGCCGAGCGCCGCGACGAGCGGCACGTAGCGGCAGAACTGCAGCGTGTCGCCGAGTCCCTGTTCCGCATGCAGCAGGATGCGCGCGCGCGGCGGCAGCGGCTGCCCGGTCCACTGCGGCACCGCGAAGCGCCGGCGCGCGGCGCCGAACTGCGCGCTGTCGTGGCGCCATTCGAACCCGGCCCAGCCCTCCGGGTAGTGCCCGAGCGCGAGCAGGCACAGCCCGCGGTTCAGATGCGCGCTCGCGTGGTTTGGCGCAAGCGCGAGCGCTGCGTCGTACGCGTCGAGGGCGTCCGCATGACGGCCCAGGGCATCGAGCACGAGCGCGCGGTTGCAGTGCGCGTCGGCGTGCTCCGGGTCGAGGCGCAGCGCGGCCGCGAATGCGTCGAGCGCGGCCTCGTGACGGCCCGCGTAATGCAGCGCCAGACCGCGATGGCTGACGATTGCCGGGTGATACGGATCGAGCGCGTGCGCGGCGTCGTAGGCGGCGAGCGCCGCGTCGTAGTCGCCGAGCGCGCATAGCGCGTCCGCGAGCCCCCAGTGCGCCGCGGCATGGCGCGGCAGCCGCGCGAGCGCGGCGCGCTGCGCGTCGGCGGCTGCGCGGTAGCGGCGCGCCGCGAAGAGCGCGAGGCCGAGATTGAAGTGCGCAAGCCCGTAGTCGGGATCGAGCGCGAGCGCGGCGCGGAAATGATCGATCGCGGCCGCCGTGTGCCCGAGCGCCTGGCTCGCCAGTCCGACGTTGTTGCGAAACACCGCGTTGGCGGGCGCGCAGCGCACCGCGCGCTCGTAGTTCGCAAGCGCCGGTTCGTGGAGACCGAGTGCGTAGAGCGCGTTGCCGCGCTGGTTCAGCGCGTCCGCGTGATCCGGTTCGAGACCGAGCGCCGCTTCGTAGCTGCTCGCCGCCGCCGCGTGCTGGCCCGCGCGCTGTTGGGCCTCGCCGCGCACGAAGTACGCGTCGGGGCGCGCGCCGTTCAGCGCGAGCGCGCGATTGGCCCAGTCGATCGAGGCGGCCGGGTCTTGCTCGTGCAGCGCGATCAGTGCGAGGAACAGCAGCGTCTCGACCGAATCGGGCTCGGCTTCGAGCGCTTGCAGACAGACGTCGCGTGCCTGCGCGGCTTCGCCGCTGCGGTACAGGGCGGCGCCTTGCAGCAGGAGCGCGTGTGCGCGCGACGCGGCGCCGGAATCGGTAGGGCTCATGCGGACCGGAGAGGACGGACGGACTGCCAGTATACGGTGCGCTCGCGCGTGCGGCGTACCGAAATTGGCGCGGGCGCGGGCGGCCTCAGGGCTCGGGGCCGAGGGTGCGCTCTGTCTGTCATGCTTTGCGTGTCGTACTTTGCCCGCCGTGCTTTGCGTGTCGTGCATTGCGTGTCGTGCTGTGCCCGCCGCGCTTCGCCTGGCGCGCTTTTGGTACCATTCACGCTTTTGAAAAAACGTCGGGATCCGCGTGAGCCGCCTGTCCGTCTCGTCCATCTATCGATTCTGCCGTGCGCTCGTGTCCGGCTGTGCGGGCGTTCTCGCGTTTGTCGCGCACGTCGCGCTCGCGCTGCTGCGTCTCGCGTGGGCACTCGCGCTGCCGCTGCTCGCGCGCGCCGGCTACCATCTGCGGCATCCGACCCGGCGCGGCGTGCTGCTTGCATGCGCGACGCCGCCCGCGCTCGTGCTGCTGTACGTGATCGCGCTGATTCCGTTCACGCCGAGCATCAGCGACATCCGCAAGGCGCGCGTCGACGAGCCCGCCCAGATCCTGTCGGCCGACGGCAAGCTGCTCGCGGTCTTCAAGCCGTCCAACCGCAAGTGGGTGTCGCTCGACCAGATCTCGCCGCACATGGTCGATGCGCTGATCGCGACCGAGGACCATCGCTTCTACGAGCATCACGGGATCGACTGGCGGCGCACCGCGTCGGCCGCGCTGCACACGTTCGGCGGCGACCGCCAGGGCGGCTCGACGATCACGCAGCAGCTCGCGCGCAACCTCTATCCGGACGAGATCGGCCGTGCGCCGACGCTCACCCGCAAGATCAAGGAAGCGATCACCGCGCTGAAGATCGAGTCGGTCTACAGCAAGCAGCAGATTCTCGAAACCTATCTGAATACGGTGCCGTTCCTGTACAACGCGTACGGCGTCGAGATGGCCGCGCGCACCTACTTCGGCAAGCCGGCCGCGCAGCTCGACATTCTGGAGAGCGCGACGCTCACCGGCATGCTGAAGGGCAATAGCTACTACAACCCGGTGCTGAACCCGGAGCGCGCGCTCGCGCGGCGCAACACGGTGCTCGGGCAGATGGTCAAGTACGGCAAGCTGTCGCCGGCCGAGTTCGCGGTGCTGCGGCGCAAGCCGCTGCGCGTCGACTTCCAGCGCCAGATCGAGCCGCCCGGACCCGCGCCGCACTTCGCGCAGCAACTGCGCAAGTGGCTGATCGCATGGGCCGATGCCCACGACTACAACATCTACTCGGACGGGCTCGTCGTCCATACGACGATCGACTCGCGGCTGCAGGCGATGGCCACCGCCGCGGTCGCCGCGCAGGGCCGCTCGCTGCAGGCGATCGCCAACGGCGAGTGGAACCCGCGCACCGGCTGCTCGCCGGCGAGCGAGCCGTTCCGCACGTTCCTGCGCGAGACGCCCGAGTATCATGCGGCGCGCGCGGGCGGCGCGAGCGACGCGGAGGCGCTGCGCCAGCTCGGCAAGGATCGCGACTTCGTGCTCGAACTGTGCCGCGCGAAGGCCGACGTGCAGGCGGGTTTTCTCGCGATCGATCCGCGCAACGGACAGATCCGTGCGTGGGTGGGCAGCCGCGATTTCGCGGACGAGCCTTACGATCACGTGCAGCAGGCACGTCGCCAGCCGGGTTCCACGTTCAAGCCGTTCGTGTACGGCGCCGCATTCGCGGCGGGCTTCACGCCGTCGGATACGTTCATCGACGAGCCGGTGGAGATTCCGGTAAAGGGCGGCGAGATCTGGCGCCCGAACGACGACGAGCCGCCGACCGGCAAGCCGATGACGCTGCGCGACGCGCTCGCTTACTCGCGCAACCGGATCACCGCGCAACTGATGGAGCAGATCGGTCCGGAGCGGGTCGTGCGGGTGGCGCGCGCGATGGGCGTGCGCGACAGCGCGCTCGATCCGGTGCCCTCGCTCGCGCTCGGCACGAGCCCGGTGACGATCAAGGAGATGGTGTCGGCCTATGCGACGATCGCGAACGATGGCGCGTACCTCGAACCGCGCATGGTGACGAGCATCGACGACCGCCACGGCAACGTGCTCGCGCAATTCGCGCCGGCCGCGCCGGAGCAGGCGTTGCCGGTCGCCGCGGACCGGACGCTGATCGACGTGATGCGCGATGTCGTGAACCGCGGCACCGGCACGGCCATCCGCACGCGCTTCGGGATTCGCGCCGACGTTGCCGGCAAGACCGGCACCACCCAGGGCGACACCGACGGCTGGTTCATCATGATCCAGCCGCAACTGGTGGCAGGCGCATGGGTCGGCTTCGACGACGGGCGCGTGACGCTCGGCAACGTATGGGGGCAAGGCGCGCGCAGCGCGCTGCCGATCGTCGGCGATTTCTTCTCGCGCGCGCTGCGCGCGCGGCTCATCGACGCGCATGCGCGCTTCGACACCACCGTCGAGCCGAGCGCCTATGCGCGTCTGCGCGACAAGCTGCGGGCGTGGATCGCCTATCTGTCGGGCGGGCATCCGGCTCCGGCGCCCGCGGCGCATCGTCCGGCGGCGCGGGCGGTGCATCCGGCGCATCCGGCATCGAATGTTCCGCCGGCGTCAGTGGCTTCGGCCGCTTCGGGCGCGGCGGCCAGTGCCGCTGCTGCGGGGCGGGGTGTGCCGCCGGGTGCGCCGGGTGCGGCCGGCGTGTCCGTTGCGCCGGTCGTGCCGGCCGCATCGCAGCCCGGCGCCGCGCACACGCTGCCGCCGCTGCTGCCTGAACCCGGCACGCCGGGGACGTCGGGCGTGCCGGGCAGCGGTACCGGCGCGGGGGGCCACGCGGGCACGCAGCCGCCCGTGATGCTCGCGCCGACCGTGGCGCCGCCGGACAACGGCCTGCCTGTCGAAACGCAGAGCACGACGCCGACGCCCACGCCGGATATGCCGGAGGCCGCGTCCGGGGCCTCTTCGCAGCCCTGACAGGCGGTCCTCGCAGGCAGTGCGGTTATGCGGTGCTGTTATGCAGTACCGGTAGACAGCACTGACGGCCGCGCGAGTTCGCTCAGCCTGCCGCGCGCGCGATGACCGGCTCGCAGTCGATCGGGAAGTTGACGGAGTTCGCGATATAGCAGTGCGCGTGTGCCCGGTGATGCAGCGTTTCGGCGAGCGCCGCGTCGTCGCCCGCGCGGATCAGTACGCGCGGGCGCAGCACGATGCGCGTGAAGCGGCCCCCGGCGGGGCTGTCGAGCATCGTGCCTTCGGCGTCGTCGGTGTAGTCGAGCACCGCGATGCCCGCATCCGCGCACAAATGCAGATACCAGAGCTTGTGGCACGCGGAAGCGGACGCGACGAGCAGTTCCTCCGGGTTCCAGCGCGCGGGGTCGCCGCGAAACGCGGGATCCGACGAGCCCGCGATGTCGGCCTTGCCGCTGCTGCGGATCGTGTGCTCGCGGCCGTAGTCGCGGTAGCCCGACGTGCCGGTGCCGCGATTGCCGGTCCATTGCACCGTGACGTGATAGCGATGCGCGTGTTCGACCATGCGTGTCTCCGGGAAAATGAACGCGCCCGGGCGCGCAGCGGATCGCCGGCTGGCGGGCGCCGTCGACTATACCGTACGCGTGGCGGTCTTATTCGATGCGCGCAGCGGAGAGGGCCGCGCGCGGGTTCGATGCGCACCGCCGGTAAAACCATGCGACGGTGCAGCCCGATTGCACGAGCAGGAGGGGGCGGGTGCCTTCATCGGGCAGGACGAAGCGGCGCATCTTGAAATAAAGCCGCGGATAAGCAAAAAGAACGACGGGCAGAGACCGCAGGGTCGTCGTGACGATTGCGCATAACGAGGTTCCGCTTCTCCACCAGACCCAACTGGTGAACCATCCGTTGCCGCCACGCCGCTGGCAAAGCCTGCCACGATCCTCCGCGCCCGCGCGATGAACCGGAACGTGCTGGTCCAACTGTTGCGTATGCATGCGCCGCACGTGAGGGTTTCCATGATGAATGCGCTTTTTGAACGGACGGCTCGAAACCCGTGGGAATCCAAAGCCCGACAGTGAAAGTTCAAAGCGTGCTTTCACGCGGCCGAACGAATGTCTGGAAGGAGGTGAAAGGGGAGAAAAGGGGAAAAATTGCCGGCGGGAACGCAGTGCCAAAGCGTTGAATATTTCCTTAAGCGTTCGAAAAAATACGACCTGACGAGTGCTGAAAATAGTTAAAGACCATGCGTGACGGATCAATGCCGCGCGATCCGGCAAGCGGAAACCAGGCTGAAAAAATGGGCCAGGTGCGTCCCGCAAAACGATGCGGCTTCGGCCAGCCAGATATCCTGGTTGGTACCGAAGCCGCGCATGGAATGTGCCGTAGTGTTACAGGTGATCGCGACGCCGGCATCGCAGCAAACCTCGCGGACCGCACCCGATCGGCAACGCTTGCGCCTAGAACGTGTGGCGCATGCCCACCGTCACGACGAGTTGCGAGTCGGTCGACGACGGCGCGGCCGTGTTGATCATTGCCTCGTCGAGCACCGTGCCGGCGGGGCCGCCATGCACGTGCTGATACACGCCTTCGAGGTAGAAGTCGGTGCGCTTGCTGACCGAATAATCGGTTTGCAGCATCACCGTGTTCCAGCCCGGCGACGCGCTCGTGCCGGCATCGCTGTAGCGGCCCGACGTGAACGTGTACGCTGCCGACAGCGTGAGCGCCGACGTGAGCGCATATTTCGCGTTCAGCTCGTAGTTGTCGAGACGCAGGCTTCCGGGCAGCGCCATGTAGCTGCCGAGGCCGAGCGACAGCACGCTCGACAGATTGTCGAGCTGCGTGTGACTCCACACGAGGCCGAGCGTCGCCGGCCCGATCGCGTAGCTGCCGCCGACGCCCCAGATGCGCTGCCGGGCGGCGATGAAGTTCGCGCTGCCGTCGCCTTGTGCGACCGCACCGTTGTCGTTCGTGCCGAGCACGCCGCCGCCGGCGTTGTTGAACTGCAGGTAGCCCCCCGCGAGATTGAGCGGGCCTTGCGAATAGCCGGCGCTGAAACCGTATGCGCGGTTGTTCGCAAAGCCGTTCGCGGCGTTGCTGAACGAGTACATGCCCTCGGCCGACAGTCCGTGAACGGTCGGGCTCACATACTTCACCGTGTTGTTGGGCACCACCGAGTCGGCCGCCAGATTGTCGTTCTCGAACGGATGCGCGGCAAGGTTGCCGCCCCACGTATTGCTGCCGGCCGTGAGCGGACCGAGCAGATCGTTCAGGACATCGAACTGACGGCCGAACGTCAGCGTGCCATACGCATCGCTTTGCAGGCCGACCCACGCCTGCGAACCGAACCCGTCGCCGGGGAACGCCATGCCGCCGTTGTTCAGGTTGAAACCCTGTTCGAGCTTGAAGATCGCATGCAGTCCGCCACCCAGATCCTCGCTGCCTTTCAGGCCGAACACCGTGTTCTGCGTGGCGCTGCTGACCTCCTGCCAGTTGTGGCTGCCGCCTTCGTTGCTGGTGTATTGCAGGCCCGTGTCGATCAGGCCATACAGCGTCACGCTGCTTTGCGCGTGCGCGGTGACGGCAAACGCGCCGGTGACGGCGAGGCTGAGCAGGCTTTTTTTCATATCTGTAAGCTCCATGAGTGAATCAGTAACGGCTGCGAGAGTGAATCCGGCCGGACAATGAGAGTGAATTGACGGGTCTTGCCGGATGGGTCTTGCCGGATGCGGGATAAAACGATTCCCCCCGTAATTGCGACGAATCGCATTACGCCAGATGAGATGAACGGGTCCGGGACTGCGACAGAATGGCGCATGGGCCCGCACTGGGCGGTCCATGCGCGATGTCTGGAATCAGCCGGATAAAAAGGGTATCAAGATCAATAACCGGAAAATAAAAATAGTGAAAAAATGTGCTCTGTTATCCGGATAGATTTATTCATTCGCGAAGCTGCGTACCAATATAACCATGAAATAAATCCGCTGCGCGCGGGGTGACGCGAATGTCGCGGACCGTGGTGAATCCGCAACACGTGGCCGGGACGTGCGAACCGGCATCGTGCATCGGCGTGCCGGTTTCGTGCGCCATGCACCGGCCCGACGCAGATCGACCGGCGGGCGATCTTTGGTGCGAAATCTGGAACGTTGAATTTCCAGATCCTGTCTGTCGGTGCACGACCCGCGACGCTATTCTTGCATCGCGCTTTCTCGCACCCTCGAGTGAGCGTTCATACCTCTGTCAACCCCAACGTGGCCCGTTGGGGTCTTTTTTTGTCCCGCGTCTGAGCGTCGTTTCACCCGTCCTCCTGCGCCGTACGGCCGTATCGGCACGCGCGAGCCGCGCCCCATTTTCCCCGTCCCCGCCGCGATTCGTTTACGATCACGCTGTCAGAGCGCGCTTCGGCACGCGTCGCAACGTTTCAGGTTTTATGTCCATGTCTATTTTCGGAATCGGTCTTTACGTCATCATCGCGATATTTTTCGCGATCCATGCGGTCCGCACCGGCCAGAACATGTACTGGCTCCTGCTGCTGTTCCTGTTTCCGCTGCTCGGCAGCGCGGTGTATCTGTTCGCGGTCTATCTTCCCGATCTGCGCGGGTCGCGCGGCGGGCGGGCGGCGTCGCGCGCGCTCACGCGCCTCGTCGATCCGGACCGCGCGGTGCGCGCCGCGCGCGCGAACTTCGATCGCGCGCCGACGGTCGAGCACCGGCTGCGTCTCGGCGCCGCGCTGTTCGACGCCGGTGACGCGCGCGGCGCGCTCGACCACTATCAGGCGGCAGCGAACGGGCCGTTCGCGCATGATCCGGCCGTGCTGCTGGGAATGGCGCGCGCGCAGGTCGCGCTCGGGGACGCCGCAGCGGGCGACGCCACGCTGACGACGCTGTTCGGCGCCGCGCCGCAGATGCGTCAGCAGCCCGAGCCTGCGCTGCTGTATGCGCGGGCGCAGGCGGCGCTCGGCGCACCGGGCGCGCGCGCTGCGTTCGAGCAGGCGCTCAGTTGCGCAAGCGACGCGGCGCCGCGCTGCCTGTTCGCCGACTGGCTGGCGGCGCAGCCCGAGCGCGCGGATCGCGCGCGGGCGCGCAGCCTCTATCAGGACATCGTCAATGACGCGCGCCACTGGCCGCGGCACGCACGCGAGCATAACCGCGAGTGGCTGATGCGCGCGCAGACAGCGCTTGCGGCGGGCGGCGAGCAGCCGTGACGAACGCGCGCTAGAATCGGGCGCGGTTCACGGACGACCGGTTGCCGCGCGGCGCGCGGCCCATCAACTTCAGAGGAGCAGGGTGTGATCTACGAAATGGCGAATATCGCCGTGATAGCAGGCAAGGAAGAAGCGTTCGAGGCGGGCGTCGCGCAGGCGCTGCCGCTGTTTCACCGTGCGCGAGGCTGCCACGGCGTGGAGCTGCATCGCAGCATCGAACAGCCGGATCACTATGTGCTGATGGTCCAGTGGGAAACGCTCGATGATCACATGGTGCATTTCCGCGGCTCGGAGGACTTCCAGACCTGGCGCAGCCTCGTCGGTCCGTATTTCGCGCAGCCGCCGGTTGTCGGGCATACCGAGGTCGCGGTTCGCTGAGGAGCGCGCAGCGCGCGCGGCCCGTCAGGTCACGGGCGCCGCGCGCCAGCGCAGCGGCCGGCCGGTGAACCACGGGCTGCGCGTGAGCCAGTCGCGCAGCGCGTCGAACGGCATCGGATGCGCAATGTAGAAACCCTGCGCATAATCGCAGCCGGCGGCGCGCAACCGGTTCAGCGTATCTTCGGTTTCGATGCCCTCGGCGGTCACCGAGATGCCGAGGCTGTGCGCGAGCGAGATGATCGACTGCACGATGGTAGTCGACGCGTCGCTGAATGCCATGCCGATGACAAACGAGCGGTCGATCTTCAGATCGTCGACCGGCAGCTTCTGAAGATAGGACAACGAAGAATAGCCGGTGCCGAAGTCGTCGATTGCAATGCGCACGCCGAGCCGGTGCAGCTCGGTGAGCGCCTTGAGCGCGCGCTCGGGGTCCGACATCACCGCGCTCTCGGTGACTTCGAGCTTCAGCTGGTGCGGCGCGAAGCGGTGGCGCGACAGCACGCGCCGCACCCGCTCGGCGAACTGCAGGTCGAGCAGGTTGCGCGTCGAGATGTTCACGGACACGAACAGTTCGTCGTGCTCGCCAAGTACCGCCGCGAAGTGCGCGACGGCGGACTCGATCACCCAGTCGGTGAGCGGATGGATCAGGTCGCTCAGTTCCAGCAGCGGCATGAATTCCCCCGGGCTCACGAGGCCGACGCCCGGATGGTCCCAGCGCAGCAGCGCTTCGAAGCCGATCCGCGTCTTGCCCTGCAGCGGTACCTTCGGCTGGAAGTGCAGCACGAACTCGCGTCCGTCGAGCGCGTGGCGCAGCTCGCTCATCAGGAACGGGCGCGGATTGCCGTAGTCGACCCGGTCGGTCACGTCGAAGCGGCGGCCCTCGCGGCGCGCCGCATACATCGCGGCGTCGGCGCTGCGCAGCAGCGTCTTCACGTCGTGGCCGGCGCCCGGAAAGCACGCGACGCCGATCGTCGCGCCGATCTGCAGGTCGAGCCCCGCGATCGCGAACGGACAGCGCAACGCATCGAGCGTCTCCTCGACGAGCGCGACGAGCGCTTCCTGCTGCGGCGCCTGCAGCACGAACGCGAACTCGTCGCCGCCGATGCGGCCGATCTCCGCGGCGCTGCCGAGCGCGCTGCGCAGCCGCTCGCCGACATCGCGCAGCAACTGGTCGCCCGCCTCGTGGCCGAGCGAGTCGTTGATCTCCTTGAAGCCGTCGAGATCGAGCAGGCCGACCGCCACGCGTTCGGGCGCGTTCGGGCGCGCGAGACATGCGTCGAGCGCGGCGACGAAGCTCGCGCGGTTCAGCAGGCCCGTCAGCGCGTCGTAGGTCGCGCGGCGGCGCAGTTCCTCCTGCTGGCGGCGGCGCTCGGTGGTGTCGAGGAAGGTGACGATCGAGCCGGCTGTCGCGCCGTCGCGCACGATCGGGTAGACCCAGTATTCGACCGGCAGCAGGGTGCCGTCCTTGCGCCGGAACACGCCGTCCTCCACGTGCGCGTGCGCGCCTGGCGCCAGCGCCCCGGGCAGGCCGGCCGCGTGCGGCGCGAGGCGGCCCGCGTGTCCCGGGTGTCCCGCGTGTCCCGCCTCACCTGCATGGTCGGCCTGACCGCCGTCCGCGACGAGCGCGCGCAGTTCGCGGCCGACCAGCTCGCTCGTGCGATAGCCGAGCAGCCGCTCGCAGGCGGCGTTCGCGAAGGTGCAGCGGCCATGCCCGTCGAAGCCGCCGATCGCCTCGACGGTCGACTCCATCAGCAGTTCGAACAGCGCGTGCTGCTCGCGGATCGTGTTGGTGAGCGAGCGGCGATACGTGACGTCGGAGATCAGTGCGAGCGACGCGTCGCCCCCCTGGAAGCGCAGCGGAAAATACGCGACCTCGACCTGCAGCACGCCGCCTTTCGCGTCGCGATGCAGCCGCGCATGCGTGCCCGACGCAAGCCCGGCCTCGCGCGCATGGCTGCCGGGCGCGGCGGGGCCCATGTCGAGGTCGGCCTCGTGCCGGCGCAGGAACGCATCGCGCGAGTAGCCGTAATGCGCGATCGCCGCGTCGTTGACCGCGAGAAACGCGCCGCTCGCCGAATCGCAGACCCACATCGGGTACGGGTTGCTTTCGAACATCGCGCGATATTCCGCTTCCGACTGCCGCAGTGCCTCGCCGGTCTGGTGCCGGTCGATTGCGACCGCCGCCAGCTCGGCGCCCATCTGGCCGATCTGCAGCTCGCCCGCGGCGGGCTTGCGCGGAGCCGGGAAATACAGCGCGAACGAACCGAGCACGCGGCTTCCGGCGGACACGATCGGGTGCGACCAGCACGCGTGCAGTCCATGCGGCAGCGCATGCGCGCGATAGTCGCGCCACAGCGGATCGTGCGCGATGTCCTCGGTGACGACGATGCGCCGTTCCGCGATCGCGGTCCCGCACGACCCCGCACCCGGCTCCGCGCGCGCGCCGATCAGCGCATCGCGGTAAGTCGCCGGCAGTTGCGGCGCGATGCACTCGACGACGGACTCGCCGCGCCCGTCGACGATCATCACCGACGCCACCGCATCGGGAATCTGCTGTTGCGCGAATTCGCACAGACGGGTGAGCACGTGTGCGAGCGGCTCGTTCTGCGCGATGCGTCTTAACACGTCGACCTGGCGCGACTGGCGTTGCAGCGACAGCCGCCAGTCCTGCTCGCGCTGTGCCAGCTCGCCGGCCATTTCGTCGAGCTGGACCGCGATCAGCCGGAACTCGCGGGCGGACACGTCGCTCGCGACCCGCGTGTCGAAGCGGCGCTGGCGCAGCCGTGCCGCCGCGTCGGCGAGGCGCCGGATGTCGCGTCCGAGCACCGCGTGGGTAGCGGTCCAGCCGGCGCCGAGCGCGAGCGCGGTGAGCAGCAGCGTGATCAGCGCGCCGGCCCACAGGTCGCGGTAGAGGCCGGCGAACATCCGCTTGCCGCGCGACGTGAACAGCACGATCGCCGCACCCGGGTCGCCCGGCAGGCCGGCGGACGCGGAGCCGAGCAGGTGCAGCGGCGAATCCGGCGGCGCGACGAACTGCACGGTACGCATCGGCTGCGCGATCGCGCGGCGCACCAGCGGCGCGGTGATCGTGTCGCCCACGCGGCCGAGCGCCGCGTTCGACGAGAACAGGATCGTGCCGTGGCGGTCCACCACGGTGATGCCGCTGTCGCCGTCCGTTGCGCGTTCGACATGCGCGAGCGCCGGCAGGCGCAGCGCCGCGAACAGCACGGTGGCGGGGCGTCCGTCGGCGCCGGGCAGCGCCATCGCGACCACCAGCGCCGGCTCGCCGGTCAGCCGTCCGAGCTGGTAGCGCCCGAGCACCGCGCCGTCGTGCTGCAGCGCGCGGCGGAAGTAGCCGCGGTCGCCGAGATAGAGGGGGCCGTGGCCGGATTTGTTGACGGCGCTGCACCGCACGTTGCCGTCCGGTCCGATGACGCCGAAGTTCACGTAGCGCTGCGCGCGCAGTGCCAGCACGGCGGCCAGGTAGCGCGGGCACTGCGCCCAGTCGCCGGCGCGCATCGACGGCGCCACCGACATCGCGTCGAGCGTCTCGCTCGCACCGGCGATCTCGGCGCGCGTGTACTCGGCCGCCACTTCGAGGTAGCGGCTTGCTTCGTCGCGCGTGCTCTGCTGCACCGCGCGCGTATGGCGGTACAGCGCATAGCCGCTGCCCGCGAGTACCGGGACGGTGGCCGCGCAGATGATCAGGAACATCCTCGCGTAGACGCTTTTGAGCAACGCATGGGTGTTCATCGTGAGGGGCTCCAGGCGAGGGCGGTTCGCGGTGCTAGAGGGGCGCGCCGGACGAGCGGCACGTCGTGATCACGAAGCGGTTCTTGCCGGCGCGCTTGGCGCGGTACATCGCCTCGTCGGCGCGGGCGAGCAGCGTCGCGCTGTCGATCTCGCCGCTCGCGAGCGCCGCGCCGACGCTCGCCGACAACTGCAGCGCGCGGCCGTCGACCTCCCGCACCGCGCTCACCTGCGCGACGAGCCGCGTGCAGATCGATTCGAGTTCGCCGCCGGCCGCCGGCAGGTGTTCGAGCAACGCGACGAACTCGTCGCCGGCGAGCCGCGCGACGAAGTCGCCGGTCCGGAACACGCCGCGCGCGATCGCCGCGATCCGGCGCAGCACCGCGTCGCCCGCGTCGTGCCCGTATTGGTCGTTGATCTGCTTGAAGTCGTCGAGGTCGAAGAAGATCAGCGCGAGCGGGGTGCTCTGCTCGCGCGCGTACGCCATCGCCGCGTCGAGCCGCGCGACGAACGAGCGCCGGTTCGGCAGCCCGGTGAGCGAGTCGTGCGTCGCCGCGTGCCGCAGCGTGTGCTCGTGCCGCTTGCGCGCGGTGATGTCGGTGGCGAGCACATACGCGCCGGCGATCTCGGGCCCGCTCGCGGGCTCGTCCGCGCGGTCCGGCACGAGGTGGATGTGGAGCCACCGTTCGCCCGCGCGCTCGCTGGTCTGGAATTCGAACGACACTTCCTCGCCCGCGAGCGCGCGGCGCAGATACGGCTGCGCGACTTCGTACGGGTGCGCGCCGAAGATTTCCCGCACGTGCCGGTTGTCGATCTCGACCAGCGTGCCGCCGAAGAACACCTCGTGCTGGCGGTTGTGAAAGCGGTAGATTTCGTCTGCGTCGAGATAGCCGATCAGCGCCGGCAGGTTGTCGGTGATCGTCTTCAGGCGCAGGTTGGCCTGGCGGATCGTTTTCTCGTCGAGCTTGCGCTGCGAAATGTCCTGCAGGAACGCGCTCACGAGCGTGCGCTCCGCGAGCGTGGTCACGCCGAGCGTCATCTCGACGGGAAAGGGCTGGCCGTTCTTGCGCTGCGCGGTCATCTCGATCCGCCTGCCGATCAGCTTCCAGCGGCGCGTCGCGAGCGCCGCCGCAAAACCCGCCGCGTGCGCGGCGCGCTGCGCGCGCGGGACGATCAGTTCGCCGAGCACGCGGCCGATCGCATCGGCCTTGCTCCAGCCGAAGATCTGCTCGGCCGCGCGATTCCACATCTCGATGCGGCCGGACGCGTCGACCTCGACGAACGCGTCGGTGGCGTTTTCGAGCGTCGCGTGGAAGCGCTCGCGCTCCGCGTACACGCGCTGCTCGGCGCTGCGCCGCTGTTCGGCCTCGCGGGTGAGCGTGGCGACCGCGTCGTTCAGCTGCGCGGTGCGCTCGGCGACGCGCAGTTCGAGCCCGGCGCGCAAGGCGGCGAGATCGAGCTCCATCTGCTTGCGCGCGTCGATGTCGGTGGCGACCATGATCACGCGCGGACCGTCGGCGAGCGGATCGACGAGGCGCGAGACCGAGACCTGCGTCCAGACCGCGTGTCCGTCCGCGCGCACGAAGCGCTTTTCGATCGTGTACTGCGCGACTTCGTTCGCGAGCAGCCGGCGAAAGCGCGCGACGTTGTCCTCGACATCGTCCGCGTGCGTGATCTGCTGGAACGTCATGCCGAGCAGTTGCGCGGGCGGGTAGCCGAGCATCCGCGCGAGCTGCGCGTTCACTTCGAGCCAGCGGCCCTCGGCCGACACCAGCGCGATGCCCGCCGACGCCTGCTCGACGATGCGCGCGTACAGCGCCTCGGTGCGCGCCTGCGAGCGGCGCGCGCGTTCGAGCCGGCGCTGCGATTCGCGCACATGAAAGTACTGCTCGGCGAGTGTCGCGAGATCGTCGAGCAGCACGCGGTCTTCGTCGCCCAGATGACGCGCGACGCGGTCGATCACGCACAGCGTGCCGAGCGGCAGGCCGTCGAGCGAACGCAACGGGCGGCCCGCGTAGAAACGGATGCCGGGGGCGCCGGTGACGAGCGGGTTGTGGGCAAAGCGCGGGTCCGCGTGCGCATCGTCGACCACGAAGGTCTCGTTGCGCTCGACCGCATGCGTGCAGAACGAAATGTCGCGCGGCGTCTCCTGGACCGCGAGGCCGGTGCGCGACTTGAACCACTGGCGATCGCAGTCGACCAGCGACACGAGGGCGATCGGCACGGCGAACACGCGGCTGGCGATCCGGGTAATGCGGTCGAGTTCGGGCGAGGGGGGCGAGTCGAGCACGCCGAGATCGTGCAGGGTCGCCAGTCGCGTCAATTCCATGTTCGACATGAGTGTCTGTTCGAAGCGAGGTAAGGCGCACGCGGCCGCACGATGGCGAAACGACGCAGGCAGACTGCCGCGATACGGACGGGCCGGTGCGCGTAACGGCCGGCCAGCCGCATGTTGCAAACCGGATTCCCGCCACTATCGGCTATAACGACCCGCGGGCGCGCGCATGGATCGGGATAAACCCGCAACCGTCGCGGCACGCGACCCATGATACGGCATCCGGCGGATGCCGAAGCCGCCGGCCCCGGCGGGGCAGCGGAGCAGGGCCGCGGGTCGGGGCCGCGGGTTTGATCCTGGAGGCGCGTGGTGCGCGCATCGCGGCGGGCGCGCGCATTCGCCCGTCACGATGGGCAGGATCTGCACACCGGGATGTAACGATTGCACGCGCGCGGCGCCGGGGCGATGCGGCGCGACCGCAAACGCCTGTCCATGGGCGTAGCGGGGCGGGCACGCGGCTTGCCGGTTCGAAGACAACCGAGCACAACCGAAGACAACCGAACACAACCGACCCGCGACTGGAGGCCCGATGAACGCGCCCCGTGACCGATTGCTGCACAGCCCGTCTCCCGAACCGGCGAAACCCGGCCCCGAGTACACGCCGCCCGATCGCGGCGACGACGACGTGCCCGCGGAACCGCCGCAACCGTACCGCGAGCCCGGGCGCGAACCGCCCGGACAGCCGCCGTCCGAGCCGCCGGTGCCGCCGCCGCATGCCGGCGCGCGTCCGCCACGGGCGCACCGGTCAGGTTTCCGGCTCGGTCTCCCGCGATATCCTCAATGACGTCCCACGTTACGTCCTCACTCAGGAGGAACCCATGGCAAACGCTGAATCGAATCCCCCCCCGAAGCAGCAGGATGGCGCGCAGCCGACGCAGCACGACGCAACCGCCGCGCGCGACGAGGCGGCGAGTTCCGGCCGCCCGCGCCGCAAGCTGTCGCCGACGGCAATTGCGGGCAAGGCGCCGACCGGCCTGCCGCCGATCGATCTCGACAGATACGAGGCCGACAGCGGCGATCCGGTGAAGCGCGCGGCGAGCCGGATCGTGTCGATCGACAACGCGAACATGGCCGCGACGGACGACGCGGTCGACGTCGACGGCAAGGGCATGGAGGCGCGCGCGGACAGGCGCGAGCGCCACGACAACGTGGTCTACTCGAACGCGTCGCCGGATGAGAACGTCGACACGCCGGACGAAGGGCTCGGCGGATTCGATAGCCGGCCCGGCGGCGTCGTGCCGCGCGTCGTCGCCCGGCCGGGCTGGACGGTCCGCTATGCCGGCACGGTCACGGTCGCGCACGGGGAGGGCACGCGCGAGGAGCATCTGATCCGCCTGGAGCCGCCGGCGGCGTGAGTTGTCGGGCCGCTTACAGCGGCTGGTCGTGCGAGGCGGAGGTTCCGACGTATTCGTACCGCGCAGTGCTGACATGGGAGATGCGCACTTCGACGGGTTTCTGATGATACGAGTACGCCACCCGTCGCACTTCCAGCAAAGGCGCGTGAAGCGGCACGCCGAGCAGTTCGCTTTCCGTCGCGCTTGCCACGGCCACGCGCAAGCGCTCTTCGATATCGACGACGTTGATCTGGAAGGCGTCCTGATAGAAGTTGTAGAGCGTGCCCGGCCGCTCGCGCAGGGCGGCCTCCGTCAAGCCCGGAAAGCGCGCTTCGGCGACGGTGATGCTATCGGTCATCACCGGTTCGCCGTGCAGCGCGAGCTGGTTGACAAACGCAAATACGCGCGCGTTCGGCTCGATGCCGAGCATCGCCGCGAACTCCGGTGAGGCCTTGCTCTTCCTGAAGGACACGAGGCTCACGGTGGGGTAGGTCTTGTCGCCGTCCTGGCGCACGATCCGGAAAAAGCGGAAAAAGTGGCGGTCGCGCTGATGTTGCGCGACGAACGTCCCGAGCCCCTGGTGGCGGATGAGGATGTTCTCGGCGACCAGTTCGTCGATGGCCTTGCGCAGCGTCCCGATCGACACGCCGAACCGCCCGGCGAGACGCTTTTCGGACGGGATGGCTTCGCCCCCCTTCCATTCCCTCGCCGAAAGGGCCGCGAGCATCGCATTCTTCACTTCCTTGTAGCGCGTCCCGCCGATCGTGGGCGTGGCCGTCGCGGCACTGGCGTTATCCGGGCCGATGGTCAGCGTCTTCATCGCATGCGCTCTCGTTTTCTGTGGCGATCTATCTCTTCTCATTATACCCGGGCCCCCTCGTTTCACTCATTCAACACATATAGATGATATGGTTGACATGAATGTGTTCGCCGCCTAAGATCGGACACAGGGTGATGAACCACCGATCACCGATCCCCTAACCGGAATGGAGACAGCGATGAGCGACGAAGCGCAAGCGGCCAGCAGTTCGACCCATGCAGCAAGGCAGAAGAGAACGATCCACCTCGTGATGCACGAAGCGAGGGACACCGTCGGCGTGGCGGTCGTGGAGGGCATCACGGCGGGGACAAGACTGAACGCGTGGATCATGGACGACGACGAGGTCATCGGCGTCAGCGCGAAGCAGGACATTCCCATCGGCCACAAGGTGGCGCTCAAGGACATGGCGGTCGGCGACACGGTCTACAAGTACGGCGTCGATATCGGCAAGGTGGTGGCGCCGATCGCGGCGGGTGAGCACGCGCACGTCCACAACATCAAGACGAAGCGCTGGTAAGCCGCGCAAGATCCGCAAAACCCGCAACACCAGCAAGATCCGCCGGGAGGCCGCCGCGCGCGCAAGGCCGGCGGCTCCCTGACCCTGACTACAGCCGGACTGAAGAGACCCACCATGAGCGTCATAGACCAGAACACCACTTTCCGTGGCTATCGCCGCCAGAACGGACGCGTCGGCGTGCGCAACCATGTGATCATCCTGCCCGTCGACGACCTGTCGAACGCGGCCGCCGAGGCTGTTGCGCACAATATCAAGGACACGATGGCGCTGCCCCATCCGTACGGCCGCCTGCAGTTCGGCGCCGACCTCGATCTGCACTTTCGCACGCTGATCGGCACGGGCTGCAACCCGAACGTCGCCGCGGTCGTGGTGATCGGCATCGAGGAGGGCTGGACCCAGCGCGTGGTCGAGGGCATCGCGAAGTCGGGCAAGCCCGTGGTGGGCTTCGGCATCGAACTGCACGGCGATCACGATACGATCCTGCGCGCATCGAAGGCCGCGAAGGAGATGGTGCAGTGGGCGAGCACGCTGGAGCGCGAAGCATGTCCGATATCGGACCTGTGGGTGTCCACCAAGTGCGGCGAGTCGGATACCACGTCGGGGTGCGGCGCGAATCCGACGGTCGGCAATGCGTTCGACAAGCTCTACGGTCTCGGGACGACGCTCGTGTTCGGCGAAACCTCGGAGCTGACAGGGGGAGAACAGCTTGTCGCGGCGCGCTGCGCGAACGACCAGGTGCGCGAGCGCTTCCAGTTCATGTTCGACCGCTACCAGGACATGATCAACCGCTGGAAGACAGACGATCTGTCGGAGTCGCAGCCGACCAAGGGCAACATCGCGGGCGGGCTGACGACGATCGAGGAAAAGGCGCTGGGCAACATCCAGAAGATCGGCAAGAAGTGCCGCGTCGACGGCGTGCTCGACAAGGCCGAGGCGCCGGCTCATCCGGGCCTGTGGTTCATGGATTCGTCGTCGGCGGCCGCCGAGATGGTGACGCTGTGCGCGGCCTCGGGCTACGCGGTGCATTTCTTCCCGACCGGCCAGGGCAACGTGATCGGCAATCCGATCTTGCCGGTGATCAAGATCTGCGCGAATCCGCGCACGGTGCGCACGATGAACGAGCATATCGACGTGGATGTGTCGGGTCTGCTGCAGCGTGAGCAGAATCTGGATCAGGCCGGCGACACGCTGCTGAAGATGATGCTCGCGACAGCCAACGGCCGACTGACCGCCGCCGAAGCGCTGGGTCACCGTGAATTCGTGCTCACGCGTCTGTTCGAAAGCGCCTGATAGCGCAACGCCGTCCTCGTGAGGGCCGCCTCCGGCGGGCCTCGCGAGCAGCGTTTCGCCACAGCGCGCGCACGGTGCGGCAGGGCTGAGCCAGCCACGGCACCCCGTGCGCGACGCTGCCTATTCAAGCAGCAGCGAGTGGAGGAGACACCATCTTGCGCGTGCTCAAACATCTTTACGTGCAGGTCCTGATCGGACTTGCGCTCGGCATTCTCGTCGGCTATTTTTCGCCCGGTTTCGGCGTACAGATGAAGCCGTTCGGCGACGTCTTCATCCGTCTCATCAAGATGCTCATTACCCTGGTGATTTTTTGCACCGTGTCGGTGGGTATCGCGCGGATGGAAAGCCTCAAGCATGTCGGGCGTGTCGGACTCAAGACCGTCTGCTACTTTGAAGCGGTCACGACGCTCGCACTCGTGCTGGGTCTCGTCGTCGCGAACGTCCTGCATCCGGGGGCGGGGCTGAACATCGACCCGAAGACCCTCGGCACGCAAGCCGTCAGCCATTACATGGCCGAAGCGCACACCGTGGCCGCGCAGGGCTTTCTCGACGAAATCGTGCCGAACTCCGTGGTGGAGGCCTTTGCCCGCGGCAACCTGTTACAGGTGCTGCTGTTCTCGGTGCTCTTCGGTGTGGCGTTGTCGATCATGTCGGGCCGCGGCCGCTTCCTGTCCAGCGTGATCGAGCAGGCCGGCGAAGCGCTGATGAAGATCGTCGAGCTGATCATGCGGCTCGCGCCGCTCGGCGCGTTCGGTGCCATGGCGTTCACGGTCGGCAGGTACGGTATCGGCACGCTGCAGCAGCTGGGGCTGCTGATCGTCTGCTTCTATTTGACGAGCATCCTGTTCGTCGTGCTGGTGCTGGGAACCATCTGCCGCTGGGCAGGCGTGCCGCTGCTGCCGCTGCTCGGCTACCTGCGTGAAGAACTGCTGATCGTGCTCGGCACGTCGACAACGGAGTCCGTCCTCCCGCGGCTGATGGAGAAGCTCGAGCGTCTGGGCTGTCCCAAACCCGTCGTGGGTCTGGTGTTGCCGACCGGTTATTCGTTCAACCTGGACGGCGCCGCCATCTATCTGACGATGACCTCGCTCTTTATTGCGCAGGCGACTAACACGCATCTGTCGCCGCTCCAGCAGCTTGGCCTGCTCGCCATCCTGATGCTGACCTCGAAGGGGGGCGCGGGCGTGGCGGGCGCCGCGCTCGTGGCGTTGACCGCCACCCTGGCGACGCACAATATCATTCCGGTCGCGGGCATTACGCTTATCATCGGCATCGACCGCGTGCTCAACGAGGTCCGCGCCCTTGTCAACATGATCGGCAATACGGTCGCGACGATTGTCATTGCGCGATGGGAGGGGGCATTCGACGCGGCCGCTGCGCGCAGGATGCTCGCCGAGCCGCGCGCCGCACACGGCGGCGGCGAAAAGGACAACGTGGCGGGCATCGGCGACGCGGCGCGACCGGATTACGCACCGGATTGAGCGCCGCAGTGAACATGTTTCCTGAAGGAGTTCCGACATGAGCCGCATTTCGTCGGGGGATCTGTTGGCCCTCGCTACACGCGCGATGCAGTGCGCGGGCGCGACGGCCGAAACGGCAACGGCTACCGCGCGGGCGCTTGTTTATGCGGACGAGCGGGGCCTGTCGTCGCACGGCGTTTCCCGACTTCCGATGTATGTCGCGCAGTTGCGCAACGGGCGAGTCGATCCGCACGCGAGGCCGGCGATCGTCACCGTGCGCCCAGCGGCCGTGCTGATCGATGCGGCGGATGGCATGGCGTTTCCTGCCTGCGAGCTTGCCATCGAAACGCTGATCGGGCGTGCGCGCGAGCAGGGCAGCGCAGTGGCGAGCGTTCGGCGCAGTCATCATCTGGGCGCGAGCGCGTATCACCTGGAGGCGGTCGGGGCGGCAGGGCTGGTGGGGCTTGCATTCAGCAATGCGCCTGCGGCAATGCCGGCGTGGGGCGGCCGTCGTTGCCTCTTCGGCACCAATCCGCTGGCGGCCGTATTTCCGCGCCGGGACGGCGAGCCGCTGATGATCGACTTGTCGCTATCGACCGTGGCACGCGGCAAGATCATGGTGGCGGCCCGCGAAGGCAAGCCGATTCCGCTGGGCTGGGCTACGACGCGCGACGGCGCGCCGACCACCGACGCCAGGGCCGCGCTCGACGGCATGATGTTGCCGTTCGGCGGGGCGAAAGGCGCGATGCTCGCGCTCATGGTCGAACTTCTGGCTGCCGCGCTGGCGGGCGCGAATTTTGGCTACGAAGCCGGCTCGTTTCTGACCGACGAGGGCGAGAAGTCGAGGATCGGTCACCTGTTCTGGGCAATCGATCCGGATGCGCTGGCGGGAGGAGCGGCTTACCTGTCGCGGGTGGAAGCGCTGGTCGCCATCATGCTGGAGGACGCCGATGTGCGACTTCCGGGACAGCGCCGTGCAGCGCTCGCGGAGATGGCAGCGCGCGACGGCATCGAGATTCCGGACGCGTTGCTCGGGCAACTGCGCGCGCTGGCGGAATGACATCCTGGCGGTAACAGGACGGTGCGGAGACACCCGGATGCGACGGATCGGAATGGATCAGACCAGTAGAAAGTGTAGGTAGAGGCATTGCCTGAATGTGAATATTATTGACGTTTTTTAGCGAGTGAGGAAAACGTTATGCGATTCGGGCTGGTGCTGATTTTCGTTGCGGCGGCATTGCTGCTTCTTGTCGCTGGCCTTTCGAAGAGTAAAAGGCGTATTCGATTTGAATATGTCAGGCGTGATCTTTTGACGGGCCGCGAGTTTGAGTTCTTTCGACGGTTGCGGGCGGCTTTACCCGAGGCTGTTATTCACGTTCAGGTGGCGATGTCGGCATTGGTTGATGTAAAGGGAGCGGGCAGGGCGGGGCGTAACAGGTTCGATCGGAAAGTGTTTGATTTTGTCGTTTGTACAGAGGCGGGGCAGGTGCTTTATGTGGTGGAACTGGATGATCGAAGTCATGCATCCGCGTCGGCGCGCAGGCGGGATCGTGTGAAAGACGAGATTGCGGGAGCGGCCGGATTGCACGTGATTCGCTATGGCAGCGTGAATACCGATGTCGAGGTGCTGCAGCGCGATTTCAAGGCAGTGTTGGACCTTGCGGCGTATCGGGGTGTCTAGAGGGTGCCTGGCGTCGGGAGTGTCCGACGTGCGCGGCGCGGCGGGTCGCATCGGCGGGTCTGCGGAGTCGCAACGGTTCCGGCGCGGCTCAGCGCGGCCTGTCGGACCGAGTAGCGGGAGCGGGTAGCGGGTAGCGGCACGGTGGTCGAACGCAGGCGCCTAGTTATTTACAGAGCTTCCTTCCCGCCAGTGAGCCACGCCTTCGACGACTGCGTAGTAGACGATCACAAGACCGGCGAGCGGATCCGCCCACCACCATCCGGCAACCGCGTTGAGTACGACGCCGATGAGCACAGCTATCGCGAGATAAGCGTCGATGACGGTTACGCGCGATTCCGCGATGAGCACCGCGTTGTCCAGACTTGCCGCGAGCCAGGGCAGACATGGCGATGACCGTTGCCGTGAGCCATGCAATGCCAGCGGGCGAAGGTGCTGGGCGCCCGCCGGCGGTGATCACATACGTCGTCTGAACCACGATGTAGACGGCCAGCACGATGAAGGCCGCTCCGATCATCCGCAGCGCGAGTTTCTCCTTGTTGACCCTGGTACCTGCCAGATGCCAGACGACCACGACTGAAGCAAATATCTCAATCAGGGAATCCAGTCCAAAGCCTGCAAGGGCTACCGAACGCGCGGCTATGGCGGCAAGCCCGACGATCACAACCCCAACGACGTTCCATGCCAGTGTGATGTACTCGAGAGTAAGTCCACGGCGCTGCAGTTGATTCCGTTGGAATTCGCCGGTAGCGCTCGGCCTCTCAGTCTGTCGATCCATGGATGCAAGCTCGAAGGTGTACCGAGGTCGACAATATAGCGTAGCGAACTGGGGGTGTCAGGAATTCCGTGTTCAAGGCGGGGTTGAGAATCACACGGATGGCCGAACAAATCGATCCGCGTAGAGGATAGCGAATTGGTTCATGGCCGCTTTCCAGTCTTTTGCTGCGCGTCCCCAGTCGGCGGTGATATTCCGCAATGCCAGCCAGATGAGCTTGGTCGCGGCATCGTCGCTTGGGAAATGGCCGCGCGTCTTGATGATCTTGCGTAGTTGCGAGTTGACATTCTCGATGGCGTTCGTAGTGTATATAACCTTGCGAATGTCCGGGGGGAACGCGAAGAACGGAATCACGCGGTCCCAGGCGCTGCGCCAGGCAACACTGACTGTCGGGAATTTCTGACCCCACGGGCTTTCGGCAAAGGCATCGAGTTCGGCCTGCGCGGCTTCGGCGCTCGGCGCAGTGTAGATCGGCCGGATCGCGGCCGCCAGCGCCTTGCGGTCCTTCCAGCTCGCGTAGGCCAGGCTATTGCGAATCAGATGGACAATACAGGTTTGCAGCGTCGTTGCAGGAAACACAGCTGCCAGCGCCTCGGGCATGCCTTTGAGGCCGTCGGTCACGGCAATCAGAATGTCGCCAATGCCGCGCGTCTTCAAATCATTGAATACCTTCATCCAGAATTTGGCGCCTTCGGTGTTCTCGATCCACAAACCGAGAATGTCACGCGAACCATCGGGCAGCACGCCCAAGGCCAGATAGACAGCCTTGTTGCGGACCACGGCGTCTTCGCGGATCTTGACGCGCAAGGCGTCGAAGAACACGACCGGATACATCGGCTCAAGCGGTCGGCTTTGCCAGGCGGTGACTTCGGCCATGACTTCGTCGGTGACGGAGCTGATGAAGTCGGGCGAGACTTCGGTGCCGTATTGCTCAAGCAGGAAGCCCTGGATTTCCCGGACCGTCATGCCGCGGGCGTACATGGCGACGATCTTGTCGTCGAAGCCGGTGAAGCGTCGCTCGTGTTTGGGTATCAGGATCGGCTGGAAGCTACCGTCACGATCGCGCGGTACCTCGATACGGACAGGACCATGCTCGGTCAGAACCGTCTTGCCACCCCGGCCGTTACGCTGGTTGGTAACGTCGGCCGGCCTGGCCGCGCCAGTGGGATAACCGAGATGATGGTTCATCTCTCCGTTCAGCGCACGCTCGATCAGGGCCTTCTTGAAGGCCATCGTCGCAGCGCTAATGGTTTCGGCTGTCATCGGGCCGTTGCCGAACTGCTCAAGCAACTCGGCGGGAATCGCCGGCAGATCCGCCGGCTGGGCTTTAGGTTTGCGAGGCATAAACTCTCCTTGGGAGCATGTTATGCCTTAAACACGAAATTCCCGACAGGCCCAGCGAACTTGCGTGTTCGCCCGGTGCTCAGGTTCAAACGTGGCGTATCCCATATGCTTTGCTACCGGAATTTTGTCTAGGCCATTCTGAAATGTCCGCTTTCCAGCCAAGTTCAAATGTCCGCTTTTGCAAGGGTTAAAACTCTGTTTCCTGACGCTTCAACTCACGCAGTGTCGAAGGATTGCGCCTGAACGGGCAGGGTGCTTACGTCAGGTCCACGGCTCCTCGCAGCCCGCCGGCCAGGTTTGGAAGAACGTGCTGTTCTGCTTTGCGCGAGTGCCGTGACGACCTGTTCGACATCGGCCTGCGTGAACTCGCGCTGCTTCTTTGTCCCCGGCGGCCGTCCCGGTTTGCGCACCTCAAGGCCCTGATTCGTGCGTGACGGAGCGTCCGATGCCCGCCGGTTGTCGCGCTGCGCCTGTACCGCCTGCGCGACCTGCAGCACATGCGCCAGCCGCTTGTGCTCGATCACGGCGCCCTGATCGATTTCCGCCAGCCGGTCATATTGCCGGCACACCAGCACGCAGCCATCTGCGCGAATCTCGATACGTCCGTCCGGATACTCCCACACGTCGATATACCGATGGATCAACCGGCGATTGGCGACCGTGTCATCCAGCAGGTACAGCACGCGGTCGTACTGCACCGTCAATGACTTCGTCACACGGCGTGTCTCGCGCCACGTCATCAGCAGATCGAGATCCTCATCCTCACGCAGCGGACGGTGTGCATCGAAGGTGCTCCGCGGTGGCTTTGCAAAGCGCGCGTTGTACGCGGCCATGAAGGAGGGCGCAAAGGCATTGGCGTCGCTCAACGTGCTGATGCCGCGCAGCCTTAACTCCTTCACCAGACGGTCCTGCAGCGTCAGATGCGCGCGCTCCACGCGCCCCTTGGCCGAACTCGAGTTCGCGCAGAACGTGTCGATGTTCAGCTCGTACATCGCCCGGCCGAAGTGCGTCACGCTGCGCCCCGTACTGGCCGCGGACGCGCTGCGAAACACACTGGCCTTGTCGCTGTAGAACGCCCCCGGCTTGCCGTAACGTTCGATGTACGCACGCGTCGCCTCGAAATAGCTGAACGTCGACTCGCTCGCCGTGAAGTGCAGATGCATCAGCCGGCTCGTGGCGTCATCCACGTACACCAGCAACGTGCATTGTGGTGCGCGCTGCTCGAACCACGCGTGCTCACTGCCATCGATCTGGATCAGCTCGCCCAGACACGCCCGGCGTGCCCGCGGCTGGTACACCTTCGGTGGACGCTGTCGCCGCGGCACCCACAGACCGGCATCCGTCATCAGCCTCCGCACCGTTTCCTTCGCGAGCCGGATGCCATGGCACTCGACCAGCTTCTCGCAAGCCAGCGTTGGCCCGAAATCCGCATAGCGCTCACGGATGATCGCCAGTGCCCGGTCAGCCGTCGCCGCATCCAGCCGGTTATTGCTCGGCTTCGAGCACTTGCCAGAGATCAGGCCGCGTGGCCCGTCCTCGCGCCACCGGCCAACCAGTCGCCGGATCTGCCGCGTCGTCAGCCCAAGCCGCTCAGCCGCACGCCACGGCTTCAGCATCCCGTCGGCCACGCCCTGAATCACCTTGACCCGGTCCAGTTCGCGCATCGTCATCGTTATCCGCTCTGTTGCAGCCATCGAAGCCTCCAGCGCCGGAAACGGCAGCCGGACAGCTTACGCGTCGAAAAAGCGGACATCTGAACTTAGCCAGAAGCGGACATTACAACTTAGCCGCTACATCAATATGGTTGATAATTTATATTATGTAAACTATGATGCGCAGGCTTTGCCGAGCGATGCGCGCAATCAAGGCATCGATTGGTGAGCCGCTTTCGATGTGAAACATCGCCGCAAGCAGATGATCGCGTCGTTGTAGGGATGCAGGTACGCCCCCTACCGCCCCCGCGCTGTAAAGCAAAAGCGCCCGCTCGCGCTGATGCGCGGCGGGCGCTTCTGCTTCTGTTTCCCGGCGTCGCTGGCTCGGCTATGCGGCAGACTGGACGTCTTTCAGGGCTTCCGGGTGCAGTGTGGCTACGCGCAGCAGCGTTTGAGCCGCGCCGGTCGGATTGCGTCGGCCTTGCTCCCAGTCCTGAAACGTCCGCACGGACACGCCGAGCAGGCCCGCGAACTCGGACTGCGACATGCCTACCTTGGCGCGGGCCACCGACGCCTCGGTCGGTTTAACGCGCGTCACGCGCGCCGCGCGACCGGCCTTCATGTCGCGCACGGACTGCATCAAGTCCGCATGAAACTTTTCGAGATCCTTAGTCACGTTCGATTTCCTCACGAAGTTGATTGAGAAAGGCTGTCGGCAGGTTGTCGAACTTGGCCTTTGTGTACGCGATCAGCAGCCAGATTTTGCCGTCATCGAGCAGGTTGTAGTAGATGACGCGCGCGCCGCCGCGTTTCCCCATGCCGGCGCGGGACCAGCGGACCTTCCGAAGTCCCCCGGCGCCGGGTATCACATCGCCTGTCAGCGGGTTGTTAGCGATCCAGTTGACGAAAGCTTCGCGCTCGTCGTCGCGCCCAGTGACCATATCACTCGCTCCCGGGCGGCTATAGCGCCCGCCAATATTGCTGCCGCGCTTATTGCCTCGCGATCCATCGAGCGATTTCGGGCCAGTGCTCCTCGAGCGTCCGCGCCCCCATGAACAGGCCAATATGCCCACCTGGCACTGTCTTCGAGACGATGCGCTCAGGTGGCGTACCGATGTACCGGTTCGTATCGAGCACCTGCTCGGGGGTCGTGATGTCGTCGGCGGCGCCGGCGAGCAGAAACACCGGGCAAGTGACCCTGCGCAGGTTGAGTGGCCGGCCAAGCCCGATGAAACTTCCCCTCGCCAGCCGGTTCTCCTGAAAGAGCTGCTGGATCACCTGCAGATACCAGCGTCCAGGCAAATCGATCGGGTTCTCGTACCAGCTCTCGAACGCCTCCTCTTTCGCGAGGTACGCTGGATCGTCGATATGCTCATAAAGGTCGATCTGATCCTGAACATAATGCTCGGCAGGGTGCATATTCTTCCATCCCTGCAGCATGAATTTGCCCTGCATCAGTCCGCCCCCCAGAGCAACGAGCTCCTCGTAAAACGAAAGCGGTGATTCATGCACCATGCGCTTGATCGACCCGTTGCCGGCATCGGTATCGATAGGCGAGCCTGCAAGAACGAGCGTATTGACCTTGTCGGGAAAGCGCGCGGCAATCATTGCCGAGGTCCATCCACCCTGACACAGTCCCACGAGGTTGACGCGTCCACCCAGGTCGTCGATCGCGACAACGATCTGGGCGAGGTAATCGTCGATTTCCAGGTCCTTCATGTCAATGGTCGCGGACTTCCAGTCGGTCAGCGCGACATGACCAATGCCGTTTGCAAGCAGCGTTTCGACGAGGCTCTGCCCTGCCCGATAGTCGGCGATCATGGCCGTATGGCCCGCATACGGCGCATTCACCAAGGTCGGCATGCCCGTCCCCGGTGTGCCGTAGTCGCGCAAGACCATGGTGCGAAGATCGAGACGGGCCTGGTTCGGCGTCGCGAGCCTGGGCCTGAGTTCCTCGTGGATCCTGATCTCTTCGTCGACAAATTTGAGGTTCTTTGCGTAAAGCTCGCGTTCCTCGTCGAGCAGGGCCTTCGCCATGGCCATCGGCCAGAACGCCGGCACGCTCAACAGCGAGAGTCCGGAGGATCCGACGGAGGATTTTTTCGACATGGGGTGTCCTTTTGAGCAACGCGCCGACACGGCGCGGCGAGGAATCTCGATGCGAAGCGCGCTATCGCCGTAGCTTCGTCGAATGCGCCATCAAACGTTGTTCCACGCGCTTCAAATGGCGAGCCTGCTTGGTGGCGCGATGGTCCAGCAATCTGTATGCGCCCATTTTGAGGACGCTTGCGACGCCGAACGACGCCACGCGCGACATGTACGATTGCCTCGATGTGGCCAGGATCCGGTTCCGGCTTTGCGCATCGCCTTGGCGCAACCGGACGCAATGCGGGCGTCATTCGCGATTCCCGCGCTCAGTCCGTGTTTGCCTTGAAATAGCAAACCGACCTCCTCACTCATGACCGCCGTGGGCGATGAAGGACACTATCGATCTTCGACGCCGGTAGGGCATTGATCGACGTCAACGACGCTCCAGACGCCCCGCAGGCGGCGGCTCGCTGCTGCCGGGTCCCCCTAAACTCCCACCCGCCCCCGCCGTTAACCCTTCACGTATATCCCACACCAATTCGACGCGTCGCGCGTGCCTCGCGCGACGCACCGATTCGAATCGTCAGGGGGTCCCTTGCATTCCCGGGTCTTGCAACCCCGCCCTCTACGCGCGCAGCGCGCGAGTACGTTTGAAGACGATCTGATTTCATGTTTTCCGCAAAAATCTGCGCCGCGGTTCTCGCGGCTGCCTTGAGCGGCGCATTCGCACCGGCTTGCGAAGCGCAATACACCACCGACTGGCTGGCCAACACCTACGGCACCAATGCAACACGCGTCGGCAACGTCGCCCGCTCGATGTGGGTCGCCCCCGACGGCACGATCTACACGTCCTCGATGTGGGACGAAAACGAAGGCGGCGTCGCCCTCTATCAGAACGGCCAGAACGCCGGCTCGATCGGCGGTCACAGCGATTTTCAGGGGGGCGCGATCACCGGCAACGCAACGTCGCTGTTCGTCGCGATGCAGTTCAATGCGAGCTACGGCAGCGGCGATGTCGGCCGCTACAACCGCGCGAGTCACGCGCGCGATCGGCTCATCGCCGTCAGTGCCGATACGACCGAGCACCTCGCCGACGTCGTGACCGGCCTCGCGACCGCAGGCGCCCTGCTCTATGCCAGCGACTTCCCCGGCAATCGCGTGCGCGTGTTCACCACGGACGGCGCCTGGCAGCGCGATATCGGCGTGGCCGGGCCCGGCGCGCTCGCCGTCGATGCCAACGGCAACCTCTGGGTCGCGCGCAAGAGCGCCGGCACGGTCGTCGAGTTCGACGCGAACGGCGTCCAGCGCAATACGCTTGCGTTACCCGCGAACGCGCAGCCGTCGTCGCTCTACTTCGATCCGTCGAGCGGGCAACTGCTGGTCGGCGACGAGGGACCGGACATGGACGTGAAGATCTACAACGTCACAGGCACGCCGTATCTCGCCGGCACGTTCGGCGATCAGGGCGGGTATCTGAACACGGTCACCGGCCTTGCGGGCCAGGTCGGCAACCTGCGCTTCACGCGCGTGACCGGCCTCGGCAAGGACGCGGCCGGCAACCTGTACGTGCTGGACAATCCGTGGGGCGGCTCCTGGGACCTGGGCCGCAACGGCGGCACCGACATCCACGCGTTCGCTCCCACCGGGACCCCGCTCTGGACGATCCAGTCGGTCAACTTCGAAGGGAACGCGGCACCCGACCCCGTCACCGACGGCACGCTGTTCTACAGCGGCACCCAGATCTATTCGGGCACCGCGGGCGGCACGTTCGTTGCAAACACCGTCGATCCGGTAGCCTACCCGGCCGATCCGCGCATCAACCTCGCCGACACGCAGCGCGGCGAACAGTTCGCGCAGCTCGCGAGCGTCAACGGGCAGCGGATTCTCGTCGCGGCGAGCCAGAATCCCGACACGTTCTATTTCTTCCACTTCAACGCCGCGAGCGGCTACATCGCGATTCCGGACAGCACGCTGCCCGGCCCCGCGTTCGGCGCGACGGCGCCCGTGCGCGACGGCTTTTGCCTCGACAGCAACGGCGGCGTCTGGGCGGGCCTCGACAAGACGAACGCCATCACCCACTATCCGCTGACCGGCTTCGACGCGACCGGCAAGCCGGTCTGGGGCGCGCCGGTCGCGGTGCCGGTTCCGGCCACGATTTTGCCGCTCACGCGCATCCTCTACCTGCCCGCCAGCGACACGATGATCCTCGCGCAAGGCATCCCGGGCAGCACGGACTGGACCGCGATCGGCTCGCGCATCGAGGTCTATCACGGCTGGCTCGCCGGCAACCACAGCACGCCGGACCCGGTGATCACGCTAGCGGGCGCGAACCCGAAGTCGATCGCGGCCGCGGGCAACGAACTGTTCGTCGGCTACGTGCATACGGTGCCGAACATCGACGCGTTCAACCTGACGACGGGCCAGATCGACACGACGTTCATCGACAGCAGTCCGGACAGCGTCTACGTCGGCAACGACGTCGATTCCATGTACGGCCTGCGCGCCTACCAACGTTCGAGCGGCGAATACGTCGTCACGAAGGACAACTACAACGGATCGAGCATCGTCGTGTATCGCTGGATGCCGCCGACCGCGAGCGGCACCACGACGATGTCGCCGTTCAGCGCAAGCTGAGTCGTCACAGCCGGATCGTCCGTTCGCTGCACCCGAACGGCTGCAATGCCCATGCGCCGGCGCCTGGCGGGTGAGATTGGCCACGACGATCGGCGCGTCGCCGGCCGCGTCCGCTATGACGTCTGCTATGACGTCCGCTATGACGTCTGCCGTGCCGAATGCCGCGACGCGGCCCGTTGTTCTGCCGCGAGCATCGCCGCGGCATCCGTCCAGGTGCGCGCGATGCCGAATTCGGTCGTCGCGCCATCGTGCGACGCGATGGCGCCGGCGATCCGCTCGTGCCCGGCGAGCGTCAACGCCTCGGCGCCGGGCGCGCGGACCCTGGGCCGGTAGTATTCGCTGGCCCGGCGGAACGGCGACTCCCCGATCGCCGGGAAGATCGGATTGCCGGTCATCCGGGCAATCTTACCGCGCGAAGTCGTCGCGCACGTCAATCCCTGTGAGAAAGGCGTGGCGGCCTGGTGGGCGCCGCCCGGAAGAAACATCGGCCGGCGGTCGGTTGACTTGGCCCGCCACTGTCATATAATTACCATTTGGTAATTATTGCGATGACGGCTGATGATTCGACGATCGATGACGGACGTGGACGGTGAGCCGGTGCGTACCGCCCGTCACGGCCGCAAGGGAAGCTGGGCGTTGCTGTTCGGGCGGCCTCACGGGACAACTCGGGCACGCACGGCGAAACGCGTCATTCTGGTGTCCGCCGTACTTCTGGCTGCCGTGATCGCCGCGTGGTATCCCGCTTTGTCCGGGCGCGGCGTGCAGAGTACGGACGACGCCTACGTGCGGGCCGATGTGACACCGGTCGCCGCGCGCGTCGACGGGTATCTCGCCGACGTACCGGTCCGCGATAACCAGCGCGTGCATGCCGGCGACGTACTGGCGCTCGTGCAGGATGTGGACTACCGCGAACGGGTGGCCGAGGCACAGGCGAACGCCGAGCGTGCCGACGCCGCGCTCGCCCATGCCATCAGCCAGAACCGCTATGAGCAGGACCAGGTGGCGGCGGCCGCGGCAGCCATGCAGGCCATACAGGCGGATCTGGACCGCGCGGCGGCTGACCGCACCCGCTATCACGCCATGCTTCCGAGCGGTTCGGCGTCACGCCAGCAGGTCGACGTCATCGACGCGGAAGTCAGACGCCTGAGCGCCAACCTGGCACAGCGCCGCGCCGAATGGATGGCGGCCCGGCAGCAGGTGCAGACGGGCAACGCAACCATCGACGAGGCAAAAGCCTCGGTCGAGGCCATGCGCTCGATACTGAATTCGCGAAAGATCGATCTTGGCTGGACACGCATCACGGCCCCGGTCGATGGCGTCATCGGTGAACGTCACGTCCGCCCCGGTGTGTACGTCCGCGCCGGCACGCTGATCGTCGACGTGGTTCCTTTGCCGCACGTGTGGGTGGTCGCCAATTTCAGGGAGAACCAGCTGGCACGCATCCATCCGGGACAGCATGTCGCCATCCGGGTCGACAGCCTGCCGGATCTCGTATTCAGAGGGACGGTGGACAGCGTCCAGCCGGCCAGTGGCGCCCAGTTCGCCCTGCTGCCACCCGACAACGCAACGGGCAACTTCACCAAGGTCGTGCAGCGCTTTCCGGTGAAGATCACGCTCGACCCTGACCAGAACTCGCAGGCCGCCCTGTTGCCGGGCATGTCGGTCGTCGCGTCAGTGGAAACGCCGCCTGGGCCGCGCTCGGGCGGCCTCGCGAGCGGGCTGTCCGGCTGGCTACGGGGAAGGCTGTGAGCGATCGCCTGCCTGCTGCCTCAGGCCCGGGCGAGCGGGGCTTCCCCCCGGCGAGACCTGTCGCCGGCGGGTCGCGACCGCCCCGCCGCGTGCCGCCGTGGGACCCCCATCGGCTTGCCGCCTGCGTGGCCGCCATCGCTGCGGCCTGGATGACCATGCTCGGCGCCCGCTACGCGGTGCTGGGATTCGCTGACGTGCGCGGCGGCCTGGGACTTGGCGTCGACGACGGCTCGTGGCTATCGACGGCCTATGCGGCGGGCGATGTCGGGGGCGTGGTCACCGGATGCTGGCTGGCCACCGCGTTGTCCCTGCGGCGGGTAATGCTGGGCGCGACATGCCTCTTCATGGCCGCTTCGGCGCTACTCGCGCTCAGTCCTCCCTATGCCGTCGTGCTCGTCGCGCGCACTGCCCAGGGATTGGCCGGGGGTGCGCTGTTGCCGATGGCCATCATCGCGTTGCTGCGCACCCTGCCGCCTCGACATCGCGCGCTGGCGCTGGCCCTCTACACCTCGGCCTCGACACTCGCCCCGCAGGTGGCGGCCGGAATCACGGGCTGGCTGCTGGACAACGGCGGATGGCAGTCCCTGTTTCTCGCCAACCTGCTTCCTGGCCTGCTCGTGTGGGTTGCGGGAGCGTACGGCCTGCCTCGCGAAACCCCGCGCCTGCGGCCCCTGCTTCATACCGATCGCTTCGGACTGCTACTTTTCGTGGGGGGGCTGGGTATGCTTGCCTGCGGCTTCGATCAGGGCAACCGGCTTGACTGGCTGCATTCGACACCCATTCGTGTGCTGCTCGTTGCCGGCACCGTCGCCGTATGCGGATTTGCCTGTCACGCGGCTGGCGAGCGGCGGGACCGCCTGCTCAACGTCAAGCTTCTGTCAAGGCGAAACATCGTGCTGGGCGCCTGGGGAGTCGTGCCCTTCGGGCTCGCCGCAACCGGCTGCGGTTATGTGATCCCCCAATATCTCATACAGGTCCATGACTACCGTCCGGTCGAACTGGCGCCGGTGCTGTGGGACGCCGCGTGGCCGCAGATCATCAGTTATGCCGGCGCAGTGCTGTGTCTGGACAGAAAGTGGCTGGGCGGTCCTCGCCGACTGCTCGTGCTGGGGTTCGTGCTGGTCGCGGCGGGAGTCCTCCACGACAGCCTGAGTATCGATGGCGTGTGGATCGCCGGTGATCTGCGCATCGGGCAGATCCTTCAGGGACTGGGTCTTCCCCTGATCCTGCTGCCGCTGCTGTACCTGTTTGTCGGTGATCTGATGCCACGCGAAGGGTTACATGCGGCCCTGGTGTTCAACGTGATGCGCAGTCTCGGCGGCACGATCGGACTCGCGTGGATCAGTACCCTCGACCGGGTGCGCGAGCAGGCCAGGTCCAACGTCCTCATGGACCACGTGAGCATGTCCGCCTCGGCCGTGTCCGCTCGCCTCGACGCCCTCGCGGCTGCGGTCAGCGCACGATCAACCGGCAGCGATCAGGCAATGGCGCAGGCGTTACAGCGACTGGCGGGCGACGTGCGGCGCCAGGCACAGATCCTCGCACATGCCGACACACTGGCCGCGCTTGCCGTGGCCATGCTGTCCGGCGCAGTGCTGGCCGTGTGCATGAGGTTCTATGGCTCCGGGCATCCGGGCACAGACGCCCATCGCGGAGGCGATCCGGCGCCCGGGGTTGCGCGCGCCGCAAAGCTTCCGATGACGACCGTTTCCAACACGCAGCAAAGGAGTTCCAGCCATGATCAATCTGAATGACGCCCGTCAGGTTCTCGCAGCGGCGCAGGCCGAAGCCGAGCGGATCGGCCACGCGGTGAATATCGCGGTGGTCGACGCGGGAGGCCATCTTGTCGCGCACATCCGCATGGATGGCGCGCGCATTGGCGCAATCCAGATCGCAATCGACAAGGCATTTACGGCCCGAGCCTTCGACATGAGCACCGCCGAGCTGGCCGGGTACAGCCAGCCCGGCGGACCGTTCTTCGGCATCCACAGTTCCCATGGCGGCCGCGTCGCGGTCTACGCCGGGGGCATGCCACTGCTACGCAACGGCGTGATCGTTGGAGCTATCGGCGTGAGCGGTGGCACCGGGGAACAGGATGACACTATCGCCCGCGCGGGCGTCGCGGCTTTGCACTAGCGCGTGCGCGCGCCACGGCTCGCATGGCGGCCGGTGCGCCGTGCAGGAAACGGGCAATCGCGGTTTCGATCACCGCGTCCAGATCGTCCGGAACCGGCATGTCGTATACCCACCGGCGCACGGCGAGATAGAACAGCTCGCCGTGCAGACCCCACGCCACCTCGAGCTCGTCCGCCGACAAAGCCTTGCGGGCCGGCGTGTCGCCGGACAGGCCGCGCAATTCGACGGCAAGCGGCTCGATCAGTCGCGTCTGGATCAGGGCGAGATAGCGCTGGCTGATGCCGACGCCCTTGAGCCCCGCAAACACGAAGATTCTCACCCAGTCATAGCGAAAAATCGCGTGCAGGTAGGCCTTGTAGAAGTCGATCAGCCGCGCCTCCAGGGACTTGCCGGGCTGCCTGAGCATCGCTTCCCACTCAGGCTGCCAGCGGCTCAGATAAACCTCCTCGTACACCCGGTCGATCAGGGCTTCCTTGGTCGGGAAATAGCGGAACAGATTCTGGTGGGTGATGCCGAGGCGTAGGGCCAGTTCGCGCAGTGTCCCTTCGAAACCGACCTCGGCGAAAAAACGGACCGACTCTTCGACGATCTCTTTTTCGCGATCCTCGGGCAACATGCGCCGGCGTTTAGGAAGCGCCGGCGTCCCGGATACGTCGCGCGTCGCGGCGGGCCCGCGATCGCGGGTGGATGGAATCGATTTGGTCATCTGGCCAGCATAGCGACAGATCATCGCGGGGTAAACAGGAGAAACGCACCGTGGCGGGACGTCGCCGCCACCGGTTGCCATCTGGCAAATAAGCCTTGACGGCAATCCGTAGCGCACAACATAATTACCAGTCGGTAATTAAAGAGGCGGGCCGGCGACTATTCGCCATCAGCCGTCCGTCCTCACCCCTCACCCGAACCTTTATCGATCTGGAGGAATTCATCATGAGCAACGTCACCGGAACGCCGTCGAACGATAACCAGCGCTTCCTGGCCGGCCAGGCCGCCTTCGAGCAGATCACGGGGCTGCCCTCGGGCGCCTTCCTGGACGGTCTGAAAGACCTGGCTCCGGCGATTGGCCGGTTTGTCATGGAGTGGGAGTTTGCGGATGTCTATGGCCAGAGTTCGCTCGACCTCCGTACGCGGGAAATCATCATGGTGGCCGTGTGTGCCGCACTGGGCGCGACCGCCGCTCCCATCCTGAAGCTGCGGATCGCCTCGGCTTTGCGCGCGGGCGTCTCGCGCCAGGAAGTGATCGACACGATCATCCAGATCGGCATCCCTGCCGGCGTGCCTGCAGCCCTGGCCGCGATCCAGCTTGCGGGCGAAGTATTTGCGGCGACCGACGCGTAAGACGCCGGTTTCCCGAATTCATCGGATAAGGCAGGCTTACGTGAATCGTTGTGCAAGATGCGGTGCTCGGGCGGCGATGTTGCTGATGGCGCCACTCATCACCATGCTGGCTTCCTGTACCGTGGGCCCCGATTTTCATCGGCTAGGCCGTGCCATGCCAGCGCAGTGGCAGCCGGCGGCTGGTGGCACCGCAAGCACGCCTAGCCAGCCCGTTCCCGCCACGATTGATCCGGACTGGTGGAAAATGTTTGGCGACGCGGAGCTCACGTCGCTGGTTGACCGGGCGATGACGGCCAATCTGGATGTCCGGGTGGCGAGCAGCCGGCTCCGGCAAAGTCGCGCCGGGCGCGAGGCTATCGCAGCGGACGCAGAACCCCATGTGGAAGCGGGCGCGTCCTACCAGCACGCGCGCGCCAGTTCCGTGGGACTGGTCGATCCTTCGGGCGAGCAAGGTGAACACGATTACAACGTATGGCAGGCAGGCTTCGATGCCTCGTGGGAGCTGGACCTGTGGGGACGCGTCCGGCGTGAAGTCGAGTCGGCGGATGCCACCATCGAGGGATCAGCCTACGCACGCCGTGGCGTCCTGCTTTCCGTGTGCGCAGAGACGGCTCGCAACTATATTCAATTGCGGGCGGTACAGGCCAGACTGGCCCTGCTCGACCAGGCCCGTGAAGTAGCGCATCATCGTCTCGAACTGGTGCGTATCCGCTTTGCTCACGGTGCCGCGACTCAGGTCGAGGTGGCCGGTGCGGCGTTGAGTACCGCCCACGTCGAAGCACGGCTGCCGCTCCTGCAGCAGCAGCGGGCCCATCTCGTCAACGCGCTGAGCTTGCTGCTAGGGGCACCGCCCCGCGCGCTCGAAAAGGAACTGGATGCGCCTGCCCCGGTTCCGCCCGTTCCTTCGCAGGTGCCCGTCGGCCTGCCTTCCCAGCTGGTCGAGCGACGCCCTGACATCCGGCAGGCAGAGGCAACCCTTCACGCAGCGACCGCTAATGTCGGCGTGGCCGTCGGCGATTTCTATCCCCGTATCACCTTGTCGGGCGACATGGGCGCGCAGGCGCTTCAGCTTTCCGATCTGGGAAGCTGGGGCAGCAGGACCTTCGCGATTGGCCCCGCGATCAGCCTGCCGATTTTCGAAGGCGGACGGCTGCGCGGCACACTCCGCTTGCGGCGGGCCCAGCAGCAGCAAGCGGCTATTCAGTACCAGCAGACAGTACTGCGGGCATGGCATGAGGTCGACGACGGACTGGCGGATTACGCCGCCACGCAATATCGGCTCAACCAGCTGGATCAGGCCGTGATCCAGAGTCAGCAGTCCTTTGACGACGCGCAACGCAGGTACGCTGTGGGCCTGGTTGACCTGCAGCAGGTGCTGGCCGCAAGACAAGTCTTGCTGACCAGCCGTGACGCGGCCGTAACAGGCACGGAAGACGTATCCCTCGCGCTTGTCGCCCTTTACAAGTCACTGGGCGGGGGCTGGCAGGCCGGCACCTGAACGGCGAGGCGGGGGGCGGGAGGGCCTCTGCCCTCTCAACGCGCGAGGATCGGCTTCCGGTGGAATATACTATGTTATCCGAATCATTCTTGAAAGACGGACGGAGGCGCCCACGTCCTTCCGATCCGCTGCATGAGCGTGCGCCCGCGGGGGCGACGGAGGGGCTAGCCATCGACGTCAGGCCGTCGGGAACCGCCCCGCTTCTTCGGAGCCCTTCGTCACGTAGCCCGCGCTGTAACCCGGCTGCGCATCCGGTTACGCAGCCGGATGCGCAGCCGGATGTCAGGTCACGCCATCAGTGCCATCGTAGCGGCCATGAGCCGCGTTTGACCGCCGCCCAGTAAAGCCAGCCGATCGCCACCAGCGCGATGGCCCCGCCCGCGGTCGGCAAGACCAGAAAAGACCAGCCCGGTTGCGCCGCGAAGATGATGACCGGATTGCTGCCGGCCGGCGGGTGAACGGTCCGCGTGAGCATCATCAGCATCAGCGCACAGGCTGTCGCGGCGGCCATGGGCAGATACCCGGGGCCGAACAGATGCAGACAGACGAGACCGGTCAGCGTTGTCAGAACGTGTCCTCCAAGGATGTTGCGCGGTTGCGAGAACGGGTTGCCGGGAAAGCCGAAGAGCAGGACGCAGGTCGCGCCAAACGATCCGAGAATCCACGGTTGTGCGGTGTGCTGCGCCAGCAGGCCGGCGAAGGCCAGTGCGATGAAGCCGCCCAGGCCGGCAAGCAGGATGCTGCCGGCCCGGGCGCGCCACGTCGCGGCCTCGTGTGCGCCCGCAGGCGCGACGGACGGGTTGGCCATCGATGTCAGGCCGTCTGGAACCGCGCCGCTTCTTCGGAGCCCTTCGTCGCATTGCCCGCGCTGTACGAGTGCGCGCCGACGCCCGCGAGCTTGCCGCCCTGCACGATCAGGTATTCATTGCGGATCGGACGTCCCTCGAAATAGCATTCGAGAATCTCGCGCGTGCCCGCCGCGTATCGCGCCTGTGCCGAGAGGCTGGTGCCCGAGATGTGCGGCGTCATCCCCTGGTGCGGCATGCTGCGCCACGGGTGATCCGCCGGCGCGGGCTGCGGGAACCACACGTCGCCGCCGTACCCCGCCAGTTGACCGCTTTTCAGCGCGGCGACGATCGCATCTCGGTCGCACAGCTTGCCGCGCGCCGTGTTGATCAGGTACGCGCCGCGCTTGAAGTACTTCAGCGTGTTCGCGTTGATCATGTGTTCGGTTTCAGGGTGCAGCGGGCAGTTCAGCGTCACGACGTCGCACACTTTCGCGAGGCTCTCGAGGCTCGTGTGATGCGTGAGGTTGAGTTCCTTCTCGACCGCTTCCGGCAGGCGGTGGCGATCGAGGTAATGCAGCTTCATGTCGAACGGCTTGAGCAGGCGCAGCACCCGCAGACCGATGCGACCGGCCGCGACGGTCCCCACGTGCATGCCTTCGACGTCGTACGAACGCTCCACGCAGTCTGCGATGTTCCAGCCGCCTTCGTTGGCCCAGTTGTGCGACGGAAGATAGTTGCGCACCAGCGCGAGCGTCGTCATCACGACGTGCTCGGCGACGCTATTGCTGTTGCAGTACGTGACTTCGGCGACGGTGATGCCGCGATCCATCGCCGCCTGCAAATCGGTGTGGTCCGAGCCGATGCCGGCCGTGACGATCATCTTGAGCCTGGGCGCCTTCGCGATGCGCTCGGCCGTCATATAGGCCGGCCAGAACGGCTGCGAGATGACGATCTCGGCGTCGTGCAGTTCGCGGTCGAGCACGCTGTCGGCGCCGTCCTTGCTCGACGTCACGACCAGTTGATGGCCGTTCGACTCCAGATAGCGGCGCAGGCCCAGTTCGCCCGACACGCAACCCAGCAGATGCCCCGGCGTGAAATCGATCGCCTTCGGCGTCGGCGTGGTCTGTCCGTCGGGATAGCGGGTGATCGCCGGAAGCGCGTCGCGCGCATACTGCTTCGGCATGCCCTTGACCGGATCGTCGTACAACACACACACAATCTTTGCCACGATAGTTGTCTCCACTCTGGAAAAAAGGAACCGGACGCCCAGAGGCGGCCCGTGTACGATCGCGCGGTTTGCGACCGATCGACACGCAGAAGTGTTGACTGGAGGCGTGGTGAAGGTCTAATCGTTTCGCCGTATCGCCTGATAACGGCCGCTTATGAAGCGGCGCTCGACGCGGCGGCCAGCGCGCGGGCGCGATCCGCCGGCCCACTGGAACGCCCCTGCCCTTCGGGCCATGTCGCATCAGTACGCATCAAAGGTATGAATTTTTCTCACGCGACAGGTGAGTTTCCGCGCGGTGACGCGCGCGGCGCACGCCGCCTGCGCGGCGGCGTGCGTCCCATTTCGTGCAGGGAGTCCGGTGCTATCGGTCGCCGCCGCCGGGCCAGCGAAGCGTCAATCCGATCAGCACCGGCATCACGAGCAGGACCAGCGGCAACTGCACGAGCGCGCCGGCGATGATCGCGATCGCGAGCGGTTGCAGCATCTGGTCGCCGGAGCCGCTGATCGCCGCGCCGAGCGGCACGAGCGCGAGAATCATCGCGAGCGTGCTCATCGTGATCGGGCGCAGGCGGTTGAGCGCCGCTTCGCGCAGCGCGCGCCGGGCCGGCATCGTGTCCCGCAGCATCTGGTATTCGGACACGAGGAAGATCGCCATTTCGGTCGCGATGCCGACGATCATCACCATGCCCATCATGGCCGTGATGTTGAGTTCGACGCCGGTCAGCCAGAGGCCGATGAACACTGCACCGGTCGATACGAGCGACGTGGCCATGATAACGACCGGAACGAACGGCTCCCGGTAGAGAAACAGCAGCAGGACGATCTCCGCCGCCACCGCGGCGGCGAACACCTTGAGCATGCCGCGCACGGCCATCTGCTGCTGCTTGTAGGCGCCGCCGAACGTATAGGTGACGCCGGACGGGATCAGGCCGGGCTTGTCGAGCGCGCCGCGAACGGCCGCGATGGTCGAGCCGAGATCGTGCGAGCCGCTGATCTGCGCGGTCACCGCGACGATCTGGCGGAGGTTGTCGCGCGTGAGCTCCGGCTGTCCGGAGACGAAGCGCGTGGTCGCCACGCTCGCCAGCGGAAAGATCTGGCCGTCCGGCGCGCGCAGCGGCAGCGTGCCGAGCGTGTCGCGATAGAGCGGCGCGTGCGGCGCGCCGAGCCAGAGCCGCACGCCCACGTCCTGCACGGTGCCGGGATAGCGCGTCACGACTGCGCCGTGCAGATAGTGGTACACCTGATGCTCGACGTCGGCCGGCGTCATGCGCTTGAGCGCCGCGGCCGCCGTGTCGACGTGAATGTCGAGCGCGTCGCCGGCCGGCACCACGCCATCGTCGACGGAGGCCGGCTCGATGCCGGGCACCTTGCCGAGCGCGTCGGCCACCTGCTGCGCGACTCCGTTGAGCACGCCGGGGTTCTTCGCGCTCAACTGGATCACGACCGGCTGCCGGCGGCCGACCATGTCCCCGATCATGTCGCTCATCAGCTGATGCGTGTCGAAGCTGATGCCGGGGACGCGCTGCGTGACCGTGGCGGAGATGCCGTCCATCACCTTCCAGATGTTCGGGCGCTTTGCGGGATCCACGAGGCGAACGAAGAAGTCCCCCTGATAGGTCTCGGTCAGGTCGCCACCGAGCCCCGCGCCGGTGCGGCGCGAAAAGGTGTCCACGTAGGGATCGTGCTTGAGGATCGCCTCGACCTGCTGCAGTTCGCGGTTGGTTTCGCGAAGCGACGTGCCGGGCGCCGACTGGTAGTCGAGCACGAAGCCGCCTTCGTCCATGCGCGGCAGGAAACCCGTGCCCACGTGGTGATAGGCGAGGTAGCCCGCGCCCGCAAGGATGATGAGGCCTGGCAGGATCCGCCACGGCGCCTTGAAGAGCGCGTCGAGCACGCGCGCGTGCGTGCGGCGCATCCACGTTTGCGGGCCATGTCCCGGATCCGACCACGCGCGGAAGTCGATCATCGCGCGCGCGAGCAGCGGCGCCGTGAACGCGGTGAGCAGGAACGAGATGATCAGCGACGAGGCCATCGTCAGCGACAGGAACTTGAAGAACGCGCCCGTGATGCCGGACAGGAACGCGAGCGGAATGAAGATGATCGTGGTCGCGAGCGTCGAGCCGAGCAGCGGCGACAGGAACTCGCGCGCCGCGTGCAACACGCCGGCCTGCGGATCCGCCTGATCCGGGTGACCGGCGCGGCGCGCGATGTGCTCGATCATCACGATCACGTCGTCGATCAGGAGCCCGATGGCCGCGGCGATGCCGCCGAGCGTCATGATGTTCAGCGTCATGCCGAGCAGCCACAGGATCAGCACGCTGCACAGCACCGACATCGGCACGACGATCATCGCCACTGCCGTGACGCGCCAGTTTCGCAGGAACGCGAACAGCACCCCTGCGGCAAACACGAGCCCGATCGCGATGGCTTCCTCCAGCGCGGCGATCGACGAACGCACCAGCTCGGTCTGGTCGTACCACTTGTACAGACGGATCGTGTCCGGCTGGGTTTTCATGAACGCATCGAGGCGCTGGGCCACGCGCTTCGCGAGGCTCAGCGAGTCCGCGCGATCCTGCTGGTACACGTCGAAGGTCACGGCCGGATGACCGTTGTCGTTCACGAGCAGCCACTGCGGCACGGCGCCCATGCTGACCTGCGCGAGCTGCGACAGCGGCATCACGCCGCCCTTGCCGGTACGCACCGGGGTGGCGCGCACCGAGTCGAGCGACGTGAACGCGTTGTCGCTCAGCGCGAGATACAGCAGGTCGTTGTCTTCGAGCCGGCCGACGGCCGCCACGGTATTCGTCGCCGACAGCGCGTGCGCGACGTCGGCGAGCGTCAGCCCGTAGGTCTGCAGCATCTGCGGCGTGACCGACACTTCGACTTCGGGCGTCTCGCCGCCCAGCACGCCCACGCGCCGCACGCCGGGAATGCCGGTCAGCATCGGCAGGATCTGGTAGCGCGCGGTCTCGCGCAGCGCGGCAAGCGGCACCTGGTCGGAGAGCAGCGCATACGACACGAACGGCATGATCACGTTCGGGCTCATCTGGATCGCGCTATAGGTGGTGCCCTGCGGCAGGTCCGGCAGTTTCTGCGCGAACGCCGCATCGACGCTCAGGAGTGCCTGGTTCATGTCCGAGCCCCACGGGAAATCGACGAAGATTTCCGCCGTGCCGCGCGAGGTCGTCGACGACACGTCCACCGCGCCGGGTACCGCGCGCGCGGCGGCTTCGAGCGGCTCGGTCACGTCGATCAGCATCTGCTTCGCGGGCATGCTGCCCGCATCCACCTCGATGCGGATACGCGGGAAGCTGGTCAGCGGAAACAGCCCCACCGGCAGGCTGAGCGCGGCGTAGACGCCGGCCAGCGTCAGCACGAACGCGACGGCGAGAACCGGAAGACGATGGCGGTGAAGCCAGCCGGCAAACGTCATTTCGCCTCCTGCCCACGCGGCGCCGCGACGCGCATGCGCATGCCGTCATCGAGCTGGTAGTTGCCCGACAGCACGAGCGGCTGCGCCGCGTTCAGCCCGGCGCCGCGGATCACGTCCTCGTTCCCCTGCGTGCCGGCGATCTGCACCGCGACCTTGCGCGCTTTCATGCCGTTTGCCTGCACCACGTAGGGCTCGCCGCGCTCATCGACGAGAATCGCCGCGTGCGGCACCACATAGCCGTGCGTCTCGCCGACCGTGATCGTCGCTTCGGCGGCTTCGCCGGGCAGCAGGCGGGCGTCGGGCGACGCGATCGTCACAGGCACGAGTCCCATCGCCGGATCGATCATCGCGCCGCGCTGCAGGACCGTGGCGGGCCAGCTTCGGGTGTCGCCGACCGCCGTCACGCGCGCGGTGTTGCCGCGGGCGACGAGCGCCGCACGCGCCGGCGTGACGCCGACCGTGAGCACCACGCCGTCGGGCTTCGCGAGATCCAGCAGCGGCGTACCTGCCGAGGCCCGCATGCCCGGCGACGCGGACACGCGCAGCACGATCGCGCGAAACGGCGCGCGCAGCACCGCGCGGCCAGCCGCGCCCTGAGCCTTGAGCGCCGCGAGATTCGCCCGTGCGTCGGAGGCGGATTGACGCGCATCCGCGTTTTGCTGCGCGGTCGCGAGATGCCCCGCGAACAGCTGTGCGGTGCGCGCCGCGAGGTCGTCGGCGACGCGCAGCGCCGTCTCGGCCTGCGCGTAGGCCGCCGCCGTCTGCGGATCCGGCGTGAGTTGCAGCAGCGGCGTGCCGGCGGCGACGGCTTCGCCCTGCTGCACGTAGAGGGCCGTCACCGTCGCGGAGGTCGAGGCCGTGACCGAGCGGCTCGCCGCCGGTGCGGCCTGTGCGTCGCCGTAAGCGTCGACCGTGCGCGGCAGGCTGCCTTGCCGCAACGCGGTCAGCGTGACGAGCACGCTGGGCTCGCCGGCGTCCGGCGCGGCGGCGGCATGGCCCGTCGCGGCGGCACAGCCGGCAACCAGCGCGGCCATGCGAAGGATTTTTCGATACGTCATGGGCTTACCTCGTGGAATCGGGGGGAGCGATGCGGGTGGACGGCAGTCCGAGCCCCAGCTCCAGGGCGAGTGCGATGCGCGCTTCGTCGAGTCCGCGGGCGAGATCGAATACCTGAAGGCGCTGCTGCAACGCGGTGGTTTCATCGTCCGTCAGCGCGCGCTGATCGAGATTGTCCTGTTCGTAAGCCCGCTTTGCGACCGCCGCCTGCGCGGCGGCAAGCGCGGCGTCGTGTCGCGCTTGCGTCAGAGACGCAGCGATGCGGTCGCTGCGCGCCTGCAATGCGAGGATGCCGGACACGGTGCCGTCGAGCCGGCTCTGATACTGTGCGTGGAGCAGGCGCCGTGTCGCGCGCGTGCGCGCCACCGCGCCCTGGTTGCGGTCGAAGATCGGCAAATCGAAGGTGACGGTGGGGCCGCCCGAGCGAATGTCCGATGTATCCGAGCCCCATGTGCCGCCCAGCACGAACGCCGGAAACTGCCCGAGGATCGCGGCGCGCACGTTTTCGTCGGCGCTGCGGTAGCCGAGCCGCAGCGCGATCAGGTCCGGGCGCCGCGACGCCACGCCGGCGATCAGCGCGTCGAGATCGGCGGGCAGCGCCGCAACCTCGGGCTTCGCGATCGCGAAACGCACGTCGGGTTTCAGGCCGAGCAGCGCATCGAGATCCTGCCAGTTGCGAAGCTGCGCAAGACGCAGCGTGGCGAGCGACTGGCCGGCCGCGGCCGTCGAAGCCTGCAGCGGCGCGAGCGCGGCGAGGCTCAGGCTGCCGGCATCCACCGCGCGGCTCACCGCGGACGCCGTCTTCGACAGCGACGCGAGACCGGCCTCGCTGTCCGCGATCGACCGCTCGCCCCAGTAAAGATCGACGGCGAGCAGGCGCGCTTTCTGCGCGACCTGCCACTCCTGCCAGAGCAGATCTGCATCGACCTGGGCGACGTGCGTGCGCGCGGCCGAGACGCGCGCGCGATACGTGACGAGCGACGCGATGTCCTCGCTCAGCGACGCGGAGAAGGCACCGGTCGTGCCGGGCCCGCCGAGGAACGCAGCATAGCCGAGACCGACTGAAGGATTGGGCAGCAGCGAACGCTGGATCAGGCTGGCTTGCGCAAGACCGTGCTCGCCGCGCTCCGTGCGCAGCGCGGGCGCGTTGAGGATCGCGAGCAGGCCGATCTGCCCGATGCTCAGCGGCTCATGCAGGTCGATGACGGTCGGCTCCGCGCCGGGTGACGGCGCGGGCAGCGTGTGCCGGATCTCGACGATGCGCGCGGCGAGTTGGGCGTGCCCGGGCAGCGGCAACGGATGATACGACGCGCATCCGCCGACCACGAGCGCGCTCGCGAAGGTGCCCAGAATGGGCCAGATTTTATTTGCCATAGTTGGGTGCGGCGCTGGATAACGGGGGGCTCGCGCGGGAACGCTCAGGCGCGGCGATCGGTGTCGCGGGTGGAGCGATGGGCGGCCACGCTTGCCGCCCGGGCGTGTTGCCCTGCGCCGCTCGTCCGCCGCCGGCCGCGCCCCGGAACGATTGAAGTATCCGGGGTAAACGCTTAAGAGAGCCTTAGGCGAAACGGCCGGCCGTTCGAGAAACGGTTGCGCGCGCATGGAGTGGCCGCGATGGGCGATGCGTCGTGCCCGGGCATGGCGGAACCGCCCTTCGCGCAGCGCCACAGTCACGTCATTTAATAGGAATCCGAATGAAAATGACGGTGTAAAAAGGCGATGGCAAACGAAAGCGCCTGTTTCAAGATGTTTTTTCGCTCATGGCGAGCGCGTCGTCAAGCGGCGGCGTGGGCTGCGTGAGCCGCATGGCAGCGTGCGGGGGCGCGCCGAACCGGTTGCCGCGCGCCCCGCTCCGCCGCTTGCCGGCTTACTGATATTGCTTCAGTTCGGGATCGGTGACCGGCTGGGCGGGCAGGTTGAGCAGGCCCGGCAGCATGCCGAGCTTCGGCAGGCCGTCGATGTCCGCCCAGCGGCCGCCGGACGCCTGATAGATGATCGCGGGCGTACCCTGGAAGCCCAGATTCTGGAACACCTGCAGATTGCCGTCGAGCTGCGTGCGCAGGGCCGACGGAATCACTGGCAGCGGGGCGATCCCGCCCGATTCGTCCTTGACCGAATAATGCGTTTCGAGGACTTTCAGCAGCGCCGCGCCGTCGTGCGACTGCAGCAGCGCCGCAGCCTTGCCGGCGGAATCGGGCTTCAGAAAGCCCATTGGAATCCAGTGGACCTGCAATCCTTCCGTTTCGTAAGGTTGCAGCGCCTTCCACGCAAAATGGCAAAAGACGCAGTTCGGGTCCATGAACACATAGACGGTGGCCTTGACCGCCTGGCCGCGCGCGCCTTCGACGATCGCCGGCGCGTGTTCGAAGCTCGGCGCCGATGCCGCCGGCAGGTAGCTGACCGGCGCCTCGCCGTCGGCCCGGCTGTTGGTGGACAGCAGCACGCCGGCTGCGAGCATGGCCGCAATTGAAAGTTTCTTCACGATTTCCTGACGGGGGGGTGAGAGACGGGGCTGAGAGATAACTGCGTACTTTAGCGCTAATTCGCGCCGCGTGTCGTGCCACGCGGCGCGCATCCCGTCAGGCCCTGCCCGCGTGCGCCGGACTCAGTGCACGAGGCTGCGCAGAAACGCCGAGACGCGTTCCGCGCAGGCGACCAGCACGAACGTCACGATCAGCAGGAACGCGACGGTCTGGTACTGGAACAGGTTCATCGCGGTCAGCAGCTGGAAGCCGATGCCCCCGGCGCCGACGAAACCGAGCACGAGCGACGAACGCAGGTTTTCGTCGAAGCGGAACAGGCTGATGCCGACCAGCGACGGCAACACGCCCGGCACGACCGCATGCGTGAACACCTGCATGCGGCTCGCGCCGGTGAGCGTCAGCGCCTCGACGGGGCCCATGTCCATGTCCTCGATCACCTCGGCAAACAGGCGCCCGAGCATGCCGACCGAGTGCACCGCGAGCGCGAGCGCGCCGGGAAACGGACCGAGCCCGACCGCGGTGACGAACAGCAGCGCCCACACCAGATCCGGCACGGCGCGCGTGATGCCGATCAGCGCGCGCGCGCCGAAATAGACCGGCTTGCCGGGCGTCAGATTGCGTGCTGCCAGCACCGCGAGCGGGAACGCGAACAGCACGCCGAACACGGTGCCGAAGATCGCGAGGTCCACGGTCTCGACCACCGGCTCGAGGCTCGGCACGAACTGGTCGAAGGCCGGCGGCATGGCGCGCGACAGGATGTCGGCCATCCCGTGCGCACCCGTCAGCAGATCCTGCGGACGCGCCTGAACGCCGATCCACGACTGCACGAAGAGCGCCGCGCAGGCGATCAGCACGCCCACGCCAAACAGCTTGCGCCCGAGCGGGCCGACGCCGGCCGAGGTGATTCGATAAGAAGTACTCATCATGTGTGCGCGGCGTAGAGCGCCGCGATCTCCTCGTCGGAAACGGCCGAGGCCGGCCGGTCGAACACCATGCGGCCCTGACGCAGCCCGATCAGACGGTCCGCATAGCGCGTCGCGAGTTCGGTCTGATGCAGCACGCACACGACCGCCAGTCCGTCGACGCTCGCGAGCCGCCGCAGCAGGCGCATCACTTCGTCGGCGGCTTCGGGGTCGAGGCTCGCGACCGGCTCGTCGGCGAGCAGCACCGTCGGACGCTGCGCGAGCGCCCGTGCGACCGCGACCCGCTGCGCCTGACCGCCGGAGAGCGTGCCGGCGCGCTGTCCGGCGAGATGCAGCAGCCCGACTTCGTCGAGGTAGCGCCGCGCGGGTTCCATTTCGTCGCGCGGCGCGCGCCCGAACGCGGTCGCGAACGTCCGGTGCCGGCCGAGCGCGCCGCAGCAGACGTTCGACAGCACGCTGCGCCGCTTCACGAGGTTCGCATGCTGCGAGATCAGCGCCAGCGGCAGTCGCGCGTCGCGCAGCGCGCGGCCCGACAGCGTGGCGAGTTCCTTGCCGGCGATCTTTACCGACCCGCCGCTTGGGCGGTTCAGCCCGACCACGCATTTCAGGAACGTCGACTTGCCGCAGCCGTTGCTGCCCAGCACGACCACCATCTCCCCCGCCCGCACCGACACGCTGAGGTCGGTGAGCGCGGTATGGCCGTTCGCATAGCGCATCGTCAGGTTGCGGACCGCGAGCGGCGCGTGCGCACCGAGTGCCTCGGGGCGCGCCGCGTGCGGCGCACCCGCGTCATCCGGTGCGATCAGGCCGGCTGGCGGAAGCGCGAGGCGCCCGCCCGTCGCGGAGACAGCGGAGATCGTGTTCACAGTTTGGCCAGATCGATGTTGAGGGTCGACACCAGATCGCGAATCTGGTTGTAGGCCGCGTCGGTCTGCGGCACCGTGCGCAGCGCAGGATTCTCGTTCGACGCGAGGAATTTCTGGTCCGCCTCGGGCAGTTCGTGCAGATCGAGCGTGCTCAGCACGTGCGCGAGGCGCGCCTTGAAGTCCGCCGGCAGATCGCCGCGCACCGCGAGCGGATCGAGCGGAATCGGCTGCGACTGCCACAGCGTGATGAACGCCTTCGGATCGTACTGGTTGTGCAGCTTCGCGCTGGCGATTTCCTCGCTATTCAGCTCGCCCGCCTCGACCTTGTGATTGAGCAGTGCTTCGTATGACGCGGTATGGCTGCCCGCGTAGATCGCGTTCACGCCCTTGTCCGGATCGACGCCCGCCTTGCGCAGACCGTAGGCCGGAAACAGATGGCCGGAGGTCGACGCCGGGTCCGCGTACGCGAACGAGCGGCCGCGCGTGTCGGCGACCGTATGGATGCCGGAGCCCGGCCACGTGACGATCGACGCGTAGTACGTCGCGGGCTTGCCGTCATCGCCGGCGAACGATGCCACTGCTTCGGCGTGCGCGACCTGGTGGGCGAGCACGTAGCCGAGCGGGCCGAATTCGCCGAATTCCAGCTTGTCGTTGCGCATGGCTTCGATTTCGGCGTTGTAGCTGGTCGCCACATAGAGCTTCACGTCGCAGCCGAGCTTCTTGCCGATCAGCTTCGCCAGATCCGAGTACACCGGCAGCAGGCGCTGGGCCGACTCGTACGGTTCGACCCCGAAACGCACGACACCGTCGTTCGGGCACGTGCCGGCTGCGTGGGCCAGCGGGGTGGCGAGGCCCGCGGCAAGCGCGACCGCGGCGAGATATCCGGAAACCTTCATCGTTTTTCCCTTGAGAAGTAGAACGACACGACCGATGTCCGTGGACGCGGTCTGCCCCTGTCGAAATACGCACAGGCCGGTATTGCCGTGCGATGAGGCCATTGTGGGATGCCCAGATGATGAAAATGTGAACGCGGCGCATACCGGAAAAATTTTTGTTCGATATGACCGGATGTCGAGATGTATAGATGTTTAAAGGCGGCCTTGGGGCACCATCAAGGCACCATCAAGGCATCTTCAAGGCTTCTGGCAGGGAGTGAAGAAAGGAGTGGCCACCCGCGCTTGGCGGGCGGCGCGTGCGTCGATCGGGACGGCGCGCGCCGCCCTTCCCCGCTGCGCGCGTCAGCGCCCGCGCAGCAGCGCGACCAGCGCGTGGCCGGCGTCTTCCAGCGCGCCGGAATTGTCGATCGTCGTGACCGGCATGCCCGGCGGCGCGGCGAGCGCGACGCGGCGGGCCAGCCGCGCGGCGACCTGCTCGCGGGTTTCGCGCCCGCGCGACGCAAGGCGCGTCGCCAGCACGCCCGGATGGGCGTCGACGTGCACCGCTTCGAGCGACGCGTAGCGCGCGAACGCCTCGGCCAGATGCGCGCGCGATCCGTTGACGACGACCGTGCAGCCGCGCGCGAGCCAGCTGTCGATCTCGATGCCGATGCCGTAGCGGAACTGGTGGCTCGCCCACTGCAGCGCGAACAGCCCGCGTTCGGCGCGCATCGCGAATTCGGCGTCGCTCAGGCAGATGTGATTTTCGCCGCCCGCGTCGGCGGGCCGCGTGATATAGCGGTGCGCGAACATCACGCAAGCGCCGGCAAGATGGGCGCGGGCGAAGCCGAGCAGCGTGTCCTTGCCTGCACCGGACGGGCCCATCACGTAGACGATGCGGCCGTTCACGCGCACCCCGCCTGTGCGGGTCCGAGCGGCAACCGCGCCGCGAGCGTGAACGGCGCGTCGCGCTGCGGCTCGACGAACAGGCCGACCTGCGCGATGCGCAGCGCGCCGAGCGCCGCTTCGCGGCTGCGCCACCAGTCGATCAGGATCTCGCGCTCGGGCGTATCGATCGAATCGGACAACGTCATATGAAAGCGGAATTCGTCGAGCACGTATGGATAGCCCCAGCGTTCGAGCAACGCCTGCTGCCGTTCGCTGAGGCCCGCGTCGAGCCGCCGGGCGCGCTCGGCGGCCGACGGCAGCGCCCGCCACGGCGCGAACGCGTGCAGGGCATCCGCGGCGAGCGCGCGCATGGCGTGCGCGGCTGCGTCGGTGGCGGGGCGCAGCGCGACGAAACGCCCGAGCGCGTCGACCGTCACCGGCAGATCGAACGGCGTCTGGCGGCGCGCCCAGTCGCGCGCGTGCGCGAGCAGTGCATCGAACGCAAGGTCCTCCGGCAGATGCGCCGGCGCGAGCAGCGTGCCGTGCCAGCCGTAGCGGCGCGGCGCGCGCGTGAGCTGCGCGACGTCGAGTCCGCGCGCATCGAGCGCGGGGACGAGCGGCGGCATCAGCGCGGCGCCGGACTCGGGGTCGCGCCCGAGCCACTCGCAGCCGGCCGCCCACCAGGCGCTGTCGCGCGCGGGTACGTAGTAGAGCGCCACCCGGCCGCCGGCCGGGCCACGCGGCGCGTCGCGGTGCGCAGGCGAGGCCGCGCCGCTCATCGCTCCTGCTCCACGTACAGTTGAACGCGGTCCGCGGCGAAATGCGTGACGCCGTATTTGATCGGCACCCCCGCGCTGTCGACGTCCACGTTCTCGACCCACAGCACCGGCTGCTGCCGGTTGATGCTCAGGCGCAGCGCGGTCTGCGCATCGGGCAGCGTGCTGCCGATGCGGCTCCAGCGGCGCGTGTAGTCGTTCACGCCGAACTCGGCGAGCGCTGCCGACGCGCTGCCGTGCGAGCGCTCCAGCACGTCCGGAAAGCGCGCGAAGCGCGCCGCCGGATACCACGCGTACGCATGCGTGAGCGGCACGCCGTCGGCCTCGTGCAGCGACTCGATCCGGTAGACGAGCGTGCCGGTGCGCAGCCCGAGCGCCTTCGCGACGTTCGGCTCGGCCTTGACGATCTCCGAGCCGAGCAGCGTGCCGCTCGTCAGGTGCCCCTGCTCGCGCAGATTCTCGGTGAAGCGCGTGCGCCGGCCAATCGTGTAGTCGATCGCGCCGGGCTGCACGAACGTGCCGCGCCCCTGCTCGACGCTCACGAGCCCCTGGGCGGCGAGGCCGAGCATCGCGCGGCGGATCGTGTGGCGATTCACGCCGAAGCGGCGGGCCAGCTCGGTTTCGCTCGGCAGCCGGCCGCTGTCGCCGAAGCCGCTGGCGGCGATCTCGGCGGCCAGCACCTGCCCGATCTGCCGCCAGACGGCGACGCCCGAGCCGCGTTCGAGCGTGCCGGGGCGAAAAGCGGCCGCGTCGGCCGCGCTTGCGCGATCGTTCTTCTCTCGTGTCGTCTTCATGTCATCCAGGTTCGCTTCAATCTCGGCTTGGTCGTCCATTGTAGGGCCGTGGCGCGCGCACATGATGAAAGTCACGGCCACGAAAGTGTCACATGGATGACCCGATCGACATGCTAACATGCGCTTCATGTCATCTAGACGACTAGATGTCGGTACAGCCTGAACAGGCATGAGTCCGGCGCGGCGCGCCGTGCCGTCGAGGCCGATCGGCCTGTGCCGTGGCTGGTCGTCCCGTTTGAAGGAGCTTGCCCATGAACGATGCCCTCTCCCCCCCGACCGACGAACGGCGCGCGTGGCTCGCGCTGCTCGCCCGCGCGCCGCGCGCGCTGATCGAAGCCGCGTTGGCCCACGTGGGCGACGGCGCGCCGCTGCCCGCTTTCGACTGGCTGCGCGCGCCGCAAACCGGGCTCGCGATGGTGCGCGGCCGGATCGGCGGCACGGGCGACGCGTTCAATCTCGGCGAGGCGACCGTCACGCGCGCGGTGCTGCGGCTCAGGACGAGCGAAGGCACGCATGTCGGCATCGCCTGCCAGCTCGGACGCGACAAGCGCCGCGCGGAGCTTGCCGCGCTCGCCGACGCGCTGCTGCAGACGTCGGCCGCGCGCGACGCGCTGCGCACGCATCTGCTCGATCCGCTCAGCGCGCAGCTTGCCGCCGCACGCGATGCGCGCGAAGCGCACACCGCATCGACGCGGGTCGATTTCTTCACGATGGTCCGGGGCGAATGATGCGCAATACGTCTGTTCCTTTCGACACGCTGCTCGCCGGCTTCGGCGATCCGGTACACGACGCGCAACGCGTGTTTCGCGTGCTGCTCGATGCGCTCGCGCGTCCGGGCACGTGCTGCACGCTCGATATCGCACTCGACCCGGCGCTCGCGCCGCGTCCCGCGGCCGCGTATGCCGCGCTGCTCGCGCTCGCGGACTACGGCACGCCCGTCTGGCTGGCTGCCGCCGACGAGGTGCTCGCGCAATCGGTGCGCTTTCACACCGGCGCGCCGCTTGCGCAAGATCCCGGCGACGCGGCGTTCGCGTACATCGCCGACGCGGCGTTGCTGCCGCCGCCCGCGGCGTTCGCGGGCGGCACGCCCGAAGCGCCGCAGGACTCGGCCACCGTGTTCGTGCGCGTCGACGCGCTGTCGGGGGGGCGGCCGCTCGCGCTGAGCGGGCCCGGCATCGCGTCGCACGCGCTGATTGCGCCTGCCGGCCTGCCCGACACGTTCTGGGATGCGCGCGCCGCGCTGGCAAAACGCGCGCCGTGCGGCATCGACTGTTATCTGATCTGCGGGGATGCCGTCGTCGGCATTCCGCGCACGACCCGAGTGGAGTGGCACTGATGTACGTTTCAGTCAAAGGAGGCGAGCGCGCGATCGAGGCGTCATGGCGCCTGCTCGACGACGCGCGGCGCGGCGACCCGGCCGTCGCCGAGCTGGGCGTCGCGCAGATCCGCGAGCAGATGCGCCTCGCGGTGGCGCGCGTGATGACCGAAGGCTCCGTCTACGACGAGGAACTCGCCGCGCTCGCGATCAAGCAGGCCGCGGGCGATCTCGTCGAGGCGATCTTCCTGCTGCGCGCGTATCGCACGACGCTGCCGCGTTTCGGCTATACGTGCCCGCTCGACACCGAGCGCATGACCATCGCGCGGCGCATCTCGGCTACGTTCAAGGACGTGCCCGGCGGCCAGTTGCTCGGCCCGACCTACGATTACACGCAGCGGCTGCTCGACTTCGCGCTGCTCGCGGACGGCGCGCCGTCCGCTGCCGCCGGCGCGCGCGCAGACGCGGACGATGCGGACGATGCGCGAAGCCCGCACGGCGCGCATCGTGCGGACCATGCGGACCGTGCGGACCACGCACAGGAAGCGCGCGCGCACGACGCCGGGCAACGCGCGGCCTGCGCCAACGCTGACGCCAACACGAACACCGACACCGACGCCCACGCGCGGCATGCGGCGGCTCGCGCCCGCGTGCCGCGCGTGTCGTCGCTGCTCGGCGCCGAAGGGCTCGTCGAACAGGAGCGGCGCGGCGTCTATCCGGGCGAGCCGGGCGACCTCGCGCTCGAACCGCTGCTGATGCCGGCCGACCGGCCGCTGCGCCTGCAGAATCTCGCGCGCGCCGACGAAGGCTTCCTGCTGTCGATGGGCTATTCGACGCAGCGCGGCTATGCGCGCAATCATCCGTTCGTCGGCGAGATCCGCTTCGGCACGGTGGCCGTCGAAATGGACATCGACGAACTGGATTTCGCGGTCGAACTCGGCGACATCGCCGTTACCGAGTGCCAGATGGTCAACCAGTTCGCGGGCAGCCGCGCGGTCGCGCCGACCTTCACGCAAGGCTACGGCCTCGCGTTCGGCCATGCCGAGCGCAAGGCGATGGCCATGGCGCTAGTCGATCGCGCGTTGCGCGCCGACGAGCTCGGCGAGCGCGTGACGGCGCCCGCGCAGGATCCGGAGTTCGTGCTGTATCACAGCGACAGCGTCGAGGCGTCGGGCTTCGTGCAGCATCTGAAGCTGCCGCATTACGTGGATTTCCAGTCCGAACTCGAACTGGTGCGGCGCCTGCGCGCGGAACATGCGCGACAGGCCGACCAGGCGCAGCACGCGCAACCACCCGCCGCGCACGATGCGGCGCAACCCGGGGAGGACGCGGCATGAACGCGCACGACACTGCGGCGCACACCGCCGCGCACGATACGCTCGACGGCTACAACTTCGCGTATCTCGACGAGCAGACCAAGCGCATGATCCGCCGCGCACTGCTGAAAGCCGTCGCGATTCCGGGCCACCAGATACCGTTCGGTTCGCGCGAAATGCCGCTGCCGTATGGCTGGGGCACCGGCGGGATCCAGGTGACGGCCGCGATCATCGGCCTCGACGATACGCTGAAGGTGATCGACCAGGGCTGCGACGATACGACGAACGCGGTCAACATCCGGCGCTTCTTCGCGCGCACGGCCGGGGTCGCGACCACCACGCGCACCGCGGACGCGACGATCGTGCAGACCCGTCACCGGATTCCCGAAACGCCGCTCACGGCGCAGCAGATCATCGTCTACCAGGTGCCGATGCCCGAGCCGCTGTACCGGCTCGAACCGCGTCTCACCGAGTGCCGCAAGCTCCACGCGCTCGGCGAATACGGGCTCATCAACGTGAAGTTGTACGAAGACATCGTGCGCTTCGGCAGCATTGCGACGACCTACGATTACCCGGTGATCGTCAACGGCCGCTATCTGAGCGCGCCCTCGCCGATCCCGAAGTTCGACAATCCGAAAATGCACATGAATCCGGCTCTCCAGCTGTTCGGCGCGGGACGCGAACGGCGCATCTACGCGATTCCGCCGTACACGAGCGTGCGCAGCCTCGATTTCGAGGACCATCCTTTCGAGGTGCAGCGCTGGGATCACGCGTGCGCGCTTTGCGGGTCGCGCGAGAGCTTTCTCGACGAGATGATCGTCGACGATCGCGGTGCGCGGCTGTTCGTCTGCTCGGACAGCGACTACTGCAGCGAGCGCGCCGCCGGCGCGTCGCCGCAGGACGCTGCACCGGCGCAGGACGCCGCACCGGCGCAGGACGCCGCGGCCATCCCCGGAGACGACGCATGACGCCCCTGCTGAGCGCACGCGGCCTGACGAAGCATTACGGCGCGCAGCGCGGCTGCGCGGACGTGAGCTTCGACCTGTACCCCGGCGAGGTGCTGTGCGTGGTCGGCGAATCGGGGTCGGGCAAATCGACGCTGCTGAACACGATCGCGCTGCGCGCGCGCGCCGACGGCGGCCGCCTCGCCTATACGGCCGGCGACGGCGACACGCTCGATCTGCTGACGCTCGCGGAGCCGCGCCGGCGTGCGCTGATGCGCGCCGAGTGGGGCTTCGTCGAGCAGAATCCGCGCGACGGGCTGCGCATGGACGTGTCGGCCGGCGCGAACATCGGCGAGCCGCTGATGGCAGTCGGCGCGCGCCACTACGGACGGATCCGCGAGACCGCGCAAAGCTGGATGGAGCGGGTCGAACTCGACGCCGCGCGCATCGACGAGCGGCCGAAGGCATTTTCGGGCGGCATGCAGCAGCGCTTGCAGATCGCGCGCAATCTGGTCACCGGACCGCGCCTCGTACTGATGGACGAACCGACCGCCGGCCTCGACGTATCGGTGCAGGCGCGTCTGCTCGACCTGCTGCGCACGCTGAGCGCGCAACTGCATCTGGCGTGCATGATCGTCACCCACGACATCGGCGTCGCGCGGCTGCTCGCGCACCGGCTGATGGTGATGCAGGGCGGACGCGTCGTCGAGACGGGCCTCACCGACCAGGTGCTCGACGATCCGCAGCATCCTTATACGCAACTGCTCGTCGCATCGGTGCTGCCGGTCTGATGACGCGGCTTGCGGCGATGCTTCGGACGCGGCGCACAGCATGAAACCGCGCGCGGTGCGCAACGCCGGGCAGCACAGCAGTCAGCACGCCGGGCAGCGCAGCGGGCGGAACACCGAACAGAACGCTGAGCAGCACGCTGAGCGGAACACCAGGCAGCACACGGAGCAGCACACTGAGCGGAACACCGCACGGACCACCCGGCCGTGGCGCGAACCGCGTGGATCGGGATGAAACACATGACTTCGAACCTGTACGACCCGCACGCGCCCCATTCCGCGCGCGAAGCGGACCCCGGCACCGCGGCCCGCTTCGCGCGGCACGCCGGCCTGATGCTGAGCGCCCGGGGCGTGGCGAAAACGTTTGTCCTGCACACCCAGGGCGGCGAGCGGATCGCCGCGCTCAACGGCATCGACCTCGACGTCGCGCGCGGCGAATGCGTCGCGCTCGTCGGGCCGTCGGGCGCCGGCAAGAGCACGCTGCTGCGCTGCCTGTACGGCAATTATGTCGCGAGCGCGGGCGCGATCAGCGTGCGCGACGGCGCACCGGGCGCGCACGCGCTGCGCGTCGACAGCGCGCAGCCGCACGACGTGATGCGCATCCGCCGCGACGTGATCGGCTACGTGAGCCAGTTCCTGCGCGTGATCCCGCGCGTACCGACGCTCGATCTCGTCGCCGAGCCGCTCGTGGCGCGCGCACTCGCGCCGGCGCAGGCGCGCGAGCGCGCCGCCGCCCTCCTCGCGCGCCTGAATATCGCGCCGCGCCTGTGGCAGCTCGCGCCGGCGACGTTCTCAGGCGGCGAGCAGCAGCGCGTGAACATCGCGCGCGGTCTGATCGCGGGCCATCCGGTGCTGCTGCTCGACGAACCGACGGCCTCGCTCGACGCGGCCAACCGCGACGTCGTCGCGCAACTGATCGTCGAGGCGCGCGAGCGCGGCGCCGCGATCGTCGGCATCTTCCACGACGAAGCGACGCGCGAGCGCGTCGCGACGCGCCGGCTCGAACTCGCGCCGGCGCTGCTGGGCGCGGCGGCATGAGCCAGCGGCATCCCCTCCGTCACAGGCATCGCGTGCATCTCGTGCGTCACATGCGTCACATGGGCCGCGTGCATACTGTGTCGTATCGCCTCTCACCCTCTACTGACGGAGCAGCATGATGTTGGTCAAGAATGCGCGGATCGTGACGCGTGACGAAACGTTCGTCGGCGTCGTTCGTATCGAAGACGGCACGATCCGCGACCTCGCGCGCGGCACGACCGCCGTGTCCGGCGCCGACGACTGGGGCGGCGACTATCTGGTGCCCGGACTCGTCGAGCTGCACACCGACAACCTCGAAAAGCACCTCGCGCCGCGCCCCGGCGTGCTGTGGAACATCGACGCGGCGTTCGTGATCCACGACGCGCAGGTCGCGGCCGCCGGCATCACGACCGTGTTCGATTCGCTCGCGATCGGCACGCGCGCGGACGCGGGGCTGCGCAACAGCGAAATCCAGCGCGACTCGGCGGCCGCGCTCGGGCATCTGTCGCGCGACGGGCTGCTGCGCGCCGATCATTACCTGCATTTGCGCTGCGAGGTGGGCACACCGGACGTGCTCGACCTGTTCGACGAACTGAGCGCGCATCCGCTGATGCGTCTCGCGTCGGTGATGGATCACACGCCGGGGCAGCGCCAGTGGCGCGATCCGGTGAAGTGGCGCCAGTACCAGGAGCGCAACGGCAAGTGGAGCGACGAGAAAATGGCCGCCGCACTCGTCGAGCTGAACGACCTGCAGGAACGTTTCGCGCACGCGCACCGGCACGCGATCGTCGAGCGCTGCCGCGCGCGCGGCTTCGCGGTCGCGAGCCACGACGACACGCTCGTCGGGCATGTGGAGGAAGCCGCCGCCGACGGCATCGCGATCTCCGAGTTCCCGACCACGATGGCCGCGGCCTGCGCCGCGCGCGCGCACGGTCTCGCGACGGTGATGGGCGCCCCGAACGTCGTGCGCGGCGGCTCGCATTCGGGCAACGTCTCCGCGACGGTGCTCGCGAAAGAGGATCTGCTCGACATCCTGTCGTCGGACTACGTGCCGTCGAGCCTGCTGATGGCCGCGTTCGAGCTGTCGCGCCTGCCGGGCTGGACGCTGCCGCGCGCGATCCGCACCGTATCGGACGCGCCGGCCGAGGCCGCGGGATTCGCGGATCGCGGCCGCATCGACGCCGGCTTGCGCGCCGACCTCGTGCGCGTCGGGATGAGCGGCACGCTGCCCGTGCCGCGCGCCACCTACGTGCGGGGCGTGCGCGTCGCGTGAGCCCGCCCGCTGCGGCATCGCGCCGCCGCACGGCGCGGGCCGTGCGCGCACGGCAAAGGGTGGCAAGAGGCGGAACGAGGCGGCGAGAGGCGATCCAGACCGCGCGCTGCCGCCCGGATCGCGGCGTCATTCGCCGCTGGAGTTCGCGCTGCGCAGCGACTATCCTTGTTGTCGCCCTCGCACCCGCCGGCCTCGTCGAACGCGCGCGAGTCCGGCGTGCGCGGGCTGACCCAGACAAGGAGAACACGCAATGAACGCATCCCTCTCGCGGCGCGCCTTCCTGCTCTTCGCCGGGCTCGCGATGGCCGGCACGATGTCGCTGGCCGAGGCCGCCCCGGTCTCTTTCAGCGTGCCGCTTGCCGGCGCGCAGCAGGTGCCGCCGGTGCAGTCGCCCGGCAGCGGCACCGCGCAGCTGACCTTCGATCCCGCCACCCGGGTCGTCACGTGGAACATCACGTTCAGCGGGCTGTCGAGCCCGGCCACGATGGCGCACTTCCACGGCCCCGCGCCGGCCGGCAAGAACGCCGGCGTCAAGGTGTGGCTGTCGCAGAAGGGCTCGATGGACGTGACGAGCCCGATCACCGGCCAGGCGACGCTGTCAGCGGACGACGCAAAGATGTTCGAGGACGGGCAGATGTACATCAACGTGCATACGAAGGACCATCCGGGCGGAGAAATCCGCGGTCAGGTGGTGCCGCCGAAGGCGGACTGACGCACGCGGTCCGGGTCGCGGCCCCGCGCTCACAGCGAGGCCGCGAGCAGCGCCACCAGCGCGGCGGCGAGCGCGAGCAGCCCCGCCGCAAGCCACAGCGAGCGGCGGCGCGGCGCGCGCAGCGCGGGCGGCAGGCGCTTGTAGCCGGTCAGCATCGGCCGCAGCAGATGCTGGCCTTTCAGCCGCGCATACAGCGCGATCACGCTCACGTGCAGCGCAATGGCCGCGACGAGCGCATCCCATGCATCGCCGTGCAACGCGGCAATGCCGTTCGCGAGCCATGCCGGAACCGACGCGCTGAGCGGTCCCTCGTCGGCGATCTCGTTGTTCACGTAAAGCCCGGTGAGCGTTTCGACCAGCAACAGCGCGAGCAGCAGCAAGACCATCCAGCCGCCGGCCGGGTTATGGCCGACCTGCTTGTCCGGTTCGCGCACGAAGAGCGTACGCAGATGACGCAGCGCCGCCGCCGGCGACGCGACGAAGCTGCGAAACCGCGCCGTTTCGCTCCCGGCACACCCCCACAGCACGCGAAACACGAGCAGCGCGAGCAGCGCCTCGCCGGCCCGCACGTGCCAGTCGATCCAGTTCAGCTTCAGCGTGAGCCAGGCCGCACCGACCAGCGCTACCGCCAGCCAGTGAAAAAGCCTGACGGGCAGATCCCAGACCAGCACCGGGCGTAGCGCGCGGGGTGAGAGGTGTTCTGACGCCCGTTCCGGAGCGCGTTCCGGCGCGCGTTCCGGCGCCTGTGGCGAATCGTCGTTCATCGCGATGGGCTCGCCTCGCCGGCGCCCGGCTCCGGCTCCGCGTCCGAACCCGGCCTCATACCCGGCGCCGCGTCCGGCGTCGGCGGCACTTCCGGCAAGCCGAGCATGCCGACGAACGCGCGCGCGACCGGCGTGAGCGGCTCGCCGCCGCGTCCCTTGAAGACGGCCGCGAGCTCCCAGCACGGCTCGTCCGCCTCGCACAGCGTCGCGATCGCGACCGGCGCGTCGCGCGTGTCGCCGAGGCGCGCGGCGGCGACCGATTCCGGCACCAGCGCGATCGCGAGCCCCTGGGCCGCGAGATCGAGCAGCATCGGGACGTCGTTGACCTCGAAGCCGGTGCGCCGCGTCACGCCGGCGGCGGCAAAGCTGCGATCGACGAGCCGCCGCACGCCCCAGTCGGGCCGCAGATCGGCAAAGGTCTCGTCCTGCAACGCCGCCAGCGCGAGCCCCTGCTGCCCGGCGAGCGGGTGCTCGCGCGCGCACACCACCACCATCGCCTCGCACGCGAACATCCGCATCCCGAGATCGTCGGGCAGCGGCGTGACCGGCTGCGTGAACGCGACGTCGATGCGCCCGTCCCTCACCTCGTCGACCAGCGCGCGCGAGCCGTCCAGCGTGAGCGCGATGTCGATGCCGCCGAATGCGGCGCGGAACTGGCCGAGCGCGGCCGGCAGGTCGATGAACGGCGCAAGGTTGTGGATCGCCGCGATGCTCAGACGCCCGCGCGCGAGCCCGTGGACCTGCGTGACCGCATTGCGCGCCTCGCGCGCCGCCGCGAGCACGCGCCGCGCCTCGGCGAACAGCACCTCGCCGGCCGGCGTCAGCGCGACGCGCCGCGTGCTGCGCACGAACAGCGGTCCGCCGAGATCCTCTTCGAGCGCGCGGATCGACGCGGACAGCCCGGACTGCACGAGATTCAGGCGCCGCGACGCGCGCGTGAAGTGGCGCTCCTCGGCCACCGCGACGAAATGTTCGAGCTGCTTCAGGTCCATGCCGGGTCTCCGCCGTCGTCCAGCAATTGATCATCAACGACGCTTAATTTAAGCACATATTTCCGTTGGATCGATAAACCAATCTCGGCTATCGTTTTTCGACCGGGTGGGCGCGGCAGCGCGTGGCCCGTTTCGTCGGGAAACTTTTGTGGAGAAGGCTTGATCATGGAATACCGTCAACTCGGCCGCTCCGGCCTGAAGGTGTCGACCCTCACGCTCGGAACGATGACCATGGGCGGCAAGGGCAAGTTTGCGCGCGTCGGCGAAGTCGGGCTCGACGACGCACGCCGGCAGATCGACATGTGCATCGACGCCGGCGTCAATCTGATCGACACCGCGGACGTCTACTCGAACGGCGCGGCCGAGGAAATCGTCGGCGCCGCGCTCGGCGGCAAGCGCAAGGGCGGCGTGCTGATCGCGTCGAAGGCGCGCTTTCCGATGGGCGACGGCCCCAACGACCGCGGCCTGTCGCGCCATCACCTCGTGCGCGCGTGCGAGGCGAGCCTGCGCCGGCTGAACACCGACGTGATCGACCTGTACCAGGTGCACGAATGGGACGGCCTCACGCCGCTCGAAGAAACGCTCGAAGCGCTCGACCTGCTCGTGCGCCAGGGCAAGATCCGCTACGTCGGCTGCTCGAACTACTCGGGCTGGCATCTGATGAAGGCGCTGCACGTAAGCGAACGCGACCGGCTGCCGCGCTTCGTGAGCCAGCAGATCCACTACACGCTGGAAGCACGCGAGGCGGAATATGAACTGGTGCCGGTCTCGCTCGACCAGGGCCTCGGCGTGCTCGTGTGGAGTCCGCTTGCCGGCGGCCTGCTGTCGGGCAAGCATCGCCGCGACACGACGCCGGAGGGCACGCGCCAGCTTGCCGGCTGGACCGAGCCGCCGATCCGCGACGCCGAACGGCTGTGGTCGATCGTCGACGCGCTGGTCGAGATCGGCGCGGAACTCGGCGTGTCGGCCGCGCAGGTCGCGCTCGCGTGGACGCTCGGGCGGCCGGCGGTGACGTCGGTGATCATCGGCGGGCGCACCGACGCGCAACTGCGCGACAACCTCGGCGCGGCGAACCTGCGGCTAGGCGACGCGCAGCGCGCGCGGCTCGACGCGCTCAGCGCGCCGCCGCTGCTGTATCCGTACTGGCATCAGGTGCAGACCGCGAGCGACCGCCTGAGCCCGGCCGACCTGTCGCTGCTTGCGCCGCATCGGCAGCCGGGCTGACCCGGGGCGCCGGGTCCGGGTCCCCGGGGGGGCCGCACCGCTCGCAGCCCGCTCGTCGCCTGCGAGCAGCCTGCTCGCAGCCCTGTAGTTGCCCCGTAGTTGCCCCGTAGTTGCCACGGTAGTTGCCCCGCTCGTCGCCTGCTAGCAGCCTGCTCGCAGCCCGCTACTCGTCGCCGGCCGCGATGCCGGCCGGCGCGCGCCGGTAGTGAATCCGCGCGGGCACCCGCAGCGATTCGGGCGGGGCCTCGCCTTCGAGCAGCGCAAACACGCAGCGCAGACTGTGCGCGGCAAGCTGCCCGCTGTCCTGAACGATCGCATCGATGCGCAGCGGCAGGCAGTCGAGCAACTGGTGATCGTCGAAGGTCATCAGCCGGCCTGGCGCCTCGGCGAGCTGGTGCGCTTCGTTGACGTACGCGAGGACGCCTTCGAGCAGCGTGATCGAGCCGGCGAACAAGGCCTCCGGGTAGCGCCCGTGCGCGTCATGCCAGGCCTTCATCAGCGCGTAGCCGGAGGCGCGCTGGTAGTCGCGCTGGAACACCCAGTCCTCGCGCGCGGCGAGCCCGTGCGCCGCGAGCGCGAGCCGGTAGCCCGCGAGGCGGTCGCGGCTCGCCGACAGCGCCGGCTGCCCGCCGAAGTAGACGACTTCGCGCGCCCCCTGCGCCAGCGCCTCGCCGACCAGCGACGCGACCGTTTCGGTCGCGTCGGTCACCACGGACGGGACGCGGCTGTCGTCGATACGCCGATCGGCGAACACGAGCGGCAGCCGCTCGACCCACTTCTCGTAGCGTGCCGCGTCGGCCGTGCAGGGCACGACCACGAGACCGTCGACCTGGTGCGACACCAGACGCGCGATGCCTTCGGTCTCGCGCGCCGGATCCTCGTCGCTCGTGACGACCACGAGCTGGTAGCCGTACTGCTCGCGGCACTGCCACTCCATCGCCTGGGCGAGCGCGGCGTGTGCGGAGTTGGTCAGATCGGGGATGACGAGGCCGATCGTGTGGCTGCGCCGCGAGCGCAGCGCGCGCGCCGACTGCGACGGCGTGAAATGGTGATCCTTCGCGACCTGCAGCACGCGTTCGACGGTCGCGGCCGAAATCCGGTAGCGCTCGGCATAGCCGTTGAGCACCATGCTCGCGGTGGTGCGCGACACGTCCGCCAGGCGGGCGATGTCATCGATGGTGAGGCGCTCGAAACGGGGCACGCTGGCTTCCTGCTCGCGGGAGGTCGATGGCGGTGAGACGGACAACGGCGCAACGATTGCGCGGCGCCGCATCGGCGCCCTGTCGCTGGCCCGATGGTACTACGGGTCAAAATCGCTGCAAACGGAACGCACGCCGCGCGGCACGGCACGACATCGCGGCGCGGTGTCGGCGCCCCGCTCGCACCGCGGCGTGGCGCGGCGTGGCATCGCGCGCGACGCGCGCGACGCGCGCCTCAGAAGATCACGCCGGAATACAGGATCACGTTCGCGTACGGCGTGCATTCGCCGGTGCGGATCACCGCTTTCGCATCGCGGCACTGGCGCTTGAACGTCTCGTGCGGCACCTGATCGAGCGCGACGCCCGCGGCGGCCAGCGCGGTCAGGCGTGCGCTGACCGCGGCGTTGTGCGCGAGCGCTTCCGTTGCGAACACCGCGCGTTCGGCCTGAAAATCCGCCAGCACACTGTCAAGGACTGCGAAGAAATCCGGCACGCCGCGCGCGAGCGATACGTCGATGCATTCGACGCCGGCCGGCACCGGCAAACCGCAGTCGGCGATCACGATGCTGTCCGTGTGGCCCATGGTCGCCAGCACGCGCGCGATGTCGCGATTCAGATGGCCGAGTTTTTTCACGGGTGCGCCTCGAGGAACGTATCGAGTTCGGCGAGCGTCGGCATGCCGCCCTGGGCGCCCGCGCGCGTGACCGACAGCGCGCCGGCCGCGTTCGCGCGCCGCACCGCCTGCCCGATGCCCAGATGCCAGAACGCCGCGAGCGCGCCGTTGAACGTGTCGCCGGCGCCGGTGGTGTCCACCACGTCGACCGGAAAGCCCGGCTGATGCACGAGTGCGCCCGCCGCGGTGCTGTAGTACGCGCCCTCGCCGCCATGCGTCATCGCGATGCGCGCCGGCATCCGCGCAAGCGTGCCCGCCCAGTCGTCCGGCGGCGTCTGCAGCGCGACGGCGAGTTCGTGCTGGTTCGGCGTGAGCAGCGTGCACAGCGCGACGAGGTCGGCGGGCAGCGCCACCGCGGGCGCCGGGTTGAGGAAGAACGGCTTGCCGTGGCGTTGCGCGAGGTGCGCGGCATGGCGCACCGTGTCGACCGGCACTTCGAGTTGCGCGAGCACGACGTCGGCCTGCGCGAACGCGTCGTCCGCGCGTTCGAGATCGGCCGGCGTCAGCGCGTGATTGGCGCCCGGCACGACGACGATCGCGTTGTCGCCGCCCGTCACCGTGATCGCGGCGATGCCGGTCGCGTCGCGGCGGGTGGTCACGTAGCGGGTATCGATGCCTTCGCGTGCCAGCGTGGCCTTCAGTTCGGCGCCGAAGGCATCCGCGCCGACGCAGCCGATCATCGTCACGTGCGCGCCCAGGCGCGCGGCGGCGACCGCCTGGTTGGCGCCCTTGCCGCCCGGCCAGGTTGAAAAGCGCGTGCCGAACAGCGTTTCGCCCAGACGCGGAAACGTGTCGGTGGCGACCACCATATCCATGTTGATGCTGCCCACTACGACGACCCGCGCCATCTCGCTCCCCTTGCGCAGGCTCGCGGACGATCGGTAGTACGCCCGTTTTTGCCGCGCTAAAACGTAATCAGCTTGCCATTGCATTTATACCAGAGCGGGCGGCGGGCGGGAAGCGGCCCAGGGTTTGACCGGGTGCGGCGGGCCGCGTGTTCGCGGCGTGTTCGCGGCGGCCCGCCGGGCACGCGGGGCGAGCGAGCCGGCCGGGCCTTCCCTACTCCGGCTCGCCGCGCCGCCACGCGCGCCGCTGCGCGAGCAGCGCGGGCAGACGGCGCAGGCAGCCGCCGACCAGCCGCAGGTGCATCGACGCGAGCAGCAGGTTGTCGCGCAGATAGTTGAAGTGGGACACGCCGCCCTCGTCGCGGCGGAAGTAGCGCACCGGCGCATCGACGTTCAGCGGCGGCACGCCGGCCCAGCACAGCCGCACCGCGGCCTCCGGGTCGAAGTCGAAGCGGCGCATCCGCGGATGCGCGTGCATCAGCGCGCGCAGCGGCGCGAGCGGGTACACGCGAAAGCCGTACAGCGAATCGCCGATGCCCGCGCACAGCGTCTCGACGTGCGTCATCGCATTCGACAGGCGCCGGCCATACACCCGCGCGCGCGGCGCGTCGGCCTTGAATTGCGGGCGGCCGAGCACCATCGCGTCCGGACGGGCCTGCGACAGCGCCATGAAATGCGGGATCAGGTGGGCCGGATGCTGGCCGTCCGAGTCCATCGTCAGCACGTGGGTGTAGCCCTGCTGCGCGGCGGCATCGAGCCCCGCGAGCACCGCGGCGCCCTTGCCCCGATTGACCGGCAGCTCCAGCACGCGCAGCCCCGGGTCGCCGCGCGCCATCTCGCGCAGACGCGCGGCGCTGCCGTCGGTGCTGCCGTCCACGACCACCCAGACCGGGTTCCAGTGCGCGCGCGCGCCGCGCACGGTCTCGTCGACTTTGCCGCCCGGGTTGTAGCTCGGGATCAGCACGAGGTGGGTGGACGAGGGATCGTTGGTCGGCATGACGGACAGCGGAATCGGATCGCGGAATCGAAGGATGGCGGGACGGCGCGCAACACCGGCGCCGCATCGCAGGCGGCGCGGGCGGCCGGCTGCGCTAGCCCATGCCGCCGTTGATCGACAGCACCTGGCCGCTCACGTAGGCGGCCGCGTCGGACACGAGATAGCCCACCATCGCGGCCACCTCCTCGGGCCGGCCGGCGCGTTGCGCGGGCACGAGCTGCTTCACGCGCTCGGCCGGGAATGCGTGGTCGGCCATCGGCGACGCAACGATGCCCGGCGCGATCGCATTCACCGTGATGCCGCGCGAGGCGAGTTCGAGCGACAGCGCCCGCGTCGCGCCGATCAGGCCCGCCTTGGCCGCCGCGTAGTTGACCTGGCCGCGGTTGCCGTGCACTCCCGCCACGGACGCCATGTTGACGATGCGCCCCCAGCGCGTGCGGATCATCGGCAGCAGCAGCGGCTGTGTGACGTTGAAGAAGCCGTTCAGCGACACGTCGATCACGCTGCGCCACTGCTGCTGCGTCATGCCGGCCATCGGCGCATCCGCGTGGATGCCCGCGTTGTTCACGAGAATCTGCACTGGCGCGCTGTCGAGCAGCGCTTCGAGCGCCGTGCGGGCCGCCTCGGCGTCGGTGACGTCGAAGGCGAGCGCATGCGCGCGCCCGCCCGCCGCGACGATCCGCTGCACGGTGGCGTCGGCCTGCGCGCGGCCGCGATGCGCATGCACCCAGACCTCGTGGCCGGCGCGCGCCAGCGTCTCGCAGATCGCCTCGCCGAGCGCGCCGCTGCCGCCTGTCACGAGTGCCCGCATGCGCGCTCCCTGTTCACGCGAACGGTGGTGTCGACGCCCCGGATACCGCACCCGACGCCGCGCCCGCCCGCCGCCCGGCGCGCCCGCGCCGCCCTGCCGCGCCTGCCGGCGCACGCCTGCATCGCGCGGCCTCAGCGCACCCGGTGCGCGGCGACGTAGGCCGCGAGCGAACCGAGGCTGGCAAAGATTTTCTGGTTGTCCGGGTTGTCGGAACGCAGCTCGAAGCCGTACTTCTTCGAGATCAGCAGTGCGATTTCGAGGATGTCGATCGAGTCGAGCCCGAGGCCGTCCCCGTACAGCGGCGTATCGGCGCCGATCGCGTCCGGCTGGACGTCTTCGAGGTTCAGTTCGCCGATGATCAGCGTGGCGAGCTCTTGTTCCAGTTCAGTCATCGTGGTGTCGGCGGCAGACGGGGCGGGCAGCCGGTGCGCCCGCGATCTGTCCGCGCGGTAGGGTAATCAGTCTGGCACCGATTCTAGACGATGCGATCCGCGCACGTATACCGCGAAAGGGTTACATGTCGTTCCGCGCGCGGCGCGTCCGCCGGCCCGCGCGGGCCGTGCGCACCGGCTCGCCGGCGCGGGGCCCGCGACGGTACGCTAGAATGGCGCGCAGCGCGCCCGCAGGCGCAGCCCCACACAAAGAGTTACAAAAGCGCGGCCGAACCCGGCGTGCGCCGCCCGGTCTCTTATCGGGTTTGCCACCGGGAACGCAATATGCTGGACGGCCTGAGTCGCCGTTCGCGCGGTACCTGTTTCGTGTGAGGAAAAAACCGGCGGATGCACCGTCCGCCGGCCATCGACGATCCCCAGCCATGCAGCAGATCTCTGTCATTCGAGTCGCGCCCGGCCAGACGCCCGGGCACCCGCCCGGCCGGGCCCGGAGCCGCGCATGAGCGCGCCGCACCCGGGCGGGCGCGCGGCGCGGCGCAACCCGCTGGGCGGCGCGCTCGCGCTCGCGGCGCTCGCCGCGTGCGAGCTCGGCACGCACTACGCGGCGAGCCGTCCCGGCGCGCACGCGCTCGGCATGGCCGCGGTGCTCGCGCCGCTGCTCGCCGTGAGTCTCGCCGCCGCGCTGCGTCCGCCGCACCGTGCGTGGCTGCTGGGCGCCTGGGTGCTTGGCTGCGCGGTGCTCTGGCATCTGCGCGGACCGCTCGCCGCACAGTTCGCGCATGCGGCCTTTGCCGAGCACGCGGGCGTGATGCTCGTGCTCGCCTGCGGCTTCGGCCGCACGCTGGCGCACGGGCGCATGCCGTTGTGCAGCGAGTTCGCCGCCGCGATTCATGGCGAGCTGCCGCCCGCGGTCGCACGCTACACGCGCAGGCTGACGCTCGTCTGGAGCGTCTTTTTCGCGCTGCTCGCGGCGCTTTCGACGCTGCTCTACTTCGCCGCGCCGCTGAAGGTCTGGTCGACCTTCGCGAACTATCTGACGCTGCCGCTCGTCGCGGCGCTGTTCGTCGGCGAGCATGCATGGCGGCGGGTCGTGCTGCCGGACGTCGAGCGTCCCGGCATGCTCGCGGTGGCGCGCGCCTGCCGCCACACGATGGACGCGCGCGCGCAGCGCGCGTCATGACGCCCGATGACATTCATGACACTGTCCCACCGCCCGGATGGCGGGCCGCGGCCTCCTGTTTCGACTGACGCGATGACGAGTTTCCCGCTGCTTTCTCATGCGTCTGGCGACCAGACGATCGCGTGGCGCGACGGCGTGCCCGTGCCGGCCGCCGCGTTCCTTGCCGACGTGATGCGCGTCGCGCGGGCGCTGCCGGCCGGCGGCCACGTGCTGAACCTGTGCGCCGACCGCTACCGCTTCGCGGTCGGTCTGTGCGCGACGCTGGTGACGGGCCGCACGAGCCTGCTGCCGTCCGCGCACACGCCCGAGGCCGTGCGCCAGCTTGCCGCGTTCGCGTCCGATGTCTATTGCCTGCACGATCGCGCGGACGATCCGGTCGCGCTGCCGTGCGTGCGCTATCCGGATCAAGCGGGCCACAAGGGTCACACCGATCACACCGACGAAGCCGGCCAGCCGGACCGGGCCCACGAAGCGGACCAGGCCGCGCCTCCGACGCGCGCCGCGCGCGCGTTCGCGGTGCCGCAGATCGATGCCGCGCAGACCGTCGCGTGGCTCTTCACGTCCGGCTCGACCGGCGCGCCCGTCCCGCATCGCAAGACCTGGGGCGAGCTGGTCCGCTGCCTGCGCGGGTCGGCCGTGCGCCTCGGGCTGCACGGCCTCGGCGCGTGCACGCTGATCGGCACCGTGCCGCCGCAGCACATGTACGGCTTCGAGAACACGGTGCTGCTTGCGCTCGTCGGCGGCTTCGCGTTCAGCAACCGGCAACCGTTCTACCCCGGCGACCTCGCCGCCGAACTCGCCGCGCTGCCGCAGCCGCGCGTGCTCGTCACGTCGCCCGTGCATCTGCGTGCGCTGATGCTGTCCGCGCAGCCGCTGCCGCCTGTCGCGCTGACGGTGTCCGCCACCGCGCCGCTCGCGCCGGCGCTCGCGCGCGACGCCGAAGCGCGGCTCGGCGCGCCGCTCGTCGAAATCTACGGCAGCACCGAAAGCGGCCAGATCGCCACGCGCCGCACCGCGCGCGAAGCGGCGTGGACGCTCTACCCCGGCATCCGTATCGACTTGCGCGACCCGCGCGCGGGCACGCCGGAGCGCGGGCCGCAGGCGTGGGTGAGCGGTGCGCACGTCGACACGCCGGTGCCGATGGGCGACGCCATCGAGCCGCTCGACGACGCCCGCTTCCTGCTGCACGGCCGCACCGGCGACCTGATCAACATCGCCGGCAAGCGCACCTCGCTCGGCTATCTGAATCATCAGCTGAACGCGATTCCGGGTGTCGTCGACGGCGTCTTCTTCATGCCCGACGACCCCGCGTGCGCGTCCGGCGAGGCCGGCGGCGATCCGGTCACGCGGCTGGCCGCGTTCGTGGTCGCGCCGCACCTCGACGCCGTGCGTCTGCAGCGCGCGCTGCGCGAGCGCATCGACGCGGCGTTTCTGCCGCGCCCGCTGCGCTTCGTCGACGCACTGCCGCGCAACGAAACCGGCAAGCTGCCGCGCGACGCGCTGCGGGCGCTGTTCGCCCAACGCAGCGCGCCGGCCGCCGCGCCGTCCGTGCCTGCGTCCCCGGCGCCGCTCGGGTTCACGATCGATGCCGCGCATCCGGCGCTCGCCGGCCATTTCCCCGGCTATCCGGTCGTGCCGGGCGTCGTGCTGCTCGATCATGCGATCGCCGCGCTCGGCCGGGCGCTCGATCGCCCGCTCGACGCATTCAGCGTGAGCGCGGCGAAATTCCTGCGGCCCGCGCGGCCCGGCGAGCGGCTCGACGTCGCGTACGACACGAGCGCGAGCGGTGCGCTGCGCTTCACGATCACGCGCGGCGCGCAGACCGTCACGAGCGGCACGCTGCGCGCGGCCGCGCCGGCCGGCGCGGCGCCGCGCGGGCCGGCCGGGGAGGCGTCGTGACGCGGCCCGCGTGGACCCAGCGCGACGAGCGCGGCAACCTCGCCGCGCTGCGCCTGATGACGCGGCTTTCGCTGCGCGTCGGCCGGCGCGCGAGCCGGCTGCTGCTCGCTCCCGTCTGCGCGTATTTCGTGCTGTTCGCACCGGATGCGCGCCGCGCGTCGCGCGCTTACCTGTCGCGCGTGCTGTGCCGGCGCGCGGGCTGGCGCGACGTGTGGCGGCACTTCATGACGTTCGCCGCGACGATCCACGACCGCATCTATCTGCTCAACGAACGATTCGACCTGTTCGACCTGACGCTGCACGGCAAGGAGCAGGTCCGCGATGCGCTCGCGGACGGCCACGGCGCGTTCCTGATCGGCGCGCATCTGGGCAGCTTCGAAGTGATTCGCGCGATCGGCCGCCTGCGGCCCGACATGCGCGTCGCGATCACGATGTACGAGGACAACGTGCAGCGGATCCGCTCGATCCTCGCGACGATCAACCCGGCGGTCCAGCAGGACGTGATCGCGCTCGGACAGATCGATTCGATGCTGAAGGTGCGCGCGTATCTCGACACGGGCAGCCTGATCGGCATGCTCGCGGACCGCACCGTGCGCGGCGATACGCGCGACGCGCAGCGCGAGTGCGGGTTTCTCGGCGCGCCGGCCGCGTTCGCGCTCGGTCCGCTGCATATGGCGGCGATGCTGCGCCGGCCGGTGATTTTCATGACCGGGCTGCATCGCGGCGGCAACCGCTACGACATCCACTTCGAGCTGCTCGCCGATTTCTCGCAGCTCGCCCGCGGCGCGCGCGCGGCCGAAGTCGAGGCCGCGCTGGCACGCTATGTCGCGCGGCTCGAACACTACTGCCGCGCGGCGCCGTACAACTGGTTCAACTTCTACGATTTCTGGCAGGCCCGCCCTGCGGCCGGCGAGCCCGGGCCCGCCCCGCGCGCCGCCGCCGGACTCACGACGCCGAGCCGTCCGAGCTGACCCATGACCGCCCGCCCACCGAATTCCGAGGACCGCCCTCGCCTCCGTCGCCTCCCCCGCCGTCCTGGCCGCCTGCGGCGCCCGTGCGACGGGCATCCTGTGCGCGACGCACGTCACGTGTGCCGCTCATACGGCCGGCGCGGCCCACTCGGGCTGCGCGCGCTGCACCGGGCCGTTGTGCTGCTCGTCGCGCTAGGCGGGGTCGCTCCCGCGCTGTGCGCGGCGCACACCGCAGCGGACGCCGCGCCGGCGACGGCGGTGAAACCGGCGCAGGACAATGCCGCGGCGAGCGCGACCGCGGCGCGCGCCGCACCGGGCTGGACGCTCGACCAGCTGATGTCTGCGCTGGGCCATCGCCAGTCGGGCCGCGCGCGCTTTGTCGAAACGAAATACCTGTCGATCGCGACCGCGCCGATCGTGTCGAGCGGCGAGCTGGCATTCGACGCGCCCGACCACCTGGAAAAACGCACCGACAGCCCGAAGCCGGAAGACCTCGTGGTCGACGGCGACATGCTGACCATCGCGCGCAACGGCCATCGCTACACGCTCGCGCTCGCGCACTATCCGGTGCTCGCGGCGTTCATCGACAGCCTGCGCGGCACCCTCACCGGCAACCGCTACGCGCTCGAAGCGGTCTACCAGGTGGCGCTCGCCGGCAGCCGCAACGACTGGACGCTGACGTTGACGCCGCGCGACGCGCAGATGCGCGCCTCGATCAGCACGATCACGCTTTCCGGCGCGCAGGACCGGTTGCGCACGGTGGCCATCCGCCAGGCGGACGGCGACCATTCGCTGATGCGCCTGCAAGACGACGCGCACGACGCGGCGCGCTGATGCCCGGCCGACCGAGCGCCTTCGCGCCGCGCGTGGCGCGCCTGCTGCGGCATCGCGCGGTGCTGCTGTGGATCGCGTTCCTGCTCGCCTGCGCAGCGGCGATCAGCCGCGCGAGCTTCACGGCGGACCTCTCCGCGTTCCTGCCGCGCACGCCGAGCGCGGGGCAACGGGTTCTCGTCGAGCAGTTGCGCGACGGACTCGTGTCGCGGCTGATTCTCGTGGGAATCGAAGGCGGCGACGCGGCGGGCCGCGCGACGCTGTCGCGCCGCGTCGCCGCCGCGCTGCGCGCGCAGCCCGCGTTCGCGGCGGTCAACAACGGCGAGCCGGTCGGCGCCGTGCGCGATTCGCGCTTCATCTATGCGCATCGCTATCTGCTGAGCCCCGACGTCACGCCGCAGCGGTTCAGCGAGGCCGGACTGCACCAGGCAATCGGCGACAGTCTCGATCTGCTCGCATCGTCGGCGGGGATGTTCACCAAGGACCTGTTGCCGCACGATCCGACCGGCGAGGTGATGGCGTTCGTGAGCCGCCTCGACAGCGGCGCGCAGCCGCTCACGCAGGACGGCGTGTGGGTGTCGCGCGACGGCCGCCGCGCGGTGCTGGTCGCGCAGACCGCCGCCGCGGGCTCGGACACCGACGCGCAGGCGCACGCGATCGCGGCCGTGCAGCGCGCGTTCGACGCCGCGCGCCGCACGCTGCCGGACGCCTCCGCGTACCGCCTGCAGATGACGGGACCGGGCGTGTTCTCGGTGCAGGCGCGCGACGACATCAAGCACGACGTGGCGCGGCTGTCCGCGGTGAGCCTTGTGCTGATCGTCGCGCTGCTGCTGCTCGTCTACCGCTCGCCGCTCACGCTGCTGCTCGGGCTGCTGCCGGTGCTGACCGGCGTCGCGGCGGGGCTCGCGGCGGTGAGCGTCGCGTTCGGCACCGTGCACGGCATCACGCTCGGCTTCGGGACGACGCTGATCGGCGAAGCGGTCGATTATTCGATCTACCTGTTCGTGCAGTCGGCGCGCGCCGCACCCGGCGCGCCCGCCGACGACGCACTCGCGGCCTGGGTCGCGCGCTACTGGCCGACGATCCGCCTCGGCGTGCTGACGTCGGTATGCGGTTTTGCGTCGATGCTCTTTTCCGGCTTTCCGGGCCTCGTGCAACTGGGCCTCTACTCGATCGCGGGCCTGTGCGCGGCCGCGCTCGTCACGCGCTACGTGCTGCCCGCGTTGCGCGGCGCGCGCTTTGCGATCCGCGATACGTCGCGGCTCGGCGCGGCGCTCGCGCGCGCCACCGCGTTCGCGCCGCGCCTGCGCGCGCTCGTGGCCGTGCTGCTGATCGGCGCGGCGGCGGTGCTCGTGTCGCACCGCGCGCACCTGTGGAGCCACGAGCTGGCCGCGCTGAGCCCCGTGCCGCCGCGCAGCCAGGCGCTCGACGCGCGCTTGCGGGCCGACGTCGGCGCGCCCGACGTGCGGTATCTCGTCGTGATTTCGGGCGCCAGCGAACAGGCGGTGCTCGAAGGCGCGGAGCGGGTCGGCGCGCAGTTGCAGCCGCTCGTCGCGCGCGGGGTGCTCGCCGGTTACGACAGTCCGGCGCTGTTCCTGCCGAGCGACGCCGCACAGCGCGCGCGCCGCGCGAGCCTGCCGCCGCCCGCGCTGCTCGCCGCGCGGCTGCAGGCCGCGCTGGCCGGCCAGGCGATCGCGCTGAGACGAGGCGCGTTCGCGCCGTTTCTCGCGGACGTCGAAGCGGCGCGCCACGCGCCGCTCATCACGCGCGCGAATCTGCGCGGCACCTCGATGGCGCTCGGCGTCGATGCACTGCTGACCCGGCGCGACGGCCACTGGAACGCGATGCTGGCGCTGCGCGCCCCCGCTGCCTCGGCCGCGGGTCGAGGCGAGGCGGCGGAGGCCGCGGAGACGGCGGCCGCCGCGAAACCGAGCCTCGACGCCGCCGCCGTGCGCGCGGCGGTCGCGCGCGCGGGCGTGCCGCAGGCGCTGTTCGTCGACATGAAGGCCGAGGCGAACCGGCTCTATGTCGACTACGTGCGCGAGGACATTCATCTGTCGCTGGCGGGCTTCGGCGCGATCGTCGTGCTGCTGCTGATCGCGTTGCGCTCGCCGCGCGCGGTGCTGCGCACGCTCGCGCCGCTCGTCGCGGCGGTGCTGGTGGTGAGCGCCGGGCTCGCGCTCGCCGGCGAGCCACTGACGATCCTGCATCTGATCGGGATGCTGCTGATCGTCGCGGTCGGCTCGAACTATGCGCTGTTCTTCAACCGGCGCCGCGAGCCGATTGCGCCGCAGACGCTGGTGTCGCTGCTCGTCGCGAATCTGGCGACCGTCGCGGGCTTCGGACTGCTCGCGTTCGCGCGCGTGCCGCTGCTGCAGGCGTTCGGCCTGACGGTCGGGCCCGGCGCGATCCTCGCGCTGCTGTTCTCCGCGATGCTCGCGCCACGGGTGGACGCGGCAGGCGCGCCAGGCGCTGTAAATGCCGCCGATGTCCCCGAACTCGCGCGCGAGCCCGCCCACGAACCCGAACCGGGCACGCACCGATGAGCCCCCTGCCCCCCGCCGGCGCACCGCGCCCGCCTGTATGCCGTGCCGCCGCCGGCGGCCCGGACGACCTCTGCGCCACGTCCCCGCCGCGCGCGTGGCGGCCCGCGCCGCTGATCGCCGGCACTGCGGCGCTGCATGCGGCCGCGGCGGCGGGCATCGTGCTGATGCCCGACGCGTGGCCGTGGGCTGCCGGCGGCGTGGCGGCCTCGCATCTGGTGCTGACCGCAGCCGGGCTCTGGCCGCGCAGTACGGTGCTCGGCCCGAACTGGACCCGCCTGCCGGCAGGCGCCGGCGCGCAGATCGCGCTGACGATCGACGACGGCCCGCACCCGGAAGTCACGCCGCGCGTGCTCGATCTGCTCGACGCATTCGATGCGCGCGCAACCTTTTTCTGCATCGGCGCGCAGGCCGAGCGCCACCCCGACTGCGTCGCGCAGATCGTGGCGCGCGGCCATGCGGTCGAAAACCATAGCCAGCGGCACCGGCATCATTTTTCGCTGCTCGGCCCGCGTGCGCTCGCGCGCGAGATTGCCGCCGCGCAACACACGCTCGCCTCGCTGAGCGGCACGGCGCCGCGGTTTTTCCGCGCGCCGGCCGGCCTGCGCAACCCGTTCCTCGAACCGGTGCTGTGCCGGCTCGGGCTGCAACTCGCGAGCTGGACGCGGCGCGGTTTCGACACGCGCAGCCGCGATGCCGGCGCGGTCGCGCAGCGTCTGCTGCGCGGACTCGCGGCACGCGACATCCTGCTGCTGCACGATGGACATGCGGCGCGCGGCGCACACGGCCGGCCGGTGGTGCTCGACGTGCTGCCCGCAGTGCTCGGCGCGGCGGCCGCCGCGCAACTGCGCTGCGTGACGCTACGCGACGCGCTCGATGCCTTCGACGCCGCCGGCGCGCCGCAGCGCGCACGCAGCCCATGAAGCAGCCCATGAAGCAGCAAGTGACGCCGCACGCGATGCAGGCGGCGCGCCCCGCCCGACGGCGCTCGCGCGCACGCGCTTTGCTAACATGGGTGAATGGCGCCGCGTCGCACGACGCCTTCGGCACGGCTTTCTCGAACAGGACGGAATCGCAGTGACACCCGCAGTGATACCCGCAGTGATACCCGCAGTGACACCGGCATCGACACCCGCAGTGACCCCTCTGGAGCTCACGCATTTCACCGCGACCAGTTGCGTCGGCCGCGGCCTCGGCGCGCTGCGCGCCGCGCTGCGCGAGCGGCGCGGCGGCCTAGCGCGCTGCGGCTTCGAGCACGCGGCGCTCGATACGTGGATCGGCGAGGTGGCGCACGTCGATGCGCATCCGCTGCGCGCCGACCTGCACGATTTCGCGTGCCGCAATAACCGGCTCGCGCAGCTTGCGCTCAACGAAGACGGCTTTGCGCAGGCGGTCGAGGCGGCGCGCGCGCGCCATGGCGCCGCGCGCGTCGGCGTGTTCATCGGCACCAGCACCGGCGGCATGCTCGAAACGGAACAGGCCTATCGCCGGCGCGATCCGCAAAGCGGTGCGCTACCCGGCGATTTCCGCTACGCGCAGGCGCACAACCCGTATTCGGCGGCGGCCTTCGTGCGTCGCTACTTCGATCTGCAGGGGCCGGCGCTGGTCGTGTCGTCCGCGTGCTCGTCCGGCGCGAAGGTGTTCGGCAGCGCGCAGCGCATGCTGGAGACCGGGCTCATCGACGCGGCCGTGGTCGGCGGCGTCGATTCGCTGTGCCTGACGACGCTGTATGGCTTCAATTCGCTCGAATTGCTGTCGTCCGAACCCTGCAAGCCGTTCGACCTGCATCGCAGCGGCATCTCGATCGGCGAAGCCGCCGGCTTCGCGCTGCTGCAGCGCGCGGGCGCGCCGGCCGAACGCGCGCCCGACGCGATCCTGCTGGTCGGCATCGGCGAGTCGAGCGACGCGCATCATATGTCGTCGCCGCATCCGCAAGGGCTCGGCGCGCAGCAGGCGATCCGCGCGGCGCTCGCAAGCGCGGGGCTCGCCCCGCACCAGATCGACTACATCAATCTGCACGGCACCGCGACGCCCAGCAACGACAGCGCGGAGAGCCTCGCGGTCAACGCGCTGTTCGACGGCACGCCGTGCAGCTCGACCAAAGGCGCAACCGGGCACACGCTCGGCGCGGCCGGCGCACTCGAAGCCGTCATCACCGCGCTGTGCCTGCGCGATCAGTGGCTGCCGGGCGGCGTGAACACGACGCAGCCGGACCCGTCGCTCGGCGTCAACTATCTGCTCGACAGCCGCCGCGCGCCGCTGCGCGCGGCGCTCAGCAACGCATTCGGATTCGGCGGCACCAACTGCAGCCTGCTGTTCGCCCGCGCAGATGCGCTTGCCGCGTTTCGGACAGGAGCGCCGTCATGACCCGGCTCAGTGCGCGGATCGAAAGCGTCGGCCTGCTCGGGCCGGGACTGGACAGCTGGCCCGAAGCCGCCGACGTGCTCGCCGGGCGGCGTCCGTATGTTCCCGCGCGGACCGCGATCCCCGCGCCGGCGCGCTTGCCGCCCGCCGAGCGGCGCCGCACCGGCGCGAGCGTGAAGCTCGCGCTCGCGGCGGGACTCGAAGCGCTCGACGCGAGCGGCCGCGACGCCGCGCAACTGGCCACCGTGTTCTCCGCATCGGGCGGCGACGGCGCCAACTGTCACGCGATCTGCGAGACGCTCGCGGGCGACGATCGCGCGCTGTCGCCGACGCGCTTTCACAACTCGGTGCACAACGCGCCGGCCGGCTACTGGAGCATTGCGACGCGCGCGATGGCGCCGTCGAACGTGCTGTGCGCGTACGACGGCAGCTTCGTGGCCGGGCTGCTCGAAAGCCTGTGCCAGCTTGCGACGCAGCGTGCGCCGACGCTGCTCGTCGCGTTCGACACCGACTATCCGCCGCCGATGCGCACCGTGCGGCCGGTGCCCGATGCGTTCGGCGTGGCGCTCGTGCTCGCGCCGCTGGACGACGCGGTGTGCCCGCGCGCGCTCGCGCGCATCGACGTGCAGCTGACGCAGGCGCCCGCCACCACGCTCGGCGACCCCGCGCTCGATGCGCTGCGCGGCAGCATTCCTGCCTCCCGCGCGCTGCCGCTGCTCGCCGCGCTCGCGACGCAATCCGATGCAAGCGTCGTGCTCGACTATCTGCCGGATCTGCGGCTGCAGGTCGATATCGCGCCGTACGCCGATACGGGCGATTCAGCCCGTTCAGCCGACATCCAGCCCGACGCGCGCGAGGCGCCGCGATGAACACGCTCGCCGCACAGCCGCACTTGCCCGACCACGCGTGGATCGCCGCGCACATTCCGCACAGCGGCGCGATGTGTCTGCTCGATGCCGTGCTCGCGTGGGACGACGCGCGGATTCGCTGCACGGCGTCGAGCCATCGCGACGCCGCCAATCCGTTGCGCGCGCAAGGACGGCTCGCCGCGATCTGCGGCATCGAGTACGCGGCGCAGGCGATGGCCGTGCATGGCGCGCTGCTCGGCGACACGGATGCGCGGCCGCGCGCCGGCCTGCTCGCGAGCGTGCGCGACGTCGAAGCCCACGTTGCGCGGCTCGACACCGTCGACGCGCCGCTGTGCATCGAAGCCGAGCGCCTCGGCGCCGCACACAGTACGATTCTGTACCGCTTCGCGCTGCATGGCGGCGAGCGCCTGTTGCTGACGGGCCGCGCCGCCGTGATGCTCGACGCGAACGGTTTGATCCCCGGAGCCGCACAACCTGCGAGCGGCCCCTCACTGTCAGGAACGAGACGATGAAAAAATTCGAACTTCTGCTGGCCGCCCTGCTGGTTGCCGCGCTGAGCCCGCTTGCGCACGCGGATCTGTCCGATGGCGTGCACGCGTTCAAGACCGACGTGAAGAGCGCCGGCAAGGCCACGGGCCACGCGATCGGCCACGCGGCGCACGCGGTCGGGCGCGACGCGAAGGCCGCCGGACACGCAATCGGGCATGACGCGAAAGCGGTCGGCCACTCGGTCGGACATGGCGCGAAACGGGCCGGCCACGCGATTTCCAACACCACGCGCCACGACTATCACGCGACGAAGAACTGGGTGAAGAGCAAGACCTGAGCGCCGTTTCGGCAGGCGCCGGCCAGGCCGCGCGCAGCGCCGCCCGCCGGCGCCGCCCGCTTACACCGGCGACGGATTGCGCTCGGCGAAGCCTTGCTGATGCCAGTACGGATAAGCGGGACGCCGGTAGCTCGCCGCATCGAGCTTCGCGACCTGCCCGGGCGTCAGGTTCCAGCCGACCGCGCCGAGGTTCTGGCGCAACTGCGCCTCGTTGCGCGCGCCGATCAGCACGCTCGACACGCCCGGGCGCTGCAGCAGCCAGTTCAGCGCGATCTGCGGCACGCTCTTGCCGGTTTCGGCGGCCACCTCGTCGATTGCGTCGAGCACGTCGAACAGATAGTCGTCCGGTACCGGCGGCCCGATGTCGGCCGTCTTGTGCAGCCGGCTCGTCGCCGGCAGCGGCGCACCGCGCCTGAGCTTGCCGGTCAGGCGTCCCCAGCCGAGCGGACTCCACACCACCGCGCCGACACCCTGGTCGAGCCCGAGCGGCATCAGCTCCCACTCGTAGTCGCGCCCGATCAGCGAGTAGTAGGTCTGGTTCGCGACATAGCGCGGATAGCCATAACGGTCCGCGACATCGAGCGATTTCATCAGGTGCCAGCCGGAGAAGTTCGAGACCCCGGTGTAGCGGATCTTGCCCGCGCGCACCAGATCGTCGAGCGTGGACAGCACTTCGGCGACCGGCGTTTTCGCATCGAAGCCGTGTAGCTGGAACAGGTCGATGTAGTCAGTCTGCAGGCGGCGCAGCGCTGCGTCGACCGCGGCGATCAGATGAAAGCGCGACGAGCCGACGCTGTTCGGGCCGTCGTCGAAGCGAAACGTTGCCTTCGTCGACAGGATCACCTTGTCGCGCCGGCCCTTGATCGCCGCGCCGAGCACGCTCTCGGACGCGCCGTTCGAATAGATGTCGGCGCTGTCGAACAGCGTCACGCCCGCGTCGAGGCAGATGTCGACGAGCCGCGTCGCCTCGGCGACGCCGGAGTTGCCCCATGCCTCGAAAATCTCGCCCTTGCCGCCGAACGTGCCAGTGCCGAAGCTCAGCACCGGCACCTTGAAACCTGATGCGCCCAGATGTCGGTATTCCATTGAAGACTCCCCATTCGGTTTCGACAGACCCACGGGCGACCAGTCTACGCGCGCGTCCGCGATCCTGCCGGCAGGCCGGCAACCGCGTGGCGGGGTATGCAGCGGGGCATAGGGTTGCGCGTGAGGTTACGCGTGAGGTTGCGCATCTGGCGGGACCGCGGAGGCGTCTGACGCACCGGCCGCACCGGTCGCATCCGATACGCTATGCGCATTGCAGCAGCGCGTGCAGCGCGTCGATGTCGAACGGCTTCGCGAGCACTGCGACGCCGATGTGCCGCGCGCGCTCCAGTTCGTCCGCGTAGCCGGTCATCAGCGCAATCCGTTGCGCGGGCCACACGCTGCGCACACGCTCGGCGAGATCGACGCCGTTCAGGCGGCCCGGCATCTGGATATCCGAGAGCACCAGCGAGAAGCGCTCGCCGGTGCTCAGCACGTCGAGCGCGCGGTCGGCGGTGATCTCGTGGCGCACCGCGCAGCCGAACGTCTGCAGCACCGCCGCGATCCCCGCGGCGACGTCCTCATTGTCCTCCACCAGCAGCACCGCACCCTGGGCGTCGACGGACGCCGGGGTCTGCGGCGCCGTCCCGGGCGCCGGCACGGCGCGGCGGTGCGGCAGATACAGGCGCACTGTCGTGCCGCTGCCGGGCACGCTGTCGAGCTTCGCGGTGCCGCCCGCCTGCTCGCACATCGCCAGTACCTGGGTGAGGCCGAGACCGGTCCCCGCGCCGTGCGCACGGGTGGTGAAGAGCGGCTCGAACGCGCGCTGCATGACCGTGTCGGTCATCCCTTCGCCGTCGTCGGTGCAGGCGATCAGCACATATTCGCCGTCGGGCAGCAGCGTGTCGCTCGACACGAGGCGCACGTTCTGGCAGCGGATCATGAAGCGGCCGCCGCGCGGCGTCGCAGCCCGCGCGTTGGCCGCGAGATTCACGAGCGCGAACGCGAATTCGGTCGGGTCGGCAACGACCGGCCACAGCCCCGTTGCGACATGCAGCGCGAACTGCACGTTCTCGCCGAGCGCCGCGCGAATCAGCGTGACGGCCTCTGGCAGCCATTGCGCGAGATCGAGCGGCGCCTGCCTGAGCGGCTGCTTGCGCGCCACGCTCAGGAGCCGCCGCGTGAGCGCTTCGGCACCGGCAATCGCATGCTCGACCGCGCCCACCTCGGCGTCGACGCCGTTGCAGTGCTTCTTGCGCGCGAGCGCCATGTTCGACGACACGACCATCAGCAGATTGTTGAAATCGTGCGCGACGTTGGCCACGAGATTGCTGAGGGCGCCCATGCGCTGCAACTGCCGGCTCGATGCTTCGGCGGACAGGCGCATTGCGACCTCGCCCTGCCAGCGCTCCCACGCGAGCTGCTCGGCGGCCAGCCGGCGCAGCGAGAAAAACACCAGCAGCCAGACCGATGCGCACGGCACGAGCGCGATGGCCGCCAGCAGCGCGAAATGGCGGCGCCATTGCGCGGCGATCGCGCCGGTCGCACAGCCGCTCACGACGTACACCGGATAGTCGCCGACGCGCCGGAAGGCAAGCAGCCGCTCGACGCCGTCGATGCCCGACTTCATCCGCACTTCGCCGAACAGTTCGCGCTCGCGCAGCGCGTCGACGAGCGGCGTGTGCGCGGCGGATGCCGCGGATGCCGCGTGCGGCGGCCATGCGGGATAGCGCACCAGCGGATGCCCGTCTTCGCGCAGCAGACCGAGCGAAAGCGAAGTGTCGTGATTCGTCAGCTCGCTGTAAAAGCGCGAGAAGTAGCCGCTGCGCAGCACGATCTGCACGACGCCGAGAAAGCGCCCGTCCTCGGCCGAGCGGCCGATGCTGGTGTCGAACACGCTGGCGTCCGGCGCGGACGGCGCGGCGAGCGGGCCCGCGGCCGGCTGCGAGAAATACGGCTGCGGCCGCCTCTCGCGCGCCGCGGCGAAGTCGCCGCGCTGCGCGATCGAGCGCGCGGGTGCGGGGTAGACGCGGCTTGTCGCGAGCAGCGTGCCGTCGGTGCCGTAGATCGCGATGGCCGCGATCTGCGAGAAGCGGCCGACGAGCGCGCGCAGGCGCGCGTGCAGCGGGGCCTGCTGCGCGCGGATCGCCGCGTCGTCGGCGTCGTCGAGCAGGTCCAGCAGACGCGCGCTTACCTGATAGTTCAGGTCGAAGACCTTGACGGCCTGCTCCTCGCCGACGCGCGCGAGCCGGTCGATCTGGTTGCCCGCGTCGGCGATGCGGCGTTGATAGTCAAAGTATCCGTAGCCCGCGAGGCACACGAGCGGGAACACGATCGATACTGCCAGCACGACGAGCAGCACGCGCCGCGTTGCAGCAAAATTGCGCAGCGGCAGGGGCAGGTCATCGGCGGCGCGCTCGGCGGGTTGCACGTGACGATCTCCAGCGACCAGCAGCAGGTTCGTAGCCGTCTCGCCGCGCGCGGCCTGAGCGGCGCGCGGCGCGCAGCCGGATCGCGATCCGGCCCGCTCCGGCCTCTACTGCGACTTTACGACAGCCGCGCGCTCAGCACAAACTCAGCACAAACCGGTCATGCGGCCTGTCGCGGGGCCAGCATCGCGCGTGCCTGCCCCGGCCGGTGGCGTGGCGCGCATCGATTGGGCCGGTTTTCGATTTGCAGTCCTGATTAAATGAGCCGGATTCAATCGACGCGCGACCGCGCGTCCGGCGTTCACTCGCAGGTCGTGGCGGCTTCGAGCACGCGCAGCAGCCGTTGCGGCGTGAGCGGCTTGGCGCAATGCGCGTCGAAGCCGACCGCCTTTGCTCGCGCCCGGTCGCCCGACGACGAGAACGCCGTACATGCGACCAGCAACATATGCGCGGTCGCTGGATGCGCGCGCAACCGTCGTGCCAGCTCGAAGCCGTCGAGCCCCGGCATCTTGATGTCGAGCAGCACGGCAAACGGCTGCCATGCCTGGGCCACCTCGCACACGGCAAGCGGATCGTCGAGCGCGCGGCATTCGAAGCCGTCCGCATCGAGCAGCCATTGCAGCGCATCGGCGGCCTCGCGATAGTCGTCGACGACCAGTACGCGCCGATGCGTAACGCTCGCCTGGGCGATCGGGCGCCATACGATCACATCGTCGCCGTCGTCCATCCCGTGTTCCGCTGTCACTGTTTGCGCTCCCTTGCCCGGTGCGGGCACATCGGCTCGCGGGCGCAAGTTTCGCGCCCGCTCGCGCGGCGCGCCGGTTCGCGCTGCCCGCCCTCAGACACAAGTAGCAAAAAGCACGAGGGTCGCCCACTGTCGGAAACCCGCTGTGTGAGGACAACCGTGCACACGAGGTCCAGCCTGCGTCGCTTTCGCGCGGGCACGCCAGGGAAATTCCGGGGCTCGCCGGCCCACACTCTGGACGATGCGCCCGCCCTTGCCTTGCTCGACGACAGGCTTCGCTTCACGCACCATGCTTCACGCATAGGACAGCGGCATACGACAACGGCGCGCGGTCGACGGCAAGCGAAGCACAGCCGCGCTTGTCGCGCGTCCGGTGCGGCTTGCCCACCCGGCCCGCAGCGTCCCCCCGCCGAACCCGTTGCGCGGGCCACGCGTGCGCGCGGCGATGCGCGTGCATAATCTGCGCCTGGTTCCTTCCCTTCCTTGCGCGATACCGATGAGCAGCCATCTTCCGCTCAATGCACTGCGTGCGTTCGAAGTGTCCGCGCGGCATCTGAGCTTCACGCGCGCGGCCCGCGAACTCAACGTGACGCAGGCCGCCGTCAGCCAGCAGGTGCGGCTGCTCGAAGAGCGCCTCGGCGTGGCGCTGTTCCGGCGTCTGCCGCGCGGACTCGGCCTGACCGACGAGGGCCGCGCGCTGTTGCCGGTGCTCGGCGATGCATTTGGCCGCATCGGCAGCGTGCTGAAGCAGTTCGACGGCGGCCACTTCCACGAGGTGCTGACGGTGGGCGTCGTCGGCACGTTTGCGGTCGGCTGGCTGATACCGCGTCTGAAGGCGTTTCGTCAGATGCATCCGTTCGTCGAGCTGCGGCTTTTCACGCACAACAATCTGGTCGATCTCGCCGCCGAGGGGCTCGACTTCGCGATCCGCTTCGGCGACGGCAACTGGCCCGCGACGCGCAACGTGCGCCTCATCGACGCGCCGCTCGCGGTGCTGTGCGCGCCGGAGATCGCGCAGCGCGTCGCGACGCCCGCCGACCTCGCGCACGAGACGCTGCTGCGCTCGTACCGCGAGGACGAGTGGACCTTGTGGTTCGCCGCGGCCGGCATCGCGCCGTGCGCGGTGAACGGACCGGTATTCGATTCGTCGCGGCTGATGGTCGAAGCGGCCGTGCAGGGCGCCGGCGCCGCGCTCGCGCCGCCGTGCATGTTCGTGCGCGAGCGGCGCTCGGGCGTGCTCGTCTGCCCGTTCGGGATCGAGGTGAGCACCGGTGGCTACTGGCTGTGCAGCCTGAAGTCGCGCCGCACGACCGCCGCGATGGCGCTGTTCGGCGACTGGATCGTCACCGAGGCCGCCCGCGCGGACGACGCCTGACCTGGGGCGCGGCGGCGGTGCGCGCGCTAGCCGGCCACCTTGAATGCGGCGGTCAGTTCGCTCAGTTGCCGCGCCTGCTCCGCGAGCGAGCTCGCGGCGGCCGCGCTCTGCTCGACGAGCGCCGCGTTGTGCTGCGTGACTTCGTCCATCTGCGTGACGGCGAGCCCCACCTGGCGGATCCCTTCGCTTTGCTCTTTCGACGCCGCCGCGATTTCGCCGACGATGCGCACGACCCGCCCGATCGCCGCCTCGATCTCCTGAATCGTCGTTCCCGCCTCGCTGACGATGCCCGCGCCGCGCTCGACGCGCCCGGTCGACTCGGCGATCAGCGCGGCGATCTCCCGGGCCGCCGCCGCGGAGCGCTGCGCGAGGCTGCGCACCTCGCCCGCCACCACCGCGAAGCCGCGGCCCTCCTCGCCCGCGCGCGCCGCCTCGACTGCGGCGTTGAGGGCGAGGATGTTGGTCTGGAACGCGATCCCCTCGATCGCGGTGATGATCCCGGTCATCTTCGACGAGCCGGCATGGATCGCGCGCATCGTCTCGACCATGCCGCCGACCGTGCTGCGGCCGCGCGCCGCCATCTCCGCGGCGCCGAGCGCGAGCGAGCTGGCGTGCTGCGCGTTTTCGGCGTTCAGCTGGACCGTTGCGGTGAGCTGTTCCATCGCCGAGGCTGTCTGTTCGAGCGACGCGGCCTGCTCCTCGGTGCGCTGCGACAGATCGAGGTTGCCTGCGGCGATCTGCTGCGTCGACGACGCTATCGACTGCGAGCCCGCGCGTACCCGCGTGACGGTTACGCCGAGCCGCTCCTGCATGCCCGCGAGACCGCGCAGCAGCAGTCCCATCTCGTCGTTCGAGCGGATCGGCACGTGCATCGTCAGCTCGCCGGCTGCGATCGCGTCGAACTGCTGCAGCGCGTCGCGCAGCGGCGTCATGATCGCGCGCCGCAGCGACAGCCAGCTCGCGCCCGCGAGCGTGAGCCCCAGCACGACGCTGACGATGCACGCGGCAAGCAGCGCATGAAACAGCGCCGTCGAGCGCGCGCTCGCCGCCTGCGCATCGCGGGCGAGGTAGCGTTCGAGCGCGGCCTCGCTCTGGTTCATCGCGCCGTACAGCGCGATCAGATGCTGCGCTTCGCTGTCGTTCATCCATGCGGTGTCGCCGCTGCGGATCGCGTCGATCAGCCGGTCGATCGCGTCGTGCCGCACCGCGCTGCGCTTCGCGTCGAGATCGTCCGTGAGCTGCTGCAGCGCCGGCGTTTTCGGCAACTGGCGAAACGTCTGCCACGCCTCGTCCGATTCGGCGAGCAGCGCGTCCGCGCGGGCGAGCTGGCTCGCGAGCTGCGGCGACTGCGGATGGCCGATCGCCCAGTCGAGCCCGAAGCGCGCGCGCGACATCGCGGTGCCCGACTTGCCGAGCGCGACCACCGACGCGAAATGCACCGCATACGCGTCGCGCTGGGCCGCATTGCTCCCCGCCATGCCGACGACGCCGAGCACGCCGGTGGCGACCAGCAGCAGGCCGAGAAAGGCGATCGTCGCGGCGATCCGCAGGTTGAGGGTGAGGTGTCTGGTCATGTCGAGCGATGCCCTCTCAGGGTTGGCCGCCGCCGCGCGCACGGATTGCGCAACGTCGTTTGCCTCGTGGATTGTTTCATATATAGAACGTCGTTCTACCCGTGGTATTTTCTATCCGGGATATCGGCCGCCGCCGCGCAGACTTGAGGCGCTTCGCGGCCCTTCAAGGCGCTGCACGGCGGTCGTGCGCCGCCCCCCGCCGCGCCCCCGCTACAACCGTCGATTTCGACGCCCCCGCTACCGGACAACGTTTTTTTCCGGCACGATGAACCCCTGCGCCGCCCGCGCGGTCGAACGGGCCGCGGGCCGAAAGCCGCAGACCACACGCACGACAACGTCAGGGGAGCCACGAACAACATGAGTCAGCCGCGGGAAAAGCGCTTCTTTCTGGGCGCGGTGAGAATCGTCTGCATGACGCTGCTGGTCGCGTCGCTGGCGGTGGTGGTCATCGACATCGCGGAGATCGCGGGCGGCACGCGTGTGCCGACCGCGCACGTCAACCCGACCGTCGAGGCCACCGAGGTGCTCGCGAAGATTCCCGGCACGGAAACGGCTAACGATCTGCTGTCGAATGCGCCCGATTCCGGCCTGAAAGTGCCCAACGCCGAGGGTCTCGTGATCCCGCAGGCGCTCAAGGGCGCGCTGCTCGCCGACGACGACAGCCAGCCGGTGCTCAACGCGTGGCTCGGCAACGTGCCGACGACGGAGCGCCAGGGCTTCCTGAACGAGCTGTCGGTGGTCGTCGCTCTCGCGATGCAGCATGCGCAGTCGTGGGAATGGGACAACCGGCAGCGCTACGTGGCCGCGGCAATGACCGAATACGCGCGCATGAAGATCGACCGCCTGAACGAAGCGCAGGACGAACAGGCGCGCGCGGCCGCGCGCGACGAGCGCTATCTGGTGTCGGCGGGCGTGCTGGTGCTGCTGATCGGGATGCTGACGCTGCTGCTGATCCTGCTCGCGATCGAGCGCAACACGCGTCCGGACGCCGCGCGCTGACGCGCTACTCGCCGAGCCACGAGCCGCGCAGGTCGCTGTCGTTCAGCAGTTGCAGCAGCGTGCCGGCCGGACGGCTCAGGCGCCGCGCGCCGAGCGTGATGAACTCCACCTGCGGCAGCGCCGGCAGGCTCGTATGATTGACCGGCGGCGCCAGCCCGCGCGCCGCCAGATACTGCGGGCGCACCGTGATGCCGAGCCCGCCGCGCGCCGCCGCGATGCAGCCCGAGTGGCTGCTGCTCGTGCACACCAGTTGCCAGCGAAACCCGGCCTCCGCGAGCGCGTCGAGCACGACCGCGCGCGTGACGCTCGGCTCCGCGACGAGAATGAGCGGCAGCGGCTGGCTCAGGTCCACGCGCGTGCCCGCGCGCGCGAGCCATTCGAGGCGGCTGGTGAAGAGCGGTACGCCGCGCCGGTCGCCGAGCCGTCGCTTGCCGACCAGCAGGTCGATTGCGCCGGCTTCGAGCAGCTCGTAGAGCTTGCCGGTCATGCCGATCGTGATTTCCAGCTCGACATCCGGATGCGCGTCGCGAAACGCCGCGAGCACGGCGGGCAGCGGGCCGAGCGCGACGTCGTCCGACGAGCCGAGGCGCACGCGCCCTTTCAGGCGCGGCGCGCGAAACTGCGACTCGGCGTGCGTGAGCGCCTGCAGGATCACGCTCGCATGCGCGAGCATCGCCTCGCCGTCGGGCGTCATGGCCAGCGAATGCGTGTCGCGCACGAACAGGCGCCGCCCGACTTCCTGTTCGAGGCGGCGCACGTGCTCGCTCACGCTCGACTGCGTGAGCGCGAGCTGCCGCCCCGCCTCGGTGAAGCTGCGGCAGTGCGCGACAGTGGCGAAGGTCTTGAGCCAGACGGGATTGAGCATCCGCTATTGTTATCGGCAGAGCCGATAGCAGTCAACGTTCCTGGTGGGGTTCCCGATTGACCTGCATGTCAATATCATGACGATGCCTTTCATACCCTATGCGAACGCGCGCGTTTCGCGAAAGAACTGCCAGATGAATCAGGACTCCAGCCACACCGCGCTACTCTGGATCGTCGCGGCCGGCTTTTTCATGCAGGCGCTCGACACGACGATCGTCAACACCGCGCTGCCGTCGATCGCGCACGGCCTGCACGTCCCGGCGCTCGCGATGCAGCCGGTGATCGTCGCCTACACGCTGACCATGGCGATGCTCACGCCCGCCTCCGGCTGGCTCGCCGACCGCTTCGGCACCCGCCGCGTCTACTTCACCGCCATCCTGATCTTCGTGCTCGGCTCGCTGTGCTGCGCGTGCGCGCACTCGCTCGAACAACTGGTGATCGCCCGCGTGCTGCAAGGCATCGGCGGCTCGATGCTGTTGCCGATCGGCCGCCTCGCGGTGCTGCGCAGCGTCTCCGGCGAGCAGTACGTCTCCGCGCTCGCGATGATCTCGGTCGCCGGCCAGATCGGCCCGATCGTCGGTCCGACGCTCGGCGGCTGGTTCGTCGAAGCGCTCACGTGGCACTGGATCTTCCTGATCAACGTGCCGATCGGCGCAGTCGGGCTCGTGATGGTGTACCGCTTCCTGCCGCGCGGCGCGACGAGCGGCACGCCGCCGTTCGACCTCGCCGGCTGCGCACTGCTGTCGCTGTGCATGATCGCATTCTCGCTCGCGGTCGACACGCCGTTCGCCACGCATCGCGTGATCTGGTCGGCCGCGCTCTTCGCGCTCGCCTTCGCCAGTGCCGGGGCCTACGTGCCGTATGCGGCCGCGCGCGAAAACCCGCTGTTCCGGCTCGCGCTGTTTCGCGACCGCACCTTCAGCCTCGGCCTGGTCGGCAATCTCGTGTGCCGCGTCGGGTCGAGCGCGGTGCCGTTTCTGGTGCCGCTGCTGCTGCAGCTCGTGCTCGGCTATTCGCCGCTGCGCTCGGGCCTGATGATGCTGCCCGCCGCGCTCGCCGGCACGCTCGCCAAGCGCTGGATCGCGCCGCTCGTGCGCCGGTTCGGCTACAGTGCGTTCCTGCTCGTCAATACGCTGATCGTCGGCGGCGCGATCGTTGCGTTTGCATCGATCTCGCGCGGCACCCCGGTGTACGTCGCGATCGTGGTGCTCGCGGTATTCGGCGCAGCCAATTCGATGCAGTTCGCGGCGATGAACAGCGTCACGCTGAAAGACCTGACGCACGCGGACGCCGGCAGCGGCAACAGCCTGTTCTCGATGGTGCAGATGCTCGCGATGGGCCTCGGCGTATCGATCGGCGGCGGCCTCGTGAACGTGTTCGCCGCGCAGCTCGGCTCGCCGGCCATGGGCTTCCGGTTAAGCTTCATCGGGGTGGGCGCGATCACGCTGGCGTCGTCGCTGGTGTTCCGCCGCATCGACACCCCCCCTGCCGCGCCGGCCGCCATCGGACGCGCGGCGCGCGGGGCGGGCCGCTGACGGGGCTGCCGCGCGCGGCGCAACCCCGGGCACAGTCGCTGCATTGGCTGCTTAGCTGCATCGCTGCTTAGCTGCATTAGCCGCCCTGGCGGCATCGGCGAGGAGACCGCCATCCCGTGAAGCTCGATACCACCACCGTGCACCTCGTCCTCGCGATCGTCGAGGAAGGCAGCATCTCGCGCGCGGCCGACCGCCTGAATCTCGCGGTCGCCGCGGCCTCGCGGCGCGTGACGGACCTCGAACAGCAGCTCGGCGCGAAGCTCTTCAAGCGCGTGCCGCACGGCGTCGAGGTCACCAGCGCGGGCGCGAAGCTGCTGCAGTACGTGCGCCAGATCGACAACCTGATCGACCGTCTCGAAGGCGATGCGCGCGCGCTCACGCACGGGCTGGACGGACGCATCATCATCGGCGCGCCAAAGTCGGTCGTGATCCAGTTCCTCGCGCGGGAAATCTCCGCGATCCAGCGCAAGTACCCGGGCATCACGCTGAAGATCGTCGAGGAGAACAGCCGCATCGTCCAGCAACTGCTGCGCGAACGCGTGATCGACGTCGGCATCTACGAGAAAAAGAGCGGCTTTCTCGATCTCGAACAGTGGGCGTACCGCGAGGACCAGCTCGTGCTCGTCTACAGCCGCGCGCATTTTCAGTTCGAGGACCGCCCGCTTGCGCTCGACGACGTGCTCGCGCTGCCGATCGTCAGTCTCGGCAAGGGCTCGGCGGTGCTGGCCGCGCTGCAGCGCGCATACCGCAGCCGCGGCCGGCTGTTTCCGGACAACCTCACCGTAAGCGGCTTCGACACGATGCTCGCGATGGTGCGCCACGGGCTGGGTGTCGGCCTGATGCCGCCGGACGTGCTGCGCAGCGTCCGCCCCGAGGCCGCGCTCGCGTCGGCGCCGCTGCTCGGCGACTGGCATCAGCGCAGCTACGTGCTGTCGCGCAACGAGGGCCACGCGCAGCAGCAGACGCTGCACAACGTCGTCACCGAACTGCTGAACCACGCCGGCTGACGGCGTTCGCGGCGCGGCTCGCGCGCTCTGCTTTCTTGCTGCTTTCTTGCCACTTTCTTGCTGCTTTCTTTCTGCTTCGCCGCTGCTTCCCCACCGCTTTGCTGCCATTTTCCCGCTGCACTCGCACTGTTTCCTCGCCGTTTCCTGACCGTCCCCCCTTTCCCCCCTTTCCCCCCGTTTCCCGCCGCCGGTTTCGCGAGCCGCGAAACCAGCCATGCCGGCCGCATCCTTGCGGGGGCATCGCCGCCAGGCGACAGTACGGCCAGCCGTTTTCCCGCCGCATCGCGTGTGCAGCGACGCATCGCAGCGCGTCGACGCGCATACCGCCTTGCCTGTTTTTGACCGAGGAATTCCGACATGACGCAACCGAAGCAACTCCCGCTGCAAGGCATACGCGTGCTGGACGTGAGCCAGGTGATGGCCGGTCCGTTCGCCTGCATGCTGCTCGCCGATCTGGGCGCCGACGTGATCAAGGTCGAGCCGCCCGAGGGCGACCAGACCCGCGGGGCGATGGGCTTCAAGATGAAAGGCCCGGACAGCATGGGCTTTCTGAACATGAACCGCAACAAGCGCTCCGTCACGCTCGACCTGAAAACCGACGAGGGACGCGAGCGTTTCTACGCGCTCGCCAGGACGGCGGACGTGATCGTCGAGAACTACCGGCCGGGCGTCGTGCAGCGCTTGCGCATCGACTATCCGGCGATTCATGCGATCAACCCGAAGATCGTCTATGTGAGCATCTCCGGTTTCGGCCAGAGCGGTCCGTGGGCGTCGCGGCCCGGCTTCGACCTGATGGCCCAGGCCATGTCGGGCGTGATGAGCGTGACCGGCTACAAGGGCGGCAAGCCCGTGAAAGCGGGCGTGCCGGTCGCCGACATCGGTTGCGCACTGTTCGCCGTCTACGGGCTGCTGTCCGCGTACATCGGCGCGCAAAAAACCGGCGAGGGCCAGCACATCGACGCGTCGCTGTTCGATTCCGCGATGGCCTTCTCGATCTGGGACATGTCGGAGTACTGGGGCACCGGCGTGCCGCCCGCGCCGCTCGGCACCAGCAACCGGATGAGCGCGCCGTACCAGGCGGTCAAGGCGCGCGACGGCTACTTCGTGATGGGCGCGACGAACCAGAAGCTGTGGTCGAAACTGTGCACGCTGCTCGAACGTACCGATCTCATCAGTCATCCTGATTATGCAAGCGTGTCGCTGCGGCTCAAGCACCGCGAAGCACTGATCGAAACGCTCGAACAGGCATTCGCGCAGCGCGACAGCGCCGAGTGGGTCGACGCACTGCTTGCGGCCGGCATCCCGGCGGGGCCGATCCTGTCGTACCCCGAAGCGTTCGGCAGCGAGCACGCCGCGCACCGCGGCATGTGCATGGAGATCGATCACCCGATCGAAGGCAAGGTGAAGAACATCGGCTTCCCGGTCAAGCTGCTCGGCACGCCGCAGGTCGTGCGTCGTCATCCGCCGCTGCTCGGCGAGCACAACGACGAAATTTTCGCCGAACTCGACGGAGCCGCCGAATGAACGATCCTGTCACGCTGACCGTGCATCCCGACGGCGCTGCCGAGATCGTGATCGATCGCCCCGAGCGCCACAACGCGATGACGATCCCGATGTACGAGACGCTCGTCGCACTGCTCGCGCAGTGCGCGCGCGATCCGGCGGCGCGCTGCATCCTGCTGCGCGGCGCCGGCGGCAAGTCGTTCATCGCGGGCACCGACATCGGCTATTTCGACGGCTTTCGCAGCGGTCGCGACGGCGTCGCGTACGAGGCGCAGGTGGAGCGCGTGATCGACGCGGTCGAGCGCGTCGCGCTGCCGACTATCGCGGTGATCGACGGCTGGGCCGTCGGCGGCGGACTCGCGCTCGCAACCGCATGCGATTTTCGCGTCTGCAGCGACCGCTCGCGCTTCGGTGCGCCGATTGCGAAGACGCTGTCGAACACGCTGTCCTCGCGCAATCTCGCGCGGCTCCAGGCTGCCTTCGGCGTGCCGCGCGTCAAGAAGATGCTGATGCTTGCCGAGTACCTCGACGCCGGCGAAGCGCTGTCGTGCGGATACGTGTACAGCGTGAACGCGTCCGACGCGCTGCAGGATGCCGCGCGCGCCCTCGCGGGCCGGCTCGCCGCGCTCTCGCCTGTGACGCAGCAGGCGGTCAAGGAAAGCTTGCGGCGCATCGTCGTGGAGCAGCGCCTCGACGACGAAGACCTGATCGACTCGGTGTACGGCAGCGCGCGCTTTCGCGCCGCGGTCGCGGCGTTCGGCGCCGGCAAACCCTGACGCTAGAGGCCCGGGCACAGACGGGCTTCGAGCGCGTCGAAGCCGTCTTCGAAGGCCGCGGCCGGCAGCGGCCGGCAAAAGTAAAAGCCCTGGTACGCGTGACAGCCGGCTGCCGCGAGAAAGTCGCGCTGCGCGGCGTTCTCCACGCCTTCGGCGATCACGCCGAGGCCCAGACTCTGTGCGAGCGCAACGATCGTGCGCGCGATCGCCGCGTCGTTCGGATCGTCCAGCACGTCGCGCACAAACGAGCGGTCGATCTTCAGCTGGTCGAGCGGCAGCCGCTTCAGATAGGACAGCGACGAGTAGCCGACGCCGAAATCGTCGAGCGCGAATTCCACGCCGCGCGCCTTGAGCGCGCCCATCTTGCCGACGATGTCCTGCATGTTGTCGACCAGCACGCTCTCGGTCAGCTCCAGCTTGAGCCGCTCGGGCCGCGCGCGCGTCGCGGCGAGCGTGGCGAGCACGCGCCCGACGAAGCCCGGATCGCGCAGTTGCTGCGCACTCACGTTGACCGCCATCGTCAGGTGCGCGAGCGCGGGATGCTCGGCCCAGCGCGCGAGCTGCGCGCATGCGGCTTCGAGCACGCGGTTGCCGAGCGCGACGATCAGGCCGGTCTCCTCCGCGAGCGCAATGAACTCGGCGGGCGCGACGAGACCGCGCTGCGGATGCTGCCAGCGCACCAGCGCCTCGACGCCGGTCGTGCGGCCCCGCTCGACCTGCGCCTGGTAGTGCAGCACGAACTGGTCTTCGTCGATTGCCGCGCGCAGCGCCGCTTCGAGCGCGGCGCGCGCGAGCACCACGGTCTGCATGTCCGGGTCGAAGAAACAGATCGCGTTGCGGCCGCGCTCTTTCGATTTGTACATCGCGAGATCGGCCTGCTTCAGCAGTTCGTCGGTGCTGACCTGCTGCCCGCAAAACACGGTGGCGCCGATGCTCGCAGTGCTGCGGTACGCAATGTCGCCGAGCGTATACGGCGCGCCGAGCACCGCCAGAATCCGCTCGCCGAGCACCTCGGCCTGCCGCGCGGCCTCGTGACGATGCACGCTCAGGTTGCCGAGCACGACGACGAATTCGTCGCCGCCGACCCGCGCGACGGTATCGCTGTCGAGCACGCAGGCCGCAAGACGCTGCGCGACCTGCTGCAGCAGCAGGTCGCCGTGGTCGTGGCCGAGCGTGTCGTTGAGCGTCTTGAAGTGGTCGAGATCGATGAAGAGCGCGGCACCGCATGCATGGCTGCGGGCGCTCGCGATCGTCGCCTGGGTCAGGCGGTCGAGCAGCAGCCGGCGGTTCGGCAAATGCGTGAGCGCATCGAAGAATGCGAGCTCGCGGATCTTGTCCTCCGCGATCTTGCGCTCGGTGATGTCCTGGTGCGTGCTCACGTAATGGCTGACCGCGCCGTCCTCGCCGGTCACCGCCGAGATCGTCAGCCACTTCGGATAGATTTCGCCGTTCTTGCGGCGGTCCCAGATCTCGCCCTGCCAGCCGCCGGTTTCGCGAATCGACGTCCACATCTGGCGGAAGAATCCGACGTCATGCCGCCCGGCATTCAGCACCCGCGGCGTAAGCCCGACGATCTCGGCGGCTGCGAAGCCGGTACAGCGCGTGAACGCCGTGTTCACGCGCAGGATGCGCGCGTGCGCGTCGGTGACCATCATCGGCGCGAGCGAATCGAACGCGATCGCGGCAATGCGCAACTCGGCCTCGACCTGCTTGCGCTCGGTGATGTCGCGCCCGCTCGTGCGAAAGCCGATGAAGCCGCCCTTCGCGTCGTTGATCGGCACCCACGACACGGACAGCCAGATCACCGAGCCATCCTTGCGCACACAACGAAATTCGAGGTCGTCGCCGCGCTCGCCCTGCTGCCCTTTGTGCAGCGCGGGCAGCACGCGCGCCTGGTCCTCCGGGTGAATCAGCGCGCGGGCGAGATCGGGCATCGCCATGCACTCGTCGACGCTGTAGCCGAGGTAGCCGTACACCGACGGATTGATCCAGCGCGGCTTGCCGTCCGGTCCCCACCAGACTTCCCAGTTCACCGTGCAGTCCGCGATCGCACGGAATTTCTCCTCGCTCGCACGCAGCTCCTTCGTCATTTTTCCGGCGAGACGCTGCGCGCGCATCCGGCCGGTCATCATCAGCCACGTGAGCAGCGCGAGCAGCACCGCGAGACCGCTGCCCGCGCTCGCGATCAGCCACTCGGCGTTGCGGCCGAAGCGGGCCTTGAACACGTCGTCGGCCGACAACGAGAGCGTCCAGTCGTGACCGCCGACGACGAGGTACTCGTTCGCGTGCAGGATCGCGTCGCCCGGGGCGCCGGGCGACGGCGCGCTGCTGTACAGCAGCGCCGGCGGCGCGGCGCCGATGCCGTCGTAGATCGCGAGCGTGAGGCCCGGCGGCTGCTCGCCGTACAGGCTCGCGATCACGTCGCGCATCCGGAACGAGGCGTAGACCCAGCCGGCGAGGTGCGCGCGCCGGTCGGCCGGGCGCGCGTGCGGCAGGCCGGCCGCATAGACCGGCAGATACATCACGAAGCCCGGCGGCGCATCGCGCCCGCCGTCGACCGCCAGCCGCACCTTGCCGGACACCGTCGCGAGCCCCGTGTCGCGCGCGCTTTCGAGCGCGCGCCGCCGCACCGGGCTCGCCCATGTGTCGAAGCCGACCGCGCGCAGATTGATGCCGATCGACGGCTCGCGCTGCACGATCGGCGCGCGGTCGGCCGGTGCCTGCGCCGCCGCTGCGCCGCGCGGGCGCGCCGCCGGCTGCCACGCGACAATGCCGATCGCCTGAATGCCGGAGAAATTCGCATCGAGGTCGAGCGTCTGCACGTAATCGCGAAAGCGCGTGCGGTCGATGCCGCCGGTTGCGTCGAACAGGCTTTGCACGCCGCGCAGCATCAGCTCGTAGGTCGCCATGCGCTGCTCGACGCGGCTCACCGCGTCGCCAAGCGCGAAGTCGAACTGCGTGACGAGTTCGCGCCGCGCGGCCGCCCGTTCGTGATCCCAGACGACCCACGTGAGCACGAGCGCCCCGCACAGTACGATGAACGGCAGCAGAACCGCGCGCGGCCGGCTCACTGCGCGGCCTGGAAGTCGACCATCGACGCGGCGAGCGCCGGGTCGAAATACTTCTCGAAGAGACGCAGCACGGTGCCGTCGGCGCGCATCTGGTCGACCAGCGCGCGCCATTGCGCGCGCTGCGCCGGCGACAGCGCCTTCTTCGACATGATGAGTCCGTGCGGCACCGCGGGATCGTCGAACGGGACGACCGTCGTCACGTCGCGGATGCGCTTCGCCCCGATGGCCGGGTAGTCGAACGGCTCGATGATCATCCCCTGGATCTGTCGCGCGACCAGCGCGTCGTAGAGCGGTTCGAGACCGCTCGCCTGGGTGACGCGGTTGTCCTCGGCGAGCGTATCCACCAGATGATTGGCCGACGCGCTATAGCGGAAGCTGCGGATCACGCCGAGCTGCAGGCGCGCGGCGCGCTCGAAGCCGGCCGCCGTGCGGACCCCCGAATCGGTGCGCACGAGCAGGAAGTAGCGGTCGCTGAAGTACCACGCGAAATCGGCGTAGCGGTTGCGCTCGTCGCTCGCGATGCCCGACAGGCTGAAATCGAGTGCCCCCGAGCGGATCAGCGCCCAGATGCGCGCGCGCGACATCAGGCTCACGCGGATCTGGCAGCCGCTGCGGCGCGCGAGTTCGTCGGCGAAGTCCTTGTCGATGCCGCTGTCGGTCGCGGCCGAATACAGCAGCCCATGATCGTGCAGCGCGAGCGTGTAGGGACGCGTGCAGTCCGGCCCCGCCGCGTGCGCGGCGCCGAGGCTGCCCAGAGCCAGCAGCAGGCCGGCCATGCCAGATCGAATCACGGTGTCTCCGTCGCGACAGGGTGAAGCCCACACGGGTGACGCTCGCGCGCGCGAGCGTGCGGCCGGCGCGGTGCGCCGGCACGGACGGATTATCGGCCGCGCGCGGTACTTCTTGAGACGCGCGCCGCTAGTGGAGATGATCGCCGAACAGCCCGACCAGACCGATGATGATCAGGTAGAGCGCGACGACCAGATTCAGCAGCCGGGGAACGGCAAGAATCAGGATGCCCGCGATCAGCGCGGCCAGCGGGCCAAGTTGGGTCACGATGTGCATGGCGGTGTCCTCTGATGAAAGCGCCGCCGGCCGTGTGCAGGCGCGCGTGCGATGCGTCCGCAAACGGCATGCCCGGCGCCGGGCTATCCTCGCGGGATTGCGCGGGTTGCCGGCCCGGCAGACCCGCATGGCCGCGCGCCCCGGCATCGCACAGCATCGCACTGCAATACGGGATGGGGTGCGGTCGGGGCCCTGTTCTGCTAACCTGCTCGTCTGTTCCTCATCGCGTCGCGAGGCGCCGCTCCCACTCCCATGGCTATTGCGCGCAACCTGCACCCCCGCATGCAAGACGATCGACGTATTCCGCTTTTCGGCGCCGCCCCCCGCTTTCTCGCGGTCGCGGCAGCGCTCGCGGCGCTGCCTGGCGTCGCCTGCGCGCAGGCCGAAGCCTATACGAACCAGCCGGTCAACCTGATGGCCGGTCCCGGCACCGGCTATCCGATCATCGTCGGACTCGCGCCGAACGAGCCCGTCGAGGTGATGGATTGCGTGAGCACCTACGACTGGTGCGACGTCGTGCTCGACGACTTCCGCGGCTGGCTGCCGGGCATCACGCTCAATTATCCGTACCAGGGCAGCTACGTGCCGCTCGAAAGCTACGGTGCGGTGATCGGACTACCGGTGATCGCGTTCTCGCTCGACACGTACTGGGATCGCTTCTACCGCAACCAGCCGTGGTACGGCGAGCGCGAGCGCTGGCGTCATGAAGGGCCGCCGCGGCCCTATGTACCGGGCCATGCGCCGGTGCCCGGCCACGGACAACCGATGCCGCCGCCCCGCGGCGCCATGCCGCCGCACGCGCCGCAACCGCAGATGGCACCGCAGATGCAGCAGGGTCACTCGTTCCAGGCGGCGCCGATGCCGCCTCAAGGCCGGCCCATGCCGCAACAGCCGCAGCCCCAGCCGATGGCACAGCCGGGGCGCCCGCCCCAACCGATGCAGCAGCCGGGTCGCGCACCTCAACCGATGTCACAGCCCGGGCGCGAATATGCGCCGGCGCAGCACGGCGAGCCGCATCCGCAGGCGCCGTCGCAAGAGCGTCAGCCGCCGGCACACCGGGAACCGCAACAGGGTCAGTGAGTAGGCTCGCCGCCGCGGCGGCGAGCCGCTCGTCAGCGAACCGGAGCGTACGGCGAAATCATTGCTACGGAATCCTGATCAATTGTGTGACGATGCGGCGCTCACTGACGCCGGGGGCGGACAAGAGAAAGAAAAAAGCGAGGAAAAAGCTGCGCGCACCCATGACCACGGTCGGATGCGCGCATTGCACGCACTAAAGCGAAGACGCCATCAGGACCGGGGAATCCACATGCCGGCCTCTCCGCTGTTTCAGATTAATTCACCGGCACGGCGATTCATAGAAAAAACCTCAACTCAATTCCGATTCGCTTTGCTCGCTATTTAATCGGAAATTTAAAGCGGAATTAAATGTGTACGGTCATGCGCTGTTTTTAAAGCGTAATCCGCAGACAATTCAAGTCCGAATTTTATTCGTATTCCTGTGTATTGACAGATCCGCCGGCTCGATCCGCGCATCGCGGGATGGTGCTGCAATCAGGCTGCATCGGGGTTTTGCGCGCGGCGCACGCGCAAAAAAAAGCCCGCTAGGTTACGCGGGCTAACGTTCGGTGGAGAACGTTCCAGAGAGCCATTTCAATCTAGTCGTTAAAAACGTTTTGTCAAATAAAGTGTGTGCCCGACTGTGCTCGCCTCTGTGCGACAAAGCGAAAGACAGGCGTTGCCCTGTCGCGCGAGTCCGGCTCAACGCTCGTCCGTAGACCACTGTTCTTCACGCGCGACCCGTTCGAGCGCGAGTTCGACCATCGCGCGCGCGCGATTCGCAACGTCGCCGAGGTAGCGGTGCAGCGCGGCATCCGCGGGCGTGCGCGACTCGCAGTCGTCGCTGTACTGCTCGAACGCGGACAACTGCCGGATGAGATCGCTCAGATGCCGCGGACATTCGCAGACGATCGTCGTGGAACGGGTCGCGATGGTGGCAAGCGCATCATCCGAATAACGGCGCGGCACGCGCGACGGTTCGTCGACGCGCTCGCGCAGCCCGTGCGAAGACAGATCGCGCAGCAACTGCAGCATGTCGTTCTTGTCGAACGGCTCGCGATGCACCCGCACGCCCGCATGCCGCAGGCCGTCCACGCAATGCTCGGTGCCGAACGCGTAGACGACGGCCACCAGCCGCGCGCGGCAGCGCTCCGCGAGCCCCAGGATGGACTCCATCGTGTCGTCCTGCAGCGACGCCACGTAGATCAGCAACGCGTCCGCGTTGAACGGATGCTGCTGCGCGTCGTGCAGATCGTCGAACACGGTCAGGCGAGGCGGGCTCGCGGACTGCAGTTGCGGCAGTTCGCCACGCAGGCGCCGCGCGAGCGACATGCCGACGATCGCGATACGGGCCTCGTGCTGCCCGTCGGCGGGCTGCCGGGCGAACGCGGATTCGCTATAGGTGAGGCTCAGCCGGTCGAGCTGATCGAGGTCGAGCCGCGCGATCGAACCGATTGCATGGCCGCGCTCGACGAGTTTTTTCAGCAGGATCAGCCGGCGCACGTCCTCGGCGGAGTACAGCCGCTGACCCGAGGGCGTCTTCGGTGGTGAAACGACACCGTAGCGCCGTTCCCAGATGCGCAGCGTGGTGACGGGCATTCTCGCAAGGCGCGCCGCAGCGCCGCTGCGATAGCAAGGCGGATCGACTTTGTGTTCCAGGACTGGCGTGGACATGATTGGCCTCCCCAAAATAAGCGCCGCAATGCCGCGCGTCCGACGCGGTCATGAGTCGCTATGGCCGCATTGTATAAATGAAATCCGATTCATATCTGAGACATTCGTTCGATTTTACGAATCTTTTACTATTTTTATCATTTTGCTTGCGAGCACCGTCGGCTTGCGCCGACGCCCGCGCCCAGCCTCCTCCGTTCTCGGTATTCGCACGCATTGCCGGGCGTCGCGCCGTCGTGCGACAGTCCCAGCACCCGATGCAGTATCCGGTCACTCTTACAACACGCTCACAACAAGAGGCATCCATGTCCACGCAACAGGCGGCCGAAATTGCTGCCCGATTTGACAGGCTCCCCCCCTCCCGCACCGTCTGGACGATGGTGATCCTGATCTCGCTCGGCGGGGTCTTCGAGTTCTACGATCTGTTCTTCACCGGCTACGTCGCGCCGGGCATGGTCGAGTCCGGGCTCTTCAAGCCGGAGTCGCTCGGCTGGTTCGCCGGGCTGCAGTCGCTCGCGGTGGCCGGCTTCGGCACCTTCGTGTTCGCGACCTTCGCCGGACTGTGGCTCGGCACCATCGCGTTCGGCTTCGTGGCGGACCGCTTCGGGCGCCGGGTGGTGTTCACCTGGTCGCTGATCTGGTACGTGATCTGCACCGTGATCATGGCCTTCCAGACTTCCGGGTTCATGCTCGACATCTGGCGGCTGATTGCCGGCATCGGCATCGGCGTCGAGCTGGTGACGATCGACACCTACATCTCCGAGCTGATTCCGGGCGGCGAGCGCGGACGCGCGTACGCGGTCAACCAGTTCATCACGTTCTGCGTGGTGCCGGTGGTCGCGTTCCTCGCTTACGTGCTGAAAGGCTCGCATCCGTTCGGCCTCGAGTACTGGCGCGTCGTGATCCTGATCGGCTCGATCGGCGCGGTGGTGGTCTGGATTCTGCGCCGCCGGATTCCAGAAAGCCCGCGCTGGCTTGCGCGCCACGGCCGCATCGAGGAAGCGGAGCGCATCGTCGCCGATATCGAGCGCCGCGTCGCGGCGGAGACCGGCAAGGCGCTGCCGCCGCCGCAGCCGGTCAAGGCCGAGCAGGCCGGCGCCGGCTCGTACGGCGAAATCTTCGGGCCGCGCTATCGCCGGCGCACGATCATCATGTCGATTTTCAACATGGCGCAGGTCATCGGCTTCTACGGTTTTGCCGCGTGGGTGCCGACGCTGCTGATCCATCGCGGCATCCACGTGACGGCGAGCCTCGAATACGCGTTCGTGATCGCGATTGCGAACCCGTTCGGGCCGCTGCTCGGCGTCTGGTTTGCCGACAAATTCGAGCGCAAGACGCAGATCTGCTGCGGGCTGCTTGTGATGGCCGTCGTGATTGCCCTGTTCTCGCAGGCCTCGCAGCCGGCGCTGCTAATCGCGCTCGGCGTGCTGTTCACGCTTGCGTCGAACGTGATGTCGTACGCGTACCACGGCTACCAGGCGGAGCTGTTCCCGACCCGCATCCGTGCGCGCGCCATCGGCTTCGTCTACTCGTGGAGCCGGATCTCGGCCGCGTTCGCGGGCCTTGCCATCGGCATTCTGCTGCACGGCTACGGGGTGCCCGGCGTGGCGGTGTTCATCGGCATCTCGATGCTGATCGGCATCTCGATGATCCTGCTCGGACCGTCGACGCGCGGTCTGCCGCTCGAAGCGATCAGCCACTGACCGGGGCCGTCGGCGCGCCTCGAGGCGCGCCCGGAAAAGAAAGGCCCGGCGTGGCGCCGGGCCCCGAAAGGCCGCCCCTGGCGCGGGCCGCGGGGCGACGGGACGTGTCGGTTCGGATCGAACAGATCGCCACGAACGATACCGGTGCAGCCTTAAGGTCGTCTTAAGCATCGCCCTCTCAGGCCGCGGCGATGATTACCGCATGTGACACGCCGCCGCACGCCCTTCGCGTTTAAGGAACGTTTAAGGCAACTGCCTTATCTATGAGGGGTTGGGCGCGTGCCGGCGCACGCCGGCGGTCCGCATCCGCACGCGGGCCCGCAGAACCGGGCGCGCGGTCAGGCTGCGGCGCTCGCGCGGACGCCCGCCTCCCGGCAATCACAGACAGTGACACGCAGAGATACACGGATTACCACAATGAAAACAGCCGAATCGCACGCGCCACACGGCGGCGCCCATCATGCAGCGCACGGCGCCGTGCCTGCGGGCGAGCCCCGCGCGTCCAGCGGCAGACTGACCCTGCTTGTCATCGTGCTGACGCTGCCCGTGCTGGTGATCGGGCTCGGGATCAGCGAGGCGCTGTTTGCGCTGATCGTGCGCGTGCTGCTGCACTGATGCATGCCGGCGGCGCACGCCGCACGGCATGGCCCGCTTGTACCGGAAGACGCCGAACGGCGGGCCGGCGGGCCGACGTGCCGGCCCGCCCGCGAGGCCCGCCTCAGTCGCCGAACGCGAGTTCCGCGTCCACCGGTAGCCCGCAGGCGAGCCGCACGCCGATGCCCGTCTCGATCACCGCGTTCTGGCCGAACGTGATGCCGCCGCCGACACGCGCGTCGGCGCGATACGTCGCCAGCGTGTCGAGCGGTTCGTGCGGCCAGTCCGGGTGCGGCAGGCCGCTGTCCTGGTCGAGCGTCGGAATCGGGCAGCGTGCGCACGGCTTCACGAGCCGCAGCGCGACCGGCGCGCCGTCGACGCGCATCGTCAGGCGCTCCACGTAATCCTCCTCGTAGGGATCGAGCCCGTCGATCACGAGGTTCGGGCGAAAGCGGTTCATCGGAATCGGCGGCGCGCCCTTGGCCGCCAGCCGCGCGTTCAGCTCCGCAAGCGACGCGCTGCTCGTCGCGAGCAGCGGAAAACCATCGGAGAACTGCGCGAGCGCGCGAATCTCGCCGGTCCAGAACGGATCCGCGATCCGTTGCGCGGCCGGATCGAAACGCACGAGGCGCACCGGCAGGCCGAGAAAGCGCGAGAACCACGCCGCGCTCGCCGCGCCGGTATCGAATGCGCGCACGGTGTCGTCCCAGACGGTTGCCTCGACGATGGCCGGTTCGCCCAGGTCCGCCACCGCAAGCGGCGTGTGCAGCGGCGGCATGCCCGGGGCCGAGACGACCAGATCCGTGTCGCCGGGTGCGGCGCGGATCTGCGCGAGGCGCCCGTGGCTGCGCTGCGTGAGCATCCGGCCGCGCGCGTCGACCAGCATCCAGTGGCGGTCGTATTCGAGGCCGTGCGGCGTCAGCACCGCCTCGCGCAGCGCGACGCCGGCGCACGACTTGACCGGATAGGTGAACAGCGCACTGAGCGTCGGCATCGCGCGTCAGCCCCTTGCGCGGCCGGTCATGCGCCCGACGATGTCGACCCGCTGGACCAGCTGGTGATAGATCACCGCGAGCACGTGCCCGGCGATCAGCACATAAGCGGCGTAGGCAAGCAGCCCGTGCACCTGTCCGGCCAGATGGCCGAGCGCCTTGTCCTGCGGCACCAGCGCCGGCACCTGGAACAGCCAGAACCACTGCACCGGATGGCCGCCGCCGTACGAATTCAGGTAGCCGCTGAGCGGCATGCCGAGCAGGATCACATACAGCAGCCCGTGGCCGAGATGCGCGAGCCCGCGCTCGAACGCCGGAATCGCGTCCGGCAGCGGCGGCACGCGGCCCGCCAGGCGGGTGACGATACGCAGCAGCGTGAGCACCAGAATGGTGAGGCCGATCGACTTGTGCAGCGTGAACCAGGTCATGCGCGCCGCATCGTGGCGATCGAGCGACGTCATGTACCAGGCGAGCGGAATCACGATGAACATGCACAGCGCGCTCAGCCAGTGCAGCGTACGCAGCGCGACGCTGTAGACCGGGCGCGGCGTGGCGAGAGAAAGCGAGCGACGGGACATGGGGAACCCTCCCTGAGAAATGCAAACTGGATGGATAGCGGACGCTCTGGCGAGCGTTCGGGCAAACGCCGCAGCAACCGTTGAAGCGAGCGCCAAAGCAAACGCCAAGGCGAGCGTCAAGGCAAACGTCAGACGCTAGCGTCGCACAGAAACGCGCCGACGTTCCTTACACGCGGCAAAACAGGGATGACGCGCGATGACAGCGCGCGCCGCGCTCATTCCCAGCCTTCGAGCCGCAGCGTCGCGCGCACGAGCCGCTGCTCCTCCTGCTCGATCTCTTTCAGGCTCACGCAGACGCTGCTGATGTGCTCGCTCGCGGCCTTGCGCGCCTGTTCCGGCAAGCGGCCTGTGACGGCGTTGTAGAGCCGCGCATGCTGCCGGTCGATCACGCGTTTGTGCGGTTCGCGATGATACAGGTTGTTGACCGAGGCGAACACCGAACTCAGCAGCAGATCCGTCAGAGAACGCAGCGTGTGCACCAGCACCGGGTTGTGCGACGCCTCGCAGATCGCCAGATGGAACGCGTGGTCGAGGCGCGCATGCGTCGACGGGCTGGTCGGCTGCGCGTGCGCGGCGAGCATCTCCTCGTAGCGCCGCGTGATCAGCACATAGTCGGCCGGCGTGCCGCGCAGCGCGGCGAGCCGCGCGGATTCGGCCTCCAGCATGCCGCGCACCTCGAACAGGTCGTACAGCGTGCGCGGCTGCGAACCGAGCAGATGCATCATCGGCGACAGTTCCGGCTGCGGCGTCAACTGCGCCACGAACGAGCCGCGCCCCTGCGCGGTGTCGATGATCCCGCGCGCGCGCAGCAGCTTCAACCCTTCGCGCAGCGCGGTGCGCGAGACCCCGAGCCTCGTGGTGAGGCGCCGTTCGGACGGCAGCGCGTCGCCCGACTTCAGCACGCCGTCGACGATCAGTTGCTCGATCCGTTGCGCGACGACGTCCGCCACCTGCCGAACCGGCTGTTCCCGTGCCTCCTGCATCGCCCGCCCCACTGGTATGACCAGTTGAAAATACTAACACAGCCCGGAGTGTCACCGCTTTCTGATGCCCGCCAGTCATGGAATAGCGCGATGGTCGATGCAATTCGCTCATGAAAAAACTGGTACGACCAGCTGGCGGGAGCGTCGACACGCCGGGCACGAACCCCGACAATCCCCGCTTGCGCAAGGCTCGCCCCGTCATCCGACGCCCGGCAGGAGCCTCGGGAGACACGCCAATGAGCTACCAGTACGACGAGCGTCTCGATGGAACGCTCCCCCTTCACGACCGGGCCGACACGGTGGCGGCGCTACGCGCGCAGCTGCCGGACCTGCAGATCCTGCACGAACCCGAGGCGCTGCGTCCGTATGAATGCGACGGCCTCGCCGCGTATCGGGCAACGCCGCTGCTGGTCGCGCTGCCCGAGCGGATCGACCAGGTTCAGGCGCTGATGAGGTTCGCCAGCGCGCGCGGCATTCCGGTCGTCGCGCGCGGCGCGGGCACGGGCCTGTCGGGCGGCGCGCTGCCGCTCGAACAGGGCATCCTGCTCGTGATGGCGCGCTTTAACCGGATCCTCGACATCGATCCCGCCGGCTGCACCGCGCGCGTGCAGCCTGGCGTGCGCAATCTCGCGATCTCGCAGGCCGCCGCGCCGCACGGCCTTTACTACGCCCCCGACCCGTCCTCGCAGATCGCGTGCTCGATCGGCGGCAACGTCGCGGAGAACGCCGGCGGCGTGCACTGCCTGAAGTACGGGCTCACCGTGCACAACATCCTGAAGCTGGAGATCGTCACGATCGACGGCGAGCGCCTGACGCTCGGCGCGGATGCGCCCGATGCGCCCGGCTTCGACCTGCTCGCGCTCTTCACAGGCTCGGAGGGCATGCTTGGCGTGGTCGTCGAGGTGACCGTCCGGCTGCTGGTGCGCCCGCAAAGCGCGAGGGTGCTGATGGCGAGCTTCGACGACGTCGCGCGGGCCGGCGCCGCGGTCGGCGACATCATCGGCGCGGGCGTGATTCCGGGCGGCCTCGAAATGATGGACAAGCTCGCGATCCGCGCGGCCGAGGACTTCATCCACGCGGGCTACCCGGTCGACGCCGAGGCGATCCTGCTGTGCGAGGTCGACGGCGCCGAGAGTGACGTGCGCGAGGACTGCGAGCGCGTCGAGGCGCTGCTGCGCGCGGCCGGCGCGACCGACGTGCGGCTCGCGCGCGACGAGGCCGAGCGGCAGCGCTTCTGGGCCGGGCGCAAGAACGCGTTTCCGGCGGTCGGACGCGTATCGCCGGACTACTACTGCATGGACGGCACCATTCCGCGGCGCGCGCTGCCGCGCGTGCTGAAGGCGATCGAAGACCTGTCGCGCGAGTACGGGCTGCAGGTCGCGAACGTGTTCCACGCGGGCGACGGCAACCTGCACCCGCTGATCCTGTTCGACGCGAACGCGCCCGGCGAGATGGAGCGGGCCGAGGCGCTCGGCGCGCGGATTCTCGAACTGTGCGTCGAGGTCGGCGGCAGCATTACCGGCGAGCACGGGGTCGGGCGCGAAAAGATCAACCAGATGTGCGCGCAGTTCAATCCCGACGAACTGAAGGTGTTTCACGCGGTGAAAGCCGCGTTCGATCCGGCCGGGCTGCTGAACCCCGGCAAGAACATCCCCACCTTGCAGCGCTGCGCCGAGTTCGGCGCGATGCACGTGCACCGCGGCGCGCTGCCTTTTGCCGACCTGGAGCGCTTCTGATGCCCACCATGACGCCCACCGCAATGCCCGCCACGACGCCCTCCGCGATGCCTGCCACAACGCCCACTACGATACCCGCCGCAATGCCCGCCGATCTGGCCGACCGCGACGACAGCGCGGCGCTCGTCGCCGAGGTGGAACGCGCCTTCGTCACCCGCACGCCGCTGCGCATCCGGGGCGGCGACAGCAAGGCCCACCTCGGCCGCCCGGTCGACGCGCGGGCGCTCGACACGCGCACCCATCGCGGCGTGGTCGGCTACGACCCGACCGAACTCGTGATCACCGCGCGCGCGGGCACGCCGCTCGCCGAGCTGAACGCGGTGCTCGACGCCGCCGGGCAAATGCTGCCGTGCGAGCCGCCAGTGTTCGGCGCCGCGACCGTCGGCGGCGCGGTCGCGGCCGGCCTGTCCGGGCCGCGCCGGCCGTGGTCCGGGGCGCTGCGCGACCATGTGCTCGGCTGCCGCGTGATCACGGGCGAAGCGAAGCACCTGCGCTTCGGCGGAGAAGTGATGAAGAACGTCGCCGGCTACGATCTGTCGCGCCTGCTCGCCGGCAGCTACGGCTGTCTCGGCGTGCTCACCGAGGTGTCGCTGAAGGTGCTGCCGAAGCCGCGCGCGACGCGCAGCCTCGTGCTGGCGCTCGACGAGGCGTCGGCGCTGCGCGCGCTCGCCACGTGGCGCGACGCGGCGCTGCCGCTCACCGGCGCGTGCCATGTCGACGGCCGTCTGCATGTGCGGCTCGAAGGCGGCGTCGGATCGGTCGCCGCGGCGGCCGCGCAGATCGGCGGGGAGCCGCTCGACGCCCTCTTCTGGGACGCGCTGCGCGAGCACCGGCTCGCGTTTTTCGCGGACCCGCGACCGCTGTGGCGCGCGTCGCTGCCGCCCGTGCGCACGCTCGCGCTGCCCGGCGACACGCTGCTCGACTGGGGCGGCGCGCAGCGCTGGATCAAGAGCGAGGCCCCCGTCGCGACGCTGCGCGCGGCCGTGGCGGCCGCCGGCGGGCATCTGGACGCATTCGCGCCGCACGCCGAGCCGTTCGAGCCGCTCGCCCCCGCGCTACTGCGGCTGCACCAGCAGCTCAAGCAGCGCCTCGACCCGCGCGGGCTCTTCAATCCCGGGCGCCTGTATGCCGGGCTGTAGGCACGCCGCGCGGTGCGCCGCACCGCCTCTCCGATCAACGCCCTCCGGCCTCTGACCGACACCCTGCGACCGACACGATGCAAACGAACCTGAGCGATTCCGCGAAAACCCTCGCCCGCGCCGACGAGGCCGAAGCCATCCTGCGCGCGTGCGTGCATTGCGGCTTCTGCAATGCGACCTGCCCGACCTACCAGGTGCTCGGCAACGAGCTCGACGGCCCGCGCGGGCGTATCTACCTGATCAAGCAGATGCTCGAAGGCGAGCCGGTCACGCGCACGACCCAGACGCACCTCGACCGCTGCCTGAGCTGCCGTAACTGCGAAACCACCTGCCCGTCCGGCGTGCGCTATCACGCGCTGCTCGACATCGGCCGCGCGGAGCTGGAGCGGCGCGTCGGGCGGCCAGCCGGCGAACGCGCGCTGCGCGCCGGACTGCGCGGCGTGGTGCCGCGTCCGGCGGCGTTCGGCGCGCTGCTGAAAGCCGGCCGTTTCATCCGGCCATTACTTCCCCGCGCGCTTGGACGTAAAATTCCGCCACGGACCGCGCCCGCCCGCGCCCGCCCCGTCGCTCGCCATGCGCGCACGGTGCTGATGCTGGAGGGCTGCGTGCAGCCGTCGCTGTCGCCGAACACCAACGCGGCGGCCGCGCGCGTGCTCGACCGGCTCGGCGTGAGCGTCGTGCCGGCGCCGCGCGCGGGCTGCTGCGGCGCGACCGACTACCACCTCGGCGAGCACGAGGCCGGACTCGCGCGGGCGCGCCGCAACATCGACGCCTGGTGGCCGGCGCTCGAAGCCGGCGCGGAGGCGATCGTGCAGACGGCGAGCGGCTGCGGCGCGTTCGTGAAGGAATATGGCCATCTGCTGCGCGACGACCCGGTCTATGCCCACAAGGCGCAACGGGTGAGCGAGATGGCGCGGGATCTGGTGGAAGTGCTCGACGCGCAGCCGCTCGACACGCTTGCCGTGGATGCGCGGCAGCAACGGCTCGCGTTTCACTGTCCGTGCACGCTGCAGCATGCGCAGAAGCTCGGCGGCGCGGTGGAGCGCGTGCTGCAGCGGCTCGGCTTCGCGCTCACCGCGGTGCCGGACGCGCATCTGTGCTGCGGCTCGGCGGGCACCTACTCGATCACGCAGCCCGCGCTCGCATCGACCTTGCGCGAACGCAAGCTCGATGCGCTCGAAAGCGGCAAGCCCGATCTGATCGTGACGGCCAATATTGGTTGCCAGACCCATCTGGACGGTGCCGGACGCACGCGCGTGCGGCACTGGATCGAACTTGTAGAAGAAGCTCTCACCTAACCTAGCCGGATCCAACAGGAAATTCATTATGCTGACCAAACCCGTTCTGAGCGTTGCCGAGACCACCCGGATCCTCGACGCCGCCCGCGCCGAAGCCGAGCGCAACCAGTGGGCCGTCGCGATCGCGGTGGTCGACGACGGCGGGCATCCGCTCGCGCTGCTGCGCCTCGACGGCTGCGCGCCGGCCGGCGCCTACATCGCGACCGAAAAGGCCCGCACGTCGGCGCTCGGCCGCCGCGAGACGAAGGTGTACGAGGACATGATCAACGGCGGGCGCACCGCGTTCCTGAGCGCCCCGCTCGCGGGCACGCTCGAAGGCGGCGTGCCGGTGATGGCCGGCGGCCAGGTGGTCGGCGCGGTGGGCGTGTCGGGCGTCAAGTCCGACCAGGACGCCCAGATCGCCAGGGCCGGCGTCGCCGCGCTCAACGGATAACCGCGGCGGACCAGGGCGGCGCTGCCACGCCGCGGCGCCGCCACGCAGTCGAGCCTCATGCCGTTGCCCCCACAACGGTTCAGCCAATCAGAATCAGATGGAGCAGTCCATGACTCAGATGACCCAGCAAGGCGGGTTGAAGGTCGCCACGAATCTCGTCCAGTTTGTCGAACAGGAAGCGCTGCCCGGTACCGGCATCGATCGCGCCGCATTCTGGAGCGGGTTCGATGCGATCGTGCACGCGCTCGCCCCGAAAAACCGCGCGCTGCTCGCCGAACGCGACCGGCTGCAGAGCGAACTGGACCAGTGGCACCGCGCGCATCCGGGCCCGGTGCGCGACCTGCCCGCTTACCGGCGCTTTCTCGCCGACATCGGCTACCTCGTGCCGGTGCCCGGACGCGTCACCGCGACGACCGACCACGTCGACACCGAAATCGCCGCGCAGGCCGGCCCGCAACTGGTGGTGCCGCTGTCCAATCCGCGCTATGCGCTGAACGCCGCCAACGCGCGCTGGGGCAGCCTCTATGACGCGCTGTACGGCACCGACGCGATTCCCGAAACGGACGGCGCCGAAAAAGGCGCCGCGTTCAACCCGGTGCGCGGCGCGCGCGTGATCGAGCGCGGCCGTGCGTTCCTCGACGAGGCCGCGCCGCTGGCAGGCGCCTCGCACGCGGACGCAACCGGCTATCGCGTCGCGGACGGCCAGCTCGTCGTCGCGCTCGCCGGCGGCACCGCCTCGCTGCAAACGCCCGCGCAGTTCATCGGCTATCAGGGCGACGCCGCGGCGCCGTCCGCGGTGCTGCTGAAGCACCACGGGCTGCACTTCGAAATCCAGATCGACGCGCATCACCCGATCGGCCAGACCGATCGCGCGCACGTCAAGGACATCCTGCTCGAGGCGGCGGTCAGCACGATCATCGACTGCGAGGACTCGGTGGCCGCAGTCGACGCCGACGACAAGGTGCAGCTCTATCGCAACTGGCTCGGCCTGATGAACGGCACGCTTGCCGAGGAGATGACGAAGGGCGGCAAAACCTTCACGCGCCGGATGAACCCGGACCGCGCGTACACCGGCGCGAACGGCGCGCCGCTCACGCTGCACGGCCGCTCGCTGCTGTTCGTGCGCAACGTCGGGCACCTGATGACCAATCCGGCCGTGCTCGACCGCGACGGCCGCGAGATCCCCGAAGGCATTCTCGACGCGGTGATCACGTCGCTGTGCGCGCTGCACGACCGCCAGCACAAGCTGAATTCGCGCACCGGCTCGATCTACATCGTGAAGCCGAAGATGCACGGCCCGGACGAGGTCGCGTTCGCGAGCGAGCTGTTCGCGCGCGTCGAGGACCTGCTCGGCCTCGCGCGCAACGCGATCAAGATGGGCATCATGGACGAGGAGCGCCGCACCAGCGTGAACCTCGCGGCGTGCATCGCGCAGGCGAGCGAGCGTGTGGCGTTCATCAACACCGGCTTTCTCGACCGCACTGGCGACGAGATGCACACGTCGATGGAAGCGGGCCCGATGCTGCGCAAGGGCGCGATGAAGAACACCGCGTGGATCACCGCGTACGAGCGCAGCAACGTGCTGGTCGGTCTCGCCGCCGGCCTGCGCGGGCGCGCGCAGATCGGCAAGGGCATGTGGGCGATGCCGGACCTGATGCACGCGATGCTCGAACAGAAGATCGCGCATCCGAAAGCCGGGGCGAACACCGCGTGGGTGCCCTCGCCGACCGCCGCGACGCTGCACGCACTGCATTATCACCAGGTCGACGTGCAGGCCGTCCAGCAGGAACTCGAACGCATCGATCTCGCGAGCGTGCGCGACGAACTGCTCGACGGACTGCTGACCATTCCGGTCGTCGGGTCGGCACAGTGGAGCGACGAGGAAATCCGCCAGGAAATCGAGAACAACGCGCAGGGCATTCTCGGCTACGTGGTGCGCTGGGTCGACCAGGGCGTCGGCTGCTCGAAGGTGCCGGACATCAACAACGTCGGCCTGATGGAAGACCGCGCGACGCTGCGCATCTCGAGCCAGCACATCGCGAACTGGCTGCGCCATGGCGTCGTCACGCGCGAACTGGTGCAACAGACGTTCGAGCGCATGGCGAAGGTGGTCGACGCGCAGAACGCCGGGGATCCCCACTACCGGCCGATGGCGCCGGACTACGACCGCTCGCTCGCGTTCAAGGCGGCCTGCGCGCTGGTGTTCGAAGGGCTCGCGCAGCCGAGCGGCTATACCGAGCCGCTGCTGCACAAGTTCCGGCTCGAAGTGAAGCAGCAGTAACCGCATCCCCGGAGCCGGGTACGCCCCGGCCTGCGGGCGACGGGCGCTGCCGCGATGCAGCGCCCGTGTTCATTGCGGCGGGCCGGGGTATCGGGTTCCGGGTTCTGGGTTCCGGGTTCTGCAGACCGCGTATCGCGTATCGCGCCTGCTGCGCCGTGCCGCGCGCGGCCCGCGGCCGCCGCGGCCTCAGCGCACCGGCTGCGCGGCAGCGTCGCCGACCACCGTCATCCACGGACGCACGCGCCAGCGCGTGACCAGCCCTTCGCGCACATACGGATCGGCTCGCGCGAACGCCTCGGCGGCCGCCGGGGAATCGCCGGTGAACAGCAGCAGCGCGCGATCGGTCGGCTCGTTGATCGCGCCGCCGAGCAGCAGTTCGCCGCGTCCGGCCGCGGCCCACGCGAGCTTCAGATGCGCATCGCGCCAGGCGGCGCGGCGTTCGAGATAATCGGCGCACAGGTCGTACATCAGCAGGTAATGCATCGTCACGCTCCTCCTGTTTCACACAGACGCCGCGCCGGATCGGAGCACGGCTCCCAGGCCGGCATTCTGCCACGACGGCGCCGGCGCAACCGGTGTGAGTCGGCCTTGCCGGCGCGTCGCGCCCGCGCGCGTCGGCCGGGATGACCCAGCGCCAACCCAGCGCTAACCCAGCGCCAACCCGGCCTTATGGCGGCGCAGCGCAGGCCTCAGGGGAAACCTGGCCGGCGTGCTGTCAACCGGCTGACATCCCGATCCGTTTTTCCCTACGGCTTTGCCATAATACCGGCGGCGGCTGAACCCGGATCAACCGGATGCCTGCCGGCAAGACTTCCCATCACACCACCCTCCCGATGGAGCGTCCCATGAAAATCCAGGTCCTTCTCGCAGCATGTGTCGTTGGCGCCGCACTGAGCACGCCGTCGTTCGCGCAAAACAGCCAGCAATCGAAGATGGCGATGTGCAACAAGCAGGCGGGCGAGCGCAAGGGCGACGACCGCAAGGCCTTCATGAAGTCGTGCCTGTCCGCGAAGCCGATGATGTCGCCGCAGGAGCGCATGAAGGACTGCAACAAGCAGGCAGGCGAGCGCAAAGGCGACGACCGCAAGGCGTTCATGAAGAGCTGCCTGAGCAACAAGGGCTAAGCGCCGCGGCCGGGGCCGGCCCACGCTGGTCCTGGTCTTCGGCGTGCGCGTGCCCCTTGCACGCGGCGCCACCCGCGCGGCGGCATCCGCGCATACACGTTCCGCGCAGCGCCCCTTCGCTGCCCCGCTCTTGCTCTCGCTCCCGCCGCGCTCCCATGGTGCGCCGCACCGTCCGAAGCCCCTTCGCTACCGCACGTTTTCTTCTATGATGACGGCGGAGACGGCCCCCCCTATTCCGGTATTCCTGTCCTGCGCCAGTCCGAGGGCCGCCATCTTGTCGTTGATGCCGATCTGATCCGCATCGCACGGAGGCAAGAATGGTCTGGAGACGCAAGAACCGCTGGCTCAGACGCTGGCTGCTCGTGATCATCTTCTGGCTGGTGCCGGTCGCGATCGTCGCGGTGCGCGAAGTCCAGGTCGAGATGGCATATAACCGCGTCGAACTCGACAACGCGCTCACGCACTGGGACTTCACCGATGCGCAGCGCGCCGCGGGCGCCCCCGCGCACTGCCGCGGCCAGCCGGACGAGGCGCGCGCGGCCGGCTGTCCTGCCGACGTGCTGGCGGCCAACGCGCCGCGCCAGCAGGCCGCGCGCGACGAATACGCCGTGCGCCGCACCACGCTGATGGCCTACCTGTGGCACGCGTTCGTCGGCTACTGGGTCGTGCCGGCCGCCACGCTGTTCGCGATCGGCGTCGTGCTGGGCGGAGTCAAGCGCGCGCTGCGGCGCCCGCCCGTCAAAAGCACGCCGCATCAGTGATCGCGCCCGCCTCGCCGATCCTTTCAAAACGCTTGTGATATAACAGGGGACGCAACCCGCCGCGCACACCCGTCGTGTCGCGGAATCCTGATGGAGAAAAACGATGCAAAGAAGAACCTTCATGCGCCGGGCCGGCGTCGCCTTCGCACTCGCCGGTCTGGTCCTCGCCGGCTGCACGACGACACCAGGCACGCCCGATAACGCCTCGACCAGCCAGTCGAAGCGGCAGTCGATCGACGCAAGCGTCGACGCGACGATCTCGCGTCTCTATCAAACCGTGCCGGGCTCGCGCGAACTGATGGCGAAGGCGCGCGGCGTGCTCGTGTTCCCGTCGGTGCTGCAGGCGGGCTTCATCGTCGGCGGGCAGTATGGCGAGGGGTCGCTGCGCGTCGGCGGCCACACGGCCGGCTATTACAGCACCGTGTCCGGATCGTTCGGACTGCAGGCCGGCGCGCAGTCGAAGGCGATCATTTTCCTGTTCATGACGCAGGACGCGCTCGACAAATTCCGCAGCACCAACGGCTGGTCCGCCGGCGGCGACGCATCGGTCGCACTCGTGAAGATGGGCGCAAACGGCGCGATCGACACCACCACCGCGACCGCCCCGGTCGAGGTGTTCGTGCTGACCAATGCCGGCCTGATGGGCGACATCTCGATCAACGGCACGAAGGTTTCGCGGCTGAACATCTGAACGCCGGGCATCGGCCGCCGGCAGGCGACGCGGGCGATGCCTCAGGCATCGCCCGCCTGACGGTCCGGCGGGCGCCGGCGCATCAGCCCGGCGCGCCCGTGTCGATCACCTTGAAGCGTGCGCGCTTCTGCGCGCGGATCACCGACTGATAAACCTCGACGTACTGCTGGGCCATCCGGCGCGACGTGAAGCGGGCCTCGAAGCGCTGCCGCACGCGCGCGCGCGACAGCAGCGGCAAGCGGTTGACCGCCGCCACCGCGCCGATCTCGTCCTCGACGATAAAGCCGGTGATGCCGTCTTCGACGACTTCGGGCACCGCGCCGCGATTGAACGCGATCACCGGCGTGCCGCACGCCATGGCCTCGATCATCACGAGGCCGAACGGCTCCGGCCAGTCGATCGGAAACAGCAGCGCATGCGCGCCGGACAGGAAGGCGGCCTTCTGGTCGTCGGCGATCTCGCCGATGTACTCGACATGCGGCAACGCGAGCAGCGGCCTGATGTCGCGCTCGAAGTACTCGCGGTCCGCGGCGTCGACTTTCGCGGCGATGCGGATCGGCAAGCCGCAGTGCGCCGCGATGCGGATCGCCGTATCGACGCGCTTTTCCGGCGAGATCCGGCCGAGAAACGCGAGGTAGCTCTGCGCGACCGGCTGCGGCCGGTACAGCGTCTCCGGCAGGCCGTGGTAGACCGTGGCCAGCCAGCGGGCCTGCGGCAGCGGCTGGCGCTGCGCGTTCGAGATCGAGATGACCGGCGCCGTATCGAACGTGTCGAAGACCGGCTGCTGCTCCGGCAGGTCGAGACGCCCGTGCAGCGTGGTCACGAACGGCGTGTCCTGGCGCTTGAACACCGAGAACGAGTAGTAGTCCATGTGAAAATGCAGCACGTCGAAGGTATCGGCCTGGCGGCGCACCATTTCCATCAGCAGCATGTGCGGCGCGATCCGGTCGCGGATCGCCGGGTCGAGGCGCAGCGCGCGCGGCCAGACCGCTTCGAGCTTCGCGCGCGTGACCGAATCGCCGCTCGCGAACAGCGTGACATCGTGGCCCAGGTCGACCAGTGCCTCGGTGATGTACGACACGACCCGCTCGGTGCCGCCATAGAGCTTCGGCGGCACCGATTCGGTCAGGGGCGCGATCTGCGCAATTCTCATCGTTTGTCTCCGTCAGGCTGGGCATCAGACTGCATCCCGAACGGCGGCGCGCGGACCCGGCATGCGGGCAGACATCCACCTTTCGTTCTGCATTATTGCCGAATGCAGCACGTTGCGTGCCGGGCCTTTCAAATGCCAGGCGCTGTTACAGTCCAGCAACAGGCTGTGCTCCGGGCGCTCCCCGGAGGGCCCTCAGGTATCTCGCTTTGGGTCCCGCTCAGGTACCGCTCAGGTGCCACTCAGGTACAGATCAGGTCCCGCTCGGGCGCCGCCTGGCTACCCTCAGGCGCCCTCGGCAACCCTCGGCAACCCGCGGCCAACCCCGCGCTCAGGCCGGATCGTCCGCCCGCATGCCGCTCAGATCGCGCAGGAACGAATCGCGCCAGACGCCCAGATCGTTGCGGCGCAGCGTGTCCATGTTGACGTGATGGCGGCGCTGCCGCTCGTCGAGCGGCATCGACAGCGCCTCCTGCAGCGCGTCGCTCATCGCGGCGGCGTCGTGCGGATTCACGAGCAGCGCGCCTTCGAGTTCCGCGGCCGCGCCCGCGAAGATCGACAGCACAAGCACGCCGGGATCGTCCGGATTCTGCGCGGCGACATACTCTTTTGCGACCAGGTTCATCCCGTCGTGCAACGGCGTGACGAATCCCACCTGCGATTCGCGGAACAGCGACATCAGCTGGCTGCGCTCGTAGCGCTGGTTCAGGTAGTGGATCGGCGTGTAGTCGAGGCCCGAGAAGCGGCCGTTGATGCGCCCTGCTTCGTACTCCAGATCGTGGCGGGTCTGCTGGTACGTGACGACGTCCGCGCGCGTGGGCGGTGCGATCTGCACGAGCGTCACGTTGCCGCGCCACTGCGGCGCGCGTTCGAGCAGCAGTTCGAACGCGCGAAACCGCTCGACGAGCCCCTTCGAATAATCGAGCCGGTCGACGCTCATGATCAGCTTGCGTCCTTCCAGGCTCTGCTTCAGGTCGAGCACGTGCTGGCGGCCTTCGTTGCGCCGCGCCTGCTGCGCGATCTCGTCGGGAAACACGCCGATCCGGTAGACGCCCGTGCGCAGCGTGCGGCCGAACGCGTCGATACGATGCGCGGCGTCGACGCTGCCGCGGGCCATCCGCACGATGTAGTCGTGGAACGCCTGCTCGTCGGTGGCGGTCTGGAAGCCGAGCAGGTCGTAGCAGCACAGCGACTTCACGAGTTCCTCGTGCGGCGGGATGTTCAGCAGCACTTGCGGCGCGGGAAACGGAATGTGCAGGAAAAAGCCGATCCGGTTCGTCACGCCCTCGGCGCGCAGCGCCTCGGCGAACGGGATCAGGTGATAGTCGTGGACCCAGATCAGGTCGTCCGGCTGCAGCAGCGGGATCAGCCGGTGCGCGAGCCACGCGTTCACGCGCCGGTAGCCCGCGTACTCGTCGCGCTCGTAGCGGGCAAGGTCGTTGCGGTAATGGAATACCGGCCACAGCGTCGCGTTCGAGAAACCGCGGTAGTACTGGTCGTAATCCTTACGCGTGAGGCCGACGGTCGCGAACGTCACGCTGCCCGACTGGACGAGCGCCGGCCCGGCATTCGCCACCGGTTCGCTGACGACGTCGCCGCTCCAGCCGAACCAGACCCCGCCGGTATCCTTCAGCGCGCCGAACACGCCGACGGCCAGGCCGCCGGCCGACCCGCCGGTTTCCTCCGGCGTCGCGACGCGGTTCGACACGACGATCAATCGGCCCATCTGTAGTCCTCCCGGATCAGGCGCGCAACGCCGCCGTACCGGCGCACGTCACGCTGACAGGATGCCGGATTCGACCGTCGCGCGCGCGACCGGTTGCAGACGAACGGACAGGATCGCGGCGGCGTGCCGTCGATCCGGCATCCCGGGTTCGGCTGATGCCGCAGCAAGAACAGTGCCGCGTGCGGGCGGCGAACGCCGCGCGGCCCGGGCTCAGCTACCGTTACGGCAGGGAAAGGCCTTGCCGAGGCCGAGCGAGATCGCCGTGCTGGCGTTGTAGCCCGCGACATTCGGATTTTCCGCGATGTACTTGCGCACGGCGTCCGTGAGCTGCTGCGAGCGGGTGTCCGCCGGCAGGCAGAAATACTGGCCGACGCGCGGCCCGGTCGTGCCGCCGATCGCGTCGATCGTGTTGAACACGCCGTCGGCGGCGCCCGTGATGTAGCCGGCGCACGCGGCGCGCGACGCCACGTCGGTCTTTTCGCACAGCCTGTTGAGGTCGGCCGCCGTGAATGCCGAGGCCGTCAGCGGTACGGCCAGTGCCCCGGCACAAATCAGAACCCGCAGCATGGTTTTCTTTCCTGGTCTTGGTCGAGCGGTCCGGATCCGACCGGCTGCGGCGCGCCGGCGCGGCGCGCCGCAGCCGCTATTCTGCACTTTTTTTGCGGACGCTGACGCGCGCCGGCCTACTTCGGCTGCGCCGCCGGGGTGCGCGCGGCGAGCGCCGTCACCGCGTCGGGTTCGTGGTAATGCTTCGCGAAATCGAGCGCGGTCATGCCGATCTGGTTCTTCACGGACGGATCCGCGCCGCTGTCGAGCAGCAACTGGATCGTCGACACGTGACCGCCGCGCGCGGCCATCATCAGCGGCGTCGTGCCGTTCGGCGAACCGGCGTCGATGTACGCGGCGTGGTCGAGCAGCAGCTTCACGACGTCGTCATGGCCGTTCGCCGCCGCGTAGTGCAGCGGCGCCCAGCCCTTCTTGTTGACTTCGGCGCCCTTCGCGATCAGCGCCTGCACGATCGGCAGATCGTCGTTCAGCGCGGCGAGCATCATCGCGTTCTCGCCCGCCTTGTCCTCGATCTCCAGGTTCGCCTTCGGATCGGCGATCAGCGCGGCGGCCACCTTGTCGGACTTCTCGCGCGCGGCGAGCACCAGCAGCGGCATGCCCTGGTCGTCGGTCAGGTTCGGATCCATCCCCTGGGCGAGTTGCCGGTCGACTTCCTTCACGTCGTCGAACTTCACCGCCTTGATCATCGTGTCGGCCGGGCTCGCGTGCGCCGGCAGCGCCGCGAGCGCGGCCCAGACGAGACCGCCCGCGAGCGCGGCGCGGCGCAGCGCGCGGGTGCGCGACGCGCGCGGGAGACGGACAGCGGCGGAGGAAAAGGTCGGGGTCATGTTCATAATGGGCTTCAAGAGTCGTTCCTAACGTATTGATTTGATTAAGCTTCAGCCTTCAGGCGGCGGCCGCCGCGGGAATCCTGAACAGCCGGAAGAAATTCTGCGTGGTGGCTGCGGCCAGCGCCGCTTCCGGCATCTCGCGTTGCTGCGCGATGAAGCGTCCGACATGGCTGACGTACGCAGGTTCATTCGGCTTGCCGCGATACGGCACCGGCGCGAGATACGGCGAGTCGGTTTCGATCAGCAGGCGCTCGAGCGGCACGCGGCGCGCGACGTCCTGCACGTCGGTCGCGCTCTTGAACGTGACGATGCCCGACAGCGAAATGTAAAAATTCTGCGCAAGCGCCTGCTCGGCAATCGACCACGGCTCGGTGAAGCAGTGCATCACGCCGCCCGGCACGCCCGCGCGCTCCTCGGCCATGATGCGCAGCGTATCGGCCGACGCCGCGCGCGTATGCACGATGAGCGGCTTGCCGGTCGCGTGCGCGGCGCGGATATGGGTGCGAAAGCGCGCGCGCTGCCATTCCATGTCGTCGAGCGAGCGGCCTTCGAGACGGTAGTAGTCGAGCCCGGTCTCGCCGATTGCGACGACCTTCGGGTGGGCGGCCAGCTCGACGAGTTCGGCCACGTCCGGCTCCCGCGCATCCTCGTGGTCGGGATGCACGCCGACCGACGCATAGACGTTCTCGTACGCGTCGGCGATCGCGAGCACCGAGGGCAGCGTCTCCAGGTCGACCGACACGCACAGCGCGTGCGACACCGCGTGCGCGCGCATGTTGTCGAGCACCTGCGGCAGCCGCTCGGCGAGTCCTTCGAAATTGATATGGCAGTGCGAATCGACAAACATGATGATTGATGTCCTGCGGAAATTCCGCTGAAGGCGGCTGATATGACTTACGCGGCGTGCGCGACCCGGCGCCCGAGGATCAGCAGATCGCGCTCGACGCCGTCGAGCACCGCGACGCGCGGCAGATTGCCCCAGTCCGCAAAGCCGAAGCCGCGAAACAGCCGCAGGCTCGGCTCATTGTGGCCGAAAATGAAGCCGAGCACGGTATCGATGCCGAGCCCCGGCGCCGCATCCAGCGCCGCCGCGAGCAGCGCCTTGCCGAGGCCCTGGCCGCGCGCGGCTTCGTCCAGATAGATGCTCAGTTCCGCGGTGTGCCGGTACGCCGGCCGGCCGTAGAAATCCGAAAAGCTGAGCCATGCAATGACGCGGCCCTGCGCCTCGACGACCCACAGCGGCCGCGTCTGCGGCCCATGCGCGTGAAACCAGCCCAGCCGGCTCTCGACGCTGACCGGCGCCAGGTCGGCGGTCACCTGGCGTGACGGCACCGTGGCGTTGTAGATGGCGACGATGGCGGGCAGATCGTCGAGGGTGGCGTCGCGGTAGGCTGGCTTCATGACGGTACGGTTCAGACGTTGAAAGGGGGGCGAAGAAAGAGGCGGGCCGGCGCGAGATCATTCACGCGGCCGGCCGGGCGCGACCCACGGCGTCGCGGCAAGCCGGACAGGCCGGCCGCCGCGCGCACGGGGCGCTCCGGGGGCGCCGTGACAGGTCGCCTTGAAGGTCGCCTCGAAGGTGGCCCTGAAGGTCGCCTTGAAGGTCGCCTTGAAGGTGGCCCTGACAGGTCGCCCGGCTGGCCGCCCCGGCGGCGGCTCATGCTGGCGCACGCACGGCTCATCCAAACAGGTCGCGATAGCCGATGAACAGCGCCTCGAACACGAGGCGCGCATTCAGCGGATGATTTTCGACCGCGCGTTGCCGGGTCACCGTGCGCATGAAGCGCGCGAACGCGTGCGCATCGGCCGCGCCCGCGCAGCGCGCGAGCGCCGCTCCGGCTTGCGGGAAATAGCGCGGCACGCTGGCGGTGCGTTGCGCGAGCAGATCGTACAGCCAGCGCTGCAGCCACCCGAGCACGACCGGCACCGGCAGCTTCTGCAGCGCTTCGGCGCAGGCGAACGCATCGCACGCGGCGCCGGCGCCCAGCTGTTGCAGCGTCCAGTCGCGCAGCACGCGGTTCTCGTCGTGCGCGAGCGCGAGCGCGGCGAGCGGCGCGCCGCCGGCCTCCGCCAGCAGCACCGGCGCATCGTCGACGCCCTGGGCCGCGAGCCAGCCAATCGCGGCGTCCGCCGCGGGCGTGGTCATCGGCCATTGGCGGCAGCGGCTGACGATAGTCGGCAGCAGCCGGTCGATGCGCGCCGACACCAGCAGGAAAACCACGCCCGCGGGCGGCTCTTCGAGCGTCTTCAGCAGCGCGTTGGCCGCCGCGACGTTCAGCGACTCGGCCGGCGCCAGCACGACGACGCGCGCGCCGCCGCGATGCGAGCCCACGCCGCAGAAATCCAGCAACGCGCGCACCTGCTCGATGCGGATTTCGCGGCTCGGCGCGCGCGTTTTCTTCGTGTCGTCGGCATCGGCGCGCTCGGCCTTGTCGGCTTTGTCGTCGCTCGCGGCCACGCCGGCCTCGGCGGCCAGCGCCTCCGGCACCACGATCCGGTAGTCCGGATGATTGCCCTGCACGAACCAGTTGCAGGCCGCGCAGGCGCCGCACGGTTCGCCGTTGGGCTGCACGGACTCGCACAGGAGCCCCTGCGCGAGATGCTGCGCAAAGCGCAGCTTGCCGATGCCGGCCTGGCCATGCAGCAGCAGCGCATGCGGCCAGTGTCCGCGCAGCTGCTGCACGCGGTTCCAGTCATCGGCCTGCCACGGATAAATCATCGTTTCCCTTGTCATTCAGTCAGTTGAAGGTGCTTCTTCAGACTTTACCTGCGCTTCCCCTCCGCCCGGAGGCAGGTTACATTTCATTTAAAATCATAGCGTTGAAATCAACTCTTCAAGTTGTTTCCTGATTTCGGGGATGGGCTGCGTCGAATCGACGATCGCGAAGCGGTACGGTGCTTCCTCCGCGCGCCGCAGGTATTCGGCGCGCGTGCGGGTGAAAAACGCGTCTGACTCGCTCTCGAAACGGTCCGGTTCGCGCGCCGCCGAGCGCCGCTCGCTCGCGGTCTGCGGCGGCACGTCGAACAGGACGGTCAGATCCGGCTGAAAACCGCCCTGCACCCAGCGTTCGAGCGCTTCCAGCTTGTCGCGCGGCAAGCCGCGGCCGCCGCCCTGATACGCGAAGGTTGCGTCGGTGAAGCGGTCCGACAGCACCCACTCGCCGTGCGCGAGCGCGGGCTCGATCACCTGCGCGAGATGCTCGCGGCGCGCCGCGAACATCAGCAGCGCCTCGGTTTCGAGGTCCATCTTCTGGTGCAGCAGGATCTCGCGCAACGCCTCGCCAAGCGGCGTGCCGCCCGGTTCGCGGGTCATCACGACGCGCTTGCCGGCCGCCGCGAGGTGCGCTTCGAGGCGCTCGCGAAACCAGCCTAGATGGGTGGTCTTGCCGGCACCGTCGATGCCTTCGAACGTGATGAATTTGCCGCGCGCCATCATTGACCTCGAATGTATTTGTCGACGGCCTTGTTGTGATCGCCGAGTGTGTCAGAAAAAACGCTGCTGCCATCGCCGCGCGACACGAAGTACAGCGCGGGGCTGCGCGCCGGATGCAGCGCCGCTTCCAGCGACGCCGCGCCGGGCAGCGAGATCGGCGTGGGCGGCAGGCCCGTGCGCGTATAGGTATTGTAGGGAGTGTCGGCCAGCAGGTCCTGTTTGTGCAGGTGCCCGGTATAGCTGCCGCCCATTCCGTAGATCACGGTCGGGTCGGTCTGCAGCGGCATCCCGACGCGCAGCCGGTTCAGGAACACGGCGGCCACGAGCGGACGGTCCGAGGCCTTGCCGGTCTCCTTTTCGATCATCGACGCCATCGTCAGCGCATCGTACGGGCTGCGGTAAGGCAGGCCGGGCGCGCGGCCCGCCCAGGCGGCGGCGAGACGCTGCTGCATCAGGCGATACGCGCGCCGGTAGACGTCGAGGTCGCTGGTGTCCTTGTCGAACAGGTAGGTATCGGGAAAGAACAGCCCCTCGCCGCTGCCCATCGGCGCGGGCGGCGCGCCGATCGCGGCGAGCAGCTGTGCGTCGCTCATGCCGGCGGTGTCGTGGTGCAGAGCGCCCTGCGCGTCGAGCTCGGCGCGCATGTGCTGGAATGTCCAGCCTTCGATGATCGTCACCGCGAACTCGTTGACGTCGCCGCGCGCGATCTTCTGCAGCACCTCGTACGGGGTCACGCCGGCCTTGAACTCGTAATTGCCGGACTTCAGCTGCGTCTGCAGGCCGAGCAGCCGGGTCATCAGCATGAACAGGTGCGGCTGCAGGGGCACGCCGCCCTCGTTCAGCTGCGCGGTCACGGTGCGCAGCGTGCCATGGGGACGGATCGTGACATCGAGCGGCGTGCTCTGCAGGGGGACCGCCGAAGTGGCCCAGTGATACACGCCGGCCACGCCGGCGGCGGCCAGCGTCGCGACGAGCGCACCGGCCGTGAGACATTTCTTCAAAAGGGACATGCGAAACAAGGCTGGGGAGGACCCCATATAATAATCGTTTGACCTGGCTCAAGTCGCGTCTGACCGCGTCTGACTATTGAACGATTCCATGACCGCCCCGCTCGCCCCCGCTCCAGGCGCCGCCGCGCCGACCTCCCGCTCTGAGCCCGCGCCGCCCGCCGCGCTGCCGCGCCCGTCGCGCGCAGCCTTCGACGCCGTCACATCGGGCGGCGCGTATATGCCGCTCACGCAGTTCGGCGTGATCGAGGCGAGCGGCGACGACGCGGCGAGCTTCCTGCACAGCCAGCTCACCCAGGACACGCAGCATCTGGATGCCGCGGCCGCGCGCCTTGCCGGCTACTGCTCGCCGAAGGGGCGGCTGCTTGCGTCGTTCCTGTGCTGGCGCAGCGGCGACGCGATCCGGCTGCTCGTGTCGCGCGACCTGCAGGCGCAGGTCCAGAAACGTCTTGCGATGTTCGTGCTGCGCGCGAAAGCGAAGCTCGTCGACGCAAGCGACGCGCTCGCAGTCGTCGGCCTCGCCGGCGACGTGCGCAAGGCGCTTTCCGGCGTATTCGACGCGTTGCCCGACGGCGTGCACGTGAAGGTCGACGGCCCTGCCGGCTCGCTCGTGCGCGTGCCGGACGCGCTCGGCCAGCTGCGCTATCTGTGGATCGGTCCGCGCGCCGAAGTCGAGGCGCGCGTCGCGCAGCTCGACGGCCTGCTCGCGCGCGCGCCGGCGGCCGTGTGGGACTGGCTCGACATCCGCGCGGGCGAGCCGCGCATCACGCAGCCGGTCGTCGAGCAGTTCGTGCCGCAGATGGTCAACTTCGACGTGCTCGGCGGCGTGAATTTCCGCAAGGGCTGCTACCCGGGGCAGGAAGTCGTCGCGCGCAGCCAGTACCGCGGCACGATCAAGCGGCGCACCGCGCTCGCGAACGTCGCCGGCGACACCGGCACGGTTCGCGCGGGGGGCGAGCTGTTTCACAGCGACGATCCGGGCCAGCCGTGCGGGCTGATCGTCAACGCGGCCGCCGCACCCGAGGGCGGGGTCGACGTGCTGGCGGAGGTGCGCCTCGCCGCGCTCGAAGCGGGGTCGGTCCATCTCGGCGCGCCCGACGGTCCCGCACTCGCCTTCCTGCCGCTGCCGTACGCGTGGCCGTCCGAAGCGTGACGGTAAGACGTCGGATATACCTGTCATGACCGCGTCAGAGGCGCATCTGACGCGACGGAAGCGCAATGGAACTGCGACGGAAGCGCAGCAGAAACGTAGTCGAAACGTAACAGAAACGAAGCCGAAACGTAATGAAAACGTGAGCGCGTGTCTCCGCGTGCCCACGTTCCTGCGTGCCCACGTCCTCGCGCAGCGGCGAACCGGCGCGCCGGCCGGCGTCGCTGCTCGTCGCGCGGTACAGCCGATGACGCCTGCCCGCGCGCCGTCCACGCGACGCGGCTCCCCTCTGCCTGACGAGACATACGCCGATGTGCCTGATCGTGTTCGACTGGCGGCCCGACGCTACCGGGGGCCCGCTCTTCACGCTCGCCGCGAACCGCGACGAGTTCCTGCGCCGCCACGCCGAGCCGATGCACTGGTGGAGCGACGCCCCCGCGGTGCTCGCGGGCCGCGACCTGCAAGGCGGCGGCACCTGGCTCGGACTGACGCGCGGCGGCCGTTTCGCCGCGTTGACGAATTACCGCGCGCCGCACGAGATGCGTGCCGACGCGCCGACGCGCGGCACGCTCGTGAGCCGCTGGTTAAGGGGTGAAACGCGCGGCGAAACGCATGGGGAGAGGCGGGACGCAATGCGCGGCGAAACGCGGGACGAAACGCGGGACGAAACGCGCGATGACGCGGGCAGCACGCCACTCGATTACCTGCATGAGGTCGCGCGCGACGGCGCGCTCTACAACGGCTTCAACCTGCTGGTCGGCGACTGGACCCGGCGCGAACTCGCCTGGTACTGCAACCGCTCGGCCGCCCCGCCCGCGCTGCTCGGCGCGGGCACGCACGGCATTTCGAACGCCGTGCTCGATACGCCGTGGCCCAAGCTCGTGCGCAAGCGCACCGAGCTCGGCGCGCAACTGGCGGCCGATCCGCTCGCGCCGCTCGACGCGCTGGTCGCGATGATGCGCGATCCGCGCGTCGCGCGCGACGACGAACTGCCGGCCACCGGCGTGCCGCTCGAACGCGAGCGGATGCTGTCCGCGGCGTTCATCGAGTCAGCCGAATACGGCACGCGCGGCACCACGGCGCTGCGCGTCGTTGCGCATGCGCAGCGCCACACCGCGACCGTGGTCGAACGCAGCGACGACGACGGCTCTCACCGGATCGCGCGGCCCGGTGCGTTCGAGCGCCGGTTTGCGTTCGCTATCGAAAGCGCAGAGAGAAACTAGCCCACGTCCGAACGAAGGCAAGGCGAAGGCACATCGAAGGCAAGGCGAAGGCAACGCGAACGCCTGAACAGGGCCGCCGTGCCGCAAGCGCTCAGGTGTCGCCGAAGGCCGCGCGCAGCGCGGCGGCGGCCTCCGCGTGCGCGTGCGCCACTTCGGGCACGAAGCCGCCCATCTTGAAGAATTCGTGGATCATCCCCGCATAGCAGCGGTACGTGACGGCGTTGCCCGCGGCACGCAGCTTCTGCGCGTACGCATCGCCCTCGTCGCAGAGCGGATCGTATTGCGCGGTCGCGATCCATGCGGGCGCGAGCCCCGCGAACGAAGGCGCGCCGCGCGAGCCGTCGAGCGGCGCGAAACGCCAGTCGTCGCGGTCGTGCGGATCGCGCACGTACTGCTCGAAAAACCACTGGATCGTTTCGCCCGACAGCAGATAACCGTTTGCGAGGCGCGCATGCGAGTCGCTGCGTTGATGGGCGCTCACGCCAGGATAGATCAGCAGTTGCAGGACGGGCGGCGCGAGGCCTGCGTCGCGCGCGAGCACCGCGCACACCGTCGCGAGCGTGCCGCCGGCGCTGTCGCCGCCGACCGCGATGCGCGCGGGATCGATGCCGAACAGCGGCGCTTCACGATGCAGCCACGCGAGCGCGTCGAATGCGTCGTCGACGGCGGTCGGGAAACGGTGCTCGGGCGCGAGCCGATAATCGACCGACAGCACCGCGCACTGTGCGTCGCGCGCGAACATCCGGCATAGCGCGTCGTGCGTGTCGACGCTGCCCACCGTGAAGCCGCCGCCGTGGTAATAGACGAGCGCCGCGCCCGGCTGCGCCCAGCCCGGTTCGACCGGCTGGTAGAGCCGCGCGCGAATGCGCGCGCCGTCGCGCGTCGGCACGTCGAGATCCTCGACGCCGAACATCGGCGCCGGGGCGATGTCGAGGATCGGTGCGCTTTTCCCATACGCGGCGCGCGCCTGCTGCGCGCCGAGCACCGGGTACGACGGGCGGCGCGCCCGCGCGATCATGTCGAGCACCTGCTCGATCTTCGGATTCAATGCCATCGTGTGGACCGTCGGGCGCGCCGTCAGTCCGCGCGCCCGACGACATCGGGCTTCAGCGCCATCGGATCCGACGGATCGCGCTGTGTTTCGATGTCTTCGTGACGCAACCGGACGCTGGGCAGGATCGCCTCGTGCGTGAGGAGATAGAAGCGCCCGACCGCGACGCCGTCGAACGCCGCGCGCGCGACGTCCGCCGCGCTCAGCCGCCCCGCCCGCACCGCGCGCTGCAGCTGCTTGCCGGCGGCGAGCTGCGAGCGGGTCGGCGCCACCTCGTTGCGCAACGGTTCGGGGCGGGTGCGTTCGGCGTCGGCGATGCCGGTCGGCACGAACGCCGGACACAGCAGCGAGCAGCCGACCGGGGCGTCCACGCTGCGCAGATCGTGATAAAGCGTCTCGGTCAGCGCGACGACCGCGTGCTTCGACGCGTTGTACACGCCCATCCCGGGCGGCGACAGCAGACCTGCCACCGACGCGGTATTGACGATGTGCGCGGGCTCGTTCTGCCGCAGCATGATCGGCGTGAACACGCGCACCCCGTGCGCGACGCCCATCACGTTCACCCCGAACACCCACGACCAGTCGTTCGCGCTGCTTTCCCACACGAAGCCGCCGGTGCCGACCCCGGCGTTGTTGAACAGCAGATGCACCTTGCCGAACGCGTCGAGCGCCGCCAGGGCGAGCGCCTCGATCTGGGTCGCGTCGGCGACGTCGGTGGGTACGCCGATCGCGTCGGCGCCGGCTGCGCGCAGCGCCGCGACGGTGTGCGCGAGCGCGGCGCCGTCGACGTCGGCGAGCACGAGCTTCATGCCGCGCGCGGCGGCCTCGTGCGCAAATGCGCAACCGAGACCGCCCGCCGCGCCGGTGATCACGGCGACCTTGCCTTCGAACTGGAACATCGGATGTCTCCGTCAATCGTGATGACGACGCGCCTGCCCGACACCGCCGGCGCGCCACGGCTGCGTCCGCGCTGGCAGGGCGGCGCCGCGTCGTTGCGTCGTCGTTGCGTCGTCGCTCAGCTGTCGCCCAGCTGTCCGCTCAGCCGTCGCTCAGCCGTCGCTCGGACCGGGCTTCGCGGCGGGGTCGCTGCGCAGCCGCTGGTGCGCGACTTCGCGGCCCACCGCCAGCCGCCGCATGTACTTGAAGGTGCCGAGCGCCTTTGCGACGAAGTGCCCGTGGCTGTCGCGGATTTCGCCTTCGCAGTACGCCATCGTCGTCGAGCGGTGCAGCACGCGCGCGCTGGCGCGCAACTCGCCGCGCCCCGGCTGCATGAAGTTGACCTTCATCTCCACCGTGACGACGCCGACGCCATCGCCCGCAAGACTGCGCGCGGCCATCGCGAGCGCGACGTCGGCGAGCGTCATCGTCACGCCGCCGTGCGCGACGGCCCACGTGTTCATGTGATCGGCCTCGAGCGCGAGCACGACCTCGCTCGCGCCGTCGGCCGCGCTGACGAGCCGCACACCCAGACGGTCGACGAACGGACTTTCGAGTACCGGCGACGCGCCGGCCTGGGGCGAGCGGGCCATCGCCGCGTCAGACGACGTAATCGACGCACTCGCGTGCTTCGCGCACCGCGGTGACGAAGGTCTTCAGCGCGAGGTGGGTCGGATGGACCTGGTAGGCGTCGAGCGCGGCCTTGTCGGCGAACTCGGACACCAGCACGACGTCGCAGGTCGAGTCGAGCCCCGGGCCCGCCAGCCCGACTTCCATATGCAGAATGCCGGGCACGATATCCCGGCAGCCTTCGAGCTTTTCCTTCAGTTTCGCCGCGTTCTCGGCGCGTGTCGCGCCTTCGGCCGTTTCCTTCAGCTTCCACATCACGATATGTCGGATCATCTTGGGCTTCCCTGTTCGTCCACGTTTGCCTGATTGCCTGGCGGGCCCGCGCATTCCGCGCATCCCGCGCATCCCGATAGCCGGCCGGATGCGTGGCAAGGCCGGGCGGGTTCCGTGCGGGCTCCACGCCGGTTCCACGCGGGCAGACCCGAAGCCTACCAAACTTGCCGGCACCCGGGAACGCCATCCGCCGCCCACACCCGCGGGCGCGATACGCGATGCGCGATGCGCGATGCGCGATCTTAAATCACCAGCCGCGTGACCTTGATGCCTTCGAGCGACACCCCCGCCATCAGCCCCGCGTTGGTCAGCACGAATCCGACGACCGGGTGGTGCAGGCTCGCGGTGTCGAGGTTGCCGTTCGCACCGATCTTCGCGAGCGCCACGGTGGCGTCCGCGCCGGCCGCCCAGCCGGTGCTCTGCATGAAGTTGTCGAGCGCCGGCCCGGTCATGAACGCGAAAATCAGGGCGCGCGACTGCGCGCCGATCTGCGGGCCGAACGAACCGGCGACGGTGCTGTAGTACGCGGTGGTCTGCCCGTTGATCCGCAAGCCGCCTCGCCCGTATTGCGCGCCGAACCAGAAACCGGCCGCGAACACCGACGGAAACACCAGCACGCCGCGCGCTTTCTCGAGCACTTCGCGGGAGCCGGGGACGGTGTTCTGCAGGCGCACGAGGGTGGCGTCGATGTCGGCGTTGATCTCGTTGCGCGTCTGCGCGCGCCCGGCTTCGTTGCTGCCGGTGCCGGGCGGCGTGGTCGTGCATCCGCCGAGCGCGAGACCGCCCGCCGCAAACAGGGTGCCCGTGATGAATTGACGTCGCTGCATGTCCGCTGCCCTCGCTGTCGAAGTGGGCGCGCGGCCCGTCGCCGATATCGCCGCGCGTTCCCGCATTCGATCGGCGCGCGGGCCGCAAGTTGCATCGGCGACGATGCCGTATGTCCGCTCAGACTGTCCGCTCAGACGGTCCGCTCAGACGATTTCGAACAGCCCCGCCGCGCCCTGGCCGCCGCCGATGCACATCGTGACCACCACGAACTTCGCGCCGCGCCGGCGGCCCTCGATCAGCGCGTGGCCCACGAGCCGCGCGCCCGACACGCCATACGGATGCCCGACCGCGATCGCCCCGCCGTTCACGTTGAGTCGCTCGTGCGGGATGCCGAGCCGGTCCGCGCAGTACAGCACCTGCACCGCAAACGCCTCGTTCAGCTCCCACAGATCGATGTCGTTTACCGTGAGGCCGGCGCGCGCGAGCAGCTTCGGCACCGCGAAGACCGGACCGATGCCCATCTCGTCCGGTTCGCAGCCCGCCACCGCGAAGCCGCGGAAAATCCCGAGCGGCGCGAGCCCTTCGCGCTGCGCGAGCGTGGCGCTCATCACCACGCAGGCCGACGCGCCATCGGAGAACTGGCTCGCGTTGCCAGCCGTGATCACTCCGCCGGGCAGCGCCGTGCGGATCTTCTCGACACCTTCGAGCGTGGTGTCGGCGCGGATGCCTTCGTCGGCGTCGATCGTCACCTCGCGCGTGAAGAGCCGCCCGCTCGCCTTGTCGGCGACGCCGGCGAGCACCGTCATCGGCACGATCTCGTCGCGAAAGCGCCCGGCCTGCTGCGCGGCCGCTGCGCGCTGCTGCGAGCGCACGCCGTATTCGTCCTGGCGCTCCTTCGAAATCGCGTAGCGCTTCGCGACGTTTTCCGCGGTCTGCAGCATCGGCCAGTAGATCTCCGGCTTGTGCGCGTTCAGCCAGCCCTCGGTCGTCATGTGGCGGTTCATTTCGTTCTGCACGCACGAGATCGATTCGACGCCGCCCGCCACGTAGATCTCGCCCTCTCCGGCGATCACGCGCTGCGCCGCCAGGGCAATCGTCTGCAGTCCGGATGAACAGAAACGGTTGACGGTCATCCCCGCCACGCTGACCGGCAGCCCCGCGCGCAGCGCGATCTGCCGCGCGATGTTCATGCCCGTCGCGCCCTCCGGGTTCGCGCAGCCCATGATCACGTCCTCGACGCGCGCCGGATCGAGCTTCGCGCGCTCCACCGCGGCGCGCGTCACGTGGCCGCCGAGCGTCGCGCCGTGGGTCATGTTGAACGCGCCGCGCCATGATTTGGCCAGCCCCGTGCGGGCGGTCGATACGATTACGGCATCCGTCATGCCTGTCTCCTGCTGTCGATCGGTGAAAGGGAAATATCGGGTTGCGCCGCTGCGCCACGGCGCCGCCGCGCGCGAATCACGCGCGCGCGAGGTCGTTCGCCTGCACGCGCGCGACGCCCGCGGCTGCCAGCTCGCGCCACGCACGGGCGAGCGAACCGTCGAGATCGATCGCGCGCGACGCGTCCTCGATCAGCGCGACGTCGAAGCCCGCCGCGCGCGCATCGAGCGCGGACCATGCGACGCAAAAATCGGTGGCGAGTCCGCAGCAGAACACGCGCGTCGCGCCGAGCTCGCGCAGATAGCCGGCGAGCCCGGTCGGCGTGCGGCGGTCCGCTTCGAGAAACGCCGAGTAGCTGTCGACCTCTGCGTGGTGTCCCTTGCGGATCACCGCACGCGCGTGCGGCACCCGCAGCTCGCGATGCAGCGCCGCGCCCGGCGTGCCCTGCACGCAGTGGGTCGGCCACAGGACCTGCTCGCCATACGGCAGCGCGAGCGTGTCGAACGGCGCGCGCCCCGGGTGATTCGCGGCAAACGACACGTGCGACGCCGGGTGCCAGTCCTGCGTCAGCACCACGGCGCCGAACTGCCGCGCGAGTCCGTTGATGACCGGCACGACTTCGTCGCCGCGCGCAACCGGCAGCGCGCCGTCCGGCATGAAATCGTTCTGCACGTCGATCACGAGCAAAACGTCGTGGGGACTTCTCATCGCAGCACCTCGTGTCGGTTCGTCGCGCGCGTCATGGGCCTGCGCCTCATCAGCTGTTGAACCCGCGCCCGGCGGCCGCCAGTTCGGCGATGCGCGGCGCGAGCTGCCACGCGTCGCCGTTGCGCTGCGCCGCGTAGCGGCGGATCGCGCGCTCGACGTTGAACAGCCCCACCGTGTCCGCGTACAGCATCGGGCCGCCGCGCCACAGCGGAAAGCCATAGCCGGTCAGGTAGACCATGTCGATGTCCGAGGCCTTCGACGCGATGCCCTCGGCGAGAATCTTCGCGCCTTCGTTGACGAGCGCGAACACGAGCCGCTCGACGATCTCGTCGTCGCCGATCGCGCGGCGCGCAACGCCCGCTTCCTGCGACCCGGCGACGATCATCTCGTTCACCTGCGCGGACGGGTACGCGGTGCGCTCGCCCGGCCGGTAGTCGTACCAGCCGGCGCCGGTTTTCTGCCCGAAGCGGCCCGCCTCGCACAGGCGATCCGCGACGTTCGCGTAGCGCATGCCCGGATGCTCGCGATAGCGGCGCTTGCGGATCGCCCAGCCGATGTCGTTGCCGGCCAGATCGCTCATCCGGAACGGCCCCATCGCAAAGCCGAACTGCTCGATCGCGCGGTCCACCTGCGCGGGCAACGCGCCTTCTTCGAGCAGGAAAAGCGCCTGGCGCACGTACTGCTCGATCATCCGGTTGCCAATGAAACCGTCGCACACCCCCGCGACGACCGCAGTCTTGCGGATTTTCTTCGCGACCTGCATCGCGGTTGCGAGCACATCCTTCGCGGTCTCCCTGCCGCGCACCACTTCGAGCAGCTTCATCACGTTCGCGGGGCTGAAGAAGTGCATGCCGACCACGTCCTGCGGACGTTGCGTGAACGCGGCGATGCGGTCGACGTCGAGCGTCGACGTGTTCGACGCGAGGATCGCCCCCGGCTTCGCGACCGCATCGAGCTGGCGGAACACCTGCTCCTTCACGCCGAGTTCCTCGAACACCGCCTCGACGATCAGATCCGCATCCGCGAGATCGCCGAACGCGAGCGTCGGACGGATCAGCGCCATGCGCTCGTCGAGCGCCGCCTGCGTGAGCTTGCCCTTGGCGAGCGAGGCCGCATAGTTCTTGCGGATCGTCGCGAGACCGCGATCGAGCGCGTCCTGCTGCGTTTCGAGCAGCGTGACCGGCAGCCCCGCGTTGACGAAGTTCATCGCGATGCCGCCGCCCATCGTCCCGGCGCCGATCACCGCGACCTGGCGGATCGCGCGCACCGGCGTGTCGGACGGCACATCCGGAATCTTGCTCGCCGCGCGCTCGCCGAAGAACGCGTGGCGCAGCGCGCGGCTCTCGGGCGTCTGCACGAGCGCAACGAAGCATGCGCGCTCGAATGCGAGGCCCTTGTCGAAGCCGTTTTTCACGCCGGCTTCGATCGCGTCGATGCATTTGTGCGGCGCCGGGAAATGCTTTGCCGCCGCCGCGACGCTGGTGCGTGCGAACTGGATGAAGCCTTCGGGATTCGGATGCTCGACCGGCCGCTCGCGCAGCGTCGGATGCGGGCCGCTCGCAGCCCCGACCCGGCTTGCCAGCGCAAGCGCCGCTTCGAGCAGGTCGCCCTCGGCGAGCGTCTCGAACAGGCCCGCGCCCACGAGCTGATCGGACATGACCGGCGTGCCCGACACGATCATGTTCAGCGCGGCTTCCAGGCCGATCGCCCGCGGCAGACGCTGGGTGCCGCCCGCGCCGGGCAACAGCCCGAGCTTGACCTCGGGCAGCGCGATCTGCGTGCCGGGCGCCGCAATCCGGTAGTGCGCGCCGAGCGCGAGTTCGAGGCCGCCGCCCATCGCGACGCTGTGGAGCGCCGCGACCACCGGCTTCGCGCTGCGCTCGACGGCCTTGATCACCGTGCCGAGCGTCGGTTCCTGCAGCGCCTTCGGCGTGTTGAATTCGGTGATGTCGGCGCCGCCGGAGAACGCCTTGCCCGCGCCGGTCAGCACGATCGCGCGGATCGCCGGGTCGCTGTTGGCGCGGTCCACGCCGGCGACGATGCCGGCGCGCGTCGCGAGACCGAGCCCGTTGACGGGCGGGTTGTTCAGCGTGATGACGGCAACGCCGTCGCGGGTCGTGTAGTCCACTGCCATCTGCCTGCCTCCTTGCGATGAGGCGGCGCCGCGCGCCGCCCGTGCCGGTTCCTTGTGAGCCGGATCATTGTCCGACTTTCCGGGTCAGCAGGCAGCATACACAAAAAAGCACGATCGTTCAATTCATGATCGGGGTACGGGAGACGCCGCGGCATCGCCCTCGTCGGCGCGCGCGGACGGCAGCACGTGATGCCTGAACATCTCGCGCAGACGCAGCTTCTGCAGCTTGCCGGTGGCCGTGTGCGGCAGTTCGCCGACGAACACGACGTCGTCCGGAATCCACCACTTCGCGACCTTGCCCTCGTAGAACGCGAGCAGCGCCTCGCGCGTGAGGTCGGCGCCGTCGCGCCGGACCACGACGAGCAGCGGCCGCTCGGTCCACTTCGGATGGGGACAGGCGATGCACGCCGCCTCCGCGACCGCCGGATGCGCGACCGCGATGTTCTCCAGGTCGATCGAGCTGATCCACTCGCCGCCCGACTTGATCACGTCCTTGCTGCGGTCGGTGATGTGCAGGAAGCCGTCGGGGTCGATGGTCGCGACGTCGCCGGTCGGAAACCAGCCGTCGACGAGCGGCGAATCGTCGCGCGCGAAGTAGCGGCCGATCACCCACGGGCCGCGCACGTGCAGATCGCCGAACGCGACGCCGTCCCACGGCAGGTCGCGCCCGTCCGCTCCGACGATCTTCATGTCGACGCCGTAGATCACATGCCCCTGCTTCTCGCGCAGCGCGCGCCGCGCGTCGGGCGTGCGCCGCGCCTGCTCCCAGCCGAGCTTCGACAGCGTGCCGAGCGGCGACATCTCCGTCATGCCCCACGCATGGATCACCTCGACGCCGTAATCGTCCTCGAACGCGCGCAGCATCGCGGGCGGGCAGGCGGAGCCGCCGATCACCGTGCGCTGGAGCGTCGAGAAGCGCACCCCCGCCTGCTTCATGTACGCGAGCAGGCCGAGCCACACCGTCGGCACGCCGGCCGAGTACGTGACGCCTTCCGCCTCCATCAGTTCATACAGCGACTGGCCGTCGAGATCCTTGCCGGGAAACACGAGCTTCGCGCCCGCGAGCGGCGCCGCATGCGGAATGCCCCAGGCGTTCACATGGAACATCGGCACCACCGGCAGCACCGCGTCGCGCGAGGACATCGCCATCGCGTTCGGCAGCGACGCGCCGTATGCGTGCAGCACCGTCGAGCGGTGCGAGTACAGCGCGCCCTTCGGATGCCCGGTCGTGCCGGACGTATAGCAGAGATAGGACGCGCTGCGCTCGTCGAGTTCGGGCCACGCGTAGACGCCGTCGTGCGGGGCGAGCAGCGTCTCGTATGCCGTCACCGGCGTGCGCATCGCGGGCAGATGCGCGTCGTCGGCAAGCGCGATCCAGCCGCGCACGTTCGGGCATTGCGGCGCGAGCGCGTCGACCAGCGCCGCGAACGTGATGTCGAACAGCACGTAGCGGTCGTCCGCGTGATTGACGATGTAGGCGATCTGCTCGGGAAAGAGGCGCGGATTGATCGTGTGGCAGACCGCGCCGAAACCGGTCGTGCCGTAGTACGCCTCAAGGTGCCGGTAGCCGCACCACGCGAGCGTGCCGATGCGCTCGCCCGGCTGCACGCCGAGCGCGAGCAGCGCCTGGGCCAGCTGCTTCGCGCGCGTTTCGCAGTCGCGGTACGTATAGCGGTGAACGTCGCCCTCGATGCGCCGCGAGACGATCTGCGTCGCGCCGTAATGCCGGGCCGCGTGCGCGATCAGCGACGACACGGTGAGCGGCACGTCCATCATCTGGCCCAGCAACGGCGTGGTCATGAGCGTGGGTCTCCTCGCTTTCACGAAAGTGTCGGGTGTCGCGGTGCGGCATCACGCGCCCGGCCAGCGCTGCCGCAGGCGCGGACTTACAATATCGGCTAATCCAGAGGCGCTCAACATGTCGTTTTCCCCAAGCCTGTCCCCGCCCGGCGGCCCTGCCGCCGCACTCGATGCACTCGCCGCGCAACTGGCGAGCCCGCGCGCGGATGCGTTCGCGCAACTGGGCAGCGCGTTCGTCACCCGCCTGCCCGCCGCGCCGCTCGAAGCGCCTTACGTGGTCGGGTTTTCGGCGCAGACCGCCGCGCTGCTCGGCTGCGACGCGGAGCTCGTCCGCGCGCCGGCCTTCGCATCGTTCTTTTGCGGCAATCCGACGCGCGACTGGCCGCCCGCCGCGCTGCCTTATGCGTCGGTCTACTCCGGCCACCAGTTCGGCGTGTGGGCCGGCCAGCTCGGCGACGGCCGCGCGCTCGGCCTCGGCGAAGTCGCGCACGACGGCGCGCGCCACGAACTGCAGCTCAAAGGCGCGGGACGCACGCCATACTCGCGCATGGGCGACGGGCGCGCGGTGCTGCGCTCGTCGATCCGCGAGTTCCTGTGCTCGGAGGCGATGCATCACCTCGGCATCCCGACCACGCGCGCGCTCTGCGTGACCGGCGCCGACCAGCCGGTGCGGCGCGAGGCGATCGAGACGGCCGCGGTCGTCACGCGGGTGGCGCCGAGCTTCGTGCGCTTCGGCCACTTCGAGCATTTCTACGCGAACGGACAGACCGATGCGCTGCGCGCACTCGCCGATCACGTGATCGCGCGTTTCTATCCGCACTGCCGCGACGCGGACGACCCCTGTCTCGCGCTGCTCGACGAAGCGCTGCGCGCCACCGCCGCGCTGATCGCGCAGTGGCAGGCGGTCGGCTTCTGCCACGGCGTGATGAACACCGACAACATGTCGATCCTCGGGCTGACGATCGATTACGGTCCGTTCGGTTTTCTCGACGGATTCGACGCGGGCCATCTCTGCAACCATTCCGACACGCAAGGCCGCTATGCGTACCGGATGCAGCCGCAGATCGCGCACTGGAACCTGTACTGCCTCGCGCAGGCGCTGCTGCCGCTGCTCGGCCCCCAGTACGACGACGCAGCGCGCGGCGAGCGCGCGGTCGAGGACGCGCAGCGCGTGCTGGCGGGCTTTGGCGAGCGCTACGCGCGCGCACTCACGCAGCGCATGCGCGCGAAGCTCGGGCTCGAACAGGAACGCGCCGGCGATGACGCGCTGTTGAACCGCCTGTTCGACCTGATGCACGCAAACCGCGCCGATTTCACGCTGACGTTCCGTCATCTCGCCCAGGTGTCGAAGCACGACGCGCAGGGCGACGCGCCCGCGCGCGACCTGTTTCCCGACCGCCCCGCATTCGATGCGTGGGTGAACGACTACCGGGCGCGCCTTGGCGACGAGCCGCGCGACGACGCCGCGCGCGCTGCAGCGATGAACCGGGTGAATCCGCGCTTCGTGCTGCGCAATCACCTGGCCGAAACGGCGATCCGCCGCGCGAAGGAGAAAGACTTCAGCGAGGTCGAGCGGCTCGCGGCGGTGCTGCGCCGGCCGTTCGACGAGCAGCCCGACCACGCGGCGTACGCGGCGCTGCCGCCGGCATGGGCGGGCGCGCTGGAAGTGAGCTGCTCGTCCTGAACCGGTCCCGCACGCTGAACGCCCTGCCCTGAACGCGGCGCCGCGCAGGCCGCCCCCTTGAACCCCTATCCGCACAGGATCCGACAATGAATTCCGACGCGACGAAGAAAACCGACTACCCGGTGCAGAAAGACGATGCCGAATGGCGCCGCCAGCTTTCCGAGACCGATTATCAGGTCACGCGCCACGCGGCAACCGAGCGCCCGTTTACCGGCCGTTACTGGGACCACTGGGAACGCGGCGTCTACGACTGCGTGTGCTGCGGCACGCCGCTGTTCGAATCGGACACGAAATTCGACGCCGGCTGCGGCTGGCCCAGCTACTTCAAGCCGCTCGACGGCGAGGTGATCGAGGAGCTCACCGACCGCAGCCACGGGATGCTGCGCATCGAGGTGCGCTGCAAGCAGTGCGGCGCGCACCTCGGCCACGTGTTCGAGGACGGCCCCGCGCCGACGGGGCTGCGCTACTGCATCAACTCGGCTGCGCTACAATTCGAGCCCAGATAGCCCCGCAGCCTCGCGGGCAGCCCGCTGCGCCCGGCGCACCCGCCGGGCGCGACGCGCGCCTGTCCCGCTTACTTTCCGGATCCCCCGCCCCGACATGAAATTCCTGTTCGATCTGTTCCCGATCATCCTGTTCTTCGTCGCGTTCAAGCTGTGGGGCATTTTCACCGCCACGGCGGTGGCGATCGTCGCCACGCTCGTGCAGATCGCCTGGGTTGCGTTCCGCCACCGCAAGGTCGATCCGATGCTGTGGGTGAGTCTCGGCGTCGTCACCGTGTTCGGCGGCGCGACGCTCGTGCTGCACAACGCCACCTTCATCAAGTGGAAGCCGACGGTGCTCTACTGGGCTTTTTCGGTGATCCTGATCGTTTCGCAGATGGCGTTCGGCAAGAACCTGATCGAAGCGATGATGGGCAAGCAGATCACGCTGCCGCAACGCATCTGGGGACAGCTGAGCGTCGTGTGGGCGGTGTTCTTCGCGCTGCTCGGCATCCTCAACCTGTTTGTCGCGTATCACTTCTCGACCGATGCATGGGTCAATTTCAAGCTGTTCGGCTCGACCGGCTGCCTTGTCGTGTTCATCGTCGCGCAAAGCCTGTGGCTGTCGAAGTACATGAAGGAAGAGGAGTGACATGAGCCGCGATGTGTTTCTCACCGCCGACCCTGCGGCGCGCCTTGCGCTGATCGACGCACGCCTGCGCACCGCGCTCGCGCCGGTGCAGTCGCTGAGCGTGCGCGACGACAGCGCGCAGCATGCCGGCCACGCCGGCGCGGCCGCGGGCGGCCATTACAGCGTCCTGATCGTCGCCGCCGCGTTCGCCGGCAAGCCGCGTGTCGCGCGCCACCGGCTAGTGTATGATGCGCTGGCCGATGCCATGCAGCGCGGCATTCACGCCCTAGCCATCACGGCGTACACGCCCGAAGAATTCGCTTCGCTTCCCCGTTAGGAAACTTCCGATGACCTTGAACAAAACCCGCCTTTGGGTATTGATGGCCGCGTTTGCGGCCGCGCCGGCTTTCGCCCAGAACATCGCTGTCGTCAACGGCACGCCGATTCCGAAGGCGCGTGCGGATGCACTGATCGAGCAGCTCGTCCAGCAGGGCCAGCAGGACTCGCCGCAACTCGAAACGGCGGTGCGCGAGGAACTGATCAACCGCGCGATCCTGATGCAGGAAGCGGCCCGCCTCGGCATTCCGAACCAGCCGGACGTGAAGGCGCAGGTCGCCGTCGCCGAGCAGACCGTGGTGCTGCGCGCGCTGATCCAGGATTACCTGAAGAAGAACCAGCCGACCGACGCGGAAATCAAGGCGCGCTACGACGACCTCGTGAAGCAGGCGGGCACCAAGGAATATCACCTGCATCACATCCTCGTGGACAACGAGCAGGAAGCGAAAGACCTGATCGCGAAGCTGAATGCCGGTGCGAACTTCGAAGACCTCGCGAAGCAGTATTCGAAGGATCCGGGCTCGGCTAAGAACGGCGGCGACCTCGACTGGTCGGACCCGAACGCCTACGTGCCGGCGTTCGCCGAAGCCGCCGAGAAGCTGAAGAAGGGCGAAATCACCGAGACGCCGGTGCACACGCAGTTCGGCTGGCACATCATCCGCCTCGACGGTACGCGCGACGTCGCGCCGCCGCCGCTCGACCAGGTGCGCGCGCAGATCGTCCAGCAGCTGCAGCAGGAAAAACTGCAGGCGTACGAAGAAAACCTGCGCAAGAAGGCGAAGATTCAGTAACGCCGCCCCCGTGGCGACGCACTTTCAGCGTTGCCCGGCACGTTAAAAAGCCGCCCATCGGGCGGCTTTTTGCGTTGTTGCGCATCACGGGCGGGCACAGGCGCAGGTCGATGCGCCGGCACAGGACGCGGCAGCGGATGCGTGGCCAGAAAGGCCGGCACCCGCGCCGCGGCAAGACCGCGTCAGCCGAGCCAGCGACGCGCGTTCTGGAACACGCGCAGCCACGGGCTGCCGTCGTGCGCGCGCCAGCTTTCCGGATGCCAGCTCATCTGCACGGTGCGATGCACGCGCTCCGTATGCGGCATCAGCACCGTGAAGCGGCCGTCCGGCGTCGTCACCGAGGTGATGCCGGCCGGCGAACCGTTCGGGTTGAACGGATACTGCTCGGTCGGCTGGCCGCGGTGATCGACATAGCGCATCGCAACGTGCGCACGCGCCGCATCGCCCTGCTGCGAGAAATCGGCATAGCCTTCGCCGTGCGCAACCGCGACCGGGATGCGCGAACCTTCCATGCCGCTGAAGAAGATCGACGGCGACGCCTGCACTTCGACCAGCGAAAACCGCGCTTCGAACTTCTCCGACTTGTTGCGCGTGAACTTCGGCCACGCGTCGGCGCCGGGGATCATCGACGCGAGGCTGCTCATCATCTGGCAGCCATTGCAGATGCCGAGCGCGAACGTATCCGCGCGGCCGAAGAACGCAGCGAACATGTCGGCCAGCTGCGCGTTGAAGCGAATCGTTTTCGCCCACCCTTCGCCGGCCCCGAGCACGTCGCCATACGAGAAGCCGCCGCACGCGACCGCTCCGGCGAAGTCGGCGAGCGTCGCGCGCCCGGCGAGCAGGTCGCTCATGTGCACGTCGTACGCGTCGAAGCCGGCGCGATCGAATGCGTAGGCGGTTTCGAGGTGCGAATTCACGCCCTGCTCGCGCAGGATCGCGACCCGCGGCCGCGCGCCCTTGCCGATGTACGGCGCCGCGACGTCGTGCGCCGGATCGAAGCTCAGATGCGGCGCGATACCCGGATCGGCCGTGTCGAGCAGCGCGTCGTATTCGGCGTCCGCGCAGGCCGGGTTGTCGCGCAGGCGCGAAATGCGCCAGCTCACCTCGCTCCACGCGCGCTGCAGATCGACGCGCGGCGCTTCGTAGATCTTCCTCGCATCGCGATAGATCTCGATCGTGTCGTGCCCGTTGAGCTTGCCGATCACGTGCGAACAGGCCGACAGCCCGTGCTCGCGCAGCGCCGCGAGCACCGCGTCGCGCTCGTGCGCGCGCACCTGGATCACCGCGCCCAGCTCCTCGTTGAACAGCGCGCGGATCGTGCGGTCTTCGCGGCGGCCGCTCGTCTGCTTCGCCCAGTCCTTCGCGTCGCCGTAATCGAACTCGTGCTGCGCGTCGAGCGTCAGCATGTCGACGTTCAGCGACACGCCGACGTGACCCGCGAACGCCATTTCGCAGACCGTCGCCCACAGGCCGCCGTCCGAGCGGTCGTGGTACGCGAGCAGCCGGCCGGCGCGATTCAGCGCCTGGATTGCGGCGAAAAAGCGCTTCAGGTCTTCCGGATCGTCGACGTCCGGCACGGCGTTGCCGACCTGCTGGGTGACCTGCGCGAGAATGCTGCCGCCGAGGCGGTGGCGGCCGCGGCCGAGGTCGATCGCGATCAGCACCGAGTCGCCGGCCTCGTCCGGGCGGCGCAGTTGCGGGCTCAGGTGGCCGCGCACGTCGTCGACCGGCGCGAACGCGGAGATGATCAGCGACACCGGCGCCACCACTTCCTTCGCGACACCCTGCTCGTCCCAGCGCGTGCGCATCGACAGCGAATCCTTGCCGACCGGAATGCCGATGCCGAGCGCCGGACACAGTTCCATGCCGATCGCCTTCACCGTGTCGAACAGCGCCGCGTCCTCGCCGGGGCTGCCGCAGGCGGCCATCCAGTTGGCCGACAGCTTGAGCTGGTCGAGCGACGCGATCGGCGCCGCGGCGATGTTCGTGATCGCCTCGCCGACCGCCATGCGGCCCGAGGCCGGCGCGTCGATCACCGCGAGCGGCGTACGCTCGGCCATCGTCATCGCTTCGCCGCGGTAGCCTGCATAGTCCACCGTCGTGATCGCGACGTCGGCCACCGGCACCTGCCACGGCCCGACCATCTGGTCGCGCGCGGTCGTGCCGCCGACCGAGCGGTCGCCGATCGTGATCAGAAACGACTTGTTCGCGACCGTCGGATGCCGCAGCACGCTCGTCGCCGCCTCCGACAGCACGATGCCCGTCACGTCGACCGCCGGCAGCGCGGTGGACACGCGCGCGACGTCGCGATGCATGCGCGGCGGCTTGCCGAGCAGCACGTCCATCGGCATGTCGACCGGCTGATGCGCGTTCGGGTCGCGCAGATCCGCGTCGAGCAGTTTCAGCTGACGCCCGGTGGTCGCGGTGCCGATCACGGCAAACGGGCAGCGCTCGCGCGCGCAGATCGCGTCGAACGCATCGAGGTCGGCCGGCGCGATCGCGAGCACGTAGCGCTCCTGCGCCTCGTTCGACCAGATTTCGCGCGGCGACAGGCCGCTTTCTTCGAGCGCGATCTTGCGCAACTCGAACACCGCGCCCTTGCCGGCGCCGTCCACCACTTCGGGGAACGCGTTCGACAGGCCGCCCGCGCCGACGTCGTGAATGCTCAGGATCGGGTTGCGCTCGCCGAGCTGCCAGCACGCGTTGATCACTTCCTGCGCGCGCCGCTCGATTTCCGGGTTGCCGCGCTGCACCGAATCGAAGTCGAGTTCCGCGGTGTTGGTGCCGGTCGCCATCGAGCTTGCCGCGCCGCCGCCCATGCCGATGCGCATGCCGGGGCCGCCGATCTGGATCAGCAGCGAGCCTTCGGGCAGGTCGTGCTTGTGGGTGTGCTGGTCGGAGATGTTGCCGATGCCGCCCGCGATCATGATCGGCTTGTGATAGCCGCGCACGCGGCCGTTCACGTTCTGCTCGTACGCGCGGAAATAGCCGCCGAGGTTCGGCCGGCCGAATTCGTTGTTGAACGCGGCACCACCGAGCGGGCCGTCGATCATGATCTGCAGCGGCGACGCGATGCGGTCCGGGCGGCCATAGGTGCCGTGCGCGTCCTGCGGGTTGCGGTGCCCGAGCGGCTGCGTGACGTCGCGCGCGTTTTCCCACGGCTCGCGCGCGTCGGGCAGATCGAGGTTCGACACCGTGAAGCCGGCGAGGCCCGCCTTCGGCCGCGCGCCGCGGCCCGTCGCGCCCTCGTCGCGGATTTCGCCGCCGGCGCCGGTGGCCGCGCCCGGAAACGGCGAGATCGCGGTGGGGTGGTTGTGCGTCTCGACCTTCATCAGCGTGTGCGTGAGCTCGACATGACGCCCGTAGCGCTCGGCCAGCGCGCCGTCGTGGCCGGGCTGGCCCGGCTTGCGCGGGAACCAGCGCTCGGCGGCGCCGCCCGCCATGATCGCGGAGTTGTCCGAATACGCGACGATCGTGCCCTGCGGATTGAGCTTTTCGGTGTTGCGGATCATGGCGAACAGCGACAGGTCCTGCGGCTCGCCGTCGATGGTCCACTGCGCGTTGAAGATCTTGTGCCGGCAGTGCTCGCTGTTCGCCTGCGCGAACATCATCAACTCGACGTCGGTCGGATTGCGCCCGAGCTTCGTGAACGCGTCGACGAGGTAGTCGATCTCGTCGTCCGCGAGCGCGAGGCCGAGCGCCGCGTTCGCGCGGGCGAGCGCGGCGCGGCCGTGCCCGAGCACGTCGACGGTTTCGAGCGGCTTCGCGGGCAGTTCGTCGAACAGGTGCATCGCGTGCTCGCGCGACGGCGCGACGCTCTCGGTCATGCGGTCGTGCAGCGCGGCGGCCACGGCCGCGCGCGCTTCGTCGGACAGCGCCTTGCGGCCGCCGAGCAGGCCGCTGCGCAGCGTCACCGTGTATTCGACGCCGCGCTCGATGCGCCGCACCTGCGCGAGCCCGCAGTGGCGCGCGATGTCGGTGGCCTTGCTCGCCCACGGCGACACGGTGCCGAAGCGCGGCACGACCAGGAACGTCTCGCTGTTTTCGCGCTCCTTGCCCGCCGCGAACGGATCGCCGTAATGCATCAGCGCCTCGATTTTCGCGCTGTCCCCGGCGCTGAGCGGCGCGCCCGCGTTCACGAAGTGCAGGTACTGGCCGCGCACGCCGGTGATGCCGGCGTCAATGCGCGTGAGCGTGTCGAGCAGGCGGGTTTGACGGAAATCGGAAAGGGCCGAGGCGCCCGGGAAACACGAGAAGTGAGCCATGGACTTGACGTTGCGTCGACAGTAGCGTCGTTGAGTCGCCGGGCCGCGCGTGCAGGCGACGTGGGGCGACAGGAAGTCCGCCATTATACCCCGGGAAAACCCGGCGGCGGCCGCTTCGCGCGGGCCCGGACGACGCCGCGCGCGGGCACGCCGCGGCCCGTCGCGCGTCCCCGCGCCTCGGCAGCGGGCCGGTTTGGCTGCTATCATTCGCCGTTCACCAGATCGGCGCCGCGGCTCGTCAGCGCGCGCCGCATGTCACGCAGGCGGGGACTGCCGGGCTGGGCGCGCGCCCCCGCACAATCGAAGCAATCATGGATGTCATCGTCATCGGCGGCGGAATCGCGGGCGTCGCCACCGCTTATCAGCTGCGTTGCGCCGGGCACCGGGTGTGCGTGGTCGAGCGTCACGCCACCGTCGCCCAGGGCGCCACCTACGGCCACGGCGGCAGCGTGCTGCCGACGCCGCTCGACGTCTGGTTCGGCCCGACCTTCATGCGCAGCCGCGCCGCCGCGCGCAGCGGCGTGCTGCGCAAGACCGGCTTTAACCGCGCGGCGCGCGCATTCGAGCGCGGGCTCGCGCAGTTGCGCGAGCCCGACGCGTTCGGCCGGCAGTATGCGCTGCTGCGCCCGCTCGTCGAGCGTTCGCGCGATGCGATGGACGACATCGAGCGCCGCTTCGGGCTCGAATTCGAGCAGTCGCAGGGGCTGCTGTACCTCGTGCGCACGGCCGACGAATGGACGCACACGCAGCCCGCGCTCGACCTGCTGCGCCGCTTCGAGGTGCCGCATCACGTGCTGACGCCCGCCGAGTGCGCGGCGCGCGAGCATGCGGTGCCGATCGAGCCGCCGTTTGCCGGCGGCGTGCTGTTCGAGCACGAGCGCACCGCGAACTGCCCGCTGTTCGCGAAGCTCGTGAAACAGGTGCTCGACTCGCTCGGCGACGTCACGTTCGTCGTGAACCGCGAGGTCGAGGCGATCCGGCTCGACAGCGCGCGCGCGTCGGTGGAGCTTGCGCCGCGCGAAGGCGAGCGCGCGTCGTCGCGCGAAGTCGACGTGATCCACGCCGATGCGGTCGTGGTCGCGGCCGGCAGCGGGTCGCTGCCGCTCGTCGAGCGGCTCGGGCTGAAACTGCCGCTGCATCCGCTGCGGCTGCACGCGCTCGCCACGCCGATTGCCCACGAGGAATGCGCGCCGCACATGAGCGTCGTGGACGCGGTCAAGCGCATCACGATCACGCGGATGAATCACCGGCTGCGCATTGCCGGCGGCGCCGTGCTGCAACCGGTCGCGCAGGTCGGCAAGCCGCTCGCCGCGCCGCTTGCGCAGGACGCGCTCGCGTTGCTCGGCCAGGCAACGCACGACTGGATTCCCGGCGCGGCGAAGATGTCCGCCGCGCTGTCCTGGGAGGGCGTGAAGCTGCTCTCGCCCGACGGCCTGCCGTGCGTCGGCAACGCGCTGCACCCGCGCCTGTTCGTCAACCTCGGCCACGGGCCGGCCGGCTGGGGGCTCGCGTGCGGCGCGGGCCAGCTGATCGCGGAACTGATCGGCGGCGCCGCGCCCGATCTGCCCGCCGACACGCTCGCCGCGCTGCGCCCGGAGCGCTTCGGGCACTGACGCAGCGATCGCCGCCGACGCCGACGGGCACGCGCCGGCCGGCTTCGGCGCGAGCGCGCCGCGAAGTGACGACGGTGTTGCTGAGTTGCTGAGTTGCTGAGTTGCTGCGTTGCTGCGTTGCTGCGCTCCGGCGCTCCGGCGCTCCGGCGCTCCGGCGCTCCGGCGCTCCGGCACAACAGCCTATGCGCCGGTTCGCACTACCATGTGCGGTATGACGCCCGTCCGTTCTGTCCACCCTCGCTTGCGCCCGCCGCCATGACCTCAGCCCTTGCCCACGACACCCTGATCGATCCCCTTGACCGGGCGCTCGCCTTGCTGAGCGTCGCCGAGCTGCGCGCGGCCGAGACCGGCGCCGCGCGCGCGCTGCCCGCGCATACGCTGATGGCCCGCGCAGGCGCCGCGGCGACCGGCTGGCTGTGTGCGCGGCTCGCGCACGAGCGCGCCGCCGGCGACACGCGGCCGGTATGGATCGCGGTCGGCCCCGGCAACAATGGCGGCGACGCGCTCGCGGTCGCCGCCGGGCTGCGGCGCGCCGGCTTTGCGGTGGACGCGTGCATGCCGGTCGAGGTCAAGCCGGACGACGCGCGCTGGGCGCTCGGCGAGGCCCGCGCGGCCGGCGTCGCAATTCATGCGGCGCCGCCCGCATCGTTTGCGGCGCTGGCGGACTACGGCTGGCTCGTCGACGGGCTGTTCGGCATCGGCCTCGCCCGGCCGCTCGACGGCGTGTTCGCCGAACTGGCCGCGCACCTGTCGCGGCGCGCCGGGGCGGCCGGCCGCGTGCTCGCGCTCGACGTGCCGAGCGGGCTCGACAGCGATACCGGACAGGCGGTCGGCGCCGGCGTCGCGGTGCGCGCCTCGCACACGGTGACGTTCATTGCGGCGAAGCCGGGGCTCTTCATGGGCGCGGGCCGCGATTGTGCGGGCGCGGTCACGCTTGCGCCGCTCGGTGTCGATACCGGCGCACACCGCGGCGCGCGGCTGAACGCGCCGGCGCTGTTCGTCCCGCACCTGCCGCCGCGCGATTTCTCGACGCACAAGGGCACGTTCGGCAGCCTCGCCGTCGTCGGCGGCGCAACCGGCATGTGCGGCGCGCCGATCCTCGCGGCGCGCGCGGCGCTCCATGCGGGCGCCGGCAAGGTCCACGTCGCGCTGCTCGGCGCGGGCGCACCGCCCTACGATCCGCCTTACCCCGAACTGATGCTGCACGCGCTCGACACGTTGCCGCTCGACCAGATGGATGCGCTCGCACTCGGCTGCGGGATGGGGAGCGCGGCACGCGCGAGCAAGGCGCTCGAAGACGCGCTGGCAACCGGCCTGCCGACCCTGCTCGACGCGGATGCGCTGAACCTGCTCGCAGCCCAGCCGGCGCTCGGCGCGCAGGTTGCCGCGCGCGGCGCTGCCGGCACGCCGTGTGTGCTCACGCCGCATCCGCTCGAAGCCGCGCGGCTGGCCGGCTGCGATACGGCGGCCATCCAGCGCGACCGGCTCGGCGCCGCGCGCGCGCTCGCTGCCCGGTTCGCCGCGGTGATCGTGCTGAAAGGCGCCGGCACCGTCGTTGCCGCGCCGGACGGCCGTCGCGCAGTCAATCCGACCGGCAATGCCGCGCTCGCGACGGGCGGCACCGGCGACGTGCTCGGCGGCCTGATCGGCGCGCTGCTCGCACAACGGCTGCCGCCCTATGAGGCCGCGCTGGCGGGCGTCTACCTGCACGGCCTCGCCGCCGATACGCTCACCGCGCGCGGCGACGGGCCGGCCGGCCTCACCGCGGGCGAGCTCGCCCCGACGGTGCGCACGCTGCTGAACCGGATCGGCTACGCGCCGCGTGGCTGATGCGTGGCGCTTGTGCTGAGCGAACTCGGCGGACTCGGCGGACTCGGCGGACTCGGCGGACTCGGCGGACTCGGCGGACTCGGCGGACTGAGCGGACTGAGCGGACTGAGCGGACTGAGCGGACTGAGCGGACTGAGCGAACTGAGCGAACTGAGCGAACTGAGCGAACTGAGCGAACTGAGCGAACTCGGCGCACCGATCGCACCGATCGCACCGATCGCACCGTGCGCGCGCCGCACCGCCCGCGCCCTGCCCGCTTTCGCCCGGGGCGGCTATACTGGACCACGGCGCGGGTTCGCCGCGCCGATCGACTGCGCCGCCTCGCCGGGTTCCCCGCGAACCCGCCCCGGGCGGCGCGCCCGAACCGCTCCCCGGCTGCGCCCTGCGCACGGCCTTTCATTCGTGCCCCTTCGTTAGACGGACGATCATGACGTTGAACTCGTTGACTGCCTGGTCCTCGCTGCAAGCCCATTACGAACAGATTCGCGATGCGCACATGCGCGACTGGTTCGCCCCGGCGAACGATCCCGCCCCGACCCGCGCCGAACGCTTCACGTTTTCCGGCGGCGGCCTCGCCGCCGACTTCTCGAAAAACCGCATCACCGATGCCACGCTCGCGCTGCTTGTGCAACTCGCGCGGGAGGCGGGCGTCGAGCGGCGCCGCGATGCGATGTTCGCCGGCGACGTCGTCAATCCCACCGAAGGCCGCGCGGCGCTGCACACCGCGTTGCGCGCGAGCGAGCAGGACGCGCCGTTTCACGCGCAGGTCGTCGCGGAGCGCGCGAAGATGGCCGCGTTCGCCGACAAGGTGCGCAGCGGCGCATGGACCGGCTATACCGGCAAGCGGATCCGCCATGTGGTGAACATCGGCATCGGCGGCTCGGACCTCGGGCCGAAGATGGTCGTGCATGCGCTGCACCACCTCGCCACCCCCGAGCTCGCGTGCCACTTCGTGTCGAACGTCGACGGCGCGGACCTGTACCGCGTGCTGCAGCAGATCGATCCGCAGGAAACGCTGGCGATCGTCGTCTCGAAGACGTTCACGACACTCGAAACGATGACCAATGCGCACTCGATGCGCGACTGGTTCCTCCAGCAGGGCTGCCCCGAAGACGCGCTCGCGAAGCACTTCGTCGGCGTGTCGGCCAATCCCGAAGAAGTGGTGCGCTTCGGCATCGCGCGAGACAACGTGTTCGAGATGTGGGACTGGGTCGGCGGACGCTACTCGCTGTGGTCGGCGGTCGGCCTGTCGATCATGCTCTCGATCGGGCCGCAGCAGTTCGACGAACTGCTGGCCGGCGCGCACGAGATGGACCAGCATTTCCGCACCGCGCCGCTCGAGCGCAACCTGCCGGTGCTGCTCGGCATGATCGGCATCTGGTACCGCAACTTCTTCGGCTCGCAGAGCTATCTCGTCGCGCCGTATTCGGAGGCGCTGCACTATCTGCCGTCGTATCTGCAACAGCTCGAAATGGAGAGCAACGGCAAGTCCGCCCGGCTCGACGGCGCGATGGTCGACTATCCGACCTCCGCGGTCACGTGGGGCGAACCCGGCACGAACGGTCAGCACGCGTTCTTCCAGATGCTGCACCAGGGGCCGACGATCGTGCCGATCGACTTCGTCGCGGTGCTCACGCCCGAGCATCCGCTCGTGAGCCATCACCCGAAGCTGCTGGCGAACTGCTTTGCGCAAAGCGAGGCGCTGATGCTCGGCCGCACGCTCGACGAGGCGAAGAAGGTCGCCGGCCCGGACAAGCCCGAGCTCGCGCCGCACCTCGTGTTTCCCGGCAACCGGCCGACCACCACGCTGCTCGTCGATGCGCTGGGCGCGCGCTCGCTCGGTGCGCTGATCGCGCTGTACGAGCACAAGGTGCTGGTGCAGGCGTCGGTGTGGAACATCAATCCGTTCGATCAGTGGGGTGTCGAGCTCGGCAAGATTCTCGGCAAGGTCGTCGAGGCCGATCTGAACGCGGCGAACGTCGATGCCGCGCGGCACGATTCGTCGACTTCCGCGCTGATCGCGCGCGCGCGCGCGGCGCTGCGCCGCTGACTTCGCCCGGCGGGCACTGCGATGGCAGGCACTGCGATGGCTCGCTTTGCGATGGCAGGCACCGCGGGCCGCCCCGGTTCGCGGCGCATCTAGCCCTGCGCCGCATCGCGCGGCGCGGCGCCGGACGCCTCGACCAGCCGGCCGGCATCGATCGTCACGGTGCGGTCGCAGCGGCGCGCCAGTTCCGCGTCGTGCGTGACGAGGATCAACGTCGCGCCGTTCGCCCGGTTCATCTCGAACATCAGGTCGATCACCGCGTGGCCGGTGGCCGCATCGAGGCTGCCGGTCGGTTCGTCCGCAAAGAGAATCTGCGGATGCGTGACGAACGCGCGCGCGAGCGCGACGCGCTGCTGCTCGCCCCCCGACAGCAGCTTCGGATAATGCCGCATGCGTTTGCCGAGCCCGACCTTCTCCAGCAGGTCGCGCCCGCGCGCCGCCGCTTCGCGCGGCGTCATGCCGGCCTGCAGTTCGAGCGGCAGCATCACGTTCTCGAGCGCGTTCAGGTGCGGCATCAACTGGAACGACTGGAACACGAAGCCGACCGAGCCGTTGCGCAACGCGGCGCGCTCATCCTCGTTTAGCGCGCCCAGCTCGCGCCCGAGCAGGCGAACCGAGCCCGAGGTCGCGCTGTCCAACCCGGCGAGCAGACCGAGCAGCGTCGATTTTCCCGAGCCCGATGCGCCCACTATCGCTACACGGCTGCCGCGACTGATCGAAAGATCGATATGATCGAGGATCGTCAGTTCGCCCGTGGCATCCTTAACCGTCTTACACAACCCCTGCACTTCGATGACTGGATCAGTGTTCTTTTGCATGGTCACGCGCAAGTTGAAAGAGTGCGCAACGGCACTCGGTGCGTCGGCCGGACTGGCCGTGCTCGTGATGGCCGCACCGCTTGCCGCGCATGCCGCCACACCGCCCGAGGCAGAGCGGCCCGTGATCGTCGTGCTGGGCGACAGCCTCTCCGCCGAGTACGGCCTGCCGCACAATACCGGCTGGGTCGAACTGATGCGTCAGCGTCTCGCGAAAGATGGGCTTGATTATAGCGTTGCGAATGCCAGCATCAGCGGCGACACGACCAGCGGCGGACGCGCGCGGATGCCCGAGCTGATGGACCGGCTCAAGCCGAGCATCGTGATCGTCGAGCTTGGCGGCAACGATGCGCTGCGCGGCGTGCCGCTTGCCACCACCCGCGACAATCTGCGCACGATGATCGAGCTCGCGCAGCAGGGCCATGCGCGCGTCGTGCTGATCGGCATGAAGGTGCCGCCGAACTACGGCCCCGACTACACGCAGAAGTTCTACAGCATGTACGGCGAACTGGCGAACGAGTTCCGCGTGCGGCTCGTGCCGTTCCTGCTCGCCGGCATGGCCGACAAGCCCGCGATGTTCCAGGCCGACCAGATCCATCCCACGCAGCAGGCACAGCCCCTGCTACTTGGCAACGTGTGGCCCACGCTGAGGCCACTGCTGCACACGCATTCCTCCCACTGACACACCGTTTGCATCGAGCTGCGGGCGCGGAGGAATGCGCCCGGCGCGCGTCGTTCCGGCACATTTGCCCGCTGCGCCCTTTCGCTCGATCGCGAGCCCATTTGTGAGGAGGTAACGTGAAATACTTACCGCTTGCCGCATTGATCGTGTCCTTGTCCGCCTGCGCCGCCCAGTCGCCGGTGCAATCCGTCGGGCAAAGCCAGCAGCCGCCCGATACGGTTGCGCAGTGCATCGCGCAGAAGTGGGCGGACAGTTCGCAACAACAGGTTATCTCGCAGAACGAACTCGCCCACGGGATGGCCATGGACGTCTACGTGCCCGGCCAGCAGCCGCCGAACGGCGCGGCGGCCGTGGTGCGGCCGAACTACCGCGGAACCGGCACATGGGTCGGTTTCCGCTCGAATGGCGCCACCACCGGCAGCGATGCGACCGGCGCAATCACTGCATGCCTGTGAACATGCGGGGTAGCGACTGGCTGATCGCGGCTGGTTGCGGCGAATTGCCGGTCGGCCTGTTGAAGTCCGTCGCTCTTGCCCGCTCAGTTTGAAAACTCAGTTTGCAAACTCATTTTGTAACCTGAGGGTCAGCGGGCCGCTCGCCCGCGCACCCTGACAAAAAACCCCGCCTGAGCGGGGTTTTTTTGTCGAAGCGCGATCCACCCGCGCAGAACTACTGCCCGTTCCCCTGCCCGCTGCCGAGCGAGCCGTAGAACTTGACGTCCGAGCGCGCGCGCAGCGCGTCGATGTACGCGGCCAGATCCGATTGCGCCTCGACGCTCGCGAGTTGCTGCTGCGCAGCAGCCAGCCGCTGCGCATCGACCGGCGCCGGCGGCAGCACGGCATTCACACGATAGATCGCATAGCCGTCGTTGCCGAGATCGACGCCGACATAGGCCGGCAGCTTTTTCCCATCGACCTTGTAAATTGCGCTCAGCGCGACCGGCGGCACCCCTTGCGGATCGTCGCGCGACACCTTCACCGCGGCCGCAAAGCCCGTCGTCGCATCCGACTTCTGCAAGCTGGCCAGCTTCGCTTCGCCGTCCTTGTGCGCGAGTTCGTCTGCCTGTTGCGCAACGACCTTCTGCCGCACCGCGTCCTTGATCGTATCGAGCGCCGGTACGGCGGCCGGCTTGTACTCGGTCACATGCGCAGAAATCAGCGTATTGTTGCCGACGTCGATGGCCTGCGTGTTGTTGTGCGCGGCGATCGAATCGTTGGCGAACACGGCGGCAAGGAACTTCGGATTGTTCAACGGACTGGCCGCCCCGAGCGCGGGGTTCGGCTCCGGCGTCACCGTGGCGGTCTGGATCTGCAGCTTGTACTTGTCGGCGGCCGGCTGCAGGCTCTTCGACTTCTCGTAGACGACCGACGAGAATCCATCCGAATCGTCGTTGAATGCCTTCGCGGCCTGCTGGGATTTCAGATCCTTCGCGATCGTGTCCTTCACCGAATCGAACGGCTGCGTCACCGGCGGCTTCACGTCGGTCGCCTTCAGGATCAGGTCGCCCACGTCGGTGGGGATGACGTCGCTGATTTCGCCCTTCTTCAGCTTGAACGCCGCCTCGTCGAACGCCTGGCCGCCCGCCATCATGCCCGGGCTGAAGTAGCCGAGATCGCCGCCCTTCGACGCCGAAGCGGGATCCTCCGAGCTTTGCTGCGCGATTTTCGCGAAGTCGTCCGGACGCGCCTTCACCTGGGCGAGCAGCGCATCGGCCTTCTGTTTCGCCTTTTCCTTGTCCGCGGCGCTCGCGCCCGGCGCGACCGACACGAGGATCAGGCTCGCGCGCATCTGCGGCTTGCTCTGGAAGCTCGCGAGGTTGTCGCTGTAGTACTGCTTGAGTTGCGCGTCGGTCGGCTGGAGGTTGGCCGCGAGCGTCTCCGGCGCCAGCACGAGATACTGGATCGTCGCGGTTGCGGGCGTGCGGAATTCATCGGGGTGCGCCGCGTAGTACGCCTGGATCTGCGCGTCGGTGGGCTGCACCTTCGCCGCGTAATCGTGCGGGTTGAACGTCAGTGCCTGCACCTCGCGCTGCTGCTCGACGAGCTCGCTCAGATGCAGCGCAAGCGACTTCGGCGTAAACGCGCTGTCTTCGATGCTGGCCGGCAACTGCTGCATGGCGAGCGTGTAGCGCATGCGCTGGTCGTACTGGTCGGGCGTCATGCCCTGCATCGCAAGCAACTGCTTGTAGCGGTCGAGGTCGATCGAGCCGTCAGGCCTCCTCAGCGATGCGATCACCGGGTCGCTCAGCAGCGCGCGGCGCACCGCCGCGTCGGAGGCGGTCAGATGGAGACGCTCGGTTTCGCCGGCCAGCACACGCTGCTGGATCAGGCTGTCGAGCAGTTCCTTGCGACGCTCCGGCGTGTCGAACAGCTTCACGTCGAACTGGCCGCCCAGCAACTGACGCGCGCGGTCGAGCTGCTGGCGCATCGCGTCGTCGTATTCGACGCGGGTGATCTTCTGCCCGTTGACGCTCGCGACGTTGGCGCTTTCGTCGAAGAAACCGCGAAAGCCCTGAATACCGATGAAGCCCAGCCCCGGCACGATGACGAGCACCAGCATGAACATCATCAGGCGTTTGTGATTGCGGAAGAAGTCGAGCATGCGTGAAGGATGCCAAAAACGGAACGCCCGATATTACATCAGCGGGCAATAAAAAAGGCGAACCGGAGTTCGCCTTTCGAAGAGACTGGCGGAGTGGACGGGACTCGAACCCGCGACCCCCGGCGTGACAGGCCGGTATTCTAACCGACTGAACTACCACTCCTTGACCGATGCGCGCATGCAGAACTGGTGGGTGCTGAGAGGCTCGAACTCCCGACCTACGCCTTGTAAGGGCGCCGCTCTACCAACTGAGCTAAGCACCCGTTCCGCGATGCCGCGATCTGTTCCGCTGCTTCAGGCCGCTTGCGTGACTTTGCTTGCGTGACTTGATCACCTTCGATAAAGCCTTCGACAAAGCGCGCCAGCCCTAAACAGCGAGCCCGCTAGTTTAGCGCATCTTTCAGCGCCTTGCCAGGCCTAAATTTCGGAACCTTCGCTGCCTTGATCTTGATCGCTGCGCCGGTGCGCGGATTGCGTCCGGTACGCGCGGCGCGCTTGCCGACCGCGAACGTGCCGAAACCCACCAGCGTGACCGAACTCCCCTTCTTCAATGCGCCTTTGACTCCGCCGATCACCGCCTCGAGCGCGCGGCCTGCTGCTGCCTTCGAAATATCGGCCTGTTCTGCGATGTGATCGATCAACTCCGTCTTGTTCATTCCAACCCCCGAGAATGTTGTTGGGCAATCGTGTTGGCGCAGCGTCGCGTGGGCCAACGGGAGCGGCCAGGACGCCGAGCCAAGCCAAGCCAAGCCAAGCCAAGCCAAGCCAAGCCAAGCCATTAGAATGGGCCGAATCCCTTGTGTCAAGCGGGGTTGCGCCCGATCGGGCGGGCTTGCCGGACCCCTGCGCGGCGCACTGCATCGCGCGAGGCCGGAGGCGCGCGGGACGCCGTGCGCCACACTGGTCGCGCAACCCAATCGTTGGGACGGATGCATCGCGGCGACGCCCGCCGGCCCTGCGCGCCCATGAAAAAACCCGCGGACGATGCCGCGGGTTTCGGGTCGCGCGTCAGGCCGACGTGTCGCGTTCAGTGCTTGACCACCTCGGTCGCCGCATCCTTGCCGGGCTCGGCTGCCACAGGCGCATCGGCCTTCGGCTCTTCGTCCGGCAACGGCGACGGCACGCGTTCGAGCGCCAGTTCGAGCACCTTGTCGATCCAGCGGACCGGCACGATCTCGATCGCGTTCTTCACGTTATCCGGAATCTCCGTCAGATCCTTGACGTTCTCTTCCGGAATCAGCACCAGCTTGATGCCGCCACGGTGCGCCGCCAGCAGCTTCTCCTTCAGACCGCCGATCGGCAGTACTTCACCGCGCAGCGTGATTTCGCCCGTCATCGCGACGTCGGCGCGCACCGGAATGCCTGTCAGCACCGACACCAGCGCGGTCGTCATCGCAATGCCGGCCGACGGACCATCCTTCGGCGTGGCGCCCTCCGGCACGTGGATGTGGATATCCTGCTTGTCGAACGCCTCATCCTTGATGCCAAGGCGCCGCGAGCGCGAGCGCACCACCGAACGCGCGGCCTCGACGGATTCCTTCATCACGTCGCCGAGCGACCCCGTGCGGATCACGTTGCCCTTGCCCGGCATCACCGCCGACTCGATCGTGAGCAGATCGCCGCCCACCTCGGTCCACGCGAGCCCGGTCACCTGACCGACCTGATTCTCCTTCGCGGCCAGACCGAAGTCGTACTTGCGCACGCCGAGGAACGTGTCGAGGTTCTCGCCGGTGACCTTCACCGCGCCCTCGGCCTTCTTCAGCAGCAACATCTTGACGACCTTGCGGCAGATCTTCGAAATTTCACGCTCGAGCGAACGCACCCCTGCTTCACGCGTGTAGTAACGAATGATGTCGCGGACCGCGCTTTCGGCCACTTCGATCTCGCCATCCTTCAGGCCGTTGTTCTTTTTCTGCTTCGGCAGCAGGTAACGCTGCGCGATGCTGACCTTCTCGTCCTCCGTGTAGCCGGACAGGCGGATCACTTCCATCCGGTCGAGCAGCGGCGGCGGAATGTTCAGGGAGTTCGACGTCGCGACGAACATCACGTCCGACAGGTCGAAGTCGACCTCGACGTAGTGATCGGCAAACGTGTGGTTCTGCTCCGGATCGAGCACTTCGAGCAGTGCCGACGACGGATCGCCGCGGAAGTCCTGCCCCATCTTGTCGACTTCGTCGAGCAGGAAGAGCGGATTGCGCACGCCGACCTTGGTCAGGCTCTGCAGGATCTTGCCGGGCATCGACCCGATGTACGTGCGCCGGTGGCCGCGGATTTCGGCTTCGTCGCGCACGCCGCCGAGCGCCATGCGCACGAACTTGCGGTTCGTTGCGCGCGCAATCGACTGCCCGAGCGACGTCTTGCCCACCCCCGGCGGCCCGACGAGGCACAGGATCGGCGCCTTCACCTTGTCGACGCGCTGTTGCACCGCGAGATACTCGAGAATGCGCTCCTTCACCTTTTCCAGGCCGAAGTGATCCTCGTCGAGCACGCGCTCGGCGTTCGACAGGTCGTTGTTGACCTTGCTCTTCTTGCGCCACGGCAGGCCGATCAGCGTGTCGATGTAGTTGCGCACGACGGTCGCTTCCGCCGACATCGGCGACATCAGCTTGAGCTTCTTCAGCTCGGCATCGGCCTTCTTCTTCGCTTCCTTCGGCATGCGCGCGGCGGTGATGCGCTTCTCGAGCTCCTCGAGATCGGCACCCTCTTCGCCTTCGCCCAGTTCCTTCTGGATCGCCTTGACCTGCTCGTTCAGGTAGTACTCGCGCTGGCTCTTTTCCATCTGGCGCTTCACGCGCCCGCGAATGCGCTTTTCGACCTGCAGGATGTCGATCTCGGCCTCGAGCTGCGCAAGCAGATGCTCCAGTCGCTCGACGACCGGGAACATTTCGAGGATGTGCTGCTTCTGGTCGAGCTTGAGCGGCAGATGAGCGGCGATGGTATCCGCCAACCGGCCGGCCTCGTCGATGCCCGACAGCGACGTCAGGATCTCGGGCGGGATCTTCTTGTTCAGCTTCACATACTGGTCGAACTGCGACACGATCGCGCGGCGCAGCGCCTCCGTTTCGGCGCCATCCGCATGATCCGGTTCGAGCGGCATGACTTCGCATGAAAAGAGCGTTTCCTGCTCTTCGATCGACAGCGTTTTCGCGCGCTGCAAGCCTTCGACGAGCACCTTCACGGTGCCGTCCGGCAGCTTCAGCATTTGCAGGATGTTGGCGACACATCCTACTTCGTACATGTCCTTTTCGGTCGGCTCGTCTTTGGCCGCCGTTTTCTGGGCAACCAGCATGATGTGCTTGCCGCCTTCCATCGCTGCTTCGAGAGCCTTGATCGATTTCGGGCGCCCGACGAACAGCGGAATCACCATGTGCGGGAAAACCACCACGTCACGCAGCGGGAGCAGCGGGAGCGTAGTACGTTCCTGCGGGAGGAGTTGGGTTCCTGACATTTCATTTCCCCATGAGTGGTATCAGTTCGTTCGAAGGTGAGGCCGGCAAAAACGATTACAAGGCCTCTGCGTGTGGGAAAAGTTCAGTGACTCCAAAGGAAACACACCCATCCTAACCCAAGATAAACAAAAAAGCCGTTCACGCTGCCATGAACGGCTCCTGCTGCACAGACCGGCGCGCCGGTCAGTTCGAGCCCGCGACCTTCGGTGCGTCTTCGTAGATCAGAAGCGGCTTGCCGTCGCCGTCGATGACGTTGTCGTCGATGATGACCTTGCTAACACCTTTCATCGCCGGCAATTCGTACATCACGTCGAGCAGCGCCTGCTCGAGAATCGAGCGCAGGCCGCGTGCGCCGGTCTTGCGGCGGATTGCCTTGCGCGCGACGGCCTGCAGCGCGGCCGGACGAATCTCCAGTTCCACCCGCTCCATGCTGAAGAGCTTGTGATACTGCTTCACGAGCGCATTCTTCGGCTCGACGAGGATTTTCATCAGCGCTGCCTCGTCCAGCTTGCCGAGCGTCGCGACGACCGGCAGGCGGCCGATCAGCTCGGGAATCAGGCCGAACTTGATCAGGTCTTCAGGCTCGACTTCGCGCAGCACCTCGCCGGCGTCCCGATCCTGCTTGCTCTTCACGCTCGCGCCGAAACCGATCCCCGTTTTTTCCGTGCGGTCGACGATGACCTTTTCAAGGCCGTCAAACGCCCCGCCGCAGATGAACAGGATGTTCGTGGTGTCGACCTGGATGAAGTCCTGGTTCGGGTGCTTGCGGCCGCCTTGCGGCGGCACCGACGCCATCGTGCCCTCGACGAGCTTCAGCAGCGCCTGCTGCACGCCTTCGCCGGACACGTCGCGCGTGATCGACGGGTTATCGGACTTGCGGCTGATCTTGTCGATTTCGTCGATGTAGACGATGCCGCGCTGCGCCTTGTCGACCTCGTAATTGCAGTTCTGCAGCAGCTTCTGGATGATGTTCTCGACGTCCTCGCCGACGTAGCCGGCTTCGGTCAGCGTCGTCGCGTCCGCGATCACGAACGGCACGTTCAGCAGCCGCGCGAGGGTTTGCGCGAGCAGCGTCTTGCCGGAGCCGGTCGGGCCGATCAGCAGGATGTTGCTCTTCGACAGTTCGATGTCGTCTTTTTTGTCGAGATGCTTCAGGCGCTTGTAGTGGTTGTACACCGCCACCGCGAGAATTTTCTTCGCGCGCTCCTGCCCGATCACGTACTGGTCGAGGATCTCGCGGATTTCCTGCGGACTCGGCAGGTCGGAGCGGGACAGACCCGCCTCGGCGCCCGTGCCCGCGGCTTCGTCGCGGATGATTTCGTTGCACAGGTCGATGCATTCATCGCAGATGAACACCGACGGGCCCGCAATCAGCTTTTTCACCTCATGCTGGCTTTTGCCGCAGAACGAGCAATACAACAGCTTTTCGCTGTTAGAACCTTTTTTGTCCGCCATAGATGTGTGAGCCTCCGGACACTCGATTACATGATACGCCGTTTGCCCCTGCGTCGCAGTCGGGGCGAATCCGCACAGGCTGTGACGGCGCTTGCCGCAGGCGTTCTGATGCGTTTTTGACGCGTTCTGAATGACGCGACCCTACTTGCGGTGCGCGTTTCGACCCCGGGCGGATCCCGCGTTTCCGCCCGGCGCGACACTGTCCGGATTACGGACGCTTGTGCAGCACCTGATCGACGAGGCCGTAGGCCTGCGCGTCGTCGCCGGACATGAAGTTGTCGCGATCGGTGTCGCGCGCGATGCGCTCGACCGGTTGCCCCGTGTGATGCGACAACAGATGATTCAGGCGGTCCTTCAGGTACAGAATCTCGCGCGCCTGGATCTCGATGTCCGACGCCTGGCCGCGCGCGCCGCCGAGCGGCTGGTGAATCATCACGCGCGCGTTCGGCAGCGCGAAGCGCTTGCCCTTCGCGCCGGAGGCGAGCAGAAACGCACCCATGCTCGCCGCGAGCCCCATGCACAGCGTCGACACGTCCGGCTTGATGAACTGCATCGTGTCGTAGATCGCCATGCCCGCAGACACCGAGCCGCCCGGGCTGTTGATGTAGAAACTGATGTCCTTGTCCGGATTCTCGCTTTCGAGGAACAGCAACTGCGCGATCACGAGGTTCGCGGTCTGATCGTTCACCTCGCCGACGAGGAACACCACCCGCTCCTTCAGCAGCCGCGAATAGATGTCGTACGAGCGCTCGCCGCGACCGCTCGTTTCCACGACGATCGGCACCAGTCCGAGCGCCTGCGCCTCGAGATCCCGCGACGACTGGGAAGTCAACGTGTCCAGCATTTGAGCGCGAAAGGTCATGCAATGGATCCTTGTCTGGAAATAGGTGTCGATACCGGACAGGTGGGTGTGCGCACGCCGTATTCAAGCGCCCCGCCGCGCATGAAAGCGCGCGCGGCACGAAAAAACGGCGTGCGAGCCGTCACTGCGACAGCCGGCACGCCGTTACTGCGGCGTCTTAAGCCTGCGGCTGCGCGGTTGCGCTTGCCAGCTCTTCGAAGCTCACTTCCTTGTCCGTCACTTTGGCCTTGCCCAGCACGAACTCCACGACGTTGGATTCGACGACGTAGGACTCCATTTCGGCAAGACGTTGCTGGTTCGAATAATACCAGCGGACGACTTCCTTCGGGTCTTCGTAGCTTTTCGCGAACTCGTCGACTTCGGCGCGGATCTGCTCGGGCTTCGCCTCGAGCTGGTTCGCCTTGACGAGCTCGGCGAGCACGAGGCCGAGCTTCACGCGACGCTCGGCCTGCTCCTTGAACATCTCGGCCGGAATCGGCGCGCTGTCGGCATTCGGCACGCCGCGCTGCGCGAGATCCTGACGCGCCATCTCGACGAGGCGCTCCTGGTCCTGTTCGATCAGCGCATTCGGCACGTCGAGCTCGGCGACCTTCAGCAGCGCGTCCATCACCTGGTTCTTGACGATGGACTGCGTGCGGCGCTTTGCTTCGCGCTCGAGGTTGTCCCTGATTTCGGCGCGCATCTTGACGAGGTCGCCGTCGGCGATGCCGAGCGACTTCGCGAATTCCGCGTCGATCCCGGGCAGGTGCGGCCACTCGATACGCTTCATCGTGATCGTGAACTGCGCGGTCTTGCCGGCCACTTCCTTGCCGTGATAGTCCGCCGGGAACGCGAGGTCGAATTCGCGCGCTTCGCCGGCCTTCAGGCCGAGCGCCGCCTTCTCGAACTCCGGCAGCATGCGCCCTTCGCCGAGCACGAACGCGAAGTCTTCCGCGGTGCCGCCCTGGAACGCTTCGCCGTCGAGCTTGCCGACGAAGTCGACCGTCACGCGGTCGCCGTCTTTCGCCGCAACCTCGCCGCCGCCGTCGCCGTGCTCGCCGGCCTCGCCGCGCACGTGATAGTGCACGCGCTGCTTGCGCAGGATGTCGAGCGTGCGGTCGACTTCCGCCTCGCCGATGGTGGTCGTGGTGCGTTCGAGTTCGACGGTCGCGATGTCGCCGAGCGTCACTTCCGGGTACACCTCGAAGGTCGCGTCGAACGCGAAGTCACCCTCGGCGGCGTCCGACTTCGGCGCGAAGCTCGGCTGGCCCGCCACGCGCAGGTTTTCCGCGCGGCTGATGTCGAAGAACTGCTTGCCCACCTTGTCGCTCAGCACCTCGGCCTGCACCTGGCCGGAATACTGCTGCGTCACCATCTTCAGCGGCACCTTGCCCGGGCGGAAGCCCGGCATGCGCACGTTCTTCGCGAGTTGGCGGATCCGCGAATCCACTTCCTTCTGCACGGCATCCTTCGGCAGGGAAATCGTCACGCGGCGTTCGAGCTTGCCGAGGTTTTCAACAACGTTAGCCATGGCTTCAATCGTCCTAAAATTATTCGAGCGAATCAGTGATCCAGTGATCTTCTGCGTGCCGCTGCCGATGTCACTGCGCATCGGGCGGGCGCCTGCGCCGCGGGCCTGCAGGCCGCCGGCAGCACGGTTCCAGTCCAAAGAGCCCAATAGTTTAGCAAACTATTCGCACGCCTAGCCCGGATTCGATCGCCGGAGCCCGCTTTCATCCCTTTTCCGGCGCTTTTCAGGTGTTTTCGGGGCGGTTTTCGCGCGCGCGTCATCGCGCCCGCCGGCACCGCGCCTTCCCGCCGTTCCGGCGCCGCTTCCCATTCCCGCCGTCAATGGACGCTATGCCTTTCGGTGTATTCAGCCGCGCGCATCATGCTGCTAAGCTAGCGAACGCGCGCTGGCCGGATCCGCCCGCGCCTCACCACGATTCCAACCCTTCAGAGACACCATGCCTATCCCGTCGTCCGCGCCCGTCGTCGTCATCGCTCCCGATTCCTTTAAAGGCTCGCTGAGCGCCGAGCAGGTCGCGCAGGCGATCGCCGCCGGCGTGACGCGCGCGCGCCCCGACGCGAGCGTGCGCATCTGCCCGATGGCCGACGGCGGCGAAGGCACGCTCGACGCCATGCTCACGCGCGGCGGCGAGCGGCGCCTGCTGCGCGTGCGCGGCGCGGCCGGCCATCCGCGCGAGGCGGCCACGGGGCTGCTCGCGGACCATGGCGCGATCGTCGAGACCGCGGAAATCGTCGGCATTACCGACCCGGACGGGATGGGCGTGCCGGTCGGCGAGCGCTACTCGGTCGGCATGGGCGAAGCCATTCGCGCGCTGCTCGACGCGGGCGTGCGGCGCTTTTTCGTCGCGCTCGGCGGCAGCAGCACCAATGACGGCGGCGCCGGCCTGCTGGTCGGCCTCGGGCTGCAGCTGTTCGACGCCGCGGGCCACCCGGTCGCGCCGACGCCCGCGCAGCTCGCCCGGCTCGCGCGCATCGACGCGTCGCAGCTCGACCCGCGGCTCGCCGAAGCGCACTTCGTCGGCATGTCCGACGTCGACAACCCGCTCACCGGCGAGCACGGCGCCACCGCGATATTCGGTCCGCAAAAGGGCGTGAAGCCCGAGCAGGTGGCAAGCTACGACGCGGCGCTCGGACACTTCGCCGACCTCCTCGAAGCCGCGCTCGGGCGCAGCGCGCGCGCGTTGCCGGGCGCCGGCGCAGCGGGCGGGCTCGGTTTCGCGCTGCACATGCTCGGCGCGCAGTTCGAGCCGGGCGCCGAGACCGTCGCGCGCGAGATCGGGCTCGACGCGGCACTTGCCGGCGCGCACTGGCTGATCACCGGCGAAGGCCGCTCGGACGTGCAGACGCTGCACGGCAAGGCGCCCTTCATCGCCTGCGCGCATGCGCGCGCGGCCGGCGTGCCGGCCACGCTGCTCTCGGGCGCCGTCGACCCGGCGGCTCTGCCGCGCCTTGCCGAGCATTTCGCCGGCTGCTTCTCGCCGGCGCCCGGCCCGATCACGCTCGACGCCGCGATCCGCGACGCCGCGCACCTGCTCGCCAACGAAGCGGAGCAGCTCACCCGGCTGCACTTCGGCGCGCGTTGACCGGTACGGCCGTTGCGGCAACAATCACACCGCCACGACCGCCTCCACTCACGACCGGGACAACCATGAAGGCTTCCGCCAAAGCAGGACTCGAACAGTTTCTGACCTATCGCCTGCATGTGCTGAACAAGCTTTCCGAGCGGGGCATCGGCGAGCGCTACGCGGACAAGCTCGGGGTCACGCTGCCGGAAGCGCGCGTGATCGCGTCCGTCGGGTCGTTCGGCCCGTTCTCGGTCATGGAGCTCGCGCGGCACGCCAACCTCGACAAGAGCCAGGCCAGCCGCGCCGCCGAGGCGCTGATCCGCCAGGGGCTGCTGGAGCGCGAAACAAGTACGCAGGACGGCCGCGTCGTCCTGATCTCGCTCACGGCACAGGGGCGTGCGCTCTACCGCAAGATCATGCCGATCGCGCGCAAATGGAACGCCGATCTGTTCGCCTGCCTCGACGACAAGGAAAAAGCGCTGCTGGGCGCCGCGCTCGACAGGATCATCGAGCACGCGCAATCGCAGATCGACTGACCGGCGCATCCGCGCCGCCGGGCGGGCGGGCGCACTGAGCATACGCGCGCCGCTACACCGCCGCGCCGCTACACCGCCGCGAAGTCACGAAGCCGCAAAGCCGCAAAGCCGCCCCGGGGGGCGGCGCCCCCATTGCCCTGCAATGCGCCGGAGGCCGGCCCCGCCACCCGCGTCACGCGGATCCGGCCGCCCCCGCTGAATTCTCCGGATTCGCTGCATTTCTCGAAGCCGCCGAATTCGCGACGCGCTGGCGCAGCAGGCCGAGCACGGCGTCGCAGTACGGGGTGGGCACGTCGAGCTTGCGCCCGAGCTCCGGGAACACGCCGAGAATCGGACCGAGTTCGAGCGGGCGTCCGGCTTCGGCGTCCTGCAGCATCGACGTGCGGAATGCCCCCAGCTTGCGGGTGACGGCCACCCGCTCCGGCGCGCTCATGCCGCTCGCGAGCCCAAGACGCGCGCCGATCGCCTCAGCCTCTTCCATCATGCGCAGGATCAGCGCATGCGTGAGCGGGTCGTCGAGCAGCACGTCCGCGGTGGAGCCGGTCAGCGCGCTCAGCGGATTCATGTTCATGTTGCCCCACAGCTTGCTCCAGATTTCGTCGCGGATGCGCGGCGTGACGCTCACGTCGAAGCCGCCCGCCTGCAACGCCGCGGCGAACCCGGCAGCCTGCGCCGACAGCCCGGGCGCCGGCGCGCCAACGATCAGCGTGTTGCCGCGGCCGCGGCGGATCACACCGGGCGCATCGGTCGACGACGCGAGATGCACCACGCAGCCGATCGCCTGCGCGGGCGGCAGCGCCGCGGACACCACCCCGCCGGGATCGACCGCGTCGATCGTCTGCCCGTCGAGCGGGCCCGGCAACCCGTTCAGGAACCACCACGGCAGACCGTTCATCGCGGCCACGATGACCGTCGCCGGACCCACGAGCGGCCGCAGCCGCGCAGCGAGTCCGGGCAGCGCCTGCGCCTTCAGCGCGATCACGAGATAGTCCTGCACGCCCGCTGCGGCGACCTCGGCAGCCTCGGCACAGGCCGCCACTGCCGTGACCGTTGCGCGCCCATCGGCGACGACGCGAATGCCGTTGCTGCGGATCGCCGCGAGCGTCGCACCGCGCGCGAGCACGGCAACCTCGTGCCCGGCGCGCGCGAGCGCGGCAGCCATCAGGCCGCCGATCGCCCCGGCGCCGACGATCGTCGTACGAATCGGTTGTGGGTTCATGCGTGCGTTACTCCCGGTATGACGGATCCGCCCGATCGACGAGCCGCAGCAACGCGTCGAACACGTCCTGCCCCGCGCCGTGCCGCGGATCGAACTGCAGCGCGTCGCGCGTGCACTGTGCGGCGATCTCCGCCGGGATCATGCGCGCCGCGCCCAGCGCCGCCGTCGCCAGTTGCACCTCGCACGCGCGATTGAGCGTCCATAGCCGCGCGAACGCCTGCGCGAGCGTCGTGCCGACCGACAGCAGGCCGTGATTGCGCAAGACCATCAGGCGCTTGTCGCCGAGATTCGCGATGAGGCGCGGACCTTCGTCCGCGCGCAGCGTGATCCCTTCGAAATCGTGATACGCGACCATCCCGTCGAGCTGGGCGGAATAGAAGTTCGAATTCTCCAGACCCGCTTTCGAGCACGCGACCGCGAGTCCGGCCGTCGTGTGCGTGTGCATCACGCAGTGCGCATCGGGCAACGCGCGATGCAGCGCCGCGTGAACCACGAAGCCGGCCGGATTCACCGGATGGCGCGATGCGTCGACCGCGTGGCCGTCAAGGTCGACCTTCACGAGATTCGACGCACACACCTCCGTGTAATGCAAGCCGAACGGGTTGATCAGGAAATGCCGCTGCGGCCCCGGCACACGCACCGTGATGTGGTTGTAGATCAGCTCGGTCCAGCCGAGCATCGCGAAGATCCGGTAGCAGCCGGCAAGCTGGATGCGCAACGCGGCCTCGGCGGCGCGCGTGTCTGCCGTGGCGCTTGCGTGCGCGCTAGACTTCGCGCTCAAGTCCGGATGTGCGTCTTGCAGCGGCTGCGCGTGCAGCGTCGCCTGCGGATCGACTGCGCTCATGTGCGGCTCCTCGTCTGACGGGTCACCCGCGCGATCAGCCGGCCGCACGAGCTGTCGCCAGCATAGGCGTAAATAGTTGTGCGCGCAACCATCTGGCGAGCGCATGCTCGCCTGCTTCCGTGCATCCGGTCCGTGCCCGCGAGATGCCGCAAGAATGGGGCAAGGACGGTGCACGGCATGCAAAGCCGGGTTGGGCTGCCGCTGTGCACGCGGCGCACCGAAACAAAAAGCCCCGTCGTTCACCGGGGAACGACGGGGCCGATATGAAACATACGACAAGGGTGGTGCGAGGAAGGGGACTCGAACCCCTACACCATTGCTGGCGTCAGGACCTAAACCTGGTGCGTCTACCAATTTCGCCATCCTCGCAGCCGGTCGACGCGCAGCACGCGCAACCGATGTCTGGCCTGCTCGCGAACGCTGGCCGGCGCGACTGCGGCGACACGGCTTCCGAAAGCGTAGGGGCCGAATTCTAACCGATTGCTCCGCGCTTGTCTGCATCCGCGCGGCGCGCGCCGATGCTACAATTTTGCGCTGTCGCCCGCCGGCGACCCGGTCCGGCGCGTGCCACGCAACGCCCGCGGCGGACGCGCCGAAGCCATCTCCTGCCCCCGTGAATTTCGACGAATACTGCCAGCAAAAAGCGGCGCCGCCCGGCTCAAGCAGCTACTACGCGCTGCGCCAGGCGCCCATGCGAAGCCAGCCGCTGCTGACCGCGCTTTTCGCGCTGCGCCGCGAGTTCGAAGAAACCGTGAAAGAGACGAGCGACCCGACCGTCGGCCGCACCCGGCTCGCGTGGTGGCAGAAGGAAACGGCCGCACTTGCCTCCGGTAATCCGTCGCACCCGGTGTCCCATGCGCTCGCCGCGCACCTGGGTGCCGCGGTGGAAGAGACTTGCCCCGCACTGCAGGCGCTGCTCGCCGGATTCGAAATGGATCTCGACCAGGCCCGCTATCTCGACTACGCGAACCTGCGCCGCTATCTGCAGCGCGTGGGCGGCACGTTCGCCGGCCTGGTCGCGCGCAGCACCGCGCATGATCCCGTGCGCGCCGCGACGTGGGCCGAACCGCTTGGGGAGGCGTTGCTGCTCGCGCAGTGCGTGACCGATCTCGGCGACGACGCGCGGCACGGGCGCATCTATATCCCGATCGACGAACTGCAGCGCTTCGACGTCACCGCCGCCGACCTGCTGAACCGCCGCTATAGCGACGCGTTCACGAGCCTGATGCGCTACCAGACCACCCGGGCGCGCGATGCGCTGCGCGGCGCGCTGGCCGCGCTGCCGCCGGCCGAGCGGCGCGCGCAGCGCACGCTGCGCGCTCAGGCCGCGCTCGCGCAGGCCCTGCTCGACGAGATCGAGCGTGACGGATACCACGTGCTCCATCAGCGCATCGCATTGACGCCGATCCGCAAGCTGTGGATCGCGTGGCGCGCCGCCCGCGCGCGCTAGGTCGCACACGCTAGGTCGCACGGATCTGGTCACGCGCATCGGCCGCGCCGCGCTCCCGGCGTCAGCCGCGCAGCAGCGGCAGCAGTGCGAAACGTCGCCCCAGCACGGCGGTCGCGTCGAGCCCCCACCAGGCGTCGAGCACGGTCGCGTGAAGCTGGCGGAAATCGACGCGGACCGGCAACTGGCCGTTGCCGTCGAGTTGCGTCAGCACGGCCGGCGCGCCATACAGGCCGCCACGCACGCGGCCACCCAGCACGAAATGCGGCGCGACCGTGCCGTGCTCGGTGCCGCGCTCGCCGTTCTCGCGCGGTTGCCGGCCGAACTCGGAGCAGGTCATCACCAGCGTGCGCTGCCAGCGGCCTAGCTCGACGAGCGCCGCGCGCAGCGACGCAAGACCCGTGGCCAGTTGCCCGAGCAGCGCGGCGTGCGTGTCCGGCTGACAGCGGTGGGTATCGAAGCCGTTCAGTGTCAGGCGCAGCACCGCCACGCCCCGCGCGGACGCGCGCGGCGCGGCATCGGCCGCTGCCAGCCAGCACATCGCGGTCCGCAGCGACGCGCCAAACGCGCCGGAGGGAAATACCGTACGCAACGGCGGCGCGCCCACGAACCCCGGACGCTCACCGGCCACCGCGACCTCGCCCACCGCAAGACCGGCTGCGCCGCCCGGCCCGCGCACGCGACGCCGCTCGTGCAGCCGCCGGCCCGACGTCTCGCGGCCGCAGGCGACCCCGGCAACCCCGGCGAGCGCGATCACGCGTGCGCCGTGCGCAAGCGGCCCCTCTTCCGCCGTTCCGATGACGGCGCCATCCGCGGCGAACCCGCGCGGCACCGCGCGCTGCGCAAATGCGCGCGTCAACCAGCCTTCGCGCAGATAGCGATCCGCAGGCGACGCGGTGTCCCAGATTTCGATCGAGCGGTAATGTGACAGATTCGGCTGCGCGTAGCCGATCCCTTGCACGATGGCCAGTTCGCCGCTGCGCCACAGCGGCATCAGCGGCGCGAGCGCGGGATGCAGTGCGCTGCGTTCGTCGAGGGGCACAACCTGTTCGCGGCGGATCGCAATGCGCGGACGCAAGATCGGGTAAGCGGGATCGGCGTACGGAATCACCGTATTGAGGCCGTCATTGCCGCCCGCGAGTTCGACGAGAATCAGCAGATTGCGATATCCGCCGGCGACGTGCCGCTCGCGCGCCGCCGCGGCGGCGACGGCGGCGACGGCCGGCACGCGCGCCAACCCGAGCGCCGCGCTCGCGCTGGCGGTCATCGTCAGAAAATCGCGCCGTCTCATGCCGCCCCTCGCCGGTTCGCGTCACGTCTGCCGCATCGCGCGCACCGGGATCCGCCCCGGCGCCGCGCGCGACATCATGCGGCTGCGCCGCACGCCGGCTCGCGCTCCAGCTTAGTGCAACCGCACGCGCGGGTCCATCGGACTGCCTCGCGGCCCAGGCGCGCAGGCAAGCTGCGCCTCGCATGACGCGAGGCAACGCGAGGCGGGGTAGAGAAACGGGACAGGCGGGGTCGACGGTACGCTCGGGGCCCTTCCGCGCCACCTGTCAGGATGCGGCCGGCGTTGCCTAGCGACGATACAGCTCGCGTACCGCGTCTTCGATATGCTGGCGCAGCAGGCGCCGCTCTTCCGGCGTCATGTGGCCGTCGCGGCGGCCCTGGTCGAGGTCGGGCGGTACCCCGGAGCCCATCAGGAAGTCCGGTGCATGCTGCTGGCCGCTGAAGGACGAGTGCGCGTGATGAGCGGTCCTGGGAAAGCGTCCGCGGAGATGGGAGTCGTGCTGCGGCCGGTCGACGTGGGGCTGGGCGTGGGCGAGCGTCGGGCTCAGCGTGCCACCGAGCGTGCTGGCCACAGCCATGGCGATCACGCTCCGGCGCACTGTGGGCCAAACCCCTCCCTTCATCTTGTTCCCTTCGTGGTGCGGCAACCGGCTACCTTTAGTGCGTGAAACGGGCCCCGGAAAAGGTACAGGGCGCGAGTATCAGAATTTTTTGAACGATTGAAGTATCCACCGAACAGGCGCAAGCAGTACAGGAGTCTACGCGTGCCCGCTTTACGTCGTGCCACAGTGCGGGTAAATTTTGTAACTGACTGTAACCCGAGATTTGCTGCAAACTCGCATCACTTTCTAATCGCGCTAAGATGCCGTCCATGGAAACCAAGAACCCATCGAAAATTCTCGTCGTCGACGACGATCCGCGCCTGCGCGACCTCCTGCGCCGCTATCTCGGCGAGCAGGGCTTCAACGTCTACGTCGCCGAGAACGCACCGTCCATGAACAAGCTGTGGGTGCGCGAGCGCTTCGACCTGCTCGTGCTCGACCTGATGCTGCCCGGCGAGGACGGCCTGTCGATCTGCCGGCGCCTGCGCGGCAGCAACGACCGCACGCCGATCATCATGCTCACGGCCAAGGGCGAAGATGTCGATCGCATCGTCGGGCTCGAAATGGGCGCCGACGACTATCTGCCGAAGCCGTTCAATCCGCGCGAGCTGGTCGCCCGCATCCACGCGGTGCTGCGCCGCCAGGCGCCGTCCGAGCTGCCGGGCGCGCCGTCGGAGACCACCGAGGTATTCGAGTTCGGCGAGTTCGCGCTGAATCTCGCCACGCGCACGCTCACGAAGGCCGGCCAGGAAATTCCGCTCACGACCGGCGAATTCTCGGTGCTGAAGGTGTTCGCCCGTCATCCGCGCCAGCCGCTGTCGCGCGAGAAGCTGATGGAACTCGCCCGGGGCCGCGAATACGAAGTGTTCGACCGCAGCCTCGACGTGCAGATCTCGCGGCTGCGCAAGCTGATCGAGCCCGATCCCGGCAGCCCCCGCTTCATCCAGACCGTCTGGGGGCTGGGCTACGTGTTCATTCCCGACGGCGCAGCCTGAGCTTGTCTGCACGTTCCGTTTTTGCCTTGCGACAAGAAGGGCCCATGCGGATCAACCGCCGCCTCCTGACACTGCTGTTCGGCGGCCTCTTCTGGCGAACCTTTCTGCTGATCGCGCTGCTGATCGCAGTCAGTCTCGCCGCCTGGTTCCAGAGCTTTCGCGTGATCGAGCGGGAGCCGCGCGCGCAGCGCGTGGCGCTGCAGCTCGTCGCGATCGTGAAGCTCACGCGCACTGCACTGCTCTACTCCGATCCCGATCTGCGGCGCGCGCTGCTGCAGGATCTCGAGAGCAACGAAGGGGTGCGCGTCTACCCGCGCGAAACCACCGACAAATACGTGCTGCAGCCCAACGAGTCGCTGAACCGGCTGATCGAGCATGACATTCGCGGCCGCCTCGGCGACGACACGGTGATCGCGCAGTCGGTCAACGGCATTCCGGGCGTGTGGATCAGCTTCAAGATCGACGACGACGATTACTGGGTCGCGCTCGACCGCGACCAGCTCGACAACGCGACGGGCCTGCAGTGGGCCGGCTGGGGCGTGTTCGCGCTCGCGCTGTCGCTGTTCGGCGCGGCGTTCATCACGAGTCTCGTGAACCGGCCGTTCTCGCGGCTCGCGCTGGCCGCGCGCAAGGTCGGCTCCGGGCAGTCGCCCGAACTGCTGCCGGAAAAAGGCATGGGTGTGGCCGCCGACACGAACCGCAGCTTCAACCAGATGGTGCGCGATCTCGAACAGCTCGATGCGGACCGCGCGCTGATGCTCGCCGGCATCTCGCACGACCTGCGCACGCCGCTCGCGCGGCTGCGGCTCGAAACCGAAATGAGCCCGTCGGATCAGACCACGAAGAACGCGATGGTCGACGACATCGAGCAGATGGACATGATCATCGGCCGCTTCCTCGACTACGCGCGGCCGGTGCAGAAGGTGTCCGAACCGGTCGACCTGTCGGTGGTCGCCCAGGAACTGGCGGCGCGCATGGCGTCCGAGGACGGCATGCGGCTCATCACGCGGCTCGCGCCGTCCGCGGTGATCGACGCGGACGAAACCGACATGCGCCGCGTCATCGGCAACCTGCTCGAAAACGCCCGCAAGTATGGCCGCAGCGCCACCGACGGCATTCCGCACGTAATGATCGAAACGCGCGTGTCGCATTCGCGGGTGGAACTGTCGGTGGTCGACGAGGGCCCCGGCATCCCCGAAGACCAGCTTGCGCTCGTCACCCGGCCGTTCTACCGGGTCGACTCCGCGCGCACCCAGGCAAACGGCACCGGCCTCGGCATGGCGATCGTGCAGCGTCTTGTCGGCCGTTACCGGGGCGGCCTGCGGCTACGCAACCGCACGCCCGGCCCCGGGCTCGAAGTCACGATCGAGTTTCCGCTCGCACGCAGCACCTGACGCGCGTCGCGCAGCCGCGCCCGCGGTATCGCGAGGCGTCGGAGGCGTCGGAGGCGTCGGAGGCGTCGGAGGCGTCGGAGGCGTCGTAGTCCCGCCGTCGCCGGCCCGCCCGCTTCCCGCGGCGCCGCACGCGCGCGTCGCGCAGCCGCGCCAATGCGGGCGCCGCGCAATATCCATGCTGTTGCGTCCCCATTCCCCGGTGCCTTTCGTGCAGGCTATCGGCGCAGTGAAGAAAATCTATCCGATTAAATAGTTAAAAACTATTGATGCGATGCAATAATAGATGGTAGACTGGGTTTGGTGTAACGAATCCGTTACGGCGGTCCGTTAGCGTAACGGACTGCGTTTTTCCACACCCCAAGGAGTCTTCCACATGAAAACCGTTGGCGACAAACTCGAAGCGTTCACCGTCACCGCTGCAAAGCCGGGCTTCAACCACCACGAAGAAAACGGCGTGTCGGCGTTCGAAGACATCACCGAACAGTCGTTCCCGGGCAAGTGGAAAGTGATCTACTTCTACCCGAAGGACTTCACGTTCGTGTGCCCGACCGAAATCGTCGAATTCGCGAAGCTCGCCGGCCAGTTCGCCGAGCGCGACGCGGTGCTGCTCGGCGGCAGCTCGGACAACGAATTCGTCAAGCTCGCATGGCGTCGCGAGCACAAGGATCTGAACAAGCTGAACCACTACGCGTTCGGCGACGTGAAGGGCGAACTGATCGACCAGCTCGGCGTGCGCGACAAGGAAGCGGGCGTGGCGCTGCGCGCGACGTTCATCGTCGACCCGGACAACACGATCCAGCACGTGTCGGTGAATAACCTGAACGTGGGCCGCAGCCCGGAAGAAGTGCTGCGCATTCTCGACGGTCTGCAAACGGACGAACTGTGCCCGTGCAACCGCGCGGTCGGCGGCGCGACGCTGTAATCGCCCGCCGTCGCCAGCCCGCTTCGCTTGAAAGAGCCGGCGGGCTTTTTTTTATCCTATGACAGGAGCGATCCATGGAATTTCTGGCCGCGATCAAGGAACGTATTCCCGATTACGCAAAAGACATCCGCCTGAATCTGGACGGCACCATCGCGCGCTCGTCGCTGGAAGGCGCGGATGCGGTCGGCGTCGCACTGGCCGCGGCGTTTGCCGCGAAGAGCACGGTGCTGATCACCGCGATCCGCGAAGCCGGCGTGCTCTCGCCGGAGGAAGTCCACGCGACGCTGACCGCGGCAGCGCTGATGGGCATGAACAACGTCTGGTATCCGTATGTCGAGATGAGCGGCAGCACGGATCTGAAGTCGCAGCCGGCCGGCCTGCGGATGAACGCGTATGCGTCGCATGGCGGCGTCGACAAGCGGCGCTTCGAAATGTACGCGCTCGCCGCGTCGATCGTCGGCAAGTGCCACTTCTGCGTGAAGTCGCACTTCGACACGCTGCTCGCCGAAGGGATGAGCGCGACGCAACTGCGCGACGTCGGACGGATCGCCGCAGTGATCAACGCGGCGGCACAGGTGCTCGCCGCCGAAGGCCACTGACGGTCACGGTTAGCCGCTGACGGCCACTGACAGCCGCCGCCGGCCACTGACGGTTACTGGCAGCCACTGACAGTCACCGCAGACCACTGGCGCGCCCCGACAGCCGCTGGCGGTCACGGTTAGCCGCCGAAGGCCACAGCAGACGACGGCGGTCACGGTTAGCCGCCGCCGGCCACTGCAGACGACAGGCGGTGACTGGCGGTCACCGGTCGCCAGTCACCGGCCGCCAGTGACCGCCGCCCCGGCCGCAGCGCCGCTGCCGCGCGTTCGCGCCGGCTTACCGGCGCACCAGCAGCACCGCCGCCTGCGCCTCGATGCCGTCGCCGCGGCCGAGATAGCCGAGCTTCTCGTTGGTTTTCGCCTTCACGTTGACACGTTCGAGCGGCAACTGCAGATCGGCGGCGATGTTCACGCGCATCGCCTCGATATGCGGCGAAAGCTTCGGCGCCTGCGCGATCACCGTGCTGTCGACGTTGCCGATCGCGAAGCCCGCCTGCGCGACGCGCGCCGCGCATTCGCGCAGCAGCACGCGGCTGTCGGCGCCGGCGAACTTCGGATCCGCGTCGGAGAAATGGCGGCCGATGTCGCCGAGCGCCGCGGCGCCGAACAGCGCGTCCGTGATCGCGTGCAGCAGCACGTCCGCGTCCGAGTGGCCGAGCAGGCCGCGCTCGTAAGGCAGCGTCACGCCGCCGATGATCAGCGGGCGTCCGGGCACCAGCGCGTGCACGTCATACCCTTGTCCGATTCTGAAATCCATAGGCTGGAGAAGTCCGTTGTCAACGAGGAAACAGCTCAGGAAGCCGCGGGCCGGCTGAGAATCGCGTCGGCCAGATCGAAGTCTTCCGGATAGGTGACCTTGAAGTTGCGCAGGCTGCCCTGCACGAGCCGCGGCGCATGGCCGCCCCATTCGATCGCGCTCGCCTCGTCGGTGAGGTCGTGCCCATCGTGCTGGGCCTGCAGGATCGCGTCGCGCAGCATGCCGATGCGGAACATCTGCGGCGTCTGCGCCTGCCACAGGCCGTCGCGCGCCTCGGTGCGCGCAATCCGTCCGCCGCTCGCCGGCGCCATCCGCTTGAGCGTGTCCGCGACCGGCAGCGCCATGATGCCGCCCACCGCGTCGTCCTTCAGCGCGGCGATCAGCGAGCGGATCAGTGCCGGCGTGATGCCGGGGCGCGCGGCGTCGTGCACGAGCGCCCAGTCGTCGTCGCGCGCGCCGAATTCGGCGAGCGCGTGCAGCCCGTTGAGCACCGACGCCTGACGCGACGCGCCGCCGCAGCGGCGCACCACGAAACGCAGGCCGGCAAAGCGCCGCGCGTCGAAATGCGGGTCGTCCGGGGCGATCACGACGAGCGTCTGCGCGAATTCGCTGCACGCATCGAACGCGGCGAGCGAATAATGCAGCAGGTCGCGACCGGCGACGGTGCGGTATTGTTTGGGCACCGGCGCGCCGGAACGACTGCCGGTGCCGGCGCACGGAATCAGGGCAAAGAGGCGGGAAGTCACGGAAGCGGAAGCCGCAGAGTCAAAGTGAAGGACGGATTTTATAATAGGTCTTTCGCATACTCGCCACGACCCGCGTAAACTTGCCGCTCACGTCCGAGCCACCGGCTGCTTTCCCCTCTATGCCCGATATCGCCGCATCCTCGCAGTCCTCCCCGCCCGTCGCGCTCGTCAAGACCGGCCAGCGTTTCGTCTTCGACGGCGTCCACGGTTCGGCCGACGCGCTGCTGATCGCCCGCTACCATCTCGCATACCGTGCACAGGTGCCGCTGCTCGCGGTTGTCTGCGCGAGCGCGGTCGATGCGCAACGGCTCACGCAGGAGCTCCGCGTGTTCGCGCCCGACGCGCGCGTGCGGCTGCTGCCGGACTGGGAAACGCTGCCCTACGACACGTTCTCGCCGCACCAGGACCTCGTGTCCGAGCGTCTCGCGACCCTGCACGATCTCGGCGAGGGGCGCTGCGACATCCTGGTCGTGCCCGCTACCACGGCGCTGTACCGGATGCCGCCGGCGTCGTTCATGGCGGCCTACACGTTCTCGTTCGCGCAGGGCGAACGCCTCGACGAGGCGAAGCTGAAGGCGCAGCTCACGCTGGCTGGCTACGAGCACGTGAGCCAGGTCGTGCGGCCCGGCGAATACTGCGTGCGCGGCTCGCTGATCGACCTGTTCCCGATGGGCTCGCCGCTGCCGTACCGGATCGACCTGTTCGACGACCAGGTCGACTCGATCCGCGCGTTCGATCCGGACACGCAGCGCAGCCTCTATCCGGTGCACGACGTGCGCCTGCTGCCGGGGCGCGAATTCCCGTTCGACGAGGCCGCGCGCACCGCGTTTCGCAGCCGCTGGCGCGAGGTGTTCGAGGGCGACCCGAGCCGCGCGTCGATCTATCGGGATATCGGCAACGGGGTGCCGTCGGCCGGCATCGAATACTATCTGCCGCTGTTCTTCGAAGACACCGCTACGCTGTTCCATTACCTGCCGCCGCACGCGCAGCTCGTGTTCGCCGGCGACCTCGAAGCCGCGATCCGCCGCTTCACGAACGACACGAAGCAGCGTCACAGCTTTCTCGCGCACGATCGCGAGCGGCCGATTCTCGAACCGCAGCGGCTGTTCCTGTCCGACCAGGACTTCTTCACGCTCGCCAAGCCGTTCGCGCGGCTCGCGCTGCCCGCCGACAGCGGCGGCGGCTGGGCCACGCCGCTGCCGAACCTCGCGCTCGACCGGCACGCGGACGACCCGGTCGCCGCGCTGCGCGCCTTCCTCGCAAGCACCCCTAACCGCGTGCTGTTCGCCGCCGAATCCGCCGGGCGGCGCGAAACGCTGCTGCAACTGCTGGTGGACCATCAGCTGCGGCCCGCGGCGAGCGACGACTTCGCCGCCTGGCTCGCCGGCGACGCACGCTTCTCGCTTGCGGTCGCGCCGCTCGCCACAGGCTTTGCGCTGCCGGCCGAAGGCGTGGCCGTCATGACCGAAACGGAGCTCTACGGGCCGCTCGCGCGCCGCGCCGGCCGGCGCCGCCAGGAGCAGGCGAGCAACGTCGACTCGATGGTGCGCGACCTGTCGGAGCTGAAGGTCGGCGACCCGGTCGTGCATGCGCAGCACGGCATCGGCCGCTACATGGGTCTCGTGACGATGGACCTCGGCGAGGGCGAAACCGAATTCCTGCACCTCGAATACGCGGGCGACAGCAAGCTCTATGTGCCGGTCGCGCAGTTGCACGTCATCTCGCGCTACAGCGGCGCCGACCCCGAAAGCGCGCCGCTGCACGCGCTCGGCTCGGGCCAGTGGGAAAAGGCGAAGCGCAAGGCCGCACAGCAGATCCGCGACACCGCCGCCGAACTGCTGAACCTGTACGCGCGCCGCGCGGCGCGCGAGGGTCACGCGTTCGGGCTCGAACCGCGCGACTACGTGAAATTCGCCGAGAGTTTCGGCTTCGAGGAAACGCCCGATCAGGCTGCGGCGATCGCCGCGGTGATCGGCGACATGACGAGCGGCAAGCCGATGGACCGGCTCGTGTGCGGCGACGTCGGCTTCGGCAAGACCGAGGTGGCGCTGCGCGCGGCGTTCATCGCGGTGATGGGCGGCAAGCAGGTCGCGCTGCTGTCGCCGACCACGCTGCTCGCCGAGCAGCACACGCAGACCTTCACGGACCGCTTCTCGGACTGGCCGGTGAAGATCGCGGAGCTTTCGCGCTTTCGCTCGGCGAAGGAAGTGAGCACCGCGATCCGGCAGATCAACGAGGGCGGCGTCGACATCGTGATCGGCACGCACAAGCTGCTGTCCTCCGACGTGCAGTTCAAGCGCCTCGGGCTCGTGATCATCGACGAGGAGCATCGCTTCGGCGTGCGGCAGAAAGAGGCGCTGAAGGCGCTGCGCGCCGAGGTCGACGTACTCACGCTCACCGCGACACCGATTCCGCGCACGCTCGGCATGGCGCTCGAAGGGCTGCGCGACTTTTCGGTGATCGCCACCGCGCCGCAGAAGCGGCTCGCGATCAAGACCTTCGTGCGGCGCGAGGAAGACGGCGTGATCCGCGAGGCGATGCTGCGCGAGCTCAAGCGCGGCGGCCAGGTGTATTTCCTGCACAACGAGGTCGAGACGATCGAGAACCGCCGGCAGATGCTCGAAGCGCTCGTCCCGGAAGCGCGCATCGCCGTCGCGCACGGCCAGATGCACGAGCGCGAGCTCGAACGCGTGATGCGCGACTTCGTCGCGCAGCGCGCGAACGTGCTGCTGTGCACGACGATCATCGAGACCGGCATCGACGTGCCGAGCGCGAACACGATCCTGATTCACCGCGCCGACAAGTTCGGCCTCGCGCAACTGCATCAGTTGCGCGGGCGCGTCGGCCGTTCGCACCACCAGGCCTATTCGTATCTGCTGGTGCACGACCCGCAGGGCCTCACCAAACAGGCGCAGCGCCGCCTCGAAGCGATCCAGCAGATGGAGGAGCTCGGTTCCGGCTTCTACCTGGCGATGCACGATCTCGAGATCCGCGGCACGGGCGAAGTGCTCGGCGACAAGCAGTCGGGCGAGATCCAGGAGATCGGCTTCCAGCTCTACACCGACATGCTGAACGACGCGGTCAAGGCGCTCAAGGACGGCAAGGAGCCCGATCTGACCGCCCCGCTCGCCGCCACGACCGAGATCAACCTGCACGCGCCGGCGATCCTGCCCGCCGACTATTGCGGCGACGTGCAGGAGCGGCTGTCGCTGTACAAGCGCCTCGCGAACTGCGAGCACAACGACGCGATCGACGGCATCCAGGAGGAACTGATCGACCGCTTCGGCAAGCTGCCGCCGCAAGCCCACGCGCTGATCGAAACCCACCGGCTGCGGCTCGCAGCCAGGCCCCTCGGCATTTCGAAGATCGATGCGGGCGAGGCGGCCATCGGCCTGCAGTTCGTGCCCAACCCGCCGATCGACGCGATGCGCATCATCGAGATGGTGCAGAAGCACCGGCACATCAAGCTCGCGGGCCAGGACAAGCTGCGCATCGAAACGCGCAGCCCGGATCTTGCGGTGCGCGTGGCCACCGTGAAGGAAACGCTGCGGGCGCTCGGCGCGCCGGCGCGCGGCACGGCGGGAGCCGGCGCACGCGCGTCGTAGTGCCTGGCTTAGTGCTTTGGCTTAGTGCTTTGGCTTAGTGCTTTGGCTTAGTGCTTTGGCTTAGTGCTTTGGCTTAGTGCGCGGCGGTGCGCGGCGGTGCGCGGCGGTGCGCGGCGGTGCGCGGCAGCGTAGCCTACTGCGGTGCGGTGCGGTGCGCACAGCGCGGAGCACCGCCCGGTAGCCGCCGCACGCCGCCCTTCGGATAGAGCGCCGGCGGCACGCGCCCCTCACCAGCCTTTGCCCAGCCTTTACCCAGCCCTCTCGCAGCCATCTCCCCGCCCTTTGACGGCCATCTCCCAGCCGTTTCGCCCCCCCATGCGCCCCGCCGTCATGCTGCGCCGCAAAAATGCAGATCGCATGATCATGCTTGGGCGCGACCGGCCTTTTCGGTATGATGGAAAGACTTAAAAGCTGGAGTCCCGTCATGTCTCACGTAGCCGACTCAACGCTTTCGCACCAGGCGCCGGCCTCCTCCCCCACCGACACGCCGGCGGCGCTCGCGTGGATCACGCGGCTCGTGTCGATCGACACGGTCAGCCGCAATCCGAACCTGGGCCTGATCGAGACCGTGCGCGACGCGCTGCGCGCGCTTGGCGTCGAGTCCACGCTCACGCACGACGCCAGCGGCAAATGGGCCAATCTGTTTGCCACCGTTCCCGCGCACGACGGCGAGACCAACGGCGGCATCGTGCTGTCTGGTCATACGGACGTCGTGCCCGTCGACGGCCAGCAGTGGGACAGCGATCCGTTCCGCCCCGAGGTGCGCGACGCGCGGCTCTATGGCCGCGGCACCTGCGACATGAAAGGCTTCATCGGCACGGCGCTCACGCTGGTGCCGCAGATGCAGCGCACGAAGCTCGCGAAACCGATCCATCTCGCGCTGTCGTTCGACGAGGAGGTCGGCTGCGTCGGCGCGCCGCTGCTGATCGCCGATCTGATGAAGCGCGGCATCCGCCCCGACGGCTGCATCGTCGGCGAACCGACCAGCATGCGCCCGATCATCGCGCACAAGGGCATCAACGCGTACCAGTGCTGCGTGCGCGGGCAGGCCGCGCATTCCTCGCTCACGCCCAAAGGACTGAACGCGATCGAATACGCGGCGCGGCTCATCTGCCACATCCGCGACATCGCCGACCAGTTCCGCGCGCAAGGCCCGTTCGACGAACTCTACGACGTGCCGTTTTCGACCGCGCAGACGAGCACGATCGAAGGCGGCAACGCGATCAATACCGTGCCGGCGGAGTGCCGCTTCCAGTTCGAGTTCCGCAATCTGCCGACGCTCGACCCCGAGTCGATTTTCCAGCGCATCGAGCACTACGCGCTCGAGACGCTATTGCCGGCGATGCGCCGCGAACACGCGGCCGCGGCCATCGAATTTTCGAAGATCGCCGCCGCCCCCGGGCTCGACGCGACCGAGCAGGCGGCGATCACGCAGCTCGTGCGGGCGCTGACCGCCGACCAGGACAAGCGCAAGGTCGCCTACGGCACCGAAGCGGGGCTGTTCTCGCGCGCGGGGATCCCGAGCATCGTCTGCGGACCGGGCGATATCCAGCAGGCGCACAAGGCGAACGAATTCGTCGCGCTCGAACAAATCGACGCATGCGAGCGCTTCCTCGGCAAATTCATCCACAGCATGTCGGTTGACGCACATCCGCACTGAAGCGCGCCGCGACTCACGGCGCGGCATGCCGCACACTGGCGTATACCGGGCCCACACCGCCCCGGTCTGAACTGACCGGGGCCGGACGACTCCAAATCTTCAAGGATCGACCTTCCCGAGACGCCATGTCCACTGCCTCCCCGCTCCACACCGACCACACCATCGACGGCGAACCGATTCCAACGCTCGACGGCATCGCCGCGCAGCATTTCGCGCTGACACCTTGGGTCGCGCGCACGCCGGTGTTCGACAAGCTCGATTTTCCGTCGCTCGAAGACACCGTGGTCAACTTCAAGTTCGAACTGCTCCAGGTGAGCGGCAGCTTCAAGGCGCGCGGCGCCTTCACGAACCTGCTCGCGCTCGACGACGCCCAGCGCAGCGCCGGCGTGACCTGCGTGTCGGGCGGCAATCACGCGGTGGCGGTCGCATACGCGGCCATGCGCGTCGGCCTCGGCGCGAAGGTCGTGCTGTTTCGCAGCGCCAACCCGGCGCGCGTGGCGCTGTGCCGCCAGTACGGCGCGGAGATCGTCGTCGCGGACAGCCATGCCGAGGCATTCGATATCGTGCGTCGCATCGAGGCCGAGGAAGGCCGCTATTTCGTGCATCCGTTCAACGGTTATCGCACGGTGCTCGGCACCGCCACGCTCGGCTACGAATGGGCCACGCAGACGCCGGACCTCGACGCGGTGATCCTGCCGGTCGGCGGCGGCGGGCTCGCGGCGGGCGTGTCCACCGCGCTGCGGCTCGCCAATCCGCGCATCCGCGTGTACGGCGTCGAGCCCGACGGCGCCGACGCGATGGGCAGGAGCTTCGCCGCCAATCACACGGTCAGGATGGGCGCGATGCACAGCATCGCCGACTCGCTGATGGCGCCGCACACCGAGCAGTACAGCTACGAACTGTGCCGGCGTCATGTCGACCGGCTCGTGACCGTGTCGGACGGCGAGTTGCGCGCGGCGATGCTCGCGCTGTTCCGCCAGCTGAAGCTCGCGGTCGAACCGGCCTGCGCCGCCGCCACCGCCGCGCTGCTCGGCCCGCTGCGCGAGACCGTGCAGGGCCGGCGAGTCGGTGTCCTGCTGTGCGGAACCAACATCGACCCGGTCAGCTTCGCCGGACATCTCGAACGCGCACGCGCGCGGGAGGACTAGCGCGGCACTACCGGATCCCCCGTGCGTTGGCTATCATGGCGCCATGGACACCACGGAGGAATCCCGATGAGCATGGTCAAGGAGTTCAAGGAATTTGCGCTGAAGGGCAACGTGATGGATCTCGCGGTCGGGGTCATCATCGGCGGTGCGTTCTCCACGATTGTCAACTCGGTGGTCAAGGATCTGATCATGCCGGTCGTGGGCGTCGCCACCGGCGGACTCGACTTCTCCAACAAGTTCATCCGTCTCGGCGACATCCCGGCTTCCTTCAAGGGCAACCCCGACTCGTACAAGGATCTGCAGACCGCCGGCGTCGCCGTGTTCGGCTACGGCTCGTTCCTCACGGTGCTGATCAACTTCGTGATCCTTGCGTTCATCATTTTCCTGATGGTCAAGTTCATCAACAATCTGCGCAAACCCGCTGCGCAGGAACCCGCGCCGCCCCCGCCGACGCCCGAAGACGTGCTGCTGCTGCGCGAGATCCGCGATTCGCTGAAAACCCCGTCGCGCTAGACGCACGAGCTGCTCCAGCCGCCATCGCCGCGCCGGACGCGCCCTACGCGCGTGGCGGCGCGGCGCACCGCCCGCTCAGTCGGCCGCCGCGCCGCGCTGGGCCGCGTCCTCGATCAGCTGTTCGAGTTGCGCGAAGTTGACCGGCTTCGTCAGATGCGCGGTGAACCCGGCATCGAGGCAACGGCGGATATCTTCGTCCGAGCCGAAGCCGGTCATCGCGACGGCCGGCACGTCGGAGTGCGCACGAAACGCCTTCACGAAATCGAGCCCGGTGCCGTCGGGCAAACCCACGTCGCTCACGACCAGATCGAAGCGGATCGCCTGCGCGGCCGCGAGGGCGTCGGCAACGCGGCCGACCACCCTGACGTCGTGCCCGAGCGCGCGAATCAGCTGCGCCATCACGTCGGCCGTGTCCACGTGATCCTCGATCAGCAGGATCGACAGCTGCGGCGAAGCGGCCGGGTTCACGGCGGCGGGCTCGGCGGGTTCCTCGTCGGGCGCGCTGCTCGTCGGCAGCGTGATCGTGAAGGTCGCCCCGCAATGCGGACCCGGGCTCTGCGCGGTGACGCTGCCGCCATGCGCGTCGGTGAGCGCACGCGTGATCGCGAGCCCGAGCCCCAGTCCGCCGAACTGCCGCGTCATGTTCTGGCTGCCCTGCTCGAACGCGTTGAAGAGCTTGCCGATCTGCCCGGGCTCGATGCCGATGCCGGTATCCTCGACCGCGATCTGCACATGCCGGCCGTCGTGAAGCGTGCGCACGTAGATATGGCCGCCGTCCGGCGTGAACTTCGCGGCGTTGCGGATCAGGTTCCACAGCATCTGCTGCAGCCGCGCGCGATCGGCGAGCACGTGGTGCGACAGCGCGTCCTTCGCGATATGCACGTCCTGCTGCTTCACCTGGATCTCGCTGCGAAATAGCTCCAGCACGCTGTCGATCACTTCGTGCACGTCGACCTTTTCTAGCGACAGGCGCAGCTTGCCGTTCGCGACCCGCGTCAGATCGAGCAGATCGTCGATCAGCCGCGCTTCGAGCTCCACGTTGCGGCGAATCATCAGCACGCTCGCACGCGCGCTCTCCGGCAAGCCGGCAATCTGTTCGAGCACCCGCGCGCCCGCGAGCACCGGCGTGAGCGGTGTGCGCAACTCGTGAGACAGCATCGCGAGAAACCGGTCCTTCGCGCGATTGGCCTCTTCCGCGGCGAGGCGCGCGGCCTGCTCGGACGCGAGCAACTGTTCGCGCTCCTCCATCGCCTCGCGCTGCGGCTGGACGTCCGTGCAGCTGCCGAACCACTGCGCGACGCGCCCGGCCGCATCGCGCACCGCGACGATGCGCGCATCGAACCAGCGATATGCGCCGTCGCGACGACGGATCCGCCATTCGTGCCGGTAATCGCTCGCGCCGCCGCTGACCGCTTCGAGCCAGCTGTCGCGCACGTCGTCGCGATCGGCCGGGTGCACCGCGTCGAGCCAGCCGAAACCGAGCGAGGCGGCTTCGTCGAGCCCCGTGTAGTCGATCCACTGCTTCGACAGGAAATCGCACGCGCCATCCGGTCCGCAGGTCAGCACCAGATGGGGCAGCGCTTCCGACAGCGTCCGGTAGTGCAGTTCGCGATCGCGCAGGCGCGCCGCCTCGGCCGACGCGCGCCGCAAGCGCTCCTGCGACAGTACGCGCTCGACCGCCTCGGGCAGGTAGCCGAGATAATCGCCGGACTTCGGCACCACGTCGGAAACGCCCGCGCGCAACGCCTCGATCACGCGCGATTCGTCGGTGAAACCGGTAACGAGGATCGCCGGCACGCGCACCCCTTCGCTGCGCAGACGGCGAAAGAAGTCGAGCCCGGTCTCCGGCCCGGCAAGCTGGTAATCGAGCACGAGCAGATCGGGGGCGTCCGCGACGAGGCGCGCATGTGCGTCCTCGACGCTCATGCAGGTCGACACGCGGCATCCGGCGCGCAGCAGCGATTTGTGCGCGAGGCGCAGGATGCCTTCGTCGTCGTCGACGACAAGCACGTGAGCAGCGGGATGCGTTGAAACGTCTGGGGTCATGCTGGATCGGATGTCGAATGCCGCCGCCGCGAACCCCCGCGGCAAGGATCAGGGAGACGCAAAGCGCTGGCCCGGCGGCAGCTTGACCACCTTCAGGAAAAAGCCGAGCCGCCGCACCGCGTCGATGAACGCGTCGTATTCGACCGGCTTCGTGACGTACACGTTGCAGCCCAGCTCGTAGCAGCGGGCGATCTCGCGCGGATCGTCGGTGGTCGTCAGCACGATCACCGGCGCGGCCGCGGTGGCGGGCGACGCCTTGAGCCGGCGCAGCACCTCGAAGCCGTCCACGCGCGGCATCTGCAGATCGAGCAGGACGACGAAGTGGGTCAGATCCTCGCGCGGCGGATGACCCGAGGTCGCGCCTGCGGCCGGCGCCGGTCCGAAAAAGTAATCGAGCGCCGCCTGCCCGTCGGTAAAACGGATCACGCGGTTCGTGACGCCCGCGCGGCGCAGGTTGCGCTCGACCAGCGTCGCATGGCCGTCGTCGTCTTCGATCAGCACGATGCTGACGCTATCCCCGGTATTCATCGTTTCTCCGTGCCCGCGCGGCGCGCGGACGATCTCGTTGGCATGCCGGCTGCGTTCGCCCAGCCGGTTGACGGCGGATTTCAAGGCCGCATCGGCTGCTCCGGCAGCGCGACAAAAAATGTCGAGCCGGCGCCTTCTGCCGATTCGACCCACACGCGTCCGCCATGCCGCTCGACGATGCGGCGCGTGAGCGCGAGCCCGATGCCGTCGCCCGGCGCGACGTCGCCGTGCAGACGCTGGAACGCGCGGAACACCTTCGACGTGCACGCGGCCGGAATGCCGAGTCCGTTATCGCGCACGTAATAGGTTCGCGTGCGCGGCGCGCCCGCGCGCGGCGCGTCGGGCGGCTCCGGATCGCAGGCGCCGATCTCGATGCGCCCGGCGCGGCCGGGATCGAGAAAGTTCAGCGCGTTGCCGAGCAGGTGGCCGAAGACTTCCTCGATCGCGCCCGGATCGCCCCACGCCGGCGGCAGTTCGCGCACCGTCACGCGCGCGCCGCGCGCGTCGATGCGCGCGGCCATTGCGTCGGTCACGCGCGCCACCGCCCGGCCGATGCTGACCCGCTGCCAGTGGAATTCCATCCGTCCTGCCCGCGAAATGCGCAGCAACGCCTCGATGATCGCCGCGGCGCGCGTGACCGCGCTGCGCAGAAAATCGAGCGATTCGCGCATGTCGCCGTCGAGCACGGCCGCAAAGCGGCGCCGGTCGTGCCCGGGCAGGCCGGCCGTGTCGATGGCCGCCCGCACCTCGGCGCACGACACCTCCAGCTCCTTCGAAAAGCCCTGCAGATTCACAAGCGGCGAGCGCAGGTCGTGCGACACGCTGTAGATGAACATTTCGTTGTCCTGGGTCTCCTGGCGCAAGGCTTCGTTGACTTCGGCCAGTTCCTTCGCGCGCGCTTCGAGGCGCACCTTCAGCTCGGCGTGCTGCGCGTCGGACGCGCGCAGCCGCGCGCCGGTCTGATGCAGCGCCGCGTCGAGCCCCGCGATCTCGTCGTTGCCGGTGAGCGGCGCGCTGAGCGTCTGCCCCAGTCCGAGCCGAGCGGCGTTGCCGATCAGCACCGCGAGCCGGCGGCCGATGCTGCGCGCGAATATCAGCGCCGCCACGCCCCAGATCAGCATCGAGCCGAGCACGGCGGCGATCAGCGCGTATTGCTGAAACATGCGCGTACGCGTGAGCGACGCGCGATGCGCGGCCGCAAGCCGGGTCGCTTCGGCGTCAAAGCTGTCGAGTTCGTCGCGAAACCGGGCGGCCTGCACCGGCAGTTCCCCGGTTTCGAGGTCGCGGTAGGACGCAATGCTGCGATGGGCGTGCAGCGCCTGCGAGATCGCCTCGGCCTGCGCATGGTAGCTGTCGACCTCGACGCGCATGCGCGCGAGCCGCGCGGATTGCTGCGGCGTGTGCCCGACCATCCGGCCGAGCGCATCGAGCCGGTCGCCGAGTTCGATCCACGCCGCGCGCCGGTCGATGAAGGCGGGGTCGCCGGTCACCATTGCGGTGCGCACGCGCCCAACCTCGCGCAATAGCGGATCGAGCAGCGCGGAGGCTTCATACAGGACGCGCTCGCTGTTGGCCGCCGACAGCGCGGCGCGCGCGGTTTGCTGCTGGGTGTCGAACACCGCGCCGAGCAACGCCAGTTCGACGACGCTCGGCATCGCAATCAGCAGCAGCCCCTTGGTGAAAAGTTTCATAATGGCCCGGCAGTCGGTCCGTGCGAGGCGACACTCGGGCACGGCGCCCGCTACGCTCGCGCGGCGCCGGCTGACGCACTGCGCAACCGGAATCGGGTCATTATCGACGTGAAGTCCGGATATTTCAATGCGCGGCGGAACACGCGGCCGAGCGCACGAAAATGTCGATTTTTTTGCGCGCGAAGCCCCTCCGCCGCGAATCGGCAGGACTATGATGGAGGCAGAAGTCGAGGCGCATGTGCTGGGATTCGAGTGCGCGCAGCAACGCGATTCGGCACGATTCGTGCGGATCGGTGCCGGGTAGGGCGAAGCGCCAGGCACCGTGAATCTGGCATCTTCGTATGCTATAAAAGATCGGCGTGCGGCGGCGCGAGGCCGGGAGTGGTCGCATGAGGACGCTGCGTGTTGTGCAATTCCTTTTCAGGCGAATTTTTATGTCCTTCCCGAAAAAGCGTAGGCGCGTGAAGGCGGACAGTGACGAGTCGTTCCTGACCGTGCTTCGTCAATTCAAGCCGTTCTACCAGCTCGACACGAAAATCGCCCGCGCCCGCGCACAGGACGAACCCGTGCTGTACGCGCACGTGCTGCCCGGCCTCGACGTCCTGCTGTGCAGCGTGCGCGGCGCCCATCCCCCTTATCCGGCTGCCCCGGAGTTGCGGCGGCGCTGCATCGAATCGATCGCAAACGCGCTCGAACAGCCGCTCGACGGCCTCGAGAACGGCGGCTACTGGTACGAAGCCGACGGCTTCGGCTTTCTGGTGTTCGCGAGCCGCGCGCGCAGCCGGATCCTGCCGGAATTCGGCGCCACCCGTCCCGCCGGCAGCCCGCGCCGCGCCGCCCGGCGTCAGGATGCGTCGGGCGACACGACGCCGCGCTCGCTGCGCTAGGGGTTGCCTCGCGCGCGCACGTTCGCGCGAGTCCACGCCCGCCCGCACGCTAGTCGCGCTTCGCCTGGGTTGACGGGTTACCGTGCCGGCGCGCCTGTCCGGGCGGCGGCGCGGTCGGCCGCATCCGTTCCTTCGCCAGTAGCGCGCCGCACGGCAGCGGCTGGTTGTTGCTCGGCGCAATCAGCGGAATCAGCGCCGCGAACGGATTGATCAGCCCGAGGCCGATCATCGCGCCGCCGCGCAATGCGAGCGCGGTCGCATCCACGCCGACGTGCGGATCCGCGAACGTCCCCTTCACGTACAGCGGCGAGCGTAGCGAAAACACGCGCAATCCCTTCGTATGCGGATGGATGCCGAGATCGAGGGTCTCGTTGCGCAGATCGACCTTGCCGTCGATATCGATCACGGCGTCCGAGGTATCGAGCGCGAACACGCGCGGATCGACAATCCCGTCGTTCACGGTGAAATCGGCCGCCGCGCAGTTGATTTTCACGTCGCTGCTGCCGAACAGCTTCTCGTAGACGACGTTCGCGACGTTCAGCCCGGCCGCCTCCATCAGCAGCCGGCTGATCGTGCCCTGTGTGACGAGCGCCTTCAGTTCGCCATTGGACGTCGCCGCGAGCGCGGCCGGCGAGTTGCCGGTCGCCGACAGCGCGGCGTCGCCGTTGATTTCGCCGAGCGCGCTTTGCATCGTCTTCGCGGTCGGGAACAGCTGCTTCAGCTTCAGATGCCGCGCCGAGGCCGAAATGCGCGCGCGCAGCGGCGTCGCGGCGCCGTCGAGACGGATGTCGGTGGACAGCGTGCCGCCGGCCACGCCGAAGCTGAGCGGTTCGAGCGACAGCACGCCGTCCTGCAGCACGATGTGGGTATCGAGATGCGTAATCGGCAACGCCGGATTCTTGATCAGGCGTCGGCCGGTGAAGCGGACGTCCGCGTCGATCGCCTTCCAGCGATCGGTGTGAAACTGCTCGACCGGCAGCACCTTGCCGGCCGGCTGCCGTACCGTATCGCCGCGACGCGCCTTGCTCGCGTGCGAGTCCGCGCCGATCACGGGCGCCAGATCCGCGAAGCGCAGCAGGTTCGACACCAGCTCGCCCTGCAGCAGCGGACGCGGTTCGCGCTGCGTATAAGTGAGCGTACCGTTCAGGTCGCTGCCGCCGACGCGGCCGGTAAAGTCTTCATAGCGAAACACGCTGGCGCCGCGTTTGAAATGACCGATCAGATGGCCTTCGGTCGCATACGGCGGCGTCTCCGGGAGCGTGACGCCGGTCAGCGCATACAGATGCGCCATGCTGGTGCCCTGCAGCCACAGGCGCATGTCGATCGCCGCAAGATGCATGGGGTCCGTCAGCGTGCCGGCGAACGCGACGCGCAGATCGCCGGCGCGAACGTCCGCCTGCAGCGGGAACGGACGGTGCGGATTCTGCAGCGCCAGCACCCCGCCGAGCTTGCCGCTTCCCGACACCGGCGTGCCGCGGTAGCGCCCTTTCAGCGTCCAGCCGATCGCGTAGAGCGGCGCCGCGGCGGGCACGGAGGCCGTAGCCGAAGCCGAAGCCGGGGTTTGCGCGGCGCCGCTCTGCGCGACGGACGTGACGGACGTGACGGACGCAGCGGAGGCGACGGAGGCGACGGACGCGGCGCCGGCCGATGCGGCCGCTGCAGTCGCGGACGCCGACGCCCCCGCGGCGGCCGACGCTGCCACCGACGCCGACGCCGACGCACCCCGCCCGCCCGGCGTGCGAATCGCACTGGCCGCCGCCCCCGACGCCGCAACCGAAGCCGAAGCCGCGCGCGCCGCGGCCGCCGCCTCGGACGCCGCGAGCGCATTGGCCTGCGCCGCAAAGCGATCCGCCCCCTGGCGGCCGATCATTTGCGCCGACGCTTCATGGGCGGCGCGCTCCTGCCGCTTCAGCACCTCGCCGAGCGGAATCGGCTGGCCCAGCGTATCGACCGTCACGTGCGCGTCCGTCTTCGTCTGCGCGTCGGCCAGCGCGATCTCGCCCCTGGCAAACACGATATCGTGCAGATCCACCCGCCACGTCGACGGACTGCCCGATTTGTGCATCGCAAACGTCCAGTTGTCGCGACCGTCGGCAAGGCGCTCCAGATCCACGGACGGGTTCACGAGGCGGATCGTCGGAATCACGATCGCGTGCGCGAGCAGCGGCAGCACCGCAACCTCGAAGTCGATTTCATCGAGCGTCGCGAAGTCCGGCTGCTTCGCCCAGGCCGGGTTGCCGATCGTGACCTGCTGCGCGGAAAAGCGCGGCCACGGCACCCACGCGCGCCAGCCGGTCTCGCCGGCCGGGCGCCGCCAGCCCACGGCGAGATCGCCGTTGATCGCGAACGGCCGCCCGATCGCGTCGCTGACCGTGCGGTCCACCCACGGACGCGCGCGGTTCCAGTCGAAGGTCAGCAGCACCACCACCAGCGCCGCCATCAGGACCACGATCACCGCCGCCAGCCATGCGACGACCCGCCGGGTCCGTCTGCCGATCGTGTTCGCCTCTGCCATCCGTCACTCCGCGTGGTTCTACCTCGTTGGTCGCACGGGCAAGCACGTCGCATGCCCAGCCGGCTTCGCCTATCATGACGCGCACCGGTCCGTCGGGCCGGCGCGCCGCACGACGACGGCGCCGCATTTTACCGATCTCGCGCCCGCCCAAGATGAATGTTTCCCCGCTCGTTGAAGCCGAACACCTGGTCCGCCGCGATCCGGCCAGTGGCCGGGTGCTGCTTCACCCGGCCTCGTTCGCGTTGCAGCCCGGCGACCGCGTGGCGATCACCGGCGCATCGGGATCGGGCAAGAGCGTGCTGCTGCGCACGCTCGCGCTGCTCGATGCGCCCGACAGCGGCCACGTCCTCTGGCACGGCCAGCCGGTCGGCCGCGCAACGATGCCGCGGTTTCGCCGCCATGTCGCGTATCTGCGTCAGCGGCCAGCGCTGATCGACGGCACCGTCGAGGACAACCTGCGCTATCCGTACACGCTCCGGGTCTATCGCGACACCCGCTTCGACCGCGCGCGGGCCGCTTCGCTCGCCGCCCAGGCCGGACGCGGCGCGGATTTCCTCGAACGGCGCGCGAGCGAGCTGTCCGGCGGCGAAGCGCAGATTGCCGCGCTGATCCGCGTGCTGCAGCTTGCGCCCGACGTGCTGCTGCTCGACGAGCCCACCGCGTCGCTCGATCCGGCCTCGTCGCGCGCGATCGAGGCACTCGTCGATGCGTGGTTCTATGCGGGCAACACCGGTCAGGCCGGCGACGCGGGCGGCATCGCGCGCGCGTCGGTCTGGGTGTCGCACGATCCGGCCCAGGCGGCGCGCATGAGCCGCCGTCGACTGACGATGCGCGCCGGCGTGCTGGACGCGCAGAGCGCTCCCGCTGCCGCCCCCGCGGAGCACGGCGCACAGGACATGTCCGACGCGAACCGGGCGAGCGGCACGCCCCGAACGAGCGGCACGAACGGAACGCCCGCCTCATGAATCTGCACAACCTCAGCCTGTGGGATGTCGGCGTTGCCGCACTGCTGATTTTCGTCAACGGCGCGCTGTCCGTGCTGCTGAAGCTGGACCTCGAACGCAAGCTCGCGTGGGCCGCGCTGCGCACCGTCGTGCAGTTGCTCGCGATCGGCTACGTGCTCGGCTGGGTATTCCGCTTCGACCGCTGGTATGCGGTGCTCCCGCTGATGGCGCTGATGACCCTCATCGCCGGCCTCGCCGGCGCGCAGCGCGGCAGCCGGACCTATCGCGGCCAGCGCGCCGACAGCGTCGCGTCGATCTGGGTCAGCGCGTGGCTCGTCGCGGCGGTGGGGCTCTTCGTCGTGATCCGCATTCACCCGTGGTATGCGCCGCAGTATGCGATTCCGATTCTCGGGATGATCCTCGGCAACACGCTGACCGGCGTATCGCTCGGCATCGAGCGCATGACCGAGGAGCTCACCGCGCGGCGCGACCGCGTCGAGATGGCGCTCGCGCTCGGCGCAACCCGCTGGGAGGCGGCGCAGGCCGCGGCGCGCCAGGCGGTGCGCGCCGGCATGATCCCGACCCTGAACCAGATGACCGTGGTCGGCGTGGTCAGCCTGCCCGGGATGATGACGGGCCAGGTGCTCGCCGGCCAGTCGCCGCTGCAGGCGGTGCGCTACCAGATCGTCATCATGTTCCTGATTGCCGCGGCGTCGGCGCTCGGCACGGTGGGCGCCGTCCTGCTCACCTACCGGCGCCTGTTTTCGCCCGAGCATCGCTTCCTCGCCGCCCGGCTCGTCGAGCGCGCGGCGGCGAAGCCGCGCTGACGGACGTCGCTGCCCGCTCAGCGCCCTCCGCTCAGCGCCGTCCGCTCAGTGCCGTCCGCTTAGTGCCCTCCGCTTAGTGCCGTCCGCTCAGTGCCCTCCGCTCAGTGCCCTCCGCTCAGTGCCCTCCGCTCAGTGCCCTCCGCTCAGCGCTGCGCGCTCACGGACACCTGCGTGCCGTCGGCGAGCGTCACGGTCTTCGTGCTGCCGTCGGTGCGCATCGAAAAGCGCACGAGCTGGTCGAGCCGCGCCATGTCCGGGCAATGCAGGCGCTTGCCCTTGACCTTGACGTCCTTCATGCCGCGCGGTGCGACCGCGAACACGCTCATCTGCACGGTCGCGGTGCCGTCGTGCGCGACCACCGGCGCAAAGCGGATGCGCGTCTGACGGATCAGCGCGCCGCTCGCGTCGAGCGGCAGATTGTCGTAGTCCGGGCACGCCTCGGCGACGACGACCTGGCCGCCCGGCGGCTGTGTCATCCATGTGTAGTCGTCGGACTCGCCGGAGCGGATCGTGCGGGTGTCGTGCACGTCGCCGTATGTCTTTGAACTGAACCGCACCGTGTAGCGGATCGGGCCGTCGGTCGCGGCTTTCGAGGTGACCGTGATCGGCGTCGCCGCGCCGGCCGCGCCCGCCCACGCACAGGCGGCGCCAATCAGCACGGATACGGCGAAAGATCTGAGGCAGGGGCGCATGCGGTGATCTCCACGGGATGCCGCAGCCTGGCAGATGCCGCGGCGATACGACGATCGAGCATCGGGCTTTCGCCAGTCTAACGCCGGGCCGCGCCGAAAACGCGGCGCGACGCTTGGGTGTTAACCCGCTGGTCGCGGCGCGCCGCCACGCGCGCCTTGCCCCTTGCCCCTTTTGTCACGCGCCACGCGCCATGCGCCCCTCGCCACGCGCTATGCGCCGCGCGTTCAGAACCCGGCGAGCACGAGCTTGCCGATCGCGCGACCGGCTTCGAGCAGCTGATGCGCGCGCCGCACGTTCTGCGCATCGATCTTGCCGAGCACGTCGCCGACCGTCGTGCGCAACGTGCCCGCGTCGATCAGGCGCGCCACCTCGTTGAGCAGCTTGTGCTGCTCGATCATGTCCGGCGTGCCGAACATCGCGCGCGTGAACATGAACTCCCAGTGAAACGCCGCGCTCTTCGCCTTCAGCAGTTCGACTGGCACCGGCTGCCGGTTCTCGACGATCGTGACGATGCCGCCCTGCGGCCGGATCGCGTGGGCCGCGGCCGGGAAATGCTGATCGGTGTCGTTGAAGATCAGCACGTAGTCGACTTCGTCGTAGCCGAGCTGCTTCAGTTGCGCGGGGATGTCGCCGAAGTGGTCGACGATGTGATCCGCGCCCAGTTCCGTGGCCCATTTCGCCGACGCCGGGCGCGACGCGGTGGCTATCACCTTCAGCCCCCCGAGCTGCCTGGCGAGCTGGATGCCGATCGAGCCCACCCCGCCCGCGCCGCCGATGATCAGTGCCGAGCGCCCCGCGTGCGCGCCCTGCGGCGACACGCCCAGGCGGTCGAACAGCGCTTCCCATGCGGTGAGCGCGGTGAGCGGCAGCGCGGCGGCCTGCGCGAAATCGAGCGAAGCCGGCTTGCGCCCGACGATCCGCTCGTCGACCACGTGATACTCGCTGTTCGCGCCCGGCCGGGTGATGCTGCCCGCGTAGTAGACCGGATCGCCGACCTTGAAGAGCGTCACGCCGGCGCCGACCGCGGCCACCGTGCCGGCCGCATCCCAGCCGAGCACGCGCGGGGCCGGCTCGACGGTGTCCTTCGGCGCACGCACCTTGTAGTCGACCGGGTTCACCGAGATGGCCTCGACCTTCACCAGCAGGTCGCGCTCGCCCGGCTGAGGCGTCGCCAGCTCGACGTCGAGCAGGGCCTCCGGGTGATCGATGGGCAGATAGCGATAAAGACCGACGGCTTTCATGATTTCTCCTGGCTTCGTGAATGACGGAACCGCCTGTGCCCGGCGTTGCTGCGCTGCTGCGCCGGAAGGCGACTGCACCGCTGCATCATAGGACGATCCGTCATCACAAAAAAGCGCCATAATGGCTTAAACATTTTCTTGTAAATCAGAATAATGCCGACGCCCGCCCCTCCGCTTTCCGGACCCGCCGCGCATGGCCGCGAGCGGCTCGATCTGCTCGACGTCGGCCTGTTCGTGCGCGCGGCGCTGCTCGCCAACGTGTCGGCCGCCGGCCGGGAGTTCGGGCTGTCGGCGGCGGTCGCGAGCGCCCGTCTCGCGCAGCTCGAACGGCTGCTCGGCGCGCGGCTGCTGCACCGGACCACGCGCCGCGTGAGCCTGACGCAGGACGGCGAGATCTTCCTCGCCCAGGCGCAGACGCTGCTCGATGCGGCCGCCGCCGCGCGGGCCAGCGTCGGCCGCGCGCAGGGCGAACCGCAAGGCCGGCTGCGGGTGTCGATGCCGTCGTCGTTCGGTCGCCAGCATGTGTCGCCGGTCATCCCCGCGTTCCTGCGGCGCTACCCGGGCGTGAGCGTCGACCTGCGGCTCACCGACCAGCTGGTCGACCTCGTCGATGCCGGCGTCGACGTCGCGATCCGGCTCGGCGCACTGAAGGACTCGACGCTGGTCGCGCGCCGCCTCGCGGTGAACCGCCGCGTGATCTGCTGCGCGCCCGCGTATCTCGCCGCGCACGGCACGCCGCGGCATCCGGCCGACCTCGAACACCACGAATGCGTGATTCTCGCCGACCAGCGCAGCTGGGCATTCGAGACGCCCACGGGGCGGCTCGACGTGCGGGTGCGCGGACGGCTCGCGACCGACAACGGCGAAGTGATCCGCGATGCGCTGCTGGCCGGCTTCGGCATCGCGCTGAAGTCGACGTGGGACGTCGCGCCGTATCTGCACAGCGGCGCGCTCGTCACCGTGCTCGACAGCTATCCGCTCGCCGAGACGGTCGCGCTATGGGCGCTCTATCCGAGCCGCGCGTTCGTGCCGCCGAAAACGACCGCATTCGTCGATTTCCTCGCCGGGCATTTCGGCGACCCGCCTTACTGGGACGCCGCACCGCGCTGAAGCGCCCTGGCGGCGGGTGCGCGAGCCGCTACAATAGCGGGATTTAGCCCGCGCCTCGCGCGCTCTCGCCTGCGTCGTCATGAACCTCGTCATCCAAAGCCCCGCGCCGCTACCGGCGGAACACCACACGCCGCTCGTCGCGCTCGCGCGCGGCTCGCACGCCGTCGTCATCGACGCCTGCGCGATTCGTATCGTCGACGCGCAGCCCGCGCAGCGCGCCGATCTCGACGTGTACTGCCGCACTCATGCGCTCGATTACGCGTTCGTGAAGCCGCGGCAGTTGCGCGATTTCGGCCTGGTCGCGATGGATATGGACTCCACGCTGATCACGATCGAGTGCATCGACGAGATTGCGGATTTCTGCGGGCTGAAAGCGCAGGTCGCGGCGATCACCGAGGCCGCGATGCGCGGCGAGATCAAGGACTTCAACGAGAGCCTCACGCGCCGCGTGGCGCTGCTCGCCGGACTCGACGCACACGCGCTCGAACGCGTCTACGAAGAACGGCTGCGGCTGTCGCCCGGCGCCGTGCAGATGCTCGACGGCGCGCGCGCCGCGGGTCTGAAGACGCTGCTCGTGTCGGGCGGCTTCACGTTCTTCACCGAGCGGCTGAAAGCGCGGCTCGGACTCGATTACACGCGCGCGAACACGCTCGAAATCGTCGACGGCAAGCTCACCGGGCGGGTAACCGGCGAGATCGTCAACGCGGACGTGAAGGCGCGCACGCTGCTCGACGTGTGCGCGCAGCTCGGCATCGAGCCGTCGCGCGCGATCGCGATGGGCGACGGCTCGAACGACCTGAAGATGATGGCGGCAGCCGGGCTGTCCGTCGCGTTTCGCGCGAAGCCGGTGGTGCAGCAGGCCGCCTGCGTCGCCTTCAACCACGTCGGACTCGACGGCCTGCTCCGCCTGTTCTGACGCGCCGCGCGCGGCCGGCCGGGGCCGAGGTCCGCGCGAGCCGCCGGGCGGTCTGCCGCGCCGCTCAGGCGAGCGTCGCGAGCGCGTGCGCCATGTCGGCGCGCAGGTCCGCCTCGTCTTCGAGGCCGATATAGAAGCGCACGAGCGTCCCGCGATGCGGCCACGCGCAAGCCGTGCGCATCGACGCGACGTCGTACGGCATCACGAGACTGTGCGCCCCGCCCCAGCTCCAGCCGATCGAAAACAGGTCGAGCGCCTCGCAGAACGTGTCGATCTGCGCCGGGGTATAGCGCGCATCGAACACGACCGAAAACAGTCCGCCCGCCGCCGTGAAGTCGCGCGCGAAGCTCGCGTGCCCCGGGCAGTCGACGAACCCCGGATGCAGTACCGCCGCAATCTCCTCACGCGTTTTCAGCCAGCCCGCCAGCGCGAGCGCGCTGCGGTCATGCTGCTCGAAGCGCGCCTTCATGCTCGGCAGGCTGCGCAGGATCAGCGAGCAGTCGTCGGCCGACACGCCGATCCCCATCCTCATGCGGGCGGACTTCAGCTTCAGGTGAAGTGCGGGGTCGACGGTGATCGTCGCGCCCATCAGCACGTCGCTGCCGCCCGACTGGTACTTCGTCAGCGCCTGCACCGAAATGTCGACGCCGTGATCGAACGGCCGGAACGCGAGGCCCGCGGACCACGTATTGTCGATCGCGGTGAGCACGCCCCGCGCGCGCGCAGCGGCCGCGATGGCAGGCACGTCCGGCACTTCCATCGTGACGGAGCCGGGCGCTTCGAGCCAGATGAGCCGCGTCTGCGGCCGGATCAGCGCGGCAATGCCCGCGCCGATGAGCGGATCGTAGTAGCGCACCGATACGCCGAAGTCGCGCGCCAGCCACTCGCCGTGATCGCGGTTCGGCGAATAGACGTTGTCCGGCACCAGCACGTCGTCGCCGGATTTCAGGAATCCGAAATACACGTTCGAGATCGCCGCGAGGCCCGACGGCTGCAGCAGCGCCTGGTTGCCGCCTTCGAGCGCCGCGAGCCGCTGTGCGAGGGCCAGCGAGGTCGGCGTGGCGTGCAGGCCGTAGCGCCATTGCGCGTCGTTGCGCCAGTCGAGCGCGCGCATCGTCGCGAGGTCCGGAAAGACCACCGTCGAGGCCCGCTCGACCGGCACGGCAAACGATTCGAAGCCCGGCGTGAGCTGGTCTTCGGCGTGCACGATGCGCGTCTGCAGACCGCGCCTGGATGTGGATTCAGTCATGTGAGAGTCGCTGGTAGCGGGATGGAACGGACGACGGTGCGGACCACGCGGCGCGCATCAGTCGCCCACGGACAGGTTGCTCACGCCGTTGACCGCCTGGCTGCGCGGCGCCGGCGGCGTGGCCAGGGGCGCCTGTTTCGGTGCGGCTGGCGCGGCTGGCGCGGCCTGTGTGGCCTGTTGTGTGGCCTGTGCGGCCTGTGCGGCCTGTGTGGCCTGTGTGGCCTGTGCGGCCTGTGCGGCCTGCGTGGCCGGCGACGAAGCGCCGGCGGCCGACACCGCGAGCGGATGCAGGTCGAACGGCTGCGGATCGGAGTCGTCGGGGTTCATCCGGTCGCCGGCGAGCGAGCCGTCGGCCGCAAAGCGGCCTACCCAGTTGCCGACGATGTTCGTGCCGTCGGTCGAATCCTCTGCTTCGAGCGTATCGCCTTCGCGATCGCCGGCGATCAGGACGACCTCACCCGTATCGGTGTACTGATATTCGCCATGCACGCCGGACGAATCGCCCGCCTGCGGTCCGAGCCGCAACACGATCGGACGCTGGCCGAGCGTGCCGGCGTAGCCCGGAAAATGCGCGAACGCCGGATTGGGTTTCAGCGCCGCGACGGGCGCCGACGCCGCCGTGTCCTCCGCGCGCGCATCGTGCGGCCAGCCCATGAGCGCCGCGGCGATGCAGACGCAAACACAAACACAAACGCCGACGCTGGCGCCGACGCCGCAGAGCGCGCCGGCGAGTCGCGACAAGCGGTCCTTGCCGGGCAGCGTCCGGTGCTTCGCTTTCGATTCCTGCATCCTTCCTTTCCTGGTGGCATGAAGCGGGCGGCCGCCCCGTCCGCTTCCGATACGTTTGCGTCAGATCCGCTCGAAGACGGCCGCGATCCCCTGGCCGCCGCCAATGCACATCGTGACGAGCGCATAGCGTCCGCCGATGCGCTGCAGTTCGTACAGCGCCTTCACGGTAATCAGCGCGCCGGTCGCGCCGATCGGATGACCGAGCGAGATGCCGGAGCCGTTCGGATTGACCTTCGCCGGATCGAGCCCGAGTTCCTGGCTCACGGCGCACGCCTGGGCGGCGAACGCCTCGTTGGCTTCGATGACGTCCAGGTCCGCGACGCTCAATCCCGCCCGTTCGAGCGCCTTGCGGGTGGCCGGCACCGGACCAATGCCCATGTAGGCAGGATCGACACCCGCATGCGCGTACGCGACAAGCCGCGCGAGCGGCTGCACGCCGCGCCGCTCGGCTACCCCGCGCTCCATCAGCACGACGGCCGCGGCCGCGTCGTTGATGCCGGAGGCGTTGCCGGCCGTCACCGTGCCCTCTTCCTTCGCAAACACCGGCTTGAGCTTCGCGAAATCGTCGGCGCTGGCATCGAGACGCACGTGCTCGTCCTGATCGAACACGGCCTCGCCCTTTTTCGTCGCGACCGTCACCGGCAGGATCTGCTCGCGGAAGTAGCCCGCGGCGATCGCGCGCGCCGCGCGCCGGTGCGATTCGAGCGCGAGCGCATCCTGCGCGTCGCGGCCGATCCCGTAGCGCCGCGCGACGTTCTCCGCGGTCACGCCCATGTGAATGCGCTGGAACGGATCGTTCAGCGCGCCGAGCATCATGTCGACGAGACGCGCGTCGCCCATGCGCTGCCCGAAGCGGGCCGCGGGCATCATGTAGGGCGCGCGGCTCATGCTTTCGGCGCCGCCGCCGATCGCGATGTCGGCGTCGCCGAGCAGCACGCTCTGCGCGGCGCTCACGATCGCCTGCAGCCCGGAGCCGCACAGGCGGTTCACGGTCAGCGCCGGCGCATGCTGCGCGACGCCGCCATCGAGCGCCGCCACGCGCGCCAGATACATGTCCTTCGGCTCGGTATGCACGACGTTGCCGAACACGACGTGACCGACTTCGTCGCCGCTCACCTGGGCCCGCGCGAGCACATCGCGCACCACCCGCGCGCCGAGATCGGTGGGCGAGAAGTCCTTCAGGCTGCCGCCGAAGTCGCCGATCGCCGTGCGCACGCCGCTCACCACCACCACGTCTCGTTGCATGATCCGCTCCTGTCGTTGTCCCGCCAGTTGTCCCGCCAGTTGTCCTGCGCGAGCTGTCCCGCAAGTTGTTCTGCGAAAGCGGACGCACCGCGCTGCGATCGCGCTGGCCCGTCCTCGTCCTGTCCCGTAACGCGCGCGGCGCGTGCTGTCAGCCCGCGCGCAGCGCCTGCTCGACCGCCGCGCGCAACGGAATCGGCGCGACCGCGCCGAAGCCCTGCGTCGACAGCGCGGCGGCGACGTTCGCATAGCGCGCGGCCGTCACCGGATCGTCGCCCGCGACGATCCGCGCGATAAACGCGCCGCCAAAGCAGTCGCCCGCACCGGTCGCATCGACTGCGTCCACACGGTACGGCGGCACGAGTTCGCGCGCATCGCGCGTCGCGACATAGGCGCCCTCGCGGCCGAGCTTCAGCGCGACGACGCGCGGCCCGAGCGCGAGCAGGAAGTCGACGATCTCGTCGCGGCCGCCCAGTCCCGTCAGCGCGGTGACATCGTCCCAGCTCGGCAGGCAGATATCGGTCTGACGTAGCGCTTCGAGCATCACCGCACGCGCGCGCACGAGCGGCCACAGCTTCAGGCGCAGATTCGTGTCGAAGCTCACCTGCACGTCGTGATCGCGCGCGTGGCCGATCGCCGCGAACGCCGCGTCGCAGGCGCTCGTGCTGATCGCAAAGCTCACGCCCGACAGATGCAGCACCTTCGCCGCGACGATCGTGTCGAGCGGCAGATCCTCGGGCGTATAGCGGCTCGCCGCCGAGCCCGCGCGCAGATAGTCGAAACGATGGCCCTGCTCGCCGTGCGACACGAAATAGACGCCCGTCGGCGCGTCCGGATTCACGCGCACGTTCGCGGTCTGCACGGCTTCGCGCTGCCACAGGTCAAGCAGCAGGTGCCCGAAATGATCGTCGCCGACCGCCGACAGATAGGCGGTCGACGCCCCCTGGCGGGCCGCCGCGATGCAGAAATTCGACGTGTCGCCGCCGAAGCCCTGCAGGTAGCGGGGCAGATCCTTCGTCGGCTGATTGAATTCGACCATCGCCTCGCCGAGCGCGAGGATCGATGCGCGTGCACCGTCGCTCATCGGTTATACCTCGCCCCACAGGTCATGGCCGTCGGCGCCGGTGATCTTCACGGAGACGAAATCGCCGACCTTGTAGCGCTTCGACGCCTTCGTCGCCGGCGCGATGTAGACGACGCCGTCGATCTCCGGCGCATCCGCGGCGCTGCGCCCGATGCCGCCGTCCACGTTGATCTCGTCCACCAGCACCTTGAGCGTCTTGCCGACCTTGCGGGCAATCCGCTTCGCGGACACGGCTTCGGCGACTTCCATGAAGCGCGCGCGACGCGCCTCGCGCACGTCGTCCGGCAGCGCGCCGTCCAGCTCGTTCGCGCCCGCGCCCTCGACCGGCGAGTACGCAAAACAGCCGACGCGATCGAGTTCGGCCTCGCGGACGAAGTCGAGCAGCGTCTCGAACTGCGCTTCGGTTTCGCCGGGGAAGCCGGCAATGAACGTGCTGCGGATCGTCAGATCCGGGCAGATCGCCCGCCATGCGCGCACCCGTTCGAGCACCTTCTCGGCATTGGCCGGCCGCTTCATCCGCTTGAGCACCTCGGGGTGCGCGTGCTGGAACGGCACGTCCAGATACGGCAGCACGTGGCCCTTCAGCGGACCGTCGGCCATCAGCGGAATGATCTCGTCGACGCTCGGATACGGATACACGTAATGCAGGCGCACCCACGCGCCGTACTGTGCGGCGAGCTCGCCGAGCGCGGTGACGAGTTCGGTCATGCGCGTCCTGACCGGCTTGCCGTTCCAGAAGCCGGTGCGATGCCTGACGTCGACGCCGTACGCGCTCGTGTCCTGCGAGATCACGAGCAGTTCCTTGACGCCGGACTTGAACAGGTTCTCCGCTTCGAGCATCACTTCGGCCAGCGGGCGCGACACGAGATCGCCGCGCATCGACGGGATGATGCAGAACGTGCAGCGGTGATTGCAGCCTTCCGAGATCTTCAGGTACGCGTAGTGCCGGGGCGTGAGCTTGACGCCGGCGGCCGGCACCAGATCGACGAACGGATCGTGCGGCTTCGGCAGATGCGCATGGACGGCCTGCATCACCTCGCCGAGCGCGTGCGGGCCGGTGACGGCGAGCACCTTCGGGTGGACTTCCTCGATCAGGCCGCTGCCGCTCGCGCTCTTCTTCGCGCCGAGGCAGCCGGTGACGATCACCTTGCCGTTTTCGGTGAGCGCCTCGCCGATCGCGTCGAGACTTTCCTGCACCGCCTCGTCGATGAAGCCGCAGGTATTGACGACCACGAGGTCTGCGCCGTCATACGTGCCCGAAATGTCGTAGCCTTCGGCGCGCAGCTGCGTGATGATCTGCTCGGAATCGACGAGGGCTTTCGGGCAGCCGAGCGAAACGAAACCGACTTTCGGCACCGCGGACGAAGCGGCGGAAGGAGTCGGCGAGGCGGAAGCGGGAGTCTGCGGCATAACGGTAGTGGTCCGGCGAAGAATGGCGGTGACACGGGCGGGCGCGGCAGCGTCACGCGGTCCGCAACCGGCGGCACGCGCGCGGGGGGCGGCGTGCGGGACGCCGCGCCGACGCGCGGCATACGTGATGCATACGCGATGCACCGCGTGCATCGAATCCGCTATTGTAGCGCGGGCCGGCAACCCGGACAGCCGTCATCCCCACGCGGCCGCGCGCCTTCCCGCCGGCGCCGCGCGCCCTGCCTCGGCGGGCCGCCGCCCGCTGCACGCACGCGCCGCCGCTACTTCGCTACTTCGCTACTTCGCTACTTCGCTACTTCGCTACTTCTTTTCCGGTTCCGTATTCGACTGCGGGTTCGGCTGCGCAAACGGGAACGAGCTGAACATCGTCTTGGCCTGGTTTTGCATCTGCTCCTGCATCTGCACGAACATGTTCTTCGACTGCTCGATGTAGCTCGTCATCATCCCCTGCATCATCGGCGCCTGCATGTTCATGAACTGCGCCCAGACTTCGGGGTTCATCGCCTTGCCTTCGTACAGGTTCTTCGACTGGTCCGCGAGCTTCGCCTGGATGTCGATGAATGCCTGGATGTTCTTCTCCAGGTACGTGCCCATCATGCCCTGCATCGCATGCCCGTAGAAGCGGATGATCTGCGAGAGCATCGACGAGGAGAACATCGGCAAGCCGCCGCTTTCCTCTTCGAGGATGATCTGCAGCAGGATCGAGCGCGTCAGGTCTTCGTTGCTCTTCGCATCGATGACCTTGAAATCCTCCTGATCCAGCACGAGCTGCTTCACGTCGGTAAGCGTGATGTAGGTGCTGGTTTCGGTGTCATAGAGCCGACGGTTCGGATATTTCTTGATGAGTCGTTCGGCTGCCTTCTTTGTAGTATTGGTCATTTGACGCCTTTGAGCGCGATTGAAAGCGCAGAAACGGCGCCTTCGCGCCTGCCCCGAACCCTTCTCGACGCAAGCGCGGGACGCCGCCGCAAACACCTGAACCACGCAGCGCGCCGCCTCGCGACGGCGCGCCCGTTGGCTCAGCCCATGTGCAGACCGCCATTGAGCGAAAAGTCCGCTCCGGTCGAAAAACCCGACTCGTCCGACGCGAGCCATGCGACGATCGAACCGATCTCGTCCGGATGGCCGAGACGGCGCACCGGGATCGTCGCGACGATCTTCTCCAGCACGTCCGGACGAATCGCCTTCACCATGTCCGTGCCGATGTAGCCCGGCGACACCGTGTTGACCGTCACGCCCTTGGTCGCCACTTCCTGCGCGAGCGACATCGTGAAGCCGTGAATGCCGGCCTTCGCGGTCGAGTAGTTGGTTTGCCCGAACTGGCCCTTCTGGCCGTTCACCGACGAGATGTTGATGATGCGCCCCCAGCCGCGCTCCACCATGCCGTCGATCACCTGCTTGGTGACGTTGAAGAGGCTCGTGAGGTTCGTGTCGATCACCGCGGTCCAGTCTTCGTGGGTCATCTTGCGGAACACGACGTCGCGCGTGATGCCCGCATTGTTGACCAGCACGTCGACGTCGCCGACCTCGGCCTTCACCTTGTCGAACGCTTCCTTCGTCGAGTTCCAGTCGCCGACGTTGCCCTCCGAAGCGACGAAGTCGAAGCCGAGCGCCTTCTGCTCGTCGAGCCATTTCACCCGGCGCGGCGAGTTGGGGCCGCAGCCCGCGACCACCCGGAAGCCGTCCTTGTGAAGCCGCTGGCAGATGCTCGTGCCGATCCCGCCCATGCCGCCCGTTACATATGCAATTCGCTGTGCCATGAAACACACTCCATTATCGTTTTGACGAAGAGCCGGCGGCCCTCCGTCCGTCGCCGTCAACTGCCGGGCTGGCCACCGGATCGCCGGTGGCCAGCGCCCCCTCCCTGCTTACGGCCGCTCGACCGCCAGCGCCACGCCCATGCCGCCGCCGATGCACAGCGACGCGAGGCCCTTCTTCGCATCGCGCTTCTTCATCTCGTGCAGCAGCGTGACGAGAATCCGGCAGCCGGACGCGCCGATCGGATGGCCGATCGCGATGGCGCCGCCGTTCACGTTGACCTTCGACGTATCCCAGCCCATCTGTTGATGCACTGCCAGCGCCTGCGCGGCAAACGCCTCGTTGATTTCCATCAGGTCCAGCTCGGCCGGCGTCCAGCCGGCGCGCTCGAGGCAGCGGCGCGAGGCCGGCACCGGGCCCATGCCCATCACCTTCGGATCGACGCCCGCGTTCGCGTACGCCTTGATGCGCGCGAGCGGCGTGAGTCCGAGCGCTTCGGCCTTCTTCGCCGACATCACGACCACCGCCGCGGCGCCGTCGTTGATGCCCGATGCATTCGCCGCGGTGACCGTGCCTTCCTTCGTGAAGGCCGGCTTCAGGCTGGCGAGCGACTCGGCGGTCACGCCGTGGCGCACGAATTCGTCGGTGGTGAAGCGCAGCGGCTCGCCCTTGCGCTGCGCAATCTCGACCGGCACGATTTCGTCGTCGAAGCGGCCGGCCTTCTGCGCCGCTTCGGCCTTGTTCTGCGACAGCGCCGCGAACGCGTCCTGCTGCTCGCGCGTGATCCCGTATTCCTTCGCGACGTTCTCGGCCGTGATGCCCATGTGATACTGGTTGTACACGTCCCACAGGCCGTCCACGATCATCGTGTCGATGAGCTTCGCGTCACCCATCCGGAAGCCGTCGCGCGAACCCGGCAGTACGTGCGGCGCCGCGCTCATGTTCTCCTGGCCGCCCGCCACGACGATCTCCGCGTCGCCCGCGATGATCGCGTTGGCCGCCAGCATGACTGCCTTCAGGCCCGAGCCGCACACCTTGTTGATCGTCATGCCGGGCACCGCGGCCGGCAGGCCCGCCTTGATCAGCGACTGACGCGCCGGATTCTGGCCCGAACCCGCGGCGAGCACCTGGCCCATGATCACTTCGCTGACCTGCTCGGGCTTCACGCCTGCGCGCTCGAGGGCAGCGCGGATCACCAGTGCACCGAGTTCCGGCGCGGGCAGCTTTGCCAGCGTCCCACCAAACTTGCCAACTGCCGTACGGGCGGCCGATACGATCACAACATCAGTCATTTCCATTTCCTCCGGACAAAGCGGCTCACTGCGCCGCGTGCCGTCACGTTAAAAATTGCGTTGCCTACCCGGTGTTACTGCTCGCGATTACTGCTCGCGATATCACTGCCTGCGATTTCCCCCCTGCTTTCCGATTCCGACTGCATCAGTCACGCTGCATCACGTAGCGCCCCGGCGCCGGCTCGATCACCGGAAACGCGGCGCTGCCCGCCTGGGCACGGGCCTTGACCTTGCGGCCGCCGTGCGAGTCGAGCCAGTTCGCCCATTGCGGCCACCAGCTGCCCGGCTTTTCGGTGGCGGCGTCGAACCACGCCTGCGGATCCTCCGGCAGTGTGCGGTGCTCGCCTTCGAGCACCCAGTAGCTGCGCTTGTTCTTCGACGGCGGGTTGATCACGCCCGCAATATGCCCCGACGCGCCGAGCACGAACTCGCGCGGCCCGGTCAGCAGCGGCGCCGACGCGTACGCGGTATGCCACGGCACGATGTGATCTTCGCGCGAGCCATAGATGAAGGTCGGCACGTCGATGCGCGCAAGGTTCACCTGCTCGCCGCACACGACCAGCTGGTCCGGCTCGCGCAGACGGTTCTCCAGATACGTGTTGCGCAGATACCAGACGTACATCGGGCCGGGCAGGTTCGTCGAGTCGCTGTTCCAGTACAGCAGATCGAACGGCGTCGGCGTGCGGCCCTTCAGGTAGTTGTCGACCACGTAGTTCCAGACGAGGTCGTTCGGACGCAGGAACGAGAACGCGTTGGCGAACTCGACGCCGCGCATCAGGCCCGGCGGCGAGCCGTTCTTGCCGCCGATCGCCTGCTCGCGCATCTGCACGTGCGCCTCGTCGACGAACACGTCGAGCACGCCGGTGTCCGAGAAGTCGAGCATCGCGGTGAGCAGCGTCATCGACGCGGCCGGATGCTCGCCGCGCGCCGCCGCCACCGCGAGCGCGGTGGCGAGCATCGTGCCGCCGATGCAGAAGCCGAGCGTGTTGATCTGCTCGCGCCCGCTGATCTGGCACACGGTGTCGATCGCCGTCAGCACGCCTTCGCCGATGTAGTCGTCCCAGTGCTTGTGCGCAATCGACGCGTCCGCGTTGCGCCACGAGATCAGGAAGACCTGGTGGCCGGACTCCAGCGCATACGCAACCAGCGAATTTTCGGGCTGCAGATCGAGGATGTAGAACTTGTTGATGCACGGCGGCACGATCAGCAGCGGCCGCTCGCGCACGGTGGCCGTGCGCGGCTTGTACTGGATCAGCTGGAACAGGTCGTTTTCGAACACGACCGATCCCTCGGTATTCGCGAGGTTGCGGCCCACCTCGAAGCGCGACTCGTCGGTCTGTGAAATCTTGCCGCGCTGCAGGTCCGCGAGCAGGTTCGTGATGCCCTGCCGCAAGCTCTCGCCGCCGCTTTCGAGCAGCGTGCGCTGCGCTTCCGGGTTCAGCGCGAAGAAATTGCTCGGCGAGGTCGCGGCGGTCCACTGCTGGATCGCAAAGCGGATCCGCTCGCGCACCTTCGGTTCCGCGTCGAGCGCATCGGCAAGCTCGTGCAGATAGCGCGCATTCAGCAGATACCACGCCGCCGTGAACGCGTGCGCGGGCGACGCGCTCCACGCATCGGCGCTAAAGCGCCGGTCCTTCAGCTCGGGGATGGCCGGCTGCGCATCCGCGGCCTGGCGGACCAGCTGCATCGCGTCGCGCGAATAGTCGTCCTGCAGCTTTTGCAGGCGCTGCGGCGGAATCGCCGCGCTCGGCACCTTCAGGCCTGCGAACGGTCCGAACGCCGCGCCCATCGCGCCGAAATCCGGCATGGGCGGCATGGGCGGCAGCGCGAACGGCTGGGCGCTGCCCGCGCCCGGCATCCCGAGAGAGCGCCAGGCGTTCATCCATGCATCGAATAGCTGCTGGGCTCCGGCTTGCTGGGTGGTGCGCTCCGACGTGGAGCCCGTGCTTGAGGAAGTCGAGGAATGTTCTGATGCTGCCATACCTGCTTTTGACCGGTGAGTCCTCGCGGACGGTTGAGAGGCAGGTGTGCGATGCACGTGGGCGCTGCTCGCGACCTCGTCACGCCCTGCCCCGTGTGTGGGGAACATTCTTGCTCCCCTTCGCAGGGCATGTCAATGCTTGTTCCCGATTTTGCCGCAGTGCGATAACTTTTTAATTATCGTTTTCCCGATATCGCCGATCTCCCCGCCGACATGACACCGAGGGGGTCCGCCGCAAACAGAAAAGGCCCATGTTCAAGGGCCTTTTTGCATCCGGATTTCGCCGCGTGCGGCGCGTGGCCGCAGACGGCGCGCGCGTGGCGCGCGGGTCTGGCGGCGCAGCAAAAATGCTTGCCGCATTCAGTGCGCGAGCCAGATCATCGCCGCCATTCTGCCGGTGACGCGATCGCGCCGATACGAGTAAAAGCGCGCCGGCTCCGTGAGCGTGCAGGCGTCGCCGCCCGCCACCGCGCCGATGCCGAGCCGCTGCAGGCGCAGGCGCGCGAGCGCGGGCAGATCGGCCAGGTATTTGCCCTCAGTCTGCGGATGCGGGACGAACGCACGCGCACTGGCGTCGCGCTCGGCCGGCACCGCCGCGTTCATGAAGGCGTCACGCACGTCTGCGCCGACCTCGAAGGCCGCGGGTCCGATGCATGGCCCCAGATACGCGTGCAGCGAAGCCGCCGGCACGCCGGCGAGCGCGGCGACGCGCGCGGCGGTGCGCTCGACGACGCCCGCCGCGAGGCCGCGCCAGCCCGCGTGCGCCGCGCCGACCGCCCGCCCGAGCGGATCGCACAGCAGCACCGGCATGCAGTCGGCGATCATCACCACGCAGATCGTGCCGGGCTGGTCCGTCACGCTCGCGTCGGCGCGCGGCGGCTCGCCGTGGGTGTGCGCATGGGCGATCGCGTCGGCCGCATCGAGCACGCCCGCGCCGTGCACCTGCTGCAGCCACGCGGCCCGCGCACCGCCGGCGAGCGCCAGCAGGCGCGCGCGGTTGACGGCGACGGCCGCCGGATCGTCGCCGGCGAGAAGCCCGAGGTTCAGTCCGCCCGGCTCGCCGCTGCCGTCGCGCCAGCGTCCGTAAGGCGGCAGGCTCACGCCGCCGCCGCGCGTGCTGACGAGCGCCTGCACGCGCGGCGATACGCCCGTCCACGCGGGGCGCAACACGTCGCCGGGCATCAGGTCGGGCAGGCTCATGCGGGGTCGTCCTCGTCGTCCTCTTCGTCTTCCATGTCGTCATACGGCGCGTCGTCTCCGGCGTCGTGCCGTGCGCCGTCCTCGTCGAACGACGGCTCGAACGCGCCGTCGAACGCTTCGTCATCCTGCTGGCCGAAGCCGAGCGCAACCGAGAGCGCCTCGATATCGTCCGGCACGTCGGCGCGCCATTGCATCGCGCGGCCGGTCTGCGGATGGATCAGCCCGAGCCGCCACGCGTGCAGCGCCTGGCGCGCGAACCCGCCGGGCAGCGCCGCCACCGAGCGCTTGCCGCGCGCGCGCCCGTAGACGGGATCGCCGAGCAGCGGATGGCCGATGTGCGCGCAATGCACGCGAATCTGGTGCGTGCGCCCGGTTTCGAGGTCGCAGTGGATCGCGGACACGGGCTGGCCCTGCCACACCGTGGCGGCGAAGCGCCGGAAGCGGGTGCGCGCGGGCTTGCCCGACGCGCCCGTGACGACCGCCATGCGCGTGCGTTCGCGCGGATCGCGCCCGATCGGCGCATCGATCGTCCCCTCCTCCGGCAGATTGCCCCACACGAGCGCGACGTAGCGGCGCCTGACGGTGCGCGCCTGCAGCTGGCGCACCAGATCGGTCTGCGCGGCGAGCGTGCGCGCGACCACCATGAGGCCGGAAGTCTCCTTGTCGAGCCGGTGCACGATGCCCGCGCGCGGCAGGCCGGCCGCCGCATCGCCATAGCGGTGCAGCAGCCCGTTCAGCACGGTGCCGCTCCAGTTGCCGGCGGCCGGGTGCACGACCCTGCCGGCCGGCTTGTCGATCACGACGAGCGCATCGTCTTCGTAGACGATCTCGAGCGGCACGGGCTCCGGCGCGAACGCGAGCTGCTCCGGCAGCAGGTCCGGTTCCAGCCGGATCTCGGCGCCGAGCGGCACCGGCTGACGGATCTTCGCCGCCGCGCCGTCGATCCGCACGCGCCCCGCCTCGATCCACGTTTGCAGCCGGCTGCGCGAAAACTCCGGAAAGAGTTTCGCGAGCACCTTGTCGAGCCGCTCGCCGGCAAGCGCGTCGGGCACCGCGGCCACGCGCGGCGGCTGCGCCGCGCGCGACGCCCCGCCCGCCGACTCACGGGCCGACTCCGGGGCCGAATCGCGTGCGGACGCGTCGGCGGGCCCGGCGCTTGGGCTATAATCTTCGTTGCTTTTCCGGACGCCCGCTGGCGGCGCCGGATGAATTGATCGGGTCATTGAGTCTGGGTCACCTGGACGTAAAGCTAGACGGGAAAATGCGAGCCTTGAACACCATCATCAAAACGGCCCACGAAGCGGCCGCCCTCGAGACGGCGGCCCCGAAGTCCTCGGCCTGGAAGACGGCCGGCAAAATGGCCCGATATCTTGCATGTGTCGCAGCCGTCGCGCTCGTTGCGGCCTGTCACGGTCTGCCCGAAAAGACCGATGAAACCGCCGCCTGGACGAACGACAAATTATATACGGAGGCACAGGACGCCTACACGAGCGGCGACTGGGCCAAATGCGCGAAATACTTCGAACTGCTGCAGGGCCGCGACCCGTTCGGCCGCTTCGCGCAGCAGGCGCAGATCAACGTGGCCTACTGCGACTGGAAGGACAGCGAAAACGATGCGGCCAACCAGGCGATCGACCGCTTCATCAAGCTGCACCCGGATCATCCGGACATTGCATACGCGTATTACCTGAAGGGGCTGATCAACTTCAACGATGACCTCGGGCTGTTCGGCCGCTTTTCGGGGCAGGACATGAGCGAGCGCGATCCGAAGTCGCTGCGCGTCTCGTATGACGCCCTGAAGGTCGTCGTCGACAAGTATCCGAAGAGCAAATACGCGCCCGACGCGGCGCAACGCTTGCGCTACATCGTGAACGCGCTCGCGTCGCACGACGTGCACGCGGCGGACTACTACTACCGGCGCGGCGCGTACGTCGCGGCAATCAACCGCGCGCAACTCGCGATCAAGGATTACAAGAACGCGCCGGCGATCGAAGAGGCGCTGCACATCATGATCCTGTCGTACGAGAAGCTGAAGCAGCCGAAACTCGCCGACGACACGAAGCGCGTGCTCGCCGACACGTTCCCCGACAGCCCGTACATCACCGGCAAGGCGCGCCCGGGCCAGAAGAAATCGTGGTGGCAGTTCTAGACCCGCTCGCCGGCGGGCGCGGCCGCGCGTAAGCAGCGGCCGCACCGGTTCGGAGCACGAAAAAAGCCGCGGCCCATCGGGCACGCGGCTTTTTTTTGCGCGTGCGAGCGCGCGCTCAGTCGCGCTCGAACAGCGCGATCGACTCGACGTGCGACGTATGCGGGAACATATTGACCACCCCTGCACCCTTGAGCAGATAACCGGCTTCGTGCACGAGCAGCCCGGCATCGCGCGCGAGCGTGGCCGGGTTGCACGACACATAGACGATGCGCTGCGGCAGCGGCCCCGCGCCGCTCTGCGCGATCTCCGCCAGCGCTTTCGACACCGCGAGCGCGCCCTCGCGCGGCGGATCGATCAGGAACTTGTCGAAGTGGCCGAGCGCGCGGATGTCGTCCGCGCCGACCTCGAACAGATTGCGGCACGCAAACGACGTATGCGCCGCCACGCCATTCGCGTCGGCGTTCGCGAGCGCACGCGCCGTCAACACCTCGCTGCCTTCGATGCCGACCACTTCGCGCGCGAGCCGCGCGAGCGGCAGCGTGAAGTTGCCGATTCCGCAGAACAGGTCGAGCACGCGATCGCCCGCCGCCGGCGCGAGCAGCCGCAGCGCCCGCCCGACCAGCACACGGTTGATCGGATGATTCACCTGGGTGAAATCGGTCGGCCTGAACGGCATGCGCACGCCGAATTCCGGCAGCGTGTAGTCGAGCGAACGGTCGAGCGGATAGAACGGCACGACCGTGTCCGGCCCTTTCGGCTGCAGCCAGAACTGCACGGCGTGCGTATCGGCAAACGCGCGCAGCAGCGCTTCGTCCGCGGTGCTGAGCGGCTCCAGGATGCGCAGCACCAGCGCCGTCACCGACGCGCCGACCGCCAGCTCGATCTGCGGCATCCGTTCGCGGATCGACAGCGCCTCCACCAGCCTGCGCAGCGGCACGAGCAGCGCCGAGACGTGCGGCGGCAGCACCTCGCAGTGCGTCATGTCGGCCACATAGCTGCTCTTGCGCTCATGGAAGCCCACCAGCACCCCGCCCTTCTTCGCGACGTGGCGCACCGTCAGACGCGCACGATAGCGGTAACCCCAGGACGGTCCGTGAATCGGCCGGAACACGGTTTCGGGCCGCAGCTTCGCCAGGTGCGCGAGATTGTCTTCGAGCACGCGCTGCTTGACCGCGATCTGCGCGCGCATGTCGAGATGCTGCATCGAGCAGCCGCCGCAGGTGCCGAAAAATTCGCATTTCGGCCGGGTGCGGATCACGCTTTCGCGCAGTACGTCCACCAGCTCCGCCTGCTCGAAGCTCGGCTTGCGGCGGTAGCTCTGATACGACACCCGCTCGCCCGGCAGCGCGCCTTCGACGAAGATCACCTTGCCCGGCGTGCCGTCTTCGTTGACGGTCCGGCCGACACCGCGCGCCTCCATGTCGAGCGACTCGATCTCGATGGCGGGCGCACTGGCCGCGACGGCGGGCGGGTGCGCCGCGCGCCTGCCGCCGCGCGACGGGCGTGGCGCGACAGGCTGCGCAGCGGATTGCGAAACCGGCTGAGCGGCGGGCTGCGAAGCAGACTCCGAAGCGGACTGCGAAGCGGACTGAGGACCAGCCTTAGAAGCGGTTTGAGACACCTGCGGCTTCCTGAGAAACTAGGATGAAAGGCGAGATTGTAGACGAAGCGCCACCGGATACGGAGATTCGACGATGCGACTGATCAGCTGGAACGTCCAGTGGGGACGCGACGCCACCGGCCGCGTGGACCTCGCGAGAACGCTCGACGAGGCGCGCCGTCTCGCCGATTTCGACGTGCTGTGCCTGCAGGAGCTCACGCGCGGCTTCGGCGCGCTGCCCGGCGGCCCGGGCGGCGACCAGTTCGCCGAACTGGCGGCGCAACTGCCCGGCTACGCGGTGTTCGACGCGATCGGCGCCGACCTGCCGCCGCGCGCGCCCGGCACGGCGCGCCGCCAGTTCGGCAATGCGCTGGCGACGCGCCTGCCGGTCGGCCGCGTGACCCGTCACGCGCTACCCTGGCCCGCCGATCCGGCGGCGCCGTCGATGCAACGCGCGGCGCTCGAAGTCGAGATCGGCGCGCCGGGCGGCGCGCTGCGCGTGATCGTCACGCATCTGGAGTTCTATTCGGCCACGCAGCGGCTCGCGCAAGTCGACGCGCTGCGCCGCATCCAGCAGGAAGCCGCCGCGCACGCGGCACGGCCCGCGCCGGCAGAGACCGCCGACGGCCCATTCGTCGACACCGCGCGGCCTGTCGCGGCCATCGTCTGCGGCGATTTCAACAGTCCGTTCGGCAGCGACGCGTACCGGCGCATGCTGGAGCCGCTCGCGGACAGCCCGGCATTCATCGACGCGTGGACCGCGCTGCATGCGGGCGCGCCCCCACCGCCGACCGCCGGCGTCTACGATACCGCGCAGTGGGCCGACGGTCCGATCGCGTGCGATTTCGTGTTCGTGACCGCGAATCTGCGCGCGCGTCTGCGGCGCTGCGAGATCGACAGCATCACGTGCGCCTCGGATCATCAGCCCATCGTGCTGGAACTCGCCTGAGCGGGAGCGCGCGCCGCCCGGTTGCGCCGGCGCGTCGCAGTGCTGATCAATCGCCGGCAGGTGCGAACGCGGCCAGGTATTCGCGCCAGTGCGGCGCGCTTTCCTGTTCGAGCGCACGCTTGACCAGCGCGATCTCGTCCGCATATTCGTCAGCGGAAAGCGCGCCGCGCATCAGCTGGAACCGGCAGTACAGCAGGTAGGTATTGACGACGTCCGTCTCGCAGTAATGGCGGATTTCCTCGATGCGCCCTTCCTGGTATGCGAGCCACACCTGGGCGCCGTCCATCCCGAGCTTGCCGGGAAAGCCGCATAGCTTCGCGAGCGCGTCGAGCGGCGCGTTCGCGCGCGCCTGGTACATCGCGAGCACGTCCATCAGGTCGGTATGGCGCGTGTGATAGCGGCTCAGGTAGTTGTTCCACTTGAAGTCGCGGTCGTCCTCGCCGGCGTCCCAGAAACGCGCCGCCGCGATACCGTTGACGAGCGCGCGATAGTTCAGCACCGGCAGGTCGAAACCGCCGCCGTTCCACGACACCAGCTGCGGCGTGTACTTCTCGATCACCCGATAGAACGACTGCACCAGCGCGGCTTCGCCATCGGCCGGCGTGCCGAGCGAACGGACGCGAAAGCCGTGCTGGTCGCGAAACACGCAGGAGATCGCCGCGACGCGCTGCAGGTGGTGCGGCAGGAAATCGCTGCCGCTCTTTTCCCGGCGCGCGGCGAATGCGTGCTCGGCGACGTCGGCATCGGTCATCGTCGCGGGCAGGTCTTCGAGCCGGCGAATGCCGGCGACATCGGGAATGGTCTCGATGTCGAATACGAGAATCGGTGTCATCGGGTTACAGAACGGCGTCCTTGCGCACGCCGTTGGAGGCGAAGAAGCGTTTCAGGCGAACCAGCGCTTCCTGCTGGATCTGGCGCACCCGCTCGCGCGTGAGGCCCATTTCGTCGGCCAGCTCTTCGAGCGTGGCGGGTTCGATGTGATTGAGGCCGAAGCGCCGCTCGATCACATGACGATGCTTGTCGGACAGGCGCGCAAGCCAGGCGCGCGTCAGCGTTTCGAGCTCGCGGTGCTGCACCTCGGCATCGGGCGACGCGCTCTGGTCGTCCGACAGCAGATCGAGCAGGCTGCTCGCCGGGTCGAGGTCGAGCGGCGCATCGAGCGAAGCGGTGTGCTCGTTCAGCGCGAGAATGTCGGTGACCTCGTCGGCGGTCTTGCCGGTCAGGTATGCGATGTCGTCGACGCTGGCGTCGCGCCGCTCCACCGCGTCCCCGGTATTCATCGAATTCTTCTCGAGATGACGCTTCGCGCGCAGCACCTGGTTCAGCTCGCGGATCACGTGCACCGGCAGGCGGACCGTGCGCGCCTGATTCATGATCGCCCGCTCGATGCTCTGGCGGATCCACCACGTCGCGTAGGTGGAAAAACGGAAACCGCGCGTCGGATCGAATTTCTCGATCGCGTGCATCAGCCCGAGGTTGCCCTCTTCGATCAGGTCGAGCAGCGGCACACCGCGGTTCAGATATCCCTTCGCAATGCTCACGACGAGGCGCAGGTTGCGCTCGATCATGACCTGGCGCGCCTCGAATTCACCCGCTTTGGCCAGCCGCGAATAACGCTGCTCTTCCTCGACGGTAAGCAGCGGCTTCACGCTGATCCGGTTGAGGTAGTGCTGAATCGTGTCAGCAGTGAGTTCGGCCTGCAGCAGTGCGCGAAAGTCGTCGGCATCGGGCGCGCTGGCCGGGGTGCCTTCAGCCGCGTCGCCCGGCTCTTCCGCCGCAGCCGATGGCTCGTCGGCTTCGCGCGCGCCCTCGAAATCGTCGAGATTCTCGTCTTCCGGCTCCGAAGCAGCGCCGTCGTCCACCGTGACATGCGTGGCGCGGCTGATCTTCTCAGACTCGGCTTGCGGCGGGCGGCGCTTCGGTTTCGGCATGGTCGTATCGCTTATTGCGGCGGCAAGTACTTCAGTGGGTCGACAGGTTTGCCCTGCCGGCGAACTTCGAAATGCAACATCACACGGTCCGAATCCGAATTCCCCATCTCGGCGATCTTCTGCCCCTTGGTCACCGCGTCCCCTTCTTTTACCATCAAAGCGCGGTTGTGTGCATACGCGGTCAGATACGTCGCGTCATGCTTGATGATAATGAGATTGCCGTAGCCGCGCAGCCCATTTCCGGCGTACACGACGCGCCCGTCCGCAGCGGCCCTGACCGGATCGCCCGCGTTGCCGCCGATGTTGATGCCCTTGTTGGTGGTGTCGTTGAACGTGCCGATGATCGGGCCGCGCGCGGGCCACGCGAAACTGATCGGCCCCGCGGCTGCCGGCATGCCGCTCGCCGGCGGTTGCGGCGGGATCGTCGTCGCGGTGACGCCCGAGCCGGGCATCGCACCGGCCGCCCCGGGCGGCGCGCCGATCGGCGCGCTCTGCACGCCGCCGCCGGCCACCGGCGACGTGGTGACGCCCGGTGTCATCGCCGCCACGTTCGCGCCCGGCGGCGCGACCCGCAGCAACTGGTCGACTTCGATCTGATTCGGATCGGCGAGATTGTTCCACGCGGCAATGTCGCGATAGTTCTGGCCGTTTTCGAGCGCGATCCGGTACAGCGTATCGCCCGGCTTCACGCGGTAGTAGCCGGGCGGCGCGGGCGGCAGCGGCGCGTTCGCCGCAGACGTCTGCCCGCCCGGCGTGTTCAGGCTGGCGGAGCGATCGACGACCGGCGCGTTGTCGAGCCGAGTCGCACAGGCCGTCAACAGTGAAAGCGCGACCACGCACACGCTACGCTGGGCTACGGTCAGGGAGACATTCAGGCTGGGTTTGGGCATCGCGCGCAACATAGTCATCGGTGTCAAATCACTCCGGATTTTAAGGGTACAAAGAAAACGCGATCAAGCCGCGACTCCCGCCATTGCGCGGGCCCGGTCCGCTCCACGAGCGTCAGGACCTGGCTCTGTCCGTCCTGCGCGCCGACCGGCGCGACCAGCCGGCCGCCGGGCGCAAGCTGCTCCAGCAGCGCCTGCGGAACGTCGAGCCCGGCCGCGGCGATCACGATTGCGTCGAACGGCGCGGCCGACGGCAAACCGACGCGGCCATCACCGTAATGCAGCCGGATATTCGGAATGCGCAGCGGCCGCAGGTTCGTCTTGGCGCGCTCGTATAACGGCTTGATGCGCTCAATGGAATACACGTCGCGCGCGACCTGGCTCAGCACGGCCGCCTGGTAGCCGCAGCCGGTGCCGATTTCCAGCACGCTGCCGAGCGCACGGCCCGCCGCCGCCAGCTCGATCATCCGCGCGACCACCGAAGGCTTCGAGATCGTCTGGTGGTGACCGATCGGCAGCGCCGCGTCTTCGTAGGCCTGGGTTGCGAGCCCCGGGTCGACGAACATGTGGCGCGGCACGACCGACATCGCATGAATCACGCGCTGATCGAGGATGCCGTTGGCCCGCAGGCGTTCGACCATGCGCTCGCGCACCCGTTCCGAAGTCAATGCGAGCGCACTGTTGAGCGCGACGTCCGGCGCACCCGACGAACGCGCAGTGCGCACGGCCGGCGTCTTCGCGAGCGCTGCCGCGGTGGATAGCGGTGCGGGCGACGCGCCCGTGGCGCGCGATGCCGGCCGGTTGCCGACGGCAGCGGCCGGCACGGCGGCGCCCCGCCCCGCGACGGGCGGCTTGACCGCAGACGGCTTTGCGGGAGGCAGCTTTGCGGCGGCCGGTTTTGAAGCAAGCACTTTTGCAGCAGACGGCTGTGCGGCGGGCGCCTTCGCAGCAGGCGGCTGTGCGGCAAGCGCCTTCGCAGCGGGCGGCCTGGCCGCGGACGGTGCAGCGGGGGACAACTTGAGAGCGGCCGCCGCCAGGGGCGTGCCGGCCACAGGCGTCGGCGCGCGCGGCTTCACTGCAGATGACGCGGAAGGCGCCGGAGACATCGGAGACACGGCCGGCCGCGCGGGCTCGTGCGACTGACGGGCGGGCGCGGCGTCGATACCGCGCGCCGCCGGCTTCGGCCGCGCGTCGCTACTTGCGCGGTTGACCGCGTGCGCATCGCCGGGACGGCCATCGGGCCGGCGCGGCTCGCGCACGAGATCGTCGAGGCCCAACGGAAAGCGCCGGGCGCGCGCCCCGGTCATGAAGCGCCGCTCCCGGCGCGCGCCCAGTCGCGCGTAGCGGGAAGCATATCGGTGTGGGTGAGATCGAGCTGAAGCGGCGTGATCGACACGCAGCCGTTCGCGATCGCGTGGAAATCCGTGCCTTCGCTCGCATCGCGCGCGCTGCCCGACGGGCCGATCCAGTAGATCGGTTCGCCGCGCGGATTGGTCTGCCGGATCACCGGCTGCGAGGGATGCCGCTTGCCGAGACGGGTCACGCGCCACTCGCGCAACTGCTCGTATGGCCGGTTCGGGATGTTGACGTTCAGCAGCGGATGCCCCGGGAGCGGCTGCGCGAGGTAGTGGCGCACGATCTCCGCGGCGACGCGCGTGGCCGCATCCAGATGCACCCAGTCCTTGTCGACCAGCGAGAACGCGATGGCCGGCACGCCGAACATGATGCCTTCGGTCGCGGCGGCGACGGTGCCCGAATACAGCGTGTCTTCGCCCACGTTCTGGCCGTTGTTGATGCCGGACACCACAAGATCGGGCGTGTGGTCGAGCATGCCCGTGAGCGCGATGTGAACCGAATCGGTCGGTGTGCCGTTCACATAATAGAATCCCGTCGACGAGCGCAGCACCGACAGCGGCCGCGACAGCGTCAGCGAGTTCGATGCGCCGCTGCAGTTCTGCTCCGGTGCCATCACGGTGACGTCGGCGAAAGCCGACAGCGCTTCGTAAAGCGCGGCGAGACCGGGTGCCAGGTACCCGTCGTCGTTGCTGAGAAGGATTCGCATGCGACGATTGTAACCGAGGAAAGAAGGCAGGCGAACGACACGCCAGGCGCCTCTCGAAGCCGCCGAGCGGCCGGATAAAACGCACGGTCGTTCGCTGGCGGAGATACACTGGCAATCCGCTCCCCGAGCGCATTTCCCAGGATGCATTTCCCAGGATGCATTTCCCAGGATGCATTTCCCGGGACGCATTTTCCAGGACCCACTCACGAGGAGACCCGATGCGAGCGATTCGCTGCACCCAGTATGGCCCGCCGGAGCAGTTGACGGTCGAGGATCTGCCCGACCCCGAACCGCAGCCGGGCGAAGTCGTGATCGACGTGAAGGCCGCCAGCGTCAACTTTCCCGACGTGCTGATCATCGAGAACAAATACCAGTTCAAGCCGCCGCTGCCCTTCACGCCGGGCTCGGAAGTCGCGGGGATCGTGCGCGCGGTCGGCGCGGGCGTCACGCAGTTCCAGCCGGGCGCGCGGGTGGTCGCGTTCACCGGACAGGGCGGCTTTGCCGAGCAGGCGCGTGCGCCCGCCGCTGCGTGCGTACCGCTTGCCGGACACGTCGACTTCGCGCTCGCGGCCGCGTTCACGCTGGCCTATGGCACGTCGCATCACGCGGTGATCGACCGCGGCGCGCTGCAGCCCGGCGAGACGATGCTCGTGCTCGGCGCAGCCGGCGGCGTGGGGCTGGCCGCGGTCGAAATCGCCAAGGCGATCGGGGCGCGCGTGATCGCCGCGGCGTCGTCCGACGCGAAACTCGACGTCTGCAAGGCGCACGGCGCCGACGCGACGATCAACTACAGCCGCGAGGATCTGCGTGAGCGCATCCGCGCGCTCACCGACGGCCGCGGCCCCGACGTGATCTACGACCCGGTCGGCGGCGACTATGCGGAGCCGGCGTTTCGCAGTATCGGCTGGCGCGGCCGCTATCTCGTCGTGGGTTTCGCGAACGGCGCGATTCCGAAGCTGCCGCTGAACCTGGCGCTGCTGAAGGGGGCGAGCCTCGTCGGCGTATTCTGGGGCGACTTTGCAAAGCACGAGCCGCAACGCAATGCGGCGGCCTTCGCGCAGATGCTCGGCTGGATCGACGAGGGCAAGCTGCGGCCCCACGTGTCGGCGCGCTACCCGCTCGCGGAGACGCCGCGCGCATTGCGCGAGATGGCCGGGCGGCGCGTGATCGGCAAGGTAGTGATTACGCCGTGACGTGACGTGAGGTCACGTGAGGTGACGCGATGTGAGGTGACGTGATCCGACGTGGCGCACCGGGTCACGATGCGATATCATGCACCCGCGCGCGGCGCGCCGCCGGCCCCATCCGCCCGGCGGCGTCACGCGCTCAGACGATCTGCTGCGCGTGCAACTGCGCGATCTGCGCGTCGTCGTAGCCGAGCGTGCGCAGCACCTCGTCCGTGTGTTCGCCGAGTTCGGGGCCGAGCCAGCGCGTCTCGCCCGGCGTCGCGGACAGCTTCGGCGTGATCGCCGGCAGTGCGATCTCCTTGCCGTCCTGCCAGCGAAAACGCTGGATCATCTCGCGCGCGATGAACTGCGGATCGGCGAACATGTCCGCCACGCTGAAGATGCGCCCTGCCGGCACGTCGGCGGCGTTCAGCACTGCCAGCGCGTCGTCGATCGTGCGCGTCGACAGCCACGCGGCAATCGCGCCGTCGATCTCGGCCGTGCGCGGCACGCGGCCGTCGTTGTGCGCGAGCGCCGGGTCGCCGGCAAGATCCTCGCGCCCGATCGCGAGCATCAGGCGCCGGAAGATCGGGTCGCTGTTGCCGCCGATCACGATGCTGCCGTCGCGGCACGGATAGGTATTCGACGGCACGATGCCCGGCAGCGACGCGCCGGTGCGCTCGCGCACCATCCCGTAGACGCCGTACTCGGGCACCACGCTCTCCATCATGTTGAAGACCGCCTCGTAGAGCGCGACGTCGACCACCTGCCCGGTGCCGCCGTTCGCCTGGCGGTGATGCAGCGCCATCAGCGCGCCGATCACGCCGTGCAGCGCGGCGATCGAATCGCCGATCGAAATGCCGATGCGCGGCGGCGGCAGGTCCGGGTAACCGGTGATGTGGCGCAGCCCGCCCATCGACTCGGCGATCGCGCCGAATCCCGGCCGGTCGCGGTACGGGCCCGTCTGGCCGTAGCCGGAGAGCCGCACCATGACGAGCCCGGGATTCCCGGCGCTCAGCACGTCGTAGCCGAGCCCGAGCTTTTCGAGCAGGCCGGGGCGAAAATTCTCGATGACGATATCCGCTTCGCGAGCAAGGCGGCGCACGATCTCCTTGCCCTCGTCCGCTTTCAGATTCACCGTCACGGACTTCTTGTTGCGCGCCTGGACGGCCCACCACAACGACGTGCCGCCGGCCTCCGGATAAAGCTTGCGCCATTTGCGCAGCGGATCGCCGCCTTTCGGGTCTTCGATCTTGATGACCTCCGCGCCGAACTCGCCGAGAAAACGCGCGGCAAACGGGCCCGCGATCAGCGTGCCGAGTTCGAGCACCTTGACGCCGGCGAGCGGGCCCGCGGGCCTGGCGTCGGTGGGCGCTGCATTCATGATCAGACTGTCTCCATGCTGTAGGGCGCGCGGCGGCGCCGGGTGACGCTACAACGCGCGCCGGTCGAGCATCGCGCGGGCGATCGTGCCCGCGTCGACGTATTCGAGCTCGCCGCCCACCGGCACGCCGCGCGCGAGGCGCGTCACCGCGAGGCCGCGCGCCTTGAGCGTCTGGCCGAGATAATGCGCGGTCGCCTCGCCTTCGTTGGTGAAATTGGTGGCCAGCACGACCTCCCTGACCACGCCGTCCGACGCGCGCCGCACCAGCCGCTCGAAGTGAATCTCTTTCGGGCCGATGCCGTCGAGCGGGCTCAGCCGTCCCATCAGCACGAAATACAGGCCGCGATACGTGAGCGTCTGTTCGAGCATGATCTGGTCGGCCGGCGTCTCGACCACGCACAGCAGCGTCGGGTCGCGCTCCTCGTCACGGCAGACCTCGCAGATCTGCGCTTCGGTGAACGTGTTGCACTTCTCGCAGTGCTGCAGATGCTCGGTCGCGAACAGCAGCGCGCGCCCGAGTTGCTGCGCGCCGTCGCGATCGTGCTGCATCAGGTGATAGGCGATGCGCTGCGCGGATTTGGGTCCGACACCGGGCAACGCGCGCAGCGCTTCGACGAGCGCCGACAGGGCGGAAGGTTGTTTCATGCGGAATCGGCAACGGCAAGGAAAAGGCGCCCCGGGGCGACGCGACCCGGCGCGCGGCGCCATGCGAGCGTGCCGCACGACGGCATGCGGGCGCGCGCCGCGCGGACCGCCGCCCGTGCGGCCCGGGTTCAGAACGGCAGCTTGAAGCCCGGCGGCAGCGGCAGGCCCGCGGTCATGCCGCCCATCTTTTCCTGCGCGGTCGACTCGGCCTTGCGTACCGCGTCGTTGAACGCGGCCGCGACCAGATCTTCGAGCATGTCCTTGTCGTCCGCGAGCAGGCTCGGATCGATCGAGACGCGCCGCACCTCGTTCTTGCAGGTCATCGTCACCTTGACGAGACCCGCGCCGGACTGGCCCTCGACCTCGATCTGCGCGAGCTGCTCCTGCATCTTCTTCATGTTTTCCTGCATCTGCTGGGCCTGCTTCATCAGCCCGGCGAGTTGACCTTTCATCATGGACCTGCTCCTTCTCGAAAGCGTTGAATCGTGGGTGGCGGCGCCGCTTGGCGGCGCCGTGCATCAATGGGTGGGCGGGGCGTTGCCGCCCGCATCCGGCGCGATCGGCTTGACCGAGCCGGGCACGATGCGCGCCCCGAACTCGCGGATCAGCGACTGCACGAACGGATCCGCGCCGATCTCGCGCTCGGCGTCCTGCTGGCGCTGCGCGCGCGCAATCGCGTCGAGCGCGGCGGCCGTGCGGCGCGCCGGGCCGACCTCGACCTCCACGTCGAGCGCCCGGCCGACGCGCTCGGCGAGCGCGGCCTTCAGTTTCGCGACCTGCGACGCCTCGGCGTATTGCGGCACCGGCACGCTCAGCTTGAGCGTGTGGCCGTCGAGCGCGGTCAGCTCGCTGTTGAAGGCCAGCTGATACGCGATGCCCTTCAGCGGCAGGTCCGCCGCAAGCGCCGGCCATTCGCCGGCAAAGCCGATCGCGTCCAGCGCGATCGCGGGCGGCAGCGGCCGCGTATCGGCCGGCACCGGAGCCGGAGCGGCCACCCGCACGTCGTCGGGCCCGCGGTCGAACGCGGGCACGTAGCCGTCATCCGGCAGCGCGCCAAAGTAATCGTCTTCGCTCGAAAGCGGCACGTAGTCGTCGGGCGGAATCTCTTCCCACGGCGGCACCGCCGACGCGCCCGCCGACCCGGCCGGGCCGCGTCCATCGCGTCCATCGCGCACCTCGCGCGTTTCGCGCGTTTCGCGGATCGGTCGTGGCGACTCGGCGTCCTGCGCGCGACGCGCGACCGACGCCGGCGCGCTCGCCCGCGGCGCGGCGGGCTTCGGCGCAGCCGGCGCCGCAGCCGCCGTCCGGCCGCGCTCCGACGACAGCTTCATGCCCGCGTTGCGCAGCACGTCGAGCGCCGCGCTAGCGCCACCGCGGCGCAGTGCGGCATCGGCAGACGCCCCGGTCATCGGGTCCGGCGCAGCAGACGCAGCAGGCAACGCGTCAACCGTGGAGGACGGGCGGGATAGCCGCGACGGTGCGTCGGTCGACGCTACCGACGGCGTTGCGGTCTCGGCCAGCACGGCGGGCGCCGCCGCGGATGAAGCGGCGCTCGTCGAATCCGCCGTCATCTGCGCCGTGTCCGGCACCGGCAAAAACGCATCATCGCTTGCGGATACTGAAGGCGCCGCATCGGACACGACAAGCTGGCCGGCATGCGCGGCGCTTGCGTCGCCTTCGCCCGGACCGCCGGATGCGATGGCCGTCTCGCGCGAGACCGGGTCGTCGACGACATCCGCCGGCTCGCCCGCCGCTTCGGCTACGGCCGGCACGCCGGCTGCCGGAGCGGCATCGCGATGCATCTGGGGTGCCGGCACCGGAGCAGCCGGGGCGACGTCGTCCGCCGGCTTTTCGGGAAGAGACCCAACCGACCCAACCGCAGCTGGCGACGCCTGCCCTGCTGCTGCGCTGCCTTGCTCCGCGCGCGGCGGCGCCTGCACCGGTACCGGTGGAAGGTCGCGCGGCGCGGCCGGCGCAACCGCAGCCGCGCCGGCCACCCCTGCCGGCGACGAAGAACGCGCAGCCGCGGAAGCCGCCGGCGGCATCTGCGCGGCAGGCGCCGCTCCCGCCGCCGTAACGGGCGCCGCGCTGCCGCGCCGGCCCGCGGCGCCCGTCGCGAGGCCGCCCGACGCCGCGCCGTTCGAGCCAGTCGAGCCGCCCGCCGCACCGCTGGCCGCCGGCTCGAACGCCAGCATCCGCAGCAGCGCCATCGTGAAGCCCGCGTACTCGTCGGGCGCGAGGCCCAGTTCGGCCCGGCCGATCGTCGCGATCTGGTAGAACAGCTGAACCTGTTCGGGCGACAGCGCCTGCGCGAAGCGCCGGATGTCCTGGGCTTCGGGCCATTCGTCGAGCACCGAAGCGGGCGCGAACTGCGCCCAGCCAATCCGGTGCAACAGGCTCGCGAGATCCTGCAGCGCGGTCGGAAACGACAGGCTGCGCAGCGCCATTTCGTCCGCCACCGACAGCACCGCGGCCCCATCGCCGTCGACCAGCGCGTCGAGCAGGCGGATCAGATAGCTCTGGTCGAGCGCGCCCAGCATCCCGCGCACCGCATCCTCGCTGACCTGGTTGGCCGAATAGGCGATCGCCTGATCGGTGAGCGAGAGCGCGTCGCGCATCGAGCCTTCGGCCGCGCGCGCGAGCAGGCGCAGCGCCTGCGCGTCGAACGGCACGCCCTCCTCGCCCAGAATCCGCTCCAGATGCCCGACGATGTGGCCGGCCGGCATCTGTTTCAGGTTGAATTGCAGACAGCGCGACAGCACGGTGACCGGGATCTTCTGCGGGTCGGTGGTCGCGAGGATGAACTTGACGTGCGGCGGCGGCTCTTCCAGCGTCTTCAGCATCGCGTTGAACGCATGGTTCGTCAGCATGTGCACTTCGTCGATCATGTAGACCTTGAAGCGCGCATCCACCGGCGCGTAGACCGCGCGTTCGAGCAGCGCGGCCATTTCGTCGACGCCGCGGTTGCTCGCGGCGTCCATCTCGACGTAGTCGACGAAGCGGCCCTCGTCGATCTCGCGACACGCCCGGCATACGCCGCAGGGCGTCGAACTCACGCCGGTTTCGCAGTTCAGCGCCTTCGCAAAGATACGCGAGAGCGTGGTCTTGCCGACGCCGCGCGTTCCGGTGAACAGATAGGCGTGATGCAGACGCCCACCGTCGAGCGCATGCGTGAGCGCGCGCACCACGTGCTCCTGGCCGACGAGCGACGCGAAATCCTTCGGCCGCCATTTGCGTGCGAGAACTTGATAGGTCATCGGGAAATTGTATCAGCAACGACCGTGCGCACAGGCCCCTCGCGCGTGCGCACGCGAGCGCCGCCGCGCGAGCGGTTGCGGCGTGCCCGGCGTCGGGCGCGTACGCGCCCGGCTGCCGGTTCGCGCGGCAAAACCGTGCGCGCATGGACGAGCGCATCCCGCGCATGCCGGATAACGACATGATGACGACATGACCGCGGAAACACGCCGGGACCCCGGACGGAATACAGCCCGGATTCAACCTGCCCCGGCCGGACAAAAACCGGAAAGCGCGGCGAAACCGGATAGAGGAAGCGACAGAAAAACGGGCAATGCTGCGCGAGGAAAACGCAGGAAAAACGGCGGAGGGAAAGCTGCGGGAAGAAAAACGACGGAGAGTAACGCGATAACGCGAACGCGTTCGCGAAAACCCAGCGGCAGAAAAACGAAGAAAAGCGAAGGTGACGAGCCTGACCCTCGGCACTGGTGGAAAACGGCTGTGGCTGCTTCGTTCCCGACCTGACCAAGTTGACCGCGCCTCCATGCGAGGAGGCCCGTCACGTGAAATTGTACCATCGCCGTGCGTCGCGCGCGACTGCCATGACCAACAAATTTTGCCGCGCGGGTCCGGACACGCGCCGCGCCCCTCGTGCGGCCCCCTCGACGCGTCGCGCAGCGGGTTGCAGCGGACCTTGGCCTTGCGCTGCAACGGGCCTTGGCCCTACTGCCCGCATGACTACTATCACGGCCGGCAACGCATAGCAATTTAGGCTACACTGCGGGTTGAATGTCCCGGAGGACGCGGCAACAGGCGTCGTTCGGGGCACAGCGAACGGAAGTTTTCCCGGTTTGTTGTATCGTGGCGAGCCATCTTCAAGCAGGCCTCGATCCGATTGAGGTATCCATACATGAGCGACCAGATCAAGCATATCAGCGACGCATCGTTCGAACAGGACGTCGTCAAATCCGACAAACCCGTGCTGCTCGACTTCTGGGCCGAGTGGTGCGGTCCGTGCAAGATGATTGCACCGATCCTCGACGAAGTCGCGCGCGACTATGCTGACCGCCTGCAGGTCGCAAAGATCAATGTCGACGAGCACCAGTCCACGCCGGTCAAGTTCGGCGTGCGCGGCATCCCGACGCTGATCCTTTTCAAGAACGGCGCAGTCGCGGCCCAGAAGGTCGGCGCGCTGTCGAAGTCGCAGCTCACCGCGTTCCTCGACGGCAACCTCTGATCCACTGTATCCGCGGGTCAACGGCGTGTTGCCGGCCGGCAACACGCCGTTGCGCAAGATGCGCGCGCGCCGCGTGCCGAAACGCGCGTGTGCTATGCTAGAATTCACAAAACGCCCAAACGGCGTCTAAGTCCTCGAGCGGTTCCGCTCACTCTCCTCCCAGATTTCTTTTCAGGTCGCACCTTCTCCTGCGGGTTGTCCGTATGCATTTATCCGAGCTCAAGACGCTGCACGTGTCTGAATTGATCGAGATGGCCAATGGCCTCGAGATCGAAAGTGCGAACCGCCTGCGCAAGCAGGAGCTCATGTTCGCCATTTTGAAAAAGCGCGCCAAGACGGGCGAAACAATCTTCGGCGACGGCACGCTCGAGGTACTGCCTGACGGCTTCGGTTTCCTGCGCTCGCCGGAAACGTCCTACCTCGCCAGCACGGACGATATCTATATCAGCCCGTCGCAGATCCGGCGCTTCAACCTGCATACCGGCGACACGATCGAAGGCGAGGTGCGCACGCCGAAAGACGGCGAACGCTATTTCGCGCTCGTGAAGGTGGACAAGGTCAATGGCCAGCCGCCCGAAGCGTCGAAGCACAAGATCATGTTCGAAAACCTCACGCCGCTGCACCCGAACAAGGTGCTGCTGCTCGAGCGCGAAATGCGCGGCGAGGAGAACGTGACGGGCCGCATCATCGACATGATCGCGCCGATCGGCAAGGGTCAGCGCGGCCTGCTGGTCGCCTCGCCGAAGTCGGGCAAGACCGTGATGCTCCAGCACATCGCGCACGCGATCAAGCAGAACCACCCGGACGTGATCCTGTTCGTGCTGCTGATCGACGAGCGCCCCGAAGAAGTGACCGAAATGCAGCGCTCGGTGGCCGGCGAAGTGATCGCGTCGACCTTCGACGAACCGGCTGCGCGTCACGTGCAGGTCGCCGAGATGGTGATCGAAAAGGCCAAGCGCCTCGTCGAGATGAAAAACGACGTCGTGATCCTGCTCGACTCGATCACGCGTCTCGCGCGCGCCTACAACACGGTCGTGCCGGCCTCGGGCAAGGTGCTCACCGGCGGCGTCGACGCCAACGCGCTGCAGCGTCCGAAGCGCTTCTTCGGCGCGGCGCGCAACATCGAGGAAGGCGGCTCGCTCACGATCATCGGCACCGCGCTGATCGAAACCGGCAGCCGCATGGACGACGTGATCTACGAAGAGTTCAAGGGCACCGGCAACATGGAAGTGCACCTCGAACGCCGCCTCGCGGAAAAACGCGTGTATCCGTCCATCAACCTGAACAAGTCCGGCACGCGCCGCGAAGAACTGCTGATCAAGCCCGAGATCCTGCAAAAGATCTGGGTGCTGCGCAAGTTCATCCACGACATGGACGAAGTCGAGGCGATGGAATTTCTGCTCGACAAGATTCGCCAGACCAAGAGCAACTCGGAGTTCTTCGATCTGATGCGCCGCGGCGGCGGCAGCTAATCCCGCCCTTGCCGCGACAGCCGACGCCCGCCATTGCGCGGGCGTTTTTTATTGCGCGGGCGGCATGGCGTCCCCCCCACTCCATACCGGCAACATCCCCGTGACGCGCTACCTCGCGCCGGGTCATTCTGCCGCGCACGGCGCCGGCGGTCACTCGGTCACTCGGTCACTCGGTCACTCGGTCACTCGGTCACGCACACCATCGCACGCGCCAACCTGTACGTGAACGTGCACGTTGAACTATAATCCCCGGGTACCCACCGCGTCCCGCACGATGCCGAAAGACCGATCCCCGCTGCTGACGGTGCGCGATGCCGCCGAGCGCCTGAACGTGACACCGCGCACGCTGAAGTACTACGAAGAGCGCGGTCTCGTGTCGCCCACGCGCAGTGAAGGCCGCTACCGTCTGTACGACGAGGCCGATCTTGAACGCTTCTCGCGCATCCTGCGGCTGCGCTCGCTGGGATTCTCGCTGCACGGTATCACCGAGATGCTGAAGCGCCCGCTGGAGCTCGACGAAGGCGGCCGCCGGCGCTACTCGAACGCGTCGCTGGGCGAGATCCGCACCGCGCTTGCGCAGCAGGTCGACGCGCTCGACGCGCGCATCGAGGCGGCGCGCCGCGAACTGAAAGAAGTGCGGATGCTGAAGGCGGAACTCGGCCGCGATCTGGACTACGTCGAGCGGCGCCTCGCAGGCGAGACGCCCGAACAGCTGATCGAGCAGCGCCGCGCGGCCCGGGAACAGCAGCGGCGCGCCACCCCGGCACGCCGCAACCCGCGGAACGAACCGGCATGAACCCCGCGTCTCCCCACGCGCCCCTTTTCAGCGTCGCCCGGCTGCGCGGCGACTTCTTCCCGTGGGTGCTCGCGCTCGTCACCGGGCTCGACTATTTCGACAACGCGATCTTCTCGTTCTTCTCCAGCTACATCGCCGGCGGCGTCAATGCGTCGCCCGACGAGCTGGTCTGGTCGTCGAGTGCGTACGCAGTGGCCGCCGTGCTGGGCATCCTGCAGCAGCAATGGTGGGTCGAGCGGATCGGCTATCGCCGCTACGTCGCCGGCTGCATGCTGCTGTATGCCGGCGGCGCGCTCGCGGCCGCGCTGTGCGAGACCTCGTTCGAACTCGCGTTCGCGCGCGGCTTCCAGGGCTACTTCATCGGCCCGATGATGGGCACCTGCCGCATCCTGATCCAGGCGAGCTTCACGCCGCAGCGGCGCCCCGTCGCCACCCGCGCGTTCCTCATCCTGATCCTGCTTGGCAGCGCGCTCGCCCCGCTGATCGGCGGCCAGCTCGTCGCGCACTTCGACTGGCGCGCGCTGTTCGCCTGCACCGCGCCCGTCGGCGTGCTGTTCGCGATCCTCGCGATGCTCGCACTGCCCGACGCCGGCGACCTGCAGCCGGAGGAACGTGGCGCCGGACACTTCTGGCCGTACCTGAGCTTCGCGTTCGCGCAGGGCGCACTGCAGATCGTGATGCAGCAGTTGCGCTTCCAGCTCTTCACCAGCTCGCCCGGCCTGATCCTGCTCACGCTCGCGGGTCTCGGCGCACTGGCGTGGTTCGCCTATCACCAGTGGGATCATCCGAAGCCGCTCGTGCGTCTCACCGCGCTGCGCGAAAAGACCTTTCAGGTCGGCCTCGTGCTGTACATGTTCTATTACTACGAGTCCACTGCCTACAGCTTCCTGATCTCGCGCTTCCTGGAAAGCGGCCTCGGCTATCCGGTCGAGAACACCGGGCGCCTCGTCGGTTCGACGTCGCTGATTTCGGCCAGCGCGCTGTTCGTCTACCTGCGTTATGCGAAGCTGTTGCCGCGCAAGAAATGGATCATCGTGCCGGGCTTCGCGGTCGCCGCATGGGCCGCGCTCTGGATGACGCGCATGACGCCCGATGCCGGCGAATCCGCGCTAGTCGGGCCGCTGCTGCTGCGCGGCTTGCTGCTGCTCTTCATCGTGCTGCCGGTCGCCAATCTGACGTTCCGCACCTTCGCGATCGAGGAGTTCACGCACGTGTACCGGCTGAAGAACATCGTCCGGCAACTGACGATCTCGTTTGCGACCGCCTCCGTGATCATTCTCGAGCAGCACCGCGAAGCGCTGCATCGCACCCGCCTGATGGAGTTCGCGAATCCGTACAATCCGGTATTCCAGCAGGGCGTCGCCGCGCTCGCCGGCCGCTTCACCGCGGCGGGCGCCGCGCCCGGCGACGCCCATGCGCTCGCGCTCGCGCAGATCGGCCAGATGGTGGCGCGGCAGGCGAGCTTCCTCACTTCGATGGACGGTTTCTATTTTCTGATCGGCGTGGCCGTATGTGGCGGGCTGTTCGCCGCATGGCAAAAGCAGATCGACTGAAAGCGATGCTCTCCAGACTCACACACTGGTTCGACACCCGGCGCCGCGACCGGGCGCTGCGCGACTTCCCGATCGACGACGTGCTGTGGCAGGCCACCCTCGCCGGCCTGCCCTTTCTCGGGCATCTCGACGCCCCGTCGCTCGCGCGGCTGCGCGAGCTCACGAGCCTGTTCATCGCGGAAAAATCGTTCTCCACCGCGCACGAGCTCGCGCTGACCGACGCGATGACGGTCGGAATCGCCGCGCAGGCCTGCCTGCCGGTACTGAATCTCGGGCTCGAACTGTACCGGGGCTGGGTCGGCGTGATCGTCTATCCGGGCGAATTCGTGATCCGCAAGACCGTCGAGGACGAAGACGGCGTCGTGCACGAGGTCGAGCACGATGCGAGCGGCGAGGCCTGGGAAGGCGGCCCGGTCGTGCTGTCGTGGGAAGACGCGCAGATGACCGACGGCCGCGACGCCTACAACGTCGTCATCCACGAGTTCGCGCACAAGATCGACATGCTGAACGGCGAGGCGGACGGCCATCCGCCGCTCTTTCGCCGCTGGCACGCGCCGCTCGATGCCGCCGCGTGGACCGACGTGTTCGATCACGCGTACGACCAGTTCTGCGCGCGCGTCGACGCGGTGCCCGAGCGGCGCTGGGCGCGCTTCGAGCGCGAATCGCTGATCGATCCGTACGCGGCCGACCACCCGTCCGAATTCTTCGCGGTCTGCAGCGAGGCGCTGTTCGTCCAGCCGCATGCGTTCGAACGCGCGTACCCGGCGCTCTACCGGTTGCTCGCGCGCTACTACCGCCAGGATCCGGCCCGCTGCGGCGTACTGGCATGAGTCGCGGCGGCGCAGCGGGGGAACAGCGCGCAAAAATTCGCCAACCGTCTGATTTTCTGGCATAATCGCCGTTTTTCGACCTTGGGCAAGTGGCTCGCGCCAGAATGCTTCCCCGTCGCAGACCGGCCGTGGCCGGCTTGCAGCGCGCGGCGGCACGCGGGCTGGCTACCGCCAGACCAGAGGAATCATCATGAAAGAAGGCATTCACCCGGATTACCGCGAAGTCCTGTTCGTCGACATGTCGAACGACTTCAGGTTCGTGACCCGCTCGACCATCCAGACGCGCGAAACCGCCGAATTCAACGGCAAGACCTACCCGCTCGCGAAGATCGAAGTGTCGTCCGAATCGCACCCGTTCTACACCGGCCAGCAAAAGATCATGGACACCGCCGGCCGTGTCGAGAAGTTCAACAAGAAGTTCGGCTCGCGTGCGACCGGCAAGGTTGCCAGGTAAGTCACAGGGCGACCGGCTCATACCGGACCGAATGGAAAAAGGGCAGCGTAAGCTGCCCTTTTTTGTCGCCGGACGCGCCCGCTGCGCCGCCACGCCGGTTTCGCGCCGGTCGCGCCGCACACACGCCCGAGGGCGACCCGCATGGCGCCGCGTTACGTCGCCATGACGCGCGGCGCGCGCGCCGTCTACAATGCCGGATGCCGTGAGCCGGCCGCGCCGTGCGGCGCGCCGGTTCGCCCGTTCAACCTCACCCTATCCGCATGAGACCTGTCGTTCGCCTCACGGCCTCCGCCACGCGCGCCCTGCCGCGCTGGCTGCTGCTGACCATCTGTATCGTATATGCAGCGTTCGGGCTGTTCGGCCGCGACCCGTGGAAAAACGAAGATGCCGCCGGCTTCGGCGTCATGTGGACGATGGCCCGGGGGCATCTGCACGACTGGCTGTTCCCGAACCTCGTCGGCAAGTACCTGCCCGACAACGGCCCGCTCGGCTTCTGGCCGGGCGCGCTGTCGATCCGGGCGCTCGCGCCGTGGGTCGATGCGAGCGATGCATCGCGCATCTTCACCGGCCTGTGGTTCTGCGGCGCCTGCGCGTTCGTCTGGTACACCGCCTATCTGCTCGGCCGGCGCCCCGAGGTTCAGCCGTTCAAGTACGCGTTCGGCGGCGAACCCGAGCCGCGCGACTACGGCCGCACGCTCGCGGACGGCGCGCTGCTGATCCTGCTCGCGTGCTTCGGTCTCGCCGAGCGCGGCCATGAGACGACGCCGCAACTTGCGCAGTTCACCTTCATCTCGATGCTCGTGTACGGGCTCGTGCGGATGATCGACAAGCCGCTGCAGGGTGCGTTGATCTGGGGCCTCGCGGTCGGGCTCGTCACGCTCGCGAGCAATCCGGTGCTGGTCGGCGCGCTGCTGCTCGGCACCGTGGTGATGATGCTGATCGTGCCGGAAGCGCGCGCCCGCACGCGCTGGCTGCTGCTCGCGGGATTGCCGGTCGCGCTCGCGATCGCCCTGTCGTGGCCGCTCGCGACCCTCGCGCTCTATCCCGACGACGGCGTCTGGTATCTGAACCAGTGGCTCAACAGCAGCCTTGACGCATTCGCCGGCCCGCCGGGCTCGGTCGCGCGCTACGCGCTGAAAAACCTGCCCCTGTTCACCTGGCCCGCCTGGCCGCTCGCCGTCTGGGCATGGTTCAGCTGGGCCGGGCTGCGGCGCGCGCCGCACGTCGCGATCCCGCTGTCGGTGATCACGCCGCTGCTCGCGCTCGTCGTGATCCAGAGCCACCAGACCAATCAGCTGTACATGCTGCTGCTGCCGTCGCTGTCGGTGCTCGCCGCGTTCGCGCTGCCCACCTTGAAGCGCGGCGCGATCAATGCGATCGACTGGTTCGCGCTCCTCAGCTTCACGATACTCGGCACGTTCGTGTGGCTCGTCTGGCTCGCGGGTCTCACCGGCTTCCCGCATCCGCTCGCGCGCAACCTCGCGCGCCTCGCGCCGGGTTTCGTGCCCGAGTTCAAGATCCTGTCGTTCCTGTGCGCGGTCGCGGTCACCGTGTGCTGGTTCGCGCTGGTGCGCTGGCGGCTCGCGCGTCATCCGAACGTGCTGTGGCGCAGCGTCGTGCTGTCGAGCGCGGGCACCACGCTGATGTGGGTGCTGCTGATGACGCTGTGGCTGCCGGTCGTCAACTACAGCCGCACCTACAAGGACGTGGCCGAGCAGATCGCGCGCCACCTGCCCGACGATTACACCTGCATCTCGCCGGTGCGGCTCGGCGATGCGCAGATCGCGACGTTCGCCTATTTCGGCCACATGCACTTCGCGTTCGACGAGGACTGCGACGTGATCCTGCGTCAGGATTCGCAGGACTACGGCGAACCGAGCGCAATGTCGAACTTCGTCTGGAAGCTGGTCTGGGAAGGTCGGCGCGCGGCCGACCGCGACGAGCGCTTCCGCCTCTACGTGCGGATCGACCGTCCGACGTCGCCCGCCCGCCACCGGGCCTGGCGGCCGAAGCACAGCCACACGTCCGCCGCGGACTGAGCATGTTCGCCGACGTCCGGAAAATCGCCGCGCTCGCGTGGCCGGTGCTGATCGGGCAACTCGCGATCATCGCGTTCGGCGTGATCGACACCGCGATGGTCGGCCGCTACTCGGCGGTCGATCTCGCCGCGCTCGGCCTCGGCTCGTCGATCTACGTGTCGGTGTATATCGGGCTGACCGGCATCCTGACCGCGCTGCAGCCGATCGCGGCGCAGCTCTACGGCGCGCGCCGCCACGCCGAGATCGGCGAGGAAGTGCGCCAGTCGCTCTGGCTGTCCGTCGCGCTGCTGACGGTCGGCTTCCTGATCCTGTACTTCCCGGAACCGATCCTGCGCATCGCGCGGGTGCCCGCGCCGCTGCACGCGCGCACGGTCGCGTATCTGCAGATCCTCGCGTTCGGGCTGCCCGCGGGTCTCGCGTTTCGCGTCTACAGCGCGCTCACCAACGCGGTCGGCAAGCCGCGCCTCGTGATGATCCTGCAGATCGGCGCGCTGCTGCTGAAGGTGCCGCTCAATCGCTGGTTCATCTTCGGCGGCCTCGGCGTACCCGCGCTCGGCGGCCCCGGCTGCGCGCTCGCCAGCACGGCGATCAACTGGACGCTCGCGATCGTCGGCCTGCTGCTGATGGCGAGGCTGGAGGTCTTCCGGCCGTTTGCGATCTTCACCCGCTTCTGCTGGCCGGTCTGGCGGCGGCAGCTCGCGCAGCTGCGCCTCGGCCTGCCGATGGGCCTGTCGTACCTGATCGAGGTGACGTCCTATACGTTCATGGCGCTGTTCATCGCGCGCTTCGGCACCACCACGCTCGCGGGACACCAGATCGCCGGCAATGTCGGCGCGGTGCTCTACATGACGCCGCTTGCGATCGGCGTCGCAACCTCGACGCTGGTCGCGCAGGCGATCGGCGCGCACCGCCCGGCGGCCGCGCACACGCTGTCGAAACACGGGATCGCGATGGCGGTGGCGATCGCCTGCGGCTACGCGCTCGTCGTCCTCGCGCTGCGGCCGCTGATCATCGAGGGCTACACGCCCAACGCGCGGGTCGCGGCAGCAGCGATGCCGCTCGTGCTGATCGTCGCGTTCTATCACGTGTTCGATGCGCTCCAGGTCAGCACCGCCTTCGTGCTGCGCGCCTACAAGGTCACCGTCGTGCCGACCATCATCTACGCGCTCGCGCTGTGGGGCGTGGGGCTCGGCGGCGGCTACCTGCTCGGCTTCGACATCGGCGGCGCGATTCCCGCGCCGATCACCGGCGCGCGCGGCTTCTGGCTCGCCAACCTGGCGAGCCTCGCGCTTGCGGGCGGCGGGCTGCTCGTCTACTGGCGAAGCGTAAGCCGGCATGCGCTGCGCGAGCAGTCTCACGCGCGGCGCGATCCCGTGCACGAGTAAGGCGGGTGCCGCCGGCTCAAACGTTAAATAAGGTGAGCAACGATTTACTTGTCATGCGCGGCCCGGTATAACTCTTTCGCTTTCGTCAAAAACCGGCGCGAATTATCCTATCCTGAACGCAGCCGCGCTGTCCCTGTACGCCGTCCGTTTCCGGCTCCCCGTCCGCCCTCCATGGAGTGCCCGCCATGCTGAAGAAGCTGCTGATGCTGTGTGTGACGCTGATCCTGTCGCTCTCGGCCACCCTCGCCGCCGCGGCGGTCGACGTCAATACCGCCGACCAGGCGACGCTCGAAACGATCAAGGGCATCGGTCCCGTGCATGCGAAGGCCATCGTCGACGAGCGCACGCGCAACGGCCCCTTCAGGAACGCTGACGATCTGGCCGCGCGCGTGAAGGGCCTCGGCCCGAAATCGGTCGCCCATCTCGAAGCGGCCGGACTCACGATCAACGGGTCGTCGGCGCCGCCGGGCGGCGGGACGTCGGCCGCGAAGTCGTCGGCGGCCAGCCACAAGGGCAGCGCATCGACCGCGCCGGCCACACCCGTGACGACGCCCGCCACGCCCGCCACGACTGCGGCGACCACTCACGGCGGCACGCCTGCCGCTGCGCCCGCCGCGGCATCCGGCGCGAAACACGGGAAATGGCTGAAGAAGCATCCGGCCGCCTCGGCGAGCGCGCCGGCGGCGGCGTCGGGCAGCACGGCGGCCACAACAGGAAAGACCCCGAAAGCGAAGAAGGCAAAGAAGAGCAAGGCCGCTTCGGCGGCCGCGGCGTCGGGCGCCTGAGCCGCACCGCACCGTCCGGCGCCGGCAGGCGTTCCGCTGCCCGCCCGCGCCGTTCCTCATCCGCTGCCGCGCCTGTGCGCGGCGTGTTCATCCGCCGGCATGGCGACACGATGCCGGCTTACCTGAGAGACTGTCATGAGCCTATTCGACACCATCGGTTCCCTGCTTGGCCAGTCGCCCGAGGGCGGCGACCATCAGGCCCTCGTCAGCAGCGCGCTCGAATTCATCAATAACCAGCCGGGCGGCCTGAACGGCCTCGTCCAGCAGTTCGAATCGCAAGGCGCGGGCGACGTCATCCGCTCGTGGATCGGCAACGGCGAGAATCAGCCGGTTTCCGCGGACCTGCTGCAAAACGTGCTCGGCTCCGACACGATCAGCACCCTCGCGGCGAAGGCCGGCATCCAGCCCGATCAGGTGTCGGGGCTGCTGTCGCAGGTGCTGCCGCACGTCGTCAATGCTGCGACGCCGAATGGCGACGTCCCCGCCGACGGCCAGCTGAACACCACGACCGTACTGGGCGCGCTCGGCGGCCTCGCCTCGCTGTTCGGCAAGGGCAACGCGTGACGCCGCGAGCGGGCGCCTGCGGCGCCCGCGCATGACCCGTGCGCCGAGGAACGCACGCCCATGAAAAAAAGGGCAACGAATCGCTTCGTTGCCCTTGTGATGGCGTCCTCTTGCCGCACCCGCGCGCGGGTCGCGGCCGGCGCGCTCAATGCACGACGCGCTCGAACACCAGCTTGCCGTTCTCCACTTCGACCGGAATCACGTCCTTCGGTCCGAACTTGCCGGCGAGAATCAGCTTTGCCACCGGATTCTCGATTTCCTGCTGGATCGCCCGCTTCAACGGCCGCGCCCCGAACACCGGGTCGTAACCGACCTTGCCGATCAGTTCGAGCGCCGCATCGGAGACGACCAGCTGCATGTCGAGCTTCGCGAGCCGGTTGTGCAGAAGCTGCAACTGGATCCGCGCAATCGATTCGATGTTCGCGCGATCGAGCGCATGGAACACGACGACGTCGTCGATCCGGTTCAGGAACTCGGGCCGGAAATGCTGTTTCACTTCGACCCACACCGCGTCTTTCACGGCCTCCTGCGGCTCGCCGACCATCGCCTGGATCACCTGCGAGCCCAGGTTCGACGTCATCACGATCACGGTGTTCTTGAAGTCCACCGTGCGTCCCTGCCCGTCAGTCATGCGGCCGTCGTCGAGCACCTGCAGCAGCACGTTGAACACGTCCGGGTGCGCCTTCTCGATTTCGTCGAGCAGGATCACGCTGTACGGCTTGCGCCGCACCGCCTCGGTCAGGTAGCCGCCCTCCTCGTAGCCGACGTAGCCCGGCGGCGCGCCGATCAGCCGCGCGACGCTGTGCTTCTCCATGAACTCGCTCATGTCGATGCGGATCAGATGCTCCTCCGTATCGAACAGGAACGCCGCGAGCGCCTTGCACAACTCGGTCTTGCCGACACCGGTCGGGCCGAGGAACAGGAACGATCCATACGGACGGTTCGGATCCGACAGCCCGGCGCGCGAGCGGCGAATCGCATCGGCCACCGCCGCGATCGCTTCGTCCTGGCCGACCACCCGCTCGTGCAGCTTCGCCTCGATCTGCAGCAGCTTCTCGCGTTCGCCCTGCATCATCCGCGACACCGGAATGCCGGTCGCGCGCGACACCACCTCCGCGATCTCCTCGGCGCCCACCTGCGTGCGCAGCAGTCGGCGGCGCGTCGGGTTATTCTGCTCGTTCGCCTCGGCCTGCGTCACGTCGCGCAGCTGCGCTTCGAGCGCGGGCAGCTTGCCGTACTGCAACTCCGCGACTTTTTCGAGCCGGCCTTCGCGCTGCAGCCGGATGATTTCGGCGCGCGTCCTCTCGATCTCTTCCTTCAGTTGCGCGCTGCCCTGCACCGCGGCTTTTTCGGCGGTCCAGATTTCTTCGAGGTCCGAATATTCGCGGTTCAGCCGCTCGATCTCTTCCTCGATCAGCTGCAGCCGCTTCTGCGACGCTTCGTCCTTCTCCTTCTTGACCGCTTCGCGCTCGATCTTCAACTGGATCAGACGGCGATCGAGCCGGTCCATTTCCTCGGGCTTCGAATCGATCTCCATCTTGATCTTCGAGGCGGCCTCGTCGATCAGGTCGATCGCCTTGTCCGGCAGGAAGCGGTCCGTGATGTAGCGATGCGACAGCTCCGCGGCCGCGACGATCGCCGGATCGGTGATGTCGACGCCATGGTGCAGCTCGTACTTCTCCTGCAGGCCGCGCAGGATTGCAATGGTCGCCTCGACCGACGGCTCGTCGACCAGCACCTTCTGGAACCGGCGTTCGAGCGCCGCGTCCTTTTCGATGTATTTGCGGTATTCGTCGAGCGTCGTCGCGCCGACGCAATGCAGCTCGCCGCGCGAGAGCGCCGGCTTCAGCATGTTGCCGGCGTCCATCGCGCCCTCGGCCTTGCCGGCGCCGACCATCGTATGGATTTCGTCGATGAAGACGATGGTCTGCCCCTCGTCCTTCGCGATATCGTTCAGCACCGCCTTCAGGCGCTCCTCGAATTCGCCGCGGTATTTCGCGCCGGCGAGCAGCGCCGCCATGTCGAGCGACAGCACACGCTTGCCCTTGAGCGTCTCCGGCACCTCGCCGTTGACGATGCGCTGCGCGAGCCCTTCGACGATCGCGGTCTTGCCGACGCCCGGCTCGCCGATCAGCACCGGGTTGTTCTTCGTGCGGCGCTGCAGGATCTGGATCGCGCGGCGAATCTCGTCGTCGCGGCCGATCACCGGGTCGAGCTTGCCGGCACGCGCACGCTCGGTCAGATCGACGGTGTATTTCTTCAGCGCCTCGCGCTGGCTCTCCGCGTCCTGGCTGTGCACCTGCGAGCCGCCGCGCACCGCGGCGATCGCCGCTTCGAGCGACTTGCGGATGAGGCCGTGCGCGCGCGCGAGACGTCCCGCCTCGCCCTTGTCGTCGGCCACCGCGAGCAGGAACATCTCGCTCGCGATGAACGTGTCGTTCAGTTTCTGCGCTTCCTTGTCGGCCTGATTCAGCAGACCGGTCAGCTCGCGGCCGATCTGCACGTTGCCGTCCGTGCCCCGCACCTGCGGCAGCCGGGTGATCGCCTCGTCCAGCGCGGTCTGCAGCGCCTGCACGTGCACGCCGGCGCGCGACAGCAGCGAGCGCGCGGAGCCGTCCTGCTGCGCGACGAGCGCGGCCAGCACGTGAAGCGGCTCGATGTACTGGTTGTCGTGGCCGACGGCCAGACTCTGCGCATCCGCGAGCGCTTCCTGGAATTTAGTGGTGAGTTTGTCGACTCTCATCAAGAGACCTCCAATTTCAATTACCACCAAATTTGAGGCGATTGACGCGGTTTCAAGCGCTTTTTGCGCGCCCCGACGAGGATTCGGCCATCGCCGCGCGCACGTGCCCCGCCTGCATCGTCCGCATCGCCTGCATCGCGCGGCCGGCGCGTTACTCGGCCGGTGCGATTTGCGTGCGCGACGGCGCCGGCCGGATGCCGAGCAGCGCCGCGAGCGGCCCGCCCGGCTGTGCAAGCTCGCCGACCGTATGCTGGTCGAGTTCGGCCAGAAACGCGTCGCGGGCGCGCTCGAGCACGCCCTTCAGGCGGCACTGCGGCGCGATGACGCAGTGCGCATGGCTCCCGCGCGCGTCCGGAAAACAGCCCACGAGCCGGAAATCGCTCTCGGTCGCCCGCACCACCTCGCCGACCGTCACGGTACCCGCGCGCGCGTGCAGCCGCAAGCCGCCGTTGCGACCTCGCACGGTCTCCACCCAGCCGAGCTCGCCGAGCCGCTGGACGACCTTCATCAGATGATTTTTCGATATCCCATACGCGTCCGAAATGTCCTGAATCGTCGCCAGGCCTTCGCCGCGCGCTGCGAGATACAGCAGTACGCGCAGCGTGTAATCGGTGTAATCGGTGAGCTTCATTGACACTTCGGTCCCGGTGGGCGGCGCCGGCCGTCCACGAACGGCGCGCCGGCGCAAGGGTTGTCGGACCGGCGACTTCGCAATAACATGCATGGCAAACACGGGTTCACGTGTTCACAGTCTTGCGTCATTGATCCGAAAATCGGGCAGGTTCGCCGCCGATACGGCTATTTTCAGAGGAATACGCGAATCGCGCACTGGCGGTTTACACTGCCGGGCCGGCGATCCGTGTGCGGGCGGCGCGCGCCGTCCTCGTTCGTCCCATTGTGTGTGTTTGTGTGCCATCCGCCCGTATGAAGCCAGCCTTTCCGGCCACCGCCGCCGCGCGGCGCGACGCCGTTCCGACCGAAGCCAACATCCGCGCGCTCGTCGATGCATTCTACGAGCGCGTGCGCACCGATGCGCTGCTCGGCCCGGTGTTCGATGCCGCGCTCGCCGGTCGGTGGGGCGCGCATCTGCCGAAGATGGTCGCGTTCTGGAGCAGCCTCGTGCTCGGCGCGAAGCAGTATCGCGGCAACGTACAGCAGGCACACCAGCCGCTGCCGGGGATCGAGCCGCAGCACTTCAACCGCTGGCTATACCTGTTTCTCGATACGGTCGAGGCGCGCTACGAGCCGGCCGCGGCGGTACGCTTCATGGAACCCGCGTTGCGGATCGCGCAAAGCCTGCAGTTGAGCCGCTTCGGCTGGGATTACCCGATTCCGCCGGAGCAGCAGGCGCTGCTCGAACGTGTCGCGCCACGCCGTGCGGCGCGCGACGCCGAGCTGCATGCCGCCTCCGCGAAGCGGGGTGAGCCGTTTCCGGTCGGCATCGTCGGACGCGCGCGCGACGACTGACGCGCCCGCGCGTGCCCGATTCCGCTCGGCGCGCGCGGTCGCGCCGCGACGGCGGCCGCGCCAGCGCATGCGCTAGTCCTTGCGCGTGTTCGACCCGGCGACGCCCCAGCGCGCCAGCGCGGCGTCATCCGATATCCGCGCGTCGACCCAGCGCTCGCCCTGCTCGGTCTTCTCTTTCTTCCAGAACGGCGCCTGGGTTTTCAGATAGTCCATCACGAACTCGCATGATGCGAACGCGTCGCCGCGATGCGCGGAGGTGGTGGCCACCAGCACGATCTGGTCGAGCGGCACCAGCTTGCCGACCCGGTGCACGATCAGCACGTCGACGCCCGGCCAGCGCGCACGCGCCGCTTCGACGATCGCATCGAGCGCCTTTTCCGTCATGCCCGGATAGTGCTCGAGCTCCATCGTCTCGACGCTGCTGCCGTCGTTCAGGTCGCGCACGGTGCCGACGAAGCAGGCCACCGCGCCGACCTTCGGATCGCGCGCCCGCAGCGCCGCCACCTCGGTACTGAGGTCGAAATCGTCCGTCTGCACGCGCACGGTCATCGGCCGCTCCTCAGCCGCCCGTCACGGGCGGGAAAAACGCGACCTCGCAGCCGTCGGTCAGCCGGGTGCCCGGGTCGGTCATCACGTGGTCGCAGGCCATGCGCAGCGCGCGCCCCTCGGCGAGCGTATCGGCCCAGATGCCGCCGCGCACGCGCAGCCACGCACGCACGTCGCCCACCGTCGCGACGGTATCGGGCACTTCGACGTCCTCGTGCGCGGTGCCGAGCGCCTCGCGCACGCTTGCAAAAAACTTGAGCTGGATCTTCATCGGTCTTGTGCCAGCCGCGGCCGGCATCAGTTCAACAGTTCGGAGAAGGGAATGAAGCGCACCGTCTCGCCGGCGCTGATCGCATGATTCGGCGGGTTGTCGATCAGGCCGTCGCCCCATACGGTCGAAGTCAGCACCGCCGAACTCTGGTTCGGAAACAGATCGAGGCCGCCCGCGGCGTTGACGCGCGCGCGCAGGAACTCGTTGCGGCGATCCGCTTTCGTCTGCGAGAAATCGGCCCGCAGCGACAGCGCGCGCGGGCTGACCGTGCGCACGCCCGCGAGGCGCAGCACGAACGGCCGCACGAACAGCAGGAAGGTCACGAAGGTCGACACCGGATTGCCCGGCATGCCGATGAAAAACGTCTCGGCCGTACCGTCCTGCGCCGCGCGCCGCACGGCGCCAAACGCGAGCGGCTTGCCCGGCTTCATCGCGATCTGCCACATCGACAGCCGCCCTTCGGCCTCCACGGCCGGCTTCACGTGATCTTCCTCGCCGACCGACACGCCGCCGCAGGTCAGAATCAGGTCGTGCGCCTGCGCGGCTTCGTGCAGCGTCGCGCGGGTCGCGTCGAGGCGGTCCGGGATGATCCCGTAGTCGCTGACCTCGCAGCCGAGGTTCGCGAGCAGCCCGCGTAGCGTGAAACGGTTCGAGTTGTAGATCGCACCGGATTTGAGCGGCTCGCCGGGCATCGTCAACTCGTCGCCCGTGAAGAATACCGCGACGCGCACCCGCCGCGCGACCGTCAGTTCCGCGCTGCCCACCGACGCGGCCAGACCCAGCGCCTGTGGCGTGAGCCGCGTGCCGGCCGGCAGGATCACCGAACCGCGGCGGATGTCCGCGCCTTGCGCGGTGATCCACTCACCGGCCTTCGGCATATGCAGGATCGTCACCACGTCGCCGGCTGTCTCGGTCTGCTCCTGCATCACGACCGCGTCCGCGCCGGGCGGCACGGTCGCGCCGGTGAAAATACGCGCCGCCGTGCCGGCCGCGAGCGGCTGCGGCGCGTGTCCGGCCGCAATCCGCTGCGACACCGGCAGACGCCGCTCGCCATGCACGAGGTCGGCGATGCGCACGGCGTAGCCGTCCATCGCGCTCGTGTGCATCGGCGGGACGTCGAGCGGCGACACGACGTCGGCCGCGAGCACCCGGTTCAGCGCGTCGAGCGTGGAGCGCGTTTCGGCGCCGGCCACCGGGGCGGCGGCACCGAGCAGCGTGGCAAGAGCATCGGCAGTGGAGAGCATGGAGACGCGGGTCGGCGAGGAAGCGGAGCGGGACATCGGCAGAAAACGCGCGGTGATCTAAACGCCTATTGTAGCGGCCTGTGCGCGCCGCCGGGATCCCGCGAACTGATCGGCCGCTTTAGCCGCGGCGCATGAGCCGGCTCGGGTTCGGGCTCGGGCTCGGGTTCGGGCTCGGGTTCGGGTTCGGGTTCGGGTTCGGGTTCGGGCTCGGGCTCGGGCTCGGGTTCGGGTTCGGGCGCGGACCGCATGCCCGCCCGCTCGCGCCGAACCCTCAACCCGCAACCCGCCGCAAACCGCGTCCCTGACCGCCCGCCTGCCGCTCACGGCGGACCCGGCACACGCCGGAACCGCATGCAGCCGGCTTCGTTGCGCGTCAGGCGTCGGTGTGCGCAGCGATGAATGCTTTCACGCGCGCCACGTCGGCGGGCAGGACCTCGAAACGCTGCGGCAGCGCTTCGAGCCCCGCGAAGGCCGCCGGGCCTTCCGGCTCGCGCTGCAGCGCCTCGCGGATCGTCTCGCCGAACTTCAGCGGCTGCGCGGTTTCCAGTACGACCATCGGGACGCCCGGCTGCAAGTGCTCGCGCGCGACCTTCAGGCCGTCGGCGGTGTGCGTGTCGATCATCGTCTGGTAGCGGCGGTAAACGTCGCGGATCGTGTCGATACGGTCCGCGTGGCTGCTGCTGCCCGACACGAAGCCGAACGCGCACACCCGCGCGAAATCGCCGCTCGCCGCAAGGTCGAAGCCGCCCTTCTCCTCGACGTCGCGAAACAGTTGCAGCACGCGGGCAGGATCGCGCCCGAGCAGATCGAACACGAAGCGCTCGAAGTTCGACGCCTTCGAGATGTCCATGCTCGGGCTGCTCGTGTGATACGTCTCGGCCGCCTTGCGCACGCGGTAGACACCGGTGCGGAAGAACTCGTCGAGCACGTCGTTCTCGTTGGTGGCGACCACCAGCTTCTCGATCGGCAGCCCCATCATGCGCGCGATGTGCCCCGCGCACACGTTGCCGAAATTGCCGGACGGCACCGTGAACGACACGCGCTCGTCCTCCGAGCGGGTCGCCGCGAAATAGCCCTTGAAGTAATACACGACCTGCGCGACCACGCGCGCCCAGTTGATCGAGTTGACGGTGCCGATCCGGTGCTGCGCCTTGAACGCATGATCGTTCGACACGGCCTTCACGATGTCCTGGCAGTCGTCGAACACGCCCTCGACCGCGAGGTTGAAGATGTTCGGGTCCTGCAGGCTGTACATCTGCGCGGTCTGGAACGCGCTCATCTTGCGGTGCGGCGACAGCATGAACACGCGGATGCCCGCCTTGCCGCGCATCGCGTACTCGGCCGCGCTGCCGGTGTCGCCCGAAGTCGCGCCGAGGATGTTCAGCGCCTCGCCGTGTTTCGCGAGCACGTACTCGAACAGCGTGCCGAGCAGTTGCATCGCCATGTCCTTGAACGCGAGCGTCGGACCGTTGGACAGTTCCAGCAGCGACAGCGGCGCGCCGTTCTCGACGCCGAGCGTCGCGAGCGGCGTGATCTCCGCCGCGCGCGCGGGATCGCGCCCGTTGCAGTAAACGTGCGCGGTGTAGGTGCGGCGCGTGAGCGCGCGCAGTTCGTCGGTGGGAATGTCGTCGCAGAACTTCGCGAGGATCTCGAACGCGAGGTCCGCGTACGACAGCGTGCGCCAGCGGGCCAGCTCGGCCGCGCTCACCCGCGGATACTGCGCCGGCAGGTACAGCCCGCCGTCCTTTGCGAGGCCGCCGAGCAGGATGTCGGAAAACGTATGGCGCTCGCCGGCTCCGGCGCCGCGCGTGGAAAGGTAGTTCATGTCAGTCTCGTTGCAGTGTGCCGCTTCCGTTCGGCACGTTCAGTTCAGCGCTTCCATGCGCAGCCTCGTCACGCGCGACACCACGGTGCGCAGCGCCTCGATATGCGCGATTGCCGCGTTGACGTTCTTTTCGAGCGTCTCGTGCGTGATCAGGATGATGTCGGTCTCGCCCTTGCCGTTCGCGTCCACCTGCTCCGACTCTTTTTGCAGCAGCGCGTCGATCGAGATGCCCGCATCCGCGAGGATGCGCGTGATGTCCGCCAGCACGCCGGTCACGTCGGCCACCCGCAGGCGCAGGTAATAGCCGCTCGTCACCTCGCCGATCGGCAGGATCGGCGTGTTCGACAGGCTTTCCGGCTGGAACGCCAGATGCGGCACGCGGTGCTCCGGATCGGCGGTGTGCAGCCGCGTGACGTCGACGAGATCGGCGACCACCGCCGAGGCCGTCGGCTCCGCGCCCGCGCCCTTCCCATAGTAGAGCGTCGTGCCGACTGCATCGCCGTGCACGACGACCGCGTTCATCGCCCCCTCGACGTTCGCGAGCAGGCGCTTGGCCGGGATCAGCGTGGGGTGCACGCGCAGCTCGATGCCGCGCTCGGTGCGCCGCGTGATGCCGAGCAGCTTGATCCGGTAGCCGAGCTCCTCCGCGTAGCGGATGTCGAGCGCCGCGAGCTGGCTGATCCCCTCGACGTACGCCTTGTCGAACTGCACCGGCACGCCGAACGCGATCGCGCTCATGATGGTCGCCTTGTGCGCGGCGTCGACGCCCTCGATGTCGAAGGTCGGGTCGGCTTCCGCGTAGCCGAGTTCTTGCGCGGCCTTGAGCGCCGTCGCGAAGTCGAGCCCGCGCTCGCGCATCTCGGACAGGATGTAGTTCGTCGTCCCGTTGATGATGCCCGCGATGTACTGGATCCGGTTCGCGGTGAGCCCTTCGCGCAGCGCCTTGATGATCGGAATGCCGCCGGCGACCGCCGCCTCGAACGCGACCATCACGCCATTGGCGCGCGCCGCCTCGAAGATCTCGGTGCCGTGCACCGCGAGCAGCGCCTTGTTCGCGGTGACGACGTGCTTGCGCTGCGCGATCGCGCGCAGCACCAGTTCGCGCGCGATGCCGGTGCCGCCGATCATCTCGGCGACGATGCCGATCGACGGGTCGTCGACCACCGCCGCGAAGTCGTCGGTGAGCGCGACGCTCGCGGCCGCGTCGCCGAGCGCCGCAGCCGCCTTGGCCGGATTGCGCACGGCGATGCGGGCGATCTCGATCCCGCGGCCGGCGCGGCGTCTGATTTCTTCCTGGTTGCGGCGCAGTACCGTGAAGGTGCCGCTGCCCACCGTGCCGAAGCCCAGCAGTCCAACTTTGATCGGTTCCATGCAGCGTGTGTATTCGTATGAGAGAGGAGGAAACGGGAAAAACGGCTGGACGGGCGTCTGCGCGAGTCAGGCCATGTGGCGCTTGCGGTAGCCGTCGAGAAAGCGGGCGATCCGCGTGATCGAATCCGCGAGATCGTCGACGTTCGGCAGGAACACCACGCGGAAATGGTCCGGCGACTTCCAGTTGAAGCCCGTGCCCTGCACGAGCAGCACCCGCTCGGCGAGCAGCAGTTCGAGGATGAACTGCTGGTCGTCGTGGATCGGGTACATCTTCGGGTCGAGCCGCGGGAACATGTAGAGCGCCGCGCGCGGCTTCACGCAGCTCACGCCGGGGATGGCCGTCAGCATGTCGTACGCGAGCTCGCGCTGGCGGTGCAGGCGCCCGCCCGGCAGGATCAGCTCGTTGATGCTCTGGTAGCCGCCGAGCGCCGTCTGGATCGCATACTGGCCGGGCACGTTCGGGCACAGGCGCATCGACGCGAGGATTCCGAGCCCTTCGAAATAGTCCTTCGCGCGGCGGCGGTTCTCGCCGGTGAGCCCGGAGATGAACATCCAGCCGGCCCGGTAGCCGCACGAGCGGTAGCTCTTCGACAGGCTGTTGAAGGTGACGGTGAGCACGTCCTCGGCGAGCGCCGCGATCGACGTGTGCTCGCCGCCGTCATAGATGATCTTGTCGTACACCTCGTCGGCGAAGATCACGAGGCCGTGTTCGCGCGCGATCGCGATCAGGGCGAGCAGCAGCTCGTTCGAGTACAGCGCGCCGGTCGGATTGTTCGGGTTGATCACGACGAGCGCGCGCGTATTCGGCGTGATCTTCGCGCGGATGTCGTCCAGATCCGGCATCCAGTCGTTCGACTCGTCGCAGACGTAGTGCACCGGCGTGCCGCCCGACAGGCTCACGCCCGCGGTCCACAGCGGATAGTCCGGCGCCGGCAGCAGCACCTCGTCGCCGTCGTTGAGCAGGCCCTGCATCGCCATCACGATCAGTTCGGATGCGCCGTTGCCGATGTAGATGTCGTCCAGCTCGACACCCAGCACCCCCTTTTGCTGCGTGTAGTGCATGATCGCCTTGCGCGCGGCGAACACGCCCTTCGAGTCCGAGTAGCCGGACGAGCCCGGCAGGTTGCGGATCATGTCCTGGATGATCTCGTCGGGCGCGTCGAAGCCGAACGGCGCGAGGTTGCCGATGTTCAGCTTGATGATGCGATGCCCCTCTTCCTCGAGCCGCTTCGCGTGTTCGAGGACGGGCCCGCGGATGTCGTAGCAGACGTTCAGCAGCTTGTTGGATTTGAGGATCGGTTTCACGGCGGGCACTTCGTCCTGGGTAAATGGGCCGGCGGGCCCTGGGCTGGCAAGCCCGCGTCGGGCGGCGACGCGGCGTCTGGTCTGTACGGAATGCGAGGCGTGCGACCGCGGCCCGCACGATACCCGGCAACACGGTGTGTGCGACCCGGCCGGCAAAACGGTTCGCCAACCGCGTGCAACGAGGATTTTCCGGGCGGCGGGAAAGACCGGCGGAGCGCGAACGCAACGGCGGGCCGCACGTCCGCACGTTCGCGCATCGCACCCCGACGCCGCCGCGGGCCGGCTAAAAAGTTATAATTTAGCGGATTTTGGCCGACTTCCGCAATGCACCAACCGCACGCAGACGCCTTTTCGGCCCGCCTGTCCGGTTGCCTGTCCGGTTCATTCCCGCCGTTCACGGGCAGCCACGCCCGCGCCCGCGCGGCCGGCCCTGCACCACGACGCGGCACGACGCACCACGACGCACCACGACGACTCCGGAACATCGATTTGAAATTACACCAGGATTCCAGCGGCGCCCTGAACACCGTGACCGCCTACGGCGCCGGCTTTGTCGAAATCAACCTGCAGCGCCACACCGGCAGCATTCTCGTGCTGCCCGGCACGCCGGTCGTGCCCTGGCCGGTGTCGTCGTTCGACGCGCTCACGCCCGAGCACTTCGCGATGCTGATCGCGCCCGCCCCCGAAGTGGTCGTGTTCGGCAGCGGCGCGCGGCTGCGCTTTCCGCATCCGCGCCTGACCGCAGCGCTCGCGGCACATCGCATCGGCGTCGAGGCAATGGATTTCGGCGCCGCCTGCCGGACCTACAACATCCTGATGGCCGAGGGCCGCAAGGTCGCGGCCGCACTGCTGATCGAGACATAGCGAAGACACGCGAAGCCGCGCGGAACGCGCGCGCAGCGGAAATGCCGCGCTGATGACGTACACTGCGCGGCGGCCCGCGCACCGCGTCGTCCGCAGCCGGAACCGCTGCTAGAACCGCCGTCGCAGCCGCATTTGCAACCGCAGCCGCCGTCGCCGCCGCAACAAATCCGCGTCAGATGGCACCACTTTCCACAACAATATCGACGCGCCGCCGCTGCGGCGCCGCAACAACAGGCTCATCATCCATGAACGATACGCCCACCCGGCTACCGCTGAACCGCGCCACCGTGCTGCTGCTGGTGCTCGCGCTCGCCGTCGTCTGGTTCGTGCCGCTCGGCTGGCGGCACCTCGTGCCGAGCGACGAAGGTCGCTACGCCGAAATGGCGCGCGAAATGTTCGTCACCGGCGACTGGATCACGCCGCGCTACAACGGCTACATCTACTTCGAGAAGCCGCCGCTGCAGACCTGGGCGAACGCGCTCACCTTCATGTGGTTCGGCGTCGGCGCGTGGCAGGCGCGCCTCTATACCGCGCTCGCCGGCTTTGCCGGCGTGCTGCTGGTCGGCTATACCGGCAGCCGCGTGTTCAACCCGGCCACCGGCCTGTTCGCCGCGATCGTGCTCGCGAGCTCGCCGTACTGGAACCTGATGGGCCACTTCAACACGCTCGACACCGGCCTGTCGTTCTGGATGGCGCTCACGCTATGCTCGCTGCTGCTCGCGCAGCGACCGCTGCTGCCGGCCGGCCACGCGCGGCGCTGGATGTGGGTGTGCTGGGCCTCGATGGCGCTCGCCGTGCTCTCGAAGGGCCTGATCGGGCTGCTGCTGCCCGGCGCGGTGCTGGTGCTCTACACGCTGATCGCGCGCGACTGGGCGCTGTGGAAGCGGCTCTACCTGGTAAGCGGGCTCGTCGTATTCTTCGCGATCGCGACGCCGTGGTTCGTACTCGTGCAGGCGCGCAATCCGGAGTTTCTGCACTTCTTCTTCATCGTCCAGCAGTTCCAGCGCTATCTGACGCCGGATCAGCACCGCCCCGGCCCGTTCTACTACTTCGTGCCGGTGCTGCTGGTCGGCTTCCTGCCGTGGCTGTCGGTGAGTCTGCAGAGCATTCGCCACGCGCTGCGCATGCCGCGCCAGCCGAACGGCTTCGCGCCGGTCACCGTGCTGCTCGTCTGGTCGGCATTCATTTTCCTGTTTTTCAGCGCGTCGGATTCGAAGCTGCTGTCCTATACGCTGCCGGTCGCGCCCGCGCTCGCGCTGGTGATCGGCCTGTACCTGCCGCTCGTCACGCCGGCCATGCTGCGCCGCCATCTGGCCGGCTATGCGGTGTTCCTGATCGTGGCCGCGATCGCGGCGACGTTCCTGAACCGCTTCGGCGACGCGCGCAACCCGAACGCGCTGTATGTCGCGTTCCGCGTCTGGGTGCTCGCGGCGCTCGCGGTCGGCTTCGTGCTGACGCTTGCGGCGCTGTGGCAGGCGCGCCGCAACCGCCGCGGCATCGGCGGCGCGACGGCGACGTTCGCCGCCGCCTGGTTCCTGCTCGGCACGATTGCCGGCCTCGGCCACGACGTGTTCGGCCGCGTGAGTTCCGGCGCGCCGCTCGCCCCCGCGGTGCGCGCCGCGCTCGCGAAGCTGCCGCCCGATACGCCGTTCTACTCGGTCGGGGTGCTCGACCACACGCTGCCGTTCTACGTACGCCACACGATGATCATGGTCGAGCATCCGGACGAACTCGCGTTCGGCGTGTCGGTGGAGCCGCAGAAGTGGGTGCCGACGGTCGCGCAGTGGATCCGCGTGTGGGACGCCGATCGCTACGCGCTCGCGCTGCTCCCGCCGGCGCGCTACGCGCAGCTGCTCGCCGAACACGTGCCAATGCAGGTGGTCGCGCGCGACGAACGGCGCGTGATCGTCGAGAAGCCGCTCGACGCGTCCGACGCGCCGGCCGGGTCCGGTACGTCCGCCGCGGCGGTGCCTGGTGCATCTGGTGCATCTGGTGCATCCGGCGCATCCGATGCCTCTGCCGCGTCCGGCGCGGCGCCCGCCTCCGCCCCCCGGCCCTGACCGTCACCGAGGATCTCCGCCCTTGATGAATCCGATCTCGCTCTTTTGCATTCTCGCCGGCGTGGCGCTGAATGCGACCGCACAACTGCTGCTGAAGGCCGGCGTGAATGCCGTTGGACACTTCGATTTCACCCGTGCGAACATCGTGCCCATCGGCCTGAAGCTCGCCACGCAACTGCCGATCATCGGCGGGCTCGGCTGCTATGTGGTCAGCGTCGCCGTATGGATCGTCGGCCTGTCGCGCGTCGACGTGTCGATCGCGTATCCGATGCTCTCGCTCGGCTACGTCGTCAACGCGGTCGCCGCGTACTATCTGTTCGGCGAAGCGCTGACCGTGCAGCGGCTCGTCGGCATCGGCATCATCCTGATCGGCGTCGTGGTTCTCGCACGCAGCTGACGCCGCGCGGCAAGCCGTGCGCTGTCCGCGCGGCGCCGGTCGCCGGCTTGTTATCTGCTTACAATCGTCGGCTTACAATCCGTCTGTTACCCGGGGTTGCCGGGCGGCTGCCGGTCCGTTACCGTTCACGGCCGCGCGCGCTCCGGTAACGCCCTGTAAGCACCTTGCGCGACAGGCGTCAGTCCGGCCGAACGCGGCCGGACGCCGCACAGTATGCTTGCCGCCTGTCGCGCAAGCGCTTACCGCCCTATTTCTTTCGAGCGAAGCATTCATGAGCCAGTCATCTGTCCCGTTTTTGCCGTTTGTGCGTCCGGAGATCGACGAGGAGACGATCCAGGGCGTCGCCGACGTGCTGCGCTCCGGCTGGATCACCACCGGTCCGCAAAACCAGCAGTTCGAGGCCGCGCTGTCCGCGTTCTGCGGCGGCCGGCCGGTCCGCACCTTCAACTCCGGCACGGCCACGCTCGAGGTCGGCCTGCGCATCGCCGGGGTCGGCCCCGGCGACGAGGTGATCACGACGCCCGCGTCGTGGGTTGCAACCAGCAACGTGATCTACGAAACCGGGGCGACGCCGGTATTCGTCGACATCGACCCGCATACCCGCAACATCGACCTCGAACGCATCGAGGCGGCCATCACGCCGCGCACGAAGGCGATCATCCCGGTGTTCCTCGCCGGCCTGCCGGTCGACATGGACCGGCTCTACGAGATCGCGCGCACGCATCGGCTGCGCGTGATCGAGGACGCCGCGCAGGCGTTCGGCTCGACCTGGAACGGCGAGCGCATCGGCACGCTCGGCGACATCGTTTCGTTCAGCTTCCACGCGAACAAGAACCTGACGTCGATCGAAGGCGGCGCGCTCGTGCTCAACAACGAGGACGAGGCGCTGCTCGCGCAGAAGTACCGGCTGCAGGGCATCACCCGCAGCGGCTTCGACGGCATGGACTGCGACGTGCTCGGCGGCAAATACAATCTGACCGACGTGGCCGCGCGCGTCGGCCTCGGCCAGCTCGCGCACCACGAGCGCTTTCTCGCGCAGCGCAGGAAGCTCGCGCGCGCCTATTTCGCGGGCTTCGAGGGCGGCGCGGCGGTGCGCCTCGGCGTCGGGCTGCCGCGGGCGGACTTCGTCAACAGCAACTGGCACATGTTCCAGATCACGCTGCCGCTCGAACGGCTGTCGCTCGCGCGCGCGGACTTCATGGGCGAGCTGAAGACGCGCGGCATCGGCTCGGGGGTGCACTACCCGGCCATCCATCTGTTCACGCTTTACCGCGCGCACGGCTTTCGCGAGGGCATGTTCCCGCACGCGGAGCGCTTCGGCGCGACCACGGTCACGCTGCCGCTCTTCACGCTGATGAACGAGGGCGACGTCGCGCGGGTCTGCGCGGCGGTCAACGACATTTGCGAACAATACGGAAAATAGGCGGATATGACTCAAACGGACCATCGTTCCCCGCTCCCGGACGCCCCCGAAGTCTCGGTCGTGATCCCGGTGTACAACGAGGAAGCCGGGCTCGCCGCGCTGTTCGCGCGCCTGTACCCGGCACTCGATGCGCTCGGCACCCGCTATGAGGTGATCCTCGTCAACGACGGCAGCCGCGACCGCTCCGCCGCGCTGCTCGCCGCGCAGTTCCGCGCGCGGCCGGACACGACGCGCGTGATCCTGCTGAACGGCAACTACGGCCAGCACATGGCGATCCTCGCCGGGTTCGAGCAGGCGCGCGGCTCGACCATCATCACGCTCGACGCCGACCTGCAGAATCCGCCGGAGGAAATCGGCAAGCTCGTCGCGAAGATGCGCGAGGGCTACGACTACGTCGGCACGATCCGCCTGCAGCGCCAGGACAGCCTGTGGCGCCGCAAGGCGTCGCTCGCGATGAACCGCCTGCGCGAGCGCATCACCCGCATCCGGATGACCGACCAGGGCTGCATGCTGCGCGCGTACAGCCGCCACATCGTCGACACGATCAACCGCTGCGGCGAGATCAACACGTTCATCCCGGCGCTCGCGTACACGTTCGCGCAGAATCCGGTCGAGATCGAGGTCGCGCACGAGGAGCGCTTCGCCGGCGAATCGAAGTATTCGCTCTACAGCCTGATCCGGCTGAACTTCGATCTCGTCACCGGCTTCTCGGTGGTGCCGCTGCAGTGGCTGTCGTTCATCGGGGTCATCCTGTCGCTCGGCTCGGCATCGCTGTTCCTGCTGCTGCTGGTGCGGCGCTTTGTCATCGGCGCGGAGGTGCAAGGCGTGTTCACGCTCTTTGCCATCACGTTCTTCCTGCTCGGCGTGATCATCTTCGCGCTCGGGCTGCTCGGCGAATATATCGGCCGCATCTATCAGCAGGTGCGCGCGCGGCCGCGCTACCTCGTGCAGACCATCCTCGAGGAGCGCGAAGGCGCCGCAGCCGGCAGCGCGGCGCGCGAGACAGCGCCGCTCGCCGGCGAGGGGCCGCACCGATGAAGCCGCGCGCGGTCGTCTTCGCCTATCACAACGTCGGCGTGCGCTGCCTGCAGGTGCTGCTTGCGCGCGGCGTCGACGTCGCGCTCGTCGTCACGCACGAGGACAGCGCGAGCGAGAACATCTGGTTCGACAGCGTCGCGCGCGTGGCCGCCAGCTACGACATTCCGGTCATCACGCCCGCCGATCCGCGCGGCGACGCGCTGCGCGAAGCCGTGAGCGCCGCGCGGCCCGATTTCATCTTTTCGTTCTACTACCGCCACATGCTGCCGCCGGCGCTGCTCGCGCTCGCCGCGCGCGGCGCGTACAACATGCACGGCTCGCTGCTGCCGAAGTATCGCGGCCGCGTGCCGACCAACTGGGCGGTGCTCAAGGGCGAAACCGAAACCGGCGCGACGCTGCACGAGATGGCCGCGAAGCCGGACGCCGGCGCGATCGTCGCGCAGACGGCGGTGCCGATCCTGCCCGACGACACCGCCGCGCAGGTGTTCGGCAAGGTCACGGTGGCCGCCGAGCAGACGCTGTGGCGCGTGCTGCCCGCGCTGCTCGCCGGCGAGGCGCCGCATCTGCCAAACGATCTCGCGCACGGCAGCTACTACGGCGGGCGCAAGCCGGAAGACGGCCGCCTCGATTTCAGCGAGCCCGCGCAGGCCGTGTACAACCTGATCCGCGCGGTCGCGCCGCCCTATCCGGGCGCGTTCACCGAACTCGGCGGCGTGCGCTACGTCGTCGCGCGGGCCCGCCTTGCGGATCCCGGCGCGCTGCCCGCCGATTTGCCGCCCGGCCTGCACGTGCGCGATAATGCCGTTTTCGCGATGTGCGGCGACGGCCGCGCCGTCGCGGTTCACGAATTGCGGCGCCTGCTCGACGGCCAGGAAACGGTCGTCACGCCGGCCGACGTTGCCCCGCTCCTTCAATCTTCCCGTCATTCATGAAAAAAGTCCTGATCCTCGGTGTGAACGGCTTCATCGGCCACCACCTGTCCAAGCGCATCCTCGAAACGACCGACTGGGAAGTGTTCGGCATGGACATGCAGACCGAGCGCCTCGGCGACCTGCTCAACCACGAGCGGATGCACTTCTTCGAAGGCGACATCACGATCAACAAGGAGTGGGTCGAATATCACGTGAAGAAGTGCGACGTGATCCTGCCGCTGGTGGCGATCGCCACGCCGGCCACCTACGTGAAGCAGCCGCTGCGCGTGTTCGAGCTCGACTTCGAGGCGAACCTGCCGATCGTGCGCTCCGCGGTGAAGTACGGCAAGCATCTCGTGTTTCCGTCGACCTCCGAGGTCTACGGCATGTGCACCGACGAGCAGTTCGACCCCGAAGCATCGCCGCTCATCTACGGCCCGATCAACAAGCCGCGCTGGATCTACGCGTGCTCCAAGCAGCTGATGGACCGCGTGATCTGGGGTTACGGGATGGAGGGGCTGAACTTCACGCTGTTCCGTCCGTTCAACTGGATCGGCCCGGGGCTCGATTCGATCTACACGCCGAAGGAAGGCAGCTCGCGCGTGGTCACGCAGTTCCTCGGCCATATCGTGCGCGGCGAAAACATCAGTCTGGTCGACGGCGGCGCGCAAAAGCGCGCGTTCACGGACATCGACGACGGCATCAGCGCGCTGATGAAGATCATCGAGAACCGCGACGGTGTCGCGAGCGGCAAGATCTATAACATCGGCAATCCGAACAATAATTTCTCGGTGCGCGAACTCGCGCACAAGATGCTCGCGCTCGCGGCGGAGTTCCCCGAATACGCGGAGTCGGCGCGCCAGGTGAAGCTCGTCGAAACCTCGTCGGGCGCGTATTACGGCGCCGGTTACCAGGACGTGCAGAACCGCGTGCCGAAGATCGACAACACGATGCAGGAACTCGGCTGGGCCCCCTCATCGACGTTCGACGAAGCGCTGCGCAAGATCTTCGAGGCGTATCGCGGCCACGTCGCGGACGCGCGCGCGCTCGTCGAGCAGCAATAAGGGCCGCGCCTTGCCACGCATCGTCCTGAAGATCGACGTCGACACGCTGCGCGGCACCCGCGAGGGCGTGCCGAATCTCGCGCGCATCTTCGACCGCTTCAAGGCGCGCGCCACCTTCCTGTTCAGCCTCGGGCCCGACCATACCGGCTGGGCGATGCGCCGCGTGCTGCGGCCGGGTTTCCTGCAGAAGGTGTCGCGCACGTCGGTCGTCGAGCACTACGGCATTCGCCAGCTGATGTACGGCGTGCTGCTGCCGGGGCCGGACATCGGCGTGCGCGCAGCCGCGCAGATGCGGGCGATCCACGAAGCCGGCTTCGAATGCGGGATCCACACGTGGGACCACGTCTACTGGCAGGACAACGTGCGCACGCGCGGCCACGCGTGGACGGTCGTGCAGATGCAGCACAGTCACGCGCGCTTCGTCGAGATCTTCGGCGCGCCGCCTGCCACGCACGGCGCCGCCGGCTGGCAGATGAACGACGACGCGTTCGCCCAGCTCGACGCCTGGGGCATGCGCTACGCGTCCGACGGCCGCGGCCACACGCCGTATTTTCCGGTGGTCGGCGGCCGCACGCTCGCCCACGTGCAGATGCCCACCACGCTGCCGACGCTCGACGAAGTGCTCGGCGTCGACGGTGTCGATGTGGACAACGTCGCGGCCTGGATGCTCCGGCGCACGGAAAACACGCCGCACGACCAGGTGTTCACGCTGCATGCGGAACTCGAAGGGCAGAAGCTCGCACCGGTGTTCGTGCAACTGCTCGAAGGCTGGCGCGCGCAGGGCCATACGTTCGCCACGATGGGCGACTACCATGCGACGCTGGACCGCAGCACGCTGCCATCGTACCCTGTCACGTGGGGTGAAATCCCCGGCCGCTCCGGCGAGCTGATCGTCCAGCCGTCGTGAGCGCGGTGACCGGCACACGCGCTGGAATACGCGCTGGAATACCCGTGCGCCGCGCGGCACGCCGCGCCGCATCCATCCCCTGACCAGCCATCGAAGCCGCCGTCTACGCCGCCAACCAAGCCGCCAACCAAGCCAGGCCCCGCAAGCGCACCGCAGCGCGCGCCCGCGAGCCCTCATAACCGGAGAACCCTGTGCCCATTGCAGTCGACCAACCCGTCCCCGACTTCAGCGCCGCCGCGACCGGCGGCGACATCGCGCTGTCCAGTCTGCGGGGCAAGAAGGTGGTGCTGTATTTCTACCCGAAGGACAACACGCCGGGCTGCACGACCGAAGGCCTGCAGTTCCGCGACCTGTATCCGCGCTTTCAGAAGGCCGGCGCAGAAGTGCTCGGCGTGTCGCGCGACAGCCTGCGCTCGCACGAGAACTTCAAGGCGAAGCTCGAACTGCCGTTCCCGCTGATTTCCGATCCGCAGGAGACGCTCTGCGCGCTGTTCGATGTCATCAAAATGAAGAAAATGTATGGCAAGGAAGTGCGCGGCATCGAGCGCTCGACGTTCCTGATCGACGCGTCCGGCGTGCTGCGCGAGGCATGGCGCGGCGTGAAGGTGCCCGGTCACGTCGAGCACGTGCTGGAGGCTGTACAAGCGTTGTGAGGCGGGTTATATTGGGCTGCAATGAGTGCCTGCCCACCCCATTCTTTCCGCAGTTGCGCCGCACGCCGCGCCTCCCTCACCGGAGCCGTGAGGCGCACCGCGATGACCGAAGTCAAGCCGCTTGTCCCGGTTGCCGGGACAGCGGCTTTTTTCATGGTGCGCCGCCCGTTTGCCGGGTGGTCACGCGCCCTCGTCAAGGAGCCGATCGAAAACCAGGCGAACCGGCATTTTTAACCGATGGCGCGCCACCGGGCGCAAACTGCAGCCGCCGCGGCGGAGCCCCTTGCAGGATGCGACAGGCGGCGCACGATATGCGACCCGTTTTTCCCGAGGGAAACCATGCCTTTGCCTACCGCACCCAGCAAGCTCGGCAACCTGTTGTCGCCTGACGAATACACCGCCCGGGCCACGCCGACGCGCGGCGCCCGCAAGCAAAGCGCCGCCGCCCAGGCGGAGACCGCCGATTACGGCCAGCCGGGCAGCGTCGCGGCGCCGATGGTGCCGGCCGCCAACGCGGCCACCACGCTGCGTCCGGTCGCCGCCGAACGCGCGGACGGCGCCGAAGCCGCCGCGCCCGCCCGCGGCCGCAAAACGCGCCAGACCGCGGCCCTGCTGCAGCCGGTCGCCCCGGCCCCGGCCGCGGCACGCGACACAGCGGCAGCGGAACCCGTGGTCGCCCGGGCCGGCAAGGAGCCGGCCGCAGCAGTGGCCGCTGCGCCCGCCGACAAACCGCGCGGCACGACGAAGCGGCGCACGGGCGCGGCCGTCGAAGCGGAGGTCCGCAAGCTCTTCGTGCTCGACACGAACGTGCTGATGCACGATCCGACGTGCCTGTTCCGCTTCGAGGAGCACGACGTCTATCTGCCGATGATGACGCTCGAGGAGCTCGACAACCACAAGAAGGGGATGTCGGAGGTCGCGCGCAACGCACGCCAGGTGAGCCGCACGCTCGATTCGCTGGTGGCCAACGCGGGCGGCATCGCCGAGGGCATTCCGCTGTCGCGCCTCGGCAGCCGCGAAGCCGCCGGACGCCTGTACTTCCAGACCACGCTGACCGACATCGAGCCTGTCGAAGGCCTGCCGCAAGGCAAGGCGGACAACCAGATCCTCGGCGTCGTGCGGGCGCTGCAGCGCGAGCGGGCGGACCGCCAGGTCGTGCTGGTGTCGAAGGACATCAACATGCGCATCAAGGCGCATGCGCTCGGTCTGCCCGCGGAGGACTATTTCAACGACCAGGTCCTCGAAGACAAGGACCTGCTCTACAGCGGCATCCGCGCGCTGCCGCAAGACTTCTGGGCCCGCCACGCGAAGGGCATGGAAAGCTGGCAGGACACCAAGACCGGTACCACCTACTACCGCGTGACCGGTCCGCTGTGCGCGTCGATGCTCGTCAACGAGTTCGTCTATCTGGAGCCGCAGAACGGCGAGCCCGCGTTCCATGCGCTGGTGCGCGAGATCAACGGCAAGACGGCGCTGCTGCAGACGCTACGCGACTACGGTCACCACAAGAACAACGTGTGGGGCATCACCGCGCGCAACCGCGAGCAGAATTTCGCGCTGAACCTGCTGATGAATCCCGAGATCGATTTCGTCACGCTGCTCGGCCAGGCCGGCACCGGCAAGACGCTCGTCGCGCTCGCGGCGGGGCTCGCGCAGGTGCTCGACGACAAGCGCTACAACGAGATCATCGTCACGCGCGCGACGGTGCCGGTCGGCGAGGACATCGGCTTTCTGCCGGGCACCGAGGAAGAGAAGATGCAGCCGTGGATGGGCGCCTTCGACGACAACCTCGAAGTGCTGCAGAAGACCGACGACGCCGCCGGCGAATGGGGGCGCGCCGCGACGCAGGAACTGATCCGCTCGCGCCTGAAGATCAAGAGCATGAACTTCATGCGCGGGCGCACGTTCGTCGACAAGTACCTGATCATCGACGAGGCGCAGAACCTCACGCCCAAGCAGATGAAGACGCTCGTCACGCGCGCCGGTCCGGGCACGAAGATCATCTGCCTCGGCAACATCGCGCAGATCGACACGCCGTACCTGACCGAAGGCAGCTCGGGGCTCACCTACGTGGTGGACCGCTTCAAGGGCTGGGCGCATAGCGGCCACGTGACGCTCGCGCGCGGCGAACGCTCGCGGCTCGCCGATTACGCGTCCGACATCCTGTAGCCGGCCCCGGCCCCGCGCCGCGCGCCCCCGACAACCGCGTCCCGCTTCCCGCCGGACGCGGTTTTTTCTTGCGCGCGCGCCGGACCGCTCAAGCCGCGCAAAGGCAACAGTTAGCGCGCGAACTTCAAGTAATTGATTAACTTTGCTTGCCGAAGCCCCGGCGCACCGGCTACCATCGCGACATCCCCTGCCTTAAGCGGTTGCTTACGCCCGCCTTGCCTGCATGCGCCGACTCGGGTTCTCGCTGCTGATCCTGCTGCTGCTCGCTGCGTGCTCCAGCGCACCGCCGCGCGCGTCGCGCAGCGCGGGCGGCTATGCGTGGAAGCCGGGCAACGCTTACCGCACGGTGCCGCGCGGCTTTCCGGATTTCGTCGATCACAGCATCGGGCGCGAGGAGATTTCGATCGAGGCGATGGGTCTTGTCGGCGTCCCGTACCGCTGGGGCGGCAATACGCCTGAAAGCGGCTTCGATTGCAGCGGGCTCGTTCGCTACGTCGTCGCGCGGGCGGCATCGATCGAGCTGCCGCGCACCACCGCGCAGTTGAGCGTGACCGGCGTGCCGATCCAGCCCGACGAGATCGCCTCAGGCGATCTCGTGTTCTTCGATACCGACGGCCGGCCGCATTCGCACGTCGGCATCTATGTCGGCAAGCTGCGCTTCGTCGACGCGCCGTCGACGGGCGGCACGGTGCGCATCGATTATCTGAACAATCCGTATTGGGCGCGCCATTTCGACGGCATCCGGCGCGTCGCGCCGCCGCAGCATCTGCCGACGCCGTTCGACACGCCGGTCTACCAGGCCGCGACGCCAGTGCCCGCGCCGTCGCAGGGTGCGGCGGAGACGACCTCGCCTGCGCCGGCGCTCGCCGATGCGCGGACGGCGCCGGTCGTCGCCCCTGCCCCTGCCGCGGCCGCGCCTGCGCCTGCGCCTGCCGCCGATGTCGCCGCTCTTCCTCCTGGCGCCCCTGTCGCCGCCCGCAGCGCGCCCCCGGCAGCGACCGGTGCCGACGCGTTCGAGCCGCCTCCGGCGACGCTGCGTGCCGCGCAATGGCAAGCGCGCGAAGCCGGCGCGACGACGCCGGGCAGCACTTCGCCCGACATGGCCGCCGCGCGCCTCCAGGCCAACGTCAACGCCGGCGCCAGCGTCGACGCCGACGGCACGGCAAGCGCTGCGCAAGCCGCCGACCCAATCGATGCGGCCGCCAATGCGTATGTCGCGCCGCCGTCCGCGCCTGCCACGGCGCCCGTCATCGAGCCCGACGCTGCACAGACGGGCACGGTGCGGATCATCCGCGCGTCGACGCGCTCGTCCGCGCTCCCGGCGCCCACGCAAACCGACGACGATCCGATCGCGCGCTTCGCCAACAGCCAGTGATATCCGCGCGCCGCGGCGTGTTGTACGCCCGTTTTTCGTCTGTTCCTCGCCCTCGTCCTCGTCCTCGTCCTCGTCCTCGCCCTCGTCCCTCGCCCCTCGCCCGCCTGCGCCGGGCCCGGGCCTACGCGACGACGCACCCGCACACCCGCGCGCGGCCCGCGCCCGTTCGCGCGATCTGCTATCGTCTGGCGTATCGGTGCGACCGCGAGGGTGATCATGGAGCTGGGGCTGAAGGACAAGGTGGTGCTCGTCACGGGCGGCAGCAAAGGGATCGGGCTCGCGTGCGCGCACGCGTTCGGCGCCGAGGGCGCGAAGGTGGCGATCGTCTCGCGCGATCCCGCCAATCTGGCCCGCGCGCGCGAGCAACTGGCGAGCGCCGGCCTGCGCGTGCATCTGGCGCGCGCCGACCTGCACGAGCCGCACGGCGCGGCCGACGTCGTCGAAGAAGTGTGGAATGCGCTCGGCCCGATCGACGTGCTCGTCAACAGCGCGGGCGCCGCGCGCCGCTACGATCCGGAAACGCTCGACGCGGCCGCCTTCCGCGCGACGATGGACGCGAAATACTTTCCGTACATCTACCCGCAGCAGGAGGTGCTGCGGCGCATGGTCGAGCGCGTGAAGTCGGGGGAGGCCGCGCAGCCGGGGACGATCGTCAACATCATCGGCATGGGCGGCAAGGTCGCGAGCGACATCCACATTGCAGGCGGCGCGGCCAATGCGGCGCTGATGCTCGCCACCGTCGGACTCGCGCACTACTACGCGCGCTACGGCATCCGCATCAACGCGATCAACCCGGGGGCGACGCTGACCGAGCGCGTCGAGGAGGCGCTGAAGCTCGAGGCCGACCGGGCGGGCGTGGATGTCGCCGCCGCGCGCGCGAGCGGCGAAGCGAAAGTGCCGCTCGGACGCTACGCGAAACCCGAGGAGATCGCCGATGTCGCGCTGTTCCTCGCGAGCCGCCGCGCCAGCTACGTGAGCGGCGCGATCGTGCCGATGGACGGCTGCAGCGCGCCGCTCATCTGAGCCGCGCGCCGGCGCTCACAGGAAGCGGTGGCCGAGCCACCAGCCGGCGGCGGCCAGCGCCGCCGATGCGGGAATCGTCAGGATCCAGGCCCACACGATGTTGCCGGCCACGCCCCAGCGCACCGCGCTCAGCTTGCGGGTCGCGCCGACGCCGACAATCGCGCCGGTGATCGTGTGGGTGGTGGATACCGGAATGCCGAGGAACGACGCGATAAAAAGCGTGATCGCCCCACCCGACTCCGCGCAGAAACCGCCGACCGGTTTCAGGTGCGTGATCTTCTGCCCCATCGTGCGCACGATGCGCCAGCCGCCGAACAGCGTGCCGAGCCCCATCGACAGATAACACGCGCCGATCACCCACACCGGCGGCGCGTCGGCGCCAGAGGACGCATAGCCGGTCGCGATCAGCAGCATCCAGATGATGCCGATCGTCTTCTGCGCGTCGTTGCCGCCGTGGCCGAGGCTGTACAGCCCCGCCGAAATCAGCTGCAGCCGCCTGAAACGGCGGTCCACCCGGCTCGGCGGCGTGCGGAAGTAGAGCCACGACACCGCCAGCATGAAGCATGAGCCGAGCACGAAGCCGAGCAGCGGCGACAGGATGATGAACGCCACGGTCTTCATCAGCCCGTCGAAGTTCAGCGCGTGCCAGCCGGACTTCGCGAGCGCCGAGCCGACGAGCCCGCCGATCAGCGCATGCGACGAACTCGACGGAATCCCGTAGTGCCAGGTGACGATGTTCCAGCCGATCGCGCCGACCAGCGCGCCGAACACCACATAGTGATCGACGATGCCCGGATCGATCGTGCCCTTGCCGACCGTCGCCGCGACTTTCAGGTGGAAGATGAAATACGCGATCACGTTGAACGCGGCCGCGAATGCCACCGCCTGCTGCGGCTTGAGCACGCCGGTCGACACGACGGTGGCGATCGAGTTCGCCGCGTCATGAAAGCCGTTCAGGAAGTCGAACACGAGCGAGACGGCGACCAGCAGTCCGACCGTCCAGAGAGCGAGCTGAATCGACTGCATTATGCGTTTTCCAGCACGATGCCTTCGATGATGTTCGCCACGTCCTCGCATTTGTCCGTGACGGTCTCCAGCAGTTCGTAGATCGCCTTGAGCTTGATCACGGTCTTGACGTTGTCTTCTTCGCGAAAGAGCTTCGACATCGCCGCGCGCAGCACGCGGTCGGCTTCCGATTCGAGCCGGTCGATCTCCTCGCAGGCCGCCAGGATCTGCCGCGCCTGCTTCATGTCCGACAGCAGCCGGACCGCCGACTGCACGTGCTCGCAGGTCGCGGTGCAGATGTGCGCGAGCTGGCTCGCCTCGGAGGTGACCGCCTGCACGTCGTACAGCGAGATCGCGGTGGCGACGTCCTCCAGCAGGTCGAGAATGTCGTCCATCGTCGTGATCAGCTTGTGGATCTCGTCGCGGTCGAGCGGCGTGATGAACGTCTTGTGCAGCAGGTCGATCACTTCATGCGTGAGCCGGTCGGCCGCTTTTTCGGCCTTCTGCACGTTCTGCTTGTGGGTCTCGGCCTGCGGCAGGTTGTCGATCAGCAACTCGAGCTCACGGCTCGCGGACACAATGCACGTGGCATGCTCGTTAAAGATTTCAAAAAACTTACCCTCAGTGGGCATGAATCGACCGAACATTGGCTTCCCGTTGAGAATATTTCTCGTTTATATTCAATGCGTTGCATGCAAAAACGACGCATGGCCCGCGACGCCGCGCGCGCTGCGGCACGGCATGACCGACATGTGACGCCCATGTGACCTGCATGTGACCTGCATGTGACAGACGGGATTCTAGCGGAAAGCACGGAGGGTGCGGACGATGGGCGCCGCCACCGGGAACGCCTCGTGGCGGGCATGGGTGTCGGCCGGCGCGTGCTGCCAGCCGCGCGGCCCGCGCCGCGCGCGCCTGCAAGGCAAGCGCGGGGGGGCGGCGCGAGACGGTCCCGTGGCCTGCGCGTTGCGCGCAGCGAACCACGGAGCAAGCGTTACTTCAGAAACGCAATGCTGACCGGCGTCGGCATCGCGACCGATTCGCCCGTGTCGATCAGCTTGCCGGACGCGGCATCGATGCGAAACTCGCTGACGTTGCCGCTGCGCTGGTTCGCAACCAGCAGCCACGTGCCGGACGGATCGATGCTGAAGCTCCACGGGTAGTCGCCGCCCGCGCCCGTGCGCTGGATCTGCGCGAGCATGCCGGTGCGCGGATCGACGCGAAACACGACAAGCTCGTTTTCGCCGCGGTCTTCCGCATACACGAATCGCCCGTCCGCGCTGAGCGCGATTTCGGCGCCGCTTTTCATGCCGCCGAATCCGGGACGGCTGAGCGGCACCGTCTGCACGAGCGTCAGACGCGCGTGCGCCGCCTCCCAGCGCAGCACCATCACCTCGGCGCTGAGTTCGGTCACCAGGTAGACGAACTGTCCGCTCGTGCCGAAGACGAGATGACGGGGGCCACTGCCCGGCGGCGCGACGAACGGGCGCGGATGGCGTACGGCATCCGCGGACAACGCATGAGTGGCCCGGTCGAAGCGGTAGATGAAGACGCGATCCGCGCCGAGATCGGGCACCAGCGCGTAGCCGCCCGACGGATCGACGACCGCGCTGTGCGCGTGCGCGCTCGCCTGCCGTCGCCGGTTCGGGCCGGACCCGGTCTCGGCGATCGTGGACACGCGCGCGCCGACGCGCCCGTCCGCGTCAAGCGCGACGCTCGACACGGAGCCGCTCGCGTAGTTGGCCGCGAGCAGCGTCATCGACGGCGCGTCCAGCGTCAGGTTCGTGGTGCCCCGTCCGCCGGACGCGACCGCGTTCAGCCGGTCGAGCGCGCCCGTTGCGCGATTCACCTTGTACGCAATGACGCTGCCCTCGTGCGTGTTGTCGTCGTCGACGCCATACAGCACCGGCAGAAACGGATGCGGAAGGAGCCACGTCGATTTCGGCCCCTGCGCGACGGTGCCGATCACGCTCAGCGTCCCGCTCGTCTCGTCCAGACGCAGCGCGCGAATCCGCGCCTGCTGCGTGCCGACGTAGACGAGTTCGGTCGGCGCGCCGGCGCGCGCAGCCAGAACGCTGCCGCATCCGCCGACGATGCCCGCTGACAGGGTCAGCCCGATGACTGCCACGATGAATCCATACCGCATCACGATCCGTCCAGATAAAAGGGAGTTGAAGGCCGCAGCGCCTCGCGCGGAGGTCGCGAAGCACCGCTATGCGCGCCGCGGCCTCGCTTGCCGGCGTGTCCGGGCGGCGCGGCAAAGGTGCGGCACATGCACACCACACGCTCAGCGAATGCTCAGCCAACGCGCAGCCAACATCGGCACGGCACCGCGCGGAACCGGCCAGCAGCAGCAGCAGCAGCAACGGCAACGGCAACAGCGGCAGCAGCGGCAACGGCAACGGCAACAGCGGCAGCAGCAGCGGCAGCGGCAGCGGCAGCGGCAGCGGCAGCGGCAGCGGCACGAGCAAGCGTATTCGTTTCGTGTCCGGCCGTCCCGGCACAAAAGTCCGATTCGCCGGGACTTTTTTGATCGCGGTGCGCTGGGGGCGCGGCGCTGCGGCGCGCGACGCGCGACGCGACGGCAGGCGACGCGCGCTACTGCGCGGTCCCGCCGCGATGCGGCTGCTGGCGCGCGGCCGCGCGGAACTGGCTCGGCGTCTCGCCGACCTCGCGGCGAAAGAAGCGCGTGAAGTACGCCGCGTCGGCAAAGCCGAGCCCGAACGCAATCTGCTCGACCGACAGGTTGCCGAATATGAGGTTGCGCTTGGCTTCCGTGATGATGCGCGCGTGGATCATCTTCGTCGGGCTTTGTTCGGCCGCGGATGCGCAGGCCGCGCGCAACTGGACCGGGGACACCGCCATCATCGCCGCGTAGTCCTGCAGCGACAGGTTGTCCCGGTAGTGCTGATCGATCAGCTTGCGGAAGCGATCGACGAGCCGGATGTCGTTGCGCGTGTCGCCCTCGTTGCCGCTGCGATCCAGATGCGCCTGCCGCAACAGCGTCAGCAGCACCAGCGTGACAAGCGCCTCCGTGCCCACGACGCGCCCCGCCGCATCGGATTCGACTTCCTGCTTGAGCCGCTCGACAAGGCCATGAAACGCGACGCCGGCCTCGCCCGCCCCCGCGAGCGGCACCACGCGCGGCAGCGCCCAAAGCGCGATGAACTCGGGGAGCTTCGCGTTCACCTGCGTGAGGTAGGCTTCTTCGATCGTGACGACCCAGCGGTCGACATCGACTTCGTAGTCGAGACCGTGCACGCATTCGGTCGGCAGCAGCAGCGCGCAGGGCCCTTCGAACGGCACGCTGCGGCCTTCGAGATTCATCACGCCGCGGCCGTTGCGCACGAAAATCACCTGGCCATAGGCGGGATGCGCATGCGGTTCGGTGCGCCAGCGGCCCCGGTCCGTGACGTGCCCGACGTGCACGAACCAGTGCGCTTCTTCAGGCCGCTCGACGTACAGACGGACCTTCGGCACGGTCATGCGCTTCGCGTTGCTGTCCCGCGCTCGCGGGCTCGTCGACCTCGCGCGAAGTGTCATACAGTCTCCTTTCTGATGCCGGTGTGCCCGCGGCCTTGTCGTGTGCGCCGTTCGCCACCGCGCGGCACGGGGCGCGGATGTCGCGCCGCGCATCGACTGAGCAAGCCACCCCGCGATCGACCGGTCGCCGCACCCCGTCCGGCGCGCGCCGGATCGCATCATCGCCCCGGCCGGAGACCGGAAAAAGAGACTGCATCTTTTCATACTATGCCGGCAGACGCGACCTGCGAATTACCCGGACGCGGCCGCCGCGCAGCGTGCGCGGCATGCATGCCCCGACACGCTCAGAACGCGTGCACGAGCCCGATCGTCACGCCGCGCGTATCCTCGCCGGCCGGAACGGCGATGCCCGCGTACGCGGTGCCGTTCAGACTGAACTGCGCCTGATTCCGGTTCTGGATCAGTCCGGCCGCGACATACAGCGTCGTCGTCTTCGAGAAGAAGTGCTCGTAAGCGGCGCCGACCTGCTGCGCGTTGTTTTCGTTGCCGGTGCGATCGTGCGCGTAGCCGTACATCAGCGCGAACTGGTCCGCCGGACCCAGCCGGTACGACGCCGAGGCCTCGTAGACGTCGCGCTTCACGCTGTCATCGGTTTGCCGCTCCGTGTGGTACGCGAGATAGAACCGCGCGTCGCCGACACCGAGCGACGATCCGGCGTTGAACACCTTCAGGATCGACGTGCCCGCCGCGTTGGCTGCCTGCTCGTAGGCGGCGGCCGCGCGCAGCGGCCCGTTCTCGTAACGCACGGCCGCGTTGTAGAACTGCATCCCGTTGGACGGCTTCGTCGTCCCGTCGCGCATCGCGACCATGAACTGCGCGCTCAGGCCCGCGATCGTCGGCGTGAAGTAGGAAATCGCATTGTTGACCCGCACGGTCAGACTGTTGAAGCTGTTCATCGGCGACGCGATGCTCATCACCGCCATCGGGTCCAGCTCGGGGTTCATGAAGATGTACTGCGGCGTATTCTGCAGTCCGAAACGCATTTCGCCGAACCCGCCCGACAGCCCGACCCAGGCTTGCCGGCTGAACGCATCGGCCGCATTCGACGCACCGCCGGTCGTGCTGTTGAAACCCTGTTCCAGCTGAAAGTTGACGTGCAGGCCAGCGCCGATGTCCTCGCTGCCTTTGAGCCCATAGCGGCTCGCGAACAACCCGCCGGACTCCGCGCGCACCACCGCTTCGGAACCGGCACTCTGATATTCGATGCTGTTGTCGAGCACGCCGTACAGCGTGACCGACGACTGGGCATGCGCGGGGACAGCGCACGCGGCCGCAATGCCGGATGCGACGAGAAGCAGTCTCTTCATGGAGTCTCCAATCTTTGTCTTGTTGTCGGACGGATGCGCGATCCGATCCCGTCCGCGCCGGCTGCGTGGTCCGGCCGAAACCGTGACTGCCGCACCGACCGAGGCAAGCATAGGTGAGCCCCCGCGACACGTCCTTATACAAAAGTCAGATTCGCTGGCACTTTTGAGTGGCGGCGAAAAGTGCCAGCGAATCTGATTTTTGTGTAAAGGCATGCGCACGGGCATCCCCTACCATCGCTTCACCCCTGCACGCAATACGTAGCGCCAGGCGGCCCCGGCCATCGCGCCCGCGGGGATTCCAGTGTCGGGAAACGACCACGTCTTGACTATCAGCATCAATTCCACAGTGGATGGAGACATGAGAAACATACCGGTTGCCTTGCGCGCGCCCGTCGTCGGCGTGACCCTCTATTGCTGTCTGATCCGGCTCGGCTACGCGGAGGAAAGCGTGACCGCGCCCAACGCGTCCGCGCCGCCGCAAACCCAGCAGGCCGATCCGAACGGCGCCGCGCCGCCGCAGACCGTCGGGCAATCCGACGAACCGCCGGCGGTGTGGAACGACACGTTTATCGGTTATCGCTGGGGGACGAATTTCCATTACCCGGGCGTGCCTTCGTCAGTGATGCAGAACGTCGGCTACCTCTCGACCATCGGCGGCTTCCGCTACGGGAGCTATGCGTTCAACGTCGACTATCTGGTGTCGAATGCGGCCAACCCGGAGGCCGGCGGCCCCGATAACGGCGGCGCACAGGAGGTGTACAGCGTCGGGCGCGTCGAACTGAGCGCCGGCAAGCTCTTCGGCCGCTATCTTGGCTACGGTTTCATCCGCGACTATGGCCTGACGCTCGGCTACGAGTTCGGCGTCAAGAACGATGCTTACGGCGAGCGCGCGCGCATGCTCGTGGCCGGTCCGACGGTCGAGTTCAGCGTCCCGCACGGCTACTGGAACCTCACCGCGGGCGTGCGCACCGAGAGCAATCACAACGGCATTACCGGCGTCGACGTGCACTTCAATCCCGCATGGCACATCGAAAGCTCGTGGCTCTACCCGTTCCGCGTGGGCCGCGTGCCGCTGGTGTTCCGCGGCTTCGCGAGCCTTACCGGGCCGAAAGGCGCGGACGGCTTCGGCGTCCAGACCACCACCGAGTTCCTGACCCGTCTCGCGCTGCTGGCCGATCTCGGTTCGTTCGCGGGACATCCACGCACGGTCTATGCGGGCGTCGGCTACGAGTACTGGTATCACATGTACGGCTCGCCCACGCACGAGACGACGGGCACGATCACTTCCGCACCAATGCTGATGGCGGAACTCCACTTCTGATCCGGCACACTGCGCGGCACCGGCGGCCGCTCGCGACCCGAGGCAACGGTCGCGAGCGGCCGTTTTGCCGTTTTGCGGGCGTCCCGCCGATGCGCCGCCGGCTGTGCACGGAATCGTCGCGCGGCGCTGCACGAACCGGCCGGGGACAAAAAAAAGCGCCGCGGACAGACACGGCGCAAAGTCACTGCTACTACAGGAGCCGGATTACTGTTTCGGAACGTAGAGCGGCATCGACTCTTCCCACAACGTGTCGGTGATCGCGTGCTGATCGCTGCCGTCCGCGTTCATCACCCAGTCCTGGCCGTCGGGCTGAAACGTGTTGTCGTACAGCGAAAGCTCGTCGCGGAACCCATAGACGCCGGAGCTGTAGGCGATGCGGCCGTCCCACGTCCACGTGGCATGCCCCTGGTTCGCGCCGGGCGTCGTCAGGCACTTCAGGTCCGAGCCGTCCGGGCGGATCGTGTACACGTCATAGTGGAACCGGTCCGGATCGTCCGGATTGACTTCCTTGCGCGTGAACACGATCTTGCTGCCGTCCGGCGACCAGTCCGGCAGGTTGTCCGGTTCGGTGGTCAGCACCGCGACCTTGCGGGTTGCGAGATCGAGAATGCGCAGCCCCTTGTCGGTCTCGCTCCACACGCGGTAGACGAGCTTCGTGCCATCCGGCGAGTAGCTCGGGAAGCCGGCGTTTTCCTTGCCGTCGGTCAGGAACTCGGGCTTGCCGTGCATGCTGCCGTCGGTCCTGATCCGCGCAATGCGGCCCGGCGTGTACGCGCGCGTGAAGAACCAGCCGCCGATGCCGAACGCCACCCACTTGCGATCCGGCGACCACGTCGGCTGGAACGCGCCGGCCAGACCCGCGGCGATCATCTTCGGATCGAGTCCGCTCGTCGAGGCATCGTAGAGGCGGCGATAGCCGGTAAAGTCCGTGTTCATGATCGCGATCGACGAATTGAACGCCTTTTCCGTGTAGACGAGCTGCTTGCCGTCGCGCGAGAGCTGCGGGAACACGTCGATGAAGCGGTAGTTCCACTGCGGATCGAAGCTGAACAGCGGCGTGCCGTTTGCGCGGACCGGGCGCATCGTGATCTTCTCGTAGACCATCTTCGTGCCGTCCCACGAGTAGCGCGGCGAGCGGATGCCGCTGCCCGCCGTCGGGCGCGCGTAGCCGGCCGTCGTATAGAGGCCCTCGTGATCGCCGCCCTTGATGTGATACGCGACGTTCGTCGCGCTCAGGTATTGCGGAAACACCTTGAAGCCCGGGCTGTCGGTCAGTGGCTTGCGCTCGCCTGTCGCCACGTCCACCTGCACGATCTGCGAGCTGACCTTGTTGATGAGTTCCGGACGATGCGCGCCCCACGTCGATTCCACCGGCGTCTCGTAGAACACCACATGCGTGCCGTCCGGCGACCACGAAGGCGAACCCTGCGCATAGCCCGCGCGCGTCGCGATCTCCCGGAAGCCGCTGCCGTCCGGGTGAATCACGTAGATGCTGGTTTCCTGCGTGCGCTCCCAGCCGACCGGCAGGTTGTGGCCGCGCCAGTCGCTGCCGATGTCCGAGGACAGCGCAAGCCACTTGCCGTCCGGCGACCACGACGGGCGAAAGAAGCTGTGCGGCTTGTCCGGATCGAAGCGGATGCCGCCGGTGACGTTATGCAGCGCGCCGGTCCGGATGTTCAGCGTCCAGATGTTGGTCGTGCCGAAACCATCCTTGCCGCGGCGCGACGAGACGAACGCGATCACGTCCGGGTCGGTCGGCGAAAAGACCGCCGCGTCGCTCACCGCGATGTGGTGTGTGAGCTGCTGAAGCCCCGTGCCGTTCACCCTGACGCGATACAGGCTCGACTGGCCGAGACCGTTGCGCTCGGACGTGAATACGACCCACTGCCCGTCCTTCGAGAACGACGCGTGATAATCGAAGCCGTCGCTCCTGAGCAGCCGGTGCGCGCCGGTGCCGTCCGCGTTGGCTAGATACAGCACCGAGGTCACCGGACCGATGCGGTACAACAGCAGATCGCCTTTCTTCCCGCCGGCGGCCGCATGAGCGAGCGGCGCACCGGCGATGGCGCCCGCCACGGCCACGCAGGGCACCAGTTTTTTCAAAGCATCTGGAACATGCACAGTACCTGTCTCCTCTTTTTTCCCTGTTCATCCATCGAATCTGCCACCGCCCGATGCGCGCGGATCCGGCATCGCAACGTCGCACGGGCCGGCCCGCCGCCGCGTCGGGCGGCACGCGCCGCGCCTTACTCGCCGGCGCGCCAGTACATGAAGCCCATCCCTTCGCCGGTGCCGGCGGGCGTGCGCCAGCACGGCACGTAGTCCACCAGCGTCATGTGCGCGCCGGTCGCCTGCATCGCCTTCATCACGCTCACATAGAGCTTGATCTCGGAGGTGCCCGACTGATACGCGCGCTCGTCCACCGCAGCAAGACCGTCGTAGTCGTACGCGGCGAGCATCTTCATGATGCGGTGATCGAATTCCTCGTCGTTCACGAAGTGCGACAGGCCGCCGGATGCGAAGATGCCCACCCGCACGTCGTCGGGCCACGCGGCGATCGCATCCCGCAGCACGCGTCCGAACGCGATGCAGCGCGCCATCGACGGCTGCGTCGGCGGATAAAAACAGTTCATGATGACCGGCACGTGCGGCGGCGGATTGTCGTCCATGATCTGGTGATACACGAAGCTGTACGCGTGCGGCACCACCGGATAGTCGGGCAGCGGCTTCATCCACGTGTTGTCCGGCCATGCGAACAGATCGGTCAGATCGAAGCCCGCGCGCTGGAAATGCCCGATCAGCCAGTTCGCCAGCGCCGGATGGCAGCGGTGCGTGACGTGGTGCGCCGGCGCGTAGACGGGGCGCTGCGGCGGCCCGTTGTGCACCTCCTCGCCGGAATAGATGGCGATCGACGGCGAGCAGTCGGGGAAAATCTCCTTCTGGTCCTTGCCCAGAATGATCGCGACGTCGATGCGCGCATCGCGATACGCGGCCGCCATCCGGTCGAGCGCCGCGCGGCAGCGTGCCGCGCGCGCGGTACGCTCCTCGAGCGTCAGATACTTCGCGAACGCGGCCTCGCGGTGCGCTTCGAGTTCCGGGTAGGTCCAGGTGCGGTTCCGGTACCACAGTTCCGGGTTGTTGCGGTCGCGCTCGCCATTTTTCAGCCAGTCCTCCGGTGCCTGTCCGAGCATGCCGCTGTGCGGCACCGCCATCCCGAATACAATTTTCGCCATGTGTGATGTCCAGTCAGATACGTCCGGCAACGCCGGGGGTCGTCGATTGTGTGTGCGTGGAAACGCGCTGCAAGAGCGCGTCGCGCGGCGCGGCGCTACGCCTCGCGCAGCGTTGCGCGCGTGTCGCTCGCGCGCGGCGCCCATTCCGGGCGAAACAGCACGGCGGTCGCCGTTGCGCCGATCAGCAGGAAGACGAGAATCACGCTCATCGGCAGGTCGTAGCTGCCGCCGACGTGCAGCAGCCAGCCCGACAGGCTCGCGGCAACGCCGCCCGCCAGACTCGTGGCGATCTGCTGCACGCCCGTGACCAGACCGATCGCCTGCTTCGGAATCAGCGTGAGGCGCGACAGCACGAGGTTGTTCGCGGTCGTCATGCCGAGCAGCGACAGCGACAGCACGTTCCAGAACAGCGCCGCGTCGAGCGAGTGCGCATAGGCGCCGAACAGCACCGTGCATCCGCCGACGAAGCCCGCGATCGTGAACGCCTTGCGCACCCTGAGCGGCGCATGCCCCGCGGCGACGATCCGGTCGGCCGCCCACCCCGCGAGCGCCGCGACGATCGCGATGCCCGCGAAGCTGAAGAACGTGAACACCCCCGACTCGCCGATCGACAGGCCGCGCTGCTCGACCAGATACGCCGGCATCCAGGTCATGCAGAAGAACGTGAAGTAGCCGTAGCAGAAGTTCGTGATCAGGCCGCCCCAGACCACCGGGCTCGACAGGATGCTCGCGAACGTCACCGAGCGCGCCTGCCGGTCCGCCTGCCGCAGCGCGGCTTTCGACGGAAGGTCGTTGCGCACCAGCAGCAGCCAGGGCAGCAGCCACGTCATCCCGACGAGACCGGTGACGATGAACATGAACTTCCACGACGCATGGACGATGAACCACGCCGCAACCGGCGCGCCGAACGCCGGCCCGAACTTGTTGCCCATCGCCAGAATGCCGACCGCAAGACCGTGATGACTTTCGTCGAAGTGATGGCGGATCCAGCGATAACTCGCCGGAATCACGATCGCCTCGGCGACGCCGATCACGAGCCGCAGCACGACGAGGCTTTCGAGCGCCGTCACCGCACCCATCAGCGTGGTCGCGATGCACCAGAGCGCAAAACAGACCGCGTAAGGCCACTTCACGCCGTAACGGTCGGCCACCCAGCCCATCGGCACCTGAAATACGCCGTATGACCAGAAAAAGGCGGCATTGATCCAGCCGCGATCGACATCCGTCAACGCAAAGTGACGGACGAAGTCGGGATCGGCCAGCGTGGATGAAATGCTGGTGCGATCGATGAACGAAATCAGGACGCCGATTGCGAGAAGCGCAAGAACGCTCCATCGGCCGATCTGCGTCTGTCGGTGTGATTTGCCTGTCTCCATGTGTTTCGTCTGTCTGGTTCGAACCTGTCGTGTCGTCCGGTCCCCGCCGCGCCACGCTGGCGCGGCGGATGGACCGCTCTCCGTTTCAGCGCGGCGGCAAGCCGGCGCCGCGCGTGATTGCTTCGTTATCCTCTTTAATCCCGACTCCCGGTGATGGCGTCGTCCCGCTGTCGAAGTCCGGCCTCGGCGGTTGCAGGCGGGCCGGCCGCAGGACTGTCCGGGTCGAGCTGTTCTCCTCGCGGCGGATCGATGCGGACCGATGCGGACCGATACGGATCGACACGGATCGATACGGATCGACGCCGGGAGCGGGCGGGGAGCGTCCGCTCTCCAGCATCGCGCGTCTGGTGAGTACGATAGGCGAGGACCGTGCAGGCGTCCCTACACAAAACGCAGATTCACTGGCACTTTTGGTCAGTGCACCGCCCGCGGCCGCGAACGACGCGCGCAGCGCAAGCGCACCGAGCCTGCCGGGCGGCGCCTGCGCGGATGACAAGGAGAAAGGAGAAGAGTGCGCGGCCGAAAGCCGTCGATTCGCGCGGCGGCCCTGCCGCCGCGCCGGCGTCAGTCGCCGCCGTAGAAATTCTGTGCGCCGGCGAAGTTGTCGAACTTCGTGTATTGACCGTGGAACGTAAGCCGAACCGGTCCGATCGGCCCGTTACGCTGCTTGCCGATGATGATTTCGGCGGTGCCCTTGTCCGGGCTGTCCGGGTTGTAGACTTCGTCCCGGTAGATGAACAGGATCACGTCCGCATCCTGTTCGATTGCGCCGGATTCACGCAGGTCGGACATCACGGGACGCTTGTTTGGCCGCTGTTCGAGGCCCCGGTTCAGCTGCGACAGCGCGATCACCGGCACATCCAGTTCTTTCGCGAGACTCTTGAGCGAGCGCGAGATTTCGGAGATTTCGGTCGCGCGGTTCTCGCCCTGCGACGAACCGCTCATCAGCTGCAGGTAATCGACAATGATGAGCCCGAGCTTGCCGCACTGCCGTGCGAGCCGCCGCGCGCGCGAGCGCAGCTCCATCGGGTTCAGGCCGCCGGTCTCGTCGATGAAGATCTGCGCCTCGCTCATCTTTTGCACCGCGTGCGTGAGCTTCGGCCAGTCCTCGTCGGTCAGGCGTCCGGTGCGCATGCGGTGCTGGTCGAGGCGGCCGACCGAGCCGAGCATCCGCATCGTCAGCTGGGTGCCCGGCATTTCCATTGAGAACACCGCCACCGGCAACCCGTACTCGACCGCGACGTACTCGCCGACATTCATCGAGAACGCCGTTTTACCCATCGACGGGCGTCCCGCGACGATGATCAGCTCGCCGCCGTGCATGCCCGACGTCATCCGGTCGAGGTCGACGAAGCCGGTCGGCGTGCCGGTCACGTCGCTCGGATTCGCGGTGTGATACAGCGTGTCGATCCGCTCGACCACCTGGGTCAGGAGCGGTCCGATTTCGAGGAAACCCTGCGTGCCGCGCGCACCGTCCTCGGCAATCGAAAACACCTTCGACTCGGCCTCGTCCAGCAGTTGCCGGACTTCCTTGCCCTGCGGATTGAACGCGTCGGCCGAGATCTCGTCGGCCACCGACACGAGGCGGCGCAGCACCGCGCGATCGCGCACGATTTCCGCGTACCGGCGGATGTTGGCCGCGCTCGGGGTGTTCTGCGCGAGCGCGTTCAGGTACGCAAGGCCGCCGACGTCGTCGGCCTTGCCGGATGTGGTGAGCGCCTCGAACACGGTCACCACGTCGGCCGGGCGCGTCGCCGCAATCAGCCGGCCGATGTGCTCGTAGATGATGCGGTGGTCGTACCGGTAGAAGTCGCCTTGCGACAGGAAGTCGGCGATCCGGTCCCATGCCGCGTTGTCGAGCAGCAGGCCACCCAGCACCGATTGCTCGGCCTCGATGGAATGGGGCGGGACCTTCAGCGAGTCGAGTTGGGGATCTTTGGACGGTGCGTTCATGGAAAGCGATTATCGGGCAAATCGGTTCGCCGCGACAGGACCGTGCAACGCGCGGGCGAATGAAAAAAACAGGGGCCGGTTTCCCGGCCCCTGCTCTTCGCCGGCCCGCGCGCTGCGCGGGCCGGTCCGTACGACTCGCGCGTGGCTTAGACGTGCTCGCCCAGCACCGACACCGTCACGTCGACGAGGACGTCGGTGTGCAGCGAAACCTGCACCGGATGGTCGCCGACCATCTTCAGCGGGCCTTCCGGCAGGCGGACCTGCGCCTTTTCCACCACGAAGCCTTGCTTGCCCAGCGCTTCGGCGATGTCGGCGTTCGTCACCGAGCCGAACAGGCGGCCGTCGACGCCGGCCTTCTGTGCGATCTGCACGGTCAGGCCCGCGAGCTTTTCGCCCTGTGCCTGAGCGGCGGCCAGCTTTTCGGCGGCCAGCTTTTCGAGTTCCGCGCGGCGGACTTCGAATTCGGCGATCGCGGCCTTGGTGGCGCGGCGCGCGAGACGGGTCGGGATCAGGAAGTTACGGGCATAGCCGTCCTTCACTTTCACGATGTCGCCGAGGTTGCCCAGATTGACGACTTTTTCCAGAAGAATGATTTGCATTCGGATGCTCCTTGTCGCGTCGTCGGTTAGGCCTTGTGCTGATCGGTATACGGCATCAGCGCGAGGAAACGCGCGCGCTTGATGGCCGTGTCCAGCTGGCGCTGATAGTGCGCCTTGGTACCCGTCAGACGCGCCGGCGTGATCTTGCCGTTCTCGCCGATGAAGTCCTTCAGCGTGTCGATGTCCTTGTAGTCGATCTGCTCGACGCCGGCAGCCGTGAAGCGGCAGAACTTCTTGCGCTTGAAGAGCGGGTTTTGCTGCTGACGACGCTTGTCGAATTTCTTACCAGTCGGGCGGGGCATGTTCAGTCCTTTCCAATGTCCTGCAATGCTGTGATGTGAAACACCAGGGTCTTCGCGTTGCGGCTTTTCTTCGCGAGAAAGCCGGTGAAGAGCGTCTCGACGCCCATCGCACAGCTTTCGAGCTGGCCGCTTGCCTCGCCGGCCGCGACCGCGGGCAGTGTCAGTTCGACCTGCCGGGTGATCCCGGCCTCGACGACTTCACCGCGGTGTTGCAGCGTGCAGCCTGCGATCGGAACGCCGGCGGGGGTATACCGCACCGGTTCGCGTTCGACGACGCTGGCCGTGAGCTGCAGCCGGTTCACGAGAGCGACGCGCTTGCCTGGTGGCTTAAATACGGTGTCTTAAGCCTGCGCTTCGGACGGTTGCGTAGCAGCCGCCTTCTTGGCTTCTTCGCGCTGCACTTCCTTCATCATCGGCGACGGGCCGGTTTCGGCCTTCTTCATCTTGACGATCAGGTGGCGCAGCACGGCGTCGTTGAACTTGAACGCGTGCTCCAGCTCGTCGAGCGTAGCCTGGTCGCACTCGATGTTCATGCAGACGTAGTGAGCCTTCGCGAGTTTCTCGATCATGTAGGCCAGTTGGCGACGGCCCCAGTCTTCGATACGGTGGATCTGGCCACCGTGCGACGTGATCGTGCCCTTGTAACGCTCGATCATGGCGGGCACCTGCTCGCTCTGATCGGGATGCACGATGAAGACGATTTCGTAATGACGCATACACACTCCTTGTGGATAAAAGCCACCCGGGCGTCGGAACCGGTGCGGCAAGTGAGAAGCCCAAAATTATAGCCGGATCAAGTCGCCCCCGCAACAGGTTTTGCGCATTTCCGTCCAGATTCGGGCGTGTTTTCAACGGCTTAGCCCCACGGCCCGGCCGCCGCCGGCTGCCGCGCATGCGCCCGCCGCGACGGCGGCGCCGTTACGCCTCGCCGCGCCAGTAGCCGGGCCGTGCGTAGACTTCCTTCAGATAGTCGATGAAATAGCGCACCCGCGCCGGCACGTAGCGCTGCTGCGGGTAGACCGCGAGGATGTCGTAATCCGGCAGCGCGAACTCGTCGAGCACCGTCTCGAGCTCGCCGCGCGCGAGCTGCTCCTCGATCTCCCACGTCGAGCGCCAGCCGAGGCCGAGCCCCTCCGAGACCCAGCGGTGCAGCAGTTCGCCGTCGTTGCAGTCGAGCGTGCCGCCGACCCGCACCGTCACCAGCTTGCCCGCGCGGCGGAAGTACCAGCCGCGGTTCTGGCCGCCCTGCAGATTGAATGCGAGGCAGTTGTGCGCCGGCAGGTCTTCGAGGGTCGCGGGCTTGCCGTGCTCGCGGAAATACGCGGGCGTGCCGCAGACCACGCGCCGGTTCGACGCGAGCTTCACCGCGACGAAGTTCGGATCGACCGCGCCGCCAATGCGGATCGACAGGTCGTAGCCCTCGCGCACGAGGTCGACCACCCGGTCGGTCAGGTTGAACGAGAGCTGCAGCTCCGGCTTGTCCGCGAGAAACGCCGGCGCGAGCGGCGCGACGTGCTTGCGGCCGAAGGCGGCGGGCGCGGACACGATCAGGTGCCCGCTCACCGCGCGGCGGCCGGCCGCCAGTTCGTTTTCCGCCTGCTCCCAGTCGGTCAGCAGGCCGCGGCAGCGTTCGAGGAACGCGGCGCCCTGCTCGCTCACGACGAGCCGGCGCGTCGAGCGGTACATCAGCTTCACGCCGAGACGCTTTTCGAGCGCGTCGATGCGCCGCCCGAGGATCACCGGCGAGACGCCCTCTTCGAGCGCCGCCGCCGCGAGGCTGCCGGCCTCGGCGACCCGCACGAAGGTCTCGATCTGTTTGAAGCGGTCCATCTCGTCTCCTCGCGGGGCCACGCGGCGCGCCCGCCGGGCGCGGCGGCGCCCGTGGCGGGCGGCTGCGGACAGCCCCCAATTTCATCGTCATTCCATACTTTTTGTTGCGTAACACGCGACTGCTACTGATCTTATCAAACCTTTCGGTAACGCCTAAAGTCCTCATCAACCCCATTGATCCGCATTGCAGACTGACAGGAGACATTCATGGCCAAGATGAGAGCCGTTGACGCCGCCGTGCTGGTGCTCGAAAAAGAAGGCATCGAAACCGCCTTCGGCGTGCCGGGCGCCGCGATCAACCCGTTCTATTCGGCGATGCGCCGCGCCGGCAACATCAGCCACGTGCTGGCCCGTCACGTCGAGGGCGCCTCGCACATGGCCGAAGGCTACACGCGGGCCCGTCCGGGCAACATCGGCGTGTGCATCGGCACCTCGGGCCCCGCCGGCACCGACATGATCACTGGTCTCTACTCCGCCCAGGCCGACTCGATTCCGATTCTCGCGATCACCGGCCAGGCGCCGCGCGCGCGCCTGTACAAGGAAGACTTCCAGGCCGTCGACATCGAGTCGATCGCCAAGCCGGTCACGAAGTGGGCGGTGACGGTGCGCGAGCCGGCGCTGGTGCCGCGCGCGTTCCAGCAGGCGTTCCACCTGATGCGCTCGGGCCGCCCGGGTCCGGTGCTGATCGACCTGCCGATCGACGTGCAGCTCGCCGAGATCGAGTTCGACATCGACACCTACGAGCCGCTGCCGGTCTACAAGCCGAAGGCGACGCGCAAGCAGATCGAGGCGGCGCTCACGCTGCTGAACGACGCCGAGCGTCCGCTGATCGTGTCGGGCGGCGGCGTGCTCAACGCGGCGGCCGAGGACCTGCTCGTGCAGTTCGCCGAGACGCTCGGCGTGCCGGTGATTCCGACGCTGATGTCGTGGGGCGCGATCCCCGACGACCATCCGCTGATGGCCGGCATGGTCGGCCTGCAGACCTCGCACCGCTACGGCAACGCGACGATGCTCGCCTCCGACTTCGTGCTCGGCATCGGCAACCGCTGGGCGAACCGCCACACCGGCAGCGTCGAGGTCTACACGAAGGGCCGCAAGTTCGTGCACGTCGACATCGAGCCCACGCAGATCGGCCGCGTGTTCGGCCCGGATCTGGGCATCGTGTCCGACGCGAAGGCCGCGCTCGAACTGTTCGTCGAAGTGGCGCGCGAATGGAAGGCCGCGGGCAAGCTGAAAGACCGCGGCGCGTGGGTCGCCGACTGCCAGGAGCGCAAGCGCACGATGCAGCGCAAGACGCACTTCGACAACGTGCCGGTCAAGCCGCAGCGCGTGTACGAGGAAATGAACCGCGTGTTCGGCCGCGATACCTGCTACGTCAGCACGATCGGCCTGTCGCAGATCGCCGCCGCGCAGTTCCTGCACGTGTACAAGGCGCGCAACTGGATCAACTGCGGCCAGGCCGGCCCGCTCGGCTGGACCATTCCGGCTGCGCTCGGCGTGCGCGCCGCGGATCCGCAGCGGCCGATCGTCGCGCTGTCGGGTGACTACGACTTCCAGTTCATGATCGAGGAACTCGCGGTCGGTGCGCAATTCAAGCTGCCGTACGTGCACGTGGTCGTGAACAACTCGTACCTCGGGCTGATCCGCCAGGCCCAGCGCGCGTTCGAGATGGACTACTGCGTGCAGCTCGCGTTCGACAACGTGAATGCGCCGGAAGTGAACGGCTACGGCGTGGACCACGTCGCGGTCGCCGAAGGCCTCGGCTGCAAGGCGCTCCGCGTGTTCAAGCCGGAGGAGCTGGAGCCGGCGCTGCGCAAGGCGCAGTCGATGCTCGGCGAGTTCGGCGTGCCGGTGGTCGTCGAAGTGATCCTCGAACGTGTGACGAACATTTCGATGGGCACCGAGATCGACGCGGTCAACGAGTTCGAGGAACTGGCCGGATCGCGTGCCGACGCGCCGACCGCGGTCAGCCTGCTCGACTGAGCACGGCCCCCGCCGACGTATTTCCCGCATCACCTGCGGGGCGCCGCTGCGGCGGCGCCCCGCGTTCCCTGACCGACCAACGAGACTTCCGCACCATGCCGAAATTCGCTGCAAACCTGACGATGCTGTTCAACGAAGTGCCGTTCCTCGACCGCTTTGCCGCGGCTGCGGACGCGGGCTTCACCGCTGTCGAATTCCTGTTTCCGTACCCGTACAAGGTCGAAGAACTCGCCGAGCGCCTCGAGCGCAACCGGCTGAAGCTCGTGCTGCACAACCTGCCGGCCGGCAACTGGGAAGCCGGCGAGCGCGGCATCGCGTGCCTGCCGGATCGCGTCGCCGAGTTCCAGGAAGGCGTCGGCCGCGCGATCGACTACGCGAAGGCGCTGCGCGTGCCGCAACTGAACTGCCTCGTCGGCATTCCCGGTCCGGGCGTCGACGCGGGCCGCGCGCGCGCGACGATCGTCGAGAACCTGCGCTTCGCCGCCGAGGCGCTCAAGCGCGAAGGCATCCGGCTGCTGGTCGAGCCGTGCAATTCGTACGACATCCCGGGCTTCGCGCTGAACCGCTCGGCCGACGGGCTCGACGTGATCCGCGCGGTCGGCTCGGACAACCTGTTCCTGCAGTACGACATCTATCACATGCAACGGATGGAGGGCGAACTGGCCGCCACGATCCGCAAGAACATCGCGTCGATCGGACACGTCCAGCTTGCCGACAACCCGGGCCGCCACGAGCCCGGCACGGGCGAGATCAATTACCCGTTCCTGTTCGAGCTGCTCGATTCGCTCGGCTACGACGGCTACGTCGGCTGCGAGTACAAGCCGCGCACGACGACCGCCGAGGGTCTCGGCTGGGTGCAGCGCATCGCCGGCCAGACGCGCGGCGCAGCCCACGCAGCCGCCTGATACGCGGCGCAGGAGACTCAGGCGGGCACTCGCCCCCCCATCCACCACGGAGATTCAACACATGGCAAAGATTGGTTTCATTGGCCTCGGCATCATGGGCTCGCACATGGCGCGCAACCTGCTCAAGGGCGGCCACTCGCTGTTCGTGAACGGCGCCTTCCCGGTTCCCGAGGATCTCGCCGGCAGCGCGACCGTGACGACCGTCGCGAACTCGACCGCGGTTGCACAGGCCGCGGACGTGATCATCATCATGGTGCCGGACACGCCGGACGTCGCGAACGTGCTGTTCGCCGATGACGGCGTCGCGAAGGGCCTGAGCGCGGGCAAGCTGGTGATCGACATGAGCTCGATCTCGCCGCTCGACACGCAGGGCTTCGCGAAGCAGATCAATGCGCTCGGCTGCGACTACCTCGACGCGCCGGTCTCGGGCGGCGAAGTCGGCGCACGCGAGGCGACGCTCACGATCATGGTCGGCGGCCCGGAAAAGTCGTTCGCCGCCGCGAAGCCGCTGTTCGAGCTGATGGGCAAGAACGTCTCGCTGATCGGCGAGAACGGCGCAGGCCAGACCTGCAAGGTCGCGAACCAGATCATCGTCGCGCTGAACATCGAAGCGGTCGCCGAAGCGCTGCTGTTCGCCGCACGCTCGGGCGCCGATCCGGAACGCGTGCGCCGCGCGCTGATGGGCGGCTTCGCGTCGTCGCGCATTCTCGAAGTGCACGGCGAGCGGATGACGAAGCGCACGTTCGATCCGGGCTTCCGGATCGAGCTGCACCAGAAGGATCTGAACCTCGCGATCGACGGCGCGCGCAAGCTCGGCATCGCGCTGCCGCACACCGCGAGCGCCCAGCAGCTGTTCAGCGTCTGCGCGGCGAACGGCGGCAAGGCGTGGGATCACTCCGCGATGATCCGCGCGCTCGAAATCATGGCGAACTTCGAAATCGCCGAAGCGCCGGCCAAGGCGGCCAAGGCCGCCTGAGCACACGGCAGCACAACCCGCAGCACAACAGCAGGACAGCGGCCGCCGCGCGGCGGCCGGCAGGTGGGGCGTCCGGTGTCGCGCGCGCAGCTAGGCGCGCGGCACCGGACAAATCGCGCCGCTCTGGGCTGAGAGCGGCGAGTGGGGTCCGCAGCGGCACCCGGCGGCGCCGGGGAAGCCTTGGTCGGTCAGACGTCGTCGTCGGGTGTCCGTCTGTCGGATTGCACACAGTCATCGAAGCGGCGCGCCCAGCGCCGCGCGGCTACATCGCAAGTATCATGCTCGCCGCGCACAGCCCGATCACCGCCACGCTCACGCGATCCTTGAAAGCGAACACGATCGGATCGTCGTGCATCTGCCCGCGGAACGCGAACATCCAGATCCGGCTGACCCAGTAGAGCGTCAGCGCGAACACCGCCCACAATCCCTGTGGATGCCGGTAGAGCAGCTTTAACTCGGGCGAATTCAGATAGAGCGCGAGCACCAGCACCGCCAGATACGCGGACGCGGTGCCGAACGAGCGCAGGATCGAGATGTCCTGCGCGATATAGCCGCGCCCCGCCGCTTCGGTCTTGCCCTGGCGCAAGATGCCGTCGAGCTCGACGTAGCGCTTGACCATCGCGAGACTCAGAAAGATCGGCACGCAAAAGAGAATCAGCCAGTACGACAGCGCGATGCCGTCGGCCGTGCCGCCGGCGATCACGCGTACCGTGTACAGGCACGCGAGCGTGAACACGTCGACGAGCGCCATGCGCTTCAGGCTGAACGAATACGCGACCGTGGCGGCCAGGTACGCGGCCAGCACCGCGCCGAAATGCCAGGGCAGCAGCAGCGCGAGGCCCGCGCCCGCCGCGAGCAGCAGCACCGTCATCACGATGCCGAACGACAGCGGCAGACTGCCCGATGCGAACGGACGGCTGCGCTTGCGCGCATGCCGGCGGTCGGCGTCGAGATCGAGCATGTCGTTCAGCAGATAGACCGACGACGCACACAGGCTGAACGACGCAAACGCAATGCCGGCCGCGACGAGCGCGCCGACGTCGGTGAAGCGGTGCGCGGTGAGCAGCGGCAGGAAGATCAGGATGTTCTTCACCCACTGGTGCACGCGCATTTCCTTCAGCAGCAGCGGCAGCATGCGGCGCTTGCGCTCGAAGAAGATGATCGCCGCGTTGACGCGGCCGGCGGCCGCCGCGATATGCCGGTCGCCGACCACGATCGCGCGCCGCGCCTGGCGCCACACCGGCACGTCCGCGAGCGCGTCGCCGCAGTAGTCGAAGCCGCCGTCGCCGAACTGCTCGACGAGCGCGCGCGCCTTGTTGCGCCCGAGCAGGTTCTGCTCCTCGGTGCTCGCGAGCACGCCGTCGAACAGGCCGAAATGCTCCGCGACCTGATTCGCGAAGCGCCGGTTCGACGCGGTGCACAGATACAGCGGGCGGCCCGCCGAGTGCTCCTCGCGCAGATAGTCCACGAGCTGCGTGTTGTACGGCAGCACGCCGACGTCGATCGTCACGCGCCGCGCGATCTGCTCTTTCATGTAGGCCTTGCCGTGCACGATCCAGCGCAGGCACAGGAAAATCGCCAGCGGATTGTTCTTCAGCAGGACCAGCAGTCCTTCGAGCAGAAAGTCGGTCCGCGTCAGCGTGCCGTCGAGATCCACGCACAGTGGGATCGTTGCGCTCGCCATGTTTATCCCTCGTCGCCTGTCGGTCCGCAGGCCGCCGCGCCGCGCGCGGCGCGCACACCTTGCCTGCCTCTACCCCGCGATGCTAGGGATGCGGCGCGCGGCCCACTGTGCGCCAGCGCACGACCGATCATGCAAACACAAAACGCCGGTCGAGCCGGTATTTGACGACGTAGCCGAGCACGAGCCCGAGCGCGCCGCCCGCGAGGCGCGCCGGCTCCGAGTGGAACAGCGCGTTCGCGCCGAACTCCGCACCCCAGAAGATCGCGGTCGTTGCGCCGCCCATCGCGACGTACAGCACGAAGGTCTTCATTCCGTGCGCGACGCTGCGATGCGCGTAGCGGAAGATCCATGCCTTGTCGAGCGCATACTTGACGACGAGCCCCACCGCGGTGCCGACGCCGACCGACAGCGCGACGGCGGCCGCGCCCCGGTACAGCGCAAATGCGAGCTTCTGGCTCGCGAGATTGGCGACGATCGACAGCGCGGCGAACAGCGCGTACCCGACGACGAGCCGGGTTCCGGTAAACGGCGCACTCAGGCGCTGCGGGTTCAACACGCGAATCCTCCCGGCAAGCGAAACGTGGCGCGCCGACGGCGCGCGGCGGACAGTGCGCGCGCGGACCTCACAGCGGCGCGCGCTTGAAGACGAAGCCGGGCAACGCGCGGATCACGAGCATGATGCCCGCCCAGAACCACGGCGTGTACAGCGAATCCCGGCCGCGCGCGATCGCGCGCACGATGTCCGCCGCGACCCGCTCCGGCGACGCGACAAGCGGGCCCGGCAGCGCGAGGCCGGCGGTCATCGGCGTATCGACGAAGCCGGGCTTGATCGTCAGCACCCGCACGCCGCACTTGAACAGCCGCGCGCGCAAGCCCTCGCAAAACGTCGTGACCGCCGCCTTCGCGGCGCCGTACACGTAGTTCGACGCGCGGCCGCGGTCGCCCGCCACCGACGAAATCACCGCGATCGTGCCGCTGCGCTGCGCCTCGAACACGTTCGCGAGCAGCGTGAGCAGCGCGATCGTCGACAGCGCGTTGGTGGACAGCTCGCGCATCGCCGCCTCGACGTCGCGCTCGCATTCGGCCTGATCCGAGAGCGTGCCGTGCGCGATCAGCACGATGTCGATCTGCCCGAGCGCGGCGCGGCACGCGGCGAGCATCGCCGGATGCGCGTCGCGCGCGGTGAGATCGAGCGCACAGGTGAAGGTTTCGCGCGCGCCGCGCACGCGCAGGTCTTGCGCAAGCTGGTCGAGCCGCGCCGCGTGACGCCCGGCGAGAAACAGGCGCGCGCCCTGCGCGGCCCAGCGCCGCGCGCAGGCGAGCGCGATGGCGGACGTCGCCCCGACGATCAGAACGTTCTTCATGACTGTGTGGTCCGTTTCCAGAAGCGCGACATCAACGCCGGGTCGCGCAGTGTTTCGAGGGTTTGCCATGCCGGATAGGCCGCGCGGAAATCGGCCCCGCTCATGTGGGCGTCCTTCGCGGGGTACTGGCGGCCGCCGGCCTCGCGCACGATCGCATCGAGCCGCGCAAACAGCTCCGCGTTCGCACGTTCGTGCTGCGGGAAATCGAGCGCGAGCGACACCCCGGGCATCGGGAACGACAGCAGCCCCGGCGACACCCGCGTGCCGCAGCGCTTGAGCACCGCGAGAAAGGAGCCCGCGCCGCTCTTCGCGATCGCCGCGAGCATCGCCCGCAGCGCATCGCGCGCGGCCGCATCCGGAAGCACGCACTGATGCTGCTGGAACCCGCGCCGTCCGTACATGCGGTTCCAGTTGCGCACGCCGTCGAGCGGATAGAAGAAACGCGCGAAGTCGACCCGGCTCTCGCGTGCGGCCTGCGCGTGGCGCCAGTAGTAATGCGCATTGAACGCCTTGATCGTGAAGCGGTTCACCGGCGAGCACGGCGGCGTGAACGGCACGTTGCGCCTGCGCGCGGCCGGCAGCGTGAAGTCGCCGTCGTCCGCGTGGTCGCCGGCCAGATAGATGCCGCGCCCGAGGGCCGCGCCGCCGCTCAGGCAATCGACCCACGCAACGCCGTACTCGTGCCGCGCATCGTACTCGGCCGACACCTGCAGAAACGCGTCCAGATTCGCGAGCGGCACGCTCGTCTGCGTGATGTAGGCGGAGCCGGCCCGCATCAGCTGGATCTCGACCCACGCGACGATCCCGGTCAGCCCGAGGCCGCCGATCGTCGCGCGAAACAGCGCCGTGTTTTCGTCGGGCGCGCATTCGAGCGCGCCGCGATCGGAGCGCACCAGCGCGAAGCGCCGCACGTGCGCGCCGAACGTGCCGCGCACATGATGGTTCTTGCCGTGCACGTCGTTGGCGACCGCGCCGCCGAGCGTGACGAACTGCGTGCCGGGCGTGACGGGCAGCATCCAGCCGCGCGGCACCGCGAGCGCGAGCACTTCGCCGAGCGTGACGCCAGCTTCGGCGCGCACGACGCCCTGTTCCCAGTCGGCGGCGATGAAGCGGTCGAGTCCGCGCAACTGCAGCACGTGATCGGTGGCCGCGAGACAACTGTCGCCATAGCTGCGGCCGTTGCCGAACGGCAGCGTGGTGCCGAAGCGTTCGCGCGCGAGCGCGAGCGCGGCCTCGATGCCGTCGCGCCAGCCGGGCCGGCAAGGGAACTGGAGCGCATACGGATAACGCCCCCACGACTGGAGCTTCGACACGCTCATCACGAATCGCGCCACGCAAAGAGGAAAATGGACGAAGCGGATCGTAGACGGCCGCACGCGCCGCCACTGTCTGCTAGCTCACATTCGTTCGCGTTTTGCCAGGATGGCCGGGAGCGTGTCGCGTTTCATTGGGGTTGCGGGTTGCGGGTTGCGGGTCGTGAATTCTGGGCTGTGGGCCGTGAGCGACGCGGGCATGGGGCGGCACACGCAGGAGCGCCCCAATACACAGGAGTACTGTGCACTGTACGCCCACGCAGACGGGCGCCCGCCCCCTCTTTCCGCGAGCCCGACCGACCGGGCGGGCGCAGCGCCCGCCTCGCGCGTCAGTACGTGTCGAACACCTGCTGCAGCGCGTCGGCCCCAGCCACGCCCGCTGCGAGTGCCAGCATCAGCAGCACCCGCGCCTTGTACGGATTGAGCGAGCCCGCGCTCACGAAGCCGAGCGCATCGTCGGGCGCCGCGCCGTTGCGCATCACGTGGCCCGATCCGACACGCGACGCGCGCACCACCGCGACGCCCGCCTTCGCCGCTTCGGCCAGCGCCTGCTGCACGGTAGCGTGAATCGAGCCGTTGCCTGTGCCGGCGACGACGATGCCGCGCACGCCCGCGGCGACAAGCGCATCGACCGCGACGCGCGACGCCCCCGCATAGCTCGTGACGACCTCGACGGCCGGCCAGTCGTCGCCGGCCGCGAACCCGCCCGGGAGCGGATGCGCGCGCACGACCCCGCGCTGGAACTCGACGCGGCCATCCTGCACCCAGCCGAGCGCGCCGACCTCGGGCGACTGGAACGCGTCCACCGCATAGGTGCTGACCTTGACGACGTCGCGCGCGCTGTGAATGCGGTTGTTGAACGCCACCAGCACGCCCTGTCCGGCGGCCGCGGCGCTCGCCGCGACCGTCACCGCGTTCAGCAGGTTCAGCGGGCCGTCGGCCGACAGCGCGGTGGACGGCCGCATCGCCGCGGTCAGCACCACCGGCTTGCGGGTGTGCACGGTGAGGTGCAGCAGGTAAGCGGTTTCTTCGAGCGTATCGGTGCCGTGCGTGATCACGATGGCGTCGATCGCGTCATCCGCCGCGAGCGCGTTCACCCGCGCGGCGAGCAGCGTCCACAGCGCGAGCGCCACGTCCTTGCTGTCGACGCTCGCGACCTGCTCGGGCGCGATCCGCGCGACGCCGGCAAGCGCCGGCACCGCGTCGAGGAGCTGGTTGACGCCGACCACGCCGGCCTGGTAGCCCGCGGTATGGGTCGCGTCGGCCGCGGAGCCGGCGATCGTGCCGCCGGTGGCCAGCACCGCGATGCGCGGCAGGACGCGCGCCGGCGCGGCGGCGTGCGTGGAAGCGGTGGAAGGCGAGGTAGTCATGGCGGCGATTGTAATCGATGCGAGACGGGCCGCGGCACGCTCTGGCGCCGGGGACTTCACGTAACACTTGAAAAGTGCCCGATACTGTATAAAAATACAGTCACCTGTCTATCCATACAGTGGCGCCATGACCAAACTCACCGCACGACAGCAGCAGGTTTTCGATCTGATCCGCCGCGCGATCGAGCGCACGGGCTTTCCGCCCACCCGCGCCGAAATAGCCGCGGAACTCGGCTTCAGCTCGGCGAACTCGGCGGAGGAACATCTGCGCGCGCTCGCGCGCAAGGGCGTGATCGAGCTCGCGGCCGGCGCTTCGCGCGGCATCCGGCTGCTGGCCGGGCAGGACGACGCGCCGCACCAGCTGACGCTGCCGCATGCGGCGCTGCTGCAACTGTCGCTGCCGCTGATCGGCCGCGTCGCGGCGGGCAGCCCGATCCTCGCGCAGGAGCACATCGCGCAGCACTACGCATGCGACCCGGCGCTGTTCTCGAGCAAGCCCGACTACCTGCTGAAAGTCCGCGGGCTGTCGATGCGCGACGCCGGCATCTTCGACGGCGACCTGCTCGCCGTGCAGCGGCGCAGCGAGGCAAAAGACGGGCAGATCATCGTTGCGCGCCTCGGCGACGACGTCACCGTGAAGCGTCTGAAGCGCCGCACGAACGGCATCGAACTGATTGCCGAGAACCCCGATTACGAAAACATCTTCGTCGAGGCCGGCAGTGCAGATTTCGCGCTCGAAGGCATTGCGGTGGGGCTGATCCGTCCCACCGAATTCTGAACCGTCTGAAGAACCGTCTGAACCCTGTCTGAATCCCGTCTGGAGAAACGCATGGAACGCCTTGCCCGCCTGCTGCCCTTTCGCCAGTTCGGCCGTCTGCGTCACCTGCGCGGCGTCGTGCCGTGCGCGCCGCTCGACGCCGGCCCGCCCAGCGGCTCGCTGTTCGATCCGGCGCCCGCGGCCCACCCAGACCGCAGCGTATCGGGCGCACCGCGCACCCCGCCGTCTGCCTTGCCAGCTTTCGCACGCGTGTCGCTGAATGCCGGGCTCCATATGGCGGAGCCGGCGCGCCGCGCGCCGGTGCGCGTGTACCATGGACCGTCGCGCGTCATCATGGTCGGCACGCTGGACGCCGTATGCCGCATGATCGACCGCTGCATTGCAGAGGAAAGCGCGGGCGTCGCGAGCCGCTAACGGACTCCATCACCGCACGCGCCCACCTCGGCCCCGCGTCTGGCCACGTGCCTGACCCTGTGCCTGACCCTGTGTCTGGCTCCGTGTCTGGCTCTACACCTGGCCTCACTTTCTGGAGCGCGCCGTACGATGCCGGTTTCAACCTCAGTTTCACCCGCGGTTTCCACCTCGGCCGCAACCCGAGTCTCACCCCGCGCCAGCCGCGGCTCCACGAAGCCGTTCATTGCGGTTCTCATCGTTGTCGCGCTGGTCGCGATACTGGGTTACGGCTATGCCTCCCCCTATGTCGCGCTCAACCGTCTGAAGCAGGCCGCCGACGCGCGCGATGCGCAAACCGTCAGCGAATACGTGGACTACCCCGCGCTGCGCGAGAGCCTGAAGGAGCAGATCGCGGGCCTCATGACGCGTCGCGTGCACGGCAGCGGCAATCCGTTCGCGGCGCTGGGCGCGATGATCGGCATTGCACTGGTCGGGCCGCTGGTCGATGCCTACGCGACGCCTGCCGGCGTCGCGGCGTTGCTCAACGGCATGCCGCCGAGCGGCAACCCGCAGCAGCGGCCGCCGGACACGGCCCCTTCCGCGGCTGCAGACGCCACGCCAGGCACTGCGGCTACCGGCGCCGCGTCCGTCCCGTCTGAGCCATCTGCGCCGCCGCACACGCACGCGGGCTATCGCAGCCTGAATGAATTCGTCGTCACCTACCAGCATGGCGTGGGCGACGCACGCTACCGCGCGATCTTGCATCGCGAGGGGTGGTTCACCTGGAAGCTGGCGGCCGTCGAACTGGGCGACTAGGCCAAACCCGTCGATCCAAACAACAGCCTAAACAACGGCCCCAACACGGGCCCAGGCAACGGTCCACGCGAGAACGAGAGACCCGCAAGGGCCCAGCCGCGGAGCCGCGCGAGAATCAGGCTGCAGCCTCGGCGGCGGCCTGTTGCTGCTCCTGCGCGGACGAGCACGCCACGAGGATGCTGCACGAAACGCGGTCGAGCAATGGCGTGTTGCCCGCGCCCATCCACCAGCGCGACAGCCCGGTGCGGCAACGGTGCCCGACGACGACGAGGTCCACCTGCAGCTCGCTGGACAGATTCGCAATTTCGTCGATCGGATGACCAAACGCGAAATGCCCCTGCGCCCGCACGCCGCGCTCGGTCAGCCAGTCGACACCCTCCTGCAGGATGTCGCGCGCGGCTTTCTCGAAGCTGCCGCAGGCCACGTCCGTCAGCAGTCCGGCGCTTTGCGCGATGCTCGACCGCATGTCCACCACGGACAGCAGATGCGTCTCCGCCTTCAGGTCCAGCGCCAGATCCGCACCGCAGCGCAACGCCTTGCGGCCCTCGCGCGAGCCGTCGTAGCACAACAGAATTTTCTTGTAGCTCGCCATGATGATCTCCCTTCCGCGCCGATCGCGGTTCTCGTCTCCATCATGGTGCGCCGCAATTCGGCTGGCAAGGGCTGGAAAACGCTAACAGGCGGAGCGCTCCCCGTTGCCCGCCCGGACGAGGCCGCCGCCGGATATCGCAGCGCAACACCCCTGCCCCGGCACGCGGCTCACGCCGCCACCGCCGACAGTACCGCGCCGATGCCCTAGAATGATCAGCCCGACCGGTCTTTCCTGTGTTTCGGACCCTATCGCCCCATGTCAGAAGCCGCTATTGAGTTCCTTCAAGTCCGCAAAAGCTATACCGGTAAGACCGTGGTCGACGACCTGTCGTTCCACGTGCGCGCGGGCGAGTGCTTCGGACTGCTCGGACCGAACGGCGCTGGCAAGACCACCACGCTGAGGATGCTGCTCGGCATCGCTGCTCCGGACGCCGGCACGATCCGGCTGTGCGGCGAACCGATTCCCGCGCGCTCGCGTTTCGCGCGCGCGCGCGTCGGCGTCGTGCCGCAGTTCGACAATCTCGATCCCGACTTCACGGTCCGTGAAAACCTGCTGGTCTTCGGCCGCTACTTCGGACTCAGCACCGCGCAGGCCCGCGCGATGGTGCCCGCGCTGCTCGCGTTCGCGCGCCTCGAAAACAAGGCGGACGCGCGCGTCGGCGAACTGTCGGGCGGCATGAAGCGGCGCCTCACGCTCGCCCGGGCGCTCGTCAACGATCCGGACGTGCTGATCATGGACGAGCCCACCACCGGGCTCGATCCACAGGCACGCCATCTGATCTGGGAACGGCTGCGCTCGCTGCTCGCGCGGGGCAAGACGATCCTGCTCACCACGCATTTCATGGAAGAAGCCGAGCGGCTCTGTCATCGCCTCTGCGTGATCGAGGAAGGGCGCAAGATCGCCGAAGGTGCGCCGGGCGAACTGATCGCCTCCGAAATCGGCTGCGACGTGATCGAGATTTACGGCTCCGACCCGGCCGCGCTGCGCGACGCCCTGGCGCCGCTCGCGCAGCGCACCGAAGTGAGCGGCGAGACGCTCTTCTGCTATGTCAGCGACGCCGAGCCGGTACTGGCGCGCCTGCGGCAGCGCGCCGACCTGCGGTATCTGCACCGCCCGGCGAACCTCGAAGACGTCTTCCTGCGGCTCACCGGCCGCGAAATGCAGGACTGAGCGGCCTGCCCGCTTTCACGCCAAGGAATTTTGCGACCATGGACGCCCGCACCTACGACACCCCCGGTGACGCCCGCCACGCCAGTCCGCCGTTTGCCGCGCTGCCCGCGAACGCCTGCAACTGGATGGCCGTGTGGCGACGCAACTATCTGGTGTGGCGCAAGCTCGCAGCTGCGTCGATGATCGGCAACCTCGCGGACCCGATGATCTATCTGTTCGGGCTCGGCTTCGGCCTCGGGCTGATGGTCGGCCATGTCGACGGCGTGTCGTACATCGCATTTCTCGCGTCGGGGACGGTCGCGTCGAGCGTGATGATGTCGGCAAGCTTCGAAGCGATGTACTCCGGCTTCTCGCGCATGCACGTGCAGCGCACCTGGGAGGCGATCATGCACACGCCGCTCACGCTCGGCGACATCGTGCTCGGCGAAATCGTCTGGGCCGGCAGCAAGGCGATGCTGTCCGGCGCCGCGATCATGCTGGTCGCCGGGGTGCTCGGCTATGCGAGTTTTCCGTCGATGCTGCTCGCGCTGCCGGTCATCATGCTGGCCGGTCTCGCGTTCGCGAGCATCGCGATGATCGTCACCGCGCTCGCGCCGTCCTACGACTTCTTCATGTTCTACCAGACCCTCGCGCTCACGCCGATGATGCTGCTGTGCGGCGTGTTCTTTCCGGTCAGCCAGTTGCCGCCGCTCGTGCAGCACATCACGCAGGTGTTGCCGCTCGCGCATGCGGTGGACCTGATCCGCGCCGCGATGCTCGGCCGTCCGCTCGACGGCGCGGCGCTGCACGTCGCAGTGCTGGCGGCCTGGGTGCTCGTGCCGTTCTATGCGTGCGCGGTGCTGTTCCGGCGCCGGATGATGCGCTGATGGCTGATGCGCTGATGGCTGATGCGCTGATGGGCTGATGGCTGATGGGTGAACACGCTTGATGGGTGCCCCCTGATGCGCGAACACGCTTGATGCGCGCCCCCCTGATGCGCTCATGCGCCAACGCGCGAGCGCCCCGGCCGCGACCTGAGATCGATCCGTGCCGGCGTCGCACCATCATGCCTCGTCACGCCGCCACACCTCGCCGCGCGTCATCCCTCGCCGTCATCCCTCGCCGTCATCCCTCGCCGTCATCCCTCGCCGTCATCCCTCGCCGTCATTCCTCGTCATCGCTCCACGGAATCTCGACGTCGGAAATGAAGCCGACCGTCGCGAACGGCCCGCCGTCGTGGCGGCCGCGCTTGCCGTCGGCGCGCTGCCATTCGGTGCGGAACATCGTCTTCGGCTCGTCGGCCAGCAGACGTACCGTGCGCAGTTCGTCGGGGTCGGCTTCCTCGACCGGGCCGTCGAGCGACACCAGCAGTTCCTGCGGCCACAAGCCGCCGGCGGGATCGTAAATGCGATCGCCATCGGGAATCAGCGTGAAGGCTTCCACGCCGATCGTCGCCGATGCATCGACGATCATCTTGCCGAGTGCGCGCAACAACGCGGTCGCGCGCGCCGAGTTCGCCTGACGAATCGCGAGATCGCCGCGCGTGAGCGCCTGTTCGAGTTTCGGATGAGTTTTTTGCTGCGCCATAGCCTGTCCTGATCTTGTGCTGATCTTGTCCTGATTCCAGCCGACCGCCGATTCCGCCGCGGGCCCGGCAACGCGCCGGCGCCACGGGAAGCCGCCCGCGCGCCTGGATGCTTAATGCGAGAAACAACCGTAAAACAACAACCGCAAATGCGGGCGTAAAAACTAGGCGTGGAAACCGAGCGCAAGCGCGAGCATGCCCGCCGCCACGCCGAACCCGACCACCGACACCGCCACCAGCGCGAGCATGCGCGGCGAGAACGAACGCATCAGCATCGCGAGCGACGGCACGCTGACCGGCGGCAGCGTCATCAGCAGCGCACCCGCCGGAGCCACGCCCATGCCGAGCGCCAGCATCGCCTGGATGATCGGCACTTCGCCCGCGGTCGGAATCACGAACAGCATGCCGGCTACCGCGAGCGCGACGATCCAGCCAAACTCGTTGCCGATCGCCGGCCCGACGTGCGGAAAGAGCCACGCGCGCGCCGCGCCGAGCAGCAGCACCAGCACGATGTACTCCGGAATGAGCCGCAGCGCGAGCCGCGCGAACAGGCTCAGCCAGCGCACGAACAGACCGCCGCCGGCCGTCTGCTGCTGCGCGGCGAGCCGCGCCAGCTGCTCGTCGGCGGCGCGCGCTTCGCGCGGCGTGACGAGCCGGTTCACCAGATAGCCGAGCCCGAACACCATCAGCACGCCGAGCACGACGCGCAGCGCAACCCAGTTCCAGCCGAGCACGAAGCCCATGAACACGAGCGTGGCCGGATTGAGCACGGAGTTGCCGAGCCAGAACGCGATCGCGCCACCCGGCGACGCGTGGCGCGCGCGCAGGCCGACCACGACCGGCGCGGCGCAACAGGTGCACATCATCCCGGGTATCGCCAGCAGGCCGCCCGCGGCGACGCTGCCAAAGCCGGTCCGTCCGAGCACGCGCGCGATCCACTGCACCGGCAGCAGCACCTGCACCGCCGAGCCGAGCAGCAGGCCGAGCACCATCGCCTGCCAGATCGCCTTGCCATAGACAAGCGCATAGCCATACGCGGCCGCGAGCGACGGCGCGGGCGGGCTCGCGTCCTTGCCCATCAGGATCGAGTTGCCGATCGAATGGGTCGCCGCCGCCGTGAACGCGCGGTGATAGTAAGGAGACCATTTGACATAGAACAGGCCGATCACTGCGACCAGCAGGAAAAGCAGGAACGGCGGCCAGTTCGAGGCGGGGCGGGACGGATGGGTCGTGTTCATCATCGCTCGGGTCGGGAACGGATTCGAAAAAGGCAAGCCTCAGGGTTTGCCGACGGTTCCAGCGTGCTGCTCAAAGCCGCTCGCGCCGGCGCACGCGTCGCCCGGCAGCCGGTCCGGAGCACCGGACGGCGCAGGGGCTGGCGCGTGTGCCTGAAGCTGCGGTGAAACCCGCGCTGGCGCGCCTCCCCCGGGACCGGCGTCCTGCACGTCGGCGGCGCGCGCCGGCGCCGCGTCGAGCCCGCTCACGCCGGCCGCGGCCAGTTGCCCGAGCAGCGTGCGCGCCTGGGCGACGCTGTCGGCCGCATTCGGCTGAAACACGAACGGCACCGCGTCGCCGAGCCGGCTGAAATGCTGGCGGCTGCTGCGCAGATAAGCGGGATCGTAATGACGCTCGATCAGTTCCCCGAACAGTTGCTCGCGCGCCTGCAGATCGTCGAGGCTGCCGGCGTCGACGAGCTGATGCCAGCGCATCACCTGCTCGCGGCTGTGCAGACCGATCAACCGGTCGAGCTGCTGTCGAAAGCCCGCCGGATTGTCGAACAGGTGCGCGTAATCCTGCAGCAGGAACGTGATGCGCGCGTCGCGCGGCGCCGCGACATCGACGCAGACGCCACGATGCAGCGCCGCGAGCAGCGCATCGGGCAGCGTGATCGCGCCGATGCGCCGGCTCTCCGCCTCGACGAACACCGGCCGGCGCGCGTCGAAGCGCGCCAGCTCGCCCGCGAGTGCGGTATCGAACGCCTTTTGCCCGGGTTGCGGCCGATCCGGCAGCGCACCGAGCAGCGAGCCGCGGTGGCACGCGAGCCCTTCGAGGTCGAGCACCTGCGCACCCGCCTCGCGCAGAGCGTGCAGCAGCCGCGTCTTGCCGGTGCCGGTATGGCCGGTCAGCGCGATACAGGCAAGGCGGTGAGGCGCGCTGCCGAGCGTGTCGAGCACCGAGCGCCGGTAGGTCTTGTAGCCGCCTTCGAGCTGGCGCGCCTGCCAGCCGATCAGGTTGAACCACGTGGTCATCGAGCCGGAGCGCTTGCCGCCGCGCCAGCAGTAGATCAGCGGGCGCCAGTTGCGCGGGCGGCCCGCGAAGGTGGTCTCCAGGTGATGCGCGATGTTGCGCGCGACCATCGCCGCGCCGACGCACGTCGCCTCGAACGGCGACACCTGCTTGTACATCGTGCCCACGATCACCCGCTCCTCGTTGCTGAGCACCGGGGCATTGATTGCGCGAGGCACGTGATCCTCGGCGAATTCGAGCGGCGTGCGCACGTCGACGACCTCATCGAACTGCGCAAGCTGATCCAGGGTGACGAGCAGGTTTTTCAATTGGACAACGCATCAGAAAGGCCCCGCCGTACCCGGCGCGAACCGCCGTACGGAAGGCGAATGAGCGGATTATCGCACGGCCGCCGCCGCGCGCCCTGCCCTCCCCGGACCGCACGCCGGCGCCCGCCGCGCGCGCCCGATGCGTTGCCGTTTCGGCAAGGCGCACTTCTAAATTCGCTCATTGTGGCAAAAAAGCGCCCCCCCTAGAATCGACCACATGCCATTCCCGCGGAGACGATCTTGAGCCGAGACGAGGCCATCCAGCACGCCACCCATCACTTCGAGTCGGGCGACTTCCTCGCCGACCTGAACCGGCGGGTCGGCGCGCGCACCGAAAGCCAGGAGGCGGGATGCGTGCCCGCGCTGCGCGCGTACCTGAGCGGCGAAATCGCGCCCGCGGCCGAGCGGCTCGGCTTCGCGACGCGCATCGTCGACAACCCCGCCGGCGACTTCGGGCCGTTCCTGATTGCGAGCCGGCACGAAAGCGACACGCTGCCGACCGTGCTGATCTACGGACACGGCGACGTCGTGCGCGGCTACGACGCCCAGTGGCGCGACGGCCTCACGCCGTGGGCCGTGACCGTCGAGGGCGAGCGCTGGTATGGCCGCGGCACCGCAGACAACAAGGGCCAGCACTCGATCAACCTGGCCGCGCTCGCCAGCGTGCTCGCCGCACGCGGAGGCTCGCTCGGCTTCAACGCGAAACTGCTGATCGAGATGGGCGAAGAAGCCGGCTCCCCCGGGCTCGACGCGATCTGCCGCCACTTCGCAGACGAACTCGCGGCCGACGTGCTGATCGCCTCCGACGGTCCCCGGCTCGCCGCGCGGCGGCCGACCGTGTTTCTCGGTTCGCGCGGCGCGGTGAATTTTCGCCTCGCGCTGACCCTGCGCGACGGCGCGCATCACTCCGGCAACTGGGGCGGCCTGCTGCGCAATCCGGCCATCGTGCTCGCGCATGCGCTCGCGAGTCTCGTCGATGCGCGCGGCGCGATCGCGGTCGAGGGCCTGCGCCCGCCGCCGATCCCCGACGCGGTGCGCCGCGCGCTCGCCGACATCCGCGTCGGCGGCGGCCCCGGCGATCCGCCGGTCGACGCGCACTGGGGCGAACCCGGCCTCACGCCGGCCGAGCGCGTGTTCGGCTGGAACAGCCTCGAAGTGCTGGCGTTCAAGGCCGGCAATCCGGACAAGCCGGTCAATGCGATTCCGCCGTCGGCGTTCGCGCATGGCCAGTTGCGTTTCGTGGTCGGCACGGACTGGGAGCGGCTCGCGCAGCATCTGCGCGCGCACCTGGACGCGCACGGCTTCGCGGACGTCGAGGTCGAGGTCGAGCGCGGCGCGCCCGCGACGCGGCTCGATCCCGACGATCCGTGGGTCCAGTGGGCGATCGGGTCGATTGCGCAGACCACCGGCAAGCCGGTCGCGGTGCTGCCGAACCTCGGCGGCACGCTGCCCAACGAGGTGTTCGCCGACATCCTCGGGCTGCCGACGATCTGGGTGCCGCACTCGTATCCGGCATGCTCGCAGCACGCGCCGAACGAGCATCTGCTCGGCCCGGTGGTCCGCGAGGGGCTGCAGATGATGGCGGGCCTCTTCTGGGATCTCGGCGAGAACGCGCCGGTTGCGGCGCGTGCGGCGTCGGCTGCTGCGGCGGCGTCTGCGGCATCCGCAGCAGCCGCAGCGTCGGCAGCGGCGTCGGGGGCGGCGGCGGGGGCATCGACCATAAACGGCAAGCCGTAAGCGGATTCTCGCGGCGCCTGTCGCCGCGGGCGCGGATGTCTCCCCGAATCCGTTGCGCGCACAACCTTGTCCGCACATGGCGCCGCGCGCCCCGTAACGGACAACGCGCGGGCCGGCCCCCTGCGACGCCCACTCGCGCGCCGGATCCGGCCACGGTCCGTGCAGCCGGCCGGCCCCGGTCGCGGCCCCGACTCCGACTCCGACTCCGACTCCGGCTCCGACTCCGACTCCGACTCCGACTCCGACCCCGACTCCCGCCCCGGCCCCGGCGCCGGTCTGCTAACCGGCCGTGAGTGTCACGTCCGCGTCCGCGCGCTTCTCCTTCCTCCGCGCGGGCGTCGCCATCGCGACCGCTCGCGATCGCATGCGGCGTGCCGTGCAGCGCCTCCGCGCGGCTCCTGCGATCGAACGGGTTGCGTGCGCCGCGCAGATCGCGCAGATCGCGCGGGTATGGCGGGCGACGCGCGGGCGCGATGATCCTCGTCGCGAGCACGAATGCGTCGCGCTTGCTACGATGCTGCGCAAGCCGCGTGCCGATCCGGTGTTCTCGCGCTCCGTGTCCGGTGTTCCGCCCGGCCTTCGCGAACATGCCGGGACCGCTCCGGCTAGCCGGAAGATCGGCGCGACCGCGTCGGCGGTATCCCATCGAACCGCACCACATTGAGTGAATGAACCAGAGACGGCGACATCATCCCGCGCGCACGGCCGTCGCAGCGCCGCAGCAATCGGCCCCGCCAGGCGCGCCGGCCGCGCACGCCATGCCCGTGCGCGTCGCGACGCTGGTTGCCGCCGCGTTCTTCATGGAGAACCTCGACGGCACCGTGATCGCGACCGCGCTGCCGCAGATGGCGCGCTCGTTCGGCGTGCATCCGGCCGACCTCAGCATCGGCATCACGTCCTATCTGCTGACGCTCGCCGTGTTCATTCCGGCGAGCGGCTGGATCGCCGAGCGCTTCGGCGTGCGCCGCGTGTTCAGCGCGGCGCTGGCGCTGTTCACGGCCGCCTCCGTGGTGTGCGGTCTCACGCACGGCCTTGCCGCATTCACCGCGGCGCGCGTCGCGCAGGGCCTGGGCGGCGCGATGATGGTGCCGGTCGGCCGGCTCGCGGTGCTGCGCGCCACCCCGAAGGACCGTCTGATGGACGCGATCTCGGTGATCACATGGCCCGGGCTCGTCGCGCCGGTACTCGGGCCGCCGCTGGGCGGGCTGATCACCACCTATGCGTCGTGGCGCTGGATCTTCTATCTGAATCTGCCGCTCGGCCTCGCCGGGATACTGCTCGCGTCGCGCTTCATGCCGGCCGGCGAGCCCGCGGCGCGCCGGCCGTTCGACGTGACGGGCTTCGCGCTGTGCGGCCTCGCCGGCACGGCGGTGATGTACGCGATGGAACTGATCGGACGCAGCGACGTGTCATGGCCCGCCGCGCTCGGCGTTCTCGGCATCGGGCTCGCGGCGGCCGGCGTCGCGTGGCGTCACCTGCGTCGCTGCGCGCATCCGGTGGTCGATCTGTCGGCGTTCCGGATCCGCACGTTCGCAGTTGCGGTCGGCGGCGGCTCGCTGTTCCGGATGTCGATCGGCGCGGTGCCGTTTCTCGTGCCGCTGATGCTGCAGGTCGGCTTCGGGATGAGCGCGTTTCGCTCGGGGCTCATCACGCTCGCGATCTTCGCCGGCAATCTCGCGATGAAGCTCGTCACGACCCCATTGATGCGCCGCTTTGGCTTTCGCACCGTGCTGCTCGCAAACGGCACGCTCGTTGCGCTGTCGCTCGCGGCGATCGGCCTGCTCACGCGCGCGAGCCCCGTGCCGGCCATGATCGCCGTGCTGTTTGCGAGCGGTCTCACGCGCTCGGTTCAGTTCACCGCGCTGAACACGCTGAGCTTCGCCGACGTGCCGAAACCGCAGATGAGCGCAGCCTCGACGCTCTCGAGCACGCTCGTGCAGATGACGATGGGCATGGGGGTCGCGGCGGGCGCGATCGCGCTGCGGGCGGCCGCATGGCTGCACGGCCACGGCGCGCCGCGCGCGACGCCGGCCGACTTCCGGCTCGCGTTCGTGATGGTCGCGGCGCTCGCGCTCATCGCCCTCGTCGACGTATTCGGTCTTGCACGCCATGCGGGCGCGCACGTGAGCGGACACCGTCCGCGCGAGGCGTAAATGGCCGACCCGACCTCTGCCCCCCGCCCCGAGGGCGCGCCGCCGCCCGCGAGCCCGCCGGACGCCGCGACACTCGAATGCCTGCTGACCCACGTGATGCCGTTCGGAAAATACGCGGGCCGGCCGATTGCGGATTTACCGGGCCATTATCTGAACTGGTTTGCGAAAACGGGTTTTCCGCGCGGTGAAACCGGACGCCTGCTGGCGCTGATGCATGAAATCGATCATAACGGCTTGCGCATGCTGCTCGACCCGTTGCGCCGAGGCCCGCCGCGCAGGCGCTGAACCGGCCCCCACGCCGGCCGGACAGCCGCGCTGCGCCGCTCCGGATGAAACGATTGCAGCAATACTACAAGATGAAAGCAAATGGTCGTTTCATTTCAAATCCAGTAAAAAACAATAACGTTTTCCGGCTTGACCCCAGGCGATGAATCGCTTTAAATCGGGGCGTTCCTTTTACCTGTGCAGGCCCCCTTCTTTTGTATCGACCACCATGGTTCATTTCAGCCTGAGTGCGCTGCTCGAATACGTCGGACACGACATGTCGCCGGTCGCCGCGGTGCTCGCGTTTTTCGTGTTCGGCTACCTCGTCGTCGGGCTGCCCATGCACTTCCGCCAGGGCGCCGCGTCGCGCGACGTCTGGGGAACGGCAGCGGGCGTCACGATGGCGGCGCTGTACGGGGCGTTCATCGTCGGCGTCTATCCGCTGCTGCATCTGCACGGGCTGCATGTGCCGCCGCCCGTCGTCGCCATCGCCCACTAACGGGGCCCCGGCTCGTCACGCCGCGCCTGCCGGCGCAGCGCCCCGCAACGGCCTGTGCCACCGCCCGCGCCCCGGTCCGAAAAACCGGCCGACTTCAACCCGCCCCGCCGACCCCTTACAATCCGGACTGAGATGCGCCGGCTCGCACCCGCGAGCCGGCCTCGACGATCGAGGTCAGGAGGCTCGCCAATGCAAGACATCATCGAAGGTTTTCTGAAATTCCAGCGGGAAGTCTTTCCCGCGCGCTCGGACCTGTTCAAGCGGCTCGCCACGAGCCAGAACCCGGGCGTGCTGTTCGTCACGTGCTCGGACAGCCGCGTCGTGCCGGAACTGTTCACGCAACGCGGACCGGGCGAGATGTTCGTGATCCGCAATGCCGGCAACATCGTGCCGTCATACGGCCCGGAGCCCGGCGGCGTGTCGGCTACCGTCGAATACGCGGTCGCCGTGCTGCACGTGACCGATATCGTGATCTGCGGGCATTCGGACTGCGGCGCGATGACGGCCATCTCGAGCTGCATGTGCCTCGACCACCTGCCGGCGGTCGGCGCCTGGCTGCGTCACGCGGATGCCGCCAAGGCCATCAACGCGGCGCGCGAATTTCCGACACCGCGCGACCGGCTGAACTCGCTGGTGCGCGAGAACGTCGTCGCGCAGCTCGCGAACCTGCGGACGCACCCGTCGGTGGCCGTCGCGTTGTCGCAAGGCCAGCTGAATCTGCACGGCTGGGTCTACAACATCGAGGAAGGCGCGATCGACGCACTCGACGGTTCGACGAATCCGCAGACGTTCGTCTCGCTCGCCGAGCATCCGGACGCATGCGCGCTGCGCACGTTCAGAAGCGACGCCCGCTAGCGTCACGCGTTTGCGGCGGCGCTCAGCCGCCGCGCGGCGCCGCCGCGTCGTCCTCGCCGGACAGCGCCGGACCGAGTCCCGTGTAGAGCGGCGCGAGCAGCGCCGCCTCGGGACGCCAGCGCGCGAGCGAACTCCGATAAATCGGCTTGCGCACCTGCGGCGCGCTGGCGGTCGTCACCTGCCGCTCGGTGCGGTGAAACGCGAGGCAGCGCGCATCCCACGTCAGGCCGCAATGCGCGAGCATGCGGCGCACCTGCCCTTCGAGATCGTCGACGAGCGACGCGTAATCCACTTCGAGCATCACGCCTTCGGGCAACACGCTGCGCCAGTGCGCCATGGTCGCGTCGTAGGCCCGGTAGTAGCGGCCGAGTTCGCCCAGCTCATAGCCGAACGGCACATCGTTGAACAGCCGTGCAAAGATCGACAGACACGTGTCCACCGGCGAGCGCCGGCTATGGACGATCCGCGCACGCGGCAACGCCAGATGGATCAGCCCGATGTGCATGAAGTTGAACAGGTACTTGTCGGTGATGCGCAGGCCGCGCGCGCCCTCGGGCACGCGGGCACGCAGGCGGCGCAGATAGTCCGCGCCGAGGGCGGCAAACTGCGGGGCCAACTGCGCGGCCAACTGCGCGGAAGGCGCGCCGGAGAGCGCGTCGAGATTCAGCTTGTCGCGCTCGTCGGGCGTGCGGGCGAGCGCATGCGTCAAGGCCTTGCTGAAATCCGGCTGCTCGCCGACGCCATGCACGTCGGGATGGCTCGCGAGAATCTGTTCGATCAGCGACGAACCCGAGCGCGGCATCCCGACGATGAACACCGGGGTCGCATCCGGCTCTCCCGCGCCCCGCAGCCCGCGCAGCAAGTCCGTGCCGAACAGCGCGGGCAGACGCGCGAGCAGCCCGAGCGTCAGTGCTTCGTCGTAGTGCACGCTGCGCCGATGCAGCGCATTCGCCTGCAGCAGATGCCCAAACGACACCGGATGCTCGCCGAGGTCGGCTCGCGCCTGACCGAGCGCGAAATGCAGCTGCGCCTGGTGCCCGGGCGTCAACGTGTCGATTTGCTGCAATAGCGCCTGCATCGCATCGAGACACGGATCGTCCGGCTCCAGCGCTTTCGCCTGCACATAGTTGCGGTAATAGACCGGGTTGCGCGGCGCGCGCGCGATCGCCTCCCGATACGCGGCGTGCGCTTCGTCGAAGCGGCCGAGCGACTGCAGACAGTTGCCGAGATTGTTGCAGGACCCGTCGACCTGGGTGCCGTACCGGACCGCTTCACGGTAGCTCTGCGCCGCTTCTTCGAGGCGATGCAGCTGCTCGAGGGAGCAGCCGAGCTGATGATGATATTCGGCGTTCCCGGGAGCGAGCGCGAGCGCCTGCCGGAACCGGACGACCGCTTCGTCGAAGCGCTCCAGCCGCGCCAGCGTGACGCCCAGCAGAAAATGCGCGGCCGCATCGCCCGGAAGCACGGCGCACACCCGCTCGAAACAGTCGAGTGCCTGCAGCAGATCGCCGCGTTCCGCGCAGGCCGTGCCGCGCGCGAGCCATGCTTGCGCGGCAAGCGACGGCGGGGCGTGAGCCATATGAGCGTCCTCCATTGATCGCGGCAGAACCGTCGCTTACCGGCAGCCGGAGGCAGCGGCGGCAGCGTCGTCGGATCAGGCGACCTTAGCAGCGCCGCAGCGGCGCCGGATTTCCAAATATCACGAACGTTTACGAACGGAAAAATCCGTCGACGAATCAGATATCTGGCTCATCGCGTGCCGGCGAATGCGTAACACATCGGACACGTCGACGCGCGCGTGAGCCATCGCGCGGAGGGACGCCGATCGCCCGGTGAGCGGTTGAGCGGAAGTGCTACGATGAACAGGCAAGCAAGAGGGAGGCCTCCATGTCGAATTCGTTGAGTCCTGAAGCGCTTGAGGCTTTGCGACGGCTAAACGAGGTGGGCGTGGGTCAGGCCGCGCCCGCGCTCGCACCGGACATTGCTGCGCAGTTGCTGGGTCTGGAACTCGTGGCCGAATCGGCGAGCGGGGACGTCGAAATTACCCGCCACGGCGAGCGTTATCTGCGCGAGGCCGACTGCGATTGAGCCCCGGCCTGATGGCCGCGCCTGCGGACAGTGGCAGACACTTCGTGCGGATTAGCGCACCGCGACGCGGCGATCGTGCGCGCGTGGTGCGCGGGTGGTGCGGATGCACAAACGCCGGAGCGCGCGGGTCGATCCCGTGCACTCCGGCGTTCGCGCGTTCAGGCGTTCAGTGAAGCTGGCTTCCCGGCCGCATGTGGCCGCCGCAACCCGCCTGACAGCCCGACTTACTGGCCGAAAAACACCGATTGCGGACCGTTTGCGCTCTGGCGCGCGCCCGATTCGCTCGAATGCAGCTTCACGCCGCCGTATGCGCTGTCAGCCGGCGCCGCGTGCTCGGCCGCGACGGTTTGCGCGTTCTGGCCTTGCTGCGACGCGGGCGCGCCGACGGCCGGACGATAGAACGGCGCCGGACCGTAACCGCTGGCAAAGGCAGGCGCGGCAACCGCGGCGGAAGCAGCAATAAGCAGGGCGGCAACAAGCTTGGTCTTCATGATCATCACTCCAATATTCGTTTTGAACATCGTTACAGGAACACGTTGCGGTCTCACGAGCAGGTGAAGGTGCAACGTCGATGGGCTAAGTGTATTCCCTTACTATCGAATATTTGTGCCGATACATCGAAATTACTATTCCGACTTTTGAAACAATTCGACGATCCCTTGCCCATCAAGGGGAACATTAGGGTCGGGATGCGCAAGTGGTCGCGAAATGGGTTTCCAGCGCCCTCTTGCGGGTGGCCCGCTGCCGGGCAGATGCGCGCAAGGCACGGGGGAACGCGGCGGCTTGCGGTAAAATCGTGCGTTTGCCTCCCTTGAGCCGCCAGGCCGTTGCCATGCCTCACGCCCTCCCCGCCAGCCCCCGCCGCGTCAGCGTGGCGCCGATGATGGACTGGACCGATCGCCACTGCCGTTCGCTGCACCGGATGGTGTCGCGCCACACGTGGCTCTACACCGAGATGGTGACCACCGGCGCGCTGCTGCACGGCGACGTGGCGCGGCATCTGGCGTTCACGCCGGCCGAAGCGCCGCTCGCGCTGCAACTGGGCGGCAGCGAACCGGACGACCTCGCGCAATGCGCGAAGCTCGGCGAACGCTGGGGCTACGACGAGATCAACCTGAACTGCGGCTGCCCGTCGGAACGGGTGCAGCGCGGCGCGTTCGGTGCGTGCCTGATGAAGGAGCCGCCACTCGTCGCCGACTGCGTGAAGGCGATGCGCGACGCGGTGTCGATACCGGTCACGGTGAAACACCGGATCGGCGTCGACGCGGTGGATACGTACGCGTTCGTGCGCGACTTCGTCGGCACGATTGCACAGGCCGGCTGCACGGTGTTCATCGTGCATGCGCGCAATGCGATCCTCAAAGGCCTCAGTCCGAAAGAGAACCGCGAGATTCCGCCGCTCAAATACGACTACGCGTACCGGTTGAAGCAGGATTTTCCGCAGCTGGAGATCGTCATCAACGGCGGCATCCGGACGCTGGACGAAGTCGACGCGCACCTGCAGCACGTCGACGGCGTGATGCTCGGACGCGAGGCGTATCACAACCCGTACGTGCTGGCCGATGTCGACGCCCGCTTTTACGGCGCGGCGCAATCCGCGCCCACGCGGGAACAGGTCGAAGCGCAACTGGTCGCCTACTGCGCGACGGAGCTTGCGCGCGGCACCTATCTCGGCGCGATCACCCGCCATGCGCTCGGGCTCTACCGCGGCACGGCCGGGGCGCGCGGCTGGCGGCGCGTGCTGTCCGACAGCCGCAAGCTGGCCGCGCGCGACCTCGCGATCTTCGACGAGGCGCGGCAGCATCTTCTTCGCGATCCCGCCGAAATGTTTGAATAAAGGGCTAGGCAAACGAAAATACAGTTTGTATAATCTCGCTTCTCGATCGGCGGCGCACTCACAGGCACGCGGATCGGTGAAGACAGTGGTGGCTGTAGCTCAGTTGGTAGAGTCCAGGATTGTGATTCCTGTCGTCGTGGGTTCGAGTCCCATCAGCCACCCCAGAGAATTGACGTGAAAAGCCCAGTCGCCACGACTGGGCTTTTTGCTTTGCGCCGCAGCCGACGCGCGTGCACCCATTGCCGCGGCGCCGCACAAGCCCCCAAGCAGGCGAATAATGGAAGAACAAAACAATGCACAGCCGTTCCTGGAACGTACATTGATTCGCAGTCCTTCCCAACCTGCCAAACCGCCCGCTCCGAACCTGTCCCGCCGTACAACCGCAACACACACCAATCCGCCCGCCATACTTTCACGGGACTTTCGGCCTGCTGCCTCGCGCCTGTCAACGCATCCGCGAACGCCGAAACCCCACGCGCCGCCGATATAATGACGCCGTCCTCCGCTAACCCGGCCAGCGGCTTCGAACTCGCGCCCCGGCCTCTCGCACTGCCCGCATGCAAAAGATTCTGTTGCCGCTGCTGTCCGGCTTTCTCGCTTCGCTGTTCTTTCGCGAATCGACCCTCGCGCTGCTGCACGCGGCCGGACTGATCACCCCCACCGGCTTTTCGACCGCGCCCTTTCTACCGCTCGGTCTGCCCGAATTCCTCGAAAATGGCCTCTGGGGCGCCGTCTGGGCCATCCTGATGGCGTGGCTGCTGCGCGTGTCGCCCGAGCGCCGGGCGCCGTGGGTACAGGCGTTCGTGTTCGGCGGCATCGTCCTGACCGCGGCCAGCCTGTTCGTCGTCGATCCGCTGCGCGGCATCTGGCCGAGCGGCAACATGCTGCCGCGCCTCAGCGTCAACTTCGCGGCCAACGCCATGTGGGGATGGGGCGCGCTCGTCTTCATGCGCGCCTTCATGAGCGCGGACGACGACGCATAAGCGTCATCCCCGCGGCCATTCGTGTCGCATGCGCGGCGCGCGCCGGCGCCGCGCGATCACCCTTCCAGGTCGCGCAGCGGATGCTCCGCGGGCGGCCACGCGCTCTCGAACATGTGCGCGACCTCCTCCGCCCCCACGTCCGCCATGCGCGCAAAGCGCCAGCGTGGCGCGTTGTCCTTGTCGATGATCCGCGCGCGGATGCCTTCGACGACGTCGCCGCGCTCGAAGCTCGTGCGCGTCAGATCGAGGTCGCGCCGCAGGCATTCGGCCATCGATCCTTCCGCGCGCGTCACCACATCGAGCGACACCGCCATCGACAGCGGCGAGCGGTCGTGCAGCACGGCCAACGTCTGCGCAGCCCATTCGTTTGCGTCGCAGCCGGATTGCGCGCTCATCAGCGAGGCCTCGATCTGCGCGAGCCGGGGCCACGCGAAATGCTGGTCGATGAACGCACGCGCGCGGGCGAGCGTCGACGTATCCGGCGTCGGCACGACCTTGTGCGCGGCCGCTGCGCGCGCGACGCAGGCCACCACATCCGCACCGCTCGCGAAGGTTTCGCCGTGCAGCGCGTCGACGAGCGCAGGCAGCGCCGCGTCGTCGAGGTATGCGTCCGCGAGGCCGGCATAGAGCGCGTCGGCCGCGCCAATCGTCTCGCCGGTCACGGCGAGATAGCGGCCGAGCGCGCCCGGCGTACGCGCGAGAAACCAGCCCGCGCCCACATCCGGAAACAGGCCGATGCGTGTCTCCGGCATCGCCATGCGAGTCGAGTCCGTCACGACGCGCAGCCCGCCGGTGCGACGCGCGCCCTGCGAGATTCCCATGCCGCCGCCCATCACGATGCCGTGCATCAGCGCAATATACGGCTTCGGATAGGTGAAGATCGCGTGGTTGAGGCGATACTCGTCGATAAAGAACGTATCGCGCGCGGCGCGATCGTCCCGCTGGAACGTGTCGTACAGGAAGCGGATATCGCCGCCCGCGCACAGCGCGCGCGCGTGCTCGCTGCGCAGCACCACGGCCAGCACCCGCGGATCGCTGCGCCAGGCGTCGAGCGCGGCGTGCATCGCGCGGATCATGCCCGTTGACAGCGCGTTGAGCGCCTTCGGACGTTGCAGCTGGATAAAACCAATCCCGTTGACGACGAAGGTCGACACTTCGTCGCCGACGCCGCTTGATTCGGAAGTAGACATGACGGAACGCATCACGAGGCGGTGGTCGGACAGAGCCTGAACCTTATCACGCAGCCGCGACCTTCTGCTTTGCCGCGCGCCGCGCACGCGGGCGCGCCGGTGCAGCGGTGGCCGGGGGCGGCGCGTCGGCCGCGCCGCGCGCGCCCACCCACGCGTCGAGCGCCGCATCGACGACGCTGTCGAGCGGCGCGGACGGAAAGACCGGACACGTCAGATTCAGCGCGACGATCCCGTGCACGGTCGCCCACAAGGCCTCGGCAAGCACCGCGGACGGCAACGCCGGCAGCCGCCGCTGTGCTTTCAGCGCATCGAGCGCCTCGGTCAGCAGTTGCATCGCCGCGTCGCCCGACACGTCGTGCTGCGCGCCGCCGGACGGCGGCGCGAGCGCTGCGCCCGTGTAGGTCGGATCCTCCATGAAAATGAGCCGGTAGGTCTGCGGATGCGCCACGCCGAAGCCGACGTAAGCGTGCGCGAACGCGCGCAGCCGCGCAGCGGGATCCGCGATCTGCGCGAGCGGCGCAAAGCATTCGAGCAACTGCGCGTAGCCCTCGGTGCACAGCGCGCGCGCGATCTCGTCGCGGCTCGCGAAGTGCAGGTACAGCGTAGCCGGCGAGTATTCGATCGCGTCGGCGATCTTGCGCATCGACAGCGCCGCAAAACCTTCGTCGATCACGATGCGACGCGCGGCGTCGAGGATGCGGCCGCGCAACGCCTGCTTCTGGCGAGTCTTTCGTTCAGCGATTCCCATGGAACACATTTTCGGATTGACAAACTGAAAAGTCAAATTAAACTGAACATCGTTCAGTGAACAGTGTTCATTAAATATTCGTCAATCATCGAGGCGGTGCGCAGCGTGTCCGTTTCGATCGGTCCTTCACGGAGGCATCATGGGGCAGGCAGAACAGGCAGCAAAGGTGGGGCTGCTCGGCGCAGCGGGCGCCATCGGTCAAAGCGTGGCCGCGGCGTTCGACGCCGCCGGCCGTCCGTATCGCGCGATCGGCCGCTCGCGCGCGGCGCTCGAAGCGGCCTTCGGCCAGGCGCGCGGCGCGGAAATCGTCACGTGGAACCCCGATGAGCCGGCTTCGGTCGCGGCCGCGGCCCGGGGGCTGCACACCGCGATCTACCTGGTCGGCGTGCCGTACGACCAGTTCGCGCTTCATCCGCAACTGATGCAGAAAACGCTCGACGGCCTCGTCGCAGCAGGCGTCGAGCAGCTGATCCTGATCGGCACCGTCTATCCGTACGGCCGCTCGCGCGGCAATCCGGTCGACGAGCGTCATCCGCGCGAGCCGCACACGTTCAAGGGTCAAATGCGCCTCGCGCAGGAAAATCTCGTGCTCGACGCGCATGGCCGCCACGGCCTCGCGACGCTGGTGCTACGCCTGCCCGACTTCTACGGCCCGGGCGTCGAGCGCAGCCTGCTGCACGGCGCGTTCGCCGGCGCGGCGCGCGGCACGCGCGCGCAGATGCTCGGCCCGCTCGACAGGCCGCACGAGTTCGTGTTCGTCCCGGACGTCGGGCCGGTGGTCGAAACGCTCACGCGCACGCCGGCCGCGTTCGGCGGTTGCCTGCATCTGGCCGGCGTGGGGACCATCACGCAACGCGAGGTCGCGGCGCGCGCGTATGCGCTTGCGGGACGCAAGCCGAAGCTGCGGGTCGCCAGCAAGCCGATGCTGCGCGCGTTCGGCCTGTTCAGCCCCCTGATGCGCGAACTGGTCGAGATGAACTACCTGATGACCGAGCCGCTCGTGCTCGACGACAGCCGCCTGCAGGGCCTGATCGGACCGGTGAAGAAAACGCCCTACGACGCCGGCATCCGCGCCTCGTATGCGGCCGCGCGCGATGCGGCTTGCGCGGCCGCAGAACCGGCACCGGCGCCGGCGGCACGGCGCCATGCCTGAGCGCGGCGGCCGGGTCCGGATTGCCTGCGCCGCCGCGGCCCGCGCGGCGCAGGCCGCGTGCGCGCAGGCGACATACGCGCACGCCAGCGGACGCGCGCCGTGCGCGCCCGCGTCGCGCGTCAGTGGGCGAGCGGGCCCGGCGGAAAATGCCCGCTTCTGAGCAGCACCGGATGGCCCTGGCTGATCTGCAGATGCTCGCGCGCCACCGCCTCGATCTGCACGCGGCCTGCGTCGAAGGCGCGCATCCAGCCGTCGCGGTCTTCGACGCACGCGCCGAAATGGTCTTCGAGCGCTTCGACCGAGATCGCGCACGGCACGGTTTCGCCATCCACCAGCGCGCGAAATACGACGGTCAGATTGGACGCGCGACAGGCAGGCGCATCCGCCAGAAAGCGAATATCCATGATGACCTCGCGGGGAAATCCGTCGACAGGCGCGGCTGCGCCGCACTGTCCGCCTATGGTACTCGCGTACTCGCGCCCGGCGCACCGTGCCTGGCGTGCCCGGCGTGTCTGGCGTGCGCGCGGTCAGTGTGCCTGCATCTTCGAGAACAGGTTCAGCACGACGACCCCGGCAATGATCAGCCCGAGACCGATGATCGCCGGCAGATCCGGCACCTGCCGGTACAGCACCAGCGCGACGAGGCTGATCAGCACAATGCCGGCGCCCGACCAGATGGCATAAACGATGCCGACCGGGATGCTGCGCAACGTGAGCGACAGACAGTAGAACGCGAGACCGTAGCCAATCACGACGACCGTCGCGGGCAGCCAGCGCGAAAAGCCATCGGAGGCACGCAGCGCCGACGTGGCGACGACCTCCGCGACAATCGCGATGGCGAGCAGCAGGTAGGCGGGCATACGCATTCCGTCAGACCGTCGCGAATGCACGCGCGCTGCAGGCGTGAGCGGGCCGCGCGCAGTCCGCCTCGACGAGCGGCGGCAGCCACTCGGGTTGCGACGCGCGCGCCGCGCCGACCGGCGCAAGCGCGCACGGACGTTGCTGAACGGGGATCGACGGCAGATCGAGAGCGATGTTCATAGGCGTGGGGCGGGAAGAAAACGCAGCCACGCAACCGGACACGCAGCCGCGCATGCCCGATGGCGCGAAACGAAAGCGGATTCTAGCGCAGCGGTGCGCGCCGGCGCTTCGCGCGAGGCGACGCGCATCTGGCTGAATGCGCCCTCGGCGCACGGCTGGCCCCTTTCTTGAAAAGGGGGCTTGCACCCGGATGCGAAGCACTCTATAATTTCAGCTTCAACGGACGCGGGGTGGAGCAGTCTGGCAGCTCGTCGGGCTCATAACCCGAAGGTCGTAGGTTCAAATCCTACCCCCGCAACCAGCATACAAAGCAAAGGGTTACAACGCATTCGCGTGTAACCCTTTTTGCTTTTCTGGCGCCCGTGCGTCTCGCCTGTCCCGCTCACTCCTTACGCGGCCCGCCCGGCCACCGGGCGCGGGTGCGTTCGTCCACGCGTCCGTGTCCCGGACTATGCACAGGAGTCCATAATATCTGGTGCGGCCCGGCATTCCGTCTGTCGTCATGCGTGTCGGACCCCGTGCCTGCGCGCCCCGGCATGGCGCGCTCCCCGCGCGGGCGCGCCGGCTCATCGCGGCGGCCCTGCCCGCGTCCCGGCGGACGCGAACCGCGCGCCCGGCCGTCGCCGTCCCCGCCGCCTGCCCGGTGATACACTCCGGTTACACTCTCCAGCCCCCTCCCTATGAAATTCTGTTCTGTCTGCGGCCACACGGTCAGCCTGAGCATTCCGCCGGGCGACAATCGCGAGCGCTTCGTGTGCGCCGAATGCGGCACCGTGCACTACCAGAATCCGCGCAACGTGGTCGGCACGGTTCCCGTCTGGGAAGACAAGGTGCTGCTGTGCCGCCGCGCGATCGAGCCGCGCTACGGCTACTGGACGCTGCCGGCAGGCTTCATGGAGATGGGCGAGACGACGGCGGAGGCCGCCTCGCGCGAGACGCTCGAGGAGGCCGGCGCGCGCGTCGAGGTGCAGAGCCTGTTCTCGCTGCTGAACGTGCCGCACGTGCACCAGGTGCATCTGTTCTACCTCGCCCGGCTGCTCGATCTCGAGGTGGAGGCCGGCACCGAAAGCCTCGAAGTGCGGCTGTTCGACGAACACGAGATTCCGTGGGACGACATCGCGTTTCCGACCGTCGGCCAGACCCTGCGTTTTTTCTTTGCCGACCGCGTCGCGGGCAGCTTCGGCCTGCATACCGGCGACATCTTCCGTTCGCTGCGCGAAGGCTAAACGGCGCCGCGCATGGTTCCCTGGCTTGGCCCTGACGATCCGTTCCCGTCCGTCGAGCGCGCGCTCGGCGCCGCGAGCGGCGCACCCGGGCTGCTCGCGGCGAGCGCCGACCTGCTGCCGTCGCGCCTCATCGACGCGTACCGGCGCGGCATCTTCCCGTGGTACTCGGACGGTCAGCCGGTGCTGTGGTGGAGCCCCGACCCGCGCATGATCCTGCGGCCCGCCGAGTTCAAGGTGTCGCCGTCGCTGCGCAAGACGCTGCGGCGCGTGCTGCGCGACGACGCGTGGGAGATCCGCGTCGACCACGATTTCGCCGCGGTCATGCACGCCTGCGCGCAGGCGCCGCGGCACGGCCAGCGCGGCACGTGGATCACCGCGGACGTCGTCGACGCCTACTGCACGCTGCACCGGATGGGCCACGCGCACAGCATCGAAAGCTGGCACGACGGCAAGCGCGTGGGCGGCCTCTACGGCGTCGCATTCGGCCGGATGGTCTACGGAGAATCGATGTTCGCGCGCGTGAACGATGCGTCGAAAATCGCGCTCGCCGCGCTGGTTGCGCACCTGCGCCGTCATCAGATAGAAATGATAGACTGCCAGCAGAATACGTCGCATCTGGCGTCGCTCGGCGGGCGCGAAATCGCGCGCAAGACATTCGTCGCGCATGTGCGCGCGAGCGTCGATGCCGCGCCGGTCGCATGGCGCTTCGACAAGTCGGTGCTGCACGATCTCGTCGCGCGCGCCGCGTGAGGCGTCGCGGCCCAGACCGACACTTGCCGGAACCGAAGTCGCTTCGAGAGCTGCCAACGTGACGCACCCCAACGAGCTGCCGCTGTCACCGCTTTCCGCGCTGCAATTCTATGCAACGGCGCCCTACCCCTGCAGTTATCTGGAGGGCCGCGTCGCGCGCTCGCAGGTCGCCACGCCGAGCCATCTGATCAACTCCGACGTCTACACCGACCTCGTGAAGGCCGGCTTCCGGCGCTCCGGCGTCTTCACGTACCGCCCCTACTGCGACGGCTGCCGCGCGTGCGTGCCGGTGCGCGTGCCGGTCGAGCGCTTCACGCCGAACCGTACGCAGCGGCGCGTCTGGAAGCGTCACGGCAACCTCGTCGCCACGGTGGCGCCGCTGCACTACGACGAGGAGCACTACGTGCTCTACATGCGCTACCAGTCGGCGCGCCACGCGGGCGGCGGCATGGACCGCGACAGCCGCGACCAGTACGAACAGTTCCTGCTGCAGAGCCGGATCAATTCGCGGCTGGTCGAGTTCCGCGAGCCCGTCGCGGGCGCGCCGCGCGAGCGGGGCATCCTGCGCATGATCAGCATGATCGACATCCTCGGCGACGGGCTGTCGTCCGTCTACACGTTCTTCGATCCCGACGAGCCGCACGCGAGCTACGGCACCTACAACATCTGCTGGCAGATCGAGCAGGCGCGCAGCCTGCGGCTGCCTTACATCTACCTGGGCTACTGGATTCGCGAAAGCCGCAAGATGGCGTACAAGGCCAGTTTCCAGCCGCTCGAAGGGCTGATCGACGGCGCGTGGTCGGTTTTCGACGCGTCCGCGGCAGGGTTGCCGCCCGTCGACACGGCGATGCACGGCCGGCGCGGCCCGGTGCGGATCTGACTCACCTGCTTTGCGGCCGCGTTTCTCGTTCACGCTATTCGTCCGCGTTTCTCGTCCGCGTTTCTCGTTCACGCCTTTCGTCCGCGCTTTTCGTTCACGCCTTTCGGCCGCCGCCCGCCCACCCGCCGCCGCTCCGCCGGCCCCCTGCCACGCTTTCCCCTCTCGCAGCGCGCGTCAAAGCCGCTAAAATAGCGGGTTCCCATTTCCGGCGGTCCGCCTCATTCCCGTGCTCAGCTCCCTCTATCCGCTCGTACGCGCCCGGCTCTTTCGCATGGACGCGGAAGACGCTCACCATCTGACGCTGCGCGCGCTCGGCGCGGCCGGCCGCACCGGTCTGGCTGGCGCGCTCGCCGCGCGCGTGCCGGACGATCCGCGCACCGTGATGGGCCTCACGTTCCGCAATCCGGTCGGCCTCGCCGCCGGGCTCGACAAGGACGGCGCCTGCATCGACGGCCTCGCCGCGCTCGGCTTCGGCTTCATCGAGGTCGGCACGGTCACGCCGCGCGCGCAGCCGGGCAATCCGCGCCCGCGCATGTTCCGGCTCCCGCAGGCGGGCGCCATCGTCAACCGGATGGGGTTCAACAACGCCGGCGTCGACCAGTTCGTGAAGAACGTGCAGGCCGCGCGCTATCGCGGGGTGCTCGGCCTGAACATCGGCAAGAACGCCGACACGCCGATCGAGCGCGCCGCCGAAGACTATCTGTACTGTCTCGAACGCGTCTATCCGTTCGCAAGCTACGTGACGATCAACATCTCGTCGCCGAACACCCGCAATCTGCGCCAGTTGCAGGGCGCGCACGAACTCGACGCGCTGCTCGCCGCGCTCAAGGACAAGCAGGCGCGCCTCGCCGACCTGCACGGCAAGCTCGTGCCGCTCGCGCTGAAGATCGCGCCGGACCTCGACGACGAGCAGATCAAGGCCATCGCCGACACGCTGCTGCGCCACCGCTTCGAAGGCGTGATCGCCACCAACACGACGCTCTCGCGCACCGCGGTGGCCGGACTGCCGCATGCGGACGAAGCCGGCGGGCTGTCGGGCCGGCCCGTGTTCGACGCGTCGAATGCGGTGATCCGCAAGCTGCGCGCCGAAGTGGGCGACACGGTGCCGATCATCGGCGTCGGCGGAATCTTCTCGGGCAACGACGCGCGCGCCAAGCTCGCCGCCGGCGCGTCGCTCGTGCAGCTCTACACCGGCTTCGTCTATCGCGGCCCCGCGCTGGTGGCCGAATGCGCGAAGGCGCTCGCGCATACGCACGCGGGTTAACCTGCACGGCAGCGCCTGCGCAGGGCCAGTAATATAGACATAAACAAACAATATTTGAGTTTCAATAGTTTGTTTTGTTAAGCTTGCACCGCGTCGGGGCGCCGCACGGCGGGCCCCGTTCACTGAACTTCTCGACAGGGCACCGAATGAAAGCTGGTTTTCTGAAGCAACTCGTCGCGGCGGCCGTCATCGGCACGTCGCTGATCGCCGCCACCGCCCACGCCGAAGACCTGCTCGACCAGGTCAAGCAGCGCGGCACGTTGCGCATCGGTCTCGAAGGCACCTTCCCGCCGTTCGATTCGAAGGCGCCGTCGGGCGAGCTGGTCGGCTACGACGTGGATATCGCGAAGGCGGTCGCCGCGAAGCTCGGCGTGAAGCCGGTGTTCATCACGACCGAATGGAGCGGGATCATTGCCGGCCTGCAGGCGGGCAAGTTCGACGTGATCGTGAACCAGGTCGGCGTCACCGACGCGCGCAAGAAGGTGCTCGACTTCTCGACGCCGTACACCTACTCGGCCGCGCAGCTGATCCAGCGCAAGGACGACCCGCGCCAGTTCAAGTCGCTCGAAGACCTGAAGGGCAAGAAGCTCGGCGTCGGCCTCGGCACGAACTATATGGACATGGCGAAGGCCGTGCCCGGCATCCACGTGAAGACCTACCCGGGCGCGCCGGAATATCTCGCCGACCTCGCGGCCGGGCGCCTCGACGCCGCGCTCAACGACCGCCTGATGCTCGCGTACCTGCTGAAGACCTCGCCGCTGCCGCTGCGCACCGGCGCGATCGTCGGCACCGGCACGCCGTCGGCCATTCCGTTCCGCAAGGGCAATCCGAAGTTCGAGAAAGCGATCGACGACGCGATGGCGCAGCTCGAGGCGGACGGCACGTTCACGAAGATTTCGGACAAGTGGTTCGGCATCGACGTCACGCGTCCGCCGCAACCGTAACGCTCGCTTGCATGAGCGCAGGGCGGCATCGTCGCGATGCCGCCTTTTTCTTTTGCGCCGGCGGCGCGCACAGGCGGCGCGCCGCCCGGCCGCCGCGATGGCCGCGCTCCCCGGACCCGTTTATGATGTGCGCTTCGCTGCGCACTCCACCGATCGCCCATGTCCACTACTACCCTGCTCGTCCAGTCGCTTCCCGTGCTCGCCCAGGGTGCGGTGCTCACGGTCAAGTTCGCGGTCCTGTCGATGATCTTCGGGCTGCTCGGCGGCGCGCTGCTTGCCGTGATGGGAATCAGCCACAATCGCGCGCTGAACTGGATCGCGCGCGTCTATGTCAGCGTGATGCGCGGCACGCCGCTGCTCGTCCAGATTTTCGTCATCTACTACGGTCTGCCAAGCATCGGCCTCGCGCTCAACCCGACGCCTGCCGGGGTGATCGCGCTATCGGCGAACGTCGCCGCCTATCTGTCGGAGAGCATGCGCGGCGCGATCCTCGGCATCCATCGCGGCCAGTGGCTCGCGGCCTATAGCCTCGGGCTGTCGCGCCGCCAGACGCTGCGTTACGTGATTGCGCCGCAGGCGCTGCGCATCGCGGTGCCGAGCCTGTCGAACAGCCTGATCAGCCTGATCAAGGACACCTCGCTCGTGTCCGTGATCACCGTCACCGAATTGCTGCGCAGCGCGCAGGAAATCATCGCGTCGACGTTCCAGCCGCTGCCGCTCTACCTCGCGGCCGCCGCGATCTACTGGGTGCTGTGCCAGGTGCTCGAATGGATCCAGCACTGGTACGAACGGCGTCTCGCGCTGCCGACACGGCACTGAGCGGCGCGCGGCGCCAGCCCTGACGCGCGCGGCATCATGCTGGCCGTGCGGGGTTGAGCGTGCCCCGTTGCCCCGGCTCAATGGCCGCGGCCCGGTTGTCCGGCCCGGTTGTCCCGCCTCAGTTGTCCCGCCTCAGTTGTCCCGGCCCGGTTGTCCGGCCCGGTTGTCCGGCTCAGTTGCCCGGCCCGGTTGCCCCGCCTCAGTTGTCCCGCCTCAGTTGTCCCGGCCCGGTCGTCCCGCCTCAGCCGGCCGCGCCCGGCGCATCGAGCCGCGCGCCGAAGCGATGCAGCCGCGGCAAATCGTCATGATGCGGATCCAGCGAAAAAGCGACGCGACGCGTGCGTCCCATCAGCTCGCTGCGCGGAAAGAACCCGAAGTAGCGCGAGTCCGCGCTGTCGTCGCGATTGTCGCCGAGCATCAGATACTCGCCCGGCGGCACCACCACCGGCCCGAACGAACTGCGCGGGCTCGGCGCCTCGGGCGTGAGCCGCACGAGATGCGACACGCCGTCGAAGCGCTCGGTCAGGTAGCGGCCCGGTATCTGCGCATCGGCGGGCAGCGGCGCGACGTGCGCGCTGGCGTAGCCGGCCGGCACGCCGTTCACGAGCAGCACGTTGTCGCGCATCGCGACCACGTCGCCGGGCACGCCGATCAGCCGCTTCACGAGCAGTTCGTGCGCGGCGGACGAATCGATCGTCACGATGTCGCCGCGCTGCGGATCATGCAGATGCACGAGCACGATGTGCGTGAGCGGCACGCGCAGGTCATACGCCATCTTGTCGACGAAAATGCGGTCGCCTTCACGGATCGTCGGCAGCATCGAACCGCTCGGCACGACATTCCAGTCGGCGATCGCGCTGCGAAACAGCACCATCAGCACCAGAAACGCGACGAGCCCCTTGTTGTCGCGCCACACCTTTTTCAGCATCCGCATCGAAAACCGCTCCTGCCCAAAGTATCGGAAACGCGCGCGCGTCGACCGGCGACGCGTGCGCGGCAGATCGTACCACCGTCCGCGCGCGGCGGCGTGCGGCGTCAAGCGCGGCGTCATGCGCGGCGTCAGGCGCGCCGTCATGCGCGGGGACAGCGCATCACTCGCCGGGAAAGCGCAACCCGAGCGCGGCGCGCGCGGCGTCGGCCATCCGGATCATCTGCCGCGACGTTGCGTGCGGCATCAGCGGGCTTTCGCGCGCGCCGCTGCGGATCAGCGCGCAAAAGTGCGCGGTCTCGTAGTTCAGGCCGCCGCCCTCGAACGGCGCCTCCAGCTCGACCACCCGTCCGTCCGCGTAGCGGATCGTCGCGCGCGCCGGATTCCACCAGCCTTCGTGGATCGTCACGTGGCCGAGCGGCCCCATCAGCAGCGCGTCGCCGCGGCCCTGCAGGTCGAGCCCGCAGAACAGCTGCGCGATGCCGCGCTCATGGCGGGACTGCACGCTCGCAAAGGTATCGACGCCGCTCGCGCCGAGACGCCCGGCCGTCTGCACGTCAAGCGCCGCGCCGAGCCAGTCGACCGCGAGAAAGAGCGCGTAGATGCCGATGTCGAGCAGCGCGCCGCCCGCATGCGCATACGAAAACGACGGATGATCGGGCGGCACGGTCGCGCTCGAATAGCCCGCGCGCACGAAGCCGATGTCGCCGACCGGGTCGGCGGCCAGATGCGCGCGCAACCGCTGGTAAAGCGGATAGAACGGCGGCTTCATCGCCTCCATGAAAAGCCGCCCGTTGCGTTGCGCGGCAGCGAGCACGCGTTCGAGCTGCGCCGCGTTGATCGTCGCCGGCTTTTCGCACAGCACGTGCAGACCCGCATCGAGTGCGGCGATCGTGTAGTCGGCGTGACTGTCCTGCAGCGTCGCGACATAGAGCGCGTCGATGCCGCTCGCCAGCAACGCGGCGAAGCTCGGGCAGGCCGTGCCGCCATGCGTCTGTGCGAACGCGGCCGCGGACGCCGGCCGGCGCGACCAGCTCGCCGCCAGTTGCGCGTGCGGCACGTGCGCGAGGCCCTGCGCGAATCGATGGGCGATCCGCCCGGTGCCGACGATGCCCCAGCGCAGCGGGCGGGACGAAACAGCGGATGCATCCGCTGCATCCGCTGTTTCGGATGTACCGGATGCGGCAGTCAGGGGGTCTGGCATGAGCAGAAAATGCGGTCGCGGGAGGGCGCTATTGTCGCGCAGCGCAGCGGACCTGTCGCGCGGCGTGCCGCAGAGACGCCCGCGCGCGCCGCGCGCCTCCTGCGCTGCGGCGGCCGGCGACGACCTGGGCGGGCCCCCGGTGCATCACACGATCGCCGCCGTGTGCGCGCCGTCAGCCGTGCACGGGCCGCTCCAGCGTGAACGCGCCGCCGAGTTCGTCCACCGTGAAATCGATCAGCGCAAGCGATGCCGCTTCGGCGGCGCCGGCGTCATGCCGCTCGATCGCCTCGACCACGCGGCCGTGCTGCGTGACGATCGTCTCCCAGGTCTCGTGCCGGCTGATGACGATCGGATTCACGGCCGCGAGCGCGCCGCGCACGATCGCCGCCATCTGCTGGAAGAACTGGTTGCCGCTCGCGACGACGATGCGCGTATGCAGCAGCTCGTCGGCCGCCTGATAACCCGGTTCGCCGGGCCGCAGCGAGCGGAACGCGTTGAACGCGTCGCGGATCGCCGCGAGATCGGTCGCGCTGGCGCGCGTCGCGGCCAGCGCGCTCGCGCGCGGCTCGATCAGCGCGCGGAACTCGATCACGTCGCGCATGAACACCGGATCGGGTTTCGCGCGAAAGCGCCAGTTGACCACGTCCTCGTCGATCATCCGCCAGTCGCGCATCGCGCGGATGCGCGTGCCGATTTTCGGCCGCACGTCGAGCATGTCGCGCGCGAGCAGCATCGACAGCGCTTCGCGCATCACCGTGCGGCTCACGTCGAATTCCTTCGACAGCACATCCTGCGGCGGCAGCACGGCGCCATACTTCTCTTCGACGATACCGGTGACGAGTCCGTCCATCACCTTGCTGACCAGCGACCGTTCCTTGTTTGCCTGTTCCATGACACCTCCCCGAAGCGAGTGTGTTCCCCGCATCGCGCGGCCGGGCCGGGCGATCGTGTGTCGTGTTATGTCCGGCATGCCGAGTCTTTCATCTGTTAAACACTACGTTGCTAGCTTCGTCAAGGTTGCGCCAGTTGGGAAACGTCCTGACAGGGTATTCCCTCTGAAGAATTGTTTCGTTCCTGTAACGCGCAGCCTTGTTTAGCGCACCGCCACCGGACGATGCCCCGCCACCGACGCATAGCGACCGCCGAAAAACACCAGCGGCGCAGCGTCGTCGAGCGAGAACCCGAGCACCTCGCCGATGAACAGCGTGTGGTCGCCGCATGGATGGCGATCGACGACGCGCGCGGCAAAGCGCGCGAGCGCGTGGTCGAGCAGCGCGACGCCGGGCAGCCCGGCAAACTCGACGAAGCGCGGCGCGAGCGCCGCCTGCAGATCGCCCGCGAAGTGCCGGCTGTGCGACTCCTGGCCGTCGGTCAGCACGCTCACGCCGAACAGCGCGCTGTCCATCAGACGCGCGTGCATCCGCGCGTGCTGGCCGACCGACACGACGACGAGCGGCGGCCTGAGCGAGCCGGACATGAACGCGTTGGCCGTCATCGCATGCAGCCGCTCGCCGCTGCCGTTCGAGATCACCACGACGCCGGTCGCGAAGCGTCCGAGCGCGCAGCGCAGCGCGCGCTCGTCGAACGCGGCATGCCGCGGCGGCGCGCAGTCAGCGGGCGGCAGGACGCGGGCATTCATCGCGACTCTCCGCGGCGCGGCCGTACTGGTCGTCAAAGCGCACGATATCGTCCTCGCCGAGGTAGCTGCCCGATTGCACCTCGATGATTTCGAGCGGCGTCTTGCCCGGATTCTCCAGCCGGTGCGTGACGCCGAGCGGGATGTAGGTCGACTGGTTCTCCGACAGCAGGAACACCTCGTCGCCGCGCGTCACGCGCGCGGTGCCGCGCACGACGACCCAGTGCTCGGCGCGATGGTGATGCATCTGCAGCGAGAGCCGCCCGCCCGGATCGACGACGATGCGCTTCACCTGGAAGCGCTCGCCGCGATCGATCGAGTCGTAGCATCCCCACGGCCGCTGCACCTTGCGATGCTCCTCGACCTCGCTGTCATGCGCCGCCTTCAGCCGGCCGACCACGGCCTTCACGTCCTGCACGCGATCCTTCGCCGCGACCAGCACCGCATCGGCGGTCTCGACGACGACCACCCCGCTCACGCCCACGCAGGCGACGAGGCGGCCGTCCGAGTGCGCATAGCTGTCGCTCGCGCCCTCGAACAGCACCCGGCCGCGCGCGACGTTGCCGTTCACGTCCTTCTCGCTCACCTGCCACACCGCATCCCACGCGCCGACGTCGGACCAGCCGGCCGCGAGCGGCACGACCACGCCGGCGAGCGTGCTGTCCGCGCCGACGTGCTCCATCACCGCGTAGTCGATCGAATCGGACGGGCACGCGGCGAACGCGGCGTGCGCGAGATGCAGCGTGCCGTCGGGATCGCTCGCGGCCTGCGCGAACGCCGCCTCGCAGGCCGCCGCGATCGCCGGACGGCAGCGCGCGAGCGCGGCGAGCCACACCGACGCGCGCACGACGAACATCCCGCTGTTCCACCAGTACTCGCCGCTCGCGACATAGTGGCCGGCGAGTTCCTGATCGGGCTTCTCGACGAAGCGCTCGATCGCGCGCGCCCCATGCCGCCCGAGCGCGACGCCGGTGCGGATATAGCCGTAGCCGGTTTCGGCGCGCTGCGGCGGCACCCCGAGCGTGACGATCGCACCGCCCGCCGCGTGCGCGACCGCCTGGCGCAGCGCCGCCGCGAACGCGGCCGGGTCCGCGATCAGATGATCGGCGGGCAGCGCGACGAGCACCGGGTCGTCGCCGTCGCCGGTGCCGGCCGCGCGCGCGGCGAGCGCCGCCACCGTCAGCGCGGGCGCGGTGTTGCGCGCGAGCGGTTCGAGCACGACGCGCGCGGCGCGGCCCGAGCGCGCGAGGCGCCCCACGGTCTGCAGACGCAGCGCCTCGCTGCAGACGACGAGCGGCGTGCACGTGCGCAGCGGCGCCGGCGCGCTGTCGTCCGCGGCGTCGAACACGCCGTCGAGCCGGCGCAGCGTCGCCTCCAGCAGCGAATCGTCGCCGATCAGGCCGATCAGCTGCTTCGGACTGCGCTCGCGCGACAGCGGCCACAGGCGCGTGCCCGAGCCGCCAGCGAGAATCACGGGCTGCACGGTGGTCGCGAACGCGGACACCGTGCCCGCCGCCCGCCCCAGTGCCCCCGACAGGTCCGGATGGTTCATCTGCATGCTCCCCCTGCGTTCACGAAAACACGGACGGCGGCCGGCGCTCGTTCGCCGCACGCCGCGGCCGCCCGGCCGGACTGCCTGCCCTCGTCCGTCTGCCACCAGGTACGCCGCCACGCCTGCCGCGCGCACCTGGCGTGTCTCGCCCAGCACGTCCAGCACGTCCGGCACGTCCAGCACGCCCAGCACGTCCGGCACGTCCCCCATGCCCGGCCCTGCCTCAGCCCCTGCGCTGTCCGGTCCCCCGTTGCGCGCGCCGCCGTCATTGCAGCGCCGCGCCGGCCGGCAGCGGTTTGCGGGCGACGAAGTGAAACCACCAGGTGTCGTCGGTCGGGTCGGAGGCATCGAGTTGCCGGCCATCCTTGCTGCTGAACACGGCCTCCAGGTCGAAGCCGGTCTGCGCGAGCTGGCGGCGCTGCTCGGCAATCGTCGTGTAGACGATCACGATCGCAAAGCGGTGCGCGGCGGCATTCATCACCGAATAGCCGTCGAAGCGCTGGTTCAGCCGCGAGTTGCGCACATAGTTGTAGCTTGCGAGCGGCAACGTCCGCAGCGTGCGCAGCGTGCGCCACGCGAGCTTCGCGGGGTTGAAGGTGAAGCGCGGCATCAGCGTCCAGAGCGTCTGGCCGCAGCCGGGACCGTCCTGGTTGTGCGACGAGAACAGCGCGAGACCGCCGGGCTTGAGCACCCGGCACATCTCGCGCAGGATCTGCTCGCGGTCGGCGTAATTCACGCAGTCGATGCCGTTGAAGCTGAACACGACGAGGCTGAACGACGCATCCGCGAACGCCGACATGTCGCGTGCGTCCATCCAGCGCAGATCGGCGGCGGGAAATTTGGCGCGCGCGATCGCCAGCAGCTTTTCCGTGTAATCGACGCCGGTATAGCGCGCGCTGAGGCGCGTGAGCAGCGGCACCGTGCGCCCCGGACCGACGCCGATATCGAGGATCGCCTCGCCGGCGACCCGCGCGGCGACCCAGTCGAGCGCCGCGCGCTCGCCCGGGTCGGTCCAGTTTTCGAGCGGACCGAGCTCGCGGCTGGCATCCGCGGATTGCCACGCAGCCCGATTGATCCGGTCCAGATCGTCCTGAGCAATCATATGCACTCCCAATGATATGAATACGCTGCGCAGGCGTGCGCAACAGGCCGTCTGCCGTCGGCACCGCACGGTGGGCGCGGCGCTGGCGCATCGCGTATCGCCCCCTGACGCGTGCGCTGGGCCGTCCGCACCCGCATCCGGCTTGCGCCCGAACGACACCGCCGTGCGTGCGCCGATCCATGACGCATTGAACCAGAGCACCCACCCGCGCCTCTGTACGTGCGCACACACTGCTGCTATGGCGCTGTATCGCTGTGCCGCTATGCCGCTATGCCGCTGTGCCGCTGTACCGCTGTACCGCTGTACCGCTGTACCGCTGTGCCGCTGTGCCGCTGTGCCGCTGTGCCGCTGTGCCGCTGTGCCGCTGTGCCGCTGTGCCGCTGTGCCGCTGTGCCGCTGTGCCGCTGTGCCGCTGTGCCGCTGTGCCGCTGTGCCGCTGTGCCGCTGTGCCGCGAACCGTGCGGCGTCACAGCGCGGCGCCCGCCGGTGCCGCACGCCCGCCGCCTGCCGTGCGCGCCGGCCCACGGCAGGCGGCGGCTCAGGCAAACCAGGCAGCTCAACCCGCACGGGTACAACCGGCCTCCTCACGATGAAGCCTGGTCGAGCCACGCAGCACGCGCCGGCTGCGCATCGGACACGGCCGGCGCCGTTGACGCCACCGGCCGCCCCGGCACCGGCGCGTCCGCCGCCTTCTGCACGGCGCCGCGCGCGGGCGGCGCCGCCGCGACGCGCGCGAGCAGCCACGCCTGCGCGTCGGCCATCGCCGCTTCGCGCGCTTCGCGCGTGAACAACGCGTGATCGAGCCGCGGCAGCGTCGCGACCTGCACGTGCGCAAAGCGTCGCAAGCCGCGCAGTTGCGCACCGAACTGGATCTTCGCTTCGTCGAGCCCGAGATCGTAGTCGCCGAACACGAGGCGCAGTTCGGCGCCCTTCGCATCGATCCGCTGCAGCAACTGGCGCGCTTCGTTCGGTGCAAGCGTCACGCCGAACCGCTCGTCGAGCAGATCGGCGACGCGCCGGAACAGATGCCGGCCAAGCCGTTGCGCGAGGCCATGCACGACGCGCCGCAGCGAGGTTTCGCCGCGCAGCACGCGCCGCCATTTCCCGGCGCTCAGCGCCGAGCGGCGCAACACGCGGGTCGAGGCAAGACCGGCGGTACCCGGCGTGCGTGCGGCGCCGTCCCAGACAAACTTCTGCAGATTCACCGCGTAGCAGCCGACGATCGCCGGATGATGCGCGCACGCGTGCAGGCCGTTGAACGCGCCGCCGCAAACGCCGAACGCGGCAATGCGCGGATGTCCGTGCGCGCACAACCAGTCGGCGCCCGCCATCGCATCGGTGCGCGACTGGTCCGAATAGATCGTATCCAGCGTGACCGACGACGCGAGCGGCGTGCTGTCGCCGAGTCCGCCCAGATCCATGCGCAGCGACGCAATGCCCTGCGCGGCCAGTTGGCGCGCGAACAGCACGAAGATGCGGCCATCGCCGATGTGATAGCTCGCGCCCGTGTTGATGAACAGCACCGCCGGCGCACCGGCGGCCGGCGCGTCGGGCGCGCAGTACACGCCAAAGTAGGCGCCGAACACGACAGGCTGCTCGAACGCATGCGCGGCAGCCAGCCGCAGGCGCGGCGGCGGCGCGCCATGCACAGGCTGCTGCGGCGGCGCCCACGCCGCCGCGCGCGCCCGCGCGGCGAACGGCTCCGGCGCATCGCCGTCCGCGTCCGGCGCGCCGGCGAGCCACGGCACGAGCGCTGCGAATGCATCGGCCGGCTCGACGCTGTACAGCGCCTCCTGCATGAAGCGGTCGGCTTCGTCGAACCCGCTGCGCGCCACGTCGACGCCGTGCGCGCGATACTGGTCCGCCAGCGCATCCGCGCGCGCCCGCTCGCCCGCGTCGCACAGATACACGCGGCGCGCGGGATGCCGGGTATCGGCAAACAGGTCGAGCGCGCCGACGCGCGCGATATCGTCGCCATGCAGCCCGAAGCCGAACGCCTCGACGTAGGCCGCCCCGTCCGGAATCGGCATCGCATTGATGCCGGCGGGCGTGCTCAGCCAGTTCTGCCGGTGCGCGCGCAACTCGCGCAGATACTTGCGCCCCGACAGCGCCGGCGCAAGCAGCACGAGTCCGTCCACGTCGCCCGCGCGCTGCGCCGCGAGCGCGGCGAGCGTCGCGCCGAAGCGCAGCCCGCACAGCGACACGCGGGTCACGCCGCTCGCCTGCCGCAGAAAGCGCAGCGCGGCGCCGATGCTGTTGAGCCACGCGTCGACGCGGCCCGGATCCTCTTCGTAGCCGGCCGAATCGCCAGTGCCCGGATAATCGAACCGCAGCACCGGCATCCCCGCGTCGGCGAGCCGCTGCGCGAGCGCGCGCCAGCCGCGATGCGTGCACAGCGCGTCATAGCCGAACGGGTTGCACAACACGACGCCGTGCGGACCGTCTGCCGGATGCAGCCAGCCCGCACAGCCGTCGAAAACGACCGGTGTCATCGGAAATCCTCGTACAAGGACGCGGCCCTCTCGCCGTGTCAGGTATTTGTCGGGATTTAAACAAACGTGCGCGCCGGTCTCTGTACGCGTGCCCACACACTCTGGGCTGGCATGCGTGCCCGCACACGCCGGGCCGGCATGCGCGCGCGCTGCCGCGCCGGCGTGCGCCCTCGCACAGACGCGCCTGCGCGCGGCTGGCAGGATTCGCTCGCGCAGCGCGTGCAGCCGTCGCGGACGGCCGGCGCGCCGCGCACGACCGGGCTGCCATGGAAAAGACCCTGCTGAAGAACATCGTCATCAATTTCGCGGGTCTCGTCGCGCCGACCTTCGTGTCGCTCGGCACCGTGCCCGCCTATATCCGCCTGATGGGCGTCGAGCGCTACGGCGTGATCAACCTCGTCTGGGCGCTGATCGGCTACTTTAGCCTGCTCGATCTCGGCACGAGCCTCGCGACCGAAAACCAGATCGCGAAGGCGCGCCACGCCGACCCCGACGCGGTCGAGCACATTTTCTGGGGCGCGTGCTGCCTGAACTTCGTCACCGGCCTCGCCGGCGGTGCGCTCGTCTATGCCGGCGCGTACTTCTACGTGACGGACGGCGCGCGCATCGCGCCCGCGTTCCAGCACGAAGTGCTGGCCGCGCTGCCGTGGATCGCGCTCGCCGTCCCGCTCGCCAACGTGATGTGGGTATTCGCCGGCGCGATCACCGCGGTCGAGCGCTTCGCGAGCTACAACACGAACCAGACGCTCGGCACGATGCTGTTCCAGTTGCTGCCGCTCGCGGCGATCTATGCGTTCTCGCCGTCGCTCGCGGTGGTGATTCCGGCGGCCGTCATCGCGCGCGTGATCGCGGGCGTGATGCTCGGCATCGCGACGTTCCGCGCGCTCGGCATCCGGCGCTTTCGCGCACCGCGGCGCGCGGTGATCGCCGAGCTGTTCGCGTATGGCAAGTGGACGCTGCTGTTCTCCGGCGCAGGCGCGATCGCCGGCACGATCGACCGCGTGCTGGTCGGCTCGATCCTCGGCGCGCGCTTCGTGACCTACTATGCGACGCCGCAGAATCTCGTGACGCGGCTGAACATGCTGCCGAGCGCGATGCTGCGCTCGCTGTTCCCGCGCCTGTCGGGCGCCTCGCGCGAGCAGGCGCGGCGGCTCGCGCACGACGCGCTCGGCTTCCTGACCGGCGTGTTCACGCCCTGCATGATCGTCGCGATGTTCGCGCTCGAACCGTTCCTGAAGCTCTGGATCGGACCTCAGCTGGCAGCGGTGTCCGCGCCGCTCGGGCGCGTGCTGATCATCGGCGTCTGGCTCACCGGGCAGTCCGGCATCCTCGGCATCCTGATCCAGGCGCAGGGCAATCCGGCGGTCGTCGCGCGGCTCAGCTGGCTCGAACTGCCGGTGTTCGTCGGCGCGCTGTGGTTCGTCACGCATCGCTGGGGGATGCATGCGACCGCGCTCGTCGTGGTCGTCAAGGTCGCGCTCGACTATGGGCTCTACCTGTATTTCGCCCGGCTCGATGCGCGTCCGGTCGTCGGCAACATGGTCGCGCATCTGGCGTGTCTCGTCGTCGCGCTGCTGCTCGCGTCGTCGCTCGCCGGACTGCCCGCGCTCGTCGCGGCCGCCGGCATCGTCAGCGGCGCGGATCTCGCGTACTCGTTCGCGCAGTCGGAAGCACTGCGCCGCTTCGCGCGCAAGGTGTGGACGCGCGTGGCGCTGCACGCGGACTGAACCTGCGCTGAGGCCGGGCCGTCCCCCCGGACAACCCGGCCCGCGCACAGCCGGCGCATACCGCGAGCCGCGCCGCTGCCGTCGGGTGCGCGCGTCAGGCGGCGCGGCGCACGCGCCAGACGTTCGAGATCCGCACGATCGGCACGAGCTGGGACAGCGCGCGCCGCCGTGCGAGATACACCGTCATGTGCGCGAAGTAGTACAGCAGGAAGGCCGTGCAGCGCAGCGCGCTGGGTTCGATCACGCTATAGCGCTTCACGCCGACATAGAGCCGCGCCGCCTCGCAGCTGACCTGATAGCGGGTCATTCCGGCGCGCGTCCGGGTGCCCGTCAGCACGCCGGCGCCGGGCATCGTGTCGCGCGAGCGCATCCCCGGTTCGAGTTCGATCGTGTAGCCGCGGCTGCGCGCACGCAGGCACAGCTCCGCATCCTCGGTGCCGAAAAAGATGTTCTCGTCCCACAGCTCGGTGTCGAACAGCGCGAGCGGAAAAAGTGAGCAGTGCATATTGACGCATTGCGGATCGGTGCTGCGCGTGAAATAGCAGGCGAACGACAGCCGCGTCGGCCAGCATTCGTGCAGATGCGGACCGCTCGATGCTCCGCCCGTCAGGATCGTGCGGCTTCGCCGCGCGGGCGGCACGCGCTGCAGATGGTCGCGCGCCTGCGCAAAGAAATCGCGCTCCAGCATCACGTCGTCATCGACAAACGACACGTGATCGCAATCGCGCGCCTGCTGCAGGCAATAGCGGACCGCGTTATTGCGGTTCGCGCAGACGCCGCGTCGCGGGCCCGCCAGATACACGACACCCGGATGCGCCTGCACGGCGGCCTCGTTCTGCGCGCGCACGGCCGGGTCCGGCGAGTCGTCGCTGACGACGATCACGCGCGGCGCGGGAGCGCAGCGCGCGAGCGTCGCGAGGCAGGCGGCAAGCGTGTCGACGCGGTTCATCGTCGTCACGCACACGGCGAACGCGGGCGGTGTCGCGGCGGCATCGCAGGCATCGGCGGTGCGCGCGTTCATCGCGCCCCTCCGGTCGTGCGTCGCGCGCGGCGGTTCGGACAGTTCATCAGGCTCTCCCTTTGGTTGACAGGCCGCGTGGCCGATTCCGTTGCGGCGCGCCGTGGCCGCGCCGGATCGGCGCCGCGCGGATTCACAGCGGCGTCGAGTTGTGGACGTCGCGCGCGGGCTCCCCGCGCGGCCGGCGCACGGCGAGGTCGTCGAGCGTCTGCCGGTAGATCGTCATGTAGCTGTCGCAGACCTGCTGCACGCCGAACGCGTCGAGGCCCCGGCGCGCGCGCGCGACGAGCGCCGCGTGGGCGCTCACGTCGGTGAGCAGCAGATCGATCGCGGCGGCGAGCGCCGCCGGCTCGGCGGGCGGCACGAGCAGCCCGGCTTCGCCGTCGTCGAGCATCTCGGGAATCCCGTCGACACGCGTCGCGACAATCGCGCAGCCCTGCTCGCGCGCCTCGCACAGCACGAGCGGCGCCGGATCCGCGTGCGACGCCAGCACGAACACGTCCGCCTGCGCGAGATACGGGCGCGGGTCGTCGACGAAGCCGACAAAGTGCGTGCTCGGCGCAATGCCGAGTTCGCGCGCGAGCGTTTCCATTTCGGCGCGGTCCGGGCCGTCCCCGACCACGTACAGCGCCGCGCCCGGATGGCGCGCGCACAGCCGCGCGAACGCGCGCAGCAGATCCTGAATGCCCTTGCGGCGATACACGCCCGCCAGCGTGACGATGCTCGGGCGCTGCAGCCGCGGCGACGCGGGCGCGGCAGGCACGGCGAGCGCGTCGAAGCGCGGCGTGCCGATCGTGCCGTTGCGCACCACGGCGAGGCGGTGCAGCGGAATCCCGCGACGCGCCATCGACGCCGCGACCGCGCGCGTCACGCCGACCACGCGGTCGCCCACGCCCATCAGCCGCGCGCTGCGCTGAAACTCGTTGTGCACGGTGGTCACGAGCGCGTAGCGCGGGCGCCAGCATGCGAGCCGCGCGATCAGCGCGCCGGTCATCATGTGCGCGTGCACGACATCGGGACGGCTGTGCGCGACCACCTGCCGGAAATCGCGCAGCATCGACGGCAGCCGCGCGAGCCGCGGCGACTGCGGCAACACCACATGCGCGACGCGATGCCGCGCGAGCAGCGCCTCGAATTCGCCGCCGGCGGTCGCGACGGTCACCTGATGGCCGGCGTCCGCCTGCGTGCAGGCGAGGTCCACCATCATGTTGACGATGCCGTTGCCGATTTTCTGCGCGTGATTGGCGAGGTGAAGAATGTTCATGGATGTGTGCCGCTGCGTTCGGATCCGAAGCCGTGGGCGCGTGCGTCGCGCGGCCCGCTCATCACGATGCTCGGCGATTGCCGCAGCGCGGTCTGTGCGGCGGCCCGCAGTGACACGCAACCGGTGCGCGGCCCGGATGCGGTGCCTGGATGCGGTGCCCGAACCCGGCCGGCCGCGCACAGGCGGGCGCGCCGTGCATTCCGTGCATTCCGTGCATTCCGTGCATTCCGTGCATTCCGCCCTCACGCGTCCGCCACCGCGTCGCGGTATACGGCCGCCACCTGCGCGGCCACCACCGGCTGATCGAAGTGCGCGCGCGCATACGCGCGGCAGGTCTCGGCGTCCGGCAACGCACGGCGTCCGAGCAGCGCGTCGACCATGCCGTCGCCGATCGCATGAAAGCCCACCGACGGCAGCACGAGCGCGGTCGACAGCGGCGCCACCACCTCGGGCAGCCCGCCGACCGGCGTCACCAGCACCGGCGTACCGGCGGCGAGCGACTCGACGGTCGTCAGCCCGAAGCCTTCGAGCGAGACGGTCGGCACCACCGTCAGGTCCGCCGCGCGATACCACAGCGGCAGCGCGTCGTCGGGCACGAAGCCCGCGAGCGTCACGTGCGCGTCGAGCCCGCGCGCCGCGATGCGCGCGCGCAGCGCCGGTTCGAGCGGGCCTTTGCCGGCAATCGTCAGCAGCGCGTCGGGCACGGCCTGCCGCACGACGAACATCGCGTCGATCAGGTCTTCGAGACCCATGCGCGACACCAGCCGGCGAATGCAGAAGAGCTGCGGGCGGTCGTTCGGCAAGCCGAGCAGGCGACGCGCTTCGCGCTGGGTCGCCCGCGCATCGAAGTGCGCGACATCGACGCAACCCGGCACCACGCGGATGCGCTTTTCCGCGACGCCATAGCTCTCGTGCAGGATCTGGCCGAACGCCCGCGACAGCACGATGTGCCGCGCCCCGCCGTGATAGACGCTCCACTCGATCGCATGGCGCACGCTGCGCGACAGGCGTCCGCGCCCTTCGACGCCGCCCTCCGCGGCCCACGGTCCGTGAAAGTGGACGACCCGCGGCGTGCGCGGAAAGAGCCCGAGCGTCGGCGCCGTATAGAGCGCGAAGTGCGCGGCGACCACGTCCGGCGGCGCCGCGCGCTTCAGTTGCCGCGACAGCGCCCGCGCGCGCCACAGCCGCGTGCCGAGGCGCTCCTGCGCGGGCGCGAATGCGTCGACCCGGCCGCCGGACGCTTCGTGCACGGCGGCGCTGCCGGCGACGACGCCGCGCACGTTGACGCCCTGCGCAGGCAGCGATTCGATCAATGCCTTGAACATGCGGTCGAGCCCGCCCGGCCGCTCGCCGAACCAGTGCATGCCGATCTGCAGCGAGTCGAGCGGACTCATGAGCCGCCCGACAGCGGATCGGCCGCGACCCGCAGCGGCTGCGCCGACGGGCGGGCCGCAAGATCGTCGTACAGCGCGAGATAGCGTGCGGCCATCTGTTGCCAGCTCAACGCGCGGGCGCGCTCGCGCGCCGCCTCGCCCATCGCGCGGGCGCGCGCGCTGTCGCAGGCGAGCGCGGTGACGGCGCCGGCCAGCGCGCTCGCGTCCTCGGGGTTGTCGAGCACGATCCCGCAACGGGCGTCGATCACCTCGGCGCCGCCCGCGCTGGCCACCGTGATGACCGGCAGCGCGCTCGCAAGCGCCTCCAGGATCACCAGCCCCATCGGCTCGTAGCGCGACGGAAACACGAATGCGTCGACCGAGCGCATCAGCGCCGGCATGTCGGCGACGAAGTCGAGGAAGTGCACGCGCGTGTCGATGCCGAGCGTGCGCGCCATTGCCGGAAACGGACTGTTGCGCAGATGCCCGGCCACCGCGAGATGAACGTGCGCGGGCGTGGCGGCGAGCGCGCGCAGCACCGTGTCCAGATTCTTGCGCGACACCTTCAGATCGCCCGCGAACAGCAGCATGAACGGCTGCACCGGCAAGCCGAAGCGCGCGCGCCCGGGCAGGCCCGGCGCGAACTCGTCGATGTCGACGCCATTGTGGATCGTCTGCAGGCGCGCGCCGTCGATGCCCGCCGCGCGCACTTCGGCGGCGACCTTGCGCGACACCGGCACGATCGCGCGGCTATGGCGCAGCGCCCACTTCTCGCACCACACGTTCACGCGCGTGTAGAGAACCTGATAGGCCGCATACGCGCCGTCACGCAGCCGATAGGGGTAGAAGCCGCAGCGATACCAGCCGTCATGCACGAAGTGCACCGCGTTCACGTCCGCGCGCGCCCAGGCGATGAAGCCGTCCACCTGGATCACGTCGAATGCGTCGCGATGCGCGCGTATCCATGCGCCGCAGCGCAGTGCGAACAGCTGATACTGCAGCAGGCGGGTCGGCAGCCGGCTCACCGGCATGCGCACGAAGCGCAGCCGCGCATGCGTCAGCAATTCGGGCGCCGCCTGCGCCGCGAGCAGCGTGACCGTGTGGCCCGCGGCCAGCGCGGCGCGCACGATTTCGTAGTTCACGCGGCCCTGGCCGTCGGTCTGCACGACCACGTGCGTGACCAGCAGAATCCTCATCGCGCCGCCCTCGCGCGCGCCGGCTGCGCGGCGCGTGCGCGCGCCTGCCCTTCGCGCGCATGGCGCAGCCCGATCACCGGCATCAGCACGCCGATCACGTAGAACGCGCCGGGCAGCGCCTGCAGCGTGTCGATGAACACCATCATCGACAGGATCGCGGCCGCCACGCCCGCCCCCGAAATCGCGAAGCGGTCGTAGGCGCGCGCGAAGCTCGCCATGAACGCGCGCCACAGCATCACCAGCATGCCGGTCGCGTACAGCAGCGTACCGGGCCAGCCGAGCACGTAGGGCACCTGCATCACGCCGCTGTCGAAGCCGACGCCGCCCTTCGGCGCGTCGCTGCCGAGGCGCGTGCTGAGCCCGGTCATGCCGAGCCCGACGCCGCCGATGTCGCTGACCGCGGTCGAGATGAACGTATCGTAGAAGCCGGCGCGCTCGCGAAAGCTCTGGTCCTGGCTCAGATGCGCGAGCGTGTCGAAGCGCGAATCGAGCCGCTGCGACACCTCGTTGATCAGCATCAGCGGCATGCAGAGCCCGGCGAACGCGATCACGCACGCGATCAGGCGCACGCGGCTGCGGCCGTCGAGCATCGCAAACGGATAGATCAGGCCCACCAGCGCGCCGCCCCACGCCGCGCGCACCGACGTGAACAGCAGCGCGGGGACGCCGGCCAGCACCGCGCCCGCCGCGAGCCGGCCGCGCGCCGCGAGCGAGATCAGGATGCCGGTCATGATCGTGTTCGCGAACGGGCCGGCCGAATTCATCGTGCTCGATACGCGCATGCCAAACGGCACCGCCTGCCCGTCGACCACCATGCCCGATGCGAGCATCCAGAACGCGGTCCACGGCGGCGGGTCGATGAACTGGAAGATTGCGTACGCACCCATCGCAAACGTGCCGTAGACAAACGTCTTCAGCAGCACGCGATGGTAGGCCGGATACTCGCGCCACGTCGTCACGAGGCGAAAACCGATCAGCGCCGGAAACAGCCAGTTGATCAGATCATAGGTGGCCGGCGCGACGCCCGCGTTCACGAGCCCGACCACGTAGCCGTAGAACACGCCCGCCATCACCAGCAGCAGCGGCGCCGCGCGGCGCTGTCCGAGCGAGCGGTAGTGGGTCAGCAGCGCGAGTCCCGAGAGCATCGCCGCGAGCAGCGGCGCCACCATGATCGGGCTTTTCGGATTGAACACGCCGTTGAAGAAGTCCGCGAGACGCCGCACTTCCGGCGTGAGGAAGAACAGCCAGCAGACAAAGCCGAGGTAATGCGCCGGATGGCGCCGGTACAGGTAATACGCGATCGCAAACGACATCGGCGTGTAGAGCAGTTCGAGCAGCTTGCCCTGATGCGCGACCGCGAGCACGAGCGTGAGCACGAACATCGTCACCGGCGTTGCCACCGGGCCGATCAGGCGCGCGAGGTGCGAGCGCGCGCGCGGAGGGCGCCGGGCCGGGCGCAGCGGAACGGCCGTCGCGTCCATCATCGTCCGCGCTCACAACAGCTCGAACGTGCTGACGAGCGACGCCGTCGGGCGCTCGCGGCGCCAGCCGCCCGCCGCCGCGCGCGCGCCGCGCAACTGGCACGTGAGACCGATGAAGGGCATCCCGTGTTCGAGAAACGGCCCCTCCGTCTTGCGAAAGCCGAACTGCTCGTAGAAGCCGCGCAGGCTCACCGGCGCGGTCACCCGCACCGCGCGCGCGGCCCAGCGTTCGAGGCTCGCCTGCAGCACCCGTTCGATCAGCTCGTCGGCGGTGCCGTCGCCGCGCCGCGTCGGGCTCGTGAGCACCTTGTCGATCACCACGTCGGGATCTTCCGCGTCGCCGGGCTGGATCCGCGCATAGGCCATCACCGGCATCGTGCGCGTCATGTCCTCGACCGCGAACACGTGCAGCGCCCGCTCGTCGCGCCCATCGGCATCGAGACATACGTGCGACTGTTCGACCACGAACACGGCACTGCGCGCGCGCATCACGAGATACAGCTCGCGCGGCGTGAACTGTTCGAATTCGAGCGTTTTCCAGTTCATCAGATTCCCCCAGCGATCCGGATGACGGACCATGCCCGTCTGCATGGCTGCCACGTTACCGCCGCCGACGCTCGCATCTCCGTGCGGAAGCGCACCGACGCTGGCGCGTCGCGCTCAGTTAAATACGTCCAACCGGCGCGCGCCGCCCTTGTCCGCGGTGCCCGGCGTATCCGGCCGCACCCGGATGCACGATTCCATCGATATTTCCCTGAGGGGGGCGCCTTTCCATGAAATCAGCTCTGCGACGCATTCTTTCCGAGTCGGCACGCCTCGACGTGCCGCCCGACACGCTGGCCGACGATGCCGACCTCTACGCCGCAGGCCTGTCGTCGCTCGCCACCGTGCACCTGATGCTCGCGATCGAGGACGAGTTCGACATCGAGATTCCCGACCGGATGCTCACGCGCCGGCTCTTTTCGAGCATCGATTCGCTTGCGGCGGCGGTCACCGAACTGCAGCAGGCAAAGGCGGCCGCATGAACGCCCCGCTCCTGCACGAGGCGAGCGCGCCCGACTGCGCGCCGCCGGCGGGCGCCGCGGCGCTGGCCGCCGTCGAATCCGCCGACGGCTGGCGCGCCGCCGCGCAGCGCGCGGCCGAAGTCGCCGCGCGCCATGCCGACGCGGTCGATCGCGACGCGCGCTTTCCGGCCGAGGCATTCGACGCGCTGCGCCGCGAACGCCTGCTGTCCGCACTGGTGCCGCAGGCGTTCGGCGGCGCCGGCCTGCCGCTCGCGGACGTCGCGGTGATCTGCGAGACGCTCGCGCAAGGCTGCGCATCGAGCGCGATGGTCTATGCGATGCACCAGATCCAGGTCGCCTGCATCGTCACGCACGGCGCCGGTTCCCCCTGGCATCGCGAACTGCTCACGCAGCTCGCGGCCCGGCAATGGCTGCTCGCGTCGGCGACGTCTGAGGAAACCATCGGCGGCAACGTGCGCACCAGCGCCTGCGCGGTCGAGCGGGACGGCGAGCGGCTGCACCTCGAAAAGCTTGCGCCGACGATCTCCTACGGCGCGCAGGCTGACGGCATTCTCGTCACGGCACGCCGCAACGCGGAAGCGGCCGCCGCCGACCAGGTGATGGTCGTGCTGCTGCGCGACGACACCACGCTCGAACCGCGCGGCGTCTGGGACTCGCTCGGCATGCGCGGCACCTGCTCGGAGGGCTTCCGGCTGGTCGGCGACGGCCTCGCCGCGCAGATGCTGCCGGCGCCGTTCGCCGACATCGCGGACCAGACGATGCAGCCGGTCTCGCATACGCTGTGGGCGTCGGTGTGGACCGGCGTCGCCGCCGACGCGGTCAATCGCGCGAAAGCCTTCTTCCGTGCCCAGGCGCGCGCGCGCCCGGGTGCGGTGCTGCCCGCCGGGCGGCGGCTCGCCGAGGCAGTCGGGCTGCTGCAGATGATGCAGGCGCGCCTCGCGGTCGCGCTCGACGCGCTGCGCGCCGCGCAGCGCGCGGCGCAGCACGGCTGCCAGGCCGACCAGCCGCTCGCCGCGCAGCTCGGCTTCGCCTCCGACATGAACACGCTGAAGACCAGCATCTCGACCACCGCGCTGCAGGTGGTGCAGGAGGTGCTGATGATCTGCGGCATGGCCGGCTACAAGAACGGCACCGACTACAGCGTGGGACGGCATCTGCGCGACCTGTACTCCGCCCCGCTGATGATCAGCAACGACCGCATCGCGCAGAACACCGCGAGCCTGCTGCTCGCGCAGCGGCCGGCCGCCCCGGGGAGAGCCTGACATGAACACGATGACCGACACCGCCGCGCTCGCGCGCGCCCAGCACGACGCACCGGCGTTCCGCGACGCGCTGCTCGCGAGCGGCATCCTGATCGACACCGGCGAAAACGGGCTGTACGGACACAGCCAGGTATTCGAGGACGTGGTCGAGCGCCTGAACGGGGCCATCACGCATCTGGGCGCGGACCAGGCGCCGGAGGTGCTGCGCTTTCCGCCGGCGATGCGCCGCACCGACTTCGAGGATAGCGAATACCTGAAGAGCTTCCCGAATCTGGCCGGCACGATCCATGCGTTTTGCGGCAACGAGCTCGGCCATCAGCGCCTGCTGCGCGCGCTCGACGACGCCGCCGCGGAGCGCGACGACGAACGCGACGACGCATGGCTCGCGCAGCAGAAGCCGACCCGCGTCGTGCTCACGCCGGCCGCGTGCTATCCGGTGTATCCGGTGCTCGCGCGGCGCGGGCCGCTGCCCGCCGACGGCCGCACGATCGACGTGCTGTCGTACTGCTTTCGCCACGAGCCGTCGCTCGACCCGGCGCGTATGCAGATGTTCCGCCAGCGCGAGTACGTGCGCCTCGGCACCGCGGAACAGGTGATGGCATTCCGCCAGATGTGGATCGAGCGGGGCTCGGCGCTCGTCGAACTGCTGCAGTTGCCGGTCGAGGTCGATCTCGCGAACGATCCGTTCTTCGGGCGCGGCGGCAAGATCGTCGCGGACAGCCAGCGCGCGCAGGCGCTCAAGTTCGAACTGCTGATCCCGATTGCGAATCCGCAGGGCAAGACCGCGTGCCTGTCGTTCAACTATCACATGGATCACTTCGGCGCGATCTGGAAGATCGCCTGCGCGGACGGCTCGGTCGCGCACACCGGGTGCGTCGGCTTCGGGATGGAGCGCATCACGCTCGCGCTGTTCCGCCACCACGGGCTCGACGTGAACGCGTGGCCGGACGACGTGCGCGCGCTGCTGTGGGGCGACACGAAAACGCGCATCGCGCACGCACTCGCCGGAGACGCCGCATGACGCCCCCGCTCACCCCGGTGGCCGCGCCGCTGGCGCCCGCGGGCCTGCGCACGCATACCTCGCACGCGCTGCATCAGGGCGAGCGGGTCTGGCAGGAAACCAACTGCTACGTCGATCTGTGGATCGAGGTGCTGCACGGCTTCGGACGCGATCCGCGCGCGGCGTTCGGCTTCACCGTCACGCAGGATTTCGAGGGCGACCAGTTCACGTTCTTCAAATTCCCGCTCGACGACATCGAGCGCCTCTACGGGATCCAGGTGCAGGAGCTCGCGATCTACGATTCGCTCGAAGACCGCGTGTGCGCGCAGACGCGGCGCGGCCACACGGTACTCGTCGAAGTGGACGGCTTCTATCTGCCGAACACGCGCGCGACGTCCTACCGCCGCGAGCATCCGAAGACGACGATCGGCATCGACTACATCGATCCGGCCGCGCGCCGTCTCGGCTATTTCCACAACACCGGCTATCACCTGCTCGACGGCGAGGACTACGACGGCGTGTTCCGCAAACTGCCGCAGTTCGCCGGCCAGGCCGACCTGCTGTTTCCGTACGTCGAGTTCGCCAAACAGGTGCGGGCGCCGCTTGCGGGCACCGCGCTCGCGGACGCGTCCGCGGACCTGCTGTGCACGCATCTCGCCCGCCGGCCCGCGCACAACCCGATCACGCAATGGCGCGCGGCGTTTCCCGCGCAGCTCGACACGCTGCTCGCGCGCGGCGAGAAGTTTTTCCATCTGTACTCGTTCAACCTGATGCGGCAACTGGGTGCGAATTTCGAATTCCTGTCGCGCTACGTGCAGTGGCTCGCGAGCGAGGGCTTCGAGATTCCGCCGGGCATCGTCGAGGCCGCGCAGAAGATCGCGTCGGAGTCGATGGTGATGCAGTTCCGTCTGGTGCGGGCCATGGCGCGCGGCCGCCGCGACCTGTGCGACGACTGCTTCGACGTGCTCGAAGCCGCGTACGCGCGCACCGTGCCGCCGCTCGCCGCGCTCGCGCTCTGAACCCGCGCGACCACCGTCATGCGCACTGCCCCGTCGCCGCTCGCCGGAAGCGCCGGACGCACCGACAGCGCGGCGCACGGCGCCGACCCTGTGCTGCGCGAAGCGCACGAGCCGCACGAGCCGCACGAGCCTCACGAACCGCACGAACCTCACGAAGCGCACGAGCCTCAAGAACCTCGAGAACCGCACGAAAGCGGCCCGCTCGCGCCGGACGCGCCGCTTCGGCTCGACACCGGCTGGCAATGCGTGAGCACCCCGGCCGGCGCGTGCGCGTCGCCGCACGCCTGGCCCGCCGAGGGCTGGCTCGCCGCGCCGGTGCCCGGCACCGTCGCGGCCGCGTGGCAAGCGGCCGGCCGGCTCGACCCCGACCACCCGCCGCCGTTCGCGTTCTGCGATCACTGGTACCGGCTGACGCTTGAAGGCCACGGTCACCGCCGGCTGCGCCTGCACGGGCTCGCGACGCGCGCCGAGGTGTGGATCGACGGCGAGAAGCGGCTCGACACCACGTCGATGTTCGTCGCGCACGACCTCGATCTGGTGCTCGCGGGCAGCACGACGCTCGCGTTGTGCTTCCGCTCGCTCGAACCGCTGCTGGCCGCGCGCCGCACGCGTGCGCGCTGGCGCCCGCGTCTCGTGTCGCCGCCGACGCTGCGCAACGTGCGCACCACGCTGCTCGGCCACATGCCCGGCTGGTGTCCGCCGCTGCAAGCGGCCGGACCGTGGCGGCCGGTCGAACTGCTCGGCGCGCGCCCGCGCGCATTCGACACGGTCGACCTCGCCAGCCGCGTCGACGGCAGCGACGGCGTCGTCTCGCTGACGCTGCGGTTCGTTCATCCGCAGCACGACGCGCCGGCCGCCGCGCTGCACTGTGGCGGCGCGCGGGCGCCGCTGCGCTGGCGCGATGCGCACACGCTCGCCGGCGAACTGCGCGTACCGCACGCCGAGCGCTGGTGGCCGCATACGCATGGCGCACCGACCCGCTATCCGGTTGTGCTCGACCTCGACGGCGTGCAACACGCACTGGGTCCGCTCGGATTTCGCCGGATCGACGTCGAACGCGGCGCGCGCGGCGACGACTTCGCGCTGTCGGTCAACGGCGTCCCCGTGTTCTGCCGCGGCGCGTGCTGGACCACCGCGGACCTCGTGACGCTCGCCGGCACGCCGCAGCAACTGGCACATGCGTTCGGCCTCGCGCGCGAAGCGGGCATCAATATGCTGCGCGTGAGCGGCATCGCGTTTTACGAATCCGAATCGTTCTACACGCTCGCCGACGAATACGGGATCCTGATCTGGCAGGATTTCGCCTTTGCGAATTTCGACTATCCGACCGACGACGCTTTCGTCGCCGACGTCGACGCGGAAGCACGGCAGTTTCTCGCGCGCACCCGCCGTCATGCATCGCTCGCGGTGCTGTGCGGCGGCAGCGAGGCGGACCAGCAGGCCGCCATGTTCGGCCTGCCGCCTTCGTTGCGCGAGCAAGCATTGTTCACGCGCCAGTTGCCCGCACTCGTCGCACAGGAGCGGCCCGACGTGCCGTACGTCGACAATTCGCCGGGCGGCGGCGCCTGGCCGTTTTCGACGCGCACCGGCATCACGCATTACTACGGGGTCGGCGCGTATCAGCGGCCGCTCGACGACGCGCGCCGCGCGCAGGTACGCTTCGCCGCCGAATGCCTCGCGTTCGCGAACGTGCCGGACGACGCGACGCTGCTGCAGGCGCTCGGCACCACCCAGCCGCACGATCCGCGCTGGAAGGCGGCCGTGCCGCGCGACCCCGGCGCCGGCTGGGATTTCGACGACGTGCGCGACCACTACCTCGCGACGCTGTACGGCGTCGAGCCCGCGCGGCTGCGCTACGAGGACACGGCGCGCTATCTCGACCTGTCGCGCGCGGTCGTCGCCGACGTGATGGGCGAGGTGTTTTCCGAGTGGCGGCGCGCCGGCTCGACCTGCGGCGGCGCGCTCGTCTGGCAGTGGCAGGATCTGCGCGCGGGCGCCGGCTGGGGCATCGTCGATGCGGCCGGCCGGCCGAAGAGCGCATGGCACGCGCTCGCGCACGTGCTGCAGCCGGTCCAGCTGCTGATCACCGACGAAGGGCTGAACGGTCTCGACCTGCATCTCGTCAACGACACCGCCACATCGTTGCACGCGCAACTTGAACTGCGGTGCCTGCGCGACGGCGCGGTGACGGTCGCGTCGGCCACGCGCGCTGTGGAACTCGCGCCGCGCAGCCGCCAATGCGTGGCCGCGGCCGAGTGCCTCGGACAGTTCTTCGATCTGACTTATGCGTATCGCTTCGGCCCGCGCGCACACGATGTCACGATTGCAACGCTGCGCGATCCCGCCAGCGGCACGATCTGGTCGCAGGCCTGCCATTTTCCGGACCGCGGCGCGAACGCACTGCCCGACCCGGAACTGAGCGTCACGCTCGAAGCCTCCGCTGCCGGCGGCTGGCAACTCGTGATCGAAGCGCAGCGCTTCGCCCGCTTCGTGCATGTTGCAGATGTGCATTACCGCGCCGCCGACAACTGGTTCCACCTGCCGCCCCGCCAGCCGCGCACGCTCGCGCTGCTGCCGCTCGCCGCCGGCGCCGCGCCTGCGCGCCCCGCCGGCGAAGTGCGCGCGCTCAACGCGCACACACCGCTTGTGTACGGCTGACCGCCCCGGCCGACGCACGCCGCACGTACGCCGCATGCACGCTGCACACAGGCCACACACAGGCCCCACCCACGCCACACACCGGCCGCACCCACGCCCCACATGCTCGCGCCGGTTCCATACAGCCCGCCGGCGCGCATGCGCCCGCATTGACTCGTCAAGATGCTGCGAGCGAAATGTCCGTGCGGCGGCCCACCAAACGCGTGGAACACTTCCGAATCATTTCTGAGTCATCTTGGACCTCGCCGCGAAGCGCCGCAAAACCTCGCGTTTTCCCCTGGCACGGTCCCTGGGCGGGGTCCGTGGAATTTTGCATTCTTGATTTAAATCAACATGTTGACCCGAAAAAATCGCGCGTTGCGAATCCTCTGTTCAATCCGCGCCGATAGTACAGAAGTGAAACAAAATCGGCGCATTCGCCTCCCGCGATCCCCCCGTCGTTTCGCTGCACCGCATCGATACTCGCTTTGCCGCCCCTGGCACGCTCCTCGCTAAAACGGATGTGCATGGCCTGCACCGCTCCAGCTTTCCACTCTAAAACGCGGTGCACAGAAGCCTAACGGGGCCCGCACTGTCCCTCTCCGGCCGCTCGCCAGGCGGCGATATTCACGGAACGCAGTGACGGGTAAGAAGAACCGGAAGCCGCTCCAACGGCTTCTTGCGAGGACCGAATCATGCTGACGCTTCAATCCGACCTGCACGGCAATCATTTGCTTGGCGCGCTGCCCGCGCATGAATGGCAGGCGCTCACTCCGCATCTCGAACTCGTGCATCTGCGTACCGAGCAGCTGCTGTGCGATTCGGGCCAGCGTATTCACCACGTCTATTTCCCCACCACCGCGATCATTTCGATGCTCTCGACGATGGAGGACGGCAGCTCGGTCGAGATCGCCGCCGTCGGGCGCGAAGGGATGACCGGCGTGCCGGTGCTGACCGGCGGCGAAACGATGCCGAACCGCGTGCAGGTGCAGAGCGCCGGCTTCGCATACCGGATGACCGCCCAGGCGCTGCGCCAGCAGTTCATGCACTCCGACCTGCTGCGCCGGCTGATGCTGCTGTACATGCATGCGCTGCTCACCCAGGTCGCGCAGACCGCTGCCTGCAACCGCCATCACTCGCTCAGCAAGCAGCTGTGCCGCTGGCTGCTGATCGAGGTCGACCGCGTCGCGTCGAACGAGCTGACCGTCACGCAGCAACTGATCGCCGACATGCTCGGGGTGCGCCGCGAAGGCATCACGGAAGCGGCCGGCAAGCTGCACAGCGAAGGGCTCATCCATCACAGCCGAGGCCACATCAAGGTGCTCGACCGCCAGGGACTCGAATCGCGCGCCTGCGAATGCTACGGGCTCGTCAAGCGCGAATTCGACCGTCTGCTGCCGCGCCTGCATCAGGCCGAAACCGTGAACTGACCGACTCCGGCCTGCGAGGTGTCCGTCATGTTTCACCATACCGCGCGCGGTCTCGACGTGCTGTTCGTGATCGCCGGCGCGCTGACCGCGCACTGGCTGCGCTACACCGGGTCGGGTGCGCTGAGCGATACCGAGCATCTGCTGACCGCGTTCAACTGCGTGCTGGTGCTGCTGCTGTTTCCGGGCTTCGGCATCTACGACACGTGGCGCGGCAAGTCGCTCGCGCAAATGCTCGCACGCGTGAGCGCGGGCTGGTTCTTCGTCGTCGTGACGGGGCTGTTGCTGCTGTTCACGCTGCATCGCACGGACACCGTGTCGCGCCTGTGGTTCGGCTACGCGACGCTCATCTCCGGCGCGCTGATTCTCGTCACCAAGCTTGCCGCCCATCTGCTGCTGCGCTCGATGCGCCGGCGCGGGCTCAACTACCGCAGTGTCGCGCTGGTCGGCTCGCCCGGCTTCACGCGCGTGCTGCTCGCGCATCTGGAACAGATTCCCCAGGCCGGCTTCAAGCCGGTCTGCGTGTTCGATACGAGCCTGCCCGACAGCGAGGAAACCGGGCCGTGGACGAATCGCCTGCCGGTGCTGCGCGAGCTCGGCGAATTCGCGCAGCGGGTGCGCCGCGAGCACATCAACGAGGTGTGGCTCGCGCTGCCGCTGTCCGACGAACACACGATCTACCGCTTCACGCGCACGTTCCAGCACGATTTCGTGAATCTGCGCTTCATCCCCGATACCCGCAGCATGACGCTGTTCGGCCATTCGCTGGTCGACGTGATGGGCGTGCCCACGATCAGCCTGAACGCGTCGCCGATCTCGCCGCCGCAGCTGTGGCCGAAGCTCGTGTTCGACCGGCTGTTCGCGCTCGCCGCGCTCGTCGCGCTCACGCCGCTGTTCGCGGCGATCGCGCTGGCGATCAAGCTCACGTCGCCGGGGCCGGTGTTCTTCGTGCAAACGCGCAAGGGTATCGACGGGCAGCCGTTCGACATCTACAAGTTCCGCTCGATGAGCGTGCACGCGGAAGTCCCTGGCCAGCTCACCCAGGCGAGCCGGCAGGACCGGCGGATCACGCGGATCGGCGCTTTCCTGCGCCGCACGAGCCTCGACGAGCTGCCGCAGTTCTACAACGTGCTGCTCGGCCAGATGTCGGTGGTGGGTCCGCGTCCGCACGCGCTCGAACACGACGATCTCTACAAGGATCTCGTGTACGGCTACATGTCGCGCTACCGGATCAAGCCGGGCATCACCGGGTGGGCCCAGGTGAACGGCTACCGCGGCGAAACGCGCAAGGTCGAGAAGATGGAAGCGCGCGTGAAATTCGACCTGTTCTATATCCATAACTGGTCGTTCTGGTTCGACATCAAGATCGTACTGATCACCCTGTTCAAGGGTTTTGTCGGCCGCAACGCCTACTGATGCGCGCAAGCGCCGGAGAGTACACGGTGAACGGGGCACCCCGGCTATCGGTGATCGTGCCGAGCTGGCGACGGCCGGCGGATCTCGCGCGCTGCCTTGCGGCGCTCGATGCGCAGCGTCTGCCGCCCGACGAAGTGATCGTGGTCGCGCGCGCCGACGATGCGCCGACCCACGCGCTGCTGCGCGAACGGGAGCGCGCCTGGGCGCGCGAACGCGCGCGCGGCGGCACGCAGCCGCTGCGCGCCGCACTGGTGGTGGCGCAGGTGAACCGGCCAGGCGTGGTCGCGGCATACAACTGCGGGCTCGACGCCGCGCGCGGCGACATCGTCTGCTTCACCGACGACGACGCCGCGCCCCACCCCGACTGGACCCAGCGCCTTGCCGGCGCATTCGCGCGCTCGCCGCGCGCGGGCGGCGTCGGCGGACGCGACATCGTGCACGAGCGCGGCACGGTGCTCACCGGCGCGCACGCGCGCGTGGGCCTCGTGCGCTGGTACGGGCGCGCGATCGGCAATCATCACGTCGGCTGCGGCGCGGCGCGCCCGGTGCACGTGCTGAAAGGCGTGAACATGGCGTTTCGCCGCGACGCGCTCGCGGGCCTGCGGTTCGACGAGCGGCTGCGCGGCACCGGCGCGCAGGTGCACTGCGAGATGCAGTTCAGCCTCGACGTCGTGCGGCGCGGCTGGCTGCTGGTGTACGACCCGTCGATCCTCGTCGAGCATTACCCGGCCGTGCGCGGCGACGAGGATCAGCGCTTCGTGTTCAACGACGCCGCGTTCTACAACGCGTCGTTCAACCTGCGGCTCATCATGCGCGAGCATCTCGGCCTGCCGGGCCGCTGCGCGTTCGTCGTCTATGCGACGCTCGTCGGCACCCGCGCGGACCCGGGGCTCGCGCGCGCGCTGATGCTGTGGGCGCGCTCGCCCGCGTCGCACGCATGGCGCAAATGGTGGATCGGCATGCGCGCGATGCGCGGAGCCTGGCAGGTGCAAAGGCGCTGAGCAGCACGCAGCGCATCGTGGATTGCGAGGGACCATAAAGATGATATCGACGAGAATCGTAACGGGGCTTGCAGCCGTTTTCCTGTGTCTGTGCGCGGGGTGCGCGTATACGCCCGGCGGCTTTATCGACACCGACAACCTGAAGGAGCCGCCCAAACCCGCCACGCCGCCCGCGCAGGTCGCGGTGCAGCCGATCGACGCGCGCTACTTCATGCGCGTCGACGCGCGCGCGGTGCCGCCCGAAACGTGTCCGCTCACGTGCCTCACGCCGGCCACCCGCGCGCGCTACGAGTACCGGATCGGCGTCGGCGATCTGCTGCAGGTGATCGTCTGGGATCACCCGGAGCTGACCGGCGGCTTCGGCAGCGCGAGCGGCGCGGTGCCGCCGCTGCCGGCGCCCTCGACCGGCGCGGGCAACGCCGCGGGCACCACGGCGGCGGCCACCGCCGGCATCGCGAGCGTCACGACCGGCGACGCCGGCAGCAGCCAGCCCGGCAGCCTGACCGTGCGCGTCGCGAGCGACGGCACGATCTTCTTTCCGCGCGTCGGGCGCATCCGGGTGCTCGACAAGACCGCCGAACAGGTGCAGCGGATGCTCACGCAAGGACTCGCGAAAACGATCGTCCATCCCGAGATCGACGTGCGCATCTCCGGCTTCAACAGCCAGCAGATCCAGGTGCTCGGCGACGTGCACGCGCCGCAGGCGCAAGCGATCACCGAAACGCCGCTGTCGATCGTCGACGCGCTGAACCGCGCCGGCGGCGCGCTCGCCGACGCGGATCTGCAGAACGTCGGCGTGACGCGCGACGGCAAGCGCTATCGGGTCGACGTCGCGTCGCTGCTCGATTCGGGCAACGTGCAGCAGAACGTGGTGCTGCAGGACGGCGACATCGTCGACGTGCCGGACCGCACCGACAGCCGCGTATTCGTGCTCGGCGAGGTCACGCATCCGGCGATCGTGCCGATGAACCGCGGCAAGCTCACGCTCGCCGACGCGATCGCGTCGACCGGCGGCCTGAACGCGCAGACTGCCAATCCGCGCGTGATCTACGTGATTCGCGGCGTCGATCCGCAGCCCGGCGCGAACCACCGGATTCTCACGAAGCTCGCGACGCCGGAAGTGTTCCGCCTCGACATGACCCAGGCCGACGCGCTGATGCTGATGACGCAGTTCGAGCTGAAAGCGCGCGACGTCGTCTATGTGCAGATCGCCGGCTCGGCACGCTTTAACCGCCTGCTCGACCTGATCACGCCGACGCTGCAAAGCCTGTTCTTCACCCAGCAACTGGTCCGCTAGACGCCGGCTGCGAAGACACTTCGAGACCCATAGGGATCATAGCGAGACACACCATGAGCACTTACGACATGCCCGAATACGCGCCGGCGTCGGGGAACGACGAAGACGAGGTGATGCGCGACCTGCTGCGGATGGTAATCGACCAGATCTGGTGGGTTCTCGGGATCGCGGCCGCCGTGTTCGCGGCCGCGGTGATCTACGCGCACACCGCGACGCGCATCTACTCGGCCGACGCGATGCTGCAGATCGACCCGTCCACCTCGAACTCGTCGGCCATCACCGCGCTCTCCGCGATCACGCCGGGCGGCAGCAGCATGCACACCGACGCCGAGATCGAGATCATCAAGAGCCGTGCGGTGGTCGAGCCGGTGGTCGAGCAGTTCAAGCTGAACTTCTCCGCGGGGCCCCGCACGATGCCGGTGCTCGGCCGGATCTCGCAGCTGTTCGCGCATCCGGGACACCCGCTGCCGGCGTGGTTCGGCCTGCGTGCGTATGCGTGGGGCGGCGAGCAGTTCGCGGTCGACTCGCTGAACGTGCCGGCCTCGCTCGAAGGCGTGCGCCTCACGCTGCGCGCGCTCGGCAATGGCCGCTATGTGCTGCTCACGCCCGCGCAGCAGGTGCTGCTCACCGGCACGGCCGGCGAGCTCGCGCAAGGCCACGGCGTGACGCTGCGCGTGACGCAGCTCGTCGCGCGCGCCGGCACCGAGTTCTACGTGACGCGCGCCAATCAGCTCGACGCGGTGATGAACCTCGCGAACGGCCTGCAGGTCAGCGAGAAGGGACACGACACCGGCATCGTGCAGCTCGCGTACATGGGTGTCGATCCGAAGGCGATCACCGCGATCACCAACGCGGTCGCGGAATCGTATCTGCGGCACCGCACCGCGCGCGCGCAGGAGGAAGCGAGCAAGATGCTCAACTTCCTGAAGAGCGAACTGCCGCGCCTGCGCGAGGACCTGAAGCGGTCGGAGACCGCGCTGTCCGCGTATCAGGCGCGCGTCGGCTCGTTCCAGCCGACCCAGGAAGCGTCGCTCTTCCTGCAGGGCGGGCTCGACTACGAACGGCAGATCGCCGGACTGCGGATCGCGCGTGCACAACTGTTGCAGCGCTTCACGCTCGACAGCCCGGAAGTGCGCTCGATCGATGCGCAGCTCGCCGCGCTGTCCGCCGAAAAGGAGCGCTTCGAGGATCACTTCAAGACGTTGCCGGGTTCGGAGCGCGAAGCGATGTCGCTGCAGCGCGACGCGAAGGTCGCCGAGGAAATCTACGTCACGGTGCTCAACAAGACCCAGGAGCTGTCGATCACGCGCGCGGGCACGGTCGGCAACGTGCACATCGTCGACGAGGCGCTCGTGCCGTCGGATCCGGTGAGCCCGAAAACTGGTCTGATCGTGTCGGCGGGCGCGGTGCTCGGGCTGATCGCCGGCATCGGTTTCGCGTTCGCGCGGCGCACCTTCTTTGCCGGCATCGCGGACCCCGAAGTGATCGAGCGGCGTTTCGCGCTGCCGATCTTCGGCTCGGTGCCGGAAAGCGCCGAGCAGGTGCGCAGCGATCGCGGCATCGCGGCCGCGAACCGCCTCGCGCTGCCGGACGGCACGGCCGGCGAAGCCGCCGCGACGCTGCTGCCGTCGGGCCTCGCGCGTCTCGTGCGGCCGCGTCCGCCCGGCGGCGCGCCGCTTGCGCCGGACACGCAGACGGTGATCGCCGCGCCCTACACGCTGACGCGCTCGCTGCTCGCGAAAACCCATCCGTTCGACCGCTCGGTCGAGGGGCTGCGCGGACTGCGCGCCACACTGCAGTTCGGGCTGATCGACGTGCCGAACCGGGTGATCGCGTTCACGAGTCCGGCGCCCGGCGACGGCAAGAGCTTCCTGTGCGCGAATCTCGCGGCGCTGTTCGCCGAGTCCGGCAAGCGCGTGCTGCTGATCGACGCCGATCTGCGGCGCGGCCGCCTCGCGCAGTACTTCGGACGCTCGCCGCACGGCGGGCTCACCGAGCTGCTCACCGGCCAGGTCGATCTGGGCACGGCCGCGCAGACGACCGGCGTATCGGGGCTGCACTTCATCGCAGCGGGCGCGTATCCGCCCAATCCATCGGAGATTCTCACGTCGAGCCGGTTCAGCGAAGTGCTGAAGCGCTTCTCCGAAGAGTTCGATCTGGTGATCGTCGACACGCCGCCGCTGCTCGCGGTCGCCGATGCGGCGGTCATCGCGAACATCGCCGGCGCGACGGTGATGGTGATGCGCGCGGGCGCGCATACCGAACGCAACATCAGCGCATCGCTGAAAAAGCTGCAACGGGCGCGCGCGCGCCTGATCGGCGGCGTGATGAACGCGGTGCCGGTCAAGCGCAGCAACCAGACGGGCAGCTACGACTACGCGTATGCCTATGCCTATACGAGCGACGGGCAAGGTCCGGAGGACCCCTCCCGCTAGTGCGGCGCGTGGCGCCGGCGCGCGCGCCGCGCGCCGGCCCCCTCACCTTTCCCGGCGCCCGACCGACCCCATGAGCGATTCGCCCGCCTGCCCCGCTTCGCCCGCCGTGCCGGTCCGCCGGCCGCTTCCGTACGCGCTGATTGCCGGCGTGCTGTGCTTCGCGGCCGCCGCCGTCGCGATCGGCTGGCCCGTCGTGCACGATCACGGCTTTCCGCTCGACGATTCGTGGATTCATCAGGTGGTCGGGCGCAACGCCGCGCGCTATGGCATTCCGGGCTTCACGCCGGATGTCGCGTCGTCGGGTTCCAGCAGTACGCTGTGGCCGTGGCTCATCGCGCTGAACTACCGCTTCCTGTCGGCGATCGCGCCCGAGGTGTACCTGTTCGCGCTCAACCTCGCATGCCTCGCGGCGATCCTCCTCTGCCTGTACGGCGCCGCGCGCCGGGATCGCCTCGGCACCGCGGAAACGCTCGCGCTCGTCGCGCTGCCCGCGCTGTACGGCAATTTCGTGTGGCTGCTCGCGGCCGGCATGGAGCATCTGCTGTTCATCGCCGCGCTGTTCCTCGCCGCCCACTGCTTCGTCTCGGCCAATGACGCGGCCCATGCAGCCGGTCATGATGCGAAGCGTGCCCGCTCGATGCTCGCCGCGGGCACGCTGTTCGGCATCGGCATCCTGACGCGTCCCGAAGCGCTCGCGCTGCTGCCGTGCTTCGCCGTCGCGGGCCTGCTTGCCGACCTGCGCCGCCGCGACGCGCTGCTGTTCGCCGCGCCGTGCGCGGTGGCGATCCTGCTCGTGCTGGCCGACAACATGATCACGTCGCACGCGCTGCTGCCGGTCACGCTCGACGGACGCAAGTGGCTGTACTTCGGCGCCGTTCATCCGGGTCGTGCGTGGCTCGCATTCCGGCTCGTGCACGACGCGCTGATGCACGTCACCGAAAGCATCACCGGATTCGACGTGCGCCATTACTGGCTCGCCGCCCTCCCGCTGCTCGCGGCGACGTGTGCGGGCATGGTGCGTCTCGCGCGACGGCGCGCGTTCCATACGCTGTTTCTGTTCGTGCTCGCGGCGGCGAACTTCGCGACGTATGCGGCCTTTCTGCCGGCGCTCGGACACGCGATGCGCTACGAGGCGATGTCGCTCGTGTTCGTGTTTCCGCTGCCGGCGCTCGGGCTGCTCGAAATCGGCGACGCCGTGCTGCGCCGGCGACGCGCGACGCCGGCGGCGCAGCGCCGCCTGACGGCTGCGCTGATGCTCGCCTGCTTCGCGCTCGCGTTCGGCACGCTGTGCAACTGGTCACGGATCACCGATGCCGGCATCCGCCACATCAACGGCACGCATGTGCGCATGGGCAAATGGCTCGCCCGGCATCTGCCGCCCGATGCGAGCGTGGCGAGCTTCGATATCGGCGCGATCGGCTATTTCAGTCACCGGCGGATCGCCGATCTCGGCGGACTGGTGGACCCGGCGTTCATCCCCTATCTGTACGCGAACCGCTCGGCCGTGTATCTGCGCGACGCGCACATCGACTGGCTCGTGCTGCCGACGGACGCGCCCGCCCCCGGCGCCGATCCCGCCGACGACTGCGCGGGGCTCGCCGCGGGTCTTCATCTATGCGACAGCCGCACGTTGAGCCGGCACGAGGTCGTGGCGTTCTATACGCCGCTCGCCACGTGGCGCCGCGGCTTTCTCGCGACCGGGCATGCACTGGATGGTCAGGTGCTGTATCGGCTTACGTGGCGCTAATGCCAGGTGCTGTACCGGCTTACGTGGCGCTAATGCGTGCGCGACGCGATGGGCGCCATGCGGCCTTGCCGGGCATGTGCGGTTCGCTCCGACTGCGGGATGCGCGGCGAACGTCCTCGCAGCGCGCCCATCGGCGGCGCACTACGTAGCACTACGTAGCACTACGTAGCACTACGTCGCGCTACGTCGCGCTACGTCGCTACGTCGCGCTGGCGGGCGCCGCCGCGGTCCGCGCGGCCTGCCGCAGATAGCCCGATACGCTCGTGCAGATCAGCAGCGCCGCAACGATGTCGAGCATGCTGAGCGCGCGCACCTCGTCTTCATAACCGAACAGCAGAAAGAGCGGCACGTTGATCGCCAGCGCGAACCACGCATGCCGCTTCACGACGGCCGGCAAGCCGCGCCAGCCCGCCCGCACGAGCACCGCCAGCACGAACAGGATCAGCACGTTGAAGCCCTTGGGCAGCAGGATTCCGTAGGTCCATTCGCTCAGCAGATAGCTGCGCGGGTCGGCGAGGAAGCGCAGGTTCAGCCCCAGATTGAACAGCGCGGGGGCGCCGGGATTCGCCGCAAAATGCCCTTTGACGAGCACGTTCACGAGCGCGCCCATCGCCACGCAGGCGGCCGTCACCGCGAAGGCTTCCCCGCGCGGGCGACGCGCCCGCAGGAACGGATACAGCGCAATCGCGAAGCAGACGAACGATTCCTTGTTGAAGGTCGCAACGAGCGTGAGCGGAACCAGCCACAGCACGTTGGCGCGCCGCGCGATCCAGACGGCAAGCGCCATGAAGAACAGCTCAGGACAGTCGTAGTAGTAATACATCGGCACGGCCAGCGCGAACGCGAGCGGTGCGATTGTCGCGGCCACGTCGTCGCCGCTCAGGTCCAGACAGACCGCGCGCAGCATCAGCATGCCGGCGACCAGCGCGCCGAACGTGAGCGCATAGACGAGGTAGTAGCGCAACGCATAGCGCGGATTCCGCGGATCCAGCGCACGCGCGAACGTGTTGACGAGCGGATTGTGTGCGGGCGCATCGAGCGCAAGATGCTCGACGAAACGTGTCTGGATGCGCGCCGGAATCGCTTTTGCGCCGAGGTTCGCGAGCGTCGGCAGCAGTTGCCGGTAGACGTAGGGACGCGCGGCCGTGCCGTCCATGATGCGCGTCAGCGACGCCGCGGGATCGCCGTCGCCGAAGCTGTGCTTCGCGTACATGCCGCAAAACGACGCGGCGGCGACCAGCACATAGACACTGACCAGCAGGATGCGGCGTGACGCCGCCTGCAACAACGCGTGGATCGTCATCGGGCAATGCTCCGAAGCGGCGGCCGCGATCGACGGCCCGCCGCGGTTGTCGTAGGGCGCGCGGACTCAACGCTGCGCGAGCACTGCCGCGGGCGCCTCGGCGCCGGCGCGCGATGCGGCCGCGCACGCCTCCCGCGCCGCGGACGCGGCCTCGGCTGCGTCCGGCTCGCGGCCGTGCATCACATAGCCGACGAGCGCGCCGCACACGAGCAGCGCGCCGCTGATGTCGAGCAGGCTCAGCGCGCGAATCTCGTCCGTGTAGCCGAACAGCAGGTACAGCGGCACGTTCATCGCGAACACGAGCGCTGCGTGCTGGCGCGCGGCCGGCGGCAGGCGCCCCCACCCGGCGCGCGCGACGACCGCGGCCACGAACAGCAGCAGCACATTGAAGCCCTTCGGCAACAGCACGCCGTAGGTGTATTCGCCATGGAAGTAATTGCGCGGATCGGCGAGGAAACGCAGGTTGTCGAGCAGATGGAACTGCACGACGCCCCCCGGATTGCCCGCATAGTGCAGCTTCGTGAACAGGTTCACCGCCGCCGCGGCCGTGAGCCACAGCGCGACCCACGCGATCGCCGCGCGCTGCGGCGCGCGCATCCGCACGAACGGATAGAGCGCGATCACGAAGAACAGGAACGATTCCTTGTTGAGCGTCGCGAGCAGCGTCACCGGGACGAGCCACAGCAGGTTCGCGCGCAGCGCGATCCAGACCGCCGTGCTCATGAAGAAGAGCTCAGGAAAGTCCCAGAAATTGCCGGCTGGCAGCGCGAGCGCGAAGATCAGCGGCGCAAGCGTGGCAGCCGCCTCGTTGCGCAGCAGGTGCAGGCAAACCAGCCGCAGCATCAGCAGCGCCGCCACGAGCGCGGCGAACACCATGAAATACATCACGTAGTAGCGCAGCGCGTAATGCGGATCGCCGGCGTAGCGCGCGTTGACGAACGTGTTGCTGATCCAGTCGTGCTTCGGAAACGACTCGCGCAGATGCGCGAGAAAGCGCGCCTTCAGCGGCGCAGGCGTCACGCGATCCGCCAGGTTGGCGATGGCCGGCAGCAGTTGCCGGTACACATACGGACGCTCGGCGGTGCCGTCGAGCATCAGCGCGATCGAGTCGCTCGTCGAGCTGTCGCGAAACGCGTACTTCGCGAAGAAGCCGCAAAACGATGCGCTCGCAACCAGCACGTACACGCACAGCAGCATGATGCGGCGCGTGCTCGCGCGCGAAAATTCCGTTGACGCCATGACCTGCTCCATCGCACGGGGCGCAAGGCGCCCGATGGCGCAAGACTAGGCGCGCGGCGCGCGGCGCGCCGTTCGATGCCGAACACATGGGCCTAACTTGGGCGCTATTGCAACCGCGCGGCAACCACACGGCAACCGCGCCGCGACCACGCGCCGCGTGCACGCGCGCGACGCCCCGGGGTAGCGGTTTTCATCGGGGGACGGTGCACACGGCGGGCGACAGACATCGCTTCGTTGCGCGAGCAACCGTCAGCCATCCGTAATCATCTTGTCAGTCAGGATAAGTGCGCGCGGCCACAGTCCACGCTCGTCGGCCTGTCAATAATGACGGCTCGCGTTGCCCCCTTTCCCAACCGCCGAGCGTGACCCGCGATGAAATCGACCCTGCCCGCCGATCCTCCGCTGAGGGTCGCCGTCGCGGCGCCCCCGTATGAGTCCGCGCGTGCCGCCGAGCCTGCCGGCACCGCCAGCGTGCTGTTCGTCGACCAGAGCGGCCAGCTTGGCGGAGCGGAGTTTTCGCTGCTGCCGCTGGCGGCGGCGTGGCCGGGCCGGCGCGAGGTGCTGCTGCTCTCGGACGGGCCGTTCCGCACCCGGCTCGAAGCGCTCGGCGTGCCGGTCAGGCTCGCCTGCGATGCGCGCGTGCTCGGCATCCGCAAGAAGGCCGCGCGCCTCGCGTGGCTGATGGCGCTGCCCGGCATCGTACGCCAGGCGCGCCTCATCGCGCGGCACGCGCAGGAGTTCGACGTGCTGTTCCTGAACACGCAGAAAGCGCTCGTGCTCGGCGCGCTCGGCAAGCCGCTGCACCGCAGACGCATCATCTGGCATCTGCACGACATCATGTCGCCCGAACACTTCGGCCCGCTGCAGCGGCTGGTCGTGCGCTGGCTCACGCGCTGGGCGGTCGATCACGTGGTGGCCAACTCGCAGGCCTCGGCCGCCTCGCTGGTGTCGCTCGCCGGCTGCGCGCCGCAGGCGGTGCCGGTCGTGCACAACGGCGTGGATCTCGACGAGTTCAGCCAGGCCGGCGCGGGCGACGCGGGCACGGCCGAACTGCGCCGCCGGCTCGGGCTGCCGCAGGACGCGTATCTGGCCGGCCTGTTCGGGCGGCTCGCGCCGTGGAAGGGCCAGCACGTCGCACTGGAGGCGCTCGCCCGGCTGCCGGGCGTGCACCTCGTGCTGGTGGGCTCGGCGCTGTTCGGGGAGCAGCCCTACGTGGACGCGCTGCGCCGCCAGGCGGCGCGGCTCGGCGTCGAGGCACGGCTCACGTTCGCGGGATTTCGCGACGACATGCCGACGTGGATGAAAGCGATGGACGTGATCCTGCACACCTCGACGGAGCCCGAGCCGTTCGGGCGGGTCATCATCGAGGGCATGGCCGCGGGCCGGCCGGTGATCGCTGCGGGCGCGGGCGGCGTGATGGAAATCGTGCAGCACCGGCGCAACGGCTGGCTGGTCCCGCCGGGCAACCCCGATGCGCTCGTCGACGCCATCGAGACGCTGCGCGCCGCGCCCGAGCTCGCCGACCGGATCGCCGGCCGCGCGCTCGCCGACGTGCGCGAGCACTTCTCCGTGTCGGCCTACCTGCACAAGATGCAGCAGACGATTGCACGCGCAACCGATTGAACGACTGAACGAGGCCGGGACGGCCCGGCCGCCCCGGCGCCGCTCGCGTCGCGAAGCGCCCGGGCCTCTGTGGTCGCCGCGCGGAGACCGGTGGTAAACCGCGATGCCCGCCGGCACAGCCGCTTAAAGAAACACGCTCACGTCCGCATGAAAACGCGCGGCCAGCGCCTTGGCGACGTTCTTGCTGATTGCGCGGCGGCCGGCGAGGATGTCGCTCACCACCGTCGGCGACGCAATGCCCGCCAGATCCTTCTGCTTCAGCCCATGCGTCGTCAGCAGATGGCGCAGCACCTCGCGCGGCTCGACCTTCGGCAGCGCGACGCGATGGCTCTCCCAGACTTCGATCAGATCCTCGATCACGCCCAGCAGATCCGCGAGCGGATCGTCCTCGCCGTGGCTCATCGCGCGCCGATGCGCGCCGAGGCTCTGGGCGATCTGGCATAACGCCTGATAGTCCTGTTCGTTGCGGATCGGCTTGAGCCACACCTTATGCCGCAACGCGGCCCAGGCCTCCATGATGTCGGGGAGTTCCCCCGAAAGGCGATCAGCGTTCATGTGCTTCGTCGTCCCTGTGAAAAGTCTTTTTAAATAATATGTACTACTACCTGTTTCGCGGAATGCCTCTTCCGCTCCTGCCGCTTGCCCGGTGCCGCACGGCACATCGTGGCCGCGCGGCGTCAGCCGGCCGACGCCAGATCGGCCTCGACCCGCTGCGCCTGCCGCCGTGGTCCGGCGGCTGCAATCGTGCGCGTGACTTCGAGCATGAACGCATGCCGGAACTTCGCGGCAGAAAAACGCTCCGCATTCGCCCGGCAGGCGGCGGGCGTGATCAGCACGCGCTGCCGCTCGAAGCGCTCGATCGCCTCCCGGAGCGCGCTCGCCGTCTGCCGGCCGAAATACACGCCTGTCGGACGCGCTTCGCCGACCGGCACGACCGTCTCCAGCGCCCCGCCCTTGCCATACGCGATCACCGGCGTCCCGCAGGCCTGCGCCTCCAGCGCCACGATGCCGAAGTCCTCTTCGGCCGCGAACACGAACGCGTTTGCGCGCTGCATGTAGTCGCGCAGCACATCGAACGGCTGGTAGCCGAGCACCGTGACATTCGGTCCGGTCTTCGCCCGGATCGCAGCCATCTCCGGGCCATCGCCGATCACCACGAGCCGGCGCGACGGCATCGCGCGAAACGCGTCGACGATCAGGTCGACCCGCTTGTACGGGACGAGCCGCGACGCGGTCAGGTAGAACCCCTCCTTCTGCTCGCACAGGTCGAACCGCTCGACGTCGACCGGCGGCGCAATCACCGCGGCATCGCGCCGATAGGTCTTCATGATCCGGCGCGCGACGAACTGCGAGTTCGCGATCAGGCGGTCCACGCCGTTCGCGGAACGCGAATCCCAGTTGCGCAGATAGTGCAGCAACGCGCGCGCGGCCCATGAGCGCGGACCGCGCGTGAGGCGCGCCTCGCGCAGGTATTGATGCTGGAGGTCCCACGCATAGCGCATCGGCGAATGCACATAGCTCACGTGAATCTGGTCCGGGCCCACCAGCACGCCCTTCGCGACCGCGTAGGAACTGGTGAGCACGAGATCGTAGCCGCTCAGGTCGAACTGCTCGATCGCCAGCGGCATCAGCGGCAGGTACGCGCGGTAGCGGGTGCGCGCGCGCGGCAGCCGCTGGATGAACGAGGTCGTGACCGCTTTGCCGCACACGGGTGCGCGATCCTCGAGAAAGTCGACGAGACTGAACAGGTCGGCATCGGGAAAGCACTGGATCATCTGCTCCAGTACTTTCTCCGCGCCGCCGGGCGCGACGAGCCAGTCGTGCACGATCGCCACTTTCATGTTTTCGCTGCCCCCAGTCCGAACGGCACAAGTTACCGTGGACAGTCTAAGAGCAAGCGTGCACGGTCGTGCGTGCGCACGACCACATTAGGGAAGCGACATTCGTGCATGCGACGCGGCCGGTCGGATGCGCGGCGAGGCACCGCGAACCAGGTCCTTGCGTGCCGTGCGGCCGTTGCGTCGCACGGCGCGCGGCATACCCGCCGTCAGGCGTGCGGGGTATAGCGGATCGTTTCGACGCCGTTCGGGGTGCCGAGCAGGCACAGGTCCGCGCCGCGTGCGGCGAACAGGCCGACCGTGACGACGCCCGGCCACGCGTTGACCTGCGCTTCGAGCGCGCGCGGATCGGCAATCTGCAGGCCCTTCACGTCGAGAATCTCGTTGCCGTTGTCCGTCAGATACGGCGTGCCGTCCTGCTTCACGCGCAGCACCGGCACGCCGCCGAGGGCGGCGAGGCGCCGGCCGATCGCGGTGCGAGCCATCGGCACGACTTCCACCGGCAGCGGAAACTGGCCGAGCACGTCGACCCGCTTCGATGCGTCCGCAATGCAGACGAACACGTCCGCCACCGACGCGACGATCTTCTCGCGCGTGAGCGCGCCGCCGCCGCCCTTGATCATCGCGCCGCTGGCGTCGATTTCGTCGGCGCCGTCGACGTAGACGGGCAGCGTGTCGATCTCGTTCAGATCGAGCACCTTGATGCCGTGCGCGTGCAGACGCGCGGTGGTCGCGAGCGAGCTCGACACCGCGCCGCGATAGCGCGCTTTCGACGCGGCCAGCGCGTCAATGAAACAGTTCGCGGTCGAGCCGGTGCCCACACCGATCACGACACCTTCGGGCACGGTTGCGTTCACGTAGTCGGCGGCGGCCTGGCCGACCCGTTGCTTGAGTTCGTCTTGAGTCATCACAGAGGCAGGAGAAGCGAAAAAAGCGCAGTTTACCGGAGTCGCGCGAGCGGACTGAAAATGCGCGCGGGGGACGGGCTGACGCCGCGCATCGGATGAGCCTGCGTCGCGCGATCCGCGCGCATCGGATGGGCTTGCGTCGCGCGATCCGCGCGCATCGGGTGGGCCTGCGTCGCGCGATCCGCGCGCATCGGGTGGGCCTGCGTCGCGCGATCCGCGCGCATCGGGTGGGCCTGCGTCGCGCGATCCGCGCGCATCGGGTGGGCCTGCGTCGCGCGATCCGCGCGCGACGCGCAACCCGTCGCTTACGTCTTCACGCCGCGCTGCCGGACCGCTTCGAACAGGCACACGCCGCTCGCCACCGACACGTTCAGGCTTTCGACGCTGCCCGCCATCGGAATGCGCATCACCTGATCGCAGGTGTCGTGCGTCAGCCGGCGCATGCCCTCGCCCTCGGCGCCCATCACGAGCGCAACCGGACCGTCGAGCTTCGTGTCGTAGAGGTTCGCCTGCGCGTCGCCGGCCGTGCCGATCACCCATACGCCGGCTTCCTTCAGGTCGCGCAACGCGCGCGCGAGGTTCGTCACCGTGATGTACGGCACCGTGTCCGCCGCGCCGCTCGCGACCTTCGCCGCGGTCGCATTCAGGCCGACCGCGCGGTCGCGCGGCGCGATCACCGCGTGCGCGCCGGCCGCGTCCGCCACGCGCAGACAGGCGCCGAGGTTATGCGGGTCGGTCACGCCGTCGAGCACGAGAATGAGCGGCGCCCCCTCGATCCCGTCGAGCAGTTCGGCGAGGTTCTGTGCAAGCGGCAGGTCGCCCGCGCGCGCCACCACGCCCTGATGCCGCTCGGTGCGCGCGAGCCCCCACAGCCGCGTCTCGTCGGCGGCGATCACGCGCACGCCTGCTTCTTTCGCGGTATGCAGGAACTCCGCCATCCGGCGATCCTTGCGCGTCGCGTCGTAGTACACCTCCTCGACCGTGGACGCGTCGTGCCGCAGGCGGGCGGTGACCGCATGAAAACCGTAGAGAACCTTCAGACGTGACATGACTGGAACAACCTTTGTTAAAGCAATGCGCCGCGCGAAGGCGCGGCGCCGATGAACGATGCGCGCGGCCGGCCGTCCCCGGCGCGGCCTGCGCGGCCACACCGCAGCGGCCGGATCAGCGCTTCTTGCGCGACTTCGCGGCCGCCGCCGGGCGGCCCGACGCGTTGTGCTTTTTCGCGGTGCCGCGCGCCGCGCGCGCTTCCTTGGCCGCCTGCGACGCCGCGGGCGCCGCCTTCTTGCGGCGCGGCGCGGCCTCGGCCGCCGGCAGCGACGACCTCACGCGCGGCCCGCCGTTGTCGCCGGCCATCCTGTCGGGCAGCGCGGCGCGCGCGCCCGCCGGCTTGACCGGCGTCTCGCGCACGAGCCTGAAGTCGATCTTGCGCGCGTCGAGATCGACGCGGCTCACCTGCACGCGCACGCGATCCGACAGCCGGTAGCGGATGCCGGTGCGCTCGCCGCGCAGCTCGTTGCGGATCTCGTCGTACTGGAAGTAGTCGGCGCCGAGCTCCGTCACGTGCACGAGGCCCTCGATGAACAGCGAGTCGAGCTGCACGAAGATCCCGAACGACGTGACGCCGTTGATCATCCCGCCGTACTCCTCGCCGAGCTTGTCGCGCATGAAATAGCACTTGAGCCACGCCTCGACGTCGCGCGACGCTTCGTCCGCGCGGCGCTCGTTGGCCGAGCAGTGCAGCCCGAGCTCTTCCCAGATCGCGGTGTTCGCGCGCGCGCGGCCGCGCGGCGCGTCGTCGGCCTGCTGCAGCGCGCGCGCCTTCGGCGACAGCGCGGTGTTCAGCTCGACGCCGTGCGGCGCGTGCGGCAGGTACTTCCGGCCCTGCAGCACCGCGTAGATCGCGCGGTGCGTGAGCAGGTCGGGATAGCGCCGGATCGGGCTCGTGAAGTGCGCATACGCCTCGTATGCGAGCCCGAAGTGGCCGATGTTGTCCGGGCTGTAGACGGCCTGCTGCATCGAGCGCAGCAGCATCGTCTGCAGCATCGGCGCATCCGGACGGTCGCGGATCTGCGCCATCAGCGCCGCGTAGTCGCTCGCGTGCGGCGTGTCGCCGCCGCCGAGCGCGAGGCCCATGCCGCGCAGGAACGTGCGCAGGTTTTCGAGCTTCTCGGCGCCCGGCCCCGCGTGCACGCGGTAGAGCCCGGGGTGGCGGTTGCGCTTCATGAAGTCGGCCGCGCAGACGTTCGCCGCGAGCATGCACTCCTCGATCAGCTTGTGCGCGTCGTTGCGGGTGCGCGGCAGGATCTGCTCGATCTTGCCCTGCGCATTGCAGACGATGTACGTCTCGGTCGTGTCGAAGTCGATCGCGCCGCGCTTTTGCCGTGCGGCAAAGAGCGCCTTGTAGACCCCGTACAGGTTCTGCAGCTGCGGCAGCAGCCCGGCGCGGCGCGCCGCCTCCGGCCCGCGCGTGTTCTTCAGCACCGCGGCGACTTCGGTGTAGGTGAGACGCGCGGCCGAGTGCATGACGCCCGGATAGAACTGGTAGGCCTTGATGTCGCCGCGCGCGGTGATCACCATGTCGCACACGAGCACGCAGCGGTCGACCTGCGGGTTGAGCGAGCACAGCCCGTTCGACAGCTTCTCCGGCAGCATCGGGATCACCCGGCGCGGGAAATAGACCGACGTGCTGCGCTCGATCGCGTCGATGTCGAGGCCGCTGTCCGGCTGCACGTAATGCGACACGTCGGCGATCGCGACGATCAGCCGGAAGCCGTCGCCGCGGCCGACTTTCATCGGCTCGCAGTAGACCGCGTCGTCGAAGTCGCGCGCGTCCTCGCCGTCGATCGTGACGAGCGGCACGTCGCGCAGGTCCACGCGATGCCGCAGATCGACCGGGCGCACTTCGTCCGGCAGCTTCGCGGCTTCGTCGAGCGCGGCCTCGCTGAACTCGTGCGGCACGCCGTACTTGCGCACCGCGATCTCGATCTCCATGCCGGGGTCGTCGATGTCGCCGAGCACCTCGGCGACGCGCCCGAGCGGCTGCGAATGGCGGCTCGGAAACTCGGTCAGCTCGACGACGACCACCTGGCCGACCTTCGCCTTTTTCGTGTTCTGCGTGATCAGGATGTCGTGGCCGATGCGCTTGTCTTCGGGCGCGACGATCAGCGCGCCGTTCTCGTTGAGCAGCCGCCCGATCACGCGCTTGTTGGCGCGCTCGGTGACCTCGACGATGTGGCCTTCGGGCCGCCCGCGCCGGTCGTAGCCGACGATGCGCGCGAGCACCCGGTCGTTGTGCATGACCTTCTGCATCTCGGCATTCGGCAGGAACAGGTCGTCCTGGCCGTCGTCGCGCACGAGAAAGCCGTAGCCGTCGCGATGCCCCTGCACGCGTCCGGCCACGAAGTTCGACGGATGCGTGAGCTGATAGTGATTGCGCTGATCGAGCCGGATCTGGCCGTCGCGCTCCATCGCCGCGAGACGCCTGAAGAACCCTTCGCGCTCCTGGCGCTTGATCGACAAGGCCTCGGCGATGTCGTTCGCGGCAAGCGGCGCCTCGCTCGTGCGCAGCACGCCGAGGATCTCTTCACGGCTCGGAATCGGGTAGGGATATTTGCTCAAGAGCTTGTCGCTGATTTTTTCTCGTTGCGTGGACGCCGGCGGCCCGCGCGACGCGCCGGCCGCCGCGCGGATGAATACCGGCCGCGGGCCGCACTGCTGCGAGGCATTCTAACACCCGTCTTGCACGCCAAACGGCGCGCCGCGCCGCGGCGTGTGCCGGTCCGCGCGCGCCGGCGGAGCGCTTGACAGGTGGAAAGCAGTCGCTATAATGGCGATCTCTGTTTTGCAGCGCACCTGCCCAGGTGGCGAAATTGGTAGACGCACCAGGTTCAGGTCCTGGCGGTGGCAACACTGTGGAGGTTCGAGTCCTCTCTTGGGCACCAGCAGCACCCAGTCATGGGTGACTGGCGCGGCAAGCCGCTCGAAAGACCCCGTAAATCGTTCGATCTACGGGGTTTTTTGCTTTACACGGTTTTTTTGCTTTACGGGCACTCGTTTTGTTCTACCGGCTCCCGTTCTTGAGCGCCCCCCGGCGGATCGCCCGGATCCCGCGCTGCGCGCGGCGACGCTCAAGCGACTCGAGCGTGCGGCCGCGCGTATTCGGCCCGAGCGCGAAGAACGACAACGCCAGCAGCGCGCACATCAGCCCGACGCTGGTCACGATCGAGAACGAATGCGCGACATGCGCGAGTTCGAAAACCACCGCGAACGGCGTCACTGCCGACGCAATGCGTGCCGACCAGCGCGGCAGCCCCCATCCCCCGAAGCCGCACGCCCGTGGGCAGGATCTCCGGCACGTAGGCGCCGTAGCCGCCCGCGGAAGATAAAGAACATCGCCGCGGTCAGCACGATGCCGGCGGGATCGGTCTGGCGGGCATAGGCGATGCCCGTCGCCGCCCCGACGAGCGCGGCGCCGATCAGCAGCCAGCGTCGCGCGTCGCGGTCCGCGAGCACGATGCCGGCCAGCGGTCCGAGCAGGTTGCCGACGAAGACGACTCCAGAGAACCCGATGGTTGCGGACACACTCAACCCGCGCTGCGTCAGCAGCGTCGGCAGCCCGTTGAGCAGCACGAAAATCGACGAGAGGTGCAGGACCTGGAACAGCACGGCGAGCACCGTGCGCGGGCGCCAACCGGACGAGGGGCCGCTCATCCGGCGTGGCACGTCGCGATGCGCCTGATTGACACAGACCGCTGCCCGGCGAAGTTCTCGTGGCATATCTCGACATGCTGTCACCCCCGCATGCGGACGCCACGCGGATAGCCCAGGCTTTCTCGTGCGCGCGGCGCCGCAGCGGCTCGTGTGGGGTAGCGACTGGCCGGACACGACCAGGCGCGCTCAGGCGGACACTGTCGCACTGCGCGCGCTGCCCGATCCGAACCTCGGCGCGGCGCACGCGATAAGCGCACGCCTGTTCGAACGGCATGTCCCGGCGCTGCTCGATTCACCCGCGCGCCTGAAGCGCGCGTACCGGATGGCCGGGCGCTGCCGCAGCGAACTCGATCAGGTCTTCGAAGACTACGACGTGCTGGTGACGTCGGCCGCACCCGCGCCGGGTGCATCCGTCGCGGCCCGCCATTTGCGCGCGCCGTTGCGTGGAAACCGGGAAATGGCCACGAGGACCGTTGACAGTGTCGCGGACCACGCTATAATGGCTGTCTTGTTGGATGCAAGACATGCCCAGGTGGCGAAATTGGTAGACGCACTAGGTTCAGGTCCTAGCGGTGGCAACACTGTGGAGGTTCGAGTCCTCTCCTGGGCACCAACAGTGGTACCGGCATGAGCCGAAGCAGTTCGAGAAACCCCGTAAGATCAATGTCTTACGGGGTTTTTTGTTATGGGCGACCGCCGTCGGCATAGCAGCGTCCTCTACAACCGCCTCTCCCCCCTTTGCGCGTGCGCAGAACGGACGCGCACGCGCGCGTCCCTGCGGTCGCCCGCCGCTACCGGCTGCGTTCGAGCGCGACCGACGCCGCAGCCAGCGCGCCCGGCGCGGCGGCCCGAAGCGCATTCCCCCCCACTCCCGCATTCGCCCGCGCGCCTAACAGCCGGAACGTCGCCACCGAACCCGCGATGCCGAACAGCAGCGGAATCACCAGATCGTGGCCGGCCCGCGTGAACTCCATCATCAGCACCACGGTCGTGAGCGGCATCTGCATCGACGATGCGAGAAATGCGCTCGCACCGACCACCGCAAACGCGCCCGGCGCGGTGCCCGGCCACGCCAGACTCCACAGGCCGCCCAGCACGATCCCGAGCAGCGCGCCGTTGGCGAGGCCCGGCGTCAGCAGCCCGCCCTCGGCGCCCGCGCGCAGGCTGCTGCACGTGATCGCCACCTTCAGCACGAGCAGCGTCGCGGCAAGCGCGATCGTCAGGCCGCCGTCGAACGACAGTTGCGCCGCTCCCTTGCCGTTGCCAGGCAGTTGCGGAAAATGCATCACGAGCAACCCGATCACCGCGAAATTGACGACCGACAGCACCGCGAGACGCCAGCCGCGCGGTGCCTCGGCCCGCGCGCGCGCCGTCAGCTTCGTGAAGCCCCATGCGGCGGCGCCGAACAGCGGCCCGGCAAGCGCGGACCAGACCATCAGCGGCGTCGTCACCGCGAAGCCCGGCAGCGTGTACTGGTGCTCGTTGCCGAGCCCCAGCCATGCAACGATCGCCGCAAGCCCCGACGTGACGAGCGCCGGCACGAGCGCCGCCCAGCCGAACGTGCCGAGCAGCACTTCGAGTACGAACACCGCGCCGCCGAGCGGCACGTTATAGACGGCTGCCAGCCCCGCGCCCGCCCCGCACGCGAGCATGATGCGGCTCTCGCCCGCCGACAGCCCCGCCCGGCGCGACAGCCATCCGGCCCACACGGCGCCGATCTCGCGCGGCGCGACCTCGCGGCCGAGCGGCGAGCCGAGCGCAACCGTGACGATCTGCAGCAGCGCGTGCGCAACCGTGCTGCCGACCGGCATGCGCGGATCGTCGGCGCGCACCGCGCTGCGGATGCTGACGAGCGGCCGCCCGTAGCGGTACAGCGCCGCCCAGCCGAGCCCCGCGACCAGCCCGCCCGCGAGCAGCGCGACGAAACGCCGGTGCGGCGCGGCGGCGCTCACGCCGTCGAGAAAGCTCTCGTGACTGATCACGTGCGCCACGCTGTAACCGAACGCGAGGTGCTGGATCGCATGCAGCAGCAGCGCCAGCAGCATGCCGCCGAAGCCGGCGCCGATGCCGGTCAGCAACGTGACGGCCGCCAGCACGGTGAAGGGGCTGCGCGTGCGGCGCGGCGGCATCGGAACATAAGGCAGGATCGACATGGCCGGAAAAATGGAACAGGCAGTGAAACAGGCAGGAATTGCCGTCATCGTAAGGGTTAACCCCCTATGAATCAAATTGCTTTTTATTCTCTCTTGATGATTTATATGAATGAATTACGCCGATCCGGTGCACCGTAGGGAAGGCGTAAAAAAACCGCGCGCGATGCATGCAACCGTTTAACGACGGGCGTACACTCGCACAAGCCCGTTGCGCGGGGCGTGCAGAGCCCGTTTGGTTCTGCCGCGCAGCGAGGTCGAATCCGGAGACATGGAGAAAAAAGATGAGCTGGACTCGGGAGCAAAAGAACGTCACCATCGCCGCCTACCTGGGCTGGACGCTGGATGCGTTCGACTTCTTTTTGATGGTGTTCGTGCTGAAGGACATCGCCGGCGCATTCGGCACCGACGTCAAGTCGGTCGCCTTCGGCATCATGCTGACGCTGATGATGCGCCCCGTCGGCGCGCTGATCTTCGGCTGGCTGGCCGACCGCTTCGGGCGCCGCCCGACGTTGATGGTCAACATCGCGTGCTATTCGATGCTGGAGCTGCTGTCGGGCTTCTCGCCGAACCTCGCGACGCTGCTCGTGCTGCGCACGCTGTTCGGCATCGCGATGGGCGGCGAATGGGGCGTCGGTAGCGCACTCACAATGGAAACCGTGCCGGCGAAATCGCGCGGCATCGTGTCGGGCCTGCTGCAGGCGGGCTATCCGAGCGGCTATCTGCTCGCCTCCGTGGTGTTCGGGCTGTTCTACTCGTACATCGGCTGGCGCGGCATGTTCATGATCGGCGTGATCCCGGCGCTGCTGGTGCTGTACGTGCGCGCGAAGGTGCCCGAGTCGCCCGCCTGGCAGGCGATGGAAACGCGCACGCGCCCGGGCCTGCTCGCCACGCTGAAGAAGAACGCCACGCTGTCAATCTATGCGATCGTGCTGATGACCGCGTTCAACTTCTTCTCGCACGGCTCGCAGGATCTCTACCCGACCTTCCTGCGCGAACAGCATCACTTCGACGCGCACATGGTGTCGCTGATCGGCGTGGTGCTGAACATCGGCGCGATCTGCGGCGGGCTGTTCTTCGGCTACCTCTCGGAGCAGATCGGCCGCAAGCGCGCGATCTTCATCGCCGTGCTGATCGCGCTGCCGGTGCTGCCGCTGTGGGCGTTCTCGAGCACCGCGGTCATGCTCGCGATCGGCGCGTTCCTGATGCAGATTTCGGTGCAGGGCGCGTGGGGGGTGATCCCGGTCCACCTGAACGAGATTTCGCCGGACGAGATCCGCGCAACGTTCCCGGGGCTCGTCTACCAGCTCGGCAACCTGCTCGCGTCGGTCAATGCGCCGCTGCAGGCGGGGCTCGCCGAGTCGCACGGCAACAATTACGCGCTCGTGATGGGCGTGATGATCGGCATCGTCGCGGTCGTGATCGCCGTGCTGATTCCATTTAGCCGCGAACGACGCGGCATCGATATGACACAATCAGCAAAACAGGTCACTGCCGTGTAAAACAGGCGGCAGACCAGAACCACAGGCGGCCGCAGGCCGCCGCGCCAGATAGCAGGATGTACGAGGCCGTTCCGATTTCGATCGGAACGGCCTTTTTTATTCGCGCGACCGACGCGCATCCGCACCCTCAAGGTGCCTTTTTAGAGGAGTCCATCGATACCTAGCGCTTGCCCGAATCCCTTTCCTCTTCTTATCCTGAAAAAAACGGCTGTTTCAAATACGCATTTGAAGCGCCTGTTTGCGGCTGGGCGACCAGCATTGGGAGACGCAACATGGCAGTTCGCTCAACAAGCCGGCATACCGGCGACACCAAGACACGCATCCTCGACGCGGCCGAGGCGCTCTTCATCGAATGCGGCTACGAAGCCATGTCGCTGCGGCAGATCACTTCGCGCGCCGAGGTCAATCTGGCTGCGGTCAACTACCACTTCGGCAGCAAGGAGGCGCTGATCCACGCGATGCTCGCGCGACGCCTCGACCGCCTGAACGACGAGCGCGTGAAGCTGCTCGAACGCTTCGACGCGATGCCGGGCGCGCGCTTCACCTGCGAGCACGTGCTCGGCGCGATGTTCATTCCGGCGCTGCGGCTCTCGCGCGATCCGCGCGTCGGCGGCAAGGCGTTCCTGCGCCTGCTCGGGCGCGCGTACACCGACCCGTCGTCGTTCATCCGCGATTTTCTGAACGCGCACTACGCGGACGTCGCGGAACGCTTCTTCGGCGCGTTCCAGCGCGCGCTGCCGCACCTGCCGCGCGACGAGCTCGGCTGGCGCCTGCACTTCGCGATCGGCGCGCTGTCCGGCGTGCTCGCCGGCACCGACACCGACAGCCTGATTGCGGAGTTCTCGCAGGGCAAATCGATGAACGACCTACAGCTGATCGCCCGCCTCGCGTCGCTGATCGTCGCCGCGCTCAAGGCGCCGCTGCCGGACGCGAGCCAGATGGCGGCGTTCGCAGCCGTGCTCGGCGACGCATCCGACGAGGCGGGCGCGGGCCTCGGCGAAGCACCCGGCAAGACCGCTGCGGCCGGCACCCAGAGCAGCACGACCGATGCAGGGAGCGCGGGCGCGGGCACAGGCCCTGCGGCGCGTGATGCCGGGCACCCGGATCGACAGGATCAGGCAGATCGAGCGGATCAGGCGGACCGGTCGGGCGCGTCGGCGAGCGTGGGGGGCGCCGGGCTGCGGCACGTCGCGCACGGCGCGATCTGAACGCCGGCGCGAGGCCGCGGCGCGCGCATGCCGTGGCCGCACGCCGGGAACGCTTCTGCCGGGCCGGCTGCTCCAACGGCGGCGCGCGCGACCCGTGCGTGCGTCGGAGCGGTGCGCGGTCGCGCGGGTTCGCGCCGGGTTCGCGCCGGGTTCGCGCAGGGTCCGCGCAAGGTTCGCGCCGGCTCATATTCGTACTCAGTAAACGGGAGGTCCGTCTCATGTCGTGGTTTTTTGCCGTTCTCGTCCTCGCAGCCGCAACGCTCGTCTACGTTCAGGCACGCGCGGCCTGGTGGCTTGCCGCGATGCTCGTCTGGTGCGCCGCCGTGCATCTGGGCGGCGCGGCCGGCGGTCTTGCGACCGCGCTGCTCGCGCTCGTGCTCGTCGTGCCGTCGGCCGTCTGCGCGATCCGGCCGCTGCGGCGGCGCTGGCTGTCGCAGCGCGTGCTCGCGCGGTTCAGCGCGATCCTGCCGGAGATGTCGCCGACCGAGCGCGATGCGATCGAAGCGGGCACCGTCTGGTGGGACGCCGAACTGTTCTCCGGCCGCCCGCGCTGGGACAGTCTGCTTGCGCACGGACCGGCGACGCTCAGCGCCGACGAGCAGGCCTTTCTCGACAACGAATGCGAGCGCCTGTGCGACCTCGCGAACGACTGGGAAAGCACCGCGATCTGGCAGGACCTGTCGCCGCAGGCCTGGCAATACGTGAAGGAAAAAGGCTTTCTCGGCATGATCATTCCGAAGCAGTACGGCGGCAAAGGCTTTTCCGCCTATGCGCACTCGCAGGTGATCATGAAGCTCGCGACGCGCTGCTCCGCCGCCGCGGTGTCGGTGATGGTGCCGAACTCGCTCGGTCCGGCCGAACTGCTGATGCACTACGGCACCGACGAACAGAAGCACTACTACCTGCCGCGTCTCGCGCGCGGCGCGGAGATTCCGTGTTTCGCGCTGACGAGCCCGTATGCGGGCTCCGACGCGGCCGCCATTCCGGATGTCGGCATCGTCTGCAAAGGCATGCACGACGGCCGCGAAACGCTCGGCTTTCGCGTCACGTGGGACAAGCGCTACATCACGCTCGGCCCGATCGCGACCGTGCTCGGTCTCGCGTTCCGCGCGCTCGATCCCGAGCATCTGCTCAGCGCGGCCGACGAGCCCGGCATCACCTGCGCGCTGATTCCGACGCGTCACCCCGGCGTGAACATCGGCCGACGCCACTGGCCGCTCAATGCGGTGTTCCAGAACGGGCCGAACTCCGGCAAGGACGTCTTCATCCCGCTCGACTGGGTGATCGGCGGACGCGCGCAGGTCGGCAACGGCTGGCGCATGCTGATGGAGTGCCTCGCCGCCGGCCGCGCGATCTCGCTGCCGTCGTCGAACGTCGGCATGGCGAAGATCGCGGTGCGCGGCACCGGCGCGTATGCAGCGGTGCGCCGGCAGTTCCGCACCGCGATCGGCAAGTTCGAAGGCGTGCAGGAAGCGCTCGGCCGCATGGGCGGCAACCTGTACGTGATGGATGCGGCGCGGCGGCTCTCCGCGCAGGCGGTCGACCTCGGCGAAAAGCCGTCGGTGATCTCGGCGATCGCGAAGTATCACATCACCGAGCGCGCCCGCAAGGTCATCAACGACGGCATGGACGTGGTCGCCGGCAAGGGCATCTGCATGGGGCCGTCGAACTTCCTCGCGCGCGCCTATCAGCAGGTGCCGATCGCGATCACGGTCGAAGGCGCGAACATCCTGACGCGCTGCCTGATCATCTTCGGCCAGGGCGCGATCCGCTGCCATCCCTACGTGCTCGCCGAAATGCGCGCAGCGCACGAACCCGATCGCGAGAAGGCCTTGCGCGATTTCGACGCCGCTTTCTTCGGACACCTTAACTTTGTGCTGTCGAACGCGCTGCGCAGCCTCGTGTACGGGCTGACCGGCGGACACCTGATCCGGCGCCCGCAACGCGCGGACGCGCGCCTTGCGCACTACTACCGCGCGGCCACCCGCCTCGCGACCGTGTTCGCGCTGCTCGCGGACGTCTCGATGTTCGTGCTCGGCGGCGAACTCAAGCGGCGCGAACGCATCTCCGGGCGCCTCGCCGACGTGCTGTCGCAGCTCTACCTGATCTCGGCGACCCTCAAGCGCTTCGAGGACGAAGGCCGCCAGCAGGACGACCTGCCGCTCGTGCGCTGGGGTGTCGAGGATGCGCTGTACACCGCGCAGCAGGCGCTCGAAGGGATACTCGCGAACTATCCGAGCCGGTTCGCCGCGGCGCTCGTCCGGCTGCTCGCGTGTCCGCTCGGCTGGCCGCATCGCGCGCCGGCCGACGCGCTCGGCACCGCGATCGCCGGGCTGATGCAGACGCCCGGCGCGGCCCGCGAGCGCCTCGTCGCCGACTCGTATGTGCCCGATCCGAAGGTCGACGCGCTCGGCAACGGCGAGCGCCTGTTCGCGCTGACGCCGCACGTCGCGGCGCTCGACCAGCGCCTGCGCGAAGCGATCCGGCGCGGCGCGCTTGCGCCGATGCCGCAGAGCCTCGCGGAGCTCGGCGCGTGGACCGCCGCCGCGCAGCAGCAGGGATTCGTCGACGCCGACGAGCGCGCGGTGCTCGACGACTACGCGCGCTACGGCGCCGAGCTCGTGAAGGTCGACGACTTCGCGCCCGACTTCGACCTGCTCGCCGGCCTGCAGCAACGCAAGGCTGCGCTCGACGAGGCGGCGCAACTGGCCGCCTGAGCGCGTCGCGCGGCATCCTGGGACCCCGACTGGCCAGCGGAGCACACCGGCATGAGAGACGCCTACCTGAACTTCGTGAACGCGCCGTTCGGCGCGCGCGTCGCCCGCGCGTTCGGGCTGCCGAAACCGGTCGCCCTGCGCCGCTATCGCGCGAACGAAGCGGAGTTCGACGGCATCGTCGCGCTCGGTGCGGGCGCGGCGCCGCAATGGCTCGATCTGCTCGCCGATACGGTCGCGCAGCTCGGACTCGCGAGCGTCGCGCATCCCGGCGCGCTCGCGTGGCTCCCGCTTGCGCATCGGCACGGTCTGATGACGGGGCGCTTCGAGCCGGTCGACGCCGGCGCGCGCAGCCCGATCGCCGCGCTGCTGTTCGACGCGAGCGGCATCGAGGATAGCGCGCAGCTCGACGCGGCGTATGCGTTCTTCCACGACACGCTGCGCTCGCTGCGGCCCTGCGGCCGCATCCTCGTGCTCGGACGGCCGCCGCGCGACTGCGCGAGCGTGCGCGCCGCCACCGTGCAACGCGCGCTCGGCGGCCTCGTGCGTTCGCTCGGCAAGGAGGCGCGGCGCGGCATCACGTCGAACCTGATCCTGCTCGCACCGGGTGCCGACGCGCACGCCGGCGCGACGCTGCGCTTTTTCCTGTCGCCGCGTTCGGCCTACGTCTCGGGCCAGACCGTCTGCATCGACGCGCCGCCGCACGCCGACGCCCCGCCCGTCGACTGGCGCCAGCCGCTCGCCGGCCGGCGCGCGCTCGTGACGGGCGCGGCGCGCGGCATCGGCGCGGCCATCGCGACAGCGCTCGCCGCCGACGGCGCGCATGTGACCGGCCTCGACATCCCGTCGGCACGCGAGGCGCTCGACGAGACGCTGCGCCCGTCCGGCGGCACGGCGCTCGCGTTCGACCTGGCCGACGCCGACGCGGGCGCGCAGATCGCCGCGGCGCTCGACGACCTCGGCGTCGACATCGTCGTGCACAACGCCGGCATTACGCAGGACCGCACGATCGTCAGGATGGACGAGACCGTCTGGCGCCGCGTGATCGACATCAACCTCGCCGCGCAGGCGCGCATCGACGACGCGCTGCTCGCGGCCGGCACCCTGCGCGACGGCGGACGCATCGTCAGCGTGTCGTCGATCAGCGGCATCGCAGGCAACATCGGCCAGACCCACTACGCGACGTCGAAGGCGGGCGTGATCGGCCGCGTCGAGGCGCTTGCACCGTTGCTGCGCGCGCGGCGCATCACCGTCAACGCGGTCGCGCCGGGCTTCATCGAAACGCAGATGACCGCGAAGATGCCATTCGCGATCCGCGAGGCCGGCCGCCGCATGAATTCGCTTGCCCAGGGCGGTCTGCCCGAGGACGTCGCGCAGGCGATCGCGTGGCTTGCGCAGCCGGGCTGCGCGGGCATCACCGGCCAGCTGGTGCGCGTGTGCGGCCAGAGCCTGATCGGAGCGTAAGAGCGTGAGCATGAACGGGTTGCCCCGCATCGACCCGCCGCCGTCCGCTGCCCGCGCGCGCACGCTCGTCGTCGACACGCTGCCGCCGCCCGCGCAACTCTACGCGCGCGCGCTCGGCGGCCTGCTGCGGCGCGGCCGCCGCGCGCCGACGGCACCCCTGCCGGCGCTGCGCATCGTGCGCCCGGCGGCGACGCTGGAGCCCGCGGCGATCGGGCGTTATGCGCGCGTCTGCGGGTTCATCCCCGAGCACGGTGTGCCGTTCACATACCCGCATCTGCTGGCGTTTCCGCTGCACCTGCTGATGCTGACCGATCCGGCGTTTCCGTGGTCCGCGCCCGGCATCGTGCATCTCGCGAATCACGTGCGGCTGCGCCGCCCGCTCGCGTATACCGACGTGCTGCGCGTCGAGACCGAGTTCGGTGCGCTGCTGCGCCACGACAAGGGCCAGGCGTTCGTCGTGCACAGCCGCATTTACCGGCGCGGCGAAGCGGTGTGGGACGGCGAGAGCGTCTATCTGAAACGCGCGGTGGCGAGCGCCGGCGAGCCGCTCGTGCCGCTCGACATCGACGCCGCCGCGTTGCAGCGCGCGGCGCGCTGGCAACTGCCGGCCCAGCTGGGGCGCGATTACGCGCGCGCGTCGGGCGACTACAACCCGATCCATCTGAGCGCGCTGTCGGCGAAGGTCTTCGGCTTTCCGCGCGCGATCGCGCACGGCATGTGGACGCTCGCGCGCGCCGGCGCCGCGCTGCAGCCGCCGCGCCGGCTCGCGCAAGCGAGCCTGAGCGCCGAGTTCAGGGCGCCGCTGCTGCTGCCGGGCGAAGCGTCGCTGTGGAGCGCGTCGCCCGCGCTCAACGAACGCACGCTCGAAGTGCGCGATCGCGCCGGCGAGCGGCCGCATCTGCGCGGCCATCTGCACTGGGCGCTGTGATGAGCCGCCCGCCCCCGGCCCCCCACCACGCTTCCCACGGAGTCACGCATGCCCCACCCGCTTCCCGCTGTGCGCCGCGTCGCCATCGTCGGCGGCAACCGGATCCCGTTCGCGCGCTCGAACACCGCGTACGCGCACGCGTCGAACCAGGACATGCTGACGTTCGCGCTGCAGGGGCTCGTCGACCGCTTCGGCCTGCATGGCGAGCGCCTCGGCGAAGTCGCGGCGGGCGCGGTCATCAAGCATTCGCGCGACTTCAACCTCACGCGCGAAGCGGTGCTGTCGACCACGCTCGCGAAGGAGACCCCGGCCTACGACGTGCAGCAGGCCTGCGGCACCGGGCTCGAATGTGCGCTGCTGGTGGCGAACAAGATCGCGCTCGGACAGATCGACGCGGGCATCGCCGGCGGCGTCGACACGACCTCCGATGCGCCGGTTGCGATCAACGAGCGGATGCGCCGGATCCTGCTCGACGCGAACCGCGCGCGCGGCATGCCCGGCAAGCTCGCCGCGCTCGCGAGGCTGCGCCCCGGCATGCTCCTGCGGCCACAGTTGCCGCGCAACGGCGAGCCGCGCACCGGGCTGTCGATGGGCGAGCATTGCGAACGGATGGCCAAGCGCTGGGGGATTGCGCGCGAAGCGCAGGACGCGCTTGCGTTCGAGAGCCACCGGAAGCTGGCCGACGCGTACGCACGCGGCTTCTTCAACGACCTGATGACGCCGTACAAGGGCCTCGCGCGCGACAACAACCTGCGCGCGGATCTCACGCTGGAGAAGCTCGCGAGCCTCAAGCCGGCATTCGATCGCGACGCGGGCACGCTGAGCGCGGGCAATTCGACGCCGCTCACCGACGGCGCGTCCGCGGTGCTGCTCGCGAGCGAGGCCTGGGCGGCCGCGCGCGGCCTGCCGGTGCTCGCGTACCTGAGCTGGAGCGAAACCGCGGCGGTCGACTTCGTCGAGCGCAACGAAGGACTGCTGATGGCGCCCGTCTACGCGGTGCCGCGCATGCTCGCGCGCGCCGGCCTCACGCTGCAGGACTTCGACCTGTACGAAATCCACGAGGCGTTCGCGGCTCAGGTGCTGTGCACGCTCGCCGCGTGGGAAGATGACGAGTACTGCCGCACGCAGCTTGGTCTCGACGCCGCGCCGGGCGCGATCGACCTCAGCCGGCTGAACGTGAACGGCGGCTCGCTCGCGACCGGCCATCCGTTTGCCGCGACCGGCGCGCGCATCGTCGCGGGGCTCGCCAAAATGCTTGCGCAACTCGACAAGCCCGCCGGCCGCGCGCGCGGACTGATCTCGATCTGCGCGGCCGGCGGCCAGGGCGTGGTCGCCATCCTCGAACGCTAGCCGCGCCGCCCCGTCACCCGATAAAAAACGCCTCACGCCCGAAGGAGACCACCGATGAACCAGCCCGATCAGGCGGCGCCCGTCGCCGCGCCCGACACCGACGACATCTGGTACGCATCGTATCCCGCCGACGTCCCGCACGACATCGACACGCGCCAGTACGACTCGGTCGCGCAGTTCTTCGACGAATGCACGACGCGCTTTCGCGACCGCGTCGCGTTCGTGAGCGTCGGCGCGTCGCTCACGTATGGCGAGCTCGCGCGCAAGGCCACCGCGTTCGCCGCGTATCTGCAGGATGCCGGCGTCGTGCCCGGCGAGCGCGTCGCGATCATGCTGCCGAACACGTTCCAGTACCCGGTCGCGCTGTTCGGCACGCTGAAAGCGGGCGCGGTCGTCGTCAACGTCAATCCGCTCTACACGGTGCGCGAGCTCGCGCATCAGTTGAAGGACAGCGGCGCGCAGACGATCGTCGTGTTCGAGAACTTCGCGCATACGCTCGAACGCGCGCTGCCCGGCACGCAGGTGAAGCGCGTCGTCGTCACCGCGCTCGGCGACCTGCTCGCCGACGGCCTGAACCTCAAGGGACGCCTGCTGAACGCGGTGCTCAAGCACGTCAAGCGGATGGTGCCCGCCTACGATCTGCCGCAGGCGGTGCGCCTGAACGACGCGCTCGCGCGCGGCTACCGGCGCACGCTCGCGCCGGTGCGCATCGGGCACGAGGATCTCGCGTTCCTGCAGTACACCGGCGGCACGACCGGCGTCGCGAAGGGCGCAATGCTCACGCATCGCAACATCATCGCGAATCTGCTGCAGGCGAAGGTCTGGGCCGAAAGCCAGCTGAGCGGCGACATCGAAACGGTGCTCACGCCGCTGCCGCTCTATCACATCTACTCGCTCACGGTGAACGCGCTGATCTTTCTCGGGCTGGGCGGGCGCAACATCCTGATCGCCAATCCGCGCGACACGAAGCGCGTGATGATGATCCTGCGTCACGAGACCTTTACCGGCATCACCGCGGTGAACACGCTCTACAACGCGTTCCTCGACAACGAGGAATTTTGCCGGCGCGATTTCTCGAACCTGAAGCTCGCGATGGCCGGCGGGATGGCGACGCAAAAGGCCGTCGCCGAGCGCTTCAAGGCAGTCACCGGACGGCCGATCGTCGAAGGCTACGGGCTCACCGAATGCTCGCCGATCGTCGCGATGAACCCGGTGGACCTGAAGCAGATGCGCGACTTCGAAGGCACGGTCGGCCTGCCCGCGCCGTCGACCCGCGTGCGCTTCAGAAAGGACGACGGCAGCTGGGCGAACATCGGCGAGGCGGGCGAACTGTGCGTGCAGGGGCCGCAGGTGATGAAAGGCTACTGGAACCGCCCCGACGAGACCGCGAAGACGCTCGACGCCGACGGCTGGCTCGCGACGGGCGACATCGGCGTGATGGACGCGCGCGGCTACATCCGGCTCATCGACCGCAAGAAAGACATGATCCTCGTGTCGGGCTTCAACGTGTATCCGAACGAGATCGAGGACGTGATCGCAATGCACCCGGACGTACGCGAGGTCGCGGCGATCGGCATTCCCGACGCGGCCCAGGGCGAGCGCGTGAAGGTGTTCGTCGTGCCCCGCCATCCGGCGCTCACGGCAGAGCAGGTGATCGCGCACTGCCGCGAGAACCTGACCGGCTACAAGGTGCCGAAGCTCGTCGAATTCCGCGACGCGCTGCCGCAGACCAACGTCGGCAAGATCCTGCGCCGCGCGCTGCGCGACGAGGAACTCGCGAAGCAGGCGCCGCACTGAACCGGCGCGAACGGCCCCGACACGGAGATACCCCGATGCAGTCCGATCCGCTGCTGCCCGCGCGGCGCATACCCACCGCGCGCCCTTGCCCGCATACCGCGCGGACCGCGCACGACGAAGCCGGCGACGAAGCCGGCGACGGACCCGGCAACAAGCCCGGCAACAAGCCGCGCAGTGCGCGCGGTGCGCCGTGCCGGCGGCGTGTCGCCGCGCTCGCGCTCGCCTTCGCCCTGCCGCTGGCGTGTTCGTCGGCGTTCGCCGAGGCAGGCGCGCAGAGCGCCGCATCATCCGCGACACCGGCGGATGTGTCCGCTACGTCGGCTACCTCTGCCACATCCGCTACATCCGCCGCCACATCCGCTACATCCGCTACATCCGCTACATCCGCCACATCCGCTACATCCGCGGCGGCGCCGACGCTGCCGCCGTCGGCGGTCGGCCGGCTCGCGCCTGAGCAGCAGGTGCGCTGGCTGCAGCAGGCCCAGCAAAGCGGCATGCTCGCGCGGCTCGACGACGACACGCTCGTCGCCCTGTTCCGCTCGCTCGCCCCCGACACGCTGCCGCGCCTGATCGCGCAGGGGCCGAACGGCTACCCGTCGTACCAGTTCACGATGCTGCGCTGGGAGCGCATCAGGGGCAAGTGGCCGGACAAGCCCGATCACATGCTCGTGCGTCTCGCGCACGATCCGCTGCGGATTTACGCGCGGTGGTTGCCGGACGGCGCGCACGCCGGCCAGGAGATTCTCTACGACGAAGCGACCCGCCCCGACGAAATGTACGGCCATCTCGGCGGACTGTTCGGCTTCGTGCCGATCTGGACGTCGATACACGGCGCCCTCGCGCGCGCGCAGTCGAACCACACGGTCCGCGATCTCGGCACCGGCTATGTCGCGCGCCGGTATCTGGACGAACACGAAAAGTACCTGCAGGCAGGCATCGCGCGCGCCGCGCAGATCGCGGTGCGCACGCTCGACGGCGTGCGCGTCGTCGCGTTCACGTTCGATGCGCCGGCCGGACAGCCGCAGTTCTATGCAAGGAAGGAAACGCTCGGGCTCGATCTGCGTCATCCGTACTTCCGCACGGTCGAGTCGTACGGCAACGACGGCCAGCTGTTCGAGCGGATCGTGTTCGAGACGATCACGCCGATGCGCTTCGACGCGATGACCTTCGATCCGAAGAACCCGCATTACCACTTCTAGGGAAACGCTGATCAATGAGCCCACCGCTGGTGATCCCGCGCATACGGCTCGCGATTTTTGAAACGGGAAGCCCGTCGAGACAAATTTTGGGCGCCTGCACGACCGACTTCCTGAAGTTTTCATACACCGGACGGACTGCTCCCATGACATGGCCGCAACCGGTTACGCGCTATCACCAGGTTCGCCAGCGCGAACAGGCTGAACAGCTGCGCCGTGTTCTTACGCAGCCCCTTGTAGCGCACCTTGCGATGCCCGAACAGGTTCTTGACGACATGGAACGGATGCTCGACGCGAGCACGAATCTGCGCCTTGGTCCGCTCGGCTGCCATCACCAGATCTTTGAGCGCACCCTCGTGCATCGCCTTGAGCTTGCCGCGCTTGAGCGCCACGTGCCACTTCACCGCCTTGCCCTTCATCTCCTGGCGCCTGCCCACACCCGTGTAGCCTGCATCGCCGAACGCTTCGCGCTCGTGACCGTGCAGCAGCGCATGGGCCTGCGAGACATCCGACTCGTTGGCCGCCGTGGTGACCACGCTATGCACCAGCCCCGAGTCGGCGTCGACACCGAGATGCGCCTTCATGCCGAAATGCCACTCGTTGCCTTTCTTCGTCTGGTGCATCTCGGGGTCCCGGCTCTTTCCAGCATTCTTTGTCGACGACGGGGCCTCGAAGATCGTCGCATCCACCAGCGTGCCTTCCTTCATCATCAGCCCGCGCTCGCACAACTCGATGCCGATCTCGTCGAACAGCTTGCGCGTGAGTTCCTGCTCGACCAGCAAACGCCGGAATTTCAGCATAGTGGTGGCATCCGGCACGCTCTCTCGCGCCAGGTCGATGCCGGCGAACGCGTGCATCGCAATGCTGTCGTACAGCGCGTCTTCAAGCCCTTCGTCCGACAGGCCGTACCACTGCTGAAGAAAGTAGATTCGCAGCATGCGCTCAAGACCGATCGGAGGGCGTCCCCGTTCGCCTTTCGGGTAGTGCGGCCCGATCGCCGACAGCAGGCGCTGCCACGGCACCACCTTCTCCATCTCTGTCAGGAAACGCTGCCGTTTCGTCACGCGCTTCTTGCCCAACGTTTCCGCTTCTGCAAAACCGATCTGCCGCTTCATGATCCTGGGACCGTTCCGTGAGCTTCTTTCTACAACGTCCTCGGCCCCGTCAGCGATGACTGCCGAGCTGAATTAATCAGTATTTCCCTAGGAACGATCAGAAACGCCACCGCGCCGCCCGGGCGCAGCACGCGATGCCGCAGCAGCGTGCACTGCACGCCGCCCTCGATCACGGCCTGATTTCGAATCGTCCCGGCCAGCCGCAGCGGCCGCAGAATGTCGACGATCGCCGCGAGATCCTCCTCGCGGCGAAAGCGGATTTCGCCGAGCAGACAGGCCGGCGGCGCGGGCATCGGCCCGACGCCCATCTTCGTGACGACGCCGTGGTTCGACTGCATGAAAAGCGGATCGAACGACGGTCCGTAGCCGGGCTGGTACAGCTGCCACGCGGTGCCGAAGTCGAGCGCGCCCATCCCGGTGCGCACCACGTCGCCGTTGGCGAGCACGACCTCCATTGCGCACTGGTGCGCCGCGTGATCGCCATACGGCGTATAGCCGAAACCGCGCTCGAGCGTGTTGCCGACGACGCTGCCCCAGCCGGCCGCCGGCGGATCGACCCACAGCGCGTGGCCTTTGCCGCGCAGGTAGCGGTGCAGATCGAAGTAGCCGACGCCCGGCTCGACGAGCGCATCGGCGAGCGCGTCGTCGGCCGCGAGGACGCGCGTCATCCGCTGCAGGTCGAGCACGACCGAGCCGCGCAGGCGCGGCGCCGCCGTACGCGAAGTTGCCGCCGGTCGAGACGGGCCACAGCGGGACGCGGTATTCGTTCGCAATGCGCAGGATCGCGCGGATTTCGTCGACGGACGCGGGCCGCAGCGCAGCCGACGCGGCGAACGCGGCGGGGTCGCCCGGCGCGAACGGATCGCGATAGGCCGCGAGTTCGTCGGCGGACGCCGCCACATTCGGCGCGCCGACGATTCCCGCCCAGGCCGCGAGGACCCGCTCGAACTGCGCATCGGTCAGCGACGGCGGCAGGATGCGGATCACGGGGACGCCTTCATTGCGCCGGCAGCGGCACGCGCCGCCCCGCGCCGGCGCCTCCCAGCGGGGACCGCCGGACGGGGTCGCGGATCCGCACCGGCGCGTGCGGGGCGCCGCGGCGCGGCCCGCGCGCCGCAGCGGCGTTCAGGGAGCGCCCGGCAGAGCGCTCAGTAGCCGCCGCTGCTGCTGTTCGAGCCGGTGCTGCCGCTACTGCCCGAATTCATGTCGCTCGACGTGCTGCAGCCGTAGCTCGGCAGCGCGCCGAGCGCGAGAACGCCCAGCATGCACGCAAGTGAAATCCAGTATGACGCTTTCATGTTCGATCTCCTCGATCGAGGCCAGCGACGCCGGCAGCAACGGAGCCCGGACGCGGCCCGCCAGCCCCGGCCGGCGCGGGGCGCGCGGCGGCACACGAACGGTGCGCCGTGCCCCGTTCCTGAAAGATAGACGGTAATTCGCCCCCGCGAAGCGCATCGGATAACGCAAACAATTGTCTGATTCGTAACTCAACGTTACGCCCGCCAGTTAGGTCGTGCTTCCTGGCGCGCAAGCCGTTATAGTGGACGCAGATCCCGCGCGCCGCCTTCCGACCCGAAAAGGGTAAAATCGCGGCGAGCAACTGTCCTACTCCACAGACTTGTCCATGGCATCCGCAGAATCGCACCCGCAAAACGACTTCATGAACGCCGCGCGCAAAGAGCGCAAGCGCGTCGAAATCTATCTCGTCAACGGTATCCGGCTGACGGGCTGCATCGAGTCGTTCGACCAGTATCTGGTCATGCTGCGCACGCCGGTCGGCCTGCAAGGCATCTACAAGCGCGCCATTTCGACGATCCAGCTCGACACCGGCACCCGCCCGTCGCCGCGCCCGGGCGGCCGCACATCGCACGGCGAACACGGCACGCGCGGACCGCACGGCCCCCGCGAACCGCGTGAACACCGCGAACCGCGCGAGTTCCGCGACTCGCGCGACACCTATTCCGCGCCCGCTGAACGCACCCCCTCGGAACGCGCGCCGGGCGACGGCCCGGTGGTCGTCACGCGCCGGCGCCGGCTGTTCGGCACGGGCTCCGGCAGCGGCGGCGGCGACAACAACGGCGGGCACGGCGGCAACGCCTGAGACGCGCCCGCACGGGCGTGGCCGCGCGCAGATGACGCGGCCGTCCCGCATGCATCCCGCTAGCGGCCCGCTAGCCTCGCGCGATCGTTGCGACACAAGCCGGCTGCTTCGTCACGGCCCACCGCCCCCGGCCGGGTCTGCGCAACGCACGCGTCCCTCTTGTCCTCGTTGCCGCCATTCGGCCAGGTGACGCGCGCGAACCCGTTTGCGCTATGCTGGTTCCCCGACGTTCAATCGCGGAGCCCGCCATGGCCAAGCCGAAGTCCACCGCCCCCGCGCCGTTCAGCCAGACCGACGCCCGTCTCGACGAAGCGCTCGACGAAACGTTTCCCGCCAGCGATCCGATCGCAGTCCACCCGACCACCCCGGCGCCCGTCGCTGCCCCGGTCCGGCATGCGCCGCGCAAGCCCGCCCGCGCGGCACCGGCCCGCCGCACCGCCCACTGAGCGGCAATCCGCGCGCGCCGTCAGCGGCGCCTCAACGCCATCGGCAGCCGGCGCGCCTGTCCGCCGGCCGCCCGGGCACTGCCGGAAACCGCGCGGCAACCACCCGGGTAGCGCCCGATCTACCCTCCCACGCTACGAGGAACGCCCCGCATGACCGAGCCTACCGGCCAGCCGCTGCTGGCCCGCCCCGCGCGTTTCCTGCGCGCGCGCGACGGACACGAAGCGCGCGTCACCTACGTCGAGCTGTTCTTCGACCTGATTTACGCGTTCGCCGTCACGCAACTGTCGCACCGGCTCGTGCACGACCTGAGCCTCACCGGCGTGTTGCAGACACTCGTCCTGTGGTTCGCCGTGTGGCTCGGCTGGCAATACACCTGCTGGGTCACCAACTGGTTCGACCCGGAGCGCCTCGCGGTGCGCCTGCTGCTGTTCGCAGTGATGGTGGTCGGCATGGTGATGGCGGCCAGCCTGCCGCTCGCCTACGGCCCGCGCGGACTGCTGTTCGCGCTCAGCTACGTGACGATCCAGGTCGGCCGCAGCATCGCCGTGCTGCGTTTTCTCGGCCCGCACCACGCGCTCACGCCGAATTTCCGCCGCATCTGCGGCTGGCTTGCGATCTCCGGTGTCGCATGGATCGCCGGAGGCCTCGCCGGCGGCCTGCCGCGCTTCGCATGGTGGAGCGCCGCGGTGCTGTGCGAGTACGTGTCGCCGATGTTCGGCTTCGCGCTGCCGCTGCTCGGGCGGTCGCGCGCGGCCGACTGGCGCAGCGCCGCGGGCGGCCACATCGCCGAGCGCTGCCAGGCGTTCGTGATCCTCGCGCTCGGCGAGTCCGTGCTGATGACCGGCGGCACGCTGTCAGACGAGATACGGTGGAGCGCGCCGGCGCTCGCCGCATTCCTCGTCTGCTTCGCGGGCAGCGTCGCCATGTGGTGGATGTACTTCGACACCGGCAGCCTCGCCGGCAACCGCGCAATCGAGCGCACGGACGAGCCTGGGCTGATGGCCGCCGGGTTCCAGTACGTGCATGTGGTCCTCGTGGCCGGCATCGTCGGCTGGGCCGCAGCGGACGACCTCGTGATCCTGCAGCCGCACGCGCCCGCCGGCACGGCCGTCGCCGCACTGCTGCTCGGCGGCCCCGCCCTCTATCTCGCGGGCAGTGGACTGTACAAGCGGATCGTCTACGGATGGTTTCCGCTGTCGCACTGGATCGGACTCGCGCTGTTCGCGCTCGCTGCGCCGCTCGTCGTGCATGCGAATCTGCTGGCGGCCAGCGCGCTCACCACCGGGGCGATGATCGTCGTGGCCGCATGGGAAAGCGTGTCGCGCCGCGGGTCGGCCCACGCGGACACGGTCGGCACAGACTAGGCGCATCCACCCGGCGCGCCGCAGCGGCGCACCTCGCCCGCGCGCGAAGCCGTACCGGCCCGCCCGCACCGCGCGGTGCGCGCGGACGCTAACGTTTGCCCGGTGAGCGGCCCGCTTGCCCGCTGTTGCGTGCGGCTAACGCGGCGAAGCCGGCAGGCCGCTATCCAGCTCGCGCTGCAGCTCCTGCACCTGCCGCTGCGTCGCGCGCAACTGGTTCTGCGCCTGGGTCTTCTGCTGCGCGAGCGCCGTGGCTTCCGCGTGCGCCTGCTGCTGCTGGCTGGACACGATGCTCTGCTGCTGGTGCACGACATCGAGATCGGCCTGCAGGCGGTTCGCGCGATCCTGCTGCAGCGCGACCAGATGCTCGGTGAAGGTCTTTTGCGCCGCCAGCAGCGTCCGGCGAATTTCGACGTCGGACAGCCGCACGGTTTCGTTGACGAAATCCCGGTAGATCATCTCGGCGCGCGCTTCGTCATCGGTCTTGATGACACGCCAGAACGTCTTGTTCTGGAACAGCGCAACGTAATACGTCATGTCCTTGCCGAGAAACAGCAGGCTCGCCCCGTACGTCCCGTTATACGTGGTGCGCAATTCGCTCAGTTCGGTGCCGCGGATCAACTGCTGCAGTTCGGCGACATTGCCGCTTGCCGACTGTTTCGCCTCGTCCGGCGTCAGCGCGGTGGTTTGCGCGCCGCTTGCCGGCGTGGCCGGCAATGCGGCGGGGGTCGACGGCTCCGAAACGACCGCTGCGCTGGCCGCGCTGTCGGACAGCGCCTGCGCGTGCACACCCTGCATGGCCCCCAGCGCCAGCGCCGCACCGAAGGCAATCTGTCGAAGTTTCGACCGAAGTTTCGACTCGTGGTCCATGTATTTCCTGCTTGAACAGTGTTTTGTTGTGGCACAGCCGTCGCATTATTACTCACTTTCGCGAATTTCGGGTTCTTCGTCGAAAATTTGGTACTTGCGCATCTTCTCCCAGAGCACCTTGCGGCTGATGCCGAGATGGCTCGCGGTATCCTGGCGTCGCCAGCCGTTCGCCTCCAGCGCGGCAATCACGCGGTTGCGCTCGGCCATGTCCCACTTGCTGCGATCCACCAGCACTTCCGCCGCGCTTTCCGCCGGCACCGGCTGGGTGCTGCGCGCGAGCGCGAGCAGCCGCTGCAGCCGCACCGCATCCCACGAACCGACCTGGCGCACCGTCACGCCGATCCGCTCGGCCAGGTTGCGCAGCTCCCGCACGTTGCCGGGGAAATAGGTGTCGGCGACCGCGTCGGCCAGCCAGTACGGGATGTCCGGCAGCGCCGCGAGCCGGTCCGGGCCGACCACCGACGCGATGAACGACTTGAAGAGCGCAATCTTGTCGACCGCGCCGCGCTCCTCCAGCGACGGAATCTTCAGTTCGATCACCGCGAGCCGGTAGAACAGGTCCGCGCGGAACGCGCCGTCCTTCACGAGCTGGCCAAGGTGCTTGTTGGTCGCGGCGACCAGCCGGAAATCCAGCTTCACCGGCGTCGCCGAGCCGATCCGCGTGACCGCGCTGTCCTCCAGCACGCGCAGCAGCTTCACCTGCTGATAGAGCGGCAGATCGCCGATCTCGTCCAGAAACAGCGTGCCGCCGTCGGCCTGCTCGAAGTAGCCCTTGTGCGCGACGACCGCACCGGTAAACGAGCCCTTCGAGTGGCCGAAAAACAGCGACTCGAACAGCCCGTCCGGAATCGCGCCGCAGTTGACCGGCACGAACGGCCCCTTGCCGTAGACCGAATGCTTCTCGTGCAGCAGTTGCGCGATGCGCTCCTTGCCGACGCCGGTCTCGCCGTGCACCAGCACGCTGGTGTCGCAGTCGGCGAAGGTGTCGACCTCGTGCAGCAGCGCCTGCATGCACTCCGAGTTCGCCACGAGCGCGCTCGATTCGAGCGTCTGCGCGCTGTGCGCGCGCAGCTGCACGACGAGCTTCGTGACCATCCCGCGCAATTCCGCGCAGGTGAAGTCGAGCGGCAGGATGTGCGAGTACTCGGCCGGATATTTCGCCGGATCGTGATCGCGCGGCGCGGCGCCGACCCACACGACCGGCATCCCGTACGACGTCTGCCAGTCGCGCAGGCTCAGCGCGCCGCTGTCGATCACCGAGACGCTGATGATCGCCAGCGACGGCCGCAACGCGGTGCGCTCCGGCGAGATCGCGATGTCGTCCGCGCGGATCACCTCGACGTCGAAGCTCGCCATGCAGCGCGCGACCCGGTCGACGATGTCGGCCTTGCCTTCCCAGACATAGATATCGAGTTCCTCGATTTTGGCGGCAGTTCTCATAAGCGAATTCAATCTACCAGTTGTGCCTGACCGCACGACAGCCCGAGATCGTGGACCGTCGCCACGCCGATCTGTACGCCGAGCAGTTGCAGCAAGGGGACGACGAGCGCATCGAGCGACGACAGCACCGGGCTCAGCGCCGTGCTGACTGCGCTCAGCAGCGGTTGCAGAAGCGCGGCGACCACGGGCCCCGGCGTCGCGCCGCCGACGGTCAGATAAAGGGAGGAAGGCAGCACGCTCGCGAGCTGCGCGATCAGATCGCTGGCCACGGAGCCGACCGCATTCGAATTGGTCGACTGGTAGGCGTCCGCGTCATCGGGAATGCCGTTGAACGTGAGCGGCGTCGCCTCCGGCGGCTCGATCGTCAGTTGCAAGCCGGTCTGGGTCGAAGGTTTGCCGGCATACAGCGTGATCGCCGGATAGCCGAGTATCGACACGTTGGTGAGCGGCGCAGGCTGCGTGCAGCTCGCGCTCGTGGTCGTGTTCGTGAAATCGGCGAGCGCGTTGTTGCCCACGCACAGGCTCGCGAGTCCCGGCTGGGCGAGGATCACGCTCTGGCTGGTCGCCTGCGAGGTCGTGCATATCGTGCTTTCGAGCTGGGCGGTGCCGGGCGCCACCTCGATGTAGAGCGGCAGGTTCAGCGCGCTGACGCTTGCAAGGCCGAGATTCAGGTTCAGCAGGTTCAGGTTCAGGTAAAGGCGCACCTGTGCGGAGTGCGCGCTCGTGCGCCAGGTGCCGTCCGCATTCTGCCCGGCTTCGCCGACCGCAATGACCGGCGGCTCCATGACCTTCAGCTGCGTGGTCACGTTCGCGAGCGGGCCGAGGCTCACCGCGGGCCCGAGATTGACGGCGGACTGGCCGTTTGCGATTTCGGCGGCCACGAGCAGCATGTCGAGCACGTTGACCGTCGCGTTCGCGGCCGCCTGCGGGTCGCCGAGCGCGACCGACAGCAGCCCGTTCTGCGTCGACGTCGCACCGAGCGCGATCGACGTGCCGCCCGGGATCGCGGCCGCGAGGGTGCCCAGGTCGGTCACGGCAGTCGCGCTTGCGGTAGTGCTCTGCCCGAGCGCGGTGACCATCGCGGCCGCGAGTTGCGCGACCGTCACGCGGGTCGTCAGCAACTGGCTGATCGTCCCCACGCCGAGCGCGGTCGCGAGATCGCCCAGCGTGATCTGCGCGGACGCCAGCCCTTCATACGACGCAACACCCAGATTCACGCTCGCGCCCAGCAGTCCGTTCAGCAGCCCGTTGAGCACGCCGCCCGACAGGCTCGCGACGGCCGTCGTGATCGAGAATGCGCGGATGTCGGTCGCCGTCGCCGTGGCGCTCGCCTGGAGCGTGCGCGCCGGTCCGAGGAAAAAGTACGGCACGCTCTGCTGCACGGTGACCTGAACCGCGTTCATCGGCGTGCCGGAGGTCGAAAAGTACGACGGCGCGCTATTGACCGACGGATCCCAGCGGCCGCAGACGACCGTCAGCGTCGCGCTCGACGGCAGGCTGTTCCCGCTCGCCGCATTCTGCTGCGCCGATGCGGTCGCGGCCGCGCAGCCCCCGGTGCTGCTCGTGCTGCTGCCGATGGTCTGGGCTCCGGCGGCGGCCGCGAGGTCGGCGGTGCGCTGCAGTTCGCGGCGCACGAAATAGTCATGACCGACGTCGAGCGTGCCGAGCGCCGCCACCACCAGGCCGAGCGAGATTGCCGCGAGCACCATCGTCGCGCCGCATCCCCGAAGGGCGGCCGACGAAGCAGGTGGCGCGGCGACTTCATCTCAGTTCTGCGGCGCCGTGCCGCCGGTGCCGCCGGTGCCGCCGCCCCCGCCCTGATCGAGCGCGGAGCCGTACAGCGCCGGAATTTTCGCGGTGAACGACTGCAGATAACGCTGGTACGCAAGGCTCGCTTCGGCGCCGAGCATCGGCTGCGCCGGCGCGGCGGCCGCGTTGCTGCGCTGCAGGTCGAGCCAGGCGAGCGTCGCGTGGTCCACTTCGCTCGCGGGCGGCTGGGCCCGCGCGACGCCGGCGGCCGCGAGCAGCAGCAGCCCGGCGAGCCGCGCCCTTCGTCCGGTGATGGTCAGATCGGTCATGCGCACTCCCCTGGCGGCGCTCGCGCGGGCGCCGGTCATTGTGAAAAACGCTGCAACAGCGGCGGCGCGAGCACGAGATCCTGCGCGCTCGCGAGCGGCGCCGGGCGATGCGCCGCCGTGTTCGCCGTGTTCGCCGTGTTCGCCACGTTCTCCGCGTCCGCTGTGTGCGCCGCGGCGTCCGCCTCCCCCGCCCGCGTCGCCGCGTGCGGCGCCGGCGCGTACGCAGCGACGCGTTGCGCGCCGGCCACCGCCAGCGCGTCGCGGCGGATGGCCGCGCGCACGTCCGCGTCCAGATGCTGCGCGTCCATCAGCGCCGTCGCGCGCGCGTCGTCGCCCTGCGCGAGCAGGTAGAGCGCGACGTTGCTGATGATCCGCGGATTGCCCGGATCGAGTTCGGCCGCCTTCATCAGCGGCACGCGCGCGCCGCTCGCGTCGCCCGCGCGCAGCTGCGCATAGCCGAGGTCCGACAGCGTGGCCGCGTCGGTCGGCGCGAGCCGCACCGCGTCCTGCAACTGGGCGGCGGCCCCGCGGAAGTCGCCCGCCGCGCCCGCCAGCAGGCCGAGCCCGCGATGCCCGCGCGCCGCGAGCGGCGTGTCCAGCAGCTTCGTATAAACGGCGGCCGCGGCCTGCGGCTGGCCCGTCATGCGCAGCGCGTCCGCGCGCAGCAATTCGGCGCGCGGCGACATCCCATACTGCTTCTCGTACGCGTCGATATGCGCAAGCGACGCGAAGTACAGCCCGCGAGCCTGCATCCGGCCGATCAGGTCGAGATAGACATCCGGTGCGGCCGGTGCCGGATCGCGGCTCGCCTGCTGCATCTCGGCCGCGCGCTCGGCCTGCGCGCCGACGCCGTAGCCGGTCGTCGCCGAGCACGCGCCGAGCAGCGCGAGCGCGCCGAGCGCCGCCGCGCGAAGGCCCGCGCGCGCGGCAAGAGACATCGGGGTCGGTAAGGCGGTCATCGCGGATTCCTAACGTTTCGTGTTCTGCAGCGAATGCGTGACGGCGAGAATGCCCGGCCCGGCGGTCACGATCATCAGCGCCGGCAGCAGCGTGACCACCATCACGCCGGTCATCTTGACGGCGAGCCGTCCGACCCGTTCGCGCAGCATCGCGCGACGCACCTCGCGCAGCCGGTCGCCGAACTGCTTGAGCGGTTCCTGCACCGCGCCGCCATGCCGGTCGACCTGCACGAGCAGCCGCACGATCGCGCGCAGATCCTCGTTTTCGTAACTCGACGCGAGCCGCTGCAGCGACTGCTCGCGCGTGCGGCCAGTGACGAACTGACGCTGCGCGATCTCCAGTTCGCGCGACAGCACCGGCAGCACGCCGCGAAAATCGCCGACCATCACCTGCAGGCTCTGGTCGAGCGACAGCCCGACACCCTGCAGCAGGCGCAACAGATCGACCAGCATCGGCAGCTCGTCGACGACGGCGCGCCGGCGCGCGGCGGCGCGGCGCTGGATATAGATCTTCGGCAGCATGAAGCCGCCGATCAGCGCGAACGCGACGAAGACCGCCTCGCGCCCGCTGCTCACGTGCCCCGCCGCCAGCATCGCGACGGCCACCGGCAGCACGATCGCGCCGGCAAGCCGCGCGACGAGAAACAGGCTGCGCGCCCGCGTATCGACAAAGCCGCATTGTTCGAGCAGCCGCCGGTCCTCCGGCGCGACGAGCTGGCGGCCGGCGCGCGTATCGAGCCAGCCGGCGCCCATCCGTGCGAAGCGCTCGACGAGTCTGCCCGGGTCGCGCGCCGGCGGCGCGGACGACGACGAGGACGCCGCCCCCGCCGAGAGCGGCGACGCGGACGACGGCGACGCAGCGCCCGCCGCGGACGGTGCGCTGTGCTGCGCGCGCTGGTCGAGCGCGCGCGCGAGCGTGCGCTCGCTGCGCCGCGCGGCAGCCGCGCGCGCCAGCGCGAGCCCCGCGATCAGCAGCAACGCGAGCGCGAGCAAGGCGAACGCGAGGGCGGCGAGCTGGTTGCTTTGCATCAGCGGCCTCCGAGCCGGGTCATCCGGTACAGCACCCACGCGCCGACGATCTGCAGCGCAAACGCGAGATACACGAGATCGCGCCCGAACGGGTCGTACCACATCGCGCCGAAATAATGCGGATTGCCAAGAATCAGCAAACCACCGATGCCGACCGGCATCAGCGCGAGCACCCACGCCGACAGGCGCGTTTCCGCGGACATCGCGGCGAGTTCGTGCTCCGCCTGTTCGAGATCGCGCATGAACGACGCCATGCGGTCGAGCATCACGTCCGCGCGGCCGCCGTACTTGACCGACAGCCGCAGCACCGCGCCGACCAGTTCGAGCTCGCGGGCGCCATAGCGCAGCGCCGCGAGCGACAGCGCGCGATCGATCTCGACGCCGGTGCGCAGCATCCGCGACACCTGGTCGAGGCAGTCGCGCAGCGGCGCCTCGGTGCTCAGCAGCGCGCCCTGAAACGCCGCCGGCACGCTGTTGCCGAGCGTGATCAGCCGCACGATGCCGTCGAGGAACGACGGCAGCTGCCGCACGATCGCCCGGCGCCGCCGCTGCATCCGCATCGACAGCAGGAACGCGACGAAGCACAGGCATGCGAGCAGCGCGACGGTCGCCGCCGCGAGGCCGCCTTCGCGCGCCGCGCTCACGCACAACAGCAGCGCCGCGCCCAGCGTGACGAGCGCGAGCGCGCGCGCATGAGCGATGCCGGCGCGGCTCATCAGCGTATCGAGCGCGTGCCGCGCGCGCAGCGTCAGCGCGGCGAGGCGCCCGCGCGGCGCCTGCGGACTGTGCAGCCCCTGCTGAGCGTGCTGAGCATGCACCCCTTGCGCCCCGCGCGCGGCGGCCGTGGCCGCCCACCCCGCGCCCCCCGCGCCCCCCGGCCGCGGCGCCGCGGCGCCGCGCGGCGCGGCCGCACCGGGGGCCGCTGCGGCAGGCGCCATCCGGCTGTCGATGAAGCGCTCGGCGCCGGCCTGCTCCTTGCGCTGCGCATCGCGCTGCAGCAGCAGCAGCGCGAGCGCCGCGCAGACCAGCGCAAGCGCGATGACGACGAGCAGCGCGCTAGACATTGAAGCCCCCGCCGAAGCCGCCGAAGCGCTCCTGCGGCTCGCCGGCGCCCAGCGCCTGCCGGAAGCGCGCGAGCTTCGGCGAATGCGGATGAATGCCGAGCGAGGTCCAGTTGTCGAGCTCGTCGCCCTCCTGCGTCGGCAGCGGCTCGTAGCGGTACAGCTCCTGGGTTGCGATGATGTTGTCGGACAGACCCGTGACCTCGGTGACCGACAGGATGCGCCGGCGCCCGTTCGAGAGCCGCCCGATCTGCACGATGAAGTCGATCGCGTTGGCGATCTGCCGCCGCAGGCTCGACTCGGTGCCCTGAAAGCCCGCGAAGCCCGCCAGCATTTCGAGCCGGTACAGGCATTCGCGCGGCGAACTCGCGTGCACGGTGCCCATCGAGCCGTCGTGGCCGGTATTCATCGCCTGCAGCATTTCGAGCACTTCGCCGCCTCGCACTTCGCCGACGATGATGCGATCCGGGCGCATCCGCAGCGTGTTGCGCAGCAGGTCGCGTATCGACACGACGCCCGCGCCGTCGAAGCCGCCCGGGCGGCTTTCGAGGCGCACCACGTGCGGGTGGTTCAGCGACAGCTCGGCGGTGTCCTCGATCGTCACGACGCGCTCGGCCTCGGGGATATGAAACGCGAGCGCGTTCAGCAGCGAGGTCTTGCCCGAGCTCGTGCCGCCGGACACGAGCACGTTGCACCGCGCCGCCACCGCGGCTTCGAGCAGCGCGCCGATCTCCGCGTTGTAGGTACCGTTGCCGAGCAGGTCGTCGGGACGCAGCGGATCCTTGCGGAACTTGCGGATCGACACGACCGGCCCGTCGATCGAGAGCGGCTCGATCACGACGTTCACGCGTCCGCCGTTGGGCAGCCGCGCGTCGACCATCGGGTTCGACTCGTCCAGACGCCGCCCGATCGGCGCGAGAATACGCCGGACGATCCGCAGCAGATGCGCGTTGTCCGCGAAGCGCACCGGAATCTTCGCGAGGATCCCGTGGCGCGACACGTACACGTCGTTGTAGCCGTTCACGAGGATGTCCTCGACCGCCGGATCGTTCAGCAGGTCCTCGATCGGCCCGAAGCCCGCCAGCTCCTTGGTGAGCGCCTCGGCAATCAGCCGCACCTCGCTCTCGTTGATCGGAATCCGGCGCAGCCGCACGAAGCTGTCCATTTCGAGGTCGACGAACTGGTTGATCGCGTTGCGCGACCAGCGGCCGAACTCCGCGCCGAGCTCCTCGATGCGCGTGAGCAGATGCTCGTGCGCCGCGTTCTTGATGTCCTGGAACTGCTGGCTTTGCGCGAACGAAGGCGCGTCGTCGGCGAATTCGATGTCTTTAGCCATCTCGTCTATGACCGCTTGCTGGAGGTTGGAATGAAGCGCCGCAGCGCACCGAGCGCCGCGCGGCCGCGCGGCTCGGCGCCCTGGGACGCGCCGCCGAGCCGCTCGACGAGCGGTTCGAGCGCCCGCACGTAGGCGTCGCGCGGCGCCGTGTCGGCAAGCAGCGTGCCGTGATTCGCGGCCTGCCCGAGCGGCACGCGGCGCTCCGGCAGCGTCGCGAGCAGCGGCAATTCGAGCCGCTGCGCGATCTGCGCGGCAGCGAGACCGAGATCCGGATCGAACCGGTTGACGATCAGGTGCACGTTGTCGGTGCCGACGCCGGCTTCGCGCAAGCCGTCGAGCACGCCGACGGCCGACACGATCGACGCGACGCCCTGATCGCAGACGAGCCACGCATCGTCCGCGGCCTGCACCGCCTGCGCGATGAACTCGTTGTTGCTGAAGCCGCCGAGATCGACGATCTGCTGGTCGAAGAACGCGCGCAGCCGGTTGAACAGGCTCACCGCGCCCGCATACGAGACCTCGCGCATCTCGCCCAGATCCGGCGGCAGCGACGTGAGCGCAAGGCCGCTCGCGTGATGCGACAGCGCGGTATGCACGAAGGTCTGGTCGAAGCGGCGCAGGTTGCGCACCGCGTCGACGAAATGGAATTCGCAACGCGTGTTGAGCAGCAGCGCGCCGTCGCCGCCGGGCAGGCCGAGATCGAACAGCACGGCCTGCTTGCCGCACACCGCGTCGCGCCGGTGCAGCAGCACGGCCAGGTTGGTCGCGAGCGTGCTCACGCCCATCCCGACCCGCGCGCCGAGCAGCACGGTCAGACGGCCGTGACGGCTGACCGGCTCGACGAGGTTGTCGAGCACCGAGCGTGTGACGCGCAGCGCATCCTCGGCCGGCGCCGCGAGATCGACGAAGTCGCGCACGCCCGCGCGCAGCGCGGCGAGCGCGCTCTCGGGCTCGGCAAGCGAGCCGACCGCGACGATCTGCAGACCCGGATACGCGGCGCGCACGGCCGCGCTCGCCGCGCTCGCCGCCGCGGCGCGCCCGCCGGAAAAGTCGACGAACACGAGCGACGGATTGAGCGCCGCAATGCGCTGCGTGAGCAGCGCCGCGTCGAGCGTCGCCGACTCGACCGCGCCCGCGGACACGAGCGTATCCGATAGCCAGTGCACGTGCGCGTCGGCCAGCGACGCGAACACGAAATAATCGGTGACGGCCCGTTCAGTCAATGACAGCGTTCTCGCGTTCATGTCGCACTTCCCCATGCGGCTGCGCCCGCGCAGCCGCCGAATCGCTCTCCACGCCGCATGAGCCGCGCGTCCCGGCATGTGCCGCCGCGCTCATCGCGAGAATCCCGGCGCCGCATCGGAGGACAGCGCGCCGCCGAGCAGCGCGCGCCAGACCGGCCCGTCGCGCTGCTCGGACTGCTCGCCCGGCAGCGCCGGCAACGCCGCGCCCCGCGCGATCGGCGACACCAGATGCGGCGTGACGATGATCACCAGCTCCTTGTCCGCCTGCGAATAGCTCAACTGCTTGAAGAACGCGCCGATGATCGGCAGATCGCCCAGCAGCGGCACTTTCGACACGTTGGACAGCGTCTCGCGATCGATCAGCCCGCCGATCACGAAGCTCTCGCCGTCGCCGAGCTCGACCGTCGTGTCGGCGCGCCGCGTGGTGATGGCCGGCACCGACACGCCGTCGATCGTCACCGCGTTGGTGAAGTCGAGCTCGCTCGCCTCCGGCGCCACCTTCAGCGCGATGCGCTCGGGACTCAGCACGGTCGGCGTGAGCGTGAGCCCCACGCCGTACGGCTTGAATTCGATCGACGTGGTGCCGAGCCCCTGCGGCACCGGCACCGGAATCTCGCCGCCGGCCAGAAAGCTCGCGCTTTGCCCCGACAGCGCGACGAGCGTCGGCTCGGCCAGCACGCGCGCAAGGTCGTTGCTCTCGAGCAGGCTCAGGTTGGCGGCAAGGCCGCGCGTCGCCGAATTGAACACCAGGTTGAACGCGGACGAGATCGGCGAGGTCGACTGGAACTGCGGCGACGCGCCGTACGTCGCCGACGTCAGCGCCGACGGCGCAAACGAGCCGAACGAGAAGCCGTTGTTCTGCTTCAGGATGTTCAGCCCGACCTCCTTGAGCACCGAGCGGCTGAATTCGACGACCCGCACGTCGACCTGCACCACCGGACGCGTGGCCACCGTCGACAGGTCGACCACCGCGCCACTGCCGGCCGCGCCGCCGCTGCCGCCGCCGCTACCGCCGCTACCGCCGCTGCTGGCCGCGCCCTGCCCGCCCGTGCCCTTGCCGGCCGGCAGTCCCGCGCCGCCGCTCGCTGCGTTCGCGTCGGCGAGCGCGGCCGCCCGGGCGCGCGCCTGCGCGTCGGCGACGGCCACCGCGCGTTGATGCTGCTCCATCGTCGCGGCCGAACCCGTGATCAGCGCGGTATCGCCGAGCGTTCTGACCGAGGGCGTCTGCGGGCCGAGCAGCGCGCGCGCCGCCGCGGTCGTCACATTCACCGTATACGTCAGCGGCGCGGTACGGCCGCGCTCCCAGAGCATCACCGTGGTCGTGCCCGGCGACTTGCCGATCAGCAGCAGTCCGCCGTGCCGCTCGCCGCGCAGCACCAGCACGTCGGCCACGCTCGGGTCGCCGACCGCGACGCGCTCCAGCGCGCCGGTATCGGCGAGCGTCCGCTGTGTGCCGACCGTGATGTCGAGCGTGCGCGGCAACGCGTCGGCCGCGCACGCGGGCGCCGCCGACAGCATCGCCGCGACCAGCCAAAGCCCCGTCTGGCATGCATCAATACGTTTTTTCATATTCTCCTGGACGCCCGTGGCCGCCCGCTCAAAGGCCTATCGGGCGACCATCCCGGCCTGCCCGCCTCGTATCACTTCGATGCTGCCGTACGCCCGCCCCGCCTCGCCGCGCTCCGCGGGCCGCGGCCGCGGTTCGCCCGGCGCGGCATGCGCGGTCGCGCTCCCCGCCGCGCCAGACAGTTCGTCGAGCGCAAGCCCCTGGGCCGCGCGGGTCAGCGCTTGCGCGGCCACCCCGGGCGGCACGTTCGCCGCGAGCTTCAGCACGCCGCGCGGCGGCGCGAACGCGGCCGCGTCGATTATTTCGTTATCCTTTGGATTGCGCAGGGCGAAGACGAGCCGGCCCGACGCCTGTGCGAGCGTCAGCTCGTCGACGTCGGCCACCGGCACCGCCAGCACGGCGGTGTGCACGATGCTGTTCATGCCGCCCTGCGCGTCGGTGCCCGCGGTCGCGTTGCCGAAGGCCAGCACGCGGACCTTCGACAGCAGCAGGCGCGCCTGGCTGCGCGCGATCTCCGTGCCGCCCAGGCCGTTGTTGTCGCGCTTGAGCGTGAAGAAAACGTCGACCATGTTGCCCGGGCGCAGACGGCTGCCCACCGCGTTGTCCTCATCGACGCGCACCGCCACCGCGCGCTCGCCGGGGCCGATTTCTTCCGCCAGTCCCGACGACAGTTGCGAGGCGAGCACCGGCGTCTCGACGCCGATCGCCACGGTCGGCACGCGCCCCGTCAGTTGCGCCGGATCGGAGAACGCACCGTTCGGGTGGATCGGCAGCGCCTCGACGCGCAACGCGCCGGGCGAAATCGGCTCGCCGGCGGCCAGCGTGCGCGCCGCGACCACCACCGGAAAGCTGGCGCGCACAAGGGTCGCGGATGCGCGCACGGGCGGGCGGCGCGACAACGACCACGCGAGAAAGCCCAGCAGCAGCGCGAGCGCGATCAGCACGCCAGCGAGGATTCGGGTGAGGTTCGGCTTTGACATCACGCGGCGTCCCACCGGGTCGGCGCGCAGCGCGGCCGGTCACATGGGCGCTGCGCACGCGCAGTCTCGGATCGGCAAACGGAGCGTCGGATCACAGCAGGTTTTCCGGGTTGAGTTGAACGGTGGCACTGCTGGCAAGCGTGGCCGGCACGACGAACTTCATCAGCGGCAGCGTCGGCACGAGCGGCGTGGCGGCATAGTCGTAGGTGAGCGTGACGTTCACGCAATCCATGGCCGAGTTGTAGCTGCACGACGTGGCGTTCGCCACACAGTGCGCACTGCTGACGATCGACGCCACCATGTTGCTCGCCGCGCTGCACGCGGCAGCCGTGCGCGCACTCAGCGCGGCCGCGACGCTGCTGGCCTGCTGGTAGTTGAGCGCGGCGCGCGCGCCTTCTTCAGCGGCAAGCGTCAGATTCTGCTCGGCGACGAAAATCAGGCTGAACGTGACGATCCCGTACAGCAGCGTGAAGAAAAGCGGAAACACCATCACGAACTCGATGGCGGCGACGCCGCGCGACGCGCGCGCGCGTGCCGCATCGGCATGCCTGCGGGGCGCTGCGATGTTGCGTGCACGCGTCATCGCACGCCTCCCGCGAGGCCGAGCCACGCGAGCCAGCCGAGCGCCGCGAGCGTCAGGAACGCCGCGTAGGGTGCACCGCGGCGGCTGCCGAGCGCAAACGTACGGCCACGGTTCGCCGCGAGCGCGGCAAGGGGGCCGCGCGTCGCGCCCAGCACCCACAGCGCATGCACACCGCCCGCGAGGCTCGCGGCGATCCACAGGCCCGCAAGCGCGTGCACGCCGCACCATGCGCCCAGCACCGCGAACACTTTCACATCCGCAGCGCCCATCACACCCAGCGCAAAAAACGGCAGCAACGCGAGCAACCCCACCACGGCGCCGAGCGCGGCGCCGCCGGGCGACACGCCAAACGGCGCGCGCGCGAACGCCGCGCACAGCCCCGCAGCCGCGAGGCCCGCGACGACGAGCGCGTTCGTGACGCGCCGGTAGCGGAAGTCGCTTGCGGCGACCGCCACAGCCCAGAGCGCGAACATCGCGCAGGCGACGACGATGAGATTCATCGAAGACTCGATGGACGAGACAGGCCGGGGCGCGGCATCACGATGCCCGCCCTCGCCGCACCGGGCAGCGCGACTGCGGAGAACAAACGAAGACCGGCCGCGAGGCCGGCCCCGACGATGTTTGCGCCTGCAGGAGCGACCGCCGTTGCGCGGTCAGCTCGTCATAGCGCGTTTGTAATAGAGGTGAACACGCCCTCGATCGCCGTCGTGACGCCGTTGATCGACGTCACCAGCGCGACTGCGATCAACCCCGCAATCAGCGCGTACTCGATGGCCGTAACCCCTTTGTTATCTCTCAGGAAGCTTGTGGTGAACTTTTTCATTTTGCCCTCGGAACTGCTGTATTCGTTGATTTTCGCGCTGCGCGGGACGCATGTTGGCAGTGCTGTGCGCGCCGATTCTCTCTGTCGGCACTCACGGGTCAAATGCACTGTCGCATCCATTTCATCGCAGCCGGACTGTCGCTAGCAACTTGAGTCAGCCGTCTGTTCGATATCGCACCTCCTCGTCTAAACCAGTGCTTGGCCGATTTATAACGCAACAAAGTCATTTAGGCAATTGGTGGCGGCGGTTTTTCTAATCTGTTTGCCTTTGTCTGTCCACACAGATTAGCGCGCGCGGGTGCGACAGCGTACATAGGACTAACCATAGTTTAGATTGAAGTGACTAATTCCGCGTTTGAGCGCGCCGTTTCAAGCGTTACGCGACCGCCGACGTTACGCCATTCGCCGTAACGGCAAAGCAGGTTCGTTACGTTACGCAATCCCCGCAAACGTTTTCTTTACTGCGTTATTCGATCCGCTTTTCATTCGAAAAACGCTCCATCAATCGCCCGCAAATCCACGCGGTATCTGCTTTCTGCGCCATTCAGCGCATTTTTCCGGCGCGTGCCGGGAGCCGAATGGCACGGCTGTTGCAGAGAGTAGACCGCGGCACCAACCAACAACACATGCGATGCGAGGGCGACATGACAATTCAAACGATCAACCACACGATTCGGACAACGATGATCGCCGCGGCAGTGACAGCCATGCTGTCGCTCGCCGCGTGCGGCGGTTCGGGAACGTTGAGCCAGGGTCAGACGGGGACGGGGGGAAGCGGGAGTGCGGGTGGCACGCTGACGACCACCGGCAGCGGTTCGACGGGCGCCGACGGGTCCGGTGCATCGACCACGGATTCGGGTTCGACGAGTACCTCGTCGAACAGCTCCGGCGGCAGCACGACCGGCACCGGCGGCACGACAGCCGTCGCCAATGCGCTCGGCACGGTGGCAGGCAACACCGGCGACGTCGTGAGCAATGTGGGCTCCACCGTGTCGGGCGTGGGCTCGGTGATCGCTTCGCAATCGGTCCCGGGGCTGAGCGCGGCGACCACGCAGTCCGCGGGCGCGGTGGTCGAGGACGTCGGCAACGCGGTGTCGACGCTCGGCAACGGCGTCACGTCAGGGCTCGGTCAGCTCGGCACCGGCGGCAACCCGGTCGGCACGACCGTCGCGAGCGTGGGCGGAGTCGTCGGCAACGTCGGCGATGCCGTGAGCGATACGGGCAACCTCGTCACCAGTCTCGGCAGCGGACCGCTCGCGCCGCTTGCAGCAGTGACCTCGCCGCTGGGCAGCGCGCTCGGCACCGTGGGCAGCGCAGTGACGAATGGCGGCAGCACGCTCGGCACCGCGCTATCGAGCGGTCCGGTCGAGCAGGTCACGCAGACGCTCAGCACCGCGATCACGCCGATCACGTCGATGCTTGCGTCCACAACTGAAACCGTCGGCACCGCGAGCGGTCTCGGCACGCCGGTGAACGGCCTGCTCGCGACCCTTGGCAGCGGCCTCGGCAAGGCCGGCAGTACGATCGCCGCGACCGGCAACAACCCGGTCACGAGCGGGCTCGGCAACGTGGTCAGCAGCACCGGCACCACCGTCGCATCGGTCGGCGGCCTGCTGACGGGCGGCTCGACAAATCCGGCTGCGCCGCTCTCGGCGCTGCTCGGCGGGTTGAGCTCGGCGGCAGGCGGCAGCACCGGCAGCGGCCCGCTCGCCCCTGTCACGAGCCTGCTCAGCAGCGTGACCAGTACTGCGGGCGGCACCACCGGCAGCAGTCCGCTCGCACCCGTCACGAGCCTGCTCAGCAGCGTGACCAGTGCTGCAGGCGGCACCACCGGCAGCGGTCCGCTGGCTCCCGTCACGAGCCTGCTCAGCAGCGTGACCGGCGCAGCGGGCGGCACCACCGGCAGCGGTCCGCTCGCACCCGTCACGAGCCTGCTTGGCAGCGTGACGAGCACGGTGAGCAGCGCGGCAAGCAAGGGCAGTTCGACCGCATCGGGCAGCGCACTCACAAGCGGACTCACAAGCGGGCTGTCGTCCACGAGCGGCAGTACCGCTGCGGGCAGCCTGCTGTCGCCGGTCACGTCGCTGGTAGGCGGCCTGCTCGGCGGCATCAGCAAGAAGTAACCGTGACGGCGCCATGCACGGCATGCCGTGCATGGCGCCCGATCTGAAGCGAGCCGCGCCGGAACGGACACTCGACACCCTCGACGCGCGCCCTCCCACGAAATCCAGAAGACCTCGAGGAGCACACATGTCCAACGTATCTTTCCCCCTTCCCCGCGCGGCGCGCGCCCCGTTGACGGCCATCGCGCTCGCGTGCCTGCTGAGCGCCTGCGGCGGCAACGGCGTCACGGTGCCGTCAAGCGCGTCGACCAGCCCGACCGGCGGCGGCTCGAACGGCGGCACCACGACGACCACCGGCTCCACCGGCACGTCCGGCGTCGTGACGACCGTCTCGAAGACCGTCAGCGATGTCGGCAGCACGATCGCATCGCAAACGATCCCGGGGCTGAGTCCGCAGGTCACGCAAGGCCTCGGCAACACCGTATCGGCCACGAGCGGCACGCTGAACGCCCTCGCGGACGCCGTCAGCGACGGCATCGGCCAGACCGGTTCGACGGCCAATCCCGTCGGCACCACGGTGGCCGGGCTCGGCTCGGTCGTCAGCTCGACGAGCGGCGTGGCGCAAGGCCTCGCCACGACGGTCGGCGGCCTCGGCACCGGCAACCTCGCGCCGCTGGCGCCGGTGACCACGCCGCTCGCGAGCACGCTCGACACGGTGGCCAACGCACTGAACGCGGGCGGCGCGACGCTCGGCAACTCGCTCTCGTCAGCACCGGTGCAGCAGATCACGCAACCGCTCAGCACCGCGATCACGCCGATCGTGCAGAGCGCGGACGTCCTCACGCAGACCGTCGGCACCGACAGCGGCCTCGCGACGCCGGTCTCCGGCGTGCTCGCCCAGGTGGGCGGCGCGCTCACGACAGCCGGCACGACGGTCGGTGCATCGACGCAGAACCCGATCGGCAGCGATGTCGGCAACGTGGTCGGTGCGCTCGGCAATACCGTCACGAATGCGGGCGGTCTCGTGAACCCGAATGGCCCGAACGGCGCCGCGCCGATTCCCGGTCTGATCACGAGCCTGGTTGGCAGTTCGAACGTCGCCGTGGCCGGCGGGCCGCCGACCGGCGCAGCGGCCAACGGCCCGCTCGGGCCGCTGAACGCGGCGCTCGCCAGCCTCGGGCTCGGCAGCAGTCCGCTCAGCTCGCTCACCTCGGTGGTCGGCGGCACGCCGCTGTCCGCGCTGACGACGGCCACGAGCGGCACGCCGCTCGCATCGGTCACTTCGCTGCTCAGCGGCGGACCGCTCAGCTCGCTCACCTCGACGCTGACCGGCGCCACGAGCAGTTCGAACCCGCTGTCAGCCGTCACCAGCACGCTCGGCAGCGCGAACCCGTTGTCGGCCGTCACCAGCACACTCGGCAGTTCGAACCCGTTGTCGGCCGTCACCAGCACGCTCGGCAGCGCGACCGGCAGCAGTGCGGGCAGCTCGCTGCTCGCGCCGGTCACGGGCCTCGTGAGTCAGGTGACGGGCGCGCTCGGCAGCGCGACGGGCTCGTCGTCCACGGCGACGGGCGGTCTCGGATCCGTGTTGGGCGGCCTCGCGCTGGTACAACATAAGTAGTCCGTAGTAATTTTCATTGCATCCGGCAGCGAACAGGTGCGCCGCACCGAACGGCGCACGTGGCGCCGCGCGCAAACTCATGGCAGTATGCGCGAAGCCACACACGGGCGGGCATGACCGGTCGGGCCAGACCGGCATGCCCACTCCATAACAAAAGGGCCTACGAGGAAAGCACATGAAACGCGGGTATCGCAGATGCACCCTTCTGCTGGCGGCCGCCGCGGCCAGCACCGTCCATGCGCAGTCGAGAGCGCCGGGGGGCCCACCGGCGCTGGGCGCGCCCCCCGCCGGCATCGCCACACCGGGTGGCAATCCCCTCAACGCGCTGCCGCAGGTCACGGCGCCCGACAAGGGGCCGAAGGTGACACTCCAGGTGCAGCCACAGGCACCGCGGCTGCAGGCGTTGCTCGCCACCCACCTGACGCCGAAGAAGTTCGAAGTCGAGGGCGTGAAATCCCTTCCGTTCGCCGAGGTCGCGCAGCGCTTCACACCGCTCGTCGGCAAGGACGTGACGATCGGCGAGCTGATCCAGATCGCGGACGGCGTGACGAAGCTCTACCAGTCGCGCGGCTATGCGCTGTCGTTCGCGTTCATTCCCGCGCAACACTTCGAAAACGGCGTGGTGCGCGTCACGGTGGTGGAGGGCTATGTGTCGACGGTGGACATCACCGGCGACCCGGGCCGGGAGGAAGCGAAGATTCGCGCGATCGCCGCGCATATCCAGCAGGACCGCCCGCTGCGTCACGCGACCTTCGAGCGCTACATCAACGTGCTGGGGCTGCTGCCCGGCATTAGCGTCGCCGCGAACGTGCCGCCGCCGAAAAATACCGACGGCGCAACCACGCTCGAACTGAAAGTCACGCACAAGACGGTCAATTTCAGCACCGGGATCGCCGCCAACCAGCCCGGTGTGCAGGGGCTGCTCACCGCGACGGAGAACGGGCTGACCTCGCTCGGCGAGCAGCTGAGCGTGTCGGCGCTGCTGCCGAAGGGCCCGGAAAACATCACGTACCTCGCGGTGAACGGCGCGCTGCCGATCGGCAGCGACGGGCTGATCGCGAAGATCAACGCATCGCACTACAGCGGCAATCCGATCAACACGGGCCTGCCCTCGTACGTCAAGAGCACGGTGATCAACGACAAGCTCGGCGGCTCGCTCGCCTATCCGCTTCTGCTCAGCAACAGCCAGAGCGTGATCGGCACGGTATCCGCCTACGCGTCGCACGACGAGGACCGCTACGCGAACACGATCAACGGCGCGCAGATCGGGCTGCGCTCGCAGGTGCGGGTGCTGCAATTGCAGGCCGATTACGCGAGCGTGGCGACCGGCCAGGTGCGCAAGGCAAGCATCGACGTCGCGCAGGGGTTCAATGTGCTCGGTGCGTCGAAAGCGGGCGAATCGAATATTCCGGGCGTCGTCGAGACCAATCCGATATCGCTGAACTTCACGCGCACCGGCGCGAGCTTCTCGCAGACCAACGAATGGCCGATGAAGATCGGCACCGCCATTGCGATGATCGGCCAGTACAGCCCCGATTCGCTGCCGCCCTCCGAGCAGATCTCGTTCGGTGCGCAGCATTTCGCGCAAGGGTACGAGCCCGGCGAGGCGTCCGGCGATTCGGGATGGGCCGCGTCGTTTGAAATCAATCGCGGCTTCACGCCGGGCTACCGGTACCTGCAGACGTTCACGCCCTATGTCTCGTTCGACATGGCGCGTGTCTACCTGCACGCAGGCATGCCTGCCCCGGCGAGACTCGCCTCGTTCGCGCTGGGCTTTCGCGTCACCGACGCGAAGTATTACTCGCTCGACCTGTCGGTCGCGCGCGCGGTGGGCGATGCGCCGATCGAGAGCCCGTCGCGCAGTCCGCGGGTCAACGCGACGTTTTCGTACCAGTTGAACTAGCGCGCCGCGACGGCTCGATTAGAGGATCCACTATCAATCGGCCTGCGCGGTTTCGCCGCCAGGATGACGTATGCTGCGGCGACACGCTGCATGATCGCGTGCCGCGCCACGCGCGCGCGGCACGCCGCACACACAAGACGTCGCGACCACGATCGCGCGAACCGTTCATCAAGGAGGAAGACAATGACGCACTTTGCCCCGCTCCGCGCGCCGACGCGCGCCACGTTTGCACGTATGGCGAAACATGCCGCCATCGCCGGCGTGCTGCTGGCCAGTGCCGCCTCGGCGCTCGCCGATGCGGCCTCGCCGGTCGGCGTCTGGAAAACCATCGACGATCACACGGGCAAGCCCAAAGCGCTCGTACAGATCACCCAGGACGGCGACGGCACGCTCGAAGGCAAGGTGATCAAGGGGCTCGGCCCGAACGACCAGCCCGATCGCCGCTGCACCGCGTGCACGGATTCGCGCAAGGATCAGTTGATCCTCGGCATGACGATCCTGAACGACATGAAGCCGGATAACGGCGTCTGGGACGGCGGCAGGATCCTCGACCCGGAAAACGGCAAGATCTACAAGTGCAAGATGCACCTTGAAGACGATGGCAGCAAGCTCGTGGTCCGCGGCTACATCGGCATTTCGCTGCTGGGCCGGTCGCAGACCTGGATTCGCGAGCAATAAGCGGCGGCCGCACTCTATTGCCCGCGAAAAAGCCGGCCGGCGACGCACGTCGGCCGGCCGGATAAAGACAGCGCGCTGGGCGCGGCCCGTCAGGCCGCGTGCTTGTACGCGTCCGCGTAGTCGAAGACCGACGGGCTACTGGACAGCGGGTTCGCCGCGCTGGAGGTTTCCACGCCCAGCGCCTTGACGTCCTGGCTTTGCGCAAGCTTCTGCTCCGCGCCGGCATGAATGCGCATGCGCGACTCCATTATCTTGACCAGTTCGTCGCCCGACTCGCCGTAGAGCTCCTGCATGATGCCTCTGAGCGCACCGGACTCGTGCCACGCCTTGAAGCGCCGGTGGCAGGTCTGATAGGACGGGTAGCGGCGCGGCATGGCCGACCAGGTGGCGCCGCTGTACATTACCCACAGCACGCCGTTGAGCACGGCGCGCGTGTTGGCGAGCGGACGGCCGCGCAATTCGGAACGCGGACGCAGTTCAGGGAGCTGCGGCGCGACGCGCTGCCATTCTTCGTCGTTGATATCGCGATACGGGGTCATGGAATTCTCCGCTGTCAATGGACCATGACAACGAAGATATCGGCTCGCCCGTCGGGCGAACATAAGACCAATCCGAATCTTGAAAATGACTGCCCGGCTTGCGCGCAGGCGCACCCTGCCTCGTGCCGGCTCACGCGCTCACGCACGCGAAGCCGGCAGCGGACGCATCAGGTCAGCGACGTATCGACCAGCCGGCGCGGCGCGTCCAGATATTCGCGCGACTGCATCTCGACGATCCGCGACACCGTGCGCGCGAACTCGTTGGCCATCGGTCCGTCGGTGTAGAGCACTTCCGCCGGCACCGCCGCCGACATCAGCAGCTTCACCTTGTGGTCATAGAACACGTCGATGAGCCACGTGAAGCGGCGCGCCTCGGATGCCATGCGTGCGCTCATCTGCGGGATGCCGGACAGGATCACCGCGTGGAAGCGGCTCGCCAGTTCGAGATAGTCGTTCTGCGAGCGCGGACCGCCGCACAGTGTCGCGAAGTCGAACCAGACCACGCCGTCGGCGCGGCGCAGCGCCTTCAGTTCGCGCTTCTCGATATGCAGGATCGGACTTTCGTCCGGCACCGCGGCGAGGCTCGCGAACGCCGCGCGCAGCGCCTTGTCGGACGCGGCGCCGAGCGGCGTGTGATAGACGGAAACCTGTGACAGCGTGCGCTGGCGGTAGTCGATGCCGGCATCGACGTTGATCACGTCGAGCCGCGCCTTCAGCAGCTCGATTGCCGGCAGCATGCGATCGCGGTGCAGGCCGTCGGGATAGAGCGTGTCCGGATCGTAATTGGACGTCATCACGAACTGCACGCCGTTCGTGAACAGCCGGTCCAGCAGCCGATACAGGATCATCGCATCCGCGATATCGGACACGTGGAATTCGTCGAAGCAGATCAGCCGGTAGCGGCGCGCGATGCGGCGCGCGAGCTCGTCGAGCGGGTCGGCCTGCCCTTTCAGCTCTTCGAGTTCGCGGTGCACCTCGCGCATGAACTCGTGAAAGTGCAAACGCGTCTTGCGGGTGAGCGGCACGACGGAATAGAAGCTATCCATCAGGAAGCTCTTGCCGCGCCCGACGCCGCCCCACATATAGATGCCGCGCGGCAGTTCCGGATGGATCAGCAGCTTCCTGAACGCGTTCGAGCGGCGCGCCTTGTACGCGCTCCACGCATCGAAGCACTGCTGCAGACGGTCCACCGCCGCGCGTTGCGCCGGGTCGGATTGATAACCGCGATTCTGCAGTTCCTTTTCGTAGTACTCGGTGACGTTCATGCTATGGCGGCAAAAAAAGAAGGCGGACGGGGTCGACCCCGCCCGCCTTCGTCGTGATGCATCGTGCGATCAGGGAGCGCGACGGGTGCGCATCACATGTTCAGTGCGCGCTTGTCGACGGCGAGCGCCGCCTCGCGCATCACTTCGGACAACGACGGGTGCGGATGGCAGATGCGCCCGATATCCTCGGAGGCCGCCTTGAACTCCATCGCCACCACGGCCTCGGCAATCAGATCCGACGCGTTCGCCGCGATGACGTGCACGCCGAGCAGCTCGTCGGTCTTCGCATCGGCGATCATCTTGACGAAACCTTCCGCCTTGTTGATGCCGAGTGCGCGGCCGTTGGCCATGAACGGGAACTGGCCGGTCCTGATTTCGCGGCCTTCCGCCTTCAGCTGCTGCTCGGTCTTGCCGACCCATGCGATTTCCGGCTCGGTGTAGATCACCCACGGAATGCAGTTGTAGTCGATGTGCGGCTTCTGGCCGTCGATCACCTCGGCCACCAGCACGCCTTCGTCTTCGGCCTTGTGCGCGAGCATCGGGCCGCGCACCACGTCGCCGATCGCGTAGACGTTCGGCACCGCGGTCGCGCAGTGGTCGTCCACGTCGATGAAGCCGCGTTCGCCGGCCTTCAGGCCGATCGCCTCGAGGCCGAGGTTGTCGGTGTTCGGCACGCGGCCGACCGACACGATCAGACGGTCGGCTTCGAGCGTGTGCGCGTTGCCGTCCTTGTCGGTGTAGTTCAGCGTGACGCCGTTGCCGGTGTTCTTCACCTCGCCGACCTTCACGCCGACGTGAATGTCGAGACCCTGCTTTCTGAACTGCTTGGCCGCTTCCTTCGCGAGCGCCTGGTCGGCCGCGCCGAGGAATTCCGGCAGCGCTTCGAGCACCGTCACGTCGGCGCCGAGGCGGCGCCAGACCGAGCCGAGCTCCAGACCGATCACGCCCGCGCCGATCACGGCGAGCTTCTTCGGCACCGTGTCGAAGCTGAGCGCGCCTTCGTTGTCGGCAATGATCGTGTTGTCGACCGGAATGCCCGGCAGGTGGCGGGCTTTCGAGCCCGTCGCGATGATCACGTTCTTCGCGGTGACGACTTCGGTTTCGCCTTCGCCGCTCACCTCGATCTGCACGCCGGCGTCGGTGCGGCCGGTGAACTTGCCATGACCCTTGAGCCACGTGATCTTGTTCTTGCGGAACAGGAACTCGATGCCCTTGGTCATCTTCTCGACGATCGATTCCTTGCGGCCCAGCATCTTCGCAATGTCGATCTTCACGTCCGACACCGCGATGCCGTGATCGGCCAGATGGTGCTGCGCGTTCTCGAACTCCTCGGACGACGCGAGCAGCGCCTTCGACGGAATGCAGCCGACGTTCAGGCACGTGCCGCCGAGCTTCAGCGCACCGGCCGGGTTCTTCCACTTTTCGATGCAGGCCACCGACTTGCCGAGCTGTGCCGCGCGAATGGCCGCGATGTAGCCGCCGGGACCGGCACCGATCACGACGACGTCGAATTCTTTGGACATGACAATCCTTTGGATGACGAAGCGGCGCGGCCGCGCTTCGCGGCGCGCGCTCCGGGTACTGCGCAATGCGGACAAATGCGGCCCGGGCGTGACCCGGGCCCGGGCTTACAGGTCGAGCAGCAGGCGCGCCGGGTCTTCCAGCGCGTCCTTCATCGCGACCAGCGACAGCACCGCTTCGCGGCCGTCGATGATCCGGTGGTCATACGACAGCGCGAGATAGTTCATCGGACGGATCACGATCTGGCCGTTCTCGACCACCGCGCGCTCCTTGGTCGCGTGCACGCCGAGGATCGCCGACTGCGGCGGGTTGATGATCGGCGTCGACAGCATCGAGCCGAACACGCCGCCGTTCGAGATCGAGAACGTGCCGCCGGTCATTTCCTCGATCGACAGCTTGCCGTCCTTCGCTTTCTGGCCGAACTCGGCGATCTTCTTCTCGATGTCCGCGAGGCTCATCTGATCCGCGTTGCGCAGGATCGGCACGACGAGGCCGCGCGGCGAACCGACCGCGATGCCGATGTCGAAGTAGCCGTGATAGACGATGTCGTTGCCGTCGATCGACGCGTTCACGAGCGGGAACTTCTTCAGCGCGTGCACGGCCGCCTTCACGAAGAACGACATGAAGCCGAGCTTCACGCCGTGTTCCTTCTCGAAGCGGTCCTTGTACTTGTTGCGCAGGTCCATGACCGGCGCCATGTTCACTTCGTTGAACGTCGTGAGGATCGCGTTGGTCTGCTGCGATTCGAGCAGGCGCTCGGCGATCCGCGCGCGCAGACGCGACATCGGCACGCGCTGCTCCGGGCGATCCTTCAGCCATGCATCGGCCGAAGCCGGCGCCTTCACGTCCGGCAGCGACGGCTTCGCGGCCCGCGGCGCGGGAGCGGCAGCCGGCGCGGCCTTCGCGGCCGGCGCGCCGGAAGCGAGCACGTCGCCCTTCGTGATGCGGCCGTCGCGGCCGGAGCCGGCAACGTCGGCCGCGCCCAGATTCTTTTCCGCCATCAGCTTCGTCGCGGCCGGCGAGGCGGCCGTGCTTGCCGCCGGTGCGGCGGCGGCCTGGGCGGCCGGCGCCGGGGTGGCGACCGGGGCGGGCTTGACTTCCGCTTCGATCGCGGCGGCGCCCGCCTTGCCTTCGGTGTCGATCTTCGCGATCACCTGCTCGGCGACGACCGTGTCGCCGTCGTTCGCGATCACCTGCGCGAGCACGCCCGCGGAGGGCGCCGGCACTTCGAGCACGACCTTGTCGGTTTCGATTTCAATGAGAATTTCGTCCTGGGCAACCGCTTCGCCCGGCTTTTTCTTCCACTGCAGCATGGTGGCTTCCGAAACCGACTCCGAAAGCTGGGGAACCTTGACTTCTACAATAGCCATTGTGATTTTCCTGAATACGTATCGGGTGACAACGAACCGTCTGCGAACCGTGAGCGAGCCGTCAAACGCAGTGCGGGAAAGCGCGCGGCGCTTTCCCGGTTCGTCTGTTGACGTTACTTGACGATCGACGCGCTCTTCAGACGGCCGAATGCCCCTTCGATCAGCGCCTTCTGCTGCTCGTAGTGCTTCGCGTAGTAGCCGACTGCCGGCGAGGCCGAGGCCGGACGGCCGCTATACGCGAGCTTCTGGCCTTCCCTCATGCCTTCGCGCAGGTGATGCTCGACGTAGAACCACGGACCCTGGTTCTGCGGTTCGTCCTGCACCCACACCACTTCGGTCGCGTTGTCGTACTTCTTCATTTCCGCTTCGAACTGCTTGTGCCCGAACGGATAGAGCTGCTCGATCCGCACGATCGCGACGTCGTTCGCCTTCGCCTCGCGGCGATGCGCGACGAGGTCGTAGTACACGCGGCCCGAGCACGCGACCACGCGCTTGACCTTCTTCGCGTCGATCGCTTCGTCCACTTCGCCGATCACGGTCTGGAACGAGCCCTTCGCCAGTTCCGACAGGTCCGACACGGCTTCCTTGTGACGCAGCAGCGACTTCGGCGTGAAGACGATCAGCGGCTTGCGGAACAGGCGGATCATCTGGCGGCGCAGCAGGTGGAAGATCTGCGCCGGCGTGGTCGGCTGCACGACCTGCATGTTGTGCTCCGCGCACAACTGCAGGAAGCGCTCGATCCGCGCGGACGAGTGCTCCGGACCCTGGCCTTCGTAGCCGTGCGGCAGCAGCATCGTAAGGCCCGATACGCGACCCCACTTCACTTCGCCCGACGAGATGAACTGGTCGATCACGACCTGCGCGCCGTTCACGAAGTCGCCGAACTGCGCTTCCCAGGCGACGAACGTGTTCGGCTCCGCGGTCGAGTAGCCGTATTCGAAGCCGAGCACCGCTTCTTCGGACAGCACCGAGTCGATCACCGTGAACTTCGCCTGGCCGTCGGCGATGTTCTGCAGCGGCACGTAGGTGCCGTCGTTCCAGCGCTCGCGGTTCTGGTCGTGCAGCACCGCGTGGCGGTGCGTGAAGGTGCCGCGGCCCGAGTCCTGACCGGTCAGGCGCACTGCGTAGCCCGATGCGAGCAGCGACGCGAACGCCAGGTGCTCGCCCATGCCCCAGTCGAGCTTCGCTTCGCCACGGCCCATCGCGCGGCGGTCGTTGATCACGCGCTCGACGAGCGGGTGCACCTTGAAGTTTTCCGGGATCGTCGTGATGCGCTCGGCCAGACGCTTGAGCTCCGCGAGCGGCACCGCGGTATCGGCGGCGTCGGTCCACTTGCGGTTCAGGAACGGCACCCAGTCGACCGCGTACTTGCTCTTGTAGTTCGACAGGACCGGGTCGACCGTGTGATGACCCTCGTCCATCGCGCGGCGGTAGGCCTTCACGAATTCGTCCGCGTCGTCCGCGCCGATCACGCCCTGCTGCACGAGCTTCTCCGCGTACAGCGCGCGGGTGCCCGGATGCTTGGCGATGGTCTTGTACATCAGCGGCTGCGTGACCGCCGGCGTGTCCTGCTCGTTGTGGCCGAGCTTGCGGAAGCAGACGATGTCGACGACGACGTCCTTGTGGAACTGCATCCGGAAGTCGATCGCGATCTGCGTGGCGAGCACGACGGCCTCGGGATCGTCGCCGTTCACGTGCAGCACCGGCGCCTCGATCATCTTGACGACGTCCGAGCAGTACAGCGTCGAGCGCGAGTCGCGCGGATCCGACGTCGTGAAGCCGATCTGGTTGTTGATGACGATGTGCAGCGTGCCGTGCGTGCCGTAGCCGCGCGTCTGCGCGAGGTTCAGCGTTTCCATCACGACGCCCTGGCCGGCAAAGGCCGCGTCGCCGTGGATCTGCACCGGCAGCACCTGCAGGCCGTTGTCGTCGCCGCGGCGGTCCATGCGTGCCTTCGCGGAGCCTTCGACCACCGGATTGACGATTTCGAGGTGCGACGGGTTGAATGCGAGCGACAGGTGAACCGGGCCGCCTTCGGTCGAGACGTCCGACGAAAAACCCTTGTGGTACTTCACGTCGCCGGCCGGCAGGTCGTCCACGTGCTTGCCTTCGAATTCGGCGAAGAGGTCCGCCGGCATCTTGCCGAGCGTGTTGACCAGCACGTTCAGACGGCCGCGGTGCGCCATGCCGATGACGATTTCCTGCACGCCGCGCGCGCCCCCGTGCCGCACGACCTCGTCCATCGACGCGATGAAGCTCTCGCCGCCTTCGAGCGAGAAGCGCTTCTGGCCGACGTACTTGGTGTGCAGGAAGCGCTCGAGGCCTTCCGCCGCGGTGAGGCGGTTCAGGATGTGCTTCTTCTTGTCGGCCGAAAAGTTCGGCGTCGAGCGGATCGATTCGAGCCGCTCCTTCCACCAGCGCTTCTGCTCCGGGTCGCTCAGGTACATGTATTCGGCGCCGATCGTGCCGCAATACGTGTCGCGCAGCGCCTTGACGATGTCGCGCAGCGTCGCCCGCTCGAAACCGAAGTACAGGTTCGTCGCGCTGAACTCCTGGTCCATGTCGGCTTCGGTGAAGTCGTAGAACGCGGGTTCGAGCTCGGGGATGGCGGGACGTTCGCGGCGCTTTAGCGGATCGAGATTGGCCCATTGCGAGCCGAGGAAGCGATAGGCGCCGATGAGGGACTGGACATAGACCTGCTTGCGCGCGGTGGCGAGGTCTTCGCCGCCGGTGGCGGCACGCGGGATGAAGGCATTGGCCTTGGCCCGCTGCGCAAACGACTCGACGATCGGGCCGTGGGCCACGTCGTTGGCGCTGCTGCCATCCGATGCGGGAACGTTCTGCAGCGCATCGAAATAGGTACGCCAGTTCTCGGGCACTGACGCCGGATTATCGAGATATGCCTCGTACAATTCTTCCACGTACGGAGCATTGCCGCCGAACAGGTAGGAGTTCGACTGGAATTGCTTCATCATGTTACGCTCACCTTTCTTCGAGTTTCTCGAGAAATAGCGGGTTGCTCAAACCTTCCGCGACACGGCCTGACCGTTTGGCGGATTGCGCGAATCAAGTCTTGCTTGGAAGGACCTTAACTTGCATCCGCACAAGCATATCACAGAACGGATACTGCAGATAGCAGCCGAAGTGCCGCGAAGCCCCGTCACAGCGGGCTTTCAGCGGCCTTAAACCAACCCGCCGTCGCCATCGCGTTCCGCCGCTGCCGCGCCCCCGGCCAGGCCCCCGTCGACCCTTGACGGCCCGCTTGCGTCACCCCGAGCGTCACCCCGAGCGCCACACTAAGCGCACACTAAGCGCACACTGAGCGCACCCCGAGCGTCACCACGAAAAAAGCCGCCCGAAGGCGGCTTTCGTGCTGCGTTGCGCAATGCGCGCGCGGTCAGTCGACCGCGGCTTCGCGGCTGGCGCGGCGGCGCTCGTGTTCCTTCAGATGACGCTTGCGCAGACGGATCGACTGCGGCGTCACCTCGACCAGCTCGTCGTCGTCGATGAACTCGACCGCGTACTCGAGCGACAGCTGGATCGGCGGAACGAGCCGCACGGCTTCGTCGGTGCCCGACGCGCGGACGTTGGTCAGCTGCTTGCCCTTGATCGGGTTCACGACGAGGTCGTTGTCGCGGCTGTGGATGCCGATGATCATGCCCTCGTAGAGCGCGTCGCCCGGCTTCACGAACATGCGGCCGCGATCCTGCAGCTTCCACAGCGCATAGGCGACAGCCGCGCCGTCGTCCTGCGAGATCAGCACGCCGTTGCGGCGCTCGCCGAGCGAGCCCTCGCGCAGCGGCGCGTATTCGTCGAACACGTGGCTCATCAGGCCCGTGCCGCGCGTAAGCGTGAGGAACTCGCCCTGGAAGCCGATCAGCCCGCGCGCCGGAATGCGATATTCCAGACGCGTGCGGCCGCGGCCGTCCGAGGCCATGTCGAGCATTTCGCCCTTGCGGCGGCCGAGTTCTTCCATCACGCCGCCCTGATGCGCGTCTTCGACGTCCACCGTCAACAGCTCATAAGGCTCATGGCGCACGCCGTCGACCTCGTGCATCACCACGCGCGGGCGCGACACCGCCAGCTCGTAGCCTTCGCGGCGCATGTTCTCGATCAGGATGGTCAGGTGCAGCTCGCCGCGCCCCGACACTTCGAACACCGTTTCGTCGCCGGTATCGCGCACGCGCAGCGCGACGTTGTGGTTCAGTTCGCGCATCAGGCGGTCGCGAATCTGGCGGCTCGTGACGAACTTGCCTTCCTTGCCCGCGAGCGGCGACGAGTTGACGAGGAAGTTCATCGTCAGCGTCGGCTCGTCGACGGTGATCATCGGCAGCGCCTCGGGCGTGTCCTGCGCGCAGATCGTCGCGCCGATGCCGATTTCCTCGATGCCGTTGATCAGCACGATGTCGCCCGCCTGCGCCTCATCGACCTGCACGCGCTCGAGCCCATGGAACGACAGCACCTGGTTGATCTTGCGGTTCACGATCTCGCCTTCCGGGCCGAAGCGCAGCGCGACCGGCTGCCCCGGACGGATGCGCCCGCGCGCGATCCGGCCGACGCCGATGCGGCCGACGTAGGTCGAGTAGTCGAGCGACGTGATCTGCAGCTGCAGCGGACCGTCCGGGTCGGCCGGGCGCACCGGCACGTGCGCGAGGATCGCCTCGAACAGCGGCCGCATGTCGCCTTCGCGCGCGGCCGGATCGAGCGACGCATAGCCGTTCAGCCCCGACGCGTAGACGATCGGGAAGTCGAGCTGCTCCTCGGTCGCGCCGAGCTTGTCGAACAGGTCGAAGGTCTGGTTGATCACCCAGTCGATGCGCGCGCCCGGACGGTCGATCTTGTTGACGACGACGATCGGCTTCAGGCCGAGCGCGAGCGCCTTCTTGGTCACGAAGCGGGTCTGCGGCATCGGCCCCTCGACCGCGTCGACGAGCAGCAGCACCGAGTCGACCATCGACAGCACGCGCTCCACCTCGCCGCCGAAATCGGCGTGCCCCGGCGTGTCGACGATATTGATGTGGGTGCCCTCGTATTCGACCGCGCAGTTTTTCGCCAGGATCGTGATCCCGCGCTCCTTTTCGATGTCGTTCGAGTCCATCACGCGCTCGGCAATCTGCTGGTTCTCGCGGAACGTGCCGGACTGGCGAAGGAGCTGGTCGACGAGCGTGGTCTTGCCGTGGTCGACGTGGGCGATGATGGCGATGTTGCGTAGGGCGCGGGTCATAGGAACCTGGAGACAGTTGGGTGTGCCGGCGGCCGGCGGCAGCCGCAGGCGTCGGGCCGGAGCCGCCCGGAAGGGAGCCCGGAGACAGCCCCGGTGGCGGCCCGGATACAGGATAGGCAGCCCGGACTCCGGCAAGCGATGCCGGACACACTTTTGGGAACCCAAAATTATAGCACGTCCGGATGACACCGCTCGTGCCGCCCGCGAAGCCGCCCGTCCGGCGCCCGCAGCGGTGCGCCCGCCCTGTCTTGAGTGCGTCAAATCCTTTGCCTAAGCTGTGATAACGCTTGTCGCGTCAACTAACGCTGTCTTATAATCATGCCTGGTCAACCATTGCAATCGCATGAGAATCATGACGGATGAGCTCCCCGCGCCGCCGGCCGAAGTCATGTCCTATCCTTTCGGCGAAAGCGTAGGCTATCTGATCAGCCGGGCCCGCTCGACGATGGCCAACCTCGTCACGCAGCGCACGATGGCCGAACTCGGCATCACCAGCCAGCAGGCCAGCGTCCTGTTCATGGTGGCGAGCGGCAAATGCCTGCTGGCCGCCGAACTCGCGCGCGAATACGGCATCGACGCGAGCGCCGTCACCCGTCTGGTCGACCGGCTGGAGAAGCGCAACCTCGTCAGGCGGGTGCGCAGCAGCGAGGACCGGCGGGTCGTGCGGCTCGCGCTGACGCCCGAGGGCCAGAGCATCGCCATGCGCATGCCGGCGATCTTCAGCAGCGTGATGGACGAGTTGCTCGCCGGTTTCACCCCCGAGGAAGTGGGCTTTCTGAAGAGCATGCTGCGGCGCGTACTGACCAATGCCGGCTGCGATCTATCCAGCATAACCCGTGACGCAGCAAGTAATCCGGACGCCAGGCCGGCGTGACTTGCTTGCCCGGTCCACTATTACTTTTCCCTGACACTCAAAGAGTCGAGCGATGAAATCCTTTTTCCCGTCGGCGCCCTCCCTGTCGTGCCGGGTCGCTGTCGCCGCGGCGGCAGCAGCGTTCGCCCTCGCCGGGTGCGCGAACTACAGCGGCATCCGCAGCGACAGGCAGATGACGTCGCCGGCCCAGTATGAAACGGCCCGCAGCCTGCCGTCGCAGGGCGGCCAGTGGCCGTCGCTCGACTGGGCGAACCGGTTCGGCGACCCGCAGTTGCCGCAGCTGATCGACGAGGCGCTGGCCGGCAGCCCGACGGTCGCCCAGGCGCAGGCGCGGCTCGCGAAGGCGTCGTCGTACATCGAAACCACGCGCGCGGACCTGTATCCGAAAATCAACGGCAGCTACTCGTGGACCCGCGAACGCTTCTCGGGCAACGCGCTCTACCCGCCTCCGTACGGCGGCACCTGGTACAGCGAGAACAACGTGCTCGCCAGCGCGTCGTGGGACCTGGACCTGTGGGGCAAGAACCGCCAGCGTCTCGCCCAGGCGGTGTCGCAGCAGAGAGCCGCCCAGGCCGACCTGCAGCAGGCGCGCGTGATGCTCGCTGCGTCGGTCGCGAGCACCTACAACCAGCTCGCCCGGCTGTACGCGCTGCGCGACATCGCCGCGCGCGAGATCGCCAATCGCGACGACATCCGCCGCATCACCGACGGCCGCGTGAACGCCGGCCTCGACACGAACGTCGAGCGCCAGACGGCGAACGGCAACCTCGCAACGAGCCGCGCGAGCCTGACCGACCTCGACGGCCAGATCACGAGCGTGCGCTACCAGCTCGGCGCGCTGCTCGGCAAGGGGCCGGACCGCGGCCTGCAGATCGCGAAGCCGGTGCTCGGCCCCGGCAGCCCGGTCACGCTGCCCGACGACGTGCCGGCCGATCTGGTCGCGCGCCGCCCGGACCTCGTCGCCGCGCGCTGGCAGGTCGAGGCGGCGCTGCACGGCGTGAAGGAAGCGAAGGCAGAGTTTTTCCCCGACATCAACCTCGCCGCCGGCTTCGGCTTCGACGCGTTCGGCTGGGGCCGCTTCCTCACCGCCGGCAGCCGGCAGATCCAGGCGGGCCCGGCGGTCCATCTGCCGATCTTCGACGCCGGCGCGTTGCGCGCGCAGCTGAAGGGCCGCTATGCGGACTTCGACCTCGACGTCGCCAACTACAACCAGACGCTGATCAACGCGCTGTCCGACGTGGCCACGCAGATCACGTCGATCCGCTCGATCGACCAGCAGATGGGCGAGGCGTCGCGCGCGCTCGACGCCTCGACGAAGGCTTACCAGCTCGCGGTGATCCGCTACAAGGCGGGGCTCTCCGAACAGCTGCAGGTGCTGGCCGCGGACCAGAACCGCCTCGCCGCCGAGCAGACCGTGACCGACCTGAAGATGCGCCGCCGCGATCTGCAGATCGCGCTGATCAAGGCACTCGGCGGCGGCTTCGACGCACGGGCAAGCGGACTCGCGGCGCCGTCCGCCGACGCTGCCGCGCCGGGCGCGCCGCAGGCCGCCGCGAACTGAACCCGCACGCCCATCCGACCATACGACGAAGACTGAAAGAACCCGGAGCCTACTCATGAGCACTCCCCAGCAACCGGCCGGCGGCGCACAACCGGCGAACAACGGCAAGCGCAAACGCATGATGACGCTGCTCGTCATCGTGATCCTGATTGCGGCGATCGCGTACGGCCTCTACTACTTCCTCGTCGCGCGCTTCCATGAGTCGACCGACGACGCGTATGTGAACGGCAACGTCGTGCAGATCACGCCGCAGGTCACCGGCACCGTGGTCGCGGTCAACGCGGACGACACGCAGACCGTGAAGGTCGGCGCGCCGCTCGTGGAACTCGACCCGGCCGATGCGCGCATCGCGCTGCAGCAGGCGGAAGCGAATCTCGGCCAGGTGGTGCGCCAGGTGCGCGGCCTGTTCGCCGACGACGCGCAGTATGAAGCGCAGGTGCAGCTGCGCGAGGCCGATCTGTCCCGTGCGCAGCAGGATCTGCGCCGCCGCGTGCAGATCGCGCAGACCGGCGCGGTTTCGCAGGAAGAGATTTCGCACGCGCGCGACGCGGTGAAGACCGCGCAGGCCTCGCTCGTCGCCGCGCAGCAGCAGCTCGCGTCGAACCGCGCGCTGACCGCGAACACCACGGTCGTCAACCAGCCGAACGTGCTCGCCGCGGCCGCGAAGGTGCGCGACGCGTACCTCGCCTACGCGCGCAACACGCTGCCCGCGCCGGTCACCGGCTATGTCGCGAAGCGCTCGGTGCAGGTCGGCCAGCGCGTGTCGCCGGGCACCCCGCTGATGGCGATCGTGCCGCTGAACGACGTATGGGTCGACGCGAACTTCAAGGAAGTGCAGCTGACCCACATGCGCATCGGCCAGCCGGTCGAGATGACCGCCGACGTCTATGGCTCGTCGGTCGTTTATCACGGCAAGGTGGTGGGCTTCTCGGCCGGCACCGGTTCGGCGTTCTCGCTGCTGCCGGCGCAGAACGCGACCGGCAACTGGATCAAGGTCGTGCAGCGCCTGCCGGTGCGCATCTCGCTCGATCCGCAGGAGCTCGCCCAGCATCCGCTGCGCATCGGCCTGTCGATGAACGTCGACGTCGACATCAAGAACGACAGCGGCAGCCAGTTGAGCAATGCGCAGAACACGGTCTATCAGACCAGCGTGTTCGACAAGTACGGCGATCAGGCCGACGCGGAAATCGCGCGGATCATCGCCGAAAACGCCGGCAAGGACCCGGTCCGCGCGGACGCGCAGAAGTCCGCCGCGCATCGGGCGATGTAAGCGCCCTCACGTATCACGCATCACGCAAATCAGGCAAGGCTGAATCCATGGCTCAGGCTCAGGCGGGCGCCGCGCACCCGCCGCTCGAGGGTGCGCAACTCGTGATCGGCACCATTGCGGTGTCGCTCGCGGTGTTCATGAACGTGCTCGACACGTCGATCGCGAACGTGTCGATCCCGGCCATCTCGGGCGATCTCGGCGTGTCCTCGGATCAGGGCACGTGGGTCATCACGTCGTTCGCCGTCGCCAACGCGATCTCGGTGCCGCTCACCGGCTGGCTCACCGAACGGATCGGCCAGGTGCGGCTTTTCATGGCGTCGATCGTGCTCTTCGTGATCTCGTCGTGGATGTGCGGCCTCGCGCCGTCGCTGCCGTTCCTGCTCGCGTCGCGCGTGCTGCAGGGCGCGGTCGCCGGCCCGATGATCCCGCTGTCGCAGACGCTGCTGCTCGCGAGCTATCCGCGCGCCAAGGCGCCGATGGCGCTGTCGATGTGGGCGATGACCACGCTGATCGCACCGGTGGCCGGCCCGATCCTCGGCGGCTGGATTTCGGACAACATCTCGTGGCCGTGGATTTTCTACGTCAACATTCCAGTCGGCACGGTCGCTGCGATCGCCACATGGTCGATCTTCCGGCACCGCGACTCGGCGATCCGCAAGGCGCCGATCGACGGCGTCGGGCTCGGTCTGCTGATCGTCTGGGTCGGTTCGCTGCAGGTCATGCTCGACCAGGGCAAGGACCTCGACTGGTTCGCGTCGCCGACCATCGTGGTGCTCGCGCTGACCGCGGTGATCGCGCTCGCGTTCTTCATCATCTGGGAACTGACCGCCGCGCATCCGGTGGTGGACCTGTCGCTGTTCGCGAAGCGCAACTTCACGGGCGGCACGGTGGCGCTGTCGATCGGCTATGGGCTCTACTTCGGCAACCTCGTGCTGCTGCCGCTGTGGCTGCAGACCGACATCGGCTACACCGCAACGGACGCGGGTCTCGTGATGGCGCCGGTCGGCCTGTTCGCGATCCTGCTGTCGCCGGTCACCGGCAAGGTGCTCCCGCGCACCGATCCGCGCTACATCGCGACGCTGTCGTTCGTCATCTTCGCGCTGTGCTTCTGGATGCGCTCGCGCTACACGACCGGCGTCGACGTGCGCTCGTTGTTGCTGCCCACGCTGATCCAGGGGATCGGCATGGCGGGCTTCTTCATTCCGCTCGTGTCGATCACGCTCTCCGGGCTGCCCGGCCACCGCATTCCGGCAGCGTCCGGCCTGTCGAACTTCGTGCGGATCATGTGCGGCGGGATCGGCACGTCGATCTTCGAAACCGCCTGGGATCATCGCTCGACGCTTCATCACGCGCAGCTCGCGGTGCAGGCGAATCCGTATAACCCGGTATTCGACCAGTCGATCCAGCAGATGGGCGCGGCAGGCTTCAGCCGGCCCCAGGCGTATGGCCTGTTCAACGAGATGGTGACCCAGCAGGCGGCGCAGCTCGGCGTGAACGATCTGTTCTTCCTCTCCGCGGGCATCTTCATCGTGCTGATCGCGCTGATCTGGATCACGAAACCCGAGCGCGCGGGCCGGGGCGGCGATGGCGGCGCGGCCGCGGCGGCGGCGCACTGACGTCCGGCCGCGCGCGCAGGCGCTGACAAAAAAGGCGGAACCGCTTCACAGCGGTTCCGCCTTTTTCATGCACAACGTTACGTGATGGCCCGCGCCGGCGGCGCCCGCCGGACTTCAGCCCGCCTGCCCGCTCGCGACCAGCCGCTCGGGCGCGAGCACCCCCTCGCCGACTTTCGCGACGCCGAGCAGCCGGCCTCGCGCGGCGTCGTAGACGCGCACCCGCGCCGCGCGTGCGGCGGCGTCGTCGAGCGTCAGCTCCGCGAGCCGCAGCCGCTGGCCGTGCAGGAAACGACGGCTCGCTTCGGCGTCGAGCTGCAGCGCGGGAAAATCCGACAGTAGCGCGTCGACAGGCTGCAGCCAGGCGTCGCGCTCGCTGGCGGCACGCGCCGCCAGCGCGTCGAGCGTCACCGCGTGCTCGAGCGTGAGCGAGCCGACGCCGGTACGCCGCAGCATCACCAGATGCGCGCCGCAGCCGAGCGCCTCGCCGATGTCCTCCGCCAGCGTGCGCACATAGGTCCCCTTGCTGCAGGTCACGCGAAACGTCACGTCCGGCAGCGTGCACGCAAGCAGATCGAGTGCGTGGATCGTCACCGCGCGCGCTTCGCGCTCGACCGTCTGGCCGGCGCGGGCGTACTCGTACAACGGTTTGCCGTCGCGCTTGAGCGCGGAATACATCGGCGGTATCTGGACGATGTCGCCGCGAAAACGCGCAAGCGCCGCTTCGATCGCCGCTTCGTCGCATGCGGGCACGCGGGTCTGCACGACGTCGCCCTCGGCGTCGCCGGTCGTCGTGCGGATGCCGAGCCGCATCGTCGCTTCATAAGTCTTGTCGGCGTCGAGCAGATCCTGCGAAAACTTGGTTGCTTCGCCGAAGCAAAGCGGCAGCAGACCCGAAGCGAGCGGATCGAGCGTGCCCGTGTGGCCGGCCTTCTTCGCGAGCAGCAGGCGCTTCGCCTGGATCAGCGCGTCGTTGCTCGACAGGCCGAGCGGCTTGTCGAGCAGCAGCACGCCGTCGAGGACGCGACGCGGCACGCGGGGCCGTTGAGGTGCAGTCATGGCGGACAGTCAAACGAATGGAAACGTTGCGCGGCGCGGCGGCCGCGCCCATCAATCGTCTTTGGCGCGAGTCGCGTTCGCCTCGTCGATCAGGCGCGACATCTCGACGGCGCGCTCGATGGTCTGGTCGTAATGGAAATGCAGCGTCGGCACCGTATGGATATGCAGCCGCCTGAACAGCTGGTTGTGCAGATGGCCCGCCGCATGGGAGAGCGCGGCGAGCGTCTGCTGCGGATCGCCGGTAAGCGTGGTGAAGTACACCTTCGCGTGCGCGTAGTCCGGCGTGAGCTCCACGCTCTGGATCGTCACGATGCCGATGCGCGGATCCTTGACCTCGCGCAGCAGCTCGGAAAGGTCGCGCTGGATCTGATCGGCGATCTGCACGTTGCGATTCGGGGAAGTACGTTTCCTGGGCATATTCAATCCATCATCCGGCGGGCCGGAAAGCCTGGGACAGCTCGCCTGTCGCATGACACGCGAGCCGCTCCGCAAAAACAAGGGGCGGAGCCGGCCGTCGCGCCCGCTCCGCCCCTTCGCGTGGCGCCGGATTTACAGCGTCCGCGCGACTTCGGTGACCTCGAAGACTTCGAACTGGTCGCCTTCGACGATGTCGTTGAAGTTCTTCACCGACATCCCGCACTCGAAGCCCTGGCGCACTTCCTTCACGTCGTCCTTGAAGCGCTTGAGCGAATCGAGTTCGCCGGTATGGATGACGACGTTGTTGCGCAGCACCCGCACCGACGACGACCGCTTGACGATGCCGTCCGTGACCATACAGCCGGCCACCGCGCCGACCTTCGGCACGCGGAACACCTGACGCACCTCGACCATACCGGTGATAACCTCGCGCTTTTCGGGCGCGAGCATCCCCGACATCGCCGCCTTCACTTCGTCCACCGCATCGTAAATGATGTTGTAGTAGCGAATGTCGATGCCGTTGGCTTCGGCCAGCTTGCGCGCCTGCGCATCGGCCCGCGTATTGAAGCCGATGATGACCGCCTTCGAAGCCGTTGCCAGGTTGACGTCGCTTTCGCTGATGCCGCCCACCGCCGCGTGCACGATCTGCACGCGCACTTCGTCGGTCGAGAGCTTCTGCAGCGACTGCACCAGCGCTTCCTGCGACCCCTGCACGTCGGCCTTGACGATGAGCGGCAGGTACTGCACTTCGCCCTCGCCCATCTGCTCCAGCATGTTTTCCAGCTTGGCTGCCTGCTGCTTCGCGAGCTTCACGTCGCGGAACTTGCCCTGACGGAACAGCGCGACTTCACGCGCCTTGCGCTCGTCCGGCATCACGATCATTTCTTCGCCGGCCTGCGGCACTTCCGACAGACCCTGAATCTCGACCGGAATCGACGGGCCCGCCGAACGGGTCGGCTTGCCGGTTTCGTCGAGCATCGCACGCACGCGGCCGTACGCGCTGCCGGCCAGCACCACGTCGCCGCGGTTCAGCGTGCCGGACTGCACGAGGATCGTCGCGACCGGGCCCTTGCCCTTGTCGAGCTTCGCTTCGATCACGAGGCCCTTCGCGGGCGCCTCGACCGGCGCCGTCAGTTCCAGCACTTCGGCCTGCAGCAGCACGTTCTCGAGCAGCTCGTCGATGCCCGCGCCCGTCTTCGCCGAGACCGGCACGAACGGCGAATCGCCGCCGTACTCTTCCGGCACGACGCCTTCGGCGACCAGTTCCTGCTTGACGCGCTCGAGGTTGGCATCGGGCTTGTCGATCTTGTTGATCGCGACGACGAGCGGCACCCCGCCCGCCTTCGCGTGCGAAATCGCTTCCTTCGTCTGCGGCATCACGCCGTCGTCGGCAGCCACCACCAGAATGACGATGTCGGTCGCCTTCGCACCGCGCGCGCGCATCGCCGTGAACGCCTCGTGACCCGGCGTGTCGAGGAACGTGATGACGCCGCGCGGCGTCTCGACGTGATACGCGCCGATGTGCTGCGTGATCCCGCCCGCTTCGCCCGCGGCCACCTTGGCGCGGCGCACGTAGTCGAGCAGCGAGGTCTTGCCGTGGTCGACGTGACCCATCACCGTGACGACCGGCGGACGCGGCAGCAGTTCGGCATCCGACACTTCGCCTTCGACAAGCAGCGCTTCCGGATCGTCGAGCTTTGCGGCGACCGCGCGATGGCCCAGTTCCTCGACGACGATCATCGCCGTTTCCTGGTCCAGCATCTGGTTGATCGTCACCATCTGGCCGAGCTTCATCATGACCTTGATGACTTCCGACGCCTTCACGGCCATCTTGTGCGCGAGATCGGCCACGGTGATCGTTTCCGGCACATGCACTTCGCGCACGATCGGCTCGGTCGGCGCCTGGAACGAGGTCGCCTGCTCCTGATGCTTGCCGCGCCCCTTCGGGCCGCCGCGCCAGCCGCGATCGACGCCGCCGCTGGTGTCGCCGCGCGTCTTGATGCCGCGGCGCTTCGCCGCGTCGTCCTGCCAGCCGCTCTTGCCGGCGCCCGGCTTCTTCCGGTCGGCTGCCGCCGGTGCGCCTGCGGGCGCCGACGGCGCCGCAGTGGTCGTCGCCGGCTTCTTCGCCGCCGGACGCGCGGAGGCCTCGCCGGCCGGACGCGCCGGCTTGTGCAGCGTGCCCTTGGCTTCGGCGGCCTTGGCCGGCTCGGCCGGCTTGGCCGGCGCCGGTTCCGGCGCCTTCACCTGGGCCTTGCGCGGCGTGTTCATCATCTCGCGGATCGCGCGCGCTTCGGCTTCGGCCGCGGCACGGCGCCGCGCGATTTCTTCCTGCTCCGCACGCGCCTTTTCAGCAGCCTGACGCGCCGCGTCTTCCGCCTTCTTCGCGGCTTCACGCTGCGCGGCCCGCTCGGCAGCGGCCCGCTGTTCGGCGTCCTGCTCGGCGACCGGCGCACGGGCAGCCGCTGCCGATTGTGCAGATTGCGCGGACTGTGCCGCCTGCTCGGCCTTGCGCAGCTCCGCCGCTTCGGCAGCCGCCACGGCGTGCTTGCGAGCCGTTTCCTCTTCGGCACGGCGCCGCTCGGCCTCGGCCGCCTGTTCGCGTGCCTGGCGCTCGGCCTCTTCGCGCTCGAGCTGCTCCTGGCGCGCCTTCAGCTCCTGCGCCTGCTGCTCGAGCAGCTCGGCCGCATGGCGCGCTTCTTCCTCGCGGCGCTGCAGTTCGAGATCCTCGCCGTCGGCCTCGATCTCGGCCACCTGATTCGATGCATCGCCGCCTTCGCCGCCGGCCTCGTCCCGGCGCACGAACGTGCGCTTCTTGCGCACCTCGACCTGAATGGTGCGAGCCTTACCCGTCGCGTCGGACTGCTTGATCTCCGACGTATGCCGGCGCGTCAGCGTGATCTTGCGCTTGTCGGCATCCGACGAGCCGTGCGACTTGCGCAAGTGATCGAGCAAACGCGCCTTGTCCGTTTCCGACAAGGTGTCGTCTTCGCTCGCTTTCTGGACGCCCGCTGCCTGCAGCTGCTCGAGCAGCAGCCCAGCAGGCATTTTCAGTTCCGCGGCAAATTGGGCTACGTTGTTACTCGCCATTCATTCCTCTTAGTGCAAGGACCGATTCCTTGCGGTTAGCATCGGGTCATACGGCCTTGCGGCCGCGTTCAGGTCAGTGCGTCATGGTCATTTCTCACTGGAACCAGTGTTCTCGTGCTTTCATGATCAGCGTCCTGGCAGCATCTTCCTGCATGCTGGTCATCTCAACCAGTTCGTCCACGGCCAGTTCGGCCAGTTCGTCGCGCGTATGAATCTGGTGCTCGGCAAGCCGGCCGAGCAGATCGGCGTCCACGCCTTCGAGGCTCTTCAGGTCGAGTGCGACGTTCTCGACTTTTTCCTCGTTCGCGATCGCCATCGTGAGCAGTGCGTCGCGCGCCCGGTTGCGCAGCTCGTGCACGGTGTCCTCGTCGAACGCCTCGATTTCGAGCATTTCGTTCAGGGGCACGTAGGCGATCTCTTCGAGGCTCGTGAAGCCTTCGTCGATCAGGATGTCCGCGACTTCCTCGTCAACGTCGAGACGCGCCATGAACAGGTCGCGCAACACGCCGCGCTCCAGGTTCTGCTTCTGCGCGGATTCGTCCGGCGTCATGATATTGATCTGCCAGCCGGTAAGCTCGCTGGCAAGACGCACGTTCTGGCCGCTGCGGCCGATGGCGACCGCCAGCTCGTTTTCGTCGACGACGACGTCCATCGAGTGTTTTTCCTCGTCGACGACGATCGACTGCACGGCGGCCGGCGCGAGCGCGCCGATGACAAACTGGGCGGGATCTTCCGACCATAGCACGATGTCGACGTTTTCGCCACCGAGCTCGTTGCGCACCGCCTGCACGCGCGAACCGCGGATGCCGACGCAGGTGCCGATCGGGTCGATCCGCTTGTCGTACGCGACCACGCCGATCTTCGCGCGCACGCCCGGATCGCGCGCCGCCGCCTTGATTTCGAGCAGGCCCTGCTCGATTTCCGGCACTTCCATCTCGAACAGCTTCATCAGGAATTCGGGCGCGGTGCGCGACAGCTCGATCTGCGGACCGCGCGCGGTGCGGTCCACCTTCGCGATGTAGGCGCGCACGCGGTCGCCCACGCGCAGGTTTTCCTTCGGAATCAGCTGGTCGCGGCGCAGCAGCGCCTCGACGCGGCCCGACTCGACGATGAAATTGCCCTTGTCGAGCCGCTTGACCGTGCCGGTCATGATGTTCTCGCCGCGCTCGAGGAAGTCGTTCAGGATCTGCTCGCGCTCGGCGTCGCGCACCTTCTGCAGGATCACCTGCTTGGCGGCCTGCGCGCCGATGCGGCCGAATTCGATGGACGGCACCGGTTCCTCGATGTACTCGTCGAGCTGGACGTCGGGCTTCTGTTCGCGCGCCTCGAACAGCAGGATCTGCTGGTCCGGCTCCTGCAGGCCGGCCTCGTCCGGCACGACGAGCCAGCGGCGATACGTCTCGTGCTCGCCGCTTTCACGGTCGATGTGAACGCGGATATCCGCATCTTCAGCGAAGAGCTTCTTGGACGCCGAAGCGAGGGCCGCTTCGAGCGCAGCAAATACGACGTCCTTGTCGACGTTCTTTTCGCGTGCCAGCGCGTCCACCAGCATCAACACTTCGCGACTCATTGTTTGCGGCTCCTAAAGTCAACTTTCGGAACGAGGCGTGCCTTGTCGATATCCGCGAGCGTGAAATCCAGCATCGCGGCGCCTTCCTTCCCTTCAAATTCCAGACCGATGGTTTCGCCCTCGGGCGCATGCAGGATGCCCCGGTACGACTTCCGTCCGTCCAATGGCTTTTTCAATGTGATCACCGCCTCGCTGCCCGCAAAGCGTTCGAAATCCATCAGTTTTTTCAGCGGCCGGTCGAGGCCCGGCGAAGACACTTCGAGGCGCTCGTAATCGATATTCTCGACCGTCAGTACGTGCTGGAGCTGACGCGTGACCTTCTCGCAATCCTCGATGGCGATGCCGGCCGGCTGGTCGATGTACACGCACAGCATGCCGCGCCCGGTACGCTCGAGATCGACGAGCTCGTAGCCGAGTCCGGCGACCGTGGTTTCAATCAGTTCCGTCAGTTGCACAATGCCCTCTAGGATGTTCGCGCGACAAGCCTGCGTCACATCCGTGCGGGCCGCGCGCCAAGCCGGCGCACGATCGCGCTACCCGAGATGCCGGACCACAAACGGGAGCGGCAAAAAAAAATGGGCGAAACGCCCATCATTTTATTGCCGGTGGTGGTCGCACCTGAGCCGCACAAAAACTGCAATCGCACGCCCAGCGACTTTGCGATTGTAGCCTTTTTTCATGTCAAACGCAAACCATCGCCCGCGATGACACGCGCATTTCCGCCCGATTTCGCCGCAATCGTGTCGCGCCGACACACGCGAACCCGAACCCGCGACGCGGGCCGGACGGACATCGGCCGCGACACCGGGCCCGTCGCGCAGACTGCCTGCGCGACGACGCCCCGTGGCGCCCCTAGCGCCCGCGCGAACGGCCCCGGCCCGCACCCGGCTTCGCGTTGCCGCCGGTGGTGCTGCGATTGCCGTTTGCACGATTGCCGTTCGCACGATTGCCGCCCGCGCGATTGCCGTTGACATTGCCACCGCCGCCCGCCCCCGCGCCCGCGACGCTGCTGCCGCGCTTGCCGGCGCGCTTGCCGTTGCCGGCCGGCGCCCGATTGCCGTCGACGTCGCGCCCGCCGCGGCCCGGGCCGGTGCCGGCACCGCCGCCGCTCATCGGCCCGCTCATCGGCCCGCTGAAGCCCCGGCCGTAACCGCCGCCGAAGCCCGATCCCAGCGCACCGAACGCATTCGCGCCGCCGCGCCGCTGGCCGCCGCGCCCTTGCGAATCGAACTGGCCGTGCGACATCAGCACTGGCTCGCGATTGATGAAGCCCATCGACGTCTGCATCGGATCCGGCTGCTTGCGCTCGGGCGCGTGGCGAGCGCCCTTGTCCTCGCTCGGCGCCTTCAGGCCGACTGCGGCCATCAGACTGCGCACCTGGTTGTCTTCGAGCTCTTCCCAGCGGCCGCGTTTCAGGCCGCGCGGCAGCGAGATCGGGCCGTGACGCGTGCGGATCAGCCGGCTCACCATCAGGCCGACGGCTTCGAACATGCGGCGCACCTCGCGGTTGCGTCCTTCGGCGAGCGCAACGTGATACCAGTGATTGGTGCCCTCGCCGCCGCCGTCGCGAATCCGCAGGAAGTTCGCCGGGCCGTCCTCGAGTTCGACGCCGCTCAGCAGCTTCTGACGCATCCCCTCGGGGAGTTCGCCGACGACCCGCACCGCGTATTCGCGCTCGACGCTGTAGCGCGGGTGCATGAACCGGTTCGCCAGATCGCCCGACGTCGTGAGCATCAGCAGCCCTTCGGTGTTGAAGTCGAGGCGGCCGACCGCGACCCATTTGGCGGTCTTCATCGGCGGCAGCTTGTCGAACACCGACGGACGGCCATCCGGATCCGCGTGGCTCACGATCTCGCCGGCCGGCTTGTGATAGAGCAGCACGCGCGGCGGCTTGTTCGGCGCCTTGCGCTTGAGCGGCTTGCCGTTGATGCGCACCTGGTCGGTCGGCAGGATGCGCTGCCCGATATGCGCCGGCTCGCCGTTCACCGACACGCGGCCGGCAATGATCAGCTCTTCCATGTCGCGCCGCGAACCCATGCCCGCATCGGCGAGCACCTTGTGCAGCTTCGGCGCGTCGTCGTCGGGCGACAGCACGCGCTTCGGCGCGGCCTTGCCCCGGCGCAGCATCGGCGCGCGCACGCCGCCGCCTGCGCTGTTGTCCGCGTCGAACGCGGGCGAGATCACATACGAAAACAGGTCGTCCTGCGCGTCGGCTGCGTCGCCCTCGCGGCGGTTCGGCCGGCCGCGCCCGGTGTCGCGCTGCGGCGCGCCGTCGCGCGCGGCGCCCGCCTCGCGGCGCCCGCCTGCCTGGTTGCGGCGCCCGCCCTGCGAACCCTGGCCCTGGCCGCCCTGGCCACCGCCCGCCCCTTTCGCGTTCGCGCCCTTGCGCGGCGCGCGCGCCGGCTGGGCAGCCGCGTCGCCGTCCGGCGGCACGCCGGCGGACGGCGCGTCCGGTGTCGCTTCGGCGTTCTTCGCCTTCGCGCCCGCGCGACGACGCGCGATCAGGCTGCGCGGCCCCCGCCGCAAACCGCGCCGCGGCCGCTCGTCGTTGCCCTCGGCCTGCGCCGGGCGAGCCTCGTCCGCGCGCGCAGCGGGTGCGGCGTACTCGGATTCGGACGAATCAGTGTCGTGAATATCAGTCAAAACAACCTCAAAATGTCAGGTCGCGCGCCCGGCGCGGGCGCGATAAAGGTTGGGTTACGTCAAGCGCGACGCGACGTGTCAGCGCCGTCGGTCAGCATGCCTGCGTCCTGTGCGTCGTCGAGGCGATCTTCTGGATCGCCGTGCGCCGCGCCGGTCGATCCGGCGTCGGCCGGATGCGGGGCGCGCGGAGCATCCGCCGCGTGCGCAGCGGGTTCCGTGGAGACGTCGTCCGTCACGGCCGCCGGCATGGTCTCGCCCGTGGCGGCGTCCTGCTGCGCGCCGGGTGCGGCGCCATCCGGCGCGCCGGACCGCGCGGCGTCGTCTTCGGGCACCGCGGCGTCTTCGGGCGCCGTGCCGTGACCCGCGGCGGCATCCATCACGTCCGGGCCGGCCTCGGCCTGCGCCGCAACGGATTGCGCCACCGCAGCGTCTTCGGTATCGAGCGCGTCCGCTTGATCATCGCCCGCTCGATCATCGCCCGCCTGCTCGCCGCCCGCCGCTTCCGCAAATTCGATCGCATGTTGACCGAGCAGATCTGCGTTGATCTGCGCGGACGGATCGTCGAGCGGCGGCAGTTCGTCGAGCGCGCTCAGGCCGAGGTCGTCCAGAAACTGCCGCGTCGTCGCATAAAGCGCCGGACGGCCGGGTACGTCCCGATGACCGATCACCTCGATCCACCCCCGGTCTTCGAGCTGCTTGACGATCTGGGTATTCACCGTCACGCCGCGAATTTCCTCGATATCGCCTCGCGTCACCGGCTGCCGGTACGCAATGATCGCCAGGGTTTCCAGCACGGCCCGCGAATACTTCGGCGGCTTTTCCGGATGCAGGCGGTCCAGATAGACCCGCATCGCCGGCTTGCTCTGGAAGCGCCAGCCCGACGCCAGCCCCACCAGTTCGATTCCGCGGCCGGACCAGTCGTGCCGGAGGTCTTCGAGCAGCGTACGGACGGTATCGGCCGACACGTCGTCGGCAAAAAGCTTGCGCAGCTCATTCAGCTTGAGCGGCTCCTGCGCGCAGATCAAGGCAGTCTCGAGGACGATCTTCGCCTCTTGGGTATTCATGCAGCTAGGTCAGACCCTGTGGTCAAAGAACCGGATCGAACAGACGATTTGGAACTGAAGACGCGCTCGCCCGATTCTGATCGGTCATATTGATGGGAGCACGCGCCGGGGGGAGGCGAAACAAGCCAATCGAGCCAATCCCAGCCGGACGGAGCAGCGAAATTCCTGAAAGGAACTGCGTGACTGGTCGCCATCTTACGCAAAAACCCGCGGGGCGTAAAGCCGAAATCCGGCCCGCGGCGCCCGGCGGCCGGACGACGTCACGCGAGGCAGGCCGGCGCGCAACGCCCCGCCCCCTGCACCGTCGCACCCGCGCCCGGCGGCGTCGCCGTCAGCGCACGCGGCGCGTCTCGAGAAACCGGGCGAGGCGCGCGACGCCGTCGTCCAGCCGCCCGGTATCGCACGCATAGCACCAGCGCACGAAACCTTCGCCTTCGGGCCCGAACGCACTGCCCGGCGCGAGCCCGAGGCCCGCCTCGCGCACCAGCGTCTTGCACAGTTCGAGGCTGCGCGCGGCCCCCGGCAGCCGGAAAAAGAGATACATCGACCCGGGCGGCGCCTTCGCGTCCACCCCCGGCAACGCCGACAGTGCGCGCACCAGGTGGTCGCGCGCGGCCTTCAGGTCGCCCACCAGCGCGCGCGTGCACGACTCGCCCTGCTGGACGGCCGCGATGCCGGCCTGCTGCACGAATGCCGGCGCGCATGACGTGTTGTATTCGATCAGCTTGCCCAGATCGTCCATCAGCACGGCCGGCGCGACCAGCCAGCCGAGCCGCCAGCCGGTCATCAGCCACGCCTTCGAGAACGAATTCACGCAGATCACGCGCTCGTCGCGCCCGGCCAGATCGAGGAACGACGGCGCGACCGGCGCCGCCCGGTCCGTCGCGGCCGTGCCGTAGTAGAGGCGCTCGTAGACCTCGTCGGCGACGATCCAGATCCCGTGGCGGCGGCAATGGTCGAGCACCATCTGCTGCTGGTCGGCGCTCATCACCCAGCCGGTCGGATTGTTCGGCGAGTTGACCAGCAGCAGCTTCGTGTCGGGCGTGAGCGCCGCGAGCAGCCGCTCGACGTCGAGCGCCCAGCCATGCGGGCCGTAATCGAGCGCGACAGTCTCGACACGCGCACCGAGGATCTTCGGAATCTCGACCAGGTTCGGCCACAGCGGCGTAAGCGCGACCACCCGGTCGCCCGCGCCCACCACCAGCTGCGCGGCCAGCATCAGCGCGCTCACGCCCGCGCTCGTCAGCGCGACGTGCTCCGCTGCGGTCGCGCCGTGCAGGCGGCTCACGTAGTCGGCCAGCGCGGCTCGCAGCGGCGCAATGCCGAGGTTGTGCGTATAGAACGTCGCGCCGCCCGCCAGCGCGTCGCTCGCGGCGGCGCGGATGAACGCCGGCGTCACCCGGTCGGACTCGCCGAACCAGAACGGCAGCACGTTTTCCACGCCGAAGCCGGCGTTCGCCACTTCGCGAATCTGCGACGGACGCAGCGCGCGCACGGCGTCGCGCGCATGAGGTATCGGGATATCGTGCGGATCCGGGGCGGTCATCGGTGCGTCCAGCGGGGTCTGAGGGAACCGCGAGTGTAGCGCGGGCGGCACCGCGCCCGCATGCTGCCGCGCACAGCCGCGGCGCATGCGCGCGGGCCGCCGGCGCGCCGGGCGCTACGTCAGATCCTCCGCGCGCGCGGGCGACTGCCTGATCAGCCCCCAGACCGCCTCGGCCGCCGGCGACAGCGAGCGATCGCGCCGCCGCACCAGTTCGACGGTCCGCTCGGCGCGCGGCACGAGCGGCTTTGCGATCAGCGACGTACCGGCCGGCAGCGGCAGCGCAAGCCACGGCAGCACGCTGATTCCCACGCCGGCCTCGACCAGCCCGAAGACCGTCGCGGAATGCCCGAGCTCCTGCACGACGGTGACGCTCACGCCGCGCTCGAGGATGACTGCATCGATGATCGGCCGGCTGCCGGACGCGTAATCGAGCAACACGAGGCGCGCGCCGTCGAGATCGCGCCACGCGACCTGCGTGCGCATCGCAAACGGATGATCGTCGCGTGCGACGACGCAGAACGAATCGGTCATCAGCGGCTCGCCATACAGGTCATCGGCCGCAAACGGGCCGATGACCACGCCGAAATCGACCTCCCCCGACTTGACCTTGCGCACGACGTCGCTCTGCACGTCGTCGCGCAGCCCCAGCGTGATGTACGGAAACTGGCGCCCGCATGCGGCGACCACCGCCGGCATCAGCCGGCAGGCGACGGTCGGGCTGGCGGCCACCATCACCCGCCCGCGCCGCTGCTCGCCGATCTCGCGAATCTCGCGCAATGCGTCGTCCAGGTCGGTGAGCAGGCGCGACACGCTCGCGACGAGATTGCTGCCGACATCGGTCAACTGGACCTCGCGGGTCGTGCGGTCGATCAGCTTCAGGCCGATTTCCCCCTCCAGCTCGCGCACGCAGCGGCTCACGGCCGACTGCGTGAGGCCGATTTCGTCGCCGGCGCGGCTGAAGCTCTGCCGACGCGCGACCTCGATGAAAACGCGCAACTGGCGCAGCGTCACATTCATCCGCAAACCTCATGAATTATCCGTTCTGATGAGCATTTTATTCGACCAGACGGTTCGCCGCCGCATCCCGGCACGCGGCGCTGCAATGCAGCAATACAGCGCAAACGCACGCTGGACGGGCCCGGTTGCACAAGATTGGTGATTGTCCCGATTTTCGGCGGGGTCTTTTTGGATTCTTATACGGCCCTGACTAACCCCGGCGTTTGCCTGACGTGACAAGGCTAAGCGGCTGTTTGACGCAAAGTGGCACGCTTCATGCGTTGCTATGCGCACAGGGTAGGCGCCACGGACCGGAACCAACCGGCACGCCGTGGCTCAGCCGACCCGCCTGGCACCCGGGATCGGGTGCGAGCAGAGTGCGCGGCGCGGGGCAGCGCACCGGAGTTAGCTTCGCTGAGGTGAGACATGATGCTGTTCGACGATTTGAGAGACAACGAGTGGGCGCTGGTCGAGGCGTTGTTCTGTGCGGAGCCGGCACGGAGCGAGCGGCGGGGACGACCGAGAGTGGAAGCGCGCGCGGTTGTCAATGCCGTGCTGTGGGTGCTGTCGACGGGTGAAGGCTGGTCCAAGCTGCCCGGCCGCTATCCGTCGCCGCCGACCTGTCGTCGGCGCTTCGACGAATGGCAGGCCGACGGCACGCTGGCGGAGATCGTGAAGCGGCTGAGTTCGAGCGGCCGGGAAATCTCGCTGCGCGGGCGCATCGGCGCGACGGCGGCGAAACCGCCGGCGCCGCCGAGCCGCGACCGTCTGCGCGGCGCGTTCTGGACCAATCCGGAGTCGTGGCGCGCGCCGGTCAAGATGGCCTGACGCCGACTGCTGTCATTCCCGCTGGGCGCCGCAAGGCGCCCAGCGCGCATCTGGACTCGCGGCTCGACGGCGCCGCGCTCACCGGCCTGATGCGGCGCCGGGTCTCGCCCGCGGGTTCTCGCCTGCGGCCTCATGCTGTGCCGCGTCTTGCGCGCGCCGCCCGCGCAGAGGCCAGCCATTTCCCGTCGACCCTGCCGGCACGCACACCCGTTCGCCGCTCGCGCGGGCAGGTCGCGCGCGAATGAAACATCCATTTACGATTACTTACAGCACCCTTTCGTCCCGGCTCCTATCGTGACAGCATGGATATCGGCCTGACCCTTCAGGTTTGAATGGAGCCCAGCATGAAAGCAATGCCACGACTGGTGTGCGGCATTGTCCTGTCACTGATTGCCGCACCGACGCTAACCCAGCAGCGCGTCCCGGCGTGGAATGAGGAATCCGCCGCGGCCGTCGCGCCCAGCGCCTGGCACGAGAACCCGCGACCGCACGACTTCCGGCCGCCGGTACCGCGTGGCGATTTGCGCGGAGACATCGAAAGTATCGCGCGCGAGCGGCTCGACACCCCGCGCCCCGACGCTCAGCGGCGCCGCTAGCACCCGCGCCGCCGGCTGGCGCGCCGCGGCGCCTCGCGTCGCGCCGGCATTCCGCGTTGCGCCTCCCCTTGCCCGTGCCCCCGTGCCGGATCCCGTGACGCAAACAGGTGCACGGCCTGGGAGGTGCACGGCCTGGGACGCGGCGAAGTACGCGGCAAGGTGCGCGACGGCTGCACGGCGAGCGCACAGCGCCATCCCGCCGGATCGCATGCCACCGGCAACCCGCCTCCGCCCCGAACGCGGACGTCGGCGCTAGCGCTCGGCGCCGAGATCGGCCGCGCCGACCTCCGCCGCCACATAGACGCGCTCGCGGTCGGCGCTCCACGCGAGCGAGCGCTCGTCGCGCGCCAGCCGGGCGAACTCCGCCCGACCGCGCTCGGTCAGCACGGCAATATCGACGGGAGCGTGAAAACCCGGAGCAGGCGCAACCGTGCGCTGCCGGACTGTCTCCATGAGGCCTAGCGCACGCAGATATTCGAACACGCCTGGACGGCGCGCCCACGGCACCTGACGATATTGCGCACGCCGCAACGCCTCGAGCACTGCCTGGTTGGAATACGTGGTCATCTCACTTCTTTCTTAAAGTGCAGCCATGACACATCTCTGGCGGGTCACGGTATCGCGCAGCCACCATGCATGGAGCGCCTGCGTGCTCCTGCGTGCGGTTCCAGCCGCACGATCGCCACGCCGCCGGCGCGCCGCCAACGGTTATTCCACAGGATGGGGACCCCGGTCGAACGCTGTGCTAGCGTCCTGTTCACGTGCGGCCGATGCGCCTGCGGCGGCGCGATTGCAGCAGCATGACCCACCCCAAACCGCTACGTTACCCTATTCAAATTGATTCTATTCACCTTACTGGGGCTTTTTTTTGTCACAATCGCCGTGGCGCCGCGTGCCCGGGCGCCCCTGAGCATCGCCGCTGCGGTGCTTTTCTGGCTGCTCGCGACCGGCTGGCTAAGCGCCCCGCTGCTCGATCGCGTGCAGCGCCCGGACGCACCCGCGGCGCCGCTGCGCTTCGGTGCACACACCGTCATCGTACTGCTTGGCAGCGGCACCCGGTACGACGTCCATCGCCAGCCGGTCCCCACGCGCGACGCGCTTGCCCGCATTGCCCGCAGCGCGGCCATTCATGCTGCATGCATTCGCAGCGGCGCGCGCTGCGTGATCGTCGTGAGCGGAGGCGACCCGCAGCGGCACGGCCGCACGGAAGCGGACACGTACCTGCCCTACCTGCTGCGCGCGCAGGTGCCGCGCGCCGACATCCTGCTCGAAAACCGCAGCCGCACCACGTATGAAAACGCCCGCAACGTGGCCGCCCTGCTGCAGCCGCTGCATGACGATGCATTGATCCTCGTCACGTCAGCCTATCAGATGCGCCGTGCGCTCCTCGACTTTCATCGCTTCGGACTCGCGCCGCAGCCCGCGGTCGCGAATACACGTCATGTGCGCACCGGCTGGCTGCCGCGCTACCAGAACCTGCGCGACACGGAGACCGCATTGCACGAAACGCTCGGCATTGCGCAGTTTTACGTTTACCGGTGGCTCGGCTGGTTCTAGCGCGGCGACGGGATGAACCGGCGGCAAATCGGTAAGGCATCCCGATCGTTGTCGGGCGGAAACCCCGTTGCGCCATGACTGCCGCGGGCCGCGTTATGCGCCGCGCGCGTAACAAGATGTAACTATCCGTCAAATCTGTTACAGATAATCGGCTGGAGCAGATATTGCTCGCTAGAATGCATTGTCTTTCCAACAGGACAGGCCACACCTGGCCACCACCACTCGACGGAGGTAACGATGAAAAAAATGTCCCTGGCGATCCTGGTCTCCCTCACGGCCGTCACCGGCGCCGCTTATGCGCAGGGCGAAAACGGCGTCACGATGAGCACGGATCCGGCCACGGCCGCGGCGGTCGAGCAGCATGCGCAGGAGCTGCAATCCCGGCAGGAATCGATGGAAAACATGCCGATGCACGAGCATGAGCATCATCCGCATCACAAGATGGCGCCGCATCACAAGATGGAACCCCACCACAAGATGATGATGAAGAAGCCCGCCGAGCCGAAACCCGCGAGCGAGTAAGCAGACAGCGAAGCCATCGCGCAGGGGCCGCGCAAGGACGTACTGCGCCGCCGCGGCGCGACATTGCAGCAAGCCGAAGCCGGTTCGTCCGGCTTCGGCTTTTTATTGGGTCCAGCCCCGCCAGGCGGTATGCTAAAGTCGCGCACCTGATCGCCCCCCAACCCGTGCGCCTCAAGGTGCGGAGAACCGAATGAGCAACATCCAGCTGGACATCGAGTGGACCGAAGCCGCGTCCCGCAAAATCGAAAAACTGATGCCGCGCGGCAGCCAGGACGCCTATCTCGCGCTGCCGCCCGTCGAATGCCTGCCGATGGAAGGCGACGTGCTGTTTCTCGGGCCGCAGGGCAAGCAGCAGCCGTTCATCGTCGCCGAGCGCCAGTACCATCACGATGGCGACGCGGACTGGACGATCATCCTGATTCTCGACGTCCCGCAAGCCACGCACTGAACGCGGCCGCGCCGTCGCTCAGCCTGTGTGATTACCCGAACATTCACGGCTATGACGACCTGCTAGACTGTCTTCGACCAATCAGTCGGGGGCCAGCATGGCTGGTTTTGCTCTCCGCCGCTTCGCGCACCGCCTCGCGCGCCTCGCCCCGCGCCGCACCGGCAACGCCGCGCCGGCCGCGTTGCGCGCGCCCGGCCGGGCGGCGCCCCCCGTCCCGCATCACGCGCTCGCTGTGCGGCCGCCATGCCCACCGTCGCAGAGCTGACGCTCAGCGGGCTGCTGCCCCATCTGGTGCGCGACGACGTCGGCTGGACCGCGACGTGGCGCGCGCTGACCCTGCATAGCGTATTCCAGCCGGTGCTCTCGATCACGCATCAGTGCGTGGTCGGCTACGAAGCGCTGCTGCGCGCGATCGACCCGGTCGGGTTGCCGGTCTCGCCCGACCTGCTGTTCGCGCGCACACGCAGCCCCGGCGAGGCGCGCGAACTCGACCGCATTGCGCGCTGCCTGCACGTGGCCAACTTCATCGAGCAGAACGTGCCGGTCGGCTGGCTGTTCATCAACACGCGCCCGCAGGTGTTCGAAACCGGCTGGCCGCAGCGCGCGTTCATCGACGAACTGTCGTCCCACTTCGGGCTGCCGCAGGAGCGCATCGTCATCGAGGTGCTGGAACAGCCCGCCGACGACGAATCCGCGGTCGCCAGCATGCTCGACGCGTCGCAGCCGCGCGACTTCCTGATCGCGATCGACGACTTCGGCACCGGCTTCTCGAACTTCGATCGCGTGTGGCGCTTTCGCCCGGACATCGTCAAGCTCGATCGCTCGCTCGTCGCGCGCGCCGGCCAACGGCGCGGCGACGAATCGCTGATGGGCCACCTGATCGCGATGCTGCATCAGTCCGGCGCGCTGGTGCTCGCCGAGGGCGTCGAAACCGACGACGAGCTGATGATCCTGATGGAAGCCGACGTCGACTTCGTGCAGGGCTTCTGGCTCGGCCAGCCCAAACGGACGATCCGCGCTGCGAGCGCGCGCGTGCCCGCGCTGATCGACTCGATGTGGCGCAAGTATGTCGAGTTCGACAGCCGCCACGCCCGCCACCACCCGCTCGGCTTCGAGGGGCTTGCGGACGCCGTCCTCGACACCGCTCGCCTCTACGCGCAGAGCGGCGATCTCGCGCTCGCCGCGCAGCGGGCGTTCCTGATCCCCGAAGCACGCCGGGTATTCATCACCGATATCCACGGCGAGCAGACGCTGCCTTCGGTCTGCGCGCCCGGGGTGCCGGCTCCGCCCGCGCGTCTTGCGCCGCTGCTGAACGTCGTGCGCAGCAACTGGTCGCGCCGCTCGTATTTCCGGCACGCACTCGCGGCGCCGGGCCGCGTGGCGATGATGGGGCCGCACTATTCGCTGCTCGACGGGCAAGACTGCTATACGGCCGCGGTCACGTTCGAGCGCGACGGCAGTCGCGCGATGCTGTGCGTCGACTTCATCCCGGCCGCGCCGCGCGCCGGCCGCCATTAGCGGCGCGGGCGCGGCGTCCGGTACGCCGCCGACACGCGCCGTTGCACGAACCGCAGGCGCTACACGCGCTACAACGGATGCACGGCGCGTCACGCGCGCCTTCCGAAGCCTCGCGCACCGCGCAGGCGCGCGGCGCCGGCGCAATCAGCGGCTGCACAGCCGCCATGCAGCCGCTGTTCAGTCGGTGACGCGGCCGCGCCCCGCCTTGATCCCGGCGCGGCGCGTTTTGCTGTCGAGCCGCCGCGCGACGGAAGCGCGCGTCGGCCGGGTTGCGACGCGCGGCGCACGCACGACGCTCACGCTGTCGATCAGCTGCGCGAGCCGTTCGAGCGCCGCCGCGCGATTCATCTCCTGGGTGCGATGCACCTGTGCCTTGATCACGATCACCCCGTCGCGCGTCACGCGCTGATCCGGCAGCGCCAGCAGCCGCATCTTGATCACTTCGGGCAGCGACGACGCGCGCACGTCGAAGCGTAGATGAATCGCGCTCGATACCTTGTTGACGTTCTGGCCGCCCGCGCCTTGTGCGCGCACGGCGGTCAGTTCGATTTCATCGGGCGGGATAGCGTAACGGGTTCGCATGACGGCTCAGGCAGGGTTCAGGCGCCAGTGTAACCGCGCGCCGCCCGCGCGAGGCACACCCCGCCCGCGACAGTTGCCCCGCCGCCGCCGCTCGCCGATACTGCCGGCTGCTCCGCTTTCCCGAGACACCCATGAAACTGCGCCCCGCCTTCGTGCTGGAACTGCTGGTCAACCTGCTGCTGCCGTGGCTCGCGTATCGCCTCGCCGCGCCGCATTGGGGAGAGACCGGCGGCCTGCTCGCGTCGGCTGTGCCGCCGGTGCTCTGGAGCCTCGTCGAGCTCGCGCGGTTTCGCCGCGTCGACGCGCTGAGCGTGATCGTCGTGCTCGGCATCGCGCTGTCGCTCGGCGCGATGGCGCTCGGCGGCAGCCCGCGCATGTTGCTGATGCGCGAGTCGCTCGTGTCGGGCGCGATCGGCGTCGCGTTTCTCGCCTCGCTGCCGATGCGCCGCCCGCTCGTCTTTTACCTTGCGCGCGCCACCCTGGCGCGCGAAACGACCGACGGCGCGGCACGCATCGAAACGCTGTGGCACGACAGCCCCGCTTTCGCCGGCTCGATCCGCCTGATGACGGCCGTATGGGGCGCGGGCCTGAGCGGCGAAACCGTGCTGCGCGCCTGGATGGCATGGAGCTGGCCGATCGCGCGCTTTCTGCTGGTCTCGCCGTTCATCGGCTATGGCGTTTATGGCGCGCTGCTGCTGTGGACGCTGTGGTATCGCAGGACGCTGCGCGGCCGCGGCGGCCCGCCGCCCGCGTCGCCCGTTGCGTGACGCAGCCTGGCCGGACGGACGAGGTCAGATGCGGCACGAAATCAGTTAGACTCGTCAGCGGTTTGGGCGTCCCTGTCGCTCCTTTTCGTCGCAGCAAGCAACTCCAGGCAGTCGATGCGCTACTCCATAGAGATAAGAAAATTCCTCTATAGCCAGTACTTTTATGGCGGACTGCGCATCGCGGTCGGCATCTCGCTGCCGGCCGTCGTCTGCCTGCTGCTGTTTCACGACCGCGAACTCGGCTTCACGATCGCCACCGGCGCGCTGGGCGCCTGCGTCGTGGACATGCCGGGGCCGCTCAAGTACAAGCACAACGAGATGCTCGCGTGCAGCGTGATCGGCGCGCTCGCCGCGCTTGCCACCGGGCTTGCCACGCTCAATCCGGTGGTGCTCTGGTGCACGATCGTGCCGCTCACGTTCGTGCTGTCGCTGATCGTCGTCTACGGCAACCGCTGGCCGCAGATCAGCTTCGCCACGCTGTTCATGATGATCCTCACGCTGGAGGACCACTTCTCGCCGCAGCAGGCGCTCGTCAACGCCGCGTGGATCCTCGCCGGCGGGCTCTGGTACACGTACTGGTCCACGCTCGTGAGCCGGCTGATGATGCACCGCATCGAGCAGCAGGCGCTCGCCGAAAGCGTGTTCGCATGCGCGGACTACCTGCTCGCGCGGGCCGACTTCTACGATCTCGACAACGAACTCGGCGAGTGCTACCGCAATCTGGTCGCGCGGCAGATCGCGGCCGTCGAGCGCCAGGACGCCGCGCGCGACATCGTGCTGCGCAATCTGCCGAAGCTGCGGCGCGGCGTGCTCGAACCGCGCCGCGCGATGCTGTTCAACCTGTTCATCAACACGGTGGACCTGCACGAGCTGTTCGTCGGCGCCCACACCGACTATCCGCTCGTGCGCAACACGTTCGGCGGGGCGGACGTGCTGGTGTTCTATCGCGACCTGATCCGCAAGGCCGCGGCCGATCTCGAGGAGATCGGCCTCGCGGTGCTGCAGAACCAGCCGCCGGGGCGGCGCCGCGTCAATGTGAAAGCCGAGCTGCGCGCCATCGAATACGAACTCGAACTGATGCGCAAGCAGGCGCTGCCCACCGCGAATCCCGAAGCCTACGCGGCGGTCTCGGCCACGTTCCGGCGCATCTGGAGCGCCACGCGGCTGATCGACAAGATGCGCCAGAGCCTGTCGAGCGAAGCCCGCACCACCGAAACGGAGCTGCGCCTCGACCAGGCGCTGTCGCGTTTCGTGTCGGGCCGGCGCGTGCCGTTCGGACAGATTTTCTCGAACCTGACGATGGCCTCGCCGAGCTTTCGCCACGCGCTGCGCGTGACGATCGCGGTCGCGGTCGGATTCTGGATCGGGCGTCTGCTGCCGCTCACGAACGCTTACTGGATCGTCATGACGAGCGTCATCATTCTGAAGCCCGGCTACTCGCTCACCAAGCAGCGCAACGGGCAGCGGATCGTCGGCACGCTGATCGGCTGCACGGCGAGCATCGCGCTCATCATGTTCGTGAAGGACCCGCACATCCTGCTCGTCGTGATGTTCGCGTCGATGGTGATGAGCTACAGCCTGCTGCTGTTCAATTACGCCGCAAGCGTCGTGTTCACGTCCTCCTACGTGCTGTTGCTGTTTCACCTGCTTGCGCCGGGCGGGCTGCGCATCATCGGCGAGCGCGCAATCGACACGGTCGTGGGCTGCGCGATCGCGATCGCCGCGAGTCACCTGTTCCCGTACTGGGAATACCGGCTGATGGGCAAGCTCGTCAACGCGATGATCGCCGCCACCCGGCAATATCTCGAAGCCAGCTGGTGGTGGAGCGGCAAGCCGGAGGCGCCGCTCGCCGCGACGCTCGTCACCGAAGCCGGCGCGCGCGCGCCGGCAGCCGCGCTCGCCGCGTCGACATCGCCCGCCCGAGCCGGCGCGGCAGGCGCGCGCCCTGCGGGCGCTGCGCGCGGCGGCGCGGGCGCGCTGCCGCCCGACCTCGCGTCCGCCGCCGCGGCCGCGCAGTCCGGTGCGGAGCGCAAAGCGGGCAACGCGGCCGCCTCGGCTGCGGCGTCGGCGCTGGCGCGCGATTATCGCTACCGGCTCGCGCGCAAGAACATGCACGTCGCGTTCGCGAACCTGGGACAGGCCTTCCAGCGCATGATGCTCGAGCCGAAGTCCGCACAGAAATTCGTCCCCGAACTGAACGACCTGCTGGTGCAGAGCCACGTGCTTGCATCGCAGATCACCGCGACGGCGCTGCTGTTGCGCACGAGCGCCCAGCAACCGCCGACGGTATCGCTCGAACCGCTGCACCGGATGCTCGACATCGTGCGCGACAATCTTGCCCAGGCGGAGGCCGGCGTCGCGCCGCCGCCCGACCGGCTCGAACAGACGCGGCAACTCGCGCGCGAACTCGACCAGATGGTCGTCGACGCGGAGACATCGTCCGGCCAGTCCGCCGACGCGGTGCACGAACTGAAACTGCTCGCCCATCAGGGCAAACAGATGCTCGCGGCGGCCAGTCTGATCCGCAAGGATGCGAGCGTGATCCGCCTGCCGGACGCATGACGCCGCACACCGCCCGCGCGTAGGCCTGCGCGCACGGCGCTGCGAAGCGCGCGCGGCGAACTACTGCGCCGCGCTGCTCGCGCTGACCGCCGTTGCCGGCGCGGCGGGCGTCGCCGCCATTTCACGATCGTACGCAAGCTTGCCGCTGATGGCGTTGTAGAGAATGGTCGCGATGACCAGCAGCACGACCACGACGATAAACACGGCCAGGCCGAAGGTGGGATTTTTCCTGCGCGATTCGTTCATGAGGCGGCTCGACTCTCGAAGAACAGGCAAAACAGGCAGAACGCGGGGCATTCTACGCCCGGCGGGCTTGCATCGTGCTTGCATAGTGCTTGCATCGGGCTGGCGTGCAGCGCCGCCGCCCGGTCGCAGCGCGCCAGACAGCGGCCCGGTAACGCCGCCGCGCCTAGCGGCCCTCGGCGATCGCCGCGGGCCGCACCGGCAGCGCGGTCGAATATTTGAGCTGCTCCATCGCGAAGCTCGAACTGACGTCGTGCAGCGGCACTGCCGCGATCAGCTGCTTGTAGATCCGGTCGTAGTCGCCGATGTCCGACACCACCACTCGCAGCAGGTAGTCGGTTTCGCCGCTCATCCGGTACGCTTCGACCACTTCGGGAATCGCCGCGACCGCGCGCGTGAACAGTGCCGCCCACGCTTCGGTGTGCTCATTCGTGCGCACCGCCACGAACACCGTGGTGCCGACCCCCAGCTTGCGCGCATCGCACAGCGCCACCTGGCCGCGGATCACGCCCGTGTCCTTCAGGCGCTGGACCCGCTTCCAGCACGGCGTCTGAGACAGGTTCACGCGTTGCGCGAGTTCGGCGACCGGCATCGTCGCGTCCTGCTGGAGCAGTTCGAGCAACTTGCGGTCGATGATGTCCATTCCCATGTCATTCCCCTGATAGAAAAATATTCTATGAACCATGGAGATCAGGGAATTATATGGAAACTCTTTCTCGACGGAAACCGGTATAAAACAGGTATCCCAACCTTGGCCGTTTTCGTGCCCCTGCTTTCCGCCATGAGCCAGCCGATCCTCTCGCCGACCCCCTCCAGCGCGCCGCCGACTCGCCATCCGGCGTCCGGCGGCCCGGGTGCCCCGCTTGCCTCGGGTGCCTCGGGTACCGCTGTTTCTCCCGTTTCCGCCCTTTCGTCCCGCGGCGCGCGGGCGCGCCGGAACCTGCCCCGCACGCCGCTCGAGCGGCTGTGCGACGCCGTCGACGCCGCGTTCGCGCCCGGGGCCGCCGACCCGACCCGCAGCGCGCACTTCGCGCAGGCGCTGCGCGAAGCGCTCGGCGAAGTCGCCGCGGATGCCCGCTGGCTGCCGGACGCGCAACGCGAAGGCGGCGCGCAGACCTATCGTCGCCACCTGCTCGCAGCCGACCCGCGCGGGCGCTACGCGGTCGCCGCGCTCGTCTGGATGCCGGGGCAGGCGAGCCCGATCCACGCGCATCAGACGTGGTGCGGCTACGCGGTTCTGGCGGGCACGCTCAGCGAAACGCTCTATGACTGGCACGAGGCGCAGCAGCAGGCGCGGGAAGTCCGCTCGCATGCCCGGGCGTGCGGCGCGGTGTCGTTCGTGCGCGCCGGCCGCGCGAGCATTCACCGGCTGGGCAATGCGGGCAGCGCGCCGGCGGTGTCGCTGCACGTCTACGGCGTCGAAGCCGCGCACCTTGGTTCGCACGTGAACGACCTGCTGCAGCCGGTCGCGCCGCCGCCCGCTCACGCCCAATAGGTCCACTTTTCCGCAAACACCGGGGCACTTCGCCGGTGTGCCGGTGTGCCGGTGTGCCGGTGTGCCGGTGTGCCGGTGTGCCGGTGTGCCGGTGTGCCGCTGTGCCGCTGTGCCGCTGTGCCGCTGTGCCGCTGTGCCGCTGTGCCGCTGTGCCGCTGTGCCGCTGTGACGGGGGGCGGGGGCGGGGGCGCGCCTGCGCGTGCATCGCTGGCGCACCGGGCCCCTCCGTCGGAGCGCTAGGGCTGCCGGTCGCCGGCAGTCGGGATCTGTGGCGACACCGGCATCTCCTGCGCGGTGGGCGGCGGCGCCGGCCGCGGTGCATGGGCCAGGTCACGCGCGACGCCGCCGCTCTCCGCCCCAGACACCCCAGACGCCCGAATCGCCCCAGACATCCGCGCCGCCGCGGCCCGCGCCGCCTCCGGCCGCGCGTCGTGCGCAGCGCCATCGTCCTGCATGAACGCCTGCCCCTCCTCGTCGTTCGACGACATGAACACGCGCATCTGCGGCACCGGAATGTCGATCCCCGCCGCGTCCATCTTGCGCTTCAGGCGCAGGTTGAACGCGCGCGCGACGCTCCATTGCTGCAGCGGCCGCGTCTTGATCTGGCCTTTGACGACCATCCAGTTCGGGTCGAAGCGGTCGAGCCCCCACACCTCGACAGGCCCGAGCATCTCGTGACGGTAGCGCGCATCGGCGAGCAGGTCCGCGCCGACCTCGCGAATCATCCCGGTCACCTGGTCGACGTCGGTCGAGAAGCTCATCCGCACTTCGAACACCGCATACGCAAAGTCGCGCGACAGGTTCTTCACGATCTTGATCTGCGAAAACGGAATCGCGTGAATCGCCCCCTGTCCGTCGCGCAGGCGCACCGTGCGTAGCGACAGATGCTCGACCGTGCCGGCGTGCCCGCCGTCGACGTCGATCCAGTCGCCGACCGAAATCGTGTCCTCGATCAGGATGAAAAGCCCGGTGATCAGGTCCGTGACGAGCGACTGCGCGCCAAAGCCGATCGCAAGGCCGATCACGCCGGCGCCGGCGAGCAGCGGCGTCACGTTCACGCCGAGATTCGCGGCGGTGACGATGCCGGCAATCGTGACGATCATGGCGAACAGCGCGTGGCGCACCAGCGGCAACAGCGTGCGCGCGCGCGTGCTGCCGTTGCGCGAGCGGTTGCGCGCGCCGCCGGGGCTCAGCGCCTCGGTGATCGCGGTATCGACCAGAATCCACAGCAGCCACGCGATCAGCAGCGTCGCCACGATCGCCATGACCGCGTGCGCAATGCCGCGCGCGGCGACGTTCTGCTCGACCGTCCGCGCGAGCGACACGCCCCACAGCCGCGCGGCCAGTTCGAAAAACGCCAGCCAGACGCACAGCGTGACCAGCGTGCCCGCAAAGCGCAGGAGCCGCGTCAGATAGGGCGAGCGGCGCCGCCGCCGCGCGTCGCGCACGCGCGTGATCCGCAGCACGACGGCCGACAGGAAGAACGCCAGCACCAGCAGCAGCGCGGTCACCAGCGAAATCTGCAGCACGTTCTCATTGGTGCCCGCACCGCCGATCGTCGCGCTCACCGACGCCCCCGCGAGCAGCAGCACCGGCACGTGCCATAACGACGCGAGCACGTCGAAAGCCTCGGTGGCGGCGCGATGATCGTGACGCACGTCGTATGCGCGGTTGCGGATCAGATGCGCGACCGGCCGCCGGAACGCCAGTGCGAAATAGCCGGTCAGCACGGCGGCGCTCATGTTCGCGATCGTCGAGATCAATCCGGCGAGATGCGTGCCGAGCTGATGCGCGACGTCGTAGTTCACCGCCGCATCGCCGAACGCGCCGCACACGCCGATCGCGAACAGCAGCCGGCGGGCCTGCTCCAGCAGCACGCGCACCGCGACGCGCCGGTGCCCGGAGCCGAACAGCGAGAACATGATCAGGCAGATCGCGGAGAACACCGCGCCGGCGACGATTGCATACGCAACCACCATCCCGAGCGTGCGGCCGAGCGCCACCGGCATCGCATGCGCGAACACCAGCGCCGCGACGAACGCGACGATCCACGGGCCGACCCGCCGCAGCGCGAACACCAGCAGCGCGCTGGTCGACGGATCCGGCGCAAGCCCGACGCCAATACCGAGGCGCCGATGGATCCGGCGCTGCAGCGCGATTAGCGCCCACGCGCACGCTCCCCAGCCGGCGAGCATCGCGGCCATGTCGGCGACGATCCGGCCCAATGGCTGCGGCCCGTCGCCGGCGACGATCGCGTACAGTTCGTCGCCGGCCGCGTCGAAGCGTCCGGCCCATGCGCGCAGCGGCGTGCGTCCGTGCTGCACGCCCGATTCGAACGACGCGATGCCCGACGCGATCGCGCCCAGCAGCCCCGGATTCGGTGGCGGCGGCGCGCCCGGCGCGACGTGGCGCGTGACGTCGCGCAGCTTCTTCAGTTGCGCGACCAGCGCCGTGCGTTGCCGGTCGTTGTCGAGCGTGGCGATCACGCCGTCGAGCTCATGCGCGAGTTGCGCCTCGCTCGCCGGCGACGGCGTCGACGCGGCATCCGCCGCCGAAGCCGGCGACGTCACGGTAGCGCTATTGATGAGGCTTTGCAGCGCCGGAATCACCGGCGTGCCGGCGGCGGCGTGCGCAGCCGGCGAGGCCAGCAGCACGCACAGCATGACGCGCCGCCACAGCGCGCCCGCGCACAGCGCACGCGCGAAAACGGCGCACGCAGTCAGGTCATCCAGGCACAAGAGGCCGCGCCGGCTCGCGCGGGCTGCGGGCAGCACGCGGATGCAGGCGCGCCACGCGCAAACGAGACCGGCACGGGCAAACGAGGCCGCCGGTGCGCGGCGCATCGGACAAGACTTCATGGGAATCCGGGACGTAACGGCAGGCGCCAAGTGTAGCGGCTGATGCCAGTCGGATCCGTGTCGATGCGTAACCGATTGTTAGCGCGCTTGCGTGCGGCGCGGGGCGTTCCGCCCGGTAGCCGGGACGCCCCGCGCGCCCGCGCGTGCCGGCACACCCCTGGGGTAAAACCGCTCAGTACGCCGCCGTCGCGATCGTGCGTACGTAGCGCCCCTGCTCGATTTCGTCGACGAACGCGATCGCGTAGTCTTCGGCCGAGATGCGGCTCTCGCCCTGCGCATCGGTCAACAGCGTCGCGGCACCGGTGCGGAACGCACCGGTGCGCTCGCCCGGCGCAATCAGCGCAGCCGGCGCGAAGAACGTCCAGTCGAGATCCGCGATGGTGCGGTAATACGTGAGCGCGTCGCGATGCGCGAGCGCCACGGCCTTGTACGCATCGGGAAAGCCGGCCGTATCGACCAGTTGCGTACCGGGCGCGACGAGCAGCGAGCCCGCGCCCCCCACCACGACGATCCGCTTCAGACCCGCCGCGCGCACACCGTCGACCAGCGCGCGCGTCGCGGACGCGAGCACAGCCGCATCGTCGCGCGGCGGCGCGTAGGCACTGGCCACCACGTCGTGCCCGCGCACCGCCGCGGCGACGCTCGCTGCGTCCAGCAGGTTGGCCGCGACGCCGCGCAGGTTCGCGCCGCCGGCGGGCAGGCGCGCCGGCTCGCGCACCAGCGCGCTCACCTGATGGCCGCGGCGCGCAGCCTCGGCGGCAATGCGCGAACCGATCATGCCTGTTGCGCCAAACAGCGCGATCTTCAATGCGGTACTCATGTGCATGCTCCTGACTTTAAAAGTAACTATATTAGTTACATATAAGATGAAAAAAGGGGACGCCCCCCTCCCGAACGCCCTAGCGATGCTCGCCCGCCGCCCGGCGTTTGCGCTCGCGCTGCTGCTCGGTACGGACGACGTCCGCCGTCGCATCCGCCAGCGTGCGGGAGGCCAGCGCATGCTCCATGGCCTGCTGCGCCTCGCCGATAATGCCGCGCAACACGTGCTGGATATTGCGCCCCACCATGCACGCCGGATTCGGCTCCTCGCGATGCAGCGCAAACAGTTGCGCGTCGTCGACCGCGCGGTAGACGTCGAGCAGCGTGATCTTCTGCGGCGCGCGCGCGAGCAGCGCGCCGCCGCCCGCGCCGAGTTGCGACGTCGTCAGGCCCGCGTCCGCGAGCATCGACAGCAGGCGCCGGATCAACGCGGCATTCGTGTTGACGCTGCCCGCAATGACTTCCGACGACAACGGCACACCGTCCTGCAGCGACAGCAACGCCAGCACGTGAACCGCGAATGCAAACCGGCTGCTCGTATTCATCACGCACCTGCCTTGCGACGATATGTAACCATATTAATTACACTTATGCCGGCTGTCAACGACACGGCTTCGATGAACGGAACGCGGCGCAAGCGCGTCGCTCAGTTGCCCTGCGACGCGGGCGCGTCGCTCGCACCGGACGCCGCGGCGGCCGACGACGCGACCGTGTTCGACCATTGCTGAAGCTTGCGGCCCATCGCTTCGAGGCGCGCGCCGCTCGCCGACGCGGCTTGCGCGAGACCGGCATTCGCGGCGCTGGCGGCGCCTTGCAGATGCGCCTGCGCGGCGGACGCGAGCGTAGCGGCGTCGACAGGCATCGACGGCGCGGACGCCGCGTCGATGCCCTGCTTCGTCGCATCGACCTTTTGGCCGACGAAGCTCGCCGCCTGATCGAGCGCCTGCTTCGCCTGCTGGGCGGCGGCGTCGGCCGTGGCGGCCGGCCCGTTGCCGGCTGCGTCGTGCTTCCCGCACGCGCTTAACGCGCCCAGAACGAGGGCGGCCATGAGACCGCTGCGCACGAGTGTGTTTCGGATCTGTTCGGTCATGGTCGGATCTGTACCCTGGAAAGCGATTGCGATTCGGTTGCGATTGGGTTGTACTTCGGGCGCACTTCGGGTGCGTTCAGCCGGTTCGTCCATCATACAGGCGGCATGCACCGCGCGCCGCGGCACAACGCCGCCCCCAGCGCGAAGCACGGTTGCCGGTTTTGCGCTGCCGGTTTTGCGCGGTCATTTTTAGCACTGCTCATCATAACGGAAAGCTTCTCGCCGGCGTGCGCGCCTTTCCGGGCACACGCGGCCCGGCCGCGCGCACAACGCGGCCGGTGCGCGCGTCACAGGGTGCCAAACCCAGGCGCGTCGTCGACGAGGGCATCGGCGGACTCACGCGTCTCGCGCGCGGGCGCCTGCGGCAATGAAAAATAGAAAGTCGTGCCGACGCCCTCGGCCGACTCGGCCCAGATGCGTCCGCCGTGCCGCTCGATCACGCGCCGCACCAGCGCGAGGCCGATGCCCTCGCCGGCCGCCACCTGGCCATGCAGGCGCTGGAACGCGCTGAACAGGCGCGGCATCGCGACGGCCGGAATGCCGAGCCCGTTGTCCGCCACGTAGAAGATGTGCAGCGACTGCACGCCAGGCGGCGCCGCGGTCGTGCCGATCTCGATACGGCCCTCGCGGCCCGGATCGAGATAGTTGACCGCATTGCCGAGCAGGTTTGCGAACACCTGCTCGAGCGAGGTCGGATCGCCCCACACCGGCGGCAGCGGATGCACGGTCACGCGGGCATTGCGCGCGCGGATCGACGCCTGCATCGCGTCGACCACGCGCTGCACGAGATCGCCGACGCCGACCGGCTGGCGCCGGTACTCGACACGCCCGACGCGCGAGAGCCGCAGCAACGCGTCGATGATGTGCGACGCGCGCAGCACCGCCGTCTGCAGGAAATGCAGCGCCTCGCCGATATCCTCGTCGACGAGGCGCTCGATCGTCGCGCGCGGCGCGGGCGCGAGCGGCGAGTCGCGCAGCACGCCGCGCAGGTCGTCGCAGGCGTGGCGCAATTCGTTCGAGAAGCCCTGCAGGTTGACGAGCGGCGCACGCAGGTCGTGCGACACGCTGTAGATGAACATCTCGTTCTCCTGCGTCTGCTGGCGCAGCGTCTCGTTGATGCGCACGAGTTCGTCGGCGCGCCGCGCGAGGTCCGACTGGTAGCGCGCCTGCAAGCGCTCCGCTTCGAGCAGGCGGCGGCTCGTCTCCTGCAGCGCCGCGCCGAGCTGGCCGATCTCGTCGCCCCCCGCGTCGACCGGCGCGAGCAGTTCGTTCCCCGCGAGCCGGCCGGTGTTGTCGGCAAGCCGCACGAGCCGGCCGCGCACGCCGCGTGTGAACAGCCACACCGCGAGCGCGATGAACACCAGCGAGCCCAGCACCGCCGCGCCGACCAGAAGCTGCTGACGGGTGCGCGCGGCATCGGCTTCGGCCGCGCGCTGCGCGTCGAGGCGACGCTCGTCGGCCTGAAACGTGGCGATCTCCGCGCGCACCGCATCGAGCGCATCGGCGCGGACCAGTTCGTTCACGCGCGCCAGCACTTCGGCGCGATGTCCCGCATGCAGCAGATCCTGCATCCGGTCGGACCACTGGCGATACCCCTGCACCGCTTCGCGCACCTGCTCGACCCGCTCGACCTGCGCGGGATTGTCGGCCACGAGGTCAGACAGCTGGTCGATGCGGCGATCGAGATCCGTCCATAGCGTGACGGGCTCGTCCACGTCGTCCTCGCCGCGCAGGATCGCGCCGCGCAACCGCACGGAATCGAGCAGGACCGGCTCGAGCACGGCCGCGCTCCCGCGCAGCACGTCCTCGCCGTGCAGGCTCCAGCGCTCGGCCTGTGCCACCTCGGACTGCGCTTTCACCAGCCCGGCGAGGATCGCCAGCTCGAACAGCGCGGGAATCGCGATCAGCAACAGCCCTTTCGTTGTCAGTCTCATGCGTGGTGCGAATGGGTTCGGAGGCGGTTTGCCGGGCAATGCGGCAAACCATTATGTCGGCCTTTGTGCCCCATGACAAAACCCGTCGCGCAAAACGGCACATTGTCAGCCAAATGAAATAACAAAATGCAAAACGCCATAAGAGGGAATTCATGCCCCATTTCGGTATTCATGCACATTTGATGTGCATTTGCGCACACCAGCCGGCGCCGCGCGAACGCCTGTCACGCACCAGTTCCGGTATGGAAAAGCCACATCGGTGCGTTTTCGCACCGGATTAACGCGTGCCGCGCGTCGTCTCGCCCCACTTTGGCCCAGAACTTGCATTCCTCGTCCGATTTTTTGGCGCTTGCGGAAACTGAACGATGGAAAGTCTGAAATCCGGTACCGATACCCTCTTCCTGCTGCTAGGCGCGGCCATGGTGCTGGCCATGCACGCAGGCTTTGCCTTTCTGGAACTGGGCACGGTGCGCAAGAAAAACCAGGTCAATGCGCTCGTGAAGATTCTCGTCGACTTCTCGGTGTCGACCATTGCGTATTTCTTCATCGGCTACACGATCGCCTATGGCGTGCAGTTCTTCGGCAGCGCGACGTCGCTGGCCGAGCACAACGGCTACGCGCTCGTACGCTTCTTTTTCCTGCTGACCTTCGCGGCGGCCATTCCGGCGATCGTGTCCGGCGGCATTGCGGAGCGCTCGAAATTCAATCCGCAGTTGTGCGCGACGTTCATCCTCGTCGGCTTCGTCTATCCGTTCTTCGAGGGCATCGCATGGAATAACCGCTTCGGCGTCCAGGCCTGGCTCACGCAGACCTTCGGCGCGCCGTTTCACGATTTCGCCGGCTCGGTCGTCGTGCACGCGTTCGGCGGCTGGGTCGCGCTGCCCGCGGTGCTGCTGCTCGGCGCACGGCATGGCCGCTATCAGCGCGACGGCCGCATCGCCGCCCATCCGCCGTCGAACATTCCGTTCCTTGCGCTCGGCGCATGGGTGCTCGCGGTGGGCTGGTTCGGCTTCAATGTGATGAGCGCGCAATCCATCGACAAGATCAGCGGGCTCGTCGCGGTCAACTCGCTGATGGCGATGGTCGGCGGCACGCTCACCGCATGGCTCGCCGGACGCAACGACCCGGGCTTCACGTACAACGGTCCGCTCGCCGGGCTGGTCGCGGTCTGCGCGGGCTCGGACGTCATGCACCCGCTGGGCGCGCTCGTCACCGGCGGGATCGCGGGGGCGCTGTTCGTCTATATGTTCACCTGCGTGCAGAACCGCTGGCGCATCGACGACGTGCTCGGCGTGTGGCCGCTGCACGGCCTGTGCGGCGCGTGGGGCGGCATCGCGGCGGGCATTTTCGGCCTGCGCGCGCTCGGCGGCACCGGCGGCGTGTCGCTCGCCGCGCAGTTGATCGGCACGCTCGGCGGCATCGCGATCGCTACGCTCGGCGGCACGCTCGTGTACGGCGTGATCCGCGCGACAGTCGGCTTGCGGCTCGACCAGGAAGACGAATTCAATGGCGCCGACCTGTCGATCCACAAGATCTCGTCGACGCCGGAGCGCGAAACAGTCGGCTAACGCCGCGCGCGCACACCGCCGCGCGCCGTCCGATGATAGACTGGCGCGCCTGGCCCCCTTCCCGTCAGCCCCGCGCCGTGCGCGGCATGCGCCCCGCATCATCGCGCGCGGCCGGCGGGCGGCGCCGAAGACCCGCGGCTGGCGGGCCGCGAGATTTCACATTCGATTCTCCATGTATCTGTCTATTCTGGCCGTCGGTCTCGGCGGCGCACTCGGCTCGCTGCTGCGCTGGGTCCTCGGGATCCGGCTGAACGGCCTCTTTCCGTCGTTGCCGCTCGGCACGCTCGCGGCCAACGTGATCGCGGGCTACGTGATCGGCCTCGCAGTCGCGTTCTTTGCGCGGCTGCCCGCGCTCGCCCCCGAATGGCGGCTATTCGTCATCACGGGCCTGATGGGCGGCCTCTCGACGTTCTCGACGTTCTCCGCCGAAGTGGTGCAGCGCCTGCAGGAAGGCCGCCTCGGCTGGGCAGCCGGCGAAATCGCCATCCACGTCGGCGCGTCGCTGCTCATGACAACGCTCGGCATCGCCACCCTTTCCGCCTTCGCACGCTGAGCGCGCGCGGCCTCAGACCTCGGGGAGCCCGTGAAGCTCCAGCCGCGATCCACGCTGGATCCGCGCGGCGAAAACGTTGACCCATTCGATCAGCAATTCCCGGTCTGCCCGATGCAGACGGCCGAGCACCGAGGACAGCGCGACCGCCTGATCGCTTTCCCGGTCGGACGTTTCCGTGACCAGTTGCGCAATATCGCACTGATAGATCTCCGCCAGCGTGGCGAGGCGAGCCACGGTCAGATTGGCCACGCCGCGCTCCATCCGCGAGATCGCTTCCTGGCCCACCCCCAGGCGTTCGGCGACCTGTTCCTGCGTATAGCCTGCGAGCGCCCGGCGGCGCGCGATGGCTTTTCCTATCGTTCGAGCCACGGTGTTTTTGCTCTTGTTCATTCCCATCTCCTTGCGCCAGATACAACCCGAATAGTGGCAATGCCACCACTTGACATGAAGGACTTGAACGGTTGTAATCACTCAACTTTTCAAGTGGCAAACAATGTCGTTATTCGGCCTAATAGCGCTTATCGACGGCAGCGTTGTTTCAGGCGACGCCATCCAGAATGAAACGCGGAACACTGCGCGAAACCGAACGCGGGTCAACCCGCCAGACAGAACGACAACGAATGCCGACATGCGCCGAGGAAGCGGGACACGCACGCGTCGGAACCACGGAGGCGGGGTGGCCAGAGACCCTGTTGCGGCAAGCACGCGATTGCCGGAAAAGCTGCCCGCGCCCCTGCGTCATCGCGCAGCCCGAGCCGATCTGATTAATCACCTGCTGATCCTCGTCGGCATAGCCTCGTTCTCGCTCGCCCTGATCCTGCTATTTGCAGCGCTGCTAATAGATATCAGGACTTTATTGAAATGAAATGCGGGTAAATCATTCGGTGTACAGATCGATTCAGAGTGGGCTGCATCTGGAACGGCCGTTCAGGCCGGCTTTGTTGCATCGTTGTTGCATTCCGGCCGGACAAAAAAAAGGCGTCACGTGACCGTGACGCCTTAAAAAGTTCTAGCCATTCCGAGGGCCGTGCTAGAACCTGAGAGACGGGATCCAAAAGCCCGGTACGCGAGACGCGCACATTACCCAAAAAATGGGATTTAGGCAGACTTCCGAAACTGGATTCCATTTTTTATGGTAATGCTGACTAAGTCAAGCAAAATATAAAGATAAGGCCCAAGGCCGTTGTTAACCATCAACTACAATGATCTACGGGCATCGGCGCAATACCGATGCGCCATAATGGTGCGGGTTCGGCGCTACCATCTGTTGTTCGGCTGCACCGTACAATTTAGAATTCTGAAATGTAGTTTCATTTTCGCTAACATACGCCGACATGACCCGACACCCGATGCCCGTTAGCACCACCGACCCGGTCAAGGAAAAAGACAATTCGGGAGACGAAGTCGCGGCGCTCGCGCGCGGCCTGACCGTGTTGCGCTGCGTCGCGACCGCGGAGGCGCCGCTCAGCAATCGCGAACTGGCCAGTCTGACCGGCATTCCGAAGCCCTCGGTGTCGCGCATCACGGCCACGCTCGTTCACTCCGGCTATCTGTCGCGACTGCCGGACAGCGAGCGCTTCATGCTGACGTCGTCGGTGCTCGAACTGAGCCACGGCTTTCTGCGCAACTTCGACATCCGCGCGCGCTCGCGGCCGTTTCTGCTCGAACTGGCCGAGCAGACTTCGCTGTCCGTGCATCTGGCCGTGCGGGACCGGCTCGACATGGTCGTCATCGACGCGATCAAGCCGCGCTCGGCCATTCTCGTCTCGCGGCTGGATGTCGGCTCGCGGATCAACCTGGGCCGCACCGCGGTCGGCCGGGCCTACCTCGCCGCATTGCCGCCGGCCGAACGCGACACGCTGATCGCGTGCCTGCGGGCGACCGAAGGCGACGACGGCTGGCCGCTCGCCGGGCGCATCGACAGCGCGCTGCAAAGCATCGCGGAGCAAGGCTATGCGATCGCGACCGGCGAGTGGTATGCGGGGTTGAATGCGATCGCCGCGGCCTTCGTCGGGCCGTCGGGCGAGCGCTATGCGGTCAATTGCGGCGGCGCCGCGCAGCAATGCCCGCGCGAATGGCTGATCGCGCATGCCGCGCCGCTGCTGCTCGACTGCGTCGCGAAGATCGTCGCCGAAATCGGCGGCACGCCGGAGCGGCGGCTCGAAAACTAGCGCAGCGCACGCGCCCACGTCACACGCGCTACACGCGCTACACGCGTCCCGCGAGTCACACGCGCCACGCGCTTGCCGTGGCAGGGCGCGCGCGCCAGCCATGCCGCGCACGGCGCGCGGGACATCACAGCTTCTGCGTCATCGCGAGCCCGATGATGCGCGACCACTGCCGCGCCTGTCTGCGGTCGCGCATCGGCAGCGGCCACACCGCATGCCGCGCGTCGCGCACCTTCAGCGCAAGCTGCCAGCCGGAGCCGACCGCTTCGACCTCGGCACCCTGCAGGTCCGCGAAGATGTACTCGCCGCGTTCGCCGCCCAGTTGCACGTTGCACAGCCGCTTGCCGGCCGCAAGACGCAGTTCGCCCCAGTCCGCCGCCAGCCGGTGGGTCCAGTCGCCGTCCGCGATATTCGACGCCACCTCGCGCCGCCGCTGCAGCGCATAGCCGAGCGCAGCAGCCAGCACGAGCGCCGCGCTCACCGCCGCGCCCACCGCGACGCCGGCGCCGAACTGCCGCGACAGTCCATCGAACGCCCGCACGGCGCCATAGGCCAGCGCGGCGAGCGCGCCCAGCACGACGAAGACCGGCATCAGCGACGCGCCTCGCGCATCCGTGCGGAACCGTCCGTCCCGCGCGCGCGGCACGCAGCCGGGCGCGCTATTGCCGGTGCGTCGCGGTCCACTGCTTCAGCGCTTCGAGCGTATTGGCGACGTGCTTCTCCGGCGACAGGCTCGTGTACTCGTAGATGATCTTGCCGTCCGGCGCGATCACGTACGACACGCGGTCGGCCATCGTGCTGGCAAGCGGCATGCGCGCATCGTAGGCGCGAATCACCTTCGCGTCGGGATCGGCCGCGACCGGGAATTTGCTGCGGCACTCGCTGACCGAAAATTTCGTCAGCGTGGCGATGTTGTCGTGCGACACGCCGATCACCGTCGCGCCGTACTTCTTGTACTCGTCGACCGCCTCGGCAAATTCGTGCGCCTCGATCGTGCACCCCTTCGTGAACGCCGCCGGATAGAAGTACAGCACGACCGGCCCCTTCTTCAGCGCGTCGGCCAGCGTGTACGTGAACGTCTTGCCGCCCAGCGACGCCTGCGCAGTGAAGTCAGGCGCCGCATCGCCCGGCTTCAGCGTGGCCGATGCCGTGGGCGCGTGCAGCGCGAATCCGAGCGCGACGGCGCCCGCCAGCATGAATGACATGAACCTGTGTTTCATCTCGACTCCTTTCGATGCGTTGACGCACGGCGCGTGCGCACCGCGCCTGGACTGCGGCCGGCGTGGTCGCCGGCACCGCCGCGCGCGGTCGCGGTCGCCGCGCGCGCTGCCATCCGCTATTGGATCACGTTCGGCCAACGCCCGCAGTCCCGCGCACACGGCGTCAGGCGATTCGCACACCGCGTCAGGCAACGCCCGCGTGCGCGCCGAACCACGCGGCCGCCGACAGGTTCAGCTCCGCCAGCACCGCCGGCGTGAGCTCGGCGAAGCCGGGCGGCGCGTCCGGCGCCGCGGCAATCGATGCGGCATCGGGGCCGTCGCCGGCGCCTTCGTCGGCCGCCTGGGCGATGCGCAGCAGCGTGCCGAGCCGCCCGCGATGTCCGACGATCGCATCGCGGATCGGCGCCGCGAGCCCGAGCCGGTCGAGCGTCTCGCGCGGCGTCGAGCCGAGCACCACATGCACCAGCGAGAAGATCCCGGTCATGAAGGCCGCGTCCGCGAACTCTTCGTCGGACGGGCACAGCCAGCGCGCGGCAAGCTCCATGAAGCGCGAGCGCGTGCCGGCCAGCTGCACGAGCGGATCGGAGCGCCACGGCAGCTCGCCGCCGTCCGCGTAGAGCAGCAGTTGCGCCCAGCGGGCGATCTGGCGCGTGCCGGTCGCGATGATCGCCTCGCGCAGCGACGCGATATTGCGGCCGAGTCCGAACGCGCTCGAATTGACGAGCCGCAGCAACTGCACGACGACGTTCGGGTTGCGCTTGAGCTCGTCCTCCAGCTCCAGGATGCCGGCATCGCGTGCGAGCAGCGCGAGCAGCCGCAGCAGCGCCGAGCGCGACGAATGGTTGCGCGGCGCAGCGAGCACCTGCGGCCGCGCAAAGAAGTAGCCCTGGAACAGCTCGAAGCCGAGTTCGCGCGCGAGCGCGAAGTCCTCGTGCGTCTCGACCTTCTCGGCAATCAGCGTCTTGCCGTGCGCCCGCACCACGGCCGCGAGCTTCGGCAGCGCGGCGCGCGGCGTCAGCAGAAAATCGATCTTCACGAAGTCGGTATGCGGCAGCACTGCGAGCAGGCCATCGGACAGCGCGCTCACGTCGTCGAGCGCCACGCGAAAGCCCGCGCCGCGCAACTCCTTCAGGCGCCGCACGAGGTGTGCGTCGAACTCGACGGTTTCGAGAATTTCGAGCACGAAGCGCTCGGGCGGCATCAGGTGAACGATGTCGTCGAACAGCAGCTCGCGCCCGATATTCACATAGCCGCGGTGCGCGCCGAGCACGGCCGGCACGCCGATTCCGCCGATCGTGCGCGCGACGACCTGGGCCGTCGCCTGGGCGTCGTCGCTCACTTCCGCATAGTTGTGCGCGCCGGCGCGAAACAGCAGTTCGTACGCATGCAGTGCGCCGTTGCGATCGAGAATCGGCTGGCGCCCCAGGTAGACGAAGGGCGCCTGCGCGGCGGCCTGACCGAGCCTCGCATGCTGCGCCAGCACTTCGACGTACCCAGGCTGGACCCTGGTGGAAAACGGATCGGACATGGCTCCCCAGTGCTCGATACGGAAAGACTGTGTAAGGCAAGCACCGCCGCCGCGCGCCGCGCGTGCGCGGCCGCGGACGAACGGCAATCCGCGCCACTTTAACCGAATCTGCGGGGCAACAGAAACGATTCCACCGTTGCGGCGACGAGCGCGCGTTTTTTGAAGGTTTCGTTAAAGATTTCCGCCCAGCGGTCGTTATCGCGTTCTGATAGGCGGGTGAATACCCCGACGTCCCGGTCCGGATCGACGGGCATGTCGGATCCGCCGGTAGACGAACACGGTTGCCAGCGACAGACACTCCATGGAAGCGAACAGGATCACCGCGCCCCGCCGGGGCCCCTTGCGCACGGTCATCGAGCGGATCCGCGCGCTGGGCCGCCGCACCGGAGCCGCGGGCGCGCCGGGCGCGGCCTGCGGGCACCTCGAACAGGCGGCCGGCGCGGTCGACCTGCTCGCGCATGTGGACCGCGGCCTGCGCTTTCTGTACGTGTCGGCGGCGAGCCTGCGCTTCATCGGCTATCACCTCGAATACCTGCAGACGATCTCGCTGCACGACATCGTCGCGCCGGGCGACATCGAGCGGCTCGATGCGCTGTTCGCGCGCGCCTCGGCCACCGGGGTGATCGAGAAGGCGACGATCGGGCTGATCCGCTCGCTCACCTATCCGATCACCGTCGAGCTGCGCGTCGTGCGCAATAGCCACAACGGCACCGAGGGCTTCGCGCTTGCCGGCTTCGACGTGTCGGACTGGCGCGCCACCGAGGAGCGTCTCACGCACGCGCTGCATCATGACCGCCTGACCGGCCTCGCGAATCATGCCGCGCTCGCAGCCAGCCTCATCGACGCGCAGCAGCATGCCGACACGCACGGCACGACCGCGACCCTGCTGCTGCTCGACATCGACGACTACCAGCGCGTGAACCGCGCGCTCGGCTACGATGCCGGCGACGAGATGCTGCGCGAAACCGCGCGGCGCATCGCGAACACCGCGACCCAGGGCGAGCGGATCGCGCGGGTCGCGAGCGACGAGTTCGCGCTCACGCTCGCGGCCGCGACGAGCCGCGCGGACGCGAGCGCGACGGCCGAGGCCCTCGCGCGGCGCCTGCTCACCGCGATCCAGCAGCCCTATGTGTTCAGCGGCCAGCAGGTGCACCTGTCGGCGAGCATCGGCATCGCGCTGTACCCGGACCCGCGCGACGCGGACAGCGGCGGCACCGACGGCAATCACCTGATGCGCTGGGCCGACCATGCGCTGCTGCAGGCGAAGGCCGCGGGCGGCAACACGCTCGCGTTCTACGTGCCGGACGACGACCCCGCCGACGCCGAGCGCCTGAAGCTCGAAGCCGATCTCTACGACGGCGTGCGCAACGGCGAATTCTCGTTGCATTTTCAACCGATCACGAGCAGCCTGAGCCGCGGCGTGGTTGGGGTCGAGGCGCTGATCCGCTGGCTGCATCCGGTGCACGGGCTGGTGCCGCCGTCGATGTTCATCCCGCTCGCCGAATCGGTCGGCCTCATCAACTACCTGGGCAACTGGGTGCTGAAGGCCGCCTGCATGCAGCTGATCCAGTGGGATGCGCGCGGCATCCGGCTGCAGTACATGGCGGTGAACGTGTCGCCGCAGCAGTTTCGCAATCCGCGTTTCAAGGACAACGTGCGCGAGGCGATCGCGCTCACGGGCATCGATCCGCGCCGGCTTGTGTTCGAGATCACCGAAAGCCTGCTGATGCACGATCCGGTACACGCGAAGGCGCTGCTCGAAGAGCTCACCGGCATGGGCATCCGCTTTGCGATCGACGATTTCGGCACCGGCTACTCGAGTCTCGCGTACCTGCAACGTTTTCCGCTCGCAAAACTGAAGATAGACCGGAGCTTCGTCGAGAATCTGCTAACCTCGCGAAACGATCAGGCAATCGTTAGCGCCGTGGTCGGGCTCGCGCAGACGCTCGATCTCGAACTCGTCGCCGAAGGCGTCGAGACCGAGGCGCAGCGCGCGCTGCTGACCGAGATGGGATGCGGCCACATCCAGGGCTGGCTCGTCTGCAAGGCGCTGCCGTCCGACGAGCTGGCGCAACGCTTCGAGTCGCGCGCGCTGCATCTGCACGAACCGGCATAATGCGCCACGGGCGGATCACGCGGCCGCGGCGCGCCGCCGGCAGGCGACTCACAGGATCATGAATGGCTTTAGCGGAATTCACATGGTAAAGGCAGCAGTGCTCGACAGACTCTGGACGCGGATGAGCGAGCGCGGCGATTTCCCGATGCTGTCGCAGTCGCTGCGTACGACGATGGCCGCCATGAACAACGACGACCTCGATTTCTCGGGGCTCGTGCAGATCGTGCTGTCGGACTTCGCGCTCACGCAGAAAGTGCTGCGGCTCGCGAACTCGGCCATGTACATGGCGTTCGGCGGCAACATCACGACCGTGTCGCGCGCGCTGATGGTGCTCGGCATGGACGCGGTCGGCCATCTCGTCGTCGGCCTGAAGATCGTCGACCACTTCCATCACAGCGCGCCGCGCCGCATCGACGCGAAGCTGGAGCTGAACCGCACGCTGCTCTCGGGCTGCGTCGCGCGCAAGCTGACCGAGCGCGGCGACCTGCGCGCCGGCGAGGAAGCTGTCGTGTGCACGCTGATGCGCCAGATCGGCAAGCTGCTGGTCGTGTTCTACCTCGACGCCGAGTGGGACCAGATCCGCCGCCAGGTCGAGGCGGACGTCGACGAGGCCGAGGCCTGCGCCGCGGTGCTCGGCGTCACGTTCGACGAGATCGGGCTGGAGGCCGCCACGCGCTGGCGCCTGCCCGACATGATCCGCTCCGGGATGGGCGAGTTCGATCCGCTCGACACCGAGGAGCCGCGCCAGGTGCAGTGGCTGCGTGCGATCACGAACTATTCGACCGACGTGGCGAGCGTGCTCACCACGCCGAACCTGCCCGAAGGGCAGCGCGAGATGCGCATCGCGGAACTCGCGCACCGCTACAGCCGCGCGCTGAATACGGACGCCGACACGCTCGTCGAGACGAGCAACGCGCTCGCCCGCGAGGAAGCCGGCGAAGGCGTGATGCGCGAAATCGTCGAGCTGCGCGCGAACGCCGATGCGATCGCGCGCGAAGCGCTGCCGCCGCAGGCACGCATCAGCGCGGGCGTCGCGGACCTGCGCGCGCTCGCCGCCGGCAGCGGCCTCGCGCCGGCCCTCGCGATGGCCTCCGAGACGGTCCACGCAAGCCTGTCGTTCGCGCGCACCGTGATGTTCGTGCGCGACGGCCAGGGCATGTTCAAGGCGCGCATGGGTTTCGGGCCGAACATGGAAGCGGCGCTGCCCGCGCTGTCGTTCAACACCGCGTTCGAGCCCGACGTGTTTCATCTCGCGATCGCCAACGCGGTGGGCATCTTCATCGAAAACGCACGCGACCCGAAAATGGTCGCGCGGCTGCCGGACTGGTTCCGCCGCACCTTCACCGAAACGCGCGCCTTCGTGCTGCTGCCGGTGCGCGGCGAAAACCAGACCACCGTGGCGCTGCTCTACGGCGACTGGTCGCATGCGGACGAACCGCGCCGCATCTCGCAGGCGGAGATGGCGTCGCTGAACGAGCTGGCACGGGAGCTCGGGCGTTTTTTTTCCCGTGCGCCGATGCAGGAGATGGCGCTGCAGTAGCGGACTGAGCGGCGCGGCGCACCGCCCGCGCTGTCAGTCCTCGATTCGCTGCAGACCGCTTGCCTCGGCGCTACGATCCGCAATCCCGGCCCATGCGGCCGCGCTCAGCGCGAGCTGCGCGGCCTCGCTCGCCGTCAGCGGCGCGAGGCGCTCGCACACCGCCTCGACGTCGGCCCACGCGCCGTGTTCGAGCGCCTCGATCGCCGCGAGCAGTTGCCCCAGCACGCCTTCGCGATGCAGGATCGCTGCCTGGATCGGCTTCGCGAGCGCGAGCACGTTCAGCGTACCGGCAAGCGAGCCGCCGAACACCGCATCGACGAACGAGAACACGCCGGTCAGAAAGGCCGAATCGGCCTCTTCGCGATCCGCCTCCGGCAGCGTCATCACCGCGAGTTCCATGAAGCGCGCGCGCGTGGCGGCCAGTTGCAGCAGCGGGTCGTCTTCGAGCGCCACCTTGCGGCCGTCCGCGTAAAGCAGCAGCTGGGTCCAGCGCGCAATGCGGTTCGTGCCGGTCGCATTGATCGCCTCGCGCAGCGACGTGACCTTGTGGCCGAGCGCGAGACCGCTCGAATTGGCGAGCTTCATCAGGTGCATGACCAGCACCGGGTTCAGCTTGAGTTCCGCCTCGAGCTGCGCGACCGTCGGATCGCCCGCCAGCAGTTGCAGCAGATTGAGCAGCGCATGGCGCGGCGCGCTTACCTTGCGCGCGCGGGCGCTCTGCGCCCGCGCGAAGTAATAGCCCTGAAAACGGTCGAAGCCGAGTTCGTGCGCGGCGTCGAAATCGTCCTGGGTTTCAGTGTCGCCCGCGATCAGCAGCTTGCCGGCGGACTTCAGCACGTTCGCGAACTTCGGCAGCAGCGCGCGCGAGATCGCCGTCATCGCGATCTTGACGCCCTCCGCGTAGGGCAGCAGCTTTGCAAACGCTTCGTTCGGCACGCTCACGCCGTCGATCACGAAGCGGTAGCGGCGTGCGTGCAGCGCGACCAGCCGCGCGATCAGCGCGGCATCGACGTCGATCTGCGGCGAAATCTCGAACACGAAGCGCTCGGGCGCGATCCGCAAGATCGCCTCGTCGAACAGCATCTCGCGATCGGCGTCCAGGTAGCCCGGATGCCCCGCCATCGCATGACGCAGGTTCGGCCGCGCGAGCGCATCCGCAATCGCGCCGGTGCGCGTCGGCGCTGCCTGCGTGCCGTATGCCTCGTGCGCGGTGGACGCGGCGGGCTCTTCGGCCTTCGCCACGCAGTGCACTTTCAGTTCGAACCCGCAAAGCATGCCCTCGCGATCGAGAATCGGCTGGCGTGCAAAACACACGTCGATCCGGGCGCCGTCCGTCCGGGCGGGCGCTGCGCCCGTCCCGTGCGGCTCGCCGATTGCGATACTGGACATTCCACTCCCCCGACTGGTGCTGTTCCATGACGATGGCTTGCGGCGCAGCCTCGCCTCGACACGGGTGCGCGCACAGCGCCGCACGAGCCATCTGGCGTCCCCTTGCGGCGCCCTGCGATTTTACCCGCTCGCGCGCAGGCGAGTCCCGGCTTCATAAAAATATTCGGTTACGTGTACGACGCTGCGCACGGCGCGCGAATCGACGATACTGCGTTGTGCAGTGCAAAATCGCTGTGCGGAATCCGCCGTGCAGCGTCGTTTCCCCCCGACCGATCCAGAAAGCAGAAAGGAAAGCCATGGACCTGAACACCGTGCTGTCGAAAGCCTTTGCCATGCCGATCACGAGCCCCGCGTTTCCCATCGGCCCGTACCGTTTCATCAATCGCGAATTCCTGATCATCACCTACCGCACCGACCCCGCGAAGCTGCGCGAGGTGGTGCCCGAGCCGCTGCAGGTGGGCGAGCCGCTCGTGCACTACGAATTCATCCGCATGCCCGACTCCACCGGCTTCGGCGACTACACCGAAAGCGGCCAGGTGATCCCGGTGACGCTCGACGGCGTCGCAGGCAGCTATACGCTCGCGATGTATCTGGACGATCATCCGCCGATCGCCGGCGGCCGCGAGCTATGGGGCTTTCCGAAGAAGCTCGCGAAACCGGTACTCGAAGTGCATACGGACACGCTGGTCGGCACGCTCGACTACGGTCCCGTGCGCATCGCGACCGCGACCATGGGCTACAAGCACACGCAGCTCGATCTCGCGGAACAGAAAAAGCGCCTCGAAGCGCCGAACTTCCTGCTGAAGGTGATGCCGCACGTCGACGGCTCGCCGCGGATCTGCGAACTGGTGCGCTACTACCTGCAGGACATCGAACTGAAAGGCGCATGGACCGCGCCGGCGTCGCTGCAGCTTGCGCCCCATGCGCTGGCCCCGGTGGCCGAGCTGCCGGTGCTGGAGATCGTCGAGGCGCGCCATCTGGTGGCCGACCTCACGCTCGGGCTGGGCGAAGTCGCGTTCGACTATCTGAAGTGAACTGAAGCGAACGCGGGCAGCGCGGCGCGCGTTCACGGCGCGCGCCGCGTGGCGTCTAGCGGATCACCACCTTCACGGTGAAATACTTCGCGGCGATCCGCTCGATCGTGCCGTCCGCCTTCAGTTCGCGCAGTGCGCCGTTCAGCGCGTTCTGGAGCGCCGTGTCGCCCTTGCGCAAGCCATAGCCGACGCCGCCGCCGAGCAGCGTCGGGTCGCTCACCGGCGGCCCCGCGAACGCAAAGCCCGCGCCCTGCGGCCGGTTCAGAAAGCCTTTCGAGGCCGCCTCGGCATCCTGAAACGCGGCGTCGAGCCGGCCCGATGCGAGGTCGGCATAGATCTGGTCCTGGGTCTCGTACGAGACGACGTCGACGCCGGCCGGCGCCCACCGGGCCTTCGCGTACGCTTCCTGGATCGTGCCCTGCAGCACGCCGACGTGCTTGCCCTTCAGCGACGCCGCCGTCGGCAGCAGGCCGCTGCCCTTGCGCGCGATCATCTGGTTCGGGATCGCGTAGATCGGATCGGTGAAGTCGATGGCCGCGCGGCGCTGCGCGGTAATCGTCATGTCGGAATTGATCGCATCGAACTTGCGTGCGCGCAGTGCGGGAATCAGGCCGTCGAACGAATTTTCGACCCACACGCATTTCGCTTTCAGCTTCGCGCATACGGCGTTGCCGACGTCGATGTCGAAGCCCTGCAGTGCGCCGGAAGGCGACTTCGACTCGAACGGCGCGTACGAGGCCTCCACGCCGAAGCGGATTTCCTTGATGTCCGCCGCCGACGCGTGCTGGGCCGCGATCGCGGTGCAGGCGGCCAGCAACAGCGCGGCCGTGTTTCGCCCAATCATGTTCATTCCTGGTATTCCTCTACAAGTGACGATAAAACCGCGTTGAATCCGTGCTGCATCATTCCAGTGACGAGCGCACGATTCAATCGCGCGCGGCTGCCGTGATGCAATGCAACAGCCGCCGGGCCGCGATTGTATCGCGCGCGCGGGCCGTCGTGGCGGGCACGCCGCGCGCCGCAGCGCGCGTGACGCACGATACACGCGCGGCGAACCCGCAAATTCGTGTCGCGATCCGGCAAGGCGGCGCCCCGCTGCGTGCCCGCCTCAGGCGAACGCAGCGAAGCGGTGAACGCGGTGAAATGAACAGGGAGAAAAAAGCACGCGCCAACAGGCAAAAACACGCAGACACACCCACGCGCCCGCGCGGTCGTATCAGCCGAGTTCGGCAAGCGTCTGCGCAGTCGTGTCGACCACCAGCAGGCCGGCGCGCAGACCGGGTTTGACGGCGGGATTCGGGAACACCAGACGCTCCACCGCATGCCGCACGGTGTAGCGATAAGCGCCGTCGCGCGCGAGCAAGGTGCCCTGCTCGAACGGCGTGAAGTTCGGCACGTCGGCGGCAACCAGCAACTCGAATGCATCGCTTTGCTTCGTGATCTGGTCGATTACCGTGAAGACGGCCGGCAGCGGCGCGCCCCCGTCACGCGGACGATCCGCGAGCAGGCGGCGCAGCGCGTCGTCGGCGCCGGCGAAGCGTGCGAGATCGTTCTGTCCGAACGGCATCACCTTGCCGAGTTCCAGCGTGCACGCGAGCGCGCCGCACGTCTGCGCGGTGAAATGCGAATACGTGTTGCCCTTCGTCGTATGCAACAGCACGGCCGCGATGCGCGCGTCGCCGAGCCAGTCGAACAGCACCCGCGACGGCGCCGCGCCGGTATGCGGCAGCAGCGCGAACTGCTCGAATGCAGAGGCGCGGATCGCCGTATGCATGTCGATGTGCCAGCGTGCATGTTTCGCTTCGGACGCCGAATCAAAAAACTTCCGCGCCGCCTGTTCCAGCGCGGCCGCGCGCGGCGCCTCGCGGCTATCGGCCAGTTGCGCGTGACGGCCGCTGAACAGCCGGTTCAGGTCGTCGTCGACATGACGGCGGCCGGCGCGCATCGCGGCGATATTGCCGAGCACCACCAGCAGCCGGCACGCTAGCGGGATGCGCGCCGTCGCGATATCGCGCGCGAGCCGCGCCAGCAGTTCGATCGGCGCGGTCTCGTCGCCATGCACGCCGGCCGACACGAGCACGCTGCGCGTCGATGCCGCCTGTCCCGGTTCTGCCGGTTCCAGCTGCAGCACCCCGTCGTCGAGCCAGCGCCAGCGTACGCCGTCCGCGCAGCGCCCTTGCGCGGCACCGGCCGGGGGACGCTCACCCGCGAGCGTGAACGCGAGAAAATCGTCGAGCAGCCGGTGCATGCGCGGCTCAGCGCTGGAAGTCATACAGCGACCCGAGGCCGAGAATCTGCGTGAGCTCGTCGAGCGCGGTGCGCGACCCGGTCAGCAGCGCCGGGTCGGCGAGGTCCGCCGGCGCGAGACGGTCACGATAGTGACGTTCGATCCATGCATCGAGCCGCGCGAACAGCGTGTCGTCGATCCACACACCCGGGCTCACCGCCGCGCGTTCGGCATCGTTCAGCACGACGCGCAGCCGCAGACACGCGGGACCGCCGCCGTTCTTCATGCTTTCGCGCAGATCGAACACGAGCACGTCGTCGATCCCGACGGGCCGCGCGACGAGCGCATCCAGATACGCGGCCACGCGGGCGTTCTCGCGGCACTCCTGCGGCACCACCAGCACCTGGCGGCCATCGGGCCGCGTCAGCAGCTGGCTGTTGAACAGATACGACGACACCGCGTCCGCGACGCTCACCTGCGCATCGGGCACTTCGATCACATCGAAGCCGGCATGCTGCGCGGCGAGGCGCGCGCGCAGCGCGTCATACACCGCGTGCTGATCGACGAACGCGCGCTCGTGGCAAAAAAGCGTCGTGCGGTTGCCGACCGCGATCACGTCGTTATGGAACACGCCCGCATCGATCACGTCGGGGCTCTGCTGGGCGTAGACGGTCCCCGCGTCGTCGAGGCCGTGCCGTTGCGCGACCGCGCGGCTCGCCTCGAAGGTCTGCCGGGCCGGATAGCGCTTCGGCTCCGGTCCGCGGCGGTATTCGCTGCGCCCGTAGACAAAGAACTCGACACCGCGCGCGCCATATTCCGCGCAAAAACGCGTGTGATTCGCCGCGCCTTCGTCGCCGAGCGCCGGCGTGCCCGGCAACGCCTCGTGCACCGCGAAGCGGGCCGGATCGGCGAACATCGCGCGCAGCGTCCGGCGCGTCGATTCGTGCTCGATCGCGCGATGCAGCTTGCTGCACAGATTCGCGGGCGTGAAGTGCACGCGGCCGTCGTGCGTGTCCGCGGACGGGCTCACCGTCGCCGCGTTCGCGGTCCACATCGCCGAGGCCGAACTCGCCGCGGCCAGCAGCTCCGGTGCGTCCTTCGCGACGCGCGCCATCACGGCCGCGTCGGGGCCGGAGAAGCCGAGCTCGCGCAGGAGCCGCATCGACGGCCGCTCCTGCGGCGGCAGCACGCCTTGCGCAAAGCCGAGATCGGCAAGCTGCTTCATCTTGCGCAGCCCCTGCTTCGCGGCGGCCTGCGGATTGGCCACGGACTTTTCATGCGTCTGCGACGCGATGTTGCCGTAGGACAGCCCGGCGTAGTTGTGGGTCGGACCGACGAGTCCGTCGAAATTCGCTTCAGTGGCTTGCATCGTCGATCCTCAGAAATGAAGGCCCGGCGACACGCTCGCGGGCATCTGCAGATGGGCGCTTTCGACGGACGCCATCGGGTAGGCGCAGTAGTCGGCCGCGTAGTACGCGCTCGGCCGGTGATTGCCGGAGCGGCCGGTGCCGCCGAACGGCGCGGCCGACGACGCGCCGTTGGTCGGCCGGTTCCAGTTGACGATGCCCGCGCGGATCGTGCGCTGGAACTGCGTCCACAGCGCTTCGTCGTCCGCGAGCAGCCCCGCCGACAGACCGAACGCGGTGTCGTTCGCGTGCTCGATCGCCTCGTCGAAATGCGCATAGCGGACGATCTGCGCGAGCGGCCCGAAGTGCTCTTCGTCGGGCAGACCGGTCACGCCGGTGACATCGAGGATCGCCGGCGTGACGAAGCCGAGCTGCGGGTCGCGCTGCGTCATCGTCGCGAGCGGGCGCGCGCCAGCCGCGACGAGACGCGCCTGCGCATCGACCAGCCGCTGCGCGGCGCGCGCCGAGATGAGCGCGCCCATGAACGGCTGCGGCTCGGCGTCGTAGAGGCCGACGCCGATGCGCGACGTGACGTCGACGAAGCGCTCGACGAAGCGCGCGCCGAACGCGTCGTCCGGCACGAGGATGCGCCGCGCGCACGTGCAGCGCTGGCCGGCCGACAGGAACGCGGACTGGATCGTGTGATGCACGGCGGCGTCGAGATCGGCGAGCGGCGCGACGACGAGCGGGTTGTTGCCGCCCATCTCCAGCGCGAGCACGATCTCGGGCCGTCCGCCGAACTGCCGGTGCAGCAGCGTGCCGGTGTCGGAGCTGCCGGTGAAGAACAGCCCGTCGATCTGCCGGTGATTCGCCAGCGCGACGCCGGTATCCTTCTCGCCCTGCACGAGATTCAGCACGCCCGCCGGCAGGCCGGCCTCGCGCCACACCTCGACGGTGGCGCGCGCGACGCCCGGCGCCAGCTCCGACGGCTTGAACACGACCGTGTTGCCGGCGATCAGCGCCGGCACGATGTGCCCGTTCGGCAAATGCCCCGGGAAGTTATACGGCCCGAACACCGCGACGACGCCGTGCGGACGATGGCGCAGCACCGCCGTGCCGTCGGCCATCGGCAGGCGCTTCTCGCCGGTGCGCTCGTTGTACGCCTGGATCGAGATCTCGATCTTCGCCGCCATCGCCGCGACCTCGGTGCGCGCTTCCCAAAGCGGCTTGCCGGTCTCGCGGCCGATCGCGCCGGCGAGCGCCTCCTTGCGCTCGCCGAGCAGCGCCGCGAAGCGGCGCACGATCACGCAGCGCGCGTCGAGCGGCAGCGCCGACCACGCCGCGCACGCGCGGCGCGCGGCCTGCACCGCGCGTCCGACATCGTCCGCGCTGGCGCTGCGGCCTTCCCATACTGTCTCGCCGGTCCCCGGGTTGCGCGATGCGAAGGCGGGGCCCGTGCCGCCGGTCCATTCGCCGTCGATGAAAAGCTCGGTCATGATCATCCCTGTTTGTGTTTCAGCGGCAGCACCCGCACCGGGTCGCCGTCGCGCACCGCAAGCGCCGCAGCCTGCCGCGCGTCCAGATGGAAACCGTCGGCCTGCGCGACGCCGCTCACCGCGCCGACGCGAAAATCGGCCAGCGACGTGTTCGACACGAGCGACTTCGGCGCATCCCGCACGTCGCCGCGCGGGGCTTCGTCATGCGGGGCTTCGTCACGCACCGCGCCGACGCGCGCCGGCACGACGACGCTCTCGCGCACCGTGCGCAGATCGGCGATGTGGCATTCGAGCACCGGCCCCGCGTCGAAGATATCGACGTGGTTTTCATAGCGCAGCCCTTCGGCTTCGAGCATGCGCCGCGCCGGAATCGTGTCGTCGTGCGTGAGGCCGACGCAGCGCTGCGCCGCCTGCGGCAGCAGTTCGACGTAGACCGGATAACGCGGCATCAGCTCGGCGAGGAACGCCTTGCGGCCGTGCGAGCTCAGATAGTCCGCCGCATTGAAGTCGATCTGGTAGAAATGCGAACCCACCGCGCGCCAGAACGGCGATGCGCCTTCCGCGTCGAAATGGCCGCGCAGCTCCGCGCACAGACGCTGCGGAAAGCGCTCGCGAAACTGCGCGAGGAACATGAAGCGCGAGCGCGACAGCAGGCTGCCGACGCCGCCCGTCCGGTACCGCGGGCTCAGGAACAGCGAGCACACCTCGGCATAGCCGGTCAGGTCGTGCGAGATGTTCAGCGCGTGCATCTTCGTCCAGATGCCGAGATCCTGGCTCGCGTGCACGACCGTGCTCACGCGATAGTTGTAGAACGGCTGCTGCAGCCCGACTGCGGTTTCGATCCCGCACACGCCGGCCACGTCGCCGCTCGCGGTGTCTTCCATCACGAAGAAGTAGCCGGCCTCGTGCGGCTCGGCGCGGTCTTCCAGCGTGCGGCGCGTGCGCGCGATACGCGCGGCGAGCGCGTCGCGGTCCGGCTTGAAGGTGGTGAGACCGGGCCCGGTCTCCTGGGCGAGCGCGACGAGCGCGTCCACATCGCCCGTCTGCACGACGCGCACGACGATCATGATGCGTCCCCTCCGAAGGCCAGGTCTTCCTGCGTCCGATGCAGCGGCACGCAGCGCACCGCGTCGCCGTGCTGCACGCCAAGCGCCGCGCGCGCGGCCTGCGGCAGCGGCGCGCCGGCTTCGCGCGCGGCCGGCAGTTGGGCCAGCACGCAGCGAAACCCGCCCGCGCTGTCCGTCGCGACGAGCCACGTGTCGCCGTGCGGCGCGCTCGCGACTTCGTGCACGGTGCGCGTTTCGTTGTGACGCACGCACGCGCTGCGATCGACCTGCGCGGTCAGCACCGGCCCCGCGTCGAAGATGTCGACGAAGCGGTCGGTCTCGAAGCCTTCCTCGAGATGGATCTCGTACGCGAGCAGCGCGCGCTCGTCGGGCTCGCCGAGCACGCGCTGCGCCGACTCCGGCAGCAGCGGCACATAGAGCGGATAACTCGGCATCACCTCGGCGATGAAGGTCCGGCTGCGGCCGCCCGACTCGACCTCGATCGCCGCGAAATCGCGCCCGAAAAACTTGCGGCCCACCGCTTCCCAGAACGGCGACACGCCGTCTTCGCCCGTCACGCCGAGCAGCAGCGAGAAGACTTCCGGCGTGAAGCGTCTGCGGTGCGCCGCGACGTACATCATCCGCGCGCGCGAGATCAGGTGCGCGGCTGCTTCGCCGCGCAGCGCCGGATCGATGTAGAAGCCGGCGAGCCGGCTCCTGCCGGTCAGTTCGTGCGACATCGTCAGTGCGTGGATCTTGCGGTTCACGTGCAGCTCGCGCGACGCATGGATCAGCGCATCGTTGCGAAATGCGTAGAACGGCTCCGCGTAGCCCGCCGCCGCGACGATGCTCGCAGTGCCGAGCAGCCGCCCGGTCTCGCTGTCCTCGAGCACGAACAGGTAGAACTCCTCGCCCGGAAAATCCACTTCCGCGCGAAACGAGTCCTCCGACAGCGCGATGCGCGCCTCCAGCGCGCGGCGGTCGTGCGGCAGCGAATGCAGCACGGGCTGTGCGGTGCGCGCCATCTGCTGGAGCGCATCGAGGTCGGCGAGACGGCCGGGGCGTACGAAGAGCATCGTCGTCGTTCCTGTGGTGAAGAGGGGGACGGTCCTAGCGGGCGGCGGCGTCCGCGGTGGCGTCGACCAGTTCCGCGAGCGCCTTCGCCAGACGCGCGAAACCCTCGTACAGATCGTCGAGCGGAATGATCAGCGACGGCGCGAAGCGCAGCACGTCCGGCCCCGCCATCAGCATGATCACGCCGTGCCGGCCGGCCGCGGTGACGACGTCCTTCGCGCGGCCGCGCAGCGCTCCGTCGAGTTCCGCGCCGATCAGCAGCCCCTTGCCGCGCACGTCGCGAAACAGGCCGAAGCGTTCGTTGAGCTTCGCGAGCTGCGCCTTCAGCGCTTCGCCGCGCGAGCGCACGCCCGCGAGCAGCTTCGGATCGCTGACGAGCTCGACCACCTTGCCGGCGATCGCCGCGCCGAGCGGATTGCCGCCATACGTGGTGCCGTGCACGCCGACCTTGAAGTGCGCGGCGATCGCCTGCGTGGTCAGCATCGCGCCGATCGGAAAGCCGTTGCCGAGCGCCTTCGCGGTGGTGAGGATATCCGGCGTCACGCCCGTGTCCTCGTACGCGTAGAAGGTGCCGGTGCGGCCGACGCCGGTCTGCACCTCGTCGAAGATCAGCAGCGCGCCGTGCGCATCGCACGCTTCGCGCAGTGCTTTCAGGAAGGCCGGATCCGCGGGAATCACGCCGCCCTCGCCCTGCACCGGCTCGACGATCACCGCGCAGGTCTGCGGGCCGATCGCGTTGCGTGCGGCCTCGATGTCGTTGTACGGCAGATGCGTGATGTCTTGCGGCACCGGCCCGAAGCCTTCCGAATACTTCGGCTGGCCGCCGACGCTGACCGTGAAGAACGTGCGCCCGTGAAACGACTGCGTGAACGAGACGATTTCGGCCTTCTGCTCGCCGTGCCGCTCGAATGCGACGCGGCGCGCCAGCTTCAGCGCCGCTTCGTTCGCTTCCGCGCCCGAGTTCGCGAAGAACGCCCGGTCCGCGAAGGTCAGCGCTTCGAGGCGCTGCGCGAGGCGCAGCACCGGCTCGTTGGTATAGCCGTTGCCGATGTGCCAGAGCTTGCCGCCCTGCCCGGCGAGCACCTCCAGCAGCGCCGGATGCGCGTGCCCGAGCGCGGTCACCGCGATGCCGCCGGCGAAATCGACATAGTCGCGGCCCTCCGTGTCCCAGACGCGCGAACCGACCCCGCGATCCGGTACGAAAGCGGCCGGGGAGAACACCGGCACCATCACTTCATCAAAGGTCTGGCGCGTCACAGTCAGCTCGTTCATGGCAATTCCTCGTTGCAGGTCATGACGCTAGTGTAGGAAACCGCCGCGCAAACGTCTTGCGCATTCGCGACGCGTTCTGTCGGCGTTGCCGCGCAGCTTGCGCCGCTAGCGCTCGGGCTCGTCCGGGCGCTCGATCAGCGCGGCCGGGCGCGGCTCGTTCGCGTTGCGCCCGTCGCCGCCGGTCTGTTTCTCGATCCAGTTGCGCCGGTCCTCGCGCGGCGTCACGCCGAAATGCTCGCGGTACGCGTTCGAAAAGTGCGCCGCCGACGAGAACCCGCACGCGAGGCTGATCTGCACGACCGACTTGCTGGTGCGCTGCAACTGCGTGCGCGCCTTCGCCAGACGCAGGCCCAGATAGTATTTCGACGGCATCGAGCCGAGATACTGGCGAAACAGCCGCTCCAGCTGGCGGCGCGAGATGCCGACGAGGCCGGCGATCTCGTCGCTCGTGAGCGGATCCTCGATGTTCGCTTCCATCAGCAGCAGCGCATCGTTCAGGCGCGGATGACGCTCGCCCGGCGCGGTCACGAACGGGATGCGCTGACGCTCCTCGCCCGCGCGCAGCGCGCCGACGCCGAGCGTGTCGGCGATGCGCTCGGCGAGCGCCTGGCCGTGCTCGCGCGCGATCATCGCGAGCATGAAGTCGACGCTCGCCTGGCCGCCCGCGCAGGTTGCGCGATCGCGGTCGATCTCGAAGATCTGCTGCGTGACGATCGAGCGCTCGAACTGCTCGGCGAACTGCTGGTAGGTTTCCCAGTTGACGCTCACGCGATAGCCGGACAGTTGCCCGGCCATCGCAAGCCACCAGACGCCGTGGTGAATGCCAGTGACGAGCGGCGTGCGCTGGCCGACGCGCGCAAGGCTCGCGAGGAACAGCCGGTAATCGGCGAACTGCTGGAAGCGCTCGCTGACGACGATCAGCCAGTCGCACACGATCGCATCGCCGAACGCGGCATCGGCCGGCCAGAGGGCGCCGCCCGCGAGCGGCACCGCGCGGCCGTCCCACGAGCACACCTGCCAGCGGTACAGCGCGCGGCCATCGATTTCGTTGGCGAGATTCAGCGCATCGACGATCGGCCCGACGCCCGACATCGACACCGGCGGCAGCGCGACGATCGCCACCTGGGTCGTGCGCGCGGGAACGGACGGGCGGGCCATCGGCGGGCGGACGCAGCCGCGCCTACTTGAGGCTGCCGGAGAGGAACTGCTTCAGGCGCTCGCTGCGCGGCGCGGCGAGCACCTCCGCGGGCGCACCCTCCTCTTCGGTGCGGCCCTGATGCAGGAACATCACGTGGTTCGATACGTTGCGCGCAAAGCCCATTTCGTGCGTGACGACGATCATCGTGCGGCCTTCCTCCGCGAGTTTCTGCATCACCTTCAGCACTTCGCCGACCAGCTCCGGGTCGAGCGCCGAGGTCGGCTCGTCGAACAGCATCACGTCCGGGTTCATCGCCAGCGCGCGCGCGATCGCGACGCGCTGCTGCTGGCCGCCCGACAGGTGCGACGGATACTGCTTTTCGAGGCGCGGCGCGAGCCCCACCTTCTCCAGATAGGTGCGCGCGCGCTCCTCGGCCTCGCGGCGCGGCACGCCGAGCACGTGGATCGGCGCTTCGACCACGTTTTCCAGCACCGTCATGTGCGCCCACAGGTTGAAGTGCTGAAACACCATCGCGAGCTTCGTGCGGATGCGCTGCAGTTGCCTGTGATCGGCGACTTCGAGATTGCCGAGGCGATCGCTCTTCGTGCGCACGGCCTCGCCGTCGACGACGATCTGCCCCGCGTTCGGACGTTCGAGAAAGTTGATGCAGCGCAGGAACGTGCTCTTGCCCGACCCGCTCGCGCCGATGATGCTGATCACGTCGCCCTTGTTCGCGTTCAGCGACACGCCCTTGAGCACTTCATTGTCGCCGTAGCGCTTGTGGATGTCCTGCACGGCGAGCTTGCAGGCTTCAGTCTGAGTGGTGTGGAGCAAGATGCTCTCCCAGGAGGAATGCGGGCCGTCTGCCGACGGGATGAATCAATGCGGACGCACCGCGAGATAGCCGAGCCAGCGCTGCTCCGCGCGCCGGAACAGCGCCACCAGCGCGAACGACACCACGAGGTAGATCAGCGCCGCGACACCGAATGCGGCAAACGAATTGTAGGTGGCCGAGTTCGCGTCGCGCGCGACCTTCAGCACGTCCGGCACGGTCGCAGCGAACGCAACCGTGGTCGCATGCAGCATCAGGATCACCTCGTTACTGTACAACGGCAGCGCGCGGCGCAGCGCGGACGGCAGGATCACACGGCGATACATCGTGAACGCGCTCATTCCGTAGGCCCGCGCGGCTTCGACCTCGCCGTGCGACGTCGAGCGGATCGCGCCGGCGAAGATCTCGGTCGTGTAGGCGCAGGTGTTCAGCGCGAACGCGAGAATAGCGCAGTGAAAGCCGCTGCGGAAAAACGCGTTGAGCAGTTCGTGCGAGTGCACGAACGCCAGACTGTAGAGGCCCGTGTAGATGAGCAGCAACTGCACGTAGAGCGGCGTGCCGCGAAACACGTAGGTGTACGCGCGCACCGGCATCGACAGCCAGCGCTTTCTCGACACGCGCGCGACCGAGAGCGGCACCGCGCAGACGAAACCGATGCCGACCGACGCGGCGAGCAGCCACAGCGTCACCGCAAGGCCGGAGAGGCGCTCGCCGTCCCAGTACAGGAACGCGCGGCCGAATTGCGAGAGGATCTCGATCATGGCCGCCTCACAGTTCCGCGTGACGCACGCCGATCGAATAGCGCCGCTCCAGCCACATCAGCACGACGTTCGACGCGGTCGTGATGACGAGGTAGATCAGCGCCGCGACCAGGATGAAGAAGAACATCCGGAACGTGCTCTTGCCGGCGTCCTGGGCGGCTTTCACGACATCGGCGAGACCGATGATCGACACGAGCGCGGTCGCCTTCACGAGCACCTGCCAGTTGTTGCCGATGCCCGGCAGCGCGAAGCGCATCATCTGCGGAAACAGGATGCGCGAGAACACCCGGGCGCCGCCCATGCCGAACGCGGCGCCCGCTTCGAGCTGGCCGCGCGGCACCGCGAGGAACGCGCCGCGAAAGGTTTCGGTGAAGTACGCGCCGTAAATGAAGCCGAGCGTGATCACGCCGGCGGCGAACGGGTCGATGTCGAACTGCGGCAGATGCAGCGCATCGGTCAGATGGTTGACCGCGATCTGGATGCTGTAGAACAGCAGCAGCATCAGCACCAGGTCGGGCACCGAGCGGATCAGCGTCGTATAGCCGGTCGCGACGGTGCGCAGCGGCCGGTTCAGCGACAGCTTCGCGGCAGCGCCGGCCAGACCGAGCAGCACCGCGGCCGCGAGCGACAGCACCGACAGTTCGATTGTCTGGATCGTACCGGCGGCGAGCAACGGGCCAAAGCCATACAGGATCACGTGAGTCTTCCTCCGCAGGTTGAACGGCCGGCGCACGGTGCACGTCACCCGGCTGGCATGGCGCGGATACTCGCAAGCGAAAATGATTTGCTCAAACTGCCCCCGGACGGATTGCTGCGATGCAGCAATCCATGCTGGCCGGGTAGATGGACGCGTGAGCCCTGTCGTGGCGCGCGCAATGCGCCGGCGTCGCGGTTTGGCGACGGGCGCGCGCGCCGCGATTTGGCAAGTTTGGGGTCGCTTTTTCGATAGGTGCGGGAAGGGGCAACGCTCTCCCGACGCGCGTCGCCGGTGTCGCTCCGGGCCGCACGCGTTGGCCGGATGCCCGTGAACAAACGACGCCGACGCGACGCCGACGCGTCAATCCATCGCGAGCCGCGCCCGGATCGCCGGCAGCATCCGCTCGACCGCCGCGCGCCCCTCGGCGATCGCCGGTTCGGCGCGGTGAAAGTCGAAGATGCCCATGCCGCCCAGACGCGGCTGGATCAGGATGTCCGCCGGCTCGCCCGCGAGCCGGCTGCGCGTGATCCGCACCTGCATGATGTCGATGCTCTGCGCAACCGAACTCAGCATCGACGGCACGCGTGCGCTCGGCGCCGGCGACACGCGCACGTCGCCGTCCGCGCCCGGCTCCGCCGGCGCGAGCCAGCGCGGCCACGGCTTGCCGTTCTTGCGCAGCGAACCGGGCGGCGGCGCGAGCGGATCCGGTGCCGGCTCCGCCTCAGGCATGCCGCCGAGATCGCGGCCGTTCAGTATGTCGTTGTTCAGGTCGATCGCAATCACGCAATCCGCGCGCATCCCGCGCGCGACCGACACCGGCACCGGATTGCACAGGCCGCCGTCGACGAGCCATACGCCGTTGTGCCACACCGGCGTGAAAATGCCCGGAATCGCGATCGACGCCCGCACCGCATCGACGACGCCGCCGTCCTGCATCCAGATTTCGCGCCCCGAGTCGAGCTCGGTCGCCACCGCTGCGAACGGCATCTGCAGCGCGCCGATCTCGCAGCCATTGAAGCGGTCCGCGAACACCTGGATCACCTTGCGCCCGCCGAGCAGGCCGCCCGAAATACGCAAATCGAGCAGCCGCACCACGGTCTGCCAGGTCAGCATCGACACCCACTCCTCAAGCCAGTCGAGGTCGCCGTTCGCATAGACGGCGCCGACCAGCGCGCCGATCGACGTGCCGCACACGACGTCCGGCCGGATGCCCGCGTCGTGCAGCGCGCGGATCGCGCCGATATGGGCCCAGCCGCGCGCGGCGCCGCCGCCAAGCACGAGCCCGAGGCACGAATGAGGACGTCGCCGCAGCATGCTGTTTCCTCCCTGTGCGTCCTATCGCCCGCGCATCACGTCGGAGCGCGAGGTCGTATGGACCGTTTGGAACGCGTCGAAATGCACGTTGAAGTAGCCGTCGCCGGTCACGCCGCCTTCGCGCCATTTCCAGCGCCAGACCGTTTCCGGCTTCAGCGGAAACACCTGCACCTGATCGGGCTTGCCGAGCCGTTGACGGACTTCGTCTCCGGTCATGCCCGGCACGATCGCCGCGAAGCTCGCCGCCACCCGCACCTGGGCGATCGCGCGCAGCCGGTCGTCCGGACCGATGTCGACCATGTAGGTGGCGAGCCCCTGCGGCCCGCGCGGATATTCGAGCCGCGCCGAGCCGTCGGCGAAGCGGCGCTCGGTCTCCGGCGCGCCCATCTGCGCGCGCACCTGCTGCCCGGTCGTCACACCGGGCGTCAATCCGCGCAGCAGCAGCGCATCGGGCTTGATCGCATTGAAGAAGTCCTTCAGCTTTGACACGGTCTGCCGGTCCTGTCGATCGTCGCACCCGCGCCGCGCACGGCGTCGCCCAGGCCAGCGGCAACAGCAAACGGTGGACGGGCGCGAGTGCGTTTATCGTGTGAATAAACAGTCACAGGATAACAAAACCGCACGGCGCCGCGCAGCAGCGCGCAGCCGCCGTAAACGGAAAACGGCGCAGTGCAATGCGCCGTTCGGACCTCACTCCACGGGAGTCGCAGGGAAAGCAGGACTGCGGTGCGGCACCGGGGCCATCGCGATGGCCGGCACCACCGTCGCGAGCGGACGACTGGCAGCGGCCCAGTGCGGTGCGGCGCCGGTCAGCCGCCGGCGACGCGGAACGCACCGTCGATCGGCCGCTGCGGGCCTGGCCGTCTGGTCCCTCAACTGTGATGCTCCGGTGAGCACAATGTAGACGCAATCGGGATGCGCGGCGAGAGCGCGTTTACACCCAATCGGCTGACGATTCGCCGCGCTGGAGCGGATCAGACGCGCTCGCCCTCGACGACAGCGGCGCGCAGCGCGGCGCGGCTTCGGACCAGTTCGGCGAGTTGCCACGACACGAGGGCCGCACAACCGAACACGATCTCGCGCATCCGCTTGACGAGCGCGAGCGACAGCGCGACTTCGCGATCGACGCCGAACATCTGCGCGAGCAGCACGACCGCGGCATCCTGCACGCCGAGCCCCGCCGGCACGAAGAACGCGGCATGGCGCACCGCCTGGGTCAGCGCCTCGATCGCGAGCGCGCCCGCCAGCGAGACCGGATGCCCCAGCAGCGCCAGCGCCCACCATGTTTCGAGCGCGCCGACCATATAGCCGGCAAGCTGCCACAGAAATGCGCGCAGCAAGAGCGTCGCGCGCGACATCAGCGCGTCGATGTCCGCGTCGAGCTGACGGCCGTCGACGCCGAGCCCGAGCGTCGTTCCGGGCAGCAGACGGGCCGCCCAGCGCTCCAGCGCATGGAACACGCCGCCGCGCCGCACCAGCGCCACCGCGATCACCGGCAACGGCAGCGACAGCAGCAGCGCGAGGCCGATCGTGCGCAGCGCGTCGGCATGATGCGTCGATGCGATGATCAGCACGAGCCCGAGCGCGGAGAACACGTACTGCACCGCCATCGTCACCATCACTTCGACGACGACCGAAGCGCTCACGCGCGCCGCATCGTTCACGCGCCAGCGCGCGAGCCGGATGCCGACGATCTCGCCGCCGATGCCCGCCGCCGGCAGCAGCCGGCTCACCGCCTCGCGCACCGTCGCGCTCCACCACAGGAACGGCAGCGACGCGCGCCGGTCGAGCAGCAGATGCCACGCGTACGCATCGGGCAGCAGCGGCAGCGCATGAAACGGCACGAGCCACAGCAGCGCGAAGCCCGCCTGGCCGATCGCCTGCAGGATGCCGCCGACCCCGTCGTGCAGCACGAGCGCAATCAGGATGCCGATGCCGACCGGCAACCCGGCCCAGCGCAGCGCTCTCACGACAGGCTCACGCGCGGGCGCGGCACGGCGTCGCCCAGCACGTCGGCAAAGCCGCCGCGCGTGGCGCCCGCTGCGACGATCGCATCCGCGACACGCGGCGACAGCAGCGCGTCGAGTTCGTCCGCGTGCCGGTAGGCGCGCATGCCGTCGCTAAGCGGGCCGTCGCCCGCCACCGCCGGATGGCAATAGATTTCGCCGACGCCCGCCGGCAGATGGGCGAGCGCATCGAGCAGCACCGTTTCGTCCATCTGCCCGGTCCGCGCGATGCCGACCACGTAGTCGTTGTGCGCGACGCCGGCGCGACGCAGGCGCGCGCGCACCAGCGCGATCCACGGCGCGAGCCACGCCGGCGCGTGTGCCTCGCACGGCAGCCGCACCGCGCGCATGCCGTAGTCGCGGCCGATGTCGAGGATCAGCCCGAGCACCGTCGGATGAAGATGGAAATGCTTGTGTGTGTTGACGTGGTCCAGCGTGAGGCCGGTTCGCGCAAACGCTTCGAATTGCGCGCGGATCTCCAGCGCGAGCTGCCGGCGCACGTGCGGCAGGAAAAAGAAGCGAAAGCCGTCGCGCACCATCGCGTCGCCGAAACGGCCTTGCGCGTCGACCAGCGCGGGAATCGCGTCGCGCGGCAGCAGCGCGGCGCCGTCGGCGAGCACCAGGTGCAGGCCGACGCGCAGCGTCGGCAGCCGGCGCGCACGCGCGAGCGCGTCGCGCGCGGCCGGGGCGGCCACCATCAGGCTCGCGGCGCTCAGCACGCCGTGCAGATGCGCGCGCTCGACCGCCGCGTTGACCCGTTCATGCAGACCGAAATCGTCCGCGGTGAAGATCAGCGCGCGCCGCGCAGCGGCGAGCGTCACGCCTGATGCGCGCGCAGGAAGTGGAAGAACTCCACGCCCTCGCGCAGGCGCCGCTTCATCATGTCCCAGCTCGTGAGCATCTCCCGCACGATCTCCCAGATCTTCGACGGCCGGAAATAGAACCGCTTGTAGAACCGCTCCACGTGGTGATAGATCTCCTCGCGCGACAGGTGCGGGTAGCCGATCGCCGCCAGCTGCACCCCCTCCTTGCTCACCAGGTTGATCACCTTGTTCTCCTCCAGCCACCCGTTCTCCACCGCCTGACGGTACAGCGTCGTGCCCGGATACGGCGCCGCCAGCGACACCTGGATCGTGTGCGGATTGATCTCCTTCGCGTACTCGATCGTCTTCTCGATCGTCTGCGGCGTCTCCCCCGGCAGCCCCAGGATGAACGTCCCGTGAATCTTGATCCCCAGCTTGCGGCAGTCCTCGCTGAAGCGCCGCGCAATGTCCGTGCGCAGCCCCTTCTTGATGTTCAGCAGGATCTGGTCGTCTCCCGACTCGTAGCCCACCAGCAGCAGCCGCAGACCGTTCTCCTTCATGATCTTCAGCGTCGAATACGGCACGTTCGCCTTCGCGTTGCACGACCACGTCACCCCCAGCCGCCCCAGCCCCCGCGCAATCTCCTCCACCCGCGGCTTGAAGTCCGTGAACGTGTCGTCGTCGAACATGATCTCCTTCACCTCCGGCATGTTGTCGCGAATCCACTTCACCTCCGCCAGCACGTTCTCCACCGAACGCGTACGGTACCGGTGTCCCCCCACCGTCTGCGGCCACAGGCAGAACGTGCAGCGCGAGCGGCAACCCCGCCCCGTGTAGATCGACACATACGGGTGCTTCAGATACCCGATGAAGTAGTTTTCGATCTTCAGGTCCCGCTGGTACACCGGCGCCACGAACGGCAGCTCGTCCATGTTCTCCAGGATCGGCCGCGCCTCGTTGTGCTCGATCGACCCGTCCGCACCCCGGTAGCTCAGCCCCAGAATCTGCGCAAACGGCTTGCCCTGCGCCACCTCCTGGCACGTGAAGTCGAACTCCTCACGGCACACGAAATCGATCGCCTCGCTCGCCGTCAGCGAATTGTGCGGATCCACCGCCACCTTCGCCCCCACCATCCCGATCACCACCGACGGCTTGCGCTGCTTCAGGTCCTGCGCAAACATCGCGTCCGTCGGAAACGACGGCGTGCTCGTGTGGATGATCACCAGCTCGTACTGCTGCGCAAGCAGCAGCGTCTCCTCCACCGACAGCCCGTCCGCCGGCGCATCCACCACCCGGCTGTCCGGCACCAGCGCCGCAGGCTGCGCGAGCCACGTCGGATACCAGAACGAGCGGATCTCGCGCTTCGCCTGATAGCGCGAACCCGCGCCACCATCAAATCCGTCATACGACGGCGCCTGCAAAAACAGCGTTTTCATGAACACTCCCGCAAACCTGCGTTGATTCCTGGTAACTGGTTGAATGAAGCCGTGCCGCGCGCGGCCGCCGGACTCAGCCGCGATCGGACATCTCGACGATCGACGTGCGCGGCGGCGTCACCCGGTTGACCACCGGCATCCGCGCGCCGCGCCACACCACGTGCGAGCCGAATACGGCGCCGAGCCACTGCAGCGCGAGCAGGCCGTCGCGCAGCGGCACGAGCGGCAAATCGTGCCAGAACGTGCGCGCATGACGGGCGCTGCGAGCGTGCAGCAGGATGCGCGCGATGATACCCGTAACCGTGCTGATTGACAGGATGGCCGACATCAGCGGGTGCGCGCCGTCGCGCATGGCGCCCAGCAGCAGCGCGCCGGTCAGCAGCCACGGCGACGTGAACGTGATGAACAGCGACGCGAAACCCGGCGGATTCACCGAGCGGATCGTGCGCAGCCAGCGCATCTCGCGCAGCCACAGTGCGGTGAGCGTGGGCTCGATCACGTCGGTGTCGACCATCACCGGCGACAGCACGGTGTTCAGGCCGAGCAGGCGCGCGTGCTCGGCGAGCCAGTAGTCGTCCGCGAGGCAGTCGCGCAGCGCGGCGAAGCCGCCGATGCGCTCGAGCGTCGCGCGGCGCAGCGCGAGCGTCGCGCCGAAGCCGAAGCGCCGCGAACCGCCCGAGTGCGCGATGCGCACCGACGGCGCGAACCACTCGTTGATGAACAGCGCCCCCACCCGCGGCCAGAAGCCGCCGATGCTGCGGGCGCGGTACAGGCAGGTGACGACGCCCGTGGCCGGATCGGCGAGCGGCGCCGTGACCCGCTCCAGATAATCGCGCGCGACCGCGATGTCGCTGTCGGCAAGCACGATCAGGTCGTATTTCGCCCGCTCGGCCATGTTGATCAGGTTGCTGACCTTCAGGTTGCTGCCGTGCACGCGCGGATCGACCACCAGCGCGATGTCGACGCGCGGATAGGCGGCCTGCAGACGCTGCACGACCGCGATGGCCGGATCCGCCGGCGACGACACGCCGAACAGCAACTGGAACGCCGGATGGGTCTGCTCGCAGAACGTGGCCAGATTGTCGTACAGGCGCGGCTCGATGCCGCACAGCGGCTTGAGCACGCTGACCGGCGCGCGGTTGCCGCGCGCCGCGCGCGCCGCGCGGCCGAAGAACGGCATGGCCACCGCCGCCGCCACCGCATAGCCGCTCGCCGCGCAGCACAGCGCGACGACGGCCCACGGCAGCAGCGCTACAAGATGCCACGTCATAGGCAGGCGCTCCCGTTCGGGGTGCCGGACGGGAGCGCGGACGCCGCAGCAGCGGCGCAACGGCTCGACAGATAACGCAGATAGACGCTCGTGCGCACGATATAAGTGAACTCCTTCGGGCTGCGCCCGCGGCGCGGCGCCGGTAGCGGGCCGCAGCGCGAATGCATCGCGTGCGAAAGCATTCCCTGTAATCCTTCGTAATATAAAAGGCGCGCGGATCGCCCATTCGAAAGCAAAAAGACAGGCCGTGACGAGCCGATCGAATAAGCGATCAAACAAAAGCGATCAAACAACCCGATCAGATAGTCAGACGACTAAACGACCAAAAGGTCAAACAAAAGGTCAGCCAAAAGGTCAACCAAAAGCTCAAACGACCAAACGATCCAGACCGGATTGTCTCCGCCGCCGCAGAGGATATGACAGGGAAAGGAAAGCGCGCCTGCCGCCGCCGGAATCGGCCGCGGGGTGCGCCGCTGAATGGCGATCGCACGCACATTCATGAACCCGAAAATTGTAGCAGCGCCCGCGAATCCTTGCTAAGCACGATCGGTCAAATCGCGCCCGACTGTATCGTTTTTGTCGCCTGATTTTGCATTTTTACCGAATTGCACCGCCAGATCGACAACAAGTGGCCGTCAGCCTCCCCCGTCCGGCACGGCGCCGGCATGCGCCGGCGCCCTTTGGCACAATCGGCTTTTGTCCGGCCAGGCGGCCCTCGGATCCCCCGCAATGATTCCTTTTTCCGTTCTCGATCTCTCGCCGATCGCCACCGGTTCGAGCGCCGCGCAGGCGCTCGCGCGCACGCTCGATCTCGCCCGCCATGCCGAGCGCTGGGGCTACCGGCGCTACTGGCTCGCGGAGCACCACAACATGCCCGGCATCGCGAGCGCCGCGACCGCCGTGGTGATCGCGCACGTGGCCGGCGGCACCCGCACGATCCGGGTCGGCTCGGGCGGCATCATGCTGCCGAATCACGCGCCGCTCGTGATCGCCGAGCAGTTCGGCACGCTCGCGGCGCTGTTCCCGGAGCGCATCGATCTCGGCCTCGGCCGCGCGCCCGGCACCGACCCGACCACCGCCCGCGCGCTGCGGCGCGACCTGCAGGGCGGCGCGGAGTCGTTCCCGGACGACGTCGTCGAACTGCAGCGCTACTTCGCCGATCCGGTACCGGGGCAGCGCGTGCGCGCGGTGCCCGGCGCGGGGCTGCAGGTGCCGCTGTGGCTGCTCGGCTCGTCGCTCTACAGCGCCCAGCTGGCCGCCGCGCTCGGCTTGCCGTTCGCGTTCGCGTCGCACTTCGCGCCGGACCAGCTGCTTGCCGCGCTGCGCCTATACCGCAGCGCGTTCCGGCCGTCGGCCGCGCTCGCCGCGCCGTATGCGATGGTGGGCGTGAACCTGTTCGCCGCCGCGACCGACGACGAAGCGCGCCACCTGTTCACGTCGCTGCAGCAGCAGTTCCTGAACCTGCGCCGCGGCACGCCCGGGCAGCTGCCGCCGCCCGCGGCCCGGCTCGACGCGAGCGCGGCCGAACACGAAGGCCTCGCGCGCGCCCTCGGCTGCTCGGCGATCGGCTCGCCCGACACCGTGCGGGCCGCGCTGCAGTCGATCATCGCGCAGACCGGCGCCGACGAGCTGATCCTGACCGCGCAGATCCACGATCATGCGGCGCGGCTGCGCTCGTTCGAGATCGCCGCCGACCTCCGCGACGCGCTCGCGCACGCCTGAAAACCCCGCCCCGACGCACGACGATGCATCACGCATCGTCGCTGCGTGATCCTTCGCACAATTCCGACTTTTCGCGGGCGGCACTTCGGTGCTAGAAATAGCGGACAGGCGCGAGCGGCGCACAGGAGCCGCCAGACCATCCATCCGGGGACACCACGAAGGAAGGGAGACACGCTATGGACACGCTCGCCGGCCTGAACAACCTGCAGCGCGCAACGCTCGCCATCGTCCTCGCGGGCGGGCGCGGCACCCGCCTCGGGCCGCTCACCAACAAGCGCGTGAAGCCGGCGGTGCACTTCGGCGGCAAATACCGGATCATCGACTTCGCGCTGTCGAACTGCCTGAACTCCGGCATCCGCCGCATCGCGGTCGTCACCCAGTACAAGGCGCACTCGCTGATCCGCCATGTGCAGCGCGGCTGGGGTTTCCTGCGCGGCGAGTTCAACGAGTTCATCGACCTGTGGCCGGCGCAGCAGCGCGTCGAAGGCGCGCACTGGTATCGCGGCACCGCCGACGCGGTGTTCCAGAATCTCGACATCATCCGCTCGATCCGCCCGAAGTACGTGGTCGTGCTGGCCGGCGACCACATCTACAAGATGGACTACACGAAGATGATCCGCGATCACGTCGAGAATCGCGCGGACTGCACGGTCGGCTGCATCGAGGTGCCGCGCCTCGACGCGGTCGCGTTCGGCGTCATGCACGTCGACGCGAGCCGCCGCGTGACCGGCTTCGTCGAGAAGCCGGCCGACCCGCCGGGCATGCCGGGGCGGCCCGACACCGCGCTTGCGAGCATGGGCATCTACGTGTTCAACGCCGATTACCTGTACACGCTGCTGGAGGAGAACATCACCAGCGCCGAAACCGATCACGACTTCGGCAAGGACATCCTGCCGCGTGTCGTCACGCAGGGCCAGGCGATCGCGCATCCGTTCAGCCTGTCGTGCGTGTCGTCGGATCCGGACGTCGAGCCGTACTGGCGCGACGTCGGCACGATCGACGCGTACTGGGCCGCGAATCTCGACCTCGCCTCGACGATCCCGACGCTCGACCTGTACGACCGCGACTGGCCGATCTGGACGCACCAGCAGCAGTTGCCGCCCGCGAAGTTCGTGCGCGACATGAACGGACTGCAAGGCTCGGCGACCAATCTGATCGTCTGCGGCGGCTGCGTGATCTCCGGCTCGCAGATCTCGCGCTCGGTCCTGTCGACGAACGTCGTCGTGAATTCGTTCTGTAACATCAATGAGGCAGTCTTGTTACCCCAGGTGACGGTCGGCACGAGTTGCCGGCTGCGCCGGGTCGTGCTCGACCGCGGCTGCACGATCCCGGACGGGACGGTGATCGGCGAGGATGCGGCGCTCGACGCCGAGCGGTTCTATCGCACCGACAGCGGTGTCGTGCTGGTGACGCCGGAGTCGCTGCGCGCGCTGCCGGCGCGTGCATAGAAGCACGCGGCGCGGCGTACGCGGTCGCGCCTCGCCTCGCTGCGCCGCCCTGCAGCGCTGCACCGCTGCATTGCATTGCCTCGGCGGCGTGCTGCGCGCGGGCGACGGCGCGCCGGGCAGCCCCTGGATCACACCGCGGCGCGCGCCGGCCGCACCCGACGCGGCCGCCGTCCGCGCCATCCCTTTCCAACCGGAACCGAGCCCATGACGATTCGCGCATTGCACGTCGCCAGCGAGCTGTACCCGCTTCTGAAGACCGGCGGTCTCGCCGACGTGGTGGGCGCGCTGCCCGCCGCGCTGAACGAGCGCGGCGCCGACGTCCGCGTCCTGCTGCCGGGTTTTCCGGCGGTGACGGCCGGGCTCGCGGCGCTGCGCGAAGTCGCGGTGGCGGGCCCGCGCTTCGGCGCGCCGCGCGTGACGCTCGAAGCCGGCCGGCTGCCCGGCAGCGGCCTCGTCGTCTATGCGATCCGCGCCGATGCGCTCTATGCGCGGCCCGGCAATCCGTATCTGGATGCGGGACACGTCCCGTATGGCGACAACGCACAGCGCTTCGCGCTGCTCGGCTGGTGCGCGGCGCAACTCGCCGGCGGGCTCGACGCGGCCTGGACGCCGCAGATCGTCCATGCACACGACTGGCACGCGGGACTCGCCCCGGCCTATCTGCGCGCGGCCGCCCGCACGCACGGCCGCGCGCCGGTGCCGGGCGTCTTCACGATACACAATCTCGCATATCAGGGAATCTTCCCGGCCCAGCAGTTCGGCATCCTCGAACTGCCGGCCGATTTCTTCGACATGCATGGCGTCGAGTTCTACGGGCAGTTGTCGTTCCTGAAGGCGGGGCTCTACTACAGCGATCGCATCACGACGGTGAGCCCCACGTATGCGCGCGAAATCCAGACGCTCGCGCAGGGCGGCGGCCTCGACGCGCTGCTGCGCGGCCGCGCGCACGACGTCTCCGGGATCCTGAACGGCGTCGACTACACGGTCTGGAACCCCGCGACCGATCCGCTGCTCGCCGCGCGCTACAGCGCCACCCGCCTCGCGGGCAAGCATGCGTGCAAGGCCGCGCTGCAACGGCGCTTCGGACTCGCCGAGAAAAGCGATGCGCTGCTATTCGGCGTCGTCAGCCGGCTCACCGAGCAGAAAGGGCTCGACCTGCTGCTCGCGGCGCTGCCCGAGATCCTGCGCCGCGGCGGCCAGCTCGTCGTGTTCGGCAGCGGCGACCCGGCGCTCGAAACCGGCCTGCAGCGCGTTGCGCACGCGCATCCGGAAGCGGTCGCGGTGGAGCTCGGCTTCGACGAGCCGCTCGCGCACGCGATCATCGCCGGCAGCGACGTCGTCGCGGTGCCGTCGCGCTTCGAGCCGTGCGGGCTCACCCAACTCTACGCGCTCGCGTATGGATCGCTGCCGCTCGTGCACCGGGTTGGCGGCCTCGCGGACACGGTGTGCGACACTTCGCTCGAAAATCTCGCCGACGATCTCGCGACCGGCTTCGTGTTCGAGCGCTTCGAGCCGGAGGCGCTCGGCGCGGCCATCCGCCGCGCGTTCGCGCTGTATGCGCGGCGTACCGAATGGCGCGCGACGCAACGGCGCGCGATGCAGCAGGACTTCGGCTGGGGCGCGTCCGCGCAGCGTTATCTGACGCTTTACCGCGAGCTGGTGGCCGCCTGAGCGTGCGCGGACGCCGACGCTCGGTGGGTGCCGTTCCGAGCGGCTCCGAGTTGCACCGGGCCGCTTCCGCGCTTCTCCCACGCTTCTCCCACGCCAATCCCACGCCTCTCCCACGCCTCTCCCACGCCTCTCCCGCGCCTCTCCCGCGCGTCTCCCACGCCTCTCCCGCGCCCCTCCCATGCCTCCCCCACGCTTCTTCTGACACTCCCCGGAGCGTCTTCCGGCCTTCGCTGCGCCGCCCCTGCCGCGCGCGTCGTGCGAAAGCGGCCGCGGCCGCGCACTGCACGCTGATGGCCGCGCGCAACAGATCAGGGACAGATTACGTGAGTGCGGCCATTCTCATGTATTGTGTGTTGCAGTAGCAGCAATGTCGGCCATTCCAGCCGTACCGGTGCAGGGCCGCGCCGCGGATCGGGCGGGACGAGGCCGATCGGACACAGCAGGTATCCCCTCCGGCGGGCGCCGCGCCCGCCTGCGCATACACTATGAAAAACGTTCTGAGCATCCAGTCGCATGTCGTGTTCGGGCACGCGGGCAACAGCGCCGCGGTGTTCCCAATGCGCCGTCTCGGCGTCAACGTGTGGCCGCTCAATACGGTGCAGTTCTCGAATCACACCGAATACGGCCATTGGACCGGCGACGCACTCGACGCGTCGCAGATGCTCGCGCTCGTCGACGGGATTGGTGCGATCGGCGTGCTGCCGCGCTGCGACGCGGTGTTATCGGGCTATCTGGGCACCCGCGCGCAGGCGCAGGCGGTGATCGAGATCGTCAAGGCAGTCAAGGCAGCCAACCCGCGCGCGTGGTATGTCTGCGATCTGGCGCTCGGCGCCAGCGCCGTCGCCGGGCCCGAGGCGGAACCGGACCTCGAGGCGTTCGTCATCGCGACGATGCCGGCCCTCGCCGACGCGATCGCGCTCAATCATGCGGAGTTGCAGCGCTTTGCCGGACGCGAGATCGACACGGTCGAGGAAGCCGCTCTCACGTGCCGCGAGCTGATCGCGCAGGGCCCCAGGACGGTGCTCGTCAAGCATCTGCTCGACCGCAACAGCCCGGCGGACCGCTTCAACATGCTGGTCGTCACGCCCACCGAGGCGTGGATGGGACAGCGCCCGCTGTACCCGTTCGCGCGCCAGCCGGTGGGCGTCGGCGACCTGACGAGCGCCGTGTTCGTCGCCCGCACGCTGCTCGGCGCGCCGGTGCGGCGGGCCTTCGAGCATGCGCTCGCCGCCACCAATGCCGTCATGAAAGCGACTTGGGGAGCCGGCCGCTACGAACTCGAACTGGTCGCCGCGCAGGACGAAATCGCCCGGCCGCGCGACTGGTTCGACGCGTGGGCCGTGGAGTCGGTATAGCGTCGACGGACGCGGTGGGGGGCGGTGGGGCACGGGTCACTGGGTCGCGGGGTCATTGGGTCGCGGGTCACCGGGTCGCCGGTCACTGGGCGCACGACAGCTTCAGCGCATAGCGCGGAGAAACGACCCGTCGCGCTGGGCATCGATGCGCGATGCCTGTCTCGCCGGTACGATACCGGTGCGTCTTGGGGCACCGGACAACCCGGTGCGCGCGGCGTGACCTTCAGCGGGCGAGGCTGCCCGGCGCGTGCACGCCGCCCCGTTCGAACGACGCGCGCTCGAGGCCGTCGCGCGCGGCAAGCGCCGTGCTCCGCGATGTCGCGTTTACCGCATTGACGTCGGTCACCGCGTCCGCGGCATTCGCCTCGGCGCGCGATGCCGTCGGGTCACCGTCAATCTGCGCGAGCACGGCGGCGCCGCTCAGCCGGGCCGTGCGCATCATCGAAGGCGCGACGCTCAGCGCACCCGCCACGGTCAGCGCGATCGCGCCCGCCGCAAATCCTGCCCCCTTCATCCTGCTCTCCTCGCCACGCCAATCTTTGCGCGAACGCGGGCAGCCGATCGGCCCGCCGCGCGCGACGGGCAGAAGTGTAACCGCTGCGGCGCAGCAATGCATCGCGCAATCTGGAACACACTGTTGCGACGGCGCCACCGCCGGCCGGCCGCGCCGGGCTCGCGCGGACGCCGCCGCCCGCGCGCCATACGCAGCGCACGCCGAGCACCGCCGTGCATCCTATAATGCGTGCCGCGCCTGCATCGCGGCGCCGGCAACCAGCACAGACGAGGCACAGATGGACGGTCAGATCCGCAGCGAGCGGGAAGAATATTTCGAGGCGCTGTGCATCAGCGTCGATGCGGACGAAGCGCACGAGCAGGAAGCGATCGAGTACTTCGAGGCGCAGTTCGGCGAGGACGGGTTCGATCCCGCGCAGTGGCTCGACATTGCGCTTTACTACTCGCCGGCCGTCGCGCGCGGCGTGATCGAGATGGTCGCGCCGGACGACCGCGCGCGCAGCCAGATTGCCCAGGTGATCGCCGAAAGCCTCGACATCTCGTACGGCGACGAGGAGTGCGAGCAGTTTGCGCAGACGCTGCATTTCGCGCTCGCCAACGGCGTGCCGGTCGATCTCGACCTCGTGCTCGACGGCTGCCAGCGCGCGCTCGACGATCTCGAGACCTGGGCCGACGAAGCCACCCAGGCGCCGCTCGTGCGCCTGCGCGAAGAACTGTTGCGCCTGCAGGGCGAGCAATAGCCGGATCGCGGCAGGCGTTAGCCGCCGCTTCACCCGCTTCACCCGCTTCACCCGCTTCACCCGCTTCACCCGCTTCACCCGCTTCACCCGCTTCACCCGCTTCACCCGCTCTACCCGCTCTACCCGCTTCACCCGCCCCCCTTCCTGCGTTGCCCCGCGTTCCCCGCCCTCGCCGCGCCACGCCCGGCGCGCGCGCTCACCCGCCCTGCACGCGCCGCCCACCCGCCGCGTCGCGCCGGCGCCGGCTGCGCCGGCTGCGTCGACTGTGCCGAAATGCTCATGCGACGCGCCGTGAACTGCCAAGACGCTCCCATATTGGCTTCCTATATTCGCGCCAGATGAGCTCGCCCGCACGGCGCGCCGGCCGCGCACCCGCTGTCGTGCCGTCGCGTGGTGTCGGCGGCGCGGGCCGCATCGTGATTCGTCACCTGAACCTGTCGATGGGAGAAGAAAGCATGAGTCGTCGCAATACGCTGAAACCGCTTGCCGCCGCGCTGGTTGCGCTCCTCGCATTCGCCCCGCTGTCGGGCCGGGCAGCCAGTCTGCCGGTCAAGATCGGCTTCGCCGCGCCGCTTACCGGCGTGAACGCCGGCTACGGCAAGGACCTCGAAAACGGCGTGCAGCTTGCGCTGGACGAAGCCAACGCGCAGAAGATCCGGATCGGCGGCAAGGTCGCGCACTTCGAACTGGTCGCCGAGGACGATCAGGCCGACCCGCGCATCGGCGTCGAAGCTGCGCAGAAACTGGTCGATACGCAGGTCTCGGTCGTGGTGGGCCATTTCAATTCGGGCACGACGATTCCAGCCTCCCAGGTCTACGAGCAGGCAGGCATTCCGATGATCGATCCGGCCGCGACGAATCCGCTCATCACCGGCCGGAATTTCGCCAACACCTTCATGGTGATTTCGACCGACGCACAGAACGCCGGCAACGCGGGCGCCTATGCAGTCGAGGTGACGAAGGCGAAGCGCATCGCGATCCTCGACGACCGCACCGCGTTCGGCCAGGGCGAGGCCGACGAGTTCGAGAAGGCGGTCAAGGCGCACGGCGGCACGATCGTCGCGCACGAATACACGAACAACCAGGCGGTCGATTTCAGCACGCAGCTCACCGCGATCAAGGGCGCCGACGCGGACCTGCTGTTCTTCGGCGGCCTCGATACGCAAGCCGCGGACGTCGCGAAGCGGATGAAGCAGCTCGGCCTCACCGCGCAACTGGTGGGCGGCGGCGGCGTGAAGGATCCGGAGTTCATCAAGCTCGCCGGCGACGCGGCCGAGGGCACGATGGCCTGGGAATACGGCCGCCCGCTCGCGCAGTTGCCGGGCGGCAAGGATTTCGCGGCGAAATTTCGCAAGCGCTTCGGCGTGGACATCCTGTCGTACGCGCCGTTCGGCTATGACGCCGCGTGGACCGCGATCAAGGCGATGCAGAAGGCCCAGTCCACGTCGCCGGCCGTCTACCGCCCGGTGCTGAAGACGATCCGCGTCGACGGCATCACCGGCCCGATCGCGTTCGAGCCGGACGGTTCGCTGAAGGACGCCAGCTCGACGCTCTACCAGGTGAAGCACGGACAGTGGGTGCCGGTCGTCACGAAGGGCGGCGGCCACTAGCGCGGCAACGCCTTCACGACCAGTTGCGACGACACGTCGCGATCGATGCGTTCGAGCGCCGGACGCATCGCGTCGAAGGCCTGCGGCGAGCACACCTCGCCGCCGAAGCGCGCCTGCAGATGCCGCGTGATCTGCAGCACGCGCAAGCGCGGATCGAACACGTAATGCGAGGTGTAGACGAAGTAGCGGTCCTGCACGCTCGCATCGTCGGGCACGTCCGTCACCTGCACGGTCGCGGGCAGCGCGATCTGGCCGACCTCGTCGAAGTCCCCGTCGAGACACACCCACGGCTGCGTCCGGCGCGGCTCCTCGAGCCACGTCTGCACCTGGCTCGCGATGCCGCCCGCGAAGCTCGACAGCGCCGGCACCGCGGTGGTCCCGTCGGGCCAGACGACGTGGTCGAGCGTACCGGCAAGCGTCGTCGTGAACGGACCGCGCGTCGCGGCGACGTCGCTCGTCTGCAGCATCGCGCTGCCGTGCAGGCCCGTCGCGAGCAGACGGCTCGCGACGATCTGCTGCGCGCGCTGGGCGCTCGCGCGGCGAAACACGTTGCGTTCGAGTTCGGCCGTCACGCCCGAATCGACCACCCGATACGCGTACGATGCCGCACCGCCGTCGTCCACCGCGAGCTGCAGCCGCACCGCCCGCGCGCGCGGCTCGCTGGCCGGCGTGCGCACGAGCGCGCCGTCGTCGACCCGCAGCGCCGGCCGGTCCATCACGTCGAACGGCAGATAGCCGAAGCTCGTGCCGCCGCCCGCCGTCGTATCGGCAAACCGCTGCAACGGTTCAATCCACGTGATCACATGGTTGATCGCGCTCGCGCCATACCCCGGCACGGCGGGCAGCGTGTAGTCGGGCCCGAGACCGATCAGCACCGCCTCGCTGCGGATGCCGACCGCGGCGAGCAGCGCCGTGTAGAGCGCCACGTGATCCTTGCAGTCGCCGTAGCGGGTGCGCAGGATGTCGAGCGCGTGGTGCGGCACCGCGGCCGTCTCGCCCAGAAAGAGCGCGACATAGCGGATATTCGTGCGGACCCAGTCGTACAGGATGCGCGCCTTCTCGCGCGGGTCCGCCGCATTCGCGGTCAGCGTCCTTGCCAGCGCGACGATGGCCGGATCGTCGCGGGTCGGATCGACGGCCGCATCGCGGTAGCGCGCCGCGAAGTCCGCATAGCGGGGCAGCGTCGACACCATCAGGCGGTCGCCCCAGCTTTCGTACCCGATCGCGCCGGCCTCGACGCGTGCATACGTGCCGTGCCGGTAGTCGAATTCGTAGCGCGTGCGGCCGTGTTCGGTGACCGGCGGCTGCGCGACGTAGCCGCGCGCGTCCGCGTACAGCGGCACATCCGCAGGCAGGTCGAAGATCAGCCGCTGCAGTTCGACGGGCTGCCCGGTCGGTTCGACGAGATACGAAAACGTGCCGGCTTCGAGCGCTTTCGCGCGCGTCTTGCGAAACGCCAGATGAACGCGCGAACCGGGCTCCACGCCGGGAAAGATCACCGTGCGCAGCACGCCGTCCTCGAACGTCGGCGCGCCGGCCGAGCGCGGCTCCTGCACGTCGCGAATGCCGTCCGCGCCGACCGGATGCACGGTGCCGTCCGGGTCGATCGTATCGGCCGCGAGCAGTTGCACCTTCTCGATGTCCTTGTTGAACCAGACGTAGCGCTCGGCAATGTCATCGACACCGCTGGCCGTGTTCGCGCGCAGCACGGTATCGTCGTGCTCTTCGACGGAGCCATCCTTCTGGATAACGAAGTCATGCACGTCGCGCTCGATCGTCGACGGTGCGCGGGCGGCATCCGCCGTGTCCTGCTGCGCGTGCGCCCCGCCGACCGTAGCCAGCCCGAGCGCCACGAGCGCCATCGGTACGACGCGCACGCCGATACGTGCCCCGTGACGGCGCGCGCCGCGGCGGTTCATCTGCCGCCCCGCCCCGCATGCCGCGCCGCGTCGGGACCGGCGCATGCGGCACGCCGCGCCGCCGGGCGCGGCTCGGCGCACGGCATACGCGAAAACGGGCTCTGCGCGGCGGCGGGGTGCATCCAGATCGCTCCTCGTGCCGGGCGCTGTCCGGCGACGACCCGGCGGCTACTGTCGTTGTAGCACATCGCCGGCGCCCGCGAGCGGGCCCGCCCCTAGTGCCCCGCGCCCTCCTGCAGCGCGCGCCGCAGCGACAGCGCGATGCCGTGAGCCGCGCGGCGCACGTCGTCGAGTGCCGGAAAGGTCGGCGCGATCCGCAGGTGCCGGTCGTCCGGGTCGCGCCCGTACGGATACCCGGCGCCGGCCGGCGTCAGCACGAGGCCGGCCGCCGCGGCGAGCGCCACGGTGCGCTTCGCGTAGCCCGGCGGCGTATACAGGCTGATGAAGTAGCCGCCCGCCGGCCGGTTCCAGCTGACCTCCGGGATGCCGGACAGATGCTGTTCGAACGCCGCATCGACCGCCGCGAACTTCGGCGCGAGCAACGCGCGGTGCCGCGCCATCAGCGCTTCGAGCCCGGCCCGGTCGCGCAGGTAGCGAACGTGGCGCAACTGGTTGAGCTTGTCCGGTCCGATCGTGCGGATCGACACCCGCTGCTGCCACCATTGAACGTTGCGCGGCGAAGCGGCAAGAAAAGCGAGCGCCCCGCCGCCGAAGGTGACCTTCGAGAGCGAGGCGAACACCAGCGCGCGATCCGCGTGACCGGCCGCCGCGCACGCGGCGAGCACGTCGGCCGTGCGCAGCGCCTGCGCGCCGAGATGGTGGAAGCGATACGCGTCGTCCCATAACAGCCGGAAGTCCGCGGCGGCGGCCGGCATCGACGCGAGCCGGCGCACTACGTCCGGCGCGTAGATCGCGCCGCTCGGGTTGCTGTAGAGCGGCATGCACCACATCCCCTTGATGGCCGGATCGCGCGCCACCTGCGCCTCGACGAAGTCCATGTCCGGCCCGTCCGCATGCATCGGCACGTTGATCATGCGGATGCCGAGCGCCTCGCAGATCGCGAAATGGCGGTCGTAGCCGGGCACCGGGCACAGGATCGCGACGTCCGGCTGCCGGCCCCACGGCGTGCCGCCCGGCACGCCGGACAGCATCGCGAAGACGAGCGCGTCGTGCATCAGTTCGAGGCTCGAATTGCCGGCCGCCACCACCTGGTCGGCGGGCGCGTCGAGCAGCGCCGCGCCGAATGCGCGCGCTTCGGGCAAACCGAGCACGTGGCCATAGTTGCGGCAGTCGATGCCGTCGCCCGACAGGAAGCCCGCGCCGGCCGCGTCGTCGAGCAGCGCGCGCGACAGATCGAGCTGATCGGGCGCGGGTTTGCCGCGCGACATGTCGAGGCGCACGCCGCGCCGGCAAAAGTCGTCGTAGGTGGTCGGATCGGGAGCGGTCATCGGAGCGTCTCCGCGCGCGCGGCGCGCGCTGTCAGGAAGGGATCAACGCAGAATCGTGCGCACGGCGCGCAGTGCCCGTGCCGCGACGCAACGAGTATGCGTGGCTGGGCACGTTCAGACAAACGCGATATATTGAACGTTCTGATCAGCTTCCCTGATATCCATGAAAACCCTCGATCTCGACGTGCTCGCGATGGTCGTCGCGATCGCCGACGCCGGCAGTTTCGTGCGCGGCGCCGCGCTCGTGCATCGTTCGCAGTCCGCACTAAGCATGCAGATTCGCGCGCTCGAAGACGCGCTCGGCAAGCCGCTGTTCGTGCGCGGCGCGCGCAGCATCACGCCGACGCCGGACGGCCAGGTGCTGATCGCTTACGCGCGCCGCATGCTCGCGCTGCGCGACGAAGCATGGGCCTCGCTCGTGCATCCCGAGGTCAAGGGGCGCGTGTCGATCGGCGTGCCGGACGACTACGCGTCGTCGCTGTTGCCGTCGGTGCTGCGCAAGTTTTCCGCGAACTATCCGAAGGTGGAGATTCAGGTGATTGGCCTGCCGAGCCCTGCGCTCGCGCCGCTGATCCGCGACAACAAGATCGATCTCGCGTGCGCCACGCGGATGAAAGGCGTGACCGGCGATTTCATCCGCTTCGAGCCGATGGTCTGGGCCGGCGCGGCGATGCCGGGCCGCGAGATCTGGAAGGAGCGGCCGCTGCCGATCGCGCTGTTCGAAGCGGGCAGCGTCGCGCGCGCCAACGCCATTCATGCGCTGGAGCACGCGAAGATCGCGTATCGCACGTCGTACGAGAGCCCGAGCCTGATGGGCCTGTACAGCATGGTCGAGGCCGGGCTGGCGATCGCGCCGCTCGCGCGTTGCGCGGTGCCCGCCCATTTCGTGCAGCTTGGGCGCGCGCAGGGCCTGCCGCCGCTGCCGGAGCTGGAGATCGTGCTCGCGCGCAGCGAGCGCTCGAACCGGCCGCCGTGCGATTTCCTCGCCGGACAGATTCTGTCCGAGCTGCGCCTGTAGGCGAGTGACCGGCGAGCTGCGCATTGGCGCATTGGCGCATTGGCGCGTTGGCGCGTTGGCGCCTCAGTGCCTCAGTGCCTCAGTGCCTCAGTGCCTCAGTGCCCCAGTGCCTCAGTGCCTCAGCACACTAGCCCGCCCGTAGTCGAGCGCGGCGCGCATCGCCGATTCGAACCGCGGCGGCACCCGCGCCGCCCGGGCGCCGCGGATCACTGCAGCAGCGCGGCCAGCGCCGCGCGATAGCGCGCGTACACCTGCGCTTCGTCGCGATGGCGGCGCGCGTCGACGATCTTGTCGCCGCCGCAGTAGACATCGCGCACCGGCGTTTCGCCGTGTTCGCAAAACACGACGCCGGACAGCCACGCATCCGGCGCGTGCGCATCGAGCGCGGGATGGGCGGGATCGAGCACGATCCAGTCGGCCCGCTGTCCGGGCGCGAGGCCCGCCGTCGCGCGGCCGCCGGCGCGCGCGCCGCCCGCCAGCGCGGCCGCGAACAGGCGCTCGGCAACCTGCGGGCGCCGAGCCGACGCGAGCACGTTGCGCTGCCGGCTCAGCAGCCGCTGCCCGTATTCGAGCAGACGCAACTCGGCCCGCCAGTCGACCGCGATATGACTGTCCGAACCGATGCCGAACTGCCCTTGCGCCTCGAGATAATCGCGCGCCGGGAAAATGCCGTCGCCGAGATTGGCCTCGGTCGTCAGGCACAGCCCCGCCACCGCGCCGCTGCGCGCCAGCGCCGCGGTTTCCTGCGCGTCGATGTGGGTGGCGTGCACGAGACACCAGCGCGCGTTCACATCGAAGCGGTCGAGCAGCCACTGCACCGGCCGCGCGCCGGTGCTGGCCACGCAGGCCTCGACTTCGGCCGTCTGCTCGGCGATATGGAGGTGCACCGGCGCGCCCGGCAGCTGCGCGTCGAGCCCGTCGAGCAGCGCGCGCAGCGACGTGCCGGACACCGCGCGCAGCGAGTGCGGCGCGACGCCGTAACGGCGCGCGCTATCTTCGGGATGCGTCGTGCGCAGCGTGTCGAGCAGGCCGAGCAGGCTCTCGGGCGTCTCGATGAAGCGCCGCTGATCCGCGCGCGGCGGCTCGCTGCCGAAGCCGCTGTACTGGTACAACACCGGCAGCATCGTGATGCCGATGCCGCTCGCGCGCGCCGCATCGACCACCTGCTCGGCCAGCTCGGCCGGATTCGCGTACGGGCTGCCGTCCGGGCGCCGGTGCACGTAATGGAACTCGCACACCGACGTATAGCCGGCCTTCAGCATCTCGACGTAGAGCCATTGCGCAATCGCGTGAAGGCCCGCCGGCGAGAGCTTCGCCGCGAAGCGGTACATCAGGTCGCGCCAGCTCCAGAACGAATCGGCCGCGCTCGCGCGGTACTCGGTAAGCCCGGCCATCGCGCGCTGGAACGCGTGCGAATGCAGGTTCGTCATGCCGGGCAGCAGCGGACCCGCCGCGCGCGCGACGCCCGCCGGCGCGACGCTGTCCGCGGCGACCGAACTCAGCACGCCGGCCGCGTTCCATTCCAGCAGCACATCGCGGCGCCAGCCATCCGGCAGCCACGCGTGCTCGGCAAACAGCGCGCGCGGCGATGCGTCGCGAGACAACGCTCTCGATTCAGTCATTCGGAACCCTTGGAAAAAGCGCTTTGGAAAAAGCGCCTTGAAAAAAGTGCTTCGAAAAAAGCGCTTCGGAAAACGTGCTTTGAGAAAAGCGCTCTGGAAAAAACGCGCGACGCACGCCGCGCGAGCCGCCATGTCGCCCGTTATGCAGGCACGCCGCGACGATGGACGGTCTCGCCGCCGCGAACCACCCGCGCGCACAGCGGACGTCCGAACCAGTACGCGAGTTCGGCGAGCGTCTCGATCTGCCAGACCGCGAAATCGGCCGGCCGGCCCGGCGCGAGCAAGCCGTGCCGATCGGCCTTGCCGAGCGCCTGCGCGGCGTGGCGAGTCACGCCCTGCAGCACCTCGGGCACGGTCATGCGGAACAGCGTGGCGGCCATGTTCATCGTCAGCGGCAGCGACGTGGCCGGCGAGGTGCCAGGATTGCTGTCGGTCGCGATTGCGATTGGCACCTCGTAGCGGCGCAGCAGATCGAGCGGCGGCAACTGCGTCTCGCGAATGAAGTAGAACGCGCCCGGCAACAGCACCGCGACCGTGCCGGCCGCCTTCATCGCCGCCACCCCCGCTTCGTCGAGAAACTCCAGATGGTCCGCGGACAGCGCATGGTGGCGCGCTGCCAGCGCCGCGCCGCCGCTGTTCGACAACTGCTCGGCGTGCATCTTCACCGGCAGCCCGGCCCGCGCGGCCGCGTTGAATACGCGCTCCGCCTGGGCCGGCGAGAACGCGATCCGCTCGCAGAATACGTCGACCGCGTCGACGAGCCCTTCGTCGACGAGCGCGGGCAGCATCTGCTCGCACACCGCGTCGACGTAGTCGTCCGCGCGGCCGGCGAATTCCGGCGGCAGCGCATGCGCGCCGAGAAAGGTCGTGTAGACGGACACCGGATACTGTTCGCCGAGCCGACGTGCAACGCGCAGCAACTTGCGCTCGCTCGCCAGATCGAGCCCGTAGCCGGACTTGATTTCGAGCGCGGTCACGCCTTCGGCAATGAGCGGCTCGATACGCGCGGCGGCCGCGCGCAGCAATGCGTCCTCGCTCGCCGCGCGGGTGGCGCGCACCGTCGACACGATCCCGCCGCCCTGCTGCGCGATCTGCTCGTAGCTCGCGCCGGCGAGGCGCTGCGCGAACTCGTCGGCGCGCTGGCCGCCGTACACGAGATGCGTATGGCAGTCGACGAGCCCCGGCGTGACCCACGCGCCGTGCAGGTCTTCGCGCGGCCACGCGGCGTACTCGGCGGGCAGCGCGTGCGCCGCGCCGAGCCACGCGATCCGGCCGTCGCGCACCGCGATCGCGGCGGCGTCGAGCGTATCGCGCGGGTCGCCCGCGGCGCACAGTTTCAGGTGATGCCAGACCGTCTGCTTCATCGGATATCCGTTACCGCCTGTGTTTGTCGTTGCACGAGGGCGTGCCGCAACCGGCTCAGGCAACGCCCGCCACAAGATGATCCACCCGCACCGCCAGCAGCGCGCCCTGCCCGCGCACCGTGCACGCAAGCGCGCGCGGCGCCGCGATATGCAGCGTGTCGCCGATGCCGAGCGCAAACCGCTGCGCGGGCTCGGACGCCCCGGACGCCACGTCGAACGCGACCTCCAGCGCGCCGTCCGCGCAGAACAGCAGCGCGTCGTCCGCCGACAGACGCTGCCGCTGCTCGCCGTCGACGCGCCATACCTCGAGCGAGCCGCGCGCCGCGTCGCGCCGCACCATCAGGTTGAAGTCGCGCGTCGCGCCGTCGGAGAGCACGGCGCAAAGCGCGGCCTCGCCCGAAAAGCGCGCGACGTCGAGCGGCTGCGCGAGCGTATGCGCGCGCCCTCCGGCGGCGTCGAGCCGCATGCCGGCCCCCGCCAGCAGCACCAGCGTGCGGTCGATGCCGGGAAAGCGCGAAAACGGTCCCGGCTGCGCGACGTCCGCGACGCTCACGCGCCACACGAACGCATCGAGCCCCGCGTGCGGCGGATACGCCGCGATCTCGCGCGTGACGCCGCCGCCGTTTTTCCACGGCGCCGCGACCAGATCCGCCGCGCGAATCAGCGTGAACGCGTCGCTCGCCGACGCGACGAACCCACCCCCGGCGACGACGGCCGACATGGCGCGCCTCACACGCCGCGGCCGAGCATCGGCAGCTTCAGCCCGGCCTCGCGAGCGGTCTGCTGCGCGAGGTCGTAGCCCGCATCCGCGTGACGCATCACGCCGGTGGCCGGATCGTTGAACAGCACGCGCCCGAGCCGCTCGTGCGCGGCATCGCTGCCGTCCGCGACGATCACGACGCCCGCGTGCTGCGAGAAGCCCATCCCGACTCCGCCGCCGTGATGCAGCGACACCCACGTCGCGCCGCCGGCGGTGTTCAGCAGCGCATTCAGCAGCGGCCAGTCGCTGACCGCGTCCGAGCCGTCCTGCATCGCCTCCGTTTCGCGGTTCGGGCTCGCGACCGAGCCGGTGTCCAGATGATCGCGGCCGATCACCACCGGCGCCTTCAGCTCGCCGCGCTTCACCATTTCGTTGAACGCCTGGCCGAGCCGGTAGCGATCCTTCACGCCGACCCAGCAGATCCGCGCGGGCAACCCCTGGAACGCAATCCGCTCGCGCGCCATGTCGAGCCAGTTGTGCAGGTGCGGGTCGTCCGGAATCAGCTCCTTCACCTTCGCATCGGTCTTGTAGATGTCCTCCGGGTCGCCCGACAGCGCCACCCAGCGGAACGGCCCCTTGCCTTCGCAGAACAGCGGCCGGATGTACGCGGGCACGAAGCCCGGAAAGTCGAACGCGTTCGCCACGCCCATTTCCAGCGCCATCTGGCGGATGTTGTTGCCGTAGTCGAGCGTGGCCGCGCCGCGCTGCTGCAGCGCCAGCATCGCACGCACCTGCACCGCCATCGACTGCTTCGCCGGCGTCACGATGCTCTCCGGCGCCGTCTTCTGCCGCTCGCGCCAGTCTTCGACGCGCCAGCCCTGCGGCAGATAGCCGTTGATCGGGTCGTGCGCGCTCGTCTGGTCCGTCACGCAATCCGGCGTGATGCCGCGCGCGACGCATTCGGCGAACACGTCCGCCGCATTGCCGAGCAGCCCGACCGACACCGGCTTGCCGGCCCGCTTCGCCTCGTCGAGCATCGCGAGCGCCTCGTCGAGCGTCTTCGCCTTTTGGTCGACGTAGCGCGTCTTCAGACGGAAGTCGATGCGCGTCTCGTCGCATTCGACCGCGATCATCGAGAAACCCGCCATCGTCGCGGCGAGCGGCTGCGCGCCGCCCATGCCGCCGAGGCCGCCCGTCAGGATCCAGCGGCCTTTCGGGTCGCCGCCGAAGTGCTGGTTCGCGACCGCGTAGAAGGTTTCGTACGTGCCCTGCACGATGCCCTGGCTGCCGATATAGATCCAGCTGCCCGCGGTCATCTGGCCGTACATCATCAGGCCCTTGCGGTCGAGTTCGTGAAAGTGCTCCCAGGTTGCCCAGTGCGGCACCAGATTCGAGTTCGCGAGCAGCACGCGCGGTGCATCCGCATGCGTGCGGAACACGCCGACCGGCTTGCCGGACTGGATCAGCAGCGTCTCGTCGTCGTGCAGGTCCTTCAGCGACGTGAGAATCTGGTCGTAGCAGTCCCAGTTGCGCGCCGCGCGCCCGATGCCGCCGTAGACGACGAGCGCGTGCGGGTGCTCGGCCACCTCGGGATCGAGGTTGTTCTGGATCATCCGGTACGCGGCCTCGGTGAGCCAGCTGCGGCAGGTCTTCTCGCTGCCGCGCGGCGCACGGATCGTGCGGGTCGGGTCGAGACGGGGATCGATATGCTTGGGATTATTCATCGTTGGGGCCCTCGGAAGGCATGAAATCGGTTCAGACGGATCAGGTGCTTCAAACGGTTCAGCAGTTCAGCGGTTCGGATGTCGCGTGTCGCCGCGCTCAGAAATGTCCAGTGAAACGGTAGCGGTTGCCCGGATGCCACAGGTTCGCCACCGACGCGACCCGTTCCTGCGACCACGTGCGCCGGTGCAGCACGAGGCACGGCTCGCGTTCGTCCATCGTCAGCAGTTCGCCGGTGGCCGCATCCGGCATCGCCGCCTCGATCCGGTACTCGACGCGCTGCAGCGGCGCGACGCGCACGAGATACTGGTTCGGCGTCGTGTGCGTGAAATCCTGCAGCGCGTACTCGGGTGCGATGTCCGGATTCACCCAGCGTTCTTCGAGCTGCACCGGCTCGTCGTTCTCGTAATGCAGCACGCGCGAATGAAACACCGGGCTGCCGTTGCCCATGTGCATTTCGCCCGCGAGCGCTTCGTCGGCCACCGCGGCGCCCAGGTGCAGCACCTTCGCGTGGTACTGGTGACCGCGCGCGACGATTTCGTCGGAGATGCTGCGGATCGCCACCAGCGTCGACTCGTATTTCGGCCGCGCGACGAAGGTGCCGGAGCCCTGCACGCGCGTGAGCACCTGCTCGGCGGTCAGCTCGCGCAACGCACGGTTGACCGTCATGCGCGCGACGCCGAATTCGCGCGCGAGTTCGTTCTCCGACGGCACCTGGTGGCCCTCCGACCACTCGCCCGCGTGAATGCGGGCGAGGATGAAGTCCTTGATGCCCTGGTAAGCCGGTGCGTTCATGCTCGCGGTTCCGTGATGCCCGGTGCGGCGCTTACTGCCCGGACGCGAACGCGAACGGGCTGTGCGCGGCGATCGTGCCGGCCTGCACGAGCCGCGCAATGGCGGCGATGTCCGGCGCGAAGTAGTGATCGAGCTCGTAGTGCGCGACCTCGCCGCGCAACGTCTGCATGACCTGCTGCAGGCGCGGGCTGGTTGCGTGGGGCGCGCGCAGGTCGACCCCCTGGGCTGCCGCGAGCAGTTCGATCGCGAGGATGTTCGCGGTGTTCGACGCGATCTCGCCGAGCTTGCGCGCCGCGAAGGTCGCCATCGACACATGGTCTTCCTGGTTCGCCGAGGTCGGCAGCGAGTCGACCGAGGCCGGATGCGCGAGCGTCTTGTTCTCCGACGCGAGCGCCGCGGCGGTCACGTGCGCGATCATGAAGCCGGAGTTCACGCCGCCGTCGCGCACGAGGAACGGCGGCAGCCCCGACAGCGTCGCGTCGATCAGCAGCGCGATGCGGCGCTCGGCGAGCGCGCCGATTTCCGCCACCGCCAGCGCGAGATTGTCCGCCGCGAACGCGACCGGCTCCGCATGGAAGTTGCCGCCCGACAGCACTTCGCCGGTGTCCGGGAAGATCAGCGGATTGTCCGACACCGCGTTCGCCTCGACGAGCAGCGTCTGCGCGGCCGCGCGCATCTGGTCGAGGCACGCGCCCATCACCTGCGGCTGGCAGCGCAGGCTGTACGGGTCCTGCACCTTGCCGCAGTCGCGGTGCGACTGGTTGATGGCCGAGCCTTCGAGCAGCGTGCGGTAGGCCGCGGCCGCGTCGATCTGGCCGGCGTGGCCGCGCAGCGCGTGAATGCGCGCGTCGAACGGCTTGACCGAACCCGCCGCGGCGTCGACCGACAGCGCGCCCGCCACGAGCCCGGTGCGGTACAGGTCTTCGATCGCGAACAGATGGTAGAGCGCGAGCGCGGTGGACGCCTGCGTGCCGTTGAGCAGCGCGAGGCCCTCTTTCGCCTGCAGCGTGAGCGGCTTCAGGCCGACGAGGCGCAGCCCCTCGGTGGCGGGCAGCCGTTCGCCCTGCGCGAACACCTCGCCGACGCCGAGCAGCGCCGCCGACATGTGCGCGAGCGGCGCGAGGTCGCCCGATGCGCCGACCGAGCCCTTGACCGGGATCACCGGCAGCACGTCGGCGTTGAACAGCGTGACGAGCGCTTCCATCACTTCGCGGCGGATGCCCGAGTGGCCGCGCCCGAGGCTCGACAGCTTCAGCGCGATCAGCAGCCGCACGACCGGCGCCGACATCGGCTCGCCGACGCCGACCGCGTGCGAGAGCACCAGGTTGCGCTGCAGCAGTTCGAGCTGCTCGCGCGGGATGTGCGTGCTCGCGAGGCGGCCGAAGCCGGTGTTGATGCCGTAAGCGGGCTCGCCCTTCGCGGCGATCGCGGCGACCGCGGCCGCGCAGGCGTCGATGGCGGCGTGGCTCGCCGGATCGAGCTGCAGCGTGACGGGCTGGCGGGCGATCTGGCGCAGTTGCGGGAGGGTCAGGTGGCCGGGCGTGAGGGTAATCATGTGAGAGCGTCCTGTCTATACAATTTCAATGAAGTGTAGCGGGACGAGCTTGTATATACAACTCCTTTTGTGACTTTTTGCCTCAGGGCTTTCCCGCATGAACACGCGCGAGATGGACGGGCGCACAAGCCCGCGAGGGGGACCCCGCGCGACGCTGCGGACGGGCCGTGGCGGCATCCGGCTTGTCTAGACACGCAACGAAAATGGGAGACACCGTGCGCGTGGAGCGGGCCGGCAGCGAACCCGGCGAGCGTCTGGCGGGTTCGGCGGCGGGGGCGGCGGGGGCGGCGGGGGCGGCGGGGGCGGCGGGGGTCGGCGGGGTTCGGCGGGTTCGGCGGGTTCGGCGGGTTCGGCGGGTTCGGCGGGTTCGGCGGGTTCGGCGGGTTCGGCGGGTTCGGCGGGTTCGGCGGGTTCGGCGGGTTCGGCGGGTTCGGCGTGGTCGGCGTGGTCTGCGTGGTCGGCGACATTCGGCAGTATTCGGCCGCAGCGCTGCCCGGTGTAAGCCGTGTAAGCGCGGGCGTTGCGCATCCGTAAGGTGAACTCGCTAAAATCCGCCGCTGCGCGGGATGTGGCTCGGCCATTCCCGCGACTCGTCCCCACGCCCGGATGCTTCGATGAATCTCGCGCTGAATTTCGAATGGCTAACCAATCTGCTCGCGATCCTGTTCGTGGTCGCGTGCCTGTATGACTCGCGCTACGACGAGTACGGCACGCTCACGCTCGCCGCGGCGGCAATGGGACTCATCGTGATGGCGATCGAAGTGTTCATCAGGCCCGCGTTCGAGCTGTCGCTGTAGCGGGCTTCGCGCAACCGCGCGCGCAGCGTGCGCCGCGCCAAAAAAGAAACGTGCAACCTGTTGCGGACCGACCCGGCCGCAGCATGCTGCACGTGAAAGCGGGCACAACCGCCATGGAGAAAGACCTGGTGCGTGGCCGCGCGGCGTTTCGCGGCCGGCCACGCCTGCGGAGCGGGCGGCGCGCAACGCCGGCCCCGCCCCCGTGCGACGGCGCGCGCGGACCGGCCCGAGCCGGCTGCGCGCGCGGACTTCAGATGGCCCAGCCGCCGAGATAGAACACGGCCAGCACGATGGCGATCGCCACGGTGCCGACGTTCAGCTTGCGGAACTCGCCGCTCACGATGCGGCCGATCACGAGCGTGCTGAAGCCGAGCATGATGCCGGTCACGATGTTCGCGGTCAGCACGATGAACACCGCGCACACGAGCCCGGACATCGAATCGACCATGTCGTCCATGTGCAGCTTGCTCACGCTCGACAGCATCAGCAGGCCGACGTACATCAGCGCCGGCGCGGTCGCATACGAGGGCACGAGCGCGGCGAGCGGCGAGAAGAACATCACGACGAGAAACAGCAGGCCGACGACCGCCGCGGCCATGCCGGTCTTCGCGCCGGCCGCGACGCCGACCGTCGACTCGATGTAGGCTGCCGCCGGCGCGCCGCCGAGCAGGCCCGAGAAGATCGAGCTGAGCGAGTCCGCGGTGAGCGCGCGCCCGCCGTTGATGATGCGGCCGTTCTCGTCGAGCTGGCCTGCCTGGCCGGCGACCGCGCGGATCGTGCCGGTCGCGTCGAACACGGCCGTCATCACCAGCGCGAGCACGCTCGGCAGCACCGCGAGCGACAGCGCGCCGCGGATGTCCATCGCGCCGATCAGCGACGTATGCCCCGGCGCGCTCAGCGACGGCACCGCGAACACGCCATGGAACGTCACGCTGGGGTCGATCAGCAGGCCGAGCGCCGAGATCGCGACGATCACGATCAGGATCGAGCCCGGCACGCGACGGCGCACGAGCCCGAAGATCGCGGCCAGCCCGACCACCGACATGATCGCGGGCAGCGCGGTCAGATGGCCGAGCGTGACCGGCAGGCCCGCGCCCGGGTTCTTCACGACGAGGCCGACGTCGTTCGCGGCGATCAGCAGCAGGAACAGCCCGATGCCGATGCCGGTGCCATGCGCGACGCCCGCCGGCAGATTGCGCAGGATCCACGAGCGCACGCCGGTCACCGAAATCCCGGTGAACACGACGCCCATCAAAAACACCGCGCCGAGCGCGACGGTCGGGTGCAGCCCCTTGCCGAGCACAAGGCCGAACGCGGTGAACGCGGTGAGCGAGATTGCGCAGCCGATCGCGATCGGCAGCTTCGCCCACACGCCCATCAGCAGCGAGCCGAAGGCGGTGGTCAGGCAGACCGCGACGAAGACGGCGCTAGTGTCGAAGCCCGCCTTGCCGAACATGCCGGGCACGACGAAGACCGAATAGACCATTGCGAGAAACGTGGTCACGCCGGCGACGAATTCCTGGCGCTGCGAGCTGCCGCGCGCGGTGATCTCGAAGTAGCGGTCCAGCCAGCCCTTGGCGGCAAAAGGCGTGACGCCCGGCTCGGCGAGCGGCTGCGCGTGGGGTTCCATCATGATGAGTGCCTCCTTTATCAGCAAGCTGAAACAGCCACAGGCACGGCTGTCATCAGGTTGGTCTCGGGTAAATTGGTTTAGTGTGGGTAAGGCAAGGTTGGAACGTTTGTCCCGGCCGCGTGTCGGTATGCCGGGTCAGGCTGCTTTCGTACGACGGTTGCCGGGATCCGCTTAACGCGCTCGCCGGGCCATCGCGATCGCACCGTTCTTCATTTGCTGCCCCGAAATGTAGGCGAAGACAACTATGTCTCCCATCGCATCAATTACATGCCGGTCATGTCAGGGGCCTTATATCCCTCAGCGCGCGGCGGGCGGCGCGCGCGCGCCGCGCGTTTACACCTACGGCGGCGCGGCCCGCGCGCGCGGGCAACTGCGGGCAGCCGGACATCGCAGGCGCGGCGGGTGTGACGTGCGCCTCGGGTGCGAAGGGTGCGCCGCACGCCACGGGTGCCACGGGTGCCACGGGTGCCACGGGTGCCACGGGTGCCACGGGTGCCACGGGCGCCGCGGGTGCCACTCACACCACTCACACCACTCACACCACTCACACCACGCACGCCACTCACGCCACGCACGCCACTCACGCCACGCACGCCACTCACGCCACGCACGCCACGGGTGCCATGGGTGCCACGGGTGCCGCGCACACCGCGGGCGCTGCGAGCCGCAGGTTAAACTCACGGCCGTGCGCCGCGCCCTTCGCCGCGCCGGCGCGCCTCGCCCCTGCCCCTGGAGCCCTTGCCGATGACTGGTGGTTTTCCCCGCCCTGCCTTGCCCGCCGCCGCCACGCTCCACGCGTCGCGCTGCCTGATCCTGCCGGTCGCCGCGGCCGCCGCGCTGTCGGGCTGCAGCCTGCTGCGGGGACCGCAGCGCGCGCCGATCACCGAGGCCGTGCCGGTGTTCGTCGAGCCGGCGAGCGCCGCACTCGTCGCGGGGGCGCCCGAGACGACCGTCCCGAGCGCCCCCGCCGAGCCGGAAGCCCCGAAAAAGCCGCGCCGGCCGCCGCCGCCCCCGCGCAGGATCGAGCCGCCGAAGCCCGTCGCGAGTCCGCGGCCGGCCGCGCCGCCCGCCCCGGCTCCGCTGATCACGACCCGCACGATCGGGCGCGACGACGCGCGCGGCCTGCTCGATGCGCAAGTGCAGAAGCCCGACGGCAAGGTCATCGGGCGCGCGGTCAACATGATTGCCGATGCGGCCGGCAAGCCGGTCGAGATGGTCGTGAACCTGCTCGGCTTCCTCGGCGTCGGCGACCGCAAGGTGAGCTTCCCGTGGAGCGCGTTCCGCTTCACGCCGGCGGACCGCAAGGTGCCGGTCACGCTCGATCTCGTGCCCGGCCGCACGCCGCCGCGTGAGCGCACGCGGGAGAAGGAGCACACCGCGACGCAGTTGCCGCTGATCGATGCGACCGTCGAGCGGCCGGACGGCGCGAAGGTCGGACGCGTCGTCGACGTGCTGATCGACGCCCAGGCGCAGCCGCAGGCGCTCGTGCTCGACGTGAGCGGCATGGTGAGCCCGGAGCGGCGCATGATCGCGGCGAGCTGGTCGGCCTTGCACCTCGTCGCGAAAGGTCAGGCGCTGCAGCCGCAAATCGATCTGAGCGAGGCGCAGATCGCGGCGTCGCCGCGCTATGCGTCGGGCGAGCCCGTGGAGGCGGTGTCGCCGGCGCCGCGCGCGCCGGCCGCTGCGCCGGCCACCGCGGCGTCGGCCGCGCGGGCGGTCCGATGAGCGGCGCAAGCAAGCTTCACCTGCGCAGCCTGCGCGCGCTCGACTGGATGAACTTCTTCGTCGCGAACGTGCAGACCGGGTTCGGCCCGTTCATCGCGTCGTACCTCGCGTCGCACAAGTGGACCCAGGGCGAGATCGGCATGGTGCTGTCGGTGGGGACCGTGAGCGCCATGGTGAGCCAGGTGCCGGCCGGCGCCGCGGTCGACGCGATGCACAACAAGAAGGGGGCGGCGGCATGGGCGACCATCGCGATCATCGTCAGCGCGGTGCTGCTCGCGAGCAGTCCGACGATGCTGCCGGTGATCGCCGCCGAGGTATTCCACGGCTTTGCGAGCTGCATGCTGGTGCCGGCGATGGCCGCGATCTCGTTCGCGCTGGTGGGACGCCAGAACCTCGGCGACCGGCTGGGCCGCAACGCGCGCTGGGCATCGATCGGCAGCGCGGTCGCCGCCGGGCTGATGGGGCTGTTCGGCGAATACTTCTCGGCGCGCGCGGTGTTCTGGCTGACCGCCGCGCTGGCGCTGCCCGCGCTCGTCGCGCTGTCGATGATCCAGCACACCGGCAGCGTGGGAGCGCTGCCGCACGACGCGCCGCCGCCGCCCGAGGACGGCGAGCGCGAAAGTCTGCTCGATCTGCTGCGCGACCGGCGCATGCTGGTGTTCGCGGCGTGCATCGTGCTGTTCCATCTGTCGAACGCGGCGATGCTGAACCTCGCGGCCGGCGAAGTCACGGCCGGCATGGGCGACAACGTGCAACTGGTGATCGCGGCATGCATCATCGTGCCGCAGGCGATCGTCGCGATGATGTCGCCGTGGGTCGGACGCTCCGCGCAGCGCTGGGGGCGCCGGCCGATCCTGCTGTTCGGCTTCATGGCGCTGCCGCTGCGCGCGCTGCTGTTCGCCGGTATCAGCAGCCCGTACCTGCTCGTGCCGGTGCAGATGCTCGACGGCATCAGCGCAGCCGTGTTCGGCGTGATGCTGCCGCTGATCGCCGCCGACGTCGCCGGCGGCAAGGGGCGCTACAACCTGTGTATCGGCCTGTTCGGACTCGCGGCGGGAATCGGCGCGACGCTCAGCACGGCGGCGGCGGGGTTCGCCGCCGATCACTTCGGCAACCGGATCAGCTTCTTCGGACTCGCCGCGGCCGGCGCGCTCGCGGTGCTGCTCGTGTGGGCCGCGATGCCGGAGACGCGCGATGCGGCGGGCGCCGAAGCGGCAGGCGCCGTGGCCGGGCCGGAGATGTGACGGCGGCGGCCCCCTTGACGGCGGCGACGAGGATGACGAAGCACGGCGGCGCCGTCCATCTATGAATCCGTCTCATCGATCGAGTCAAGGGGCTCAGCGACGGTCGATGTCATCGCCCCGGCAAAGCGCGGGGCAGGCGGGATCGCGTCAACCCGTGCGGCACGTTCCCGCCATGCGATTCACACAAGGATTTCTTCGGCGGTGTTCGTGTTCGCAAGTGTGACGACAAGCGCCGGCACCCCGGCCATATGGTCAGCGTCGGCTTCAGGTCGGCGAATCTTGACAGAGTGATGCGGCTTCAGATGGATTCGTTCATGTGTTGAGATGGCTGTGTATTTGAGACAGGTTAAATATTAAAATAAGCAGTCCTTTATTTTTTCGGATCTTATATACCGTGGATATATCACCAGTCAACTGGGCGCCTTTATCACAATGGAAGCTGGTTTGACGGCGGCTATTCCGGCCAAGGCAACGGCAGGAATAATTCCGCCATGCAAGGGACACCCGATGTCGGCCCCATTCCGCTGGGGCAATACAGCATAGGCGCGCCGTTTCATCATCCCCATGCAGGATACGCGATGCGCCTGACTCCACAAAACGGCACCTATACTTATGGACGCTCCGGTTTTTTGATTCATGGTGACAGCATGAGCCACCCGGGAAGCGCCTCTAACGGTTGCGTCATTGAACGCCGGTCAGTCCGGGGCCAGATCTGGGACCATATATTGCAGGTAGTCCGGTGATGCGGCGCATTCTCCTGTTACTGCTGGGCATACCCGCCTTATGCTTCGCCCGTCTGCCCGCCGGGCTACCCTGCGCAAGCTGGCCAGTCAACGTCACAGAAGTCAAGTTGCAAAATGCCGGAATCCTGCAGATTCCGCAGCTTGACGAGTCCCGGACAAAGGCCACTCCGGTTTCAATAGAGAAAATCGGCAAAGATCTTTACCGGCAAGTATTCGATATCACACTCTATTCCAAAGCAGGGCGGGAAATTCACGTTGTCACTGTCAATAACGCGTCATCCAGCGAATGCTCAATGAGTGACGTTACGGTGTATGTGATTTCCCGCAAATTCGACGCTCAAACACCATGATGCGATCGGCCGGATGGCGGTGAGGAACAGGCGAAATGCAAGGGCGTCGTCAGAACGCCTAATCCGAAGGCAGCGCCTCGCAAGGCCGCAGCCTGACGAACCTCAAAGGTAGGCCGCAGCCGCAGCGCCCCACCCCGCTCAATCCAGAAACCGCCCCGCCCGTTCGCGCAGCACCGCACTGAATTCGTCGAGCCACGCGATCGACAGGCGCCAGCTTTGCCAGTACAGGTCGACGTCGATCGGCTTGCCCGGCGCAATGTCGATCAGTTCGCCGCGCGCGAGATACGGCTCGACCATCCGCTCCGGGCACATCCCCCACCCCATCCCCGTCACGCACGCGCGCAAAAAGCCGGCGACGTGCGGAATCCAGTGCCGCGGCGGCTCGACCTGCGCGCGCGTGATGCGGCGCACGAAGCGCTTCTGCAACTGGTCCTTCGGGTTGAAGTCGATACACGGCGCATGCCGCAACGTGTCGCGCGTGACGCCCGCGTCGAAGTAGCGCCGATGAAACGCCGGCGCACATACCGCCCGGTAGCGCATCCGGCCGAGCCGCACCGCGCGGCAGCCCTGCACCGGCTCCGCCTGGGTCGTGACCGCGCCCTGCACGCTGCCGTCGCGGATGCGCTGCGCGGTGTGATCCTGGTCGTCGATCACGACGTCGAGCAGCATCGCGCGCTGCGCGCAGAAGTCGGCGACCGCATCGATGAACCAGGTGCCGACGCTGTCGTCGTTGACCGCGACGCGCAGCGTCGGCCACGCTTGCGGGCGTGCCCCCGGCAACGCCGGCAGCATCCCGCCAAGCTCCGATTCGAGCAGCTTCACGCGCTCGGTATGCCGGCACAGCAGCGCGCCGGCCGCCGTGGCCACGCACGGCTGGCCGCGCTTCACGAGCACGCTGCCGACGCGCTCCTCGAGCAGTTTCACCCGCTGCGACACCGCCGACGGCGTCACGTTCAGCGCACGCGCCGCGCGCTCGAACGAGCCATGCCGCACGACCCCCGCAAGCGCGTCCAGCAGCGCATAGTCGAGCATTAGCGTTCCTTAATCGAGGTTAGGGAAATGAGCTTCTCTTATGATCACCCAAGCCGCAGACTAGCGTGTATTCCGTTTCCGCGTCCACCCGAATCCGATGAACTGGCTCGCTTTTTCTCATGGCGCGGCGCTGTGCGCGTCGCTGATCGTCACCATCGGCGCGCAGAATGCGTTCGTGCTGCGCCAAGGCATCCAGCGCGCGCACGTCGGCAAGATCGTGCTGCTGTGCACGCTGTCCGATTTCGCGCTGATCGGCGCGGGCGTCGGCGGCGCGTCGGCGCTCGTCGAACGCTATCCGGCGTTCGTTCACGCCCTGCTGTACGTGGGTCTCGCCTATCTCGCGTGGTTCGGCGTGAGCGCGCTGCGCCGCGCGTGGCAGCCCGGTCATGCGGTGCTCGACGTGCGGCCGTCCGGCGCCGCCAGCGAACCCGCCACGCCGGGCGCGCTCGCGATCGTGCTCATGACGCTTGCGTTCACCTGGCTCAACCCGCACGTGTATCTGGACACGTTCCTGCTGATCGGCACCGCCGGCGCACGCGAGCCGCCGCACGCGCGGCTCGCGTTCGCACTGGGGGCGATGGGCGTGAGCGCGGTCTGGTTCGCCGGGCTGGGATACGGCGCGCGGATGCTCGCCCCGCTGTTTCGCCGCGCCGGCGCGTGGCGCGTGCTGGATGGCGCGATCGGCAGCATGGTGCTGCTGCTCGCGTTCGTGCAGTTGCGCTGACGCGGGGACGGTGCCGCACGCGCCACACGCCCCGCTCACCCCACACGCCCCGCACCCGGTCCGGCACGTCCGCGCAGCCTGACTGCCGAGGCTCGCCTCAGCGCAGCCTGACCGCCGGGACTTACCTCAGCAGGACTTACCTCAGCAGGACTTACCTCAGCAGGACTTGCCTCAGCAGGACTTGCCTCAACAAGACTTGCCTCAACAGGGCTTGCCTCAGCAGGACTTGCCTCAGCGCGGCGGCCCCGCCCGCCGGCGCATTAATGCGGCAGATCGGCCGGATCGCACAGTCCGGCCGCCCCGACACCGACGGTCTGCAGCGCGCCGTCGGCCACATAAGGCACCAGGCCGTCCGCACAGATCCTGCGCACCGTATCGACGGCGCAGGCACGATCGTCCGGCGCGCAATAGTCGATCGACACCACCGGCAGTCCGTAGCGCTCGCGCACCTCGTGCGCCTTGCCGAGCAGCCACGCGCGGTCCGCCGCCGGCACCGGCACGTAGCGCCGCTGCGCCTGATCCCAGCCGCTGTAGAGCGACTCGAACGCGACCGCATACGCAAGGTCGTGCACCTGCGGCAGAATCTCGAAGCCGCGATTGAAGATCAGCTTCGCTTGCGGATAGCGCGCGCCGATCGCGCGAATCACCGCGACGAGCCCCGCCTGCTGGCGCGCGCGCGCCGCATCGGTCTTCGCGATCAGCTGATACGAATCGAGCGTGTCGAGAAAGAAGCCGCGATACCCCTTGCGCCAGAGCGGCGCGATCACGTGCTTCACGTAGAACGCCGGCCAGCCCGGCGCCGCCTGGTCGATCACGCGCGAGCCCCACGTCGTGTTGTGGCCGGCGAGCCACGCGGGCGGAATCTGCGCATACCATGCGCGCTGCGGCGCCACTTCGCCGACGCTCACATACGCGAACCAGCGCGTGCGGCCGTCGGCATGCATGGCCGGATCGAAGCCGCTGTCGGGCTCGACCACCACCGCATCGAACGCGGACAACGGCTCGACCGGCACCGGTGCGCCGTAGAAGAACGCGACCGACGGCGCCGCACCCGCGCCGTCCGCGGGCGCCGCGCCCGCCGCGCCCGCTTGAACCAGCCCGCCGAGCGTGGCGAGCCACATCGCGCGAGCAACGCGGCGCAGGCGCCGCAGCGTCGTATCGTTCATCGCGCGCTCAGTTGTGCAACATGTAGGTTTCGTATTCGAGCCGCGAAAACTTGCGGTCGAGCACCAGCACCGCCGCCACCACGAGGATCAGCAGCGCCGCCGCGAAACCGTAGCCGTAGGCGTTCGGGCTCATCTGCAGCGTGCCCCACGTGAGCGCGCCGTTCAGGAACGCAAACGCCGCGCACAGGCGCAGCACCGTGCCGCGCGCGTCCAGATAGAAGAAGACGTTCAGCAGGCCGAGCAGCAGCACCTGCAGGCTGGCGGCAATCGCGTCGACGGTCAGCAGCGGCATGTAGAGCGTCGAAATATGCAGCGCCTGCAGCAGATTGCGGCCGAACGCGACGATCAGCAGCAGCATGATCGCCTGGATCTTGATGATCTCGTACAGACCCGCGCGCACGCTGCCCACCATCATGTCGCGCATGTCGTTGATATGGCGCAGCGTCGCGCCGCTGCGCACGGCTTCGTAGAACGCGTCGTAGTACTCGACGAAGTCCGCCTCGATGCGCACCAGAAAGGTCGCCATGCCCGGCATCACGCACACGTAGGCAATGAACACCGGAATGTCGTAGATCATCGACGCGCGCAGCGGCCCGATCACCGGCGTGCTCGTGCCCGGCGTGTACCAGAACATGAACTTGTCGATCCACACGCCGAGGTTGAACAGCAGCCCGACGAGCGCAAGCGACGGATACGCGAAGCGCCGGTCGAACGCCTCGAACGAAATCAGCCGGCCGCTGCGGTAGCCCCGGTAGATGAGCCCCGACAGGCCGCCGAGCAGCACCACGTGCCCCGCGACGAAGCCGCCCAGCAGCCCGACGATCCCATGCCGGTTCAGCAGCAACGCGAAGGCGACCGTGCAGCCGTAGCCGAGCGTGAACACGTAGAGAATCTGCCGGTACTGCTTGACGCTCGACAGGAAGATCACCGCGATCCAGATGTTGCTCACGACCACGAAGCCCGCCACCATCAGCACGCGATACGCGAGCGGCTCGCCGCGAAAGCCGGCGAGCATCGCGATGCTCGCGACCAGACCCGCGACCAGCGTGGTCACCAGCACGACGCCGTTGTAGTTCGACAGCACGAGGTCGTCGCGCTTTTCGAACAGACGGTCCGAGATGAAGCGCGTGAACGCGAGCTGCAGCGGCCCCGTGAGAATCAGGCTGAGCGCGATCAGATAGGTGACCGACACCTGGAACTGCACGATCGCGAACTTCGGAATCACGAACGCGAGGCTCATCACGCCGATCAGCAGAATGCCGAAGATCGACAGGATCAGCGGCCCCGAGCTGATCAGGCCGGCATAGGCATACGCGCGCGCGACGCCGAAGAGCGTCTCCTCGCGCAGGATCTTGCGCAGTTCGAAACCGATCCCGGCCATCAGCGCGCCTCCCCGCCATGCGCCGCCGCGTGCGGCACCGGGCAGCCGCGTACGGCGGCCGCGCCGGGCCGCGCGTCGGGGGCGGCCGCGAGTTGCGTGTAGAGCGTCTCGTAGCTGTGTGTCATCTGGGCCTTCGTGTAGTAACGGCGCACGCGCGCGAGACCTGCCTGCTGCGCGGCGCGCCAGCGCGCGTCGTCGTTCAGCAGCGCGAGCGCGGCCTGCGCGAATTTCGCCGGATCGGCAATCGGCACGATCGCGCCGGCGCTGCCGAACGCGCGGTCGTCGTCGCTGAAGCCCTCGATCAGCTGGCGGCACGAGCCCACGTCGGTCGTGACCGACGGCACCCCCGCCGCGAAGCCTTCGAGCACGACGAGCGGCAGCGCTTCGCTGATCGACGTGAGCGCGATCAGGTCGACCTTCGGCAGCACCGCGTCGATGCGCTGAAAGCCGAGAAACTTCACGCAGGCGGCAAGGCCCAGACTCTCGACCAGCGCGCGGCATTCGAGCGCGTAGGCCGGATCCTCTTCCTCCGGGCCGACGATCCAGCCTTCGATGTCCGGCATGCTGCGCGACGCGACGAACATCGCGCGAATGAAGGTCTTGATGTCCTTGATCGGCACCACGCGGCCGATCAGCGCGACCACGCGGCGCGGCCCCTCCGTGCGCTGGGCGACGAGCGGCGCGAGCGCGTCCACGTCGACGCCGTTCGGGATGCTGCGGGTCTTCGCGGCCGCCGCGCCGTCGGCGATCTGGCGCAGCCGGTTCGCTTCGTACAGCGCGACGATCTCGGCCGCCGCATCGTACGCGAGCCGGCCGAGCGCTTCGAAAAAGCGCACCCACAGTTCGCGGAAATAGCTGATGCGCGAGATGTCGCGCTCGAATGCGCCGCGGTTGTCGCGGATCCACTGGCTTTGCAGCAGATCGATCTTGCGCTCCTTCGTATAGATGCCGTGTTCGGAGACGAGCAGCGGCCGGCCGCTGCGGTAGTGCAGCAGCGTGCCGAGAAAGCCCGCGTAGCCGGTCGACACCGTGTGATACACGCGCGCCGGCGGCAGCTGCGCGGCGATGTTCGCGAGCTGCCACAGCGGCTTGTGCATGATCCGCACGGTCCAGAAGTAGTCGGTGAACGACGGGTCCGTGCAGTGCCGTTCGTACTGGTCGACGATGAAATCCCACGCGGCGCGGCTCGTCGAGAACTGCACCTCGTTCAGCGCGCCGTGCGCGCCGAGCGTCGGCACCATCTGCGCCATCAGCGCAGCCGCGCTATCGCCGTTCGCGCCGCGCAGCGCATCGTGCAGCCGCGCCGACTGCGCGAACGCGGCCGCGTCGCCCGCGACCTCGCGCGGCTTGTGCTCGACGCTGGGCGCCGCCTCGTACAGATAGTGCGCCTCGAAGTGCACGACGTTATCGGGCAGCGCGTAGGCCGCGCCCCGGTAGTCCTCCTCGCGGCTGCCGATGAAGACCACCGCGAAGCGCGTGTGCGGATACGCGCGCAGCATCTCGTTGACCCAGCTCGACACGCCGCCGCGCACGAACGGGAACGTGCCTTCGAGCAGCAGGCAGACATCGGCATCGGCGGCGCGCCGGTTCAGGGACGGATTCATCACGACCAGTAAGTGACAGTAGGTTTGAGCGTCGGCAGCGCCGCCGCGTTGCCGAGCGACGCAAGCAGTTCGCGCGTGAGCGCGTACTCGCCGCGCAGGAACGCGACCTCCGCGAGCCACGGCGTCAGGCGCTCGCGCGGAAAGCCGAGTTCCAGCGCGCGCGCCATCGCGGCGCCCGCATCGTCGGCGCGCCCCTCGGCGAGCGCGAGGCGGCCGCGGATCAGCCACAGCGCGGCATCGCGCGCGTCGATCGCGAGCGCGGCGCGGGCGTGCCGTTCCGCCTGTTCGAGCGTGTGCCGGTACACGGCGCCCTGCACGAGGTTCTGATAGATCAGCTCGAAGTACAGCTCGGCAAGCTGCCGGTTCAGCGCGTGGCGCTCGGTGCCGGAGCCGGCCTTCTCGAGCATCTGGCTTGCCGCGTAGATCTTCTGCATGATCTCGTTCTCGGCATGGTCCAGCGTGCCGTATGCGATCAGCCGCACGTCCTCGATCGGATCGGCGAGCAGCTCGCGCAGCAGGCTGCCGGTGGTGCGGGTCGGCATGCTCTGGATCGCGACCAGCGCGGTGAGCCGGTCGGTGGACGACACCTGGGTGTTGACGAGCCGCGCCTGCAGCCGCGCGCCGCCGCCATGCGCGACCCGCGACACCAGATGCGTGACGAATTCGGGGCGCCCCACCTCGGTGAGCCGCTCGTTCGCGCGCACAGCCGGAAACCACGCCGCCCACGCGCAGCTCGCGAGCACGATGAGGCCGCCCGCGAGCGGCACGAACGCGAGCAGCGCCCACAGCAGCCAGAACGCCGCGCGGCGCGGCTCGCGATAGCGCACCGGCAGCAGCGGCCGCAACAGGAACGCCTGCACCGCGGCGGCAAGCGCCTGGAGCGCGAAGCCGGTGACGAGCGGATCGACCCGCGGATCGACCCGCGCGCCCGCATGCGCGAACGCCCACCATGCGAGCGCCTGCACGAGCACGCAGCCGAGCGCGCGCAGCACGCCGGCGCAGAAGGCGGCGGCCCTAGACATCGGCGCCGCTGCGCTTGAGCAGGCGCTGCAGCGCCAGGCCCGGTTCGAGCGCCCCCAGATGCAGCGTATGCACGCCGATGTGCGCGCGCTCCATGTCGAGCTCGAACTGCGCGGCGAGACTGCTCTCGATACGCGCCAGATAGCCGTCGATGCCGGTCGTGTCGGTGGCCGGCATCAGGTTCACCAGCACCGAATGCGACGCGGTCTGCAGCGGCCACATCAGGTCGAGTGCGCGCCGGCGGCGCAGCACGTGCTCGAACAGCGAGTCGCCCTCTTCGCCGCGCGGAAACACCAGCGCGACCAGCGACGACGCGATCCCCGCCTCGCGCTGCAGCCGCGTGAGACGGCCGAGATCGAGCGCGAAGTCGTACGGGCACCCCGGCACCGCGGCAAGGATCCCCTGCACGAGACCCGCATGTTCGACGCCGTCCGCGTAGTACGCGAGCAGCACGAGCAGCAGTTGCAGGTTGTCGAAGTTCAGCGACAGGAACGGCATGCGCCTGACCGCGAGCAGCGCGATCACCTCGCCGTCGGCGCTCACGAGGGGCGCGCACACGAGATATTCGGTCTGCGCCGCGTTCACGCCTTCGCTGCGCAGATGCGCGACGCTTTTCGTGCGCAGCGCGTGCACCACCAGTTCGTCGCCGGCGACGAGCGCGAACGCGTCGCCGACCTGCGCCGCCGCCACGCTCGCGGGGCGGCCGTGGCGCACCGGAAACACCGCGCCGACTTCGATCTGGCATACCTGCGCGACGAATTCGAGCATCCCGGCCGCGCCCGGCAGCGCGCGCAGCGGCGCGCGCGAGCCGGCCGGCGCGTCGGCTGACGGATCGGCGGCCGCGGCGGCCGAGGCCTCCTGCGTGCCGGCGACCGACAGGCGCCGCAGTTCGGTGATCGAGTCGCGCAGCGTGGTCGGCTTCGACAGCAGGTCCTTTTCGAGCCGCTCGTGCGACAGCCGCATCAGGTAGTGGCTGTTCGTGATCGCGACGAGCCGGTCGTTCAGGTAGTCGTTGATCGTCGACGCGCGGCGCGCCCGGTGTCCCCACGTATCGCCGAAATGGCCCGCGATCACCGTCTGCAGCAGCCCGCCCGCGAAGAACATCACCGGCCACGGCGCGCCCGGCGGATAGCCGAGCTTCCACGCGCCCACCATCAGCGCCCCGCCGAGCAGCCCGGGCAGCGTGCCGTAGCGCAGCGCGACGACGAGCGGCGCGAACCACAGCCACGGGAAGCCCGCCTGCAGCAGCAGCGGATCGCGCGGGTCGAATCCGCGGCTCACGGCGAGCACGATCGCGACGAACACGGCCGTCTCGACGATCGCGAACGGCCGCGTGACGGCCGGCGCAATGAACCGGCGCAGCGGCCCGAGATGGCCGAACGGGTTGGAGCTGCGCGTCTTCGACGCGCCAGCGGCGGATTGCATCGCGGCGGAATTCACGGCCGGTTCCTTTTCACGAGTCCAGAGGGGCGACGGCGCACATGCCGCGCATGCAGCGCATGCCGGCTCAACGGCGCGGCGCGAGCGGCGCGAGCACCTTCGCGATCAGCCCGGTCGCCACGCTCGCGAGGCTCGAACGGCTCCAGCCGCTGCGCGAGCCCGTGGCGCTCCAGACGATCTGCCCCGAACGCACGTCGGTGAGCTCGAAGGTCAGGCCGACCACCGGCTCGCCGTCGACACCCGTCTTGTAGCGCCACTCCTCGACCGAGCCGGACAGGATGTAGCGGATCTGCTGCGACTGCGCCCACGCGAGCTTTTGCTGCGCATCGTTGCGCTGCGCGGTATCGAACAGCGCGTTCGAGCCCGCGTCGTCCGGCGCGATGCGCACGTCGGCGAGACCGTCCGCGCGCAGCACGCTCGCAGCGATCGACGCCGCGCTCTGGCCGGCCGACGGCGTTTCAGTGTAGTTCGCGATCGCGCCGACCGCCACTGCGTCGTGCGCGTGCAGCGCCGGCGCCGCGGTCTCCTTCAGCGTCCCGCAACCCGCCAGCAGCAGCGTTGCCGCTGCGGCCGCCGCGCACCACGACGCGGCCCGCTTCCACCCTTGCGTTCTGTTCATTGCCCCACTCCTTCGTCGATGTCGTCATTCATTCCGGCTGCGCGGCAAGCTGCCGCGCCCGCGTCCGTCAGGATCGCGCCGGGCCGCCCCGGTTGCGTCGCCCGGCGGCCCCGCGAGCGGGGCGCGGCCGGCGCCGGGGTATTCAGTAGAACCAGCTATAGCGTCCGCCGATCACGGTCACCGGCGCCGAGCCGACCTGCGACACGCTCTCGTGCTCCAGATACAACGCCGCGTGATCGCCGCCGAACACGCTGCCGGCCACGCCCACGGTCACCTGCGGCCCCCAGCCCTGGACCGAATCGTGCACGATGCCGACGTCGAGGAACGGCCGCCAGCGATGCGTGTACTGATCGAGCAGATCGGTGCCGAAGCTGAAAAAGAGTCCGTACTGCGCATACGTCGGCGGCATCACGTTCGTCGCCGCGATCGTCCCGAGCGACACCGGATACAGCCGCGCGAGCAGCGGATCGACGCCGCCATTGGCCGAATAGTTGCCGCGCGCGCCGGCAAGGCGCAGCGTGAAGTCCGGATAGTCGACACGAATCTTGTAGTCGATCTCGCCGGTGGACAGCACGCCGCTGCCGAGATAGTCGCGCGCCTGGCTGTAGAAGCGGTCCGCCTCGACGCTGCCCGTCGCGAACAGCTGCGGCGAGATCGTCCAGCGCACCCCGCCGATCAGGTTATCCTTCATGCCGCCCACCAGCAGTTGCTGCGATTCGGTCGCGCTCTGGTTGCGCCCGGCGCTGCCCGAGAGCGTCACGGCCGAATTGCGGCCGAGCTCGCCCGCGATGCTGAACGTGTCGAAGCTGTCGAGCCCCTCGCGCCGTCCGGCGTTCACCTGCAGCGCGGTATCGAGCGTCTGGCGGCGCAGATAGACGCCGAGCGAGCGGTCGACGCCCGGCACGTTCACGAGCTGCGTCCGGTCGGTGCTCCACTGATAGCGCTGCACGCCGGTCACGCCGACCATATAGGCGTCCGCGATCTTCAGGCTGCCCGCGAGCGTCTGCTCGACGTAATCGAGCGGATGCTCGACGTAGCTTTCGGCGTTCGCGTCGAGCGACTCGGGCCACGCCAGCGCCGTATCGACGAGGCGCGTATGCAGGTCGGTGTTCCGCGGCGCGCCGGCAAGGCCTTCGAACGCGAGCTGCTCGGCCTCGCCCGGCCGGTCGAGCGCGAGCGTTGCGTCGATGCGCCCGTCGATCGGCAGCCGCGAGCCCTGGTGATCGACGAGCCGCTGCATCGTCGCGGTGTCGCCCTCGGCCAGCGCGAGCGTCAGTTGCGAGTCCGCCGGACGCGCGAGGCGGCCCGCGTACTGCTGCGCAAGCCAGCGCTTCGCGAGCGGATCGGACTCGTGCGACAGCGCCCACGCGATCGCCACGTCGAGCGCCACCGCCGAGCGCAGCCGCGCGGCCGCCGTGCGGTCCATCGCATGGCTTGCCGGCGCGGGCGGCAAACCGGGCGCGTCGCCGAGCAGCGTGCGGCGCGTCGCGGCCATCGGGTCACGGCCGCCGTCGTCCTTCAGCAAGCGCCCCAGCAAGGCCGCCGACGCGTCGCCATTCTCGAAGATGTCGGCCAGCAGCACGCGCCGGCCGCGCAGTTCGTCGCGCCGCTCGATGTCCTGCCCCGCCCGGTTCCTGAGCAGCGCGCGCGCCGCGCTGCCGCCGGCGGCCGCAGTCTGCACGTCGTGCGCCATCTGCAGCCAGACCTTGCGGCGGATCGACCACGCGAGATCCGCGTCGCCCGCGCTCTCGCAGGCTTCGGCGAGCGTCAGCAGCCACAGCGGATCGCGCGACATCGACGCGCTCTGGCGCTGCAGATACTGCAGCGCCGCGGCCGGCCGGCTCATGCGCATCTCGGCGGCCGCGAACGGCCCCCACAGCGCGCTGTCCTGCAGCGAGCGCGCGCGCCAGGCGGCGAGCACGGTGCGCAGATCGGCGTCGCTGCCGTAGTCGACGAGCGTCCAGATCAGCGCGGCGCGCACGTCGTCGGTCGCGTCGGGCAGATCGACCGCGCGGCGCAGGTCGGCGAGCGCGGCGAGCGGCTGCCCCGTCTCGCGGTAGAACTCCGCGCGCGCGCCGAGAAAGCCCGCCGAGCGCTCGGCCCGCGCGCGCTCCTGCGGCGTGAGGCTCCTGAGCAGCGCGTCGGCGCGGTCCATCGCCTGCGCGAGCGTGTAGTAGTAGATCGCCTCCTGCAGCGCGCGCGTCGTGTGATCGCGCTCGAACTGAAGCTGCGACGTGCGGCCCGCGTCGAGCGGATACGGGTCGTAGAAGTACGTCATCGCGCTCAGGTCCTCGGGCGCCGCGTCGCCGCTCGCGAGCAGATGCCGGTAGGCCGCGTCCGCGACGCTGTCCTGCTGCAGCAGGCGCGCGAGCTGCGCGTCGTTGCGCCAGAACAGCGTGTCGGAATCGGGCGCGCCGGGGCTCGCGGTCTGCAGCATCGCGAGCGCCTGCGCATACTGGCCGTGGCGATACAGGATGCTCGCGCCGTGCAGCGCGTAGGACGTATTCCCGGGCTCCGCCTGCTGCAGCTTGCGCCAGATCGCCAGCGCCTCGTCGTCGTGACCGGCGCGCTCGGCCAGCAGCGCCATGCGCTCGTCGAGCGCGTGGCTGCCGGCGGTGCGCAGGCGCGCGCGCAGGAACGCGAGCGCGTCCTCGGGCCGGCCGAGCCGCTCGTAGGTTTCGGTCGTGGCATCGACGAGCCGCATGTCCCCGGGCGCCGCATCCGATGCATGCACCAGCGCGACCACGTACGACGCGTCGTCATGCAGCATCGGCGCGAGGCGCAGCACGTTGGCCCAGCCGAGCGGATCGTTCGACGCCTGTGCGTACGCGAGCCACGTGTGCAGTGCCAGCAGCGGCGCGCGATTCCACTCGGCCACCTGCGCGAGGCGCTTGAGCCACAGCGCCGAATGCGGATCCTTCGCGACCTGCGCGGCGGCGACCTTCTGCGCGTTGTCGAGGTCGCTCGATTCGAGGAACGACTGGTACAGCAGGCCCGGCAGATCGCCCGACACGGCGACAGGCGGCACGCCCGGCTGCAGGCGCGGCGGTGCCGCGGGCGGCGGCGCCGGGTGCGGCAGGGCTGCCGCGGCCGGCGCCGCTGCCCGTGCCGCCGATGCCGCCGGCACGGGGCCGTCGCCCTGCCCCACGGTGACGGACACGCGGATGAGCCTCGCCTCGCCCCACCGCGCCGCGGTGCGCCGCACGCCGCGCCATCCGTCGCCGACCGGTCCGTCCATGTACAGATAGGCGGCCGCGCGCGCGCCTTGCGGCGCCGGCGCCGCGCGCAGTGCGAGCGGCCCGCTGCCGCCTGCGCGCGCGCTGCCTTGCTGCTGCGTCGACAGCCTGAGCAGCGTCTTCGCATAGCGGTCCACGAGGTCGGGACGCTGCGCGGCGCGCGCGAGATTGAGCAGCACGATCAGCGTGTCGCGATCGTCGGCGAGCGTGCCGATGTGCACATCGGCGGCCTGCAGCGCCTCGTCGAGCAGGTTGCCCGCCTGCAGCGCGCGGACCCCGGCGATGAAGCAGCGGCGCTGCGCGGCGCGCGTCGTCGCGTCGGCCTGCAGGCTGAACCACGCGGCGGCGGCGCGCCGGTAGTCGCCGGCCCACAGTCCGTACTTCGCGACCTCGGCATTCCAGCGCGGGCGGTTCGGCGCGTCCTGCCGCGCCAGACGTCCGTACAGTTGCGCGGCGAGCGCGGGCGCGTCGAGCGCGGCCGCGTAGCCGGCCAGCACGGCGAGGTCCGCATTGCCCCACGCGTCGCCGGCCACTGCTGCCAGCCGCGTGCGCAGCGCGGCCAGTGCGCTCGCGCGGCGCGGGTCGCCGGGCGGGAACGAGAACGCCTGCTGCTCGTCCACGTTCAGACGCAGCAGCGTCGCCGCGCGATGCAGCCGCGCGTCGGGCAGCGCGTCCATGCGCGCCGCGATCCGCTCGGCCTCCGCGCGGCGGCCCAGTTGCGCGTACTGCGCGCCGAGCGTCTCGAGCAGTTCGACGTTATCGGGCTGCACGCGCAGCCACGCCTCCAGATAGGCGACGCCGAGCTCGCTCGGGCCGGTGGTCGCGGCGATCCGTTCGCGCAGCCCCTCGCGCGGCCACGTCGCGTAGAAGGTCAGCAGCACGACGGCTGCGAGCAGCAGCACGAGCCACGGCGGCGCGATGCGCGGACGGCTAGCGGCCACAGTCGATCTCGACCGGTTGGTACGTGACGCGCTGGCCGGCGACGCCGTTCGTCTCGAAGCGCAGCAGCGCGCCGTCCGCGTGCGTGGCGACCGGCTGGCCGGCGACGCGCACGCTGCAGCGCTGCGCGTTCGCGAGTTCGACGAACGGCTGGTAGTAGCCGCCGAATTCGAACGCCAGCCCGTGCGGCTTCACCTGGAAATGACGCACGAAACCGTTGGCCACCGCGATGTACGGCCGCATCGGCGCGGCGCTGCCGGCCGGGTCGAGCGTGAAGCGCGCGGCGCCGTCGGCGATGTGGATGTAGGTGCCGTCCGGCCCCGGCGCGTAGCCGGTCACGCCCGACGCGTGCGCGAGGTCGGGCACCTCGCGGCCTGCCCAGTGCAGCTCGCGCACCATGCCGTTGCCGCGCACCACCCAGCCGTCCGGCGTGCCGGTCTCGCGCGCCACCGCGAAGGTGCGCCAGTCGAGCACCTTGCGGATGTAGTCGGTCACGTGCACCGGCAGCACCGGCTCCTGCAGCACGGTCGTGAAGATGTGGTCGAGCGAGCGCAGCGACGCGACCTTCGTGCCGCTATACATGTGGTAGTAGATGTCGATCGGCTTGAAGCGCAGCGGGCGGTCGGTCATGTCGAAGGTTTCGAGCACGCGGTCGAAGCCGTAGAACGGGCCCTGCCAGTCGTTCGTGTAGACGTTCTCGTCCTGGTTCGGCGCGTACACCTGATACGCGCCCGGTCCCTTGTCGACGCCGATCGGCGCGATCGACGTCCAGCTCGGCGACGAGCGCGTGATCACCGTGTCGCCGCCGTTGAAGTTGTAGACGCCCGCCTCGTACGCCTTGCGCACGACGAGCGCGGGCGGCTCGCAGTCGCCGGACCATTGCAGCACCACGGTCTTCTTGCCCGGCGGCGCGAGACGCGAATTGATGTAGGCGATCGAGCCGGCGATCTCGCGGTCGATGTTGAACTTGTAGCCCGGGATGTTCAGCGAGAACGCGGCATCGCCGCCGCCGCGGTCGACCTTTGCGCCAGTGCTGCCGTCGACGTCCTCCCACTGGAACGGGTGCGAGTACGTATGCGAGCCGATCTCGACCCACGGCAGCGCGAACATCTTGCGCGCGATCGCCTCGAGCCGCGGCGAAATCTTCGGATACAGCCCGGTCGGACCGACCTCGCCTTCGATCACCGACAGCGTCATCGGGATCTTGTAGCGCGTGAAAATCTGCTCGTACAGCGCTTCGCCCGAGTAGTCCGGGCCGGGGAACTCGGCACGCGACGCGAAGCCGTCGCCGTCGACGTGCGTCATCAGCAGGCGGCGGCCGTTTTCGGTGGTCACGCTCGGCGACGGCAGCGCCGGCAGCCGCAGCGCGGCGGTGAGGAACTTCATCGGCTGGATCGCCCAGCGCTCCATCTCCACGCCGTCGAGCGACACGACCGTGTACGGCGCCAGCGCGTAGCCGCCCCACGGCATGACCGCCACCGGATCGACCTCGCTGCCGTTCACGCCGAGGCGCAGCAGCGCATGCCCCTTCGCGCCGACGCGCACGCCGAGCAGATCGCGCGGATCGGCGCGCGGATCGATTTCGAAGCCGACCATCGGATCGCGCGAAATCACGCTCACCGGTCCCGAGAACGGCCCGGGCACCGCCTGCAGATCGAGCCCGGCGGCAAGCGGGCCGCCCGGATCGAAGCCGAACTGGTCGAGGAAGGCGACCGGCACGTGGTCGACGACGCGCGCGGCAATCCAGCGCTCCCAGGCGCGCGTGTTCGGCACGCCGGAGCCCTGCAGCCAGACGACGACGCCTGCGTAACGGTCCGGCGTGATGTCGTTCGGCAGCCCGGACGCGAAGTCCGCGTACTGGACGTCGTAGCCGAGGTAGTTCAGCGGGGTCGCGAGATCGCGCACGCCGATGCTGCCGTCGAGCGGCGTCTTCGGGTCGCGGTCCTGCACGACGAGAATCTTGCGCGGCAGCACCTCGATCGCGCCGATACCGACGACGTCTTCCGCGGGGCTCGTCACGTAAGGCTCGACGCCCAGCGCGAGCACCGTCGCCGCGGTGCGGCGCGCGCACGCGCGGTCGGTGCGCAGGCAGTATTCGAGCGACACCACCGGCACGCCGGTCTGCGCGGTGAACGCGCGCGCCGCGGCCGCGCGGCTGTCGCGCAGCGCCGGCGGCACGTCGAGCGGCAGCGTGCCGGACGCGTTCAGGCCGGATACCAGCGAGTCGCCGACCACCGCATAGAGATCGTGTGCGACCGGCGCGGCTGCCTGCAGCGCATCCGCGCCGCCGACCACCAGCCGCGCGTCCGGGTGCGCGGCGCGAATCGCGCCGATGGCGGCGAGTGCCGCCGGCGAATCGAGCAGGAAGCCGCGATAGCCGCGCTGCCACAGCGGCTCGACCGTCTGCGCGACGAACTGCGCGGGCGTTTCGCCGGACTCGGCCGTGGTGCGCGCCAGCCACCGCGTGTGCGCGAGCGGATGGGCGAGCGGATCGAAGCCGCGCGCGGGATCGAGGATCACCGCGTCGAATGCCTGCAACTCGTCGACTGGCGGGTTTGCGCCGAAGTAGAACGCGAGATTGGGACGCCCGGCGGCGGCCGCGCCGGCGGCGGCCGGGACCGGCTGCACAGCGGCAGGCAGGCTGTCAGGCGCGCCGGTCTGGGTTTGAGCTTGGGTTTGTGCCTGAGCTTGGGTTTGTGCCTGAGCTTGGGTTTGTGCCTGAGCCTGGGTTTGAGCCTGAGCCTGAGCCTGAGCCTGAGCCTGAGCCTGAGCCTGAGCCTGAGCTCGCGCCGGCGTGCCGAGCGCACAGGCGAGCAGCCACAGCACGCCTGCGCACAGCGCGCGCGCCACCGTGCGGCGCTGCGCTTTCCACTGCCCCCACGGCCCGCGCGATGCGGGGCCGGCCCGGTCGGTTCTGTTTCGCATATCGTTCTTCTGGATGCGCTGCGCGCAGGCGCAGTGCGATTCTTGGGTCCCGTTTCACGAAGGCCGGAAATCACCGCGGTTTGCCGCCATTGCGCCGCATTCGGAGGGCGCTGCGATTGACCTCCCCAACGGATTCGCCGTGCGGACAGGCCCTGCGCCGCATCAATGAATCGGCGCGGATTTTAACTTGAATTTTGTGGCTTGCATGCATTCTTTTTTATCCCCACGCCGCTTTTAACTTTAATTCCGTCGATAGCCACGGGCCGGCAAATTGTTAAATCGGCGGGTTTGAAGCGGCGCAAACGTTTTCTGTCGATGCTTAACACCCCCACGTGCGGCATCGCGCCGCACAATGTCCGCCGGCTCAAGGTGTTGCAGCGACACCGCATGTTTTCAGCGCTTCGCATTATGCGCAACGACTCATCGCACGCCGGTACCCGGTTTCGAAACATGCGGCACATTGGCGCCATTGAGTTTTGTCGGCCGGTAATATCTGCGGCACGCCAGCGATTCAATCGCCTGCATTTAATGCTCAATGCGTCAATTACACATGAATACAGTCTGACTCATTATCAAGGTTGAAAAAATGACCGATTAGCCCGCATCGATTCAAATGGCGCGCCACCTGTCACCGCACAATCCGGTCATTTTTACCCAGTCCGCAGCCTTGAACCAGCAAAAAAGTCCTCATCTTGCGACGGACCGGCCGCTCAAAGGCCGCACCAGCCGATAGAATGCGCGATAGGTCCGGCGCACCGGACACGTGACGTCCCTTATCCGGCCTCCACACGCCATTTCTCCGCCTGCGGATACGCGTTGCATGAAAAGCAGCATCATGAGCCTGACGGCGAGCCGCCGTCACCGGATCGCGGCCTACACGGTGGCCGCGTTCATCGCCGCCGTGGCTGTCGGCGTGCTGCCGGTCGCTCGCGCTCCGGCGCCGACGGTGCCCGCCTTCCTGCCGATGTTCGCGGTCGCGGTGTTCGCCACCGAGGGCCTCACCGCCTATCTGTTGTGGACGCAGTTCGTGATCACGCGGCATGCCTTTCTCGCCGTGCTCGCCGGCGCGTATGGATACACGGCGATCGCGGTGATGCTGCAACTGCTGGTCTTCCCCGGCGTGTTCGCGCCGGCGGGTCTGCTCGGCGCCGGCGCGCAGGGCTCGGTCTGGATCTGGGCGTTCTGGCATTGCGGCACGCCGCTGTTCGTCGCGGCCGCGCTCGCGGTGCAGCAGCGCCACCCCGCGCCGCTGAGCGCGCCGCGCACCGCGCGCATCGGCGCGCTGCTGACCGGCACGCCGATCGCGCTCGCGCTGCTGCTCGGCTACCTGGCGATCCGCCATCAGGGGTGGCTGCCGCCGCTGATGGATGCGCAGACCGACCAGCGGCTGCCGCACAGTCCGCGCGGCATCGGCATCGCGCTGGTGTGCGCGGCCGCGCTGCTCTATCTGGTCCTCCGTACCCGCCTGCGCAGCGTGCTCGAACTCTGGCTCGGCGTCGCGCTGCTCGCGGGCCTCGCGGACGTCGTCGTGTCGATCGTCTCGAACGAGCGCTTTAGCGTCGGCTGGTATGTGTCGCGCGTCGAATCGGTGTTCGCGTCGAGCGCGGTGCTCGGCGTGCTGATCTGGGAGATCAGCCATCTGTACCGCGAACTGCATGCGGCCAATGCCCGGCTGAGCGCGGTCGCCGAGCGCGACGGGCTGACCGGCCTCTACAACCGGCGGCACTTCGACGAACACTATCCGGCCGCGCTCGCGCGGGCCTACCACACCCAGCATCCGCTTTCGATCCTGATGGTCGACATCGATCATTTCAAGGCCTTCAACGACACGCTCGGTCATCTGCGCGGCGACGACTGCCTCGTGGCCGTCGCCGTTGCGCTGCAGACGAGCCTGCGGCGCGGCGGCGATTTCGTCGCCCGTTTCGGCGGCGAAGAGTTCGCGGTCGTGCTGCCCGACTGCGATCGCGAGATGGCGCGCAGCATCGGCGAAAACCTGCGCGCCGCGGTCGCGCAGCTCGCCGTGCCGGCGCCCTGCGGCGACAGCGGGCACGTGACCGTATCGGTCGGCGTCGCGACGGTGAACCGCCAGTACCCGGCGAGCGCCGCCGAGCTGCTCGCGCACGCCGACGCCGCGCTCTACTGCGCGAAGGAAAGCGGCCGCGACCGGGTCACGACGTGGCCGACCGGCCCGCGCCGGCGCATGCCGGTGACGCTGCACTGAAGCCGTTCCTCAGACGAGCCGCGCGTACCTCAAGACAACCCGGGCACGCCGTTTGCTGAATGTCGCCCGGCGGCCACGCGTGCCGCGCGTCGGCAAACCGGTGCGGACGCACGCCGGCCATTCCCGACGACATCCGTCCACCGAGGAGGAGGAGTCCATGCTTCGCTACGCAGCCATTTTCTTCGTCATCGCCATCATCGCCGCCGTATTCGGTTTCGGCGGCATCGCCGCGGGCGCGGCGGAAATCGCGAAGGTGCTGTTCTTCATCTTCGTCGTGATCTTCCTCGTCACGCTGCTGATGGGCGTCGTGCGACGCTGAACGGCACGCTCATCCCGGCGCGCGCGACGCGAGGGCGCGCGCCGCTTTATACCGCTCGCCGCACGATTGTCTTTCAGAAACGCGTCTCGCCGCGCACGGGCGCCGGCCTATACTCAAGCACCCGCGGAAACGCGGTCTTTTTCAAGATCTCCTTAGCAAGCGCGGCTCGTCCGCGCTTTTTTTTCGTCTGCCCTACCCCGAACTTTCAACATCCCTTGTCATTCTTACGCAAGGCTGCCATTTTTGCGGATAGCTGATTAATTTCATGAACATCGCGACAAACTAAAAAATAATTAATCGAGGTGGCAGGCGTGTTTTATCTGCAAACGCCCATCATTCACGCATCGTCCATTTTCTGATGTCACCACCATGAACCAGCTACAAGCGATGCGTGTGTTTACGCGTGTGGTCGATCTCGCCAGCTTCAATCTCGCGGCGCGGCAACTGGGCATGTCGGCAGCGGCTGTCACGCGCAGCGTCAGCATGCTCGAAGCACACCTGAATATGCGACTGCTGAACCGCACGACGCGCAGCCTGTCGCTCACCGACGTCGGCAAGGAATATCTGGAAGGCTGCCGCGCGATCATCGAGAAGCTCGATGAAATGGAATCGAACCTCGTGCAGACCACGCGCGACCCGCGCGGCACGCTGCGCATCGCGGCGCCGATGACGTTCGCGGCGTCGGGCCTCGGCACGCTGCTCGCCGCCTATCGGGGCCAGCATCCGCGCGTCGATTTCGACGTGACGACGTACGACACGCATATCGACATCGTCGAAGGCGGCTTCGACGTGTGTTTCTCCGACGACCGGCGCCTTGCCAGCTCGACGCTCGTGAGCCGCACGCTCACCAGCATCGCCGAGGTCACGGTGGCCTCGCCGACCTATCTGACGCGCAGCGGCACACCGCGCGATCCGTCCGCGCTGACCCGCCATGCGCTGCTGACGGTCTCCGACGGCACCTCGCGCATGTGGGAATACACCGATGCGGACGGCGTGCACCGGGTCTGCACCGGCAACGGCCTGACCGCCACCAGCAGCGCGATGGTGCGCATCGCCGCGCTCAACCACATGGGCATTGCGCTGCTGCCGCTGCCGTTCGTCAACGAGGACATCCAGAGCGGCGCGCTCGTGCCGCTGCTCGAAGGCTACGAAGTCAATGGCGGCGCGCGCAGCGTGTCGATCGTCTATTCGGGCCGCAACTATCTTTCGATGAAAGTGCGCAGCTTCATCGATTTCGCCGTCAACCAGTACCGCGCACCGGACAAGACGGTCGCGCTGCGCGCAGTCGCCTGACCCCGCAACCCTGCAGCGACGAATCATGGCGAAAATACTCACAATCGAAGAAAACGAGGCAGTCGCGAACGACATCGTGCGCACCCTGAGCGCGAGCGGCTTCAGTGTCGACGTGGCGCGCACGGGCCGTGAAGGGATGGCGAAGGCGATGGCGGGCGAATACGATGTCGTCACGCTCGAACGCCGGCTCCCCGACCTCGACGGCCTCACGATCCTCACGACGATGCGCGGCGTGGGCCTCGAAACGCCAGTGCTCGTGACGAGCGAGCAGACGGAAGTCGAGCACCGGATCGAGGGGTTGCGCGCGGGCGGCGACGACTATCTGGCCAAGCCGTTCTCGCTCGACGAAATGTTCGCGCGCATCGAAGTGCTGCTGCGACGCCGGCCGATCAGCGTGAAAGCGCAGACGACGCTGCGCAGCGGCGCGCTCGAACTCGACCTGGTGCGCCGCCGCGTCACCTGCGGCGAGCGCGCGCTCGAACTGCAGCCCACCGAATTCCGCGTCCTCGAATTCATGATGCGGCATGCGGGCCAGGTGCTCACGCGCACGATGATCTTCGAAGCCGTCTGGGGCTGCCGTTTCGATCCGGGCACGAACCTGATCGACGTGCACGTCGGACGCCTGCGCAAGAAGGTGCAGGTCCCGGGCACGCGCCCGATGATCCGCACGATCCGCGGCTCCGGCTATCTGTTCGGCTGAGCGCGCGTCGCCTTTCCCGCCCGCGCGCATGCCGCGGGCGGCCGCCCCGGGCCCGCGCAAAGCGGGCCTTTGCGCTTTTCCGGGCGGCATCCGGCATCGTGCGTGCGAGCGCGCGGTTTCCGGTGCGGTGCGGTGCGGTGCGGTGCGGTGCGGTGCGGTGCGGTGCGGTGCGCTGCGCTGCGGTGCGGTGCGGTGCGGTGCGGTGCGCTGCGGTGCGGTGCGGTGCGACAAGGTGTGCCACGCCTTGCGCCGCTACAGCGTGCTCAACTGATAACCGTAGCGGCTGACCGTCTCGATGCGTACCTGCGGCAGGCGCTGCGCGAGCTTGCGGCGCAGCCGCGACACGACCAGATTCACGCTCGCCGGATCGACCTCGTCCTTCTCCGGCCACGCGTAGCGGATCAGCTGGTCGCGCGGCACCGGGGCATTCGGCTGCCGCATCAGACATTCGAGCAGCAGATATTCGCGGCGCGTGACACCCATGCGGCGCGTGCCCGACACCAGTTCGTGCGTGAGCGGATCGAGCGTGGGCACCGGGTCCGCGTCCGCCTCCTGCGCCGCGCGCGACGCGCTCGCGCGCCGCAACGCCTGCAGCCGCTCGTGCATTTCGATGAACGAATACGGATGCCCGAAGCACGCATCCGCGCCCGCCCGCAGCGCCCGCGCGCGATCCTGCGCACCGGCCTGGCCGATCATTACGACGATCGCCGCGCCCTGGCCGGCCCGCACGAAGTGCGGCAGCGCATCGAGCACCGCGGGGTAGGCGTTGATGTCGGAGGCCATCAGGATCAGCGCGTCGAACGGCTCCTGGCCGGCGAGAAAGGCGCCGTCGCGCAGGTCTTCGGCGCGCTCCAGACTGTGGGCGCTCTCCTGCAGCGCCTTGAAGAGCCATGTGGATTCGTGATGGGGGGGTGCGACGAAAAGGATACGCATTCAGTCACCGTCGCGGGACAAGAAAAAGGGCGATCGGGACCCCGCTCACGCGAGCGTCCTCGACCAGCATTCGATGGTCACGCGCGTGCCCGGATCGGCGCTGCCGATGTGCAGCGCGAAGTCGTGCACGCGCATCACGGCGGACACGATCGACAGCCCCAGCCCCGACCCCGCAACGTGGCGCGTGTGCTCGCCGCGATAGAAGCGCTGCAGCACCGCGTCGCGTTCGCGCTCCGGGATGCCGGGCCCGGTGTCCGTGATCTCGACGACCGGGCCGTCGGGCGTACGCAGCAGCGCGATGCGGACCGCGCCGCCGCGCGGCGTGAACTTGACCGCGTTGTCGACGAGGTTGCTGAACGCCTCGAACAGCAGCGCGCGATCGCCGTGGATCGCGGCCACCGCCTCGGTATGCACGTCGAAGCGGACCGCATGCAGTTCGGCGAGCGGTTCGTACAGCTCGCCGACCTCCTCGACCAGCGCGCGCAGATACACCTCGGCGAAGCCGCCGCGCCGCTGCAGCGCGCCGATCTCGGAGATGCGCAACATCGCGCGAAAACGGTCGAGCAGCGCATCGGTGTCGGCGCGCGCGCGCTCGACGCTCGCGCACAGCTGCCGGTCGCCGAGCGCATCGGCGCGCTCCGCGATATGGCCGAGCAGCGTGCGCACGTGCGCGAGCGGCGTGCGCAGATCGTGCGCAATGCCGTCGCAGGCGCCCTTCACCTCGTTCATCAGGCGCTCGACTTCTTCGAGCATGTGGTTGACCAGATGCGCGAGCATGTCGATCTCGTCGCGCCCGCCGACCGGCAGGCGCTGGCCGAGATCGCCGTCGGCGATGCGCGCGGTCACGCGGCGGATCGCCTTCAGGCGGCTCATCTGGCGAATGCTCAGCGCAAGGCCGCCGAGCACGCCCGCGGTCAGGCACAGCATCCCGCCGAAGATCAGCGCCTTGATGATCGTGTCGCGGATGCGCAGGATGTGCGTGAGGTCGCGCCCCAGCACGAGCGTGTCGCCGTCGGCGCGCTGCTGCGCCATCACGCGCACGACGGGCGACGGCACGCCGCCGGCGACCTGCAGCGTGTGATGCAGCGTCACGCCGCTGCGGTCGAGCGGGATGCCGGGCGGCAGCACCGCCACGTCGCCGGCGATCCGCGTGCCGTCCGGCGCGAACAGCCCGTAGTAGTCCTCGTGCATGCGCTCGTGTTCGAGCCGCCGGTTGATCGCGGCGGCCAGCGCATTGCCCGGCATCGAGTCGAAGTAGATGGCCTGCCACTTCATCACGATGTCGGTTTCGCGCTCCATCTGGCCGGTCACGGTCCAGCCGATGAAGCCGAGCAATGCCATCACGGACGACGAAAAGATCACCGCGTAGATCGTGATCAGGCGAAACGTGGTCGAGTGCCAGCGGCGCCCGAGAGAGGTCTGGGCGAAAAAGGAAGCGTCCGTCAAGATCGTGCGCTCAGCCGAGGATGTAGCCCGAGCCCCGGACGGTCTGGATCAGCGGCTTGACGCCCGGCGGATCCACTTTCTTGCGCAGGCGGCCCATGTGGACGTCGATCAGGTTCGTCCCCGGGTCGAAGTGGTAGCCCCAGACGGCCTCGAACAGCATCGTGCGGGTAATCGTCTGGCCGGCGTGGCGCATCATGAATTCGAGCACCTTGTACTCGGTGGGCAGCAGCACGATTTCCTCCCCGTCGCGCGACACCTTGCGCGAAATCAGGTCCAGTTCGAGCGGGCCCACCCGCAGCGCGGTTTCGAGCTGGGCAGCGGGACTCTGGCTGCGGCGCAGCAGCACTTCGAGCCGCGCGGTCATCTCCTCGGGGTCGAACGGCTTGGTCAGATAGTCGTCGCCGCCGGCGCGCAGGCCGCGCACCCGCTCGTCGACGTCGCCGAGCGCGCTCAGCATCAGCACCGGCGTCTGCACGCCGATGCTGCGCATCGTCGTGAGGATCGTCAGGCCGTCGACGCCCGGCAGCATGCGATCGAGCGTGATCACGTCGTACGCGTCGCTGATCGCGCGCGCCATTCCGTCGCGGCCGTTGGCGACCCAGTCGACTGTGAAACCGCGACTTTTCAGTTCGCCTACAATTTCTTGCGCGGTCATTTCATCGTCTTCGATCGTCAGCACTCGCGACATGATCGTCTCACGTGCCGCAGCCTGCCCGGCGGCGTTCAGCGGGCTGTGCGACAGGTTGTCTGCAGGCTTGCATGATGCCATATTCAATTGGCGGCTCCGTTCGGGGGAGGTACGGCTAGCGATTAAATTGAAAGCTTCGACTGCGCAGACTACGCGCGCGCGCCTAAAAACCCCCCCTCCGTTTCATTAAAATATATTTAAGTTTACGACATCTCCGCCCTGGGCGGCCCCGCTCGCCGCGCCGTGCGCCCCGCTGGCGGGCATGAACGAACTTTCATCCTGCCGACGCCATTCCGGTAGGGCCGCTCCCCTAGCCTGTGTCCATCCGGCGCCCATTCCGGGCGCTCCCTTCACCTGTCAAAGGATGGCCAACATGAAATACCCAACCCGCACTGCATGGATGACCCTGCTGCTCGTCGCGAGCGCGAGCGCCATGGCCGCGCCGCACCTGACGCCGCAGCAATGCCACGACTACCCGTTCGTCCCCGCGAAAGGCGAGGTCACGCATGCGCAGTTGATGCAGGAGCTGGGCGAGCTCGAAGCCCAAGGCTACAAGCCGAGCGACGACGAGACCATTTATCCGGCCGACATCGAAGCCGCCGAGAAGAAACTGCACGCGCAATACCGCGAGGATTGCCTGCCGGCGGCGAGTGCAAGCGCGCCGGGCGCCGCGAGCTAGACAAGGGACGATTTGCCCGTTCCGCCGCAGCCTCGGAACGGGAACGTTCCATCTCTCGAAGCCGCACTACGCATCAAATATCAAGAATCGAACCTGCGTTGCCTCTTGAATTATTATTCGTTATGCTTAATAAGCATCGAAAAGACTGGCAAGAATGTGAAAAAATCTTACAGCTACGGAGTGAACAGAGATCTCACTCCATCAGAACTATTTTTCCTGATTGCGGTGGATGAAACGCTAGACGAGCCTGGGATCGGGGACGTTGTCGGCGTCGCGTTGATTCTCGCAGGATGACCGTTTGTAATGGACCACTCATAGTGCCAATTACAGCAATTCATTGCGGAAATACATAGCCCTTCTTTATTTGGGCTGGATGAAAAACTCGATCGCGACACGGACCTGTATCACGACCTCGACTGGGAACCGCGAAAAATCGGGGAAGTCATGCAGAGGTAGGCCGACCGGTTCCGGGTCGACATCAAGGATTTTGACGTCACGTACTACATCCCGCAAGCCGGCATGAGTGCGCGCGCATTTTTCATGGTGACGCTGAAATCGCTCTTCAGTCCACAGGCTCGATCGTTGCTCGGCGGACGCTCACTCACCCTCGGCATGCTGGAAGAGGCCATGATCAAGGGGAAATGGCCGCGCGACCCATGATGTTTTCAAGTGCGTCACGCGGAATCGACGCGCTTCGTCGCGCGCGCCACGCGCACCTCCGGCGCCTCGTCCGCGTCCCGCGCGTCCTGCGCGGGCTGGCGCGCGAGCACCGGGCGCAGCGCTTCGCCGGTATGGCTGCCGGCCACCTGGGCGAGCCCTTCCGGATCGGCCGCGCCGACCACGGTGCCGCCGCCGGTGCCGCCTTCCGGGCCGAGGTCGATGATCCAGTCGGCTTCCGCGATCACGTCGAGGTCGTGCTCGATCACGATCACGCTGTGGCCGCCGTCCGCGAGCCGGTGCAGCACGCTGATCAGGCGGGCGACGTCGGCCATGTGCAGGCCGACCGTCGGTTCGTCGAGCACGTACAGCGTGTGCGGCGCTTTCTGGCCACGCCGCGTGATGTCGTCGCGCACCTTGCTCAGCTCGGTGACGAGCTTGATGCGCTGCGCCTCGCCGCCCGATAGCGTCGGCGACGGCTGCCCGAGCGTCAGATAGCCGAGCCCGACGTCCTGCATCAGCTTCAGCGGATGCGCGATGCTCGTCACCGCGTCGAAGAAATCGACGGCTTCGTCGATCTCCATCGTGAGCACGTCGCCGATGTTCCTGCCGCGCCACGTCACCGCCAGCGTCTCCGGATTGAAGCGCTGGCCGTGGCAGACGTCGCACGGCACCTTCACGTCCGGCAGGAAGCTCATGCCGATCGTGCGCACGCCCTGCCCTTCGCACACGGGGCACCGTCCGTCGCCGGTATTGAACGAGAAGCGCGACGCGCTATAGCCGCGCGCGCGGGCTTCCAGCGTGCCGGCAAACAGCTTGCGGATCGCGTCCCACACGCCGATGTAGGTAGCCGGGCACGAGCGCGGCGTCTTGCCGATCGGCGTCTGGTCGACTTCGAGCACGCGGTCGATCGCTTCCCAGCCGCTCAGGCCCGTGCAGCCTTGCCAGTCGTGCGTGACGTGAAGCGGCGCGTGCGCCGCGCCACGGCCCGCGCTGCCCGCGCTGCCCGCGCTGCCCGCGCTGCCCGCGCTGCCTGCGCTGCCTGCGCTGCTGGCGGCCTGCTGCGCGACGGCCGCGCGCGCGCGGCGCGTGGCCGGCGACGACAGCACCGAGCGGCCGACCGCGTCGAGCAGGTTCGTCATCAGCACGTCGCGCGCGAGCGTGGACTTGCCCGAACCGGACACGCCGGTCACCGCGACGAGACGCCCGAGCGGCAGGCTCACCGTGATATCGCGCAGGTTGTGCAGATGCGCGCCGTGCACGGTGAGCCACTGCCCGGGCTGCGCCGGCGCGCCGCGGCGCGCCGGCACGACCGTGCGGCGCGGCTGCAGCGGATGGACGATCGGCTGCGCGAGAAAGCGCCCGGTCACCGACGCCGGCTGCGCGGCGAGATCGGCGACGCCGCCCGCCGCGACCAGCGTGCCGCCGCGTTTGCCCGCACCCGGCCCGATGTCGATGATGTGGTCGGCGCGCCGGATCGTGTCCTCGTCATGCTCGACGACAACCAGCGTATTGCCCTTGTCGCCGAGCTTGCGCAACGCGTTCAGCAGGATCTGGTTGTCGCGCGGATGCAGGCCGATGGTAGGCTCGTCGAGCACATAGCAGACGCCCTGCAGGTTGCTGCCAAGCTGCGCGGCAAGCCGGATGCGCTGCGCCTCGCCGCCGGACAGGCTCGGCGCCGCGCGATCGAGGCTCAGATAGCCGAGCCCGACCTCCTCGAGGAACTGCAGCCGGCTGCCGATCTCGCTGACGACGTCGCGCGCGATCTGCGCGTCGCGGCCCGCGAGCTGCAGGCCGTCGATCCAGCGGCGCGTGCCGGACACCGTCCATTGCGCGATCTCGACGATCGGATGCGCGTCGAACGTCACCGCGCGCGCCACCGGATTGAGCCGCGTGCCGCCGCAATCCGGGCACGGCGTGTCGCCGACGCCTTCGGGCTCCTGCTCCTCCGACGGCAGGCTTTGTTCGCGCCCGCGGCCGTCTTCGGCGAGCACCGTGTCGTCGAACGCGGCACGCTGCTCGCGCGTCAGCGCGAGACCGGTGCCGACACAGCCGGTGCACCAGCCGTGCTTGCTGTTGTACGAGAACATGCGCGGGTCGAGTTCCGGGTAGCTGGTGCCGCACACCGGGCACGCGCGCCGCGTCGACAGCACCTTGACCTCGCCGAACGGCGCGCCCGCGCTGCCCGCCTGCAGCCATTGCGCGAGCCCGTCGAGCGGCGCGAGCAGATGCATCACGCCCTTGCCGAGTTCGAGGGTCTCGTCGAGCAGCTGGCGCAGCGGGGCCTCGTTGTCCGCCGACACGACGAGGTCCGCGACCGGCAGCTCGATCGTGTGCTCGCGGAAGCGGTCGAGGCGCGGCCACGGATCGACCGGCACGAACGCGCCGTCGACGCGCAGATGCGTGTTGCCGCGCGCCTTCGCCCACTTCGCGAGATCGGTGTAGACACCCTTGCGGTTCACGACCAGCGGCGCGAGCAGGCCGACGTGCTGGCCCTTGTGGTCGCGCAGCAACTGCGCCGCGATCGACTCGACGCTTTGCGAGGTGACCGGCGTGCCGTCGTGCACGCAGTGCTGCAGGCCAAGCTTCACGTACAGCAGGCGCAGGAAGTGCCAGACTTCCGACGTGGTCGCGACCGTGCTCTTGCGGCCGCCGCGCGAGAGCCGCTGCTCGATCGCGACGGTCGGCGGAATGCCGTAGACCGCGTCGACCTCGGGACGCCCGGCCGGCTGCACGATCGAGCGCGCGTACGCGTTCAGCGATTCGAGGTAGCGGCGCTGGCCCTCGTGAAACAGGATGTCGAACGCGAGCGTGGACTTGCCCGAGCCGGACACGCCGGTGATCACGCTGAAGCGGCCGTGCGGAATATCGACGTCGAGCGCCTTCAGGTTGTGCTCGCGCGCGTTGACGATGCGCACGACGTCCTCGCCCTCGACCTCGCGCCGCGCGCGCGCCGCCTTCAGCGCCTGCTGCAGCGGCACGCCGGACGGCTCGCCGAACGATGCGCCCGGCAACTCGCCCGCCGCGGACGCGCCGAGCGCCGCGGCGTACTGCTTCAGCGCGGCGCCGGTATGCGACGCGGCGCACGCGACCACGTCGTCCGGCGTGCCCGCGCAGACGACCTGGCCGCCCGCGTCGCCGCCTTCGGGGCCGAGATCGATCAGCCAGTCGGCCGCACGGATCACGTCGAGGTTGTGCTCGATCACGACGAGCGAGTGGCCGCCGGCGAGCAGCTTGCCGAACGCCTGCATCAGCTTCGCGATGTCGTCGAAGTGCAGGCCCGTGGTCGGCTCGTCGAACATGAACAGGCGCGCGACGGCCGGGGCCGCGCCGGCGCCGGCCTTCCCGTCCTTCCCGTCCTTCCCGTCCTTCCCGTCCTTCCCGTCCTTCCCGTCCTTCCCGTCCTTCCCGTCCTTCCCGGCCTTCCCGGCCTTCCCGGCCTTTTGCGCCTTTTGCGCCTGCGCGGTCTCGGCGAGGAAGCCCGCGAGCTTCAGCCGCTGCGCCTCGCCGCCCGAGAGCGTCGGCACCGGCTGGCCGAGCTTCACATATTCGAGGCCGACGTCGACGATCGGCTGCAGCACGCGCAGCACCTCCGCGTCGCCGGCGAAGGCCGCCACGGCCTCGCTGACGGTCAGCTCCAGCACGTCCGCGATGCTGAGCGCGTGCGCGCCGCGCGCGATCTTCACTTCGAGCAGTTCGGGCCGGTAGCGCCGGCCGTCGCAGTCCGGGCAGCGCAGATAGACGTCGCTCAGGAACTGCATCTCGACGTGCTCGAAGCCCGATCCGCCGCAGGTCGGGCAGCGGCCGTCGCCCGAATTGAAGCTGAACATGCCGGGCCCGTAACCGCGCTGCTGCGCGAGCGGCACCTTCGCGAACAGCTTGCGGATCTCGTCGAACGCGCCGACGTAGCTGGCCGGATTCGAGCGCGCGGTCTTGCCGATCGGCGACTGGTCGACGAACACCACGTCGCCGATCTGCGCGGCGCCGGCGAGCCGCCGGTGCGCGCCCGGCGATTCGGTGGCGATGCCGAGCTGGCGCGCGAGCGCCGGATACAGCACGTCCTGGATCAGCGTGGACTTGCCCGAGCCGGACACGCCGGTGATGCAGACAAGCCGCCCGAGCGGAATGGCGGCCGTGACGTCCTGCAGGTTGTGCTCGGACGCGCCTTCGAGCACGATGCGCGGCGTGTCCGGCGTGACCGGCCGGCGCGCCCAGTGCGCGGCGTCGGCGACGTGGCGGCGCCCGGCGAGATAGTCGCCGGTCAGCGTGCCGGCGCCGCGGATCTCGCGCGGCGTGCCGTCGAAGATGATCGAGCCGCCGCGTTCGCCGGGGCCCGGTCCCATGTCGATCAGCCGGTCGGCGGCCAGCATCACCGACGGGTCGTGCTCGACCACCACCAGCGTGTTGCCGGCGTCGCGCAGCCGGTGCATTGCCTCGACGATCCGGTTCAGGTCGCGCGGATGCAGACCGATGCTCGGTTCGTCGAGCACGAACAGCGTCTTCGTGAGCGACGTGCCGAGCGCGGTGGTCAGGTTGATGCGCTGCACCTCGCCGCCCGACAGCGTGCGGCTTTGCCGGTCGAGCGTCAGGTAGCCGAGCCCGACGTCGCACAGGTACTTCAGGCGCGTGCGGACTTCCGCGAGGAGCAGTTTGAGCGCGTCGTCGAGCAGCGCGCCGGGCAGCGTCAGCGTGTCGAAAAAGCGCTGGATCCGCGCGATCGGCAGCAGCATCAGGTCGTGCACGGTAAGGCCCGGCAGCGCTTCGAGCTGCGCGCGGCGCCACGCGACGCCGCGCGGCAGGAAGCGGCGCGCCGGCTCCAGCACGGCATCCGCGTTCTCGCGGGTGCCGAGGCGCCACAGCAGCGCCTCGGTCTTCAGACGCGCGCCGCCGCAGGTTTCGCAGGGCGTGTAGCTGCGGTACTTCGACAGCAGCACGCGGATGTGCATCTTGTACGCTTTCGATTCGAGGTACGCGAAGAAGCGCCGCACCCCGTACCAGTGGGTCTGCCACTTGCCGTTCCAGTCCGGCGCGCCGCCGATCACCCAGTCGCGCTCGGCCTGCGTGAGCGCCTCCCAGGGCGTGTCGCGCGGGATGCCGGCCTTCGCCGCATAGCGCATCAGGTCGTCCTGGCACTCTTTCCACGCGGGCGTCTGCATCGGCTTGATCGCGCCCTCGCGCAGCGTCTTGCGCGCATCGGGGATCACGAGGCCGAGATCGACGCCGATCACGCGGCCGAAGCCGCGGCACGCGTCGCACGCGCCGTACGCCGAGTTGAACGAGAACAGCGCGGGCTGCGGCTCCGCGTAGCGCAGGTCGCTGTCCGGGTTGTGCAGGCCGGTCGAGAAGCGCCAGATCTGCGGCCCGGCGGCGCCCGGCGCGTCGCCTGCGGCGGCCGGCGGAGCCTGAGGATCCTGCGGCAGCACGTAGACGTTCACGCGGCCGCTGCCGCGCTTGAGCGACGCCTCGATGGCCTCGATCACGCGGGCCTTGCCGGCCGAACCGATGCGCAGCCGGTCGGCCACCACGTCGAGCACCTTGCGCGGCCCGGTGGGCGACGCGACCTCGCGCTGCGCCTGAACGCGCGTGTAGCCGCTCGCGGAGAGCCACTGGCTGACCTCGTCGTCGCTTGCCGAGTCCGGCAACTCGACCGGGAACGTGACGACGAGACGCGGATCGTCCTGCGCGCAGCGCGCCGCGAGTTCCGCGTAGATCGTCTCGGGCGAGTCGTGCCGCACCGGCTGCGCGGTCTCGCGGTCGAACAGCGCGGCCGCGCGCGCGTACAGCAGCTTCAGGTGGTCGTTCAGCTCGGTCATCGTGCCGACCGTCGAGCGCGAGCTGCGCACCGGGTTGGTCTGGTCGATTGCGATGGCGGGCGGCACGCCGTCCACCCGCTCCACCTGCGGCCGGTCCATCCGGTCGAGGAACTGGCGCGCGTAGGCGCTGAAGGTTTCGACGTAGCGGCGCTGCCCTTCGGCATACAGCGTATCGAACACGAGGCTCGACTTGCCCGAACCCGACGGGCCGGTGACGACCGTCATCTGGCCGGTCTGCAGGTCCAGATCGAGGTTCTTCAGATTGTGCTGACGCGCGCCGCGAATGCGGATTTTTCCAGTAGTAGACACGTTGTCCGACCGTCCGAATGAGAGCGCCGGGCGCAGCCGCCAAAGCGCGGCGGCGCGGCTGCGGCGAGCCCCGCGCCGCCGGATGGGCGGTGTCGCGGGACGCCATGGAAGGGGACACTATACTGTATGTCCATACAGTTTTCTATCCGCGTGACGGAAGCGGGCGATGCGGGCTTCTACGCGGTCATACGGCCCGCAGGGCGGGAACCGACCCATGCCGTCGTTCCGGGTACGACGGATGCACCGTCAGAACTCACATTGACGACGCACCCCGGCCTTCCTCGCGCGGCAGCTTCGTGCAGCGCCGATTGCGCTTCGTCAGCCGACACCCCGAAAACAATCGCTCATACCCCGCTCGCCCCCCGACATCCGGGCCAAAACCGCATCCTGGCAACCCTGTCGCCATTCACGCAACAGTCAGGCATCGGCATGAGAATGACGCCGCAGCACCCCATGCATGGCCTTCTCCGACGGCACATATTCAACGCATTCGTACCCCAACGCCCGCAGATCGACGCCGTCGAACAGCGACGCTCCCCGCCCGAGCAAAACCGGCGCGATCGCGAAATGCAGTTCGTCGACGAGCCCCGCGCGCAGATACTGCCGGATCGTGTCCGGCCCGCCGCCGATCCGCACGTCCATTGCGCCGGCGGCCTCGCGCGCGCGGTCGAGCGCCTCGCGAATGCCGCCGGTGACGAAGTGGAACGTCGTGCCGCCTTCCATCTCGATCGACGGCCGGGCATGGTGGGTCAGGATGAAAACGGGCACGTGATACGGGGGACTGTCTCCCCACCAGCCTTTCCAGTTCATGTCGGGCCAGTCGCCCCGAACGGGACCAAACATGTTGCGCCCCAGGATCCACGCGCCGACGTTCCGAAAGCCACGGGCGGCAAAATCATCGTCGACGCCGGTCGTCCCGCCGTCCTTCCCGAACAGGGTCCGCTGGAACGTGCGTGTCGGGAACAGCCACTGGTGCAGTTCCATCCCGCCCACGCCGAGCGGATGATCGATGTCCTGATCCGGACCGGCGCCGAATCCGTCCAGCGAAATGGTGAAGCCTGCGACGCGAACACGTGTCATTGTCTGCCTCCGTCTGGATGCCCCGGCAACCGACGGACACCGACGTCCGTCGCAGGGAGCGATTCTGTCGTCACCGCGCGTCGTTTCCGAGCCGCGCCGGTATGACCGTCCGTTTACCGCACCTCGATGAAGGCCGTCAATCCGGATCGATGCGCTTTACCACCCCTGCTTCACCACCCCCGCTTTACCACCCCGTCACGCCCCCGACGCTGCCACGACCGCACAGGGACGGACGCTGACGCCCGACGGCGCGGCGTTCGTGCTGGCGGGTTCGTCTTCGTCGACGCTCGGCGATGCCTGATCCTGCCGTCGCCACGCGTGCGCGCCCCTGCCGCGCGCGTCGTTCGACGCTAGCCCGGTGCGCCCTCCTTGACGAAAGCCAGTCGGCTCCACGTCACGCCCATACGCCGGTTGCCGCGCTGCAACGATTCGGTCTGGAGGTTCAACACGGTTCGCCATCCATGAGCCTTCGCGAGCTCGATGGTCTCTTGCGCCGAAACGTCGAACATCCGCCGGCCCGCCGGAACCGGGCCGTGGCGCAACGACAGGGCCAGCACGGCGCCGTCGGAACGAGCGGCATGATGCACCGATGGTGCTCCGCAAACGCGATGTCCCGCCATTGCCCGATGAGCACGGGCGCGTTCTCCGCGTAGCCTTGCGTGCCGCTCGCAGGAATCGACACCAGCGCCCTCCGGGTATCCGTGTGTCGGCAAGTGTGCCAGAGTGCGGCCGGTCCGGCGCCGCTGCCTGTCCGGGCAGCGCGCGATGCGTAAATCGTCGGCACCGTCGCCGGCGAGCGACACGTCATCGCACGAGCGATGCCATAATCGCAGCTTCGCCGCGTTGACGTAGCCACTGCCCTCATGTTCTCCGTCCCGAAAGCGCTTCTCCCCCCGCTCATCGTCGCGTGCGCGATGTTCATGGAAAGCGTCGACGGAAACGTGATCGTCACCGCGCTGCCCGCCATGGCGCGCGACTTCGGGCGCGATCCCGTCACGCTGAAGATCGCGGTGACGAGCTACGTGGTCGGACTCGGCGTGTTCATCCCCGTGTGCGGCTGGTTCGCGGACCGCTTCGGCGCGCGCTCGGTGTTCCGCACGGCCATCGGCATCTTCGTCGCCGGCTCGCTGCTGTGCGCGGCGTCCGGCTCGCTCGTCACGTTCACGCTTGCGCGCTTCGTGCAGGGCGTCGGCGGTGCGATGATGGTGCCCGTCGGGCGGATCATCATCTTCCGGGTCGTGCCGAAGTCCGAGTTCATCCGCGCGATGAACTACCTGAGCGTGCCGGCCATGCTCGGGCCGGCCGCGGGGCCGCTGCTCGGCGGCTTCATCACGACGTACCTGCACTGGCGGCTGATCTTCTTCATCAACGTGCCGGTGGGGCTGCTCGGCATCTGGCTCACCAACCGCCACATCGCCAACTCGCGCGAGCCGCATCCGGGGCCGCTCGACTGGATCGGCTTCGTGCTGTCGGCCGGCGGCGCGGCGCTGTTCCTGCTGGGCCTGTCGCTGGTGGGCGGCAAGACCGGATCGAACGGCAACGCGCTCGCGCTGTGCGGACTCGGCGCGGTGCTGCTCGCGATCTACGTGCCCTACGCGCTGCGCATCGAGCGGCCGCTGCTCGATCTGCGCTTCCTGCGCGTCGCCACGTATCAGGCGAGCGTGCTCGGCGGTTCGCTGTTTCGCATCGGGCTCGGCGCGCTGCCGTTCCTGCTGCCGCTGCTGCTGCAGGAAGGGCTCGGACGAACGGCGTTCGAGTCGGGCCTGATCACCTGCGCGTCCGCCTTCGGCGGCATGTTCATGCGCACGCTCGCGTCCACGGTGCTGCGCCGCTTCGGCTTTCGCCAGGTGCTGATCGTCAACGCGGCGCTGTCGGGCCTCTCGATCGCGATCTGCGGCACCTTCTTCCCCGGCACGCCGACGTGGTGGATCTGGCTCATCGTGCTGCTCGGCGGCTTTTTCCCGGCGCTGCAGTTCACCAGCCTGAACTCGCTGATCTACGCGGACATCGACAGCCGCGACGTGGGCCGCGCCACGAGCCTCGGCAGCGTCGTGCAGCAGATGTCGCTCGGCCTCGGCGTGACGATCGGCGGAATCGTGCTGCAACTCTCGCAGACGCTGCACGGACATGCCCAGATCGCATGGAGCGATTTCTGGCCCGCGTTCCTCGTGGTCGGCCTGTGCTCGTTCGCCTCGATTCCGGTCACGCGCCGCCTGCCGCCGCAGGCCGGCGACGATATCGCGCGCGGCACGCGCGGCTGAACGCGCCGCGGGCAAGGTGACTGCCCGCGCGGCCATGCGGGTTGCGCGGGTTGCGCGGGTTGCGCGGGTTGCGCGGGTTGCGCGGGTTGCGCGGACATCATACGCACGACAACCACGACAGGCGCTGCGCCGTCCGCCCGATCCCGGCCCGCGACACCGGCACGCGTGCCCGTGCGCGCCGATGCGCGCTCTAGTCCTTCGCGGGACGGCCGGTCTTGACGGTTTCCACCGCCGCGACTGCTGCGAGAAAATCCTCGCTCGACGCACGTTCGAGCAGCAGCAGTCCCGCCCGCAGCACCTCGCTCTTCTTCACTTCGAGCCCTGCCTGCAGGCCTTTCTGCTTCAGCATGGCAATCTTCGCATAGTCGGACTTCGGCATCGTGAAGCTGTCGCGCACGACCTTTTCCTTCTTCAATGCGTCTTTCTTCGGCGCATTCTTTTTCACGGTTTCCTTCTTCACCGCGCCTTTCTTTGCGACGTCCTTTCTCGCGCGAGACGCCTTGCCGTCCGCCGCGACTGGGGCCGGTGCCGCAACGCTCGTCTCCACCGCTGCCGGATCGGCTGCGGCTGCGGCTGCGGCGCGGGGCTTGCGCGCCGGGGTCGCCGTCACGCGCGCGTCGGCTTTCGCCTTTGCGCCCGTCTTTGCGCCCGTCTTTGCGTTCGTCTTTGCGACTGTCTTTGCGTTCGTCTTCGGGGACGCGTCGGCTTTCGCATCGGCCTGGGGCTTCGCTCGGGCCGCAGCCCGGCCGCGCACCGCCTGCGGTGCGGCGGCCGCGGCGTCGGCACCGTCGGCGGACGCGCTCTTCGGAAAATGGAAGGCCTTGCGGGTCGGCTTCCTGACGCCCGGTTCGTTCATCACATGCTCCCTTTCTTAAACGGTATAAACAGTATATACCGTTTTAGGGTGCTCTCCGTGTGGGCGCAGCGCGTCCGCACGCGGCGCGCAACTCCAACCCTGTGATCAGGCGCCGGCCAGAAAACGCACGGCGTCGTTCAGTCCGCCGGCAACGTCAGCGCCGCGACCTCGCAGTTCGCCAGCGCGCGCAGCAACGCCGGGTCGAGCAGCAGTTTCGCGACGCGCACCCCGGCGCCCATCACGACCTGGCGGCGCGCCATCACGGCCGCGTCGACCAGGATGCGCCAGTCGGCCGGCACGCCAAATGCGGTGATCCCGCCAAACTCCATCCCGCTTTGCTCGACCGCCAGCTCGCGCTTCGCGAACGACAGCCGTTGCGCGCCGAGATGCGTCTTCACCGCGCCGTTGATGTCGAGCCGCAGCGCACCGAGCGTGACGATGGCAGCGTACTGCTCGGCCCCGTCTTTCCGATAGCGGATCACAATTGTGTTCGCGCAGTCTTCGAGGCCGAAGCCGTAGCGCGCACTGAAGGCGGCGGTATCCGACGCGTCGTCGCTGACGCTGAAGACCGCGACGCCTTCGGCCGGCAAATGCGCAATCACATGCGCCGGAAGATGATCGCCGAGCGCGCCGGCGGGGATCAGATCGAGCTGCGGGACGGATTCGTGCGAGTGCATGGCGGGCCGGCAATGGAGGACTGCCCGCTATTTTATCGGCTCGTGCGCCAGCGTGCAGCGTGCACGGCGACGCCGCACGGCAACCGGCCGTCGTGGACCGTGCGCGCCGCGCGCGGCGTCGCACGCCACATGACGGACAGGCGGATCATCCGGCGCAGGCGGAGCCGAAGCATGCGCGCACGCTCAGCTGCCCAGTCCCGGCGACAGGGCCGCATCGCCAGATAATCTGCAATCCGAACGATATTTTTCGATCAGACGGGCGCGCGCATCGTCGAGGTCCGGCGAGTAGTTGTCGATTGCGGGCCGATAACCGACCGACTCCAGTTCGGTCAGCTCGCGCATCAGGTCCCGGTGCGTCACCACGCCGTGAGCCGGCGCAAACGGGTACGCGTGGCACTCGGCGGGCGTGAGCGTGGTCGAAGCGAGCGCCGATGCGCTCAGCACCGCCAGCGCGGCGGGCACGATCAATCTGAAGCAGCGTTTCATGAATGTCTTCCTCCAGGGCGTCCCGCTCGCACCGGATCAACGGTGCGAGGCAGTCTGACGCGGGACGGCGGCAGGGGAAAGGTCAGGACTGCGTGGCTAGCGTAGGGGGGCGGGACTGTCGCACACGCGTCGCGCCGGTGAAGATTCTTTTAAGGTCCGCGCGGCATCGACGATGCGCGATAACGGCGGCGGCGCTGCGGCACATCGCACGTTACAGCGTCTGCGCGATCCGGCTCGCAATGCGCGCGATGCCCGTCGCGATGCGCCGCTCCCGACGGCTATCGAGAAAGACAACAACGGCTCGTGCGCGATCGGACCTTTCGTGCAGCTGTTCGACGACGCCTTCACGCTCGACACGGTGCGCGCGGCGAGCGTGTCGCTGCGCATCGAAGGCGCGGACGGCTTCGTGCTCGAAGGCGTGAGCCACATGGCCGAGATCAGTCGCGATCCGCTCGAGCTCGTCAGTCAGACCTGCGGCCCGCATCACCAGTACCCGGACGGCTTCATGCTGTTTCTCGGCACGATGTTCTCGCCGGTCAAGGACCGCGACAGCGAAGGCGGCCGCTTCACGCATCATCTGGGCGACGTCGTGACGATCTCGACGCCGTCGCTCGGCGCGCTCGTCAACACCGTGGGCCTCTCCACCGGGATCGCACCGTGGACCTTCGGCGTACGCGCGCTGTACCGCAGCCTCGCGGCGCGCGGTCTGATCGCCGGCTAGACGCGCCCGCGTGCGGCGCCGCCACGCATGATGCGCATCGCACGCATCACGCGCGCTACGCGAGCGCGACGCGCGCGACCGCGCTCACTGTCGCGATGCCGAGCGTCGTCATCAGCAGCGACGCACCGACATGGACGACGATCTCGCACGCCGCCCAGCCGAAGCGGCCCTGCTGCAGATCGGCCACGACTTCCGCGGAAAACGTCGAGAAAGTCGACAGACCGCCCATCAGCCCGGTGATGACGAACAGCCGCCACGCGCCCGGCAGCTCCGGCAGCCGCGCGAAGAACGCGACCGCGACGCCGATCACATAACCTGCGATGAGATTGGCCGCGAGCGTGCCAGGCGGAAGGTCGGGAAACAGGCCGTTGAGCCGCAATCCGAGCGCCCAGCGCAGCAACGAGCCCAATGCGCCGCCCGTTGCGACAGCAAGAATCGAGAGATACATGACGATGCCCCAGAAAGAAACACGTGCGGCGCGAGCCGCGCACAAAGGCGTGCTCGCGTGACGGGTTGTAGGCATCATCGGCTCGGAACGAGCGGTTAAGGGAGAATGCCATCTCCAGGTGCGGAGTCTATCATTCCGACTCCGTGCGTCAAGGCATTCCGCGCGCCGTGCGCACGGCGCGCGGAACGCCCTGCCCCCTCCCGCTACCGGTCGCAGCCGAGCTGCCGCCGGCCGGCCGCGCTCAGATCCGCTTCGCCCGCGCGGCCGCTGAAGCCGGTTTCGAAGTGATCCGCGGGAAAATCCGGCGGGCTCTCGCCGCTCAGGAAAGCCGGCCACTGACGCTTCAGATAAGCGTCGTTCTTCGCGCAGCCCGGCGCGGCCGCAATGTACATCACGTTGCTGTAGCCGGCGCCGCGATGCGCGTCCTCGACCGCATGAATCACGTCGCTGTGCCAGAACACCGCGTCGCCTGGCTGCATCGGCGGAATCGACGATAGCGCGTCGTGCAGCGGCGCATGCCAGCGCGGACTGATCGACAGCGCGCGGCCGGGCCGCGCGCCGCACAGGTCGTCGTCGGCGACGTCGTCCTGCAGCGCACGCAGCAGCACATAGACCATCGCGTTCGCCATCGGCACCAGTTGCAGCGTGCCGTCGCCCGGACCCTGCGGGGTGAGCGCGGTCCATCCCTGGAAGGTGCGGAACATCGAGCACACGGCGGGCGACGCGATCTCGCGCGCCGCGGGACGATAGGCCGCGTCGAACGCGTCGTAGCGACGCCAGTCGCCGCTGAACACGTGCCGGTAGACGCGCCGGAAGCCGTCGTCGAGCCAGCGCTCGACCGAGCCGCCGTCGCAATGCGCGGACAGTCCGAGCGACGCGGAGCCGGGCGGCCTGCGCCGCAGGCGGTCCGCGTACACGCTCACGCGGTCCGGGTCGAAGTGCGTGCGCCCTTCGCTTTGCCACTTCCACAGGCGGTTCAGGAAGATGCGCGTCAGCGTGAGTTCGGGCGACTGGCGGGCCTCCACCTGCGGCGGCGACCAGTAGATGCCGTAGATCTGCGGCTTGCCGGACGCGAGGTTGCCGAAATAGCGGTCTTCGGCGCGGCGCGCCAGCTTTTCGTCGAGGCGATTGCGGTCGACGTACTGCGCGATCGCGTCGTCCCACGCGGCCGCGCGCGACGCATCGAACACGCCGCGCACGACGCACGCGCCGCGCGTCCTGAGCGCCGCGATCGCCGCGTCGCTCACGCACTGGCCGGCGATGTCCGCATAGGCGATCTCCGGGATCACCGCCTCGCCGCGCTGCCGCTGCGCGACGATGTGCGCCGCCTGGCGACGGATATCGTCCTCGACGTCGCGGAATACCTCGCGATAATGCGGCAGGTTCTGCCGCAACTGGCGCTTCGCGGCGCGAATCGCCGCGGGCAGGTCTTCGATGTGCAAGGCGTCCAACGTCGGTCTCCGGGTGAGTGAAAGTGCCCACAGGTTAGCGCCGCGCGCGCATCCGAAGCGATACAATCCGGACAGCCTTTTTGCGCATTCAGACAATGAAACCCGCGTACGAACACGTGACGATGGACGCCGGCTGCTCGATCCGTGTGTTCCACCGCAAGCTGCCGCGCATTCCGTTCGAGTGGCACCGCCATCCCGAGTACGAGCTGACGCTCACGCTGAACAGCCGCGGCAAGCGCTATATCGGCGATTCGATCGGCCACTACGGGCATCACGACCTCGTGCTCGTGCCGCCGGACTTGCCGCATACGTGGTCGTCGAACCGCTCGATCGACGCGCTCGCGCCGCAGGTGGCTGTCGTCGTCTGGTTCGACGGCGACTGGGCGCGGCGCATCGCCGACTGCTGCGCGGAATACGAGGCGCTGCGCAAGTTGCTGCGGCGCGCCGCGTGCGGGCTCGCGTTCGCGCCCGAGGTGGGCGCGGGGACCGCGCAGCGGCTCGATGCGCTGCTGTCGCCGGCGCCGCGCGCGCGGCTCGGCGCGGCACTCGACCTCCTGTGCGCACTCGCGGACTGCGACGCCACGCCGCTCGCGTCGCCCGCCGCGTTCGACGACGTGCACACCGGGCGGCCGTCCGGGCACGAGCCGGAGCGCATCGACCGCGCGCTCGCCGTGATCGACGCCCGCTTCGCGCAACGCGTCACGCTGCGCGAACTGGCCGAGGCGGCGCGCCTGTCCGAACGCACGCTGAACCGCTACTTCGTGCGGCACCTCGGCGAAAGCGTCGGGCAGTACCTGACGCGCGTGCGGATCGGCCACGCATGCCGGATGCTCGCCGACACGACGTGGCCCGTCTCGGTGATCGCATCGCGCGCCGGCTTCCCGAACGTCGCGAACTTCAACCGGCAATTTCGCGCGCTCAGGCAGACGACGCCGCTTGCATGGCGTCGTGCGTTCGCGGGGGGCGGCGGCGTCGCCGAGGCAGCAACGCCGCTCGACGCGCGGCCGCCGTCGCTGGATGCGCTCGCCGGCGGACCGCACAGGCCGCGACGCAGCGGGCGATCCGTTTGAGCGCCGCGGCCGCATGCTTCATCGACTGCCTGATCGGAACGATCCGCGCGAGCATCGATGCCGCGACGCCCCAGATGCGACGGCTGCTGCATTCGGTCGAGTGGCTGCTCTAGCGGCGTTGCGCACGCACCGCGCCCGCCATTGCCAGCGCCATTGCCAGCGCTATCGAGCCAGGCCCGCTCCGCTGCCGCCCAGATACGCCGCCTGCACGCGGCTGTCCTTCATCAGCGTCTGCGCGGGGCCGCTCAGCGCGATGCGGCCGCTTTCGAGCACGTATGCACGCGACGCGATCTTCAGCGCCTGGCGCGCGTTCTGCTCGACCACGAGAATGGACGTCCCCTCGCGGCTGATCTGCCCGATCATGCCGAAGATCGCGCGCACGAGCTTCGGCGCGAGCCCCATCGACGGCTCGTCGAGCACGACGAGGCGCGGCTTGAGCATCAGCGTGCGCGCGATCGCGAGCATCTGCTGCTCGCCGCCGCTCAGCGTCCCCGCGAGCTGGCTGCGGCGTTCGAGCAGACGCGGAAACGTCTCGTACAGCGCCGTCATGCGCGCGTCGAGCACGGCCGCGTCGCGCCGGATCAGATAGCCGCCGAGCCGCAGGTTCTCCTCGACCGTCAGCGCGCTGAAGATGCGCCGCCCCTCCGGCACGTGCCCGAGCCCGAGCGGCACGATGCGGTGCGCGGGCCAGCCGTTCACGACCTGCCCGTCGAGTGCGATCTCACCGGCGCGCGGCCGGATCAGCCCTGAAATCGCCCGCAGCGTCGTCGTCTTGCCGGCGCCGTTGCTGCCGAGCAGCGCGACGATCTCGCCCTCGCCGACCTCCAGCGAGATGCCGTGCAGCACCTCGACCTTGCCGTAGTTCACGTGCAGATCGCGAATGCTCAGGAGTCCCACAGCGACGCCTCCCCGGCCTTGCCGTCGTCGGCCGTCTCGTCGGTGTCGGCCGTGCCCAGATACGCGTCGATCACGCGCGGATCGGCCTGGATGCGCGCAGGCTCCCCCTCGGCGATGACCACTCCGTGATCCATCACGACGATGCGGTCGGACACGCCCATCACCAGCATCATGTCGTGCTCGATCAGCAGCACCGTCACACCGTGCGCCCGAATGCGGCGGATCAGCTCCATCAGCGCCTGTTTCTCGGTCGGATTCATCCCGGCCGCCGGCTCGTCGAGCAGCAGCAGGCGCGGATGGCTCGCGAGCGCGCGGGCGATTTCGAGCCGCCGCTGATCCCCATATGGCAGGTCCGCCGCGCGCTCCCACGCGCGCGCGCGCAGTCCGACGAAGTCGAGCCACGCGAGCCCGTCGGCCGCATGCCGCGCCGTCTCCGCGCGCGCGGACGGCAGCCCCGCCAGCTCGGCGACGACCGGCGCGCGGAAGCGATGGTCCATGCCGACCAGCACGTTCTCGAACGCCGTCATGTCGCCGAACAGCCGGATGCCCTGAAACGTGCGCGCAATCCCGCGATGGACGATGCGGTGCGGCGCGCCGCCCGCGAGCGGCACGCCGAGCCAGCGCACCTCGCCGCCGGTGAGCCGGATCACGCCCGTCAGGCAGTTGAACACGGTGGTCTTGCCCGCGCCGTTCGGCCCGATGATGCTCAGGATCTCGCCGGCCGTCACCGTGAACGACACGTCCGCCACCGCGCGCACTCCGCCGAAGCGCCGCTCGATGTGGCGCACGTCGAGCAGCATCTCGCCGGGCACGACCGCGCGCACCGGCGCGGCGCCGGCCTCGTCGTCCGCCGCGCGCGGCGGCACGGCGCGGCGCGGCGATGCGGGCCACAATCCTTGCGGACGCAACAACATCAGGATCACCAGCGCGATCGCGAAGCCGAAGATGCGCCACAGGCTCAGAAAGCGCAGCATCTCCGGCAGCCCGGCGACGATCACCGCGCCGATCAGCACGCCGGGAATGCTGCCGCGCCCGCCGAGCACGACGATGATCAGGATCGTCACCGACTGCAGGTACGTGAAGCCGGTCGGGTCGATCGTGCCGAAACGCGCGGCGAACAGGCTCCCGCCGAGCCCGCCGATCAGCGCGCCCATCACGTATGCGAGCAGCTTCGTGCGCAGCGTCGGCACGCCGACCGCCTCGGCGGCCGACTCGTCCTCGCGGATGCTGGTCCACGCGCGGCCGAGGCGCGACTGGCCGAGACGGATCGCAAACACCAGCACGCAGCCGACGAACACGATGCCGAGTTCGTAGACCGCGCGCGGCGATGCGATCTCATAGCCGAACAGGCTCGGACTCGCGATCCCGTAGATGCCGTTCGGCCCGCCGGTGATGTCGAGGTTGGTGGCGATGATGCGCACGATCTCGCCGAAGCCGAGCGTGACGATCGCCAGATAGTCGCTGCGCAGCCGCAGCGTCGGATAGCCGATCACGATGCCCGAGGCGCCCGCGAACACGAGGCTGAACGGCAAGGTCTCCCAGAACGACAGATGCAGCAGCGTCTCCATCATCGCGGTCGTGTAGGCGCCGATCGCGAAGAACGCCGCGTAGCCGAGGTCGAGCAGCCCCGCATAGCCGACCACGATGTTCAGCCCGAGCCCGAGGATCGAGTACGTGACGATCGTGAGCGCCACGTCGACGATGTAGTTGCTCGCGACCGCCGGCAGCGCGGCCGCCGCGGCAAACAGCCCGAAGCCGGCGACGCGGCGCGGCACGGCGGACGAGGGGGCGAGCGCGCGCACCGGCTACATCCTCTCGACCACGCGTTCGCCGAACAGCCCGGTCGGCTTCACGACGAGCACGGCGATCAGCACGCCGAACACGAACACGTCGGTCCATTGCGACGACACATAGCCCGCGCCGAACGCTTCGAGCAGCCCGATCAGGATGCCGCCCGCCATCGCCCCCGGAATATTGCCGATCCCGCCGAGCACCGCGGCGGTAAACGCGCGCAGTCCCAGCACGAAGCCCATGAAGAAGTTGATCTGCGTGTAGTAAAGCCCCTCCATCACGCCGGCCACCGCCGCGAGCGCCGAGCCGACGAAGAACGTCAGCTGGATCAGCCGCTCGACCTCGATGCCCATCAGGCGCGCGGCGTCCTGGTCGATCGCGAGCGCGCGCATCGCGGTGCCAATGAACGTGTGATGCACGAAGAAGTAGAGCGCGAACATCAGCGCGAAGCTCGCGCCGACGATCCCGACCTGCGCATACGTGATCTGCACGCCGCCGATGAAAAAACCCGCTTGCGTGAGCAGGTGCGGGTAGGTCTTGAAGCCGGCGCCGTACAGCAGCAGCACGCCGTTTTCGAGCGCGAGCGACACACCGAGCGCGGTGATCAGGATCGACAGCCGCGGGGCACGCAGCAGCGGCTGGTACGCGAGCCGCTCGATCGCGAGACCGAGCAGGCCCGTCGCCAGCATCGACACGACGAGCGCCGCGACCAGCGCGACGAGCCACGGCAGATGCGTGGCCGCCAGCGCGGCGAGCGTGGTCCAGCCGAGGAACGCGCCGACCATGAAGAGATCGCCGTGCGCGAAGTTGATCAGCCGGATGATCCCGTAGACCATCGTGTAGCCGAGGGCGACGAGCGCGTAGAACGAGCCGATCGTCAGCCCTTCGACGACGAACTGGAAGAATGTGCTCATGGCGGCAACCCGTGGACGAGGACTGCCCGCGCTACTTCATCGCCACCCACTTCCCGCTGTCGTTCAGCATTTCGTATGGCTGGAACGCGTCGTTGCGCACGATCACCGTGATGTACACCGCGTGGCTGCGGTCGCCCTTCGCGTTGAAGCCGATCGACCCGGTCACGCCCTTGTAGTCGCGGATCTTATGCAGCGCGGCGACGACGTCGGCCGGCTTCGTGGACTTCGCATCCTCGATCGCCTTCGCGGTCACGCCGACCGCGTCGTATTCGTAGACCGAATACGGCCCGGGGCCCTGTCCATATGCTTTCGTATAGCCGTCGACGAAGCCGTGCGCGCTCGACAGGAACTGCGCGAGCGGCGCGGTCGTCACGATCATCCCGTCGGCGGCCGCGCCGGCCGTCTTGAACAGCGTCGGATCGTTGGTGCCGTCGCCGCCCATGAAAGTCGCCTTGTAGCCGAGCTGGCGCGCTTCCTTGACCATCAGCCCCGCTTCGGCGAAGTAGCCGGTGTAGTAGATCACGTCGGGCTTGAGCGCGTTCACCCGCGTGAGCGTCGGCGAATAGTCCATCTGCCCGGCCGTGATCGAGTTCGCGTACACGACATCGACGCCGTCCTTCTTCAGCGCCTCGACGGTGTTCTGCGCGAGCCCCTTCGAATACGTCGTGTTGTCGTCGATCACCGCCGCGCGCTTCGCGTGCAGGACATTCTTCATGAAGCTGGCGGCGAACGGACCCTGCTCGTCGTCGCGTCCGATCGTGCGGAACACGTTGTCCCAGCCCATCTCGGTCAGTTGCGGATTGGTCGATGCGTCGAGCACATAGGGAATGCCCGCCCGGTGGAACGCCGTCAACTCGGGCAGCGCGGCGCTCGAACAGTAGCCGCCCGCCACCGCGACCACGCCCGCGTCGATCAGCTTCTGCGCGGCCTGCACCGCGGTCTGCGCATCGCAGGCATCGTCTTCCGGGATCAGTTCGATCTTCTTGCCGAGCACGCCGCCCGCCGCATTGATCTTCTCGGCGGCGAGCTTCGCGCCGTTCAGGATGTCGGTGCCGGCGTTCGCCGAGCTGCCCGACAGCGGAACCGGCACGCCGATCCTGATCGTATCGCCCTGGCTGTAGACGGCGGTGGGAACGAGGCCGGCCGACACGGCGAGCGCGACGAGCGGCACAACGGTGGTCAGTTTCGTGCGAAAAGCGCCTTCATTTCGAATAGCCATATCGTTCTCCTTGTTGTGGAACAGTGGCGCAATCGGTCGAAAAGCGTCTGACGAACGGCCCCGCGGGCTCCCGCGCGGCGGCGGCACGCAGCAAAAATCCGGCACCCCGGCCGCAGGGCCCGGGAAAGCATATCCCCGGGTTACCCCGAAAGCGCTGGATTCATCATAGATCGCTCTGTCGCCAGTATGAAGGAAGAGGAAACACGTAGATCGCGCCGCCTTGCCGCGCTGCCGCTCCTGCGACAGCCTGCGCGCGGGCCGCGCGGCACACGGTGCGGTATTCAACAGTTCCTTACATCGCGCCCGCCGCGCTCAGGCATGATGACGGTCGCGGCCCGCCGCATCCGTGCTCCCATCCGGGCGCGTCCGGCGAGCCGGTCCCTGACACAGGAGATGCCCATGCCTGCCCACACGATCCGCCTTCACCGCGTGATCCGCACGACGCCCGAGCGCCTGTACCGGGCGTTTCTGGACGCCGATGCGCTCGTCAAATGGCTGCCGCCGCACGGCTTCACCGCACGGGTCCACCAGCTCGACGCGCGCATCGGCGGCCATCACCGGATGTCGTTTGCGAACTTCACGACCGGAGACAGCCACGCGTTCGGCGGCGAATACCTCGAACTCGTGCCGCACACGCGGCTGCGCTACACCGATCGCTTCGACGACCCGAACCTGCCCGGCACGATGGAGGTGACGGTCACGCTGCGCGAGGTGGCGTGCGGCACCGAGTTGCAGATCGTCCAGGAAGGCGTGCCCGAGGCGATTCCGGCCGAGGCCTGCTATCTCGGCTGGCAGGAATCGCTTGCGCTGCTGATCGCGCTCGTCGAACCGGAGATCCGCCCCGGCTAGCCGCGCGCGCCAGTGCGCGCGACGCTCACGCATGCGCGGGGTCGCGCAGCCGGAACTGCGCGACCGCAGCGGTGAGGCGTGTGCTCTGCTCTTCGAGCGACAACGCCACAGCCGACGCTTCCTCGACGAGCGCGGCATTGCGCTGCATCGTCTGCTCCATCTGCGTGACCGTGACGTTGACCTGCTCGATCCCGCACGACTGCTCGTCGGACGCGATGCTGATCTCGCCCATGATCGTATTGACGCGTCCGACGGCTTCGACGAGTTCGTCCATCGTCGAGCCCGCCTGCGCGACGAGGCCGCTGCCGTCCTCGACGCGGCGGGCCGACGCGCCGATCAGTTCCTTGATCTCTTTCGCGGCGGCCGCGCTGCGCTGCGCGAGCGCGCGCACCTCGGTCGCGACGACCGCGAAGCCGCGGCCCTGCTCGCCGGCGCGCGCCGCCTCGACGGCCGCGTTCAGCGCGAGGATGTTGGTCTGGAACGCGATGCTCTCGATCACGCCGACGATGCCGGAAATCCGCGCGGAACTCTCCGCGATCGCCGACATCGTCGCCACCACGCGCTGCATCGCCTCGCCGCCGCGCGACGCGATGCCGGCCGCGCCTTCGACATAGGTCCGCGCATCGCGCGCGTTGTCCGCGTTCTGGCGCACCGCCGCGGTCAGCTGCTCGACGCTCGCGGCCGCCTGCTGCAGCGAGACCGCCTGCTGCTCGGTGCGTCCCGACAGATCGACGTTGCCGCTCGCGATCGCCCGCACGTCGCCGACGATCGTCTCCGTGCTCGCGCGCACCTGCCTGACCGTCGCGGTGAGACCGGCCTGCATCTGCTGCAGCGCGTTCAGCAGATAAGCCATTTCGTTTTCGCGGGCGATCACGACGGTGCCGGTCAGGTCGCCCTTCGCGATCCGCTCGAAGTGATCGACGGCCGCGTCGATCGGCTCGACGATCGCCTTCGCGAGCGCGCGCTGCGCGAACAGGCCGACGACCAGCGCGAGGCCGGCCACCGCGCCGAGCGCCCAGACGATCCGGTGAAAACGCGCGGCGGCCGCGTCGTAGCGGGCCTTTTCGCGCGCGACCTGAAAATTTTCGAGCGCGCCGATCGCATCCTGATAGGCGGCGAAAAGCGCAGGGGGTGCCGCGTGCAGCGTGTCGAGGAAATTGAAGCCGTCATCGTGATCGAGTTGCGACAGCGCTTTCAGGAACACCTGATCGAGCAGCGCGCCCCGCTTCGCGTGCAGCGTGTCGTAGAGCGCCTGCTCCTGCGGCGCGCGGCCGTGCAGATGCGCGTACGCGTCGAGTTCGTCGTTGCTCTGCCGCAGCAACGCATGCAGTTGCGCGATCTCCGCTTTCGCGGGCTGCCCCGCGCTCACGCGCTGCGCGACGTCGCCGAAGCGCTCGCGCAGCACGAGCATGCGCTCGGAACTCGTCTTCAGGTGCAGCAGCGACGCGGTGTCGTCGCGATACATCGCTTCGAGCGATGCATTGCCCGCATACAGGCCGGCAACGCACGCGCCGACGACCAGCACGAGCAGCAGCGTATAGCCGGCGATCGTCGCAGCGAGTCCGCCGCGGATGGTGAACAGTTTTCGCATGACGATGCCCATAACGGGTGGCCGGACGCGTCCGATGACCAGATGGAGGGACCCGGCACGAAAGACGCGCGGCATCGCGCGACGCGGCGATCGTGGGGCTGCAGGCGGAATAACGGCGCATCGGATGAGGGGGTTTTGCGCGGACGCGACTTCGATGTGGCGAATTGCGACATCGCGGCCGCCGGCTTGCGATGCCTGGGGGCGAAGCGCCGGGGAGCGGCGCGGCGTGCGGCCGGGACAGCGGACGAACCCGTCCATGCCGGCCTTTCGGTATGAATCTGGCGCAATGTCGCTTGCCGAAGACGCCTGCGTGATTGGCCGCCATTCGGTTACGACATACAATCGTCTCGCCCGACCAGAAGATAGAATTTTCTGAAATGACCGAATATTCATGGACCAATTTTGAGCATTTCGTCAGAAACGAAGCGGGCTTGTCCCGGTCAGCCGCGCTCTCCCAATCGACCCGATTACATGAAGACCTGAATCTGACCGGTGACGACGCGGGCGCGTTTATGGCAAGTTTTTTTGAAGCATTTCCAGTGGCTGGCGGAGATTACGATTTCCACCGCTATTTCCTGATGGAAGGCGAAGGATTGCTTTATTCGTTCTTTCAGCGCTTTATCATGAGAAAATCGCACACGTTCAGACGCGAGCCGCTCACGTTGGGCCTGCTGTATCAGGCCATTCTCGACCGGAAATGGGATAGCGAGCGACTGGCGCGGCTGGGCAGGTAAATGCGTTTTGCGTCCTGTGTGGAGGAAACATCGCAGCGCATGGGCCTGTCGGGAATTTCGTGTTTAAGGCATAACATGCTCCCAAGGAGAGTTTATGCCTCGCAAACCTAAAGCCCAGCCGGCGGATCTGCCGGCGATTCCCGCCGAGTTGCTTGAGCAGTTCGGCAACGGCCCGATGACAGCCGAAACCATTAGCGCTGCGACGATGGCCTTCAAGAAGGCCCTGATCGAGCGTGCGCTGAACGGAGAGATGAACCATCATCTCGGTTATCCCACTGGCGCGGCCAGGCCGGCCGACGTTACCAACCAGCGTAACGGCCGGGGTGGCAAGACGGTTCTGACCGAGCATGGTCCTGTCCGTATCGAGGTACCGCGCGATCGTGACGGTAGCTTCCAGCCGATCCTGATACCCAAACACGAGCGACGCTTCACCGGCTTCGACGACAAGATCGTCGCCATGTACGCCCGCGGCATGACGGTCCGGGAAATCCAGGGCTTCCTGCTTGAGCAATACGGCACCGAAGTCTCGCCCGACTTCATCAGCTCCGTCACCGACGAAGTCATGGCCGAAGTCACCGCCTGGCAAAGCCGACCGCTTGAGCCGATGTATCCGGTCGTGTTCTTCGACGCCTTGCGCGTCAAGATCCGCGAAGACGCCGTGGTCCGCAACAAGGCTGTCTATCTGGCCTTGGGCGTGCTGCCCGATGGTTCGCGTGACATTCTCGGTTTGTGGATCGAGAACACCGAAGGCGCCAAATTCTGGATGAAGGTATTCAATGATTTGAAGACGCGCGGCATTGGCGACATTCTGATTGCCGTGACCGACGGCCTCAAAGGCATGCCCGAGGCGCTGGCAGCTGTGTTTCCTGCAACGACGCTGCAAACCTGTATTGTCCATCTGATTCGCAATAGCCTGGCCTACGCGAGCTGGAAGGACCGCAAGGCGCTGGCGGCCGCGATCCGGCCGATCTACACTGCGCCGAGCGCCGAAGCCGCGCAGGCCGAACTCGATGCCTTTGCCGAAAGCCCGTGGGGTCAGAAATTCCCGACAGTCAGTGTTGCCTGGCGCAGCGCCTGGGACCGCGTGATTCCGTTCTTCGCGTTCCCCCCGGACATTCGCAAGGTTATATACACTACGAACGCCATCGAGAATGTCAACTCGCAACTACGCAAGATCATCAAGACGCGCGGCCATTTCCCAAGCGACGATGCCGCGACCAAGCTCATCTGGCTGGCATTGCGGAATATCACCGCCGACTGGGGACGCGCAGCAAAAGACTGGAAAGCGGCCATGAACCAATTCGCTATCCTCTACGCGGATCGATTTGTTCGGCCATCCGTGTGATTCTCAACCCCGCCTTGAACACGGAATTCCTGACACCCCCCAGCGCATCGTATTACCCGGACCTCAATCCGCCCCTTCAAGCCGCTTCAAGCCGCTTCAAGCCGCTTCAAGCCTCTTCACGCCTCTTCACGCCTCTTCAAGCCTCTTCAAGCCTCTTCAAGCCTCTTCAAGCCTCTTCAAGCCGCTTCACCCCCCTTCCCCCTCTCCCTCTCCCGCCAGCCACGCACAGAACATCGCTACCCGCTCGTCCGCTGCCTTCGCGTCGGGCACATACGTGCAATAGCTGCGTGACGGCAGCCGCGGACCCGTGAACGGCATCACGAGCCGAGCGGCCGCGAGATCGTCCGCGACGAGCGCGCTCGGGCCCATCGCGATGCCAATGCCGTCGATGGCCGCCTGCAGCGTCAGATAGAAGTGATCGAAGGTCAGACTCGCGGCTGGACTGAGCGATGCGACGCCGGCCTTCGCGAGCCAGTCCGGCCATAGCCGCGGCAGGCTCGACGTATGCAGCAGCGTATGCCCGCGCAGATCACTGGGCGTGCGCGCGGGCACGCGCTGCAGCAGGTGCGGACTGCACACCGGCACGCGCTCCTCGGACAGGAACACGTGCATCGTGTAGCCATAGAACGTATCCGGACCGCCGCGGATGATCACATCGTGCGCGTCCTTCACGCTTTCCACCGGTTCGTTCGACGTCTCGACCTTCACGTCCAGCTCCGGATGCCGGTCGCGAAACCGCGCGAGGCGCGGCACGAGCCAGCGCAACGTGAAGGTGGCGGGTGCGTTCACCGTCAGCGTCCGCGCGACGGCGCCGGCAAGGCCATACGTCGCGCTCGCGCGCGCCAGTTCGTCGAATGCCGGACCGATCCTGTCGAGATAGGCCTTCGCGGCCGGCGTCAGCGACACCCGCCGGTTGTGCCGCTCGAACAGCGCCGTGCCGAACCACGCTTCGAGCAGCCGCACATGCTGGCTCACCGCGCCGTGCGTCACGTGCAGCTCGGCCGCGGCTTCCTTGAAGCTGCCGAGCCGGCCTGCCGCCTCGAAGGCGCGCAACGCATTGAGAGGAGGCAGCGTTCGCTTCATTCAGGTCAGTTTTCGTGACGCAAATGGTCAATTTATCGGGTTTGCCACCCGGCAGCAAGATAGATATTCTGCTTCCTGATACCTTGGAGCGAACCCATGTCCGTCGATGTCATGCTGATCGTGCTGTTCGCGGCGTTCCTGCACGCGAGCTGGAATGCCGTGGTGAAGTCCAGCCCGGACAAGTTTCTCGACGTGGTGTTCGTGACCGCCGGGGCCGCGCTCCTGTGCGTCGTCGCCCTTCCGTTCGTCGCGGCGCCGCTCGCGCCGAGCTGGCCGTTTATCGGCGCGTCCGCTGCGATTCACGTGCTGTACTTCCTGCTGGTGGGGGCCGCCTATCGCAGCGGCGACATGAGTCATGCGTATCCGCTGATGCGCGGCACGCCGCCGCTGCTCGTCGCGCTCGCGAGCGGTCCGCTGATCGGCGAGCGGCTGACGGGCGGCGAATGGAGCGGCATCCTGCTGATCTGCGCGGGCATCCTCGGTCTGCTGTTCACGCACGCGAGCCGCGGCCTCGCGAACCGCACGACCCGTCTCGCGCTGGCGAACGCGGCGGTCATTGCTGGCTATACGCTCGTCGACGGCACCGGTGTGCGCGTATCCGGGCATCCGGTCGCGTACACGATGTGGATCTTCGCGCTGACCGCGCCGCCGCTCGTGATCTGGGCCGCGCTGCGCCGCGGCCCGGACCTGCTGCGCCACGGCCGCGCCCGCGTGCCGCTCGGGCTCGCGGGCGGCGCCTGCACGCTCGCCGCGTACACGCTCGTGCTGTGGGCGATGACGCGCGCACCCGTCGCGCTGGTCGCGGCGCTGCGCGAAACCGCGATCCTGTTCGGCGCGCTGCTGTCGGCGTTCGCGCTGAAGGAGCGCCACGGCTACGGACGCTCGCTTGCGGCAGTCGTGATCCTGCTCGGCATCGTGACGCTCAAGCTCGCGTAAGCGCGTCCGCCAGTGCAAGCCCGCGCCACGAGGGCGCAGGCGCGCGCGCCGGCCCCGCCACGACGACGCCACAGCCGCACCAAGGCGCCACCACGGCGCCCAGGGCTGCGCTGCGCCGCACCGGCGCGGCACGGCATTTGCTGCATCGGGCACCGTCCCGTTTCCGCACGGACGCCGCCCGGTTGCGGCGCCGGTCAAGCCCATGAAAGCGTCCCGTCCTGCCTCCCCCGCCGCCGCCTGCGCGGCGCGCGCCGACACCGCAGCGCTGCCGGGCAACGCGCCGTGCGCCGAGCAGCGTGTCCCCGCACCCCGGCCCGCGCGCGAGCCGGCCGCTTCGGCGCTCGTGCTCGGCTCGCTCGGGGTCGTGTTCGGCGATATCGGCACCAGCCCGATCTACGCGCTGCGCCAGGGCGTGATGGACGCCGGCACCTCTGCTGCGCCGGTGGTGATGGGCACGCTGTCGATGATGCTGTGGGCCATCGTGATCGTCGTCATGCTGAAGTACGCGTGCTACGTGATGCGCGCGGACAACGAGGGCGAAGGCGGCATCATCGCGCTCTCGGCGCTCGTGAAGGCGAGCTTCGACGATGCATCCCGGCCCCTGCCGCGCACGCTGCTGCTGGTGGGCCTGTTCGGCGCGGCGATGTTCTACGGCGACTCGATGCTCACACCGGCGGTCTCGGTGCTCTCCGCAGTCGAGGGCTTGCGGCAGATCGACCCGCATTTCGGCCGGCTGGTCGTGCCGCTCGCCACGCTCATCCTGATCGCGCTGTTTCTGTTCCAGCGGCACGGCACCGGCGTGGTCGGCCGCTGGTTCGGACCGGTGATGGCGCTGTGGTTCCTCTTTCTCGCCGCGACCGGCGTCTACCGGATCGTGCAGCACCCGCGCATCCTCGCCGCGCTCTCGCCCGCCTGGGCGCTGCGGCTCGTCGAGCACGCGCCGGGCACCGCGTTCGTGATCCTCGGCGCGGTGATTCTCGCCTTGACGGGCGCCGAGGCGCTCTATGCCGACATCGGGCACTTCGGCACGAAGCCGATCCGCACGGCGTGGCTGCTCGTCGTGTTTCCATCCATCGTGCTCGGCTACTTCGGACAGGGCGCGACGATCCTGTTCCAGCCGGGCTCGGCGCAGCAGCCGTTCTTTCACGCGGTCCCGCACTGGGCGCTGATGCCGGGTGTCGCGCTCGCCATGCTGGCCACCGTGATCGCCTCGCAGGCGGTCATCTCGGGCGCGTTTTCAATGACGAGTCAGGCGATCGAACTGGGCTTCATGCCGCGGCTGCGCGTCGTCGAAACCTCGCGCCGGCAGCGCGGGCGCGTGTACGTGCCGGCGGTCAACGCGGTGCTGTTCGCCGCCGTGCTGTTTCTCGTGCTGACGTTCCGTTCGTCGGCGAAGCTCACGTCCGCCTACGGCATTGCGGTCGCGTTGACGATGTTCACGACGACGCTGCAGATGGTCGGCCTGTCGCGACATGCGTGGAAGTGGCCGGTGTTCGCGGTGGCGGCGGTCGCACTTGCGCTGCTGGCGGTCGACGGCATGCTGATCGCCGCGAACGTGCCGAAGATCGTCGACGGCGGCTGGTTCCCGATCTCGGTCGGCCTGCTGCTCTTCGCGCTGATGACGACGTGGTATCGCGGACGCCAGATCGCCGCGCGCAGCGCGCGCGAAAGCGAACCGCTCGACGCATTTCTGCCGCGGCTGCTCGCCGAGGCCGAGCCGCTCGCGCGGGTGCCCGGCACCGCCGTCTACCCCGGCAGCACGCCCGGCGCGACACCGCCGACGCTGCACCACAACGTGCGCCATAACCGCGTGCTGCACCGGACCGCGATCGTGTTCGCGAATCTCGCCGAATCCGCGCCGCGCGCCAACAGCGACACGCGCCTCGAAGTCACGGACCTCGGCCACGGCTGTTTTCAGGTGGTCGCGCGTCATGGCTTCGTCGAACGGCCGAATCTGCCCGCGCTGCTCAAGTTGCTGGAAGGCAAGCTCGGCGACTGGCGCTACGATCCGGCGCACACCACGTATTTCCTGCCGCGCGACGAAGTGATCGCGCCCGACGGCACCGAGGCAATGGCGCGCTGGCGGCACGCGCTGTTCGCGCAGATGTCGTTTCATTCGGCATCGAGCGCCGAATACTATGGGCTCGCGCCGGAAAGCGTGATCGAAATGGGCGCGCAGGTGGCGATCTGAACGGACCGGCGGCAGGCGTGCGCCCGTGGTTCGCTCATTCGCGCGCGGCTTGTTTATGCGGCTTGCCCGGCTTGCCCGGCTTATGCGGCTTGCCCGGCTTATGCGACTTGTGCGACTTGTGCGGCTTATGCGACTTATGCGGCGTCGACCGGCTCCACGACGCGGGTCGGATCGAAATCCGCCCAGCGGCCTTGCTGCCAGCGCCCGGTGGCGCGCTCGATCTCCAGGCTGCCGGCTTCGCGCAGGACCTCGGTGGCCGTCTGCTGCGTGTCGGGCGTGACGTGGACCGCGAGCAGCACGCCCGAATCGCGCGATTCGCGATGCACATGGGCGCGCGGAATCCGTCCGCCGCCGCGCATGTGCGACATCGCGCCGGCCAGCGAGCCGACATACGCGCCGACGCCTGCTGCGACGATCAGCACGAGCAGCGACGCGGACATCGAGCGGAAGATGGCAACGCCGACCACCGCGCCGATCAGCGCGCCGATTGCGCCCCCCTTGCCGGCTCCGGTGCTGGCCCGCTCGGACTCGCTGTCGACGCCCACGTCGCCGCCGATCGGATGACGCGCGTGCTGTCCGCGCGGATTCACGAAGAACAGCGACACGTCCTCTTCGACGAAGCCGCGCGCGAACAGCCGGCTCGCGGCATCCTCGGCGGCGGGAAAGGTCGTAAAGCGACCGGCTACGATCAGTGACATGATGGCTCTCAGGAAGGTCTTCCGGTGGACGGCGGCCGCGCCTCGGCATGTGCATCGGCCCGCCCCTGCCTCGACACTTCCGCTCCTTGACGACGCACGCTGCGTCACGGCATGCGCCGCGCCGGCTGCGTCGCGTGCTGCGCGTGCGGCGCAATGTCGGTCGGGCCCACGCCTTTCCGTCCGCCGGCACATCGCGAGCGATCGTACATCGACCGGCGGTTGCCTGTGGGCGCAGCAAGGCCGATGCCCGCGCTCGCGCGGTGGTGCCGGTGGGGCCGGTGGTGCCGGTGGGGCTTGTAACGCTTGTGGTTCGTCGCTCCGTGACGCACAGCGCGATCCCGCGTGGCCTGCGTTGCAGGCCCATGCTTCGCCAACCGATGCGTTCCGGGCCGATCGGCAAGGCCATCGTCCCTTGCGTTGCAAACTTTACGGGGACGTTGCAATGCTTGCGCGCGCCGCGCCGCACGGGCGCACCGCCGGGTCCGGCGAGCGCGGCACGCGGATTGCACACGATCGCACACGCGGATCGCACACGCCGGCTGCACACGCTTCACCCGCACGCGGACCGCACGAAGATCGCACGAAGATCGCACGCAGACCGGCCGTGCCCCTGCCCATCGACATCGAAAGGAGTTCTTCATGACCGCAGCGACGGCGGGGTTCCGGCCCCTCACCCGAACACGCATCCGCCCTGGCGCCCACCTGCCGTCCACGCCGCCCGCAGACCCGCATCGCAAGCCCCCGCCGCCGCCGCTGCCCGACGACATGCCGCCGCCGTTGCCCGAGGGCGACCCGCCCACGGACGCGCCGCCCGAACGCGCGGCATGACGGCACGCATGCCGGGCACCCCTACGAAACGCGTCCGCGCTACCGCCGGGCAGCGCCGTTACCGTGCCGTATACCCGCCGTCCACCGGCAGCGACACGCCGCTGATCATCGACGCCGCGTCGCTCAGCAGAAACAGGATCGGCGCCACCACCTCGTCCGGCTGCGCGAAGCGCCCAAGCGGAATCGCGGCGAGCATCGGATCGCTTTTCGCCGGATCGCTCCATGCGAAGGTCGCCATCGGCGTCAACGTCACGGTCGGATTCACGCTGTTCACGCGAATGCCGTGCGGGCCGAGTTCGATGCACAGCACGCGCGTGATCGCGTCGAGCGCCGCCTTCGACGCGCAATAGCTCAGATGGGCGGGCAGACCGACCAGCGCGGCCTGGCTCGACACGTTCACGATGCTGCCCGCGACGCGCCCCCTGTCGTGCCCGCCGCCGCGCGCATCGCACCTGAGCATCCCGCGCGCGACGGTGCGCGCGACAAGCGCTGCGCCGCGCGCGTTGACCGCCATCACGCGATCGAAGTGCTGTGCGTCGACATCGAGCGACGATTCGAGCGACGACACGCCCGCGCAGTTCACAAGACCGTCGAACGCATCGAGCGCGCCCAGCGCGGCGTCGATCGCATCGCCGTCGCCGGACACGTCGAGTCGCAGCGTCTCGCAACCGGCTTCGCCGGCAAGCGCAGCGAGCGCGGTCATGTCGCGCGCCGCCGCCACGACGTGCGCGCCGTCGCGCGCGAGCGCGCGGGCGCACGCGCGCCCGATGCCGCTCGATGCGCCCGTGACCAGCACCCGCTTGCCGGCGAAATCGAATCGGGCGGCCGTCATGATCCGCGCGCGGGCTTCAGCAGCACCTTGACCGACTCCGGCGAGTTCGCGATCCGGATCGCCTCGTGCCACTCGTCGAGCGTGAAGCCGTGCGTGACAATCCCTTTCGACGTGACGAGCCCCCTCGCGAGCAGGTCGATCGCGACCGGATAGCAGTACGGCCCCAGATGCGCGCCGCGCACGTCGAGTTCCTTGCGATCGCCGATGATCGACCAGTCGACGGTCGCATCCTCGCCGAACACGCTGAATTCGACGAAGCGCCCGAGCTTGCGGATCAGCGCGAGCCCCTGGCTCACGCCGGCCGCGACGCCGGTGGTTTCGATGTACACGTCGCAGCCGTAGCCGCCGGTGAGCGCCTGCACGATCGCGAGCGCGTCGTCGCGCCGCGGGTTGATCGTCACGTCCGCTCCGTACTGCTTCGCGAGATCGAGGCGTTCGTCGAGCATATCGATCACGACGAGCTTCTTCGGCGTCTTCAGGCGCGCAACCTGGGTCATCATCAGACCCAGCGGCCCCGCCCCCGCGATCACGACGACGTCGTCCAGCTGGATGTCGCCGCGATTGACCGTATGGATCGCACACGACAGCGGCTCGATGATCGCCGCGTCTTCGAGCGACACGCCAAGCGGGATCTTGTGCACGATCGCGGTGGACGGAATGCGCATGTACTCGGCCATGCCGCCGTCGGCGACCTCGCGCTGAAAGCCGAAGATGTGGTGCACCTCGCACATCCAGTACTCGCCCGAGCGGCAATAGCGGCACTTGCCGCACGGCACGATCTGCTCGGCGATCACGCGCTCGCCCATCTGCACACCGAAATGTTCGGCCGCGCCGCTGCCGAGTTCCTCGACATAGCCGAAGAATTCGTGGCCTGGAATGACCGGCGCCTTCACCCACGGGCTCGACCCGCCCCAGAACATCTTCGCGCCCTTGTAGCATTTGCAGTCGCTCGCGCAGATGCCGCACGCGGCGATCCGGATCACCAGTTCGTGCGGACCCGCGCGCGGCTTCGTCACACGCTCGACGCGGTAGTCTTCGGGCGCGTGGCAGACAATCGCGGTCATGTCCTGCGTGGCTTCGTGTGTCGTCATGGGAAGTCCCTGTGTGTCGGTAGCGACGATGAGTTGAGTTACCGCGAGCGTTCGCGGCTGATATAGATCGCGAGCAGGATGATTGCGCCCTTGATCACGTTCTGCACATAAGGATCGACGCCGATCATGTTCAGGCCGTTGTTCAGCACGCCGAGCAGCAGCGCGCCGATCAGCGTGCCGACGATCGAACCGCGCCCGCCGGAGATCGACGTGCCGCCCATCACGACGGCCGCGATCGCATCGAGTTCGAAACCGACGCCCGCGTTCGGCTGTCCGCTCATCAGGCGCCCGGTCAGCACGATCGCGGCAATCGCGGACGTGAAACCGGAAATCGTGTAGACGAGCAGCTTCACGCGCGCGACCCGCACGCCGGACAGACGGGTTGCCTGCTCGTTGCCGCCGATCGCGTACACGTAGCGGCCGAACGGCATGCGTTCGAGCAGCAGCCATGCGCACAGGTAGACCCCCAGCATCACGAGCACCGGCACCGGCACGCCGAGCGCATTGCCGTTGCCGAAGACGCCGATCCAGTCCGGCAGCCCGTCGATCGGATAGCCGCCCGTGTAGATCAGCCCGAGCCCGCGCGCGATGCCCATTGTCGCGAGCGTCACGATGATCGACGGCATGCCGGCCTTCGCGACGAAAAAGCCGTTCGCCGCGCCAAAGCCGATGCCGACCGCGAGCCCGACGCCGAACGCCGCCACCGCGTTGAGGCCGGCGGCCATCAGCCCCGCCGCGAGCGTGCCCGAGAGCGCCATCACCGAGCCGACCGACAGGTCGATGCCGCCGGTCAGGATCACGCAGGTCATCCCGACCGCGATGATCGCGTTGATCGACACCTGGCGCAGCACGTTCTCGAGATTCGCCGCACTCAGAAAGCTGCGGCTCGCGACCATCATCACCCCGCAGACGACCACGAGGCCGAGCAGCGGATAAAACAGCGTCGAGCGTGTCAGGTTCGCCCAGCCAGCGACGAGCGGCGCGTGGCGCGCCTGCGCGGCGGCGGCCGGCACATTCGAGGAAGAAGACGAGGTATCAGGCTGGTTCATGGGTCGCTCCTGGCTTGCCGGCCGTCGCATAGGTCATGACCGTGTTCGCGTTGATGCTGTCGCCTTCGAGCGTGGCCTCGATGCGCCCCTGGCGAAATACGCAGACGCGGTCGCACATGCCGACGATCTCCGGCAGTTCCGATGAAATCATGATGATCGCGTAGCCGCGCGCGGTGAGTTCGCGCATCAGCCCGTAGATCTCCGCTTTGGCGCCGACGTCGATGCCGCGCGTCGGCTCGTCGAAGATCAGGATCTTCGTGTGGTGGTTGAGCCAGCGCGCGATCACCACCTTCTGCTGATTGCCGCCGGACAGCGCCGCGACCTCGGTGTGCATCGACGGCGCCTTCACGCCGACGCGCTTCATGATGTCGGCCGTCGTGCGCGCCTCGTGGCCGCGATCGATGAAGCCGCCCGCGCGGCGGTACTTGCCGAGGTTGTTCAGCGAGATGTTGTCGCGGATCGCAAACGACGTGACGAGCCCTTCCGTCTTGCGGCTCTCGGGCAGCATGCCGATGCCGGCGCCGAGCGCATCGGCGGGATCGGCGAGCTGCGCGGGCGCGCCGTGCACGCGAACCGACTTGCGCCACGCGCGGTCCGCGCCGATCACCGCGCGCACCGTCTCGGTTCGCCCCGAACCGACGAGGCCCGCAAAGCCGAGAATCTCGCCTTCGTGCAGCGTGAACGCATTCACCGGCGCGTCTTTCGCCAGCTGCAGCGCGCTCACTTCGAGCACGGGTTGCGCATCCGCGCGCGGCGCGGGCCGCGGCGGAAAGCCGTGTTCGACGCGCCGCCCGACCATCATCTCGACGAGACGGCCGACGTCCGTCCGCGCGACGTCGGTCGTGCCGATGTACTGGCCGTCGCGCAACACCGTGATCCGGTCGCACACGTCGAAAATCTCTTCGAGGTGGTGCGAGATGAAGATCATCGTCACGCCCTGCCGTTTCAGCTCGCGCATGATCGCGAACAGATGGGCCGCTTCGGCCGGCGTAAGGGTGGCAGTCGGTTCGTCGAGGATCAGGATGCGCGCGTCGAGCGACAGCGCCTTGCCGATCTCGACGAACTGCTGCTGGGCGACCGACAGCGTGCGAACCGGCGCGTCGAGCGGGATCGCGACGCCGAGCCGCGCGAAGATCGCCGCGGCGCTGCGGCGCATGGCCGCCCGGTCGCGCAGGCGCCAGCGGTTCGTCCGCTCGCGGCCGAGAAACAGGTTGTCGACCGCGTCCAGATGCGGGATCAGGCTGAACTCCTGAAACACGATCCCGACGCCCGCGGCCACCGCGTCGTGATAGTTCGTGAAGTGGCGCGCCTCGCCGTCGATCCCGATTGCGCCGTCGTCGGGCGGATAGATTCCGCAGAGAATCTTCATCAGCGTCGATTTGCCCGCGCCGTTTTCGCCGAGCAGCGCGTGAATCTCGCCGCGCGCAATCTCGAGATCGATGCCTTGCAGCGCCTTCACGCCCGGAAAGCTTTTCGTGATCCGTTCGAGTCTGAGTATCGTATCCATCTGCTGCTCCCGTGCCGCGGCGCCGTCGCGCATCCGTGCCGCGACGCCGCCTCCGGCCGCTGTTATCCGTTGCCGTTACCAGCTGAAGCCCTTCGCGTTGCTCCGGTCGATCACCTTCACGTCGACCGGGATCGCCTTCGGCACCGTGGCACCCCACTTCTTCGCGAGCGCGATGCCGAGCGCAATGCGCACCTGGTCGGCCGGGAACTGCGCGGTCGTCTCGATGAACTTCGAGTCCGGCTTCTGGATCGCGGCGATCGCCTCCGGCGCGCCGTCCACGCTCGTCAGCCTGATGTCCTTGCCGGAGCCTTCGATCGCGCTCAACGCGCCCATCGCGCCGCCGTCGTTCACGCTGAACACGCCCTTCAGGTTCGGGTGGGCGGAAATCATGTTTTCGGTCACGGAGAGCGCGGTCGCGCGTTCCTGCTTGCCGTTCTGCGTATCGACCAGCTTCACGCCGGGGAACTTCGCGAGCGCCGCCTTGCAGCCGCGCACGCGTTCGAGAATCGGCACGACCGGAATGCCGTCGAGGATCGCGACCTCGCCGTTGCCGCCGATCGCCTTCGCGAGGTACTGGCACGACAGCAGCCCCGCATCGTAGTTTTTCGAGCCGACAAACGAATCGACCGGGCCGTCCGCGTTCGCATCCACCGCGACCACCACGACCCCGGCCCGCTTGGCGGCGGTGACCGCGGACTGGATGCCGGTGGAGTCGGTCGGATTCACGAGCAGGATGTCGATCTTCTTCTGCAGCATGTCCTCGACGTCGTTGACCTGCTTGCTGACGTCGTGATGCGCATCGGTCACGATCACCTGCGCGCCGATCGACGCGGCCGCCGCATCGAGCGCTTTTTGCATCGTCACGAAGTACGGGTTGTTCAGTTCCTGGAACGTCATGCCGATCCGCAACGGCGCGGCATGGGACGACACCGGCAGCACGAGTGCCGTGGCGAGCGCGCCTGCCACGGCGACCGGGCGAAGCGGCATGAAGGACTTGAAGGACTTGAAGGGCATGACAGTGTCTCCTAGGATGTGATGCAGCTTTTTTCAGGGTGAACGAAGCCCGCACACCCGCGAAGAACGGGTGCGGCAGGGTACTACCGGAGCGTGGAAATCGCGTGGAGCGAGACGCCCGCTATCGGGGCGGAGGACTCAGTGCCGCGCCGACGGGTGTCGCGTACCGGCCGTTCAGGCCCGGTGTCGATACGTGGTCGGGGCTGCCCTCGGACGGCGCGTGCAGGTTCGTCTCGCGGCTGCGCGCGTTCAGGCGCTGCAGCGCGCGGAACTCGGACGGCGACATGCCCTTGGCCGCGCGAAACTGGCGGTTGAAATTCGATACGTTATTGAAGCCGGACTGGAAGCAGATATCCGTGATGCTCATCCCGTCGGCGAGCAGCATGTGGCACGCCGCCTCGATCCGCAGACGGTTCACGTACTGCACGAACGGGGTGCCCATGTGCCGGTGGAACGCGCGCGAAAACGTCCTGACGCTCTGCCCGGTCAGCCGGGCGAGATCCGATTCCCGCAGATCGGATGCGAGGTTCTTGCCGATGTACGCGAGCGCGTGGCTCAGATGCGTGGACGGCACCTCGGTCTGCGCGTAGCCGACGCTCGCGAGCGGCGTCTGCTCCTTCGCTTCGCACAGGCGCTCGAAGATGCGCAGGAACAGCGAGATACGGCGCATCCCGCGTGCCGCGATGAGCGCTTCGAACAGCGGCGCGATCGCCGCACTCGTGTCCGCATCGAACAGGATGCCGCGGCGCGCGCCGTCGAGCAGCGGCTGGGCGTCGTGGCACTCGGGAAACGCGCTCATGCAGCGTTCGACGAACGGCTGGCCGAACTGGATCACGAGATTGCGGCGCTCGACGTGCTCGCCGTCGGACACGTCGCTGACCCAGTTGTGCGGCAGGTTCGGCCCCATCAGCACGAGATTGCCCGGCGCGAACGCGCCAACGTGATCGCCGACGAAGTAGCGGCCGCTCGTCGCGACGATCATCTGCAACTCGAACTCGGGGTGGAAATGCCAGCGGACCGTCTTGTACGGGTAGCCGTGCGACCAGGCCTTGAACGACTCGCCGCAGCGTACCTCAACGACTTCCAGATCCGGGCGCATCATGATGCCGTCTCCCCACTTGTATGATTCGGTCCGCCTCGCCCGGCCGGCACGATCACCGGCAAGCGCTTGCGTGAGTGGAAATTTACGGGTTGGGCCGCTTGTACTCCACTCACTTTAGGCCGTTTTTTCCATACTTTTTCGCCAGTTTCCGCACGCGATGGGCCAGGATGGCCAATATCTGCACGTCGCGGGCGCCGCGTGCGCTCGCGACGGCTTGTCAGGCCGGCGCTCAGGCCGGCCCGGCGGCGGCGGCCGCCGTGGCGCCCGCGGGACGGGTCGCCTCGTCGAGACTCAGGACCGCCTGCGCGATCGCCGTGGTCGTCGCGAGCGTGTTGATCGCACCGGTGCGCAGCGCGCCGAGCACCGCCGTGGTCTTGGTGATCTCGCTCGCGACCGCGATCACGTTCGGAATGCGGATCAGGTCCGCGAGCGACAGCCCGATCACGCGGCTCGCGAACGGCGTGCACACGGTGGCGCCGTTCAGATCGATGAAGTCGTAGCCCATCATGTCGCCGACCGCGCCCAGCTTGCGCGCGGCCGCAATCTCCGCCGCGGTGAACCAGCCCATGCGGACCATGCTGCTGTCCTCGTTGACTTCGCCAATGCCGATCAGCGCGAGCTGCGCGCGGCGCGCGTGGTCGAGCGTCTGCCGGACCGTGTCGTCGTCGAGCAGCGCCGCGCGCACCTGCGGGTCGATGACCAGCGCGGGCGCATAGAGCGTCTCGCTCTCGCCGCCGAAGCGCGCGGCGAAACGCCGGCACGTGTGATCGGCGTTCATCGTCTCGCCGCCGCGATACGCGCCGCCGATCGCGCAGACGAAGCTGCACTGGCGCCGCGTGGACGAGATCGCGTGGCCCGACACCGTGCTGATGTTGCGCCCCATGCCGACCGCCACGATCGTGTCGTCCGCGAGCACGCGGTCCAGATGGCTCGCGACAAGCCCCGCCAGCAGTTCGCGCTGCTTGTCCTGATCCTTGTGGTTCACGGAAATGATCGCGCGCTGCAAGCCGAAACGCGCCATCAGCGTCTGTTCGAGATCGCTCGTATCGCGCGCGTGGTGACGCACGCGGATCTCGACGATGCCCTCTTCCTGCGCGCGCTTGAGCAGCCGGCTGACCTTGGCGCGCGAGATCGAGAACGTCCGCGCGAGATCCTCCTGCGTCTGACCGTCGACGTAGTAGAGCATCGCGAGGCGGGTGAGTTCGTCGGTATCCATGGCGGCTTGACTTGATCCGGTGTCGGGACGCGCTGCGCGGACCGCGCGCGGGCTGCTCATTATAGGGGCCGCCCTTCGCGGCGCAGTCCGGGAGGAACGGTCCCGCCCGGGCCTGGCGGGGTCTGGCCAGGCTTACCCATATGAACATTTGATCATTATTGCACATATGATCAATTCGCCTCTCGATGCCTCCTCTCCGCTTTCAGGCCTATTAACCGCCTGAAGCACACATTTTAATTAAAAATCTCCGTAATTCGCGGCCCGATACCCCAAACCAGAAGAACATTGACAGCACACGCGCGCGTGGCTATATTTTCCGTCGCTGCGCATTTGATCAAACTCAATCAAATGATTGACCTGCCCAGGATGCGCGCGAGGCTCACGAGCCCGCCTTCGCCGACGCCGTCGGCGATGAATCCGCCATGAGGGGGTCCCGGCATGAAACGACCGCGGTCGGCAGTGCATCAGCGTTCAACGGCTTCCTTTCGGGCGGTGTCGAAAGACCTGCTGCTGCCGATCCCGGCGGAATGCGTGCGCAGCCTGTCGCTGCGAGGGCACCTCGCGCTCGTCGGCAGCCGCGCGCAGGAGGGCAATCGCGATTCGGTCATGCAACTGACGCGCATCGTGTACATGACGTTCTTCTTGCGGCAGATCAGCGTGGGCTGCACGGACGACGCGACGTTCCTCGCCGCCGAAGCCGCGCTCGACAAGACCGTCCAGGCCGCGCAGCACACCGGCCAATGGCAGGTGGGCGACGACGCAGTGCAGGCCATCGAAGCCCTTCTGCGGCTGTACGACGAAGAACTCGCCGCCGCTTCCGCCAAAACCTACTTCGCGGCCGAAAAGCGGCTGCAGCGCCTGCTGGGCTCGGCCGACGCGGCCTCGCCGCTGCGGCCTCAATGCGCCGCTTCGGAGGCCCGCATCGCCACGCCGTGACGCTCTTGCACGAGCGTGCTGAGCGCGTCGATTTCGCGCTGCGTGCGCAGCGCATCCCAGCCGAGCACGCCGGCCGCAAGCGCGGCGGTCTCGCTCAGCAGCGCGGGACCTAGCCGGCCGGCGAGCGCGAACGGCGTGCGGCGCAACAGCAGGTCGGCCAGATGCGTGACTGCTTCGTGCTCGCACAGGTACTGGATTTCGCGCACGGTGTAATCGGGCGCGCTGGCAAGCGGCACGTCGTCGGGGGCGCCCTGCAGCGGCGCGCAGAACTGCGCCACCGCCGACGCACGCGTGCCGTAACGCGACAGCAGCGCGTCGGCGCGCCCGGCGCTCACCGCGCCGCCGGCGGCCAGCGCGCTCACCCATGCGGCGCGGGCCGCCGCGCCGCGCGGGAAATCGCGGCCGCCGCCGATCGGCAGGTCGCGCGTATCGACGCGGCGCGTGCGTGCGAGGCGCGCGAGCACATCGTCCGTCACGGATGCCGCGAAGCCGCGAAACGTGGTCCATTTTCCGCCGACGAGCGACAGCACTGGAATCGGCGTGTCCGGGAGATGATCGACGTGCACGACGTGGTCGCGGCTCACGTCGCCCGGGTTCGCCGCGTCCGAATACGGCAGCGGCCGCACGCCGCTATAGCGGTAGACGATGTCCGCTGCGTCGAGCCGCAGCGCGGGAAAAATCTCCTTGAGCACGCCGAGCATGTAATCGACTTCGCTGTCCTCGCAGCGAACCCGGTCCGGGTCGTCGACGCGGATGTCGGTCGAGCCGACCAGCAGCTTGTCCATGAACGGATAGACGAGGCAGATGCGGCCGTCCCGCGATCCGAAGTACACCATGCGCCCACGCAACTGCGCATGCAGTTGCGGATGATCGACGATCAGGTGCGAGCCCTTCGCGCCGCCGATATAGTGCCGCTCGATGCCGAGCGAGCGGTTCACCCGGTCGATCCACGCACCGCCCGCGTTGATCACGAGCGTCGGCTTCACCGGGAACAGCCGGTCGTCCACGAGATCGCGCAGCCAGACCGTGTCGCCCTCCACATGGTCGACGCTCACGTAGTTCGCCGCGACGGACCGCTCGCAGGCGGCGAGGCCGTCGGCGACCAGTTCGTAATTCAGGCGTTCCGCCTGCGTCACCTGCGCGTCGTAATAGGTCGCCGTCGCCTTGATGGCCGGATCGAGCAGCGGCAGTTCCCGCCGCGCGCGGGCGCGCAGCGCGAGGCGGTGCCGCGGCATGGTCCGCGCATGCCGGCCGAGAAAATCGTACAGCGTCAGACCGAGCTTCGAAATGATCGCACCGCGATCCGCGAGCTTTGTCTTCACGCCGAAAAAGCGCAGCACCGACGCCATGATGCCGCCGAACACCGAATAGATCGGCAGCACGGTTTCCAGCGGCAGCACGACATGCGGCGCATTCTTCAGCAACAGGTTGCGTTCGAGCGTCGACTCGGCGACGAGCCGCAATTCGCCGGTCTCCAGATACTTCAGACCGCCATGGATCAGCCGCGACGGCGCCGAGCTCGCCCCCGACGCGAAATCGCCCTTGTCGATCAGCAGGCAATCGACCTGCTGCAGCGACAGGTCGCGGAACACGCCCGCGCCGTTGATGCCGCCGCCCACGATCAGCACGCTGATGCGCGGCTCCCGCGTCAGCTGATCGGGCACGCGTTCGCGCATTCGATTCGTCATCCTCAATTTTCCTTAGCCTTGCGCGGTCGCCGCGCGGTCGAGCGCCGGCCACAGCGGAGCGACGGCCGACAGAAGCTGGAGATACAGCCGATACGTGTCGCTGTAGCGCGCATGCCGTGCCGCATCCGGACGATGCGTGCGCTCGATGCGGCAAGCGTGCGCGCACGCTTGCGCGAGCGAGTCGAACAGCCCCGTGCCGACGCCCGCGCACAGCGCCGCGCCGAGCGCACTCGCCTCCTGGCTCTGCGGGATGTCGACCGGTATTCCGAGAATGTCGGCAAAGAGCTGCGCAAGAAACGGACTCGACGAGCCGCCGCCCGTCAACCCCGCACGGCTTGCGGCAAACGCGCTGGTGAGCGCCTCGACGTGATAGCGGTGGTTGAAGATCATCCCTTCGAGCACCGCGCGCGCCAGATGGCCGCGCCGGTGCCAGCTGCGCATCCCGAAGAACGATGCGCTTGCCGGCTCCTCGAACGGCGAGCCGAACAGGAACGGGTGGAACATCACGGAGCTCGGCCCGCTGAAGGCCGCCTGCAGTTCGTCCTCGATCAGCGCGAACAGCGACACGCCGCGCCGCGCGGCCTCGTTGGCTTCGTGTGCGAAGCATTCGCGCAGACACCAGTCGACATTGCTCGACGACGCGGGCGAAATCGACATGTTCATCCACTGGCCCGCTCGCGTGCCGTTGCGGCACGACCAGCGCGGATCCCGCTGCGGATGGTCGGACAGGATGCCGTTGATGCTGAAGGTCCCGGCCGTCATCGACAGCGCGCCGGCCTCGGTATACCCGATGCCGACCGCGCTCGACGTCACGTCGTGCAGACCGCACGCGACCGGCGTGCCCTCCCTGAGCCCGGTCTGCTGCGCCGCCTGCGCGCTCACGCGCCCCGCGAGCGCGGCCGACGGCACGATCGGCGGCAATGCGCCGGCAAGCGCGGTCAGACCGTAGAGCGCCAGCACGTCGCTGCTGTAGCCCTGCGTGCGGACATCGGTGAAGGACGAACTGGCCTCGGTCGGATCCGTCGCCGGCACGCCGGTCAGGCACAGACGCAGCCAGTCCTTGCAGAACAGCACATGGCCGATGCGCGCAAAGCGCGCCGGCTCGTTCACCTGAATCCATTTCAGCAGGCTCGCCGCCGCATACGGATAGGGGCGCTGCCCGCTCAGTTCGAGCGCCGCGTCGAGCACGCCGGCGTCGCGCCACTGATCGCGCACCTCGACAGCGCGGCTGTCGAGCGACAGGATGCCGGGGCCCAGCGGCGCGCCGGCCCGATCCACCAGATAGACGCCGTCGCCGTGCCCGGTCACGCCGACCGCGGCAATCGCGTCGGCAGGCACCTCGCTGCGCGCGAGCACTTCGCGGATCGCCTCGCGCGCGGCCGCCCACGTCTCGTCCATGTCGCGCTCGACGTGGCGCTCGCGCGGCTGGCGCTGCGGCACGCGCCGGCTGCCGACCGCAACCGTGTGGCCCGCGCTGTCGAACAGAACGGCCTTGGTCGCGGTCGAGCCGCTATCGAGGCCGAGCAGGTAGGTCTGCATCGTGTCTCCGATCCGCCGCCGCGACGCGCGTGTCAAGCGCCGTCGCGGCAACGGGCCGCGCCTAGCGGCGGTACTTCGAATCGACCGCGTCGATCGCCGACACGTTGCCCGCGCTTTTGCCCTGTTCGTCGAAGGTCTGCGCGAGGTACGCATCGACGATGGTCTTGGCCACTTCCGGCCCGATCACGCGCGAACCCATCGTGATGATCTGCGCGTTGTTCGACAGCGCCGCGCGCTCCGCCGAATACGTGTCGTGGCATAACGCGGCGCGAATGCCGCGCACCTTGTTGGCGGAAATGCACACGCCGATGCCGGTGCCGCACACGAGAATCGCGCGATCGTACTCGCCGCGCAGCACGCCGGACGCGACACGATCGGACAGATCCGCGTAGAACTCCTTCGGATCGGCCGCATTCTCCGATAGCTCGGACACGTCGTGACGGTCCTTCAGGTATTCCGCCAGGACATGGGCGAGGCCGGCTCCGGCACTGTCTCCCGCGATTGCAAGCTTCACGATGCTCTCCTTCAGATTAAAACGGCGTCGGACGGTGCACTCAGAGCACCGCGCGGACCCGTTCGATGATGTCCAGATAGCCGGCCACGTCCCACGCGGAACGGCCGATGAACAGGCCGTCGATATGCGCGCAGGCGGCCAGCTCCGCGCAATTGCCCGGGTTGACCGAACCGCCGTACAGGCACGGCACGCGCCGGCCCAGCACGTCGTGCGCGACCGCGATGATCTCGGCCTGGCGCGCGTCCGCGTAATCGGCGCTTGCGGGTACGCCGCGCTCGCCGATCGCCCAGACCGGCTCGTACGCGAACAGCAACGGCGCGTCCTGCTGCGCCGGGGCGAGGCGCGCGAGCGCGCCGCGCACCTCGGCGGCGAGCACCTCGGCGGCGCGCCCGCTTTCGCGATCGGCCAGCGTCTCGCCGATGCAGATGAGCGGCGTCAGCCCGTGGCGCACCGCGGCCTCGACCTTCAGCCCGACCGTCTCGTCGGTCTCGCCGAAATGCTCGCGCCGCTCGGAGTGGCCGAGCTCGACGAGGTCCATTGCGCAATCCACCAGCATCGGCGGCGATATCTCGCCGGTCCACGCGCCGTGATCGGCCCAATGCATGTTCTGCGCGCCGACCTTCACGCTCGTGTGCGCAAGCAGCGCCTTCACTTCGCGAATCGCCGTGAACGGCGGAATCACGAAGCGTTGCACCCGGGGATCGGCGTCGCCGGCGAGCAGACCTTCGGCGAAGGCCCGCGCCTGCGCCAGCGTCTTGTTCATCTTCCAGCTGGTGCCAATCCAGAAAGGGGTCTTGATCATGATGAATTCGTCAATCGGCTGCATGAGTGCGCGCCGCGTCGGCGCGCGGCGGGCGGCGCGAACCGCGCGCGCCCGCCCGGCCTGTCGACGCCCGCCGCCGGTGCATCGCAGCACCGCGCGGCGGCGGCGCGCCGGATTACTTCGCGAGCGTGAACGGTGCGATGTACTTCGACACGTTGGCCTTCGTGATCAGCACGCAGTCGAACAGCTGCTTCTCGCTCTTCGCGCCGGTCTTGCCCGTCTTCAGATACGAGTTCGCTTCTTCCACGGCCTTCGCGGCAAACGTCGCGACCGGCTGCAGCACCGTGTACTGCAGTTCGCCGGCCTTGATCGCCGCCACCGCCGCCGGCGACCCGTCGAAGCCGCCCACCTTCACCTGCGACAGCTTGCCCGCCTGCTTGAGCGCGGCGATCGCGCCGAGCGCCATCTCGTCATTGCCGCTGATCAGGCCGATGATGTCCGGGTGCGCCTGCAGCAGGCTCTGCGTCGCGTTGAAGCCCTGCGTGCGGTCCCAGTTCGCGACCTGCGAGCCGACTTCCTTCAGGTCGGGATACTGGCTCAGCACCGAGCGGTAGCCGTTCGAGCGCGTCGCCGCGTTGTTGTCGGACGGCGCGCCGAGCAGCTCGACAAAGTTGCCCTTCGTGCCGACGTCCTTCACCCATTGCTCGGCGCCGAGTGCCGCGCCCTGCGCGTTGTTCGACACGAGCTGCGCTTTCGCGAGACCTTCCTGGTTGATTTCGGCGTTGACGAGGAACACCGGAATATGCGCCGCCACGGCCTTCTTCACCGCGCCGATCGAGCCGCTCGCGTTCGCCGGATCGAGAATGATCGCCACCGACTTGTTGGTGATCGCGGTATCGATCAGCTGGCTTTCGGTGTTCGTGTCGCCCTTCGAGGCAGCGACGTTGGCGGTGTAGCCGAGCTTCTTCGCTTCGGCGGCCGCGACCTTGCCTTCGGTGAGCCAGTACGGGTTGGCCGGGTCGTTGACGATGATCGTCATGAGCCCGTGATTCGCTGCCGCCTGAGCCTGTCCGGCGAACAAAGGCATGGCAACGGCAAGCGCGGCGAGCAGCAGGGTTTTTTTCATGCTAGTCATGGTAGGTCTCTTTCTCGGTTGGTGATGGCGTGGTAATCCGACAAGCTTCCCGCAAGCCGGCGGGGCGACGCGTGCCGCCCTCCGGCTTACGTAGAAGTAGGTTGGCTGCCGGTCGACGCGGGACGCCTGACGCGGCGGCGATACTGGATGGCGTTCAGCATCACCGCGAGCACGATCACCGCGCCGGTGAACACCGTCTGCCAGTACGACGAAATGCCGATGATCACGAGGCCGTCGGACAGGAAGCCGATCACGAAGGCCCCGAGCAGCGTGCCGCGGATGTTGCCGGTGCCGCCCGTGAGCCGCGCGCCGCCGATGACCACCGCGGCGATCGCCGTCAGCTCGTAAGACAGGCCGGCCGTCGGACCGGCGGAGGTCAGCTGCGACGACAGGATCAGCCCCGCGATCGCGGCGCACACGCCCGACAGCATGTAGACGCCGATCTGCACCCGCTTCACCGGCACGCCGGACAGCTCGGCCGCGCGCTCGTTGCCGCCGGAGGCGTACAGCCAGCGGCCGAACGCGGTGCGGCCGAGCAGGATCGCGCCGAGCACCGAGACGACCGCGAGGATCAGCACGCCGACCGGAACGTCGAACAGGCGATTGAAGCCGAGCCAGTTGAAGCCCGTGTTGCCCAGATCGGCGCGCCCGCCGAGGTTGTTGTAGGTGAGGCCGTTGGTCATCAGCAGCGCGAGGCCGCGCACGACGTACATCACGCCGAGCGTGGCGACGAAGGCCGGCACCTTGAAGCGCGCGATCAGCACGCCGTTCACGAGGCCGATGAACGCGCCGAGCAGGCAGCACAGCACCACGACGACCCACACCGCCGGGTACAGCACGACGCCGAACAGATTCAGCGTCACGCCCTGCATGAAGAAGCCGGCGACCACGCCCGCGAGGCCGAGCGTCGAGCCGACCGACAGGTCGATGCCGCCGTTGATGATCACGAGCAGCATGCCGATCGCAAGGAGGCCGTAGATGGCCACGTGCGAGGCCATCGTCAGGAAGTTGTCCACTGAAAAGTAGTTCGGCGACAGCACCGAAAAGATGATGATGATCGCAATCAGCGCAAAGAATGCGCGCCCTTCGAGCAGGATCTTGCCGATCTCGAAGCCGTCGCCGAAACGGCCGGCGTGACGGTTCGACTGGGTGGTTTTGGCAGCGTCGTTCACGTTCGTGTCTCCGTACATGTCTTGTCTTGATCAGATCGCCACGGCCTCGCCGGAAGCGGCCATGATCTGGTCCTTGGTGGCATCGGCGCCGAATTCCGCGGATATCTTGCCCCGACGCATGACGACGATGCGATGCGCGATGCTCAGGCATTCGGCCACTTCCGAGGTGGAAAACACCACCGCGAGGCCGCGCGCGGCGCTCTCGCTCAGCAGCCGGAACACCTCGGCCTTCGCGCCGATGTCGATGCCGCGGCTCGGTTCGTCGAGCAGGATCACTTTCGGGCGGGTCGCGAGCATCTTGCCGATCACGACCTTCTGCTGGTTGCCCCCGGAGAGCGAACCGATCGCCGCGCCCGCGCCCGAAGTCTTCACGTGCACGTTGCGGATCGACTCGGCGATGATCGTGCGCTCGCGCGGAGTCGACAGCAGCAGCCCCTTGACGAACGTGCCGATGCTCGCGAGCGACAGGTTCGCGCCGACGTTCATCGTCTGCACGAGGCCGTCGCGCTGCCGGTCCTCCGGCACCAGCACGAGGCCGCGCGCAATGCGCCCGGCGATGTCGAGGCCGTCCACGTCCTCGCCTTCGAGCCGCACCGTGCCGCCCGTCGTCGGCACCCGTCCGGCCACCGCCTCGAGCAGCTCGGTGCGCCCGGCGCCCATCAGGCCGTAGATGCAGACGATCTCGCCCGCGCGCACGTCGAGCGACAGGTGATCGACGACCGACATGCCCGACCCGGACGCGTCGGCGACGCTCACGTCGTCGATCGACAGCGCGACCTCGCCGAACGCGTAGCCGCCCGGCGGCGAACCGAGATCGAAGTTCTCGCCGACCATGTTGCGCACGATCCACCCGAGGTCGATGTCCTTCGCCTCGGCGGTGGCGGTGATCCGGCCGTCGCGCAGCACGACCGCGTAATCGGTGATCTGCAGCGCCTCTTCGAGGTGATGCGAGATATAGACGATCGATACGCCGCGACTCGTCAGATCGCGGATCACCTTGAACAGCACCTCGACCTCGGACGCGCTCAGCGCAGAAGTGGGTTCGTCCATGATCAGGATGCGCGAATCGATCGACAGCGCGCGCGCGATCTCGACGACCTGCTGCTGGCCGAGACGCAGATCCTGCACGAGCGTGAGCGGATGGATCTGCTCCTCGTCGAGCGCCGTCATCAGTTCGCGCGTGCGGCGCGCTTCCTCCGCGAAGTTCACGCCGGTCGCGGTGCGCAGCTCGCGGCCCATGTAGATGTTGTCGCGCACGCTCAGGTTCGGCGCGAGGCTCAGCTCCTGGTGGATGATCGAGATGCCGTGATCGCGTGCGTCGTTCGACGATGCAAACGCGACACGCTCGCCGTCGAGCTCGATCTCGCCGGAGGTCGGCGTCTCGACGCCGGCGAGAATCTTCATCAGCGTCGACTTGCCGGCGCCGTTCTCGCCGAACAGCGTCGTCACCTTGCCGCGGCGAATCTCGAAGTTCACGCCCTTCAGCGCGTGCACGCCGCCATACGACTTGACGATATCGCGCGCGGACAGCACCACGTCGCCGGTTTCGGACGGGATCGGGAGCGCGCTCATCATTTCACGTCCAGCTTGACCGGCGTCACGAGCCAGCCGTTCGGGTTGATCAGCTGGAACGCGCCGACCACCGAAATGGTCTTGCCGGTCAGCTTGCTGGCGTCGATCTTCGCAAGCACGGCTTTTTTCATCGCCGTGTTGATCGCGTAGCCGGCGTTCTGGTAGTCGATCTGGTTCGTGAACTGCTCGAAGGTGATCGTGCCGGTCGCGTCGCGCAGGTCGGTGCCGTTGATCGCCGGGCCGGTCTGCACGCGAATCACCAGCGAGTCGGGCACGCCCGGCACCTTCACGGTGTAGATGCCCGAGTCGTCGCTGGTCGCCACGCCGGTGAACTTCACCGCCATTTCCGGCCCGATGCCGCCGCCCGGAATGCCGTACTGCTTGCCGGCGGCATCCTGATCCTTCGCGATCGCGGCGGCGAGCGTCGCCGCATCGACCGCGCGGTGCTCGATCGCAGCCTGCGTCTTCGGAAACTGGGTCACGCCATAGGCTGCCGGATCGAATGCCTTCACCTGGGTATCGTCGGCCGAGCCGATCTTCACGATCTTGACGCTCGCGGCCATCGCCCCGAGCAGCGCCAGCACCAGCACTGTCGCGACCGCGGTGGACACGCCGCGCCGCGAACGGCGCTTCAGCGAGGGAGCGATTGAGCTCATAGGAACAACTCCTGTACGTTGAAACTGCGGGCACGCCCAGCGGGCAGGCCCGCTTGCGTCGTGCCGCCCGGTTGCCGCGAGGCGTCTGCGGCGCACGCACGCGGATCGCTCCGCGCACGCATGCCGCCTGTCATGTCATGCCGTATCACGCTTGCTCCAGTCTTCGGCGATTACATCGAGCACGAGCGCCGCGGAGGCGGCGCCGGGATCGACGTGTCCGACGCTGCGCGCGCCGAGACGCGCGGAGCGCCCCTTCGTCGCCACCATCGCGCGGGTCGACTCGGCCCCATGTGCGGCCGCCTCGCGCACGCGCGCCATGATTTCGCGCAGCGGCCAGCCCGCTGCCATGCCCTGCGCGGCCGTCTGGGCCGCGGGCGCCCACACGTCGACCATCGTCTTTTCGCCGGGCTCGGCCTTGCCGCGCGTCCGGATGCCGTCGGCCATCGCGACGATCAGCGCCGGCGCTTCGGCGAGCGGCATCTGCGCGCGCACGCCGGCCACCCGCGCCGCGCGCATGAACGCGGTCGCATAGAGCGGCCCCGACGAGGCGCCCACCGCATTCAGGAAGCCCTTCGCCGCCGCGTTGAACTGGTCGGCGAGCGTGCCGGCTTCGGGCAGCGCCGCCAGCGCGCTGCACGCGCCGGCAAAGCCCTGCGCCATCGCGATGCCGTGGTCGGCATCGCCGATCTCGCCGTCGAGCCGGCACAGTTCGTCGCGCGCCGCGCCGAGCGTATCGGCGAGCTGACGGAACAGGCGCGCGACGTCGCCGGTGTCCAGTTCGGCCATCACGACGCCTCCTGGCGGAACATCGCGCACGCGCACGGATGATCGAGCAGGCGCTGCAGTTCGTCGTCGAGATGCATCAGCGTGATCGACGCCCCCGCCATTTCGAGCGACGTGCACAGCGGTCCCACGAGAGTCCGATGCACGACGAGTCCGGCCTGCGCGAGGCGCTGCGCGACGCGGCGGTTGACGATGTAGAGCTCCATCAGCGGCGTCGCGCCGAGCGAATTCACCAGCACCGCGACGCGTTCGCCGCGCGCCGCGCCCATTTCCGCGAGCAGCGCATCCATCATTTCGTCGACCACCGCGTCGGCGGGACGCAGCGGCTCGCGGCGCATGCCCGGCTCGCCGTGAATCCCCATGCCGACTTCCATCTCGCCTGCCGCGATGTCGAAATTCGCGCGCCGCGTCTGCGGCAGCGAGCACGGCGCCAGCGCGACGCCGAGCGTGAACGTGCGCGCGTTCGCGTGCCGCGCGACCCGCTCCACGTCGTCGAGCGGCATCATCAGATCGGCTGCGGCGCCGGCCGCCTTGAAGATGAACACGTTGCCCGCGACGCCGCGGCGCTGCGCGCGCTGATCGCGCGGCGCCGACGCGATGTCGTCGGTCGTCAGCACGGTGCGCGCCTCGACGCCGTCCAGCGCGAGCAGCTCGGCGGCCATGTCGAAGTTCATCACGTCGCCGGCGTAGTTGCCGTACATGAACAGCACGCCGGCGCCGCCGTGCGCGGCGAGCGCCGCGTCGACGGCCGGCTGCGGCGGCGGCGACGCAAACACGTTGCCGATCGCCGCCGCGTCGGCGAGCCCCTTGCCGACGAAGCCGAGAAACGTCGGCTCGTGGCCCGAGCCGCCGCCGATCACCAGCGCGACCTTGCCCGCGCGCGGACCGTGACGCGCGACGATCGCGCGCGGCGCGGCGTCGCTGCGCATCAGCACGTCGCCGTGGGCGGCCAGCACGCCTTCGAGCATTTCATCGACGGCGGCGTCGCCGTCGTTGATCAGCTTCTGTGTCATCACGCGGTCCATGGCGGTCGGGTCCGGTCAGAGGTTCAGGTCGGCGATGCCGGTGTCGAAGTGCGGCGCCCAGAACGCCACCGATTCGGCAATCTGCGCGACAACCTGGCGGTCGGTCGGCTCGCGCTCCTTGAACGACAGTTCGAGGCAGATCTCGTTGTCGCGGCCGCCGCCCGCGTGCAGCGCCTCGATCAGCGGCGCGGGCTGGATGCGGCCGCGCGCGTTGTACCCGGCGGTGAACGGGCGGTGGCCGCCCTTGTCCATCAGCGACTGCTTGATGTGGATGATCGGCGACACGCGCGGCACCGCGCGCGCCCACGCATACGGGTCGTAGTCGTCCGGGTTCGCGCTCGTCACGTCGCCGTGATCGATGTCGGCCATCATCCACATCGGCACCGCGGTGCCCGCGGCGCTCAGGCGCGCCTGCAGCGCCATGCAGGCCGCGATCGTCTCGCCGAACTCGCGGCCGATCGACATCGGCTCCCAGAACACGAACTTCAGGCCGGCCGCATGCGCGTGCTCGGCGACCTCGGCCCAGCAGTCGATCGCGGTGTCGATCAGCGCGTCGCGCCGGGCGGCGTCGTCGTAGTCGCGGTAGGTGAAGATCGCGAACTGCGTGCCGATCGACTCGCCGCCCAGGTCCGCGGTGATGTCCGCGAAGGTCTTGAACCAGTCGACGTAGTAACGCCGCACGTCCGCGTCCGGATGGCCGAAATGGTTCAGCCGTCCGTAAGGCCCGGTCATGCCCGACGTGATGCGCACCCCGGTGCGCGCAAGCGCCGCGCGCATCTGGCGCGTCAGGCGGCGCGTCACCGCGCCGGGCCACGACGGGTTGATGAACTCGTGCGTGAGCTGCACGTCGCGGATTTTCATCTGATGCGCGATCGCGTCGATCAGATCGTCGGGTTCCGCAAAGCGGTTCACGAGCGGGTTCGTGTTCAGCGAAAGAGTGAAGGCCATGGTCGTGTCGTAACGGATAAGGATCGATGTCGGCTCAGGCGGTCTTCCGCGCGGGACGCCCCTCGAACCACGCGCCGAACGCGGCCGTCTGGTCGGCGCTCATGTGCAGCCCGTGCTTCGTGCGGCGCGTCAGGATGTCCTCCGCGGTCTGCGCCCACTCGTCGGCCGTGAGGTAGCTCACCTCGGCCTCGTAGAAATCCGGCCCGAACTTGCGGCCGAGTCCCGCCAGCGACGTAGCCTGCCCGATCACCCGCGCCGTGCGCGCGCCGTAGGTGCGCGCGTAATAGCGCGCGAGCGCTTCCGGCAGCCACTCATGCTCGCGCTGCAGGCGGGCGATGAAGCGCGGCACGTCCGCCCCGTCGATCTCGCCGCCCGGCAGCGTCGCCTGCGCGGTCCAGTCGCGGCCCATCTGCGGGAACGTCGGCCGCAGATGCTGCAGCGCGTGCTCGGCGAGCTTGCGAAACGTCGTGATCTTGCCGCCGAACACGTTGAGCAGCGGCGCGCCGCCCTGGGTGTCGAGATCGAACACGTAGTCGCGCGTGACGGCCGACGGATTGCCCTTGCCGTCGTCGTAGAGCGGGCGCACGCCCGAGAACGTCTGCACCACGTCGTCGCGCTGCAGTTGCCGCGTGAAATAGCGGTTCACGGCGGCGAGCAGGTACTCGATCTCCGCTTCGTCGATCGCGACGCTTTCCGGCGCGCCATCCCACGGCACGTCCGTCGTGCCGACGAGCGCCATGTTGCCTTCGTACGGGTTGATGAAGATCACGCGCTTGTCGTGGTTCTGCACGAGGTACGCTTGCGGGCCGTCCCAGAACTTCGGCGTGATGATGTGACTGCCCTTGACCATGCGCACCTTGCGGGTCGACTGGCAGCCGGTGCGCCCGATCACGTCGGCCACCCACGGCCCGGCCGCATTGACGAGCGCGCGCGCCCGCACGACGCGGCTCGCGCCGTCGCGCGTATCGCGCAGCTCGACGCGCCACGCGCCGTTTTCGCGCTGCGCCGACACGCACGCGGTGCGCGTGAGCACCTGGGCGCCGCGCTGCGCCGCGTCGAGCGCGTTGAGCACGACAAGGCGGGCATCGTCGACCCAGCAGTCCGAATACTCGAAGCCGCGGCGGTACTGATCCTTGATCGGCTGGCCCTCGGGGCTGCGCCGCAGATCGAGCGTGCGCGTGCCGGGCAGCTTCTTGCGGCCGCCGAGATGGTCGTACAGGAACAGCCCGAGCCGCACGAGCCACGCGGGACGATCGTCCGGGCTGTGCGGCAGGACGAAGCGCATCGGCCAGATGATGTGCGGCGCGGCATTGAGCAGCACTTCGCGTTCGATCAGCGCCTCGCGCACCAGACGAAATTCGTAGTACTCAAGATAGCGCAACCCGCCGTGCACGAGCTTGCCCGAACGCGAGGACGTACCCTGCGCGAGATCGTCCTTTTCGCACAGGACGACCGACAGCCCCCGGCCCGCGGCATCGCGCGCAATGCCTGCCCCATTGACGCCGCCGCCAATGACGAGCAGGTCTACCATCGCGTTGTCGCTCATTGCACCGTCCTCCGTTCGACGTCCATACCCGATGAAAGCGCGTGCCGGCCAAAGCGCGCTTTCGCTTGCTGCGCGAGCGCGTCCCAGACCGGTTCCAGCGCGCGGCGCGCCTGCTGGTACGCGGGAAACAGCTGGTCGTAGGTGCGCACGAGTTCCGCATCGGGCGGCTCGGCCGCGCCCAGCAGCGGCGTAACCCACTCGGCGATGCACGCGTGCATGTCCGGGTACGCGCCGAGCGCGACCGCGGCCATCATCGCCGCGCCGGCCGCGCCGGCTTCCTCGCGCGCCGAGGTGCGCACCGGCGCGCCGACCGCTGCGCCGAGCACCGCGCGCAGCGCGCGCGAGCGCGTCGCGCCGCCCGTGAGCCGCAGGTCCTGCGGCATCGCGCCGCCCATCGCCGCGTAGCAGTCGCGCGTCGCCATTGCGAGCCCCTCGACCACGCCGCGCAGCAGGTCCGGGAAGCGGATCTCGCTGGTGAGCCCGATGAAACCGGCACGCGCATGGGCGTTGATGAACGGGCCGCGTTCGCCCCCGTCCGAAATGTACGGGTGGTAAAGCTGCACGCCGGGGCGGCCCTGCTGCAGCCACCCGTCGATCCGCTTCACGCGCTCGCTGGCCGAGAGCTTCGCGCCGAACTCGGCGAGCAGATCGCAGGCGAGGTTCAGGATCCAGTCGAGATTCAGCGTGGCCGCCATGTTCGATTGCACCTGCGCCGACATGCCCGGCAGCGGCAGCGCGATCACATAGCCGGTGCCCGCGTCGTTCAGGTGCACGTCGGCGTTGCCGAGCGCGCGCATGTGCATGCCGGTCGAGCCGATGATCGAGCAGGTCGCGCCGGCGGCGCCGTCGGTGTGAATGCCGGCGCCGAGCGCGGTCAGCACGATGTCGACGAAGCCGAGACACACCGGCGTGCCGGCCAGCAGGCCGGTGGCGCTCGCCGCCTCCGTAGACAGCGCGTGCAGCCGCTCGCTGCCGTCGACGATCTCCGGCAGCAGGTGCCGGTGCGCGCCCAGTTCGAGTGCGTCGATCACGCCGTCGTCGTACGCGCGGGTGCGGAAATTGCCATACGTGAAGCTCGCCTCCGACGGATCGGTTGCGCGCACACCGGTCAGTTTCAGGTACAGCCAGTCCTTGCAGTGCAGCGCGACTTCGGCGCGCGCGAGCACGTCGGGCATCGTCGCGGCCATGTGCGCGAGCTGCGCCCCCTGGCTGCAGGCCGCGAGCCCGGTGCCGGTGGCTTCGAAGCGCGCGCGGCTCGCCGGCTTGCGCTGCAGGCGCCGCACGGTATCGGCGGCGCGTCCGTCCAGCCACAGCCAGGCATCGGCGGCGGGCCGGTTGCCGGCGCCGACGAGCCAGGTGCCGTCGCCCTGCCCGGTGACCGCGACCGCACGGGTGCGGCGCGCGAGCCCGTCGACCCGCTCGCCGAGCATGCGCAGCGTCTGCGCACAATCGGACCACGTCTGTTCGAGCGACTGGAAGGCCGCGCCGTCGGCCTGCGTCGTGTAGCGGTTGGGCACCGAGGCCACCGCGATCTGCCGGCCGCTCAGGTCGAACGCCACGGCCTTGATGACCGAGGTCCCGGCATCGATGCCGATCAGCAGATCGTGTGCGTCGCGCGTCATCATGCCGGCTCCCCGGCGCGCGCCTCGCGGCAAAGCGCCAGCGCCGTTGCTTCGTCCGTGACCAGCCCGTTCAGCAGGCGGCTCTTGAGCACCGCGCGAATCGCCTTGATTTTCCCGGTTCCGCCCGCGATCGCGACGATGCGCCGTCCGGCCAGATCGGCCAGATCGGGCGCGACCGTGCGTGCCGCAAGCGATGTTTCGACGGGCTTGCCGTCGCAATCGAAAAAGTGGCCGAGCAGTTCGCCCTCGCCGCCCAGTTCGCTGACTTCGCGGATTTCGGCCGGCTCGATCATCTGCGACGCGACCAGCTGCGCATCCGGCAGCGCGCTGCCGATCCCGACGATCATCGGGTCCGCGTGCGCCGCCAGATCGAACACCTCGCGGATGCCGCGCTGCGACAGCAGCACCTCGCGATCCTCGGCGGTATTCGCGAAGAAAGGCAGCGGCAGCACATACGACATCGCGCCGGTTTTTTCGGCGAGGCGGTAGATCACGTCGTAGGGATTGGCCGCGTAATCGCGCGTCACGCCGCCGAGCAGCGACACGAAACGCACTTTGCCGGCCTCGACGTGCGGCATGTGCGCGACCACCGCCGCAAGCGTGCGGCCATGCCCGATTCCGATCACGCCGCCCTGGCGGGCCGCGATCTCGCGCTGCAGGAATTGCGCGCCGGCGATCCCGAGCGCGCGCAGCGGCAGGCCGTCTTCATGCAGCTCCGGCACCACCTCGCAATAGGCGAGGCCATAGCGCTCGGCGAGTTCGGCTTCCAGCACCACGCATTCCGCGATCTCGCCGTCGATCGTGACCTTCACCGCGCCGCTCTGGTTGGCGCGCATGATCAGCCGGTGCGCCTTGACGTTGCTGACGCCCAGACGCATCGCCACGTCGGCCTGAGTCTGGCCTGCGGCGTAATGCAGCCATGCGGCCCTGATCGCGAGGCTTTCCTCGGGATCGCGCCGGCCGGCGGATTTCGTCATGTCGTCTCCGTATGCCCATCCAACCCGCGAAGTGAATTTTTTTACGTCGCGTGTATTTTTTTTCAATATGGGCACTATAAGCATGTCAGCACGCCGCCGACATCCGACTTAACCCTTACCTGGTATCCCTGATACGCGAGGGCGAGCGGACGTGCGGCGCGCAGCGAAGCGGACGGCGGAAAACGCGGGAGAGGCGCTGGGCGCGGGGAGCAGCCCGGTGCATGGCCGATGCCTGAGCGTGCGCCGGAGCGCGGACGCGCGCAGCAGGGTGCGCTGAAATACAGAATTGCCTGTGGGGGATGGGGTGCGCGCGGTCCAGAGGGGGCCGCATGCCCGGAGCGCATCGACAGGGGAGACGATCCTGATTCGCGGCAGGCGGCCGGGGGATCGGCGATGCCGTCACGCGGCGCTTGCACGGATCGACCCGGCTTACGCCCCCGATGCGTCCGACATTGACGCAGCAACCGGCGTTCTGCTGTCCACCGGGGTTATCGGCTTGCCGCGCGTGTCGTCGCGTGTCGTCGCGGCCGTGCGCATCCGCGCATGGCGACGTGCCGTCCGCCGGTGCGGCGCGCCCGGCCGGTATGCGGGAGGGCCGGGCGCGAGCGCCCGGCAGGCGGGCCCCGCGCGTCGCCGGCAACCGCGGCGCGGCCGCGATGCCGGCCGCGCTCCGCGGCCCCTAGAACTTCGTGGTGGTGCCGACCATGAAGACCAGCTGGTTCGGCGTGCCCGAGCTGGATTCGAGGTCGCCGACCGTGCCGCCCGCGGGAACGAGGCTGTTGCCGTCCTGGCTGAACGTCGTCCCCGTTGCGTGCGAGTAGGCGGCAATCGCATAGATCGTCGTGCGGACCGACAGGCTGTACTCGGTGCCCGCGGACAGGTTGTTATAGGTCGCCGACGACCCGCCGTTCGTTCGGGTGTACGTGTAGCCGAGATCGACGAGCAACGCCGGCGTAAAGCGGTAACCGAGCGATGCGGCCGCCGTGTTGAAGTTCTCGGTCCGGTCGAATGCCGTATACGTGTCGTAGGGTTTCCACTGCGCGTTGCTGTAGCGGAGATTCGTGAAGAACTTGCCGAAGTCATATTCGGCCGCCACGTGCGTGATCATCCGCGAGCCGACGAACGGCGTGTTGCCGTACAGCGGCGTCACCTCGCTGTTCTGCGTCTGATCCGCGGTGCCCACGCCGCCCGCGCCGTCGTTCTTCGCAAACACGTAGCCGGCGGCGATGCTGAAGCCGCCGTGCGTATAGGAAACCGCCGCCGACGACGATCCCTGCGACGAAACATCGCCCGCAACCCCGCCGAGCCCGTACATCAGTTCGAACTGCACGCCGCGGTAGTTGGGGCTCGTATATTTGATCGCGTTCTGCAGGCGGAACGTGTTGTCGTTGTTATCGGCGTCGCCCGGCGTCGTGAACGCCGGGCCATAGCGGTCCGCGGTCAACGGCTGCACCAGATCGACCGTCGTATCCAGTTGCCGGCCGAGCGTGACGGTGCCGAAGTTCCTGTTACGCAGACCGACATACGCGTTCTTGCCGAATTCGCGGCCGCCCTGGCTCAGCTTCCCGGTATTGAGATTGAAGCCGTTTTCGAGGTTGAAGATCGCCGCGGAGCCGCCGCCGAGGTCTTCGGTCCCCTTGAGACCCCACTGGTTCGCGGTCAGATCCGCGCCCTGCAGTTCGAGTAACGAAGCTTTCCCGACGTTGTTGTAATAGGCGATCGCTTCGTCGAGTTCGCCGTACAGCGTCACGCTGCTCTGCGCGCGGGCCGACGAAGCGGCCCCCAGGGCGACGAACGTGGCCAGGACGGCGCGAGTCCGTGCGGAAGATTTCATTTTGTCTCCTTCATGATTAGTAAAACTAAATGTCTGGCGCATTGGCCTGCCTGTTTCGATACGGCCCTTCTGCCTGATGCGCTCACCGACGTGTTCAGACCGGTGCGTAGACGCGCACCACATTGCTCTTGCCCAGGTAGACGAAAACCTGATGGTTCTTCGTGTCCACCGCCAGCGTATGCGTATCCTTCTCGGCCGGCAGATGGTCGATCACCTGATTGGTGTCCAGATCGATGACTTCGAGGCTGCCGGACTTGTCGCCGAGGAACGCACGGCGAGCGCCGACGTCGATCGCCGTCTGATCGATCTTGCCGCCGTCGAACGGAATGCTCGCGAGCAGCTTGCCGCTCGTATCGACGATCAGCATTTTCTTGTCCCGGCTGCCGATGATCAGATGCTTCGCCTCGCTGTCGTACACCATCGGCTTCGCATCCTTGTGCAGATGAAAGTTCCACACGTCGGCAACCGTGTGCGTGTCCGGATCGATCACGTCCACCACGTTGTCGACCGGCTGATAGATGCGGTCGGTCGCATCGACATACAGGTTCACGTCCGGACCATGCTTCGCTTTGGCGGGCTTCAGCGCAATGTCGGCGATGCGCCCGAACGGCGGCGTGCCGGAAAAGACGGTCTCGGTGTTGCTGTCGTCATTGCCGACGAAAACCGCATCGCGACGCGAATCGAATGCGACGCCGTCCGGTGCTTTTCCGCCGGAATCGACGCTGGCCACCGGCTTGAAGTCCTGCTTGTCGATCACCACCAGCCGGTTCGCCGCCTGGTCCGCAATGAACGCGTACTGGCCGCTGAGCGCGATCCCGTTGGCGTCCTTGATCCCGTCGATGACCGCCTTCACCGCATGCGTCTTCGCGTCGATCACGACGACGTCGTGGTCCGGCGACTGCGCGAGCCAGATCAGGTTCGTCGCGGGATCGAACACGACCCAGTCGCCGTGCCCACCCTTGCCGGGCAGATCGATCGTCTTGACCAGCTTGTAGTGCGACTGCGCCTGGGCCGGCATCGCACACAGCGCCGCGCTGCATGCGACGAACGCCCAGGTGAAGGTTCTCCAAAAACGCTGCATGACGTCTCCTCCGTTGGTTTCGTGATAGTGGGATGCGTGAATCCGAGCGTGCTTCGCGAACCGGATGACCGGCTGCGATCTGCCAACCTTAAAATGTCGACATTTTTCATTCTACGTTACGACATTAAACTGTCAACCCAGTATTTGTGCCCAGTTTCAGGTCACCAGGACCGCATCGGCGGTCCCCAAAAACAGGAAACAGAACGGCGTGCCCGCGCGCCTCGCGGCAATCGGGCGAAGGCGTCGCGCACGCGTGGCGCGTTCAGTGCGCGCCGCCGTGCGGGATGCGAGGTGCGCGTCGTCCAGTCGTCGCGGCGCAATGCGCCGGCGTGCCGCCGGACGCTGTCAGGCGCGAGTGGCTTCGATCATTCCCGCGCGGCTGCGCAGCTGCGCAAGCCAGCGGGCTACCTCCGGTATCGCGAGATCAAACACGGGTCGCTCGGGGAAACGTTCGGCGAGCCCATACCAGCGGTGCGCGGACAACCCGAGCACGATATCGGCCAGCGTGAAGCGCCCCGCCGCGACGAACGGCTGGCCGTCGAGCCGTGCATCGAGCAGCCGCAGAAGCCGCGCGGTCCCGGTCAACGACGCATCGATCGTCTGCGGATCGCGCTGCGCCGGCGGCGTGCGCGTAAGCCCCAGGAACGCGATGCGCAGCGTGGCCCACAGCGTGCCGAGTTGCCAGTCCATCCAGCGCTCGACCTCCGCGCGCTCGCCGGGCTGCGTCGGCAGCAGCGCGCCGTCATGCTGTCGCGCGGCCAGATAGCGCAGGATCGTGTTGGATTCCCAGATCACCTGGTCGCCGTCGACGAGCGTCGGCACGAGCCCGTTCGGGTTCAGCGCACGATACAACGGCGTATCCACGACGCCGAATTCGAGACCCGCATCGATGCGCTGATAATCGCGCGCCTCGGCAAGGCCCAGTTCGGCGAAGCACCAGATCACCTTTTGCACGTTGATCGAACTGCGTCTGCCATAGAGTTGCATGCCCGTCCTCCGGTCAGGCCAGTTTGCCGGCCAGCACATTCAGCATCCCGGCACAAAAAAGAATGGCCAGCGGATTCAGCTTCGGCCGCAGCACGAACACTGCGAGCGAACACGCGGCGAGTCCCCAGATGAGCCATGTCGACGACGCCGCGCGCAGCACCACGAACGAGCTCGACAGGATCAGGCCCGTTGCGATCGGCACGAGGCCGCGCTCGGCGACGCGCCGCCACGGATGATGCGCGTGCCGCCGCCACACAAGCGTCGCGACGAGCGCCAGCACCGACGACGGCACGAACAGCGCCAGCGATGCGACGACGGCGCCGGGCCATCCGCCCGCCTTCCAGCCGATCAGCGTGGTCAGCAACGCGCCTGGGCCGGGCGCCGCGCGCGAGATCGCGTACAGATCGACGAACTGGGCTTGCGTCACCCAGCCGTGGATCGCGACCGCCTGCTGGTTGATGTCCGCCACGACGCTCTGCCCGCCGCCGATCGACAGCAGCGAGAGCGGCACGAACACCGCGATCAGTTGCAGGTAAAGATCGTCACGCATCGCGCGAAGCCCTCGCAGACAGCACGAGCCCCGCCGCACCGGCGACCAGCGCGACCGGCACGAGCGGCCAGCGCAGCACGCCGACGGCCACGAACACCGCGGCAACCAGCGCGAGCGGCCAGCGCGGCACGCCCCGCCCCACCCGCATGTTGCGCACCGCGACCGATGCGCTCAGCCCGAGCGCGCCGGCCGCGACGCCTTCCAGAAAGCGATGTGCCCACGGCAACTGGATCGTCGTATGCAACGCGCTGGCGAACAGCACGATGACGACCATCGGCGGCGCGAGCAGCGCCAGCACCGCGACGATGCTGCCCGCGACGCCGCACATCCGGTAGCCCACGTAGATCGACAGGTTGACGACGTTCGAGCCGGGCAGGATCTGCCCGAGCGTGAGCGCGCCGAGAAACTCCTCGGCGCCGAGCCAGCCGCGCTGCGTGACCACTTCGCGATAGATCCACGCGGACAGGCCGCCCCCGAAGCTCGTCATGCCGATGCGGCAAAACAGCACGAAAATCTGCCGCAGCGATACGTCGCCGCGCGGCCGTCCTTGCGCTACCGTCTGCATCGGCGCACCTCCTGGTTCGGGCCGGGCCGCCGGGCGGCTGCGGCGTTCAATGACGCTCCTCGACAAGCTGATGCTCGGCGCTTTGCCGCGCGATGCGCCGCATGAGCCTCGCGGGGCGCCGGCGCGCCCACACCGAGGCGATCACGCTGATCGCCGCGCATCCGAGCAGGCTCGCGGCAATCGGGCTGCGCAGGAAGACCGTCGGGTCGCCATCCGAAATCGTCAGCGCCTGGCGAAACGACTGCTCCAGCGTATGGCCGAGGATCAGCCCGAACAGCAACGGCGCCTTCGGGATGTCGAAGCGACGAAACGCATAACCGAGCACGCCGAAGCCGAGCGCCATGTACAGGTCGAACGTGTCGTTGTTGAACGAATAGACGCCCGCCGATGCGATCACGAGAATCAGGCACAGCAGGATCCTCGGCGGGACGTACAGAATGCGCGACAGGATGCCGACCAGCGGCAGATTCAACACCAGCAGCATGATGTTGCCGATGTACATGCTCGCAATCAGCCCCCAGACGAGGTTCGGCTGGGTGTGAAAGAGCATGGGGCCCGGCTGCATCCCGTACATGATGAACGCGCCCATGATCACCGCCGTCGCGCCCGAGCCCGGCACGCCGAGCGCAAGCAGATGCACGAACGCGCCGCAGGTGTCCGCGTTGGTCGCGGCTTCCGGTGCGGCGACACCTTCGATCGCGCCGTGACCGAACTCTTCCGGATGCTTCGACAGCTTCTTTTCCAGCACGTACGACATCATCGACGCGAGCGTGCCGCCGAGGCCCGGCGCGGCGCCGCACAAAAAGCCGAGCACGGACCCGCGAAAGATCGCGGGGCGCGCGCGGCGCCAGTCGTCGCGCGTGAATCCGAGCTTGCCCTTCACGCGCACCGTATGCAGCGTGCCGCCCAGCGTGCCCTCCACCATGCGGCCCACTTCGGCGATCGCAAAGAGCCCGACCACGACGACGAGAAAATCGACCCGGTCCTGCAACTCGGTGAGGCCCATCGTGAAGCGCGGCACGCCGCTTTGCAGGTCGATGCCGACGGTCGCGAGGCCGAGCCCCATGAACACCGCCATCATGCCCTTCGCGAGCGAATCGCCGGTCAGTGCGCTGACGGTCGACAGCGCGAAGCAGATCAGGCCGAAATACTCGGCGGGTCCGAAATGCAGCGCCACGGCCGCGAGCGGCGCGGCTGCGAACGACAGCGCGGTGACGCCGATCATGCCCGCGATGAACGAGCTGACCGCGGCAATCGACAGCGCCGCCGCCGCGCGCCCCTGTCTCGCAAGCGGGTAGCCGTCGAGCACGGTCATCACCGCGGCGGCGTCGCCGGGCGTATTCAGCAGGATGGCCGTCACCGCGCCGCCGTACATGCAGCCGTAGTAAATGCCGGTCAGCATCATCAGCGCCGACGTGGGATCCATGCCGAAGGTCACGGGGATCAGCAGCGCGATGCCGGCCGACGGCCCGATGCCGGGCAAATGACTGATCATCGTGCCGATGAACACACCGATCAGCGTGTACAGCAGATGCATCGGCGTTGCTGCGACAGCAAGCCCGTGCAAAATGCCATGAATACTGTCCATGATGCAAGCGCCTCAGAATGGGAGGGGCCCCGTCGGCATCGGAACGCCGAGAAGATGGGAAAAGGCCAGATAAAACGTGACGGTCACGCCCAGTGAGATCGCAAGATTCGTCTTCAGACGATTTCGATTGAAATAACTCAGCAGTCCGAACAGGAACACACTCGTCGCAATCAGATAGCCGGCCCGCTCGAAGCAGAAGTCGTACAGGGCGGTCCACGCGATCATCCCGAGCAGCACGCGCGGCTTGTACACTTCGTCGGGCGTTCCGGTGTGACCTGCGCTGCCGGCATGACCCGCGCTGTCGACACTGCCGGCGCCCGGCTGCGCGGCGACCTGAGCGACCTGAGCGACCTGAGCGACCTGAGCGACCTGAGCGACCTGAGCGACAGGCGGCGTGGCGGCGCACTGCGCCTGCAGGCGCTTCTTGCCGCGTGTTTCGAGCAGCAAAATGAGTGCCGACGCAATCAGGCCCACGCCGACCAGCGCCGGAAAGGCCTTCGGCCCCAGCGGATCGCTCAGCCGGACATCCGGCAGGTGGGCGTCCATGTAGAGGTACACGGCGGCCAGCACGAGCACGCACACCGCCAGCCAGCTATCGGACTTGATGCTTTTCATGTCTCCTCCAGAATTCGGTCGCGGCCGTGCGCCCCGCCGCCGGTTCGCGACGTCTGCCCACGCCGCGCACCGGCGCGCGGCGCGGCGCGTGCGCACCCCAAGGCGCACACGCGCTCGCTCGCGTTACTTCTCGTTATAGCGGCCCGGCTTCACGACTTCGGCAATCGTGCCGTCCGGCGCGCGGAACTTGAGCGCGCCCTCGCCCTTCGCGGACAGGATCTCGCCGCCGTACTGCCGGATCCTCTCGGCGGCCAGTTCCTGGTCGTCGACCGTGACGCCCCAGTGGTGCAGGCGCGGGCCGGGACCGGCCAGCTGCGCTTCGTGCGCGTCCTCGCTGTCGTACTTCATCAGCGTAAAGTCGATGTGGCCGTCCGTCATATGCCGCGAGATATGCTGGCGGTTGCGTCCGGTCTTGACCTCCGTAAAGCCGAACACTTCGGTGTAGAAACGGGTGGCCGCTTCGAGGTCGTCGACCTTGACAGCGAGGTGAACGATGCGTGACATAGGTTTCTCCATATCGGTACTGCGGGTTGAAAGGAAGGGGTTATCTGGCGAGCCCGAGTTCGCCCAGTAGCGGCGTCAACTGACTGCGCTGCTGCGCAAGAAAGGTGCGCGTGTCGGCACTGTCCTTGTAGTCGGCCGTCCACAGGTTGCGCTCCACCGCCGTTGCCCATTGCGACGATGCGGTCGCCTTCTGCAACACGTTGTCCCACCACGCGATCTCGGCAGGGGTCATGTTTTTGGGTCCGACGAGCACGCGCCACGTCGTGAAGTCGACGTTCACACCCTGCTCTTTCCAGGTGGGAACGGCGGCGAGCGCGCCGCCGTCGCGCTTCGCGCCGGCGACCGCGATCAGATGCACCCGGCCGGCTGCGCTCGGCCCGATCACGACGCCCGCTGGCGTCGCCGACGCGGTGACGTGTCCGCCCATCAGCGCGGTCAGCGCCTCGCCGCCGGAGTCGAAGAACACGACCTTGACCTTCGCGGGGCTCTGGCCGGCGGCCTTCACGACCATTGCGGTCGCATCGTGGCTCTGGCCGCCTGGCGAACTCGATACGCCGATCGTCACCGCCGACGGATTCTTCCGGATCATGTGGACGAGATCGGCGCCCGACTTGATCGGCGAATTGCCGGGCACCGAGAACACCACCTGCTCGGTCACGAGCACCGCCAGCGGCGTGACGTCGTCCATGCCCATCTTCGAGAGGCCGGTGATGCGGTTCGTGATCAGGGGCAACGCCTGCACCGTCACGAAGTCGCCGTCTGCCGGGTGCGAATTGATGTATGCGATGCTGACCGTTCCGCCGCCGCCCGGCCGGTTCACGACCGTCACCGGCTTGCTCGACAGCTTTTGCTGGTCGATCACGCTCTGCAGCGTGCGGGCCACGAGATCGAGCCCGCCGCCCGGCGCGCTCGGCACCACGATCTCGATCGGCCGGCGCGGTTCCCAGCCCGACGCGGCATGCGCAAGCGTCACGCACGCCGATATCATCGCGGCGCACACTGCTCGCGCCGCGCACGCATGTCGAAGCCTCCTGTTCATCATGTCGTCTCCTGATTGTGTGTGCCGATGGCACTTTAGAAATTGAATCCGTCGAAGGTGCTCTGGGCGAACAGCTGCTCCATCGGCACCGTTTGCCGGATCAGACCGTCGCGCTGCGCATAGCATTGCAGCGCCTCGAGTTCCGCACGGCTGCTGTTCACGCCGTAGCGCCAGTAATCCTTGCCCATCAGCGCCCTGACCCGGTCATATTCGTCAGTGATCCACGGATGCATGACCCGCAGCGTATCGGTGATCGCGAGCTCGTCGAGCGCGATGTCCCGCGCCTTCCTGAACGCCGCGTAGAGGTTCACCGGCAGCCACGGATGCTGCTCGACGAGCGTGCGCCGGATGCCGAGCGTGTGCATCGGCGGAAAGAATCCGGTCTTGCGAAACCAGGCCTCCTCGACCGCGCGAAAGTCCGTGAACAGCCGCTGCACCTGCGGATTGCGACCGAAGCACGACGGCGGCTTCGGCGCGATCAACGCATCGATCTCGCCGGCGTCGAGCAGACCCGCGAGCGTCTCGTGCGCCGCGACCGGCTCCGCCGTGATGTCGGATGCGAGCGCGTAAGGCATGCGCGCCTGACGGCCCGCCTGTTCGAGTCCGCCGACGATCCAGCGCACGTCGCGGCTCGCGATGCCGTACTCGTCGGCCAGAATGCCGCGCACCCAGATACCGGCGGTCTGCTGGAAATCCGGCACGCCGATGCGGCGGCCGCGCAACGCCTGCGCCGAGTCGATACCGCGATCGGTGCGCACATAGATCGCCGAGTGGCGAAACGACCGCGACAGGAAAACCGGCACGCCGACATAGCGGCTCTCGCCGCGCGCCGCGGTCAGCACGTGCGTGCCGAGCGAAAGCTCGGAGACGTCGAACTCGCCGTGCCGGAACGCGCGCTGAAACAGCTCCTCGGCAGGCCCGTGCACAAAGTTGATCTTGCAACCTTCAACGAGGACTTTTCCGTCGATCAGCGCCCGGGTCCGATCGGTCATCTGACAAGCCAGCGAGAGTTCGAGCATGAAATGAACACTTAGGCAGTGGGGTTAACCGGAGCACGGTGCTTCACGAAAGAAAGACCGCGCCACGGACCTGTTGATTTGCACTACGTAATAATGACTCCGCACCCGCGAGCCGCCGGGGTGCTCATGAACCGGCGACGCGCACGCCGCCGGTTCTCCGTTATGACTGCTGTGACGTGACGATTACTCCATGATGCCCATCAACTTCTGCCCGGCGCTCTGGGCGCTGGCGCGCGTCATGTCGTCGAGCGCGACCAGCATGCGCTCCTTGCCCCTGGATACGTGGCTGAAGCTGGTTTCGTAGCTCTGATTGACGCTGCGCGCCTTCAGTGCGTTGACGATTTCGCGGTGCTCCTGATTCGATTCGAGAAGCGCCCCGCGCTGCACGAGCCCGTGCACGCGAAACAGGTGGAATTCCTTGACGAACCCGCGATACAGCTTCGTCAGGCGGGTATTACCCGTGGACTGCACGATGTAGTCGTGAAACTCGAGATTCAGCGGATCGAAACGCGCGAAATCGCCCTTTTCCGCGGCGTCCTGCATATCCTCGACATAGGCGTCGAGTTGCGCCTCCATCTGTCTGGTCAGCATGGGGGCGAGCAGCGAGGCGGCCAGCGCAGTGAGACCGGCGCGCAGATCGTAGACCTCGATCGCGTCGTCGCGCGTGACCTGCTGGATGAACACGCCGCGCTGCGGGATCAGATAGACGAGCCCGAGTTCCGCGAGCGCCCGGCAGGCTTCGCGGACCGGGCCCCGGCTGACCGAGAGCTTGTCCGCAACGGCCTTCTCGTTCAGCCGCTGCCCGGGCTTCAGCTCGCCGCTGAGAATCATGCGTTCGATCTCGTGCTGGACGACGCCCGTCAACGTGTGCGCCCGGAAGTCGGCGAGGGAAACCGGAGTGTGGGGAGTGCGATTGCTTTCCATAATGATCGGAAGTCTAGGGTTCACCGTGCAAAATGTCAACACTTTACTTTTGATGTGTCGATACCGCCCCATCATCGTCGTACCGAGCCATCCGGTCAATCCTGAATCCGGGGCTTTCGGGGGCTCGCGGGCTGCGTGAGTTAAGCGTCGACGTAGCCGCGCGCCAGCCGCCCGCGTCGATCGTCGGTGAGGCTTGGGCGCAGCGCGCTGATGCGTCGCGTGAGAGCGCTCGCGGGCGACGCCAGGTCGCACGAGCCGTCCGCGCATCTGGGGCCACCCACCGGACGGGTGCCAGGATCGTTCAGTCCTGGCGGGTACGGTGCCACGCGATGATGCTGCGGGCACGATGATCGCGGTGGAGATCAGATAGGCCACGACAAACAGCAGCAGGTCTAACGCGCCTTCGAGGTCATAGCCATCGGGGTTATAGTCCGGTTGCTCGATCTTGCGTAACGTCCACATTGCGCCGTGCTGCAACCATAGCGGCACATCCCACGATATGTGCAGGAATGTCCACGCGAGCAGGTGACCGAGAATGAACCACACGATTAGCGATGTGCTCCACCACAGGAGCAGCGCTGAGCGTCGCATCATCGAACCTCGACCCGGCCATACGCCTTCAGATCGCTGCCCGGTACCGACATCGCAGGTTTATCCAGCCGGATGAACCGTTGCAAGCGTTCGAAGTCGGCGGGGTTTTTCACGGTTATGCATCCTTCGCCAAGATGCATGTCTCCCTCGGGATGAAGCCGGAACGAGCCTCGCCGGATACCGTGAATCATGGTCACATCGCCGCCGTGCGCATTCCAGAGCATGAACCACTGGCGATGATCGGTACTCGTGGTGGGCGCAGCGGCGGCCATGCGCGCCATGACGGAATGGCCCGGACGCCCGAAGCGAAGCTGGGTCAAAGACGGTGCGGCGAACTAGCAGCGAGAGCGGGCAAGAAAATTGACACCCCAAAATCGCCCGTAGAAGGGGCCTTCAGGGGTATTGGCGGGAAGTATTGAGACTTCGCAAGAATGTGTTCTGGCGGAGAGAGGGGGATTCGAACCCCCGATAGGCTATTAACCTATACACGCTTTCCAGGCGTGCGACTTAAACCGCTCATCCATCTCTCCGGCGGGAGTCGAAGTATAGCAGAGTCCGCGACCGCCGCCAGCCCCGTCCTGTTGCGCCGCGCCGCGCTCACGGATGGCGGATGTAGTCGACCAGCGCCTGCGTGTACGCATCCGGCTTGCGGTCGACGAGGCTCACCGCGATCGCCACCGCGAAGCCCGCCGGCACGCCGAACACGCCCGAGCTGATCGGGTCGATGCCGAACCAGCGCGCGCCCGCGAAGCCCGTCATCTGCGTGAAGAACGGATACGTCGAGACGATGTAGTAGACGCACACCGCCAGCCCCGCCACCATCCCCGCCACCGCGCCCGCGCGCGTCGTGCGCTTCCAGAACACGCCGAGCACCAGCACCGGGAACAGGCTCGACGCAGCCAGCGAAAACGCCGCGCCCACCAGAAACAGGATCTTGCCCGCGTTCAGCGACGCCACATACGACGCCAGCAGCGCCACCCCGAGCAGCAGGATCTTCGAAATGGTCACGCGCCGCTGGCTCGACGCGCCCTTGTCGATCATGTGGTAGTAGACGTCGTGCGACAGCGCATTGGCAATCGTCAGCAGCAGCCCGTCCGCCGTCGACAGCGCCGCGGCCAGCGCCCCGGCCGCCACCAGCCCCGAGATCACGTACGGCAGCCCGGCAATCTCCGGCGCCGCCAGCACCACCATGTCCGGCTGCATCTGGATCTCGCTCCACTGCACGATCCCGTCGTGGTTCGCATCGACCACCCGGATCAGGTTCGGCTCCAGCCTCAGCCACTGCGTGAGCCACGCCGGCAGATCGGCAAACGAGTGCCCCACCAGATGCGTCAGGATCTCGTACTTGATCAGCACCGCCAGCACCGGCACCGTCAGGTAAAACAGCGCGACGAAGAACAGCGTCCAGCCCACCGAGCGCCGCGCCGACGCCACCGACGTCGTCGTGTTGTAGCGCGTGAGGATGTGCGGCAGGCTTGCCGTGCCCAGCGACAGGCACAGCAGCAGCGACAGGAAATTGCGCTCGTGCGTCTGTCTGTCCTCGGCGGCCCCTTCCGGGAACGGCACCGACATCGGCACCGGCGGCGACGCGCGCGTGAGCAGCGCATCGCGCTCCTGCGACCACACGATGCGCGCGGCCTCCGCGTCGCGCGGAAACATCTCGAGTGCATGCTCGCTGGTATTGATGTCGCGCAGCGGACCATTGTGGCGGCGCAGCGCGTCCACCTGCTGGATCAGGCGCTGCTTCTCCTCGACGAACGAGCCCGGCAGCGCATCGATGCGCGCCTGCCACTGCTGCGCCTGGCGCCGGTAGTTCTCGCGCACGCTGCGATCGAGCGGCGCATCGCGCAGCCCGCGTTCGAGCCGGTCGACGCGCGCCATCAGCCGCCCATAGTTGAATTGCGGCACCCAGCCGAGGCCGTCCTGATGCGCGATCAGCGACACCGGAATCAGCATCGCCGAAATCAGGATGATGTACTGCGCGACCTGCGTCCACGTGACCGCGCGCATCCCGCCCAGAAACGAACACACGATGATGCCCGCCAGCCCGCAGAAAATCCCCACCGTGAAATCCACGCCGATGAAGCGCGTCGCGATCAGCCCCACCCCCTGGATCTGCGCGACGAGGTACACGAACGAGCACAGGATCGCCGCCAGCGCGGCAAGCCCGCGCACCGCGTTGCTCGAAAAGCGCGTGCCGAGAAAATCCGGGATCGTGTAGCGCGCGAGCTTGCGCACGTAAGGCGCGAGCAGGAACGCGGTGAGGCAGTAGCCGCCGGTCCAGCCCATCAGGTAGGCGAGCCCGTCGTAGCCGGTCATGTACAGCGACCCCGCGAGGCCGATAAACGACGCCGCCGACAGCCAGTCCGCCGCGGTCGCCATGCCGTTGAACGCGGACGGCACGCGCCGCCCGGCCACGTAGTACTCGACGAGGTCCGACGTGCGCGACAGGAGCCCGATCACCGCGTAGACCGCGATCGGCACGAACATGAACACGTAGCCGATCCATACGCCGGGGCCGGTCGCGCGCTCGATGCGCCACATCACGGCGATGAAGATCAGAAACCCGGCCGTATAGAGCGCGTACGAGCGGATCAGCCGGTGGGTCAGCGTCATCGGCCGGGTTTCCGCGCGGGGTCGGCGCTGCGCGCGTCCGCTTCGAGCGCGCGCTGCAGCGTGCGGTCCGCGCCGCGCATCAGCACGATGTACACCACGATCAGCGCAACGTAGATCAGGATCGCCCCTTGTGCGCCGATGTAAAACGGCAGGCTGAAGCCGCCGAAGCGCAAGGGCGCGAGCACCTTCGCCATCAGCGGCACGACAAACGACACGACGAAACCGATCGCCATCAGCACTGCGATCGTCGCCAGATTGAAGCGCCAGTAGCGCCGGTGGGCACGCGCCATCGCCGCCGACACCGGTGGCGGTTCGGGGGGCGGATTCAGCAGGGTGCGGGAAGCGGGACGTGGCGCGGCCATGCGCCTGTGTATCAAAAAGGGATCGAGCAGGCAATCGGGATTGTCCGCGCGCCGCCGCGCTGCCCACCGGCCCGCGTGCCCGCGCCGCGCGGGATCATGAAAAACGGCGGCCTGCCGCAAGGCAGGCCGCCGTTGTCGCGCGGTCATCGCACGGTCATCGCGTGCCGTAATCACGCGCCGTTTTACGGTTCATGCGGGCGGTACGTCGCCCGGGGATGCCCGCCGGCCGCGCCGGCCCCGCCTGCCTGCATCGATGCGCAAAAGGCAGGCGCTCTGCCCGTCAGCGCGCCTGCCCGAGTTGTTCGAGAATCGCCGGATTCTCCAGCGTCGACACGTCCTGGGTGATCGCCTCGCCGCGCGCGAGCGAGCGCAGCAGCCGCCGCATGATCTTCCCCGAGCGCGTCTTCGGCAGGTTCTCGCCGAACCGGATGTCCTTCGGCTTCGCGATCGGCCCGATCTCCTTGCCCACCCACGCCCGCAGCTCGCTCGCGATGCGCGCCGCCTCCTCCCCTTCCGGCCGCGCCCGCTTGAGCACCACGAACGCGCACACCGCCTCGCCCGTCGTCTCGTCCGGGCGTCCCACCACCGCCGCCTCCGCCACCAGCTCGTTGGCCACCAGCGCCGACTCGATCTCCATCGTCCCCAGCCGGTGGCCCGACACGTTCAGCACGTCGTCGATGCGGCCCATGATCGTGAAGTACCCCGTCTCCCGGTCGCGCACCGCACCGTCCCCCGCCAGGTACAGCCGCCCCCCCAGCTCCGCCGGGAAGTAGCTCTTCACGTAACGCTGCGGATCCCCCCACACCGTGCGCAGCATCGACGGCCACGGCCGCCGGATCACCAGTATCCCCCCCTGGCCGTCCGGCACCTCCTGACCCGTCTCGTCCACCACCGCCGCCATGATCCCCGGCAGCGGCAGCGTGCACGAGCCCGGCACCAGCGGCGTCGCCCCCGGCAGCGGCGTGATCATGTGCCCCCCCGTCTCCGTCTGCCACCACGTGTCCACCACCGGGCAGCGCCCGCCTCCCACGTGACGGTGGTACCACACCCACGCCTCCGGGTTGATCGGCTCGCCCACCGTGCCGATCACCCGCAGCGAGCTCAGGTCGTAGCGCTGCGGATGCACCTTCGCATCCGCCTCCGCCATCTTGATCAGCGAGCGGATCGCCGTCGGCGCCGTGTAGAACAGCGTCACCCCGTGACGCTCGATCATCTGCCAGAACCGCCCCGCGTCCGGGTACGTCGGCACCCCCTCGAACACCACCTGCGTCGCCCCCAGCGTCAGCGGCCCGTACGCAATGTAGCTGTGACCCGTGATCCACCCGATGTCCGCCGTGCACCAGAACACGTCCTCAGGCTTCCAGTCGAACGTCCACTTCAGCGTCTGCGCCGTCCACAGCAGATACCCCCCCGTGCTGTGCTGCACCCCCTTCGGCTTGCCCGTCGAGCCCGACGTGTACAGGATGAACAGCGGATGCTCCGCCTCCACCCACTCCGGCGCGCACTGCCCCGACTCCTGCTCCGCCAGCTCGTGCATCCAGTGATCGCGCCCCACCTGCCAGCCCACCGTCCCCCCCGTGCGCCGGTACACGATCACGTCCTTCACCGCCTCGCACCCGCCCAGCGCCAGCGCCTCGTCCGCGATCGCCTTCAGCGGCAGCGCGCGGCCGCCGCGCATCTGCTCGTCGGCCGTCACCAGCGCCACCGCCCCCACGTCCACGATCCGCTCGTTCAGCGACTTCGACGAGAACCCCCCGAACACCACCGAGTGCGTCGCCCCGATGCGCGCGCACGCCTGCATCGCCACGATCCCCTCCACCGACATCGGCATGTAGATCACCACCCGGTCGCCCTTCTTCACCCCGCGCCGCTTCAGCGCGTTCGCAAACCGGCTCACCCGCTCCAGCAACTGCGCATACGTGACGTTCGTCACCGTCCCGTCGTCCGCCTCGAACACCAGCGCCACCCGCTCGCCATGCCCCGCCTCCACGTGACGGTCCAGGCTGTTGTACGACGCGTTCAGCCGCCCGTCCCCGAACCACCGGTAAAACGGCGCATCCGTCTCGTCCAGCACCTGCGTGAACGGCGCATGCCAGCTCAGCGCCTCGCGCGCCAGACGCCCCCAGAATCCTTCGTAGTCACGCTCCGCTTCCGATACCAGCGCGCGGTATGCGTCCATGCCGGACACCGTTGCACCCGCCACGGCTTCGGCGGAAGGAGGAAAGACCCGGCTTTCCTGAAGAACCGATTCAATCGCAGACATCGACTACCCCTAGGTGAAGATGAAACGTGAAACCGCGTGCGGCCGGCCGGCCGCACGCACTGTGATCGATGATCGTGCCGCGCCTGTGCCGCGCGACACCCGTCTCCTGCCCTCGCCGGCGCTTCGCGCGCGGCGCCCATCCGCAGCGGCATGCGGCGCCGCACCATGCGCGCCACGTGCCACCGCCGGTTCAGTTGCACAGTAAACGTTGCAACTTACCGGCCACTTACGCAAGTGCGGGCACACCGGAGCACGTGCGCGCGCCGGCGCGCAGCGCATGTCCACGCGCGCGCATGCGGCCCGCGATAGCCGCCCGCGCGGCAGTGCCCGCCGACTGGCGCACGCGCCTTCCTGCGCGCCCTCTGCCGGCCGCGCGCCGCTTCGCGGGTCAGCCCGGCGCTTTGCGTGTTTCGCTGTGCGCGCTCCTTCACGTGCTCCTTCACGTGCTCCTTCACGCGCTTCTTTGCGCGCTTCTTCACGCGCTTCTTCACGCGCTTCTTTGCGCGCTTCTTTGCGCGCTTGTATGCGTCCTTTTACAATGCTAGCTGAACTCTCCGTCCGGATTCCAGCTTGAATCGCTACTGCCTGCTGCTCATCGCTGCCATGCTGCTGGTCGGCAGCAACGTCGGGATGGGCAAGTCGATCGTCGCCTTCGTTCCCGTTGTGCTTTTCGCGCTGCTGCGCTTCGTGATCGCGATGGCGGTGCTGTGGCCGCTGCTGCGGCCAGCGAAGCTGCGCCGCGTCAGGCGCGGCGAATGGCTCAACCTGTTCCTGCAGGCGCTGTTCGGCACGTTCGGCTTCACGCTGCTGATGCTCAACGGCGTGCAGCGCACGAGCGCGGTCGCCGCGGGCGTCATCACCAGTACGATTCCGGCGGTCATCGCCCTCTTCTCGTGGCTGTTGCTGCGCGAGCGGCCGAACGGCCGCACGCTCGTGTCGATTGCGCTCGCGATCGCCGGGATCGCGGTCATCAATCTCGCCCACGCGCAGCAGGGGCCGGCCGGCGAGGGCTCCGTCGCCGGCAACCTGATGGTGCTCGGCGCGGTGTGCTGCGAGTCGCTCTACGTGATCCTGTCGCGCCGCCTCACGCAAACGCTCGCACCGCTCGACATCTGCGCGTACACGCACCTGTTCGGCTTTCTGCTGATGCTGCCGCTCGGCGCCGGCGCGCTGCTGCACTTCGATTACGCGAGCGTGCCGCCGGGCATCTGGGCACTCGTGCTGTGGTACGGGCTGTCAGCCAGCATCTTCTCGTTCTGGCTCTGGATGAAAGGCATCCGCCATGTGCCGGGCAGCGTGGCGGGCGTGTTCAGCGCGGTGCTGCCGGTCGCGGCGGCGCTCTACGGCATCGCGTTCCTCGGCGAGCGGCCGACGCTCGCACACGGCATCGCGCTCGCATGCGTGATCGCGGGCATCGTGCTCGCGAGCCTGAAAACCCGGCTCGGCGACGCGCCGCCGATCGTGCCCTGACGCGGGCCGTGAAGCACGCCCTGAAGCGGGCCCCGAAGCAGGCCCCGAAGCGGGCCGTGAAACGTGCCCTGAAGCGGGCCCCGACCCACGCGCCGCCGCACCGGCGGCCAACCCGCTGCCCGCCGGCGCGAAACGCGCGCGGGTGTCGCTGTACAATAATGCGCCTGCCGCGCACTGTCCCGGCGACCGGCACGGCCGGCGCCGCGGCGCGGCCCGAATTCATCGCTTCGAACGCTGTCCATGTCCGCTTCGCGCTCCGACCCCGCCGGTCATCCGCCGCACCCGCTGCCCGCCGCCCGCGGCGCATGCGCGCGCGCCGGCCGGCGCATCCGCCGCCGGCACCCGGACGCACCGCCCCGCCGTTTTTTCTCCCCTGAAGCCGCCACGCCGTGCGCGCCTCGCGCGCGGCGCCCCGAGCGTCATTCCCCACTGAGCTAGCCATGACCGTCATCAAACAGGAAGACCTGATCCAGAGCATCGCGGATTCGCTGCAGTACATCAGCTACTACCATCCGCTCGACTACATCCAGGCCCTCGGCCGTGCGTATGAGCTCGAACAGAGCCCGGCCGCGAAGGACGCGATCGCCCAGATCCTGACCAACAGCCGCATGTGCGCGGAAGGCAAGCGGCCGATCTGCCAGGACACCGGCATCGTCACGATCTTCGTGAAGGTCGGCATGGACGTGCGCTGGGACGGCGCGACGATGAGCGTCACCGACATGATCAACGAAGGCGTGCGCCGCGGCTACACGCATCCGGACAACGTGCTGCGCGCGTCGATCGTGAGCCCGCCCGAAGGCGCGCGCAAGAACACGAAGGACAACACGCCGGCCGTGATCCACTACGAGATCGTGCCGGGCGACACGGTCGACGTGCAGGTCGCGGCCAAGGGCGGCGGCTCGGAGAACAAGTCGAAGTTCGTGATGCTGAACCCGTCCGACTCGATCGTCGACTGGGTGCTCAAGACCGTGCCGACGATGGGCGCGGGCTGGTGCCCGCCGGGCATGCTCGGCATCGGCATCGGCGGCACCGCCGAGAAGGCGATGCTGATGGCGAAGGAATCGCTGATGGACCCGATCGACATCCAGGACATCGTCGCGCGCGGCCCGCGCGACTGGATCGAGGAGCTGCGCGTCGAGCTGCACGAGAAGGTCAACGCGCTCGGGATCGGCGCACAGGGGCTCGGCGGCCTGTCGACCGTGCTCGACGTGAAGATCATGGCCGCGCCGACCCACGCGGCGAGCAAGCCGGTCGCGCTGATCCCGAACTGCGCGGCGACCCGTCACGCGCATTTCGTGCTGGACGGCTCCGGCCCCGCCGCGCTCGAAGCGCCGCCGCTCGACGCCTGGCCGAAGGTTCAGTGGGAACCGAACACCGAGACCAGCCGGCGCGTCGACCTGAACACGCTGACGCCGGCCGAGGTCGCGTCGTGGAAGCCGGGCCAGACGCTGCTGCTGTCGGGCAGGATGCTGACCGGCCGCGACGCGGCGCACAAGCGCATCGCCGACATGCTCGCGAAGGGCGAGAAGCTGCCGGTCGACTTCACGAACCGCGTGATCTACTACGTCGGCCCGGTCGATCCGGTGCGCGACGAGGCAGTCGGGCCCGCGGGCCCGACCACGTCCACGCGGATGGACAAGTTCACCGAGACGATGCTCGCGCAGACCGGCCTCATCTCGATGATCGGCAAGGCCGAGCGCGGCCCGGTCGCGATCGAGTCGATCCGCCGGCACAAGGCGGCCTACCTGATGGCCGTCGGCGGCGCGGCCTACCTCGTGTCGAAAGCGATCCGCAGCGCGAAGGTGCTCGCGTTCGAGGACCTCGGCATGGAAGCGATCTACGAGTTCGACGTGCAGGACATGCCGGTGACGGTCGCCGTCGATGCGAACGGCACGTCGGTTCACCAGACCGGCCCGAAGGAGTGGCAGGCAAAGATCGGCAAGATCCCGGTCGCGACGGCCTGAGGTTGCCCGCGCTGCCCGCGCCGCATCGCGCCAGACGAGGCAAGCCGGGGCCCGCGGCCCCGGCTTTTCGTTGGCCGCGCGTTTTGCCACGTTTGACCGCGTTTGGCCGCGTTTGCCCTGTTTCCCCGGTTTGCCGCAGGTTCGGCGCACGCGCGCCATTCCCGCGGCAAACGCCCCGCTCCTTGGCATTTTCGGAGCGGACGTTTATTGTTGTGTGCAATCCCTGTTCAAAGCCGCGCGAAGCCGCGAAGGAATTCATCATGCAAGGCGACAAAAAAGTTATCGAATATCTGAACGCCCAGTTGAAGAACGAGCTGACCGCGATCAACCAGTATTTCCTGCATGCCCGGATGTACCGCCACTGGGGCCTCGAAAAGCTGGGCAAGCACGAATACGACGAGTCGATCGGCGAGATGAAACATGCGGACTGGCTGATCGAGCGCATTTTCATGCTGGACGGCCTGCCGAACCTGCAGGACCTGCACAAGCTGCTGATCGGCGAGGAAACGAAGGAAATCCTCGAATGCGATCTGAAGCTCGAGCAGATCTCGCAGTCCACCTGCAAGGAAGCCATCGCTTATTGCGAGTCGGTGCGCGACTTCATCTCGCGTGAAATCTTCGTCAAGATTCTCGACGACACCGAGGAACACATCGACTGGCTCGAAACGCAGCTGGACCTGATCGACAAGGTCGGCATCCAGAACTACCAGCAATCCGGCATGGGACCGGTTGAATCCTGAGCGCGGCGACGCCGCGCTTCACACTGCCCCTGTTCCGGCCAACCCATCCTTCGTCAGCCTGCCACCGTGACCGCCTCCGAACCCGTCGCCTCCGTCGCACGCGTCAGCCCCGTTTCCGCCGCATGCGGCGCCGCCGGACCGGCGGCGGACCGCGCGCCGGTCGGCATCTTCGATTCGGGCCTCGGCGGCCTGTCGGTGCTGCGCGCGGTGCGCACGCTGCTGCCGGCGGAAGCGGTGCTGTACGTCGCGGACTCGCGCTACGCGCCATACGGCGAGCGCGACGACGACTTCATCGCCGACCGCACGCTGACGATCGCGCAGTGGGCGGTCGCGCAGGGCGTGAAGGCGCTCGTCGTGGCCTGCAACACGGCCACCGCGCAATCGATCGCGCTCGTGCGCGAACGGCTGCCGGTCCCGCTGATCGGCGTCGAGCCGGGCGTGAAGCCCGCCGCCGCACAATCGAAGACACGGGTGGCCGGCGTGCTCGCAACCCAGGTGACGCTGCGCAGCGAACGCTTCCAGGGGCTGCTCGAACGCCACTCGGCCGACTGCCGCTTCCTGTGTCAGCCCGGCCACGGGCTGGTGCAGGCGATCGAGCGCTGCGACATCGGCTCGGCGCAACTGCGCGCGCTGCTGCGCAGCTATCTGGAGCCGATGCTGGAGGCCGGCGCGGACACGCTGGTGCTCGGCTGCACCCACTACCCGTTTCTCGACGCGGCGATCCGCGACATCGTCGGCGACCGGATGACGCTGGTCGACACCAGCATCGCCATCGCGCGCCAGCTCGAACGCGTGCTCGACCAGCACGGCCTGCGCGCCGCGCCGGACAGCCTCCCCGGCTTGCCGCGCTTTTACTCGACCAGTGACGGTGCGCACCTGCAGCAGCTCGCCACGACGCTGCTGCAGATCGACGCCCCGGTGCAGCAGGTCGAGATTCCCTCGCGGCGGACCTGCGCGCCGGATTCCCAGGCGGCCTGAACACCCCCGGGCGGCGGGCGGCACGATGGCCAGCGTCCATCGCGCGTCGCCGCCCGCCGCGATCCGACCCCGCGTATCGCGCACACTGCCGGCTAACCGACTGGTTTGACTGAAAAAATTCCGCATCGGCCTCTTGCCAAAGCGCACAAAAATAATGATAATAATTCGCATTAACGTTAGCTCTTGCGTCTCGCCATGATTGTCTGTGTGTGCAAGTCCGTATCCGACCGTACGATCCGCGCCTCGATCGCTCAGGGGGTCGACTCGTTCGACGAGCTTCAGTTCGAGCTTGGCGTAGCGACCTGCTGCGGCAAGTGCGAGGAGTCGGTGCGTGACGTCATGGCGCAAAGCGGCATGTGCGCGAGCCGCTGCGGCGTCGAGCACCGCGGCCATCCGGTGCCGCTTACGTTCTACGAACGCAAGGCGGCCTGAGGCGCGCGCCGCCCCGCCGGCGCCTGCTGCCCGTCCGCGACGTCGCGTCGCGTCCGGCCTCCCCGCTTTTATCCACCGCCGTCAGCAAGCCAGTACCCGTTACCAGCCAGCGACCGCTCACGCTTGACAGGAGCCTGAGATGGAAATGCTGCTTGGTTTCGTCACGACACTGTGCATTTCGCTGCTGATTTTCCGTCCATGAAGCCGCGCCGCCCCACCGCCCATCCCGCCGGCGCGGAGCGACGCTGATGCGCGCCCCCGTTTTCCCTGCGGCCGCGACCTTGGCCGCGCCCGGCGGTACGCCGGCGCGCCGCGCCGATCTGCGGGCCGCGACGATCGCGCTGGTCGCGCTCGCGCACGCCGGCGCGCTGGCCCTGCTGTTGACGATGCGGACGCCTCCCGCGCCTCCGGTCGCATCGCCCGTGCTGAGCGCGGAACTGCTCGCCCCGGATACCGCTGCCCGCCCCGCTGCGCTTCATTCGAGCGCGCCGGCCCAACCGCGCATCGCGCACCCTGTCACGCCGAAGGCTCGGCCTCGTCCGGTGCCGCCCGCACAACCCACGGCTGCGGCCACGACCAAGGCCAAGGCCATGCCCTCCGCCGCTACGCCGACGCCTGAGGCAGCGCCAGACCTCACGCCCGCCCCTGCTGCGACGCCGCACAAGCCGACGGCCGCCGCGCCGCCGGCGCTCGCCTCTGCGCTTGCCGCATCCGCGACAGAGCCTGCGCCTGTGTCGACGCAGACGCCCACGCTCGCGATCGCCGCGCCGAAAGACGTCTCGCATCTCGACTGCGCAATCGCCCGCCCCGATTACCCGCTGATTTCGCGCCGCCGCGGCGAAACCGGCACGGTGGACGTGAGCTTCGTGGTCGGTCTCACCGGCGCGCTCGAACAGATCGCGGTGCGCAAAAGCAGCGGCTACGCGCGTCTGGACGCCGCCGCGCTCGCCGCCGTCAAGGCGAGCACCTGCAAACCGTATCGGGAGAACGGCGTGCCTGTGCGCGCCGCCTACACGCAGCCCTACCAGTTCGGTCTGGACGGTTAGGCCGCGGCGCGCGCCGGGCCGGTCGCGCGAAAGACAAACCGGCTTACGCCCGCTTCGAACAAGGAATAACGATGCAGAACTACGGTTTGGCCCATGTGTGGGCACAAGGGGATGTCGTCACGCGCGGGATCGCGCTCGCACTGCTGGCGATGTCGGTGCTGTCGTGGAGCGTGATCGTCGCCAAGGGCGTACAGGCGATGCGCGTGAAGCGTCTGACGAAAAACGCCGAGCAGGCATTCTGGCATTCGGACGATCTCGCCGACGGCATCGGCCGGCTCGGCGCGGCCGCGGCCACGCCGCAGGACAATCCGTTTCTCGCGCTCGCGCTGTCCGGCCAGCAGGCGGCCGAGCATCATCAGCGGACGCAACCGCATCTGCACGACCGGATGGACGTCTCCGACTGGATCACGCGCTGCCTGAAAGACACGATGGACGACAGCGTCGCGAGCATGCAGAGCGGCCTCGCGATACTCGCGTCGATCGGCAGCGTTGCGCCGTTTGTCGGCCTGTTCGGCACGGTCTGGGGCATCTATCACGCGCTGCTCGCGATCGGCGCGAGCGGCGCAAGCTCGCTCGATCACGTGGCCGGCCCGGTCGGCGAGGCGCTCATCATGACGGCGGCCGGCCTGTTCGTCGCGATCCCGGCGGTGCTCGGCTACAACGCGCTCACGCGCGCGAACAAGGCGCTCGTCGGGAAGCTGAACCGCTTCGCGCACGGTCTGCATGCGCTCTTCGTGACCGGCGCGCAACTCGCGCCGGCGCGCCAGGGCGCGGGGCTGCGCGTCGCGGCCGCGCGCCGCCCCTGACGCATGCCCCTGACCCGCGCCCCTGAGCACGCCCACAGCATAAGGTGTCCACCATGGCCATGAGCCCCTTCGCGAGCGACGATGACGACGCGCTGATGAACGAAATCAACATGACGCCGCTCGTCGATGTCATGTTGGTTCTCCTGATCGTTTTCATGGTCACGCTTCCGGTGATCCGCCACGCGGCACGCATCGACCTGCCGCATGCGAGCAGCCAGCCGCTCGATCCGAAACCCGCGCACGTCGACGTGTCGATTGCCGCGGACGGCGCCGTGCTGTGGGACGGCAAACCGGTCGACGACGCGGCGCTGCGCGCGCGCATCGCGCAGGCAGCGCAGTCGAGTCCGCAGCCGGAGCTGCATCTGAGCGCCGATCGCAAGGTTGCCTACGAAAAGGTCGCCGACGTGATGTCGGCCGCGCAGGCCGCCGGTCTCACGCGGATCGGCTTCGTCACGCAGCCGGATCGCCGCTAGTTGGCGCGCGCAGCGCAACGTGCACGGCGTGCGCCGTGCGCCGTGCGCCGTGTGCCGTGTGCCGCCTGCGCGGATCGCGTTTTGCGCGGCCCAAAGTAAAAGGCCTTCATCGAAAGATGAAGGCCTTTTTTGGTGCGCACTCGGCGCCTTCGGGCGGCACGACCGGATACTCCTCTCGAATGAGCAGCCCCGGTCGCTACATGCGACAGCCGTGGTCGACACGGACAGCGCGAGCGACCCTATCAGGCTCGCTGAAATAGCGGCCATGAAACTTCGCACAGGAAACGCCTTCGCGAAGGGATTTCAATATATCCCCGCCCATCCGCGCATTCAAGCAATTGCCCATTGAAAGTACTGATCGCAGACGGCGCTTAAATGACAAAACGAAATGACACCCGCAAAGCAGCGGTGGCCGCGATGACCGCGATCGCGCTGGCCGCGACGCGCGGCGCTCAGACGGTCGCTCACACGGTCGCGCGCGCGCTCGCCGCAGCAGGCGCGTTGCCGGGCGCGGCGAGCGTGCGCGCCGCGCCCGACCGCTCTTCCGATGCCGGGCATTCGCCCATGATGTGCCGGCCGGTATCCGGATCGAGCATCTCCACCAGGTAATCGACGAACGTGCGCACGGCCGGCACCATCCCCTGACGCGACACGAAGACCGCATACAGTTGCGGCGACGGCAGCGTCCAGCCCGGCATGACCGGCGACAGTTGCCCCGCACGCAGCGCCGCGCCGTACATCATCTCCGGCAGCGCTGCGATGCCCACCCCCGCCAGCACCGCCTCGCGGATCGTCATCAGGTCGGCACTCACCAGCCGCGGCTCGTGTTCGATGGTGTGGCGCGTGCCGTCTGGCGCGCTCAGCTGGAACGCGTGACGGCCGTCGGTGGTCGGCGTATCGAGCGTGTCGAAGCGCGCGAGGTCCGCCGGCTGCAGCGGCGGCGCATTCTGCTGCAGCAGGCTCGGCGCGCCGACCAGCATCTGCTGCGTGCGCCACAGCGGCCGCACGACGATATTGGCGTTTTCCGGCGGATCGGAGCGCACCCGGAGCGCCACGTCGATCGAGTCCTCGTAGAGGTCGACCACGCGGTTGGTCACGCGCATCACGACGCGTACCTCAGGATAGCGGTGCATGAATTCAGGGAGAATCTGCGACAGCAGCGTCTGCGAAATCGTCACGGGCACGCTCACGCGCACCGTGCCGCGCGGCGACGCGCGCAGTTGCTGCACGACGTTGACCGCCGCCTGGGCCTCGGTGAGCATCGCCTGGCAATGCTGGTAGAACAGCTGCCCCGCCTCGGTCAGCGCGAGCTTGCGCGTGGAACGCTGCAGCAGACGCACGCCGAGCGAGGCCTCGAGTTCGGTCAGGCGGCGCGACAGCCGCGACTTCGAGATGCCCAGCACACGTTCGGCAGCAGAAAATCCGCCGTGCTCGACGACCTGCGAGAAGTACATCAGGTCGTTCAGGTTATGCGAATCGATCTTCATCACATCGTTCCACGGATAGAACAATCCATTGCGTGAGGGTGGCTGGCACCCCTAAAAACGGTCCCTATAATAGCCCCATGTTTCAGAAATGACGTTATTCCCGATGTTTCAAGGTGACTTTTGATGAGCTCGACCCGTACGATCGAACGCACGTATCCGGCCGTGCGCACACTTGAAGGCGGTGGTTTCGTGGTCCACCGGCCGTTTCCGACCCGGATGCTGATGGACTTCGACCCGTTCCTGCTGCTCGACGAAATGGGGCCGGTCGACTACGCGCCCGGCGAAGCGAAAGGCGCGCCGGATCACCCGCACCGCGGCTTCGAAACGGTCACCTATGTGCTCGAAGGCCGGTTCGGCCACAAGGATTCGGCGGGCCACGCGGGCACGCTCGGCCCGGGCGACGTGCAGTGGATGACGGCCGGCGCCGGCGTGGTGCACAGCGAGATGCCCGATCCGGACTTCACGAAGAACGGCGGCCGCGTGCACGGGCTGCAGTTGTGGGTCAACCTGCCGCGGCGCGACAAGATGATCGCGCCGCGCTACCAGGAAATCCCGTCTGCGCGGATTCCGGTGGCCACGTCCGCCGACGGCAGCGTGCGCGTGAAGGTGATCGCAGGCGAGGCGCTCGGCGCACACGCGGCGATCGAGACGCGCACGCCGATTCTCTATCAGCATTTCACGCTGCAGCCGGGCGCGCGCATCGAGCATCCGGTGCCGGCCGACTACCGCGTGTTCGCGTATGGGCTCGCCGGTAGCGGCTACTACGGCGCGGAGCGCCGCGTAGCGGCCGCGCAGCAGATGGTGGTATTCGGCAACGACGGCGAGACAGTCACGCTCGCCGCCGGCGACGCGCCGCTCGATGTGCTGCTGCTCGGTGGCGTGCCGCTGAAGGAGCCAGTGGTGCGCTACGGTCCGTTCGTGATGAACACCGAAGACGAGATCCGTCAGGCGGTCGCCGACTATCAGGCCGGACGGATGGGCCGCATCGGACGCTGACGCGGGCGGGCTCAGGCGGCGCGCGGCTGGGCAAATTCGGTCACAATACCGGCTTGGGCCGCGCCGCGCATCGGCGGCGCGGCATCGCCCGTCCCCGTTCAGGAGCCCGCCGCATGGCCGAGTCCACCGTCATTGCCCACACTGGTTCGACGAATTTCCAGGTCCATTTCGACGACGGCAAGCACAGCTGGCTTGCCGACGAGCCGGAATCGCTCGGCGGAGGCGATCGCGGACCGACCCCGGTGGCGCTGCTGCTGTCGAGCCTCGGCGCCTGCACGTCGATCACGCTGAAGATGTACGCGCAGCGCAAGGGCTGGCCGCTCGACGACGTGCGCGTCGCGCTGTCGATCGAAACCGGCAGCGAAGGCTCGACGATCGAGCGGCGCATCACGCTCGAAGGCAATCTGTCGGACGAGCAGCGCGAGCGCCTGCTGCAGATCGCGAATGCGTGCCCGGTCCACAAGATCCTGTCGAATCCGATCGCGATCCGCAGCGGGCTCACGGCCGTCTGACGCACGCCGCAGCATGCCGGTCCGATCCCCTGTCCCCTGTGCACCGCTTGAAAGGAAGGCGTCGTTTTGAATTTCGAACACCTGATCCAGATCAATGACCCGTTGAACCCGCTCGTCGAGACGATGACGCGCGAGCAGTTGTGGGAAGGGCTCGTGCTGCGCGCCGAGCAGCCGCAACTGTTCGTGCTCGGACTCGACAGTTGCACGATCCTGTCGCGCACCGGCCAGACGCTCGAGCGCGAACTGCACTACGGTCAGGTGACGGTGCGCGACCGCGTCACGCTCGAACCGAACGAGCGCGTGCGCTACGACATCCTCGCCACCGAGACGCACGTCGGCGGCTCGCTGACGATGAGCATCGAGCAGCCGGACCCGCTGCAACTGTTTCTGCGCTTCGAGTACAGCACGACGCTGCCGGTCGCGGACAATCAGGATGCGCGCCAGACCCAGGAAATCGTCAAGTCCGCGTATCGCGAATCCGACATCGACACCGTGCGTCTGATCCGGCAGTTCGTGATGGGCCACAACGCATCGGACGGACTGCATTAGAGGCGGGTGGACGGCTGAAGCAGGTCTTGGCCGCTATCGAGAACCAATCTCCGATAGCGACGAGCGATTTGTAAATGCGAATAATTTGCATTTACAATCTATCCATCGACTCAGCCAACGGATGGAATGCATGACCGATCGCACACTCAGCCTCGGCCGCCCGGCGGGCGCGGCGGCCCACCGCCAGCCCGCCTCCGCCGCGCCGGCGGCGCGATCCGAGGAGCGCGCCGCCGGGCCCGCCGCGGTGCGCAGCGAAGCGTTGCTGCAAGGACGCAGCCACATCAGCATCGTGCACAACGGCGAAATCTATCAGTTGCGCGCCACGCGGCTCGGCAAACTGATTCTGACGAAGTAAGGACAACCGTACCGGGTATTGTGGGGACCGCCTCTTCGAGAGGCGTTGGCATTAGCCAGCCACGACGGCTTGCACGCGAGACTAGACCCCTTCGTGCGAACATCATGCCGGCCGTCGCAGCCAGCCAGGCCATTTTTTGCCCGGCGCTTTCTCGGGACGCCCCCGCTCCCGATCGCGCGCGTGCCGGCGCACGGCCGGGCCGTGCGGCGCGCGCATCGCGCGTCAGCCGGCGCCGCTCAGATGGTCGCCGACGTTTGCGCCGAACACCCGCTCGCGCAGCAACGCAAGCGCGTCGCGCGTTTTCGCCGCCTTCTCGAATTCGAGATTTTTCGCGTAGTCCATCATCTGCTTTTCGAGGCGCTTGATTTCCTTCGCCAGCTGCTTCTCGGACATGTCCTCGAACCTGGCGCGCTCCTGCTGCTCCTTCAGTTCCGCGCGCGCCTCGTCTACGTTGTAGACACCGTCGATGATGTCCTTGATGCGCTTGGTCACGCCGCGCGGCGTGATGCCATGCTGCGCGTTGAAGGCAATCTGCTTCGCGCGGCGGCGCTCCGTTTCGTCGATCGCGCGGCGCATCGAATCGGTCACGCGGTCCGCGTACAGAATGGCCTTGCCGTTCACGTTGCGTGCGGCACGGCCGATTGTCTGGATCAGCGAGCGCTCGGCGCGCAGGAAACCTTCCTTGTCGGAGTCGAGAATCGCCACCAGCGACACCTCCGGGATGTCGAGCCCCTCGCGCAACAGGTTGATGCCGACCAGCACGTCGAACGTGCCCAAACGCAGGTCGCGGATGATCTCGACCCGCTCGACCGTATCGATGTCGCTGTGCAGATAGCGCACCTTCACGCCGTGATCGGCGAGAAACTCGGTCAGCTGCTCGGCCATCCGCTTGGTCAGCACGGTGACGAGCACGCGCTCGCCCGCCTTCACCCGCTCGTTGATTTCGCCGAGCACGTCGTCGACCTGGCTGCGCGCCGGGCGCACCTCGATCTCCGGGTCGACGAGACCGGTGGGCCGCACGAGCTGCTCGGCGACCTGTCCGGAGGTCTTGCGCTCATAGTCGGCGGGCGTTGCCGACACGTAGATGACCTGGCGCATCTTGCGCTCGAACTCGTTGAACTTCAGCGGCCGGTTATCGAGCGCCGACGGCAGCCGGAACCCGTAATTGACGAGATTTTCCTTGCGCGCGCGGTCGCCGTTGTACATGCCGTTCAACTGGCCGATCAGCACGTGCGACTCGTCGAGCAGCATCAGCGCATCGCCCGGCAGGTAGTCGACGAGCGTCGGCGGCGGCTCGCCGGGCGCCGCGCCCGAGAAGTGCCGCGAATAGTTCTCGATGCCCTTGCAGAAGCCCAGTTCCTGCAGCATTTCGAGGTCGAAGCGGGTGCGCTGTTCGAGGCGCTGCGCTTCGACCAGCTTGCCGTCGCCATAGAAGAACTCGAGCCGCTCGCGCAACTCCGCCTTGATGGTTTCGACCGCGCGCATCACGGTCTCGCGCGGCGTGACGTAGTGCGACGACGGATAGACGGTGAAACGCGGAATTTTCTGCCGCACGCGGCCGGTCAGCGGATCGAACAGCTGCAGCGATTCGACCTCGTCGTCGAACAGCTCGACGCGCACCGCCATTTCCGCGTGCTCGGCCGGGAAGATGTCGATCGTGTCGCCGCGCACCCGGAACGCACCGCGCTGGAACTCGGTTTCGTTGCGGTCGTACTGCATCGCGATGAGCCGCGCAATGATGTCGCGCTGACCGATCCGGTCGCCGCTGCGCAGGGTGAGAATCATCTGATGGTATTCGGACGGATTGCCGATACCGTAAATCGCCGACACGGTTGCAACGATCACCACGTCGCGCCGCTCCATCAGGCTCTTGGTTGCCGACAGCCGCATCTGCTCGATGTGCTCGTTGATCGACGAGTCTTTCTCGATGAACAGGTCGCGCTGCGGCACATACGCTTCCGGCTGGTAGTAGTCGTAGTACGAAACGAAGTACTCGACCGCATTGCGCGGAAAAAATTCGCGAAATTCCGAGTAGAGCTGTGCGGCGAGCGTCTTGTTCGGCGCGAACACGATGGCCGGGCGGCCGAGCCGGGCAATCGTGTTGGCCATCGTGAAGGTCTTGCCCGATCCCGTCACCCCGAGCAGGGTCTGAAACGACAGGCCGTCGTGCACGCCCTCGACCAGCGTGTCGATCGCGCCGGGCTGGTCGCCCGCCGGCGCATAAGGCTGGTAGAGCCGGAAGGGCGAATCGTCGAACGTGACGAACCGCGACTCGTCGAGCGCGTCGTTGACTTCGGTCAGGTGGTGTTCGGACATGGATGCGGCGTCGGCGCCTGGGCAAAAGACCATTCTAGCCGGTTGCGGCGGCACGGGCTGCGCGCATGCGGGAACCGCGCCGGGCGTGGCGCGGCACAGGGCGGCCGCTACGACGCGCGGGTGCGGGTGCGGGTGCGGGTGCGGGTGCGGGTGCGGGTGCGGGTGCGGGTGCGGGTGCGGGTGCGGGTGCGGGTGCGGGTGCGGGTGCGGGCAGCGTACCGGCGATGCTGCGTTACAGCAAGGGAGCCGGCCTGCCCGGCACGGCCGCTCCACGAGGCCGGTGCACGACGGATCGCAGGCGCGCCGCCCCGCATGCGTTGTGGCGCGCGCCCAAGGCGCCAGCACGCTGTTTTTCAAGCAGATCGTGCCGCGCCGCGGCCGAACGGAGCCGAAAAAAGCGCCCGGATTCGTTACAATGACACGTTGTGCTCGCGGCGGCTGACTGCCGTGCGGACGGAGCGCCGTCCGCACCGGGTCGCCGTCCCGCCTGCCGCCGTATTTTTTTCCACTACTGCCGAACCATCATGTCTCTGTTCTCCGCCGTCGAACTTGCTCCTCGCGACCCGATCCTGGGCCTGAACGAAGCTTTCAACGCCGATACCCGTCCCACCAAGGTCAACCTCGGTGTCGGCGTGTACTTCAACGAAGAAGGCAAGATTCCGCTGCTGCGCGCCGTGCGCGATGCGGAAAAGGCGCGCGTCGAGGCAGGACTGCCGCGCGGCTATCTGCCGATCGAAGGGATTGCCGCGTACGACGCGGCGGTGCAGAAGCTGCTGCTGGGCAACGAATCGCCGCTGATCGCCGCCGGCCGCGTCGTCACCGCGCAGGCGCTGGGCGGCACGGGTGCGCTGAAAATCGGCGCGGACTTCCTGAAGCGCCTGAACCCCGCCTCCCGGGTCGCGATCAGCGATCCGAGCTGGGAAAACCACCGGGCGCTGTTCGAAGCCGCCGGCTTCGAAGTCGTGTCGTATCCGTACTATGACGCGAACACGAACGGCGTGAATTTCGACGGCATGCTCGCCGCGCTGAACGGCTACGCGCCGGGCACCGTCGTCGTGCTGCACGCGTGCTGCCACAACCCCACCGGCGTGGATCTGACCGCGGCCCAATGGAAGCAGGTCGTCGAGGTCGTGAAGGCGCGCGAACTGGTGCCGTTCCTCGACATCGCCTACCAGGGCTTCGGCGAAAACATCGAAGCGGACGCCGCTGCGGTGCGCCTGTTCGCCGATGCCGAGCTGAACGTGTTCGTATCGTCGTCGTTCTCGAAGTCGTTCTCGCTGTACGGCGAGCGGGTCGGCGCGCTGTCGATCATCACCGGCAGCAAGGACGAAGCCGCGCGCGTGCTGTCGCAGTTGAAGCGCGTGATCCGCACCAACTATTCGAACCCGCCGACACACGGCGGCTCGGTGGTGGCGGCCGTGCTGGGTTCGCCCGAACTGCGCGCCACGTGGGAAGCGGAACTGGGCGAAATGCGCGACCGCATCCGCGCGATGCGCCATGGCCTCGTCGAACGTCTGAAAGCGAACGGCGTCGCGCGCGATTTCAGCTTCGTGAACGCACAACGCGGCATGTTCTCGTACTCGGGCCTGAGCGCGCAGCAAGTGGACCGCCTGCGCGACGAGTTCGGCATCTACGCGGTCAGCACGGGCCGTATCTGCGTCGCCGCGTTGAACACGCGCAACATCGACGCGGTCGCCAGCGCGATTGCGCAGGTTCTGAAGTAACGTCCTGAGGCTACGGCGGAGCAGCCCGTCCTGAACGGGCTTGCCGGCGAACCTTCGAGCCGGCGGCAAGGCAACCTTCAGAGGTGGCCCGCCTGCCAGAAGAAACGGCGCCCCGCGGGGCGCCGTTTTCACGACTGCGAGGTGTGTCGGGCGCTTGCGTCTCAGCGGACATCCCGGTGAATGTCGTGCGTGACGAACCCGGCATCGTTCTGCGGCAACTCGAGCCAGCCCGGCTGCGCGAGGGACGCCCGAATATCCTGCAAGCCGCTTTCCCAGTGCTCGCGCATCGTGGACAGGCCGAACTGGTAGTCCTTGAAGTTGCCCTCGTATTCCTTCTCGCGGTAGATCAGATGAATCACGTTGTAGCGCTTCGAGCAGGACAGTTCGTCGGCAAGCTTGCACCAGGGGTCGTCGCGATGCTCGGGCGCGACCCGATCGAGCACTTCGCGCAGCACGTGCCTGAAACGCTGCGACCGCTGCAGCATGTCGGTGACGAGGCGCGTGCGGCTGGAGTACTGGATGTCCTTCATGCGGCCCTGCACGTCGGTAAGATTGTCCGGCACCGGACCGACCGCACTCCACAGGTCCACCTGAAACGCAAGCGTGTCGCGCCGCGGCGAAGTCTGGACAACCTCGTAGAGCGGCGTGTTGGACATCAGGCCGCCGTCCCAGAAGTACTCTCCGTCGATTTCCGTCGCGCCGAAACCGGGCGGCAGCGCACCGGATGCGATGAAATGCTCGGGCCGCAGCGTCGTGTGCGTGTTGTCGAAGTACACGAAGTTGCCGGTGCCGACATTCACCGCACCGACCGACACGCGCGTCTCGCCGGAATTGATCCGGTCAAAGTCGCATAGCCGCTCGAGTGTGGCTTTGAGCGGCGTCGTATCGTAGTAGCTCGCTTCTTGCGGCGACACCGACATGGCCGGGAGCGGAGGCGGAAACCGCGGTACGAAAAAGCCCTTTTGCCCCTGCATGATCGCGCCGGTCGCCTGCAGCGCCGTCAACGCCTTGCGCACCGGTTCGGCCGAATTGAACAGCGTGTCTTCGACGAAGCCCGGCATCGGCAAGCCGAGCGCCGGCTGGCAGATCGTGTTCCAGAATTCGAGCAACCGCGCGACGCGATGCTCGGGCGCGTTGCCGGCGATGATGGCGGTATTGAGCGCGCCGATCGAGATGCCCGCGATCCAGTTCGGCTGGATGCCGGCTTCCGCCAGCCCCTGGTAGACGCCCGCCTGATAGGCGCCGAGCGCCCCGCCGCCCTGCAGCATGAGCGCGACGGTTTCGTACTGGGACACGCCGTGCAGCGCGCGCGCCTGATGCCCGGCCGCTGCGCCGGCGCGCTCGCCGTCCCCGTCGCCGGCCGCGTCGATGCGCGCCCGCTTGACATTGCGTTGGGCCATGTCCGGCTCCTTACTGCATATACCAGCCGTGGCTCACGATGAACGATTGACCGGTCAAGGCCGCGCTCGGGAACGTGGACAGGAACAGCACGGTTTGCGCGACGTCTTCGACAGTGGTGAAAACGCCGTCCACGGTGCCCCCGAGCATCACGTTGCGGATCACCTGCTCCTCGCTGATGCCGAGCTCCTTTGCCTGCTCGGGAATCTGCTTGTCCACGAGCGGCGTGCGCACGAAGCCGGGGCACACGACATGCGAGCGGACGTTGTGCTTCGCGCCCTCCTTCGCCAGCACGCGCGCGAGACCAAGCAGTGCGTGCTTGGCAGCGACATAGGCCGACTTCAGCGGCGAGGCCTCGTGCGAATGCACCGAGCCCATGTAGATCACGATGCCGCCGCGATCGTCCTTGTACATGTGCTTCAGCGCCGCCTTGGTGGTAAGGAAGGCGCCGTCCACGTGGATCGCCTGCATCTTCTTCCAGTCCGAGAATGCGTAGTTTTCGATCGGATTGACGATCTGGATGCCGGCGTTCGAGATGAGAATGTCCACCGAGCCGAGTTCGGCCGCGACCTTGTCGATCCCCTGATTGACCGCTTCTTCGTTCGTGACGTCCATCGCCACGCCGAGCGCCTTGCCGCCCGCCTGACGGATCTCCTGCGCGACCGCATTCGCGCCGTCGAGGTTCAGGTCGGCGATCGCAACAGCGGCTCCCGCGGCCGACAGGGTCAGCGCGATCTGCTTGCCGATCCCGCTCGCGGCACCCGTGACGACCGCGACCTTGCCATTCAGATTGGTATTCTGCGACGACATTCAGCGCCTCCATACAGTTGATGAGCAATGAGACCATGGCGCGGCGGCAGTGCGAAACTATCCGGATGGCATAGGCCGTACGGACGAATGCTGCACTGCGGCCAACCCTGCTATTGTGCATGAACCGCGTGTCGTTCAGCGTGAAATCACACGCCGGCCAGGATCTCTTTACACTGTCTGTTTCACGCGCCGCCTGGCGCAGTCATTGCACCGAGTTGCAAGGAGAAACGCATGAATTATCGGAGACTGGGCCGTTCCGGCCTGCAGGTCAGCGAGCTGTCCATCGGCTCGTGGGTCACGTACGGCAATCAGGTGGATCGCCGCGCAGCCCGCGAGTCGCTTGCTGCAGCGCGTGATGCGGGCGTCAATTTCTTCGACAACGCGGAGGTTTATGCGGGCGGCGCGTCCGAGCAGATCATGGGCGAGGCACTCAAGGAACTGGCGTGGCCGCGCATCAGCTACGTCGTCTCGACCAAGTTCTTCTGGGGCCTGCAGGAGGCGCCGAACCAGTACCACACGCTGAACCGCAAATACCTGCTGAACGCGATCGACGGCTCGCTCGCACGCCTGCAACTCGATTACGTGGATCTCGTGTTCTGCCACCGGCCGGACCCGCATACGCCGGTCGAGGAAACGGTCTGGGCCATGAGCGACATCATCGCGCGCGGCAAGGCCCTCTACTGGGGCACATCCGAATGGAGTGCGGATGAAATCCGCGCGGCGTTCGAGATCGCGGAGCGGCACCACCTGCACAAGCCGGTCATGGAGCAGCCGCAGTACAACCTGTTTCATCGCAAACGTGTCGAGCAGGAGTACCGGCGCCTTTACGACGACATCGGCCTCGGCCTGACCACGTGGAGTCCGCTGGCATCGGGACTGCTGACCGGCAAATACCGCAGCGGCGTACCCGCCGACAGCCGCGCGCAACTGCAAGGCTACGACTGGCTGCGCAAGCAGTTGACCGACACGCACAGAAACGAGCTTGTCGCGAAGCTGGGCGCCATGGCCGACGAACTCGGCTGTACGGTCGCGCAACTGGCGATCGCGTGGATTCTGAAAAATCCGCATGTCAGCACCGTGATTACCGGCGCATCCCGCGTCTCGCAGATCGAGGAGAACATGAAAGCGAAGGACGTCGCCGCGAAGATCACGCCCGAAGTGAAGCAGAGGATCGAAGAGATCGTCGGCGACGCTTACGATTGAGCAGCACGTGGTGCGCGGTGGCGCGTCGCGTACAATACGCGGCCGCCCCGCGGCTGCCCGTCACCGGCGCCTCGCGCCCTCTCCGTTCTGTTTCGCCGAATCATGCTCAGTTACCGCCATGCCTTTCACGCCGGCAATCATGCCGACGTCCTGAAACACGCCGTCGTCGTGCAGTTGCTGCGCTACCTCGCCCAGAAGGACAAGCCGTACTGGTATGTCGACACGCACGCGGGCGCCGGCGTCTATGCGCTGAACGAAGGCTACGCAACCCGCACGGGCGAGTTCGAGACCGGCATCGGCAGACTCTGGGGACGCACCGACCTGCCCCCGCTGCTCGCCGACTACGTCGACGAAGTGGCAGCCCTCAATGCGGATGGTGAACTGCGTTTCTATCCCGGCTCACCGTATCTGGCCTGGCGCCTGATGCGCGAACAGGACCGCATGCGCCTGTTCGAATTGCACAGCACCGAAATCGAGGTGCTGCAGCACAATTTCCGCGACGCCGGCCGGCGTGCGATGCTGTACGCCGGCGACGGCTTCGACGGCATCAAGGCGCTGCTGCCGCCGCCCCCCCGCCGCGCGCTAACCCTGATCGACCCGTCATACGAGGACAAACGCGACTACAGCCGCACGCTGAACTGCGTTGAAGCATGCCTGCAGCGCTTTGCGACCGGAATGTATGCAGTCTGGTACCCGCAGGTCGCGCGTACCGAATCGCAGCGCTTTCCCGAGCAGTTGAAAAAGCTGCAGCCGGGCAACTGGCTGCATGTGTCGCTGACAGTCAGCGAGCCGCCCGCAGGCGGTCTGGGACTGTTCGGCAGCGGCATGTTCATCCTGAACCCGCCCTATACGCTGACGAACATGCTAAAGGTTGCCATGCCCTGGCTCGTCGAGGCGCTCGGCAACGACAAAGCCGCGCAATTCCGGCTCGAACACCGGATCGACTGAGCACGCCGTCCCGGCCGGCGGCAGGAAGGCGCTGGGCGCGCTGCGCGCAAACCTACTGCGGTGGCTGCACGGGGCGAACGGTCGGCTTCGTCCGCGCAGCGTTCGAACTACCGCCGTAGCCGGTATAGCCTCCGTTGCCGCCGGGCACCGCAATATAAGGCTCGACGACGATCGGCCCGGAGGACTCCGGAGCCAGCTCGACGGGTTTCGCGATCGGCCGGGCCTGCACGATCGGCGCATGCGAGAACGGCGCGGTCTGCAACACGATCCCGCCCTGACCGTCGTTGATGCCCTGCTGCGTGCCCAGCACTTCAGGCTGGCCCCCCGACGGGGCGGCAAAGGCGACGGTGAGCGGTATCGTCAGCAGGGCTGCGACGGCAATCCGCGTGATGGTGGTTGCGCGTTGCGACGAACGGGGTGAAAAGGCTGGGTGCATGAGCGGGCCGCGTCAGGATTGGAAGGCGGAACTGCGCAAATAACGCTTTACCTTACCGCGGTGGCAACGTTCAGGCTAGTCACATGGGGGTCTGCTCGACAGACAACGTAGGGCGACCGTCTGCCATCGGCGCGCAGAAACGACAAAGCCCCGCCAATGCGGGGCTTGCGCTTGACGGCCAGGCGGCCCGAGGCCGCCGCGACGCCGTTGCTTACAGCGAGTAGCCGTTCTTTTCGAGCGAACGGATGCGCTGTTCGAGCTGGACGATGTCCGTCGATGCGGCAAGGTATGCCTCGCGACGGCTACGCTCCGCGCCTTCGAACCAGTTACTCAGCTTTTCCAGAATGTATGCAAACATGATGTTCTCCAAGGATCAGGTGTGTGTCCCCGGTGGATGTCGCATCAGGGATTACCCTTATAAAGGGTTAACCCGCATTATAAGCGAATCAGATCGTTTGACCAGTGAAATGCCCGAATGATGTGCATTCTGTTTTGGAATGGTGCAGCAGCACACCGCAGGAAGGCCTCTGATTTTTATGGAATTAATGCCAGCCTTGGACACGATGAGCCGGCGAACCGCACCATTTTCGTGCACACGGACGCTGGACGCCGGGCGTTGGTGTCATGTGGCGGCCCTCGTCTACCCGGCCGCGCATTGCTCGCACGCCGGCGCATGCTCCGCGGCGAGACATTCGATGATCGGGCAATCGGGCCGCGCGTCGCCATGACAATGGGCGGCGAGGTGCGACAGCGTGTCGCGCATCTGGGTCAGCTCGGCAATCCGCCGGTCAAGGTCGGCCACATGCTGAAGGGCGATCGCCTTCACTTCGGCGCTCGCGCGCGAGCGATCCTGCCACAGCGCAAGCAGCCGGCGGATGTCGTCGACGAGAAAGCCGAGACGCCGCGCCTGGCGAATGAAGCGCAGAGAATGCACTTCCTGCTCGCCGTACACCCGGTAGCCGGCGCTCGTGCGCCCCTTTGCCGCCAGCAGGCCGACTTGCTCGTAGTAGCGGATCATCTTCGCCGTCACGCCCGACGCGCGGGCCGCTTCACCAATGTTCATCTGCGTTTCTCCACTCTGCCGGGCCATCGTACACCTTCCCACCGTGGGAAGGTCGACGGCGGCCCGGCATTCCAGCGGGCATCGCTCGCCCCCTTCATCTTTTCGAGGTAAATCCATGACGATCGAATTCCAGGTCACAGGCATGAGCTGCCAGCATTGCATCGCCGCCGTCACGAACGCCATCCGTGAGCATGATGCCGCCGCCCGCGTCGAGGTCGACCTCGCACACGGCCGCGTGAAAGTGGACTCCGCGCAGGCCGTCGACACGCTGAAAGCAGCGATCGGCGAAGCCGGTTACACGGTCGTCGCCACGCGTTGATACCAGCCTCCATGTTCAAGGTGGCGGTGATCGGCGCATCGGGGCTGCTGGGTCGCGCGCTCGTCGACGAACTGGCGCTGCAGGCAGGCTGGCACATCGTGACGACCGCCCTGCGGCGGGCCACTGCGCCAATGAAGACGCTCGACGTCCGCGACCCGGCGGCGCTCGAACAGTTCGTCGCGCGGGAAGCGCCCGACGCAATCGTGATCGCGGCCGCCGAGCGGCGCCCGGACATCTGCGAGCGCGACCCCGCGCTCGCCCGCGCGCTGAATGTCGATGCGGTGCGCACGCTCGCGGCGGCAGCCAACCGATGCGGCGCGTGGGTGCTGTCGATCTCGACGGACTACGTATTCGACGGCACGCATCCGCCCTATCGCACGGACGCCGTCCCGGCGCCGCTCAACGCGTACGGCCGCAGCAAGCTCGAAGGCGAGCAGGCGCTCGCGGAGACGGCGCACCTCGGCTGCGTGTTGCGCCTGCCGCTGCTGTATGGCCCGATCGCCGACTGGTCGGAATCGGCCGTAACCAGCCTCGTGCCGGCCATCGCAGCCTCGGCCGGGGCCGGACCCGATGCGAAGCCGGCCGTGATGGACGCATGGGCGATCCGCTACCCGACCTTCACGCCCGACGTGGCGCACGTGATCCGGCAGATGCTCGAATGCCACGCGCGCGGCGCAACGATCGGCGGCATCGCGCAGTGGTCCGGCGACGAGCCGATGACAAAACACGACATCGCGCTCCGGCTCGCGCACGCACTTCACCTCGATGCCCGGATCGTGCCGCAATACACGCCGGCGGACGCAACCCCGCGTCCTTATAACTGCCAGCTCGATGCCAGCCGGCTCGAGGCACTCGGCATTGGCCGCCGCACGCCCTTCGACACCGCGATCCGGCACGTGCTCGCACGCTTTCCGTGGCATGGCCCGAACGCCGCGCCCGTCGATGCGATGCCCTGAGTTGCCCCGATTGCGTTATCCCGACGGTGCGGCCCTGAGTTATCCGCGCCGTTCAGCAAAAATCCCGGCTGGTATGGCGCAGCCCCTCCAGCAGCGACGACAGATCGACAAGCCGCTGCGCCACCAGATGCCGCACCTCGCCCTCCCGCTGCCAGACTCCATACACCGCAAGCAGCGACGCGCCCAGCACCTCCTTGCGCTGCGCCTCGACCAGCGCCGGCCAGACGATCACGTTGACATGGCCGGTCTCGTCTTCGAGCGTCATGAAAAGCACGCCCTTCGCCGTGCCCGGCCGCTGCCGGACCGTGACGATCCCGCAGGCGCGAGCAAGCCGGCCGTCCGGATAGCCGTTCAGCGTCGCCGCCGGCAGCAGCCGGCTCGCAAGCAGTCTGGGGCGCAGCAGTTCGAGCGGATGACGGCCGAGCGTCAATCCCACCGACCGGTAATCCGCCACGACCTCACACGCCTCCGAAGGCGTGCCCAAGTCCGGCGTGTCGTCCTGCACCGCGGCGGGCGCCAGCATGTCCTTGTCCGGCACCGCGGCCACTGCCTGCCACAGCGCCGCGCGACGGTTGCCGGCGAGCGCGGCAAGCGCATTCGCGTCGGCAAGCACCTGCAGATCGTGCCGGCCCAGCTGCGCGCGGTGCGCGAGGTCGTGCACGCTCGCGAACGGACGCGCCGCACGCGCCTTCCCGATACGCTGCGCCGCATCCTCGTTCATCCCGCGCAGCCGCGACAAGCCGAGCCGCACGGCCGGGCGCGCCGCGCCAGCGCGCGACTCGAGCGTCGAATCCCAATCGCTGATCGTCACGTCGACCGGCAACACGACGACGCCATGCCGCCGCGCATCCTGCACGAGTTGCGACGGCGAATAAAAGCCCATTGGCTGGCTATTGAGCATCGCGGCCAGAAAGGCCTCCGGCTCGTGGCATTTCAGCCAGCTGCTCGTGTATACGAGCAGCGCAAAGCTCGCCGCGTGGCTCTCAGGAAAACCGTACTCGCCGAACCCCTTGATCTGCTCGAAAATCGCCTCGGCGAACTCGCGCGCATAGCCGCGCTCGAGCATGCCGTTGACAATCCGGTCGTAGTATTTTTCGAGGCCGCCCTTGCGCTTCCAGGCCGCCATTGCGCGGCGCAACTGGTCGGCTTCGCCGGGCGTGAAGCCGGCGGCGCACATCGCCACCTGCATCACCTGCTCCTGGAAAATCGGCACGCCGTACGTACGCTCCAGTGCGGCCCGCAAGGCGTCGCTCGGGTAAGTGACCGGCTCGATCTCCTGACGGCGCTGCAGATACGGATGGACCGCGCCACCCTGGATCGGCCCCGGGCGCACGATCGCAACCTCGATCACGAGATCGTAGAAATTGCGCGGACGCAGGCGCGGCAGCATCGACATCTGCGCTCGCGACTCGATCTGGAACACGCCGATCGTGTCGGCACGGCAGATCATGTCGTATGTCGGGCCGTCGCCATCGGGGATATCCTGCATGCTGAAGTGTTCGCCACGCCGCGCCGAAACCAGATCGAGCGTGCGCCGGATCGCCGACAGCATGCCGAGCGCAAGCACATCGACCTTCAGCAAACCTAACGATTCAAGGTCGTTCTTGTCCCACTGGATCACCGAGCGCTCCGGCATGGCCGCGTTTTCCACCGGCACGAGCCGCGTCAGCTTGCCGCGACTGATCACGAAGCCGCCCGAATGCTGCGACAGATGGCGTGGAAAATTCAGCAGTTGCGACGCGAGCTTCGCCCATGTCTGGATCAGCGGCGCCTGCGGATCGAGTCCGACCTCCGCGAAACGCTCCAGCAGATCGTCATGGTTATCGAACCAGTGATACGACTTCGCGACCCTGTCGATAATCTGCGCGTCGATCCCCAGCGCCTTGCCCGTTTCGCGCAACGCGCCGCGCGGGCGATAGGTCGACACCGCGGCAGCGAGGGCTGCGCGCTCGTGTCCGTACTTGCGATAGATGTACTGGATGACCTCCTCGCGCCGCTGATGCTCGAAATCGACATCGATATCCGGCGGCTCGCCCCGCTCCTTCGACAGAAAGCGTTCGAACAGCATGTTGCTGCGGATCGGATCCACCGCGGTGATCTCGAGGCAGTAGCACACCACGGAGTTGGCCGCCGAACCGCGCCCCTGGCACAGGATGCCCTGACTGCGCGCATACCGGACGATATCGTAGACCGTCAGGAAATACGGCTCGTAGCCAAGATCCTCAATCAGCGCAAGCTCGTGTTCAAGCTGCGTGCGCACCTGAACCGGGATGCCGGCGGCAAAGCGCTGCTGCGCACCGCGCCAGGTTTCCTGACGCAAGTAGGCGCCTGGCGTATAGCCCCGCGGCACGAGTTCATCGGGATACTCGTATTTCAGATCGTTCCCGAGCGAAAACGTACAGCGGTTCAGCACGTTGATCGTCTCGCGCAACGCCTGCTCCGGGTACAGGTTGGCGATGCGCAGCCGCGAGCGCAGATGCTGCTCGGCATTCGGCGCGAGCGCATAGCCGCACGCCTGGACCGGCTGGCCGATACGGATCGCCGTCATCGTGTCCTGCAGCGGTTTGCGCGAGCGCACGTGCATCACGACATGGCCGAGTGCGACGACCGGTACCTGCATCTGCCCGGCGGCATGCTCGATCGCACCGCGGTGAATATCGTCCATCGCGCGCTGTAGCTGGACCAGCCCGACCCAGGCGCGCCCCGGAAAAGTGGCATTGAGCCATTCGAGCTGCGACGCCAGCCTGTCTTCGCGCGCGGGAAAATCCGGCACGAGGATCGCGAGACAATCGGGCGCGCCACGCAGATGCGCGTGCGCGCGTTCGGGCCGCGACAGGTCTTGCGGCGTCAGCCGGTATTCGCCTTTCGGCATGCGGGTGCGCGCCAGCGTGATCAGCTCCGACAGATTGCCGTATCCCTCGCGATTCTGTGCGAGCAGGATCAATCCGAACGCAGGCGAACCGTCGGCATGGCGCAACTGGAAGTACGAACCGACGACGAGCGGCAGCGTTGCCTCCTGCGCGGCGACGTACGCGCGCACGATGCCGGCGAGCGAGCACTCGTCAGTGATCGCGAGCCCGGCATAACCGAGCTGGGCGGCACGGTCGGCCAGCTCTTCCGCATGCGACGCACCATGCAGAAACGTGAAGTTGGACAAACAGAACAGCTCGGCATAGGCCGGCACGAGGGTGGAGGTCATGTCCATCGCCCGTCATCCGAACAGGCCGTGCAAAAACCAGCGCGGTGCGTTTTCGGCATCGCGGCTGCTGACACGCTCACGGTAAATCCAGTAGTAGCTGCGGTCGTCCGCCTGCGCGACGAAATAATCGCGCGTGACCAACTGGCCGTCGAACCAGCCGGCCTCGATCCGCTCGGCCGGCGATACGACGCGCAGCGACGAGCCGTAGAACGGTCGATCGTCCCGCATCAGCAGACGCAACGGTTCGGCCAGCATCCAGGTCGGCCGCGGCAGGGTCTGCGGCAGGCCGTCGGCTTTCACCGCCTGGTGTACCGGCACCCAGCGGTTTGCGACCTCCGGCCGGTGATCCGCGAGGGGCGCCGGGCGCAGCACGTTCTCCTCGCCCAGACGGGCAATCAGCAGTTCGAGCAAACGCGCGTGATCTTGCGGCGAGGCGCCGGGCTGCGGAAACAGCGTCTGCGTTGCGGGCTCCGCGGGTGCGAAGCGCACCGCATCGAGCCGCAACGCGAGTGCCGGTGCGGGCAACGCGAGCCGGTGCAGCCGCTCGGTCAGAAGACGCAGCAGGTGTGCTTCTCGCCAGGTCGGATCGGCGAGCGCGATATCAAGCGTCGTAGGCGGCAGCGCCGCGCGGCCGCGCTCGTGTTCGATCGACAGCGTGAACGCCGATACGGCCAGCTGCTTCGCACACAGCCAGCCGCATAGCTGCACGAGCAGCCGGTGCGCGGCGAAGAGGGCGTGGCTTGCGTCCTCGATCCGGTCCGGCAACTCGACACGTGCCGAAAAAAACGGCGGCAATTCGAACCAGTCGAAGAGCTCCGGGGCAGTGCCGAATGCGCGATCCAGCGAGTCGAGCAATGTTTCGCCGCAACGCCGCAGCAGCCCCGCTCGCGGCAAGCGTCGCAGATCGGCAAGGGTGTCGCAGCCCAGTCCCGCGAACCAGTCGGCAAACGGACGGCATGCCGCGATTGCCTGCAGCGGCAACGGCGACAGCACGCGTTCGAGCGACGCGAACTGCAGGACCCGCCGGGCCCGCTGCGTTGCCAGCAGCGCGGCGCCGTACCCGGTCGGGGCAACGCCGATACGGGCGCTCAGACCGAGCGTGCCGAGCAGCGCCCTTGCCTGCCTGCACAGCGACAGCATGCCACCGAAAAGCCGCAGGCTCGCGCCGACTTCGACAACGATCGTGGCTTCGTCGAGTAATGCGAGATCGGGAGAAAACCTCATCAGCGATATCGCGACTTCACGCTGCACCGCGCATTCGCGCGCCATTTCGCGTTCGTACAGCATGGTCTGCGGCGAAAGCGTCACGACTCCGCCGCGCTTCATGCCGGGACTGACGCCGGCTGCGCGCGCCGCATCATCCGCGACGAGCACCGTGTCCCGCTCGAGCACGGCACTGCCGCACGCGGGCTCAGGCGACCACTTCGGCCGAAAGACCTCGATGCACAACCGTGGCAGATGAACGGCGAGAAAGACGCGCATGGCGGGAAAACAGAATGGGGGTGGGTTGAAGAGCAATCGACACAGATTCCGTACGCAGGGGGCCTCGCCGTTTCACGATGTCGACGCTCAAGCCTTCGTCGGTCGGTCGCAATATCAGCCTCAGCATGGCCGGCGATGCCTGCTGCGCCGTCTCGATCGGCCGGATCATCACGAACAGCGTTCCGGATGCCTGGGCGGCCAGATGCAGACGTCTCAGCGATGAGGCATGCGCGTGGTGTGCCCACAGCATCAGTGCGCCGCAACTGCCCGCACGCAGAATCTGCGTTGCGGACCAGAGGGCATCGGTAAATTTTGGTGTCCTGATCAGTAGCAGGCGATCAAGCGGTAATCCGATATGGCTGAGCCCCAGGGCGTCGGGCAGATGAGGGGGCTGTACCAGTGCAATCGGACGATCCGCAAGCCTGCCGAGCGCGGGCCGCAGGAGACGCATCTCGCCGCTCCCCGCCTGGCGGATCATCAGATCAATCAACACGCCGACCGGCCAGCCGCCGCCGGGCAACTCGGCCGATAGCGCCGGGTAGCCGGTATCCACGATATCGCCCTGTCCCTGAGCGAGTTGGGATGCTCGCCAGAGCGATGGATGAATGTCTTCAGCGCTGCTAGCCGGAGTGGGCATGAGGTGTAGGGAAATACTGTATATATATACAGCATCCTACACGGAAATTTTCCCATGCGATCCAGCACTTTTAATATGCCAGCGTGGGGATTTTTGACGGAAGGGAAAGATGGACAGTAAGCGTCCGGCCAAGTCACCTTGAATGCCGCTCAAGCACTTGCGAGTATCGCGTCCACTAAGAGCAAATAAGTGGACACGTGAACACTATCGAAGAACGCGCTCCGACGGAGCGCCGTCGCCGGCGACGCTACAGCGAACAGTTCAAGGCCGAAGTGGTAGCCGCCTGCCAGGCCACGGGCGTTTCGGTCTCAGCGGTCGCGCTGGAGCATGGGCTCAACGCGAACCTGCTGCGACGCTGGATTGATCAGGCCGAAGGCAGATTGCCGCGTGGAATGCCGGGGCGCCCGTCAGAAGTGCAGCCGTTACCGTCGCCGACGTTTGTTCCAGTCGCGCTGGAGCAGCGGAGTGTGCGCCCCGCAGAGATCCGGATCGAAGTGCATCGCGGCAACCAGTCGGTCACAGTGAGCTGGCCGGTCTCGGAGGCAACGCAATGCGCGGCCTGGCTGCGCGAGTGGCTGAGGTGATCCAGGTCGACGAGATCTGGCTGGCTGTTGAACCGCTGGACATGCGTGCGGGTTTCGATACGGCACTGGCGCGCGTGGTCAAGGTGTTCGGCGCTGCACATCCTCACCACGCGTACCTGTTCGCCAATCGCCGCGCCAACCGCGTGAAGGTTCTGATTCACGACGGTTTCGGCATCTGGCTGGCCGCCCGGCGCCTGAATCAAGGTCAGTTCAGCTGGCCACCTGTCGGCAGCGAGCCGAAGCAGCACACCCTCACGCACGAACAGCTCGCGGCGCTTGTGCTGGGCCTGCCGTGGCAACGCGTCGGACCGGACAGCGTGATCCGGATCGTCTGATGGCGGCGTAAACTGTTTCGCTTCTCCGGGTTGCTGGCTTCTGGCAGACTGATTCGCATGAACCTGCCATCCGATCTCGAAGCCCTCAGCCCGGAACAACTGCGCACGCTGGCAGCGCAGCTCGCGGCTCAGGTTCAGGCAAAGGATCTGGAGATCGAGGCGAAGGCGCGTGAAGTCAGCGAGCGTGACCGCGAACTGCGCTTCCGGCAGACACGTATCGACCATCTGACGCATGAGATCTCGATTCTCAAGCGCCAGCAGTTCGGCCGTCGCAGCGAGCAGTTCAACGGTGAACAGATGAACCTGCTCGACGAGGCGATCGATGGCGATCTGGCCGCCATCGAGATCGAGCTGGAGCAACTGCAACCCGCCACAGTCACACAGCGCGAACAGCCGAAGCGATCGGTTCTGCCTGCGCAGTTACCGCGCATCGAGATCCAGCACGAGCCGGACAGCACGACCTGCCGGTGTGGTTGCGAACGTGTCCGCATTGGCGAGGACGTCAGTGAGAAGCTGGACTACACGCCGGGCGTGTTCACGGTAGAGCGGCATATCCGGGGCAAGTGGGTATGCCGCAACTGCGAGACGTTGATCCAGGCCCCCGTGCCGGCGCATGTGATCGACAAGGGCATCCCGACCACGGGGCTGCTGGCGTCGGTACTGGTCAACAAATTCGCCGACCACCTCCCGCTGTATCGTCAGGAACAGATCTTTGCGCGTGCCGGTCTCGCCATTCCGAGGTCGACGCTGGGGGCGTGGGTCGGCGCGTGCGGAGTGCAACTGCAGCCGCTGGTGGACGCGCTCCGACAGGAGATGCTGAAGCAGGCCGTGCTGCACGCAGACGAGACACCGGTACAGATGCTCAGTCCCGGCAAAGGCAAAACACATCGGGCGTACCTGTGGGCGTATACGTCCACCCAGCTCAGCGGGTTGCGCGCCGTGGTCTACGACTTCGCCAGCAGCCGTGCTGGAGAGCATGCCCGGGCGTTCCTCGATGGCTGGCATGGCAAGCTGGTATGCGACGACTTCAGCGGCTACAAGGCATCGTTCCAGCAGGGCATCACCGAGATCGGGTGCGCTGCGCACGCACGGCGCAAATTCTACGAACTGCATGCCAACCACAGCAGCGAGGTGGCGAAGCAGGCACTACCGTTCTTCGCCGCGCTCTACGATGTCGAGCGCGACGCCGCAGCACTGAACGATGACGCCCGATACCAGCTTCGACAGCATCGAGCCAGGCCAGTGTGCGATGCACTTCACGAGTGGCTGATCACACATCGCCGGATCGTCTCCGAGGGCTCGGCGATAGCGAAGGCGCTGGACTACACGCTCAACCGGTGGGAAGCGCTGACGCGCTATCTCGACGACGGGGCTGTGCCGATCGATAACAACTGGGTTGAGAACCAGATCCGCCCGTGGGCTGTCGGACGCAACAACTGGCTGTTTGCCGGATCACTTCGTGCCGGTCAACGTTCAGCCGCGATCATGAGCCTCATCCGGTCAGCGCAACTCAACGGCCATGAGCCGCAAGCGTATCTCAAGGATGTTCTCACGCGACTGCCGACACACCGGCATAGCGATATCGCCTCGTTGCTGCCGCATCGATGGCAACCGGCCGCGACCAGCTAACTCCTTCCTCGCGCGTCAAGATGGGATGGCTGGCCGCTTACGATGGACAATCGGATGATCGCGGCGGATGGAATTTTGCTACGACAAAGTCATGCGTAGCTTTGCAGGCCGCCACGGGGATTCGGCACGCGCAATGACGCTAATGGCGCCGGGATGGATCCGCACCGCGCTGGGCGGCCCGGATGCGCCATTCGGTATTGAGGAGAACGTACCGGGTCTCGTGGACGTGTTGCTATCGAAGCGGGGTACGCCGGGCTTGCAGTACGTCGATTATCTCGGTCGTACCGTTCCCTGGTAGTTCGATATGCGCTGGAATCCAGACGCGCGGATTGACGGCGCGCATGTCCAGTCCGTAAACGGCCGAACCCCGCCACGGAGGTGGACGGGGTTCGGAGCGAGGGCATGAGGAGCCTGACGATTACCTACTTTCACACGGGAATCCGCACTATCATCGGCGTGGAGTCGTTTCACGGTCCTGTTCGGGATGGGAAGGGGTGGGACCGACTCGCTATGGTCATCAGGCATGACGGGTTGCTGCGTCGCCGGCACGGCGCCGCAGCCAATCGGGAAGAAGCGTAAAGAGGGATGCTGAAGCGGGGTTGCGTTGTTTCAGGCACAACACGCGATCTCAACCCGGGTGGTCTGCCGCGCATCCCGGTTCGGGGGCGGCGAAACACACCGGTTATAGGATCAAGCCTTACGGGCAATTAGTATCAGTTAGCTTAACGCATTACTGCGCTTCCACACCTGACCTATCAACGTCCTGGTCTTGAACGACCCTTCAAGGGGCTCGAAGCCCCGGGGAAGTCTCATCTTGAGGCGAGTTTCCCGCTTAGATGCTTTCAGCGGTTATCTCTTCCGAACATAGCTACCCGGCGATGCCACTGGCGTGACAACCGGTACACCAGAGGTTCGTCCACTCCGGTCCTCTCGTACTAGGAGCAGGCCCCCTCAAACTTCCAGCGCCCACGGCAGATAGGGACCAAACTGTCTCACGACGTTTTAAACCCAGCTCACGTACCTCTTTAAATGGCGAACAGCCATACCCTTGGGACCGGCTACAGCCCCAGGATGAGATGAGCCGACATCGAGGTGCCAAACACCGCCGTCGATATGAACTCTTGGGCGGTATCAGCCTGTTATCCCCAGAGTACCTTTTATCCGTTGAGCGATGGCCCTTCCATACAGAACCACCGGATCACTATGACCTGCTTTCGCACCTGTTCGACTTGTCAGTCTCACAGTCAAGCACGCTTATGCCATTGCACTATCAGCACGATTTCCGACCGTACCTAGCGTACCTTCGTACTCCTCCGTTACACTTTGGGAGGAGACCGCCCCAGTCAAACTGCCTGCCATGCACTGTCCCCAGACCCGCTTCAGGGCCCAAGGTTAGAACCTCAAACAAGCCAGGGTGGTATTTCAAGGACGGCTCCACGCAAACTGGCGTTCACGCTTCACAGCCTCCCACCTATCCTACACAGGCCGGTTCAAAGTCCAATGCAAAGCTGCAGTAAAGGTTCATGGGGTCTTTCCGTCTAGCCGCGGGGAGATTGCATCATCACAAACACTTCAACTTCGCTGAGTCTCGGGAGGAGACAGTGTGGCCATCGTTACGCCATTCGTGCAGGTCGGAACTTACCCGACAAGGAATTTCGCTACCTTAGGACCGTTATAGTTACGGCCGCCGTTTACCGGGACTTCAATCAAGAGCTTGCACCCCATCATTTAATCTTCCGGCACCGGGCAGGCGTCACACCCTATACGTCCACTTTCGTGTTTGCAGAGTGCTGTGTTTTTATTAAACAGTCGCAGCCACCAGTTTATTGCAACCCTTTCACCCTCCAGGCGCAGGCCTGTCAAGCTACAAGGGCGTACCTTATCCCGAAGTTACGGTACCAGTTTGCCGAGTTCCTTCTCCCGAGTTCTCTCAAGCGCCTTGGAATACTCATCTCGCCCACCTGTGTCGGTTTGCGGTACGGTCAATGTGAAACTGAAGCTTAGAGGCTTTTCCTGGAACCCCTTCCAGTTGCTTCGCTTCCGGAGAAGCTCGCGCCACGCCCTTGAATCCCGTGCCCGGATTTGCCAGAGCACCTTCTCCAACGCAGCGACCGGGACTTCCAACACCCGGACAACCTTCCGCGATCCGTCCCCCCATCGCATTTCACACTGGTGCAGGAATATTGACCTGCTTCCCATCAGCTACGCATTTCTGCCTCGCCTTAGGGGCCGACTCACCCTACGCCGATGAACGTTGCGTAGGAAACCTTGGGCTTACGGCGAGGGGGCCTTTCACCCCCTTTATCGCTACTCATGTCAGCATTCGCACTTCCGATACCTCCAGCACACCTTCCGGTGCACCTTCGCAGGCTTACGGAACGCTCTCCTACCATGCACATTGCTGTGCATCCGCAGCTTCGGTATATGGCTTAGCCCCGTTACATCTTCCGCGCAGGACGACTCGATCAGTGAGCTATTACGCTTTCTTTAAAGGGTGGCTGCTTCTAAGCCAACCTCCTGACTGTTTTAGCCTTCCCACTTCGTTTCCCACTTAGCCATATTTCGGGACCTTAGCTGGCGGTCTGGGTTGTTTCCCTCTTGACACCGGACGTTAGCACCCGATGTCTGTCTCCCGTGATTGCACTCTTCGGTATTCGGAGTTTGCTATGGCGAGGTAATCCGCAATGGACCCCTCAACCATGACAGTGCTCTACCCCCGAAGGTGATACACGAGGCACTACCTAAATAGTTTTCGGAGAGAACCAGCTATTTCCAGGTTTGTTTAGCCTTTCACCCCTATCCACAGCTCATCCCCTAACTTTTCAACGTTAGTGGGTTCGGCCCTCCAGCACGTGTTACCGTGCCTTCAGCCTGGCCATGGATAGATCACCTGGTTTCGGGTCTACACCCAGCGACTGGACGCCCTGTTCGGACTCGCTTTCGCTACGCCTGCCCTATTCGGTTAAGCTCGCCACTGAATGTAAGTCGCTGACCCATTATACAAAAGGTACGCCGTCACCCCTTGCGAGGCTCCGACTGTTTGTATGCATGCGGTTTCAGGATCTCTTTCACTCCCCTCCCGGGGTTCTTTTCGCCTTTCCCTCACGGTACTGGTTCACTATCGGTCGATCACGAGTATTTAGCCTTGGAGGATGGTCCCCCCATCTTCAGACAGGATTTCACGTGTCCCGCCCTACTTGTCGTACACCCAGTTCTTCCACACTGCCTTCGCCTACGGGGCTATCACCCACTATGGCCGCACTTTCCAGAGCGTTCAGCTGACAATGCAGATAAAGAGTACAGGCTGCTCCCATTTCGCTCGCCACTACTCTGGGAATCTCGGTTGATTTCTTTTCCTGCGGCTACTTAGATGTTTCAGTTCGCCGCGTTCGCTTCACATGGCCTATGTATTCAGCCACGGATACTCCATTCGGAGTGGGTTTCCCCATTCGGACATCTGCGGATCAAAGCTCGTTTGCCAGCTCCCCGCAGCTTTTCGCAGGCTACCGCGTCCTTCATCGCCTGTGATCGCCAAGGCATCCACCACATGCACTTGTTCGCTTGACCCTATAACAGGTGTGTCTCTTCCGACACCTTCCCGCTACAGGTTGAGTTTTCGCGTTGTGCCGTATTCCACTGCCCTCTTCCGAGGGCCCTGAGATACATCGATACAATCACAACCCTGATTCACCTACTCGCATCCATCTCGAGATGCTTTCGGCCAATCTCTTTACTACTTCTTCCTGATTGTTAAAGAACGACAGCCGGCGCACACCCTGTGCGCGCCGCCATGACTGGCTCAATCGCCAATGCACGCAGGCCCTGCCACCGCAGGCGCTTCGTGCATTGAGGACTGGTGGAGGCAGACGGGATCGAACCGACGACCCCCTGCTTGCAAAGCAGGTGCTCTCCCAGCTGAGCTATGCCCCCCATGTCTTCCCCCAGGGGCCCGCCTCCGACAGATTGGTGGGTCTGGCTGGATTCGAACCAGCGACCCCCGCCTTATCAAGACGGTGCTCTAACCAACTGAGCTACAGACCCCTGAGTCTGTCATGCCTACAGCCGATAAGCGTGAGCACTTGCGCCATGGCGCAGGCTCTGGAAAGGAGGTGATCCAGCCGCACCTTCCGATACGGCTACCTTGTTACGACTTCACCCCAGTCATGAATCCTGCCGTGGTGACCGTCCTCCTTGCGGTTAGACTAGCCACTTCTGGCAAAACCCACTCCCATGGTGTGACGGGCGGTGTGTACAAGACCCGGGAACGTATTCACCGCGGCATGCTGATCCGCGATTACTAGCGATTCCAGCTTCACGCACTCGAGTTGCAGAGTGCGATCCGGACTACGACCGGTTTTCTGGGATTGGCTCCACCTCGCGGCTTGGCTACCCTCTGTTCCGACCATTGTATGACGTGTGAAGCCCTACCCATAAGGGCCATGAGGACTTGACGTCATCCCCACCTTCCTCCGGTTTGTCACCGGCAGTCTCCCTGGAGTGCTCTTGCGTAGCAACTAGGGACAAGGGTTGCGCTCGTTGCGGGACTTAACCCAACATCTCACGACACGAGCTGACGACAGCCATGCAGCACCTGTGTGACGGCTCCCTTTCGGGCACCCCCACCTCTCAGCGGGGTTCCATCCATGTCAAGGGTAGGTAAGGTTTTTCGCGTTGCATCGAATTAATCCACATCATCCACCGCTTGTGCGGGTCCCCGTCAATTCCTTTGAGTTTTAATCTTGCGACCGTACTCCCCAGGCGGTCAACTTCACGCGTTAGCTACGTTACCAAGCCAATGAAGGCCCGACAACCAGTTGACATCGTTTAGGGCGTGGACTACCAGGGTATCTAATCCTGTTTGCTCCCCACGCTTTCGTGCATGAGCGTCAGTATTGGCCCAGGGGGCTGCCTTCGCCATCGGTGTTCCTCCACATCTCTACGCATTTCACTGCTACACGTGGAATTCCACCCCCCTCTGCCATACTCCAGCGCTGCAGTCACCAATGCAGTTCCCAGGTTAAGCCCGGGGATTTCACATCGGTCTTACAGCACCGCCTGCGCACGCTTTACGCCCAGTAATTCCGATTAACGCTCGCACCCTACGTATTACCGCGGCTGCTGGCACGTAGTTAGCCGGTGCTTATTCTTCCGGTACCGTCATCCCCACGAGGTATTAGCTCAAAGGTTTTCTTTCCGGACAAAAGTGCTTTACAACCCGAAGGCCTTCTTCACACACGCGGCATTGCTGGATCAGGGTTGCCCCCATTGTCCAAAATTCCCCACTGCTGCCTCCCGTAGGAGTCTGGGCCGTGTCTCAGTCCCAGTGTGGCTGGTCGTCCTCTCAGACCAGCTACAGATCGTCGCCTTGGTAGGCCTTTACCCCACCAACTAGCTAATCTGCCATCGGCCGCCCCTGTAGCGCGAGGCCCGAAGGTCCCCCGCTTTCATCCACAGATCGTATGCGGTATTAATCCGGCTTTCGCCGGGCTATCCCCCACTACTGGACACGTTCCGATGTATTACTCACCCGTTCGCCACTCGCCGCCAGGCCGAAGCCCGCGCTGCCGTCCGACTTGCATGTGTAAGGCATGCCGCCAGCGTTCAATCTGAGCCAGGATCAAACTCTTCAGTTCAAACCTGTTACTGTTTTCGGTTCCGCGGTCTCCCGCTAAACCGGTCGCTCACTCAACGTACTGACGTTGTGGCCAGGCCCTGCCCCTTGACGAAGCAGCCCTGACCTTCCTTTCAATACTGTGTGAGACACTTTGATACTTTTGCCCTGCGCGCGGCTCTTGCGAACCCCGCGCTGCGCGCCCTGCATCAAGTGCCCACACTTATCGGCTGTATGTTTTTAAAGAACATTCGCTGCGTGCTGCGCCCCGCTACTGCCCTGTTCACTCCGGCGCTGCTTCGCTGCGTTGCTGCGTCTGCAGCAGAGAAACGAGATTATGCAGAACCTCCTCCCCCCCGTCAACTCCACCTGCGAAAAAATTTGCAGCCCAGTGACGATCGCGTGAAAAAATGAAAAAGCGAGGCCGCTGACCACCTGGCTTATTGGCCAGGCTCCACCGGATCGTGCGCCGGATGCTTCGCCCGCACCGGACCAATCGCCCAGTCGTGCAATACCGTGTAGGCAACCGCCAGCAACGTCGGGCCGATAAAGACACCCAGAAAGCCGAACGCCAGCGCACCGCCGAGAATCCCCAGCATCACGAGGATCAGCGGCATGTCACTGCTCTTGCCGATCAGGATCGGCTTGATCACGTTATCTGCCATGCTGACCACGAGCACGCCCCAGACGAAAAGAAAAACGGCCCATCCCGTCGAACCGCCGTGAAAAAGCCAGATGGCCGCCGGCAACCAGACGAGTACCGGGCCGCCCGGGATCACCGACAGAAAGAACGTGGCCAGTCCCAGCAAAGCCGGTGCCGGCACCCCCGCAACCCAGCATCCCACGCCGGCCAGCACACCCTGCACGAGCGCCGTGCCGAGAATGCCGTACACCACCCCTCGCACGGTGCTGCCCGCCAGCGCAAGCAGGTACTCGGCACGCTCGCCGGCGATACGGCGCATACCCGCATTCAGCCACGCAGCGGCACCCTCGCCCCCCGTGTAGAAAAAGAATGCCAGCACGATGCTCAATGCGAGCAACCCCAGCCCGTGCGTGACCGCAATGGCCGCGCCCAGGATCCATCGTCCCGCAGGCGCAGCCAGTGTGTGCAGCTGCGTGGCCAGTTCCGAGCTGCCGCTTGCGAGACGCCCCCAGAACGCATCGATATTCGGACCGGCAATCGGAATCCGGATGACCCATGCCGGCAAATCCGGCAACCCCGATCCAAACAGCCGCTGTACCAGCGCAACCATCTGACGGGCATGCGCCCCGAACGCGAAACCCGCGTAGACGAACGGCCCGAGCACCACGACCAGGATGAGCAACACAATCAGCAACGCCGCCAGCCTGCGCCGCCCGCCGACCCACCTCGTCACCCGGCAGTACAGCCCCCATGACGTATAACTCAGGATCGCCCCCCACAGCAGCGCCGTCGTGAACGGAGCAAGCACCAGCAGCGAGCCGCCCACCAGCACGATCAATGCAAACACGGCGGCCAGCTGCTCGATCAGTTGGTCCGATTTCAAGGCTTCTCCTCGTTGCACGTCTGCGGCCCGCCGGGCCGGATCCCGCCAGTATAGAGGGCGGGACGCCCCCTGGAGGAGGCCGGCGGCACGGCCGCCAGGCCGCCCTGCGAAGGTCGGCCGCGGCCCGTCGGACGCGCCTGTCCGCGCATAACCGGTAAGGCCGCGCAGAAACGAATAGAATGTAGGGTTCTGTGCACCCCAAATCCCTGATTTATGCGCTCGCGAATCGCCAAACGTCTCCCTCCCGATGCCGACAAGCTCGTCGGACTCTCGCTCGCGCTATTCGCGTCGGGCAGCCGCACCGAAGACCGCTTCTGGGAAGCGAAGCTCGATGCGCTGCTGGCAAAGATCGTCCGCAACGCCAACCAGACCACGCTGGACGCTGCGCTCGATCACCTGCAGCAGAATCACCCGGATGCATACGGGGCACTCGCCGACATGGCCGAAACGCACAGCGAGTCTTTCCTCGTCGAGCATGAGGGCGCCCCGTACGAGGCCCTGCTGATCGCCGCGCCCGTGCTGGCCTGGACGCGTTACGCCATCCCGTCCGGTTCGCTAAAGGCCGACACGGCCGACGCGCTTCGCTCGCATCTGCAAGCACACGTCCTCGCCACCGGCACGCGCGTCGCGATGGCGCCGTTTCTCTACAGCATCGACCAGTTGCCGCGCCACCACGTCGAAACCTGGCGTCTTGCCCAGCAACTGACCCAGGCCGCGCTCTCCGGCGGCACCGTGCGGCTCAATTTCGGCGACCTGCCGGAAACCTCTCCGATTCTCGCCGACCCGCGCTTCCTGCTGGCTGTCGTCGCGGCGCCCGTCGGCTCGCCGGTGTTCCGCTGGCAGGAAGAGGAACACGGCAACCGGATCGAGCGCAGCCAGTGCCTCGAGCAATGGGCGACGCAAGGCGGCGCCAATCTCGCGCTCGCGCTGCCCGGCTGCGAGGTCGAATGCCTGCTGCCCGATGCCTACTACTCGGCCTGCCGCGACGCCGACGAGCAGGTGCGCCCGCACACGGTGCGCACGGCGGTGCGCTACCTGTTCGATACGATCAGCGCAGCCCCGGCCGATCTGCGCGCGGTGATCGGCGGCTTTGGCGAGCGCCGCATCGACGAATACCGTATCGGCTTTACGCGCCGCGGCAGCAACGACGTGATCTATGGCGTCGTCTGGCCGCTCTACGGGCGAGAAAACGGCGAAGCGGGCCAGGAAGAAGACTTGCCGGAAAGCGACGCCGCGAACGGCCCGCTGGATGAAATCGTCGCGCTGCTGAAGGAAACCGGCGTCACCGACATCCGTCGTCATGCGGGGCGCTTCGAGCCTGAATATTGCGACGATTGCGGCGTGCCGCTCTACGCCGATCCGCTCGGCGAAATCGTGCATGCGGAAATGCCGGAAGACGCGGACCCCGCACAGCCGCACTTCCATTGATCCGCGCGTTCGCGCAGTCCGGGCCCCGCCGCGAGCGGGGCTTTTTTTTGTCATTTGTCTTATGACTTCCGGCCAGGCCGTCAAACCGCAAGGAATTTGTCATCATTGGTCGCAAGGCGCACTCCGCCGCCTACATCGACTCATCAGGAGACATGGCATGCGATTCTCGGTTATCGGCCCGGACGCGGAGCGACGCGCCGGCCTCAAGGCACTGCTGCGGCAGATCGACCGCCTTGCACGCTTTGACGAAGCCCACGACTGGCGCCAGGCAAGCCGCATCTTGCGCCGCCAGCCGCACGACCTGCTGGTAATCGACTGGCAAGACCCGACGGCCGCCGCCGAAATCGGGCCGCTGCTCGCCGAGCACGTGGGCCTGCGTACCGCTGTGCTGGCGGGCGACCAATCGCAGCCATTCGTTCACGGCCTGCTGTCGCGCGGCGTGCTCGGCGTGATTCCGCGCACCACGGACCCGCGGCTGATCGTGCGGGCACTCGAAATCGTGCTGCTCGGCGGACACTATGTCCCGGCGGGCGCGCTTGCGTTCACGCCGGTGCCGCCGCCCGAAGCGCCACCGCACCCGCCGCACGCACCGCGCCCACCACACGCGCCACCCGAAGCCAACCCACCGCGCCGGCGCGCCCGCCTCGCGAGCGGACTGTCGCCGCGTCAGGAGCAGATCATGCGCTGCGTCCATATGGGCAACACCAACAAGATGATCGCTCGCACCCTCGGCATCAGCGAAGGCACCGTCAAGATCCATCTGGCGAGCATCTTCCAGCAGCTCGGCGCACCCAATCGCGCCGCTGCCGTCGCGCTCTACAACGGCTGGCTCGCCTCGCAACTGGAGGTGCTGCGCGGCGAAGACGAGAGCGCGCCCAAGCCGGTGATGGGTCAGGCGGGAAGCGTGCCGCTGCGTCCGCGCACGCCGCCGGCGTTCACCTACCCATTGCCGGCGGACAACGAGAGCGACCCATTGCCGATGGCCGCCGAACCGGGCGTCCCGTTCGGCGAACCCGACGACAGCGAGCCCGAATGAGTCCGCTCAGCAAGGCGAGGCGCGCGGCGCGAGCCGCGCTGGCATGGAATCCGCTCACACCTTTTTCCGTCCAACGAGTAATATGAGGCATATGGGATTCCTCTACACACCGCTTCCGCTATGGGTCGCAGTCGGTGGCTGGATTGCCGCCACGCTGCTGCTCGCGCTCGCGCTGTGGAAAGCCCCCTTCCGAAGACTGCAGGACGCCACGCTTCAGCACGTATGGCTCGCCATCATCGTGGCCGTCTCGGTGCTGTGGGCAAGCAATGCATGGCTCGAAGACGGCACCGTGATCCATCTTCTCGGCGCCACGCTCGTGGTCACGCTGTTCGACTGGCCGCTCGCGCTGATTGCAATGGCCGCGGTCACAGGGCTCGCCGCAGTCGTCTTCGACGCCTCCTGGGAGGGCATCGCGCTCACGTTCGTGGTCTACGGCGCGTTGCCGGTCGGGATCTCGGCGCTGCTGCAACGGGCTTGTATCGCCTGGCTGCCGCGCAGCCTGTTCATGTTCATCTTCGGTCAGGGCTTCATGTCCCCGGCGATCGCGGTGGGTCTCACATCGCTCGCCGCGCTGGCCACGCACGTGGCCGTTACCGGCGGCTCGCTGCTCGTCGTGCCGGTCGGCTACGCGTTCAGCGTGCTGCTGCTCGCCACCGGCGAGGCGTGGTTCACCGGCATGTCCACCGCGCTGATCGCAATCTACCGGCCAGCCTGGGTCACCACCTACGACGTGCGCCGTTACCGGCTAGGCGGTCCGCGCGTCTGACAAACCCCTGCACGCCGCAGTGGCGTCTCTCGCGCGTTCACGCGCGTCTCGAGAGGACCTACCACGACAGCGCAAAATAATTGTGTCAGGATTGAACTCATTCCTGTCGTCAGGCATCTTATCTGCCTGATGTCTCAATAGCCCTTACCGAACTAGATGGATTGCACCTACCTACCGCGCCGGTTGCTGCGGGTGGCCGGCCGGTTAGCGGCAGTTGCAGCGAGCGCCGCGCTCCTGTGTCCTGTTCCCGCATTCGCCGATCAGATCGAACAGCACAACGAACTCGTCCAGCACTACATCACCGACATGCACGCCAACCCGCTCGTTGCGGACTGTGCGGCACACGGTGACTTCGTCGCCAGTACCTCGACCGCCTTCGATCACGTCGAATTCCCACCCAGCTCGTTCGATAGCGCCCATTCGTCGATCACCCCGTGGAACGATTCGTTCGACGAGCGCAAGCAGCGCGTGAAGGTCGACACCATCGTTACCGTCGAAGGACTCGGGGTACGCCAGAACGGCACAGACGACCCTTCCGCGCTGAAATTCCGCTGCGGCTACGTGGGCAACCAGATGCTCGCGTTTAGCTGGAACGATCCGGTGCCGCCGCTCAGGCCGCACTACACGCGTGCGCCGGCACGGCACCATGTGGTCAAGGGCAGGCATGTGAGCGGCAAGCGGATCACCGGCAAGCACGTCACCAGGCACCCATCGCCGTCATCGCGGACAAGCAGCAAGAAGAAGGTGACGAAGAAGAAAACGCACTGACGCCCGCCGCGCACGTCGGCAACGAAAAGCGGCGTACACGTGAACGAACGTGTGCGCCGCTTTTCGTTTCCCGTCCGCACAACGCGGCGGCGCCGCTCTACGCGAACGTTTCCAGATGCACGAGAATCGCCTGCAGCATCGCCGCGCCGAGTGCCGCACTGCGCTCGCCGTTCCAGCCGACGCGCTCGTCGGGCAAATTCGCATTGTCCTTGAACGGCATTTCGAGCGTCAGCGACAGACAGCCGAACGCATTGCCGATGTACTTGGACGCGAGCTTGAGCGCATCCTCGCGATACTTGCTCGCCGCATACCCATGCTGATCCTGGAAGTCCGGGCTCGCCCGCCTGAATGCCTCGATGAACACCCTTTGCTCGCGCCCTTGCCGCTCGGTAAACCCCGGCAGCATCTCCGAGCCCGCGACGAACACATACGGCAGCGCCTCGTCGCCGTGAATGTCGAAGAACAGGTCGCACCCGCTCGCATGGATCGCGTCGCGCACCACCTGCACCTCGGGGCTGCGCACCGGATCCGGCGCCATCCATTCGCGGTTCAGATTGGCGCCGGCCGCGTTCGTGCGCAGATTGCCGTGCACGCTGCCATCGGGATTCATGTTCGGCACGATATAAAACACCGCATGCCCGACCAGCTTGCGCGCCACCGGATCGCCCGCCCAGTCGCCCCAGCCGGCGAGGCGTTTCACGAGCCCTTCGACGAACCACTCGGCCATCGTTTCGCCCGGATGCTGGCGCGCAATGATCCAGACTTTCTTGCGCGGCACGTCGTCGCGCCCGAGGCCGAGCGTGAGCAGCGTGACGGGCCGGCCTTCGACCGTCCGGCCAAGCTCGGTCAGGCGCGCGTGCGGCAATTGCTGCACGGTGCCGAGAAACGCCGCGTGACGCTCCTCGCCATACGGCTCGAAGTACGCGTAATAAATGCGATCGAACTCGGGCGTGTGCTCGATCGTCAACACGCGGCCGTCGTATGAGGTCGGCACGCGAAACCAGTTCACGCGGTCGTAGCTCGCCACCGCCTGGTAGTCGCGCCAGCCGTCCGGGAAGGCGCAGTCCGCGGCGTTCTCGAAGCGCATCACGCATCGTTCGCCGCGCGCGCCGGACAGGCAGAAGTAGAACCACTGCGCGAACCCGGCCGCGCTGTCGCACCGGACGCGCAGCCGGATCGCGTCGGCCTGCGCGCAGGACAGCACGTCAATCGCGCCTGCGTCGAAATTGCTCGTGATCGACAAACTCATGGCAGATGTCCCGGCTGGCCAGCGATGGATTCAGGAGAAACGCCGCTCATCCTGCGAGGCGGCGCCGAAACACATAGGTCGCGTCGTTCGATGCCGCGGCGTCGAACGCGTAGCCTTCGGCGTCGAAGTCCTTCAGTTGCGCAGGCGTCCCGATCCGGTTCTCGACCGCATAGCGCGCCATCAGGCCGCGCGCGCGCTTCGCGTGAAAGCTGATGACCTTGTAGCGCCCGCCCTTCCAGTCCTCGAATACCGGCGTGACCACCGGCGCGTCGAGCAGCTTCGGCTTGACCGACCTGAAGTATTCGTTCGACGCGCAGTTGACCAGCACGCGCGCCGCGCCCCGGCGCGCCTTCAGTTGCGCGTTCAGCGCCTGCGTGATGCGCTCGCCCCAGAACGCGTACAGATCCTTGCCGCGCGCATTGACGAAGCGCGTTCCCATTTCGAGCCGGTACGGCTGCAGCAGATCGAGCGGGCGCAGCAGTCCGTAGAGCCCGGAGAGCACGCGCACGTGCTGCTGCGCGAAATCCAGATCGGTCGCCGTGAGCGACCGGGCGTCGAAGCCCTCGTAGACGTCGCCGTTGAACGCGAGCACCGCCTGCTTCGCGTTGCGCGTGTCGAACGTCGGCGACCAGCGCGCGTAGCGCTCGACATTCAGTTGCGCGAGCGGATCCGAAATGCTCATCAGCGACGCGATCTGCTGCGGCGACAGTTCGCGCAGCCCGCCGATCAGCTCGGCCGCGTCGTCGACGAAGTCGGGAATCGTGTGCCGGCTGATGTGCGCGGGCGTTTCATAGTCGAGCGATTTCGCCGGCGACAGAACGATTATCATAGAAGCTTGCAGGCACGCCGTGCCTCGCGTTGATGACGAAAGCCCGATTGTAACGAATGCCTGCCTGCCCTGCCGCGCCCATCCCACGCGTCGTCCTCGATTCGAACGTGTGGATCGACATTCTCGTGTTCGACGATCCACATACCCGCCCGATCCGCGCCGCGCTCGAATCCGGCGCGCTCGAAGCGCTGATCGACGCGCGCTGCCTCGCCGAACTCGTCCATGTGCTCGATTACCCGCAGTTCGTGCGGCGCGCGCTCGACCGCGACGCCGCGCTCGCCACGCTCAGGCGCCTTGCGCGGCACGTCGAGCCGGCCGTGCCGGACGATCCCCGGCCGCTGCCGCGCTGCAAGGACCGCGACGACCAGAAGTTTCTCGAACTCGCGCACGCGTCCGGCGCCGACTGGCTGGTCTCGAAGGATCGCGCGGTGCTGAAGCTCGCCCGCCGCATCGCGCGCGATTTCGCCTTCCGGATCGCGCCGCCCGCGCCGTTCGTCAAGGCCTGCCTGGTCGCGGCCGCCGAGCCGGTGCCGGTCTGACGCGCACGCCGCGCGGCGATTCCCTACAATCGAGTCTCGAACCGTCCCGATCACCCCCGTCTCCACGCCGCCGCCATGAACGCACCGCACGATCCGCCCACGACGCCGTCGTTTCCGTCCCGCCTGCCGCACGTCGGCACGACGATCTTCACCGTGATGAGCGCGCTCGCCGCCGAAAAAGGCGCGGTGAACCTCGGTCAGGGTTTTCCGGACTTCGATTGCGATCCGCGCATCGTCGACGCCGTGTCGAACGCCATGCGCGGCGGTCACAACCAGTACCCGCCGATGGCCGGCGCCGCGCCGCTGCGCGAGGCGATCGCGGACAAGATCGCGCACCTGTACGGGCGCCGCTACGACGCGGCCAGCGAGATCACGGTCACCGCGGGCGCGACCCAGGCGCTGCTCACGGCGATCCTGTGCACCGTGCGCCCCGGCGACGAAGTCATCGTGATCGAACCGAATTACGACAGCTACCTGCCGTCGATCGAACTGGCGGGCGGCAAGCCGGTATTCGTCACGCTCGAAGCGCCCGACTACCAGATCCCGTTCGAGCGCCTCGCCGCCGCGATCACGCCCAACACGCGGCTGCTGCTGATCAACACGCCGCATAATCCCACCGGCACCGTCTGGCGCGAACACGACATGCGCCGGCTGGAAGCGATCGTGCGCGGCACGAATGTGCTGATCCTGTCCGACGAGGTCTACGAACACATGGTCTACGACGGCGCGCCGCACGAGAGCGTCGCGCGTTATCCGGAACTCGCGCAGCGCAGCTTCGTCGTGTCGAGCTTCGGCAAGACCTATCACGTGACCGGCTGGAAGGTCGGCTACGTTGCGGCGCCCGCCGCGCTCACCGCCGAATTCCGCAAGGTCCATCAGTTCAACGTGTTCACCGTGAACACGCCGATGCAGATCGGCCTCGCCACGTACATGCGCGACCCGCTGCCCTATCTGGAGTTGCCGGGGTTCTATCAGAAGAAGCGCGACCTGTTCCGCGCCGGTCTCGCGAACACGCGTTTCCGGCTGCTGCCCTGCACCGGCACCTATTTCCAGTGCGTCGACTACTCGGCGATCAGCGATCTGCCCGAGGCCGAATTCGCCCAGTGGCTGACGAGCGAAATCGGCGTGGCCGCGATTCCGGTGTCGGCGTTCTATCACGCGCCGCACGAATCGGGCGTCGTGCGTTTTTGCTTCGCGAAGCAGGAAAGCACGCTCGCGACCGCCCTCGAACGGCTCGCACGCCTGTAGGACGGAGCGCGCCGATGCGACCCGCGCTGCCGCCCACGACGCCCCGCGTCGCGCGAGCGGGCGTCGCGCGCGTCGCACAAGCGGGCGCGCGGCCGTGGGGCGCGCCGCGGGGCGGCGCCCGCGGCCGCACCGCGGCTTCAGTTGCGCGCGCTAGCCGCGATGAACGCCTTGCGGTCCGCCGTCACGCGCTGCGCGGCCGGCCGCTCGCCGACCTGCTCCGCGTAGCGCTTCCAGTCCACGCCGGCCTCGAGCAGCAGATCGCGGCCGTACACCTGCCGCGTCGCCAGCCCCACGAGCGGCAGACTCACGAAGCCCGCCGCATCCGCGACGCTGAAGCGCTCGCCGCACAGGTAAGGCCCGAACTTCGCGAGCCGCCTGAAGCCCGCAATGTGGCGCGTCAGCAGTTTCTCGACGCGTCCGCGGGTCGCGTCCGTCACCGTGCCGCCAAAAAACGCCTGCTTGTAGAGATCGCGCGCCACCAGTTCGAGATGCAGGTCGACGAACGCAATCATCTCGCGCTGCTTCGCCGCTTCCCATGGATCGGCCGCAAAGATGCCCCGCTCCGGATAGCGCGCGTGCAGGTACTCGACGATCGCCTGCGACTCGCAGAGATCGCCCTCCGCGGTCTGGATGAACGGCACCTTGCCGAGCGGCGAGTGCGCGAGCACCGCCTCGTCCTGGCCCGTCATCACCGTGACTTCCTCGAACGGGATGCCGTACTCGAGGAGCACGAACTTCACCTTGTTGTAGTAGTTGGACAACGCGAAACCGCACAGTCTGATCATCTGCCGCCTCCTGTATGCAAGCGACCCGGACCGCCTGTGCAGATCGCGCAGGCCGCCCGTGAGCGCATCCCTTCGAATCCCTCATCCTGACACCATCAACAGAATGGCACGACCGTGCTATTCTAGAGCAACTACGGAGACACGCAACCCCATGACCTCTCGCGAATACAGCATCGAGACCATCGGCATCGTCGGCACTGGCGCCATGGGGCGCGGCATCGCGCAGATCGCCGCACTCGCCGGCCTCGCGGTGCGCCTGTACGATACCAACCCGAGCGCCGTCGCCTCCGCGCGAGACTACCTGGCCGATACGCTCGCAAAGCTCAGCGCGAAAGGCAAGCTCGACGAAGCGCAGGCGCGCGACGCGCTCGCGCGTGTCGGGGGCGCGCAAAGCGTCGGCGAACTGGCCGGCTGCGATCTCGTCATCGAGGCGATCGTCGAGAAGCTCGACATCAAGCGCGCGCTGTTTCGCGAACTCGAAGGCGTGGTCGGCAGCGATTGCGTGCTCGCGTCGAATACCTCGTCGCTGTCGATCACCGCGATCGCCGCCGGCTGCAGCGATCCGTCGCGCGTCGCGGGCTTTCACTTCTTCAATCCGGTGCCGCTAATGAAAGTCGTCGAGGTCGTCGACGGACTGCGCACCGACCCCGCCGCCGGCGACGCGCTGATGGCGCTCGCGCGCCGCATGGGCCACACGCCGGTGCGCGCGAAGGACATGCCCGGCTTCATCGTCAATCACGCGGGCCGCGGAATGAACACCGAGGGTCTGCGCATCGCGGGTGAAGGGGTCGCGGCCTTCGCCGACATCGACCGGATCATACGCGAGCAGGCCGGCTTCCGTCTCGGCCCGTTCGAGCTGCTCGACCTGACCGCGCTCGACGTGTCGCATCCGGTGATGGAATCGATCTACCACCAGTTCTACGAAGAACCGCGCTTCACGCCGTCGCCGATCACCGGCACGCGGCTCGCGGGCGGCCTGCTTGGCCGCAAGACCGGCGAGGGCTTCTACCGCTACGAGGACGGCAGGCAGCAGGTCCCCGCGGAAGCGCCGGCGCCGGCGACGCTGCCGCCGCGCGTCTGGGTGAGCCGCCGCTACCCGGAAGCCCGCGCCGCCGTCGCGGCGCTCGCCGCCCGCGCGGGGGTGCCGCTCGACGACGGCGCGACGCCCGCGCCGGACGCGCTGATCGTCGTCACCCCGTATGGCCACGATGCAACGAGCGCCGCGGTCGACGAAGCGCTCGACGCACGCCGCGTGGTCGCCGTCGACACGCTGTTCCCGCTGGCAGACGCGCGCCGCCGCACGCTGATGACCACGCCCGCGACCGGCCGTACCGCCCGCGAGCAAGGCCACGCGCTGCTCGCCGCGGACGGCGCGGCGGTCACGGTGATCCGCGATTCGACCGGTTTCGTCGCACAACGCGTGGTGGCGACGATCGTCAACATCGGCTGCGACATCGCGCAAAAGCAGATTGCGACGCCGCAGGACATCGACCTCGCGGTCACCCTCGGGCTCGGCTATCCGCAGGGCCCGCTCGCACTCGGCGACGCGCTCGGCGCGCAGACGATCCTGACCATCCTGCGCAACCTGTCGAGCGTGCTCGGCGAGCCGCGCTACCGGCCCTCGCCGTGGCTCGCGCGCCGCGCGCAACTGGGCCTGCCGCTCACGCAGCCCGACGCTGCCGATCTCCCCACGGAGCCGCAACCATGACCGCCGAACTGCTCGCCTCGCGTCCGCCGCACAGCGATACGACGCTCGTGCTGACGCTGTCGAACCCCGGTGCGCGCAACGCGCTGCACCCCGACATGTACGCGGCCGGGATCGAGGCGCTCGACAGCGCCGAGCGCGATCCGTCGATCCGCGCCATCGTGCTGACCGGCGCGGACGGCTTTTTCTGCGCCGGCGGCAATCTGAACCGCCTGCTGGAAAACCGCGCGAAAGATCCCTCTGTGCAGGCGCAGAGCATCGAGTTGCTGGCCGGCTGGATCAGCGCGCTGCGCGCATCGAGCAAACCGGTGATCGCCGCGGTCGAGGGTGCGGCGGCCGGCGCCGGCTTCTCGCTCGCACTCGCCTGCGACCTGCTCGTCGCCGCCGACGACGCGAAGTTCGTGATGTCGTATGCGCGCGTCGGCCTGACACCGGACGGCGGCGGCTCGTGGTTCCTCGCGCAGGCGCTGCCGCGCCCGCTGGCCACCGAAATCCTGCTCGAAGGCAAGCCGGTCGGCGCCGCGCGGCTGCATCAACTGGGTGTGGTCAACCGGCTCGTCGCACCCGGCGCCGCGCGCGACAGCGCTGTCGCCTGGGCCGAGGAGCTCGGCGCGCTCTCGCCGAACGCGACCACCCGCATCAAGTCGCTGCTCGGCGCGGCGGCCGGGCAGCCGCTCGCCGCGCACCTGACGACCGAGCGCGATCATTTCGTCGCGGCGCTGCATCATCGCGACGCGCTCGAAGGCATCAGCGCGTTCCTCGAAAAGCGCGCGCCGCGCTACCGGCCGTAACGCACGCGCCCGCCATGGCCGTCTTTCAACTGCCGAAACGCCGCCGCCTCTACCTGATGCGGCACGGCGACGTGACCTACTTCGATGCGACGGGCCGCGCCATCGATCCGCACACGGTCCCGCTGAACGCGCACGGGCGCGAGCAGGCGAGCGCCGCAGGCCGCCTGTTCGCCGCGCAGCAGATCCGCTTCGACCGCGTGATCGTCAGCGGCCTGCCGCGCACGCTCGAAACCGCCGAACGCGTGCTCGCCGAAACCGGCCAGCCGATCGCGCCCGAGTCCAACCCGGCGCTGCAGGAAATCCGCGGCGGCAAGCTCGCGAGCATCCCGCCCGCCGATCTCGAAGCGGCCTTTCTCGGCGCCTTCGACGGCATCGTGCCCGAAAGCACGCGCTTTCTCGGCGGCGAGACGATCGGCGAACTGCTCGACCGCGTCCTGCCCGCGCTCGCCGCGCTGCGCGACGACCCGCATTGGGACACGATGCTGCTCGTGCTGCACGGCGGCGTGAATCGCGCCATCCTGTCACACGCGATCACCGCGGGCGGCCGCGCGTTTTTCGGCCATCTGTCGCAGGCGACCGGCTGCATCAACGCGCTCGATGTCGGAACACACCCGCGCGACTGGGTGCTGCGCACGCTCAATTTTTCGCCGCCCTCGCCGCTGCATCGCGACGTGCGCAACACGACAATGGAACTGCTGTACGCGCAATTCACCCAATTCAGACGCGACGCCTGACGTGCGCCGCACCGGAGGAGAGCATGGACGACGCCACGCCCGCACACCCGCCGCCGGATTACGGTGCGTTCATCGGCACGCGCGCGGTCGCGCAGCAGCAGCGCTTCGATACCGGCGCGCTCGAACACTGGCTCAGGCAGCACGTGGATGGCTTCGCGGGCCCGCTGACGGTCGAGCAGTTCGCCGGCGGCCAGTCCAATCCCACCTTCAAGCTGATCACGCCGTCGCGCGCGTACGTGATGCGCGCCAAGCCCGGTCCGGCGGCGAAGCTGCTGCCGTCCGCCCATGCGGTCGAGCGCGAATACCGCGTGATGGCCGCGCTCGCCGCGACCGAGGTCCCGGTCGCGGCCATGCTGGCGCTCTGCGAGGACGAAAGCGTGATCGGCCGCGCGTTCTACGTGATGGCGTTCGTCGAGGGCCGCGTGCTGTGGGATCCCGCGCTGCCCGGCATGACGCCTGCCGAACGCGCGGCGATCTACGACGAGATGAACCGCGTGATCGCTGCCTTGCACCGCATCGACCCCGTGGCGCTCGGCCTCGACGGCTACGGCAAACCCGGCAACTATTTCGCACGCCAGATCGGCCGCTGGAGCAAGCAGTATCTCGCGTCGCAAACCGAACCGATCGACGCGATGGCCCGGCTCATCGACTGGCTGCCGCAGCACATGCCGGACGAAAGCAGCGAACGCGTGTCGATCGTGCATGGCGACTACCGGCTCGACAACCTGATCTTCGATCCGCAAGCGCCGCGCGTGCTCGCGGTCCTCGACTGGGAACTGTCGACGCTCGGCGATCCGCTCGCCGATTTCGCGTATCACTGCATGACCTGGCACGTCGACCCCGCCCAGTTCCGCGGCATCGCGGGACTCGACTGGGCCGCGCTCGGCATCCCCGACGAGGCGCACTACGTACAGCGCTATTGCGAACGCACCGGCTTCTCGATCCACGGCGACTGGAACTTCTACCTTGCGTACAACATGTTCCGGATCGCCGCGATCCTGCAGGGCATCATGAAACGCGTCGTCGACGGCACCGCATCGAGCGCGCAAGCGCTCGATGCGGGCCGGCGCGCGAAGCCGATGGCCGAGCTCGCCTGGCACTACGCGCAAAAGGTCCGCTAACCGACATCTCCGTTCACCGCGAGGTTTCCGATGAATTTCGACTACACCCCGAAAGTGGACGCGCTGCGCACGCGCCTGCTCGCGTTCTTCGACGCGCACATCTACCCGAACGAGCACGCGTTCCATGCCGAGATCGCGGCCAACCGCGCGAACGGCAACGCATGGGTGCCGACGCAGCTCGTCGAACAGTTGAAGCAGCACGCCCGCGAAGCCGGCCTGTGGAACCTGTTTCTGCCCGACTCCGGGCGCGGCGCAGGCCTCACGAATCTGGAATACGCCCCGCTGTGCGAAATCATGGGCCGGGTGCCGTGGGCGCCCGAGGTGTTCAACTGCAATGCGCCCGACACCGGCAACATGGAGACGCTCGAACGCTATGGCACGTCGGAACACAAGCGCGACTGGCTCGAACCGTTGCTGCAGGGGCAGATTCGCTCAGCATTCCTGATGACCGAGCCGGGCGTCGCCTCGTCTGACGCGACCAATATCCAGACCCGTATCGAGCGCGACGGCGACGCGTACGTGATCAACGGCCACAAGTGGTGGTCCTCCGGGGCAGGCGATCCGCGCTGCCGGATTTTCATCGTGATGGGCAAAACGGATCCGCACGCGGCACGCCATCAACAGCAGTCGATGCTGCTGGTGCCCGCCGGTTCGGCCGGCATCACGATACACCGGCCGCTCGGCGTGTTCGGCTACGACGACGCGCCGCACGGCCACATGGAGATTACGCTCGAGAACGTGCGCGTGCCGGCGTCGAACATCCTGCTCGGCGAAGGGCGCGGCTTCGAGATCGCGCAGGGCCGCCTCGGACCAGGCCGGATCCACCACTGCATGCGCCTGATCGGTCTCGCGGAACGCGCGCTCGAACTGATGGCAAAACGCTCGCTCGAGCGCGTCGCATTCGGCAAGCCGCTCGCGCAACAGGGCGTCACGCAGGAACGCCTCGCCGAAGCGCGCTGCCTGATCGAGCAGGCGCGCCTGCTGACGCTGAAAGCCGCGTACATGATGGACACGGTCGGCAACAAGGGCGCGCGCGGCGAGATCGCGATGATCAAGGTGGTCGCCCCGAACATGGCATGTCAGGTAATCGACTGGGCGATCCAGATGCATGGCGCGGGCGGAATGAGCGACGATTTTCCGCTCGCCTACGCGTACACGTCGGCGCGCACGCTGCGTCTCGCAGACGGTCCCGACGAGGTGCACCGCAGCGCGATCGCACGGCTCGAACTGGCGCGCTACATGGACGGCGACGCGGCCGGACGCGTCGAGATGCCGGTCACGCGCGGCTAGCCGGCCCGGCACGCGCGCGGCAAGCCGGCGCGATCTGTGCTCTAATTTTTGCCTGACCGGGGCCGCCGCGCGGTCCCGCTCGCCCCAAGGAGGCACGATGATCGACGTCTATAGCTGGGCCACCCCGAACGGCCACAAAGTTCACATCATGCTGGAGGAGACCGGGCTGCCGTACACCGCGCATCCGGTGGACATCGGCGCGGGCGACCAGTTCAAGCCCGAATTCCTGGCGATCAGCCCGAACAACAAGATTCCCGCGATCGTCGATCCGGACGGACCGGAAAGCGCGGACGGCAAGCCGTTTGCGCTGTTCGAATCGGGTGCGATCCTGATCTATCTGGCCGAGAAAAGCGGCCAGTTCCTGCCGTCCGGTCCCGCCGCCCGCTACGCGACGCTGCAATGGCTGATGTTCCAGATGGGCGGCATCGGCCCCATGCTCGGCCAGGCGCACCACTTCCGCATCTACGCGCCCGAGCGCATCGACTACGCAGTCAACCGCTATACGAACGAGGCCCGCCGCCTGTACGGCGTGATGGACACGCAACTCGGCAAGACCCGCTTCCTCGCCGGCGACGACTATACGATCGCGGATATCGCCACGTTCCCGTGGACGCGGTCCTGGCAGAACCAGGGCGTCGATCTCGACGCGTTGCCGAACGTGAAGCGCTGGCACGAAGAGATTGCCGCGCGGCCCGCGGTCAAGCGGGGGGTGGACGTGCTGGCATCGGCCCGCAAGCCGCTCGACGACGCCAAGGCACGCGAGGTGCTGTTCGGCGCGACGCAATATTCGCGGCACTGAACCCAAGGCACTGAACTCGCGGTGCCGAACTCACGGCACTGCGCAGCCGGCACTGAGGCGCTGCTCAGGACGCGCTGCTCGCGCGGAGCGCGCTGCGCGGATAACCCGCGCAGCGCGCCAGACGCTAGAAGTAGTGCCGGGTAATGAACTCTGCGATGCACACCGGCCGTGCGCCGCCGTCACGTTCGAGCATCACCTCCCAGACCACCTGCACGCCGCCGTCGACGTCGTCGACGCTCGCCACCGCGAAGCTCGCCCGCACCCGCGAACCGACCGGCACCGGCGCCGTGAAACGCACGCGATTCAGCCCGTAGTTGACGCCCATCCGCTGCCGCAGCACGACCGTCTGTTCGAGCAGCCCCGGAATCAGCGACAGCGTCAGAAAGCCATGCGCGACCGGCCCGCCAAACGGCGATTCGCGTGTCGCACGCGCCGCGTCGACGTGAATCCACTGATGGTCGCCGGTGGCGTCCGCAAAGCGATCGACGCGCGTCGGGTCGATCGTCACCCAGTCGCTGACGAGCGGCTCGCCGCCGGCCAGCGCGCGCAAAGCAGCGGCATCGAGCCCCGACGGATCGCGCTTCACGCGTCTGCTCCCGGATCGCGCAGCCCGAACAGGCCCTTCGAACGCACCTGCACGACGGTTTCGCCGTGCTGGTTGCGCCCCGTCCATTCGGTCCAGATCAGGCCGCGATCCGGCTTGCTTGCGGACAGGCGCTTGTCGAGGATCGTGTTCGTCATCCGCAGCGTATCGCCGACGCGCACTGGCTTGATCCAGCGGATTTCGTCGATGCCGGGCGAGCCCATCGATGTCGAGCCGGCAAACGCGTTGCGCACGAGCAGTCCCATCATGACCGAGCAGGTGTGCCAGCCGCTCGCGACCAGCCCGCCGAACGGCGACGCAGCCGCGGCCGCCTCGTCCAGATGAAACGGCTGCGGATCGAACTGCTGCGCGAACGCGACGATTTCTTCGCGCGTGAACGTGTGCTCGCCGCACTCGATCACCATGCCGACCTGCATGTCCTCGTAACTCAAACCCATGACGAAAGCTCCGTGATTCGAAGGCGCGCTCACGCTTCGACCGGGGCAAAACCCGGCAACGCGGCAAAACGCGCAAGATGGTGATCGACATCGCCCAGCGTCGTCTCGATGATCGCGAGGCGCTTGAACAGATGGGCCGCAGCGAGTTCGTTCGTCACCCCCATCCCGCCGTGCAGTTGCACGGCCTGCTGGCCGACGAAGCGCGCCGCCTGCCCCACCCGCACCTTCGCGGCCGACACCGCGCGGCGCCGCTCGTCCGCGTCGCGGCTCGCGTAACGCACCGCGGCGACCCAGGTCAGCGAACGCGCCTGCTCCGCGTGGATCAGCATCTCGACCATCCGGTGCTGCAGCGCCTGGAAGCGCGCGATCGGCTGGCCGAACTGCTGGCGCGCTTTCGTGTATTCGACGGTCGCGTGATTCAGCGCGTCGAGTGCGCCGATCGCCTCCGCGCACAGCAGCACGATCCCGTAGTCGGCGATCTGTTCGAGCGCAGCCGCGCCCGCCTGCGTCCCGGCGAGACGCCGCGCGGGGCAACCGCGCAGCGCCAGCGTCGCTGCGCGCTGGCCGTCGATGGTCCGGTAATCCGTCACCTCGACGTGCGCGGCGTCGCGCATCGCGACGAACAGGCCGACCTCGCCGTCGCAGCGCGCCGGGACGATCCAGCCGTGCGCCTGCGCGCCGTGCTGCACGACCGCTTTCGTGCCGGTCAGCGCGTAATGGTCGCCGTCGCGCACGGCCACGGTGTCGAGTTCGAACAGGTCGTAGCGTGCCTGCGGCTCGTGAAACGCGACAGCCAGCGTCAGTTCGCCGCGAGCGATGCGTTCGAGCAGCGCGGCATCGTCGCCCGCCCCGCTGCCCGCGATGCGCAGGGCCTCGGTCGCCACCGCGTTCGCCCAGACCGGCTCGACCGCCAGCGCGCGGCCAAGCGCCTGCATCACCACCAGCATGTCGAGCGCGCCGCCGCTGAAGCCCCCCTGCGCTTCGGGCACCGGCAATGCGGTCAGCCCAAGCTCGGCAAACGCGTTCCAGTGCGTCTCCGACACGCCCGCCGCCGAGTGCACGATCGCCTGACGCGCTTCAAATATGTAATGCCGGTCGAGATAGCGGCGCAGCGCATCGGCGAATTGCTGCTGCTCGTCGGTAAAGGTGAAGTCCATGCGCCGCTCCTCACAGTCCGAGTATCATCTGCGCGATGATGTTCTTTTGAATTTCGTTCGAGCCGCCGTAGATCGACGTCTTGCGGAAGTTGAAGTAGTACGCGGCGAGCGGCGCGGCATCGTCGTCGCCGGCCACGCTGTGAGCGCGCTCACCCTCCAGATACGGCACGTCGAACGGCGCGGCCATCGGCCCGATCGCATCGAACATCAGTTCGGTCAATCCCTGCTGGACCTCGGTCCCCTTGATCTTCAGCATCGATGCTTCCGGTCCCGGCCCGCGGCCGCCGGCCTCGCTGGCGACAACCCGCTGCACGGTCACTTCGAGCGCCATCAGTTCGATTTCGAGGTTTGCGACCCGCGCACCGAACACCGGATCGTGCAGCAGCGGCTTGCCGTTCCTGCGCTGATTCAGCGCCAGCCGCTTCAGGAATACGAGTTCGCGCTTCGACTGGCCGACCCGTGCAATGCCGGTGCGTTCGTGTCCGAGCAGATACTTCGCGTAAGTCCAGCCGCGGTTCTCCTCGCCAACCCGATTCTCGAGCGGCACCCGGACGTCCTCGAAGAATACCTCGTTGACTTCGTGATCCTCGTCGAGCGTGATGATCGGGCGCACGGTGATGCCGGGCGTCTTCATGTCGATCAGCAAAAAGGAAATGCCCTCCTGCTTCTTCGCGGCGGGATCGGTGCGCACGAGGCAGAACATCATGTCCGCGTGCTGGCCGAGCGTGGTCCACGTTTTCTGGCCGTTCACGACATAGTGATCGCCCACCCGCTCGGCGCGCGTGCGCAGCGAGGCCAGATCAGACCCGGAACCGGGCTCGGAATAGCCCTGGCACCACCAGTCGGTGCCGTCGAGAATACGCGGAAGATAGTGGCGCTTTTGCGCTTCGCTGCCGTACTTCATCAGCACGGGCGCAACCATTGCGACGCCGAACGGCAGCACCGTCGGCGCGCCGACGCGGGCGCATTCGTCATCCCAGATGTGGCGCTGTGTCGCGTTCCAGCCCGGACCGCCGTACTCGGGCGGCCAGGCGACGGCCGACCAGCCGCGCGTGCCGAGCAGGCGGTGCCAGCTCGCGAAGTCCTCGCGATTCAGACGTTTGTGGTGCAGAACCTTGTCGCTCAGCGCGCGCGGCAGATTCGCCTCGAGCCATGCGCGGATGTCGGCGCGAAACGCCTCGTCGGCAGCGGAGTAATCCAGATTCATACGCTGTGTCTCCTGGCTAGCGCAGCCCGCTGCCAGAAGCGCACCGCGCTACTGCAGCGACCCCTTCAGGGCGGGCGGAACAGGCAACGGCACGATGTCGATGCCTTCCTCGGCCAAGGCGCGGGCATCCTCCGACGTGGTCACACCGCGAATGCTGCGAGACGGCGCCTCGTTGTAGTGAATGCGCCGTGCTTCCTCGGCGAAGCGATCGCCCACGTTCTCCGTGTTTTCCAGCACCTCGCGCAACACGCGCATCACCTGTGCCTGCAATGCCTGCGCATTCGCGGGCGGCTGCTGCGGCGCGCTCGCCCCCGACAGGTTCAGACGCGGCGCCGACGGCAGCCGGCTCACTTCGGTCGCGCCGCACATCGGGCATTCGACCAGCTGGCGCGCGCACTGCGACTCGAAGTCTTCCGCGGACGCGAACCAGCCTTCGAAGCGGTGACCGTGCGAGCAGTGTAAATCGAGGACCTTCATGGGAATCTGGGCTTGCGTACGAGTTTAGCGCAAAACGGCGTTTTTGGAACGATCGTTCGTAATTTTGCGGCCCGGCAACGGCAGGCTCGCGCGCCGGGGAAAACCGCTGAAAAATCCGCGCGGGTGCGCGATTCTAACGCGTTGCACGCCGACGCGCCGACGCGCCACGTGGCGCGTCGGGTCGTTCGATCCCTGTGGATCGTCAAGATGCGGGAAGGCGCCGCCTGCCGCGCGGCGGCAATCCGGCAATCCCGGCATGCGCGGCGCGCGCGGCTCAGTCCGGCTCGGGAGCGTTCAGCGGCCAGGCGCCCGACAGCACCTTTTCGAGCCAGAACGTGCCGATGATCGTCTTGACGTCGGTGACCTGACCGGTACGCACCCACTCCGACATCTCGGGCAGCGTTGCCGTGAAGATCTCCAGAAACTCGCCGTCATCGAGCTTGCGCTCGCCCGGCGTCAGGCCGCGGGCGAGGTAGATGTCGATGAACTCGGTCGAATACGAAATGATCGGGTGAATGCGCGTGACGTACACGTACTCGCGCGCGCTGTAACCCGTTTCTTCGCGCAGCTCGCGCTTCGCGCACGCGAGCGCGCCCTCGTCGGGATCGAGCTTGCCGGCCGGGTATTCGACCATCACCTTGCCGATCGGATAGCGGTACTGCCTTTCCAGCAGCACGCGGCCGTCGTCGAACAGCGGAATGACCATCACCGCGCCCGGGTGCTGGACATACTCGCGCGTGGCGTGCTTGCCGTCGGGCAAGCGCACCGTGTCGCGTTTCAGCGTGAGAAACGAGCCTTCATGAAGCGTCTTGCTGTCGAGATGGATCTCGATCAGCCCGTCGTCGTGATCCGGAAGTTCAGCCATGTGCAACCTCAGTACAGCGTGGTGCGCGACGGCCTCGGCCGTCAGCGCCGTTTGACGAGATACTGGAACGTAAAGCCGGGAAATGCGAACACGACGAACAGACTGAACGTGATCGCATAGAACTGCCAGCCCTGCTCGAAGCGGTTACCGGCACGCGCTTCGAGCATGAAGCCGAGTTCGCCGACCACCACATACAGCAGGATCAGCTCGGCGATGCGCAGCCATGCGCTCTTGCGCGCCGTCTTCAGCGGGAACACGCCGAACAGGCGCTGATTCAGGAACGGCAGGTTGGCGCCCACGAGCGCCAACAACACGATAAACCAGCCAGCGGCGGACATCAGAGCGTCAGGGTATGCGAGATGGCCTGCAGGCAAGCGCTCAGCAGATGACCCGGCACCAGACCCAGCACCAGCACGGCAACGCCGTTCAGCGCCAGCAGCGCGCGATTGAAGGCATCGCCCTGGAGCGGCGCCGTATCGATCGGATCGTCGAAGTACATCAGCTTGACGATGCGCAGGTAGTAGAACGCGCCGAACAGCGACGTGATCACCGCGAGCACCGCCAGCCACGTCAGACCCGCGTTCATCGTCGCCTGCAGCACCGCGAGCTTCGCGTAGAAGCCGACCGCCGGCGGGATGCCCGCGAGCGAGAACATCAGGATCATCATCACGAACGCGAACACCGGGCTGCGCTGATTCAGGCCCTTGAAGTCGTCGAGCGTTTCGGCTTCGAAATCGCGGCGCGTGAGGAGCATCACGATGCCGAACGTGCCGAGCGTGGTGATCAGATAAATGATGCTGTAGAACATGGCCGAGCCGTATGCGCTCGCCGCCGTGCTGGTCTTACCGTCCACGACGCCGGCGAGCAGCCCCAGCAGCACGAAGCCCATATTCGAGATAGCCGAATACGCCAGCATCCGCTTCACGTTGCGCTGCACGATACCGGTGATGTTGCCGACGATCAGCGACAACGCCGCAAGGATCACCAGCATCTGCTGCCAGTCGACGGCGAGCGGCAGCAGCCCCATCACGAGAAAGCGCAGTGCCCACGCGAACGCGGCCACCTTCGGTCCGCCGCCGGTCAGCAGCGTCATCGCGGTCGGCGCCCCCTGGTAGACGTCCGGCACCCACATGTGGAACGGCACCGCGCCCATCTTGAACGCGACGCCGGCGACGACGAAGATCACGCCGAACAGCAGCACCACGTCGTTGATGCGGCCCGACGCCACCGCCTTGAACACGTCGTTGATGTCGAGCGAGCCGGTCGCGCCGTACAGCATCGAGATGCCGTACAGCAGGAAGCCCGAGGCCATCGCGCCGAGCACGTAGTACTTCATCGCCGCTTCGTTCGACTGCGCGGCTTCGCGGCGCAGCGCGATCACCGCGTACAGCGACAGCGACATCAGTTCCAGACCCAGATACAGCGTCAGGAAGTTGTTGCCGGAGATCATCACCAGCTGGCCGAGCAGCGAGAACATCCCGAGCAGGAAGAAATCGCCCCGGTACAGATCGCGGTCTTCGAGATACTTGCGCGAGTAGACGATCGAGATCGCGTAGCCGATGCAGACGACCGACTTCATCATGTTCGCGAACGGGTCCACCACGTACATGTGGTCGAAGTAGTAATGCACCTGCGGATCGAAGGCGTTCACGGCGAACCAGACGCCGGCGGCCAGCGTCGACACGACGGCGATCAGGTACGTGGTGCGTCGACCGGCCTGGCCGACAAACGTGTCGTTGAGCCACGCGACAACGACGGCGAGCATCAGCAGGCCGTCGGGCAACAGGGCAGTCATAGGTGCGTTTTGCATGATCTTTTAATAGCTCCGCTCTGTGTTACTGAGGCAGCGGCAGTTTCGACTGCGCGACGTGGGAGAGCAGATTTTCCACGGATACGTGCATCACATCGGTGAAGGGCTTCGGATACAGGCCCATGAACAACGTCAATGCGGCCAGCACGACCAGCATGAAGAACTCGCGCGAATTGATGTCGAGGAGCTTCTTCACGTGGTCGTTGGCGACCGCGCCAAAATAGACACGCTTGTACATCCACAGCGTGTATCCCGCGCCGAGAATCAGGGTGAACGCCGCACCGCCCGCAATCCAGAAGTTGTACTGGACCGCGGCCAGAATCACCATGAACTCGCCGACGAATCCCGAGGTGCCCGGCAGCCCGCAGTTGGCCATCGCGAACAGCATCACCAGCGCCGCGAACTTCGGCATCGTGTTGACGACGCCGCCGTAGTCGGCGATCTGGCGCGAATGCATCCGGTCGTACAGCACGCCAATGCACAGGAACATCGCACCCGACACGAAGCCGTGCGAAATCATCTGCACGATCGCGCCTTCTGCGCCAAGCTGGTTGAAGATGAAAAAGCCCAGCGTGACAAAGCCCATGTGCGCAATCGACGAATACGCGACGAGCTTCTTCATGTCCGCCTGCACCATCGCGACCAGGCCGATGTAGATCACCGCGATCAGCGACAGCGTGATCACGACCGGCGCAAGGTAATGGCTCGCGTCCGGCGTGATCGGCAGCGAAAAGCGCAGAAAGCCGTATGCCCCCAGCTTCAGCATGATCGCCGCCAGCACGACCGAGCCGCCGGTGGGCGCCTCCACGTGCGCGTCGGGCAGCCACGTGTGTACCGGCCACATCGGCACCTTCACCGCGAACGCAAGGAAGAACGCAATGAACAGCAGAATCTGCGGCGTCATCGCGATCTTCGCGCTCTGCCACGTCGCGAGATCGAACGTATGCGTCTGCGTGTACAGGTACAGCAGCGCGACCAGCATGAGCAGCGAGCCCATCAGCGTGTACAGGAAGAACTTGAACGCCGCGTACACGCGGTTGGGGCCGCCCCAGACGCCGATGATGATGTACATCGGAATCAGCGTCGCCTCGAAGAACACGTAGAACAGCATCCCGTCCGCCGCGCAGAACACGCCGATCATGATCCCCGAGAGAATCAGGAACGACGCGAAATACTGCGCGACATTCTTCGTGATCACCTGCCAGCCGGCAATCACGACGATCAGCGTGATCAGCGCGGTCAACACGACAAACCACATCGAAATCCCGTCGACACCGAGGTGGTACGAGATGTTGAACCGCTCGATCCAATGCACATTCTCGACGAACTGGAGATCGGCCGTGCCCGGATCGAAGCTCGTGAAGAGCGGGATCGTGACGATGAAGCTGAGCAGCGAGCCGATCAGCGCAAGCCAGCGCGCCGGAGCGGGATTTCTGTCCGAACCGATAGCAAGGACCAGCAAACCGAACAGAACCGGCAACCAGATCGCAATACTTAAAATCGGAAACGTGTGCATGTAGAGGGCTCCCCCGCCTTATTTGCCGCCGAGCGTTACAAACAAAGTCAGGAGGCCCAGCATGCCGATGATCATGGCAAACGCGTAGTGATAAATGTAACCAGACTGGAGGAACCGGATCACGCCGGCGAACCAGCTGATAAAGCGCGCGCTGCCGTTGACGACACCATCGATGACGACCACATCGCCCTCCTTCCAGAGGCCGCGTCCGATCGCGACGGCGCCGCGCGCGAACACGACTTCGTTGATCTTGTCGAGGTAGTACTTGTTTTCGAGCAGCGTGTAGACCGGGCCGAGGCCGCGCGCAATGGATGCGGGCAGTTCCGGACGCTTCAGGTACAGGAACCACGCGACGAGGAAACCCGCGAGCGCCAACCAGACCGGCAGGCCCGACACCGAATGCAGGCCCATCAGGAACCAGCCTTCGAAGTCGCTCGCCATCTCCGCCATCGCCGGATGATTCGCGGCGATGTAGATCACCTTGTCGGCCACCACGCCATGCTGGAAGAAGTCGCCGAACAGCAGCGGCCCCACCGCGATCGCGCCGATCACGACCGACGGAATCGCGAGCAGCACGAGCGGCACCCACACCACCCACGGGCTCTCGTGCGGTTCGTGCGCGTGATCGTGACCATGGGCGTCGTGCGCGTCATGAGCGCCATGCGCGGCCGCCTCGATCGCCATCGGCGACTCGGGATGCTTCGGCTGGCGGAAACGCTCTTCGCCGTGGAACACGAGGAAGTACATGCGGAACGAGTACAGCGCGGTCACGAACACGCTCGCCACCACCGCGAAATACGCAAAGCCCGAACCCGGCAGATGGGACAGCTTCACGGCATCGATGATCGAATCCTTCGAGTAGAAGCCCGAGAAGAACGGCGTGCCGATCAGCGCGAGCGCGCCGACGAGCGTCGTGATCCACGTGATCGGCATGTACTTGCGCAGGCCGCCCATGTTGCGCATGTCCTGATCGTGGTGCATGCCGATGATGACCGAACCCGCGCCGAGGAACAGCAGCGCCTTGAAGAACGCGTGCGTCATCAGGTGGAACATCGCGACCGGGTACGCGGACACGCCGAGCGCGACCGTCATGTAGCCGAGCTGCGACAGCGTCGAATACGCGACGACGCGCTTGATGTCATGCTGGACGACGCCGAGGAACCCCATGAACAGCGTGGTGATCGCACCGATCACCGTGACGAACGACAGCGCGGAGTTCGACAGTTCGAACAGCGGCGACATCCGCGTCACCATGAAGATGCCGGCCGTCACCATCGTCGCCGCGTGAATCAGCGCGGAGATCGGCGTCGGGCCTTCCATCGAATCCGGCAGCCACACGTGCAGCGGGAATTGCGCGGACTTGCCCATCGCGCCGATGAACAGGCAGACGCAGGCCACCGTCAGCAGGCCCCAGCTGGTGCCGGGGAAGTGCATCGCGGCGAGCGCCTGGCTCTTCGCAAACACGTCGCCGTAGTTCAGCGACCCCGTGTACGCGAGCAGCAGCCCGATGCCGAGCAGGAAGCCGAAGTCGCCGATGCGATTCACGATGAACGCTTTCAGGTTCGCGTAGATCGCGCTTTCGCGCGTGAAGTAGAAGCCGATCAGCAGATACGAAACGAGGCCCACCGCTTCCCAGCCGAAGAACAGCTGCAGCAGGTTGTTGCTCATCACGAGCATCAGCATTGAGAACGTGAACAGCGCGATGTACGAAAAAAAGCGCTGGTAGCCGTCGTCGTCGGCCATGTAGCCGATCGTGTAGATGTGCACCATCAGCGACACGAAGGTCACGACGCACATCATCATCGCGGTGAGCGAGTCGACGAGGAAGCCGACTTCGAACTTCAGCTTGCCGATCGCCATCCACTCGTAAATGGTGGCATTGAAGCTCGCGCCGTTCATCACGTCCATGAAGACGATGCACGACAGCACGAACGAGATCGCGACGCCGAGAATGGTGACCGTGTGGGCGCCCGCGCGCCCCACCGTCCGGCCGAACAGCCCGGCGATCAGCGAGCCGGCCAGCGGCGCAAGAGGGACCGCCAGCAAAAGGTATTCATTGAGTGTCGTTGACATAACAGTCTGCCCCGAAATTAGCCTTTGAGCTGATCAAGATCCTCGACGTTGATCGTGTCGAGGCTGCGGAACAGGGTGACCAGAATGGCCAGACCGATCGCCGCTTCCGCTGCGGCTACCGTCAACACGAAGAAGACGAAGATCTGTCCATGCACGTCGCCGAGATAATGCGAGAAGGCGACGAAATTGGTATTGACCGCCAGCAACATCAGCTCGATGGCCATCAGGATAATGATGACGTTGCGGCGGTTGAGGAAAATGCCCACGACGCTGATCGCAAACAGGATCGCGCCGAGCACGAGGTAGTGAGCAAGGGTCAACATGATTTCTCTCCCGTCTCCGCTTAACTGTTCTTTGCCGCTTCCGGCGCGGCGGCAGCGGCGGCTGCCGCCGCAGCAGCCGCGGCTTCCGCCGCGAGCGTCGCCGCGGTCTTTTCCGTGGGCATCTTCACGACCCGCACGCGATCTTCGCGCCGCACCCTCACCTGCTCGCTCACGTTCTGGCGCTTGCTGTCCTTGCCGTGACGCGCGGTGAGCGCGATCGCCGCGATGATCGCCACCAGCAGCACCAGACCCGCCACTTCGAACGCGAAGATGTAGTCGGTGTAGATCACTTTACCGATCACACGCGTATTCGACCAGCCCGCCATCGCGCTGTTGGCCGCCACGGTCGCATCGCGCAGCGGCGTGACCGTGGCGCCGAAACCGCGCCACAGGATCAGCGCGGTCTCGACCACGATGATCGCCCCTACCAGGGTGGCCATCGGCACGAAGCGTTTGAAGTCGCGCCGCAGCACGTCGACGTTGATGTCGAGCATCATCACGACGAACAGGAACAGCACCATCACCGCGCCGACGTACACGAGCACCAGCAGGATCGCCAGGAACTCGGCCTCGAGCAGCATCCAGATCGCCGCCGCATTGAAGAAGGCGAGCACGAGAAACAGCGCGCAGGCCACCGGATTGCGGGCAGTGATCACCTTCAGCCCGGACACGGTCAGGAGCAGCGCGAAGATGTAGAACAGTACGGTCGTGAATTCCATGATTACCGGTTCATCGTGAGGCCATCGTCAGGCACGGTTTGGGCACAAATGCGCCGCGCTACAGCGCGTCAGGCAGCAGCCTACGGCCAGACTACAGGCCGGTACAGCGTGATACATCAACGTCGATCCCGCGGACTAGCGGTACGGCGCATCCGCGGCCTTGTTCGCAGCGATCTCCGCTTCGTAGCGATCGCCGACGGCCAGCAGCATCTCTTTCGTGAAATACAGGTCGCCGCGCTTCTCGCCGTGATACTCGAGAATATGCGTCTCGACGATCGAATCGACCGGGCAGCTCTCTTCGCAGAAACCGCAGAAGATGCACTTGGTCAGGTCGATGTCGTACCGGGTCGTACGGCGCGTGTTGTCGGCGCGCGTCTCCGACTCGATCGTGATCGCGAGCGCCGGACACACCGCTTCGCACAGCTTGCACGCGATGCAGCGCTCCTCGCCGTTTTCGTAACGGCGCAGCGCGTGCAGCCCGCGAAAGCGCGGCGAGATCGGCGTCTTTTCTTCCGGAAACTGCACGGTGATCTTGCGCTGGAACGCGTACCGTCCGGTCAGCGCGAGACCCTTCAGCAGTTCCGTCAGGAAGAAGGTCTTGAAGAAGTTTTGGATTGCGGTCATGAGTTCATCCGCCCTTATTTCCAGATATTCAACGGCGACATGATCCAGAATCCCACCACGACCAGCCAGACCACGCACACCGGAATGAACACCTTCCAGCCGAGACGCATGATCTGGTCGTAGCGGTAGCGGGGAAACGTGGCGCGCGCCCAGATGAATACCGACAGCAGCAGAAACACCTTCAGCACGAGCCACACCACGCCCGGCACGAACGACAGGAAGCCGAACGGGGCGCTCCAGCCGCCGAGGAAGAGCGTGGCCGCGAGCGCCGAGATCACGATCATGTTGATGTACTCGGCGAGGAAGAACAGCGCGAACGCCATGCCCGAGTAATCGATCATGTGACCGGCGACGATTTCCGACTCCCCTTCCACCACGTCGAACGGATGGCGGTTCGTTTCCGCGAGGCCCGATACGAAGTAGACGATGAACATCGGCAGCAGCGGCAGCCAGTTCCACGACAGGAAGTTGATGCCGTGCGACGCGAAGAAGCCGCGCTCCTGCGAACCGACGATACCCGACAGGTTCAGCGTGCCGGCCGTCATCAGCACGACCACCAGCGCGAAGCCCATCGAGATTTCATACGACACCATCTGCGCGGCCGCGCGCATCGCGCCAAGGAACGAGTACTTCGAGTTCGACGCCCAGCCGGCGAGGATCACGCCGTACACGCCGATCGACGAGATCGCCATCGCATACAGCAGGCCCGCGTTGATGTCGCCGAGCACCGCGCCCGCCTGGAACGGGATCACCGCCCACACCGCGAACGCCGGCACCACGACCATGATCGGCGCGATCATGTAGATCCAGCGGCTCGCCTGGGTCGGCTGGATCACTTCCTTCAGCAGCAGCTTCAGCACGTCCGCGATCGGCTGTAGCAGGCCCGCCGGGCCGACGCGGTTCGGGCCGAGACGCACGTGCATCCAGCCGATCAGCTTGCGCTCCCACAGGATCAGATACGCAACGCACAGCAGGATCACGACCGCCACGACGAGAATGCGCACCAGCGCCCACACCGTGGGCCACGCCGCACCGAGGAGTTGAGCGCCGCCGGAGTTGATCGATTCGAACATTTACGCCTTCTCCACGAGCAGTTCACCGAACAGGCTGCCAAGCGCCGCCGCGGCAGGCGTGGCCGCCGGGACGCGGACGACGGTTTCCGCGAGATTCGCATCGCGCACGGCCGGCAACTGCACCGTGCGTTCGCCCTGGCGCACGCGTACCGCGTCGCCGTCTTTCAGGCCGAGCCTGTCGAACAGCGCGGCGGGCAACGCCGCCGCATGCGCGGCGCGCGCGGCGTTCGTCAGGTGCAATGCATGGCCGCGCCGCACGAGCGGATCGGCGTGATAGATCGGCACGTCGGCGATGCGCTCGAACGCGCCCGCGGCCGCTTTCGACGCCGTGCCGCGCTCGACCGGCGCGTCGGTGCGATTCGACAGGCGCGACGCGATGTCGCCGTCGCCCAGCGCGGCGTCACGCACCTCCTCGGCCGTATCGAATGCGAAGCCAGGCAGCCCGAGCAGCGTACCCAGCACGCGCAGCACCTTCCAGGCCGGCCGCGTTTCGCCCAACGGGCGCACGACGCCGTTAAAGCTCTGCACGGCGCCTTCCGCATTGATGAAGGTGCCGGCGGTTTCGGTGAACGGCGCGACCGGCAGCAGCACGTCCGCATAGTCGGCGCCCGTCTGGAACGGCGACAGCACGACGACCATCTCGGCCTGATGCAGCGCCGCGAGCGCCTCGGCCGGATGGGCCGTGTCGAATTCCGGCTCGACGTTCAGCAGCACATAGCCCTTGCGCGGCTGCGCGAACACTTCGCGCGCGTTCAGGCCGCCCTCGCCCGGCAGCACGCCGACGACGTGCGCGCCCACCGTGTTGGCCGCTTCCGTGAGAAAACCGAGCGTCGCGCCGGTCGCATCCGCGATCCATTGCGCGGCCGCGTGGAGGCGCGAGAAGTCCGGATGACGGACCGCCCCGTTGCCGAGCAGCACGACGCGCGCGTCGCCCTTCGCGAGCGCCGCCGCGGCCCGCCGGCCCGCGTCGGTCGGCGTGACGCTGGCGAACGCGCCCGGCCGTGCGACGCCGTTGGTCTCCGCCACCGCCGCGGCGATATCGGCCAGCGCGTCGAACCACCCGGACGGCGCGGCGACGATGCGCTGCGCCTGCGGAATCAGCGCGTCGTCGCCGGTCGCCTGCACGAGCGTGAGCTTCGTGCCGTCCTTCGCCGCCTGGCGCAGCCGCGCCGCAAAAAGCGGATGATCGCGCCGCAGATCCGAGCCGACGATCAGCGCGGCATCGAGCGACGACAGCGAGGCGATCGGCGTGCCGAGCCACGGCGCGCCTTCGGGCGCGGCCGAGAAATCGGACTGGCGCAGCCGGAAGTCGACGTTGGGCGTGCCGATTCCCTGCGCGAGCTGCTTCGCGAGGAACAGTTCCTCGAGCGTGCTGTGCGGACTCGCGAGCGTCGCCAGCGCATGCGCGCCATAGGACCCCTTGATGCCGTTCAGGCCGCGCACCACGTAATCGAGCGCGGTCTGCCAGTCGGTTTCGAGCCACTTGCCGTCCTGCTTGAGCATCGGCTTCGTGAGGCGCTCGGGACTATTCAGGCCTTCGTACGAGAAACGGTCCTTGTCCGAGATCCAGCATTCGTTGATTGCCTCGTTCTCGAACGGCAGCACGCGCATCACGCGGTTGTTCTTGATCTGCACCACCAGATTCGCGCCGACCGAATCGTGCGGGCTCACCGACTTGCGGCGCGACAGCTCCCACGTGCGGGCGCTGTAGCGGAACGGCTTGCTCGTCAGCGCGCCGACCGGACACAGGTCGATCATGTTGCCGGAAAGCTCGGAGTCGACCGTCTTGCCGACAAACGACGTAATCTCGGAGTGCTCGCCGCGGCCCAGCATGCCGAGCTCCATCACGCCGGCGATTTCCTGGCCGAAGCGCACGCAGCGCGTGCAGTGAATGCAGCGCGTCATCTCTTCCATCGAGATCAGCGGTCCGACATTCTTGTGAAACACGACGCGCTTTTCTTCGCCATAGCGCGACGCCGACTTGCCGTAGCCGACCGCCAGATCCTGCAGCTGGCACTCGCCGCCCTGATCGCAGATCGGGCAGTCGAGCGGGTGATTGATCAGCAGGAACTCCATCACGGCCTGCTGACCCTTGACGGCCTTCTCCGATTGCGTGCGCACGATCATGCCGGAGGACACCGGCGTCGCGCAGGCGGGCACGGCCTTCGGCATCTTTTCGACATCGACGAGACACATCCGGCAGTTGGCCGCGATCGACAGCTTCTTGTGGTAGCAGAAGTGCGGGATATACGTGTCGACCTTGTGCGCAGCCTGGATCACCATGCTGCCTTCGGGCACTTCGACTTTCTTGCCGTCTATTTCAAGTTCAACCATGATGGTCAATCTTCCTTAACCTGTTACCGCTCAATCGTTCATCCGTTCGCCGCCTCATTGCCACCGGCGCTGGGGCGATGAATCCCGCGGTTGACGTTGCAGGCGGCGCGCGCTAGGCCGCCACCGTTTCCGACGCCGTCGCTGCGCCGGCGTGGCCGCCCACGAGGCAGCGCTTGTTGGCGACGTGATATTCGAATTCGTCCCAGTAATGCTTGAGCATCCCGCGCACCGGCATCGCCGCGGCGTCGCCGAGCGCGCAGATCGTGCGGCCCATGATGTTTTCCGCCACCGAGTTCAGCAGGTCGAGGTCTTCCTTGCGCCCTTCGCCATGCTCGATCCGGTTGACCACCCGGTACAGCCAGCCGGTGCCTTCGCGGCAGGGCGTGCACTGGCCGCACGATTCCTCGTGATAGAAGTACGACAGGCGCAGCAGCGAGCGCACCATGCAGCGCGTCTCGTCCATCACGATCACCGCGCCGGAGCCGAGCATCGAGCCCGCCTTCGCGATCGAGTCGTAGTCCATGTCGATCTGCATCATCATGTCGCCCGGAATCACCGGCGCCGACGAACCGCCCGGGATCACCGCCTTCAGCTTCTTGCCGCCGCGCATGCCGCCGGCCAGTTCGAGCAGCTTCGCGAACGGCGTGCCGAGCGGCACTTCGTAGTTGCCCGGCAATTCGACGTCGCCCGACACCGAGAAAATCTTCGTGCCGCCGTTGTTCGGCTTGCCCATCTCCAGATAGGTCTGCGGGCCGACCGCGAGCAGGAACGGCACGGCCGAGAAGGTCTCGGTGTTATTGATCGTGGTCGGCTTGCCGTACACGCCGAAGCTCGCCGGGAACGGCGGCTTGAAGCGCGGCTGGCCCTTCTTGCCTTCGAGCGATTCGAGCAGCGCGGTTTCCTCGCCGCAGATGTACGCGCCATAGCCGTGGTGCGCATGCAGCTGGAACGAAAAGCCCGAGCCGAGAATGTTCTCGCCGAGATAACCCGCGCGGCGGGCCTCTTCGAGCGCTTCCTCGAAGCGCCGGTACACTTCCCAGATTTCGCCGTGGATGTAGTTGTAGCCGACGGTGATGCCCATCGCGTACCCGCCGATCGCCATGCCTTCGATCAGCGCGTGCGGATTCCAGCGCAGGATGTCGCGGTCCTTGAAGGTGCCCGGCTCGCCTTCGTCCGAATTGCAGACGAGATATTTCTGCCCCGGAAACTGGCGCGGCATGAAGCTCCACTTCAGGCCCGTCGGAAAACCCGCGCCGCCGCGGCCGCGCAGGCCGGACGCCTTGACGTCCGCGATCACCTGCTCCGGCGTGATCTTCTCTTCGAGAATCCGGCGCAGCTGCTGATAGCCGCCGCGCGCGACGTAGTCTTCGAGGTGCCAGTTTTCGCCGTTCAGGCCGGCGAAGATCAGCGGTTTGATGTGGCGATCGTGTAACGCTGTCATTTCGAAAGCTCCTCGAGCAGCTGGTCGATCTTCGCACGGCTCATGAAGCTGCACATGCGGTGATTGTTCACCAGCAGCACCGGCGCATCGCCGCACGAACCCATGCATTCGCCTTCTTTCAGCGTGAACTTGCCGTCCGGCGTGGTCTCGCCGAAATCGATACCGAGCTTCTGCCGCAGATAGTCCGCCGCGCTTTCCGAGCCGCCGTGGGGGCCGAGCTGGCACGGCAGGTTCGTGCACAGCGTGATCTTGTGCCGGCCCACCGGCGCCGTTTCGTACATCGTGTAGAAGGTCGCCACCTCCTGCACCGCGATCGCCGGCATGCCGAGATAGTCTGCGACGAACTGCATCAGCTCCGGCGACAGCCAGCCATGCTCTTCCTGAGCCACGGCCAAAGCCGCCATCACGGCGGACTGTTGCTGACCGGCGGGATACTTCGCGATCGCGCGATCGATTTCTTTCAGGCCTTCAGCTGAGATCATTTTCAGACACGACTCTTTCAATTCCTACCGAACGAAAACCTGCCGCGTACCGCACGTTGCGACAGACCCGGCGTTCCCGTGCCCGGCGCGCGCCCGCCTGGCAGACGGCACGCGCCACGGTGAGCACCGCTCTTAACGATCGATTTCGCCAAACACGATGTCCTGCGTACCGATGATCGTCACGGCGTCGGCGATCATGTGGCCGCGCGCCATCTCGTCGAGTGCGGACAGATGGGCATAGCCCGGCGCGCGAATCTTCAGGCGATACGGCTTGTTCGCACCATCCGAAACCAGATAGATGCCGAACTCGCCCTTCGGATGCTCGACGGCGGCATAGGTCTCGCCCTCGGGCACGTGAAAACCCTCGGTGAAGAGCTTGAAGTGGTGAATCAGCTCTTCCATGTTCGATTTCATGCCGATGCGCCTCGGCGGCGCAACCTTGTGATTGTCCGTCATGACCGGACCCGGATTCTTGCGCAACCAGTCAATGCACTGTTTCGCAATCCGCGTCGACTGGCGCATTTCCTCGACGCGCACGAGATAACGGTCGTAGCAGTCGCCGTTCACGCCGACCGGGATGTCGAAATCCAGCTTGTCGTACACCTCATACGGCTGCTTCTTGCGCAAGTCCCATTCGACCCCCGAGCCGCGCAGCATCGGACCGGTCATGCCGAGTTGCAGCGCCCGCTCGGGGCTCACCACGCCGATGCCGACGAGCCGCTGCTTCCAGATGCGGTTGTCGGTGAGCAGCGTTTCGTATTCGTCCACGCAATGCGGAAAGCGCGTGAAGAAGTCGTCGATGAAGTCGAGCACCGAGCCCTGGCGCGTCTCGTTGAGCTTCGTGAGCGCTTTCGCGTTGCGGATCTTCGACGCCTTGTATTGCGGCATCGCGTCCGGCAAGTCGCGATAGACGCCGCCCGGGCGATAGTAGGCCGCGTGCATGCGCGCGCCCGAGACGGCCTCGTACACGTCCATCAGGTCTTCGCGCTCGCGGAACGCGTACAGGAACACCGCCATCGCACCGACGTCGAGCGCGTGCGAGCCGATCCACATCAGGTGATTAAGCACCCGGGTGACTTCGTCGAACAGCACGCGGATGTACTGCGCGCGCAGCGGCACCTCGATGCCGAGCAGCCGCTCGATTGCGAGCACGTAACCGTGCTCGTTGACCATCATCGACACGTAGTCGAGGCGGTCCATGTAGGGCACCGACTGCAGGAACGTCTTGTTCTCGGCCAGCTTCTCGGTGGCACGGTGCAGCAGGCCGATATGCGGGTCGGCGCGCTGGATCACTTCACCGTCGAGTTCCAGCACGAGGCGCAGCACCCCGTGCGCGGCAGGGTGCTGCGGACCGAAATTGAGCGTGTAGTTCTTGATTTCTGCCATGGCGTTCCCTTAGTGTTTCAGACCGCCGTAGCGGTCCTCGCGAATCACACGCGGCGTGATCTCGCGCGGCTCGATCGTCACCGGCTGGTAGACGACGCGCTTTTCCTCCGGGTCGTAACGCATTTCGACGTAACCGGAGATCGGGAAATCCTTGCGGAACGGGTGGCCGATGAAGCCGTAGTCGGTGAGGATCCGGCGCAGATCCGGGTGCCCGTCGAACACGATGCCGAACAGGTCGAATGCCTCGCGCTCGTACCAGTTGGCGGAACTCCAGATGTCGACGACGGACGGCAGCAGCGGCAGGTCGTCGTCCGGCGCGAACACGCGCACGCGCAGACGCCAGTTGTGCGTCACCGACAGCAGGTGCAATACCGCGGCAAAACGCGGACCGTCATACGCACCGTTGCCGTAGGTCTGGTAATCGACGCCGCACAGGTCGCTCAACTGCTCGAAGCGCAGCGCCGCGTCGTCGCGCAGGGCGCGCGCCACGTCGAGATAATCGCTCGCCTTGACGACGAGCGTCAGCTCGCCGGTCGCCTCGGTGATGCTCTGCAGGCGGCCGCCAAAGGCCGCCTCGAGGTTCGCTTTCAGGGTCTCGAGTTTGCTTGCCATATTGTGGGAGGCGTGCGCCTTATTGACGGGCGATGGTGTTGGTGCGGCGAATCTTGGCCTGCAGCTGGATCACGCCGTACAGCAGCGCTTCCGCGGTCGGCGGACAGCCCGGCACGTACACGTCGACCGGCACGATCCGGTCGCAGCCGCGCACCACCGAGTACGAGTAGTGATAGTAGCCGCCGCCGTTGGCGCACGAGCCCATCGAGATCACCCAGCGCGGCTCGGCCATCTGGTCGTAGACCTTGCGCAGCGCCGGCGCCATCTTGTTGCACAGCGTGCCGGCGACGATCATCACGTCGGACTGGCGCGGGCTCGGACGAAACACCACGCCGAAGCGGTCGAGGTCATAACGGGCAGCGCCCGCATGCATCATCTCGACCGCGCAGCACGCGAGACCGAACGTCATGGGCCACAGGGAGCCCGTACGCGTCCAGTTGATCAGCTTGTCAGCGGTGGTGGTGACAAAGCCTTCCTTCAAGACCCCTTCGATACTCATTTGCTTTCCACTCCAGACGGGACGGCCAGCCGGCCTACCCTCGCAAACCGGCGGTTAATCCATCACTCCCAATCGAGACCACCCTTTTTCCAGATGTACGCGAAGCCCAGCAGGAACTCGAGCAGGAAAATTATCATCGCCATGAAGCCGGGCCAGCCGATATCACGCAGCGCCACGCCCCACGGGAACAGGAACGCGGTTTCAAGATCGAAAATGATGAAGAGGATCGCGACGAGGTAGTAACGCACATCGAACTTCATGCGCGCATCTTCGAACGCTTCGAAGCCGCACTCGTACGGTGCGTTCTTTTCGGAGTTGGGCCGACTGGGACCGAGGATCTTGCCGATGCTGACCAGTGCTACACCTAAACCAACGCCCACGAGAAGAAACAGCAAAACGGGGTAATAGGGTGCGAGGTTCAAGACTATCCTCAATCGGTTGGTTGCCGCCAGGCGACAGCGCAAACCCGGCGAGAAATCACTTCGCTATGCTTGACGCCGCAAGCTTACCGCAAACGTCGCGCCAGAAGTGAAAATGCCAGCCGAAGCGAAGCAAGCGGCTGGCATTAAGATAACATTGGTGCCGACGGCGAGACTCGAACTCGCACAGCTTTCGCCACTACCCCCTCAAGATAGCGTGTCTACCAATTTCACCACGTCGGCACTGCATACAATCCGGGAAATCACATCGTAAAACCCGCGAATCGCTTCAAGACTTGAATTGTAACTGGTTTAAGCGGTTTGTTCAACGCACAACCGCACTTTTCCAGAAAATTTATTTCGGCACGTCCTGGCCCGGTGCGGATGCCGGTGCGGCCGGCAACGCGGCGGACGCAGCGACCGACGCAGCAACAGGCGCAGACGCTCCCGAAGCCGCCGCCGGCGCGGCGCCGAATTCGCCGAGCACGCCCGCGGAAGGCTTTGCGTGATACGAGCCGAGGTAGGTCAGCGCCAGCGTCGACGCGAAAAAGATCGCGGCCAGCACCGCGGTAGAACGCGACAGAAAGTTGGCCGAGCCCGTCGCCCCGAACAGGCTGCCCGACGCCCCGCTGCCGAACGCCGCGCCCATATCTGCGCCCTTGCCATGCTGAAGCAGCACGAGACCGATAATCCCAAGCGCCGACAGCAGTTGCACGACGATAATCAATGTTTTCAGATACAGCATCACACTCACCCGAGTCCCGATTTGACGCGCGCGGAGCAAACCGCCCCGCGCACAAAGTTCTTACCGCCCCGACGATCTGCTCAGTGGGCGGCGCACACCGCGCCGGCCGCCTCGCAGATCGCGAGGAAATCCCCGCTCTTCAATGACGCGCCGCCGATCAGGCCGCCATCGATATCCGGCTGGCGGAACAATTCTTCCGCATTCTCCGGCTTCACGCTGCCACCGTACAGCAACGGCACGCGCGCGGCGCCTGCGTCTTTCGCCGCGACGCGCGCACGCAGAAAGGCGTGCACGTCCTGCGCCTGCTGCGCACTGGCGCTGCGGCCGGTGCCGATTGCCCAGACGGGCTCGTACGCGACCACGATACGCGCCGCATCCTGCGCCGACAGCTTCGCGAGCACGGCCTCCAGCTGTTCGCCGACCACCTGTTCGGTGCGGCCCGCCTCGCGTTCGTCGAGCGTTTCGCCGACGCAGACGATCGGCGTCAAGCCCGCTTCGAGCGCGCGCTGCGTTTTGATCCCGACGCACTCCGCGCTCTCGCGATGGTAAGCGCGACGCTCCGAGTGCCCGACGATCGCGAACGATGCACCGAACTCCGCAGCCATCTCCGCGGCGACCTCGCCCGTATAGGCGCCCTGCCGATGCGCGGACACATCCTGCGCGCCCCAGCCGAGCCGCCCCCCTGCGAGCAGCGTCTGCGCCTGCGCGAGATAGGGAAACGGCACGCACACCGCGGCCCGTACCGCTTGCGGCAACCCCGCGACGCCTTGCGCCACCTCGCCGAGCAACGTCGCGTTGTGCGCGAGCTGCCCATGCATCTTCCAGTTACCGACTACCAGTTTTGCTCGTTGATTGCCCATCGTCTCGTCGTGTTGTCGCGGCCGCCCGCGTTGCGCGCCCGCGGGGTCGAGCCCCCTGCCGGGCGGCGGCCATCCGGGAAACACCCGAACCGGCGCAGCGCACGCAAAACGTCGCATTTTACTTTGCGCTGGCGGACCCGGTCAAACCAGCGCGCTCAGGCCCCGGGCCGCCAGTCGAGCACGATCTTGCCGACGTGCTCGCTGCTTTCCATCAGCGCGTGCGCGTCAGCCGCCTGAGCCGCCGCGAACACCTTGTAGATGACCGGCTTGATGCGCCCTTCCTCGAGCAGCGGCCAGACCTTGTCTTTCAGTTGCGCCGCGATCTTCGCCTTGAATTCGACGGAGCGCGGGCGCAGCGTCGAGCCCGTCAGGGTCAGGCGCCGCCGCAGGATTTCGTGCATGTTGACCTCGACCTTCGCACCGCCGAGCGTCGCGATCAGCACGAGCCGGCCGCCGTCGGTCAGCGCCGCGAGTTCGCGCGGCACATAGCTGCCGGCGACCATGTCGAGAATCACGTCGACGCCGCGATCGTGTGTGAGCGACTTGATGACCTCGACGAAATCCTCAGTCTTGTAGTTGATCGCGCGCTCCGCGCCCAACTGTTCGCAAGCGCGGCACTTGTCGTCCGAACCGGCCGTCGCGAAGACGCGAAAACCGAGTGCATGCGCGATCTGGATCGCGGTCACGCCAATGCCGCTCGAGCCGCCCTGCACCAGCAGCGTTTCATTGACGCCACCCTCGCCCGCGCCAAGATACGCGCGCTCGAACACGTTGCTCCAGACCGTGAAGAAGGTTTCGGGCAGCGATGCCGCCTCGACATCCGTCAGCCCTTTCGGCACCGGCAGACATTGCGCGAGCGGGACGGCCACATACTCCGCATAGCCGCCGCCCGCGAGCAGCGCGCACACACGGTCGCCCGTCTTCAGGCCGAACGGATTGTGGCGCTCGTCGAGCGCGCCTTCGACGATTTCGCCGGCCACCTCGAGTCCGGGCAGGTCCGACGCACCCGGTGGCGGCGCATAGCTGCCCTTGCGCTGGAACACATCCGGCCGGTTCACGCCCGACGCGGCCACCTTGATCAGCACTTCGCCAGCCTTGGGTTGCGGCGTCGGCCGCTCGGCGAGCTTCAGGACTTCCGGCGCGCCGAACTCGGTAATCTCGATCGCATTCATCTGCGTGACCTCCAGGGTTGGGATCGCGCTGCCAGCAAGCCGCCCGGCTCGTCACCGGCTGGCGCACACTCGCAAAACAGCCTCCCCTGCATGAAAAACGGCCGGCACGCGATGCGTTGCCGGCCGTTCCCAGACTACCTCATTATTGCGGCGTCGGTTCGCTCTGCGGCGCGCCGGATGCCGCCTCGTTCAACAAGGCCTTCGCCGACAGGCGCACACGCCCCTTCTCGTCCACCTGGATCACCTTGACCTTCACGTGCTGGCCGTCCTTCAGGTAATCGTTGATGTCCTTGATACGCTCGTTGGCGATTTCGGAGATATGCAGCAAGCCGTCCTTGCCCGGCAGCAGGTTCACGATCGCGCCGAAATCGAGCAGCTTCAGCACCGTGCCTTCGTAGATCTGGCCGACTTCGACCTCGGCGGTGATCGCCTCGATGCGGCGCTTCGCTTCGGCCATGCCCTCGGAGCTCGTGCTCGCGATCGTGACGACGCCGTCATCGGAGATGTCGATCGTCGTGCCGGTTTCCTCGGTCAGCGCGCGGATCACCGAGCCGCCCTTGCCGATCACGTCGCGGATCTTTTCCGGGTTGATCTTGACCGTGATCATGCGCGGCGCGAACTCCGACAGCTGCGTGTTCGCACCCGCCACCGCCTGGGTCATCTTGCCGAGGATATGCATGCGGCCCTCGCGCGCCTGGGCGAGCGCGACCTGCATGATTTCCTTCGTGATCCCCTGGATCTTGATGTCCATCTGCAGCGCGGTCACGCCCTGCGCGGTGCCGGCCACCTTGAAGTCCATGTCGCCGAGGTGATCTTCGTCGCCGAGGATGTCGGTGAGCACCGCGAACTTGTTGCCTTCGAGAATCAGGCCCATCGCGATGCCGGCGACGTGCGCCTTCATCGGCACGCCTGCGTCCATCAGCGCGAGGCAGCCGCCGCACACGGAGGCCATCGACGACGAACCGTTCGATTCGGTGATTTCCGACACGACGCGGATCGAGTAGCCGAACTCGTCGGCGCTCGGCAGGCACGCGACGAGCGCGCGCTTCGCGAGGCGGCCGTGGCCGATCTCGCGGCGCTTCGGCGAGCCGACGCGGCCGGTCTCGCCGGTCGCGAACGGAGGCATGTTGTAGTGAAGCATGAAGCGCTCGCGGTATTCGCCTTCGAGCGCATCGATGCTCTGCTCGTCGCCCTTCGTGCCGAGCGTCGCCACCACCAGCGCCTGCGTCTCGCCGCGCGTGAAGAGCGCCGAGCCGTGCGTGCGCGGCAGCACGCCGGTGCGGATCTCGATCGGGCGCACGGTGCGCGTGTCGCGGCCGTCGATGCGCGGCTCGCCGTTCAGGATCTGGCTGCGCACGATCTTCGCTTCGAGATCGAACAGCACGTTGCCGACCGTCGCCTTGTCCGCCGCCGGCGCGCCAGTCGCGGCCGCGTCCTCTTCGAGCTTCGCGGCGGTCGCTGCGTACACTTCCTTCAGCTTCGTCGAACGAGCCTGCTTGTCGCGAATCTGGTAGGCGGCGAGCAGTTCGGCCTGGGCAAAACCGCTCACGCGTGCAATCAGCGCCTCGTCCTTCGGCGCCGGCTGCCAGTCCCACTCCGGCTTGCCGCCGTCGCGCACCAGTTCGTGGATCGCGTCGATCGCCGTCTGCATCTGCTCGTGGCCGAACACGACCGCGCCGAGCATCACCTCTTCGCTCAGCTGCTGCGCCTCGGACTCGACCATCAGCACGGCGCGCTCGGTGCCGGCGACCACGAGGTCGAGCGCCGATTCCTTCATCTGCGCGCGGGTCGGATTCAGCACGTAGGCGTTATCGATGTACGCGACGCGCGCAGCGCCGACCGGGCCGTTGAACGGCAGGCCGGACACGGCGAGCGCAGCCGATGCGCCGATCAGCGCCGGGATGTCGGCCGGGATGTCCGGATTCAGCGACAGCACGTGCACGACGACCTGCACTTCGTTGTAGAAGCCTTCCGGGAACAGCGGGCGCAGCGGGCGGTCGATCAGGCGCGAGATCAGCGTCTCGCCTTCCGACGGCCGGCCTTCGCGGCGGAAGAAGCCGCCGGGGATCTTGCCCGCGGCATAGGTCTTCTCGATGTAGTCGACGGTCAGCGGAAAGAAGTCCTGGCCCGGCTTGGCGGTCTTCGCGCCGACGACGGTTGCGAGCACCACGGTGTCCTCGACGTCGACGATCACCGCGCCGCCTGCCTGACGCGCAATTTCGCCCGTCTCGAGACGAACGTTGTGCTGCCCCCACTTAAATTCTTTGACGATCTTGTTGAACATGGACATTGTCATTCCTTCACTCTTCGTTATGCCGCGCGGACCGGAACCGGCGCGGCCAGGCCAAGGCCGGCGCTACACGGGAAGAGGAGTGTTATGCCATTCCAGAGAATCGCGCCCACGCGCGAACCGCTGGAATGACACAAAGCTCTGCCCTGGAGCCCGACCGCATTTCGCCCTGCCCGCCGCACCCGCCTGGCGGCCGCTACGGGCTGATGCGCCTCGACGGAAGCACACCGTTAAAAAGCAAAATGCCTGCATCAGTGAACTGACACAGGCATCTTGCCAGGAGCGCATCGAACTGCGCGCCCGCTTACTTGCGCAGGCCCAGCTTTTCGATCAGCGCACGGTAACGATCTGCGTCCTTACCCTTCAGGTAGTCGAGCAGCTTGCGACGACGGCTCACCATGCGCAGCAGACCGCGGCGGCTATGATGGTCCTTCGCGTGCGACTTGAAGTGGACGGTCAGTTCGTTGATGCGGGTCGTGAGCAGTGCGACCTGCACTTCGGGAGAACCCGTGTCGTTGGCTGCGCGGGCGAATTGCGCGACGACGTCGGATTTCTTGCTTGCTTCAACTGCGGACATATTGTTTTCCTTGAAAACGGAACAGGCGGTCACGGAAGAATGGCCGTGCCGTGGAGGTACGACAAGCCGCGTATTGTAGCACAGGCCGGCGCGAGCGCGCACCTGCGCCGTGTGGGGCGGGCGTGGAACCGGTGCGCCGGCGCACAACCTTGTTCAAGGCCGCTTCATCACGCACGTCTCCGGCAGCACGGTCTGCTGCGGCGGTAGCGCGAGCACCGTGCGAAAGCCATAGCCGGAGCCTTCGTTGTCGAAGCGCACGCCCGGTGTGCCGGCCTTGTCCATCTCCATCACGTAAAGGGGCTGGATCAGCTGGTGGTCGTCGGCGCGCATCCACGACGGATGAAAGCTGTTGTCGAACCGCATCCCCTCGAGCGCGTGCGCGACCGCGGTCGGATCGGCGCTGGCCGCGCGGTCCATCGCGGCGGCGAGCATCTCGATCATGACCTCCATGCGCAGGACCGGGTAGTCGTCGCGCGCGGCCGGGAAACGCTTGCGGAACGCCTCGTACCACGCATCGGAGGCCGGGCCGCCGGCGTTCGGGTGCCAGTCGGCCACCGCCAGCACGCGCTTCACGCCGGCGTCGCCCAGCGCTGCCGGCGCGCCGAGGCTGTTGCCGTAGAACGTGTAGAACTTCACGTTCAGCCCCTGTTCGCGCGCCGCCTTCACGAGCAGCGTCAGATCGTTGCCCCAGTTGCCGGTGATCACCGTATCGGCACCGCTCGCGCGGATCTTCTCGATGTAGGGCGCGAAGTCCTTCACGCGGCCGATCGGATGGAACGTGTCGCCGACGATCGCGATATCCGGCCGCTTCTCCGCCAGCGCCGCGCGCGCGAGGCGGCTGACATCTTGCCCGAAGCTGTAATCCTGGTTCAGCAGGTAGACCTTTTTGACCGACGGATCATGCGCGATCACGTCCGCGAGCGCGTTCATCCGCATACCCGCGTGAGCGTCGAAGCGGAACTGCCAGAAACTGCAGTCCGCGTTGGTGAGCGCCGGGTCGTCGGCCGAGTAGTTCAGGAACAGCACGCGTCGATCCGGCTCGCGGCTGTTCTGCCGGTTGATCGCACCGATCAGCGCGGCCGCGATCGCGGAGCTGTTGCCCTGCATCACGAAGCCGATATGGCGGTCGAGCGCCGCGCGCAACTGCACGAGCGCCTGTTCGGTACTGCCCTTGCTGTCGAGCACGACGAGTTCGAGCGGGTGGGTACCGTCGGCGAGCTTCACGCCGCCGCGCGCGTTGACCAGCTCGATGCCGAAGCGCAGATTGCGCTCGACCGCCGCGCCGGCATCCGCGAACGGCCCCGACATCCCTTCGATCAGCGCCAGCTGGACCGGCGCACCCGGCGCCGGCGCGCCCGCATGCGTGTCCGGCTGCGCGCCCCGCGCCCCTTGCAGCGCCGCGGCGAACGTTGCCGCGACCACTACCGCCGCGCGCGCCGCCGCCGCGACGCGTCTCCACTTCGCCGCCATGCGCAGCTCCTCCGAATCGTTCGAACGGCGGATCATAGGGCCCCGGAGCCGCGACACGCAAGTGCCGGCCGCCATGCCGTTGCGCCGGCGCCGCGCAAGCGGCGCAGGCTGCGCAAGCGGCGCCCGGCACGCGCCTGCGCCGTCGCATGCGATTTTCCGCCCCCTCGTGTCAAAATGGCGGACATATCGATGACGGGAACGTCATCAGAGCGCCATCGGAGGAGTCCATGCCTACCCGTCTTTCATCCGCGTTCGCGCCGCCCGCGTGGCGGCGACTGCGGCGCGCCGCGCTCGCGTGCTGCGGCGCGCTGCTGCTTGCCGGCTGCGCGCAGCCGTGGCAACAGTTCCAGCAGGGCGAGGCCGAATCGACGATCGTCGCGCGACTCGGTCCGCCCGCGGAGATCTACGATCTGCCCAATGGCGGCCGGCGCCTGATGTGGCCCACCCAGCCCATGGGCGAAACCACCACCGCGGCCGACATCGATGCAAACGGCCGGATCGTCCGCGTGCGGCAAGTGTTGCAGACGAACGAGTTCTACAAGGCCGAGATCGGCACCTGGACGAAGAGCGACGTGCTGGTGAATTTCGGCCGCCCGGAGGAAACCGCGTACTTCCCGCTGATGAAGCGCGAAGTGTGGACCTACCGCTACCTCGAAGACAACGTCTGGTACATGCTGTACAGCTTCTACTTCGACAGCAACGGCATCCTGCGGCTCACGCAGAAGACCCCCGACCCGCTGCACGACCCCGACCGCCGCGAACTGTTCTAGGCGTGGCCGGATGAAACAAAGCCCTCGCCGCTTGCGCGGCGAGGGCTTTTTTATCGGACGTGGCAGCGTGCGAAAAACGCTCAGACGCCTTCCGAACGCTGCGGATTCAGCTTGTCGACGTTCCCGTACAGCTTGTTCAGCGCGGCAATATACGCCTTCGCGGAGGCCGCGACGATGTCCGGGTCGGTGCCCACGCCATTGACGATGCGCCCGCTCTTCGACAGCCGCACGGTCACCTCGCCCTGCGCCTGGGTGCCCGTGGTAATCGCATTCACCGAGTAAAGCAGCAGTTCCGAGCCGCTGCCCACTTCCGTTTCGATCGCGTTGAGCGTTGCGTCGACCGGCCCGTTGCCGCGCGCCTCGCCGGTCACCTCCTTGCCCTCGACCGAAAAGACGATGCGCGCATGCGGCTGCTCGCCGGTCTCCGAGTGCTGCGACAGCGACACGAACTTGTAGTGCTCCCGCTGCTGCGCTTCTTCCGACTCCTCGCTGACGATCGCGATGATGTCCTCGTCGAAGATCTCCGCCTTGCGATCGGCCAGTTCCTTGAAGCGCGAAAACGCGGCATTCAGCTCGCCTTCGCTGTCGAGCGCGATGCCGAGCTCCTGCAGGCGCTGCTTGAACGCGTTGCGCCCCGACAGCTTGCCGAGCACGATCTTGTTCGCGCTCCAGCCCACGTCTTCCGCGCGCATGATTTCGTACGTGTCGCGCGCCTTCAGCACGCCGTCCTGGTGAATGCCCGACGCGTGCGCGAACGCATTCGCGCCGACCACCGCCTTGTTCGGCTGCACGACGAAGCCGGTGATCTGCGACACGAGCTTCGAAGCCGGGACGATCTGCGTGGTGTCGATGCCCAGATCGAGGCCGAAGTAATCCTTGCGCGTTTTCACGGCCATCACGATTTCTTCGAGCGACGTATTGCCCGCACGCTCGCCGAGGCCGTTGATCGTGCATTCGACCTGGCGCGCGCCGCCGATCTGCACGCCGGCGAGCGAATTGGCCACCGCCATGCCGAGGTCGTTGTGGCAGTGCACCGAGAACACCGCCTTGTCCGAATTCGGAATCCGCTCGCGCAGCGTCTTCACGAGGTTGCCGTACAGCTCGGGCACGCCGTAGCCGACGGTATCCGCGATGTTGATCGTGGTCGCGCCTTCGGCGATCACGGCCTCCAGCACCCGGCACAGGAAGTCCATGTCCGAGCGGCTGCCGTCTTCCGGCGAGAACTCGACGTCGCTCGTGAACTTGCGCGCAAAGCGCACCGCGAGCTTCGCCTGCTCGAACACCTGGTCCGGCGTCATCCGCAGCTTCTTCTCCATGTGCAGCGGCGACGTGGCGATGAACGTGTGAATGCGGAAGTGATCGGCCGGCTTCAGCGCGTCGGCCGCGCGCTGGATGTCCTTGTCGTTCGCGCGGGCGAGCGAGCACACGGTGCTGTCCTTGATCAGCGACGCGATCGTGTGGATCGCATCGAAATCGCCGTTCGAGCTGGCCGCAAAGCCGGCCTCGATCACGTCGACCTTCATCCGCTCGAGCTGCTTCGCGATGCGGATTTTCTCTTCCTTGGTCATCGACGCACCGGGCGACTGCTCGCCGTCACGCAACGTCGTGTCGAAAATGATCAGTTTGTCGGCCATCTCGGGTCTCCTGCGGGGGATTCGGTCAAAAAAGGGGATAGGGAATGCGGATGTTTGCGCCACCGTAGGCGACGCCGGACAACGAACGAGGCAGACGGGGGGCGAAAACGATCAGCGCGGCAGGCGCGCTGGCGCTAGCACGCATAGCAGCGCACCGGCTTGAAGGAACGAAGGGGGGAATGCGGCGGTAACCATCCGCTGAATATAGCGGCATTCCGGCGATCCCGCAATTGGCGCGATACCGGTGCGGCCGCGCGCAACGAAAAACGGCAGCCGCGCGGCTGCCGTTACGACCGGAGCAACACGGCCGGCACCCGGCGGACGCCGCGCCGGCTAGCGCTCGCGCTGCACCGAGCGGGCGGGATTGGCCCGCCCGCGCAGCGCCTGATACCCCCAGAACGCGTAACCCGACAAGCCATACAGCACGAACAGGCCGAACAGCATCAGCGGCGGATCGGACGAAACCAGCACGAATGCGACCACCACCAGCAGAATGACGCCGAACGGCACGCGATGCCGCACGTCGAGCGCCTTGCCGCTGTAGAACGGCGCATTCGACACCATCGTCACGCCGGCGTAGATCGTCAGCGCAAACGCGACCCACGGCAGCCAGGTGAGGCGCACCGGCACGCGGTTGTCCGTGGCGAGCCAGACGAAGCCCGCGATCAGCGCCGCGGCCGCCGGGCTCGGCATGCCCTGGAAAAAGCGCTTGTCGACCACGCCGATGTTCGTATTGAAGCGCGCGAGCCGCAGCGCCGCGCCCGAGCAATAGACGAACGCCGCCAGCCAGCCCCAGCGGCCGAGATCCTTCAGCACCCATTCGTACATGACGAGCGCCGGCGCGACGCCGAACGACACCATGTCCGACAGGCTGTCGAACTGCTCGCCGAACGCGCTTTGCGTGTGCGTCATGCGCGCGACGCGGCCGTCCATCCCGTCGAGCACCATCGCGACGAAAATGGCGATCGCCGCGACCTCGAAGCGCACGTTCATCGCCTGCACGACCGCGAAGAATCCGCAGAAGAGCGCCGCCGTGGTAAACGCGTTGGGCAGCAGGTAGATGCCGCGCTTGCGCAGGAACTGCTGGCGCGCCGCGCGGCGACTTTCGAGCGCCGGCGTCGTGTCCTGCACGACCGGCTTGTTGCGGCGAAGCGGCCGCAGCTGCGAGGCAGCGCCGTTGCGCGGGCGACGTTTGAATGCGGCCATCGGAAACCCTCCTGCCCGCGTTACGGCGCGAGTTCGGCCAGAATCGTCGACGACGCGGACACCTTCTCGCCGATCGACACGCGCGGCCGGCTGCCGACCGGCAGATACACGTCCACGCGCGAACCGAAGCGGATGAAACCGTAGCGCTGACCGCGCGTGAGCGGCTCGCCGGCGCGCACATAGCAGAGAATCCGGCGTGCAATCAGGCCGGCGATCTGCACGGCCGTCACGGTCTGGCCGCTGGCGGTCTGGATCACCACCGCGTTGCGCTCGTTTTCGAGCGAAGCCTTGTCGAGCGCGGCGTTCACATAAGCGCCCGGGAAGTATTCGACCTTCGAGATCGCGCCGTCGACCGGCGAGCGTTGCGAGTGCACGTTGAACACGTTCATGAACACGCTGATCTTCAGCGCCTCGCGGTTCGCGTACGGGTCGTGCGCGGTCTCGACGGCGACGATACGCCCGTCGGCCGGACACAGCACCGCGTTCGCCTGGGTCGGGATCGGCCGCGGCGGATCGCGGAAGAACTGCACGACGAAGATCAGCAGCAGCCAGAACGGCCATGCGAATCCGAAGCCCGCGACGGCATGGATCAACAACGCAACGATGGCCGCGATGGCGATGAACGGCCAGCCTTCGCGCGCGATGATCGGATGAGGGTAATTCATGGATCGATTGGGCTCAGTATTTTTGCAAACCCGTAGGATAGCAAAAGCCGCCCAGGGTTCGGCACGCCTGGACGGCTTTCGGGATGACCGGCGCGACTGCGCCGGCGATCGGTCGGACGCTTTAGTTCTTCGACTGGTCGACGAGCTTGTTCTTCGCGATCCACGGCATCATCGCGCGCAGCTTCGCGCCGACCTGCTCGATCTGGTGCTCGGCCATCAGACGGCGGCGCGACTGCAGCGTCGGCGCGCCGGCGCGGTTCTCGAGAATGAAGCTCTTCGCGTATTCGCCGGTCTGGATGTCCTTCAGGACTTCCTTCATGACCTTCTTCGTCTCGGCGGTGATGACGCGCGGGCCCGTCACGTACTCGCCGTATTCGGCGTTGTTCGAGATCGAGTAGTTCATGTTCGCGATGCCGCCTTCGTAGATCAGGTCGACGATCAGCTTCAGTTCGTGCAGGCACTCGAAGTACGCCATTTCCGGCGCATAGCCTGCCTCGACCAGCGTCTCGAAGCCGGCCTTGATCAGGTCGACGGTGCCGCCGCACAGCACGGCCTGCTCGCCGAACAGGTCGGTTTCGGTTTCTTCGCGGAAGTTGGTTTCGATGATGCCCGCACGGCCGCCGCCGTTCGCCGCCGCGTACGACAGCGCGATGTCGCGCGCCGCGCCCGACTTGTCCTGCGCGACCGCGATCAGGTGCGGCACGCCGCCGCCTTGCGCGTACGTGCCGCGCACGGTATGGCCCGGCGCTTTCGGCGCGATCATGATCACGTCGAGGTCGGCGCGGGGAATCACCTGGCCGTAGTGGACGTTGAAGCCGTGCGCGAATGCGAGCGCGGCGCCCTGCTTGATGTTCGCGTGCACTCCCTTCGCGTAGACCTCGGCGATCTGCTCGTCGGGCAGCAGCATCATCACGACGTCCGCGCCCTTGACGGCTTCCGCCACTTCCTTGACAGCCAGACCCGCGTTCTCCGCCTTGCTCCACGATGCGCCGCCCTTGCGCAGACCCACCGTGACGTGCACGCCGCTGTCCTTCAGGTTCAGCGCGTGCGCATGGCCTTGCGAGCCATAGCCGATGATGGTGACCTGCTTGCCCTTGATGAGGGAGAGATCGGCGTCCTTGTCGTAGAAAACTTTCATGTCAGTTCCTTGGCTAGATTCGGTGAATTTCAACTGCTGCAGTGTGTGTTGCGTAGCCGGTGCGTCTCGCGTCGCGCCGCACCGGCCCTAACCGGTTCGAAAACCGCTGTCAGACCTTCAGGATGCGTTCGCCGCGCCCGATGCCCGAGCCGCCCGTGCGGACCGTTTCGAGAATCGCGGTGGCGTCGAGCCCCTCGATGAACGCATCGAGCTTGTCGCTCGCGCCCGTCAGCTCGATCGTGTAGGTCTTTTCGGTCACGTCGATGATGCGGCCGCGGAAAATATCCGACATCCGCTTCATCTCCTCCCGCTCCTTGCCGACCGCCCGTACCTTGATCAGCATCAGCTCGCGCTCGATGTGGGCGCCCTCGGTCAGGTCGACCACTTTCACCACCTCGATCAGGCGGTTCAGATGCTTCGTGATCTGTTCGATCACGTCGTCCGAGCCAATGGAGACGATGGTCAGGCGCGAAAGCGACCGGTCTTCGGTCGGAGCCACCGTCAGGGTTTCGATGTTATAGCCGCGCGCGGAGAAGAGGCCCACCACGCGCGACAGCGCGCCGGGCTCGTTTTCCAGCAGGACGGAAATGATATGTCTCATGGTTTCGCTTCTTCCAGATAGATGTCGATGCATGCGAACCGGCGCGCGCCGCTTCGTCCGCCCGCGCCCTTCGTGAAGGCGTGCATGACGAAGCCGGCCGCGGCGCCGTCGTTATAGATCTTCCGAGCCGAGCAGCATCTCGGTGATGCCCTTGCCGGCCTGAACCATCGGCCAGACGTTTTCGGTCGGATCAGTCTGGAAGTCGAGAAACACGGTGCGGTCCTTCAGGCGCAGCGCTTCCTTCAGCGCCGGCTCGACGTCCGCGGTCTTCTCGATGCGCATGCCGACATGGCCATACGCTTCGGCAAGCTTCACGAAGTCCGGCAGCGCATCCATGTACGAATGCGAATAGCGCTTGCTGTACTCGATCTGCTGCCACTGGCGCACCATCCCCAGATAGCGGTTGTTCAGCGACAGGATCTTGACCGGCGTGTCGTACTGCTTGCAGGTCGACAGCTCCTGGATGCACATCTGGATCGAGCCTTCGCCGGTGATGCAGAGGACGTCGTCGTCCGGGTGCGCCATCTTCACGCCCATCGCCGCCGGCAAGCCGAAGCCCATCGTGCCGAGACCGCCCGAGTTGATCCAGCGGCGCGGCTTGTTGAAGCGGTAGAACTGCGCGGCCCACATCTGGTGCTGGCCCACGTCGGAGCAGACGAACGCGTTGCCGTCGGTGAGCTCCCACGCCTTTTCGACCACGTATTGCGGCTTGATGATCTCGCTCGCGCGGTCGAACTTCAGGCAGTCCTTCGCGCGCCAGGCCTCGATGTCCTTCCACCAGTCGGCAAGCGCCGCGGTATCGGGCCCGTGCTCGGCGGTCTGCAGCTGCTCGATCAGTTCCTTGAGCACTTCCTTCACGTCGCCGACGATCGGAATGTCGACCTTCACGCGCTTCGAGATCGACGACGGATCGATGTCGATGTGGATGATCTTGCGCGGACGCGACGCGAAGTGCGCCGGGTCGCCGATCACGCGGTCGTCAAAGCGCGCGCCGATCGCGATCAGCACGTCGCAGTGCTGCATCGCCATGTTCGCTTCGTACGTGCCGTGCATGCCGAGCATGCCGAGGAACTTGCGGTCGCTCGCGCGGTAGCCGCCCAGCCCCATCAGCGTATTGGTCACCGGGTAGCCGAGCAGGTCGGCGAACTGGTTCAGCTCGCGCGAGGCGTCCGCGAGGACGATGCCGCCGCCCGTGTAGATGTACGGGCGCTTCGCCGACAGCAGCAGCGCCACGGCCTTGCGGATCTGGCCCGAATGGCCTTTGGTCACCGGGTTGTACGAGCGCAGCGACACGCTGCGGACCGGCTCGTACGCGCACGGCATCTTCGACACGTCCTTCGGAATGTCGATCAGCACCGGGCCGGGACGGCCCGTACGGGCGATGTAGAACGCCTTGTGGACGGTCGCGGCGAGATCGCGCACGTCCTTCACGAGGAAATTGTGCTTCACGCACGGACGCGTGATGCCGACCGTGTCGCACTCCTGGAACGCATCCTGGCCGATCGCGGCGGTGGGCACCTGGCCGCTGATCACGACGAGCGGAATCGAGTCCATGTAAGCGGTGGCGATGCCGGTCACCGCATTGGTGACGCCGGGGCCGGAGGTGACGAGGCACACGCCGACCTTGCCGGTGGAGCGCGCGTAGGCGTCGGCGGCATGGACCGCGGCCTGTTCGTGGCGCACCAGCACGTGCTGGATCCGCTCCTGCTTGTACAGCTCGTCGTAAATGTAGAGTACCGAGCCGCCGGGATAGCCCCAGATGAACTCGACGTCTTCGTCGGCGAGTGCTTTCATCAGCACGGTGGCGCCGATGGAGCCGGGTTCTTTGCTGGCAGTGGGGTCCGACGTGGAGAATTCCGCGCTAGGCATATTCATTATTCACCTTTCGAATTTTCGGCAAAAAATTGATCGGGTGCTCTCTGCCGGGCTTATGGCTCGGGTTCAAGCGGCGCGTCCAGTTGACAGGCGGGCTTCTTGGGCTACACCTCAATTGAGACAAGTCACTTATGTTGCGAACCAGAGACGATAGCCGTTGATGGCAGCACGGTCAAGCACATATTTTGCTGGGGGCCCGCCGGCGCGCGAAACCGCCGGCCCGCGCGGCACCGGCGCCCACCTTTTCCCCGGTCGGCGCGAAAGTTTGCTAGCATCCGCGGGTTTTACGACAATTTCGATCGATTACGCGCACACTTGCTGCGCCGACCCCTACGGATGGCATCAGACAAGGAACTCGCCGACTTTCTGGCGGGCGTCGAGAGGCGCGCATTCAAGCAGACCGTCTACGCCGTGCGGGACGACGACGCGTCGCTCGACGTCGTGCAGGACGCCATGATCAAGCTTGCGGAACGTTACGGCGACCGGCCGGCGGCTGAACTGCCGCTGCTGTTTCAGCGTATCCTGCAAAACGCGATCCACGATTTCTTCCGGCGCCAAAAGGTCCGCAACACGTGGATCAGCCTCTTTTCGTCGCTCGGCAACGGCGAGGACGACGAATTCGACCCGCTGGAGACCTTCGAGGCGCGGGACGGCGCCACCGGCGCCGAGAGCAGCGAACAGCAGCTGGAGCGGGAACAAGTCTTACAGTTGATTGACGACGAGATTCAAAAATTACCGGCACGTCAACGGGAGGCATTTCTGATGCGTTACTGGGAAGACATGGACGTCGCCGAGACCGCTGCCGCCATGGGCTGCTCCGAAGGCAGTGTGAAGACACACTGTTCGCGGGCGACTCATGCACTGGCGCAAGCGCTCAAGGCGAAAGGAATCACCCTATGAGCTCCTCTCTCGATACCCGGGAACTCGAATTCGCGATGCAGGTGCGCCGCGCGCTCGACGAAAATTCCACGCGCATTTCCCCCGCCGCCGCCGAGCGTCTCGCCGCGGCGCGCCGCACTGCGCTCGCCCGCAAGAAGGCCGAACCGCTCGACGCGCCCGTGTTCGTGCGCGCGTTCGCCACCGCCGGCGTGCCGGCGGGCGCCCCGCCGACGCAGCCCGGATCGCGCCGGCGCTCGCCGCTGCGCCGTCTGGCGCTCGCGTGGCCCCTCGTGGCGCTCGTGGTCGGGCTGGTCGCAATCGCATACTGGGAGGACCAGCAGCGCACGGCCGAACTGGCCGACATCGACGCCGCCATGCTGAGCGACGATCTGCCGCTCAATGCCTATCTCGATCACGGATTCAACGCGTATCTGACACGCGCCAACTAAGCGGGGATTCTTCGGGTGAGTTACAAGCGCGGCCTCGCCGTTGTTTTCGGATGCGCGATTGCGGCCCTCGTCTCGTTCGGCGCGACCTATCCACGCTTTTTCTCCCCTGCCGCGCCCGGCACCGGCCCCGCGCCGAAAGCCGCGGCCCCGGCATTGCCGGTCGAGCTCCCCGGCCTCCCCGAGAGCAGCCCGCTTGCGTGGGCGCGGCTGTCCGACGCGCAGCGCGTCGCGCTCGCGCCGTTTGCGAGCGAATGGAACCGGTTCAGCGACGCCCGCAAGCGCAAATGGATCAGGATCGCCGCGCGCTACCCGAAGCTCACACCGGAGCAGCAAAAGGCGCTGCACGACCGGATGACGCAATGGGTGCACATGACGCCGGAGCAGCGACGGGTCGCACGGGAAAACTACCAGGTGTCGCGCGAATTGCCGCGTGAAGCGCGCCAGCGCGCGTGGAAGGCGTATGAGCAGCTTCCCGAAAAGCAGAAGGAACGGCTCGCCGCGCTTGCGCGCAAGCATCGGCCCACCATCGTGAGCGCGCCGCCTTCCGGCAAGGTGGAACTGAAGGACATCAACCGTATCGTCAGCGAGCGCGAACGGGGCGCAAGCGCCGTTCGCGCCGGCAGCGCACCGGCAGTCGCCGCGCTCGCGCCGCCGGCGTCGGCCGCCGCGGCGCCCGGCGCGGCACCGGCGCAACCGGCATCGGCCGCGCCGGGCGCCGCGCAGCCGCTCTACAACGGATCCTGAAGCGCATGCGCGCGGCCTTTTCCGTCCCTCACCGTGCGTGAACCGCCGCCCCCTGCCCCCGTGCATGCCGCGGCCATCGTGCCGGCCCGCGCGCCGGCGCTGCGCCGGCGGCTCGCCGCGATGCTGTACGAGGCGGTATTGCTGTTCGGCGTCGTGTTCATCGCGGGCTATCTGTTCAGCACGCTGACGCAGCAGCGCAACGGCCTGACTCACCACAACCTGCTCGCCGCGTGGATCGGTCTCGTGATCGGTCTGTATTTCGTGTGGTTCTGGACGCACGGCGGCCAGACGCTGCCGATGAAAACCTGGCGTCTGCGCGTGGTCGCGGCAAACGGCGCGCCGCTGTCGGTGCCGCACGCGCTCGTGCGCTACGTGCTCGCGTGGCTGTGGTTCCTGCCGCCGCTCGCGCTGCATCCGCTGCTGCACCTGACGGTGCCGCACACGCTGCTCGTCGCGCTCGCGTGGTCCGTGCTGTGGGCCGCGTCGGGGCGGCTCGGCGCAAGCCGCCAGTTCCTGCACGACCGGCTGGCGCGCACCCGGCTGATCGACGTCACCCGCGAGGCGCCGCGCCCGGCGACGCCGCCCGCATCCGCACAGCCCTAGGCTGACGGGCGCGGCGCGCGTGCCGCTGCGTCGCCCCGCCCCGTCGCGCTTCCCGGTCGGCCCGGCCCTTCTTCGCCGGCTGCGTAATAAGAACTTCTCGTGACTGTCACGGCTCCGTCACGGCCCCATGGCGCAATACGGGCACCGCAACTCGACGCGTGAGCCATGGACCCCAAGACGTCCGCGACTTCCCTGTTCCGCCAGACCGGCCCAAGCGTCGACCCCGTCGCGTTTCGCCCCGATCCCGCCGCGGGCCGCGCGAACCTGCCGCTGCCCGTGCCGCCAATGGTCACCGCCCCGCATGCCGGCGAGCACGACGAAGACCACGTCGATCCGCACCGCTACCGCACGATCTGGCTGTCGGACATCCACCTCGGCTCGAACGGCTGCCAGGCGGGCTATCTGCTCGACTTCCTGCGCCACAACGATTCGGAGTACCTGTACCTGGTCGGCGACATCATCGACGGCTGGCAGCTGCGCAAGGGCTGGTACTGGCCGCAGGCGCACAACGACGTCGTGCAGAAGATCCTGCGCAAGGCCCGCAAGGGCACCCAGGTCGTCTACATCCCCGGCAATCACGACGAAGCCGCGCGCCAGTTCTGCGATCTTGCGTTCGGCGACATCCATGTGCGCGGCGAAGCGTTCCACACGACGCTCTCCGGCAAGCGCCTGTGGATCGTCCACGGCGACCTGTTCGACGGCGTGATCCAGCACGCGAAATGGCTCGCCTACCTCGGCGACTCGCTGTACACGCTGATCCTCGTGCTGAACCGCTGGTTCAACCGGATCCGCAACCGGCTCGGCTTCCCGTACTGGTCGCTGTCGCAGTACCTGAAGCACCAGGTGAAGAACGCGGTGAATTTCATCTCGTCGTTCGAGCGCGTGATGACCGACGAAGCGCGTCGCCGCGGCTGCGACGGCGTCGTGTGCGGCCACATCCACAAGGCGGAGATCCGCGACATCGACGGCGTGCTCTATTGCAACGACGGCGACTGGGTCGAAAGCCTCTCTGCCCTCGTCGAGACCTTCGAAGGCGAACTGAAGGTGATCTACTGGACCGTGCTGCGCGCGCCGCAGGCGAGCGCGCAGAAGGCCCGCGCCACCGCATGACGCATCGCCGCCGCTGTCCGCCGTTTCTCCACCCTCGAATGGGCCCACACTGATGAAGATCATGATCGTCACCGACGCCTGGGAGCCGCAGGTCAACGGCGTCGTCCGCACGCTGAAGAACACGACCCGCGAGTTGAGCGCGCTCGGCCATCAGGTCGAACTGCTCACGCCGCTCGAGTTCAGGACCGTGCCCTGCCCGACCTACCCGGAAATCCGCCTGTCGCTGCTGCCGCGACGCAAGCTGCACCGGCGCATCGGCACGTTTGCGCCGGACGCGCTGCACATCGCCACCGAAGGGCCGCTCGGCCTCGCCGCGCGCGCGTACGCGATCGAGCACAAGCTGCCGTTCACGACCGCGTACCACACGCGCTTTCCGGAATACGTGCAGGCGCGCTTCGGGATTCCGCTCGCCGCGACGTACCGGTTCCTGCGCTGGTTCCACAAGCCCTCGCTCGCGGTGATGGCGCCGACGCCCGTCGTGAAGGCCGACCTCGAACAGTTCGGCTTCACGAACGTCGTGCTGTGGACGCGCGGCGTCGACCTCGAAATCTTCCGCCCGATGGAGTCGAAGGTGCTGAACACCGCGCGCCCGATCTTCCTGTATGTGGGACGTGTCGCGGTCGAAAAGAATGTCGAGGCCTTCCTGAAGCTCGACCTCCCCGGCTCGAAGTGGGTGGCCGGCGAAGGCCCGGCGCTCGCCGAACTGAAGTCGCGCTACCCCGAGGTGAACTATCTCGGCGTGCTGAGCCAGGCCGAGCTCGCGAAGGTCTATGCGGCCGCGGACGTGTTCGTGTTCCCGAGCCGCACGGACACGTTCGGTCTCGTGCTGCTCGAAGCGCTTGCCTGCGGCACGCCGGTGGCGGCGTACCCGGTCACCGGGCCGATCGACGTACTCGGCGACGGCGGCGCCGGCACGATGAACGAGGACCTGCGCGAGGCCTGCCTCGAAGCGCTGAAGATCGACCGCGCGCACGCACGCGCATGGGCCGAGCGCTTCTCGTGGACGGCGGCGTCGGAGCAGTTCGCCGCGCATCTGAAACCGCTGCCGCGGCCGGCCCTGCGCACGGAAAGCGCAGCCGCGTGAGCCGTCCCGCCAGGCCGCCGATGTCCGCCAAAGCCACCCCGCTGCGCCGCGCGCCGGCGGCGCACGCCCGCGATGCAGCGGGCGCAGCCGACGGCGAACCGTTCGACGAGATCCACGAGACGCACGCCGCCGCAGCGCCCGCGCAGGGCCACGGCGGGCCGCGCGGACAGGCCGGCCCTTTGCCTGCGGACGCGCCGCGCGGCGCCGACGCCGGCCTCGTGTCCGCGCCGGCGCCGGCCGCTGCATTGCCCTCTCCACCGGCCCCCGCCTCGGACCCTGCCTCAGCTCGCCCGGAGGCCGCCGTGCACCGCGGCCAGCGGCTCGCGGCCTCCACGACGCCTGCACCTGCACCTGCACCTGCACCTGCCCCCGCCCCGGGCGCCGGCGCGGCGCCCCATACCGAGCCGCATCCCGACAGCCACGAACCGCTCGGCCCCGACGACCCGCTCGCGCCGCTGCCGTTCAATCCGTACAAGGGCAATCGCGGTCTCACCCGTGCATGGCACGCGATGAAGAATTCGCTCGCCGGCTTTCGCGTGGCGATCCGCGAAGAGAGCGCGTTTCGACAGGAACTGACGCTCGCGGCAATCCTCGTTCCGTGCGGCATGCTAGTGCCGGTCGAACCGGTTGCACGGGTGCTGCTGCTCGGCTCGGTGCTGCTCGTGCTGATCGTCGAGCTGCTCAATTCGAGCGTCGAAGCGGCGATCGACCGCATCTCGCTCGAGCGTCACGAACTGTCGCGCCGCGCGAAGGATCTCGGCAGCGCGGCCGTGATGGTCGCCCTCGGCATGTGCGTGATGACCTGGGCGCTGCTCGTCGGACCGCTCGCGCTGCGTTGGCTGCAGCACGTGCTTTGAGCCGGGGCGGCGCGTGGCCGCGCGTGTCACACCCCGGCGTCGATGCCGATTCGCATGAAAACCCTGGCGCTGATACTGATAGCGGAACGACCGGTTTATAATCAGCCGACGATCTCAAAAGTATCCATCGCGCCTGGGGGACCACGCTGCGTCGGCTTGCCGCCGCGTGCGGCACGCCCGGCGTCACCAGGGCCGGACGACATGGAAGCCAAAACTCCCCGCCGCACGCGAGAACGGATTCTCGAGCTGTCGCTGAAACTCTTCAACGAAATCGGCGAACCCAACGTCACGACGACCACCATCGCCGAAGAGATGGAGATCAGCCCCGGCAACCTGTACTACCACTTCCGCAACAAAGACGACATCATCAACAGCATCTTCAGCCAGTTCGAGCAGGAGATCGAGAAACGCCTGCGCTTTCCTGAAGATCACCGCGCAACGATCGACGAGATGTGGTCGTACCTGCAGTACATGGTCGAGTTCATGTGGCGCTACCGCTTCCTGTACCGTGACCTGAACGACCTGCTCGCGCGCAACCGCACGCTCGAAATGCACTTCAAGCAGATCATCAGCCACAAGGTGCGCTTTGCGAGCCAGTTCTGCGAGCAGCTCGTCGCCGACGGCGAAATGGCCGCCACGCCCGAGGAACTGGCGGTGATCGCCACCAACGTCGGCGTGATCGGCACGTACTGGCTGTCGTACCAGTTCGTGATGAATCCGCGCAAATACAACGAGCAGGATGCGATACGCGCGGAGCTGCGCCAGGTGAGCGTGCAGATCGTCTCGCTGATGGCGCCGTACCTGCGCGGGCGCTCGCGCGCGCTGTTCGACGACCTCGTATCGGGCCGGCTGCCGCAGCGCGAGTTCTACGACTACCTGCCGCCGCGCGACGGCGGCGCGACACGCAACGAACCGAAGGACACCTGACGATATGCAATCCGTGTGCGTCTACTGCGGCTCGTCGAACGGCGCGCGGCCGCTGTACGCCGAGGCCGCGCGCGCGTTCGGCGGCGCGCTCGTCGATGCGGGCCTCACGCTCGTCTACGGCGGCGGCAAGGTCGGCCTGATGGGCACGATCGCCGACGCGGTGATGACCGGCGGCGGCCGCGCGACCGGCGTGATCCCCGAGCTGCTCGTCAACAAGGAAGTCGGCCACGACGGCCTCACCGAGCTGCACGTCGTGCCCGACATGCATCAGCGCAAGAAGATGATGGCCGATCTGGCCGATGCGTTCGTCGCGCTGCCGGGCGGCGCCGGCACGCTCGAAGAGCTGTTCGAGGTCTTCACATGGGCCCAGCTCGGCTACCACCAGAAGCCCGTCGCACTCCTGAACATCGACGGCTACTACGATCCGTTGATCGCGCTGCTGCGGCACACGGTGCAGGAAGGCTTCATGCGCCAGGCCTACCTCGACATGCTGCTGGTCAACAGCGATCCGGTGCGCCTGATCGCGCGGCTGGCCGCTTACCGGCCGCCCGCGCACGACAAATGGACGGTCAGCCGCGAAGCGGTCTGAACCGCCGCGGCGCGGGCGGGCCGGAACGCCGCGCGACACCCCTCTCCACGATCGCCACGAGGTCCGCATGACGAAAGCCGTTCTCATCACCGGCGCGAGCCGCGGCATCGGCCGCGCCGCCGCGCGCCTGCTCGGCGCACGCGGCTGGTCCGTCGGCGTGAACTACGCGCGCAACGAAGCCGCCGCGCACGAAACCGCGGACGAGGTCCGGCGCGCGGGCGGCAACGCCCGCGTGATCGCAGGCGACGTCGCGCACGAAGCGGACGTCATCGCGATGTTCGACACGCTCGTGCAGACGTTCGGACGTATCGACGCGCTGGTGAACAACGCAGGCATCGTCGCGCCGTCGATGCCGCTGGCCGACATGGACCTCGCGCGTCTGAAGCGCGTGTTCGACGTCAACGTGCTCGGCGCCTACCTGTGCGCCCGCGAAGCGGCGCGCCGCATGGCGAAGGACCGCGGCGGCCACGGCGGCGCGATCGTCAACGTGTCGTCGGCGGCCGCGCGGCTCGGCTCGCCCAACGAGTATGTCGATTATGCCGGCGCCAAGGGCGCGATCGACACGCTGACAATCGGCCTCTCGAAGGAACTCGGCCCGCAGGGGGTGCGCGTGAACGCCGTGCGCCCGGGGCTGATCGACACCGACATCCATGCGAGCGGCGGGCGGCCGGATCGCGCGGCGGTGCTCGGCGCACAGACGCCGCTCGGCCGTCCCGGCAGCGCCAGCGAGGTCGCCGAGACGATCGCGTGGCTGCTCAGCGATGCCGCGTCCTACGTGAGCGGCGCCCTCGTCGACGTGGCCGGCGGCCGCTGAACCCGGCGCGGCGCGCCGCGCGCCGATCTCAGAACGACGAGCCCGGTTCCCGCAGAAACGCGATCTCCTGCGCGGTGGACGCGCGTCCCAGCACCGCGTTGCGATGCGGAAACCGCCCGAAGCGCGCAATCACGTCCGCATGCCGCAGCGCCGAGCGGTAATAGCTCGCGCCTTGCGGGTCCGCCGCAAACGGCTCGAACAGACGCACGGCTTCGCGCTGGCTGGCGAGCGACTCGTCGTGCTCGAACGGCAGATAGACAAACGCGCGATGAAACAGGCCCGGCAGCCGCTGGTCGGCGCCGCAGGCGACCATCCGCGCAGCGATGCCGAGCGCCTGCGCATCGGTCGCGAACGCACGCGCATCGCCACGGTAGAGGTTGCGCGAAAACTGGTCGAGCACGATCACGAGGGCCAGCGCCCCGAGCGGCGTCCGCTCCCATTCGTCCAGCGCGTGACGCGACGCCGCGTCGTGCAGTGCGCCGAAACGCGCACGCAGCATCGCGTCGAACGCGGGATCGCGGCGGAACCAGAGAGGCCTCGCGCGACCGAAGTCCGCGGAACCCGGCGCGCCGAACCAGCAATCGAGCACCGCGCGGGCACGCGGATCGAGCGACGCGTCGTCGTCGGCGGGAAGACTCATGCGTGCCACCGTGTGCGTATGTGCGCCATTCCCATCGCCCGCGAGCCCGCGACTTTCAGCCCGGCCGGTTGCGCATCCAGTCGGCGGTGTCGAAAAACGACTGCAGCAGACGCTCGCGCAGCGCGTCGTCGAAACCGCTGTCCTCCATCGCCCACGCCATGCAGCGCAGCCACTGGTCGCGCTCGGACGACGCGATCGCAAACGGCAGATGCCGCGCGCGCAGCATCGGATGACCGAAGCGGCTGACGTAATGATCCGGCCCGCCGAGCCAGCCGCACAGGAACCAGAACAGCTTGTCGCGCGAACCGTCGAGCGTCGGCGGATGCAGCGCCCGAATGCCCGCGAACGCCGGCTCGAGGTCCATCAGGTCATAGAAGCGGTCGACGAGTTCGCGCACGCGCGCCTCGCCGCCCACCCGTTCGAATGCGCTCGGTTGCTGCACCGGCGCTTCGTCGATCGAATCGGTCATACAGCCTGCTGCCTGTAGCAAAAGAAATCGGAAAGCGTCCCGCTCATGCGTCGCGCAGCGATTGCAGCGCGGGCCGCACGAGCACGTGACGCAGGCTCAGCCAGCCGCCGAGCCCGGCGCTCGCAACGCCCGCCGCAAGCCCGGCCGGCAGCAGCCACGGATCGAACGCCAGATAAAAGAAGAACACGTGCGCGGCCAGTTCCGAGCCGATCACCTCGGCGCCCACCGCCGCCATCAGCCCGGCGAGCGCGCCGACCACGACGAACTCCGCGACCTGCACCGCGCGCACCTGCCGGTGCGATGCGCCGAGCGCGCGCAGCAGCGCGGATTCTCGCACACGTTCGTCGCGCGTGCCGGCCAGCGCCGCGTACAGCACCAGCACGCCGGCCGCCAGCGTGAATGCGAACAGGAACTGCACCGCGTCGATCACCTGGCCGATCATCCGCTGCATCTGCGCGAGAATCGGCCCGACGTCGATCACCGTCAAGTTCGGAAACGCCGCCACCAGTCCGTCGATCATCGCGCCGCGCGTATCCGGCCAATGAAAACTCGTGATGTAAGTCGCAGGAAAATCCTGCAGCGCAGCGGGCGGCATCAGCACGAAAAAGTTGACCTTGAACGACCCCCAGTCGAGCTTGCGCATGCTCGTCACGGGCGCATCGATCGGCTGGCCGGCGACGTCGAAGCGCAGCGTGTCGCCGAGCTTCACTTTCAGCAGCTTCGCGAGCCCCTCTTCGATCGAGATCTGCGGCCGCGTCGTGTCGCCGTACCATGCGCCGCCGACGATGCGATTGTCCTCGGGACGATGCAGCGTGTACGACAGGTTGAACTCGCGGTCGACGAGACGCCGCGCGTTTTCGTCGCGAAACTGCTGCGGATCGACCGGCTTGCCGTCGATCGCGATCAGCCGGCCCTTCACCATCGGCGCGAGCACCGCGTCGGGCATCCCGTGCGACGCGAGATAGCGCGTGAGCGGCACGCGCTGATCGGGCTGGATATCGATCACGAACTGGTTCGGCGCATCGGGCGGAGTCGATTTGCGCCAGCCGGCGATCAGGTCGTTGCGCGTCATCGCAATCAGCAACAGACACATCAGGCCGATCGCGAGCGACGTGATCTGCAGCGCGCTCGCGCCGCTGCGCCGTTCGAGCGACGCGAGCGCATAGCGCCAGCCGATGCTCGCGTTGACGCGCTCGCTGCGCACGATGCGCGCGGCGAGCCACAGCGCGAACCACGCCAGCGACGCGAACACCAGCATGCCGAGCGCGAAGCCGCCCGCCACGATGCCGCCGAGCTTCAGTTCGCCCGCCGCGACGATCAGCAGCGCAGCGAACAACGCTATGCCGATCGCATAAGCCGCCCAGGCGGTGCGTGCCTCGCTGCCCCACTCGCGGCGCAGCACCCGCACCGGCGGCACGCGCGTGAGCGGCAGCAGCGGCGGCAGCGCAAAGCCGAACAGCAGCACGAGCCCCGCCGCGACGCCTTCGAGTGCCGGCCATGCGCGCGGCCACGGCAGCGCGACGTCGATCAGGCTGCCGAGCCACGCCAGCAGCACAAAGTGGCCGGCAAACCCGAGCACGACGCCGAGCGCGCCGCCGGCGAGCCCGAGGCCGAGAAATTCGATGAAGAACAGGGCGCGCAACGCACGCTGGCTGATGCCGAGACAGCGCATCGTCGCGCAGCCGTCCAGATGGCGGCGCATGTAGCGGTGCGCGGCCATTGCGATCGCCACCGCAGCCAGCAGCGCGGTCAGCAGCGACACGAGTTTCAGGAAATGCTCGGCGCGATCGAGCGTCTCGCGCACCTGCGGCTGGCCGTCGCGCACCGATTCGAGCGCCACGCCGCGCATCCTGCCATCGTCGACGCGCGCGTGGGCCCAGGCGGCGAACTGCGCGACCGCCGGATCGTCGCCGGCCACCAGCAGCCGGTACGTGATGCGGCTGCCGGGCGCGACGAGCCCGGTCGCCGCGAGATCGTCGGCGCGCAGCATCACGCGCGGCGAGAAGTTGACGAAGCTGAACCCGCGATCGAGCTCGCGCGTGATCACCGCGGCAATCGTGAACCTGCGCCCGCCGATCCGGACAGGGTCGCCGACCCGCAGCCGGAGGGCTTCGAGCAGCGTCGCGTCGACCCACACGGTGCCCGGCGCCGGGATGCCGCGCGCCGGATGGCCCGGCACGCCGGGCGCATCGGCGATGCGCAGCGCGCCGCGCAACGGATAGCCCGGCGACACCGCCTTGAGCGCGGCCAGCCGCGTGAGCGGCTGCGCGGCCGTCGAGCTGACCATGCTGGGAAAAATCGCCGTGTGAGCGGTGCGCAGGCGAAGCTGGCGCGCCTCGTCGAGAAACTGCGGGTCGACCGGATGATCGGCGCGCACGACGAAATCGGCACCGATCATGCGCCGGGCATCGCGTTCGAGCGCCTGGTGCAGCCGGTCCGCCAGGAAGCCGACGCTTGCGAGCGCGGCCACGGCCAGCACCAGCGCGACGAGCAGGATCGTCAGTTCGCCGGCGCGCCAGTCGCGCAGCGTCATGCGCGCGGCGAGCCGCACGAGGTCGGTGCCGCTCAAGCGGCGCGCCGGCGTGTCCGTCACCGGCCGCGGCGCAAACCGGGCCTGATCGCTCAATCGTGGCGACTCCGTACGAGACGCGACACCATATGCGAGGCCATCCCGCGAAACCCGCCCTGCACGCCGCGCCACAGACGCGGCAGCGCCCAGCTCGCGAGCATCAGGAAGCCGACCATCAGCACCAGGAACACCGACGGCACGAACAACGCGATCAGCAGGCCGACGAATACGAGCCCGTCCTCGGCGGTCGAGGTCACGACGTTGGACACGGGCTCCGGGGACAGATTGATCAGCGCGCGCGTGCCGGCCTTCGCGAGGTGCGCGGTGCCGGCCAGCGTGCCGCCGGCGAGTGCCGCCACCGTGAGCAGGGCCGGATCGGCATGGCCGAGCGCGCCGGCCGCCAGCACGGCGCCGGCGGGAATGCGGATGAACGTGTGAATCGCGTCCCACAGCGAATCGAACGCGGGAATCTTGTCAGCGAGGAATTCGGTGACCGTCAGCAGCGCCGCCACCCCCATGACCCACGGCGAAGCCAGCGCGGACAGCGTGTCGGGCAGATGGATCAGGCCGAAGCGCGCAAATACGCCGGCGAGCAGCACCGTCAGATAGAGCCGCAGGCCGCTGCCCCAGGACAGGCCCGCTGCAAGCGAGAGGGATTCGAGCATGGCCGCCTCCGGGCGCGCCGGGCGCTTCGCCGTGCAGCAGCCCCCCGCCGCATCGAAGCTTCCGGACCCGCGCCAAGCCGGCCACGGGACTGGTTAATATTGAGACCGGCTTCATTATAGCCACGTTGTTTCGCAGTCCGCAGGCTCGCGCGCAAGCTGTGGCCAAACGGCATCGGCGCCGGTCCAGGGGGCCGCGGCGCGATGCCGCCACGGCTTCACGAGCATGGACCCGGCAGGCTGAAATGGATTTGAGCCGGATCAACGAGGACAGAGGCGGAGCGCGGCGCGACAATCGGTCACGCCGCGCGGACCAGCACGAGCCAGGGGCGCGGGCCGGCCGGAGCGGCCGGGCATCAGCGGACGGCGGGCGGCGCCGCGCCGCCGCCGGCCAGCACCAGCTGGTCGACGAGTTCGAGCTTCAGGGGCGTGTCGACGGCAAGCTTTTTCTTCGCGATCACATATTTCCAGCCGCCGCCGCTGCCGGGGTTCCGGTAGAACGCGACGATCGCGACGTACCGCGTGTCGGGCTTCATCGGTTGCGACAGGCTGGCGGATGCGCCCGGGTTCAGCACCGTCGCCATGCTGTCCTGCAGGTCCTGCGCGAGCAGCGTGCGGTCGTGCGTCAGGAGATCGTCGTAGGACGCCCCGTCGAACAGCGTGCGGTCCCGGAGCTGGTAGACGCGCACCGCGACCGACGTCGCGCGGCCGGCGTCGTCCGGATTCAGCGCTTCGCGCGCCGAGAGATCGACGTTGAGGACCTTGACCTGCGAATAGAACACCGCGCGGTAGGCGCTGGACGAAGCGTCCGATACGCTCTGCCACGCGCCGCAGCCCGACAGCAGCAGGACAGCGGCAGCGGCGGCCACAGTGAAGCGGATAGACATCATGGATTTCTCGGTTAGGCGCGTTGCACGCGCAGATACGGATTGGCCTCGGGGGCCGGGAAAGCTTCATGAACGCCGAGCGGGATCGCGATCGTGCGTTCGTCGCCGGCAGGCAGCACCGTCGTCCAGCCGAGCCGGGGCGCGGGTCCCGCCGGGCGGGCGCCGATGCTCGGCACCGGCGCGATCCGCGAGGACACCTCCATGCGCAGATGAACATCCGCCTTGACCCCCACATAAAGCCGCACGAACGCCATCAGTTCGCGCTGCAGCCATGCGCCGGGCAACAGATCGTGCGCCTGCCGCGCATCGGCGGGGCGCAGCGTGACCCGCACTGCGCGACTGCGATAGATGAGCCTCCGCCCCAGCACGTAGCCGCCGCCAAGGCCGCGCCGCGCCCGCTTCGCCGCCTGCTGCGGCGCGCGCGTCGCCTGGTCCGCCTGCCCCCGCTGCTCCCCCTGCGCCGCCCCGCGCGACGTCAACGGCAGCGGTGCGCCGCTGCCGGTGCGCGTGGGAAAAAATTCGTCGACGCGCACATCGGCCCCCGGCACGGCCAGCGCGACGACCCCGGCGAGACCCTCGGCGGTTCGGGTCTTCTGCGTCAGCAGGCCCAGCAGCGCGAGCATCCGGACGTCCGGGAGCCCCGCGCGCTGCGGCTTGTCGCCCCAGCCGAAGCCGGCCAGGCACAGCAGGTTGCGCGAATGCGCGTCGTCGCCCCCCGGGCGGAAACTTTCCGGGTAACGGTACTTTTTCCACGCGCGGTACAGCAGCGTGACGAAGCGGTGATGGAACCGGTCGAGAAACGCCTCGACCACCTCGTGCCCCTCCTCGCGCAGCACGATATCGTCGATCAGGTGCGACGGCAGCGCCGCATCGACGCCGTACAGCCCCATGAAGGTCGTATGGACCGCCGGCGGCGCATGCGCGTCGATCTCGCCGGACAGATCCTCGCACCGCACCGCGGCCACCTCGCCCGCCGGGAACCCGACGCGCGGCCACGCGCGAAACCGCACGGGCTCGTGTTCCGGCGTATCGCGCGTGCCCCATCCGGGACGATCGGGCGCGCTCGATTCGAGCAGGCGGCACAGTTGCATGAAGCTCATGCGCGGCGCGCGCGCGAGCAGCGCATCGACGATCAGCGGCAGCGCCTGCGCGACAGGCGGCTCGTCGGAAGGAAGCGCTTGCATATTCATAGCGGAGCACGCTGCGCCTTGCTGCGCGGCCACGCCGTGCGCGTTTGCGACGGCAGGCTCACGATCGCGAGCTTCGTGAACAGGTTGATCTCCGCATACAGCGCGAAGAAGCGATGCAGCAGCTCGCCGAACAGCATCAGGTCGCCTTCGCCGGCAAACGCGTGCGAATCGAGCGTCACCTCGATCAGCACGCCGCGCTCGACCGCACCGCCCGACACCTCTTCGAGCAGTTCCTGCGCGACCCACAGGATGCCTTCGAGACGCCGGCGGTTCAGTTCGTCGTCGGTCCAGTCGTAGAGGGCGAGCGCGCCGCGCAGCACCTCCGCATTCATCATCGACAGGAAGTTCGGTGCGAGATGCGACAGCACGCGCCACTGGAAGCGGTCTTCCGTCGGCGGATAGAGCGGCAGCGTGGGCGCGACGAGATTCTTCACGCCCGCGACGTTCGGCGTGCTCGCCGCGAGTTCGCCGAGGCTCGCCTCGCGCAGTCCCTTGCGCGGCAGCAGCCCGTTGGTGCCGGTCACGCGCAGCGACAGGCTTTCCTCGGGGAGCGCGGTCATCGTCTCCCACGCGTGGCCGCCGAGGATCACCCAGGTCTCGTGCAAGCCCGACACGCCCGGGCGCACGCGCGTATGGAAATACCGCTCCGGCGCCTCGTGGCGCAGCATCCCGCCGCGATGCCGGAACGTGGCAAACGGCACGTACTCGTAGCGCCCGGCCGTCTCGTGATCGAACGCCTCGATTGCGTCGACCGAATACGTCTCGACGTGTTCGCCCTGGTGACCGGCCGGCACCACGCGATACTCGGTTTCGTCGTGACTGATCGCGAGCGGTTCGGCGTCGAGCTCGAACAGGTTGATTACCGGCGCGCAGAACAGCCGCAGGTTGTCGCGGCTGAAGCGCTGGTCCGTCGGGTACGCCTGCGTGAGGACCAGTTCGAGCTCGAAGCGGGTTGTCCCGGCCGGCAGCTTCGTGACGTCGAGCCCGCACAGGTCGACGAAGAGAAATTTTTCGCGGAACGAAAAATATTCGAGCAGCAGCTGATAGCCGGAAAACGCGGCGTCGGCGTTCGGCCACAGCCGCTCCTGTGCGGAGAAGCCGGCAGGCTCGAACGCGATGCCGGACAGCGGCACCGCCTCGCCGTCGCGCACGTCCGGGATGCGCCACAGCACCGACTCCACCTGGCGCGTGAGCGCGAGGTGCAGCGCAAACGCGACCGGCAGATCGGCGCTCAGATGCAGGCGCAAGCGTGTCAGATCGGTTTCCTCGCGCCGCGCCGAATGATGCAGCGCAAAGCCCAGCCGGATCACCGAGCGGCCGTCGTGCCGGACCGAGGGACCCGCGTGCGTGATGGACAGCGGCTGCAGCACCACCTCCTGCGTGGTCCGGTACAGGCACTGCACGGCCTTCGGCTGCGCGCCTCCGGTGCCGGCGGCCGCCGGCACGCCGATCGGCGCGGAGCGCACCGGCACGCCGGCCGGCACGACCTCGGTGCGCTGCAGGGTCTCCCGAAGCGGCGCCAGTTCGACGACCGACAGCGACGGGATCATCCGCAGGTAATGCGGCCACAGCAGGCTCACGAGTCCTTCCGTCAGCTCCGGCAGTTCGTCGTCGAGCTTCTGCTGCAGACGCCCGGCGAGAAACGCGAAGCCTTCGTGGAGCCGCTCGACATAGGGGTCGCGGTCGCCGACGCGGTCGAGATTGAGCAGGCGCGCCCGATCGGGATGCGCCTTCGCAAACGCCTTGCCGGATTCGCGCAGATAGCGCATTTCCGCTTCGTAGTAGCGCAGAATGGGATCGTCCATCCAGGTCATTCCTGTTTTTCAGTTTCAATGAACCAGCGACAGCGCGCGGGCGGGATCGAGTACGGTCATCTCGCCCTGGAGTGCGCCGATGCGGCGCGCGAGCGCGGGCCTGTCGGCGTCCTTGCGGTTGCTCGCGGCCTTCAGCGCCCGGACCAGCTGATGCTTGACCTCGAAGACGAGCCCCGGCTCCCAGCGCATGAGCGGCAGCGCGCCCGCGGACGTGTCCAGTTCGGTCAGCAGCGCGAGCGCGGTTTCCGCGCGGCCCGCGTGATCGGCAAGGCGCGCCATCACGAGCCGCTGCAGATAGCGATGGCGCTCGGTCTTCATCCCCGGCAGGGATTCGAGCCACGCGAACGCCGCCTCGATCCCCTCACGCGCGGCCAGCTCTCGCGCCTGCGCCTCGATTTCGGGCCAGTCGCCGGCGCGCGGCGCTTCGCTGCCGGCCGATACCGGCAGAGGCGCCAGCCCTTCGCCCGCCTCCAGGTCACGCACGACCGCGTGCCGTGCAATCCATTCGAGCGTCGTATCGTCGGCGAACGGCGTGCCGTCGCTGAACGCGAGACGCTCGATGCCGGGCAGACGTTCGAGAAACAGCGCGAAGTCCGCGCGCAGCAGTTCGCGCCAGCCCGCGTAAGGGGCGCCGACGTGATCGAGCGCGACGTGCTGGAAATACTGCAGGTCGAACCAGAGGTGATTGACGCCTTCCATGAACGCGCCCTCGACGCGCTCAAGCAGTTCATGCCACTGCTTCTGCAGCACGAGCCGCTTCAGCTGCTGCCGCAACTCGGCGCGCGGCGCGACGAGACGCGTCTGCGACGCCGCATCCGACGGCGGCACCTCGTGCAGCGTATCCCAGCGCACGCTCCGCACGAGCCGCACCGACGGCAGATAGCCGCTGTCCTGCTCGCGCAGCCACGCGGCCATCGAACGGGCCTGTTCGAGCAGATCGCGCCCCGACGCGATCGGCCTCGCCGGGGCGCCGGCCGCGACCGGCGGCGAGGCGGCCGCCCCACCGGCGTCGGCGCTGCGCTCGCTCGGGCCGGGGTGCGCGAGCCGCGCCACCAGCGGCTGCAGGTTCGGCCGCGCGGGCGCGGGCCACGCGTCCGTGAGCGTCAGCAGCACATCGAGCGCCGCAAGCGCGCGCTCCCGGTCCGCGGGCGCGAACGCGCCGCGCCGCTCCAGCAGATCCAGCAGGCGGGCGGTCGCCAGCATATCGAGCGCGCCCTTCTTCGCTTCGGCCCGCGCGGGAAGCACCGTTTCGCCAAACCGGTCGACGAGTGCGGCGGCCAGCTCCAGCCCGTCGGCCAATCCCGCCGGCCCGTCCTGGCGCAGTCGCGCGAACGCGTAGTAGCCCGCAAGACGCAGGTCCTTGCCGGTCTCCTTCAGCAGTTGCTCGCAGGAACGCACGATGAGGCCGTCGTCGATACCGGAGAGCTTCTGTGCTTCCTCCCGAAGCGTGAAAAAGACGTCCTCATACCCCGGGTCCCGCCCTACGCCGCGAGAGAGGTCTCCCCCGGAAACACCGGCCTCCCCCGCGAGCGGCATCAGCCACGGCGCCCACGTGTCGAGCCGCGCGCGCACGCGTGCCGCGGCGTCTGCGTGGGCAGGAAAGAGATTCCTGAACAGCTCGCCGAGTTTCATTCGGCCTCCGGAACAAATCCGTGCGGCAACGGTATCGCCGCGTGTTTCGCGGCGGCGACCGCGGCCGGCGGCAGCGGCGGCGGACTGCTCGCGGAAGGTCGGGGGCCGGCCTTCGCGCCGCCGGTCACAAAGATGCGCGCGGGCAGCGCGAAGTGCCGAAGCTGCAGCACGTCGAGCGGACCCGCGCCTGCATCGCTGCGCAACTGCACGCGCAGCGCTATCCCCTCGCTCGTCGCGGGGGTCCATGTCAGCAGGTAGCGCGCGTTGTCCTGCTGCGACACCTGCGCGCGTTCGAGCAGCCGGATCAGGCCGAAACGGCCCTGCGCATCGAGCGCGGTACGCAGCCCGCCCTGCTCGGTCTGCCATTCGATATGCGAGAGATTGTCCAATGATTGACCGGGCCACTCGAACGGGACCCACGCCTCTTTCTGGTTGAAGTAATCGAGCGTGCGTCCCGACAGCACCACCTTCATGCCGGTCACGCCCGGCGTCGCGACGCCGCGCAGATCGAAACGGATATGCGCATCCCCCGCCGGGAACAGCACCGTCGAAACACGGCTGAGCCGGTTCAGGCCGTCGAGAAATCCCGGGTCGAGCGTCAGCGAGCCGTGGTCGGCACCTTGCGCGGCGACCCACCGGTCGCCCTGACGCTCGACGACGCCCGCGAGCTGCGTCGCGACAAACTGGGCGATCATCCCGTTGTCCGGCCGCATGAAGCGCGCCATCTCCGGCAGCGACGCGTCGTTCTCCGAATCCGCAAACGGATAGCGGCCGCCGAACGTGCGATTCCAGTCGGCCAGGACCGACGTGCGCCAGATGTCGTTCAGGCTCGCTGCCGCGGGCTGCACCACGGCCTGCCAGGTCTGGTCGAGCGGCGCCTGCAGCAACTGGCCGAGGCCTGCCCATTGCTCGCCCAGGCTCGCGGCAACCCGGCTCGCGTAGTCGCGGCTTTCCGCGAGGTCCGACGTCCTGCCCTGCAACACGGACTGTGCGGCGACGCGTGACATCGCCTCGGGATCGGCGCTATTCACCATCTGCTCGATTTTCAGGCGCATCGCGGTCACGCGTTCAAGGTAGCGCGCAAGACTCAGGTCGCCGGTGGCAGCCAGTTGTGCCGGGGCCTCGCCCGTTTTGCCGGGCAGCGCGGACAGCGTGTCGCTGCCGCTCAGACGCAGGATCGGGCCAAAGGCGCCGGCAAGCGGGGCGAACTGCGGCTGCGCCTGCTTCGACGGATCCTGTTCAGCACTGCCGACGAACTGCTGCGCCTTGCTGATCAGGGTGTCCGAAAGCGACGGCACGCTCGCGCCCGTGCCCGCCTGGTACACGATCACGTTCATCAGCGCGACCAGCGGCGAGCGTTGCGGGTCACCCAGCAGGGCAAGCTGGTCGGCCGTCGCCGACAGCGTTGGCGCGGGCTGCCAGCGCAGGCTGTTGAGGAACTGCGCCCAGGCGCGCGCGTAATCGTCAAAGTAACGCTGGCGCAGTTCGGCCTTCAGTGTCGAGGGCGCCTGATTCGTGGTCTTCGCATCCGACAGCACCCAGTCGCCGGCCACGTTGCCCTTCTCGCCTGCTTCGTCAATTGCCTTCGAGATGCGTTCGTCCCAGGCGGCGCGCGTGAAGACACCTGGGATGGTCTGCGTCGTGTTGAACAGGCCCCGGCCGGTGGTGTCGCCGAGCAGCGCGGCCAGCGTCAGGGGCGGGTATTTCGGCTTTGCATCGTCAAGAATCTGCTGGTAAATCGCATCGGTCGAGTTCTGGATACCGTGCACTTCGATGATCGTCTGGCGCGCGGAGGCGACCAGAGCGCCGTCCGGTACGATTGCCAGCGTGGAGCCGCTCGCCGCCGTCCGGCGTCCGAGGTGCCCGGCAAAAAAGGCGATCGCGTGCTGGCGCAGGTCTTCCCACGTGCCCAACGAAAGCGGCGAACCGGACGGCCTTGCGGGAACCGCTGTCGCGACCAGTTGCGGCGTGAGGAAGGACGCGACCGCGCGCTGCGGCTGCGCGAGCATCAGGTAGGCCTTGAGCGTATCGTACGCGGCCTGCGCCTGGGCGCTGCCGCCGCTCGCGATTTCTTCGTCGGACAGGGCGGCGAGCTGGTGCAGGCGGTCCTCCAGTTTCTGGCGGACCGGCGCAACGAGGATGCGGCTTGCGGCGTTCTCGTAGCCTGGCCAGAGTGCGTCAAGCAGGGCATTGTCGCGGTTCAGGCCGAAGCGGGTGACCCACGGCGCGCCATCGCGCTGACGTGTCTCCAGCGTGTCGATCTGTCCGTCGAGGCTGCTCAGCGTTTGCAGCGCGCGCGTCGGATCCTGGGCGCCCGACAGCGTGGCGAGCGTATCGCGGACGGTACGGATCGTCGCCCGGTTCGCGAAACCCGAGACGATCGTACCGGCCATCCAGAGGCCGACAGCGGCGGTTGCGATCCATGCCGCGGTGGTCGAAAACGAGAAGCCGACACGGCGGCCGTGGATGCTTCGGCTGTGTTCGGCGACGGTCTGCCAGACGGAGCGCTGCTGCGCGACAGGCAGATTATCTTCTCCTTCTGGCTTCTCGATGTTTGCCGGCGGCTCCAGTTCGCGCTCCTTGAAAAGCGGTGCGAACAGCAAACCGTGCACGGCGTGCCGCCAGACACGTGACCGGGCCGTTTGCAGCACCAGACCCGACAGCGCACTACGAAGGTTTGAAATATGCTGCGACAGCTCAGCGGGATAGCGATCGTCTGCATCCTTCGTCAGCCGCGCGACACCGGCATCAGCCAGGTTGTGAGTGAGGTCTTGCAGTGACGCGTCGATCTCATCCGCGCTGACGCGCGCGTTCGACCACGTGAAGCCGATAGCCTCGTCGGGACTCGACGTCTCGCTGCCGAAATCGGTGACGTTGAGCAGATATGCGGGTGCGGCCCAGCGCAGCGCACGGGCATGGCGCGCGAGCCGCTGCGAGAGGTTATCGGCGTCGAAGGGAGCATGAGCCGAGCTGCGGTTACGCGTCACGACCACGATCGCGTCGACCGGCCGACAACGGCGCAGGCGGCGAATCTGGTCGAGCCAGTCGGTCTCAAGCGTGTCGCGGGTTTGCCTGGCGTACAGCAGGACTGCGTCGCCGGTAATCAGATACCCCGCCTCGACGAGTCCCGGCGCCAGGCGTTTCACCAGCGGCACGTCACCGACGATCAGCACCCGGCGATCCCGGTAACGCCAGCGCGAGCCGTGGCGGTCATGCAGGGCATTGCGAAGCCCGGCAACCCGGTCGGCTTGTCCGGGCGGCTGGCCCTGACTGTCATGATTACCGGATGCCGGCCGTCGGCCGGCGTCGTAACGGGCAAACCAGCGGGACGCTCTCAGCGAGGCGATCCACAGTAGCACCGCTTCGAAGTACTTGACCAGCAGGATCACCACCAGCAGGGCGGAAAACAGGGAAAGTCCGATGATGATCCGGGTATCGCGAGACCACCCGCGACGGGGCCCCTCCACCCATACCGCAATACCGAGCGCAAGAAAGACGATGACGGCCGCAATGCCAATGAACAGGCCGGCCGGTCGAGTCTCGCTTTTATTCATGTTGTGGTTCATATCTGCTTTCTGCACATGAGGGCGATCAGTTCCTCACCTTCGCCACACAGCACCCATTGCGGATCGCCCGTTGCCCGGGCACTTTCTGCGGCAAGGGCGACGGCCAGCCACGGCCCTGCGCCCGAACAGTCGCCCACCGAGGTCTCGAGCGCGATCCATCGTGTTTCATCCGGGAAGGACGCGGCTTGCCGAACCGCGCTCAGCGTGTCACTGGGCAGGCCATGCGTCCACACCGTGCGCAGGTAATCGCGTGAGGATTGTCCCCAACGGGTTGCAAGCTCAAGCGTCGAGGCGGCGGCATCGAGCGCGCCTTTGGCAGGCCGATGCAGCCGTAGCCTGACGGGATTGGCCGGTGACGCGAGGCGCGGATGCCCCACGAGCAGGGCGATGCCCGCCTCTGCGACTCCCTCGGACAGGACTGCACTGATTGCATCGCGAAGCTCAATAGCCACCAGCAGGTGCGCCGCTTGGACCTCCCGGCTGTCAAGCCACGCGTCCGTCCGGAAGAGCGGTATCGTGTGATTGCCCGGCACGACATTTACCTTCAACGCAGGGGTCCGTTCAGCAAACACTTCCCGTAGCCGGGTCTCGACCACGTCGGACTTCAGTCTGGACCGATGATGCAGTTCGACCTGGAGATTCGTTCGCGGTGGAAGCGCGTTGAGCTGCGGCAGGAGACGGTCGATCAGGCGTTCCAGCAGCCATGTACACACGGCTTGATGGCGGGCATGTTCGGCGATTTCGTTACCCGGCTGAAAACGCATATCGGGAATGTCGAGCCAACGTGCGTTGACTTCAGTATCCGCGACTGCGCCGCTTGGCCTGAGTTTCGCCCGTTCGGCTCCCGTCAGTATTCCTTCGAGTGCGTTTTCCGGATCGTTCGCGGCGAAACACCAGGCATGGCCCAGTATCGCCAGCGGTCTGCCCGCGACGTCGTGACACCTTTGCTCTGCCTCATCACTGACGCGATTGGTCGCCATTGCCTGATTGCGACGGACATAACCATACCCGAGCCAGGAGCACAGCAGAAATGCCCACGCCATGAACGGGTAGCCCGCGACACAGAACCCGAACCACAACGTGTTCGTTGGCATATCCGCAGGCCAGAGCACGATCGCCAGCGCCGCTCCCGCGCCCATCACGAGCACCAGCAGGGTCGTCCAGACGATCGTCGACGGCTGCGGCGCGGGCGGCACCTCGACCCGCGGCGGCACGCGATTGAAGTCGATGGGCATCGCTTACCGAACCTGCGCCCCGGCACACGAGGCAATGAGGATGGCCCCACACCGCGTGTGATCCCCGTCGCGCGATAGCGGCGTGGCGCCATCCCTCATCCTGCCGCTGCCCTCGACAATTTCGTTGTCGCCGTGGATCGGGCACGACACCTTGTCGCCAATTCGGGCCGCCCGGCGGCCCTTCACCTTGATGCGATCCGAGCCGGTCAGGATCTTGCCGCCATGGCTCGTTGCATCGCCTTCGTATGCGAGATTTTTCATTGGGTGTTTCCCCTCGGGAATAACGATTTAACTCAAGAACTGAGGCTTAACACTTGAGCAATCCATCAAATTCAACACCGATATTTACATCAGCTTATTTCTCCAGTATTTCTTAACATCTGAAGCCGTTCGATATCGAAATTTAGACCCCCTTCCTTCGGCATAGCCATCGATCCCAGACATTGAATCGTCTTCGGAAACGCGCTTATTTTCTACCAACACTCCATTTTCATCAAAATAATAGGCATACACCTGATAAAGCCGCCCATAGGTACCATCGCCACGATTATTTATATCCCATGCAACAATGGAAAACACATTGACGCGACCACGCAGAGGCATATAAAATATCGACTCGACTGTCGGCGCGCCTCCCTCAATCGAGTATCGCGCAAATTCTGTTTTTACGCATCCGTGCTTTGTTGGTCGATAAAAATCGAGAATCAATGGATATTCTGCGGTACCGCTCTCGATAGAAATTCTCGAGTTTGTTGCCAGCGCAGATGCATCGAAAACATTGTTCTTTACGTCCACCACTGGGCAATCGGTGGCACTTTCAGCACCGTACCCGCTGAGCGTGAAAACGAACAACATCGCACTCGCTACCAATAACTTGGGAATGAACATTTTACGCCACCTCTTTGGGGAGCCCAAGAATTGGGGCTACATTGTTATATGCAATCAAGCGTTCTGGATATCCAATTGTGCCACCATTTACCGCCTTCGAAATCGCATGGACATTCCCAGAATCCGAAACTCCGTTTACATTTTTCGTGACGGCCCAAAACACAAAGGCCGACTCGACCCCATACTCCAAATCGCTAAGAACAAGATCTGGATTTTCTACGAAATCGCGCTGATTATCCGGGAATCTTCGATTATGCTCATCTGTGAGCACCACGTAGTTGCTTTTGAATGTTGTTTGTATCAATCCTCTGCCGCGATATTTATAGCCGTCGCCAGATTCCTCGCTTCCATTTTTGTACCGATCCATATAAACATAGCTTGCGAGATTTTTTGGATTATATTCGTACTTGCTTGTTTCGGTCCATAATTTTTCCCGCTTCCGTCCAAAGTTGCAGACAATCTCACCCGACACTTCGTTATAGGCCCTTTTTCCTTTTGGCGGAGCATTGCACCCAAAAATCTGCTTCATTCGTTTCGCCGAATATGAGAGCCTTTCTTCGACATTTTTAAAGCCGCTCTCGACAGCGATCTGCGAGAGAAAATGGGCGATCCTTCTCGGAGTGGTGACTTGATAACCTTTCGCGTACTTATTGAGCGATGGGAGAATCTGCCGGTGATAAGATTCGCTACCATTCGGATCAACGGCGGCGAGCATTTCAAGTGTGATAATTCCGAGTTCTTGTGAAAAATTCCCCACCAACGCAACCGGATGAATATGAAAAATCTCAGGTCCCGGGAAACCCGGCACACCGGCCTTCACCTCATCCCACCACACGAGCCTGTCGATCCGTTTCTGCTCTTCCTCGTGCTGCGGCTTGGGCCCTGTCCGCTTCTCCAACTCGGCGATCAGCTCCTCCTTGTGCGGACCGTGCTGGTTGACCCATGCACGCCCCTGCCCGAGGAACGACTCGATGCCGTCGTCGCAGAACACCTCGATGTGGGCCATCCGGGTTCCGGACGTGCCTTGATTCAGCGCGTCGTAACGACCAGGGTGACCCATCGGGTCGCCTGCCTTGACGGGAATACCGCCGTCGCCTTGCGGATGCTCCTTTGTACACGTCCGATTCGCCGTCACGATCACGCGGTCGAACGTCGAGTCGGGGATCACCTCCTCCACGAGCGGCCCGCCGTTTTCCTGGCCCAGAGTCCCCTCGATCCTTCCCCTCGCATCCATAATCACGCGCCTATCGTTGTAGCCGCTCAATAACCGAGTTGGTTAAGAGCTTTCCGAATCGAAGAAGCATCCTTAAATGTATAGTGAACGGGCTTCCCATTCATCTTACCATCCCACCCTTCATCTAATTTTTCCACAACACCCTCTGAGGAATTAAAAATCGATGACTCAATTACCTGCGGAGCATGCATTCACATCTTCACAACGAATCCATCGTTCGATAACGTTTCCATTTTTCTGGCGATACCTTGATGCCATAAATCCCTGCGACAAACTAGATCGATTCACCAATACCGAATCACCTTGCACAAGGTAGGCTCTGGTAACTGATGATTTCTCGGGTTTTTCATAAAGATACGCCTTCTTGGAAATCACAGCGTGGGCAACCCAGGCGCCCGGCTCAATTTGCGCTACGTGGATAGACGTCTCATTCCGGTCATCACTCAGGATCTTCTTCAGCTTCGCGGCGTTTTCCGTGTCGCCATCTCCCTGTAATTGGATAAGTAGCTTCGAATAAATGCTTCTGTTACCTGAATTAGGTGGATCGCACGCAAGCAGATTGTCAAATGTAGTACCTTCCGCCAGATATGCTAAGATTGGGGGCTGTGAAACTTGGTGCCCACTTTTGTGTTTCGATGCGTAAGCGGCATAGGTGTCGGCTGCATTAGGTGGATTATCGAAGATCGGCTCAATATTGATGGACCACTGATGAGGCGGATGCCACTCTCCACCACAGATGGCATCTTGCGCCACATGCACAACACAGCCGTCCTTCATACGTACGAAAGCACATAGATACTCGGCCTGCACAGACACACCGTTGGAATCATCGAGATCTCCTTGGGCAGAAAAACTCACGATCGAGTATTGCCTGTCCGGAGACAGACTGTTTGCGCCGGGCTTGTAAAAGCTCAATCCCTCATCGAAAGGGGTAAACATCGTGCCATCTGGGCGCTTAAAGCGTAAAGATCGGTAGACATTGCCCCCACCATTGGCATACTCTAAAACACTTGATTCACCCGACACATTTACCTCGGCCTGAACGCAGGTGGACAGTACTGCTAATAATATAAATATTGATTTACGAATCATTTGAAGCCCTATAGCCGACCGCGAAGTTGATTGTAACGTTCTACAGCGGAATTCATGTGGCGTGATGAGCCATATATCTGAATAAGTTCGGCTTCATACTGCGACCTGTTCTCACCCCAGTGCGTAGGGTCTGCGCTCAGTCTCGCATGTCGTTCCCGAAGTGTATCAATTGACGCTCCAAGATCTGTAGTGACATTACCGGGTGCGTTGACGTCTTGATCAAGGACAAGTGCGCGACCCAAACGGGACAAAAAGAAGTCACTTGCAGAATTGCTATAGCCACTCGGCTTCTTAGCGATGGCAATGTGTAAACGGCCAATAAAATCCACAACCTGCTTCTTCTGATACTCATCATTTATCATCGCGTGCGCAATGGAAGCCAATGGTTTCGATTCCTTTGGGAATCCACTGTCCGCTTCTTGAAACCCTTTCTTGATGAAGTCATAGAGTTCCTGTCCGGTAATTTCCTTGTTTGCGGTATCACTGGATGAATAGTAAATCCTCGGGCCTTTTTCCTGTTTAATCGACCATCCACATTGGCAAAAAATTTCCTGAAACAGACTAGGATTTTCGTTTTGGAACTCCCAAATCTGTTGCGGGAGCTCTCCGTAGCCTTCTGGTGTCACCGTCTTCTGCATTGCACCGGCACTGAATGTCTGCCAATCCCAAGCCTGTACGGCATCCATATTGCCTTCGTTGGACGACATGGCGATCACGATCGCTTTTTCGTCCTCAGTGGCCTTGGACTTAACAATGAGGTCATCCCATCCTGTGAACTTGTCCAACTTCTTTGTACCCGCATAGACAGGGCCAAAGTACGTCTGTGGCGGAAGGTTACGGCGATGTCTCACCCAACGATAGCGGTTAAACACCTTGCCAAGGCAACATCCGCAGGCGCAAGTATCGTCGTTGAAAAAATTCCCCACGATAGCAACAGGATTGACGTGATAGACCTCAGGTCCCGGGAAACCCGGCACACCGGCCTTCACCTCATCCCACCACACGAGCCTGTCGATCCGTTTCTGCTCTTCCTCGTGCTGCGGCTTGGGCCCTGTCCGCTTCTCCAACTCGGCGATCAGCTGCTTCCACTTCGACGGGTTCGCCCACTCGCTTTCGTGCCTGACGATCAGCCGTGATGCAGCCTGCATCAGCCACGGATACCCGCCACGTTCGGTCTGCGCCAGCGTGCATAGTTCATCCGCTGCCTGCCTCCCATCGCCTCTCGTGAACAGGACGTTATAGACCTTCAGCATCAAGGGACTGAGCTTCGAACGCGACGCACGCTCGGCAACCTCGGCGCCGCTCGCATAATCAACCCACCCCTGGGTCGTCGCAAAGATCGTATGCGCCGGATCATGGGTATCCGCCACGCACTCGAAGTCGATCCACTTCTGCGCGAATTCCCGCGTCACCCGCCCGCCCGCGTGATTGAAGTCGCATACCCAGCCCCCGACCGGTTGACCCTGTGCATTCACGCCGTCCACGTGCCACCAGTTCACCGCGTAACCGGGATCGGGGTTCGGATGCGGCTCGGGGATTCGCCGCTTCGGGTCACGCGCCAGTTCGGCGAGCGAATACACCTGAACGGTATCCGTCTTTCTTGACTGCGGGTCTGCACCCGGGACGAATTTATTGCCCTGGGTGCGTTGATACAGCACCGTGCCCGGCGCAATCCGCAGAATTGTCGGCTCCGATGGCAGCCCCAGCGTCGCCCAGTCCTCCTTGTGCGGACCGTGCTGGTTGACCCATGCACGCCCCTGCCCGAGGAACGACTCGATGCCGTCGTCGCAGAACACCTCGATGTGGGCCATCCGGGTTCCGGACGTGCCTTGATTCAGCGCGTCGTAACGACCAGGGTGACCCATCGGGTCGCCTGCCTTGACGGGAATACCGCCGTCGCCTTGCGGATGCTCCTTTGTACACGTCCGATTCGCCGTCACGATCACGCGGTCGAACGTCGAGTCGGGGATCACCTCCTCCACGAGCGGCCCGCCGTTTTCCTGGCCCAGATAAATCCAGCCGCCGACGGCACGGGACGGCTCGACGTATCCGCCGGCTTCCGGCGGATACAGCACGGCCTCGTGCAGTTCCGTCACCTGGCCCCAGCCCTTTTCCTGCCTGCCGATGCTCACGCTCGCGCCCTGCGGCAGGATGCCAACGATTTCGCCGTGCGGGCTTTTGCGAACCCTCAGCCCCTGCTGCGACGAATCGGCAACCTGCCCGTTGCGCCCCGGCGAAGGCTTATCCTGCCCGTGCGGCGTCACCTTCCATTGCCGCGACCAGTACGACGGCCTGTCACGCTTCGGGAAGTTCGCGTAATCCTCGTTGGACATCAGGTGCATGTACAGGCTGTAGAACGTCAGCTTCGTGCCCTGGGGGAACTCCATCGTGTGCCGCACCAGCGCGAAGCCCGTGCTATACGGCGCCTGAACCGGTGATCCGCCATCGGTCGCAGCGATCTCGCTAACCGGATAGGTTTTGTTGGCACGAAACGCGATCAGCACGCCATCGGCGATGCAGCGCAGCCCCGCGTCAAGATCCAGCGATTGCCCGGCACCGGCCTCCGTGACGTGGATTCCACCATGCCACATGCCCTTGCGGCTCACGAGATACGCGCCTGATGGCTCGCGCTCGGCCAGCAGGCGGTAGATCTCGTGCTCGTCGGTGAATTGTGCGGAAGCCCCGGATTGACCCCGTCCCTTGCGCAGAAACGGAAAGGCGAACGGCAACGGCTTCAGCTTCGCTGGCGTCGGCGCTTGCGGCTTCTTCGGTACAGGTTGGCTTGTCATGATTGAGCTTATTCAGAAAATCCGAAGTTCGTTGCGTCCTTCACATCGTTGAGCGGCGCCCTGGACCATGTCGGGAATTTGAAGCTGCCACCGTCAGGGCCGTCGACTTTCAGGTTGCCCTTGAGCTCGATTTCTCCAGCCGGACTGCCGAGAATGATCTTGCCGCCCGAGAGCTTGATGTAGGCGCCAGACCCATCGCCGAGCGTGACACCCTTGCGGCCCGTGATAATCACCTCGCCGTCCGACGAACTGGCTGTCATGTCATGCATCGACATCAGTTCCATCGTGTCCGACTGTGCCTGGACCTGGACTTTTCCCCTCGCGGCGAGAATCCGGATCCCAAGCCGCGCTGCAAAAAACGAGATCGCTTCGCCAGCCGCGACTGCCATGCGCTTCATGACGCCGATGTCGAGCCCGTCTCCAGCAGTGACAAACATTTGCTTGCGGGCAGCAAGCTGCATCTGCTGGCCACTTGCGAGCCCAACGCCATCGGGAGCCGTCGCGACGATAACGGGCTTTTGAAGCCGCTTGAGCTTTTGCTGGATCAGCACGCGCTGTTGATCGATGTCAGCCTGCAACGCCTTCGCCGCGTTTGCCGAGTCATTGAGCGTATGCAGGATTTGTTCGGCCTGTTCGAGCGTCATGCCGGCATCCTGCATCGCGAGGTGCTGGCCGGCAGTGCCTGGCTGCCCTTCGGCGGTAATCAGCACACCCTTCGCACCCCGAACAGCAGCCAGCCCATCGGTGCGCAATTCCGCGCCACGCCCACGCTCCTTGCGATCACCGTCGACCATGTGCCCAAGATTGAGCTCGCTGGTCTGGAAGGGCGTCGTCAGATGGATGTGTTCGACGCCTTCCTTGTCCTCCATCCGCAGCTCGTTCTGCGCCGCCGTGCGAACGATGTTGCGGGTGTGATCGAGGTTATTGACCAGGTCAGGATGCAGGCTGTCATGCATGGCCCCGATGATCACGGGCCGGTCCGGATCGCCATCGGTAAAGATGATGGCCACTTCCGCGCCGTCGATCAGCGGAAAGTGATGACCATAGTTGCTGCCGCTGTAGGGCTTGGCAAGCCGCACCGGCCGGCTCGTTCCGCCCGGACTCCACTCGTCGAGATCGAACGGCAGCTTGATCACGTACCAGCCCTGCTCCGTCAGGTACGCGTATCTGTAGTTCCCCGGCGACGTAATGCGCGCCGGCAGGATGCCGTCAATGGCCGGTCGTGTGACCGAAGCGATCGGCGTCCGATACACACGATCGGACGGGATGCCTTCGAAGGTCACCCAATACGATTGGCTACGGCCACCGCTCGACTCCACTGCCGTGATGAAGAGCCCGTGTTTCGCGTCGGCCTGGACCGGCTCGACGCGCATGACTTCACCCGCTTCGAGCCAGAACGGATTGCCGGTGCCTTTGAAGGTGATCTGGTTCGCCAGATACGCCTCGTGACGCAGACGGGCGATCTGCCTACCCTCCTCCGGCGTCTCGTAATGCTCCCCCCAGCGGTAATCGATCCCGTTCGTCGACTTGTCGGCACGCGCAGCGTTTTCCTCGACGAGGAGCGATACGCCCGCCTGCCGGTGGTTGTAGTCGTGCAGGCGCACCGCTTCAGGCACGCGCCGGGTACGCTTCTCAAGCGTCTTGATCGCATCCGCGCCGGAACTCTCGAGCCCCGAGTCACGCCGGTACGCGACCGTGCGCTGCTTGCGCGCATAGGCATCGAGATCGTCGCCGAACACGATCACGGCGTGATCCTTCTTCTGCTCCCAGCGGAACCAGATGCCCTCCTGCGCACAGATGCGCTGGATGAAGGCAAACGTTGTCTCGTGGTATTGCGTAACGTATTCGTGCCGCTTGTACTTGCCGCGCAGCTGGAACATGAAATCGACGCCGGCGCGGTAGCCATAATGGCGCAGCGTGTCGGTCACGATTTCCTCGACCGACTGCTTCTGGAACAACCGGCTCGTGACGCCCCGGTTCAGGTCCGCGAGCACCGGCTCGAGCCGGACCCGGTAGTGCGTCTGGTCGGCCGTTGTTGCAAATTCATCGAACTCCGTGATGATGCCGTGGATGGTGCGCGCGGGCGGCATCTTGCTGAACTGCCCGGCGTTCTCCCCGAACATCTTGCGCAGAGAATCCATGTTCGGGTCAACCGGAGCAACGGTGAATCTCGCCGGTCGGCCGACCACCTGATCCATCGGCATACCGGCCGTCGGACTGGTGAACTCGATGTCGTAGTGATACAGCTCGCTCACGGCATCCCGGCCGCTGAACTTCAGCACCGAGAACAGCGCCGGATGCGGCGCGAGCTTCAACTCATAGGCCTGGGTAGGCAGGATTGACGACACGCAAGAACTCCGTTGAACGGGTGGGAGATCTGAACAGCACCGCCGGAGCCATCACGGCTCCGGCGACCGGCATACGAGACTGACCGGATCAGTCCGGTTTAACGTTTGGCCTCCGGCATCTGCGACACCACCGACAGCCCGATGTCCATGCCCTCGACCTGGAAGCCCTTCTACTGTGCCCCTCCCGGATGAAGGTCAAGCGCAATGGAGACCCGACCTTCTGGAATTTTTCCCGGGAAGATTTCCGTAACACTCCTTACTAAATCACGCTGACGATCTCCACCGAATTCGCCCGTAGCGATAGGGAAGCCAGCATCATGCCCCTGCGATCATCAGGCAACTGCAACCGTGCTGACGACGCCCCATTGTGAGGCTTCCATTCTTGCGGCTTGGTTTACCGTGGCGTATTAGACCGGATTATTATCAGACCGTCAAAGAAAATTCTCCATCAACCGGCAAAAGCGATTCCACTTTAATGAGATAAATACGCAAGCACCACTTCAACGGACGCCTTTAATGAGATAGCCGCGAAATTCTCGTGGAAATTTGACAATCGCAGAACCGGAGCGAGATCGCAAAGGCAATCCACAGCGGCATTGAAGCCCCTCCTGCCTCAAGACTTTCCCTGACGATCGTCAGAAATAGACAACTCATGTCAAGAAAATCTTATATTGAAGTTTTTTGTGACGCCCTTTCGCGGATAAATACAGATTTAACGTTAATTTATTTTAACAAATGCGCACCTCGAAGCATACGCATAGGGTATACAAATGTCTATGGCGTGTTAGGAATTTTTGCTGAGGTCTACGAAGTGGACAAGCATAAGCACGGTGAAGACGACAAAGTGCAGGCCGGCCAGGGTTTCGGGCAATCGCTCATAGTCTCGGGCCAGTCGCCGGAAACGGTTCAACCAGCCAAAGCTGCGCTCGACCACCCAGCGACGTGGCAACAGAACAAAGCCTTTTTTCACTTCAGGCGTCATCATGGCTGACTCGATGACGGATGCACTTGTTTCCGGGTCAGTACCCCACGGTTGCACCCGGCTTTGTGTCCGATCACTTATCTGGCTCAAGGAATGACGCAAGCCGGCTTGCTGCGACTCGCGTTGCATCATCTCTCCCGACTCGCGCTGGATTCGCTCCCATACACCTTCCGAAGGACGGCTCTTTTCGAGCTGAGCAGGTCTGAATGACGCCAATTCGCTGTCCTGTGCATCCATTGCACGCGCCTGCGCCGATGCCCAAGACTTTGCGTCGCCCCCCGCTGCCCGGGCCGCTGCCGCGGCCGCCTGTGCGTCTTTGAGCGTCCGAAGATCATGGCGATGCTGTGCGTCCAGCGCGTCGAAACGGCTCGTCACCGAGGATCGGAATGCCGGCGACTGATACCGTGCGGCCATCCAGCGCAGGAAAACCCGCATGTGATCGATGAAGTTCAGCCGGGCGACGTACGGGACAAGGTTTCGGTAGGCATCGATCAGATCCCAGATCTTGTACGTTGCCTTGCCGTCTGAAATCGGATGCGCGAGGGTGAATTTCTCGTAAGTCATCGGTTTCGATTTCTTCAAACTTTCCATCGTATCGAGCACCACGCCGTACGATACCGCCTCATTCAGCATGTCGCGCAAGACAACGCGTTGCAGTTCGGCACGCGCACCCAGTGTGCCCGGCGGCGCCCCACCGGTAATGTCTTCACTGGTACCCGGATACAGGTACTGGACTCCGCGGGTCCTCTCGAGACTGTCGAGGCGCTGGTAGAAACGCAGCTCATGCGCCGCGGCAAAATGCACGCAACGTTCAACCGATTCGGGCACGGACAACTTCTGGTCACCGTAGTTCTGTTTCACCATACCCAGAACCGGCAGCATGTTCAGCAGCTGATTGTCCTCCATCAGCGACGATACGGCATCCAGCAATCCCAGAAATTTGATCTGAATGGGAACCGCCGTATGGTTAGGATCCCTGGGATCGACGTAGGCCAGCTTCGCCTCGCTCGGGTGCTTGTAGGTTTCCGTCAGTTCGTTCGCAAACGCGCGCGCGATGACCCCGCCTCGATCAGCGCCGAAGATGGAAACCTGAATCCGCTGAATCTTGGGTATCGTCAACTTTACGTCGTCGATCGCGTTCTTGAACTGGGTCATCGCCGCCGCGAGCCGGTCCTCGACACCCGTGCCCAACAATCGCGCAATCGCCCGATTGTCCCGAAACCAGGGAATCGAATCGAGTGCGACACCGACAAATACGTCTTTTGCAACTTCGAACCCAGCCGCCATCGGATGGTTCTTGATGTCGTAGAGCGATGCACGGATGGCCGCCCGCCCACGTCTGACCCAGCGATCATTCTGCTCGAGCCTCAGGACCCGTCCCACACTCTTCGCTGAGTTTGCGGCCCCATCGATGAGGTCATTAAAAGACTTGACCACCGGCCGGTAAGAAAAATCCTCAAGCCCTTTCTTGAAGCCATCCGTCATTGCGTCTTTCGGCTTGATTTCAAGGCGATCAATGCCGGTGATCTTCTTGCCGGCGCTGACGGCTTTATCCTGGGCAGCTTTTGCGCTTTGCGCCGCCAGCTTCATGCCTGCAGACTTGACCTGCCCTGCCTTCGCGTCTTGATTCAGGTCCGTGCCGAGGCCAGAATAATAGAACGGATACCAGAATTGATTCGGCATCGTTTGACGACGCCGATCAACATTATCCCGGTGAGCCTCCCAGAGCCTGCAAATATTCGAGTATCTCGATGTAGTCTTGTCGTCGTGGTCACGATGCCGTCCGAATCCGTCGAAAAAGAAACCCATGTGAACCACCGCGCCACAAGGAATGCAGTCGTCCTTGGGGAATGCTTTCTGGTTCTCGCCAATCGCTACCTTTACATCCAGCGGCGTCCGATCGGCCGGATCGAGTTGTGTCGTTTCAGCCATGGGCGGCTCCTGTCCGCGCGTGATCAAAGTGATTGCTCCGGATTTCCTGAACCACCGAATCGGGCAGTTTCTGCATGGCGGCGCCAAACGCCCCAGGTTTCCCCTTCGTTTCCCGAAGGATGCGTTGCACCGCAGGATGCTCGTCAAATTCCGGATTGACGAGCAATGTGTAGTACACGTACTGCTCGAGGTCTACCGCATCGGTCAGGTGGTACTTCAACCAACCCTGCGATGCGACGCGCGCGGTACGTCGATACGCGAAAGCGTCGTCCAGGCCGTCCGGGTTCGCGGCCTTGCCATATTTCGTTTGAAACCAGTAGTCCACTTCCGTATAGTCGATTCTTGTCCCCCTCATGTCATGCCGAAACTCGAACTCGATATGGTCGTCGGGGTAGAAGTGCACGGCCAGCACTGCCTCGCCGGCACCGCCGGATATTTTTGTCTCCGGGAAATGCACCTGCGTTGTCTTGTGAATTTTCTTGATAGGGGCGTAAAGATTCCTGGCAGCTTCATCAGCGTCGTACACCTCCCAGTCAACCGTAAAATCCGTTCCCTTCAACGTGTAGCAACAACTCAGGCGACCGGCACCGGCACTGGGCATGAGGTCTCCGCCGCCACTGGCGGTGTTGCCGTATTTGTCATGAATGGTGAAGTCGCTGAGATTGAAAGGCGTGTAGTTCATGCCCTCCACGCTCACTCCCCGGTAAACAGGTTCCGAATCGAAAGCGCACCAGCCCACTAGCACCACGATCACGAAGAGCAGCACCATCACTCGTTTCGTCATGGGTTGGAACTTGCGTGGCTTTGAGCGATTTCAGGGGCGACCATGCGCGACGCCTCGTTCAACACACTACGGTCGATCCTGGACAGCGCCTCATGGTGAGTGCTTTCACCATCCACAGCACGTCTGAGCCGCTCACGGATCACTGGATGTTCATCGAAACATGGCGAAACGACGAGGCCTTTTGAAACATAATTCAGCAGATCGTCGTCGCTGTTGATGCGATAGCGGGCTGCTCGCTCGAGTTGCTCAGAGATACGAGCATAGAGCGTTAAATCCGGAACATCACCGAGCATCTCGTCGTACATGCCGCGCAACTGCATCGCGAGCTTATCGGCCTGACCGAGCCGAAGCAGTTCGCTGTGCTGCTCATTCGTCAATACATACTCGCCCATGACAGCGCCTTCAGCGGCCTCGACATCATTGCGCCAGACAACCTCGGTCAGATCCCGGTCGCGATACCAGACCTCGACGCACGGCGACAGAAACCGGTGCGCCTGCCCGGAGGTCCAGACAGCGCGCAACCGCTTCAGGATGCGGTTGTCGTAAAAGTGCAGGAAAAACGCGCGCTTGTCCGGTGTAGCGTATCGGCAGTGGTACCGCAAATGCCTGCTCAACGATTCAAGCGACGAGGGCGACCATAGCCACGTCAACATGTACAGGCCCAGCGACTCTCTCCAGAGACGCCGGAGCAGTCGATTCTGCAGATCGCGTGGATCAGACAGCACAATCCGGTCAAGCTGGATCAGACACGGCGCGATGTCCGTATAGGACTCAAGCACCGAATCGTGCCAAAGCGAAGTCCAGGCAAGCCGTGGCACCTGGGCGAGAAGCCTGTCAACGCCGGGGTTAGCGCGAGAATCGACCAGCAGATAAAGCTGCGTTTGCTGCCCGTCTTTTGACAGATCCTCGCATTGCGCCAGTAGACGTTCGCGCCACTGCTGCCACACCGATTCGACGTCATTGACCGAAGTCGGGCCGACGGAATTCGACATCACGCGACCTCCGTCATCGCTTCGACGCCGCGTTGGGCATCAAGCAAACATTCCCTGCACGGTCCGATCGGCATTGCGGGTAACGGCAGCGACAGATTGCCCGGTCCAGTCCAGTGGAAATTCCCGCACTTGAGCGTAATGTCGCCCGGGCAGCCGAGCTCGATATTGCCGTTATCGATCTTGATGTACGCTCCATTACTGGAAAGTGTGAGAGCGCCCTTCGAAACAGCGGTGATCGTTCCCTCGACGCTCGTGAACTGCATGGCCTTTGACGCCGCGAGCGTCATGCCGCCGGTACGCGCCTGTGCCAGAATGTCCTGCTTCGCCGCAACAAGTCGCATACCCTCTGCCTGTGCAAAGAGCGCCACCTGACGGCCCGCCGCGACGGTGTAGTTATGCATGACACCCACATCGTAGTTGCCGCCCGCCGTCGCGATCAGATTCTGATCTGCGTTTGTATGAAGGTGTCCGCCGGTGGTGAGGCCGATGCCCGCCGGCGCACTCATGAGGATGGCTGCACGCTTCAGGCCGTCGAGTGCGTGTGCATAGAGGTCCTTCTGCTTTTGCAGTTCGGCAACCGTTGCTTCGGCGGCCCGGACAGCCTCCGTCAGCGACTCCATATGGTCCATGGCTCGCTGCAGTTGTTCCCTCGCCTCAGTCATGTCGACCTGCTGCCCCGTGGCACCTGGCTGCGCTTCAGCAGAAACGAGCACCCCCTTCGCCCCCCGCACAACCACATGTCCATCGGTGCGCAACTCCGCACCCTGCCCCCGCTCCTTGCGATCCGCATCGACCATATGCCCGAGATTGAGCTCGCTGGTCTGGAAAGGTGTCGTGAGGTGAATGTGCTCGACGCCCTCCTTGTCCTCCATCCGCAATTCATTCTGCGCCGCCGTGCGAATGAGATTTCGCGTATTGTTCAGGTTGGTGACGAGATCGGGATGCAGGCTGTCATGCATCGCGCCCATGATGACCGGCCGGTTTGGATCCGATGCAGTAAATGCGAGCGCCACTTCCGCCCCGTCGATCAGCGGGAAGTGATGACCATAGTTGTTGCCGCTGTACGGCTTGGCGAACCGCACCGGCCGGCTCGTTCCGCCCGGGCTCCACTCGTCCAGATCGAAGGGCAGCTTGATGACATACCAGCCTTCTTCCGTAACGTAGGCATATCGGTAATTCCCGGGCGATGTGATACGCGCCGGCAGAATGCCGGTAATCGCGGGTCGCGGGATCGTATCCATGGCGGTCCGCCAGACCCGGTCGGACGGAATGCCCTCGAACGTCACCCGGTATGACTGGCTGCGCGCCCCATGCGAGCGCACCGACGTGACGAAGATCCCGTGCTTCGCATCGACCTGCACCGGGTCGACCTGCATGACCTCGCCTGCTTCCAGCCAGAACGGATTACCGGTGCCGGTGAAGCTGATCTGTCCCGCCAGATATGCCTCATGCCTCAGGCGCGCGATATTTTTGCCTTCTTCCGGCGTTTCGTAGTGCTCACCCCAGTGGTAGTCGACAGCATCGGTGCTTGTGTCGCCCTTCGCCGTATTCTCCTCGACGAGCAGCGATACATCGGCTTGCCGGTGGTTGTAGTCGTGCAGCCTGACGGACCCGGGCACACGCCTCGTTCGTCGCCGCAGCGTCCTGATCGAATCGGCGCCGACGCTTTCGAGCCCGGAGTCACGACGGTACGGTACGACACGCGGCTTGCGCGCATACGCATCCAGATCGTCGCCGAATACCATGACGGCGTAGTCCTTCTTCTGCTCCCACCGGAACCAGATGCCTTCTTCGGCACAGAGACGCTGAATGAAGGCGAACGTGGTTTCGTGATACTGCGTAACGTACTCGTGCCGCTTGTAGGTGCCGCGCAGCTTGAAGACGAAGTCGACCCCGGCCCGGTAGCCGAAATGTCGCAACGTGTCGGTGATGATCTCGTCCGCCGACTGTTTCTGGAACAGCCGGCTCATCGCCCCCCGGTTGAGATCCGCCAGCTTCGGTTCGAGGATCACCCGGTAGCGGGTCTCATCGGCGGACGTGCCGCATTCGTCGAACTTCGTGATGATGCCGTGAATGGTGTGCGCCGGCGGCTTCTTGCTGAACTTCGCCGCGTTCTCGCCATGCATCCTGAGCAGATGGCCCATGTCCGGATCGATCGGATCGATGGTAAACCGGGCGGGCCGCCCGATCACCTGGTCCATCGGGATTCCCGCCACGGGGCTCGTGAATTCGATCTCGTACCCGTACAGCTGGCTGATCCGGTCGACGCCCGTGAATTTCAGGACCGAGAACGGCGCCGGATGCGGCGCCAGTTTCAATTCATAAGCCTGCAGCGGCATGACCATCGACATCGGAAGCCTCACGGGAACACGACAACAGCAATATGGCCGGGGCGCCTCGCGATGCCCCGGCCGGTCAGGCCGACAATGTCAGATCAGCTTTTGGCCTTCGGCATCTGCGACACCAGCGACAGCCCGATGTCCATGCCCTCGACCTGGAAGTGCGGGATGATGAAGAGCTTGATGCGGAAGAAGCCCGGGTTGTCCTCGATGTCTTCCACCGTCACCTTCGCATCGCGCAGCGGGTGCGAGGCCTGCAGTTCGTCGCCCGGATCCTTCATCTCGGTCACGAGGCCCTTGACCCAGTTGTTCAGCTCCAGTTCGAGCAGACGCCGGTCCTTGGTCGTGCCGATGTTCTCGCGCTGGATCAGCTTCAGGTAGTGCGCGATGCGCGAAAGCAGGAAGATGTACGGCAGGCGCGCGTTGATGCGGCTGTTCGCGCTCGCTTCCTTCGTTTCGTACAGCGCGGGCTTTTGCGTCGAGTTGGCCGAGAAGAAGCACGCGAAGTCGTGGTTCTTGTAGAACGACAGCGGAATGAAGCCCAGATTCGCGAACTCGAACTCGCGCGTTTCGGGAATCAGCACCTCGGTCGGGATTTTCGGCTGCACGCCGGTGCCGAGATCGTACAGATGCACCGGCAGATCCTCGACCTTGCCGCCCGCCTGCGGGCCGCGAATCTGTACGCACCAGCCGTTGTTCACGAAGCTGCGGACCATGTTCGCCGCGAACGCAAACGACGCGTTCACCCACAGGTAGCGGTCGTGATCCGGGCCCTTCACGGCCTCCTCGTAGCTGAACGCCCGCACCGGCACCGTGTCCTTGCCGTACGGCAGGCGGCCGAGCACGCGCGGCATCGTCAGGCCGACATAGCGCGCGTCGTCCGTGTCGCGGAAGCTCTTCCACTTGATGTACTCGGCACGATCGAAGTAGTTGCCGATGTCCTGGATGGCCGCCACCTCTTCCATCGACTGCTTGCCGAAGAACGCCGCCCCCACCGAGCCGATGAACGGCATGTGCGCCGCCGCCGCGACCTTCGAGATGTTGCGCAGCAGCGCCACGTCCATCGGCGAATTGGCGAATTCGAAGTCGCTGATCATCGCGCTGATCGGCTGGCCGCCCGGCGTATCGTATTCCTCGATGTACGCGAGGCGATACAGGCCGCTCTGGATCAGCTCAGGCGTGTCCTCGAAGTCGCGCTGCAGCGCGTCCTTCGACACGTCGAGCACTTCGATGCGCGCGTTGCGGCGAAAATCCGTGCGCGACACCAGCATCTTGAGGCCGCGCCAGCGTCCTTCCAGTGCCTGAAACGCGGGCGCGTGCATCACTGCGTCGAGCTGGCGGCCGATCTGGCGATCGAGCTGGCCGATGTGGAAGTCGAGCAGCGACTTGTCGAGCCGGTCGACCGGCTGACTCGACTGCGCGACCAGTTCGAGAAACGCGCTCATGCCGCGCGCCATCCGTTCGCCGGCGGACGCCTCCGACAGCATGTCGTTGTCGCGAAATGCCTCGAGCGGGCGCGCCTCGGCCACGGGCGTGAGATTGATCTTGTTGCACAGCGACGCGTACACGCTGTCCGCCGTGTCGAGCACGACGGTCTGCGGCGCGCCCTGTGTGGATTCGTTCTGGTTCATGTCGGTTCCTGTTTGAAGCGCAACGCGGTTGCGAAAAGCCGTGAAAGCCGTGAAAGCCGTTTCGGGCCGGCGGCGCTCAGGCATGCCCTTCGGGCTGCGTCGCCGCCGTCGCGATCTGCGCGAGTTCGCCGCGCAGCCGGTCGGACAGACGCCTGTCCTTCAGGATTTTTTCGAATTCGCGGCGGAAGGTGCCGTTATCGAGCAGATTCGATTTCAGGTCGCGCAGCAGGTTGCGCATCGCCAGCAGCGCCTGCAGCTCGGGAATCTGGCGGGCAACCTGCTCCGGCTCGAAGTCTTTCATCGAGCGGAACGACAGGTTCACCGGCAGCTCCGCGCCGTCGCCGGCGAGCGTGTTCTCCGCAGCGAGACGCAGATCCGGCGCGTAATCGGCCAGCACGGCATCGAAGTTGTTCTTGTCGATGTTGACTTTCTTGCGCTCGGCGAGCGGCGCCTGCTCGCGGCCCGCGCTGAAGTCGCCGGCGACGAGCAGCTTGAGCGGCAGCTCGACCTTCTTCTGAGCGCCGCCGGTGTGCAGGTCCAGGGTGATTGATACGCGGCTTTTCGGGATTTCGCGCTGGAAGCTGTCCATAGTACTCCTCAGGATGTGCAGTTCGGGATTCCGCAGAACGTGCCCGCCGCAATGCCGTGCCTCGCGCCGCATCCGCGCAGACCCGCGCCGATACGCAATCGCGAAATAATGCTGACGGCACCCGATGGCGCGGCCTTTATTCATGCGACTTTATTTGCGACGGCGTATTAGAACGGATTATCGTCAGCGAGTCAAAGATTATCGGCCCGCGCGCACCGGAAGCGGATAAAACGCCTTCACGCAACGCCTTCATGCCAATTCCGCGGGGCGGCGATATCGCGTGTCACCGTGGCGCATGCGCAATGCGCGGACATCGTCCAGACCCTCCGCCCGGGCCCGCCTCACACGGATATCACAAGGACATCACAGGGATTTTCACATATTCCCACATAATTCACATTTATCAATAATTTCCAATTCCGCCACCTCTTATTATTGAGATAATCACCGGGCATGATCCGTCGCCATTCAAAAAATAAATTATTGTTAAATCTACCGCCAGATCCGAAAAAGCCCGGCTTTACCGCTATACAGCATTCGGATCTCACGTTTAAAATCCGCCGACCCGTAACAAAGCCATCGAAATCAAACCATGCGGATCGAAAAACCGCTCTGGCATGAGGGCCTGATCCTCACGCAACAGCACTTCCAGCAGCAGGACCGTTGGTCGGGCTTCGCGCTGCAGCAGATCGCGTGCGCCGCGCTCGCCGAGTCGTGGGGCACGCTGGGCGTCGAAGTCGATGAGCAGGCGCTGGCAGCGGGGCGACTCAAACTCGCCCAGCTCAAAGGGCGCTTTCCGGACGGCACGCCGTTCGACACGACGGTTGCCGACGCCATCCCGTCCGCGCGCGATCTGGCCGAGGTGCCGGCCGACCGGCAGCACGTCGTCGTGCTGGCCGCACTCGCGCTGCCCGACGCCAGCGGCAACAACTGCCGCTTCGACGAGACGGTGCTCGCGCGCCCGCGCCGCGCCTATCGGGAATTCGCGAAAGTCGCCGACCTGACCGGCACGACCGAGGCCGAGATCGCAGTCGAGCGCCATGCGATCCGCCTGCTGTTCGATTTCGAGCCGCATGCCGACGACACGGTCTGCGCGATCGCCCGTCTCGGCCGCGCCACCAACGGCCAGTTCCAGGTCGATCGCCGCTTCGTGCCGCCGTGCCTCACGCTCGGCAGTCATCCGCTGCACGTCGAGCGGATCAACCGTCTCGCCGACATCCTGCAGGCAAAAAGCCTCGCGCTCGGCGCGCGCCGCAGCGAGCGCCTCGAACAGGTCGCCGAATACGGCGTCGCCGACGTCCAGCTCTTCTGGCTGCTGCACTGCATCCACGCGGCATGGCCGGCGCTGCGGCTGTACGCATCGCATCCGGCGCGCACGCCCGAGCACCTGTATGTGACGCTGGCCCAGCTCGCCGGCGCGCTGATGACGTTTTCCACCGGCGCGCAGCTCGCCGAGCTCCCCGCCTACGACCACGCCCGCGCGGACGCGGTGTTCGCGCAGCTCGAAGCGACGATCCGCGACCTGCTCGACGCGATCATTCCGTCGCGCGTGGTGTCGATCGGGCTCACGCGCAAAAGCCCCACGACATGGTCGGGCCAGTTTCTCGACGAGCGCATCGCGCAGGGCGCCGCGGACTGGTACCTGTCGGTCAACGCGCCCGTGCCGGCGTTCGATCTCGTCGCGCAGCTCCCGCGGCTGTGCAAGATCGGCGCGCCGGACGACGTCGAGCACATCATCAACTCGGCGCTGCTCGGCATTCCGCTGAAAGCCGTGCAGCGGGTCCCGGCCGCCATTCCCGTGCGTCTCGACAACCAGTATTTCGCGCTCGACGCCGCCAGCCCCGCGCACGCGAAGATGCTCGCGGCGCGGGCCTGCCAGATCTATCTGCCGGCGTCGGTCCCCGACGCCACGCTTGAACTCTACGCGGTGCTGCGCGCATGACGACTCCGACTTCCGCCCGCGACGCACGGGCCCCGACGCCCCCCGCGCGCGACGCCGACCACCCCGGCGACGCGGGAATGCGCGACCTGTTGCGCGACACGGCGCTGCTCGCGACCTCGCTCGCACCCGGCAGTGCGGTGAACGAAGCGGTGCCGTTTCGCGAGCGCTGCCGCCAGGTCATCGACCGCTTCGCCGACGCGCTCGCGCGCCGCGGCTATCCCGACGATGTCCGGCACGAGGCGCTGGTCGCCCAGTGCGGCCTGCTCGACGAAACGGCATTGCGCTACCTGGACGAAGCGGGCCGCGCCGGCTGGGAACTCACCCCGCTGCAGGTCGAGCGCTTCAACCTGCACGACGCCGGCGAGCGCGTGATCGACGCAATCGAGGCACGCGTCGCGGAGCGCTCGCCGAACGCGGACCTGCTCGAATACTACGCGGCGATTCTCGGCATCGGCTTTATCGGCCGTCATGCGCGCGACGGCGCGGCGCGCCGCGCCGCGCTGATGGCCGCGCTCCATGCGCGGCTCGCCACGCTGCGCCCCGCTGCCGCGCCGTCGTTCGTCGCGGACCGCCCAGGGCGGCGCCTCGCCGACTGGTTCCACCGGCTGTCGCCGTGGGCCGTCGCGGCGCTCGCCTGCCTCGCGGCCGCCGTGCTGTGGGGCATGTGGGGCGCGACGCTCGACGCGCAGCTCGCGCACATCGTGCCGGCGAAGGCCGTCCAGCCGTGAAGTCCGATCTGCCCGTGCTGGCTTCCGCGCCGCCGCGCGCACGGTTCGCGGCTCACGAAGGGCTCGGCTATCCGTGGCGTCCGGTGATCGTGTGCGCCGGTGCGCTGGCGCTCGGCGTGACCTGGCTCGTCGCGCTTCCCGAGCGCGACGTGGCCTGGCTGCTCACGGCCGGCATCGTGCTCGCGATGGGGCTGCTCGCCGGCTGGCATGCCAGCCGGCTGTCCCGCGCGCGGCATCAGGGCGCCCGGGTGCTCGCCGCGCTGGGCGAAGCCACAGCGGCCATTCCGGTGCGGCTGCGCACCCGCATGCCGCTCGTGCTCGTCACCGGGGACGCACTGCACGCGCTCTTCGACCGGGAGGACGGCGAGCACTTCGCGCATGTCGGCGACGGTGCGATCTGGCTGCGCGTCGACCGGCCGCAGGATCTGCCGCCCCTCGCCGTGGCCGTGCGGCAGTGGCGCGACGGCCGTGCGCCGGATGGCGTCGTGCTGTCGGTGGTCCCCGCGCGTCACCGGGACACCGACGCGCTGACCCAGTCGCTGCGCGTCGTGCGCCAGGCCGCGGCCGATGCCGCGCGCCTGCTCGGCTCGGCGGCGTTGCCGGGATACGTCGCGGTCTATCAGCGGCTCACATACGAAAGCGATCCGGATGCGGCGGCCGGCCTCGCCGCACCGCGCTGGTACGGCGTCTCGTCCGCCACACGCATCGTCGACGCACAACGCTTCGAGCCCGTGATCCGCGCGGCCGAAAGCGAGACCCCGCGCACCGCGGCCGATCGCGCGACGGCCACCCGCGCCGCCGCGCTGGCGTCGATCGTCGGCTGGACGCAGCGCGTCGTGCTTCACGCGCTGACCGAGCGCCATCAGGCCGCCGCGCCGTGGGCGCTGTTCGGCGCCGGCTGGATCGACTGCGGGCCGGCCAGCGGGCCGGACAATCCGTGGGCGCGCGACGTGTATCGGCAAACGCGCGTGCAGCGGGTTGCGGCGGCCGCCTCGGCGGCGCCGTGGCCGCTGCCGCAGCCGCTGCTCCGCGCGCTGCCGCAGCGGCGCTGGATGTCGCCGCGCACGGCCGCCTGCGCGCATGTGCTCGCGCTGCTCGGCTGCGCCGCCCTCGCTGCGTTCTGGGCGTCCGCGCGCCACAACGCGGCGCTGCTGACCCGCGTCGGCGCCGATCTCGAACGCTATGCGGCGATCCCGGCGCCGCGCGACGCCGCGCGGCGCGACGCCCTGCAGACGCTGGTCGCCGATCGCGACGAGCTGGATCGCTATGCGCGCCTCGGCGTCCCGCCACACCTGTCGCTCGGACTGTACCGGGGCGCAGCGCTCATGCCGGCGCTCGACGACGCCATTGCGGCGTACGCGCCGCCGCCTCCGCCGCCCTCCATCGTGACGCTCGACAGCATGTCGCTGTTCGACAGCGGCGAGGCGCAGCTGAAGCCCGGCTCGACGCGCGCGCTCGTCACCGCGCTCGACATGATCCGCGCGCATCCCGACAAGCGGATCCTCGTCGCCGGCTACACGGACAACGTCGGGAGTCCGCCGCGCAACCTGGCGCTGTCGACCGCACGCGCACAGGCCGTGCGAGACTGGCTGACCGGCGCCTCCCGCATTCCGGCAACGCAGTTTGCGATCCAGGGATACGGCGATACCCGCCCGATCGCCACGAACGACACGGCCGCCGGCCGCGCGAAAAACCGGCGCGTGGAGATCACCCTCGTCCCCGACGCGGGGACAGCGCTGCCGCAGGACGCCGCCGCACCCGCGCCCGCGCCCGGCCATGCCGGCCCGGCCGCCCAGGCGAGCCCGCTCAGCCGCTGAACCGATCTGGCCTCCCGGAGCGCATGCTCCGGGAATTCAGGGCCCGGACGTGTGCTCCGGGCATGTTTCGCAGTACGAACCAGGAGAAGAAATGGCAATTCCGGCATACATGTGGCTCAAGGACGATGGCGGCGCCGACATCAAGGGTTCCGTGACCGTCCAGGGACGCGAAGGCAGCGTCGAACTCGTGGCGTTCAGGCATGGCGTGCACATTCCGACCGACGGCAACACGGGCAAGCTCACGGGCACCCGCGTGCACAAGTCGATCACGCTCACGAAGGAAACCGACTCGTCCACGCCGTACCTGTACAAGGCGGTGACGAGCGGCCAGACGCTCAAGTCGGCGGAGATCCGGTGGTACAGGATCGACGACGCGGGCAAGGAAAAGGAATACTTCAACACGAAACTCGACAACGTGAAGATCGTCGCGGTCAACCCGATGATGCACGACATCAAGAACCCGGAGTACGAGAAGCACAACCACCTCGAGGAAATCGAGTTGCGCTACGAGACGATCACCTGGTCGTACAAGGACGGCAACATCATCCACAAGGACACCTGGAACGAGCGCTCGTGATTCATGGACGCTCCGGCAGCCAGCCAGCAGGATCGGCGGCTGCGGACCGGCCAGTCTGTGTCGCCAGTCCGCCCGCGCGGACTGGTGCTTTCCCCGCGCGCAGGCCCGATCACCGCCGCCTGCGCCCCCGCCTGTGCCCCTTGCGAGCCGCCTCGACATGACCTCGTACCTCCCCCGCCCCCCGTCCCTGCGGGACGCCGCCGCTCTGCTCCAGCACCTCAACGCGCACTGCGCAAACGCGCTCGAAGCAGCAGCCAGCCTGTGTCAGACGCGCCTGGCGGACGAAATCACGGTCGAGCATTGGCTGCTGAAGCTGATCGAAGCCGGCGACGGCGATATCCCGGCGATCCTGCATCATTTCGCGCTCGACGCGGATACGCTCTGGGATGCGCTGCTCGGCGCGATCGCGCACGTGCCGCGCAACCTGCGCGGCAAGCCCAGCCTGTCGCCGCAACTGGCCGCCGTGCTGCAGGACGCCTGGCTGCATGCATGCAGCCGGCACGACGACACCGCAACGGCGTCGATCCGTTCGGGCAACGTGCTCCAGGCGATCGCCGACGCGCCGCATGTGTTGCGCGCCCCGCGCGCGTGGGCGCTGCTCGGCGCCAGCAGCGCCCAGATCGGGCGTCTGCTGCCGCGCCTCGGACCGCGCACCTGCGAGAACCCGCCCGGGCCCGCGGACGCGGATTCGGCCGGCCATGCGTCTGACGACGGCGACGATACCGCTCGCAGCACCGCTGCGAGCGTCGGGTACGGTGCCCCGTCCGGTGCGGCTGCAAGTACCGCTGCAACTGCTGCAAATGACGCTGCAAGTGCCCCTGCAAATGACGCTGCAAGTGCTGCTGCAAATGACGCTGCTCATGGCGCGACCGCCCATCACGCTGCCGCCTCTTCCGCCGGATCGTCCGCGCCGCGCCGCACACCGCCCGCGGGCGCGGCAGCGTCGCGCGCCGTCGCGCCCGCGCCCGCGCGCGACGCACTCGCCCGCTTCGCCAGCGATATCACGGCCCAGGCGCGCGAAGGCCGGATCGACCCGGTGTTCGGCCGCGACCGCGAAATCCAGCAGATGCTCGACGTGCTCGCGCGGCGCCGCAAGAACAATCCGATCCTCGTCGGCGAGCCCGGGGTCGGCAAGACCGCGCTCGTCGAAGGCCTCGCGTTGCGCATCGCCGAAGGCAGCGTGCCGGACGCGATGCGCGACGTGCGCCTGCTCACGCTCGATCTGGGGTTGCTGCAGGCCGGCGCCGGCGTGAAGGGCGAGTTCGAGCAGCGCCTGAAAAACGTGATCGACGAAGTCCAGGCCTCGCCGGTGCCGATCCTGCTGTTCATCGACGAAGCCCACACGCTGATCGGCGCGGGCAACGCCGCCGGCGGCGCCGACGCGGCGAACCTGCTGAAGCCATCGCTCGCGCGCGGCGAACTGCGCACGATCGCGGCGACGACCTGGTCCGAATACAAGGAATACTTCGAGCGCGACGCCGCGCTCGATCGGCGCTTTCAGATGATCAAGGTCGACGAGCCCGACGACGACGCGGCGTGTCTGATGCTGCGCGGCCTGAAGGCACGCTATGCGCAGCATCACCATGTGCACATCCGCGACGAAGCGCTGGTGGCCGCGGTAAAGCTCTCGCGCCGCTACATCCCCGCGCGCCAGTTGCCGGACAAGGCCGTCGACCTGATCGACACCGCCGCGGCGCGCGTGCGCATGGGGCTCGAAGCGCCGCCGGCGCAACTGCAGCGGGCGCGCGCCGCCGTCGCGGCGCTCGAACTGGAGTGCGCCGCGCTGGATGCGGATGCACGCGCCGGCGCCGCAAACGACGCGGCGAACGACACCGCGCGACGCCACACGCTGCATGCAGCGCTCGCGGAGGCCAAAACCGAACGGGACGAGGTGCAGGCGCGCTACGCGCAGGAACTCGAACTCGTGCGCGTCCTTCACGCGCAGCGCGATCACGCGGCCGCGACGCACGACCACACCGGCCTCGCGCCGGCCCGCCAGGCCCTGGCCGCCGCCCAGGGCAAAACACCGCTGGTTTCCGCGGACGTCGATGCGCAGGCGATCGCCCGCGTCGTCGCCGAGTGGACCGGGGTGCCGGCGGGCACTCTCCTCGAAGACGAGTTGCACGGCCTGCTCAGCCTCGAAGCGCAGCTCGCACAGCGCGTGGTCGCGCAGGACGATGCGCTTGCCGCGCTCGCGCAGGGCCTGCGCACCGCGAAAGCCGGCCTGAAAAGCGAACACGCGCCGCTCGGCGTATTTCTGCTGGCCGGACCATCCGGCGTCGGCAAGACGGAGACGGCGCTCGCACTGGCGGATTTGCTGTTCGGCGGCGAAGCGGCGCTGACGACGATCAATATGTCGGAGTACCAGGAATCGCATACCGTCTCGCAACTGAAGGGCTCGCCGCCGGGCTATGTCGGCTATGGCCGCGGCGGCGTGCTCACCGAAGCGGTGCGCCAGCGCCCGTACAGCGTCGTGCTGCTCGACGAGGTGGAAAAAGCCCATCGCGACGTGCTGGACCTGTTCTACCAGGTGTTCGACCGCGGCACGATGCGCGACGGCGAAGGCCGCGAAATCGACTTCCGCCACTGCGTGATCCTGATGACGTCGAATCTGGGCAGCGCGCAGATCGACGATGCCACGGCCGCCGACCCGGCGATCGCGCAGGCCGATCTGCGCGAGGCGATCCATCCGGCGCTCGTCGCGCACTTCCAGCCGGCGCTCTGCGCGCGCTTCCAGACGCTCGTCTACCGGCCTCTCGACGCCACGGCCCTCGGATCGATCGTCCGTCTGAAGCTCGCGAAAATCGCGGCGCGTCTGCGCCGGCAGCACGATGTCGCGCTGTCCTGCGACGACGCGCTGACCGACGCAATCGCGCAGCGCTGTCTCGCGCGCGAATCCGGCGCGCGCAATGTCGATGCGTTCCTGAACCAGCGCATCCTGCCGGCGGTATCGCGCGAACTGCTCGCGCGCATGGCGCACGGCGTCGGCACCGCGAAGATCGCGCTGTCCAGTGCGCCCGACGGCACCCTGACGGTCGACTTCCTCGAACGCGACGCGGTGTCGCCGCCGCAGCCGGCGCCCGCCGGTCCGCTCGCATAACCGGAGCCGCGCGATGCCTGTGGGACCGTCCCTTTACGACATGCTGCTCGGGCACATCGACGGCGAACCGCTCGCCCGCCATGACGACCGAACGCTCGAAATTCTCAGCGTGCAGGCCAACCTCCGGCGCATCCTCAACACGCGCGCGGGCGCCCTCAAGCACGTCCCGGACTACGGCTTGCCGGACCTCACGGAGGTCTACCGGAACCTGCCGGCGTCGGTGCACGACCTGCGCAACCAGATGGAGCAGACGCTGCTGCGTTTCGAGCCCCGTCTGCGCGCGGTCGAGATCGAGATCGACGACAGGCCGGATCCGGGTCTGCTCGTGCGCTTCACGATGATCTGCCACCTGCGCCACGCGGGACTCGTGCGCTTCGGGACATACTTCGAACCGCCGGGGCGCCTGCGTGTCGAGCGTCTGATCCATCGCGAGCGTTAGCGCGCGCTCCAGTCCCGTCACGCCGCCGCGCGGCGATGCATGGCGACGCCCGCCGCACGGCACACGCGCGGACATCCGCCTCGCGCAGGCGCAGGCACGCGGTCAGCCGGAACTCAGGCCGCGCCCACCAGCCGGTAGCCCACCCCCGTCTCGGTCACGATGTGCTCGGGCTGCGCCGGATCGCGTTCGAGCTTCTGGCGCAGATGGCCCATGTAGATGCGCAGATAGTGATAACTCTCGACGTGCGACGGCCCCCAGACGTCGCGCAGCAACTGGCGGTGCGTGAGGACGCGCCCCGCATGGCGCACCAGCGTCGCGAGCAGCCGGTATTCGATCGGCGTCAGATGCACGGCGGCGCCGTCGCGGCTCACCTGACGCAACGCGAGATCCACCGTCACCGTGCCGAAGCGCACCTGCGGCGAATCGTTGGCGCCACCGAGATTGCGGCGGCGCATGTGCGCGCGAATCCGCGCCAGCAGTTCGGACACGCCGAACGGCTTGGTCAGGTAGTCGTCCGCGCCTGCGTCGAGCGCGGCCACTTTCTCCGCCTCCTGGGTACGCGCCGACAGCACGATCACCGGCATGTCGCTCCAGCCACGCAGTTCGCGAATCACGTCGAGACCGTCCGTATCCGGCAGGCCGAGATCGACGATCACGAGATCGGGCTTGCGCGTCGCGGCCTCGACCAGCCCCTGCTTGCCGGTCTCGGCGTCGTACACGACGATGCCTTCGCCTTCGAGCGACGCCCGCACAAAACGGCGAATCTGCTTTTCGTCCTCGATCAGGACGACGGTGATGCTCAGGTCACTCATGGGCGGAAGTTGCGTTGGGCGTGTTGGGCGTGTTGGGCGTGTTGGGCGTGTTGGGCGTGTTGGGCGTGTTGGGCGTGTTGGGTGCTTCAGGCGCCGCCGGCGGCGGCGCGGCTGCCGTGTCGGCACCCCCCGCCTCGCGCTGCGACGCCACGTTATCATCGCGCGCCGCGGCGGGCAAACCGTCCGTCGCCGCCGTCCCGGACACGCCGACGCCCGCGTCCGCGCGCTCCTCGTCGGGCACCTCGGGGGCGGCCGGCGGTGTTTCGACCGGCAGCGTGAACCAGAAGCGCGCCCCTTCGACGCTGCCGTCCGCCGCCACCCGGTTCACGGCGCCGATCGCCCCGCCATGGGCATCGACGATCGCGCGGCAGATCGCAAGACCCAGGCCGATGCCCGGCTTCGCGGATTCCTTCTCGCCGCGCGTGAACTTCTCGAACACCCGCGCTTCCATGCCGGCGGGCAAACCCGGCCCCCAGTCGTCGACGCTCACACGCACGAACGGCTTGCCGTCCTCGTCGATGCGCTCGGCGCCGATCGCGAGCGGCGAGTCGGCCAGCGTATATTTCGCCGCATTCTCGAAGAGGTTCGCGAACAGACGCTCCATCAGCACCGCGTCGAGCCGCAGCAGCGGCAGGTCCGGCGCCAGACTCACCCGCACCGGATGCCGCGCGAGCGCGCGCCGGCAGGCGCGCAGCGCGGCGCCGACGGTTTCCTCCAGCAAGGTCCACTGGCGATTCAGCTGCAGGCCGCCCGCCTGCAGCCGCGCCATGTCGAGCAGATTCGTGACGATGCCGGTCATGCGCAGCGCTTCCTCGTGGATCGCCTCGACAAGCTCGTCGCCGGGCTGCGGCGTCGGGCGCGCATCGCGGGCCTGGGCGAGCATCGAGGAAAAGCCGACGATCGTCGTGAGCGGCGTGCGCAGATCGTGCGAGATCGCCGACAGCAGCGAATTGCGCAGCCGCTCCGATTCCATGCTGACGAGCGCGTCGCGCGCGATGTCGACGTAGTGGACCCGTTCGAGCGCAAGCGCGATCTGCGCGGCGAACGCGTCGAGCATGCGCTGCTGCTCGGGCACGTCGAGCTCGCGCGCCTCGCGCAGCACGACGGCCAGCACCCCGCGGGTGCGCATCGGCGCCTTCAGCGGCAGGTACAGCGCAGCCGCCGCGGGCAGCGTGTCGGTCCCGCGGCCCGCGGGCTTCTGCTGGTCGTACACCCACTGGCCGACGTCGATATCGAGCGCATCGCCTTGCAGCGTGATCGCGGCATCCGGATCCTCGATTTTCTGCTTCACCTGATCCACGCTGTCGGGCAGCAGGATCGCGACGCGCGCGCCGAACACCTCGCTCACGTGCCGGCTGCCGATGGCGACGATCTGCTCGGCGGTGAGCGCCGCCGCCAGCTCGCGCGCCATGGCGTACATCGCGCCGGTGCGCTGCTCGCGGCGCCGCGCGACGCTCGCCTCGCGGCGCAGGCTCGCGGTCAGGTTGCTGATCACGAGCGAGGTCAGCAGCATGCTGAAAAAGGTCAGCAGATACTGCGTGTCGGACACCGAGAACGACATGCGCGGCGGCACGAAGAAATAGTCGAACGCGGCGACGCTGACGAACGACTGGATCACGCCCGGCCCGCGTCCGAGCTTCACGGCCGTGAAAATCACGCCGAGCAGATACAGCATCGCGAGGTTCGTCAGGTCGATGTGCTCGATCAGCCCGCTCGCGATCAGCGTGATGCCAGTGCAGATCGCGAGCGCCCAGCCGTACGCGCTGAGCGGCGAGCGGCGCCCGCGCACCGCGCCGAGCGCTTCGCGCCACGCGCGCGCGTCGGCGCGCCGGCGCGTGTCGTCCGCGTGACGCTCGGCCGACACGCGGATCAGCGTCAGGTCGAGATCGCCGGCCGCGCGCTCGGCGATGCGCTCGCCGAGCGGCCGCCGCAGCCAGCGCGTCGCGCCCGTGCGCGCCGATGCGCCGGCGACGAGCTTCGACACGTTGCGCACCTGCGCATAGCCCAGCAGCGCCGCCACCGCGTCGTCGCCGGCGAGCGTGGCGGTTTCCGCGCCAAGCTCGGCGGCAAGCCGCAGCGCGTTCAGCGTGCGCTCGCGCAGCGCATCGGGCAGCCGCTGCAGTTTCGGCGTTTCCACATACACCGCGAGCCAGTCGGCCTTCAGGCTCGCCGCGAGGCGCGCCGCCGCGCGCACCAGCATGGGCGCCTCGGGCCCCGGGCCCACGCAGACGAGCAGCCGCTCGCGCGCCTGCCAGATGCGCTGGATCGAGCGGTCGGCGCGATACTCGCGCATCTGCGCATCGACCCGGTCGGCGGTGCGGCGCAGCGCCAGCTCGCGCAGCGCGATCAGGTTGCCCTTGCGAAAGAAGTTGCGCACGGCGCGCTCGGCCTGCTGCGCGAGGTAGACCTTGCCGTCGCGCATCCGGTCGAGCAGTTCCTCGGCCGGCAGGTCGACCAGCGTGACCTCGTCGGCCTGATCGAACACGCGGTCCGGTACGGTCTCCCACACGCGGATGCCGGTGATCTGCCCGACCACGTCGTTCAGGCTCTCCAGATGCTGGACGTTAACCGTCGTGTAGACGTCGATGCCGGCGTCGAGCAGTTCGTAGACGTCCTGCCAGCGCTTCAGGTGACGCGCGCCCTGCACGTTCGAATGCGCCAGCTCGTCGACGAGGATCAGCTGCGGCTTGCGCGCGAGCGCCGCGTCCAGGTCGAACTCGGCGAGCGTGCGGCCGCGGTAGTCGATCTGCGCGGGCGGCAGCACGTCGAGCCCGTCGAGCAGCGCCGCGGTCTCGCTGCGCCCGTGCGTCTCGGCCACGCCGACCACGACGTCGACCCCTTCGTCGACGCGCCGGCGCGCCGCCTGCAGCATCGCATAGGTCTTGCCGACGCCCGCCGACGCGCCGAAGAAGATCTTCAGCTTGCCGCGCAGGCGTTTTTCCTCATCGCGTTGCAGCTTGTCGAGCAGTTCGTCGGGATCGGGTCGGTTCATGCGCGAATTCTGGCGTTCGAGCGCGCCGGCGGGCGCCTGACAGACATGGTGGCACGGCTCGCGGGCCGCCGCAAACCCGGCGGCACGGCGCCGCCCGCATGCGCGACAAGGGCGGCGCCCTGCCCGGCGCCGCCCTGCCGCGACGCGCGGCGCGCGCTAGCCGCGTTGCGCGGCATCGAGTGCGAGATTGAGTTCCAGCACGTTCACGCGCGGCTCGCCGAACACGCCGAACTGCCGCCCTTGCGTGTAGCGCGCGACCAGCGCCTCGACGTCGGACACCGCCATCTTGCGCGCCTGCGCGACCCGTTCGACCTGGTAAGCCGCCGCGGCCGGGCTGATGTCGGGGTCGAGACCGCTCGCCGACGATGTCACGAGGTCGACCGGCACCGGCTTCGACATGTCGGTGCCGGCTGCCTTCAGCGCATCGAGCCGGCCCTTCACCTCGTCGAGCAGCGCCGGGTTGGTCGGCCCGAGGTTCGAGCCGCCGGAGTTGGCCGCGTTGTAGGGCATCGGGCTTGTCGCCGACAGGCGGCCCCAGAAATACTGCGGCGCGTCGAACTGCTGGCCGAGCAGCGCCGAGCCGGCCACCTTGCCGTTCTGCCCGATCAGGCTGCCGTTGACCTGGTGGTGAAAGACCGCCTGGCCGAACACGGTCATCACCGCGGGGTAGGCGAGCCCGGTGAGCGCCGACAGCACGGCGAAGATCACAACAAGCGGACGAAGCAACGATTTCATGATTGCGATTCTCTCCCCGGCCGGGGCGCGCGGGCCCATCCCGCGCGCCCCGGCCGCTTAGGCTTCCTAAACCCAGCCGAACGCGGCCAGTACCATGTCGATCAGCTTGATGCCGATGAACGGCACGACGATCCCGCCCAGCCCGTAGACCAGCAGATTGCGCCGCAGCAGCACGGCCGCGCCGAGCGGCCGGTACTTGACGCCCTTCAGCGCGAGCGGAATCAGCAGCACGATGATGAGCGCATTGAAGATCACCGCCGACATGATCGCGGAGGCCGGCGTCGCCAGATGCATCACGTTCAGCGCATTGAGCGCGGGATAGGTCGACGCGAACGCCGCCGGAATGATCGCGAAGTACTTCGCGACGTCATTGGCGATCGAGAAGGTCGTCAACGAGCCGCGCGTCATCAGCATCTGCTTGCCGATCTCGACGATCTCGATCAGCTTGGTCGGATTCGAATCGAGGTCGACCATGTTGCCGGCCTCCTTCGCGGCCTGCGTGCCGGTGTTCATCGCGACCGCGACGTCGGCCTGCGCGAGCGCGGGCGCGTCGTTGGTGCCGTCGCCGGTCATCGCGACGAGCCGCCCTTCGGCCTGGTGCGCGCGGATCGTCGTGAGCTTCGCTTCCGGGGTCGCTTCGGCGAGGAAGTCGTCGACCCCCGCTTCGGCGGCGATCGCGGCGGCGGTCAGGCGGTTGTCGCCGGTCACCATCACGGTCTTGATGCCCATCTTGCGCAGTTCGGCGAAACGCTCCTTGATGCCGCCCTTCACGATGTCCTTCAACTCGATCACGCCGAGCACGCGCGCGGCGCCCTGCTCGCCCTTTTCGGCGACCACGAGCGGCGTGCTGCCGCGCCGCGCGACCTCGGTCACGGCGCTCGTCACCTCAGCCGGAAAGCGCCCGCCGTGCGCCTCCACGTAGTGCTTCACCGCGTCGGCCGCGCCCTTGCGGATCTCGCGGCCCGGCCCGCCGGACGCACTTCCGGTGGGCGCAAGATCGACGCCGCTCATGCGCGTTTGCGCGGAGAACGCGAGAAACACCGCATGCAGCGACGCCATGTCGCGCGCGCGGATGTTGAAGCGCTGCTTCGCGAGCACGACGATGCTGCGCCCCTCGGGCGTCTCGTCGGCGAGCGACGACAGTTGCGCGGCATCGGCAAGCGCTTCCTCGCTGACGCCCGGCGCCGGCACGAAGGCCGACGCCTGACGGTTGCCGAGCGTGATGGTGCCGGTCTTGTCGAGCAGCAGCACGTCGACGTCGCCGGCGGCTTCGACCGCGCGCCCCGAGGTTGCGATCACGTTGGCCTGCATCATCCGGCTCATGCCGGCCACGCCGATCGCGGACAGCAGGCCGCCGATCGTGGTCGGAATCAGGCACACGAGCAGCGCGACGAGCGCGGTGATCGTCACCACATGGCCGGCCTTCGCGGCCTCGACCGAGAAGATCGAGAACGGCAGCAGCGTCGCGGTCGCGAGCAGCATCACGATCGTGAGCGCCACCAGCAGGATCGTCAGCGCAATCTCGTTCGGGGTCTTCTGCCGCTTCGCGCCTTCGACCATCGCGATCATGCGGTCGAGAAACGCCTCGCCCGGATTGGCGGTCACGCGCACGACGATCCAGTCCGACAGCACGCGCGTGCCGCCGGTCACCGACGAGAAGTCGCCGCCCGACTCGCGGATCACCGGCGCCGATTCGCCGGTGATCGCCGACTCGTCGACCGACGCGACGCCTTCGATCACCTCGCCGTCCGCCGGGATCACGTCGCCGGTCTCGACCAGCACGACGTCGCCGCGGCGCAGATCGGATGCGGTCATGATGCGGATCGGCGCCTTCGGATGCGGCTCGTTCAGCTTCTTGGCCATCACGTCTTTTTTCGCGCTGCGCAGCGACGCCGCCTGGGCCTTCGAGCGGCCCTCGGCCAGCGCCTCCGCGAAGTTCGCGAACAGCACGGTGAACCACAGCCACAGCGTCACCGCGAGGATGAACCCCGCGGGCGCCTCGGCCTCGCCGGCCAGCGCGGCGATCCAGAGGACCGTGGTCAGGATGCTGCCGACGTACACGCAGAACATCACCGGGTTGCGGAACTGCGTGCGCGGCGTCAGCTTGCGGAACGACTCCACGATCGCCGGGCGCAACAGCACCGGATCGAACATGGATCGGGTTGCATTGTGTTCAGTCATTGAATCCTCTTGTTCCCGAATGGTCCGCTTCAGTGGCTGCCGAGCATCATCAGCTGCTCGACGCCGGGACCGAGCGCGAGCGCCGGCACATAGGTCAGCGCACCGACCAGCAGCACGGTGCCGAGCAGCAGCACGACGAACAGCGGACCGTGCGTCGGCAGCGTGCCGCCCGTCACCGCGATGCGCTTTTTCGCCGCGAGCGAACCGGCGATCGCCAGCACCGGCACGATCGTGCCGAAGCGGCCGAACCACATGGCGATCGCCGTGAGCCAGTTGTAGAACGGCGTATTCACCGAGAGCCCCGCGAACGCGCTGCCGTTGTTGTTCGCCGCCGAGCTGAACGCGTACAGGATCTCCGAGAAGCCGTGCGCGCCGGGGTTCGCGATCCCCGCGCGGCCCGCGTCGCACAGCACCGCGATCGACGTGCCGACCAGCACCAGCAGCGGCGTGAGCAGCACGACGATCGACACCATCTTCATCTCGTACGACTCGATCTTCTTGCCGACATATTCAGGTGTGCGACCGATCATCAGACCCGCGACGAACACCGCGAGGAGCGCGAACACGAGCATCCCGTACATCCCGGAGCCGACGCCGCCGAAGATCACCTCGCCGAGCTGGATCAGCAGCATCGGATACAGGCCGCCGAGCGGCGTGAGCGAATCGTGCATCGCATCGACCGCGCCGCACGACGCGGCGGTGGTCGCCACCGTGAAGATGCCGGTCTGCGCGATGCCGAAGCGCGTTTCCTTGCCCTCCATGTTGCCGCCCGCCTGCAGCGCGCTCGCCGACTGGTCGACGTGCAGTGCCGTGAGCGCCGGGTTGCCGCGCTGCTCCGCGCTGATCTCGCCGGCCACGCAGGCGGCGAACGCGATCGTCATCACCGCGAGCACCGCGATGCCCTGCCTGCGATCGCCGATCATGCGGCCGAACACGAGACACAGCGCCGCCGGAATCACCAGGATCGCGAGCGTCTGGATGAAGTTGCTGAACGGCGTCGGGTTTTCGAACGGATGCGCGGAGTTCGCATTGAAGAAGCCGCCGCCGTTGGTGCCGAGCATCTTGATCGCTTCCTGCGAGGCCACCGGGCCCATCGCGATGGTCTGCGTGCTCACGCGGGTCGGCACGGTCTCGGGATTGCCCTGCGCATCCTTCACCGGATTGCCTTGCGCATCGACCTTCGGCGCCGCGTACGTGGTGGTTTGCAGCGTCGGCACGTCCTGATACGCGCGGAAGTTCTGGATCACGCCCTGGCTCATCAGCAGCGCGGCGATCAGCGCGGCCATCGGCACCAGCACGTAGAGCGTCACGCGCGTGATGTCGACCCAGAAATTGCCGATGGTCTGCGCCGAATGCCGCGCGAAGCCGCGAATCAGCGCGATCACGACCACGATGCCGGTCGCCGCCGACAGGAAGTTCTGCACGGTGAAGCCGAGCATCTGCGCGAGATAGCCGACCGTCTGCTCCGGCGTGTAATCCTGCCAGTTGGTGTTCGTGACGAAGCTCACCGCGGTGTTGAACGCGCTGTCCACCGACATCGCGCCGAACTGCTGCGGGTTGCCCGGCAGCCAGCCCTGCACGCGCAGGAGCCCGTAGACGGCGAGCGCGCCGAGCGCGTTCAGCGCGATCGTCGCGATCGCGTATTGCTTCCAGCCCATCTCGGCCGCCGCGTCCACGCCGGCCACGCGAAACAGCGCGCGCTCGAGCGGGGCGAACACGCGCACGACGCGCGCGCTGCCGTCCATCACACGGGTCAGATAGCGCGCCACCGGCACGGCTGCGGCAAGCAGCACGACCAGATAGAGTACGGACTGAAGCACATCGTTCGCAGTCATTCGATGTCCTCCGCGCGCAGCAGCGCATAGACCAGGTACGCGAACAGCAGCGCCGTCGCCGCCCCCGATAGCCACATGATCCAGCTCATGACCGCTCCCCCTGTCCGCGCCGGAACTGCATGAGCTTCTCGCAGCCGGCAATCAGCGCAAAGGTCAGCGCTGCGAACAGCACGATTCCCCCGACGTACAGCACATCCATTTCGTGTTCTCCCTTCACGGACTTTGGATGGCTGCAACGTTATGCCGATCGGCGTAAAGGCCTGGTCAAAGATCGGGGAGCGGGTGTAAAAAGCGCGTAAACGCCGTGCCGCGAAATACCGCGAAATGCGGGGAAACGCGCCGCCGCGCGCGCGCCGGCCCGGCGGAGCAAGGTGGAACGACAGGGAGCGGGAACAGCAAGACGCGGCGCGGCACACGCCGCGCGCGATTTTTGACGGTTTCGCTGCGCGGCTTCGACGCGCTTGCGAGCAAGCCAGCCAGCCGGTCACGACACCGGTCAGCGAACCGTCATGCGGCCCGGGGGCGCGGCCCGTTCAGGGCGGGCGAGACCCGTTCAGGGCAGCAGGATCGTCGAGCCGGTCGTGCGGCGGCCTTCGAGGTCCGCGTGCGCGCGCGCCACCTCGGCGAGCGGATAGCGCTGGTTCACGCTTGCCCTGACCTTGCCCGAGAGCAGCACGTCGAACAGTTCGGCGGCCATCGCCTCGTAGTCGCTGCGCTTCGCAATGTACGTGAACAGCGTCGGACGCGTGAAGAACAACGAGCCGCGTCCCGCGAGTTCCGACGAATCGATCGGCGGCAGCGGGCCGGACGCGTTGCCGTAGCTCACGAACAGGCCGAGTGGCGCGAGACAGTCGAGCGACGCGGCGTACGTGTCCTTGCCGATCGAATCGTAGACGACGGGTACGCCTGCGCCATCCGTGATTTCGCGCACGCGCTTCGTGAAGTTCTCGCGCGTGTAGACGATCGTGTGATCGCAGCCGTGGGTCTTCGCGAGTTCCGCCTTCGCGTCGGAGCCGACCGTGCCGATCACCGTGGCGCCAAGCGTCTTCGCCCACTGGCACAGCAGGAGGCCGACCCCGCCCGCCGCCGCCTGGATCAGCACGGTATCGCCGGGCTTGACCCGGTAGGTGCGGCGCAGCAGGTACTGCGCGGTCAGCCCCTGGAGCATGACCGAGGCGGCCTGTTCATCCGTGAGCGCATCCGGCAGCCGGATCACCTGGTCGGCACGCAGCACGCGCTCCTGGGCATACGCGCCGGGCGGCCGCGCGACGTACGCGACGCGGTCGCCCGGCGCGAGCGTGCTCACGCCAGGCCCGACCGCGCTCACCTCGCCCGCCGCCTCCATGCCGAGCCCGGCGGGCAGCGGCAGCGGATACAGGCCGGTGCGGAAATACACGTCGATGTAATTCAGGCCCACCACGTGCTGCCTGAGGCGGATCTCGCCTTCGCCGGGTTCGCCGACCTCGACGTCGACCCACTTCATCACGTCGGGGCCGCCGGGTTTGTCGAAACGGATTGCCTTGACCATCATGTCTCCTCGTGGGTCGATGACGCGCGCGGCGCGCGCCGGTGCTGCGCCCGTGGCGCCCGCGTTACATCTGCCCGGCGAGCCGCGCCGTCAGCACGTCGAGAATCATCCGCGCGGTCGAGATGTTCGTCGCGCACGGCACGTTGTGCACGTCGCATGCGCGCACGAGCGCGTTGATGTCGGGCTCGTGCGGCTGCGGCGTCATCGGGTCGCGCAGGAAGATCACCATGTCGACGTTGCCCTGCGCCAGTTGCGCGCCGATCTGCAGGTCGCCGCCGTGCGGCCCCGACAGCATCCGCTCGACGGTGAGCCCGTGCGCGTCGCTGATGCGCGCGCCGGTCGTGCCGGTCGCGACGAGCGCGCACTGCCTGAGCGTGTCGGCATACTCGCCGGCAAGGCGGACGATGTCGTCCTTCTTGTGATCGTGCGCGATCAGTGCAATGCGGGTGCTCATGAAGTCGCTCTCCTGAAATGTCGTCATTGATCCCTACCCTCGTGCGCGCGGCCGGCGGTGCGCGCCGGCGCGGCCCGTGCGACTGTACCGGCTCAGAACGTCCCCGGATAGGCCCCGCCGTCGAGCAGCCAGTTTTGTCCGGTGATATAGCCCGCGTGCACGCTGCACAGGAACGCACACGCACGGCCGAACTCGTCGCGGTTGCCGAAGCGGCCCGCCGGGATCGTCGCCATGCGCTGCCGGCGCGCGTCCTCGACGCTGATATTGTGCGCCTTCGCCTGCGCCTCGATGGTGGTAGCGATCCGGTCGGTGTCGAAGATGCCGGGCAGCAGGTTGTTGATCGTGACGCCGTCGCGCGCGACCTTGCGCGCGACGCCGGCGACGAAGCCGGTCAACCCCGAGCGCGCGCCGTTGGACAGCCCGAGCACGTCGATCGGCGCCTTCACCGACGAACTCGTGATGTTGACGATGCGCCCGAAGCCGCGCGCGCGCATGCCGTCGATCGTCGCGCGCATCAGCTCGATCGGCGTCAGCATGTTGGCTTCGAGCGCGCGGATCCAGTCGTCGTACGTGAACGCGCGAAAATCGCCCGGCGGCGGCCCGCCCGCGTTGTTCACGAGGATGTCCGGCTGCGGACACGCCGCGAGCGCGGCCGCGCGCCCCTCGGGCGTCGTGATGTCGCAGGCCACGGCCGTCACGTCGACGCCGCTCGCCGCGCGAATCGCGGCGGCCGTCGCGTCGAGCGTGGCGGCGGTGCGCGCGACGATCACCAGATTCACGCCCTCGGCGGCGAGCGCCTCGGCGCAGCCGCGTCCGAGCCCCTTGCTCGCCGCGCATACCAGCGCGGTGCGGCCCGCGATTCCCATATCCATGTCGCGCTTCCTCCGTGCGTTGAGCGTTTCGCCGCTGCAGCCGGGCTGCGCGCGGCGCCTCCCCGGATTCTAGAAGAATCGGGGCCCGACTGCCGGCGCGCCCGCGGCCGGCGCCGCATGCCTGTTGCGGACGTTTTGCCTGTTTTGCCTGTTTTGCCTGTTTTGCCTGTTTTGCCTGTTTTGCGTGTTGCACCCGCTGTACCCGCTGCACCCGCTACGCACGGCGCGGTCGGCGCGCACCGGCAATTTCGCTAAACTGTTAGCCGTGTGGCGCGGCGCGCCCGCCGGGGCCGCGCGTCCCCGGCGGCGCGCTGCCCGTCCCGACGCGCCCCGCCGTCGCCCTTTTTGCCGCTGGCTTGCCGCCCGCGCCCTTGCCGCCATGACCCAGGACAGCCGTTTTCCGAATCTTTTCATCCTCGATCACCCGCTGATCCAGCACAAGCTGTCCCACATGCGCGACCGCGACACGTCGACGCGCACCTTTCGCGACCTGCTGCGCGAAATCACGCTGCTGATGGGCTACGAGATCACCCGCAACCTGCCGATGACGACGCGCCGCGTCGCCACCCCGCTCATCGAGATCGACGCGCCGGTGATCGCCGGCAAGAAGCTCGCGATCGTGCCGGTGCTGCGCGCGGGCGTCGGCATGTCCGACGGGCTGCTCGAGCTGATTCCGTCGGCGCGGGTCGGCCATATCGGCGTCTACCGCGCCGAGGACCACCGTCCGGTCGAATATCTGGTGCGGCTGCCCGATCTCGACGATCGCATCTTCATCCTGTGCGATCCGATGGTCGCGACCGGCTACTCGGCGGTGCACGCGGTCGACGTGCTGAAAAAGCGCGGCGTGGCCGGCGACAGCATCCTGTTCCTCGCGCTGGTGGCCGCCCCCGAGGGCGTGCAGGTGTTCCAGGACGCCCATCCGGACGTGAAGCTCTATGTCGCGTCGCTCGACTCGCATCTGAACGAGCACGCGTATATCGTGCCCGGCCTCGGCGACGCCGGCGACCGGCTGTTCGGCACGAAGAACTAGCGGGGCCCGGACGAAAAACCGGCCGCGCACGCCGCCGCCGCACGCGGTCCCCGGCCGGCGGCATGGTAAAATTGCGCTCCGCTTATCGAGCGGCTCAACTTGCACGATCACCCGGCACTAACCTGGCACTAACCCGGCACTGCGCCAGCACGGCGGCCCGGCCGCGCGCCCCCTGCGAGGCGCCGCGCAGAACGGCCGCGCCAGCAGGCCGCAGGCCGGTCTGTGCCGCCCCCCGCCGCGCCGCGCGCGGCCACGTTCGCCGGGCAATCTTTCAAGCTGGGACCGCTCTGGCATCGAGGCGCGCGATCGCAGGCGCCCGACATCGCAACGACAAATGCACTGTGCGTGCGCCCGGCTGGCGCGCGCGATGGAGAAAAGTATGGCGGGTCATTCGAAATGGGCCAACATCAAGCATAAGAAGGCCGCGGCCGATGCCAAAAAGGGCAAGGTCTGGACGCGGCTCATCAAGGAAATCCAGGTGGCCGCGCGTCTCGGCGGCGGCGAGATCGATTCGAACCCGCGCCTGCGGCTCGCCGTCGACAAGGCGTACGACGCCAACATGCCGAAGGACAACATCAACCGCGCGATCCAGCGCGGCGTGGGCGGCGTCGACGGTGCGACCTACGAGGAAATCCGCTACGAAGGCTATGGCATCGGCGGCGCGGCGATCATCGTCGACACGATGACGGACAACCGCACCCGCACGGTCGCCGAAGTGCGCCACGCGTTCTCGAAGTTCGGCGGCAACATGGGCACCGACGGCTCGGTGTCGTTCATGTTCGATCACGTCGGCCAGTTCCTGTTCGCGCCGGGCACGCCCGAGGACAAGCTGATGGAAGCCGCGCTCGAAGCCGGCGCCGACGACGTCGTGACGAACGACGACGGCAGCATCGAAGTGCTGTGCCCGCCGAACGATTTCCCGAAGGTGAAGTCGGCGCTCGAAGCCGCCGGCTTCAAGGCGGAACTCGCCGAGGTGACGATGAAGCCCCAGACGGAGGTCGAATTCACCGGCGACGACGCGGCGAAAATGCAGAAGCTGCTCGATGCGCTCGAAAACCTCGACGACGTGCAGGAAGTCTATACGAACGCGTCGATCGCCGACGAATGAGCGGGCGCGGCGGCGTGCGGCACGGCGCCCGGGCGCGGCCGCGCGGGCGGGAGGATCACGGCCGGCGCCGCAGCGCCGGACGGTTACGGTTTTTTAGTCTTCGGGGAATCACATGAAGTTACTCGTCGTCGGCTCCGGCGGTCGTGAACACGCGCTGGCCTGGAAGCTCGCGCAGTCGCCGCGGGTGCAGCGCGTCTATGTCGCGCCCGGCAATGGCGGCACGGCGCAGGACGAGCGCCTGCAGAACGTCGCGCTCAGCGACCCGGCCGCGCTCGCCGATTTCGCCGAGCAGGAACAGGTGGCGTTCACGCTCGTCGGGCCGGAAGGGCCGCTCGCCGCGGGCATCGTCAATCTGTTCCGTGCGCGCGGCCTGAAGATTTTCGGGCCGACGAAGGAAGCCGCGCAGCTCGAAAGCTCGAAGGACTTCGCGAAAGCCTTCATGAAGCGCCACAGTATTCCGACCGCGGAGTACGAAACCTTCGCCGACGCCGCCGCCGCGCACGCGTATCTCGACGCGCACGGCGCGCCGATCGTGATCAAGGCCGACGGCCTCGCCGCCGGCAAGGGCGTGGTGGTCGCGCAGACGCTCGACGAAGCGCACGCGGCCGTGGACATGATGCTGTCCGACAACCGCCTCGGCGACGCCGGCGCCCGCGTCGTGATCGAGGAATTCCTCGCCGGCGAGGAAGCGAGCTTCATCGTGATGGTCGACGGCAAGCATGTGCTCGCGCTCGCGTCGAGCCAGGACCACAAGCGGCTGCTCGACGCCGACCAGGGACCGAACACCGGCGGCATGGGAGCCTACTCGCCCGCGCCGATCGTCACGCCGCAGCTGCACGCGCGCGTGATGCGCGAGATCATCCTGCCGACCGTGCGCGGCATGGAAAAAGAAGGCATCCGCTACACCGGCTTCCTGTACGCCGGCCTGATGATCGACGCGCAAGGCAACCCGAAGACGCTCGAATTCAACTGCCGCATGGGCGACCCGGAAACGCAGCCGATCATGGCGCGCCTGAAGGGCGACTTCCCGAGGGTCGTCGAGCAGGCGATCGCCGGCACGCTCGATACGGTCGAACTCGAGTGGGATCGCCGCACCGCGCTCGGCGTCGTGCTTGCCGCGCACAACTATCCGGACAGCCCGCGCAAGGGCGACCTGATCAGCGGCATTCCGGCCGAAACCGCCGACGCGGTCACGTTCCACGCCGGCACCACGCTCGCGGACGGCAAGCTGACCACGTCGGGCGGCCGCGTGCTGTGCGTCGTGGGACTGGCGGATTCGGTGCGCAGCGCGCAGGGTGTCGCATACGAGGCAATCAACCATATCGCGTTCGACGGGATGCAGTATCGGCGCGACATCGGATATCGCGCGATCGGCCGGAAGCACTAGCGCGGCGGCATCGGCCGGCGGCGCGTCCGCCTGCCGGGGTGTGCCCGGGGTGTGCCGGGGTGCGCCTGGTCCATCCGCAGGCGTGTCCGGCGCGCGGAATCGCCTTGGCCTGTCGGACAGGTCGAGCCGGCGCCCCCGGTCGCGCCGGCCGCCCCCCAATCGCGAGCGGGCCGCCCCCGCGCGCGATGCGCGCGGCGGCAAGCGAACCGGGTAGCGCTACACTACTCACCGTATTCGGGGCGGTAGCGGCTGCGCCCGTCGCACGGCAGACCGCCGGGCGCCGCGTGCGGCCCGAGCGGTCCGCCACACGCCCATCGCGCCAGCGGCCGCTGGCCCGGCGCTGCCCTGCCGGGCACTTTTGACGCATACCCCCGCGGCACCCGCTGTGCCGCACCGGAGCACCTCGACCGATGACGGATTCGACCTACGACGTACAGACTGTCCGCAGCTGGATGCAGGCCCTGCAGACGCGCATCGCCGATGCGCTCGGCGCCTTCGACGGCACGCCGTTCGGCACCGATGCATGGCAGCGCGCGCCCGGCGAGGCGCTGCGCGGCGGCGGCTGCACGCGGATCCTCGAAGGCGGCCGCTTCTTCGAGCGCGCCGGCATCGGTTTCTCGGACGTCGCCGGCGACGCGCTGCCCGGTTCCGCGAGCGCCGCGCGGCCGCAGCTCGCGGGTCGCGGCTTCGAGGCGATGGGCGTGTCGCTGGTGCTGCACCCGCGCAACCCGTACTGTCCGACCGTGCACATGAACGTGCGGCTGCTGAGCGCGACCCGCGCCGGCGAAGCGCCGGTGTACTGGTTCGGCGGCGGCATGGACCTGACGCCCTACTACGGTTTCGAGGACGACGCGCAGCATTTTCACCGCGTCTGCCGCGACGCGCTCGCGCCGCACGGCGACGCGCTCTATCCGCGCTTCAAGCGCTGGTGCGACGAATACTTCTTCCTGAAGCACCGCAACGAGGCGCGCGGCATCGGCGGCATTTTCTTCGACGACTTCGCCGAGCTCGGCTTTGCCGGATCGTTCGCCATGGTCCAAAGCGTCGGGGATGCCTTCCTCCACGCGTATCTGCCGATCGTCGAGCGGCGCCGCGACACGCCGTACGGCGAGGCCGAGCGCGACTTCCAGGCGTACCGGCGCGGCCGCTACGTCGAGTTCAATCTCGTGTTCGACCGCGGCACGCTGTTCGGACTGCAAAGCGGCGGACGCACCGAGTCGATCCTGCTGTCGATGCCGCCGGTCGTGAACTGGCGCTACAACTGGCAGCCGGCGCCCGGCACGCCGGAGGCGCGCCTCGCCCGCGATTTCCTCGTGCCGCGCGAGTGGGTGTGACGGCGCCGCCGCCGACCATCCCGCCGCCGCAGCCCGCACCGTCACGATAAAGGACCCGCACCTGAAGCCCGCCACTCACCCCGTTGCCCTGCCGCGCCGGATCGGCCTGCTCGGCGGCACGTTCGATCCGATCCACGACGGCCACCTCGCGCTTGCGCGCCGCTTCGCCGACGTCCTGCAGCTCACCGAACTGGTGCTGCTGCCGGCCGGCCAGCCGTGGCAAAAGCCGGACGTCTCGCCCGCGGCCGACCGCCTCGCGATGACCCGCGCGGCCGCCGCCTCGCTCGTGCTGCCGGGCGTGACGGTCAGCGTCGCGACCGACGAGATCGAGCACGAAGGCCCGACCTACACGGTCGAGACGCTGCAGCGCTGGCGCGCGCGCGAAGGCCCGGACACGTCGCTCGCCATGCTGGTCGGCGCGGACCAGTTGGTACGGCTCGACACGTGGCGCGACTGGCGGCGCATTTTCGACTACGCGCATCTGTGCGCATCGACGCGCCCCGGTTTCGACCTCGCGGCGATCCCGCCGGCGCTCGCCGCCGAAATCGCCGCGCGCCGCGCGCGCGCCGACGTGCTGCAAGCCACGTCGCACGGCCATCTGCTGATCGACGCCACGCTCGCCTTCGACGTGTCGGCCACCGAAATCCGCGCCCGGCTGCGCGAGAGCCTCGCGCAGCGCGCGGGCGGCGACGCGCGCGCCGCCGCCAGCCACGTTCCCGCCGCCGTGTGGGACTATATTGTTCAACATCACCTGTATCACCGCTAACCCTATGGATATTCGCAAACTGCAACGCGCGATCGTCGACGCACTCGAAGACGTCAAGGCGCAGGACATCAAGGTGTTCAACACCAGCCATCTGACCGGACTGTTCGACCGCGTGATCGTCGCGAGCGGTACGTCGAACCGCCAGACCCGCGCGCTCGCGTCGAGCGTGCGCGAGAAGGTGAAGGAAGGCGGCGGCGAGATCGTCAGCGTGGAAGGCGAGGACGTCGGCGAGTGGGTGCTGGTCGATTGCGGCGACGCGGTCGTGCACATCATGCAGCCCGCCCTGCGCCAGTACTACAACCTCGAGGAAATCTGGGGCGACAAGCCGGTGCGCGTGAAGCTCGCGAACCCGGGCCCGTTCGGCGCCGCCCGCGCGCTCGCCCCGCTCGACGACGCGGAAGACGACGAGGACGAGCCCGCCCGCCCCGCGCGCAAGAGCCCCGCGCGCCGCCGTTGAGCGCGGCCGTGACGCACTGCCCGCCGCGCAGCCGGAACCGGCGATGAAACTGCACATCGTCGCGGTCGGGCACCGGATGCCGGACTGGATCGCCACCGGCTTCGACGAGTACACGAAACGCATGCCGGCCGAGCTGCGCATCGAGTTGCGCGAACTGAAGCCCGAACAGCGCTCGTCCGGGCGGTCCGCCGAAAGCGTGATGGCCGCCGAACGGGTGCGCATCGAGGCGGCGCTACCGAAGCAGGCGCGCATCGTCGCGCTCGACGAGCGCGGCAAGGACTGGACCACGATGCAGCTCGCCGCCGCGCTGCCCGGCTGGCAACAGGACGGCCGCGACGTCGCGTTCCTGATCGGCGGCGCGGATGGCCTCGCCCCCGAACTGAAGGCGCGCGCCGATCTGCTGCTGCGCCTGTCGAGCCTCACGCTGCCGCACGCGATGGTGCGTGTGCTGCTCGCGGAACAGCTCTACCGGGCGTGGACCATCACGCAGAATCACCCGTATCATCGCGCGTGAGCGCGGGGGCGCGGGGGCGGCGGCTACGCGTGCTGCGCGTGGCGGGCGCGTCGTACGGTCTGGCCGGTTGCGTGTGTCGTGCGTTTCGTCTGCTTCGTGCGCTTCGTGTGATTTGCGTGTGTGTCGCGCCTTCCGTCTGTTCGCGCCTGCCGCGCGTGGCGCATCCTGCTCGGCCCGCGACGCATGCGTCGTGCGCCAGCCCCCTGCCGCCCTCATCGGCGACCGCTCCCCACCCGTCAACCAGGATTGTTCCGTCATGTCCGCGTCGACCACCGTCCGTTTCCCGTTCGTCTACCTTGCCTCGCAAAGCCCGCGCCGTCAGGAACTGCTGCAGCAGCTCGGCGTGCGCTACGCGCCGCTGCTGCCGCGCCCCGACGAGGATGCCGAAGCGCTCGAAGCGGAGCGGCCCGGCGAGCCCGCGCGCGACTACGTGCTGCGCGTATGCGCCGCCAAGGCGAATGCCGCGCGCGACCGGCTCCTCGCGGGCCAGCATGCGCCCGCGCCGATTCTCGTGGCCGATACGACCGTCACCATCGACGACGCGATTCTCGGCAAGCCGGCCGACGCGCGCGACGCGCGCGCGATGCTCGCGCGCCTCGCCGGACGCGAGCACGAGGTGCTGACCGCGGTCGCCGTGATCGATGCGCAGGGCGCGCTGCTGCCGACCGCGCTGTCGGTCTCACGGGTGCGTTTTGCTGCGGTGCAGGCAGCGGCGCTCGAACGCTATGTCGCCAGCGGCGAACCGTTCGGCAAGGCGGGCGCATACGGCATCCAGGGACGCGCGGCGGCGTTTGTCGAGCGTATCGAAGGGTCCTATTCGGGTATCATGGGTTTGCCATTATTCGAAACGGCCGCGCTGCTGCACGCAGCGCACGTCGACTTCTAGAACAAGACCATGAATGAAGAAATCCTGATCAACGTGACGCCGCAGGAAACGCGTGTCGCGCTGATCCAGCAAGGCGCCGTCCAGGAGCTTCACGTCGAGCGCACGCTGTCGCGCGGGCGCGTCGGCAACGTTTATCTCGGCAAGGTGGTACGGGTGCTGCCGGGCATGCAGTCGGCATTCATCGATATCGGCCTCGAACGCGCGGCGTTCCTGCACGTCGCCGACATCTGGCATCCGCGCCCCGGCGGCGAAAGCCCGCAGCCGGCGCATCATCAGCCGATCGAGAAGATCGTCTTCGAAGGGCAGACGCTGATGGTGCAGGTCGTCAAGGACCCGATCGGCACGAAGGGCGCGCGGCTGTCCACCCAGGTGAGCATCGCGGGACGCACGCTCGTGTACCTGCCGCAGGAACCGCATATCGGGATTTCGCAGAAGATCGAAAGCGAGGCCGAACGCGAAGCGATCCGCGCGCGCCTCACGGCGGTGCTGCCGACGGACGAAAAAGGCGGCTATATCGTGCGCACGATCGCCGAGGATTCGACCAGCGAGGAACTCGCGAGCGACGTCGCGTATCTGCGCAAGACGTGGGCGACGATCCTCGCGCAGGCCCAGCGCATGCCGCCGACGAGCCTGCTCTACCAGGACCTGAGCCTCGCGCAGCGCGTGCTGCGCGACTTCGTCAACGACGAAACGTCGCGCATCCAGGTGGATTCGCGCGAGACGTTCCAGAAGCTCTCGGAGTTCGCCGCCGAATTCACGCCGGCGGTGTCGTCGAAACTGCATCACTACACCGGCGAGCGGCCGCTGTTCGACCTCTATAACGTGGAGACGGAAATCCAGCGGGCGCTGTCGCGGCGCGTCGACCTGAAGTCCGGCGGCTATCTGGTGATCGACCAGACCGAAGCGATGACGACGATCGACGTGAACACCGGCGGCTATGTCGGCGCACGCAACTTCGACGACACGATCTTCAAGACCAACCTCGAAGCGGCGCACACGATCGCGCGGCAGCTGCGGCTGCGCAACCTGGGCGGCGTGATCATCATCGACTTCATCGACATGGAGAATGCCGAGCATCGCGACCAGGTGCTCGGCGAACTGAAGAAGGCGCTCGCGCGCGACCGCACCCGCGTGACCGTCAACGGTTTCTCGCAGCTCGGACTGGTCGAGATGACCCGCAAGCGCACCCGCGAATCGCTCGCGCACGTGCTGTGCGAGCCATGCCCGGTGTGCCACGGCAAGGGCGAGGTGAAAACCGCGCGCACGGTCTGCTACGACGTGCTGCGCGAAATCCTGCGCGAATCGCGCCAGTTCAATCCGCGCGAATTCCGCGTGGTAGCGTCGCAGCAGGTGATCGACCTGTTCCTCGAAGAGGAGTCGCAGCACCTTGCGATGCTGATCGACTTCATCGGCAAGCCGGTGTCGCTGCAGGTGGAGTCGAATCTGAGCCAGGAGCAGTACGACATCGTGCTGATGTAGGCTCACGCCGGCGTGCGCGAACGCACGGCGTGCCCGGGAACGCTCAACGAACGGAACGCGGACGGACGAAGCGCCTCCACGCGATCACGGCAAGCGGTGCGACGAACTTCACCGGCGCCCGGCGCGCCCTTCATGGCGATCGGCCGCCCCCTCTAGCGAATCGCCCTCGCCACCTGCTGCAACTGCTCGAACGCACTGAAGCGCGCGTCATGCAGCGCGGCAATCGCACCGTCTGCGGGCGCATACGTCTTGCTGATCTGCGACATGCCGCCCATCGCCGCGCGCACGCTGTCGAACTGGCCGCCGGCCACGCTGCCGAGCATCGCCGCGCCGAGCAGCACCGGCTCCTCCGCGCGCGTCGCGAGCACCGGCTTGCCCGTTGCATCCGCAAGCAACTGGCGCACCAGATCCAGGCGCCCCGCGCCGCCGCTGATCATCACACGTGCGATCGGCGCACCCGCGCGCGCCTGCGTCTCGATGATCTGGCGCAAGCCATAGCCGATGCTGCAAATGCCCGCGACGTACAACGCCACCAGGCTGTCGAGATCGCTCTCCATCCCGAGACCCGCGATCACCGCGCGCGCATGCGGATCCGCGAACGGCGCACGATTGCCCAGAAACTCCGGGACCACGTGCAGCCCGCGCGCGAGCGTCACCGCGTCCGACAGGCTCGCCGCCTGTTGCTGCGCGAGACCGGCCAGCAGCGCGGGCAGCGCTTCGCCGGCCTCTTGCGCGCGCCGTTGTGCGTCCAGCGTCGCCGGGTGCAGCGCGAGCAGCCGCTCGATCGCCGCCCCCGCCACCGACTGCCCGCCCTCGTTGAGCCACGCATCCGGCACCATCGCCGAGAAATACGGGCCCCAGACGCCCGGCACGAACACCGGCTCGCGGGTCGTCGTCATCGTGCACGACGACGTGCCGAACACATACGCAAGACACGCCTCGGGCTCGCCCTCCGCGCCGACCGTACCGATCCCGCCGGCATGCGCGTCGATGACGCCCGTCGCGACCGGCGTGCCGGCAGGCAGGCCAAGCTCCGCGGCCGCCTGCTCGGTCAGCCCGTTGCCGAGCGGCGTGCCCGGATCGACCACGCGCTCGCCGATGCGCGCGAAGCCTTCGTCCGCCAGCACGTCGAGTCCGACGCGCCGGAAATAGCTGTCGTCCCAGCGCCGCTCGTGCGCAAGATAGGTCCACTTGCAGGTGACCGTGCAGGTCGAGCGCGCGAGGTCGCCGGTTGCGCGCCACGTGAGGAAGTCCGTCAGGTCGAAGAATTGCCACGCCGCGGCAAACACCTCCGGCCGGTTCTCCCGCAGCCATAGCAGCTTCGGCGTCTCCATCTCGGGCGAAATCCGCCCGCCGACATACTTCAGCACCGGATGGCCGGTCGCGTTGATCCGCTCGGCCTGTTCGACGGCGCGGTGATCCATCCACACGATGATGTCGCGTCCGGGGTCGCCCGACGGACCGACCGGCAGCGGTTGCCCGCCCGCGCCGAGCACCACCAGCGAACACGTCGCATCGAAGCCGATGCCGGCGATCTGCGCGGGCGACACGGCCGCCTGCGCGAGCGCCGCCTTCACCGCATCGCAGACGGCGCGCCAGATCTCGCCGCTCGACTGCTCGACGATGGAGCCGCTCGCATGAAACAGCGTGATGTCGTGCTTCGCCGAAGCCACCATGTGCCCGGCGAGATCGAAGAGGCCGGCGCGCGCGCTGCCCGTGCCGACGTCGACGCCGACGACATAGCGGGTATCGCCGCGCGCAGCGGCGTGAACGTGTTCTGCTGTCATGACCGATGACCTGTCTGTTGGAGGGCGCGAACGGCCCGGCGCGCGCCGGGCCGGCGCCCGGTGTGCGGCGTCGTGCGATTACAGATCGACGCTGTTCGGAAGAATCACGAGGTCGCGAATCGTCACGTTGCGCGGCCGCGTCAACATGAAGAGTACCGCGTCCGCCACTTCCTGCGGCTGCATCAGGCTGCCGGACGCGAGCGCCTCGTCCATCTTCGCCTTCGGCCAGTCGTCGAGCAGCGCGGTGACGACCGGGCCCGGCGCCACCGCGCCGACGCGCACGCCGTGCTTCGCGAGCTGGCGCCGCGTCGTGTGCACGAACGCCTGCACCGCGAACTTCGACGCGGTATAGATCGGCTCCCAGACCACCGGAACGATCCCCGCGATCGAGCTGGTGAAGACGATGTCGCCGGACTTCTGCGCGACCAGGTGCGGCAGCACCGCATGCACCGAGCGAAACGCGGCGTTGATGTTCAGGTTCAGCATGCGATCCCATTCGTCGGGGTCGCCCGCGCTCACCTCGCCGCCGACGTATGCGCCCGCGTTCGCATGAAAGATGTCGAGGCCGCCCGCGAGATCGAGCAGCTTCGGCAGCAATGCGGACACCTGCGCCGGCTGCAGCAGGTCCACTTCGAGCGCGAGCGCGTTCGGGCCGAGCGCCGCGCAGCAGGCGGCGAGCCGCTCCCGCGCGCGGTCGATCAGCACCACCTTCGCGCCGTGCGCCACCAGCGCGCGCGCACACTCCAGACCGATACCCGAGGCCGCGCCGGTAATCGCGGCCACTTTTCCCTTCAACGATTCAGACATTGACTGCTCTCCTGGATGGCTGGCCTCAGGCGCGACCGTGCGTGACACGGGACTGCCGGGCGAGCGAATCGACGATCACCGCAATGGCCAGCACCGCGCCGGTGATCATGAAACGGAGTGACGAGGACAGGTTCAGCAACGTGAGGCCGCTCGCGATCGACTGGATCACGATGATGCCGAGCACCGCCGAATACGCGCTGCCGCGCCCGCCGAACAGGCTGGTGCCGCCGATCACCGCCGCCGCGATGGCGTTCAGGTTCACGTCGCCGGTGCCGGCCTGCTGGCTCGCCGACGCGAGCCGCGCGGCCGTCAGCACGCCGCCGAGCGCGGCGAGGCCCGCGCACAGCACGAACGCGCTCGTATAGATCGCGCGGACGTTGATGCCGGCGCGCCGCGCCGCTTCGTGGTTCCCGCCGACCGCGTGCATCGAGCGGCCCCAGCGCGTGCGCGTGAGCGCATAGTTCATCGCGACCGACAGCCCGAGAAAGACGCCGAACATCAGCGGCACGCCGCGCCCGCGGTCGAGATAGGCCACTACGAGCTCCAGCAGCACCGTGATCGCGACGCTGCGCGCGACGAGGCTGCCCACCGAGGCCGCCGAGAGCCGCATCGCATGGCGGCGCGCGCGCGTGCGCAAGCCGATGAACAGGATCGCCGCACCCGGCAGCAGCGCGAGGAGGTGCGAAACGGGCGCCGGGATGATCATCAGTTGTCCGAAATTGACGATCGTCGACCCGTACGGCAGGTTGATCGAGCCCGCCGCGCCGAGCACGTAGAGCTGCAGGCCGAGGATCGCGAGCAGTCCGGCCAGCGTCGAGACGAAGCTCGGCATGCCGAGCCGGTTCAGCAGCAGCGCATAGAGCGCGCCCACCACCGCACCCACCGCGAGCGCGACGAGGATCGCGAGCCACACGGGCCAGCCCGCGTTGACCCACAACATGCCGACCAGCGCCGATGCGAAGCCGCTCATCGAGCCGACCGACAGGTCGATCTGCCCGACCATCAGCACGCACACGATGCCGAGCGAAATCACGCCGACCGTCGAGCAGTCGAACAGCATGTTGACGAGATTGTTGGCCGACAGAAACACCGGATTCAGGCTCGCGAACACGGTCCAGATGATGACGAGGCCCACGACCACCGGCAGCGAGCCGAGATCGCCCGAGCGGACCCGCTCGACGAAGGCCGAGACGGTATCGCCGAGCCCGGCCGCGTGCTTCACGCGCACGTCGCTGCGATCGAGCAGCGTGGAAGGCGCCGCGCCCTGCGGGTCGGACGGGGCAGACTGTTGCGTTCGATGGCTCATGATCCTTCCTTTGTCCGGGCATCCTGCCCGGCCTGGCGACGGCCTGCGCGGCGCGACACCGCATTCTCGGTGGCGCCGGTAATCGCAGCCACCAGTTCCTGATTCGACGAGTCCGGATAGAACACGCCATTGTTGCGGCCGAGCCGGAGCACGACGATGCGGTCCGCGACCGCGCGCACGTCCTCCATGTTGTGGCTGATCATGATGACCGCATGGCCGCGGTCGCGCACGCGCTCGATCAGGTTCAGCACTTCGGCGGTCTGCGCGACGCCGAGCGCGGCGGTCGGTTCGTCGAGCATGATCAGCTTCGGGTCGAGCAGCAGCGAGCGCGCGATCGCCACCGTCTGGCGCTGCCCGCCCGACAGCGACGCGACGACGTCGCGCACGCTCGGAATACGGGCCGACAACTCGTTCAGCAGCGTCCACGCGCGCACTTCCATCTGCACCTCGTCGAGCCGCAGCGGACTCAACTCGCGTCCGAGAAAAATGTTGGCGACGACGTCGAGGTTCTCGCACAGCGCGAGGTCCTGGAAGACGGTCGCAATGCCGAGGTCGAGCGCGGCAGCGGGATTCGCGAGCGTCACCGGCTGGCCGTCGAAGGTGATCGTGCCGGCGCTCGGCTGATGCACGCCCGCCAGCACCTTCACGAGCGTCGATTTGCCGGCGCCGTTGTCGCCCACCAGCGCGACCACTTCGCCCGCATGCACGTCGAGTTCGATATCGGTCAACGCCGAGACCGCGCCGAAATGCTTCGAGACGCCGCGCAGGCTCAGCACGAGCTTGCCGGGCTTCGGGCGTGTCGTGGAAATGTCAGTCATGGAAACCACCCTCTCGAGATCGGGGCGCAGGCGGGCGAGCCGCCTGCGCCCCGCGTCATGCCGGATCAGTTCGCGATGCCGAGCTTCGCGCATCCCGCGGCATAGCGGCCGGTGCACAGGTCCTTCGCGCTCACGAAACCCTTGTCGACCACCTCGGCCTTCAGGTTCTTCGCGGTGATCACCTGCGGCTTGAACAGCTGCGTCGGCGTCTTGTAGAGCATCGTTCCGGCCTTCGGCGCGTGGCCTTCCAGGAAGCCGACCGCGACCTTCGCCGCAGCCGCCGCGACGATCTCGCTCGGCTTCAGGATCGTGTTGTACTGGTCGCCGGAGACGATCAGCTGCAGGCCGGCGAGCGTCGCGTCGTTGCCGGTGACGGGCGGTACCGGATTGACGCCGGCCGCCTTGAAAGCCGCGATCGTGCCGCCGGCCGTGCCGTCGTTGGCCGCCACGACGCCGACGATCTGCGAGCCGAAGCGCGTGATCTGGCCGCTCACCCATTGCTGCGCCTTCGGCGGCGCCCAGTCCGGCGTGTCGTACTCGGCGAGCGTCTTGTAGCCGCTGCCCGCGAGGCCCTCATGGATGCCCTTCCTGATCAGCCCCGCCGCCGCGTCGGTAGGCGAGCCGTTCACCTCGAGCACGCCGCCCTTGCCGGTCGGCACGCCGCTCGCCTTCAGATGCTGCACGAGCGACTGGGCAATCGACTTGCCGATGCCTTCGTTGTCGAACGATACGTAGTAATCGGCGGGCGTCGACGGCACGGGCCGGTCATACGCAATCACCTTGATGCCCTGGCTCTGCGCGAGGTGAACGAGCGAGGCGGCCGCGGTCGAATCGACCGGGTCGAGCACGATCACCTTCGCCCCCTGCGCAATCGCCGAGTTGAACTGTTGCTGCTGCTGCGCGACGTCTGCGTTGGCGTTCTGGTAGAGCACCTTGCAGTCCGGGCAGAGCTTGCTCATTTCAGCCTTGAAGCCGGGGTAGTCGTGTTGCTCGTAGCGCGTCGAGGCCTCGTCCGGCATCAGGAAGGCGACCGTGCCGCTGGGCGCGGCGAACGCCGCCGTGCTGCTCAGCAGGCTTAGCGTCAGTGCGCTGGCGCCGATCAGTTGGGTCGAAAGTGTGGTCATCGGTTGTCTCCGTTGTTGGAAAATTCCGGCACTGCGCGGTTCGCGGCGAGCCGGTACATGAGTCGGGATACTGCGGGCCTACGGGTCGCTACAGATACACAGACGGGCAGATACAGGTACAACAGGGGATCAGCATCCGGCGAACCGCGTCGGACAGGCGCATCGCGCAATCCACGCGCGCCGCATCGCATCGCGCTGCCATAGCTGAAAATTAGCGCCACTGCAGATCTTTCACTACTGAAAATCAAGCCGCGAACCGATACTTTTTTGCATTCGGGTTAATCCTGAGCGCACAAATCGTCAATTTTTGTGCAGTGCGGGCGGGGGGATTCGTGAGGGAGCGAGACAAATGTATCTGTCGTTGGGAAAGCTTGCACCGATCGGCCGTATGCAGGCGTGGCCGGGATCGACTAGCTGCCTCCGGATACTGCGCCGAGCACTTTATAGGTGCTTGATCTGCATCGCCCATGCCCTTGTGATCTGCGCGACCAACGGAAGCAGCCTCCCGCGCAGTCAGTAAGGGCGATGCAGTTATTTCAGATAAATCCGATTATCTATAGCGGTGGCAGATCGCATCGTTCTTGGCCGCTCGTCTAATGAAGCCATTTCATCGCTACCTGAGAACCCTGATGATCGACCCGCGCGACAAGGCCCGCTACGACAGCGTGGGCCATTACATCGAACTGACCCATTACGACGACCTACTCCCCGAGGATTCGCCGCGGGTCGCGCCAGCCCACCGCGCGTGGCTGCTCGTTGGCAATCTTGCCTACGCGCTCTTGTCTGGTGCTAGAGCGTGTTAGGTACTTTCGGTCAAACCTGGTAACCTGGCGGAATGCCAGAACGCAAGCCATATCCCACGGACGTTTCGGACGAGGAATGGAGCTTCGCCGCTCCCTACCTGGTCTTGATGAACGAAGGCGCGCCGCAGCGCCGATACGAACTGCGCGAAATGTTCAACGCGCTGCGCTGGATGGCGCGCGCCGGTGCGTCGTGGCGCATGCTGCCGACTAATTTTCCGCCGTGGGAGATGGTCTACCAGCAAACGCAACGCTGGCTTAACGCGGGTTGCTTCGAGGCGATGGTCAACGATTTGCGCTCGGTGCTGCGCGTGGCACAGGAGCGGCAGGGCCAGCCCAGTGCGGTTATCCTGGATGACCGCACGTTGCAGTCCACGTGTGAGAGCGGTCCGCGCGCGGGCTATGACGGTCACAAACGCAAGCGGGGCAGCAAGGTTCATATGGCCGTCGACACCCTGGGCCTGCTGCTCGCGGTACACATTACGCCGGCCAACGAGCAGGAGCGTGCGCAGGTGGGCGAGCTGGCGCGCCAGGTTCAGCACGTCACCGGCCAGACAGTGAAACTCGCCTTTGCAGACCAGGGCTATACGGGTGACACGGCGGCACAGGCCGCACGTGACGAAGGTATGGAATTGCAGGTCATCAAGTTGCCCGAGGCGAAAAAGGGCTTCGTGCTGCTGCCGCGTCGCTGGGTGGTCGAGCGCAGCTTCGGATGGCTCAACCGCTTCCGGCGGCTGGCACGCGACTATGAGCGCTTGCCTGAAACCCTGGCGGGCCTGCACTTTGTCGTCTTTGCCATGCTCATGCTCGTCCATGCTGTGCCCATTATCCAAAGTGCCTAACACGCTCTAGTGAGCATCTTGTGACGGAAAATGTGCACATCCAGTCGATGCTGCGTTTTATCGACGAAGTGCTTGATTACCGCCACTGGCGACGCATAGCATCGGCAGAGATTCGCCGGAACTGGGCAGATCTTCTGCGGCGTGCACTCGACAATGGCAGATGGTTCGTACTCGACTCGTCACACTCCGCGTCAATGGTGAAATGGACCAACGACTCAACTTGGCCTGACAGCGGATATTGGAGCATTGATGAAGCCGCACAGCATCTGTCTAATGCCACAGCCTTAAGGTGGCAATTGGCCAGTGTTTATCGGACGCGGCGGAGCAACGCAGCAGCAAGAGAGGCCATCATCGGAATACCAAAGGCATCTGAACGGCGCGTCGACATGCAAATGGCACAACACGTTGCATCGCCCGATCTCAACAGACTGAATCTAGATGACATCCACGCGAAAAATCCGGCAGGCGCCAGTTCTTTAACACCGCTCGCCGCAGATCAGCCTTTCGAATACATCGACAATGTGGCTAGCGGCGACGCCCTCGAGATTGCGGCGCGGGGGGTGCGGCTGACAGGCAATGAACCAGGTGGCTTTCGAATCAATCCGAACGGCATGGACGTTGACTATTTCGATGATCAGGGAAACCTTTGCGCCCAATATCATGAAAGTCACGGTGCCGCACACGGGCATAATTTTAGCGGGCGCATAAGGGACAGCAATCATCTCCCAATGTCGCCCATCCCCTGCAGATAACCCGCTTTCGCGAGGAAAAGTTGGATACCGACAATCACAACGGCTGGCAGCTTGCGACAAACAACGCGCTGCTGCTGCAAACATTCGGGACCTATCCGTCGTTTCATGACGCGTTCGTCCGAACCTTCCGCATGACGCGGGCACGGCAACATCCGGAGTCGCAGCAGCCTCCGGCCGCACCCGACACCGCGAATGCGGAGCACGAGCAGCTCGATCTGGAACTGGAGATCCTGCACAACCGCTATGGTCCGGAGCGTGACGATGCGCGACGCGACTTCGCTGTGTGGCTGAGGCTCGTCGACATCCGGAGCGCGAAGATCGACGTCAACGCGATGATCGACGGTAGCTGGATCATGGACCTATCCCTGTCCCGGGCGCCTGATGGTGTGATCCGGTTCGATCTGCTGCCCAACATCGGGCTCGATATCGAACTGACGTGCCGCGAAGCCGTGGTGTGCGCGGTCCGCCCTTACGTGCGCGGCGAGCTTTGACGTTCCGCGAACGATCAGGTCATGAACCGGCGCATAAAGATTGCGCGCGCAACGATATGCCGCCCGGCAAACGCACGATGCGCCGCCCGTGCGGTGCAATGAACCACTGGCTGCCGTGTGTGCCGGTATTGGCTTTTTTCAATATCCACCGGTATTTTTCTCGTGCTACGGTAGCCACATGGTCCGCAACGGATCAGCAATGCGCCATTCGCACGGCCTGCCGTACACAGTACGCCGATCGTCCGTCCGGTAGCCGCCCACGCAGCGCGCGACGGGCCGGCGGCTGTGCACTGTCACGGTAGTGCAAGACTGGATCGGCAGAATCCCGACCAGCATTAAAAATACGCAACGGGGCAAGAGCGCGATGAACAAGTACAAGGTGCTGTTTCTCTGCCTTGAGAACGCGGCACGCAGCATCATGGCGGAAGCGTTGCTGCGCGAACTGGCCGGCCACCGGTTCGACGTATTCAGCGCGGGCGCGGAGCCCGCGGCGCGCGCCCATCCGCTTGCGCTCGCCCAGTTGCGTCCGGGCATTTCGGAACTCGACCGGCTCGCCCCGAAAAGCTGGCTCGAATTTACCGGCGAATGGGCGCCGCGAATGGATCTCGTCATCGCCCTCGACCCGCGCGTAACCGGGTATCACGCCCCCGCGTTTCCGGGCACGCCGCTTTTCCTGCAGTGGGATTTTGCCGACCCGCTCGCGCCCGGTATGACTTCGGACGAGCGCGCCCGCTCGTTCGAGCGGGTGTTCTGGCAGATCGTGCGGCGTGTCACGCTGTTCATGGACCTGCCTCGCTTCGCTGCATCCGGCGCCGCGCACACGCCGCATGCGGACGATATCGTCTGCGGTTGCTGAGGCAAAAACCGGCGCGCGCGGCGCAAGGCAAGCAGCACGCACGGCTGCGTCTGCGTCTGCGCGACGCGCGCCGAACAAACGCCATTGCTTCAGCGGGTTACGCGAATTGCCCGCACCTTGTCCACAGGCTTGCAAACAATATCTGTGGATAATCTCGCGCTCATCGCAGCGCGTGTCCGCTACGCGGTCCCCAGACAGTCAAAAGCCCCGCGCGGCAATGCTGCCGCGCGGGGCTTCATTTCAGCGGATGGACGCCGTCGGCGCGCCGTATGAACCATGCGCCGCGCGAGCGGCGCGTCGCACTTACCGCGCGGCTTCCCGCATCGCGCGATATTCGCGTCGCACGATATCCATCAGTTCCGGCACCGACGTGTTCGCCGCCTCGTTCTCGTAGGTCACGCGGCCGCGCTGCATCAGCATCACGCGATCCGCGATGTCGAGTGTCTGCGCGTAGTTGTGCATGATCATCACGATCGACAGGCCGCCCTTCTCCTTCAGACGCAGCACCAGGTCGATGATCAGCCCGGCTTCGCGCGCGCCCATCGCCGCGAGCGGTTCGTCGAGCAGCAGGATCTTCGCGTTCGAGTTGACCGCGCGCGCGACCGCGATCGCCTGACGCTGCCCCCCCGACAACTGTTCCACCGGCAGATCCACCGAGGGCACGTGCACGCCGATCTCGTCGAGACACTCGGCGGCGCGCGCGCGCATCGCGCGATTGTTCAGCAGTCTGAACGGACCCGGATAGATGATCTCCCGGTTCAGGAACATGTTGTGGTAGATGCTCAGGGAATTGGCCAGCGCGAGATCCTGGTACACGCACTCGATACCGAGCGCGCGCGCGTGGTCCACCGAGCGCAGCATCGTCTCCTCGCCGTGAATCACCAGCTTGCCGCTCGTTTGCTGGTGAAACCCGGTCAGGATCTTGATCAGCGTCGACTTGCCGGCGCCATTGTCGCCGAGCACGCCGAGAATCTCGCCTTCCCTGAGCGTGAGCGTCACGCCGTCGAGCGCCGTCACCGCGCCAAAGCGCTTGACGATCTGCTCGGCGCGCAGTGCATAGGTCGCGTCGGACATCAGCGGCCTCCCTTGCGTGCGAGCCGCACGACATGAATGTTGAAAATCATTGCCGCGAGAATCGCCGCGCCGAGAATCATGTTGAACGTGAACGCGTTGATGCCGATCAGCGTAAAGCCGTCGTTCAGGATGCCGAGCACCGCCGCGCCGATCAGCCCGCCGATGATCGTCCCCGACCCGCCCGTGAGCGGCGTGCCGCCGATCACGGCCGCCGCGACCGCGAGGAACATGATCTGGTTGCCGCCTGCCAGCGGATCGATCGACGTGATCCGGAACCCCTCCAGAATGCCGGTGAAGCCCGCGAGCGTCGCCGCCACGATGAAGTTGCCGAGTTTCAGCCGGCTCACGCGAATGCCGGCCTCGCTCGAACCCAGCGGATTCGCGCCCGACGCGATCGTATGCAGCCCCCAGCGCGTATTGCGCAGCACGACGTGCATGACCGCGGCGATCGCCACCGTCCAGATGATTTCGCTGTAGCCCCAGTTGCCCATCACGCCCGAGAACAGCGGACCGCCCGGCGTCGACACCGGCGTGCCGCGCGAGATCGTCAGCGTGAAGCCGTTGACGAGGAACAGTGTGCCGAGCGTCGTGACGAACGACGGCAACCGCAGATACACGGTCACCGCGCCGTTGATGAGCCCGACCACCGCCGCCGCCAGCAGCCCCGCCACCACGCCCAGCCACAAGGGCGCGCCGGCGCTCTGCGCGAAGTACATGACGAACGGCGCGAGCGCAAACACCATCCCGGCGGACAGGTCGATCTCGCCGCCGATCATCAGCATGATCTCGCCGCACGCGATGATCGCGACCGGCGCGATGAACTGCGACAGGTTGACGAGACTCGCACTGGTCAACAGAAAGTCATGGTTGACCGTCTCGAAGTAGGCGCTGAGGATCAGCGCCACCGCGAGAATGCGCACTTCGGCGGACGTCCAGAGCCCGCGCGGCAAGCGCCGCGCGCGATCGGTTGATTGGCTGGTTTCGGACACGGATGCCATCACGATTTGATCGGACCACTGCGAGGCACGATCTGCGGCTTCGTGCTCTTGCCTTCATAACGCGTTTCGGTGTTCAGGTACGGATTGACCGTATCCTTCGTCACGAACTTCAGACCGGAGTTGATGTCGGCCGGGCCGACCAGTCCGCCGGACACGAGGAACGTGAACGCCTCGACGACCGTGTAGAAGCCCTGCACATAAGGCTGCTGGTCGATCGTGAAATCGAGGAAGCCGTCGTGAATCAGCTGCACGGTGCGCGGCAGCAGGTCGAAACCGCCGCCATGCACGCCCTTGGCCGGCAGGTTCGATTCCTTCATCACTTCCGCGACGCCCTGCGTGCTGCCCGCGTCCACCGCGAACATGCCCTTCAGGTTCTGGTGGCCGAGGTAGAACGACTTGATCTTCGAGAGTTCCTCGTTCACCGTCGGGCCGGTGGTGATCATCTGCGCGTCGATCTTCTTGCCGGACTTCTTGATGGCGTCCATGGCGCCGTCCAGACGCGGCTGGATGTTCAGCTGGCCCGGTGTCGCGATGAACAGCGCGACGAGGCCGCTGTCGACGAGGCTCGCGATGCGCTCGCCCATCTGGTAGCCCGACTGGTACAGGTCCTGGCCGATATACGCGAGGCGCGGGTTGGTGCTGCCGCGCGGCGCATCCGCGTTGTACGCGAACACCGGAATGCCGGCTTCGAGCGCGCGCTGGATCGGGGCGTTGAACGCCTTCGGATCGACGATCGGCACGGCGATCGCATCGGCTTTCGCGGCAATCGCCGCGTTCATCGCATTGACCATCTCGCCGACGTCGGCGTTCGCCGAACCGGTCCACTGATAGTCCATGCCGAACAGCGCGCACGCGTCCTGGATCCCGTACTGGGTCGGCACGAAGAACGGATTCGTCGTCACGTGGTTGACGAATACGATCTTCCAGCGCTTGTGCGCCGGGAAAGGTGCGCCGCCTTCGGCCGCGAAAGCCGGCGTGGCCACGCCGCCGAGCATCGCCATGGCGGCTGCAAGGCCCGCGCCCTGCAGCAGCCCGCGCCGGGCCGGCTGCTGAACCTGGTTATTCTCTTCCCGCTCCTCTGCCATCTCGTTCTCCCGTCTTCAGTTATACGAACCGTGTGTGTTCATGATTCATGACGGCACCGCCCGGGAAAGCCCCGGTGCCGTGCGCCGCCCTGCGCGAGGAGGCCGCCGGCTCCCGTGCCGGCCGACCCGCATGACGACCCGACCACGATGCTAGCTCACGCGGGTACGGCGATTAATCGATGTATACCCTTAACTAGTCGGACTATTTGATGAACAATCCGGCGCGCCTGAATGAACGCGCGGCGCCTGCCGCATCCCCCGTTTCCCCTGCCAAAAACGTGCCAGGCACACGCGCCGGCACACCGCGCGAAGATTCCGCGAAATTCGCGCAAACCCTTCATCCGTCTTGCAATGCAGCACGTACCCGATAGTGCGCGCAAGACGCGCCCGCGGTATGCGCGATGAGTCGGAACAGCCCGCGCGAACTTCCCATATGCCAGGCAGATAAACTTGCCCGTCACGCCTAAAATAGTATTACTATCTACGCTTGGCCTAGGAGGAGACAGATGAAAGATCCCAAACGCCCCCTGCGTTCGGCGCAATGGTTCGGCACGGCCGACAAGAACGGCTTCATGTATCGCAGCTGGATGAAAAATCAGGGTATTCCGGACCACGAATTCCAGGGCAAGCCGATCATCGGCATCTGCAATACGTGGTCCGAGCTGACTCCATGCAATGCGCATTTCCGCAAGCTCGCCGATCACGTGAAGCGCGGCGTGTTCGAAGCCGGCGGCTTCCCGGTCGAGTTCCCGGTGTTCTCGAACGGCGAATCGAACCTGCGCCCGACCGCGATGTTCACCCGCAATCTCGCGAGCATGGACGTCGAGGAAGCGATCCGCGGCAATCCGATCGATGCCGTCGTGCTGCTCACCGGCTGCGACAAGACCACGCCCGCGCTGCTGATGGGCGCGGCGAGCTGCGACGTGCCGGCGATCGTCGTGACCGGCGGCCCGATGCTCAACGGCAAGCACCAGGGACGCGACATCGGCTCGGGCACGGCCGTCTGGCAACTGAGCGAACAGGTGAAGGCCGGCACGATCTCGCTGCACGAATTCATGTCGGCCGAGTCCGGCATGTCGCGCTCGGCCGGCACCTGCAACACGATGGGCACGGCGTCGACGATGGCCTGCATGGCCGAGTCGCTCGGCGTCACGCTGCCGCACAACGCGGCGATTCCGGCCGTCGACGCGCGCCGCTACGTGCTCGCGCATCTGTCCGGCATGCGCATCGTCGAGATGGCGCTCGACGATCTGCGCCTGTCGAAGCTGCTCACGCGCGAGGCGTTCGAGAACGCGATCCGCACGAACGCGGCGATCGGCGGCTCGACCAACGCAGCGATTCACCTGAAGGCGATCGCCGGGCGCATCGGCGTGCCGCTCGAACTCGACGACTGGACCCGCATCGGCCGCGGCACGCCGACGCTCGTCGACCTGCAGCCGTCCGGCCGCTTCCTGATGGAGGAGTTCTATTACGCGGGCGGGCTGCCCGCGGTGCTCAGGCGCCTCGGCGAGGCGGGGCTGCTGCCGCATCCGGATGCGCTCACCGCGAACGGCCGCACGCTATGGGAAAACTGCAAGGACGCGCCGCTCTATAACGACGAGGTGATCCGCCCGCTCGACACGCCGCTCGTCGCGGACGGCGGCCTGTGCGTGCTGCGCGGCAACCTCGCGCCGAACGGCGCGGTGCTCAAGCCGTCGGCCGCCACCCCCGCGCTGCTCACGCACCGCGGGCGCGCGGTCGTGTTCGAGAACTTCGAGGACTACAAGGCGCGCATCGCCGACCCCGACCTCGACGTCACCGCCGATTCCGTGCTCGTGATGAAGAACTGCGGGCCGAAGGGCTACCCCGGCATGGCCGAGGTCGGCAACATGGGGCTGCCGCCGAAGCTGCTCGCGCAGGGCGTCACGGACATGGTCCGGATCTCGGACGCGCGGATGAGCGGCACCGCCTACGGCACCGTCGTGCTGCACGTGGCGCCCGAAGCGCGCGCCGGCGGCCCGCTCGCGGCCGTGCAGAACGGCGACTGGATCGAGCTCGACTGCCATGCCGGACGGCTGCATCTGGACGTGAGCGACGCCGAGCTCGCGCGCCGGCTCGACGCGTGGCGCGCCGCGCAACAGGCGCTGCCCGACGACGCGAGCGGCTACCGGCATCTGTACGTCGAACATGTGCTGCAGGCCGACGAAGGCTGCGACTTCGATTTCCTCGTCGGCTGCCGCGGCGCCGCCGTGCCGCGTCATTCGCACTGAGCCCACGCGGCGCGCGGCGGCGGCCGCGCGCACGCCCGTCCGTCAGAGCGCGCGGCCGCCGGGTTCGAGCACGCTCTCGGCGTCGGCGCCCGCGTTTTCGAGCTGCACGAGGCTCGCCTGACGCGCGCCGAGCGGATCGCGGCTCTGGATCGCCGTCAGGATCGCCTTGTGACGCGGCAGGGACAGCGCATGCGTATCCGGGTGGCGGCTCGTCAGCTTGATCGACTCCGATAGCGCGAGCGACAGCATGTTGCCGATGTGCGCGAGCAGGTCATTGTGCGTCGCAGCCATGATCGCGCGATGAAACTCCAGATCCGGTTCGAGCAGCGCGGTCGCGGTGGGCGCATGCTCCATGCGGTCGTAGGCGGACGCGATGCGCGCGACCTCCTCGGTGGTGGCCGCCGTCGCCGCGAGCGCCGCGGCCGCCGGCTCGATGACGCGGCGCACCGTGAGCAGCGTGCGGAAGAATTCGCCGGGCGGCACGCTGCTGAGCGTCCAGTACAGCACGTCCGGGTCGAGCATGTGCCAGTCTTCGCGCGGCCGCACGACGCTGCCCACGCGCGGCTTCGACACCACCAGCCCCTTCGCGACCAGCACGCGGGTCGCCTCGCGCAGCACGGGGCGGCTCACGCCATAGCGTTCGCACAGGTCGGCTTCGGCCGGCAGGCGCTGGCCGGGCCGCACCTCGCCGCCGACGATGGCGATGCCGAGTTCCTGCACGATGCGTCCATGCAGGCTCTTGCGTTGTGGCAAATGACGATAGTCCATAGGAAGAGATCGCGGCTCGCGTCCGCTGGCGTTATGGCACAACTCGGGCACAACTCGGACACAACTGGGGCACAACGGCGACACGACGTTGGCGAGCCTGGGACAAACCCGGCTCAGCGACAACGCCCCCCCCTGGCGGCGCGCCGCATGCCGGAGCGCATTCAAGCATAGCACGCGCTATCGGTGCGGTCGCCAGGGCCTTCTCACCCCCTGCGCGCGCCGCGCGTGCGGATCAGCGCAAATGGGCGCCGCGCGCGTCGAGCAGCTGGCGCAGAACGCTGCGATGACAGCGGTTTTCGTCCTCGCAGTAGCATCCGATCGAGAAGTCCGAGTTCTTCGATAACGCAGCCAGCAGGTCGAGGACTTTCGCCGGATCGCCTTCGCTCATCTGCGCGCGAAAGCCGCGCACGAAGCGCGTCCAGTCGGCGTCGCTCGCCGCGGACTTCGCTTCGGCCATCAGCGCCGGGGTGGGCGACAGCGTCGGCAGCCAGACGTCGTAGTAGTCGCGCGACGCGAACTCCGCCTTCGGCACACCGCGCGGCGGCCGCCTGACGGTGCCGATGCGCAGCCCCTCGCCAGCCTCGCGCTTCGATCCCAGTTGCACCACGCGAATCGCCATCGTCGGTCTCCTGTCGTTGCGGCGCGGACGCCGCTTCGGCGCCTGCGTGATTGCCTGCCTTGCCCCGCCTTGCCTGCCTTGCCGGCTGCCTCCGCGCCGCCTGTGCGCGCGATGCGCAAGTGTAGCGGAATACCCACCGCGCCAACCACCACGGACGATTCGGCCAGCCACGCGAGCGCTGGCCGCCGGTTTCGCGCGGCCCATCGGCTTCGCGCTGCCCATCGGTTTTGCACCGCCTGTCCGTTTCGCGCCGCCGGTCCGTTTCGCGCAGCGCGCGGCATACGCGACATTTTGCTTCGGACTGCCATTCGAATATCATGTCGGGCATCGTCGTGTCGCGTCAACTGCCGTGCTCCCAGTCCGCCCGCTCTCCCTGCCTGCCGATCGTCCCGCCCGCCCGATGGTTCGGCCGCCCCCCGCGTGCGCCGCAACGCGGGTGAGCGCACGCGGCACGGCCAGCGCGCGCGCCAGGTCGACCGCGCGGATGCTGCGCGCACTCGCGTGCGCACTCACCTGCGCAGCGCTGCTCGCGCTGCCGCCGCTCGCCCACGCGCTCACCCGCGACCCCGCATTTGTCGCGCGCTGCACCGCGCTCGCCGATACGACGATCGCGCCGCGCGCGATCGTCCTGCCCACCGAGGGCGCGCGCATCGACAGCGCCACGATGATCGCGGCGTCCGCGAGCGGCAACCAGAGCGGCGAATACTGCCGCGTCACGGGCACCATCGTTGCACGCCATCCGGGCACGCCCGACATCCACTTCGACCTGAACCTGCCGGTGAACTGGAACGGCCGCGCGCTGCAGATCGGCGGCAGCGGCTACGACGGCGTCGTCGTCAGCGGCACCGGCGTGACGCCGTTCTCGCCGACCCGCGCGCCGCTCGCCGAAGGGTATGCGACCTTCGGCGACGATTCCGGTCACGCGGGCAATGCCGCGCTCGCGGTGTTCGGCCTCGTGGATCGTGCGGTCGTGAACTTCGGCTACGCACATCTGAAGAAAACCCACGACGTCGCGCTGGCCCTGATCGAGCACATGTACGGACGTCGCCCGCAGCGGATGTACTTCGGCGGCGGCTCGACCGGCGGCCGCGAAGGCTACACGGTGATTCAGCGCTACCCGGACGATTACGACGGCGTCATCGCCAATTCGCCGGCGCTGAACTTCTCCGGCGTGCGCCTGATCGGCGTCGTGCTCGGCGAAGCGGAGTACGGCACGCCCGGCGGCTACCTGCCGCCCGCACTGCTCGAGCGGCTCTATCGCCGCACGCTCGACGTGTGCGACGGGCTCGACGGCGCTGTCGACGGCATCGTCAGCAACGTCGAAGCATGCCGCGCGCACGAGCAGGAGATCGTCGACGCGCTGCGCTGCCCGGCCGATGCGCCCGCCGGCATCGACTGCATGAGCGACGCGCAACGCGCAACCCTGCGCGTGCTGCGCGACGGGCTGTCGCTGCCCTACCCGCTCGCGTGGAACGCGAACCGCTATCCGGGCTACAACGTCTATCAGGGCACGCGCTTCACCGGGATGCTCGGGCTCGGCCACGAACCCGAACGGCGCGCGGCCCCGACGTTCTACGCGAACGGGTATCTGTACACGCAGGGCAACAGCTATCTGCGCTACTTCGTCGCGCGCGACCCGGGGTTCGACTCGCTCGGCTTCGACGCGCTGCATCCGGGGCGCTATCGCGAGACGCTCGTCACGCTCTCGCAGACCATCGGCGCGCTCGACACCAACCTGTCGCGCTACATCGCGCACGGCGGCAAGCTGATCACGCTGCAGGGCCTCGCCGACGAGGTGATCAGCCCGAACCAGACCATCGCCTACTACCATGCGCTGATCGCGCGCTACGGCGCCGGCACCGTCGATTCGTTCATGCGCCTCTACATGGTGCCCGGCTATCAGCACGGCAGCGGCGTCTTCATCCCGTCGGTCGACCTGCTGGGCGCGCTCGACGCGTGGGTCACGCACGGCGTGCCGCCGCAGACGCTCGTCGCCACCGACCTCGCGCCGCCAACCAACGGCCGCACCCGGCCGCTGTGCCGCTATCCGCTCTACCCGCGCTACGCGGGCCGGGGCAGCGTCAATCTGGCCAGCAGCTTCGTCTGCACGCCGCCCTGACCGGCGCCGCCCCGCGCCGCGTTGCGTCTTGACTTCATTGATTTTGGGCCTACCGTTAACACGAACGGACACGGCCGATGCAGGGAGCGCGGCCGCGGAAATCGCAAGGAAACATCATGGGTAACCGGTATGAACGCTCGCGCCTGTCGCGCTCGTTCACCTATAAGGGCATTCAGTACCACCCCGCCATGCTCGCCGTGCTGGCCGCGCAATGCGTGTGTCTCGCGGTATTTTCGTTCGCCGACACGCTGCTCGACAACGACAAGTGGCTTGCCGCGATGCTCGGCTTCAGCCTGCTGTTCGGACTGATCCTCACGCTCGGTTTTTTCGGCACGTGGAGCCAGTTCCGCGACGACATCGACCTGCGCACCTTCTTCGACACCAATCCGGTCGAACTGGCGATCGCGGTGGCGACCGCCGGCGAGGTGATCGCGATCCTGATGATCGCGCCCGTGAACTGAGCGCGCACCGCAAACGTGCATGAGCGGGCCGCACGCGCGGCGGTCAAGGATCAGGGCACGAGCCAGAGCGCGGCGCCGTAGATCGCGAGCGAAACGACGAACGTCACGGCGGTGTAGCCCATCACCCGCTGGATGCGGATGCCGGCGATCGCGACAACCGGCACCGCCCAGAACGGCTGCAGCATGTTGGACACGTTCTCCGCCATCGCGACGCCCATCGCGGTGCGCGGCACCGACGCATGCAGGCTCAGCGCGGCCGGCAGCACGAACGGTCCCTGCACGGCCCAGTGGCCGCCCGCGCTCGGAATCAGCAGCGTAATGATCAGCGAGCTCAGGTAGCTGAACAGCGGCAGCGTCACCGGCGTCGCGATCGCGACAAACGTCTTCGCAATCGCCGACGCGAGCCCGGTGCCCGTCATCATCCCCATGATCCCGCCGTACACCGGGTACTGCAGCAGCATCGAGCCGGTCTGGCGCGCCGCGCGGCGGATCGCATCCGCGTATGCGATCGGGGTGCGCTGCAGCGCAAGGCCGATCAGCAGGAAGATCAGGATCGTCGTATCGATGTCCAGATCGAAGCCCTTCGCATGCCAGGTCATCGCGAGATAGCCGACGCCGAGGGCGAGCAGCAGCAGCGTGCCGAGCATCGAGTTTTCGGCGCGCGCCGCAAACGACGTGCGCGCCGCGCCGCGCGCATGCGGATCGGCATCGGCGGGCGACGGCGCGTCGTCGGAAGTGGCATCCGTGAATGCGACGACGTGCTCGGGCTTCGGATGCATCGCGATGAAGATCGCCGTCATCACCACCACCACGGCAACGGTCGGCACGAACACGAAGGGCGCGAAGATCGTCTCGGTGAGCGGGATCACGTGACCGGTCGCCTTTTCGACGAGGTTCAGCGCGTTGCCGTGCGAAGCCTGCGACAGCGCGATCGAGCTCGACAGGCCGCTGTTGCAGATCGACCAGGCCGAGTAGCTGCCGGCGACGAGCCACGCGAAATCCACCTTGACGCGCCGCGCGATTTCGCGCGACAGCAGCGCGCCGACAATCAGCCCGAGCCCCCAGTTGAGCCACGCCGCCACGCCGACGATCGGAAACACCAGCAGCGCCGCGCGCGCGGGCGTGCGCACGCCGGCTGCCAGCGCGCGCAGACCGCGCTGCACGAGCGGCGCGTCGGCGATCGCATAGCCGGTGGCGAGAATCAGGATCATCTGCAGCGCGAAGCCGAGGATGTGGAACGTGCCCTCGTACCACGAGCTCAGAATGACCGGCATCGACGCGTGCGGCGCGAATCCGAACGCGAGCAGGATCACGACGAACGTCAGGCCGATGGACAGCACGAACGGGTCGGGCATCACCTGTTCGAACAGATAGACAAGACTGGCGACGACGCCGCGCTGGCGCTCGCCGGCGCGCGCGGGGGCGGATCCGGGTTGGGGGGTGTGCATGATGTCTCTTCCTGTGCCCGCGCGAGGCGCGGGTCCTGTGTCTCTGCGATCGCGGCCCGTCCGCCCGGAGGCGGACAGGACGCGGCGCTACCACGTGTACGCACAATGCATAGCGATACACGCGGCACGAACCCTACCTGATTTTGAGATTTGCTGCTCTGAAGCCGGCAAAAGGAAGCGCGCGAGGAAAGGAGACCCGCAAAAGCAAGAAGGCAGCCGGAGGCTGCCTTCTGTCGGGCGATGATCGCAAAGCGTCAGAACGCCGTACCGATCTGGAACTGGAATTTCTGGTACTGGTCGCCCGTGTGCTTGACGATCGGGAAACCGAGACTCAGCTTCAGCGGACCGATCGGCGAAATCCACGCGAGACCCGCACCATACGCGTAACGCAGCCCGTTGGAGCCGACGCTGTTGCCCTCGGTGCCCCAGACGTTGCCGCCGTCGACGAACGTGAACACGCGCAGCGTGCGATCGTAGCCGGTGCCCGGCAGCGGCAGCGTCAGCTCGATGTTGCCGACCAGCAGCTTCGAGCCGCCGATCGGGTCGCCGGTCGTCGCGTCGCGCGGACCCAGCGAGCTCGGCTCATAGCCGCGCACCGAACCGATACCGCCCGCGAAGTAGTTCTTGAAGATCGGGAACGGCTTGCCGTCGAGGCCGTTGCCGTAGCCGCTCTGGAAGTTCAGGCCGAGCACGAAGCCGCGCGCGAACGAGTAGTAGTATTGCGCCTGCAGGTCGGCCTTGTAGTACGGCGTGCTGCCGATCGGCGTACCCCACTCGGCGTTCGCCTGCGTGTAATAGCCGCGGCTCGGCACGAGCGCGCTGTCGCGATTGTCGCGCGACCAGCCGACCGTCAGCGGGTAGTTGTTCGACACGCGGCCGAAGTCGTTCACGTAGTCGATATAGCTTTGCGGCGTCGTCGAGTCGAGGTCGAGGCGGTCCTGCTCGATGCCGAGACCGAAATACACCATGTCGGTTTCGGAGAACGGGATGCCGAACTTCGTGTCGGCGCCCATGCTGATAATCCGGAAGCTGGTGTCGGTCGTGCTCGAATAATAGAGCGGCTCGCTCGTCCGGTAGTAGACGTCCGTGATCCGCTTGATGCCATCCACCGTGAAATACGGGTCGACCTGCGTGACCGTCAGCGTGCGGAACGTCGTGGCCGTGTTCACGTTCACCGCGAGGCTCGTGCCCGAGCCGAACACGTTGTCCTGCGACACGCCGGCCGACAGGATCGGGCCTTCGCCCGAGCCGTAGCCGACCCCCAGCGTGATCGAGCCGGTCGGCTTCTCGGTCACCTTGACGTCGACGTCGACCTGGTCGGTCGTGCCCTCGACGGGCACCGTGGTCACCTGCACGTCGGTGAAGTAGCCGAGGCGGTTGATGCGATCCTTCGACAGCGCGAGCCGGCTGGAGTCGAACCACGAGCTTTCGAGCTGGCGCATCTCGCGGCGGATCACCTCGTCGCGCGTGCGCGTGTTGCCGGTAATGTTGATGCGGCGCACGTACACGCGCCGGCCCGGCGTGACCTGCAGCGTCAGGTCGACCTTGTGGTGGACCTGATCGATCTGCGGCTGCGCATTCACCGTGGCAAACGCATAGCCGTATTCGCCGAGCTTGTCGACCAGCGCCTTCGTGGTCGCCTTCAGCTTCGCGGCCGAGAAGCGCTGCCCCGCCTTGATCGTGATGAGCTTCTGCAGCTCGGCCTGGCGGTCCAGCAGATTGCCGGCCAGATGGACGCCCGAGATCGTGTACGGCTGACCCTCGTGCACCGCGAGCGTCAGGTACATCTCCTTCTTGTCCGGCGTCAGCGACACCTGGGTGGAGTCGATGTTGAACTCGAGATAACCGCGGTCCAGGTAGTACTGGCGGACGTTCTCGAGGTCGGTGGTGAGCTTGTCCTTCGTGTACAGGTCGTTCTTCGTGTACCACGAGAACCAGTTCGGCGTGCCTTCCTGCATCTGGTCGCGCAGCGTGCTGTCGCTGAACACCTTGTTGCCGACGAAGTTGATCTGGCGGATCTTCGCGCTCGGCCCTTCGATCACCGAGAACAGCAGGCCGACGCGGTCCGTGTCGATCGGCGTGACGGTGGTCGTCACTTCCGCGGCGTAGTAGCCGCGCGTCAGATACTGGCGCTTCAGCTCCTGCTCCGCGCGGTCGACGAGCGCCTTGTCGTAGTAGCGCCCCAGCGACAGCCCGACCGCGTTCAGCGCCTTCGTCAGGTTGTCCTTGTCGAACTCGTGGATGCCGGCAAAGTCGATCGTGCCGATCGCCGGACGCTCCTGCACCTGCACGATGACGACGTCGCCCTCGGTCGAGATCTTGACGTCGTTGAAGAAGCCGGTCGCGTACAGCGCGCGGATCGCGTCAGTCGCCTTCTGATCGGTGAAGGTCTCGCCTTTCTTGATCGGCAGATACGCGAAGACCGTGTCGGGTTCGATGCGCCGCAGACCCTGGAGCCGGATGTCCTGAACCACGAACGGGGCGGTGGCGTAGGCCGAAGCCGCGGTGGCGCTCAGGCCAATAAATGTCAGCGCCCTGGCGCAGCGGGCCGATAGAGTGTGAACCTTCATGCAGGATAAGCGACAAGAATTCAATGCAATCTGGAAACCGCCGCCGCTGTTTTTCCCATATCTGGTGGACGGCGCGGAGGGGGATGTCTCTCGGGTCTACAGCTGCCTGATGCCGCGGGCCGCGACGGTCCGCGAACCCGGCCGGCGCCCTGCATCGGCCGGCTGCCTGTTGCCGGCGCGAGCACGAGGCGCACGCCGCGCGCAGGACACGCCGTCAGCACAACTGGAAACTTCAGGCTAAAGCCAGATCGGGAGTATAGAACGGAATGGTTCCGATGCGGCCAACCCGGGAATCATATGATTACCGCTACTTTCTTACTGCGTGGGTACATTCCTTACAGATCACGCCCATTCCTCCGATTTTTAATGAGGATTCTTCGTAGCATATCACGAGCCCATCCCCGTTAATCTGACCGGCATTCCCGTCTGCAACGGCATCCGCACGCGGCTCGACGGTTCATGCGCCGCCATTCTAGCGCATGGACACCCCCAACATTCATGAATGTTCAAATGAAAGCGAGAGCACGCGGCGCACGGGGGCCGCGTCGCGACCGGCAATCGAAATCCCGCGGACCGCCCACGCGAAGGTTGCGGGAAACAGACACGTGCCTGCGCCTGCAGCCGCCTGCAGTCACCGTCAGCTGTCCTGTGCGCGCGGCGCGGCCGGTGCGCCGCGCGCCCCCGGTTCGCCGTGTTCGCCGCCCGGGCGGCGCGCGCCGCCCGCCCCGGGCGACAGCGGCGCCAGCAGGTTGCGCAGGGCCGCCATGCTGAGCGGCCGGGCGAACCAGAACCCCTGCACTTCGTCGCAACCGAGCTCGGCCAGACGATCCGCCTGCGCCTGCGTCTCGACCCCTTCCGCGGTCACGCGCAGTTTCAGCGCGTGCGCCATCGCGATGATCGCCCCCACCAGCGCCTCGCACTGCGGATCCGTCATCATCCGCATGACGAACGAGCGGTCGATCTTCAGCCGGTTCAGCGGGAAGCGCGTCAGGTAGGCGAGGCTCGAATAGCCGGTGCCGAAGTCGTCGACCGCGACCTCCACGCCCAGCCTGCGCAGCGCCTGCAGCGTGCGCAGCGCGTCGTCGCTGTCGTCGAGCAGCACGCCCTCGGTGATCTCCACTTCGAGGCACGACGGTTCGAGCGCCGCGTCGTGCAATGCGCTTTCGATCATCGCGAGCAGGTTCTGCCGGCGAAACTGCTGCGGCGACACGTTGACCGCGACGCGCGGCAGCGTGCCGGTGAGCCGCAGCAGCTTGCCCGCCTCGCGGCACGCGGTGCGCATCACCCATTCGCCGATACCGTCGATCAGGCCGGTCTGCTCCGCGACCGGCACGAACTCGGCCGGGCTGATCATCCCGCGCAGCGGATGATTCCAGCGCAACAGCGTCTCGACCTGCGCGATATGGCCGGTCGCGAGCGTGATCTGCGGCTGGTAGACGAGGTGCAGCTGCTGGCGCTCGAGCGCTTCGCGCAGCATCGTTTCGAGCTCGAAGCGGCGCGCCGCCTGCCCTTCGAGTTCGGGCGAAAAGCGCCGTGCGGCGCGACCGCCGGCGCTGCTCGCCGCGGACAGCGCGACGTGCGCGCGCCGCATCAGCGTCGCCGCGTCGCCGCCGTGCTCGGGATAGCCGGCGCACCCGAGACTCGCGGCGATCGTGAGCGTGGTGCCGGCGCAGTCGATGGGGGCGGCGATGCGCGCGAGCGCCGCTTCCGCGAGCGCGTCGGCCGCCGCGCCGGTGTCGTCGACCCGCATCGCGAACTGGCTGCCGCTCACCGACGCGATCAGGCCGTCATGGGGAACCAGCCCGCGCAGCCGCTCGCCGACGATCTGCAGCACGAGCTCCGCGCCGTGCGAGCCGAGCGCGTCGCGCAGTTCGCGCAGCGAGTCGAGTTCGGCGAGGAGCACCATGAAACCGGTGCCGTCGCGCCGGCAGCGCGCGATCGTCAGATCGAGGCGCTCGGCGAACAGCGTCTGGTTCGGCAAACGGGTGATGCCGTCGTGATGCGAGACGTACCAGAGCCGCGCCTCCGACTGCGCGTAACGGCTCGTTTCCACGATCATGCCGACGTAACGGCGCGGCGCAGCCTGCGCGAAGGCGCCGCTCCAGTGCGGTTCGCGGCGCGCGCCGGGGCGTTGCGCGGGCGCGGGCGCCGGCCCCTCCGCCTCGCCCTCCCCGGCGAGCGCGAGCGGCGCGAGCGCGAGCATCACCGGCACGCGAGCCTTGTTGCGCTTCACGCAGGTCCATTCGCGTTCGTAATGCGCGTAGTGCGCGGATCGCGCCTGCGGCGACGATGCGAACCCCGCCGCGCCCGGCAGTTCGGCGCGGCGCCGCGCGAGTTCGGACGGATCGAGCAGCAGATGGTACGGGCAGCGCCCGACCAGTTCGTCCGCGCGATAGCCGGTCAGCCGCTCGCACGCGGGATTGACCGCTTCGAAGGTGCCGTCGGCCGCGCAGACGAACACGGCGTACGGCGCCGCAGCGAATGCCGCGCCGCCCAGTCGCTCGCCCATCGAACGATCGTCATGCATGCGCCACCCCCTCGGCGCGCGGCCGGCGGCACGCCGCATCGCGCCCGCGCCGGGCGGCGGCCCGCCCTCCGTTGTCGTCCATCGTCTCCCTCGCCCCCGATCTTCACATGATGTTCGCGCTGCCGGCGATTGCCTCGGCGCGTCGCTGCCGATCGCCTTCGATGCATTGCCGCAGGTCGCCGCGATGCCGGCACACCTGCGCACCTGCGCACTCGCGCACTCGCGCACCTGCACACTCGCACACTCGCGCACCTGCACACTCGCACACCGGCACGCGCCGCCAACCACAGCGTACCGCGCCCGCCTGACGAACACCTCACACCAGGCAGACCGCCTATGCCACCGCACGTCGCCGTGCGCAGTCGCACTGCCGCCTGCTCACGGCGGCGCACGGCGGCAGGCCGACACGAGGCTGACTCGCGAGACTGACCCGATCGTAATCGGACGGGCGCGTGAACGAAACCCGCGCAGGACGCGCAAGCGAATGTCGGGCGAGCCGGCTTAGCGCTCGCGCGTCTCGACCCGCACCGCGACCGGGCGCCCGGCGAGCGGCAGCGCGCGTGCGCGCAGCAACTTGAGCCGCTTCGCGCAGGCCGCGAGCAGCAACAGGATGGCGATGGCCGCCGCATCCCCCGCGAGGCCGTTCAGCCAGGCCGGCTTGCCGGCAAGCCGGACGGCCGTATCGACGCCGATCGACACAAGCGTGCCGCCGACGAAACAGACCAGCCCCTGACGGCCGACCTCGACCACCGCCGGCAGCCGTTCGGCGAGCCGCCGCACGATCTGCCACCGCACCAGCTGCGCGACGAGCCATGCCACCGAAACAAAGCTGAGCACGCGGATCGCGACGAGATTCTGCTTCATGTAGCCCGGTGTCGGCTGCGTGTAGACGCACAGCTTCACGTAAGCGATCCCCAGCGCGACGACGAGCGCCGCGACCGTGAGCGCACGCCCGGCGCCGCCGCGCTGAAACGCCCCGGATGCGGGGTGCAGGCGGCACAGCACGCCGAACATGAACATCAGTTGCCAGGCGAACGGGTTGAATGCCCATCCGCCGGGGTCCGTGCTCGGCAACAGACGGCCGAGCCACGCGCTCGCGAGCCACACCGCGACGCTCAAGGCGAGCGCCGCAGCGGGCCGCCGCGCGGCGAGCGGCACCGAAACCGGCACGCACAGCGCGAACAGCGTGTACATCGGCAGCACGGCGGACAGGAACGGCTGATGCTGCAACGTGACGATGCTGAGCAGGTCGCCGAGCGGATGCTGGAGAAATCCGTTCCAGCCGGTTTCGCCGGGAACCGGCGAGGCCACCCGGCACAGCGCGAGCGCCGCGCCGGCGACGAGCATCAGCGCCGCGGTCAGCAGGTAGGCGCGGTAGATCTCCCAGGCCCGCACGACGAAACGCCGCTGCGCGGCGCCGATGCCCCGATAGGCCTCGACGTACGAAAACGCGGCGGCCGACGCATACCCGCCGAGGAATACGAACACTTCGGCGGCGTCGCAGAATGCGTAGCTGTGCAGCATGAAATGCGACAGCACGCTGCCTTCAATGTGATCGATTGCAATGACGATCAGCACGAGACCGCGCAGAAAATCGATCTCGATCGATCGTCGGACGGGCGCATTCATCGACGGCGACTCCAGGGGGCAGCCGGCCGCAATGGAACGACCACGGGCCGCACGGGTAAAAATCCGGACAGGCAAACCGGAGAAACGCGAAGCAAGGCTTATGCCAAACTGCTGCCGAACATGTGCCGGACGCGCGAGCGCGGGCCAGCGGCGAGGCGCCAGGTGCAAGCGCGACGCCGATTGAACCGCAGCACTCGCCTCGTTGTAAACCCGAAGAATTTTCAACATGTTACGCGAGTCCGCCGCGTGTCCGTCACGTGCGGCCGGCCGCGCATCCGCGCGCTGCGACAGGCGCCGCGCCCCGCCTGCTCTCATTCTGGAAACCGCCCGATGCCGGCAGCAAGTGAAACGGCCGTAAAGCCCCGTGGGACGACGATACGCCGTGACGCATGGTTACAAATACGGCATGTCCACCGCGCACCGTGCGCCGCTGTCAGGCAGCCACCGCGGTCTTGTCGGCGGTCTTGTCGACGCTCCCGCCGGTGACACGGTCCGCCAGCTCGCCGCCCAGCGCGTCGACCAGATCGGCGAAGAGCCGTGCGAGCTCGCCGGTCATCAGCGTGATGTCGGCATCGAACTGCTCGTCGTCGTTTTGCGCGGCATCCCCGGCCTCGCGCAGCACGTCGAGCGGCGCGACGCGCTTGAGCGTCAACGACGGCGTCAGCACGAACGACACCCGGTCGTCCCATGTCATCGCGAGACGCATGCACTGCTTGCCGGCTTCGATGTGGCGGCGCATGTCGTCCGCATCGAGCGTGTGCCCGACGTAGCGCACCGTCGCATTGCCCTGCACCGGGGAGCGCAGTTCGGTATCCTGGTCGAGCGTGAAGCCGGCCGGCGCCTCGCCGCTCGCGAGCCAGCCGGTCATCGCGGCCACCGGCGAGCGCGCCACGCGCACGCTCGCGAGCGGCAGCTGGCCGGCCGACTTGACGAGCAAACCGAGTACTTCGTCCGCAAGCGTCTGCGACGCGGCGTCGATCACGAGCCAGCCCCGGACCGTATCGATCCACACCCGCGTATCGCGCCGGATGCTGAATGCGCGCGGCAGCAGCTCGTCCGTGACGAGCTCCTTGAGTTCGCGCATCTGCTTGCGGCCGGGCTTGAAGCCCTGCTGCTCCTCCCGTTCAAGCGCGCGCGAACGCGTGACCTGGTTGATCACCGACGCCGGCAGCAGTTTCTTCTCGCTGCGGAACAGCAGCAGCCACTGCCGGTTCGTCACGTGGACCAGCGGGCCGTTTTCGCGCGGCGGCGCCCATCCGTGGATGTGCCGCTCGACGCTCATGGCCGGCGCAAACGCATACGGCGCGAGCCACTGTTCCATCTGCTCGGGCTTGACCTGCCACGGCGCGGGGAGACGATGAAGCTGGAGATTCCTGAACCACATGGGCGTACGGGCAAAGCGCGCCATTCTATACGAGCGGGCGGCGACCGGCACCGTCGGACGGCGCGCGACGCCGCGTTCCTCGCGTGAATCACCTAGACTTTTCTTATGCAGCAGACGGAACAGGAGGCTGCCATGGCGGAATCGATGGTAGGCATCATCGTGGGGCTGATCGTGCTCGTCGGCTCGGTGGTGCTGGTCTCGACGCATCACCGGCGCGTGCCGCCGGGACAGCACGGGCTGCCCCGGCACGACGGCCACCGGCTGTGGGAACGGATGCGGCACCGGCACTGACGCACCGCACCGCCCGCCGGGCCGCGCGCCCGCGGGCAGGACAGCATTCGGCTCGCGCCGTGCTGGTCCGCGCGAACCGCACACGGAGACGACCATGCCTGACACGACAGAAGACTGGCAAACGGTTGAGTACGAAGGTTTCGAAATCCACGTGCTGGCGCGTCCGACGGAACCCGACGGCACTCGCTTCAGTTACGCCGGCTACGTGTGTCATCCGGGGGCCGACGCCCGCATGCCGGGCCATACGGTGCCGTTCCACGCGGACGGCGACGCATCGTATGCCAGCGCCGCGCAAGCGCGCGGCGACGCGCTCGCGGTGGGACGCGAGATCGTCGACGGAACCCATCCGGATCTGTCGGTGCTTGCGCTCGTGACGAGCGGCGCCTGAGCGGCCGCGCGCGTGCCGCCGGTTCAGGCGCCGCGCCGCGCGACCGGCGGCGGCCCGGCGCCGATGCCGGGCTCCGCGCGCGCGGCGCCGCGGACGGCGCGCGCGAGCGCGTACAGCCGCTCGTTGGCCGGCCCGGGTGCATGGTTCGCCACATTGCGGTGCGCGTTCTGCACCAGCGCGCGCCGCAGCAGCGTGTCCGTATGGAGACGCTCGATGGCGTTCGCAAGCGCTTCGACGTCGCCGGGCGGCACCAGCAGGCCGGCCTTGCCGTCTTCGAGCAGCGCGCGCGGGCCGCTCGGGCAATCGGTGGCGATGACCGGCGTGCCGAGCGCCATGGCCTCCGCGAGCACGATGCCGGATCCTTCGCCGCGGCTGCTGAGCACCAGCATCTCGGCCTGACGCACATACGGAAACGGATTCGGGCAGAAGCCGAGGAAATGCACGCTCGCGCGAATCCCCAGTCCGGCGGCAAGCTGCTCGAGCGCCTGCTGATCCGGCCCTTCGCCGATCAGCACGAGATCGGCGCTGCTCAGGCCGTGCGCGCGCGCGAGTGCAAACGCGCGCAGCAGCGTCGCGTGATCCTTCTGCGTTTCGTCAAGCCGCGCGACCGAAACGATGAACGTCTGCGCGGGCCGCGCTTCGAGCGGCACGCGCGCGCGGGCGCGCAGCCGGTCGACATCGATCACGTCCGGTAGCTCGACGAGATGCGCGGCGCGGCCGCTCATCAGCTGCTGCGCTTCGCCCAGCATGCCGGGCCCGAGCACCGCAAGCGTGTCGTAGCGGGCAAGCTGCGCGGCGTAGCGCGCGGCGGCCTCCGGGCGCGCTCCGGCCAGCGCCGTGGCGAGACTGAAGTGGCTCACGCCGATCCATGACGCGCGCCCGCTGCCCGCAATCGTCCGCAGCGACAGATCGAAATCGCACACCACGTCGTGTTCGCGCGCGAGGCGCCGCATGCGCAGCGCGAGGAGCGGCCGGATCGCGCGGCGCACACCGGCGCGGAACAGGCGCTTCAGCGCAGACGCTGCGTCGCGCCGGCGGCCCGCCTCGCATAGCGCGTACATCCATGTCGACGGAGCGAGCACGTGGAGCGGCACGTCGTCCGGCAAGCCGTGCGCGCGCCAGAACACGAGCGCGTCGCCGGGAAAGGTCAGCGCGAGAGCCGGCGTGAAGAGGCTCCGGTCGAGGGTCCGCAGCCATGCGAACAGCGACGCCTCCACCCCGCCTCTGCCGAGATGATCGACGTGAAACAGGATGCGCAGCGGCGCGCGGCGCGGCGCGGTGCGCGGCTCGATGCGGGCAGATCGGCTCTCGTAGGGCATGCTGGCGTGGGCGACGGCTGGACGAAGGCTGGGCAGGTGGCAACGGACGGCGGCATCGGGCCGCACGCGCCGGGCAGCCTGCACCCGGCGCGCGCCTGCGATTAAACCACAGGCATTGCACGTTTGACTTTCAGTCCGCCGACGGCCGGGCGCCGGGCGTCACGCCGCGTGCTGCTGGAACTGGATGCGGTGCAGGTGCGCGTAGAGGCCGTCCTGGCCCAGCAGGTCATGGTGACTGCCCCGCTCGACGATGCGCCCCTGCTCCATCACGAGAATGCGGTCGGCGCGCTCGATGGTCGAGAGCCGGTGCGCGATCACGAGAGTCGTGCGGCCCTTCATCAGCGTTTCCAGCGCGGCCTGCACGTGGCGCTCGGATTCGGAGTCGAGCGCCGAGGTCGCTTCGTCGAGGATCAGGATCGGCGCGTCCTTGTAGATGGCGCGCGCGATCGCGAGGCGCTGGCGCTGGCCGCCCGACAGCATCAGGCCGTTGTCGCCGACCAGCGTCTCGATGCCCTTCGGCATCGACTGCACGGTGTCCCACAGGTTGGCCGCCTGCAGCGCCGCCTTCACCTTGTCGGGGTCGGCGGACTGGCCGTAGGCGACGTTACGCGCGATCGTGTCGTTGAACAGCACGACGTCCTGGCTCACCATCGCGATCTGGCTGCGCAACGCATGAATGCCGTATTCCTGGATGGGCACGCCGTCGACGAGGATTTCGCCGCCGGTCGGGTCGAAGAAGCGCGGCAGCAGGTTCACGAGCGTGGTCTTGCCGCTGCCCGAGGGCCCCGCGAGCGCGACCATTTCGCCGGGTGCGACGCGGAACGACACGTGGTCGAGCGTCGCGCGTTCGTGCGTGCTGTTCGCGCCGTAGCTGAACGACACGTTGCGGAATTCGACCTCGCCCGACGCGTGTTCGAGCGTGCGCCCGCCGCCCTCGGGCTCGGCCGGTTCGTCGATCAGCCCGAAGATCAGTTCGCACGCGGTCATGCCGCGCTGCAGCGGCTGGTTCACGTCCATCAGGTGCTTGAGCGGCGAGATGATCAGCAGCATCGACGTGACGAACGCGACGAAGCCGCCCACCGTGGTCTGGTCCGACGACGACTGCACCACCGCGATCGTGATCACGAGCGCGAGCGCAATGGACGCGAGGAACTGCGTGAGCGGCTGCGCGAGGCCGCCCGACACCGTCATGCGCATGGCGTAGCCGCGCAGGCGACGGCTCATCTGCGTGAAGCGGTCGATCTCGTACTGCTCGCCGTTATGCACCTTGACGACCTTGTAGCCGCCCACCGTCTCCTCGACGATGTACGACAGCTCGTTCGTCAGCAACTGGTTCTCGCGGTTCAGGCGCCGCAGCCGCCGGTTGATCTTGCCGACGAGCCAGCCGATGGTCGGCAGCAGCACCGCGACGATCAGCGTCAGCTTCCAGTTCAGATAGAACAGGTAGCCGAGCAGGAACAGCACGGTGAGCGAGTCGCGCACCAGCGTGACGAGCACGCTCAGCAGCACGTTGAGGATCTGGTTGACTTCGAAGACGATCGCGTTGATCACCGTGCTCGCGGTTTCGCGCTGGAAGAAGCCGACGCTCGTGTGGATCATGCGGTTGAACATTTTCAGCCGCAGTTCGAGCAGGATCCGGTTCGACACATACGCGAGCAGATAGCCGGACGCGTACTGCGACACGCCGCGCACGAACGCGAGACCGATCACGGCGAGCGGCACGAGCCACTTCGCCTTGCTGCTGGCGTGCGTGCCGAAGCCCTTGTCGAGCAGCGGCTTGAGCAGCGCCGGAATACCCGCGTCCGTGCTCGCGCTGACCGCCATCGCGACGACCGCGCCGACCAGCACCCACACGAGCGGTTTCAGGTAGGGCCAAAGCCGGCGCATCACGACGGCGGGAGAAGACGCATCGCCTGAACCGATGACTTTGCTTAACGTAGGCTTGGCGCTCAAGGAATCCTCTGCGTGCGGGTCGCGCGAGCGCTGGCGAGGCGCAACAGGCGAAATACCGCATTGTAAACGTTTGACCGCGGCACGCACCCCTGGCCGGTCGGCCAGCCGCGCGCGCGACGCGGCGCCTTACCGCGCCGGACGCGGCACGGCGCTGTGTATACTTGCGCGGCCGGTTTCGCGCCGGCGCCCCCTATCGCGCCTCACTCTTCGTCCAGCGCATGACACAGACTACCCTCGGCGTTGCCATCATCACCCGGAATGCGGCGGCGCGCCTCGCCGAGTGTCTCACGGCCGTGGCCTTCGCCGACGACGTCGTCGTGCTCGACAGCGGCAGCACCGACGACACCCTCGCCATCGCTCGCAGCCACGGCGCGCGGATCGTGCAGTCGGCCGACTGGCCCGGTTTCGGGCCGCAGAAAAACCGCGCGCTCGACGCGCTCGGCACCGACTGGATCCTGTCGATCGACGCGGATGAAATCGTTTCGCCGGAGCTGGCGGCAGCGATTCGCGCGGCGCTCGCCGCGCCCGCCGCCGACGTGTACGCGCTCGACCGTCTGTCGTCGTTCTGCGGTCACTGGATCCGGCATGGCGGCTGGTATCCGGACTGGATTCCGCGCCTGTTCCGGCGCGGCGCCGCGCGCTTCTCGGACGACCTGGTGCACGAGCGGCTGGTGTTCGCGGGGGCGGCGCAGCGGCTGAGCGGCAAGCTGATGCACTACTCGTACGAAGACTTCGAAACGGTGCTGCGCAAGCTCGACGCCTATTCGAGCGCCGGCGCGCGCCAGCGGCGCGACGCGGGCGGGCGGGGCGGCTTCGGCAAGGCGCTCGGGCGCGCAGCGTGGGCGTTCTTTCGCACGTATGTGCTGCGGCGCGGCTTTCTGGACGGCCGCGCCGGTTTCATGATCGCGGTGTTCAACGCGGAGACCGTGTATTACCGCTTCCTGAAGCTCGCGCACCCGCGCGCGCCACACGACGCGCCGCGGCGCTGAAGCGCGGCAGGCGCGGCAGGCGCGGACCGCCCGCGCGCCGACGCCTTCCTGATACGTCAATGCGTCAGTAGACGATCTCGATCGAGCTGCCCGCGAGTTCGCCGCGCAGTGCAGCGAGCAGTTCGTCGGTCGGCTTCACGCGCCACGCGTCGCCGAGCCGGACCTCGCCCTCGGCATTCTCGCTCCGGTACACGACCTGCACCGCGAGGCCGCTCGGAATCTGCACCGCGCTCCGCTGCCGGCCGCCGTCAGCGCCGCCGAAGCCGCCCGCGCGCGGCCCGCCACGCGGCGCCGCCGGAGCCGGCGCCGCTTGGGGCGCATCGGGCGGCGCACTGTGCGCTTCGAGCACGCGGCGCAGCGCAAGCGCATCCGCGTTGCCGTTCATTTTCACCTTGACCGCTTCCGCATAGCGGCAGCGGGCGCGGCCCAGGTCCATCACCGTGTCGACGGTGAAGCGGATGCCGCCGGTGAACGCGTCGTTGCGCGCCTGGCCCTGCACGACCAGCAGTTCGTCTTCGCGGAACAGCGCCTTGTGCGCCTCGTACAGTTCGTTGAAGGCCGTGACTTCGCACTGCCCGGTGCCGTCGTCGAGCAGCGCGACGAGCATCTTGCCGCGCTGTGTCATCTGCGTTCGCAGCGAGACGATCACGCCCGCGATCAGCTTGTCGCGCCCTTCCTTCAGCTCGCCGATCTTCTGCCGCACGAAGCGGCGGATCTCGTCCCTGTACGCGTCGAACAGGTGGCCGGACAGATAAAAGCCGAGCGCGCCTTTCTCTTCCTGCAGCTTGCGCTTCTCCGGCCACTCGGGTTCGTCGACCAGTTCATGCCCTTGCGACGGCGCGTCGCCCATGTCGAAGAGCCCCGCCTGCATGGCGTTCGCGCTCGCCTGCTCGGCCGCTTCCATCGCGAGCGGCACGGACGCGAGCAGCTGCGCGCGGTTCGCGTGCAGCACGTCGAATGCGCCGGCGCGGATCAGCGCCTCGATCGTCCGGCGATTCACGATGCGCCGGTCGATGCGATTGCAGAAGTCGAACAGGTCGATGAACGGACCGTCCTCGCGCGCGCGCAGGATCTCCTCGATCGCGCTCTGGCCGCTGCCCTTTACCGCGCCGAGACCGTAGCGGATCGTCTTCGAGCGCTTGCCGTCCTTCTCCGCGACCGGCTCGAAGCGGTACGCCGACTGGTTCACGTCCGGCGGCAGCACCTTCATGCCGTTGCCGATGCAGTCTTCGAACAGGATCTTGACCTTGTCCGTGTCGTCCATCGCGAGCGACATGTTCGCCGCCATGAATTCGGCCGGGTGATGCGCCTTGAGCCACGCGGTGTAGTACGCCAGCAGCGCGTAGGCGGCCGCGTGCGACTTGTTGAAGCCGTAGCCCGCGAACTTCTCCATCAGGTCGAAGATCTCGTCGGCCTTCTCCGCGGTGAGCCCGTTGTCCGCCGCCCCTTTGCGGAACAGCTCGCGGTGCTGCGCCATTTCCTCGGCTTTTTTCTTGCCCATCGCACGGCGCAGCAGGTCGGCGCCGCCCAGCGAGTAGCCGCCGATGATCTGCGCCATCTGCATCACCTGCTCCTGGTAGACCATGATGCCGTAGGTCTCTTTCAGGACAGGTTCGACGCGCGGATCGGGGTACTCGACCGTCTCGCGCCCGTGCTTGCGCGCGCAGAAGCTAGGGATCAGATCCATCGGGCCGGGACGGTACAGCGCGACGAGCGCGATGATGTCCTCGAAGCGGTCCGGCTGCGCGTCTTTCAGCATGCCCTGCATGCCGCGGCTTTCAAGCTGGAACACGGCGACCGTGTTGGCCTTCTTCAGGATCGCGAACGACGCGGCGTCGTCGAGCGGCACCTGCGCGAGCGACCAGTCCTGCTTCGACGGATCGAGCCGGCGGATGTAGCGCTCGGCCCAGTCGAGGATGGTCAGCGTGGTGAGGCCCAGAAAGTCGAACTTGACGAGGCCGACCGCTTCGACGTCGTCCTTGTCGTACTGGCTGACGACGCCGCTTTCGTCGCCCTGCGTGTAGAGCGGGCAGAAGTCGGTGAGCTTGCCCGGCGCGATCAGCACGCCGCCCGCGTGCATGCCGACGTTGCGCGTGAGGCCTTCGACGCGCTGCGCGAGTTCGAGCAGTTGCCGCACCTCGTCCTCGTTGTCGAAGCGCTCCTGCAGCAGCGGCTCTTCCTTCATCGCGTCGGCAATCGTCACGTGCTTGCCGGGCTTGAACGGGATCAGCTTCGCGACGCCGTCGGTAAACATATAGCCGAGGTCGAGCACGCGGCCGATGTCGCGCACCGCCGCCTTCGCCGCCATCGTGCCGAACGTGGCGATCTGCGACACCGCATCCGCGCCGTACTTTTCCTTCACGTACTGGATCACGCGGTCGCGGCCATGCTGGCAGAAGTCGATGTCGAAGTCGGGCATCGACACGCGCTCCGGGTTCAGGAAGCGCTCGAACAGCAGGTTGTAGCGCAGCGGATCGAGGTCGGTAATGCCGAGCGCGTACGCGACCAGCGAGCCCGCGCCGGAGCCGCGGCCCGGCCCGACCGGCACGCCGTTGTTCTTCGCCCAGTTGATGAAGTCCGCGACGATCAGGAAGTAGCCCGGAAAGCCCATCTTGATGATCGTGCCGCACTCGAATTCGAGTCGCCCGTAGTACGTCTCGCGCTGCGCGTCGCGCGCGGCCGCGTCCGGGTAAAGCTGTTCGAGGCGCTTTTCGAGCCCCTCCTTCGACAGCCGCACCAGGTAGTCGTCGAGCGACATGCCGTCCGGCGTCGGAAAGAGCGGCAGCTTCGGCTTGCCGAGTTCGAGCGTGAGATTGCAGCGCCGCGCAATTTCGACGGTATTGGCAAGCGCCGAAGGAATGTCCGCGAACAGCGCGCACATCTCGTCCTGCGTGCGGAAGTACTGCTCGGTCGAGAAACGCTTCGGGCGGCGCGCGTTCGCGAGAATGTCGCCCTCGGAGATGCACACGCGCGCCTCATGCGCGGTGAAGTCGTCGGCCGTCATGAACTGCACCGCGTGCGTGGCGACGACCGGCAGCTTCAGTTGCGCCGCGAGCTTCACCGCCTCCTGCACGTAGGCCTCTTCGCCCGGCTGGCCGCAGCGCTGCAGCTCGATGTAGAAGCCGTTGCGGAATACCTGCGCCCAATGCTGCGCGCGACGGCGCGCCGCCTCCTCGTTGCCGGCCGCGAGCGCAAGCCCGATATCGCCCTGCTGCGCGCCCGAGAGCGCGAGAAGCCCCTCGGCGAGGCCGCCTTCGAGCCAGCCGGCCTCGATTTCGGCGCGGCCGCGGTACTGGTTCGTGAGCCACGCGCGCGTCAGCAGCTCGCACAGGTTCAGATAGCCGCGCCGGTCTTTCACCAGCAGCAGGAGCCGCGACGGCTTGTCGCGATCGGCCGGATTGGCGACCCAGACATCGCAGCCGGCGATGGGTTTCACCCCTTTGCCACGGGCTTCCTTGTAGAAACGGACGAGGCCGAAGCCGTTGCCGAGATCGGTCAGCGCGAGCGCACCCTGACCGTCTCCGGCCGCGGCCTGGACGACGTCGTCGAGGCGCACGATGCCGTCGGCAATCGAGAATTCGGAATGGACGCGGAGATGGACAAAGCGGGGATCTGACATGGGCGCTATTGTAACCCCAGCTGTAACCCCAGCTCACCCGGCGCTTGCGTCGCACAGGCGCGAAACGCCGCCTGCCGGCCGAACGGACAAGGGCTGACCAGACGGCCAGCGTGGCAAAGCGCGCGCTTGAGGGATAATACGGGTTTCGCCCTGCTCGCCATGGCCTTGCCATGGCCGCCACGTTATCGCCGCACCATCATGAGTATCGTCAATCTCGCCGCCTACCAGTTCGTGACGCTGGATTCCCTCGACGTGTGGCGCCCGGCCGTCACCGCGCGCTGTCTCGCGCTCGGTCTGCGCGGCACGATCCTGCTCGCGCCCGAGGGGATCAACCTGTTCGTCGCAGGCACGCGCGACGCTGCCGACGCGTTCATTCGCTATCTGCGCCACGACCCGCTGTTCGAGGGTAAATTCGCGCCGCTGCAGTTCAAGGAAAGCCTGTCGGAGAAGCAGCCGTTTCGCCGCATGCTGGTGAAGCTCAAGCGCGAAATCATCACGATGAAGAAGCCGGCGATCCGGCCGGAACTCGGCCGCGCGCCGTCCGTCGACGCAGCCACGCTCAAACGCTGGCTCGACGCCGGCCAGGACGACACCGGCCGCCCGGTCGTGATGCTCGACACGCGCAATGCGTTCGAAGTGGACGTCGGCACGTTCGACCACGCGCTCGACTACCGCATCGGCAAATTCAGCGAATTTCCCGGCGTGATCGAAGCCCACCGCGCCGACCTCGACGGCAAGACCGTCGTGTCGTTCTGCACCGGCGGCATCCGCTGCGAGAAGGCGGCGATCCACATGAAAGAGGTCGGCATCGAGAACGTCTATCAGCTCGAGGGCGGCATCCTGAAGTACTTCGAGGAAGTCGGCGGCGCGCATTATCGCGGCGAATGCTTCGTGTTCGACTATCGCACCGCGCTCGACCCATCGCTGCAGCCGACCGACACCGCGCAGTGCTTCGGCTGCCGCGCGATCGTCAGCGCCGACGCGCAACGCTCGCCGCTCTACGTGCCCGGCAAGACCTGCCCCGCATGCCATCCGCAGCGTCCCGCCGCGCAGGCGGCCTGATGGGTCTATGAGTCCGATCTCGCGCCGCGCCGGCGGCGCACGCACACACGCATGAGCCTGCCCGCCGCGCCCGCGTCCCCCGGCCGCATGGCTTTGCCCGCATGCGCGGACAGCGGCGCCGATCGGCCGTATCGGGGCCGCTTCGCGCCGTCGCCGACTGGGCCATTGCACTTCGGTTCGCTGGTGAGCGCGCTCGCAAGCTGGCTCGACGCGCGCGCCCGGCAAGGCGTGTGGCTCGTGCGCATCGAAGACATCGATGCGCCGCGCACCGTGCCCGGCGCCGCCCAGCAGATTCTCGCAACGCTCGCGCGCTTCGGCCTCGTCGCAGACGAACCGCCGCTGTGGCAAAGCGCGCGCACTGCCCACTACCGTGCCGCGTTCGACCAGTTGCGGCGCGACGGCTGGGTGTATCCGTGCGGATGCTCGCGCAAGGAAATCAGCGACTCGCTGTTGCGCGCCCATGCGCGCAACACGACGCTCGCCTACCCGGGCACGTGCCGCGACGGGCTGCACGGCAAGCCCGCGCGCGCCTGGCGGCTGCGCGTGCCGGATGCGCCCGCGGCCGCCATCGCGTTCGACGACCGCTGGCAGGGTCCGCAAACGCAGAATCTCGCGACGGAGGTGGGTGACTTCGTGCTGCGCCGTGCCGACGACCAGTGGGCCTATCAGCTGGCGGTCGTCGTGGACGACGCGCAGGCAGGCATCACGCATGTGGTGCGCGGCGCGGACCTGCTCGATTCGACCGCGCGGCAGATCTGGCTGCAGCGCTGCCTCGGCGTGCCGACGCCCGCGTACCTGCACGTGCCCGTGGTCGTCAATGCGGAAGGGGAAAAACTCAGCAAGCAGACCGGAGCAGCCGCGCTCGATGCGCAGCGCCCGCTCGATGCGCTCGCCGCGGCCGCGCAGCATCTGGGGCTCGCGGTCGCGCCGTGCGCGTCGCTTGACGCGTTTCTGGAAGCGGCCATTGGCGCATGGGCGCGGCGGCTGGCGGCGCGCGCAAGCCAGCTGGACACGCCCGCGCAGAAGGGCTGAAAAGAGCTGAATAGGGCTGATCGCCGCGCATGGCGCCGCGCCGATCAGGGGTCCGGGATCAGGACGAGGTCGTGCTCTTGCGGGGCATCCCGAAACCGCCGAGCAGCGCGGCGAGCGGCTGCTTCGATGCCGGCTTGGCCGCCGGCGCGGGCGCCTCGTCGGGCTTGCGGGTGGTCGGCGACGGCTCGTACGGCTTGTAGAAAAATTCGTCCACCGGCTGTGCACGGTGATGGTGCGGGCGCTCGAACGACGCCGCCGCACCCGGCGCGGCGCGCCGCCGCGCGGGACGCTCGTCGCGCTCGCGGCGCGCGCCGCGTTCTTCGTGGCGATGCCGCACCGGCACGTCGACCACCAGCGTCTGCACATCGAGCGGCCGCTTGATCAGCTTTTCGATATCGGCAAGCTGCTTGCGCTCGTTCGGGCTGCACAGCGACATGGCCTCGCCCGACGCGCCCGCCCGCCCGGTACGCCCGATGCGGTGCACGTAGTCCTCGGCGTTGAAGGGCACGTCGAAGTTGATCACCGCCGGCAGTTCGACGATATCGAGCCCGCGCGCGGCCACGTCGGTCGCGACCAGCGCGACGATCTCGCCGCGCTTGAACGCGTCGAGCGCCTGCATCCGCTCGTTCTGCGTGCGGTCGCCGTGAATCGCGGTCGCGACCACGCCGTCGCGCTCCAAGCTGCGCGCGAGACGGCTCGCGCCGATCTTGCTGTTGCAGAACACGATCACCTGCTTCAGGTCGCGTTCGCGGATCAGTTGCACGACCGCGCCGGTCTTGTCGCCCTCCGCCACTTCATAGACGGTCTGCGCGACGTTGGTGGCGGTCGAATTGCTGCGCGCGACTTCGATGGTCTGCGGATTGCGCAGGTAGGTCGACGCGAGCTTCTTGATTTCGCCGGAAAACGTCGCGGAAAAGAGCAGCGTCTGACGCTCCTTCGGCAGCAGGTTCAGGATGCGCTGCAGGTCCGGCAGAAAGCCCATGTCGAGCATCCGGTCGGCTTCGTCGAGCACCAGCATCTGCACCTGGCCCAGATTCGCGGTCTTTTGCTGCACGTGATCGAGCAGGCGCCCCGGCGTCGCGATCAGGATTTCGACACCGCGACGCAACTGCTCGGACTGCGGATTCATGTCGACGCCGCCGAACACCACCGCGCTGCGCAGCGCGGTGTGCTTCGCGTACGCGTGCACGTTGGCGGCCACCTGGTCGGCCAGCTCGCGGGTCGGCGTGAGGATCAGCGCGCGCACCGGGTGGCGCGCCGGCGAGGCGCTCGTATTCGCGTTCGGCAGCAGGCGCTGGATGATCGGCAGCGAAAAGCTGGCGGTCTTGCCGGTGCCGGTCTGCGCGGCGCCCATCACGTCGCGCCCGGCCAGCACGACGGGAATCGCCGTTGCCTGGATCGGCGTGGGCGTCGTGTAGCCCTGGTCGGCAATCGCCTTCAGGATGTCGGGCGCGAGACCGAACTGGTCAAAGGTCGCAGGATGGGTGGTGACGTCGGTGTCGGACATGGTGGCTTTCGCTAAAAATGCGCCTGCGCGGGGAATGCGGCATGGGCCGGGCCACAGAGCGCATCGGAATGGAGCGGAGCCACGGCGCGCCGCACGGCGCCCGATTGCGTCAGGTCGCGGTGCGGCCGGCTCCGGCCGGCGGAAATACCCGCCAGAAAGGGCGGTATTGTAGCACTTCAGCAAAAATACTCATGGCGCGCCTCGCGGCTTTCTGCTTGAGCCCGCCGATCGCCGCCCGCCGGCGGCGCGGCGCTAGCCCGGCGGCGCGACGCAGTCCGCCAGCACAGGCGGCGCGTTGGCGCCGGCCGTCTCGTCATACAGGTCCGCGCGCGGCCCCTTCGTCCACCAGACATAGCGTCCTGCCTGATAGCGCGCGCCCGACGCGGACAGCGTGTCGACGAACAGCCGCGGCTGGCCGTCCACCGGCACGAGCGCGAAGCCCTGATGGTTCGCCGCGTTCCAGTACGTCACGCGCAAGGACGTGCCGTTCGCGCACGTGTAGCGGTAGACATGCGGCACGCCCGTCCGGATGCCGGGCACCTGCAGCGACTGCGCGCTGGCCGGCGCCGCGCCGCCCAGCGAGGCGAGCGCGCCGAGCAGCGCCGCCCATTCCCTGATGCTCATCGGAAGCCTCCGGCCGTCACACGCCGCGCGCATCGCGGGCGCGCGGGAAACCCGCGGGAAGCGCCGGTCATGGGTCGATCGCATCGGCGCACGCATCGGTGGGCGCCGCCGCCACATGGCCGACGACCGGCACGATCTTCAACCCGGCCGACGCGATCCGGCACGGTGCCGCGGCAAGCCCGCAGCCGCCGAGCGCCGCGCACAGCAGCGCGAGCGCGCCGCATCGCCCCCAGCGGCGCAGCCGCGTGCCGTGATGTCTGCTCAACGCCATGTCGCCTCTCCTCGCGGTGCGGCCATGCATGTGGACGAATATGCGGCCGTGCATGTGGCCAAGGATGCGCCCGCGCATGCGCCAATCTCCGTCGCACGCACCGCTGCCGCCCGCGCGTGAACGCGGGCCCGGCATGCGTCCGGCGTCGCCCGCACGGCGCCCATGCACACGGCTAGCGGGCCGACACCGGTTGCACGGCCGCCGCGGCCCGCCTCGCGCGCTCGCGCGCCTCGTCGGTGTCGCGGCCGGTCGCCAGCGCCACGCCCATGCGCCGCTTCGCGAAGCTTTCGGGTTTGCCGAAGAGGCGCAGGTCGGCGTCGGGCACCGCGAGCGCGGCGGCGACGCCCTCGAACGCGATGCCGGCTTCGTCGAGCCCGCCGTAGATCACGGCCGACGCGCCCGGCGCGCGCAACGACGTATCGACCGGCAAGCCGAGAATCGCCCGCGCATGCAGTTCGAACTCCGACAGACGCTGCGAGCACAGGGTCACGAGCCCGGTGTCGTGCGGACGCGGGCTCACCTCCGAAAACCAGACCTCGTCGCCGCGCACGAACAGCTCGACGCCGAACAGCCCGCGCCCGCCGAGCGCCGCGGTGATCCGGCCAGCAACCTCGCGCGCGCGCTCGAGCGCGCGCGGCGACATCGGCTGCGGCTGCCAGGACTCGACATAGTCGCCCGCCACCTGAACGTGCCCGACCGGTTCGCAAAACGACGTGCGGATCTCGCCGGAGAGCGGATCGCGCGCGCGCACGGTGAGCAGCGTGATCTCGTAGTCGAACTGCACGAATCCCTCGACGATCACGCGGCCATGATTCACCCGGCCGCCGGCCATCGCGTACTGCCACGCGGGCTCGACATCCGCTTCGCTGCGCAGCACCGACTGGCCCTTGCCCGAGGACGACATCACCGGCTTCACGACGCACGGATAGCCGACCTGCGCGATGCCCGCCTTCAGCGCGTCGACGGAATCGGCAAACGCATACGGCGAGGTCGGCAAGCCGAGCGTTTCGGCGGCGAGGCGGCGGATGCCCTCGCGGTTCATCGTGAGCTGGGTCGCGCGCGCGGTGGGGATCACCTCGGCGAGGCCGTCGGCTTCGATCGCGGCCAGCGCGTCGGTGGCGATCGCCTCGATCTCCGGCACGATCAGGTGCGGACGCTCCCGCTCGACGAGCGCGCGCAGCGCCGCGCGGTCCGTCATGTCGATCACGTGCGCGCGATGCGCGACCTGATGGCCCGGCGCGTCCGGATAGCGGTCGACGGCGATCACCTCGACGCCGAGACGCTGCAGCGCGATGATCACTTCCTTGCCGAGCTCGCCCGCGCCGAGCAGCATCACGCGCGTGGCCGAGGCGGACAGCGGGGTGCCGATGCGTTGACCGATCTGCATGGGAACTCCAGAAAAATATCGGATCAGATGGAATGGCCTGACGCGCGATGTTAACATGCGCACCCTTCGCGCCGGCCGCGGCAAACCGCGCGCGTCCGCGCATGCGACGGCGCTCGCATGCGGCCGCCCGGGTGCGTTACCCTTACGCCTTCGTCTGTTCGAAGAGGATCGCCGTCATGTTCACCCCGCCTTCCGTCCGACGCATTGCGCGTCCTTGCGCCGCGCGCGTCACGCTGCCCCGCCGCTTCGCGCGCAGCGTGACGGCGGCGCTCGGCGCGGCGCTGCTCGTCGCGGCATGCGCGATGCCGACGCATCCCGACGCGAGCGCACCGCCCCCCGATCCGTTCAACCCGGCCGCCACGCAGCTGCTCGACAACACCGCGTGGCAACTGGTCGGCTGGAAGAACGCTGACGGCACGCCGCGCGCGGTGCCCGGACATGACGGCAGCGCACCGGTCACGCTCGATCTGTCGGCACAGACCGGCCGGCGCGTCGCCAGCGGCTTTGCGGGCTGCAACCGCTACACGGGTCCGTACACGCTGCAGGACGGCAAGCTCGGACTCGGCCCGCTCGCGGCCACGCGGATGGCGTGCGCCACGCCCGGCGGACAGTTCGAGCCTGCGTATCTCGACGCGCTCGCGCACATCGAGCGCAGCGGCGTGCAGATGCGCGCCCCGCAGCAACTGCTGCTGGTCCTCGACGACGGCGCCACGCTCACCTTCGCGCACGCCGCCCGATGACACGCTCCGGCCCTCCGCCGCGCGACCCGCGCGCCGTGCCCGCGGGACCGCCGGGGCCACCGGGGCCGCCGTCGTGCCGGCGCACGCGCACGCCGCTGTCGCCGCCGCGTCAGATCCACCGGTTTAAACTCGACGGGTTGCGGCCACGCGCCCCGTCATTCGTTGATGTCTAGCATGCACACGGTCGTTTTCGGCTGGTTCGGCGGATCCGCCGTCTGGTTCCTCCCTCTTCTGTGGCGCCTCGCGCGGTCCCTGCTGCCGGGCGACGCCGGCACGCGCGACGCCGGTGCGATCCGTCTGTGGCTCGGCTTCGCCGGCGTGCTGACGGCAAGCTGCACGCTGGAGGCGCTGGCCTTGCCGATGACCGGCCACGACGGGCTCGGCCGCGTGCTCGCAGGCGGCCTGACGCGGGTGCTGGGCCATCACGGCACGCCGTTCGCGATGCTGGCGCTGCTCGTTCTGGCGCTGCCCTGGCTGCTCGGCATGAGCTGGCGCTCGGTGGCCGTCTGGGCGGACGGCGCATTCGGACTCGGCTTCGGCACGGGCCGCGCGGCGGGTCGTCGCGACGACGACGCGCGCCGGCGCAGCCTCCCCGATGACGCCGCGCCGGCCTACGGTCCCACGCCGACCAATACGATGGCGCCGCGCGAGCGGGGCCGCTATGCGCGTCCGACCGTCTGGCGGCCGCCGGCCGTGAAGCGCAGCCCCTTGGGGGCCGGCGGCGAATTTCCCGCGAGCGCATCGAAAGAGGGCGGCGCGGGCTGGCAGGCGCGCGCCGCCACCTCGACGCGCGAGGCCGCAAGCCGGGCCTGGGCCCGCGCGACGAAGCACGACACCGCTGCCGGCAAACCATGGGCGCCCAGCGAACCGGTCGCGCCGCCGGGCTGGCTGCGCGACGTGGGCGCCCGGGCGCGGACCCGCAGCGTCGGCGGCGCGGCGGGCGGTTATGGCGGCGGTCATGGCGGCGGTGATGGCGGCGGTGATGGCGGCAGCAGCTTGAACAGCGCTCGCGCAGCCCACGCGCCGGCCGGGCGCGCGCCCGCACAGGCCGCGTCGCTCGCTGCGGCCGGCGCGACCGTCACGGCCACGGGGGGCGCCGGACCGAACCCGCTGCAGCCGGCCGTAGCGGCGGCGCGCGCGCGCCCTGTCAGCCTGCCTGCGTCCACGGGCAGCGGGGCCTCGCGCGGGCGCGCGGCGCTTGCGTCGGCCGGCGCGCCGGCCAGCGCCACGATGCCTGCCGCCGCGCCGACGCGCAGCGCGCGCGCGGGCGCGGCCGCGAACCTGTCGCGCGGCAACGCGGCCATCGCGGGCGCGACCGCCGTTCCGCCGCGGCCCCTGCCCGGGACGTCCCGGACGAGCCGGCTACCGGGCGGCGCGTACCTGCGCACGCCCGGCTATTCGCGGCCGATGCCGGCCACTCCGCGCGCCGAACCTCCCGCGCCCGCCGCGAGCGTGCTGGAGACCTTGCGCACGATCGAGGAGAACGCGGCCCGCTGGACGACGATCGCCGGCGCAAGCCTCGCGCGGCGCAGCAGCGCCGACGCGCCCAGGATCACGCCGGCGCCGGCCGCCTCGGGCAGCGCGGATGCGCGGACGAATGCGGCGCCGGCCGACGACGTCGTGCGCTGGCCCATCGGCGCCGAGGACAGCGCGGCGCGCATCGCTTTGCAGCCGGATGAGCACACGCGGGAAGCAATGAATGCCGCCGGTGCAACACTGCTCGTCGACGACACGCCTCCGCGCCGGGAAGACGCGCACGCAGAAGCACGGCAGCTTGCGGCCTCCGGTGCGGGTGCGGGTGCGGGTGCGGGTGCGGGTGCGGGTGCGGGTGCGGGGATCAGCGTAAGCGCCAGCACAGTCGCCAATACAGACGGATCGGATCTGCCCGCCCCCTCTACGCTTGCATTAGCAGCAGCCGGAGCCGAGTCGGCGCCGGCATTCACGTCGCCTGATCCGGTGCAGGCCGCGCCGACCCCCGCCGCGTCGGCCGAAACGCGCGCGCCAGCCCCGGCTCCGACGGCCATGACGGCCACGCCGCTCGCCGCCCGGGTCATCATCGAGCGCTCGCTCGCGCCGTGGGATCCTCAGGACAGCGAAGACAACGAAGACAGCGCAGCCCCGGCCGACGCGTTGCCGCAGCCGCACGACACGCTGCGCGTGCCCACTCCGCCGGCCACCGCGCCGCTCGGCGCCGCCGCCGGCGAAGCCGACACGGCCGGCGACGCGGATCGGCACGACACGCCCGCACCGCCGGTCTTCACGGCAGGATCGAACGTCGTTCGCTTCCCCGGTGCGTCTGCGATGGCCGGCGCGGCATCCGCGGCGGCGCGCGAATCCGGCGCCGGCGCTCGCCGCACAGCACTCGCCGGCGAGCAGGCCGAACCCCGCCTGCACGCGCCCGACGACGCCTCCGCCGCCTCCGCTGCTTCAGTTGCTTCCGCTTCCGCCGCCTCCGCTGCTTCCGCCGCCGCCACCGCAGTGAGCCCCCCCCTTACCCCCGCCGCCGCGCCCGCAGCAGCCTTGCCGCCGGCCGCCGACGACGACGCGGCGCGCCCCCCGGTGCGCGGCCACGCGCCGACCGTATTCGAATTCCACGCGCCGGCCGCCTCGCGCGTCGAACTGCCGGCGCTCGACCTGCTCGCGCGCGCCGACGCGGGCGTCGAACCGGTCTCCGAGCAGCACCTCGCCGACACGGGCCTCGTCATCGAGCAGCGGCTGCAGGAGTTCAAGGTGCCGGTGACGGTGGTCGGCGCGAGCGCCGGCCCGGTCATCACGCGCTTCGAGATCGAGCCGGCGCTCGGCGTGCGCGGCAGCCAGATCGTCGGGCTGATGAAGGACCTGTCGCGCGGCCTCGGGCTCACGTCGATCCGCGTCGTCGAGACGATTCCCGGCAAGACCTGCATGGGGCTCGAACTGCCGAATGCGCAGCGCCAGACCATCCGGCTCTCCGAGATCCTCGAGGCGGACGTCTACCAGCACTCGTCGTCGATGCTCACGCTCGCGCTCGGCAAGGACATCACCGGTCATCCGGTGGTCGCCGACCTGGCGCGCGCCCCGCACATGCTGGTCGCCGGCACCACCGGTTCGGGCAAGTCGGTGGCGATCAACGCGATGATCGTCTCGCTGCTGTGCAAGGCTACCCCCGAGGACGTGCGCCTCATCATGATCGATCCGAAGATGCTGGAGCTGTCCGTCTACGAGGGCATCCCGCATCTGCTCGCGCCGGTCGTCACCGACATGAAGCTCGCCGCCAACGCGCTCAACTGGTGTGTCGGCGAAATGGAGAAGCGCTACCGGCTGATGTCGGCGGTCGGCGTGCGCAACCTCGCGGGCTTCAACCAGAAAGTGCGCGACGCCGACGCGGCCGGCCGCAAGCTCGGCAACCCGTTCTCGCTGACGCCCGAGGCGCCCGAGCCGCTTGCCGCGCTGCCGCTCATCGTGGTCGTGATCGACGAGCTCGCGGACCTGATGATGGTGGCCGGCAAGAAGATCGAGGAGCTGATCGCGCGCCTCGCGCAGAAGGCGCGCGCGGCCGGCATCCACCTGATCCTCGCGACGCAGCGGCCGTCGGTGGACGTGATCACCGGGCTCATCAAGGCGAATATCCCGACGCGCGTGGCGTTCCAGGTGTCGTCGAAGATCGACTCGCGCACGATTCTCGACCAGATGGGCGCCGAGTCGCTGCTCGGCCAGGGCGACATGCTGTTCCTGCCGCCCGGCACCGGCTACCCGCAGCGCGTACATGGCGCGTTCGTCGCGGACGAGGAAGTGCACCGGATCGTCGAGCATCTGAAGCAGTTCGGCGAGCCGCAGTACGAAGACGGCATTCTCGACGGCCCGGCCAGCGAAGGCGCCGCGCAGGACCTGTTCGGCGACGCGCCGGATGCCGAAGCCGACCCGCTCTACGACGAGGCGGTCGCCTTCGTCGTCCGCACGCGGCGCGCGTCGATCTCGTCGGTGCAGCGCCAGTTGCGGATCGGCTACAACCGCGCGGCGCGGCTCGTCGAGCAGATGGAGACGGCCGGGCTCGTGTCGGCGATGGGCATCAACGGCAGCCGCGAAGTGCTCGCGCCCGGCGCACCCGAGTAACGCACGGCGCGCGCCGCCATGCGCGGCGGCTAGACCAGCTTGAAGTCGACCGGCGCGCCGATCTCGAAGCGCGCCGGCGCGGGATCGAGCAGGCCGGTCTCGCGGTCGCGGCGGAACACGTACGCGCAGTCGCTGCTCTGGTTGCCGACGATCAGCCACTGTCCGCCCGCATCGATCGCGAACTCGCGCGGCGCCCGCCCGAGGCTCGACTGCCGGCCGACCGGACGCACGCGGCCATCGTCCGGGTCGACCGCGAAGATCGCGATCTCGTTCGCGTCGCCGCGGTTGCTCACATAGAGAAAACGGCCGTCGGGCGACAGGTGCAGCGCCGCGCCGGCCTGCTCGCCGTCGAAGCCCGCTGCCGCGAGCGGCAGTTCCTGCAGCGGCGCGAGCGTGCCGCCGTCGTAGCGGAACACGCCGAGCGTCGCGCTCAGTTCGCTGACGAGATACGCATGCCGCCCGTGCGCCGCGAACAGCAGATGCCGCGGCCCGCTGCCGGCAGGCATGCCGATATCGGCCGGTTCGGCCGGCACGAGCACGTCGGCGCACGCAAGCGGCTGCGGCGAGCCGGCAGACGCAGCGGCCGCACCCGGTACACCCTGCGCACCCTGCGCACCCGGTACACCCGGTACACCCGGTACACCCGGTACACCCTGCACACCCTGCACACCCTGCGCATCCTGCACACCCGGCACACCCGGCGCACCCGGCGCACCCGGCGCACCCGGCGCACCCGGCGCACCCGGCACGTAACGGTACACGTCGAGCCGGTCGGCGCCGAGATCCTGCACGAACACATGACGCCCGTCCGGCGCGAACACCGCCGAATGCACGTGCGACGCCGCCTGGCGGCTTCGCACCGGCCCCTGTCCGGGCCGGCGCAGGATCTGCACCGCGGCGCCGACGGCGCCATCGGCCTGCAGCGGCAGCACCGCAAGGCTGCCGCCCGGATCGGCCGCCACCGAGTAGTTCGACACGAGCAGATACCGGCCGTCCGGCGAGAGCGCCAGATGGCACGGATCGTTGCCGCCGGACGATACCGCGTTCACGAACGCGAGTTCGCCGGTAAGGGGATCGAAACGAAACGCGCTGACGCCGCCCCGCAGCGACGCCGGCGCGTCGTCGCCGGGCAACTCGTTGACCGCGTAGACGTGGCGCCGGTCGCGGCTCGCCACGAGAAACGACGGGTTGACCGTCTTCGCGACCGACACCGGCCGCACCTCGCCGCGCGCTGCGTCGAAGCGATACACGTGGATGCCTTCGCTGCGCCCGCCGGTATAGGTGCCCACCAGCAGATGAAAAGCGCCGCCCGACGCGGGCGATGGATCGTGCGAGACCATGGAAGCGAAACCCTCTATCATCGAACCGGTGCCGCGCCGGCGCCATGCCGGCGCACGGACCGTGCGCGCCAGTATAGAAGAACCGCCGTCGCGCGCGCCCTGCGGCGCGCCTCACCTCGTGGAGCTTTCATGAACGTCACCTTCAGCCTGGGCCCGCTCGTCTCGCTGATCGCGGGAATCCTGATCCTCGTGATGCCGCGGCTGCTCAACTACATCGTCGCGCTCTACCTGATCATCATCGGCATCATCGGACTGTTCGGCATGGGTGCGTCCCACCTCTGAGCGCGCCCGCGCGGCTCAGCCGTGGGCCAGCTGTTCGAGCCGCAGGCGCCCCTGCAGCGACAGGCCGCCGACGGCATATTGACCGTCCGCCGCGCGGTAATGCCGGAAGCACGCACGCTCGATCAGAAACGCCGCCGCGGTCTGCAGCACGTTGCGCGACATGCCGAGGCCCTGCGCATCGAGCGGCAGCAGCGCGTCGCCGCTCAGTTCGCTCGCGGCGGACAGGATCGCAATGCAATCGGATTTCGACGGGTTCAGCATGGCTTTCATCCTCGAAAAAGTATCTTGCGCAAATTGCAAGCCTGCCGCGCGGCGCGGGCGCGCCGCCCAGCGAAGCCGGCCCAGTCCCGATTCTAGGCAGCCCGTTTGACAATTTCCAGGCACAGCTCGCCTGAGGCCCGCGCGCGACGCCGCTGAACCAAAAGCGTTTGCGCGGGTCCGGTAAAAACGGGCGCCTGCATCCCGGATGCCCGGCTCGCCTGCTCCGCTAACCTGCGCCAAGCTGCGCCAACCCGCCGCGCTCACGCGCCGCGCCAACCCGAATAACCATGCCCTCACTCATCGAAGACTATGCCCTCGTCGGCGACGGCCACACCGCGGCGCTGATCTCGCGCGACGGCTCGATCGACTGGCTCTGCTGGCCGCGGTTCGATTCCGGCGCGTGTTTCGCCGCGCTGCTCGGCACCGCGCAGAACGGCCGCTGGCTTCTCACCCCCGACACCGACGCGCCCCCGACCATCACGCGCCGCTATCGCGGCGACACGCTGATCCTCGAGACCGACTACGAATGCGCGCAGGGCGCGGTCACGGTGATCGATTTCATGCCGCCCGGCAACGGCTGGTCGGAGCTCGTGCGCATCGTGACCGGCCGGCGCGGCACCGTGCCGATGAAGATGGAACTGGTGCTGCGCTTCGACTACGGTTTCTCGGTGCCGTGGGTGAGCCGCCTGAAGCACGACAACGGCGTGAAGGCGATCGTCGGGCCGGACACCGCGGTCCTGCGCACGCCGGTCGAGTTGCGCGGCGAGAACATGCGCACCGTGGCGACGTTCAGCGTCGCCGAGGGCGAGCGCGTGCCGTTCGCGCTCGCGTACGCGCCGTCCCATCTGCGCGTGCCGCCGGCGCGCGATCCGTTCACGTCGCTTGCGCGCACGGAGAACCACTGGCTCGAATGGGCCGCGCGCAGCACCGTCAAAGGCAAATACGCCGCGCAGATCCGCCGCTCGCTGATCACGCTGAAGGCGCTCGCCTACGAGCCGACCGGCGGCATCGTCGCGGCGCCGACCACCTCGCTGCCCGAGCAGCTCGGCGGCACCCGCAACTGGGATTACCGCTACTGCTGGCTGCGCGACGCCACGATCACGCTGCTCGCGATGATGCGCGGCGGCTACTTCGACGAAGCGCGCGCCTGGCGCAGCTGGCTCGCGCGCGTGATGGCCGGCTCGCCGGACCAGTTGCAGATCATGTACGGCATCGCCGGCGAGCGGCGCCTGCCCGAATCGGAAATCGACTGGCTCGCGGGCTACGAGAACGCGCAGCCCGTGCGCATCGGCAACAACGCGGCGGGCCAGTTGCAGCTCGACGTGTACGGCGAGGTCATGAACGCGCTGCATCTCGCGCGGGTGGGCGGCCTGCAGGCGGACGACACCGCCTGGAACGTGCAGTGCGCCATGCTCGAACACCTCGAAAAGATCTGGCAGGAGCCGGACGAAGGCATCTGGGAAACGCGCGGCGGCCGCCAGCATTTCACGTTTTCGAAGGTCATGGCCTGGGTCGCGTTCGACCGCGCGATCAAGTCGGCCGAGACGTTTTCGCTGCCGGCGCCGCTCGATCACTGGCGCGCGCTGCGCGCGCAGATCCACGGCGAAGTCTGCGAAAAGAGCTGGAATCCGGCGCTCAACGCGTTCACCCAGGTCTACGGCGGCGACGAGCTCGATGCGAGCGTGCTGCTGCTGCCGCTGGTCGGTTTCCTGCCGCCCACCGATCCCCGCGTGATCGGCACCGTCGCCGCCACCGAGCAGTATCTGATGCACGGCGGCTTCGTCATGCGCTACCGCACCACCCACTACCACGACGGCCTGCCGCCGGGCGAAGGCACGTTCCTCGCGTGCAGCTTCTGGATGGTCGACAACCTCGCGCTGCAGGGACGCCTGCAGGAAGCGGAGGCGATGTACGAGCGGCTGCTCGCGCTCGCCAACGACCTCGGCCTGCTCGCCGAGGAATACGACCCGGCCGCGGGGCGCCTCGTCGGTAATTTCCCGCAGGCGTTTTCGCACGTCGCGCTGGTCCATACGGGCCTGAACCTGATGAAACACGAGCAGGAAATGGCCAAGGCCACCGGGCAGCCCGCACGCAACGGGACATGACGGTTCGTGACGGTTCCTGACGGCACGCAGCGCGTTTCCTTGACCCTGCGGGAACCCCGTATGGCGGCACAGCAACCTCGTCGCTACCATGAACTCATGACGTTTTAGCGGCCAGGAGGCGCTCCGTTGCTGCATTGCACAAATGGGGTTTGTCCGATATGATCAACCGTCACTCCTGGTCGATAATCAAGCGCCCGAGAAACCTGTCACGGCCGCCCGCACGCCAGCCCAAACCGTGCCCGCGCCGCCCCATGCGAAAGCCCCATACGCCGGAGCCCCGATGCTCTATCAATTTCATGAATTCCAGCGCGCGCTGCTGAGCCCGCTGACGGCCTGGGCCCAGGCCACGTCGAAGTCCTTTGCGAATCCGGCCAGCCCGTTTGCCTACGTGCCGGGCGCCACGCGCCTGTCGGCAGCTTACGAACTGCTTTACCGGCTCGGCAAGGATTACGAGAAGCCCGAGTTCAACCTCCATCAGATCGTCAAGGACGGGCACAATATTCCGATCGTCGAACAGACGATCGTCGAAAAGCCGTTTTGCCGGCTGCTGCGCTTCAAGCGCTATGCGGACGACACGGGCGCCGTCAACCAGCTGAAAGACGAGCCGGTCGTGCTGGTCTGCGCGCCGCTGTCGGGCCACCATGCAACGCTGCTGCGCGACACCGTGCGCACGCTGCTGCAGGACCACAAGGTGTACATCACCGACTGGATCGACGCACGCATGGTGCCGCTGGAGGAAGGCGAATTCACGCTGGACGACTACGTCGACTACATCCAGACCTTCATTCGCCATATCGGCGCGAAAAACCTGCACGTGATCTCGGTGTGCCAGCCCACCGTGCCGGTGCTGGCGGCCATCTCGCTGATGGCGAGCCGCGGCGAGGACACCCCGCGCACGATGACGATGATGGGCGGCCCGATCGACGCGCGCAACAGCCCCACCGCGGTGAACTCGCTCGCGACCCAGCATTCGCTCGAATGGTTCGACAACAACGTGATCCACACGGTGCCGCCGAACTATCCGGGCGTGGGCCGCAAGGTCTATCCGGGCTTCCTGCAGCACACGGGCTTCGTCGCGATGAATCCGGAGCGTCACGCGGCCTCGCACTGGGACTACTACCAGAGCCTGCTGCGCGGCGACGAGGACGACGCCGAGGCGCACCGCCGCTTCTACGACGAGTACAACGCGGTGCTCGACATGGACGCCGCGTACTACCTCGACACGATCCGCGTCGTGTTTCAGGAGTTTCGCCTTGCCGAGGGCACGTGGGTCGTCAACGGCGAGCGGGTGCGTCCGCAGGACATCCGCACGACCGCGCTGTTCACGATCGAGGGCGAGCTCGACGACATCTCGGGCGACGGCCAGACGCGCGCCGCGCAGGATCTGTGCAGCGGCATCCCGGCGCGCCACAAACGCCACTTCACCGCGGAAAAGTGCGGCCATTACGGCATTTTCTCGGGGCGTCGCTGGCGCACGATCATCTATCCGCAGTTGCGCGACTTCATCCTCGAACATAACCGCAGCGAAAAGCCGCATAAGGAAAAGGTCGAGGCGTAACGCCGCGATCGGTTGCGTGCGCATCCCGTTGCGCGCAGCAAAGAAAACGGCTCCTTGCGGGGCCGTTTTCCTTTTGCGTCCGGGGAAACCGGGGGAGGCCCGCGGCCTGCCCCTGCGAGGCTGCTAGCGGCGCAGCAGGTACGCGAGCAGCAGCGCCGTGTTCATCTGCACGATTTCGCTGCGCTCGGCCGGCGCGCTGAAGTCGCGGCCGAGCGTCGCCTCGAGCGTATAGCGGTTTGACACGATGTAGTAGCCCATGCCGGAAAGCGTCACATAGAACCGCAGCGGGTCGACGTCGGTCCGGAACAGCCCGGCGCGCTGGCCGCGTTCGAGGATGCCGCCCAGCGTCGCCACGATCGGCGAGATCATTTCGCGAATGCGGGTGGACTTCTGCATGTAGCGCGCTTCGTGCAGGTTCTCGTTGTTCACGAGCCGCAGCAGTTCCGGGTGATCGCGGTAGTAATCCCAGACGAAATGCGCGAGCCGCGTGATCGCCTCGACCGGCGCGACGCCGTTCAGGTCGAGCGAGCGCTCCGCCTCGGTGAGCGCGCCGAACGCATGCTCCAGCACCGCAGTGAACAGTTGCTCCTTGCTGCCGAAGTAGTAGTACAGCATGCGCTCGTTGGTTTCCGCCCGCCGGGCGATCTGGTCGACGCGCGCGCCGAACAGCCCACCATTGGCGAATTCCTCGGCCGCCGCGAGCAAAATGCGCCGTTTCGTGCCTTCAGGATCTCTTTTGATTTTCGGCTGATTCATGGTGGCATCATCGTGAGCCGCGTTGTCCGGGTCGCGCTACCTGCCCTGCGGATGCGCCGGCGGCGTCGAACGGGCGCGTCCTGGTCGAAAAACAGCGTTCTGCGGTCGCTGAAAAGCGATTTGATTATGGCATATGGTTTGCCAATGGCAATCGGGGAAATCGGCGATAATGCGCTCTTTCTCCGATGCCGCGCGCGCCCGCCACCCGGCACCGGCGCGCGAGCCTGTCGCCGCGCCGCGGCGGCGCGCCGGCAAGCCTCACCGTCGTGACCGTGACCGATTCGAAAACACTCGCAGACCGTATCGAAGATCTGCTGCCCCAGACCCAGTGCACGAAATGCGGCTACCCCGCATGCCGGCCCTATGCCGAGGCGGTGGCGCCTGGCACAGCGAACTACAACCAGTGCCCGCCGGGGGGCGCCGAAGGCATCGCCCGGCTCGCCGCGCTGCTCGGCAAACCGGTGATCCCGCTCGACACCACCCATGGCGTCGAGCGTCCACGCCCGCTTGCCGTCATCGACGAAAGCCTGTGCATCGGCTGTACGCTGTGCATTCAGGCCTGCCCGGTCGATGCGATCGTTGGCGCACCGAAACAGATGCACACGGTGCTCGAAGCGCTGTGCACGGGCTGCGACCTGTGCGTCGCGCCCTGCCCGGTCGACTGCATCGCGATGGTGCCAGTCACCGGCGACGCGACCGGCTGGCGCGCGTGGTCGCAGGCGCAGGCCGACGCCGCCCGCGCGCGCCACGACCAGCGCACCGCGCGGCTCGCCCGCGAGCGCGACGCCGCCGAGGCGCGCGCGGCGGCGCGCCGCGCCGCAAGCCATGCGGCAGCCGGCCACCCCGCGGCCCCCGACGCCGCGGCCGGCGCCCTCGCGTCGGCGGCGCCGTCGGCCGCCGCCGCGACGCCGGCCACGGGCGACGCCGACGCCGACGCAAAGAAGCGCGCGATCATCCAGGCCGCGCTCGAACGCGCGCGCCAGAAGAAGGAACAGATGGCCGCCCAGGGCACCCGGCCGCAAAACGTCGAGCGGCCGGACCCGCACGTACAGGCGCAAATCGACGCCGCCGACGCGCGCCGCCGGCGGCTCGGCATCCCGGCGGACGACGAGGCGGCACCGGCTGCCGACGGCGACGCGCCGAGCCCCCACCCCCGTCCCCGCTCGTCATGAACGCCACCAAACGCCGCGCGATCTTCGAAACGCTGCAAAGCCTGAATCCGCATCCGACCACCGAACTGGAGTACACGACACCGTTCGAACTGCTGATCGCGGTCATGCTGTCCGCGCAGGCCACCGACGTTTCGGTCAACAAGGCAATGCGCAAGATGTTCCCGGTCGCGAACACGCCGCAGCAGATCGTCGCACTCGGCGAAGAACGTGTGGCGGACTTCATCAGGACGATCGGGCTTTACCGGACCAAGGCGAAAAACGTCGTCGCGACCAGCCGGATACTGCTCGAACAGTATCGCGGCGAGGTGCCGGCCGAGCGCGAGGCGCTCGAAAGCCTGCCCGGGGTCGGGCGCAAGACCGCGAACGTGGTGCTGAACACCGCGTTCGGCATGCCGACCATCGCGGTCGACACGCATATCTTTCGGGTTGCGAACCGTACCGGACTCGCGCCCGGCAAGGACGTGCGCGCGGTCGAAACCGCGCTCGAAAAATTCACGCCGGCCGAATTCCGGCACGACGCGCATCACTGGCTGATCCTGCACGGCCGCTACGTGTGCAAGGCGCGGCGGCCCGAATGCTGGCATTGCGCGATCGAACCGCTGTGCGAATTCCGGCCGAAGACGCCCCCGCCGAACGACTGAGCGTCGCGCGGCCGGCATGACCGGCGCACGCGGCGTACAATGACCCGCTCGTCCATGTGCCGCGCGGGCATCGCGCGGCACGCCTCCGCGCTGCGCTCACTCCCGCTTTACACGTATCGCCTCACGATGTTCAATCCCAGCCGCGACGAAGTCCGACGCTTTTTCACCGATACCTGGCGCAAGCAGCGCGAAGGCGGCGTGCTCACGCCGCTCGAAGCCATCGCCGCGGACTGGATCGCCGCGCATCCCGAGTATCACGCGGCGCTCGCCGATACCGAAGGCGCCCCCGCGCAGGAGTACTCGCCCGAGCGCGGCCAGAGCAATCCGTTCCTGCATCTGTCGATGCATCTTGCGATCAGCGAGCAACTGTCGATCGACCAGCCGCCCGGCATTCGCGCCGCGCACGAGCGGCTCGCCGCGCGCCTCGGTTCATCGCACGACGCGCATCATGCGATCATGGAATGCCTGGGCGAGACGCTCTGGGAGGCCCAGCGCACCGGCACCCCGCCGGACACCGACGCATACCTGCAGCGCATCGAACGCCGCGCATCGCGCAACTGAAGCACGCCGCCCCCAGACGCACGACACCCCGCCGCAGCGGGGTGTCGTGCAGCAGCCGGACAGCCGGGCAAGCCGGCGCTGGCGGACCTACTTTTTCTGCACCAGCGAACCCGGCAGCGACTCGATGTAGGCGGCAATGTCCTTCATGTCGCTTTGCGACAGCGTCTGCACCTGCGCCTGCATGATCGGGTTGCTGCGGCCGAAGTTCGGGTTGCCCGTGCCCATCTGATACTGGCGCAGCGCCCAGTAGAGGTAATCGGCATGCTGGCCGGCAAGCCGCGGATACTCCGGGCTCACCGGATTGTTCAGGTTCGCGCCGTGACAGGCGGCGCAATTGTGGCTCTCGACGAGGGCCTTCCCGTTGGAGATGTCGGCCGCATACCCCACATGCGAGACCGCGAGGCCGAACAGGGCCGCGGTGGCGCAAACAGTCCGGAATACCGGGTAGCGTGCCTGCTGGGGCTTCTTCATGAATTCTCCTCACCCGCGAATGTGATCGGCCGGTCGGCTGGATGGGTCGGCGCGAGCCGGTTATTTGTCGGGATTGTCCGGCGAAGAAGCTGTCTGCGCCGCGTAATACGCCGCGATGTCGGCAATGTCCTGATCGGAGAGCGACGCGGCGATGGCGTGCATGGTCTGGAAGTGACGGTCGCCCTTCTTATACTCGCGCAGCGCGTTTTCGAGGTAGGCCTGGTTCTGGCCGCCGAGCATCGGTACCCGGTAGACCTCCGGGTAGGCGGTACGGTAATCGTCGATGCCGTGACAGCCGATACACGTGGCGACCTTCCCGCGCCCCGCGATGGGATTGCCGACGACGTCGGCCGCCTGCGCACAGACCGCGTAGCCCGCCCACACCGACAGCGCTGCGATTACCGCGTACTTGCCGACGAATTTATTCATAGCATGTCACCTGGCTTGAGGGGAAACGCACCCGCCGACGCGACGGTCTACTCCATCTTGTTCTTCTAGGCTCGCCACACAGTCTGAAAAAATTCGACCTGATTGTAACGCGACGCCGCGCGGGGCGTCCACCGAGGGCAAGCCCGTGTTTACGGCGTCGACGCAGGCACGAGCGCGCGCTGGCACACCTGCGCGAACGGCCGCGGCGCCACGGCGCCACGGGACGGCCACGCGTCCGCCATGCGCGACGCATTGCCCGGCGTCCGCGCCGGTCCACACCCTTCAGCGCACTTCAGCACCATTCAACACCGCCCCCGGCCATTTGCGCTTGCCCCGGCCGCACGCCCGTCGCCGAGGCCGCCGATATGTCCGCCGCTCCCCCCTCGCCGCGCGCCCGGCTCGCCGTGCACGCGTGCAGCCAGCGTGATCGGCACGGTCCCGGCACCCGATGCCGCGCGCGCCCCGCGCCAGCCGGATTCGGCCCGACAGGGCTTCTGACTTATACTGGAATTTTTCTCTCAAAAGAGCGCTCGTCATGCGTTTCGAAGGCTCACAGCACTACGTCGCCACCGACGACCTGAAACTCGCGGTCAATGCCGCCATGACGCTGCAGCGTCCGCTGCTGATCAAGGGCGAACCGGGCACCGGCAAGACCATGCTGGCCGAGGAGGTCGCCGCGGCGCTCGGCATGCCGTTGCTGCAGTGGCACATCAAGTCCACCACGAAAGCGCAACAGGGCCTCTACGAATATGACGCCGTGTCGCGGCTGCGCGACTCGCAGCTCGGCGATGCGCGCGTACAGGACATCCGCAACTACATCGTGAAGGGCGTGCTGTGGCAGGCCTTCGACGCGGAAGAGCCCACCGTGCTGCTGATCGACGAGATCGACAAGGCCGACATCGAATTTCCGAACGATCTGCTGCGCGAGCTCGACCGCATGGAGTTCCACGTGTACGAGACGCGCGAACTCGTGCGCGCGCGGCACCGGCCGCTCGTCATCATCACGTCGAACAACGAGAAGGAGTTGCCGGATGCGTTCCTGCGGCGCTGCTTTTTCCACTACATCCGCTTCCCCGATCCGGAGACGATGCAGCGCATCGTCGAGGTGCACTATCCGGGCATCCGGCGCGAACTGCTGAGCGCGGCGCTCGCGAGCTTCTTCGAGCTGCGCAACGTGTCCGGGCTCAAGAAGAAGCCGTCGACGAGCGAACTGCTCGACTGGCTCAAGCTGCTGCTCGCCGAAGAGATTCCGCCCGAGGCGCTGCGCTCGCAGGACGAGCGGCAGATCGTGCCGCCGCTGCACGGCGCGCTGCTGAAAAACGAGCAGGACGTGAGCCTGTTCGAGCGGCTCATCTTCATGAACCGCAACCACCGCTGATGTCGCGCCGAACCGGCCGCGGCGCGGCCGCGCGAGAGGACTGGGCATGCTGATCGACTTCTTTTACGCGTTGCGCGCGGCAAAGCTGCCGGTGTCGGTCAAGGAGTACCTGACGCTGCTCGAAGCGCTGAAGGCGCAGGTGATCCCGCCGTCGCTCGACGCGTTCTACTATCTCGCCCGCCTCACGCTGGTGAAGGACGAGCAATACTTCGACCGCTTCGACCAGGCGTTCGGCGCGTACTTCAACGGCATCGCGCACGCGGCCGACGCGATCCCCGACGTGCCCCCCGACTGGCTGAAGAGAAAACTCGGGCGCGAATTCACGCCGGAAGAAAAGGCGCAGATCGAGGCGCTCGGCGGCCTCGACAAGCTGATGGCGCGCCTGAAGGAACTGTTCGACGAACAGAAGGCGCGCCACGAAGGCGGCAACAAGTGGATCGGCACCGGCGGCACCTCGCCGTTCGGCAACGGCGGCTACAACCCGGAGGGCATGCGCATCGGCGGCGAGTCGGCGGGTCATCGCACGGGCGTGAAGGTCTGGGAGGCGCGCGCGTACCGCGACTACGACGACCAGGTCGAGATCGGCACGCGCAATCTGAAAGTCGCGCTGCGGCGTCTGCGCCGCTTCGCGCGCGAGGGTGCGGCCGAGGAGCTCGACCTGCCGGACACGATCCGCAGCACCGCCGCGAATGCGGGCTGGCTCGACCTGAAGATGGTGCCCGAGCGGCACAACACCGTGAAGGTGCTGATGCTGCTCGACGTCGGCGGCTCGATGGACGACCACATCAAGCGCACCGAGGAACTGTTCTCCGCGGCCAAAGTCGAGTTCAAGCACCTCGAGTTCTACTACTTTCACAACTGCGTCTACGACTTCCTGTGGAAGCACAACCGGCGCCGCCACGCGGAACGCACACCCACATGGGACGTGCTGCACCGCTTCACGCCCGACTACAAGCTGATCTTCGTCGGCGATGCGACGATGAGCCCGTACGAGGTGCTGCAGCCCGGCGGGTCGGTCGAATACAACAACCCGGAAGCGGGCGCGGTCTGGCTGCGCCGCCTCGCGGACCACTTCCCGCACCATGCGTGGCTGAACCCCGAGCCCGAAGGGCTATGGGAATACCGGCAATCGATCTCGGTGATCCGCGAAGTGCTCGCGCACCGGATGTATCCTCTCACGCTGGCCGGTCTCGAAGCCGCGATGCGCACGCTGAGCAAGTAAGCGCGCGCCGCCGCAGAAACCGGTCCTCCACCCCGTCCACCCCGTCCATCCCGTCTATCGTCGCCCGTCACGCCGCATGAGTCCGATTCCCTCACCCGAGCTGTCCGCCTCCCCTGCCCGCCCCGCGCGTTTGCGGCCGTTTGCCGATACGTCGCTGTCGGCGCTGGTCGCCGGTTTCGTCGCGATGATGACCGGCTACACCAGTTCGCTCGTGCTGATGTTCCAGGCCGGCGAGGCCGCGCACCTGTCGGCCGCGCAGATTTCGTCGTGGATCTGGGCGCTGTCGATCGGCATGGCGCTATGCACGATCGGCCTGTCGCTGCGGTTTCGCGCGCCGGTCGTGATCGCGTGGTCGACGCCGGGCGCCGCGCTGCTGATCGCATCGCTGCCGCATGTGGCCTATTCGCAGGCAATCGGCGCGTATCTGGTGTGCGCGCTGCTGCTCACCGCGGTCGGCCTGACCGGCTGGTTCGACGCGCTGATGAGGCGCATCCCGGCCGGCATCGCGGCCGCGCTGCTCGCGGGTATCCTGTTCGAGATCGGCATCGCGATCTTCCATGCGGCACAGGTCCAGACGCCGCTCGTGCTGGCGATGTTCGGCGTCTATCTGGTCGTCAAGCGCGTCGCGCCGCGCTATGCGATCGTCACGACGCTCGTGGCGGGCACCGCCGTTGCCGGTAGTCTCGGGCTGCTCGACTTCAGCCGCTTTCACGTGGCGCTCGCCCACCCGGTGCTGACGATGCCGGCGTTCTCGCTCGCGGCCACCGTCAGCATCGGCATCCCGCTGTTCGTCGTCGCGATGGCGTCGCAGAACGTGCCGGGCATCGCCGTGCTGCGCGCGGACGGCTACACGACGCCGTCCTCGCCGCTCATCGCGACGACCGGCATTGCGTCGCTGCTGCTCGCCCCGTTCGGCTCGCACGGGGTCAATCTCGCGGCGATCACCGCCGCCATCTGCACCGGCCCGGAAGCGCACGAGGATCGTCACAAGCGCTATACGGCCGCGCTCTGGTGCGGGGTGTTCTATCTGATCGCGGGGGTGTTCGGCGCGACCATCGCCGCGCTGTTCGCGTCGCTGCCGAATGCGCTGATCGTCTCGGTCGCGGCGCTCGCGCTGTTCGGCTCGATCATGAGCGGTCTCACGAATGCGATGCAGGACGCGCGGCAGCGCGAAGCAGCGCTCGTCACGTTCATGGTGACCGCTTCCGGACTCACGCTGCTGTCGATCGGCTCGGCGTTCTGGGGCCTCGTCGCCGGCGTGCTGACCCAGTTCGTGCTGACCGCGCGGCGCGCGTGAGCGCGGCGGAGCGCCGCCCGGCCGCTTCGCAACGCGCGTGCCTGAACGCGGCGGCACGCGCGGATGTCAAAAACGCATCACCCGATCCGCCATAAAATAGCGGTATCGAGCGGCATTCTGAGGCAACATGGCGACGAATGCCGCGGCTCGAAAGGCCGCAGCCGGTTCTGCGCATCGCGCGCGCCGGCCGTTGCGGCAACTTCCACTTCTGGACCATTGCGCCTGTGCGCCAGGAAGGCCTGATATGACTACCGCACTCGACCAACTGAAGCAATTCACGACCGTCGTCGCCGATACCGGCGATTTCCAGCAGCTCGCACAGTACAAGCCGCAGGACGCGACCACGAATCCGTCGCTGATCCTGAAGGCCGTGCAGAAAGCCGACTATCGGCCGCTGCTCGAAAAAACCGTGCGCGACCACGCGTCGAAGCCGGTCGGCGAGATCATCGATCACCTGCTGATCGCCTTCGGCACCGAAATCCTCAAGATCATCCCGGGCCGCGTGTCGACCGAGGTCGATGCGCGCCTGTCGTTCGACATCAAGGGGTCCATCGACAAGGGCCGCGAGCTGATCAAGCTGTACGAAGCAGCCGGCATTGCGCGCGAGCGCGTGCTGATCAAGCTCGCGTCCACGTGGGAAGGCATCCGCGCGGCCGAAACGCTGCAGAAGGAAGGCATCCGCTGCAACATGACGCTGCTGTTCTCGCTCGCGCAGGCCGCCGCCTGCGCCGAGGCGGGGGCGCAGCTGATCTCGCCGTTCGTCGGCCGCATCTACGACTGGTACAAGAAGAATGCGGGCAGCGCGTGGGACGAGGCGCGGGACGGCGGCGCGAACGATCCGGGCGTGCAGTCGGTGCGCCGCATCTACGCGTACTACAAGAAGTTCGGCTATCCGACCGAAGTGATGGGCGCGAGCTTCCGCACGACCAGCCAGATTCTCGAACTCGCCGGCTGCGATCTGTTGACGATCAGCCCCGATCTGCTGCAGAAACTGCAGGACAGCACCGCGAACGTCGAGCGCAAGCTTTCGCCGCGGATGGACGCGGGCGGCGCGATCGAGCGCGTGCCGGTCGACGAATCGTCGTTCCGCTTCCTCGTCAACGACGAGGCGATGGCCACCGAGAAGCTCGCCGAAGGCATCCGCGCATTTGCGGCGGACGCCGTGAAGCTGGAACAGCTGATCGACGGCCTGCGCCAGGGCTGATCGGACACATCCGGGCGGCGCTCGCCGCCCATCGCGCACGCCCCGCCAGGCGATTACAATCGTCTGCCGGGGCGTCGTGCCATCCGCGCGGGATCCGCCGCGCGCGAACCCGGCGTACCGCTTTTACCGGGAGCCGCTCATGCAGATCCATCCCTACGTGTTTTTCGACGGCCGTTGCGACGAGGCGCTGCGCTTCTACACGGAGAAGCTCGGGGCGCAAGTGCTGATGCGCATGCAGTACAAGGACGCGCCGCCTGAAGCGCAACGCACCGCCGACCCGAAAGTCGCGGAGCAGATCATCCACGCGTCGCTGCAGATCGGCACGTCGATCCTGATGTGCTCGGACGACTGCATGAACCCGGGTGTCACGCACAGCGGCTTTAGCCTGTCGCTGCACGCGGACAGCCTCGCCGACGGCGAGCGCCTGTTCAACGCGCTCGCCGAGGGCGGCAACGTGTTCATGCCGTGGCAGCCGACGTTCTGGTCGAAGGGCTTCGGCATGGTCACGGACCGCTTCGGCATCCGCTGGATGGTCACGCTCGCCGAAGGCGTCTGACGCAGCCGGCGGCGGGCGGCGTCTGTTGTGCGCGCATCCGTTGTGCGCGCATCCGTTGTTCCTGCAACCACTGCCTGCTGCCGCCTATTGCGGCCGCTTCGCCGCGGCCATCGGCGGCCCGTGCCGTTCGATGTTCCAGTTCGGTTCGATGTCGAGCAGCAGCGCGCGCAGCCCGTCGACCTGCTCGACCACACGCTGCGCGAGCCAGAACGGGCCTTGCAGCGGTGCGGCCGGCAGCGCGGCGCCCTCGTCGGCGGGCGGGGCGCTCCCGTCGGCGGGCGGCGGCGCGAGAAACCGCGCCGCGCCGCCAAAGCGCAAGCCGCGCGCCATATCCAGCAGCATCGCGCGCACCGCGCGCGCATCGCCGCGGCATTGCTGCGCGAACGCGGCGCGCGCCGCGGCATCGGCGTGCCCCAGCCCGCCGCTCGCGAGCAATTCGATCGTGCTCAGCAGCGAGCGGTGCAGCCGCTGGATCGCTTCGAGCTGCGCCTGCGGCACGTCGATCTCCTTCGCGACCGACGGCATCAGCGAGCGCAGCTGCACGAGCCGCCCGCCCAGCGCGAGGAAGGTGTTGAGCGGCTCATCGGCAGGAAACGGCATGCCGCCGACGAGACGCGTATAGACACGCGCGCATCCGCGCAGATTGTCCGCGAGCAGATAGCGCCACGAGTAGGTCGCGTGCAGCGGCAGCGCGAACGAAAACGCGAGCGCGATGACAATGCCGATCAGCACGTTCAGCGTGCGCCAGAGGCCCGTATCGATCAGGTTGTCGCCGTGGCCCGCGACGATCAGCATCGTGATCGCCGTCAGCAGGCCGATATAGCCGCCTTTGCCGATCGCATACCACGCGCAGACGGCGGCGGCCGCCGACATCAGCACGTAGGTGAGCCATAGCGAGCCGACCAGGCTCTGCTGCAGCAGCAGCACAAGACCGATCGATGCGCCGAGCAGCGTGCCCGCGGCCCGCTCGGTCGCCTTCTTGCGGATGTTGCCGTGATGCTGTAGGCCGCCGATCACGACCAGCAGCGTCACCGACGCCCAGATTCCGTGCGGAATGTGGATGCCGGTGGTGGCGAGAATCGACACCATCATCGCCAGCCCGACGCGCAGGCTGTGGAACACCTTCGCATGGCGATAGCGGTAGTACGGCGACGTGAACGCGCGCACTACCCGGCCCGCGAGCGAGCGGCGCACGACGATACGGGGAGAATCGGCAGAGGTCATGTTCGCGCACACCTGGACGGGGACGACGCGATCTCGCCCCCCGATATCCTGCACCCGAAAAGCACGACGCCCGCAGTTTTTTTCCTGCGGGCGTCGGATTGCATCAGATCATGCGCGACAGCGGCGAGCCGCTCAGCTTTCGACCACGTCCAGATAATCGCTCGGATGCGTGCGGTCTTCCGCGGCCTTCATCCCGACCGCGCGAGCCAGCAGGCTCACGACGATCGCGACCACCAGGTTCACGATCAGCGACCACACCGCCGCATAGCCCGGAATCGCCATGCCGAACAGGTGGAGCACGAAGATCGAGCCGTGCAGCTTCAGCGAAATCGCCATCCACGTGCCGGTGATGATGCCCGCCGCCCAGCCGAGCAACAGGCCGCGATGGTCGAGCACGCGCGTGTAGAGGCCCAGCACGATCGCCGGCAGCGTCTGGATGATCCAGATCCCGCCGAGCAGCTGCAGCTGGATCGCATAGGTGAGCGGCAGGCCGAGAATGAACGCGACCGCGCCGACCTTGACGATCAGCGACACCATCTTCGCGACATTCGTCTCCTGCTCGTGGGTCATCCCGCGATTGACGAACTCCTTGTGGATGTTGCGCGTGTACAGGTTCGCCGCCGCAATCGACATGATGGCGGCCGGCACCAGCGCGCCGATGCCGATCGCCGCGAACGCGACGCCGACGAACCACGACGGGAAGAAATGCAGGAACAGCGCCGGCACCGCGAAGTTCGGGCCGAATGCCTTGAAGTACGGCACGAACTCGGGCATGTCCTTCACGCCGGATGCGAGCGCCATGAAGCCGAGCAGCGCGAGCAGGCCGAGCACCAGCGAGTAGGCCGGCAGCATCGCCATGTTGCGGCGGATCGTATTGCCCGACTTCGACGACAGGATCGCGGTGACCGAGTGCGGATACAGGAACAGCGCGAGCGCCGAGCCGACCGCGAGCGTCGCATACGCGCTGTAGCCGTTCAGGCTCGCGACGTCGGGCGCCTTCAGCAGCAGCTTGGCGGGCGGCACCGCCGCGAAGATGTGGCCGAAGCCGCCGAGCTGCGGCGGAATCACGATGATCGCCGCAATGATCGTCGCGTAGATCAGCAGGTCCTTGACGATCGCGATCATCGCCGGCGCGCGCAGCCCCGACGTGTACGTATACGCGGCAAGAATCGCAAACGCGATGATGAGCGGCAGGTCGCCGACGAAGCCGGTGGTGTCGAAGCCGAGCGCGCCGATCACCACTTCGATACCGACCAGCTGCAGCGCGATATACGGCATCGTCGCGACGATGCCGGTCACCGCCACCGCAAGCGCCAGCGAGCGGCTGCCATAGCGCGCGCCGACGAAGTCCGCCGAGGTCACATAGCCGTGGCGCTTTGCGACGCTCCACAGCTTCGGGAACACCACGAACGCAAACGGGTAGATCAGGATCGTATAGGGCAGCGCGAAGAAGCCCGTCGCGCCGGCGCCGAACACGAGCGCGGGCACCGCGACGAACGTGTAAGCGGTGTACAGGTCGCCGCCGAGCAGGAACCACGTGACGACGGTGCCGAAGCGCCGGCCGCCGAGGCCCCACTCGTCGAGCCTGGCGAGGTCGCCGCGCCGCCAGTGCGCCGCGACGAAGCCGAGGATCGTGACGCCGATGAACAGCAGGACAAAGACGAAGGTTGCGACCGGATTCATTGTGCGCCCCCTTGCGGCCGGCCCGCCGACGGCTTTTTGGTTTTCACGTACACGAGCGCCGTGATCACGGCGCTGATCAGCACCCACAGCAGCTGATACCAGTAGAAAAACGGAAAATCGAACAGCGTGGGTTCGACCTTGTTGTACGACGGCACCCAGATCATTGCTATCCAGGGCAATACCAGCAACCAGAGCCAGTGGCGGTTCCCTTTATTCGCGTCGGCGTTTTGAGCCATGACGTCTCCTTGTGTTCTATTACATTGCGCCCCGCGGTAGACGGGTGGCGAGCCCGCCTGCGGATAGCCCGCGGGTACCCCGAAAATCTTCAGAAGAGTATAGGAGGGGCGAACGCCCGGTCAAGCCGGGGCGACCCCGAGGCGGTCCGCACGGCAAGACGGCGTGCGTCGCCGGGCGGCGCCCGCCGCCCGGGCCGGCCTGCGGGCGCATGCCAGCGACATGTCGACGGCATGCCGACGACCCGCCGCCGCGCGCCCGCGGAACCGGCGTCGGCCGGCGGGCGGGGCTCCCGCGCGCGCTAGATCGAGAACAGGCCGTCGCGCTCGCCCGCGCTCTGCCGCAGGCCCTTGACCCACTTGCGCGCGGGCAGACCGAGTTGCGCCTCGATCAGCTTCGCGCGCGCGTCGAGCGCGGCATACGGCACGGCCAGCGGCGGTCCCGAGAACGCCAGCGCGACGCGATTGCCGTCATGCACTTCGGGCAGCGCGACGACGCGGCCATCGAACGCCTCGGCGAGACGCTTCATGTTGCGCACGAAGCTCGGATGATCGCCGAACAGGTTGATCGTGGCGATGCCGGCCGGCGCGAGGCAGGCGCGCGCCGCGCGATAGAACGCCACGCTGTCGAGTACCGGACCGCGCGCCGTCGCGTCGTAGACGTCGATCTGCAGCGCGCCGATCGTCCCGTGCTGCGCCCGGTCGCTGACGAAGTCCCACGCGTCGGCCTCGTGCACCGTGAGGCGCGCGTCGTCCGGGGGCAGTTCGAACATCGTGCGGGCCGCGACCAGCACGGCCGGGTTCAGCTCGACCGCCTCGACTTTCGCGCGCGGCAGGAAGCGGTACGCGAACTTGGTCAGCGCCGCCGCGCCGAGGCCGAGCTGAACGATGCGCCGCGGCGTTTCGAGAAAGAGCAGCCACGCCATCATCTGTTGCGCGTATTCGAGCTCGATCTGATCGGGCTTGCGCAGCCGCATCGCACCCTGCACCCACTCGGTGCCGAAGTGCAGATACCGCACGCCGCCTTCTTCGGAGAACGTGACCGGCGCGAAGCGGGGCTTGCGCGGCGTATCGAGCCGGGGGGCGTCATCGGCCTGTGCGTCGCGCCGCGCGCGGGCCGTTTTCGGTCGACGGGCGGACGAAGAGGCGTCGCTGCTAAACGCGCGCGCCTCCGCAGAGGCGCGCCGGATAAGTTGGGTCATGTAAGAAGTCCGCGCCAGAGGCGCAATTTTTGATCGAACGAGAGCATAGCATTGGCCGGGCTCGACGAAGGCAGCACAAGTGTCTCGTAGCCCGCGGCGCCGATTACGCCGGCAAATCGCCCCGCCGTCTTGCCATTGAAGCAGACCTTTTTCAGCGACGGCGCATGCTCGCGCAACGACGCGAAGTCGTTCGGCTGGGCGTGGCGGATCGCTGAGTCGAGACTGCCTTCGCGATGGCACGCGTCGAGGACGTCCCAGATGCCGATGCCGTGCGCCAGCACGCGCGTGAGCCGCGCTTCGTAGGGCGCGTCGTGGAGCGAAGGTTCATCAAGCACCGCGCCCAGCAACCGCCAGAACTGGTTGCGCGGATGCGCATAGTATTGTGCGGCCGCGAGCGACGCCACTCCGGGGAAACTGCCGAGTATCAGCGTATGAGTGTCGCGCGCGACGACCGGGGGAAAGCCGCACAGCATCAGCGCGGCACCTTGCCGCCGCGCGGCGCGTCCGGGACGCTGGCGCGCGTGGCGCGAGGACCGGCGGGCGACGCGCCGGCGCGCGGGCGCTCCGCATGCGCGCGCGATGCCGTATGGTCGAGCGGCCGCGCGTGGTCGCGCGCCTGCGCACGCGGCCACGCGTGCGCGCCCTCGCCGTCGCGCGCGAGCCGCGTCCACAGCGACGGCAGCATGCACTCGGTCACCATCAGCGGCGCGCCGAGACGCCCGAACACCGAGCGGCGCGCGACGAGCGCATGCGCCGGCACGCCCCCGGCAGCCTGCGCGGCGAGCCGGTACAGCGGATGCCGCGCGGTCAGCCGGCGACTCACGAGGCTCGAGCGCGCGACACTGCTGTCGCTGTACAGCAGTTCGGCGAGCGGCCGGTTGCGCAGCCGGCGCATGGCCTGCCAGACGCCGCTGCTCGCGACGAGCGGCGTGATGCTATGCGCGGCCACCACCGCCACGCCGTCGACCGACAGCACGACTTCGCGCACCCACACCGGCGCGCGCGGCGCGAGGTCGAGCGCCGCATGCTCGTCGGCCCAGGCCGGCGCGACCGCTTCGCGCGTCACGCGCACGTCGACCGCGCCAAGCGTGCGCAGATGCGCGGTCAGCGAACCGCCGCGCGTAAGCCAGTCCTTCTGGCAGGCAGTGAAACCAGGCAGGGGCGCGACGCGCCAGTGCGCATCGGCCGCGTCGAAACGGATCAGCATGGGGAGCGATTATAGCGGGACAGCCCGCAGCGCCGCCCCGGGCATCGCAGACCCACAGGGCAAAACGCAAAGCGCAAAACACAAGGCACAAAAAAAGCGCTGCCCGTGGCAGCGCCTTTTGTGCGGACGACGTGCGGCCCGCAAGACTTGCAGTCCGCAAGACGTCCTGGCCGCGATACGTCCGGCCCGCGATACGTCGCGACGCGCGGCGCGCGCCGCCCGCCCTTAGCCCGCGCGTGCCAGCAGCAGCGCGTTGGTGCGCTTCACGAAGCTGGCCGGGTCTTCCAGCGCGCCGCCTTCGGCAAGCAGCGCCTGATCGAACAGCAGATGGCACCAGTCGTCGAAGTGCACGCCGTCAGCCTGCAGGCCCTTGACGAGCGCATGCTCCGGATTGACCTCCAGAATCGGCCTGAACGACGGCGCCTGCTGGCCGGCGGCCTTCAGCATGCGCTGCAGATAGCCGCTCATTTCGCCGTCGTCGGCGACGAGGCACGACGGCGAATCGGTCAGGCGGAACGTCAGCCGCACGTCCTTCGCCTTGTCCTTGAGCGCCTCCTTCATCTTCTCGACGAGCGGCTTGAGCGCTTCGCCCACTTTCTCCTGCTCGGCCTTCTCCTGATCGTCCAGCGCGCCGAGGTCGAGGTCGCCGCGCGCGACGCTTTGCAGCGGCTTGCCGTCGAACTCGTTGAGGAACGACAGCATCCACTCGTCGACGCGGTCCGTGAGCAGCAGCACCTCGACGCCCTTCTTGCGGAACACTTCGAGATGCGGGCTGTGGGTCGCGGCCTGCCAGGCGTCCGCGGTCACGTAATAGATCTTCGACTGCTCGGGCTTCATCCGCGCGACGTAATCGGCGAGCGCGACGGTCTGCTCGGCCGAGTCGTGATGCGTCGACGCGAAGCGCAGCAGCTTCGCGATGCGCTCGCGGTTCGCGAAGTCCTCGCCGACGCCCTCTTTCAGCACCTGGCCGAATGCCTGCCAGAAGGTCGCGTACTTCTGCTTGCCGGCCTCGTCCCCGGCGTTCGCCAGTTCTTCGAGCATCGACAGCGTGCGCTTGGTCACGCCGTCGCGAATTGCCTTCACGTCGCGGCTTTCCTGCAGGATTTCACGCGACACGTTCAGCGGCAGATCGCTCGAATCGACCACGCCCTTCACGAAGCGCAGGTAGTTCGGCAGCAGCTGTTCCGCGTCGTCCATGATGAACACGCGCTTCACATAGAGCTTCAGTCCGCCGCGATGATCGCGGTTCCACAGGTCGAACGGCGCGGCCGACGGCACGTACAGCAGTTGCGTGTACTCGCTGCGGCCCTCGACGCGGTTGTGCGTCCACGTGAGCGGGTCCTGATGGTCGTGCGCGATGTGCTGGTAGAACTGGCGATACTGCTCGTCGGTGACTTCGCTCTTCGCGCGGGTCCACAGCGCGCTCGCCTGGTTGACGGTCTCGTCTTCGTCCTTCGTGACCATCTCGCTCTTTTCCGCGTCCCACTCTTCCTTCTTCATCAGGATCGGCAGCGCGACATGATCCGAATACTTCTGGATGATCGAGCGGATCCGGTGCGACGACAGCAGTTCGTCCTCGTCGGCGCGCAGATGCAGCGTGATGCGCGTGCCGCGCGGCGCGCGCTCGATCGCCTCGACCGAGAAATCGCCCTCGCCGCCGCTCGTCCAGCGCACGCCCTCGGAGGCCGGCAGCCCGGCGCGGCGCGTCTCCACGGTGATCCGGTCGGCGACGATGAAACCCGAGTAGAAGCCCACGCCGAACTGGCCGATCAGCGCCGCGTCCTTCTGCTGGTCGCCCGACAGCTTGCCGAAGAACTCCTTCGTCCCCGAGCGCGCGATCGTGCCGAGGTGCGAGATCGTCTCGTCGCGGCTCATGCCGATGCCGTTGTCGTCGATCGTGATCGTGCGCGCATCCTTGTCGTACGACACGCGGATACGCAGGTTCGGATCGTTCTCGTACAGCGCGTTGTTCGCGATCGCCTCGAAGCGCAGCTTGTCGGCCGCATCCGATGCGTTCGAAATCAGCTCGCGCAGGAAAATCTCCTTGTTGCTGTACAGCGAATGGATCATCAGGTGCAGAAGCTGTTTGACTTCCGCCTGAAAGCTCATGGTTTCTTGTGCCATGGTCCGTCTGTCCTCGTTCGTGAATGATGTGCGGCGCGGTGCGGGTCGGCGGCCCGGCCTCCGGTCGGGCCGGCGCGACGGTCGCGGTGCGACCTCGCGGGCGCCAGCCCGGGGGCCGCCGCCCGCGTCGAGCGGGGAGATGGGGGCCGCCACTCGAAATTCAAGAGGGAAAATATTGGGGCAGGGATGCGCAGCCGCAGCGGCCGGGCCGGCCGGGCCGGAGCGCGGCCCGATTCCGGGGGGCATGCCCGCCGGGTATCGCCGGGTATCGCCGGGTATCGCCGGGTATCGCCGGGTATCGCCGGGTATCGCCGGGTATCGCCGGGTATCGCCGGGTATCGCCGGGTATCGCCGGGTATCCCCAGGTATCGCCGGGCCTTGTCGCGCGGTTCGGTCGTCCCTGTGTCCATTGTGACAAGCAAACCGGGACCCAACCGGGCAAGCCCCGGCAACCTCCATCAGTCGGCGCACTCCGGCAGGCGCACCCGCCGCGCGACCGAGTCCAGATAAGCGCCGAGCACCCCCGGCAACGCCGGATCGCCGCAGTTGGCCACGTTAAAGCGCATCCAGCTCGACGGCGACTGCTGCGGCGAAAACAGGCTGCCAGGCGTCAGCAGGAAACCGGCTTCGTGCGCGGCGGCCGCGAACGCGCTCGCATCGACGCCGGTGTCGGCCCACAGGAACATCCCCGCGCCCGGCGCCTGGAACAGCCGCAGGCCGGTGCGCTCCAGCATCCGCGCGGCCTTGTCGCGCACGCCGTCGAGCCGCGCGCGCAGCCGCTCGACGTGACGCCGGTAGTGCCCTTCCGTGAGGATCTTGTACAGCACGCGCTCGTTCAGCTCCGGACTCGTCATGCCGACCAGCATCTTCTGGTCGGCCAGCGCATTCGCCACGCCGGTCGGCCCCGCGATGAACCCCACCCGCAGGTTCGGCGCGAGCGTCTTCGAAAAACTGCCCAGATAGATCACGCGCCGCAACTGGTCGAGGCTCGCGAGCCGCGTGGCCGGATAGCCCGGCGGACACAGGTCGCCGTAGATGTCGTCCTCGACGACGATGAAATCGTAGGTCTGCGCCAGCTGCAGGATGCGAAACGCCTGCGATGCGGTCAGCGAGGTCCCGGTCGGATTCTGCAGCACCGAGTTGATCACCAGCATCTTCGGCCGCCAGGTCTGCACGAGCGCCTCGAGCGCGTCGAGGTCCGGCCCCTGCGGCGTGTACGGCATGCCCACGAGGCGCGCCCCCTGCGAGGCGAAGCGCCCGAACATCTGAAACCACGCCGGATCGCCGACGATCACCGCGTCGCCCGGCTGCACGAAGATGCGCGCGATCAGATCGATCGCCTGAGTCACGCCGGAGCACATCACGATCTGCTCGGGCGCCGCGCCGATCTCCTGCTCCTCGAGCCGTGTCTGCAACTGCACGCGCAGCGGCAGGAAGCCTTGCGGCGTGCCGAGGCGCAGCATGTGCGCCCCCGCCTGGCGGCCGAGCGTGCGCAAAGCGCCGGTGATCAGTTCGCCGTCGAGCCAGCGCTCCGGCAGGTAGCCGAGTCCGGGACCGCGCTCGGGCTGCGTCGACGGATGCAGCATGTTGCGCAGCAGCCAGACCACGTCGATCGTGCTCGGCACGGGCGCCGCCTCGGTGCGGCGTCCGCCCGGCAGCGGCACGGCGAGCCGCTCGCGCACATAGAAGCCGGAGCCGCGGCGCGACTCGAGATAGCCCTGCGCGACCAGACGCTCGTACGCCTCGACCACCGTGAAGCGCGACACGCTCTTGTCCACCGCCAGCTTGCGGATCGACGGCATGCGCATGCCCGCGCGAAACACGCGCTCGTCGATACGCCGCCGCGCCCACTGCACGAGCTGGTCGACGAGCGTCAGCGCGGCCGTATCGTGCGGCGCAGGAATCAGATCGGGAGGAACGGACATGCGAGGCCTCAACTGTACCGAGCACTATGTGGCCGATTGTACCGTTACTGTGCAGGTCGATGACGCTACATTCGTAGCGTGTCGCAGGCCGCCCGCCTGCGGCAGCCGGATCTGCCGCGCCGTGGCGCCGTGGCGCTGTGCCGCCGCCGGCCCCGCGCGGCGCCGGAGCGCCTCTTTGCGCGCGCCGCGCCGCATCCACCGTCCTGCCCCGCTCCCAGCCATGACCGTCTCTTCGCTTCGCCTCGACCATCTCGTGATTGCCGCGCGCACCCTCGACGAAGGCTGCGCGTACGTCGCCGACACGCTTGGCGTCGCGCCGTCGGGCGGCGGCGCGCATCCGCTGATGCGCACCCACAACCGCCTGCTGAACCTGTGGGGCGGGCTATACCTGGAAGTGATCGCCATCGACCCGGACGCACCGCCGCCCGCCGAGGGTGCGGTCCGTCCGCGGCTGTTCGCGCTCGACGCGCCGCACACGCAGGCGCGCGTCGCCGCCGGCCCGTACCTCGCGCACTGGGTGGCGCGCGTCGAGCGTCCGAAGGACCTGCGCCGCTGGCAGGCGCAGTACCCGCAGCGTCTCGCGCCGGTCGTGCCGATGACGCGCGGCGCGCTCGGCTGGGGCCTCACGGTGCCCGACGACGGCGCGTTCCCGGCGTGGCAAGGCGTCGGCGACGGGCTGCTGCCGTCGCTGATCCAGTGGGACACGCCGCGCCATCCGTCGGCCAGCCTGGCCGACGCGGGCCTTGCGCTGAAGGCGCTGCACGGCGTCCATCCGCGCGCGCAGGCGCTCGCCGAGCCGCTGCGCTGGCTCGGCGCCGCCCACCTGATCGCGCTGTCCACCGCTTCCGACGCCGCGGCCGCTCCAGCGCTCGCGGCCGACATCGAAACCCCAGCCGGGCTGCGTGTGCTCCGGTGACGGTAGCGCCGCCCGCCGGCGGCGTACACGGCGCGCGAACGACAAACTCGCGCATAATTGACGTTTTTCGAAGACGCCGGCCCGAGCCGGCCCCCCGTTGAGGACATCATGGATCAAAGCGACCTTCAAGCCCCGTCGTGGCAACTTTCCGAACGCGCGCGCAAGCTCACCAGCTCGGCGATTCGCGAAATCCTGAAAGTCACCGAGCGGCCGGAGGTCATTTCGTTCGCGGGCGGCCTGCCGTCGCCGGCCACGTTCCCGGCCGAACGCATGCGCGAGGCGTCCGACCGGATCCTGCGCGACACACCCGCCGCCGCGCTGCAGTACAGCGCGACCGAAGGCTATCTGCCGCTGCGCGAGTGGGTTGCCGCGCGCCACTCGGTCAATGGCGCGCAGATCCGCGCGTCGCAGGTGCTGATCACGACCGGCTCGCAGCAGGCGCTCGACCTGCTAGGCAAGGTGCTGGTCTGCCCGGACAGCCCGGTGCTGGTCGAAACGCCGACCTACCTCGGCGCGCTGCAGTCGTTCTCGATGTACGAGCCGCGCTACGTGCAGGTGCCCACCGACGACCGCGGCCTGATCCCGGACGCCCTCACGCCCGCGCTCACCGCCGGCGCACGGCTGCTGTACGCGCAGCCGAACTTCCAGAATCCGACCGGCCGGCGTCTGCCGGTCGAGCGCCGCCGCGCTCTCGCCGCGCTCGCGCAGCGCGCGCCCTTCCCGATCATCGAGGACGATCCCTACGGCGCGCTCGACTACGCCGGCGAGCCGCTGCCGACGATGCTGTCGATGGCGCCCGGTCACATCGTGCACCTCGGCTCGTTCTCGAAGGTGCTCGCGCCCGGTCTGCGGGTCGGCTACATCATTGCGCCCGAAGACCTGCACTTCAAGCTGGTGCAGGCCAAGCAGGCCACCGACCTGCACACGCCGAGCTTCACGCAGCGCATCGTGCACGAGGTCGTCAAGGACGGCTTTCTCGACACGCACGTGCCGACCATCCGCGCGCTCTACCGCGACCAGTGCGACGCGATGCTCGCCGCGCTGGCGCGCGCGATGCCCGAGGGCGTGAGCTGGAACCGGCCGGAAGGCGGCATGTTCATCTGGGTGAAGCTGCCGCCGCAGATCGACAGCATGAAGCTGCTCGAACAGGCCGTCGCGCAGAATGTCGCGTTCGTGCCCGGCGGCCCGTTCTATGCGAACGACGCGCAGCACAACACGCTGCGCCTGTCGTTCGTGACGGTGCCGCCCGCGCGCATCGAAGAAGGCGTCGCGCGCCTCGCGGCGCTCGTGCGCGCGCATCTCTGAGTGCCCGTTTCCCTTTGAACCCTCGACAAGGACTCCCGTCATGTCTCAAGTGAATGTGTATGACACGCTCAAGGCGCTCGGCATCGCGCTGCCCGCGGCCGGCGCGCCGGCCGCCGCTTACGTGATGAGCGCGCAAAGCGGCGACACGGTGTATCTGTCGGGCCATATCGCCAAAAAGGACGGCAAGGTCTGGGCCGGCAAGCTCGGCGATACGCTCGGCACCGAAGAAGGCAAGGCCGCCGCGCGCGGCGTCGCCATCGATCTGCTCGCAACGCTGCATGCGCACGTCGGCGACCTGAACCGCGTGAAACGCGTCGTCAAGCTGATGAGTCTCGTGAACTCGACACTCGCGTTCACCGAGCAGCACCTCGTCACGAACGGCGCATCGGAGCTGATGGTCGAGGTGTTCGGCGAGCGCGGCAAGCATGCGCGCTCGGCATTCGGCGTCGCGCAGATTCCGCTCGGCGCATGCGTCGAGATCGAGCTGATCGCCGAGGTCGAGTGACGCGGTTCCCGGCCGCGGCGGAAACGCCGCAACCGCCGGGGCAGCGCGTCCATCACGCGTCGCCGGGTGCCGTTGCGCCCGCGGCGCGTTTTTTTTCGGCGAGCCGCCCGCGCACGCACACCCGCACGGGTACGCGCGCGCGTGGCGACCGGCCTATTGCCGTGACCACAAAAAGAGAATAAAAAAATAAATAAAAATAGTGTCGGTACAGTGGCCGGCAGCCCCGCCACACAGTAGAATCGGCCGATCTGTCCACATAGGGATAAATCGATCCCATGTCCGCCCGCACTGTCCGCTTCAAACAGGTCGACGTATTCTCCACGGTCCCGTTCAAGGGCAACCCGCTCGCCGTGATTTTCGACGCGGACGGCCTCGACACGGCCCAGATGCAGGCCATCGCGCACTGGACCAACCTGTCCGAGACCGCCTTCGTCCTGAAAGCTAGCGACCCGGCCGCGGACTATCGCGTGCGCATCTTCACGACACACGGCGAATTGCCGTTCGCCGGCCATCCGACGCTCGGCACCGCGCATGCGCTGATCGACAGCGGTTATCAGCCGAAAACGCCCGGCCAGCTCGTGCAGCAGTGCGGAGTCGGCCTCGTCGCGCTGCGCGCGCAAGCGGACGGCACATGGGCGTTCGCCGCGCCGCCCGCCCGCATGACGCCGCTCGACGCGCCTCACTATGCGGCGCTCGCCGCCGCGCTGCGCAGCGACGCGATCGACTTCGACGCCGCGCCGTGCGCCGTCGATAACGGCGCGCCGTGGCTCGTCGTGCGCGTCAAGTCCGCCGATGCATGTCTCGCGCTTGATGCGGATTTCGCCGCACTCGCCCAGGTGGCCGCGTCGGCGGGTACCCACGGGCTCGCGATCTACGGTCCGCATCCGGCCGGCGGCCCGGCGACGTTCGAGATGCGCTGCCTGATGTCCGGCGGCCAGTTCGCCCTCGGCGAGGACCCGGTCACCGGCAGCGCCAATGCGGCGCTCGCCTGCCTGTTGAGCGCGCAGCAGCGCCGGCCCGGCGCGCACTACACGGTGCGCCAGGGGACGGCGCTCGGCCGCGCCGGTCAGGTGTCGGTCGCGTACGACGATGCGGCCTATACGGTCTGGATCGGCGGCCCGAGCGTCACGGTCGTCGACGGCACGTTTCGTCTGCGCTGAAAAGGATGTACGCGCGTGCAGCAGTCAATGCCGCATGCATGGAATCGACGGGTGAAATGAGTCCCTGCGGGCGTCGCGGGGCGCCATCCGCCCGCGGCGGCCTGTCGGTCGCGCCCACCGGCGCATCGGCGGCACGCATGCGGCATGACAGGGCGGTGGAGCCGATCGTATACCCGAACGGCGGCCACTTCCGTAATTCTGTGCCATTCAGTAATATCGAAAAAGATCTGCCGACCCTGTCTGGGTTCGGCATGACGCCACGCTGTTCGGCCCTGCGCATCTGTCCCGGCACCCCGCTCATCATGCAGCCAATTACGAAACCCGCGCAGTCGACCTTCCCGAATCCGCAGCGGCACGGCGTACGGGCAGGCCTGCCACGATGAGCCAGGCACGCTTTTCCACCTCACGCGACTCGCGGCCACATCTCGACCCGGGCTTGCCGCGCCGTCGGGCGCTGCTCGCGATTCCCGCGCTCGGCCTGCTCGTGCTGGTCCTGCTGTGGACGGTGATCTTCGCCCGCCTGTCGGTCGAGCGCGATTCCGCGGCGCGCGAGGCCACGGCCTCCGCGGCCATCCTGTCGGCCGCGCTCGAACAGCACACGCTCAAGGCGATCCACCAGGTCGACCAGATCACCCGCTTCGTCAAATACGAGTACGAGAAGGATCCGACGCACTTCGATCTCATCAGCACGGTCGCGAAGGGCGTGGTGCAAAGCGACACGCTGGTGCAGGTGTCGATCATCAACGAGCACGGGCTGCTCGTCGCGAACACCGCCGAGCAGAATCCGAAGCCGATCAACCTGTCGGACCGCGAGCACTTCAAGGTGCACGAGCACAACAACGACGACCAGCTGTACATCAGCAAGCCGGTGCTCGGGCGCGTATCGGGACAATGGACGCTGCAGATGACGCGGCGGCTGAATCATCCGGACGGTTCGTTCGCGGGGGTCGTGGTGGTGTCGGAAGACCCGAGCTACTTCACGAGCGACTTCTACAACAACGCGGCAATCGGCCGCGACGGCGTGATCGCCGTGGTCTCGGATAACGGCAGCGTGCTGGCGCGGCGCACCGGCAATACCGAAATGGCGCCGGGCAAGTTCTCCGCAGCCGGCGCCTATCCGGCTTCGCGGCACGTCTCGGGCACCTACTCCGATCCGATCGATCACGTCACGCGCATCTTCTCGTACCGCCACATCGACGGCTATCCGCTCGGCGTGCTGGTGGGCCTGTCGAAGGCCGAAGAGTTCGCCGACTACGACCACACGCGCAACGTCTACCTGCTGATGGCGGGCTTCATCTCGCTCGCGATGCTCGGCTTCTTCGCGGTGGCGACCGGCCTGATCGGCAAGCTGCTCGGCCGCGAACGCGAAATGACGCATCTGGTCGAATACGACCTGCTGACCGGCCTGCCGAACCGCTACGCGACGCTCCAGGGACTGCGCCACGACGTCGCGAATCCGGCCAACCTGAGCCGCCTCGCGATCCTCTTCATCGACCTCGACAACTTCAAGACCGTCAACGACACGCTCGGCCACAACGCGGGCGACATCGTGCTGCAGATGACCGCCGCGCGCCTCGCGGACGCCGTCGGCGACGGCGGCAGGCTGAGCCGCATCGGCGGCGACGAGTTCGTCGCGGTGGTCAAGGGCGACGACGTCGAGCAGCGCGCGGTCGAGCTTGCCGAAGCCGCCTCCGAGGTCTTCTCGAAGCCCTTCGAAGTGCGCGGCAGCGCGTTCGTGCTGCATGCGAGCATCGGCATCGCGCTGTACTCGGTGCCGAACGAGAACGAGATCGACCTGCTGAAGAAGGCCGACCTGGCGATGTACAGCGCGAAGGACGCGGGCAAGAACTGCTACCAGTTCTACTCGCCGCAGCTGTCGCATCGTGCGGACCATCTGATGAAGTGGGAGCAGCAGTTGCGCGTCGCGCTCGCCGAAGGTCAACTGTTCCTCGCGTACCAGCCGAAGATCGATCTCACGCGCCGCTGCATCACCGGCTTCGAGGCGCTGGTGCGCTGGAATCATCCGCAGCACGGCCTGATTCCGGCCAACGAATTCATTCCGGTGGCGGAGTCGACGGGCCTGATCGTGCCGATCGGCAACTTCGTGATCGAAACCGCGTGCCGGCAGCTCGCGCTGTGGCAGCAGCAGGGCTACGAAACGCTATCGCTCGCGGTCAACATCTCGGCAGTGCAGTTCTGGCGCGGCGACCTCTACGAGACGATCGCCCAGGCGATCGAGGAGACCGGCATCGCCGCGCGGCGCCTCGAACTCGAAATCACCGAGACCGCGATGATGGAGTATCCGGAACTCGTCTCGGAGAAGATTTTCGCGCTCAAGCGCCTCGGCGTGCGCATCGCGCTCGACGACTTCGGCACCGGCTACTCGTCGCTGTCTTACCTGAACCGCTTCTCGGTCGATACGCTGAAGGTCGACCGCTCGTTTATCCAGGCCATTCCGGCCGACCGCAGCGTCTGCGTGATGGTGACGGCGATCGTCAATCTGGCGCGCTCGCTCGGGCTCACGGTCGTCGTCGAAGGCACGGAAACAGAAGAACAGATCGCGTGGCTCGCCGCGCTCGGCCATATCGAGGCACAGGGTTTCCTGTTCTCGCGTCCGGTTCCCGCCGATGCGATCGGCGCGCTGCTCGACCGCTTCGGCGTGTGCGGCATGCGCGAGCAGCGGTCGTCGCACGAACCGGCCGCGGAGCGCACCGGCGCAACCTCGGGCAGCCAAGGATAACGGCAGCGAGGGCGCCCCGCGTCCTCGCCGCCCTCACGAACGCGCAGCATACCTCGGCCTTCCCGGAAGGATCGCGCGCGTCACCGGCCACACGATTCGCAGAGCGTTCCCGCCACCATGAAGAACGACGACCCGACGAGGCAAGGCGACCGGCTAGCGCTGTGGACACTGTTCCGCGTCGTCTGCGGGCTCTCGGCGCTGTCGTGGGGCGGGCTCGCGCTGATGGCGCAACTGGAAAACCACTATGTCGAGCGCGAGCAGCGGCTCTCGCGCGTCGCCTTCTCCGACCTGATTGCGCTCGCGTGGATGGTGCCGGGACCCGTCGGCTGCAACGTCGCGGTGCAACTCGGTCACGCGCTGCGCGGGCGGGCCGGCGCATGGGTCGCGGGTGTCGCGAGCGTGCTGCCGTTCTTCGTGCTGATGACGCTGTTCGCGATCTTCTACCGGACGCCGGCCGTGCATGCGGTCGCGTCGCGCACGCTGCTCGATCACTTCAGCGTCGTGCTCGGCACGCTGATCGGGATCACCTGGTACAAGCAGACGCGCGCGCTGGTGCGCGGCCGCCTCGAATGGGCCGCCGCGCTGCTCGGCTGCGTGACGCTGCTGCTCACGCACAGCCCCGCCGCCTACGTGGGGATGCTCGTCGTCGCGTTCGTGCTCGGCTGGCTCAACAGCCGCGCGCGCGACGCCCGCGAGCCCGCCCGCCTGAATGTGTCGTTCGGGCGCGGCGATGCGCGCATCGTGGTCTGCCTGTGCGTGCTGATCGTGCTGTTCGCGCTGCCGCTGCCGCCCCACTACGCGCTTGCGCTGCTCTGGCCGCGCCTCGCCGGCGCCGGCATGACGCTGTTCGGCGGCGGCTTCTCCGCGTTGCCGGTGCTCAAGACCCTGTTCGTCCGCCCGGGGTTGCCGGTGACCGAGGGCGACTTCACGCTCGCGTTCTCGCTGTCGCCGCTGTCGCCGGGGCCGCTGCTCAATGTGGTGCCGTTTTTCGGCTATCTGGTCAACGGCTGGAGCGGCGCGCTGATCGCGACGCTCGCGCTGTTCGTGCCGTCCGGCTGCCTGGTCGTGCTGGCGCGGCGCCATCTGCACCAGTTGCGCGACCATGCGCGCTTCGAGCAGGGCATGCGCGTGCTGCGCGCGGTCACGACGGCGTTTCTCGCGGTCGCGGTGCTGCGCATCGCGCAGCACGTGCCGCACGAGTGGCCCTATGCGGTCACCGCGCTGTTCGCGGGCATGTGCTTCGCAAAGCTGAAGGTGCCGGTCTACGTGGTCTATGGAACGGTAGCGGGCGCCTGCGGACTGTGGCTGATGTACGCGGGCATCGCCTGAGGCGCCAAGGGGGCGCCGGGGGGCGCCCGGGGGTGCCGGATGCCGTCAGGCACCGCGGCGGCGCTTCGTCACAGGCCGCCCGACAGTACGGCCACGCCGATCGTCACGACGCCGAGCACCAGGTTCACGAGCACGAGGCGCCGCACGGTGCCGACCGCTCGCGCGCCGTCGGGCCAGTTCTGTGCCTGCACCGCGCGACGGATGCGCGGAAACACCGCAAAGCGGATGTGCCCGAAGATCAGCATCATCACGATGCCGAGTCCCGCCATCGCATGCAACGGCCACGTCGCGTGCGCGCCGCCGAACTGCATCAGCAGAAAGCCGCCGGTGAGCAGGATCACCAGCACGGAGGCCGCGACCCAGTTGAAGAAGCGGGCGAACACGGACGCCCACAACGGCAGCCGCAACTGCGGCGACAGATCGGCAAGCGCGGGGCGCAGGCAGAAATGGGCAAAGACCATGCCGCCGACCCAGACGGCGACGCCGAGCAGATGCAGGAACAGTGCGAATTCGACGGCCTTCGTCATAACGTTTCTCTCTCAGGTGGGATGGGCCGCCCATGCGCGGCACGCTGTGCGCTGCACGTTGCACGTTGCGCGTTGCACGTTGCGCGTTGCGCGTTGCGCGTTGCGCGTTGCGCGGCCAATGACCGCTTTCGACCGCCTTTGGTGCGGCCAGTTCCGCGCGCCCCTTCCTGGGGTGTCAGCCGTGCGCGTGGCGGCACGCGCATCCGGACGCCGCCGCCGGGCGCAGACTACGCGAGCGCCGGGCGCATGCCGAGCAGCTTGAGCTTCGTGTCGGGCAAGCGCCCCTTGCGCGCGCGCTTGCCGACATAGCCGGCGAGCGCGGCCTTGTCGAGCGTTTCCTCGTATGCCTTGCCGCCGCGTCCGGTGCCGCTCAGCACGAGCCCCGCGCGCCCGATCGCGAGCGCCTGCGCGAGCGGCTCCCTGTCGTCGAGCCCCATCAGCGTGACGCCGCGGCCGCCGCCCGCGAGCGTCTTCATCTCGTCGAGGCTGAACACCAGCAGACGGCCGCCGCCGGACAGACAGGCCACGTGCGTTGCGTCGGGCACCATCGGCATCGGCGCGAGCGGCGCCGCGCCTTCGTCGATCGTCATGAACGCCTTGCCGGCCTTCACGCGGCTCACCATGTCGCCGACCTTCGCGATGAAGCCGAAACCATTGCTCGACGCGAGCAGCAGCGCCTGCTCGGCCGGCGCCGCGTAGTAGTGCATCAGGTGGCTGCCCGATTCGAGCTCGATCAGCGAGGTGACCGGCACGCCGTCGCCGCGGCCGCCCGGCAACTGCGCGACCGCCACCGAATACACGCGTCCGTTGCTGCCCCACGCGATCAGCATGTCGGGCGTGCGGCACTGGAACGCCGCATACAGCGCGTCGCCCGCCTTGAACGTGAAGCCGGCCGGATCGAGCCCATGCCCCTTCAGCGCGCGCACCCAGCCCTTCTGCGACACCACGACGGTGACCGGCTCGTCGACCACGCGCGCCTCGAAGGTTGCGCGCTTCTCCTGCTGGATCAGCGTGCGCCGCTCGTCGCCGAACTGCTTCGCATCGCTCTCGATCTCCTTCACGATCAGGCGCTTCATGGCCGGCTCGCTCGCGAGCAGCTCTTCGAGCTTCGCCTTTTCGCTGCGCAGTTCTTCGAGTTCCTTCTCGATCTTGATCTTTTCGAGCCGCGCGAGCTGGCGCAGGCGGATGTCGAGAATGTCGTCGGCCTGGCGCTCGCTCAGGCCGAACGCGGCGATCAGCGCCTGCTTCGGCTCGTCGGACTCGCGAATGATGCGGATCACTTCGTCGATATTCAGGTAGACGATCATCCGCCCTTCGAGGATATGGATGCGTTCGTCGACCTTCGTCAGGCGATGGCGGGTGCGGCGCGTGACGGTCGCGAAGCGAAAGCCGATCCATTCCTGCAGGATCTCGCCGATGCCCTTCTGGCGCGGCCGGCCGTCCGCGCCGATCATCACGAGATTCAGCGCCGCGCCCGATTCGAGGCTCGTGTTCGCGAGCAGCGAGTGGACGAATTCGGTCTGGTCGATGCGGCTCGTCTTCGGCTCGAACACGAGCCGTACCGGCGCGTCCTTGCCGGATTCGTCGCGCACCGCGTCGAGCAGCGCGAGCATCGACTGCTTCGTCTGCAACTGCTCGGGCGTGAGCGCCTTCTTGCCGAGCTTCACCTTGGGATTGGTGAGTTCCTCGATTTCTTCCAGCACCTTCTGGCACGACGTGTTCGGCGGCAGCTCGGTGACGACCAGTTGCCACTGGCCGCGCGCGAGCTCCTCGATCTTCCAGCGCGCGCGCACCTTCAGGCTGCCGCGGCCGCTTTCGTAGGCTGCGGCGATCTCGGCGTCGCTCGAAATGATCTGGCCGCCGCCCGGAAAGTCCGGCCCGGGAATCAGCTGCATCAGCTCCGCATGCGGCAGGGCCGGATGACGGATCAGCGCGACCGCCGCCGCGGCGACTTCGCGCAGGTTGTGCGACGGAATCTCGGTGGCCAGCCCGACCGCGATGCCCGATGCGCCGTTCAGCAGCACGAACGGCAGCCGCGCGGGCAGCAGCTTCGGCTCCTCGAACGAGCCGTCGTAGTTCGGCATGAAATCGACCGTCCCCTGACCGATCTCGTCGAGCAGCAGCTTCGCGATCGGCGTGAGGCGCGCTTCGGTGTAGCGCATCGCCGCGGCGCCGTCGCCGTCGCGCGAGCCGAAATTGCCCTGGCCGTCGATCAGCGGATAGCGCATCGAGAAATCCTGCGCGAGCCGCACGAGCGCGTCGTAGGCCGACTGGTCGCCGTGCGGGTGGTACTTGCCGAGCACGTCGCCGACCACGCGCGCCGACTTCACCGGCTTAGCGTTGTCGGCAAGGCCCATCTCGTTCATCGCGAACAGGATGCGCCGCTGCACCGGCTTCTGGCCGTCGCACACGTCCGGCAGCGCGCGGCCCTTGACCACGCTCACCGCGTAGTCGAGGTAGGCGCGCTCGGCGTACAGGCCAAGCGTCAGCGAATCGCCCGGCGCAGCCGCCGCGGCGAAAAGATCAGGCGTATTGTCGTCCATCTGCAGTCCGTATCCGTGTGTGATCCGAAGCGACGAGGCCCGGCGCGGCGCGCGCGCCGGGCGTGCGCTCAGATATCCGCTTCGACCTCGTTACCCTTTTCTTCGAGCCAGCTGCGCCGCGACGCCGCTTCGCCCTTGCCCATCAGCATCGTCATCCGCGCGACGGTGGCGTCGAAATCGAGATCGCCGAGCCTGACCGGCGACAGGCGCCGGGTGTCCGGGTTCATGGTCGTGTCCCACAACTGCTCGGCGCTCATCTCGCCCAGTCCCTTGAAGCGGCTGATGGTCCACTGCGTGTCGCGCACGCCGTCCTTGCGCAGCTTGTCGAGAATCGCTTCGAGTTCGCCCTCGTCGAGCGCGTAGAGTTTCTGCGCGGGCTTCTTGCCGCGCGCCGGCGCATCGACGCGAAACAGCGGCGGGCGCGCGACATGCACGTGACCGCGCTCGATCAGTTGCGGGAAATGCCGGAAAAACAGCGTGAGCAGCAGCACCTGGATGTGCGAGCCGTCGACGTCCGCGTCCGACAGGATGCAGATCTTGCCGTAGCGCAGATTGGACAGATCGACGGCATCGTCCGGGTTGTGCGGATCGACGCCGATCGCCACCGAGATGTCGTGCACCTCGTTGTTCGCGAACAGCCGGTCGCGTTCGGTTTCCCACGTGTTGAGCACCTTGCCGCGCAGCGGCAGGATCGCCTGATACTCCTTGTCGCGGCCCATCTTCGCGGAGCCGCCGGCCGAATCGCCTTCGACGAGAAAGAGTTCGTTGCGCGCGATATCGGTCGTCTCGCAGTCGGTCAGCTTGCCGGGCAGCACCGCGACGCCGGAGCTCTTGCGCTTTTCGACCTTCTGGCCCGCGCGGGTGCGCGCCTGCGCCTGGCGGATCACGAGCTCGGCGAGCTTCTTGCCGTGCTCGACGTGCTGGTTCAGCCACAGTTCCAGCGCCGGCCGCGTGAACGACGACACGAGTTTCACCGCGTCGCGGCTGTTCAGTCGCTCCTTGATCTGCCCCTGGAACTGCGGATCGAGCACCTTCGCGGACAGCACGAACGACACGCGCGCGAACACGTCCTCGGCGAGCAGCTTCACGCCTTTCGGCTGCAGGTTGTGCAGCTCGACGAAGCTCTTCACTGCCTGATAGAGGCCGTCGCGCAAGCCGGATTCGTGCGTGCCGCCGGCGGGCGTCGGGATCAGGTTCACGTACGACTCGCGCGTGAGCGGCCCTTCCTCGCTCCATGCGACGACCCACGCCGCGCCCTCGCCCTCGGCGAACGTGTCCTCGCTCGCGCGCGAACTGTCCGCGTAGCGCTCGCCTTCGAACAGCGGAATCAGCAGGTCGCTGCCGTTCATGCCTTCGAGCAGATAGCCGCGCAGGCCGTCGTCGTATTTCCAGCTCTGGCGCTCGCCGGTCTTCTCGTTGACGAACACCACCTCGACGCCCGGCAGCAGCACCGCCTTCGAGCGCAACAGCCGCTGCAGCTCGCCGAGCGGCAGGTTGGCCGAATCGAAGTATTTCGGATCCGGCGCGGCCGTCACGCGCGTGCCGGATTTCTTGTCCGCCTTCGTCGCGGCGCGCACGCTCAGCGGGCGCGCGAGATCGCCGTGCGCGAAACCGAGTTCGGCGACCTTGCCGTCGCGCCAGACGGTGACGTCGAGCCGCGACGACAGCGCATTGGTCACCGACACGCCCACGCCATGCAGGCCCCCCGAAAACGTATAGGCGCCGCCCGCGGCCTTGTCGAACTTGCCGCCGGCATGTAGGCGCGTGAACACGATTTCGACGACCGGCACGCCCTCTTCCGGGTGCAGGCCGAACGGGATGCCGCGTCCGTCGTCCTCGACCGAGACGGACTGGTCCGCATGCAGCGTCACGGTGATCTGCTTGCCGTAGCCGCCGAGCGCCTCGTCCGACGCGTTGTCGATCGCTTCCTGGATCACGTGCAGCGGATTTTCGGTGCGGGTGTACATGCCCGGCCGCTGCTTGACGGGCTCAAGGCCCTTCAGCACCTTGATCGAGGCTTCGCTGTAGGCCGCGTTTGGCTTTTTCGTAGACATGGTTGACTCGGATCCGTCGGTTCAACGTTGTCCACAGGCGCTGTGGACAGCTGCGTGGACAACGCGTTGAGTTCTCAAAAAAAGCGAAACGAAACAACGGGGTGAGGGGGCATGCCCGTGTCGCGGGCACGCCGCCAGGCTGCTGCTGCCCGACGCGCGTGCGCGGCGCGCTCGTCGGCGCGCCTCGCCTCGCGGGCAGCCTGTTCGCGGGGTATTGTACTGATTTCGATCGGCCCGGCAATTTGCCGGGCCGCGTGGGCAAGCGCGCGGCGCAGCACGGCGCCGCGTGGGGCCGGCGTCTCGCGCAGCACGGTGCCGCGCGTGGCGTGGCGTGGCGTGGCGTGGCGTGGCGCGACGCGGCGCGGCGCGGGTGCGCGCGGGAACGCGTGCCGGCCGGTCCGCGCATCAGGACCGCGCCCGGGTTGCCCGCCATGCACAAGCGCACCTACTTGCGTTTGCTCTCCAGTTCCTCCCAGCGTTCGAGCGCGGCGAGCAGTTCTTCGTCGATCGCCGCGTAGCGTTCTGTGAGACGCGTGCCCTCGGCCGCGTCTTTCGCGAAGATCGAGCCGTCTTCGAGCTGCGCGCCGATCGTCTTCTGCTCGGCTTCGAGCGCGGCGATCCGCTCCGGCAGCGCGTCGAGTTCGCGCTGCTCCTTGAACGACAGCCTGGCCGAACGCTGCGCATTGCGTCCGGCCGCGCTGTCCTTCGGGGCCGCTTCCTTCGCAGGCTCCTTCGGCGCGCCCTGCTGGGCGAGCTGACGCGAGCGCTCGCTTTGCACCTGCCAGTCCGTGAAGCCGCCGACGTATTCGCGCCAGGCGCCCGCGCCTTCCGAGGCAATCACCGAGGTGACCACGTTGTCGAGAAACGCGCGGTCGTGGCTCACCAGCAGCACGGTGCCGTCGTAATCGGTCAGCAATTCCTCGAGCAGTTCGAGCGTCGGAATGTCGAGGTCGTTGGTGGGTTCGTCGAGCACCAGCACGTTTGCCGGACGCGCAAACTGCCGCGCGAGCAGCAGCCGGTTGCGCTCGCCGCCGGACAGCGACTTGACCGGCGAGCGCGCGCGCTCCGGCGCGAACAGGAAGTCGCCGAGATAGCTCATCACGTGCTTGCGCGCACCGTTGATCTCGACCCACTCGCTGCCGGGGCTGATCGTGTCCGCGAGACTTTTTTCGGGGTCGAGCTGCGCGCGCATCTGGTCGAAGTACGCGACCTGCAGGTTGCTGCCGGTGCGCACCGCGCCTTCGTCCGGCTTCAGCGCGCCGAGGATCAGCTTCAGCAGCGTGGTCTTGCCCGCGCCGTTCGGCCCGACGAAGCCGATCTTGTCGCCGCGCATCACCGTGGCGCTGAAGCGCTCGACGATCGCGCGCCCCTCGTAGCGTTGCGTGACGTCGATCAGTTCGGCGACGATCTTGCCGGACTTTTCGCCCTGCGCGACGTCGAGCTTGACGTTGCCCTGCACCCCGCGGCGCTCGGCGCGCTCGCTGCGCAACTGCACGAGCCGCGCAATGCGCCCGACGCTGCGCGTGCGGCGCGCCTCCACGCCCTTGCGGATCCACACCTCTTCCTGCGCGAGCAGCTTGTCCGCCTTCTCGTTCTCGATGCGCTCGACTTCGAGCTGCTGCGCCTTGCGAACCTGGTAGGCCGCGAAGTTGCCGGGATACGACAGCAGGCGCCCGCGGTCGAGCTCGACGATGCGGGTCGCCACGCGGTCGAGAAACGCGCGGTCGTGCGTGATGAACAGCAGGCTCGAGCGCAGCGAGACGAGCAGTTCTTCGAGCCAGCGGATGCCGTCGAAGTCGAGATGGTTGGTCGGCTCGTCGAGCAGCAGCACGTCGGGCTGCACGACGAATGCGCGCGCGAGCGCGACGCGCTTCTGCATGCCGCCGGACAGCGCGCCGACCTGCGCGTCGCCGTCGAGCCCCAACTGGGCGAGCGTGGTGGCGACGCGGGTGCGCCAGTTCCACGCATCCGCCGCATCGAGCGAGGATTGCAGCGCGTTCATGCGGGCGAGCAGCGCGTCGTGCGGCTCGCCCTCCGGCGTGTGCGCGAGCGCATCCGCGACGCGATCGTATTCGTCGAGCAGCGCCCGCGCCTCGGTAAGGCCGCCGGCGACCGTGTCGAACACCGACGCCTGCGCGTCGAACTCGGGTTCCTGCGGCACGTAGACGGTGGACAGATTCTGCTGGCGCGTGACGAGGCCGTCGTCGGGCTTCGTGAGATCGGCGACGATCTTCAGCAGCGACGACTTGCCCGCGCCGTTGCGGCCGATCAGCCCGACGCGCTCGCCCGCCTCCAGCGAGAAATCCGCGTGATCGAGCAACGCGACATGGCCGAACGCGAGCTGTGCGCCGGTGATGGTGTAAAGCGACATGGGAAATGGAGTGAAGACAGCGCGGGATCGAAACGCCCTATTGTAACGGGCGTTCGCGACGCCGCCTGCTGGCCGGATGGCCAGGCTCGCGGCGCGGCGGCCAATCTGTCAAATTCCGGTAATATTGCGGGTCGCCGCGCGGGCGAAACAGGGCCGGATGGCGAGGGTCGGACTGCGTGGCTTACCGGTATCGAATTGAAGAAAGAGTGTGTCGTGAGCGAAGTAATGACCGAATACAAGAGCTGGGTCTGCCTGATCTGCGGGTGGATCTACAATGAGGAAGACGGCCTGCCGGACGAAGGTATCCCGGCCGGCACGCGCTTCGCCGACATTCCGGCGGACTGGCGCTGCCCGCTGTGCGACGTCGGCAAGGCGGAGTTCGCCGTGGTCGAGTTCTGAGGTGCGGGGAAGCGGGTCATTCGCATCGCGCGGTGGCTTTGCTATACTCTGGCCCCTATGGCGCGGTTCGGGTACGCGCCGCTGAATCAGGCCGACACGGTGCTACGACGGGTCACTTGGGAACGTAGCGTTGTATAGCCGACCGCCTGACGTCAACCGCTTCTCCCCGTAGTTCAATGGATAGAACAAGTGCCTCCTAAGCGCTAGATACAGGTTCGATTCCTGTCGGGGGGACCAATTGCCGATCCCCCGCATTCTGCAGAATTCCCGGAAACCCGTGATAGCATAAGGCTTCACGGGTTTTTTGTTTCTGTAGCGGTCCGTTGACGTGCTACGACAGCCGGGGGTATTTGGGGGTACTTCTTGGGGTACCCGAAGTACCCCTTGGAGGGATACCCCCATGCCTCTGACCGACAAAGCTATCAAGCATGCCAAGCCCGGCGAAAGACCATTGAAGCTGTTCGACGGCGGCGGCATGTTCCTGCTCATCACCCCTACCGGCCAGCGCTATTGGCGCCTCAAGTACCGCGTCGACGGGAAGGAAAAGTTGCTTGCGCTCGGCGTCTACCCAGATGTTTCGCTGGCGACTGCACGCAAGAAGCGCGATGAGGCACGCGAAAAGCTGGCAGCCGGTATCGACCCGAGTGAAGCCAGGAAGGAAACGAAGCGCGTGGCGCGCATCGCTGCGGTCAGTTCGTTCGAGGCGGTTGCGCGTGAGTGGTTCGACACACAGCGCGCTGGATGGACCGACGTCTACGCAGAGAAAGTCATTCACTCGCTTGAGATCGACGCCTTCCCAAAGATCGGCTCGCGCCCGATCGCCAGCATCGAGGCGCCGGAGATGCTGAATATTGTCCGCGCGATCGAAGCACGGGGCGTGCGCGAGACTGCCAAACGCATCTTGCAGCGCGCGAGGGCTGTATTCCAGTATGGCATCATGACCGGCCGCTGCACTCGCAACCCTGCAGCCGACATCGATGCGGAAACTATCTTGAAAAAAGGGCCGGGCGTCCAGCACATGGCTCGCGTGAAGCCGCTAGAGATCCCTCAGCTCATGCGCGATATCGCCGCGTACCAAGGTGAACCGGTTACCCGGCTGGCGCTCGAATTGATGGCTCTCACCTTTGTCCGCACGAAGGAAATGATCCGCGCTCAATGGACTGAGTTCGACGAGGACGCTGCCGAATGGCGAATCCCGCCAGAAAGGATGAAGATGCGCGACCCGCATATCGTTCCGCTCTCACGTCAAGCTCTGCTAGTGCTCAAACGCCTTCGGCAACTCAATGGCGATCGGCCGCACGTGTTCTACAGCGTACATGGCCGCGCTCCGATTTCTAACAACACGATGTTGTTCGCGCTCTACCGCATGGGCTACAAGTCGCGGATGACGGGACATGGATTCCGAGGACTCGCCGCCACGCTGTTGCGCGAGCTCGGCTACGGTCGCGATATCGTAGACCGTCAACTCGCGCACGCGGAGCGCAATCAGGTAACCGCAGCTTATGTTCACGCCGAATATCTGCCGGAACGGCGCAAGATGATGCAGCACTGGGCCGATCACCTTGACGAGCTCAAGGCTCGTTCTTAACGTTAGGTCTACGCGGGGAATAATCGAAGCATGCGTCACGCAGTTTGCCCGGGCTGCGGCTGTCGGGCGAATATACGCGAGGCCAATGGCGCGGTCGTTCGACATCCCGGCGAGCATCGAACAACGGGTGCCATAGCACACGCATGCATCATGCTCGGCGACAAATCGATGTCAGCGGCTCCCAGAAGAATGCTGCGAAATCGCGAATGTGCCAACCCGATTCCAGCGCTGTACGCAAAGCGTCGGAGCGGCGCGTGATTTCTCGTGACAGCGGTGATACGGCGCCCAGCGGTGTCCTGTTATGCAATCACTCCAGTGCTGCGTCGAGCTTCGCCTATTGATCGGGCTATGGATGTTGCCGTTTATTGGTTAACCTACATCGCTGTTGATGCTGGTTCCGTTCGAGTATGGCTCCACTGTGCGCACGGACCGCATTGCATCCGTTACGGGACTACGCGCTGCCTGTTACGGCAGCGCGTAGGTCGATGCGGGGTTGCTCGCCGTCGTCCATATCTGAAATTTCCACTTACCGATTCGCCGTTCACATGCGCCAGATCAAGAAGCAAACTGACCCTGTTTCACGGTCGTTACGTTGTCCCATTTCGGTCACACACGCCGGATACACCACATGTGTGACGGAACTGCATGGGTTCAGATCGTGGCGTAGTTGCTTTCGCGCCGACGCACTTCACGTTTCGGACAACGGTCATTAACTGCGGGGGCAGGGTGAGGGTTGTGCAACCGCGCGACATGCGCGCCGTTGCCCACCACCAGGCAGCCACTCGCATAGCGCTCGTTATGCCTGGTTACCCCCTGCTCAGGGCGCGGCCCCAAGACCCCGAGCACCGCGCGCCACGCCCACGCATCGCCACACATCCAGACGCGGCAGTACGCCCGTCTTGTCCATCAGTGGACACGGTCCGACGGCATTGCAAGACACCACTGACGTGAAGCGCGCGAACCGCGTAAAGCCGGTCGGTCGCATTCCAAGCTGGGCCCCTGCGGGTCAGGCCGGGATCTGCCCACGGCTCCAAGCGTCGAGACGGCATCGCCGGTCGAGGTGCGGTTAGAACCGGAGTTTCATTACGGCCCGCTTTGAAGCGGGCTCGAGCAGGCAGTGCGCCGAACGGACTTCTCACAGCGCGGCCACCTCTCAGGACATGCTTGGAAAGATCGAGGCTAAGGCGCGGCTTCTTGCGCTCACTCAGCGAGCCTCGTCACGCGTGGCGCCTTCGGCATCACCGCCAGGTGCGATCCTGGGACGGCGCGACTCGATGCGAAGCAACAGGTGATCGAGCATGCTAGGCAACTCCATTATCATCATGTGCGACTCCTTGCTTCCGGCGAACTCCTCCGCGAAGGGACCACGACGGAGCATTTTGATCAAGCGCCGCAGGCGCTCGACCGCGCGTTGAGCTGCCTTCGCATCGCTATTGCGCAGTTCGCGATAGACCTCGACTATCAATTCGTAGAGCCAAGGCAGATCGTCTCGCACCATGCTGCCGAACATCAACAACGCGATCGGATCGTCGCCTTCTTCGGAGACCATGTGCGATATGTCGTCCAGTATCATCGGATGCATCGGCCTGCGCCGACGCCTTGAGCGATAGTCCACAACATCCACTAGGCTCTCGTCGAGCTTGGAAAAACGTGCCTCGAACCCGCGCACGGTCGCCACAAGCTCCTCGAGAATCTCGGTCTGAGGCCGCGTGCGCTTTGCGTCTGGCGCTTGCTCTGGAATGGTTGCGATCTTCTTCTCGATATCCGGCCAAAGACCAGCAAAGCGATCTTTGACGCGGTCCTCCGGCTCGGGCACCTGAGCCGATTGATTGATCGATTGCACGATCTCCGAGAGGCCGGCCTTGCCCAACTTCTTGGCCTGGAACTGCGCGAGCGGCCCGCTAATGTCGCTAAACTCCAGCCCGAGCAGCAGCGGGATCACCTTGGCGCCCTGTAGCGACTTGGCCAACGCTCCGGCCTCGAACAGAATCCATGGTGAGCCGAGGTTCTCTGGCGTGACGCAGATGATGCCAAAGTTAGAGGACTCCAGTTCCTTAGCGACTTCTTGCGCCCATCGGTCACCAGCAGAGATATCGGCCTGAGACAGCCACGGTTGCACGTAAGGCAGCACCAGAGGTAGCCAGTGGTGCAGTGCTTGTGCGAGCTGGTGGCTGCGCTCGTCACTCCAACTGATGAAGATTTTCATCGCGTCCTCCGCTTGGCCCTGGTTGTTCCGTCGTTCTTGCGCTCGTGGAGTATAACGAAGATGATGGGGCGCTTTGGCGGATCGAGTGGCGTTATCAACTCATGCAGCGCGCCGGAGCGCAATTTGCAAGGTGATCGGCGAGTAAGCCAACGAGCAACCTGAGGTCGGTCGGAATCGGTGGAGGTCAACGCGTTAAGCCGCAGTACGATCCAGGTAGAATCGCTGCGTAAATGCGGCAGGCGACAGGTAGTCGTAGCGTTGCGCGCCGCGCTCCGGATGGATCAGCACCTTCTGCCCGGACGTACCCCCTCGAATATCGTGCCCGTTCCACCATTTCGCGAACTCGGTGCTGTGCGCGCGCAGTCTTTCGACCAGTTCGACAAAGGCCGGATCGTCGGCATAAAGATCATGCGTTGCGCGAGAACGGCTAATGCAATCCGAAAGCGACCGTCCGATTGACCTCTCAAGTTCCTGGCCCAGTTGCCGTAGATCTGGTGTAATCGCTCTATGTTCGGGTACGGACGGGGTTGCCCAACGTCTTCCGGGAAAGCTGCAATGTTAGAAGCGAAGAGCCTGACGATCATGCCGATCGATGGGGACCATTGGGATGGCTTGTTTGGCGGGTAGAGTCCCGGTAGACCGGCGCGAACGTCCGCTTCGGAGAACCTAGAATGTCCCTTGTGAGTCGGGCTGCGATCTTCCCGCGGCACGGAGCGCCGCGTCTGCATCGTCGGTCGGAGTTCGGCCAAGAGCAGACAGTCGTTTCCGCTGGCAAGATTGTCGAAAGCGGATGAAATATGGGTTGAATAGACCCTTACCCGGATAAACTCTTCTCGCTGTCCGCCGTTATGTTGTCGTTGTGGATTGCGACTATGGTTGCCCCCCCGTTGACCTGTTCGACGTCACGGTCTACGGTAATTCCCGTCACGCACTGCAATTTGTCACGAAGCCGTGCCGGCGTGCGAGGCACACAACAATTCTAGACTGCGATGCATACTCACTATGACAACCTGCGCGTGACGCGCAACGCAACACCCGGCGTCATCAAGGCAGCGTACCGCGCGCTGAGCCAGGAGTTCCACCCGGACAAGAACCTTGGCCGCGACACAACGCGGATAATGAAAATCATCAACGAGGCATATGCGGTGCTAAGTGACCCGGTGGCGCGGGCTCGGTATGACGCTACTTTGGCGGGTGACGATCGCCAGTCGAGCAGTGCGAAGCAGCAAGAAACGGACGGCGCGCAGCGCGCCGCGGAAGCGGCCGAGCGTCAACGCCGTGCAGGTGAGGCTAAAGCGGCTGCGGAGAAGCGGCGCGCGGATGAGGCCGAAGCGGCTGCAAAGAGGCGTCGAGAGGACGAAGCCGCAGAGCACAAACGTCAGGTTGAAGCAGAGACTAAAAGGATAGTGGAAGAATGCACGGGAGCCCTGGAACAGCTTGGCTACCGACTTGCGCAAAAGGCGGTAGGCTGGGAAGTCCGTGAACCACTTGGTGGACGGGCTCGGATAGGGTCGCTGGAAGAACTCGTTGACTACACGAAATCAAAGCAGTTTCAAAACAGACAACGTGCGGCCGCAGACGCTGAAAGTGTAGTTGAGGAATCAAACCTTACATGTGTTGAAGAATGTGCGAGAGTTCTTGCGCAGCTTGGCTATCAACTTACTAAAAAAGCGAGGGGTTGGGAAGTCCGAGAACCACTCGGTGGACGCGCGAGGATAGGGTCTCTGGTAGAACTCATTGAGTACGCGAAGTCAAAGCAGATTCAAAGAAGTCGACGGTGATCGACCGCGACGCAGCGCACAGAAAGGGCGAGCTCCAAACAGCACAGACGAAGTTGTCAGCACGCTCGTCCGCTGCGGTTCAACCGGGAAGGATTTTCGCAGCCTTATCGCCGTTTCATTGGCGCACCGGCGAAATCGTGAGCGATGGGCGTTGCTGGCCGTCATCCACGACTACCCGCCGAGCAACGACCCCATGATGAAGTACATCAATACCTACGGGTTGATTGAAGCGGTGGCGGCGGCGATCCAGCGCTGGATCGTGTCGTTCAACGGGCACCCGGAAAACATGCGCACGTTCGTCCAACGTTACGACCGTGTGGCGTCGGACGACCGCCAGGCGTTCATTGCGATGCCGCCCTCGACGGGTGCAGGGGACGGGGCGACCGAAACCGAATGACGGCGCTTGCCGCGCCCCGCCCGTACATGCCGCTTGCCCAGTGGCGTCGCTGTTCCTCGTTACAATCGTCGACAGACCGGCCTATACATCGGGAGCAGCATGGCAACCTTGTCCTCCATCGAAAAGCGGAAACTCGAACGCTTGCTTGGCATGAGCAGCGGCTATGTGCTCAACTTTTCCGACCGCACGTTTTCCCTCTTCTTCGAGGAGCACACCGGCCTGGACATCGACGACGCCAAATACCGGATCAACATGAGTTCGGGCTCCAAGGCCAACCGGATGCGGGGCTTTTGGACCATTGAACCTGACCACATCGTTGCCAAAGTGCTGGTCGCGATGATCGAGCACACCAACGAATACGAGTGCCTTCCCGCCGACGTGGACAATGCCCTGCTCGACGACGCGCAGAAGATCATCGACCGACTCCATCAAAACCCGTCGAGTCCTGTTCCGGAGGTCGACGCGTTCACCGCCAGCGTCAACGACCTGGACTTTGAAGCAGCCGCGAAACATATACGAACGGCCATCGATCAAAACGAGCCGGCTACCGCGCTTGATCGCTTGCATGTGTTCACGATCAAGTTTCTGCGCACGCACTGCGAGCGCCGCGGCATTGAGGTGAGTCGGGACAAGCCGCTGCACAGCCTTATGGGCGAGTACGTCAAAGCAGTTCGGGGGGCCGGACTGCTTGAGTCGGAGATGACCGATCGCATCCTGCGGAGCAGCATCAGCGTTCTGGAAGCATTCAACGATGTGCGCAACAACAAAAGCCTCGCGCACGACAACCCCATCCTGAACCACAGCGAGGCTCTGCTGATCTTCAGCCACATCGGTGCATCGATCCGGTTCATCCGAACGCTGGAAGGGCGAGCGGCGGGCCGATCGCGTTGAACGTTGCGTCCAAGCCCGGAGCGCGTATTGCCTTTACAATGGGGGAAAATCGTAGGCGACGCGGCCCTGTTCGGGTGAGCAGCCGGTTGCGAGGAACGGGGGATGGACATCTCGAAGAAAAAGGAGCAGTTCAACAAGGCATACGTCCGTGCCATTGCGGCGCAGGCCGGGTTCAACCCGTCCGAGCTGGAGGTGGACGACGATAGCGTTGACCTGGAACTAAGTGGCCGTGGATTCACCGGCGTGCTTCGCAACCCCAAGGTCCAGTTCCAACTCAAATGTACTTCGCAGGATCTCATCTCGGGCGACGTGATCAAGTTCCCGCTGTCCCGCAAGAACTATGATGACCTGCGGGGCACCAACGTACTATGTCCGCGCTACCTGGCTGTTCTACTCGTTCCTGATGATCCGGCCCACTGGGTGGAACATCATCAGGAACACATGCGCATGTATAACGCATGTTTCTACGTGTCGCTGCGCGACCAGCCGAGTACGACGAACAGCAGTAACGTTACAGTTGACGTACCGCTGAACCAGCGGCTCACGACCGACAGCCTCATGCACCTCATGACGCTTGCAAGCAATCGGGAGAGCGCGTGATGGACCGCAACGATTTGCTGAGACGCCTGGCTGACGTCACGACCGACCAGCTTGCTGCGTATCTCACGCTCACAGGCTGGAGGAAGGACGCGGACCTTGGCGATCTGGCATCGGTGTGGCACCGGCCCGAGCCAGACGCCATCGATGCCGAGGTGCTGCTGCCAACGTCGGCGCAGAGGGCCAAAGACTTCGGCAACCGCCTCGTTGATGCAGTCACCGCGCTCGCTGACTTCGCGCGGCGCACACCGCTTGAAATCGTTTCGGACGTGATGGGCCGCTTCGCTGACCGAATCAAGGTGCGCGTGTTTCACTTCGACGTGGAAGGTGGCACCATCCCCCTCGACGACGGGGTGATGTTGAACGAGCGTGCGCGCGACCTGATGGAAGCGGCGGCGTGCGCATCGATGTCGAAACGCCGACAGTTTAGTGGGCGCAGACAGGAAGAGGCCACCGAGTACCTGAAATCGCTGCGGCTGGGTCAGACCGAGGTGGGCAGTTACGTCGTCAACATCATCGCCCCCCTGCCGCAGCAGCAGACCACGCAACTCGGCCTGCCGTCCGTTCCGATGACCACCCTGGTAACAGCTACGCTGTCGTCCGGTTTGCGAGCGCTCGACAATGCGATCGAGACCGTGGCACGCGGTGGCAGCGCGATCGTGCTCGATGAGGCGATCAACAACGGCGCGAGCGCGAATTTGTGCGATGCCTTGGTTGGATTGAGCGGTACGGACAAGAAGCGCGGGTTCGAAGTGACGATTTCGCCGGCCAGCGGAAGCGAGGCCCCGAGCCTACCTGTCACGTTCGTGTTCGACCGTGACAAGGTGGAGCGGGTCGCGGAGGCCGCAGCCTATTACAAACGCGAGGACTACACCCTCCATGACCGAACGATCACCGGGTCCGTGGAAAAACTCGATCGGCCGTTGGCCGACGAAAGCGGAACGATCACGATCGTCGCGATGATCGAGGGCCAGCATAGGAAGGTATCGGTCGAACTCAGCAAGGACGACTACCAGGAAGCGATCACCGCTCACGGTGAGAAGCATCTGGTGCAGTGCCATGGCGATGTCCGCATCACCAATCACTCGGCTCGCATGCTCAACCCTCGGGACTTCAAGGTAATTCGGAACGGCGAGTTGTTGTAGGCGGCTGCAATTGTCGTCCCAGATGCCGACAGCAATACTTTAGAATCAGTGCGCTTTTAGCCATCAACCGCCCGGTACAAGCGATGCTTCGGATCGTCAGGACGTTTTCAGGAAAGACCGCCGCCAACTCGGACGCTGGCGATCTCAACAGATTTCTGTGCGATGTCCTAGTCGAGGTCGCTGCCGAGAACTATCGGCAAACCATGTACGAGTTTATGGCCCTCACCGAGAAAGGCGATCTGGGAAGCCCGCTCCATCTGGATCCGCCTCTTCGGGCGAACGAGCGGGTGATGTCCGGCTTGTTCGCCACGGCCATCTCCAGAGCGTCGCTGCGGTCAAGGACGGAAGTTAGGATTGACCGCCCAGAACAAATTCAAACTTTCGATGCTCTAAGCTACACCGGTACGCTGGATGAAGATGACGAGGCTCCATCCCCCACGAAGCACGGGCGGGTCGATTACCTTGCGTGGTATGGTAGCCGTGTGATTGGCATTGAGCTGAAGATGGCTGGCTTGAACTGCGCAAGCCCCACCGTCACCCAACAAATTGCGAGGCGGTGGGATAAGGCCGTAGCGCAAGCAAAAACGGTACAAACCTGCCTCCGTGATCGGCAACGAGACGATCGTGTCCGCTATCCGAGCCCTGCATCGCTAGCCTTGATGGTGCTCGTCGGCCGACGCAATACGAGTGTCGGGAATATCGAAAGCTTTGATGAGTCAGTGGATGCACTGGTACAGTCGGCGGTCGATGTCGTAACGAGCCTAAAGCCTCCGCCAAGGTTCATGGCGACTTATACGTTTCCGAACGAGTTCCGCAAGCTTGTACCGCGACGACAAGGGAAGGAGGCGCCCAAAGAAGGCAGTGCCATATACACACCGTTCGTGATGTTCATTGCTCGGGCCGCCATCAACTCGACGTGAGCGGATGATCTGATATATCGCAAGAATACCTACATATCGCGCAAGAGCTATCGTTGAAAGTAATGGAATGGACGCCCCCACCCGAAACGGCATCGATGTGCCAAAGTGGAAGTGTCGAAGCAACCACCTGACCGAGGGGAGCGCCCATCATGAAGATTACGACAGTTGGCATCGATCTGGCGAAGAACATTTTTGCCGTGCATGGTGTAAATGAGCATGGGAGGGCCGTCCTCCGGAAGATGCTCAAACGTGATCAGGTAGCGGCGTTCTTCGCCAATCTGCCGGCCTGTCTCATCGGCATGGAGGCGTGTGCCAGCGCACACCACTGGGCCCGTAAGCTGCAAGCGATGGGACACACGGTACGATTGATCGCGCCGCAGTTCGTCAAACCCTACGTCAAGACGAACAAGAACGACGCGGCTGACGCCGAGGCGATCTGCGAGGCCGTCACACGGCCGAACATGCGCTTCGTGCCTATCAAGAACATCGAGCAGCAGTCGGTGTTGTCACTGCACCGCGTTCGCCAAGGCTTCGTGCGAGCGCGCACCGCGCAGGCCAACCAGATTCGCGGTCTGCTCAGCGAGTTCGGGATTGTCGTTCCCCAGGGGATTGCGCATCTCGCCCGCCGGGTGCCCGAGCTAATCGAGGATGCCAGCAACGAGTTGACGGGCTCCTTCCGGCTGCTCATTCAGCGCCTCCTGGACCATCTGAAGGATCTCGACCAGCAGGTCCGCGAACTCGAACGTCAAATCCAGGCCTGGCACCGCAGCGACGACACCAGTTGCAAGCTTGCAAGCGTGCCTGGCATCGGACCGCTTACGGCCAGTGCACTCGTCGCGTCTGTCGGTGACGCGAAGAGCTTCAAAAACGGACGGCAACTCGCGGCCTGGCTTGGCTTGGTACCTAAACAGAACTCAAGCGGCGGCAAGAATGTGCTGCTCGGAATCAGCAAGCGCGGCGACACCTATCTGCGAACGCTGCTCATCCACGGCGCACGTTCCGTCATGCAAGCCGCTGAGCGCAAGCAGCAAAAGGACGGCTGGTTGGACGGATTGCTACAGCGACGAAACTCAAATGTCGCGGCCGTCGCGCTTGCGAACAAGAATGCACGGATCATCTGGGCGTTGCTCGCTCACGGCCGCGAATTCCGGCCTGATTACACGCCCGCGACTGCGGCCGCGTAATCAGGCCGGCCAAACACTGACGTAGACACCTTACAGGAGAGACGCAAACCACCGATTGCTCAGGCGATCATGAAGTGATGGCAGAACAGGTAAGACCGTGGCCGGAAAACTCTGGGTACACCAGTGTGCACAGGAGCACGCGAAAGTGATGAGAGCCCGGCCAGCGCATTCCATCAGGGACCGCCGGCCTCGCGCCGGACATCGAAGTCCGGATGCATGGCTGCAATCTCCACCTTCAGTTCACCACAAATGAGAGCTTGGCAAACCGGGGGCGTCCATGCATGGTGTACGCGGCACAGGGAGGAGGCAGGAGAAGGCGGTGGCGATTGAAGGAGAATGTTGCTTCTCACGGTAACACTTCCTCAATCGAACTCCACCACCATGGCGAAACATACGCAGGATACGAGCGGCAGTCAAACGGCAGAAGCAGAGATCAAGGGTACGGTCGGCCTGGACGATCTGATCCAGCAAGGCGCACGGCGCATCATCCAGCAGGCCATTGAGGCGGAACTGACAGCAATGCTCGAGCAGTATTCGAATGTGAAGACGATCGACGGCCGGCGGGCCGTTGTGCGCAACGGCTATCTGCCGGAGCGCGAGATCGTCACGGCCGTAGGCCCTGTGCCGGTCCAGGTGCCGAAGATGCGCGACCGCTCGGGCTCGGGCATCAAGTTCAATTCGGCGATCGTGCCGCCCTACGTGCGCAAGTCGCCTCGCGTTTCGTCGTCGCTGCCCTGGTTGTACCTGCGCGGCGTCTCGACCGGCGACATGGGCGACGCGCTGTCCGAGCTTCTCGGCGAGCAGGCCAAAGGGCTGTCGGCGAGCGTTGTGAGCCGCCTGAAGGCATCCTGGTCCGACGAGTATGAGCAATGGAAGAAGCGCGATCTGTCGAAGGCGCGATGGGTCTACTGGTGGGCCGACGGCATCCACACACAGGCGCGCACGGAGGATTCCGACGGCCAGTGCCTGCTGGTGATCATCGGCGTAAAACCGAACGGCGAGAAGGAGCGCGTGGCGCTCAGCGACGGCTATCGCGAATCGAAAGCGTCGTGGGTCGAACTGCTGCTTGACCTGAAAGCACACGGTCTGCAGGCACCGCCGTTGCTGGCTGTCGGCGATGGCGCGATGGGGCTGTGGGCGGCGCTCGAAGAAGTGTTTCCCCAGGTCCGTCACCAGCGCTGCTGGTTCCACAAGATCGGCAACATCCTCAACGTCATGCCCAAATCGCAGCACGGCCGTGCCAAGGCGGCGCTCGCGGAGATCTGGAACGCTGCGACGAGAGCGGATGCAATCGTCGCGTTTAACCAGTTCGTCGACACGTACGCGGCCAAGTACCCAAAGGCCGTCGAGAAGCTCACGAAAGATCGCGACGCGTTGCTCGCGTTCTACGACTTCCCGGCCGAACACTGGCAGCACGTGCGGACCACGAATCCGATCGAATCAACGTTCGCGACGGTGCGCCATCGCACGAGCCGCACGCGTAACTGTCTATCGCGCGCGACCTTCCTCGCCATGGCGTTCAAGCTGATTGAAGCCGCCGAGAAGTCGTGGAGGAAAATCCGCGGCGTCGACAAGATCGAGCCGCTTCTGAAGGGCATTCCCTTCAAGGACGGAACCCCGGTGATTGAAAGCACACCGGCTCCTCAAGCGCTGGCCGCCTGATCATGCCATCCCGCACGCATACACCAGACTTGACGATTGCTCTTCGCGCAACCGTACCTACCTTATGAATTGCCATGGGGTTTGGCCAATTACTTGTCTGTCATGTATCACTGAATGGCGGATGTGGCTTTGTAAGCGGTCGTCAGTCAACACTAGCATGTAGGGCCGCTTCGGGTCGACGCGCGCCGTCCGCCGGTCCAGGCGCGGTGCGACGGGGTCGTCGGGCAGTGGTCGGCCACAACCGGTCACTGGCACTCGATGCCAGAATTGTAGACAATCGTGGAGACTAGGAAGAACAAGCATCTTGCGCTCGGGACCGAAACAATGAAAGAGCATTGGCAACTGCCTGTCGCGGCGTCAGCTTTATTACATAGTCCGGAATTTGTGGTCCTCGCACGCCGGGATTGCGCGTTGAAATTGTTGATCGAGGGCGAGGACGGAGCGCCCAAAGCGATTACGCTGCAGTTCGCCGGGGTGGAGTCCTATAAGTGCACTTATCTGACCTCGTGTACTGCAAGCATATTCAATCTCGCGTACGGGAAACTCGTGTCGCTCGATAGTACGTGGCTAGATGAGGTGCGAAATGTGGGAAGGAAAGATCAAGCGACTATCAATGCGTTGCAGCATTTGATGATCACCTTTGATGACGGACCTTGCTACGAGATCATATGCCTCTCGTGGAATATCAACGACTGACCGCCAACATCATGTATCCCGGAGGTGCCGCCGAAAAATCGGGCGACAGTCGGCCAGGAACTGCCCTTCAAGAAAAAGAAAGTTGCTCCGCTGGAACGGCTACATCGATTCCAAAAGCGGACAGACGAGTACGCTGGACATTCGGCATATTGTAATGGTCCCGGACTGCTGATGCTCGTTCGGTGGTGGTTTCCATCAGACTCTATCTTCTGGTTGACGATGAAAATCTGTTTTTCCCGGAAAGGCTTCGATTCGCAATACGGGCGGATTGCCAGTCCGATTCTCCCTGATGGCCGTCTAGTGCCGCTCCCGATCCCGGCCGCCCATGACGATCTCACGATGAAAGATCTCGAACTCGCCAACGTGGATGTGGACGGCCTGCTCCATGACCTGTCGGGCGGTCGCTTGTCTATGGAGACTCGCATACATCTTGATCCCGACCTTGCTCGGACATCAAGCCAGCGACTGCCTGGGTGGCGGCCAGCGCTCGGTCAGACCGGTGCCGCGCACGGACATCTAGTCCGCCAAAAATTCGGTGTGGGAGACGTATTCCTGTTCTTCGGGTGGTTCCGAAAAGTTGAACGAGTCGGTGATCGCTGGCGATATGCGGTTTCAGCGCCGAACCTTCACGTAATGTTCGGCTGGCTCGAAGTCGCAGAAGTGCTTCCCATTGTGACTCAACGCGAAGATTGCCTGATGCGGCATCCATGGATCGCGACTCATCCTCACGTGGCAAAACCCGACCATTACGACAGCGCGTTGAACAATTTGTATGTAGCCGGTACAGCTTCACGATATGTGAATCGCGCCACGTTCGCTGCGGGGCAGTTCCCGCAGTTCAAGGATGCTCTTCGTCTTACGGAAGACGGTCGCACGCGGACGGTGTGGCGCCTACCGGGTTGGTTCATGCCCGACAGCACTCGGCCCCCGTTGTCATACCATCCTGCGGGTCCACGATGGGTCCATGATGAGCAAGGCGTGCTGTTACGCTCCGCCGCAAAGGGACAGGAGTTTGTGCTCGACGCCGACCACTATCCCGAGGCAGAGCCTTGGTTGAGGAACCTACTGGAGGAAGTTGTCTGATGCTCTACTTCGTCTACCTACGTCGACCCTCCGGCATTAGCGATCTGCGCCGCGATCCGTTCTGGGAGTTTGGCTGCTTCGGACAGACCGGCTGTCATCGAACTAACCTCATGCATCCCAACAGCAGCCCGCTGGCGACTGGCGACAGGCTCGTCTTTTTGCAGGGGGGCGATAGCGAAATACGTGTTGTCGGGTTGACGCCACCGATTGCGGTCAAGCGCGGCCAGCAACCGCTCAACGTTACCTGGGACCGGGCCTATCGGCCGCTACCTTATGCGATGGCGCCGGTGCTCACGAACAACAGCGGGTACACGGACTTTCCAGCCGTCGCGCGCATTCTCGAAAACACCAATCGAACCACCAATTGTGCGAAAGCGGCGAGTCGCCTTCGTAGCCGCAGTTCCCCCGTCGATCAGGATCTGCAGGAGCAACTGCTGAAGTGGTTCTCTCAAGACTCGCTACCGACGATCTCTCACTACCTAGAGGCGATCAGTGTGGTCGAGTCGAAATGGGTGCAGCACGGTCTTGCTGCCGGATGGGCCTCACCAGAGGAAAGGGCACTTCGATTCGCGGAAGCAAGCGGCGTCTATCCGGACTTCATCGAGGTCGATGAGGGAGCGCTTCCTGCCGCCAAAGTCGGCGCTACTCTAAATACTTGCAAGGCGGCAGATCCACAACGCAAAAAATTGCGAGCTGGGTGCAGGTGAGCAGTTCTCGCGCCAAGCGCAATTGTCAATGCCCACAGTTCCGACGGCTCGAAGACCCGCCGCGCGCTTTACCTGCGTAGTATCCGGGCAGGAAGATTTTCTACGTGCGTGATGCTGTATGCAATCTGATCGTAATGGACAAGGGTTAGCTTACCAGCCGCGTGAGAGTACATCGCCTTCCCGATACGAACGACATAGAGGCGCGGGATTTCGAATTCGTCGAGTCAGGGCATTCGCTCGCCTTTGCGGACAACCGATATCGTGTCTGCGCGGAGATATCGCTTGCCGTCCTGGACGTCCAATGGACGCTCTTCTCTGCAGACGACCTACACGTTCAATTGCTGTTTGTGCATCTTCAGGCGGCTGGGTCCGCTATGCGATCGATCGGTGGCGGCTAGGAGCGCGGCGATGCGGAAACTCACCGGGCTCTCATGAAAGCAGGTGGACTCATTTGCGTCTTGACTTCGGCTCGTGGGTGTCCGCTCCGCAATCGAGACCCGCCTTTGAAAAACGGACGGGGCGATCGGCGGCAAAGGGTCGGACTGAGCCATCCGTACCTGGGCTGTCCGACCCGAAGTGTCATTTACTCGGACCGACGTTCGGAAATTCAGGCGTTGGATCCGCCAGGAAAGCGACTATTCGATTATAGGGAACTCGCTCTACAAATTTTCATTTCGCAATCCTTATAATTTTAATTGATCCTTGTCGAGTAAAGCGCACTGCCCGCCCTCTGGATTCGATGCCGCGACAGAATTGCATCCAGTCGGCCTCGAAAGCCGCGTCGGATCGCATCGTTTCCCATGCACTTTGTGCTGCGACGCCCAGTTCTCCGTCATTCGAGCGAAAATTCGCCGCGACGGTCATCGCACGCAACATAGCGCGCTGCCGATCGTTAAAAAATAATGCCTTGGACAGCACGTCCCGGGCAGCGCGATCAAATGCGTTATAGGGTGCTTCGACAGCCAACTTGGCGTTAGGCATAATTTCGATCAGCACGTCGACGAGATGCTCGATATCTTCGCCATTGGCTGGGGCTTCGGCGTCTGCCTGCATTCGGATAGATGCTTGCATCAGATGCAGCACCGCGCCGACGCGGCACATACGCGTCATCGCATCATCGATCCGCTCACCCGTTAAATCGGATGCCTCGTCGAACAACTCATACAGGGGATGAAGATAGACCGTAGCGGGAAGTCCTTGGCGAGAGGACAGCCGTGGCTGACTGTCATTTGATGATACTGCTCCATGGGTAAGCGGAAATAAGTTAGGATCACTTAAAATTTTGGCGTTCATCTCATGCTCCCGGTCGCAAAGCATGAGGGGTTCTCGATGAAAGCCTCAATTGCTTGAGCAGGACCCACTCGGAACATGATTCGCCCCCCGAGGCGACGATCAAACTCAAGCAGGCAGCGACCGAAATCGCGAAGGCGCTCCCCAACATTGTCCGCATACGTGCATGAAGTTGTGCCGAGCCCTAAGAGGTCGGGGCATTGCGCGCGGGCTTGCTCGAAAAATAAGGAACGACTGATTGAGTTCGGGGCCTTGGCGCGGACGCGCAGGCGAAAGTGGATTGGGCACATAGTGCTGCCTCCTGTTGCGGATTAAGCAACCCGGTACCCGCTTCCAAACGGGTGGCCGGGCACATGACGAGGTTGGAAGACCGGCGCAACAGAAACCGGCGAGCCCGAGGGCTCCCCCGCCAAGGCCCGACCATTAAAGGCGCGCGTTGACGCACGGACGTAAAAAAAACCGCGCTATGGCGGCTGTCCGCCTGTTGCATTTCCGGCTTCCACCCCGGATCGCTGCTGTTTCAGCGATAAGTGCAGAGTACTGCCGTGCCAAATACAAGTCAAATGAAGGTCACTTCCGAAGCGAATTGCTGTATGCGGCAGATAGCGACGACTGTAACGAGCGGTCCTTGGGGGTATTTTTGGGGGTACTTATTCAAAAACTCTCCGAGGTACCTTATATCTACTTGGAAGTGTGAATTCTGTCGGGGGACCAGACAGCCCTCCCTGCCGCTCCCGGGATCGCCCGGAAAAGCCCCGTACGCGACGGGGCTTTTTGCTGTGATCGCTGCTCACGGCATCGCCCCGGCGGAGTGCACCCGGCCGCACCACGCGCCGGGCCCCGGCGTCCACGCGCTTCAGGCTCGGCGCCGGCATCGATACCGGTACAGTCCCGCGCGCGGCACACACCCCGGCTCACCCCAGCGCCCGCACCCCCTCGAACGCCAGCGAGAAAAACTCGTTCGCATGATCCGGATCGAGCCATCGCACGATGAGCGCAATCCGCTGCGACGGCTCGATCCACATGAACGAGCTCCCCGCGCCCACGCCGAAATAGCTCGACGCCGGCACGCCGGGAAACATCTTCTGCGCAGTGTTCAGCCACACGAGATAGCCGTAGTACGGCGCAATCGCACACGGCGTGCGCATGCGCGCAATCCATTCGCCCGACAGCACACGACGGCCTCCCGCCATACCGTCGTCGAGCAGCATCTGCGCGATCTTCAGCTGATCGTTCGCGCTGATCGACATGCCGCCGCCCCAGTGCGTGCCCCCGGGCACCGATTGCACGCGCCGTCCGTTGAGCTCCACCCACGCGTTGTCGTAACCGACCCAGCGCCAGTTGTCGCTCGCCCCGGCCGGACGCGCAATCGCGTCGCGAAACACCTCCGGCAGCGGCTCGCCGAACAGATGCAGCAACGCGAGCGACAGCTGGTTGATCCGCACGTCGTTGTATTCCCAGTACGTGCCGGGCGTGCGCAGCGGCCGCAGCTCGCCCTTGTTGCCGGCAGGCGGCTCGCCGAACGTGACCGCGCGATAGTGATCCGCCTGGTCGGACAGCCCGAAGCAGGTCCCCTGCCACTCGCTCGTCTGCTGCAGCAGTTGCGCCCAGGTGACGGATGCATTGTGCGCATCGTCGAAGCCGATGCCGGGCACGCGTACGCGCACCGGCTCGTCGAGATCGGGCAGCAGTCCGCGGTCGTGCGCGACGCCCGCGAGCAGCGCGAGATACGTCTTCGCGATACTGAACGTGAGGTCCGCGCGATCGGGCTCGCCCCACGTGGCAAGGACGCGTCCGTCAAGCGCGATCGCGCCGGACACCGGGCCGCGATCGTGCACCGGACCGAGCAGCCGGTTCCAGGGCGCGGGATCCTTCACGTGGACCCCCCAGTTGCCGTCCACCTCGCGATCCCAGGTCGATTCGTGCTCCACGGAAAACTGGATCGCGCGCTGCAAGGCTGGATTCGTATGCATGCCTAAGACTTTCGAAATTGAACGTTTATCGGACGTGCAGGCGCACGCGCGCCCACACGAGCGTGAACAGGCTCACGACCGCGGCGATCATCAGATAGAGGCCCGGCGCAAGATTGTTGTGGGTCACGGCAATCAGCCACGTGACCGCGAGCGGCGTGAAGCCGCCGAACACCGTGGTGCCGATGTTGTAGCCGAAGGCCATGCCGGTCGTGCGCGTGGCGGTCGGAAACAGGTCGGCCATCAGTGCGGGAATCGGTGCGAAATACGTGGCTTTCAGCAGCGCGACCCAGATGACCGCGGCTATCAGCGTCGGCAGCGACGGATGCGCATTCATCAGCACGAACGCCGGGTACACCGTCACGAAGAACACGGCGCCCGCCGCCAGCATGATGCGCGTGCGGCCGACCTTGTCCGACAGATGGCCGACGAACGGCACCAGCACCATCACGATCACGCCGGCCACCAGCGTCGCGATGAAGCCGGACGAGCGCGAGAGACCCAGTTGCCGCGACGCATAGGTCGGCATGTACAGCAGCATGTAGTTGGCGGTGGTCGTCAGCACGAGCGAGCCGATCCCGATCAGCAGACGTTCCTTCTGCGTCGCAAGCACTTCGCGCACCGGCGACGCGAGCTTCGCGGACTTCTCGAACTCCGGCGTCTCGTCGACGCGACGCCGGATATACAGGCCGATCGGGCCGATCAGCATGCCGAACAGGAACGGGATGCGCCACCCCCACCCCTCGATCTGCGGCGGCGTGAGCAGCCCCGTGATCAGCGCACCGAACAGCGACGCGAGCAGCACGCTCGCGCCCTGGCTGGAGAACTGCCAGCTCGACATGAACCCCGAGCGGGCCGGCGCGTGTTCGACGAGAAACGCGGTGGAACTGCCGAACTCGCCGCCCGCGGAAAAACCCTGCAGCAGCCGCGAGCAGAAGATCAGGATCGGCGCGGCTACGCCGATCGCGGCATACGGCGGCATCAGCGCGACCATTCCCGTGCCGATCGTCATCATCGCAATCGACAGCGTGAGCGACGCCTTGCGGCCGTGCCGGTCGCTGTAGGAGCCGAGCACCAGCGCCCCGACCGGGCGCGCGAGGTACGACAGCGCAAACGTGCCGAACGTGAGCAGCAGCGAGATCGTCCGGTCATGCACCGGAAAAAACAGCCGCGACAGCGTAGTGGCGAAAAACCCGTAGACGACGAGATCGTAAAACTCGAGCGCATTGCCGATGGACGTCGCAACGATCAGCCGGGTGACGTTCGGCTTCGATGCTTGCGCGTGCAACGGTTGCGCAATCGTGGCGGATTCACTGCTCATGACGGCGGTCTCCGGAGAGCTTGCATGGCAAAGGGATGGCGGGATCGCAGCCGGCTTCGACGCCGGCCTGCACGCTGCCGCGCGCGTCGCCACAGAAGAAGCGCGGGCGCAGCCGCCGGGTCGGCCCGTCCGGCGCTCCGACCCGATGTCTGGCGAGCATGCTGACATGGACGTTATTGGCGAACAATTACAATATTTCTCCTCGACCTTTGCCGGATCGGCAAGGGTCGCCCGTGTTTTCCCTCACGCATTCCCCGTGGACGTCATGGATCCGACCGCACTCCGCTATTTCCTCGAAGTCGCCCGCAGCGGCTCGCTCAGCAAGGCGTCGGAGCGGCTGTTCGTGGCCGCGTCGGCATTGAGCCGGCAGATCGCCAGGCTCGAAGAGCAGATGGGCACGCCGCTGTTCGAGCGCCAGCCGCGCGGCATGGCGCTCACCGAAGCAGGCCGGCTGCTCGCGAACCACGCGCGGCGCAGCCAGCTCGAAGACGAGCGCGTCGCCGACGAAATTCGCCACCTGAGCGCGCGCGGACGCGTGACGCTGCGCATCGCCGCATCGGAGGGCGTCGCGCCCGATTTTCTGCCGCAGGTCTGCGAGCATTTCCTGCGCACCTATCCGCGCGCGCATTTCCAGATGGACGTGTCGGTGCCGTCGCTCGCGACGCAGCGCGTGCGCGACGGCACGCACGACATCGCGGTGTGCTTCAGCATCGCACCGGAAAAAGACGTGCATGTCCACTATGCGCAGCGCGCCCCGGTGTATGCGCTGATGCGGCGCGGCCATCCGCTCGCGACGCGCAAGGCGGTCGCGCTGTCGGACCTGCTGTCGTGGCCGGTCGCCATTCACAGCGAAAGCGGCACGCTGCGCCAGCTGTTCGACGTCGCCTGCAGCCTCGAAGGACTCGCATTCGAGCCCGTGTTCGTCGCCAACATCCACACGGCGCTGCAGACCTTCGTGCAACGCTCCGACGCGATCACGCTGGCTGGTTATCTGACCGCGCGCAGCCGCCTCGCAAGCGGCGGCCTCGTGGCCCTGCCGATTCTCAACCCCGAGTTGCACCAGCGCACACTGCAGATCCAGACGATGGCGGGCCGTACATTGCCACGCGCCGTGGTCGAATTCGTCGAGCTGCTCAAGCGGGCGATCGAAAAGCCCGAACTCGTGGAGTAGCGGCACGCGCGCTCAACCCGTGCTCAACCCGCTCCCAGCCTGCCCTCAACCCGCGCGCAACTCGCGCACGCCCCGGCCCAGCCGGCGGCGCAGCAGCGTGCGCAGCGTCGCGCCGTCCGCGTAGCCCACTTCGGCCGCGATCGCGTCGATGTCCATCGCGCTCGTTTCGATCAGATGGCGCGCCCGCTCGACCCGCCGGTCCTGAAAGTACGCGAGCGGCGAGCGGCCGAGCACCGCCTCCGCGCGCCGCTGCAAGGTTCGCGGACTCGTCGCGAGATCGCGCGCGGCCCCCTGCAGCGAAAAGCCGTGGGCGAGGTGGGCGCGCGTCCATCGCTCGAAGCGCTCGATGAGCGGGTCGTTGTGCGCGAGATGATCGGGAATGATGTACGGCGCCTGCGAGACCCGTCCGTCGACCAGCATGTATCGCGCCGCCAGCGCGGCCAGTTCGGGACTCGCCTGCCGGATCAGCCAGAGCACGAGGTCCAGGTGCCCCATGGCGGCGCCGGCGGTCACGAACGGCCCCGACGGCACGACCATGCGATCCTCGTCCAGCCGGACCGCCGGATAGCGGCGGCGAAACAGCGGGCTCAGCCACCAGGTCGTCGTCGCCTCGTGCCCGTCGAGCAGCCCCGACTCGGCCACGAGGAAACTGCCCATGCAGGCGGTGGCAATACGCGCGCCCTGCGCGTGCCAGCCGCGCAGCCATGCCCCCGCCTCGCGCACGGCCGGCCGCGCGAGCCCCTCTACCAGCCGTTCCGGCGTGGCCGCACTGATTGCGGGCACAACGATCCAGTCCGCCAGCGGCGCGCTGCCCACCCGGGTCACGGCGACGCGCATGCCCAGCGCGGTCGTGACCCGGGTGCGCAGGCCGGCCAGCGTGACGTCGAAAGGCGGCGGTTCGCCGGGACGCGTCCGCGCGGCGAGCCCGTTCGCCATCCGGAGCGCGTCGAGCACCACGGCCATGCCGGTATCGAACACGCCGTCGAGAGAGAATACGAGAACACGCATGGCGTAAATGATGCGAATAATGTCATTTGCGATGCTACTGCCGCAGCCCGTTCGCGTCTATCCTGCACGGCAATCCCTCGCCACGACAGGAGCACCTCATGTCCGAAACCGCTGCTTCGCACGCGGATCGCCCTCACCCGCTCGACGCGGTCGTCTGGCATGCGCTCGCCGGCGCGCAGCGCCGCCTGGCATTGGGCGACGAGCGGGCGCGGCGCTATCCGGCCGCCGTCGCCCCCTTTGCGGCGATGTCCGATACGCATCCCGCGTCCTTCGACGCGTTGCGCGCCCTGATCGGCGCGCATGGACCGGTTTCGCTCGTCACGCCGCACGCGGTCCCGCTTCCGGCCGGCCTGAGCCGCGTGCGGCATGCCGTGCTGCTGCAGATGATCTGGCAGTCCGCGCCGCTGCCGTCGACGGCATGGGACCCCGTTACGCTCACGACGGCCGACGTGCCCGCGATGGCGAATCTGACCGCAGCGACCCAGCCGGGCCCGTTTGGGCCGCGCACGATCGAACTGGGCACCTATCTCGGCGTGCGCGCGCAGCACACGCTCGTCGCGATGGCGGGCGAACGCATGCGGCTCGACGGCTACACCGAAATCAGCGCGGTCTGCGTGGATGATGCGCATCGCGGACACGGCTACGCGGCGGGTCTGATGACACGGCTGATCGAGACGATCCGCACCCGCGGCGACACGCCGTTTCTGCACGTGCTCGCGTCGAATGCATCCGCGATCGCGCTATACCGAAGGCTCGGCTTTGTCGAGCGGCGCGCGATGCATCTCAGCGTGCTGGATCTCGCTGCCCGCTGACGTCATACGCCAAAGCGGCGCGCCAAACCACACGCCTGCGCCTGCGCCCGCCCGCGCGGCGGATCGACCGCCGCGGCGCCCGCGCGCGCGATGCCGGCGCGCGTCATGCGCCGGCGTACGTATTCAACATCGGCCAGTGCAGCGTATTGAACGCGGCCGCGCCGCGATTGACGGCCGGCGCCGCCGCCGGCGCGACCGGCAGCGCAGGCGGGCACGGATGCATGTCGCTCGCCTTGCGCGGCTGGGTCAGCGTCAGCAGCGCGGCGAGATCCGTCGCCTGCGCGAAGCGTGCCGTATCGAGCAGCGGCGGCGCGGTCCGGCCGACGATCTTCGCAAGCGTCGCCGCAATCGCCAGATGATCGTGGAACGCGTGATCGATGGTGGCCTGCTTCACATACGGCGACACCACGATCGCCGGCACCCGGAACCCATACCGGTCGAAGCGGAAGCCGCGCTGCGTCAGCGCCGTCGGCGCAACCGGCTTCAGCGGCGGCATGTCGGGGATATCGGCAGGGTTCGGGATCACGTGATCGAAAAAGCCGCCATGCTCGTCGAACACGATCACGAGAAGACTTTCTTCCCAGTACGGCGACGCGAGAAGCGCGTTGTACACCTGCTCGACAAGGGCCTCGCCGTTGCGCACGTCGCCGCACGGATGCATCGATTCGCCGTTGCGAAAGTTGCCGACCGGATCGTAGGTCGGCTCGATGAAGACGAAGCGCGTCGCGTCGAGCCGACCGCCTTGCAGCGCATTCATCAGTTCGACGTGGTGTACGAAGCGCCCGGGATGCGCATCCACGCCCCGCAGCGCCCACGACTGCGGCAAATCACCGTGTGCCACGAGCCACTCGGGCGGCGTCAGGCGCGTGAGCAGCGAGTCGCTCCCGGTGCCGAACTTCGATCCGTCGAACAGGCTCGACGCGATCGTCGTCGCATCGCCCGGCGAATGGTCGAGCCCCCACGAGGTGCCCGCCAGCGCGAAGAAGCGGTTGGGCCACGTGGGCCCCGGCATCGACGCAAACCAGCGATCGCATATCGCGAACTGTTGCGCGAGAAAGGTCAGCACCGGCAACTGATCGGGCGTGAAGCCGCGCAAGCCCGTCGCGGCGTCGTAGCCATGCAGCGCGAGATCGCACGCGAAGCCCGCGCTGTCCGCGTTCGCCGCGAGCGGCGGATACTGCCCGGCGGGCAGGTTCGCCGCGTCTTTCACCGCCTGTCCGAGATAGGCGCTGCCGTTGGCCGGACCGCACATCTGCACGAGCGTATCGGAGAACTCGTGTCCCGGATCGAACGCGAGCCGGAACGGCGCGCCCGGCGCCACCGCATGCACGCGTCCGTTCGCGTCCACGTTGCCGAACGGCGGCTTGCCGACAAGGCCGTCCGCCTGGGTGGCGACGCCTTCCGGCGTCCAGCCGCGCAAATCCGACCAGCCGAACAGGTTGTCGTAGGAGCGGTTCTCCAACATCAGCACGAACAACCGCTTGATCTTCTGGATCGCCGACATGGCATGCCCTCGCGGTCCGCTACCTGAACGCGTCCGCGAACTTGTTCGCCCCGTAGGGCAGGAACATCGCGGAGCCCGATATGAAGAACGTCCATGCCGCGTTTGCGCGATCGACAGGCTGTGCGTGACACAGCGCCCAGATCACGCAAAAGCCCACGCCGATGAAGAACGCGCTGAAGACGATCAGCCCCATCAGCGCGATCAGCCGCGACGTGCTCGGCACCATCGGCGGCAACTGGCCGGCTGCCGGCGGCGGCGTGCCGGCAGGCAGATCGGCCTCTTCGGACAGCGCCAGTCCGAGGTTCCAGTTCTGCCGGCGCAGCGTGCGAATCACGGCCATCCAGCTGATCGCGAGGATCGCCGCGATGCCGATCATGATCAGCGTCGTGGCACTGTCGCCCATCGGCACCGGTGGCGCCGGCGGCGACGAGGCGGCCGCCGGCGCAGTCTCCGCCAGCGCCGCCTGGCACGCCACGATGCCCGCGACGATACAGGCATCGCGTACACAGGCGCTGCCTGTCCGCCCGGGCGCGCGGCACGCGCGCGTCCAGGCGGCCCTCGGATGCATTCCGTCCATACCGTTCTCCCATCCTGTTCTTGTTCTGCGGACTCGCGCAGATCGAGCGAGCAGCGCGTCGCGCGCCGTCATGCCTCCCTGCCCGATGCGCAGCGATTGTCGAACATCGTCGAGGAGGGCGCCATCAAGTAAATGCACGATTGACCGTTAAATCAAGGCGTCATTTCATCGACGGGTTAGTCAGGACTGCCGGTCTTGTCTGTTCTTGCCGTGCAGCACGATCCGGCCCGTGCGGCCCGCGCGGCCCTGCGCTTGCGCGCACATCCTTTCCGCGCCTTCGCGCAGTGTCCGCGCGCCTGCACAGCGTGCTACCGTGCGCCGCAATTCGACCGGAAGGCGGCCGGGTCCGGCCTACACGACACGATGGAGCGGCTTTTCATGGGGCGCGCGAGCGCCGTCACCTACCTGCTGGGGCATCGCCGCGCGTGGCTCGCGCATATCGAGGCGACCTCCAGCGGCAGCGTCGAACGTGCATGGCGTCATGTCGAAACGATCGACCGGCTCGTACTCGACGTGCGGGCCGGCCGCGTGCGTGCGCTCGAACTGGCCGAGCCGAAACCGGTGACGATTTTCGTCACCGACTGACCCCGAGCGTCGCACCGAGCCAGCCGGCGATCTGCGCCAGTGTCTCGACGCACTGCGGAAACCGTGCAACCTGGCTGGGCGTCACCGGAAAGTTGTGGCCCATGTCCGGCGCGTGAAAATGCGTGACGGCCACGCCGGCGCGTTTGAGCCGGTCCGCGTACGCGATGCCTTCGTCGCGCAGCACGTCGTAGTGCGCGGTCGTCACGAGCGTCGGCGGCAACGGCGGAACGTCCGCGCGCCGCAGCGGCGCAAGGTCCGGATCGCCGGGTGTGCCCGTGGGCGCGTACTGCTGCCAGAACCAGCGCATCGTCTCCGCTTCGAGCCCGTAGCCGCGCGCGTTTTCCTCATACGAAGCGTGCCCCGCGCGCGGATGATCCGTCACCGGGTACAGCAGCAGTTGCGCCTGCAACGCGCGGGCGCCTTCGCGTGCGCAAAGCCGGTTAGCCGTCACTGCGGCCAGATTGGCCCCCGCGCTGTCGCCGCCGAGCGCGAGCCGGGACGCGTCCGCACCGAATCCGCTTGCGTGCGCACGCACCCAGTCCAGCGCGGCGCGCGCATCGTCGAGCGCAGCCGGATAGGGATGCTCCGGCGCAAGCCGGTACTCGACCGACACGACGATCACCCGCGCCGCTTCGGCAAGCAGGCGGCAAAACGGATCGACAGTCGCCACCGCGCCGATCACCCATCCGCCGCCGTGCAGATACACGAGCACCGGCAGCGCCGCCGCGTTGTCCGGTACGTAGACGCGCGCGCCGAGGCCCGGTGCGATCGCCACGTCGCGCGTCGCGACCGCGTTCGGCAAACCCTCCATCCGCGCGCGCTCCTGCACCGCGCGCAGCATCAGCGCGCGCGCCGTCCGCACGCGTGCTTCGTTGCCGGTGGCGGGCGGCAACGCGGCTGCCGCCGCGGCCTGTGCGTCGAGCAGGCGTCGAACCGCCGCATCGAATGGCTTGCGTTCTGTCATCGAGGATCCCTCTGGTTGCGCGGCGTGTCCACGCTTCGGAACGGCAACCTTGCGGGAACGAAGCGCCTGCCGCGATACCCGATTTTCGCCCGATCCAGGCCGGCTCGCCAGCGCGGGCGCGCGCACGCCCCCTTGACGAAACAGGTCCGCATTCCTGCCGGAATGCGGACCTGTTCGATGGCCAGCCCGTCCCGGTTGCCGCCGGCAACCGGGCCACGCGCCGCGCCTAGCGCGCGTTCTGAACCGGCGGCGAGTACGGGCTCACGGTCGTTTCGCCGCGCACACCCGCCTGCGAGGAACCGTTCGACGGCATCCCATAGCCGGTGTTTTCCGCCCGCGCGCCCGCTTGCTGCGCGGCAACGCGTGCTTCCGCCGCCTGAATGTTGTCCGGGTAAGCGTACGGATTGGCGGTGGCCGGGTTGTAGCCGGCCTGCTCGATCTGGATCAGTTGGTCGCGCACCTGTGCGCGGGTCAGCGGTGCGTTGCCTGCCTGCGCGAACGACGCGACCGGAACGGACAGCACAGCGGCAAATGCGACGGCCTTGAGCAGCGATTTCATGATATTCACCTCCGAAGATTGTTGTGCGAGGCGCTACGAGCACCGTGGTTCGCAGCGAGTGATGCCAGTCTAGAAGCCGCCAATCTCGGGATAAATACCTAAAAGTCGAATTCACCGTTATCGCCGCCGATACAATCCGCCGGCTGCCGGCGCGCATCGTCCGGGCCACGCCGGCCCGTTCGCGCCTGTTCATTCGTTCCCACTCGTGCTCACCCGCGCCCCTCCCCATCAATCAGGACGACGAATCAAACTGGCCGGCTCGCGCGACACCACGTCATTGCAGCCACTTGCGCGCGTCCCGTTCCCAGTCCGGCTCCGCGCATCCGGATGGATTTTCCGGCCCCAGCAACGTCAGATAGCCACGCGCCTTCATGCACGCCTCGTAGGTGCGCACCTGCACGCAGCGTCCTGCGCCCGCGTGGTACGCGGCCGCCTTGCAGGCCGCGATCGAATGATCCATCGGACCGAAGTCGAGATCGTCGGCCCGGGTGGTCATTGGCGCGTCGGAACCGGTCGGCGAGAATTCGAGCGGACCCGTCTGGGTACATCCGGCGAGCGAGGCCGCGGCCAGCGCGAACCACAGGAAAGCACAGCGTTTCATCCATCGATCTCCAGGGGGCATATCGCACCCATCATACGCCGCGCGTCGTCGCCCGGCCCGTGGCCGCCATTTCGGCGATAATCGCCGCCAGCCCGCTCGCTCGCGCGACTTCGCGGGCGCCCGTCCGGACCTTTTTCACGTCATGAGCAAGACAGCGAATCTCCAGCGTCAGATCGACGCGATGCTGCGCGAGGCGGTCGCGCTGCAGCAAAACGGCGCGCACGCGGAAGCCGAGGCGCGCTATCGCGAGATCCTCGCGCAGCGGCCCCGTCATTTCGACGCGCTCCAGTTGCTCGGCGCGCTCGCGCTGCAGACCGGGCGCGTCGACGAAGGCATCGCGCTGCTGAAGCAGGCCATCGCGATCAACGGCATGCAGGCGCCGCTGCATTCGAACCTCGCTTATGCGTTCAATGCGCAGCGCCGCTTCGGCGAGGCGCTCGCGAGTGCGAACCGCGCGCTCGCGCTCAAAGCCGATTTCGCCGATGCGCTGAACAACCGCGGCAACGCCCTTGCCGGGCTCGATCGCCCGGCAGACGCGCTTGCGAGCTTCGAGCGCGCGCTCGCGTTGCAGCCCGCTTCCGTGCAGGCATGGAACAACCGCGCGTGCGTGCTGCGCGACCTGGGCCGTCCGGCCGACGCGCTCGCGAGCTGTGACGAAGCGCTCGCGCTGCAGCCCGCCTACGCGCAAGCCTGGAGCAACCGCGCGAACGCGCTGAGCGATCTGAACCGTCCCGAGGAAGCGCAGCAGTGCTACCAGCGCGCGCTCGCGCTGGCGCCGGCGTTCGTGGATGCGTGGAGCAATCTCGGGCTCACGCTGGTCGACCTGAACCGTCACGAGGCCGCGCTCGATGCGTACGCGCGCGCGCTCGAACTCGACCCGCACGCGGCGGAACCGCACTGGAACCGCGCGTTGTGTCTGCTGCAACTGGGCCGCTTCGGGCCCGGCTGGCAGGAGTACGAGTGGCGCTGGCAGCGGCACCGGATCCGCGCGAGCCTGCGCCCGTTCGAGCAGCCGCTGTGGCGCGGCGACTTCCCGCTCGCGGGCAAGACGATCCTGCTGCATGCGGAGCAGGGTTTCGGCGACACGCTGCAATTCTGCCGCTATGCGCCGCTCGTCGCGGCAATGGGTGCGCGGGTCGTGCTCGAAGCGCCGGCGGAGTTGCTGCGGCTGCTCGCGACGCTCGACGGCGTCAGCACGCTCGTCGAGCAAGGCGCGCCGCTGCCGCCATTCGATTGCCACGTGCCGCTGCTGAGCCTGCCGCTCGCGTTCGGGACCGATCTCGCGAACATCCCTGCCGCCACACCCTACCTGCGCGCGGATCCTGACGCGGTGCGGCGGTGGGCCGACCGGCTGGCCGGCGAACCCGACGCATCCGACGCAGCCTGCGCCCCTCACGCCCCCCGCGGCGCGCCGGCGCTGAAGGTCGGGCTCGTGTGGGCGGGCGGCAACCGGCCGCATGTCGCCGAACTGCGCAAGAACGACGCGCGGCGCTCGGTTGCCTTCGCGCAGTTGCAGCCGCTGCTCGACGTGCCCGGCGTGCGCTTCTACAGCCTGCAAAAGGGTCCGGCTGCCCAGCAGCGCGACGCGTCGTCCGAGGCCGGCGCGCGGGTGGCCGACTACACCGGAGAATTCGCCGACTTCGCCGACACCGCCGCGTTCGTCGCCCGCCTCGATCTCGTGATCACCGTCGACACCGCCGTCGCGCACCTCGCCGGCGCGCTCGGCACGCCGGTATGGATCCTGAACCGCTTCGACACCTGCTGGCGCTGGCTGCTCGCGCGCACGGACAGTCCGTGGTATCCGCACGCGCGGCTGTTCAGGCAACCCGTGCCCGGCGACTGGGCAAGCCCGATCGCCGCCGCGCGCGAGGCGCTCGCGCAGTGCGCAGCCGGGCGCGGCAAGCCGGCCTGAGCGTGTCTGAGCGCACCGGCGCGCACCGGCCCGTCAGTCGCGTGCGGGGATGGTGAGCCCGCGCTGCACGGCCGGGCGCGCGACGAATGCATCGAGCGCGCGCCGCACGTTCGGGAAGTCGGCAAAACCGACCAGTTCGCCCGCCTCGTAGAATCCCACGAGGTTGCGCACCCACGGGAAGGTTGCGATGTCGGCGATCGTGTACGCGTCGCCCATGATCCACGCGCGCGTCGCAAGACGCTCTTCGAGCACGCCGAGCAGCCGCCGCGTTTCGGCCACGTAGCGATCGCGCGGCCGCTTGTCCTCGTACTCCTTGCCCGCAAACCGGTGGAAAAAGCCGAGCTGGCCGAACATCGGTCCGACGCCGCCCATCTGGAACATCACCCACTGGATCGTTTCGTAGCGGCCGGCGCCGTCCTGCGGGATCAACTGGCCGGTCTTGTCGGCAAGATAGATCAGGATCGCGCCCGATTCGAACAGCGCGAGCGGCTTGCCGCCGGGTCCGTCTGGATCGAGGATCGCCGGGATCTTGTTGTTCGGGTTCAGCGACAGGAACGCGGGCGACATCTGGTCGTTCGTGTCGAAACGCACCAGATGCGGCTCGTACGGCAGGCCGGTTTCCTCCAGCATCACGGAAACCTTCACGCCGTTCGGGGTCGGCAACGAGTAGAGCTGCAGACGCTCGGGATGCTGCGCCGGCCATTTGGCCGTGATCGGAAACGCGGACAGATCGGTCATCAGGGGCCTCGGACAGAGAACGGAGAGCGATGCGGCGCGCGCCATCGCGCGGCCAGGCCGCCTACTATAAACGCTCCCGCGACCGCGTTCCGGCGCGCTGCCGGCGCGGCTTCGCCGCCGCCCCCTCACAGTCTCACAGTCTCACAGTCTCGCGGCCTCGCCGCTTCGCCGCACGCGCGGCTTCACCTCACCAGGGATCGCCGGTGCCGCTGCCGGCCGTGCGGCTGAAACTCTCGCGCCACAGCCACGCGCCGATCTCGACCAGACGTGCGCGCTCCTCCTCGTCCAGCAAGTCCCAGGCGCTCGCGAGCCATTGCGCGAGTCCGGTGCAGACGCGTTCGGGATCCGAGGGCGCTTTTTCCTGCAGGTAATGTCGCTCGAACTGGGCCAGCACTTTCGCGGGTGTCATTGTCGGTCTCCTCCCGTAGCGGGTTCTCATGGACCCAGTCTAGACGAGCGAGACGCGACGCGCGACTCCTGGCAGCAAGCGGGCGCGGCGAGCAGTGTGGCAGACCGTGCGGCAAACACGCGGCAGGCACACGGCAGGCACGCGTCAGACAATGCGGCAAGCACGCGGCAGGCGCGCCTGCGCGCGCCGCCAGCCTGCCATCGCCGTGCGCGGGCGTTACGGCGCGTCGCGTCCGGCCTTGTCCTTCGCCTTTTCCTTGCCGTCTCCGTAGGCCTTGCGGATCGAGCCGGCCGCCTGCTGAAGGTCGCCCTTCAGTTCGCGAGCCTTGTCGCCGGTGGCCTTGCCCAGCCCCTCGTTCACCTTCCCCTTGACCTGTTCCGCGACACCCTTCACCTGGTCCTTGTTCATGGATCTCTCCGTGATATGCAACGCCGGCGCGACATTGCGCCGGTACACCCGGTTCAGCAAGCGCTGTACCCGCCACCCGGCGGCGTCCGTCAAAAAAAGTGCCGCGATGCCCTCAAGTCGCGCGCCGGCGCGCCGTCAACCAGTCATGGACACGACCCTTCCGCTGCCGGACAACGCGTCGTTCGCGACGCTGATCGATCAGGACATCGCGCATATCCGACGCGTGATGCGGCCATCGCTACACGGCGACCTCGGCGGCCCGATCCTGTCTCCCGCCTACTGGCGCAGACGGCTGCACGCGCTGCTCGATGCCGCGCACCTGTCGCACGCGCAGTTGTGCGCGGTCGACAGCCTGCTGCTGCAGCTCGACCGCTTCGATCCCGCCGCGAGCGATCCGGCGTGGGGCGCACAGCCGCTCGCGGCGCATGAAGGCCGCGTGCCGCGCTCGTCCGCGCTCGGCTGAACGCGCGGCGCACGGGCGCTTCGCGCGCGCCGGGCGTCCGGCGCCCTGTTCATTGCGCGAAAAAAAGCCGCGACGGTCAGTCGCGGCTGTCAACACGCCGTAACGCGGAAACAACTGCGCTACCCGACCGAGCATAGCGACGTTTGGTGACGTTTTTCTGCACGCCCGCGCGTCAGGATGGCCGCGCCGCGGCCGCCTGGACACGAATTTCTTCCCGCTAATCGCCGTCATTGCTCGAAAAGGGACACTGCCAGGTCATAATGTCCGCAAAAATCCCCAGCCAGGACTGTTCGTGACCGATCCCTCCGCGCTCGCGCTGCTCAAGCAGGCGCGCACCCGCTTCACTCAACGCGAAATCGCCGCGCACGTCGGCAAGGACATCAAGACCGTGCGCCGCTGGGAAAAGGGCGCCACCCCCTGCCCCGCGATGCTCGAAGCCGCGCTGCGCGACCTGCTGCGCGCCGGCACCGCGGGCACCGCGGGCGCCGCGGTTGCCGGTCGCCCGCAAGCGCAGGCGCCAGGCGACCCGGCGTTCCGCTTCATCGACCTGTTCGCGGGTATCGGCGGCATCCGCATGGGCTTCGAGGCCCAGGGCGGCACCTGCGTGTTCACCAGCGAGTGGAACGATTTCTCGAAGAAAACCTACCTGGAAAACTATGGCGAACATCATCCGTTCGTCGGCGACATCGTCGCCTTTCCGGAGCGCGACGTGCCCGCGCACGACGTGCTGCTCGGCGGCTTCCCGTGCCAGCCGTTCTCGATCGCCGGCGTGAGCAAGAAGAACGCGCTCGGCCGGCCGCACGGCTTCGCGTGCACGACCCAGGGGACGCTCTTTTTCGACGTGGCGCGCATCCTCGCCGAGCAGCGTCCCGCCGCCTTTTTGCTCGAAAACGTCAAAAACCTGCTGTCGCATGACAAGGGCCGCACGTTCGACGTGATCCTGCGCACGCTGCGCGACGAACTCGGCTATGAAGTGCACCACCGCGTGATCGACGGCAGCCATTTCACGCCGCAACACCGCGAACGCATCATCATCGTCGGCTTTCGCGGCGCGACCGCGTTCTCGTGGGACGACCTGCGGCTGCCGGCAGCCGGGCCGACGCTCGGCGCGATCCTGCACCGCACGGACGGCAGCGAGCCGTTGCTGCCCTGGGACCGCGACCGCTTCTTCGATCACGACGCGCGCCGCGTGCAGCCGAAGTACACGCTCACCCCGAAGCTGTGGGCCTATCTGCAGCACTATGCGGAGAAGCACCGTGCCGCGGGCAACGGCTTCGGCTACGGACTGGCCTTCGCGGACAGCGTGACGCGCACGCTGTCCGCGCGCTATCACAAGGACGGCTCGGAGATCCTCGTCGATCAGGGCCGGCGGCAGCGCCCGCGGCGGCTCACGCCGCGCGAGTGCGCGCGGCTGATGGGCTTTCCCGACACATTCCGCATTCCCGTCAGCGACACCCAGGCCTATCGCCAGTTCGGCAACAGCGTCGTGATGCCGGTGATGCGCGAGGTCGCGCGCATCATGCTGCCGCACGTCCGCGCGCTCGCTGCCCCGGCGCGCGCCGCCTGATGGTCGATATCGTCGATCCCGCGACCCGCAGCCGGATGATGTCCGGCATCCGCGGACGCGACACGCGGCCCGAGCGGCTCATCCGCAGCCTGCTGCATCGCCGCGGCTTTCGCTTCCGGCTCGACGTGCGCGAACTGCCCGGGCGGCCCGATATCGTGCTGCCGCGTTACCGGGCGGTCGTGTTCGTGCATGGCTGTTTCTGGCACGGCCATGACTGTCCGCTGTTCAAATGGCCGCAGACGCGCACCGCGTTCTGGCGCGAGAAGATCGAGCGCAACCGCAGCAACGATGCCCGCGCCCGCGCCGCACTGCTGGCCGCCGGCTGGCGCGTCGCATCGGTGTGGGAATGCGCGTTGCGCGGCGCCCACCGCGATCTCGACGGCGTGCTGCAAGCGCTGATCGACTGGCTCGACAGCGACGCGACCGAACTCGACGTGCGCAGCTGAGACGCACCCGCGGCTGCCTGCATCGCGTCGGGCTGCGTCGGGCTACACCGGGCCACACCGTGCCCCTGCCCGGCGCGGCGACGGCGAAACAGCCCCGGTGATACACTCGATCGAACAGGCCGGCGCGCGCCGGTGCATCGCGGCAACTCATCGCGAAACGATGCTTGAGGAGGCATACGATGGCTGATTTTCGTCTCTGGTCCGATGACTTCCCTTCGAACGGTTTCATGCCGAAAGCCCAGGAGTATGACGACAAGGCCTTCGGCGTCGACGGCGAAAACCTCTCGCCCGCGCTGCAATGGGAAGGCGCGCCGCCCGGCGCGCTGAGCCTCGCGCTCACGGTCCACGACCCCGACGCGCCGACGGGCAGCGGCTTCTGGCATTGGGTCGTCGTCAACCTCCCGGCCGAGCTCGGCGCGCTGCCGCGCAATGCCGGCAAGGCGGACGGCAGCCTGCTGCCGCACGGCGCGGTGCAGTTGCGCAACGACTACGGCACCGCCGGTTTCGGCGGCGCCGCGCCGCCGCGCGGCGACCGGCCGCATCGTTACATCTTCAGGCTGCACGCGCTGAAGGTCGCACAATTGCCGGTCACGCCCGACACGACCAACGCGGTGGCCCGTTTCATGACGCATCTGAACGAGCTGGATTCGACGACTTACACCGGCTTGTACGAACTGAAATAGCCGGCACCACGAGACGTCGCGGCACCGCAGGCATCCGGGTGCCGCGCGCACGGACGCGGCCCCGGGTGAGCGCAGCGGCGCCGCTCCTGTGTGCTCACGCCGACAGCAGCCCTCCTCCCTCACTCACGATGCACGCTCAAGCCTGCGGCCCCGACTCCTCCCCGCCCTGTGGCGCGAATGACCGCGCCACGCCCGATCCGGGCCGCGACGCGCCCGGCGGCCCGGCGCACGAGCCCGGCAAGGCCGAGCCCCCGCCGGGTGAAGCGCAGCGCGGACCCGGCGAAACGAACGACGAAACGAACGACGAAATCAACGGCAAAACCAACAGCAAACCCAACGGCAAAACGAACAGCAAAACCAACGGCGAAACAGAGCCCGGGCTGCCGCTGCCGCAGCGCTACTGGGCGATTCTCGTCGTCGCGCTCGGCATCACGCTGGCTGTGCTCGACAGCGCCATCGCCAACGTGGCCTTGCCCACCATCGCGCGCGATCTGCGCGCGAGCGCCGCCGCCTCGATCTGGGTCGTCAACGCGTACCAGCTGTCGATCACGGTATCGCTGCTTCCACTCGCGTCGCTCGGCGACCGCATCGGCTACCGCCGCGTCTATCTGGGCGGGCTGATCCTGTTCACCGCGGCGTCGCTCGGCTGCGCGATGTCGGGCACGCTCGTCACGCTCGCCACCGCGCGCGTGATCCAGGGGCTCGGCGCGGCGGGCATCATGAGCGTGAACACCGCGCTCGTGCGCGCGATCTATCCGGGCAGCCAGCTCGGGCGCGGCGTCGCGATCAACGCGATGGTAGTCGCGGTCGCGTCGGCCGTCGGGCCGACGATCGCCTCCGGCGTGCTCGCGATCGCGCCGTGGCCGTGGCTGTTCGCGATCAACGTGCCGATCGGCCTGGCGGCGATCGCGAGCGGCCTGCGGGCGCTGCCCCGCGACGCCGGCCACCGGGCGCCGTACGACTACGCGAGCGCCGCGATGAACGCGCTCGTGTTCGGGCTGCTGATCACCGCGGTCGACGGCATCGGCCATAGCGAGCGCTTCGGCTGGGTCGCGGCGGAACTGCTCGGCGCGCTGGCGATCGGGTACTTCTTCGTGCGGCGCCAGCTCGCCCAGCCCGCCCCGCTGCTGCCGATCGACCTGCTACGCATTCCGGTGTTCGCGCTGTCGATCGGCACGTCCGTCTGCTCGTTCGCTGCGCAGATGCTCGCGTTCGTGTCGCTGCCGTTCATGATGCAGGACGTGCTCGGCCTGTCGCAGGTGCAGACCGGGCTGCTGATGACGCCGTGGCCGCTTGTGATCATCGGCGCCGCGCCGCTGTCGGGCGTGCTGTCGGACCGCATGTCGGCCGGCTGGCTCGGCGGCATCGGGCTCGCGGCCCTAACCGTCGGGCTGCTGCTGCTCGCCGGGCTCGGCACGCACCCGACGCAGATGCAGATCATCTGGCGCATGGCGCTGTGCGGCGCGGGCTTCGGCATCTTCCAGTCGCCGAACAACCGCACGATGCTGTCGTCCGCGCCGCGCGAACGCAGCGGCGGCGCAAGCGGGATGCTCGGCACCGCGCGCCTCACGGGCCAGACGCTCGGCGCGGCGCTCGTCGCGCTGATCTTCGGCGTGGCGCCGCAGCACGGGCCGGTCATCGCGCTCGAAGTCGCGGCGGGATTCTCGGCGGTCGCGGCCGTCGTCAGCACGCTGCGGGTCACGCAACAGCGCCCCCGGCGCGCACGCGCTGCGTAAGCGCGCGAAGCCGGGCGAGGCTGCCGGACTCCGAGCGAACGCGAGCGACGCCGCGCGACCTTAGGCGTCCCTAACGACGCTGGGCCACGCTGGGCCACGCTGGGCCACGCTGGGCCACGCTGGGCCACGCTGGGCCACGCCGGGCCACGCTGGGCCATGCCGGGTCACGCCGGGCCACGCTGGGTCACGCCGGACCACGCCAAGTCACGCCAAGTCACGCCAAGTCACGCCGGCCAACGCCCGCAACCCGCGGCCCGCCGGCCCCCCGATGACGCGAACGCCCGCGCACTTGCCGTGCGCCGCGCGGTCTAACCCGTTACCCGCACCGCGTCGTCGCGCATCGTGCGGCTGCGGGCCCTCTCCCTTCCTGCAAGGCTTCCTGGCGATGCCGAGGAGGATTCCATGTCCCTGATCGTCGCAGCACGCTTCACCACGTTCCCCGCCGCCGAGGCCGCCGCGCAGCAGCTCTTCGAACGCGGGTTCGTCGGTGAAGATGTCAATCTCTTTTTCGTCAATCCGCGCGGACAGCATGCGCGCCATCCGCACGCCGGGGTCGAGTGGCACGATCCGGCCAGCGCGGCACACAGCGCGGCGCCACCCGGCGCCGGGCTCCATCACCACCGGATGGCGCTCGGCGCGGTGGTCGGCGCGATCGTCGGCGTTGCGCTGTTCATGGGTTTCCGGGCGGCGCTGCCGATCGTCGCGCTCGCGGCGGGTGTCGGCGCGTATCTGGGCGCGCGGATCGGCGCGACACTGCTCGCGCAGCGCGCGCGTCACGTGCATCACGAACGCGTGCTGCACGAGATGCGCAACTCCGGGGTGCTCGTGGCCGTGCACGTCGGCGAAACGAATGCGCTCGACGCCGCAAGCGTGCTGAGCGAAGCGGGCGGCGTCGATCTCGAACGCGCGCTCGGTCAGTGGCAACGCGGCCACTGGGCGGACTTCGACCCGACCGCGGCGCCGACGCCGTTCGCCGGGTGGCGCGAGCAGCATACGTGAGCAGAGGTGAGCAGAAGCGGGCTGCAGGCGCGCCGACCGGCACGCCTGCAGCCACGTCGCGCGGCCCCGCGCTGCGCGCGCGGGCTAGCCGGCGGTCACGTCGGCGAGCTTCACCGCCCGCGCGGTCACGGAGGACGCCGTCGCCACATTGCGCAGATCGGCAAGGAAGGTATCGCGCCACACCGACAGGTTGTTCTCGCGCAGCGGCGCCATCATGTCCGCGTGACGCGCCTGGCGCTCGGCGAGCGGCATCGAGAGCGCCCGTTCGAGGGCCTCGGCCATCTGCGACAGGTCGAACGGATTGACGACCAGTGCGCCCGGCAACTGCTCGGCGGCGCCCGCGAACTGCGACAGCACCAGCACGCCCGGGTCCGCCGGATCCTGCGACGCGACGTATTCCTTGGCGACGAGATTCATCCCGTCGCGCAGCGGCGTCACGTAGCCGACTTGCGACTGGCGGAACAGCCCCATCAGCAGGTTGCGCTCGTATTTGCGGTTCAGATACTGGATCGGCGTCCAGTCGAGCTGCGCAAAGCGGCCGTTGATGCGGCCCGCCTCGCCTTCGAGGTTCTGCCGGATGCGCTGGTAGGTCTGCACGTCCGAGCGCGTGGGCGGCGCGATCTGCACGAGCGAGACGCGCCCGTGCCAGCCCGGCGCGGTCTGCAGCAGGCGCTCGAAGGCCTGGAAGCGCTCGACGAGCCCCTTCGAGTAATCGAGCCGGTCGACGCTCATGATCAGCTTGCGGCCGCGCATCGCGTCGCGCAGGCTGCGCACCTGCTTGCGGTCGCTGAACTGCGCGGCGGCCTTTGCGATCGCGTCCGGGTAGATGCCGATCGGGTAGGCGCCCACTTTCAGGAAGCGCTGGAACGCGTGCAGCATCCCGTCCTCGCTCGACGTGCCGTGCCCGCCGCGCTCGACGTAGTCGACGAACGACTGCCGGTCCGCGTCGGTCTGAAAGCCGACCACGTCGTAGCTGCACATCGCCTTCACAAGTTCGTCGTGCGGCGGCACACTGCGCAGCACCTCGGGCACCGGAAACGGAATGTGCAGGAAAAAGCCGACCGGATTGGTCACGCCGAGTTCGCGCAGGCAGCGCGCGAACGGCAGCAGATGATAATCGTGCACCCAGATGATGTCGCCCGGCTCGATCAGTTCGCGAAGCTGGCGCGCCAGCGTCTGGTTCACGCGCAGATAGCCTGCGTATTCCTCGCGGTCGAAGCGCGACAGGTCGTTGCGGTAGTGGAAGGTCGGCCACAGCGTCGCGTTCGAAAAACCGCGGTAGTACTGATCGTAGTCGCGCCGCGTGAGGCCCACGGTCGCATACGTGACATTGCCCTGCTGCTCGATCACTGGCGCGCAAGGCTCGCTCACCGTTTCACCGCTCCAGCCAAACCAGACGCCGCCCGTCTCCCGGAGCGCGTCCAGCACGCCGATCGCGAGGCCGCCGGCGGCCGGCCGGCCTTCCTGGGTCGGCGCAACGCGATTCGATACCACGATGAGTCTGCTCATGGGTTCTCCACCTCATTCGGTTGTACGTGTATGCGGGGATGCACCGTAAGAAACCCGCAAGTTTCGTGCCGTGTGGTTCAGCAGGCGAGAGAGAAATTGGAACCGGATCGACCGGGCGAGTAAAAAATACCCGCCGCGCCCGTGGTGCGAGAAAATTTCAGCGCGGCCGACAGACGATGTCACCCGGCATTCAGGCGTCCTGCTCGGCGCCCAGATCGCGCTGGTAGTCGAGGCCTTCGGAGCGGCTGCCGCCCTGGTTATGCTCCCCGTCCGGCGGAGCATCGGGTGCGATGCGGTTTTGCGCGGCCGGGTCCGGCCCCGCCGGCGGCGCCCCGCTCGCGGGGTCGCGGCGCGGGTCGCGCTTCGCGTGGCGCGCGGAGCGCCGCAGTGCCGGATGTCTCATCGTCGTCACCTCCCGTTCAGGCGCGCCGCCGCGCGGGCAGCCTCCCTACAGTCTAGGGCTCGCAGCAGGACTTTGCCGGTAAAAGCAGTGGCGCTTTTGTAACACTTACAGCAACGCGGCGTCCGCTGACGGGACAGTCTCCGGCACGTCCCGCTCAGGCGTCGTCGACGGTCTGCGATGCGTCGGCGGCATCGCCGTCGGCCGCGCGGCTCGCGTCGTTGCCATATTCGACGAGCCGGTTGTACAGCGTCTTCAGGCTGATGCCGAGGATCTCGGCCGCGCGCGTCTTCACGCCGCCGCACTGTTCGAGCGTCGCGAGAATCAGCTGCCGGTCCGCTTCGGCGAGCGACGTGCCGAACGGAACGGTGATCGCGGTGCCGGCCGCCGGCTTCGACAGCGTGATCTGCAGCGGCACCGTCGCGGTGCTGTCGGAATCCGCGCTCGACATGATGTGCGCGCGCTGCACGTAGTTCTTCAGCTCGCGCACGTTGCCGGGCCACGGATACGCCATCAGCATGTCCTTCAGCGCGGGCGGAAAGTGCTTGCGGGTGCTGTGACGCTCGTTGAGTTCGTCGAGAAACGCCTGCGCGAGCAATTCGACGTCCTTGCCGCGCTCGCGCAGCGGCGGCAGGTTGATCGGAAACACGTTCAGCCGGTGATACAGGTCCAGCCGCAGTTTGCCTTCGAGCACCGCCTGCTCGGGATCGCGGTTGGTCGCGGCGATCACGCGCACGTCGGTTTCGATTTCGCGCGTCGTGCCCACGCGCATGAACATGCCGGTTTCGAGCACGCGCAGCAGCTTCACCTGCAACTCGATCGGCATCTCGGTGATTTCGTCGAGAAACAGCGTGCCGCCGTTCGCGCGCTCGAAATAACCCTTGTGCTGACGGTCCGCGCCGGTGAACGACCCGCGCTCGTGGCCGAACATCTCGGATTCGATCAGGTTCGGCGAAATCGCGCCGCAGTTCACCGCGAGAAACGCCTGCTTGCGGCGCAGGCTCAGTTGATGCACGGTCTGCGCGGCGACTTCCTTGCCGGTGCCGGACTCGCCGACCAGCATCACCGACGCGGCGGTCGGCGCAACCCGGCCGATCTGGTCGTACACCTCCTGCATCGCCGGCGAATTGCCGAGCATCAGGCCGAAACGGCCCATGCGCCGCAGTTCGCCGCGCAGCGTGCCGATCTCCGCCTTCAGGTCGCCCGCGCGCGGCAGCCGCGACAGGATCGCCTTCACCCGCTGCATGTTGATCGGCTTGACCAGATAGTCGGCCGCGCCCATCTTCAGCGCGCTGACGGCCGACTCGACGCTCGCGTGGCCGGTGATCACGATCACCTCGACGCCGGAGCGCGGGTCGAGGTCCTCGAACAGATCGACGCCGCTGCCGTCCGGCAGCTTCAGGTCGGTGAACACGACGTCCGGCATCTGCCGCACGAGCTGGATGCGCGCTTCGCGCAGATCGCCCGCGCTCGCTGTGGTGAGACCGTCCTCGGCGATGATGGCGGCGAGGGCCTCGCGGGTTCCGGCATCGTCATCGACAATCAGTACATGTGGCATCGCGTCTCGAAGGCCCAAAAGTGAGGGTGGCAGAGGGCATGCGCGTCGGCGCACGCCATGCGAGAACCGCCAGCGTGACGGTCGACCTGATACTTGCTCGCAACAATACCGGAATTTCCCTGAAAAAATACACGGATTGTTGCAAAACCATGCGCATTATAAGCTTTTATTAAGATATCACTGCATACCCCGGCCGTGCCACTCGTGGATGCGCCGCGTACGGCGCCCCCGGCTGGGCCTAGCCGTGCGGAAACGGCCAGGGTTCGCCGTGGCCGCCGTGGCCGCCGTGGCCATTGGGCGCCCCCGGATGCCGCGCGCCTGCCGCGCGGGGCGCAGACGACGCAGCCGCCGGCGCGGCCTGCGGCTGCGTGGCGACCGCGCCGCCCTCGCCTTCCCAGCGGCTCAGGTCGCGATTCAGGTTGACCTGCGCGACGCGATGCTTCTGCGCCCAGCGCCAGGCCAGAACGCCGCCGACCGCGACCAGCGCCCCAAAGATACCGATTCTCGGTTGTGCCATGATTTGTCCTCCTGTTCGGTGAGTGTCCCGCGACCCGCGTGCGCCGTGCCCGTGCCCGCCCCATGCACGGAACGCGCCGCGCGGCCCGACTGTCCGACTTTGCCTCGGCCATCCGCGCGGCGTAGCAAGATCCCGCTCGGGTTTCCGCTGGCGTTCCGCTGGCGTTCCCGCTGAGGGCCCCCGCGACAGCCCAGTGCGGCGCGCGGCCGGGCCGCATTACCCGCGTGCCGGCGCGCAAACGGCATGCCTGGCGCGATGGCGAGCGCCCACAGGCACGCGCGGATCGATGACGAGCGAATCGCCGCGCCGGCAAACCGGCCTGTCGCCTGCGCTTTCATCGGGCGTACTTTCAATCGGGCGTACTTTCATCCAGATTACGCCCGCGTCCGTCACGCAGGGTAAAAACGGCAGGCCCCACGTCCGTCGCCCGGTCACTTTTGCCGCGCGTCACGTGTCACGACCTGCGCCAGACGCGCAGGATCATGAGGTTAGACCGCGGGCGCGGCCCGTCGTTGAACGAATCGTCGTGCTGCCTCGCTGCCGCGCCGCGCATTGCGGTCGGCAACAAGCAGATGGTTAAATCAATTTTTATGAGATAGTGAATGAGTCAACGCGCCGGTGTGCGCGGCATTCACGAACACACTTGCACAGGACACCTGGTCATGACGTCAACCGATCTGGACCCACCCGTTGCCGCCGGCGCAGGCGCCCCGTCGGCGCCTGCGCCGGCGCGCGCGCCGCAGAGCGTGCCGGGTCTTACGTCCTATGGTCTGCTGTACGGTTCGTCGCCGGCGATGCTCGAACTGTACGAACAGATCGGGCGGGTCGCGTCGACCGATGCGACCGCGCTGGTCGTCGGCGAATCCGGCACCGGCAAGGAGCTGATCGCGCGGACGATTCACGAGCAGAGCGCGCGCAAGGACGCGCCGTTCATCGCGGTCAACTGCGGCGCGATTCCCGACGAGCTGATCGAAGCGGAGCTCTTCGGCCACGAGAAAGGCAGCTTCACGGGCGCGGTGCAGGGCCGCGTCGGCTACTTCGAACACGCGAACGGCGGCACGCTGTTTCTCGACGAAGTCACCGAAATGGCGCCGGTGCGCCAGGTGAAGCTGCTGCGCGCGCTCGAAACCGGCACGTTCTACCGCGTCGGCGGCAGCGACCTGATTCGCAGCGACGTGCGCGTGATCGCCGCCACCAACCGCGACCCCGCGCTCGCGGTCAAGGAAAACGGCTTGCGCGAAGACCTGATGTACCGGCTCGCGGTGTTTCCGCTGCGCGCGCCGCCGTTGCGCGAGCGCGAGGGCGACCGCGAACTGCTCGCGCAGTATTTCCTCGCGTCGCTCAACGCGCAGGAAAACACCGCCAAGGTCTTCAGCAAGCGCTCGCTCGACACGCTGCGCATGTGGTCGTGGCCCGGCAATGTGCGCGAGCTGAAGAACGCGATCTATCGCGCGTTCATCCTGGCGGAGAAGACGGTCGAGCTGCCGCATCCGCATCTCGCGTCGCGCACGAAGAAGGCGGTCACGCAGGGCGAGGCGCTGAGCGTATGGATCGGCACGCCGCTCGCCGACGCGCAGAAGCAGATCATCCTCGGCACGCTGAAGCATTGCGGCGGCGACAAGCGGCGTGCCGCGAAAGCGCTGGGCGTGAGCCTGAAAACGCTCTACAACCGCCTGAGCGCCTACGGCAACAACGACGACGACACGCCGGACGACGACGCGTCCTGACGGGTCCTGACGGGTCCTGACGCCGTCCGCACGGTGGACGGGCGGGCGCGCATCGCCATGCGGTTCGCGATCGCGCCGCCGGACCGGAGCGACGCCTGCGTCAGCGCCAGCGCGCGCGATACCCGGCGGCGTCATCGGGGCTGACGTCGGGAGCTAACGTCAGGGCTGATCTCGGGGCTGACGAGCGGCGCCCGCCCGCATCATGCGTATCGCATGATACTTTTGCAATTGCTTGCATTTTTCCTATCCCCTTCGCTCCACGCATCCTGCACAATGCTGCGGCATCGCAGAACCATTGCCGTTCGCGCTGCCCGTCGCGGCACGACGTGCGCAAGCGGCACATGCAGGAGTCCGAACAGGGATATGCCACACCATCCATTCGCCGCGCAGCGTGCACGCTGCGCGCGCCTCGTCTGTACCGTCGCGCTCGCCGCCGCCGTGTCGGCCAACCTCGGCGGATGCAGCTCGCTCTACTCGGAAAGCGCCACCGCGGGCGCCGGTATCGCCGGCGCGGCGGTGGCCGCCCAGGTCACGCGCAATGCCGCGGTCGCCACCGGCATCGGCCTGGGCGCCGTTGCCGCCGCGCAGGCCGGCGTGCAATACACCGAACGCGTCGCCCATCGCCATACGCAGGACAGCATCGCCCGCGTCGCCGGTCCGCTGCAGGTCGGCGCGGTCGCGCCGTGGAGCGTCACGCATTCCGTTCCGATCGAGGACGACGAACATGGCCGCGTCACCGTAAGCCGCGTCATCAGCAGCGGTGCGCTCGACTGCAAGGAAATCGTCTTCTCGGTCGATCACGACGCGACCCGCAAGGCGCCGGCAAGCAGCGCGTTCTACGTCGCCTCGGTGTGCCGCGACGGCGCGGCCTGGAAGTGGGCATCGGCCGAGCCCGCGACCGCGCGCTGGGGCGCCTTGCAATGAGCGCGCGCATCGGCACGCCATCCGAAGGCTGCGCGTCGAGCCCGCCGGGACGCGAGCAGCCCGCCCGCGCCCTCCGCTTCGGGCGCGGCGCGCTCGCCGCACGGCGCATCGGCCTGCGCGAGGGTTTGCGCATCGGGCTCGGCGCCGCGCTGTGCGTCGGCGCGAGCCTGCTGACGAGCGGCTGTGCATCGGTGGGCGCGGCAAGCGGCGCCGCCGCCGGCGTCGCGTCGGGGCTCGTGACCGCGAACCCGGCTGTGGGCATCGGCGTCGGCATCGCCGTGCAGGCCGCCACTGACGAAGCGATGAAGCGCTATATGCGTTCGATGCACGGCGACCAGCAAGACGTCATCGCCGCGCTGGCCGGCAGCATGCCGGTTGGCGCGAGCGCGCCGTGGCGCGTCGCGCACACGCTGCCGGTCGAAAACGGCCACGGCGAGGTTCGCGTGTTACGCGCGTTCTCGTCGGCGCTCGCGCTCTGCAAGGAATTCGCGTTCTCCGTCGCCGACAGCAACAAGCCCGCTGCGCACGCCGACTGGTACACGGCGAGCGCCTGCCTGCAGCAGCACGGCTGGAAGTGGGCATCGGCGGAACCGGCGGTCGATCGGTGGGGCACGCTGCAGTGACGCGGGCGGCCTGAGCGCCGCGCGCGGCGCTCAGCACACCGAGGCTCAGGCCGGGCTCCGGCCAAGGTCTCACACCGAGGCACAAGCCGGCGCTCCGGCCGAGGTCTCACGCCGAGGCACAAGCCGGGCTCCGGCCGAGGTCTCACGCCAAGGCAAAACCCGCGGCTCCGACCGAGGCCTCACACCGAGGCACAACCCGCGGCTCCAGCCGAGACACCCAGCAAAGCACAACCCGTGGCTCACACCGGCGTCAGCACCGGCTCGCCGGCGAAATGGCGCGCCGCGTTCTGCACGAAGTGCGCAACCGACGCGTCCACCGCTTCGGGCGAATGCGCGCCCACGTGCGGCGTCAATACCACGTTGGTCAACGGCAGCAGTGCGGCGGGCGGCTCGGGTTCGCCCTCGTAGACGTCGAGCCCCGCACCCGCGAGGCGGCCGTCCCGGAGCGCGGCAGCAAGGGCCGCCGTATCCACGACACTGCCCCGCGAGATATTGACGAGGTAGCCGCGCGGGCCAAGTGCGTCGAGCACCGCGCGATCGATCAGATGACGCGTGGCGGCGCCGCCCGGCGTCGCAATCACGAGGAAATCGCTCCAGCCGGCCAGCGCCGTCACGCTGTCGAAATAGCGTGCCGCGCTCGCGGGACGCGGATGGCGGCTGTGATAACCCACTTCCATGTCGAAGCCGCTTGCGCGATGGGCGAGCCGCTGGCCGATGTGGCCGAAGCCGACGATGCCGAGCCGCTTGCGCGCGAGCGTCGGCACCAGCGGCAAGGCATCGCGCCACACGCCGTTGCGGCACGCGACGTCCGACTGCGGCAGCCGCCGGACCGCCGCGAGCAGCAGTCCGAACGCGTGATCCGCCACGCAGTCGGCATTCGTGCCCGCGCCGTTGACCACCGTGATGCCGCGCGCGCGTGCGCGCTCGCGATCGATGTTCTCGTAGCCCGCGCCGAGTGCGCTCACGAATTCGAGCAGCGGCATCCCGTCGATCTCCGCGGCGCTCAGACCGGTGGTGCCGTTCGTGAGCACCGCGCGGATCGCCGCGCCGTGCGAGGCGAGCACGGCGGCGCGCCGATCCGCGCCCACCGCTTCGACAATCTCGAACGAGGCGGCGATCTGGCCGACGTGATGACCGGCCAGCGGGATAAGCAGCAGCAAAAGGGGCTTCATCGCGGCAACGGCCTGTGCAGGATAGGGGGCCGCTCATGGTATCCCGCCTGCATCGATTGCGCAGTGCGGATGGCAGGCGGCGCGCCCCCTCGCCGTCGGGCGCGTCGGGCGCGTCGGGCGCGTCGGGCGCGTCGGGCGCGTCGGGCGCGTCGGGCGCGTCGGGCGCGTCCTGGCACGTCCAGGCACGTCGGGCGCGGACGCGACGCATGCGGACCGCAACCCGCCAGCGCGCATTACAACGCGCGTTCGATCGCCTGTCCGAGCAGCGCGAGACCGAGGTCGATCTCGTCGTCGCGCACCGTCAGCGGCGGCGCGATCCGGAAAACCCCGCCCATGCCGGGCAACTGCACGATGTTCATGCTGAGTCCGAGCGTCATGCACTCGCGGGTGATGCGCGCGCCGAGCCCGTCGGCCGGATCCTTCGTGCGGCGGTCCTTGACGATCTCCACGCCGAGCAGCAGCCCGCGTCCACGCACGTCGCCGATGCAGTCGTAGCGCGCCATCAGGTCCAGCAGCCCGCGCCTGAGCCGCTCGCCCATCGCGTTCGCGCGTGCGACGAGCCCTTCGCGCTCGACCACGTCCAGCACCCGCAGACCGACCGCCGCGGGCAGCGGGTCGGACACATGGGTCGTATAGAACAGATAGCCGCGCTCGTGCGCGCGCTCTTCGATCTGCGCGGAAGTCACGACGGCCGCGAGCGGCAACCCGGCGCCCAGCGTCTTCGACAACGTCAGGATGTCCGGCGTGACGCCGTCGCGCTGGCACGCGAACATCGTGCCGGTGCGCCCGATGCCGGTCTGCGCTTCGTCGAGGATCAGCAGCATGCCGCGCTCTTCGCATTTGCGCTTGAGCGCCGCCATGTACCCGTCCGGCAGTTCGATGATGCCGCCCGAACTGAGGATCGGTTCCGCGATGAACGCAGCAAGATTGCCGCTCGACTGGCGGTCGATCAGATCGAACCCGTAGTCGAGTTCCGCGAGGTAATCGTACTGGCCGTCGCGCAGAAAACGCGGCCGATAGGCAAACGGCGCGGGAATCGCAAACGAGCCGACCGCGGCCGGGCCGACGCCCTGGCGGCCCGCGCTGTAGGTGGCCGACGCCGCGCCGCCGGTCATCCCGTGCCAGGACTGCGCGAAGCCGACGATTTCGTATTTGCCGGTGACGAGCTTCGCCATCCGGATCGCAGCCTCGTTCGATTCCGCGCCCGTGCTGAGCAGCAGCGCGCGGTCGAGTCCGGGCGGCGTGACCTGGGCGAGCCGCGTCGCGAGATCGACCACCGGTCGCGACAGCATCCCGCTGAACAGGTGGTCGAGCTTGCCGATGTATTCGCGCACGACCGACACGATCTCCGGGTGGCTATGGCCGAGCACCGCGCTCATCTGCCCCGACGTGAAATCGAGGATCGCGCGTCCGTCCGCGTCGTAGACGAAGCTGCCCTCGGCGCGCTCGATGATGAGCGGCTCGAAGGTGCCGCCGTAGCGGATCAGGTGTTGACGGGCATGGCGCCAGAAAGTGGGATCGTCGTTGTGGGACACCGTCGTTCTCCTCGCGGGATGGTCACATCGGCTTGCAGATCAGCTTGCAGTCTAGGGGGCGCTCTGCTTTCATAAAATCGAATACTTTTTATAGAAGATAGAAGCGAGGCTAATATCTTGAGCCGTTCCCTCGATATCGATCTGCTGCGCTCGTTTGTCGTCGTCGCCGAGGTGCGGGCGCTCAGCCGCGCGGCGAGCCGGATCGGCCGCACGCAGTCGGCGCTCAGCCAGCAGATGAAGCGCCTCGAAGACATCGTCGGGGAGCCGCTGTTTCAGCGCACCGGCCGTGGGGTCGCGCTGACTCGTCCGGGCGAGCGGCTGCTGATGCACGCGCAGCGCATCCTGCGGCTGCACGACGAGGCGGTGGCCGACCTGAGCGGCACGGGCTTGTCCGGGACGATCCGCTTCGGCTGCCCGGATGACTATGCGGCGGTGTTCCTGCCAGCGCTGCTGCGCCAGTTCGCGAGTCCGCACCCGCACGCGCAGGTGGAGGTCGTCTGCGGTCCGACACCGCGCCTCGTCGAACACCTGGCGCGCCACGCGCTCGACCTGGCGCTGATCTCGCTGCCGCACGACGCGCCGGATGACGACGTGATCCGGCGCGAGCCGCTCGTCTGGGTCGGCTATCCGGGACTCGATCCCGCGCACTTCGATCCGTTGCCGCTCGCGCTATCCGATCCGGACACGCTCGATCACGTGGCGGCCTGCGACGCGCTGCAACGGGCGGGCCGCGCGTACCGCGTCGCCTATGCGAGCAGCAGCCTCGCCGGACTGACCGCGCTGGTCCGCTCCGGGCAGGCGTTTGCAGTGGTCACGCAAACGGCGGTCGCCGCGGATCTGCACATCCTGAACGGCGACCCCGCGCTGCCGCCGTTGCCGACGGTGGGAATGACGCTGCGGTTCGAGCGGGCACGGCCCACCCACCTGGTCGCGGCGTTCGCGGAGCACATCCGGAGCACGCTGCCGCTGCTGTGAGCGGCACGGGGGTTGCGGGTTGCGGGTTGCGGGCTGCGGGCTGCGGGTTGCGGGTTGCGGGTTGCGGGCTGCGGGCTGCGGGCTGCGGGCTGCGGGCTGCGGGCTGCGGGCTGCGGGCTGCGGGCTGCGGGCTGCGGGCTGCGGGCTGCGGGCTGCGGGCTGCGGGCTGCGGGCGCGCAGTGTATCAACCGGTTGCGCGCGGCCCGCAGCCTCAGGCAGACGTCACGATTCGACGTCTTCGAGACTGAAGATTTCGGTCTGGTCGTTGTACGAGAAGATCTCGCCGTAGCGGCCCCAGTTGATCACCGCGTCGAGCGTTTCCTCGGCCGCGCTGTCCGACAGGAAGTCTTCGAGCTCCTGCTCGAAGCGCACGCGCGGCGCGCGATGCCCCGGACGCTCGTTGAGCACCTTCTTGATCCGCGCCGCGAGCGGCACGTGGCGCAGCAGATGCTCGGCGAACATCATCTTGCGCTCCTGCGTGCCGAACTCCGCGAACACCCGCGCCGGCGGCGTGAGGAAAATATCGCCCTCGCGCACGTCGGCGAACCCCAGATGCTGCAGCACTTCGGCCACCGGAAACAGGTCGTCCACCTCCAGATGCAGCGAGCGCGCGATTTCCGGCATGTCCGCGCGGCCGTGGTACGGCGCGGCCGCGAGCATCTCGATCAGACCCGCCATCAGGTTGGTCGACACGTGCGGCAGCCAGCTGCCCAGTTCGAGCCCCTTCTTCGCGGTCTCGTCGGGACGGCGCGCCGTCATCTTCGCGTAGATCTCGTCCACCAGCCGGCGAAACGCCGGATCCAGCCGGTTGCGCGGATGCGCGAACGGCACCTTGATCTCCGCCAGCACCCGCCCCGGATTCGACGACAGCACCAGAATCCGGTCGCACATGAACACCGCTTCCTCGATGTTGTGCGTCACGATCAGCACCGACCTGATCGGCATGCGCCCCTGCGTCCACAGGTCCAGCAGGTCCGTGCGCAGCGTCTCGGCCGTCAGCACGTCCAGCGCCGAGAACGGCTCGTCCATCAGCAGCAGCGTCGGATCCACCACCAGCGCGCGCGCAAACCCCACGCGCTGGCGCATGCCGCCCGACAGCTCGCGCGGATAGGCATTTTCAAAGCCGTCCAGACCGATCAGGTCGATCGCCGCGAGCGCCCGCTCGCGCCGCTCGCGCGCGCCCACGCCCTGCGCCTCCAGTCCCGCCTCCACGTTTTGCAGCACCGTGAGCCACGGAAACAGCGCGAAGGTCTGGAACACCATCGCGACCCCCTTGGCCGGGCCGTCCAGCGGCTTGCCGAGATAGGTCACGTCGCCGCCGGTCGGCCGGATCAGCCCGGCGATGATGCGCAGCAGCGTCGATTTGCCCGAGCCCGAACGGCCCAGCATCCCGACGATCTCGCCCTCGCGCAGCGACAGGTTCACGCCGTCGAGCACCAGCAGTTCGCCCTGGTTCTTGTTGAAACCGCGGCTCACGTCGGCGACGTTAAGAATCTCGTCGCCGAGGCGCGGCGGATTCAGCGGCACCTGCGTCGGTGCGGCGGTTACGGCAGCTTTAGGGTTTTGCATCGCGGATTCGCCTCTCATTTCCGGTCAGTCGAGCCGCAGCCGGGATTCGGCATAGGCATACATCGGTCGCCACAACAGGCGGTTGAACAGCGTCACGAACAGCGACATCACCGCAATGCCGAGGATGATCTTCGGAAAATCCCCCGCCGCCGTCGTCTGCGCGATATACGCGCCGAGCCCATGCGCCTCCACCTTCGTGTCGCCCCACTGCACGAACTCCGCCACGATGCTCGCGTTCCACGCGCCCCCCGACGCGGTGATCGCCCCCGTCACGTAGTACGGAAAAATCCCCGGCAGCATCGCCTTGCGCCACCACTGCCAGCCGCGGATCCCGAAGTTCGTCGCCGCCTCCCGGTAATCGTTCGGATAGGCGCTCGCCCCCGCGATCACGTTAAACAGGATGTACCACTGCGTGCCCAGCACGATCAGCGGCGACAGCCAGATGTCCGGGTTCAGGTGAAACCGCACGATCACGATCACGAACACCGGAAACAGCAGGTTCGCCGGAAACGCCGCCAGAAACTGCGCAAGCGGCTGGATCTTCTCGGCCAGCGCCGGACGCAGCCCGATCAGCACCCCCACCGGCACCCACACCAGCGAGGACAGCGCGATCAGCACCACCACCCGCACGAGCGTGATGAACCCGAGCACGAACACGTGGCCGACCTCGTCGAGCGTCACCCCGGTGCGCACGTAGGCCTCCACCCGGTACACCACATAGGCGGTCAGCAGCAGCACCAGCACGCCCCAGACGATATCGCCCACGCGCGACGCCTTGCCGCGCCCCGGCAGCTCGAACCGGATGCCGCGCGGCGCCGGCAGCCGCATCGGCACCCGTGCCGCGCGGGCGAACACCCAGCCGAGCGGCACCAGCAGCCGGTGAATGAGCCGCGTGCGGCGGATCAGGTCGAGCAGCCACGACTCCGGCGCATTGCCCGAACTCGTCGTCTCCATGCGGAACTTGTCGGCCCACGCGACGAGCGGACGGAACAGCAGCTGGTCGTACGCGAGAATCACCACCGTCATCGCGAGAATCACCCAGCCGACCGCGTGCAGGTTGCGCCCGGCAATCGCCTGCGCCAGATACGCCCCGATCCCCGGCAGCGTGATCGTGTTGTTGCCGACCGTGATCGCCTCGGACGCCACCACGAAGAACCAGCCCCCCGACATCGACATCATCGTGTTCCAGATCAGGCCCGGCATCGAGAACGGCACCTCCAGCTTCCAGAAACGCTGCCAGCCGGTCAGGTGAAAGCCGCGCGAGACTTCGTCCAGATCGCGCGGCACCGTGCGCAGCGACTGGTAGAAGCTGAACGTCATGTTCCACGCCTGGCTCGTGAAGATCGCGAAGATCGCCGCAAGCTCCGCGCCGAGCACGCGCCCCGGAAACAGCGCGAGAAAGAACGTCACCGTGAACGAGATGTAGCCGAGCACCGGCACCGACTGCAGGATGTCCAGAATCGGCACCAGCACGAGCCCCGCGCGGCGGCTCTTCGCCGCGAGCGTGCCGTACGCCAGCGTGAACACCAGCGAGGCGACGATCGCCGCGAGCATGCGCAGCGTCGTGCGCATCGCGTACTCGGGCAGATGCGACGGGTCGAGCGAGATCACCTGGGCCTTCAGCGTCGACATCGGCGCGAGCGTCTGGTGAAAGCCGATCGCGGCCATCGCGATCACGCAGATGATCAGCGGGAACGCAACGAAGTCCCAGCCATTGGGCAACAGACGCCACGCGGACGCGTGAGCGGTGCGTTTCAGGTCGAAGCTGAAGTCCATCAGGCACCCTTCGGGTTCACGTAAGCGGGTTCAACGGGCTGCGTACACGATGCGGCGCGGCGATCGGGGCGGCGGGACGGAACGGGACAATCGGACATGGCGAAACGTCGGTGGGCGGTGATCGGGGGCGTCGGGCGCCCAGGACGCGGGCACAAGCGCCGCGGCCCGCTGCGCCTTCCCGGCTCGGGACGGCACGACACTACACCAACCTGCGTTTCAGGCACAACCTTTTGGCGGAAATAGGCGCGCGGACCGCGCTGCCGCTCACGCGCCGGTCCCCGGTCCGCCATCGCCCGAACCGCGCCGCGGACGCCGGCCGGGCGGCTCGACGCCGGCGCATGTGCACCCGCGCGAACCGCGCCGCGCACACCGGTTGTGCAATCCCCGATGATATCGGGCCGCCCGAAGGTTAAAATCGCCCTATGCCGGCCCTTGCACCGCGCCGCGCGAAGTGCCCGCCCTACCCGGAGCGCTTCACGGGTTCGCGGCCGTCCGGCACCGCCTCGCCACGGCACACCCCGGTCGCCACGGCAGCGCAAGGCTGCCGCTCGCAAAGACAAGACAGATCAGGGAGTCGATGAACATAAAATCGCTGCGGCAGGCAACCGGCCCGCTCGGCCTCGCGCTGATCGCCCTCGCGTGCTGGCTCGCCGCCGGCCTCCTCTCGGACCGCATGGTGCTGCAGGAGCTGGACGCGGCCATCCGCACGCAGCGGCAAATTTCGTCGTCGGTCGTCGACAACATGGCTGCGGTGATCGGCAGCGACGTGTCGATGTCGCGCGCGATTCCCGCGACCATCGCGCAGATCGCCTCGATCCGCGACGCGCTCGCGTCGTCGCAGCGCGACCCGGACGGCGACGCAGCCGGGCGGCGCGCGCGCCTGCTGGCACAGCCGGCGCTTGCCGCCGCGGACCGCTTCCTGCACGACGCCCAGGCCAGCTCCGGGCTCGACGCGATCTGGCTCGTCAACGCCGACGGCCTGTGCGTCGCGGCCGACCTCCCGCAATTGCCCGGCACCGTGGGCACCGACATGCATGCCCGCCGGTTCCTGACGGGCGCGCTGGGCAACGTCGTTGCCGAAGTCTACGAAGTAGGCCACGTGAGCGGCGAACCCGGCATCTACCTCGCCGCGCCGGTGCAGGAGAGCGGTGCGACCGTCGGCGCGGTCGTCGCGAAGGTCGGCATCGCGCGTCTGCGCCACTGGGTGGCGCGTGCGGGCACCTTCGTCACCGACGCGAACGGCGTGGTCATCATGGCCTACGACAGCGCGCTCGAAGGCAGCGCGCTGCCCGGCGCCCGCGTGCTGCGGATGAGTGCCGCCGAACAGCGGCGCATCTATCGCCGCACCCGCTTTCCGCTCGTGCCGCTCGAAACCGGCATGCAGGAACTGCGCGAGGAGGCGCCGTGGATGCCCGCCGCGCTGGCCGGGCAACTGTACGCAAGCGAGGCGGCACGGCCGCGGCCCGCACTCTACGAATCGCGCAGCGTCCCGGGCGCGGGGCTGACTGCCCATCTGCTCGATCCGCTCGCCGCGTGGCCGGAGCTGCAGCGCAATCATCGGCGCGACCGCCTGCTGGTGTTTCTGACGCTCGCCGGCACCGCCGCGCTCGCCTGGGTGGTCACGACCTCGTACGCGCGCGAGCGGCGCCATCATCAGGCGACCCGCGACCTGGCCGAGCAGTTGCAGGGCGCCAATGCGCGGCTATCGGCCGAGGCGCGCCATGACGCGCTGACGGGTGCGCTGTCGCGCCGGTATTTCCTCGACCAGTTGCGCCGCGAAATCATGCATGCGCAGGCGGCCGGCAATCCGCTATGCGTGGCGATCGCGGACCTCGACCATTTCAAGCAGATCAACGACCGCTTCGGCCACCCGGCCGGCGACCGGGCGCTCGTGCATTTCGTCGAAACGTGCCGGGACGGACTGCGCGTGCACGACGCGATCGGCCGCCTCGGCGGCGAGGAGTTCGGCATCCTGCTGCCGAACACGACGCTCGAGGCGGGCCGCGAGGTCGTCGAGCGTTTGCGCAGCCGGCTGCGGACGACACCGGGCGAACGCTTGCCGGCGGCGGTCAGCCTGAGCGTGAGCATCGGCATCACCGGGCTGTCGCGCTACGACCAGCCGGAGCGGATCATGAGCCGTGCCGACCTGGCGCTGTACGCAGCGAAAAGCGGCGGACGGGACCGGATCGAGGTCCTTCCGCCGGACGACTCCGTGCCCCCTGCCCGCACCACGGCGACGACCTGGTGAGTGCGCGCGGCCGGCGCGCGACGCCCTCGACCGACGCGGCGCGGTGAAGCAGGTATCATCGACCATGACCGCGGGTAGCGCCGCTTACTCTATCGGGAGATTCGCATGAAGGGAAATCTGGTGATCGTGTGCCGCGATCAGGACGCCGACGCGTTTGACCAGTTGCTCGCCGAGTACGGCGCTTTTCAGACGCGCCTGTCCTCGACCACCTGGTATCTGAAGCTCGATGTCGCGCCCGAACTGATTCAGGAAGAGATCCTGACGCGCCTCGGCAAATACACCACGCACTATATTTTCGAGGCGGAAAGCGCCACCTGGAACACGGTGGACAGCGAAGCCGCGGCCGCGCTCAACACGCTGTTTTCCGCCTGAGGCAGTCCGGCGCGAACGCTACCAGGCGCGCCCGGAAGCCGGCGCGACACGCGGCATCGATTCGAACGGGAACGTCATCAGCACGCTCAGGCCCGAGCCGCCGCGATTGCCGATCTCCCACTTGCCCCCCGCGCGGCGCACCAGCCGCTCGACGATCGCGAGCCCCAGCCCGCTGTGTCCGTTGCCGCCGCGCGCCGGGTCGAGGCGCACGAACGGCCGGCTCGCATTGATGAGGTCCTGCGCGGCGATCCCCTTGCCGTGATCCTGCACGCACAGCGTGTAGCCGTCGGGCTTGCGCGCGGTCGAGACGACGATCGGCGGCGCGCCGTAAGCATGGGCGTTGTCGAGCAGATTCGACAGGATGCGGTCCAGCGTGGCCGCGGGCAGCAAAAAACCCGGGCCGGCCTTCAGATCGGTCTGCACGGTGGGCGCCCCGGCCGCGACCGCGCGGTAGCTGCGCACCACGCGCTCGCACTGCGCGTCCACTTCGAGCGGCTCGCTACGGTCGGCGGCGTCGTGCGCAAACACCAGAAACTGCTCGACGATGTGCGTCATCGAGTCGACGTCGCGCACCACGCCGTCGCGCGTCTTCGGCTCGTCCATCATCTCCGCGCGCAACCGCAGGCGGGCGAGCGGCGTCTTCAGATCGTGCGCGACACCGGCGAGCATCACCGCGCGGTCCTGCTCGGTGCGCGCGACTTCCTGGACCATCTGGTTAAAGCCGTGCGTGAGCTGGCGCAGCTCGCGCGGACCGCGCTCGGGAACGGGCGGCACCGGCAGGCCGCGACCGAACCGCGTGACCGCGAGCGCAAGCGAGCGCAGCGGCTGCTGCAGTTGCCAGGCGGCGAACAGCGCCGCCATCACCGCGAACGTGAAGATGATCGTGAGCCACAGCACGAGCCGGTCGAACGAGCGCGGCGGCCGCAGCGGCTGCACCGGCACGACGATCCAGTTGCGGTCCGCGGGCTCGCGCACCCACAGCTCCGGCGGGCGCCTGGGTCCGCCGAGCTTCACCTGCGAGCCGGCCGGCAGGCGTTCGCGCACGTCGTCAACGAAGTGCCCGAGCGGCGAGCGCGGATCCGGTTGCACGGACGGCACGCCGTTGCTCGCCGGGTCGACGAGGCGCACGCGCGAAGGCAGCGGCTGCAGCGGCGCGGTGGCGACGTGCTGGCGCACCGCATCGACAAGGAAGATGGCTTCCTCTACCGCGTAGCGGTTCTGGAACTGCTTGCGTTCGAGACGAAACATCACATAGCCGGCGAAATGCGACAGCAGCAGCACGCCGACGACCAGCAGGGCAAGGCGCCCGAACAGCGTATCAATGGGCCGACGCATGTTGCTCGCCATCGGGCACGAACACGTAGCCGCGGCCGCGCACGGTCTGGATGAAACGCGGATTCGACGGGTCGGTTTCGAGGATGCGGCGCAGGCGCCACACCTGCACGTCGATGCCGCGGTCGGTGCCGTCGTATTCCGGACCGTGCAGCAGTTCGAGCAGGCGCTCGCGCGTGAGCGTGCGCATCGGGTGGTTGACAAAAATCTTGAGCAGCGCGAATTCGCTGCCCGACAGCGTGAGCGGCTTGTCCTCCTGGTGCAGCGTGCGCGACTGGAAATCGAGCGTGAAGCGCCCGAACGTGAACGGCTCGCGCTGCTCCGGCGCGGCCGCCGACGGCAGCGTGCGGCGCCGGCGCAGCACCGCCTGCACGCGCGCGAGCAGCTCGCGCGGGTTGAACGGCTTGCCGAGATAGTCGTCCGCGCCCAGTTCGAGACCGACGATGCGGTCGACGTCGTCCGCGCGCGCGGTGAGCATGATCACCGGAATGTCGTCGCCCGAGGCGCGCAGCTTGCGCAGCGCGGTCAGCCCGTCGACGCCGGGCATCATCAGGTCGAGCACGATCAGGTCCGGACGCTCGCGCTCGAGCCGGCGCTCGAGCGAGCTCGCGTCGTGCAGCACCGACACTTCGATGCCTTGGCGCGCCAGATAGTCGCGCAGCAGGTCGCGGAGTTCGAGGTCGTCGTCGACGACAAGAATTTGAGTAGCCATGGTTCAAAGTTTAACGCGCAGCAATGAGGGAATCGGGTCAGCAAAGGGCTCAAAGGGTTACTTCGTGTTACGGCGAAAGGCGCCCGTAATCCCGCGTAACAGGGGCTGTGCGCCGCGTAACACAGCGCGCCGGGGAGATCTTTACTCTTCAGTCACCGGGTGCAGCCCGTCCAGGATCGCCGCGTTTGCATCACCGGGTATTCCATTACAAGGAGCCTTTCATGTCCATGAAATTGTCACGCATTCTCGCAGTCGCCGCCGCTTCCCTCGCCATCGGCACCGGGGCGGCCACGGCTTACGCGGCGCAGCCCGGCGGCCCGGGCGGCTGGCACCACGGCCACTTCATGCAGGAGTTGAACAAGCTGCACGGCGAACTGCACCTGAACGCGGATCAGCAGAAACTGTGGCAGGCCGCGCTCGACACGATGAAGCAAAACCGCGAAGCCGCGCGCGCCGCGCACCGGCAGATGCACGAGCAGATGAAGTCGATGATGCAGCAGCCGATCCTCGACCTGAACGCAATGCACGACCTGCACCAGAAGGCCGAAGACCAGAACCACCAGCGCCGCGAGCAGACGACGGCGGCATGGCTGAATTTCTACAACAGCCTGAACGACCAGCAGAAGACCACCGTCAGCACGGCGCTGAAGCAGCGCTGGGCGAAAATGGAAGCACGCCATCAGAAGATGCGCGAGCGCTGGGAACATCACCAGCAAAAGGGCGCCGCGTCGGCACCGGCGGCGCAGTAAGCACGCCGCACGCCGTGCCGGCGGCCTGCGCCGCCGGCACGGCACGGCTCAGGAAAACGCCGCGGGCTGCGAGTCCGCGGCGTTTTTTCGCGGCGCTTTTTCGTGGCGACGCGTCTGCTCTCATGTTTGCTCGCACGCCTCCCCTCACGTCTGCTCCCACGTCCCGCAGCCCGGCTCACCGCCCGCCTTCGCGCGCGTCGGTGCGACGCCACCCCCAGTCTCCGCGCGAACCGGCGCCGCGCTGGCCACCCGCCACGATCCCGCGTCCTGCATAGGGCCGGCACACTTGTGCGCGGCCGTGCGCGGTCAAGCGCGGTCGCACGCGGTCGTGCGCGGACGCACACGGACACGCCCTGGCGCCCGTGCGCCCCGCCCCGCCCCGCCCCGCCCCGCCCCGCCCTCATCAGCGAAGCACGCCCCCGCATGCCCAGGGTCGACCGCGCTACAACCGTCCGCCCGTTCGGGTAAAATACCGCGCTTTTCGGCCAGCCTCGCGGCAGGCCCCGGTCACGCCGCCCGTGCGCGCATCCTGGCCGGGTCCCGCAGCCGCGGCGAATCCGGCACGAGAATTTTGACCGCCTAGAATAGCGCGGCTGGCCACGAGCCGGCACGTGAATCGACCGTCGCATCGGGACGATCAGTCTGAATCAGGAGAACCATGAAAACGTTCGTGTGCATGACGCCCAGCGTCATGACGGCCGGCGCCAGCCAGCGCCGCGGCGCCCGTCGACCTCGCGGCCCCCGCGCCGCGCCTCGGCAGCGACGGGGCCCGGGCAGCGCGCGTGCCGCCTGAACGACCCGGCCCCTGTGCTGCCTCGCGCGACGGACCCGACCGGCCGCCGCGCTTCGCGAGGCAAGCGCAAAACGCGCTGCCGGTCGTGCACAACCGCTCAGCACCGGCTAAGTACCAGCCAGGCACGGGCGCACGACATGGCAGTCATGACTGGTACTGCGGCGCGACGCGCGCCGCGCAGCCGCCCGGGCTGCGCACCGCGCGCCAGCGGCGTCTTGCGCGGTGCGCTCCGCCCGCATCGTCGAGGACTTCCCTATGTTTCTGCAAGGCTATGGCCCGCTGATCCTCAACGGCACCTGGCAGACCGTCAAGCTGGCGGTGCTGTCGCTCGTGCTCGCTTTCGTGCTGGGCCTGCTCGGCGCGGCGGCCAAACTGTCGAGGAACCGCGTGAGTCACGGCATCGGCACCGTCTATACGACGCTGATCCGCGGCGTACCCGATCTTGTGCTGATGCTGCTGCTGTTCTACAGCATCCAGATCTGGCTGAACAACCTCACCGATCTGCTCGGCTGGAACGAGATCGACATCGATCCGTTCGTGGCCGGCGTCATCGTGCTCGGCTTCATCTACGGTGCGTACTTCACCGAAACCTTCCGCGGCGCGTTCCTCGCGGTGCCGCGCGGGCAGCTCGAAGCCGGCGTCGCCTACGGGATGTCCGGCTGGCAGGTGTTCTCGCGCATCATGTTTCCGCAGATGATGCGCCACGCGCTGCCCGGCATCGGCAACAACTGGCAGGTGATGGTGAAGGCCACCGCGCTCGTGTCGATCATCGGTCTCGCCGATGTCGTGAAGGCGTCGCAGGACGCCGGCAAGGGCACGCTGCGGTTCTTCTTCTTCACGCTGCTCGCGGGCGCGATCTACCTCGTGATCACCACGGTATCGAACTTCGTGCTGATCTACCTCGAAAAGCGCTACTCGACCGGCGTGCGAAAGGCTGACCTATGATCGGGATCATTCACGACTACTGGCGCAACTACCTCTACACCGACGGGTATCAGTACACCGGCGTCGTCATTACGCTCTGGCTGCTCGTCGTATCGATCGGCCTCGGCTTCTGCCTGTCCGTGCCGCTCGCGGTGGCGCGCGTGTCGAAGCGCAAATGGCTGTCGGCGCTCGTCTGGCTGTACACGTACGTGTTCCGCGGCACGCCGCTCTACGTGCAGTTGCTGCTGTGTTACACGGGCCTCTACAGCCTCGCGATCATCCGCAACAACGAGCTGACCAACGCGTTCTTTCGCGACGGCATGCACTGCACGCTGCTCGCGTTCACGCTGAATACCTGCGCGTACACCACCGAAATCTTCGCCGGCGCCATCAAGGCGACGCCCTATGGCGAGATCGAGGCCGCGCGCGCCTACGGGATGTCGCAGTTCACGCTGTACCGGCGCGTGATCCTGCCGTCGGCGCTGCGCCGCGCGCTGCCGTACTACAGCAATGAAGTGATCCTGATGCTGCATGCGACCACCGTCGCGTTCACCGCCACCGTGCCGGACATCCTGAAGATCGCGCGCGACGTGAACTCGGCCACCTACGAGTCCTTCAACGCGTTCGGTCTCGCCGCCCTTCTCTACCTGACCATCTCGTTCACGCTGGTGTGGCTGTTCCGCCGCGCCGAGCGCCGCTGGCTCGCTTATTTGCGGCCGCAAGGCAAATAAGCCGACCAAGGACCCCGACTCATGAACACCCGGATGCAAAAGCTCTTCGTCGACGAACTCCACAAGCGATACGGCGACAACGAAGTTCTCAAGGGCGTCTCGTTGCGTGCGCACGCAGGCGATGTGATCAGCGTGATCGGCTCTTCCGGTTCCGGAAAGAGCACGATGCTCCGCTGCATCAACTTTCTCGAACAGCCGAACGCGGGGCGCATTTTCGTCGACGGCGAAGAAGTCCGCACGCTCGCGGGCAAGGACGGCGCGCTGCGCGTCGGCGACCCGAAGCAGTTGCAGCGCGTGCGCACGAAGCTCGCGATGGTGTTTCAGCACTTCAACCTGTGGGCGCACATGACGGTGCTGGAAAACGTGGTCGAAGCGCCGATCCACGTGCTCGGCGTGCCGCGCCGCGAGGCCGAGGAGCGCGCGCGCACCTATCTGGAGAAGGTGGGCCTCGCGCCGCGCCTCGAAAAGCAGTATCCGTCGCATCTGTCGGGCGGCCAGCAGCAGCGCGTCGCGATTGCGCGCGCGCTGGCGATGAACCCGGACGTAATGCTGTTCGACGAGCCGACCTCGGCGCTCGACCCGGAGCTGGTCGGCGAAGTGCTGAAGGTGATGCAGAAACTCGCGGAGGAAGGCCGCACGATGATCGTCGTCACGCACGAAATGGGCTTTGCGCGCAACGTATCGAACCACGTGATGTTCCTGCATCAGGGCCGGGTCGAAGAGGAAGGCGTACCCGCGGAAGTGTTCGCCGCGCCGCGCAGCGAGCGCCTGAAGCAGTTCCTCTCCGGCAGCCTCAAGTAGCTGCGGATGTAGTTCATGCAGTATTACAGGGCGCTTACGAAGCGCCCTTTTTTGTGCCTGATGCCGAGCAACCGGCAGCGATCGTCCCATATGCTGCCCATCTATCCCGAAAAAGGGCGGTACTCCGCCTCCCCATCATCGTCAATAGTGGCAATCCTTAGGGTTGCCTCTAATCTGCTGCGAACCCCTTGTCCCGTAAGGCTTTTGGCCTGCTTTGTGGTGCCCGCGCAACCCTGCCAGGCACATTGGTATTGCAATTTGGAGACAACTGATCGGCCGGAGAGCAATTTCTTCTCCCATGCCGGGGTATTTTTGATAAATTAGTAACCAAAGTACCAAAACAAGGTTGTTTAAAAGTAGTTTCACTTCAAAAGAATGCCCCGGAGACACAGGTACACGAGGAGTCGACACCATGCAATGACGGCACGAGGCCACGCCGTCGCAGCAGACTCCCCCGCTACCCGACCCGTCTCCAGGCAGCAGGTTCGGTCCGATACCGTCGGTATCCGGGCACGATTCGCAGTACTGGCTATTTCTTTTTGACAGGGTATGGAGGAGAAGATGAAGAAAGCTTTGCTCGCCGCAGCGCTGATGTCGGCTGGCGTTATCGCTCACGCTCAGAGCAGCGTGACGCTGTACGGCCGTCTCGACGCAGGCGTCGAATACATCAGCGGCCTGCCGAATGCCGGCTACAACGGTTCGACCTCGCGCTGGCGCCTTGAGAGCGGTGACTGGGGCACGAGCCTGTGGGGCATGAAGGGCGTCGAGGATCTCGGCGGCGGCAACAAGGCCCTGTTCCAGTTGGAAGGCAGCTTCAGCACCGCGACCGGCGCGCTCGGTTCGTCGGGCTCGATCTTCAATCGCTGGGCAACGGTCGGCATGTCGAATGACCAGTACGGTACGCTGCTGCTCGGCCGCGAACTGTTCATCTCGAACGGCGTGTGGGACTTCGATCCGTTCGGCCAGTCGAACTGGTCGTCGGCCTCGCTGGTACGCGGCCGCAACTGGCCGCAGTCGAGCAACAACGTGTCGTACCAGTCGCCGAAGATCGACGGCTTCGACGTGTACGGCCAGTACGCGCTGTCGAACTCGACGAACTGGAACTACGGCGGCACGGGCGGCCAGGGTCGTGAAGACGGTCTGCAGATCACCTACACGAACTCGCTGTTCCAGGTCCGTGGCCTGTATGACGAAATCCGCGACGCAGCGAACGGCCAGCTCGACAACCCGTTCACCGCATCGCGCGAGTACTTCGCCGGCGTGAACGTGTTCCTCGGCCAGTTCAAGATTCAGGGCGTGTTCCAGGGTTCGCGCACATCGGGCATGACGGGCACGCCGTATGGCACGCCGACCACGACCAACCAGGAATGGGGTGGCGTGACGTGGCAAGCAACGCCGGCGGCTGCGCTGATCGCAGCGGTCTATCACGTGAACGCGAACAACGGTGGCGGCAACGCGAACATCTTCACGATCGGCGGCTCGTACAACCTGTCGAAGCGCACGCTGCTGGACATCCAGATCGCGACGGTGCGCAACAGCAGCACGGCCAACTTCGGTCTTGACGCGAACGCGGAAGGCCCGGGCGGCGGCACCGGTTCGTCGTACAACGAGAACCCGCTGTACGGCCACAGCCAGTCCGGCGTGTACGCGGGTATCCAGCACTCGTTCTAAAAGGACGGCGTAGACAACAACACTCCAGAATCGATTTCACGCTGCTGCGAGAGGCGCGTATCGGTGCGATGCCCGCGAGGGTGTCGCACCGTTTTTTTATCGGCGCGCATGTTGTCCAGACCGTGGCCCGGGCCCGAACCCGCGCCCAAACAAAAGGCGGCTCGTCGAGCCGCCTTTTTTCATGCATTGATCATGCATTGACGCGGCAGGTCATACCGCCGCTTCGTTCTCTTCGCCGGTGCGGATGCGGATGACACGCTCCACGTCGGCGACGAAGATCTTGCCGTCACCGATCTTGCCGGTGCGCGCCGCCCCGATGATCGCGTCGATCACCTGATCGCACTGGTCGCTCGCGACCACCACCTCGATCTTCACCTTCGGCAGGAAATCCACGACATACTCGGCGCCGCGATAGAGCTCCGTGTGGCCCTTCTGGCGCCCGAAACCCTTGACCTCGGTCACCGTCAGGCCGGTGAGGCCCACTTCGGCGAGCGCTTCGCGCACTTCGTCGAGCTTGAACGGTTTGATGATTGCGGTGATGCGTTTCATGGCTTGCCTCGTCGGGTTCGGGGTTCGGGAAAATCGAAAGGAAACAGATAGGTCCGATTCTACGCCGCGGCGCTTCGCTTGCCGACCCCGCGGCGCGGCGCCTCAGGCGAGCGGCTCGGTGAAGCGCGACGTGATCGGATAGCGCCAGTCGCGGCCGAACGCGCGATGGGTGACGCGAATGCCGATCGGCGCCTGGCGGCGCTTGTACTCGTTGATCTTGATGAGGCGCGTGACCCGCTGCACGTCCTGCGCCGCGTAGCCTGCTGCGACGATCTCGGCGAGCGAGCGGTCCTCCTCCATGTACATGCGCATGATCGCATCGAGCACGTCGTACGGCGGCAGGCTGTCCTGGTCGGTCTGGTTCTCGCGCAGCTCGGCCGACGGCGCGCGCGTCAGAATGCGCTCCGGGATGATGTCGCGCTTCGCAAAGCCCGTGGCCGCGTTGCGGTAGTGGCAGAGCCGGTACACGAGCGTCTTCGCGATGTCCTTGATCACCGCGAAGCCGCCTGCCATGTCGCCGTACAGCGTGCAGTAGCCGACCGCCATCTCGCTCTTGTTGCCGGTCGTCAGCACGATCGAGCCGAACTTGTTCGACAGCGCCATCAGCAGCGTGCCGCGCACGCGCGCCTGGATGTTCTCCTCGGTCGCGTCTTCGGCGCGGCCCGCGAATTCCGGCGCGAGCGCCGCGCGGAACGCGTCGAACATCGGTTCGATCGCGATCTCGTCGTAACGCACGCCGACGCGCCGCGCCATCTCGGCCGCGTCGCTGGTCGAGATGTCCGCCGTGTAGCGCGACGGCATCATCACCGCGCGCACCCGCTCGGGGCCGAGCGCGTCGCACGCGACGGCGAGCACCAGCGCCGAATCGACGCCGCCCGACAGCCCGATGATCGCGCCCGGAAAGCCGTTCTTGCCGATGTAGTCGCGCACGCCGGCGACGAGCGCCGCGTACACCTGCGCCTCGAGCGGCTCGTCCGGCGCGATCGCGCCCGGCAGCGGACGCGCGCCGTCGAACTCGACGATCGCGTGCCCTTCGGCGAACTGCGGCATCCGCGCGACCAGCGCACCGTCGCCATCCAGCACGAACGAGCCGCCGTCGAACACCAGTTCGTCCTGCGCGCCGACCATGTTCACGTAGACCATCGGCAACCCGGTCTCGCGAATCCGCGCGCGCAGGATGTCGACGCGCACCGCTTCCTTGTTCAGGTGATAGGGCGAGCCGTTCGGAATCAGCAGCACCTGGGCGCCGGCCGCCTTCGCCTGCTGCGCGGCGCGCGCGTGCCATGCGTCCTCGCAGATCACGACGCCGTACGTCACGCCGTCGAGCGCGAACACGAGCGGCTCCGGGGCGACCGCGAAGTAGCGCTTCTCGTCGAACACCTCGGTGTTCGGCAGTTCCTGCTTCAGGTAAGTGCCGACGATCTCGCCGCCGACGATCAGCGACGCCGCGTTGAACGTGTCGAGCGGCGGCACGCCGCGCTCGATCGGCGCGTTTGCTTTACCATGGCCGTGCGCCGCGTCGCGATGCGGATGCCCGACGACCACGTGCAGCCCGGCAAACGCCTTCAGCCGGGCGGCGAGATCGGCGAGCGCCGCGGCGCTCGCCGCGTAGAACGCCGGGCGCAGCAGCAGGTCTTCGGGCGGGTAGCCGGACAGCGCGAGTTCCGGCGCGACCAGCAGCCTCGCGCCGTCGGCGTGCGCGGCGCGCGCCGCCTCGACGATCTTCGCGACGTTGCCGGCGAAGTCGCCGACGGTGACATTGAGTTGGGCAAGAGCGATTCGGGTCTTCATGGCAGGATCGATGGCGAGCCACCCGGCGTACCGCGCGCAGCAACCGGCGCGGCCCGGCGGAACGGATACACGCGGACCAACAGGGACACACGAACGGGCCGCCGCAGCGCGGCAGCCCGTCCAGATCGGAACAGTCAACAGCTTGAACCAGCAACGCTTCGATTATCGCACGGGCATTCTGCGCTCGCCTTCCGAGGTAAACGCCGCCGAATGGAACGCGCTGCTCGCGCAGCAGCCCCATCCCACGCCCTTTCTGCGGCACGAGTTCCTGAACGCGCTGCACACGAGCGGCTCGGCGGTCGCCGGAACCGGCTGGGCGCCGCATTTCGTCACGCTGACCGACACGCGCAGCGGCCGGCTCGCGGCCGCTGCGCCGCTCTACCTGAAGAGCCACTCGTACGGCGAGTACGTGTTCGACTGGGCGTGGGCGGATGCCTACCGGCGCAACGGCCTCGACTACTATCCGAAGCTGCTGTGCGCGGTGCCCTTCACGCCGGTGCAGGGCAGCCGCCTGCTCGCCGCGCACGCGCATGCGCGTGAGCGCCTCGCGGCCACGCTGCTCGCGCTCGCCGAACAGTCGGACGTCTCGTCGCTGCACGTGCTGTTTCCGACCGCCGACGAGGCGCGCGCGCTCGGCGAACTCGGCATGATGCAGCGCGAGGGCGTGCAGTTTCACTGGCTGAACGAGGGCTATCGCGACTTCGACGATTTCCTCGCGACGCTCGAGCAGAAGAAGCGCAAGAACATCCGCGCCGAGCGCCGCAAGGTCCGCGAAGCGGGCGTCACGCTGCGCCGCGTGCGCGGCGAGGACATCCGCGACGACGAATGGCGCTTCTTCAGCCGCTGCTACCGGCAAACCTACCGCGAGCATTTCTCGACGCCGTATCTGAACCTCGAATTTTTCCGCACGCTCGGCGCAACGATGCCGGAGAACCTGCTGCTCGTGCTCGCCGAGCGCGACGGCAAGCCGATCGCGAGCTCGCTCGTCGTCTACCAGCGCGACGCGGACGGCGGCACGCTCTACGGCCGCTACTGGGGCGCGCTCGATCACGTGCCGTGCCTGCACTTCGAAACCGCGTACTACCAGCCGCTCGAATTCTGCATCGAGGAAAAGCTGCGCATTTTCGAGGGCGGCGCACAGGGCGAGCACAAGATGGCGCGCGGTTTCCGGCCCACCGTCACGCGCTCCGCCCACTGGCTCGCGCACCCCGCGTTCAGCGACGCGGTCGCGCATTTTCTCGCGAACGAAAGCAACAGCATCCACGCGTACGTGGACGAACTGCGCGAGCACGACCCGTTCCGGCACGCACGATGACCTCCCGCGCCGCGTCCCTGCCGTGGTTTCTCTATCTGATCGAATGCGCGGACGGCAGCGTCTACACGGGCATCGCGCTCGACGTGCAGGCGCGCTTCGACCAGCACTGCGCCGGCGCCGGCGCGCGCTACACGCGCTCGCGCAAGCCGCTGCGGGTGCTCGCGTCGTTCGAGCTGACCGACCGCGCGAGCGCGTCGCGCGCCGAGTACTGGGTCAAGCGGCTGAGCGCCGTGCAAAAGCGCGCGCTCGCGGCCGGCGAGCGCACGCTCGACTCGGTGCTGCCCGCGCGCGGCGGCGACACCCTGGAACTGGGTGCCGGCCCAGGCTGATTCCGATGCCGGTTGATCGCGCCCGTTGCTCCGTTGCTCCGTTGCTCCGTTGCTCCGTTGCTCCGTTGCTCCGTTGCTCCGTTGCCTCTCAATCGTACCGTGCAGCCTGCGGACGGCTCGCGCCCCCGTGTGTAGCCGCCCCCCCGGCCCGCAGCAAGCAAAAAAAAGCCGCGCCGCCCTTGCGGGCCGGCGCGGCGTGACACACTGCGCGACGCGACGGATTACTTGCCGTAGTTCGCGACGCCTTCGCTAATTTCCTTGTGGGCGGCGTCGATGCCGTCCCAGCCGTCGACCTTCACCCACTTGCCCTTCTCGAGCGCCTTGTACTGCTCGAAGAAGTGCCTGATCTGGTCCTTCAGGTAGGCCGGCACGTCGTCGATCGACTTCAGGTCCGCGGTCATCGGGCAGACCTTGTCGTGCGGCACCGCGACGAGCTTCGCGTCGACGCCCGATTCGTCCGTCATCTTCAGCATGCCGAGCGCGCGCGCGCGCACCACGCAGCCGGCGAGCAGCGGGAACGGCGTGATCACCAGCACGTCGACGGGATCGCCATCGCCCGACAGCGTCTGCGGAATGAAGCCGTAGTTGACCGGATAGCGCATGCCGGTGCCGACGAAGCGGTCGACGACGAGCAGTCCGAGTTCCTTGTCGGCCTCGTACTTCACCGGATCGCTTTGTGCGGGAATTTCGACGATGACGTTGAAATCGTGCGGCAGATCTTTACCTGCGGGGACGTGATTGAAGCTCATGAGCGTTCTCTGGTCAGGATGGAAACCGGGATGGCCGCGGCTGCGGCGGGCGGCACGGCGCCCGGCGGCGGGCGGGCGCCGCCCGCACGGCGGGCACGGCACGCGCAAGGCGCCATTATAGCAATCGCCCCATCCGGCCGATGGCGCGCGCGCCCGGATCGGCGCGATAATCGGTCGCAGCACGGCCTTACCCACCAGGAGCATGCATGGAAGAAGCGAAACACTTCATCGGCGGCGAATGGATCAATCCGTCGGACAGCGCGACGATCGCGGTGCTCGACCCGTCGGACGGCCAGCCGTTCGCCCGGCTCGCCCGCGGCGGCGCAGCCGACATCGATGCCGCGGTGCGGGCCGCGCGGCGCGCGTTCGACGGCCTCTGGGGCGCGGCCAGCGCCGCCGAGCGCGGGCGCGTGCTGCAGCGCCTGTCGATGCTCGTCGCCGCGCGCGGCGAGGAACTCGCGCAACTGGAGGCGCGCGACACCGGCAAGCCGCTGCGCCAGGCGCGCGGCGACGCGGCGGCGCTCGCCCGCTACTTCGAGTTCTACGCGGGTGCCGCCGACAAGCTGCACGGCGAAACGCTGCCCTACCAGCCCGGCTACACGGTCTTCACGGTGCGCGAGCCGCACGGCGTCACCGGACATATCGTGCCGTGGAACTACCCGATGCAGATCTTCGGACGCAGCGTCGCCGCCGCGCTCGCGGCCGGCAACGCGTGCGTCGTCAAGCCGGCCGAGGACGCCTGCCTGTCGGTGCTACGCGTGGCGGATCTGGCCGCGCAAGCCGGGCTGCCGGCCGGCGCGCTGAACGTCGTCACTGGCTACGGCCACGAAGCCGGCGCGGCGCTCGCGAGCCACCCCGGCATCGACCACATTTCCTTCACGGGCTCGCCCGCTACCGGCACGCTGGTCGCGCAGATGGCCGCCGCGCATCACATCCCGGTCACGTTGGAGCTGGGCGGCAAGTCGCCGCAAATCGTCTTCGCGGATGCGGACCTGGACGCCGCGCTGCCGGTGCTCGTCTCGGCGATCGTGCAGAACGGCGGGCAGACGTGCTCGGCCGGCAGCCGCGTGCTGGTCGAGCGGGCGCTCTACGAGCCGCTGCTCGAACGGCTCGGCGCCGCTTTTCGCGCACTGCGCGTCGGCCCCGCGCAGGCCGATCTCGATTGCGGGCCGCTCATCAGCGCCAGACAGCGTCAGCGCGTGCGCAGCTTCCTCGACGAGGCGCGCGAGGACGGCATCGCCACGGTGGCGCGCGGCGAAATTACCGGCAGCGCGCCCGACGGCGGCTTTTACGAAGCACCCGCGCTGCTGCGCGACGTGCCACCCGGGCACCGGCTCGCGCGCGAGGAGGTGTTCGGCCCGGTGCTCGCCGCCCTCCCGTTCGCCGACGAGGCCGAAGCGCTCGCGCTTGCGAACGACACCGCCTACGGACTCGTCGCCGGCATCTGGACGCGCGACGGCGCGCGGCAATTGCGCGTCGCGCGGCGGGTGCGCTCGGGCCAGGTGTTCATCAACAACTACGGCGCGGGTGGCGGCATCGAGCTGCCGTTCGGCGGTGTCAAGCAGTCCGGTTACGGCCGCGAGAAAGGCTTCGAAGCGCTCTACGGCTTCACGACGCTGAAGACGGTCGCGATCCGTCACGACTAGCGCCCGCGCGGCCGCGGATTCACCCGCGGACATCCCTGCAGCAGACAGTATCCACGACGTACAACCCTGGAGACATCATGCGGCTGACAGGTAAAACCGCCATCGTCACGGGCGCCGGTTCGGGCTTCGGCGAAGGCATCGCCAAAACCTACGCGCGCGAGGGCGCGAACGTGGTCGTCAACGATCTGAACGGCGCAGCGGCGGAGCGCGTCGCGAGCGAGATCGCACTGGCAGGCGGCAAGGCGATCGCCGTCGCCGCCGACGTGACCCGCCGCGACGACTGGGCGCGCCTCGCCGACGCGGCGCGGGAAGACTTCGGCAGCGTGCAGATCGTCGTCAACAACGCCGGCACGACCCATCGCAACAAGCCGGTGCTCGAGGTGACCGAGGCCGAGTTCGACCGGGTCTACGCGGTCAACGTGAAGAGCCTCTACTGGAGCGTGCAGCAGTTCGTACCGTATTTTCGCGAGCAGGGCGGCGGCGTGTTCGTGAACATCGCGTCGACTGCGGGCGTGCGGCCGCGGCCCGGGCTCGTCTGGTACAACGGCAGCAAGGGGGCGGTGATCGTTGCGAGTAAGGCGCTTGCCGCCGAGCTCGGACCCGATCGCATCCGCGTGAACTGCGTGAATCCGGTGATCGGCGAGACCGGGCTGCTCGCGGAGTTCATGGGTGTGCCGGACACGCCCGAAAACCGGCAGCGCTTTCTCGCCGGCATTCCGCTCGGCCGTTTTTCGACGCCGCAGGACATCGCCAACGCGTGCCTCTATCTGGCGTCGGACGAGGCTGCGTTCATCACCGGCGTGTGCCTCGAAGTCGACGGCGGACGCTGCGTCTGACGCGCGGCGTGCCCCCTGGGCGCGCCGTGTCCGTCGCAGATGCACCGCACAGGCATAGAATGCAAGCCAGCAGTAGCCCTGATCCACAACAACACCCGGAGACACCATGGCTAGTCCTGCGAATCCTTACCCGCAATCCGGCGCCGGCGCGCCGCCCTCCGCCACGGAAGAAGCGACCTACCGCAAGGTCGCGTGGCGGCTCATTCCGCTGCTGATGCTCTGCTATGTGGTCGCGTATCTGGACCGCGTGAACGTCGGCTTCGCCAAGCTGCAGATGAGCACCGACCTGCATCTGAGCGACGCGGTCTACGGCTTCGGCGCCGGCATCTTCTTTCTCGGCTACTTTCTGTTCGAAGTGCCGAGCAACCTGATCCTGCACAAGGTCGGCGCGCGCGTGTGGATTGCGCGGATCATGGTCACGTGGGGCATCATCTCGATGCTCACGATGTTCGTCACGACGCCGACCATGTTCTACGTGATGCGCTTTCTGCTCGGTCTCGCCGAAGCGGGTTTCTTCCCCGGCATCATCCTGTATCTCACTTACTGGTATCCGGCGCACCGGCGCGGCCGCATGACCACGTGGTTCATGACCGCGATCGCGCTGTCCGGCGTGATCGGCGGACCGATGTCGGGCTACATCCTGAAAGCGCTGAACGGCGCGAACGGCTGGCAGGGCTGGCAATGGCTGTTCCTGATCGAGGGCATTCCGTCGATCGTCGTCGGCATTCTCGTGTTCGTCGTGCTCGACGACCGCATCGCCCAGGCCAGATGGCTCACGGCCGACGAGCGCGCGCTGCTCGAACGCAACGTCGGCAGCGAGGAGGCAACCAAGCACGACCTGTCGCTCGGCCAGGTGTTCGCCAGCGGGCGGGTGTGGCTGATGACCCTCATCTACCTGTCATTCGTGATGGGGCTGTATGGCGTGAGCTTCTGGCTGCCGACGATCATCAAGAGCACCGGCGTGACCGATGCGTTCACGATCGGCCTGCTCGCGGCGATCCCGTTCGCGGCCGCAGTGGTCGCGATGCTGCTGGTCGCTCGCAGCGCCGACCGCCGCCGCGAGCGCCGCTGGCACGTCGCGCTGCCCGGCTTCGCGGGCACGCTCGGGTTGATCCTGTCAGTGGTCTGGGCGCACAACACGTGGCTCGCGATGACCGCGCTCACGATTGCGACGATGGGGATTCTGACCACCCTGCCGCTGTTCTGGAGCCTGCCGACCGCGTTTCTCGCGGGCACCGGCGCCGCAGCGGGGATCGCGATGATCAATTCGATCGGCAATCTGGCCGGCTTCCTGAGCCCTTACGCGGTGGGCTGGCTGAAGGAAACCACCGGGTCCAACGCGTCCGGGATGTACATGCTGGCCGCGTTCATGGCGCTCGGCGGCGTGCTCGCACTGTGCGCGCCGGCGCGGCTCGTGAACCGCTAGGCGGCTCGCGACCCCGCAGGCGGTGCGCCGTTTGCGCCGTTTGCGCCGTTTGCAGGGATTGCTGGGATTGCGCAGCCCTTCACGCGCTGCGCGCCGTGCCGGCCGCAAGCGGCCGCACGGCGCAAAGCGCTTACACCACGTTCATCGCGAGCGCGCTTTCCCGATAGTGCTCGCCGGCCTTCGCGGCATCGCCCAGCTGCTCGTGCAGGCGCGCGAGCGCGCGGTGCGTGCGAATCTTCAGCGTCTCGTTGTCGGCCAGTTTGAGCGCCGTTTCGAGGAACGCCTGCGCCTTGCCCCAAAGCTGCTGCTGCAGGCACAGACGCCCCAGCGCAAACAGCAGGTCCGCATCCTCGGGCCGCTCCTTGACCCATGCCTCGGCCTTCTGGATCAGCGGCAGCGCATCGCCGCCGGCCGTGTCCGGATAGCGGCGCAGCAGACGCGCGTCCCAGTTCTGCGCCAGCGCCTCCTCGACGATCTTGCGCGCGTCCTGCGGACGGTGAAGCGCGATCAGCAGTTCGGCCGCGAGATCCGCGAGACGCGGCGAATGCCGCTCGGTCGGCGCAAGCGACTGCCACAGTTCGAGCAGCGCATCGGCGTTGTGCCGCCGGTCGCGCAGCAGGTTCTCCGCCGCGAGCTGGCGCAGCCGCACCGCGACCGCCGGGTGAATCGCCTCGCGCTTCTCCAGCGTCTTCACGAGCTTGAGCACCTCGCTCCAGTTCTTCAGCTGCTGCTGCGCGCGCAACATGATCTGCTGCGCGTGAATGCGCCGTCCGCCCTGCGACTGCATCGCGGTGAGCGCGGCGAGCGCGCCGTCCGCGTCGCGGCCGTCCGCGCGCATGTCGGCGCTCGCCATCAGGCGCGCGTCCTGCCAGTCGGCCTGGTCGATCTGCGCGAGCCACTCGTCGCGCCGCGCGTACTCGCGCATCCGGTGCGCGGCGCTCGCGCCGACCAGCCCCGCCGCGCCCTTGTTGTCGCGGTTCGCGAGCGCCTCGCGGGCCGCCTTCTCGGCGCGCGAGAAGCGTCCCGCGTACAGGTTGCCGATCGCCTCGCGCAACGCGGCGTGCGCCCGCGCGGCGCGCGCCCGCGCGCGATAGGCCGCGACCCGCTGCGGCATGCGCAGCACGTTGCGCAGGATGCGCAACAGCGCATACAGCGCGATGAACAGCACCACGAGCCCGACGACGAACAGGTTCAGCGACAGGTCGACGCGATACGGCGGATACACCAGCAGCACCTGGCCGGCATCGAAATGGCCGGCCGTCGCGAACACCACTGCGATCACGAACAGCAGCGCGAGCCATAGAAGTCCACGGATCGCCATGCTCAGCTCCCGCTGCGGTACTGGTTGATCGCCTGCAGGCTCGTGCTCAGGTTCGGCAGCGCCACGGCGCCGGAGCCCTGATCCACCTCCTTCACGAGCGCACGCACGGTCTGCGTGCGCGGCGACGACGCATCGAAGTAGCGCACGAGCGCCGCATCGGCTGCCTGCAGATCCGACTTCAGCGTGGCTTCGTTGCGCGAGAGCAGCGACAGTCGCGCGGACAGCAGCCGCAGCTTCAGGTTCTCGCGCAGGAAATAGCCTTCGTCCGGCGACACCAGCATCGCATCGGGATGGTCGATGCGGCGTACCTCGACGAGGCTCCTCAGCTGCTGGCCGAGGCCGGCCGTGAACTGGCGCCACCACGCCTTCCAGCGCGGCTCGCCCGCCGCGGCGGACGCGCTGTCGAGCGGCACGGCCGCGGGCGCGGCCGCCGGCGTATGCTGCACCTCGCCGGCGAGCGGCAACGTGTCGACCATGTCGATCGCGTTGTCGAGCTTGATCGCCAGCCCGGTCAGATCGGTCGACGGCGCGGCCTTCAGCTTGTCGATGTCCTGCGCGATCGCCTTGCGCGCCATCAGCGCCTGCGGGCTGTTCAGCGCGGCGAGCCGCGTGTCGGCATGCTGCAGCGCGAACAGCGCGAGCTGCGTATTGCCGGTGAGCTGCAGTTGCTCGCTCGCGCTCGACAGCATCTGCCCGACTTCCGCGAAGGTCCAGTCGTCGCGGTTGCGCGCGAGATCCGCGTACTGCTGCTGCAGCGCCTGCTCGGCCTGCTGCGCATCGGCGAGCTTGCCGTCGAGCTGCGACAGCTGCGCGTCCATCTGGCGGACCGTGGCGACCGCCTCGTCGGTCTTCACGCGCAGCTCGGCGGTTTGCGCGTCGTTGGCCTGCTGGCGCTGCGTGAGCTGCGCATCGAGACGCACGATCTTGCGGTTCAGCGCATAGCCGCCGGCGCCCGCCGCGCAGGCGATCACCACGACGACGAACCACAGCAGCGGCGTGCTCGCGCCGCGCCGCGCGGAGGGCTCGCGCGGCGGCGCGACGGTGGGTCTGGGCGGCGCGACGGGCGCGGCCGGCTGGGGCGAAGCGTTCGTGGAAGCGTTCGATTCAGTCATGCGTGAATGAGCCGGAAGAGCGGAAACCGGTTGAACAACGGAAGGGACGGCTGACAGCAGCGCGTGCAGCATGCGTTCGTCGCCCGCGCCTGACACCGTAATGCTATCAAAACCCAGTCCCCGCGCGGTCTGCGCGATCCGCGGATGCGGCGCCACGAGCGCGGCGCGCTTCAGCTGCGCGATCTCGGCGGGGTTCAGGTGATCGCGCGCGAGCGCGTCGAGGTTGCGCACGCCTTCGGAGCTGGTGACGAGCCAGACATGCGGCGCGCCGGCGAGCAGCGCATGCACGCGCTGCCACGCGGCAATCGACGGCTCCGGCACGAAGCGCCGGTAGGCGGCGACCACGTCGACCTCGGCGCCCGCTTCGCGCAGGCGCTCGGCGAGCCATTCGCGGCCGCCGTCGCCGCGCACGATCAGCACCCGCGCACCGGCGAGCGACGCGACGCCCAGTTGCGCGTCGAGCGCGGCGAACAGCGCCTCGGAGTCGAAGCGCGCGGTCTCGTCCCCGGGCGCGGCCGCCGGGCTCACCACCCGGTACGCCGGCGCGGCGACGCCATGACGCGCGAGCGCGGCGACGCTGCCCGGCCCGACCACCGCGACCGGCAGCGCCGGCGGCCAGATCGCGTCGTACTGCGCAAGCGCGTGATCGACGGCGTTCGGCGACACGAACACGACGAGCGCATAGCGCCCGAGCGCGCCGAGCGCCGCTTGCAGCGGTGCCGGATCGGCAGTCGGCGCGATGCCGATCAGCGGGAAATCGAAGGTGGCGAGGCCCGCTGCCGCGAGCTCCGCGGCGAGCGCGTCCGACTGCCCGGCCGGGCGCGTCAGCACGACCGTGCAGGCCGGCGCGCCGGCGCGCGTGTCCTGCGCCATCACGCGCCGGCCGCCGGCGGGCTCGCGTGGCCGAGCGCGCGCACGATTTCGAGCGCGCCTTGCGCGACGAGCGCCTGCGCGACCTCGCGGCCGAGCTGCAGCGCGCCGTCGGGCGTGGGCGCAACGGCGCTTGCCTGCGCGTGCAGCACGCGCGCGCCGTCGGGCGTCGCGACGACGCCGCGCAGCGCGAGCGTGTCGCCCTGCCACGACGCGTGCGCGGCAAGCGGCACCTCGCAGCTGCCGCCGAGCGCGCGCGAGACCATCCGCTCCGCCTCGACCGCGACCGCGGTGCGCGCATGATGCAGCGGCGCGAGCCACGCCGCGAGCGCCGGCCGCCCCGCGCGAATCTCGATGCCGAGCGCGCCCTGGCCGGCCGCCGGCAGGCTGTCCTGCGGATCGAGCCACGCGCGGATCCGCGCGGCGAGGCCGAGGCGCTTCAGGCCCGCCGCGGCGAGAATGATCGCCGCATACTCGCCGCGATCGAGCTTCGCGAGCCGCGTGTCGAGATTGCCGCGCAGCGGCTGCACGACGAGCTGCGGGTAGCGCGCGCGCAGCATCGCCTCGCGGCGCAGGCTCGACGTGCCCACCACACTGCCCGCCGGCAGCGCCGCGAGCGTGTCGTAGCGGTTCGACACGAACGCATCGCGCGGGTCCTCGCGCTCCATGATGGTCGCGAGATCGAAGCCCGGCGGCAGTTCCATCGGCACGTCTTTCAGCGAGTGGACCGCGAGATCGGCGCGGCCATCGGCCAGCGCGGCCTCCAGTTCCTTCACGAACAGCCCCTTGCCGCCGACCTTCGACAGCGTGCGATCGAGAATCTGATCGCCGCGAGTCGTCATTCCAAGGATTTTTACGTCACAAGATGGATATAATTTGTGCAGCGCACTCTGCACGTGCTCTGCCTGCCACATCGCAAGGCGGCTCTGCCGCGACGCGATCGTCAGCGTAGCGGGCGGGGGCGCTGAAAACATCTCGGAACTCATTGCAAGGCCAGTGGGTAACGGGAGGGAATAACGGACAATGTTAGCACGCGCTACCGCGCCATCCGGCCCGCCGGATGCCCGCGCGGGCGTGCCGCAGCCACGAGGAGACAGGCCCGCCGCCCGCCATTCGCGCACGGTCGTGCGCGCAGCGAAGCGGATCCTGCGGGATCATGCAGCCGGATGCGTTTCGCCGCGCGGCAGCAGGCCCTCTCCCCCGTGCATCGCGCGGCGCGCCTCGCGCGTGCACGCATCGGCCAGCGCTGACCCGCAAGGGCCGGCATCGCCGCCGTCATTCCCGTTGTGCCGTTCGCAAGCGGCGCGGCCCGTCCGCGCGCTGCGGCGCAGCATGCCGCGCCGCGCGGTTCGCCGGTCGTTCACAAGCCGTCCCAAGGTAGTTCGCACGCAGTTCGAGTAGTTGCTGTTCTTCATCTCTTAGACCCCTGGCTTCCCTGAGGAAACCCATCGTGACGTCTTCCGGACCGGCGCGCCCTGCCCGCCGCAACAGTGCATCGCTCAACGGCTCGGCGGGTGCGCCCGCCTCCGCTCCCGCCGCCCCGGCCACCGCAGCCACCGCAGCCGCCCCGCGCCGCGCCGCGCGCGCAGCCGGACTCGCCGGCACCGCGCCCGCGGGCACTGGCCGCGCCGCCGCCAAAGCAGCCGGCTCCGCCCGCCCCGGCGCGGCCGGCAAGTCCGGCGCCGCACAGCCGGCGAAAACCGCTAGCCGCACCCGCGAGGACAAGGACCAGCCGCTGTTCGAGGACATCCGCTACCTCGGCCGCCTGCTCGGCGACGTCGTGCGCGAACAGGAAGGCGACGCCGTGTTCGACGTCGTCGAGACGATCCGCCAGACCGCCGTGCGCTTTCGCCGCGAGGACGACAACGCGGCCGCGCAAACCCTCGAAAAGAAGCTGCGCGCGCTGAGCCCCGAGCAGACCGTGAGCGTCGTGCGCGCGTTCAGCTACTTTTCGCACCTTGCGAACATCGCCGAAGACCGCCACCGCAACCGCCGGCACCGCATTCACGCGCTCGCCGGATCGGCCTCCCAGCCCGGCTCGATCGCCTACGCGATCGAGCGCCTGAAAGACACCAACGACGCCCCGGCGGCCGTGCTGCAGCGCTTCTTCGACGATGCGCTGATCGTGCCGGTGCTCACCGCGCACCCGACCGAAGTGCAGCGCAAGAGCATTCTCGACGCGCAGCACGACATCGCACGGCTGCTTGCGGAGCGCGACCAGCCGCTCACGGTGCGCGAGCGCGCGCACAACGAGTCGATGCTGCGCGCGCGCGTCACCTCGCTGTGGCAGACGCGCATGCTGCGCGACGCCCGCCTGACGGTTGCCGACGAAATCGAGAACGCGCTGTCGTACTACCGCGTGACCTTCCTCGAAGAAATCCCCGCGCTCTACGCGGACGTCGAGGCCGCGCTCGCCGAGCACGGGCTGCCCGCGCGGCTGCCGCCGTTCTTCCAGATGGGCAGCTGGATCGGCGGCGACCGCGACGGCAACCCGAACGTCACCGCCGCGACGCTGGAGGACGCGATCACGCGCCAGGCCGCGGTGATCTTCGAGCACTACCTCGAACAGGTGCACAAGCTCGGCGCGGAGCTGTCGGTGTCGAACCTGCTCACCGGCGCGAGCGACGCGCTCAAGGCGCTCGCCGCCGCCTCGCCCGACCAGTCGCCGCACCGCGTCGACGAGCCGTACCGGCGCGCGCTGATCGGCATGTACACGCGCCTCGCCGCCAGCGTGCGCGTGCGCCTCGGCGAAGGCGCGGTGCCGCTGCGCAGCGCGGGCCGCGGCGCGGCGCCGGTGCGCGCGCAGCCCTACGAGAGCGCCGACGCGTTCGCGCAAGACCTGCACGTGCTGCTCGATTCGCTCGCCGAGCATCACGGCGCGTCGCTCGCGACGCCGCGGCTCGCGCCGCTCGCGCGAGCCGCCGAAGTGTTCGGTTTTCACCTTGCGAGCATCGATCTGCGGCAAAGCTCCGACATCCACGAAGCGGTGATCGCCGAGCTGCTGCAGCGCGCCGGCGTCGAGGCGGACTACGCGGCGCTGCCCGAAGCCGACAAGCTGCGCGTGCTGCTCGCGGAACTCGCGCAGCCGCGCCTGCTGCGCTCGCCGTACCTCGACTACTCCGAGCGCGTGAAGAGCGAACTCGGCGTGCTCGAAGCCGCGCGCGTCGCGCGCGAGAAGTTCGGCGCGCGCGCGGTGCGCAATTACATCATCTCGCACACGGAAACCGTCAGCGATCTGGTCGAGGTGATGCTGCTGCAGAAGGAATCCGGCTTGCTGCACGGCCGCCTCGGCGACGCGCACACGCCCGCGCACGCCGCGCTGATGGTGATTCCGCTGTTCGAGACGATCGCCGACCTGCGCAACGCGCCGCACATCATGCGCGAGCTGATGGCGCTGCCCGGCGTCGACGCGCTGATCGCCCACCAGGGCGGCGAGCAGGAAGTGATGCTCGGCTACTCGGACAGCAACAAGGACGGCGGCTTCCTCACGTCGAACTGGGAGCTGTATCGCGCCGAACTCGCGCTGGTGGCGCTGTTCCGCGAGCACGGCGTGACGCTGCGGCTGTTTCACGGCCGCGGCGGCACAGTCGGCCGCGGCGGCGGTCCGACCTACCAGGCGATCCTGTCGCAGCCGCCGGGCACCGTCGACGGCCAGATCCGCCTCACCGAGCAGGGCGAGGTGATCGCCAGCAAGTTCGCGAACCCGGAGATCGGCCGGCGCAACCTCGAAACGGTGGTTGCAGCGACGCTCGAAGCGTCGCTGCTGCCGCACGACGACGCGCCCGCGCAGCTGCCGCAATTCGAAGCCACGATGCAATGGCTCTCCGACGCCGCGATGGCGTCATACCGCGCGCTCGTCTACGAAACGCCCGGCTTCAAGGAGTATTTCTTCGAGTCGACGCCGATCGCCGAGATCGCCGAGCTGAACATCGGCAGCCGGCCCGCGTCGCGCAAGCTGCAGGACCCGAAGCAGCGCCGCATCGAGGACCTGCGGGCGATTCCGTGGGGATTCTCGTGGGGCCAGTGCCGGCTGCTGCTGACCGGCTGGTACGGCTTCGGCAGCGCGGTCGCCGCGCATCTGGACGGCGCCGGCTCGGAGGCCGAGCGCGCGCGCCGGCTCGCGCAGCTGAAGAAGATGCACAAGCGCTGGCCGTTCTTCTCGAACCTGCTGTCGAACATGGACATGGTGCTGGCGAAGACCGACCTCGCGGTCGCGTCGCGCTATGCGGCGCTCGTGTCCGACAAGAAGCTGCGCAAGCACGTGTTCGAGCGCATCGTCGCGGAGTGGGAACGCACGACCCAGGTGCTCGGCGAGATCACCGGGCGGCATGAGCGGCTCGCCGACAATCCGCTGCTCGCGCGTTCGATCAAGAACCGCTTCCCTTACCTCGATCCGCTCAACCACCTGCAGGTGGAACTGCTCAAGCGCTATCGTGCAGGCGACACGCACGCACGGCTGCGGCGCGGGATTCACCTGACCATCAACGGCATCGCGGCAGGGCTGCGCAACACCGGCTGATCGCCGCCGGGGCTGGCCGGGGGCGTGCCTCATGTCCCCGGCCGGGCCTTGCCGGGCCTTGCTGGGCCTTGCTGGGCCTTGCTGGGCCTTGCCGGGCCTTGCTGGGCCTTGCTGGGCCTTGCTGGGCCTTGCTGGGCCTTGCCGGGCCTTGCCGGGCCTTGCCGGGCCTTGCCGGGCCTTGCTGCTGGACCTTGCTGGGCCTTGCTTGCTGGGCCTCGCCGAGGTCTGCCGGGACTCGTTGCACCCTTGTCCTGCCACCGCTCGCGCGCGGCCCATCCGGCGCGCGAGCGGGCCGTCCTACCGGGCCTCGATCATCAGCGCGTCCAGCTTGAACGAGCCGTCCTCCTGCACGTCGAAGTAGTCCCGCACCTCATCCGGCGCATCGCGCCACAGCGAGCGGATCGCCGCAATGCGCGCGGGCGGCGTGCGCATGCGTGCGACCCAGCCGGCGAATTCGATCGGCAAACGCCAGCGCGTGCGAATCTGTGCGTCGAAGCCGGCCGCCGCGAACGCCGCAAGCCATTCGTCGGCGCGGTAGTCGCGCACGTGCGAGCCGTCGCGCAGCAACTCGACCGCCTGGATGTGCGTGTCGAGCAGCGGATGATCGGTCCCGGCAATATCGATGAACAGCACCCGGCCGCCCGGCCTCAGCACGCGCCGCACCTCGGCGAGCGCCTGCGGCACGTCGCGCCAGTGGTGCGCGCTCATGCGGCTCACCACCCAGTCGAACGACGCATCTGCAAACGGCAGACGCTCGGCGGCGCCCTGCTGCGTGCGGATGTTGTCGAGCCCGCGCTCGCGCGCGGCGGCCTCGACGGTGACGAGCATCGGCGGCGCGATGTCGTACGCCGTCACGCTGCGCGCGTGCGGCGCCACCGCGAAGCTCGCGTGCCCGGCACCGCAGCCCATGTCCAGCACGTCGGCGCCGGGCGTCGCGGCGATGCTGTCGGCGAGCGTCTGCAGGTCGGCGCCCGTCGCGTGCACGTGACTGGTCAGATAGGCGGCGGCGGTCGTGCCGAATGCGTCGGCGACCTGATCGTGATGCTTCATCGCAAGCTCCTTGCTGGTGGCGCGGTTCGGCGCCGGTCGAACGCGCCGCGGATACAGCCCGGTCCGCGGCGCCGGAACGCAGCGCGCGACGGCGCTGCTGCCGCTACAATAGTCGGGCTCCTGTACCAGTACAAGTTGAGCGATTATTCCGGTATTGGAACTACCCGCATCGTCCGCACGCCTTTCGCCAACCGCCACGCATGAGCCCACCCGCCTCCACCGATCCGCTTCCGCCCCCGCTCGACGCATCGCCCGCGCACGCGCTCGGCGACTTCATCCGCGCGCATCGCGAGCGGCTCTCGCCGCAGGCGGTCGGCCTGCCGCCCGGTCCGCGCCGCCGCACGCCGGGGCTGCGCCGCGAGGAAGTCGCGCAGTTGTGCGGCGTGAGCCCCACCTGGTACACGTGGATCGAACAGGGGCGGCCGGTGTCCGCGTCGGCCGACGCGCTTGCGCGGATCGCGGTCGCGCTGCAGCTTTCGCGCGCCGAGCGCGCGTACCTGTTCGAGCTTGCCGCGCAACGCGACCCAGCCGAACCCGATCCGGCCGCCACCGACGCGCCCGGCACGCTGCTCGAGACCGTCAATCTGATCGCAGCGCCCGCCTACGTGCTGGACCGCCAGTGGAATGCGCTCGCGTGGAACGAGGCGGCGGCCGACCTGTTCGTCGGCTGGCTCGACGGCGCGCACGAGCGCAACCTGCTGCGCTTCACGTTCACGTCGCCCGAGGCGCGCACGCTGATCGCAGACTGGGAGACGCGCGCGCGGCGCCTCGCCGCCGAGTTTCGCGCGGACTCGATCCGGCATCTGAACGATGCGCCGACCCGCGGGCTGATCGATCTGCTCAGCGGCACCAGCGACGCGTTCGCGCGCTTCTGGGCGTCGCAGGACGTCGGCGAACGCGAGGGCGGCCGGCGTGAATTCAACCATCCGCGCCACGGCCGCGTCGTCTACGACCAGATCACCTACAAGCCGGCTCACCGCGAAGACCTGAAGCTCGTCGTGCTGGTGCGGCAGTAGCGGCAGCCGCCGGGATCCCGGCAACCCGCGGCCATGCGCGGCCATCCCCGGTCATCGCGCGGCCCAGCGGGGCGGCCCGCGGCGCGCCGGATGCTAAAATCGCAGTCTGGTCCGGCGCGGCGGCCTGCACGGCCACTCGTCCTTTCTTCGCACGTTCACTGCCCCAACACCATGACGTCCCAACTGCACAAAAAAGGCGAAGCCTGGTCGGCTCGCTTCTCGGAGCCGATGTCGGAGCTCGTCAAACGCTATACGTCGTCGGTCTTCTTCGACAAGCGGCTCGCGCTCGTCGACATCGAGGGCTCGCTCGCGCACGCCGCGATGCTCGCCGCGCAGAAGATCATCAGCGCCGACGACCTCGCGGCCATCCAGCGCGGCATGGCGCAGATCCGGGACGAAATCGGGCGCGGCGAGTTCGCGTGGCAACTCGACCTGGAAGACGTGCACCTGAACATCGAGGCGCGCCTCACCGCGCTGATCGGCGACGCCGGCAAGCGCCTGCACACGGGCCGCTCGCGCAACGATCAGGTGGCAACCGACATCCGGCTGTGGCTGCGCGGCGAAATCGACCGCATCGGCGGGCTGCTGACGGAACTGCGCCGCGCGCTGATCGACCTCGCCGAACAGCACGCGGCGACCATCATGCCCGGCTTCACGCACCTGCAGGTCGCGCAGCCGGTCACCTTCGGCCACCACCTGCTCGCGTACGTCGAGATGTTCTCGCGCGACGCCGGCCGCATGCGCGACTGCCGCGCCCGCGTGAACCGGCTGCCGCTCGGCGCTGCGGCGCTTGCCGGCACCAGCTACCCGATCGACCGCCACGCGGTCGCGCAGACGCTCGGTTTCGACGGCATCTGCGCGAACTCGCTCGATGCGGTGTCCGACCGCGACTTCGCGATCGAATTCACCGCCGCCGCCGCGCTCGTGATGACGCACGTGTCGCGCTTTTCGGAGGAGCTCGTGCTGTGGATGAGCCCGCGGGTCGGCTTCATCGATCTCGCGGACCGCTTCTGCACCGGCTCGTCGATCATGCCGCAGAAGAAGAACCCGGACGTGCCCGAACTCGCGCGCGGCAAGACCGGCCGCGTGAACGGCCATCTGATGGCGCTGCTCACGCTGATGAAAGGCCAGCCGCTCGCGTACAACAAGGACAACCAGGAAGACAAGGAGCCGCTGTTCGACACCGTCGACACGGTGGCCGATACGCTGCGGATCTTCGCTGAAATGGTGGCGGGCATCACCGTCAAGCCGGACGCGATGCGCGCAGCGGCGCTGCAAGGCTTCTCGACGGCCACCGACCTCGCGGATTATCTCGTCAAGCGCGGCCTGCCGTTTCGCGACGCGCACGAAGCCGTCGCGCACGCAGTGCGGATCTGCGTGGACCGCCAGTGCGATCTGGCCGACCTGTCGCTCGACGCGCTGCGCAGCGAGTTGCCGAACGTCGCGCACCTGATCGGCGAGGACGTGTTCGAGGCACTCACGCTCGAAGGCTCGGTCGCAAGCCGCAATCATCCCGGCGGAACCGCGCCGGAGCAGGTGCGCGCCGCGGCCGCGGCTGCGCGCGCAGCGCTGCAGTAAGCGAAGCGCCGCGCGGCCTCGGGCGGCGCGGCGTCTGTCCGGGGGATTCTCGCACCGGGCCTCGTGCCGGCCGCTTCCCCCGTTCCCGCCCGCACCGGCGAGGGCGCACGGGCAGGACTGCCAGGCAAATGCTCCGGCCACTCCGGCCACTCCGGCCACTCCGGCCACTCCGGCCACTCCGGCCACTCCGGCCACTCCGGCCACTCCGGCCACTCCGGCCACTCCGGCCACTCCGGCCGCTCCGGCCGCTCCGGCCGCTCCGGCCGCTCCGGCCGCTCCGGCCGCTCCGGCCGCTCCGGCCGCTCCGGCCGCTCCGGCCGCTCCGGCAGCCCCCACCGGTCGGCTGCCGGCACACAGCGCGCCCATCGCAGGTAGCGGCTGGCTACCTGCGGGCAACCGGCGCCTACGACCGATCGTCACACCCTCCCCTGCCGCCGTATCGCGCGGCCGCGGCTTTGGCGATAATGTGTGCATCGCCCCATGCCGCCGTCCCGCCCGCCATGATCATCCGCCCGCAACTGCACTGGCTGCGCATGCTGCTTGCCTGGCGCGGCTCCGTGCTGCCGCAGCTGCTGCCTCGCCTGTTCCTGGTCCTCGGCCTGTCGCTGATCGCGCTCGCCGGCCACGACCACGTCCTGAATCTCACGCTCGACTTCGGCACCGTGCCGTTCTCGCTCGTCGGCATCGCGCTCGCCGTGTTTCTCGGCTTTCGCAACAACGCGAGCTACGACCGCTGGTGGGAAGCGCGCAAGTTGTGGGGACAACTGCTGAATACGAGCCGTTCGCTGACGCGCGAGGCGCTCACGCTGCCCCGCGGCGCGTCCGATGCCGACCTGCGCGAGTTCGTACAGCTGCTCGGCGCGCTGCCGCACGCGCTGCGTCATCAGTTGCGCAAGAGCGATCCCCACGACGACCTCGCCAGCCGCCTGCCCGCGCCGCTCGCCGAGCGCGTGCTCGGCTCGCGCTACCGGCCGGTCACGCTGATGCTGATGCTCGGCGAGTGGACGCAGCGCCAGTCCCGCGCCGGCCGGCTCGATCCGTTCGCAGTACTCGCGTTCGAGCACAACCTGAATACGCTATCGGACGTGATCGGCGGTTGCGAGCGGATCGCATCGACGCCGTTGCCGTTTGCCTATTCGGTGATGATTCACCGCACCGTCTATTTCTTCTGCGCGGCGCTGCCGTTCGGACTCGTGTCGAGCATGGGCGTCTTCACGCCGGTGTTTTCGGTGTTCGTTGCGTACGCATTCATGGCGCACGAAGCGATCGCGTCGCAGCTCGAAGACCCGTTCGGCATCGACGAGAACCACCTTCCGCTGACGATGATGTCGGCGTCCATCGAAGACGCCACGCGCGACCTGCTCGGCGACCCCGCGCTGCCGATCCCGGGGCCGCCCGACGGCCAGTTCAAAGTGAACTGAGCGAGCGCGCCGGCAACCGGGGCTGCGGCGATGGCAGGCGCATTCCGGGCGCCCGTCAGTCGCCGCCGACGGCGTCCGACAGCCGCTTGAGCGTCGCCACGCGCGCGCCGATGATATCGATGCGGCCACGCGTGTCGGTCACCGCCGCCGACGACTCCAGATACCGGAACCACGCCTGCTGCGCGCGCCAGAGCAGCGGACGCACCCGCGCGGGCAGCTTGCTGCGCAGCCGCTCATAGTAGCGGCGCGTGTCGAACATCGCATGCTCGCACAACGCGTCCTCCCTGCAGGGCCGCAGCCGGGCCGGCGTCGCGCCGCGCCGGGCCAGCACGCTGCGCAACGCGAGCGCGCGGTCGCGCACCGGCTGCAGTTGCAGATCGGCTTCGGTGATCTGGTTGATCGATCCCTGGGCGCGTGCGAAAACGGCTGCATACAGCGGATTCTGCGCGTCGCGCGTCGCCTGCCAGCGCTTCTGGTTCCACTCCCAGGCTCGCCGCCGCGCCGGCGGCGAGCCGGCGAGCACCTGGCGGTAAGCGGTATTCATCGCCGTCTGCCAGCCGAGCTGCGCGGTTTCCATGCACTGCACCTGGCCCGCCGTCGTGGAGCGGTCCGCGCGCGCAAGGCACGCGCGCATCGCCGCGTCGATCGGATCGGCGGCCGCCACTTCCGCCCGCGCGCCGGGCGACGCGGCGACGAGCAGCGACGCCGCCGCACACAGCAGCGTCCTGCCTAGCGCCCTGCCGATCCGTTGCATGGGCATCATGATCAGTTGCGCACGCAATCGACGAAGTATTCGACGCGCCCGTTGACCGTTTCGCTCACGAGACCGTGGATGTCCGTGTGAAAGCCCGGGAAGCGTTCGTTGAATTCGCGCGCGAAGCGCAGGTAGTTCACGATCGTTTCGTTGAAGCGCTCGCCCGGAATCAGCAGCGGAATACCCGGCGGATAAGGCGTCAGCAGCACCGACGTGACGCGCCCTTCGAGCTCGTCGATCGGCACCCGGTCGACCTCGCGGTGCGCGAGCTTCGCGAACGCATCGGACGGTTTCATCGCCGGCTCCATGCTCGACAGGTACATCTCGGTGGTCAGGCGCGCAATGTCGTTCGCGCGGTAGACGCTGTGAATCTGCGAGCACAGGTCGCGCAGACCGATCCGCTCGTACATCGGAAAGTGCGACACGAATTCGGGCAGCACGCGCCACAGCGGCTGGTTGTTGTCGTAGTCGTCCTTGAACTGCTGCAGCTCGGTCACCATCGAGTTCCAGCGGCCCTTCGTGATGCCGATCGTGAACATGATGAAGAACGAGTACAGCCCGGTCTTCTCGACGATGATGCCGTGCTCCGCCAGGTAGCGCGTGACGATCGCCGCGGGGATGCCCGAGTCACCGAAGTCGCCGTCCACGTCGAGCCCCGGCGTGATGATCGTCGCCTTGATCGGATCGAGCATGTTGAAGCCCTCCGCGAGCGGGCCGAAGCCGTGCCAGCGGTCGTTCGGACGCAGCATCCAGTCCTCGCGCGAGCCGATGCCCTCGTCGGCGAGCTCGTCCGGGCCCCAGACCTTGAAGAACCAGTCGTCGCCGTATTCGGCGTCGACCTTGCGCATCGCGCGGCGAAAGTCGAGCGCCTCGGCAATCGATTCCTCGACGAGCGCGGTGCCGCCGGGCGGCTCCATCATCGCCGCGGCGACGTCGCACGACGCGATGATCGCGTACTGCGGGCTCGTCGACGTATGCATCAGATACGCCTCGTTGAAGCGGTGCCGGTCGAACGTGCGGTGCTCCGAGTCCTGCACGACGATCTGCGACGCCTGCGAGATGCCCGCGAGCAGCTTGTGCGTCGAGTGCGTCGCGAACACGAGCGCGCCGGTGCGCGGGCGGCCCGCGCCGATCGCATGCATGTCCTGGTAGAACGGGTGAAATTCCGCGTGCGGCAGCCACGCTTCGTCGAAGTGCAGCGTGTCGAGCAGGTCGCCGAGCAGGTCCTTGATCATCTCGACGTTGTAGACGACGCCGTCGTACGTGCTCTGCGTGATCGTCAGGATGCGCGGCTTCAGGTTCGGATGCTTTTCGAGCGCCTCGCGCGCGAACGGGTTCGCCTTGATCTTCTCGCGGATGTTCTCCGGCTTGAACTCGTCGCGCGGAATCGGGCCGATGATGCCGAAGTGATTGCGCGTCGGCGTGAGGAACACCGGAATCGCGCCGGTCATCGTGATCGCGTGCAGGATCGACTTGTGGCAGTTGCGGTCCACCAGCACGATGTCGCCCGGCGCGACCGTCGCGTGCCAGACGATCTTGTTCGACGTCGAGGTGCCGTTGGTCACGAAGAACAGGTGGTCGGCGCTGAAGATGCGCGCCGCGTTGCGCTCCGAGGCCGCGATCGGGCCCGTGTGGTCGAGCAGCTGGCCGAGTTCGTCGACCGCGTTGCAGACGTCGGCGCGCAGCATGTTTTCGCCGAAGAACTGATGGAACATCTGCCCGAGCGGGTTCTTCAGGAACGCGACGCCGCCCGAGTGGCCCGGACAGTGCCACGAGTACGAGCCTTCCTCCGCGTAGTGCACGAGCTCCTTGAAGAACGGCGGCGCGAGCGAATCGAGGTAGACCTTCGCCTCGCGAATGATGTGCCGCGCGACGAATTCCGGCGTGTCCTCGAACATGTGGATGAAGCCGTGCAACTCGCGCAGGATGTCGTTCGGCAGGTGCCGCGACGTGCGCGTCTCGCCGTACAGGAAGATCGGGATGTCGGCGTTGCGCCGGCGCACTTCGGTGACGAACGCGCGCAGCGCGACGATCGCCGCGGCAAGCTCCGGCGTCTCGCCCTCGACGACGACGTTCTCGACGTACGGCAGCAGCTCGTCGTCGTCGATCGACAGGATGAAGCACGACGCGCGGCTCGACTGCTGCGCAAACGACGTCAGATCGCCGTAGCTCGTCAGCCCGAGGACCTCGACGCCCTCTTTCTCGATGGCCTCGGCGAGCGCCCGGATGCCGGAGCCCGAGATGTTCTCGGAGCGGAAATCTTCGTCGATGATGACGACGGGAAAACGGAACTTCATGGGCGATTCTCCAAAAGAAACGACCGCTGACTTTGCTCAAGTGCAGCGGTCACCCGTATGGCTGGTGGCTCAATGCGCTGCCGCGCGTCACGTCTTCGGCAGCGTGACGCCGTGCTGACCCTGGTATTTGCCGCCGCGGTCCGCGTACGAGGTTTCGCAGATTTCGTCGCTTTCGAAAAACAGCACCTGCGCGACGCCCTCGTTCGCATAGATTTTGGCAGGCAAAGGTGTCGTATTCGAGAATTCGAGCGTCACATGCCCTTCCCACTCCGGCTCGAACGGCGTCACGTTCACGATGATGCCGCAGCGCGCGTAGGTCGACTTGCCGAGACACACCGTCAGCACGCTGCGCGGAATGCGGAAATACTCGACCGTGCGCGCGAGCGCGAACGAGTTCGGCGGGATGATGCAGACGTCGCCCTTGAAATCGACAAACGATTTCTCGTCGAAGTTCTTCGGATCGACGATCGTCGAGTTGATATTCGTGAAGATCTTGAATTCGTCCGCGCAGCGGATGTCGTAGCCGTAGCTCGACGTGCCGTAGCTGACGATCTTCCGGCCGTCCTCGGCCACGCGCACCTGGTCGCGCACGAACGGCTCGATCATGCGGTGCGATTCGGCCATGCGCCGGATCCACCTGTCGGATTTGATAGTCATAGTTGAACGCTGCGTGACGGATGAGGTCCGGCGCGCGAGGCCTGCGTGCCGGACGAAAGGCGCTTATTTTACGCGATCGGCGCGGCGCCGCCGCAATTGCGCCCCGCGCCGCGGCTGCCCGCGCACGCCCCGGCTCACGGCCGGATCAGGCCGCAGGCAATCGCCGGACCGGCGCCGTGCTGCGGGTAGGCGTACGGGTCGGACGCGTCGCGATGCAGCAGCAGCGAGCGGTGCAGCACCGAGCGGATGCCGTCGAGCGAGACGTCCGGCGCCACGATGAAACCGCTCGCCACGCCGTTTGCGTCCGCGTGGATGTTGCCGAGGTCGCCCTCGACGCGCGAGCCCGGCCTCAGCCGCTCGGCCGCCGGCGCGAACACCGGGCCGGCGCTCGCGCCGTCCGCCGCATTGCAGTCGCCGCGCTCGTGCACCTGCAGCGCGTGATCGCTGTCGGGCGGCAGCCCGGACAGGTTGTAGGTGACCTGTACGCCGTCCGAACGCTCGATGAACGTCACCTGGCCGCGCGCGGTGTTCCCCACGGTCGGCACCAGCTGTGCGCTGGCGTGCTTTTCCTGTGGCCTCAGGAAGGCGGTGCAGCCGCACAGCAGCAGGCTGCTGGCAGTCAGGACAATGAACGCGCGCACCGCCTGTCCGTCGATTCGTTTTCCCATGCGTTCCTCTTGTCGGCGGCCGAACGCCCCTGCGGCCGACGCGCCGAACCTCATCAAGCCGACATGATACCGCGAGCGCGCACGCATTCGACGCCCGCCGCCGGCCGCCCCGCGCACCGCTCAGGTGTTCTGGACGACGATGGTCGGAAACTTCGACGACATGTCGCGCGCGCGCTCCGCGATCTGGATCGCGACCCGGCGCGCGATGTCCCGGTAGATCTGCGCGATCCGGCCGTGCGGCGCGGCCGCGACGGTCGGCCGGCCGGAATCGGCCTGCTCGCGGATCGAGATGTCGAGCGGCAGGCTGCCGAGCACCTCGACGCCGTACTCCTTCGCCATCCGCTCGCCGCCGCCCGCGCCGAACACGTGTTCCTCGTGGCCGCAGTTCGAGCACACGTGCAGGCCCATGTTCTCGACGATGCCGAGAATCGGAATGCCGACCTTCTCGAACATCTTCAGCCCTTTCTTCGCGTCGAGCAGCGCGATGTCCTGCGGAGTCGTGACGATCACCGCGCCGGTCACCGGCACGCGCTGCGACAGCGTCAGCTGGATGTCGCCGGTGCCCGGCGGCATGTCGACGATCAGGTAGTCGAGATCCTGCCAGTTGGTCTGGCGCAGCAGCTGTTCGAGCGCCGACGTCGCCATCGGGCCGCGCCACACCATCGGGTTGTCCTGCTCGATCAGAAAGCCGATCGAGTTGGCCTGCAGGCCGTGGCCGTGCAGCGGATTCATCGACTGGCCGTCGGGCGAGTCCGGCCGGCCGGTCACGCCGAGCATCATCGGCAGCGACGGCCCGTAGATATCGGCATCCAGGATGCCGACCGAGGCGCCTTCGTCCGCCAGCGCGAGCGCGAGATTGACCGCGGTCGTGCTCTTGCCGACGCCGCCCTTGCCCGACGCGACCGCGACGATGTTCTTCACGTTCGGCAACAGTTTCACGCCCTGCTGCACCGTATGCGCGGCGATCTGCTGCGATACCGCGACGCGCACGCCGGCGACGCCCGGCACCGCGCGCAGCGCGTCGCCGACCAGCGTGCCGATCGCGTCGAACTGGCTCCTGGCCGGATAGCCGAGTACCACGTCGACACTGACCGTGTCATTCTCGACGACGACGTTGCGGAAATTTTTGGCCGCCGCAAACGGGCGGCCAGTGTTCGGATCGGCGAGGGCCGCGAGGGCCGCGTCGACCCGTGCCCGATCAATGCTCATCGACACTCCATGGGGGAACGCTTGCGGCACGGCGAAATCGAAGCTTCGGCCGTGAGCCGGAAATTGAAAGAAATTGTTATGCAGGATTGCGCGATCAGGGCATGCCGGGCAACCTTCGTCGTCGGCCGACCTTGGGGTCGCATCCTTGCATAGCTGACTATCATTGTAGTGGCTGACGCCGTGCCTTGCGTGAAGACCCTGCTTCGCTGTCGGACCCGACCGCGCGGCGGGTCCGACGCTGCGGCGCCGGCCGGTCATCACCCACGAGAGGATAACCAATGAACACCACCATCGCTTCCCGTCTCGCCGTCTTTACCGTTGCCGCGTCGCTGCTGGCCGGCTGCGCGACCCAGCAGGGCACCAACACGGCAGTCGGCACCGGCGTCGGCGCGGGCGCGGGCGCCGCGCTCGGCGCCATTTTCGGCGGCGGCAAGGGCGCCGCGATCGGCGCGGGCGCCGGCGCGCTCGTCGGCGGCATTACCGGCTACAACTGGCAGGCGATCCGCAACAAGCTGTCGGGCGCCACCCGCGGCACCGGCACGCAGATCACCGAGCAGCCGGACGGGTCGCTGAAGCTGAACATCCCCAGCTCCGTCACGTTCGACACCAACAGCTATGCGATCAAGCCATCGTTCGCCCCGGTGCTCGACCAGCTCGCGCAAACGATGACGCAGAACCCCGAGATCATCGCGCAGGTGGTCGGCTATACGGACAGCACCGGCAACCCGGCGTACAACCAGACGCTGTCGGTCAACCGCGCCCAGTCGGTCACCGGCTACCTCGGCCAGCGCGGCATCGCGCCGCAGCGGCTGTCGGCGATCGGCCGCGGCGAGAGCGACCCGGTAGCGGACAACAGCACCGAGGCCGGCCGCGCCGCGAACCGCCGCGTCGAAATCTATCTGCGCGCGACCGCGCAGCACGCGCAGTAACGCGCAGCGCATCGAAGGCGCCGCCGCCGCGACACATTGCGGGTTCCGCGGCGCCTCTCATGCCCTTTTTGGAAGGCTTCGGTAACCCGATCGAAAAAAATTTCGAACTCTCCGGCAACGGCGCTGTCATTGATTATGGTACGTGGCTGGCGATGCCGCCGCGGCACCATTCTCCTCTTGTCGTTGTTGCTCCGGGGCTTCAGCCCCGGTTTTTTTTGGCCGCGCGCTTTGCGGCGTGCTTTATGGGTCGGCTTTCTGGGTCGGCTTTCTGGGTCCGGTTTTTGGCCCCCCCATCCGCCCCCCCTCGACCGGTCTCCCCCGGGCGCCGCCCCCACGACCCCGCACGCGGCCCGGCGCGTCCCCACCGCTCGCCGCGGCCGCGCTGTTAAAATCGTGGTTTCGTCTTCGCGCCCACGCTTACTCCCGTCATGTCCGCATCCGCAACCGGTCTTTCCGCCGGCGCGCCGTCCGCGCGCCGCCAGATTCTCGTCACGTCGGCCCTGCCGTACGCCAATGGGCAAATCCATATCGGCCACCTGGTCGAATATATCCAGACGGATATCTGGGTCCGCACGCTGCGCATGCATGGCCACGAGGTCTACTACGTCGGCGCGGACGACACGCACGGCACGCCGGTCATGCTGCGCGCGGAGCAGGAAGGCATCACGCCGAAGCAGCTGATCGCGCGCGTCTGGCAAGAGCACAAGCGCGACTTCGACGACTTCGGCATCTCGTTCGACAACTACTATTCGACCGACTCCGAAGAAAACCGCGTGCTGTGCGAATCGGTCTACACCGCGCTGCAGGCGGCCGGTCTGATCGAGGCGCGCGAGATCGAGCAGGCCTACGATCCGGTCAAGGAAATGTTCCTGCCGGACCGCTTCATCAAGGGCGAGTGCCCGAAATGCGGCGCGAAAGACCAGTACGGCGACAGCTGCGAGGTCTGCGGCTCGACCTACCAGCCGACCGATCTGGTGAACCCCTACTCGGTCGTCTCCGGCGCGACGCCGGTGCGCAAGACCTCGACGCACTACTTCTTCCGGCTGTCCGATCCGCGCTGCGAGACGTTCCTGCGCCGCTGGGTGAGCGGGCTCGCGCAGCCCGAGGCCACCAACAAGATGCGCGAATGGCTGGGCGACGCAGGCGATGCGAAGCTCGCCGACTGGGACATCTCGCGCGACGCGCCGTATTTCGGCTTCGAGATTCCGGGCGCCCCCGGCAAGTACTTCTATGTCTGGCTCGACGCGCCGATCGGCTATTACGCGAGCTTCCGCCATCTCGCCGCGCAGCGCGGTCTCGATTTCGACGCGTGGATCCGCAAGGACTCGACCACCGAGCAGTACCACTTCATCGGCAAGGACATCCTGTACTTCCACACGCTGTTCTGGCCCGCGATGCTCGAATTCTCCGGTCACCGCACGCCGACCAACGTGTTCGCGCACGGCTTTCTGACGGTCGACGGCGCGAAGATGTCGAAGTCGCGCGGCACCTTCATCACCGCACGAAGCGTGATTGAAACGGGCCTGAATCCGGAGTGGCTGCGCTATTACTTCGCGGCGAAGCTCAACAGCTCGATGGAAGATCTCGACCTGAACCTCGACGACTTCCAGGCGCGCGTGAACAGCGATCTGGTCGGCAAATACGTGAACATCGCGAGCCGCACGGCGGGTTTCCTGATCAAGCGCTTCGAGGGCCGGGTGCTGGACAGCGCGATGCAGCACCCGCTGCCCGGTACGCTGCGCGCGGCGATTCCGCAGATCGCCGCGCATTACGAGGCACGCGAATACAGCCGCGCGCTGCGCCAGACGATGGAACTCGCGGACGCGGTCAACGCATACGTCGACGCGGCGAAACCGTGGGAGCAGGCGAAGGATCCCGCGCACGCGGCCGCGCTGCATGAAACGTGCAGCGTCAGCGTCGAGGCGTTCCGCCTGCTGTCGCTCGCGCTGAAGCCGGTGCTGCCGCAGGTGGCCGAAGCGGTGGAAGCGTTCCTGTCGATCGCGCCGCTGACGTGGGCCGACGCGGATGTGCCGCTCGACTCGGCGCGCCCGATCAACGCCTACCGGCATCTGATGACGCGTATCGATCCGAAGCAGATCGAAGCGCTGCTCGCGGCCAACCGCGGCTCGCTGCAGGCCACGACCACCGCTGCGCCGACTGCCGGGAAAGCGGCAAACGCCACAGCCGCCGCGACCGCTGCAACCGCTGCCAGCAAGGCCAGCCCGGCGGCGACCGGCGGCCCGGCCGATGCCTCGGGCGTCATTTCCATTGACGACTTCGCGAAAATCGATCTGCGCATCGCGAAGATCGTGGACTGCCGTGCGGTCGAGGGGTCGGACAAGCTGCTGCAGCTGACGCTCGATGTCGGCGAAGACAGGACGCGCAACGTGTTCTCCGGCATCAAGTCCGCATACCGGCCCGAGCAGCTGGTCGGCAAGCTGACGGTGATGGTCGCGAACCTCGCGCCGCGCAAGATGAAGTTCGGCCTGTCCGAAGGGATGGTGCTCGCCGCGTCGGCCGCCGACGAGAAAGCCGAGCCGGGCATCTACGTGCTCGAACCGGATAGCGGCGCGAAGCCCGGCATGCGCGTGAAATGATGCGCTGAGGGACAGCTTCGCCAGCGCCATGCAAAAAGCACGTCGGATGACGTGCTTTTTGTTTTTGCGCGAGAACCGGGACGGCGAGCGCCCGGTCGCGAGCCGCCCCTAATCCCCCCGCCCACTGCGCCACGGCCACGGCCAGCGGTCGAAGCGCCGCGTGTACAGCAGGCTGACGCCCTGGAACGTGCCGCCGAACGCCATCACCGACCAGTAGCGCGACAGGTTGACCGTCGCCTTGATCGCATTGCTCGCGGACTGCAGGCCCTGCTCGTAGCCGAGCACGAAACGCTGGTTCAGCGCCTTCGATATCATCACGACCTGCGGATCGGTCAGGCCGACGTCGCTCGTGCCGATCGAAAACTCGTCGAGCCCGAACGTCTGCGCAATCCGCTTGCCGCCCGCATTGCCGAGCAGTGCGAGCGCGGCGGTCATCGTGCTCTGCTGGCTCAGGTTGTTCCCCTGATCGGTCCCGTGACCGAACAGCAGCCACGACAGCTTCTCGTTGTCCGGCACGTTCGGCTCCGACACCAGCTTTGCGACCGGAGCATCGACCGTGCCGGTCACCTGCACGCCCGCCTCGACCTGCTGGTTGCGGCGCATCGCGAGAATATTGATGCCCGGATTGGACACCGGCCCGTTGAACGTGAAATAGCCGTTCTCGATTGCCAGCTTGCGGCCGAACGCGGTGTAGGTCGAGCCCTGAGTCACGCGTACGTCGCCCACCGCAAGCAGTGTCTGGCCCGGCGCGCTGCGCACGTTGACCGTGCCCATCAGCCCCAGGTCGGCCCCCGCGCCGCGGAAGCGGAAATCGCGGCCGAGATTGATCGATACGTCCGCATGCGGCGCGAAGCGGCTCGCGGGCTTGTCGCCGGCCGCGAGGCTCGTCGTCGCGCGGCGCGGAACGGTGCCGTCCGCGCGCATCACCACGACGTCGTCGCCAAGCTTCGGCGCGGCATCCTCCGGCATGTCGAACAGCGCATGATCGACCGTGAACTGGCCATTGATGTCGATGGCGCCCAGCTGGCCGCCGTTGGCGATCGTCGCGCTGCCTGACAGCGACAGCTTGCGGTCCGGCGCGGCGAACAGCTCCAGCTTGTCCGCGACGATGCGCGCAGTGAGGTCCGGCTCGGCGCTGTCGAGGCCGACCCGGCCGGTCGCGCGCAACGTGCCGCTCGCGCCGTGAAATTCGACCTGCTGGAAATCGACCAGATTGCGCGTCAACGCGATACGCACCACGCCGTCCTTCAGCTGCACCCCCTGGTCGACGAGCGTCGCCGCAAGGCCGTCGCCCGCCAGCGACCCGGACAGGTTCGGTTTCGCGACGGTGCCGGCCAGCGTCAGCTTCAGCGCGAGGCGGCCGTCGAGCAGGTAGGTCGGTCCGAGCAGCCCGCCGGTATTGCGCAGCGACGGCACGCTGGCCGTGACCGTGCCGGCGAGCGGCGCGTCGTCGCCGAGCGTCAGCAGCCCGTCCGCCGACGTGAGCAGGGTGTTCGCGTGTGCGTCGAACGTGCCGATGCGGCTCGCCTGCGCATGCACGACCGCGCTCAGCCGGTTGCCGTCGCTGAAGTCCGCGCGCGCCGACAGCGCGGTGATGCCGAGCGACGCGGCGCCGCTGCCGACTTCGACGCTGACGTCGCCGCTGCGCCGCCTGAGTTCCGCGTAACCGCGCGCGGCATGGCCGAGCGCGAAGTCCCAGGCGCCGTCGAGCACCAGATCGGTCCGCGCGGACGAGGACGCCGGCTCGCCGCTCAGCCGCGCGCGCAGCGCGAGCAGCCGCGCGAGCGAGAGATTCGTCAGCGTGCCGCTCGAACGCACGCCGTCGTGGCCGAACGCGAACGACTTCAGATCGAGCACCGCGCCCTCGGCCACGAGCCGCGTCGCGCCGAGCGTGACGCCGCCCGGCCCGGCGCTCACCGCAAGCGGCGCCTGCAGATCGAGCTGCACCGTGCCGCCGCTTTGCAGGCGCGTGAGCGTGCCGTCCCAGTGCGTGCCGTCGCGCGCCTCCGTCAGCCGGCCCTGGGCCGCAAGCGCCAGATCGAGCGGCTGTCCGCCGATCTTGCCGCTCGCCTGCGCGTCGAGCGTGTGCCGCGCGCGCGTGCCGGCAAGCCGCGCGGTGAGCGTCGCGAGGTCGAGCTCGCCAGTGTGCAGATCGCGCGCGTCGGTGGTGAACGCGAGCGCGCCGTTTGCGCCGTCGCGCAGTTCGGCGTGCCCCTGCGCGTGGCCGACGCGGTTCGCGCCGAGCACCACGTCGTCGGCCTTGTAATCGAGCACGACATTGGGATGCGCGATCGACCCCGTCACGTCGCCCTGCGCGCTCACCGCACCGGCGAGGCCGAAACCGAGCCGCGCGAGCGCGGGCGCATCGACGTGAAAGCTCAGACGATCGCCGGCGCGGCCGAAGCTGCCTTGCAGATCGACCTGGTTGCCGGCGATCGACAGGCTCGCGCGGCTCGGCAAGAGCCGCTGCCCGGCCAGTTGCACCGTGCCGCCGCCGGTGAGCGGCAGGCCGTCGTAGACGCTGTCGCCGAGGCGGAACTCGGCCTTCGTCGAAAACGCCGGACCCAGCGCACCCTGCGCGGCGAGCGTGCCGTTCACGCGCGCACCGGTCCGCGCCGGCGCCGGCCCCGTCGCGGGCGCGGGCCGTGCCGCGCCGCGCGCGTGCCCCGCGCCCCGCCCGGGCGGGCTGCTCGCGCGCGCAGGCGGGCGCGCCGCGAGGCCGAGCGGATCGAAGTCCGTGAAGGTGGCCTTCAGCCGGTAGTGGGCGTCGGCATCGTGCTTCAGCTCGCCGCTCAGGTCGACGCGGCCGCCGCCGGCGCTCACGCGCACGTCGCTGAAGCTCACCCGCGCGGGATCGGCAATCACCTTGCCCTGCGCGCGCAGCCCGGCCTTCGGATCCGCGAGGTCGAGCGTCAGGGTCTGCGTGTCGTTGTCGAGCCGGATGCCGATCGGCCCGGCGAGCCGCGTCGGGCGCAGGCGGGTCTCGAACGTGTTCAGGTCGAGCCCGGCGACCTGCAGATCGAAGCGGCCCGTCCTGCCGGACAGCGACCCGGCGCCGGTCACGGTGGCGTCGCGCACGAGCCGCACGACGAGGCCGTCGATGTGCTGCGTGTGCGCGTCGAGACGCACCTGGGCGTGCGCGTCGACGAGCGGCAACCGGTGCTCGACAAGCGTGCCCGGCTGCGCGTTGACGATCGACACGTCGCCGGCCACCGCGAAGCCGCCGGGTGCCGTTGCGCTGGCCGTCGCCGGCTGCAGGTCGGCGCGCAGCGCCAGATCGGCCGACGGCGCACCCGGTGCGAACGCCTTCGGGTCGACGTGATCGACGCGCAGCGTCACGCGCCGCAGCGGCACCGGCGCAAACGGCTGCGCCTCGACATGCGCGTGGCCGTTCAGCTTCAGCCCGCTTGCATCGACTTCGGCGACCAGTTGCGCGAGCGTGCCGCTCAACCGGGCGTCGACCTGCACCGGCTCGTTCTCGACCTTCCCCGTATAGCCGACGGCGCCGGAAAGCGCATACGGCTGCGCGCCGTCGAGCTTCAGCGACGCGGTGACCGAGCCGAACGGCGTATCGAGACTGTCGATCGACGCTTCGTGATGGATCCCGTCGCTGCGTCCGTGGAAGCGGAAATCGCTGAACGTGCGGGTCGTCGCGCCGTCGTGCAGCACCAGCCGGTCGACCCGCACATCGCTGATCCGCAGCGGCAGCGGCAATCGCAGCGCGTGCGGCATCGCCGGGGGGCCGCTGGACGGCGCGCCGGACGCGCCGACCCGCGCATCGATCGTCCCCACGTGCAGGTAGTCGATCGCAAACCGCCACGGGTGGCCGCTGAGCGCCCAGCGGCCGTCGACGTGGTCGATGCGGATGTCGGTGCCGCTGCCGTCGAAGCTGCGCCACTCGATCCCGCGCAACCGCAATCCGGTGGCAAGCGTGCCGCCTTCGAGCGTGCCCGTCAGCCGGCCGCCGAGCAGCTTCAGCGCCCCCTGCCACACGTATGCGGTGCCGCGCGCGGTCGTCGCCGCGCCGTACAGCGCGCCCGCCGCGAGCGCGACGAGCAGCGCCGGCACGCCGACCGTCCACGCGAGCGCCGTCCACAGCCGCCGCGGGCGGCGCGGCGGCGGCGCGCCGTCGGGCGGCGCCGCGCCGCCGGGTGGCGCGGGTGGAGGGGAGGTGGAGTCCGTCGTCATGCGCAATAGCGGTCCAAGTGAGCGTGCGCGAGCGTGCGAATCCCGGCGAACGCGGGGCCGCAACCGGGTGCGTCGCCGGACGGCAGACGCGGCCGGCGACGCAGCGGACAACCCGGCAAGAAGCGGCGCGAAAAACCGGGCCGGGGCGAGAGGGGCAGATGCGGCGTCATCAGAAGGCGATCCCGAGCGTCAGGTACGGCCGCACGCTGCGATCGCGGATGCCGTACGCCAGATCGATGTTGACCGGCCCGACCGGACTGCGCCACCGCGCGCCGATGCCCGTGCCGGGGTAAAACACCTTGTCGCCCCACGTGTCCGTTGCGGTGCCGATGTCGAAAAATACCGCCCCGCCCCAGTCGTGCGTGAACCAGTGCTGATACTCGGCCGTGCCGGTGAGCAGATATTTGGCCGGCAACACCGAGCCGTCCACTTCATTGCCGATGCTCTGGTAGCTGTAGCCGCGCACCGAGTTCGACCCGCCCGCCCGGAACAGCAGCGAGGCCGGAATCCCGGCCGCATTGCCGGTCGTGAACACGCCGCCGAACTCCGCGCGAAACAGCAGCAGATCCTGCTTGCCGATCGGGAAATACTGCTGGCCGCGCGCGTAGGCCCGCGCGAAGGTCTGGTCGGTGCCGACGCCCTTCACGGCAAAACCCGCTTCGACGTGGATCACGTTGCCCGAGCGCGGGAACAGCGGATCGTCGGTATTGCGGCGCGTCCACGACCACGCGGGCATCAGCGCGCGGGCGATGGTCGGCGAGGTCGCATTCTGGTCGAGCCGGTCGCGATAGTAGAAGAGCGAGTAGCCGTAGTCGAGATATTGCGACGTGCGGGTGGTCTGCACGCCGGTACGCAGGCTGTAGATGCGCGTATCGGAGACGTTGGTGGTCGTGTAGGACGCGAGCGCGCTGTTGGTCCACGCCCGCAGGCCCGGCGGCATCGACAGCTGGATCTGGCCGAACTGTTCGATCTGGTCGAGCCGGCCGCCGACCGTGAACGGCCACGCCTTGCCGAACGTGTTCAGGTAGGAATAGTTGCCCTGCACCTGCGGACCGGTGTCGGTCGCATAGCCGACGCCGCCGCGCACGCTGTTGTACGGGTATTCGCTCACCTTCACGCGCACGGGCGTGTCGAGCGGATGGGCCGGATCGTTCGCCACGTCGATCGCGACGCTCGCGTAGTAAGGCGTGTTCTGCAACTGGCGCTGCAGTTCCGCGACGCGCTGCACGTCGTAGATCTCCCCCGGCGAAATCGGGTTGACGTTCTGCACGATGCGCTCCGGATAGCGGCGCGTGCCGGACACCTGCAGCGGACCGAGCGTGAACGTCGGCCCGCTGTCGAACGTGACGCTCAGCTTCGCCGCATGGGTGCGCGGATCGATCAGCGCCTCCGAGCGCACGATTTTCGCGGCGACGTAGCGGCGCGCCTGCAGCGCCCGCAGCGCGGCGTTCTTCGCGCCGTCCCAGCCGGACTGCGTGAACGGATCGCCGTCGTGCAGCGAGAACGCGAAGCGGCTGGCGTTCTGCTGCGTGGGATCCTCGGTGAGCACCGGCCCGAGAAACGTCAGCGCGACCGACTCGACCCGGGTTCGCGGACCGGGGTCGACGCTCACCTTCACGTGTTTCGTGCCGCGGACGGTGCGCACGTCGGTACGCACGACCGGCGAAAAGTAACCGTCGGTCGCGACGAGATCGCGCACCTGCTGCGGCGTCGCGGTAATCAGGAATTCGAACTCATCGTCGCTCAGCGCGGGCCGTTTCGCGAAGCGGGTGATTTCCAGATGCGCTTCGAGCAGCTTGCGCAGCGCGCGCGGCGAGGCGTCGATGTCCACCTTGTAGGCGGCGTGCGCCGCGCTCGCCGCACAACCGAGCAGGATCGCCACGCACGCGAGCGCCGCGCGCCAGCGCCGCCGCGCCCCCGCCCGCGCGCGCCGCACCGCCGCCGGCGAGGCGGCCGCAGGCTGCGTGTGCGCCGCAGCGGCGCGCCGACGCGGTGGTTCGATCGTACTTCCCGCCAAACAGGACCTCCGGAAACTTGAGTGCCGTGCAACGGCCGGCGCGCCGCCGCGACCGCCCGACGGCTGCTATTTGACCACATCGGCGCGGCCCGCCGGGCGCGGCGCACGGCCCGCGCCGCGCGTTGGACGCGCCGACGCCCGGACGCGTTCCGCGAGATTGCGTCGGCGCACGGCGCTTGCGGTAAAATTGCGGCCAGCGCGGCGCCGCGCGCGCCATGCCCCTTTCCCATTACGGCCACCACGGACGTTCAGCCATGTATCAATCGGACATCACGCAGTTTCTGAACCAGCTGAAGCAGCAGAAGCCGGATCTGGAAGAGCAGCAGCGGCGCGGCCGCTCGCTGCTGTGGGACAAGCAGCCGATCGACCTCGAGGAACGCGCCGAGCAGCAGGCTTCGCGCGTGCAGCAGACGCCGTACCAGTACTACCAGAACTTCTGAGCGTGAGCCCCGCCGACGAGGCCCGCGCCGCCCGCGCGCAGCCCGACGCCGCGCTGTCCACCCCCGCGACCGATTCGACGCCCGACACCGTCGACGGCATCGCGTTCGCGCGCCTCTACGGCGAGCCGCTCTTCAAGCTGCCGCAAGACCTGTACATCCCGCCCGATGCGCTCGAGGTATTCCTCGAAACCTTCGAAGGCCCGCTCGACCTGCTGCTGTACCTGATCCGCAAGCAGAACTTCAACGTGCTCGACATCCCGATGGCGGACGTCACCGCCCAGTATCTGGGCTACGTCGAGCAGTTGCGCGAGCGCAATCTGGAACTCGCGTCCGAGTACCTGCTGATGGCCGCGATGCTGATCGAGATCAAATCGCGCATGCTGCTGCCGGTCCGCAAGGCCGACACCGGCGAGGAAGCCGAGGATCCGCGCGCCGAGCTCGTGCGGCGCCTGCTCGAATACGAGCAGATGAAGCTCGCCGCGCAGCGCATCGACCATCTGCCGCAGCTTGGCCGCGATTTTCTGCGCGCCGAGGTCTATATCGAGCAGAGCGTCACGCCGCGCTTTCCCGACGTGAACACCGAGGACCTGCGCGCGGCGTGGGCCGACGTGATCAAGCGCGCGAAGCTCGTGCAGCATCACAAGATCTCGCGCGAGGAACTGTCGGTGCGCGAGCACATGAGCATCATCCTGCGGCGCCTGCAGAACGCGCGCTTCATGGAATTCAGCGAGCTGTTCAACGTGGGCCGCGGCGTGCCGGTCGTGGTGGTGAACTTCATCGCCATGCTCGAACTGTCGCGCGAATCGCTGATCGAGATCACGCAGGCCGAGCCGTTCGCGCCGATCTACGTGCGCCTCGCGTATCTGCCGGCCTGAGTCGAGCGGCCAGGCCGGGCTTCCTGCGGATCCAGTCCCATGCATTTCGCATGACGCGCACGCCTTGTTCCGGTGCGCGCGGCCAATCGCCATCGCATCCACAAATCCTGCAAATCCACTACAATCCCGCGGTCCGAACCCGTCGTCACCGAAACGGGTAATTAATCGCACGAAATGCACCATCTTCGTGCATCCAGCCCGCGCTGCGCGAGAGAACCGCCGTCAACCATGAAAGTCATCAGCTCGATCCAGGAACTGCGCGACCAGTTGCGCGGGCAGAACCGCACGGCCTTCGTGCCGACCATGGGCAACCTGCACGAGGGCCATCTGTCGCTGATGCGGCTCGCGCGCCAGCACGGCGACCCGGTGGTGGCGAGCATCTTCGTGAACCGGCTGCAGTTCGGGCCCAATGAGGACTTCGACAAATACCCGCGCACGCTGCAGGACGACATCGAGAAGCTGCAGAAGGAAAACGTCTACGTGCTGTTCGCGCCCACCGAGCGGGACATGTACCCGGAGCCGCAGGAATACCGCGTGCATCCGCCGCACAACCTCGGCGACATCCTCGAAGGCGAGTTCCGCCCGGGCTTTTTCCACGGCGTCTGCACGGTCGTGATGAAGCTGATGTCGTGCGTACAGCCGCGCGTCGCGGTGTTCGGCAAAAAAGACTATCAGCAGCTGATGATCGTGCGGCGCATGTGCCACCAGTTCGCGCTGCCCACCGAGATCGTCGCGGCCGAGACCGTGCGCGATGCCGACGGGCTCGCGCTCAGCTCGCGCAACCGCTTCCTGAGCGCGGCCGAGCGCGCCGAGGCGCCGCACCTCGCGGCCGAACTGCAGCGCATGCGCGACGCGGTGCTCGCGGGGGGGCGCGACTTTGCCGCGCTCGAACGCGCCGCGATGGCCGCGCTCGCGGCGCGCGGCTGGCAACCCGACTACGTGGCGATCCGTCAGCGCGCGGACCTGCTGCCGCCGGCCGCCGCGGATACCGACGCGCCGCTCGTCGTGCTCGCCGCCGCGAAGCTCGGCACGACGCGCCTGATCGACAACCTCGAAATCTGACCCGGGCCGCCCCGCGCCCCGACACGCCTCACGGAAACGCGCCATGCAACGTCACATGCTGAAATCGAAGATCCACCGCGCCGCGGTCACCCACTGCGAGCTGCACTACGAAGGCTCGTGCGCGATCGACGAGGACCTGCTCGAAGCGGCGAACATCGTCGAGAACGAGCGCATCGACATCTGGAACATCAACAACGGCGAGCGTTTCTCGACGTATGCGATCAAGGGCGAGCGCGGCAGCGGCATGATTTCGCTGAACGGCTCGGCGGCACGGCGCGCGCAACTCGGCGATCTGGTGATCATCGCGGCCTTCGCGGTGATCGACGAGGCCGAGCTGAAGGCGGGCTGGAAGCCCGATCTGGTGTTCGTGGACGAGCGCAACCGCATCAAGGGCAGCCGCGACCACGTGCCGACCCAGAGCTGGACCTGACGCCGCCGGGCCTCGCGCGCGCTGCGGCGCGCCGCGCATGGGCCCGTCAAGTACCCGTTGCGCGCTGTCAGGCGCGCCGGTCAAGCATGCGGGTCAGGCGCGCCCGCTGGGCGCGGCCCAGTCGATGATCGGCTGCCACTGTTCGAGATCCTTCTCGACGCGGCTCTTCGCGACATCCCACAGCGTGAGGCCGTGCGCGGCAAGCTGCACGTAATTCTGCGTATCGCGCAGAAAGCCGAGCACCGGCAGCTTCAGGCCTTCGACGAACCGGTGCAGCTGCTCGGCCGAACGCGTGCGCGCATCGACCCGCATGCCGACCACGCCGACCTCGATCGCGCCTTTCCTCACGGCTTTTTCCTTCGCGAGCCGCTCGAGAAAGTCCTGGGTCGCGAGAATATCGAACATCGAGGGCTGCAGCGGCACGATCACCTTGTCGGCCAGTTCGAGCGCCACGCCGAGACGGTTGCCGTGCAGCCCGGCCGGCGTGTCGATGACCGCGTGTTCGAGCCCCTTCGGCGGCTTCACGGGCGACTCCAGATCCACTTCCCAGGCTTCGATCGGCGGCAGCGTCGCGGGGCGCAGGTCGAGCCACGCGTGTGCGGAGAGCTGCCGGTCGAGATCGGCGAGCGCGACCCACTCGCCGGCTGCCGCAAAATAGCCGGCCAGATTGGTCGACAGCGTGCTCTTGCCGACGCCGCCCTTCGGATTGGCCACCACGATTACCGTCATGAAGACTCCCGGGAAGAAGGCTGGCCCGGCCAGCCGGTTTGCCGCAACGCACCGGGAGCAACCGCCCGACCGGTTCAGCCGTTGATAATATCGACAAACCCGTGCGGGCCGGAAGTCCCGAACGGCCAATCGTCCCCGGATTCGACCGGCGAATCCCTCTCTTCGGCGGCATACCATGAGCACACTGCGCAGCGACCTCTCGATCGAACGCCTGCACGAACGTCAGCAGGGCACGTTGCCGGAACTGCTCGGCGTGCGCGTCATCGCGCTCGCCCAGGGCGCGCTCGACGCCGAACTCGCAGTGCGCGCCGCGCTGCTGGCGCCCAACGGCTTCCTGCACGCAGCGACCGTGATCGGCCTCGCGGATACGGCGTGCGGCTATGCATGCCTCGCGCATCTGCCGCAGAACGCCCGCAATTTCACGACGATCGAGCTGAAGAGCAACTTCCTCGGCACCTGCACGGACGGCACGATCCGCGCCGAAGCGCGCGCGGTTCATCTCGGCCGCTCGACGCAGGTCTGGGATGCGCAGGTCAGCGCGCCGGACGGCCGGGCAATTGCGCTGTTCCGCTGCACGCAAATGATGCTGTACTGAGGATTCCGTACCGAATTCATGCATGACGCATGCAATGCCGCAGGGCCGGCCACCTGGCCGGCCCTGCGGGCAGAAATCGCAGACCCGAAGCGCGCCGCGGCCTGCTGCCAGCGGCGCTCGCCTGCCTCGCCTGCCTCGCCTGCCTCGCCCGGCACGCTGCCCGGCCGGACAGCCGGACAGCCGGACAGCCGGGCGCCGCCGGATCGGCCAGGCCGCCAAGCGTTCAGTCGGCCCGCCCGCTCAGGCATTCAGGCATTCAGGCATTCAGGCTTTCAGGCTTTCAGGCTTTCAGGCATTCAGGCTTTCAGGCGCTGAGGCGCTCAGGCATTCACCGCGCGCAGCGCCCTCGCCCCGCCCAGCGCGCCCACGCCGCCGCCCAGCAGCGACTGCACGACCAGCGTGACCGCCCAGAACGCCGGATACTCCCAGCCGCCATGCGGCGACGCAAAGCCCCAGCCGTTGCGCAGATGCGCGGACATCGCGCCCAGCATGAACGGCAGCAGCACCAGCGCGACCCAGCGCACCTGCACGCCCAGCAGCAGCGCGATGCCGCCGGCCAGCTCGACAAAGGCGGTCACGTAGGCAAGCCAGCCCGGGTAGCCAATCGATTCGAAGAATTGCGCGGTGCCGGGCAACGTAAAGACGAAGATCTTTTGCAGGCTGTGCGCGAGATAGAGCACGCCGAGCGCGACGCGCAGGAGCGTGGCGGCATAGTCGGCGGAACGGGTCGGGTTCATCGGGAGTCCTTGTCGGCAGAAGGAGACGACGCAACGGGCGTCATCCACACCGCGGACTGTATTCGAACCCTGGCGGAGAAAAAATGGCCGGATTGGCTTAGATTATTTCCTGATGCGATTTAATCACGCCCGCGCGCTCCGGCCGCCCGGCCCGGCCGAGCGTGTCAGCGCATGGCCGCCCATAGCCGTTCGAGGTCCAGATGCGCCGCGAACGTATCGGCAAGCCGCTCCAGCGATGCCTCGCGCAGCGCCGCGTAGTCGAGCGGCGCGGCCTCGCGCAGCCCGGCCCACGCCAGCAGCGCCGTGCACGCGGCGGGCGTGTCGAACAGACCATGCACATAAGTCGCGACAATCCGGCCATCGGCGGATATCGCCCCGTCCGGCCGCAGACCGCCGGCCGTGGCCAGATGCAGCGCAGGCGCCGCGAGCGCCGGCCCCGTCGTCTCGCCCATATGGATCTCGTAGCCGCTCACCGGCACGCCGCCTGCCGCGCCGCGCGCAACGCCGTCCCCGCACAGCGCGCCGTCGAGCCGGCCCGCGACGTTTTTCAGCGTCTTGTCGCGCGTGAGCGTGGTCGAGAAGTCGAGCCAGCCGAACCCCTCGGCGCTGCCCGGCCGCCCCTCGACCCCATGCGGATCGGCCAGCGCGCGGCCCAGCATCTGCATGCCGCCGCAGACGCCGATCACGCGGCCGCCGTAGCGCAGGTGCCGCTCCAGCCGCTGCGCCCAGCCTTCGGCACGCAGGAACGCGAGGTCGTCCCGCACGTTCTTCGAGCCCGGCAGGATGACGAGGTCCGCCGCGGGCGGCGTCATGCCCGCGCGCACGTAATGGAAGTCGACCTGCGGATGCGCGCGCAGCGCGTCGAAGTCGGTATGGTTGCTGATGTGCGGCAGCACCGGCACGACCACGCGCAGCAGGTCCCCCGCCGCGCCGTCGTTCGCCTGCGCGGCGCGCAGCTCGCGCGGCAACATGTCTTCCGCGTCGAGCATCAGGCCGTGCAGGTACGGCAGCACGCCGAACACCGGCTTGCCGGTTCGCGCTTCGAGCCAGTCGAGACCCGGCTTCAGCAGCCCCGGATCGCCCCGAAAGCGGTTGATGACGAAGCCTCGCACCCGCGCCTGCTCGCTCTCCGACAGGCACGCAAGCGTGCCGGTCAGATGCGCGAACACACCGCCGCGATCGATGTCGGCGATCAGCACCACCGGGCAGTCGACCGCTTCCGCGAAGCCCATGTTCGCGATGTCCCGCTCGCGCAGATTGATCTCCGCCGGGCTGCCCGCGCCTTCGACGAAGATCGCGTCGTAGCGCGCCTGCAGGCGCGCGTACGATTGCCGCACCGCTTCGAACGCGACCGGCTTGTAGTCATGGTACGCACGCGCGTCCAGATTCAGGCGCGCCTCGCCATGGATGATCACCTGCGCGCCGCAGTCGCTCACCGGCTTGAGCAGCACCGGATTCAGGTCGGTCTGCGCGTCGATGCCCGCGGCCAGCGCCTGCAGGGCCTGGGCGCGGCCGATCTCGCCGCCGTCGACGGTCACCGCGCTGTTGAGCGCCATGTTCTGCGGCTTGAACGGCGCGACCCGCACGCCGGCGCGGCGGGCGAGCCGGCACAGGCCCGCGACGAGCGTGCTCTTGCCCGCGTCGGACGTCGTGCCCTGGATCATCAGCGTGCCGCGCGGCCGCGCGACGCCCGCCGGCGGCAATCCGCGCGCGGATTCCGGCGCGGACCCGGACGGGGCGCAAGGCAACGGCAAGGACGAATGCGGGGCGTTCACGGCGGCGGCAGTCATGACACGGAAGGCAAGGCGGGCATTATCCCATCGTGCCGAGCCTCGCCGGTACAATCCTGCGATGACTTTTCGCGACCTCACCTTCGTGCTCGGCGGCGCGCGCTCGGGCAAAAGCGCCCACGCCGAGCAGCTTGCGAGCGCAAGCGGGCGGCCCGTCACCTACCTCGCGACCGCGCGCGTCACCGGCGACGCGGAGTTCGCCGCGCGCATCGCGCACCATCGGGCACGCCGGCCCGCGCACTGGCACCTGCGGGAAGCGCCCACCGATCTCGCCGGCGCGCTCGCGCAGGTCGACGCGCCCGGCCACTGCGTCGTGATCGACTGTCTGACGCTGTGGCTCGCGAACCTGCTGTGCCCCGCCGACGGCGCGCCCGACCCCGGCTACGCGGCACGCGTCGATGCGTTCGAGGCGGCGCTGCGCAACGCCGCGGGCAAGGTGATCGTCGTCAGCAACGAAATCGGCCTCGGGGTCGTGCCGCTCGGCGCCGCCACGCGTCTGTACGTCGACGAACTCGGCCGGCTGAATCAGCGGGTCGCCGCGGCGAGCACGACGGCGACGCTGATGGTCGCCGGCCTGCCCCTCGCGCTCAAGCCGCCGGGCCGCGCATGACGCTCTCGCTGCCGCTCGTCGCCGCGCTCGCCACGGCCGGCGTGGCCATCGACCGCTGGTTCGGCGAGCCGCGCCGCGCCCATCCGCTCGTCGGCTTCGGGCGGCTCGCGACGCGCGTCGAAAGCGCGCTGAACAGCGGCCGGCGCGCCCGCCTCGCCGGCCTGCTCGGCTGGCTGCTCGCGGTGCTGCCGCCGACGCTGTGCGCGGCCTGGCTCGTCGCCGTGCTGCCCTTCGCGCTCGCCTGCGCGCTGCACGTCGCGCTGCTGGGGTTCGCGCTCGGCGCCCGCAGCCTCGACGAGCACGTCGCGCCGGTCGGCGCGGCGCTGGCGCGCGGCGACCTCGCCGCCGCGCGCGCGCTGACCGCGCGGATCGTCTCGCGCGAAACCGCGCACGCGGACGAAAGCGCGCTCGCACGCGCCGCAGTCGAGTCGGCGCTCGAAAACGGCAACGACGCGATCTTCGGCGCGCTGTTCTGGTTCGCGCTCGCCGGCGGTCCCGGCGCGCTCGCGTTCCGCCTCGCGAACACGCTCGACGCGATGTGGGGCTACCGCACGCCGCGCTATCTGCGCTTCGGCTGGGCCGCCGCGCGCATCGACGACGTGCTCAACTGGATTCCCGCGCGCCTCACCGCGGCCACCTACGCGCTGCTCGGCGACACGCGCACCGCGCTGCGCTGCTGGCGCGACCAGGCGCCGCGCTGGGACAGCCCCAACGCCGGTCCGGTGATGGCGGCCGGCGCCGGCAGCCTGAACGTGGTGCTCGGCGGCACGGCGGTCTATGACGGCACGCCCGAGCGGCGGCCGGTGCTCGGCGCGGGAGCACCCGCGCGCGCCGAACACGTCGCGGCCGCGCTGCAGCTGGTGCAGCGCGGCGTGGTCCTGTGGCTGGCGGCCCTGATCGTGCTTGCGCTGACGAGCCTGCCCTTCCATGGCTGAGCGCATCGCCCACGGCGGCAATCTGCATGAAGCGGCGCAGCGCTATGGCATGGCGTGGGACCAGTGGCTCGACCTGTCGACCGGCATCAACCCGTGCGGCTATCCGGTGCCGCCGGTCCCCGCCGACGCGTGGCGGCGCCTGCCCGACGACGGCGACGGCTTCGCGTCGTGCGCCGCCCGCTTCTACGGCGCGCCCGAAGCCGCCCACGTGCTGCCGGTCGCCGGCAGCCAGGCCGCGATCCGCGCGCTGCCGCACCTGTTGCCGCGCGGCCGCGTCGCGATCGCTCCGCTCACCTACGGCGAATATGCGCCGGCCTTTGCACGCGCGAACCACGCTGTCGTGCCGCTCGATACCGGCTGGGACTCGCTGCCCGCCGCGCTCAGCCATGTCGTGATCGTCAACCCGGACAACCCGGGTGCCGGCCAGCTCGACGCCGCCCGGCTGCTGCACTGGCACGCGCAGTTGCGCGCGCGCGGCGGTACGCTGCTCGTCGACGAAACGTTCGCCGACGCGCTGCCCGACGCCTCGCTCGCTGCGCACGCCGGAGCGCCGGGACTCGCCGTGCTGCGCTCGCCCGGCAAGTTTTTCGGGCTGGCCGGCGTGCGTGCGGGGTTCGTGCTCGCCGACGCCGCGCTCGTCGATGCGCTGCGCGCGCAGATCGGCCCGTGGACCGTCAGCGGACCGGCCCGGCACGCGGTGCGCGCCGCGTTCGCGGACCGCGCGTGGCAGGACGCGACGCGCACGCGGCTGGCTGCCGACAGCGCGCGTCTCGCCGCACTGTTGCGCGCGCAACGGCTCACCGTCCGCAGCACGCCGCTTTTTGCATGGACCCCTGATCCGCGCGCAGGCGCGCTGCATCATCAGCTTGCGCAGCGTGGCGTCTGGACCCGTCTGTTCGATGCGCCCGCGGGCATTCGTTTCGGATTGCCAGGTAATGAAGCGCAATGGCAACGCTTCGATCAGGCGCTGCGCGACAGCCTCGCCGCGCTCGCTGCTCCGTCTCCCCCCGCCCCCCGATCCCACCGATGAAAACGCTTGCCCGCCTGCCCGCGCTGTTCGCCTGCGTCGTGCTCGCCGCGTGCCTGCATGTCGCCAGCGCGCGCGCAGCGCTCAGCGTCACCGACGACAGCGGCGCGACGCTCACGCTCGCCGCTCCCGCCCAGCGGGTGATCAGCCTCGCGCCGCATGCGACCGAGCTGATCTATGCGGCCGGCGGCGGCGCGAAACTGGTCGGCGCGGTCGCGTACAGCGACTATCCGCCCGCGGCGCGCCAGGTGCCGCGCGTCGGCGATTACCGGGCACTCGACCTCGAACGCATCGTCGCGCTGAAGCCCGATCTGATCGTCGTGTGGCTCGGCGGCAATACGCCGGAGCAGATCGCCCGCCTGCGCGCACTGCACATTCCGCTGTTCCTCAGCGAGCCGCGCCGGCTCGACGACGTCGCGACCACGCTGCTGCGCCTCGGCACGCTGCTCGGCACGCGCGGCACGGCCGCGGCCGCCGCCGCCGCATATCGGCGCGGCATCGCGCAACTGCGCGCGCGCTACGCGAACCGGCCGACCGTCAGCGTGTTCTATCAGGTCTGGGACCATCCGCTGATGACGCTGAACGGCACGCACATGATCAGCGACCTGATCACGCTATGCGGCGGCCGCAATGTCTTCGCGGACCTCGCGCCGCTCGTGCCGACGGTGTCGACCGAAGCCGTGCTCGCCGCGAACCCCGAGGCGATCGTCACCGCGTCGGCCGGCGCGACCCGGCCGGACATGCCGCTGCCGCCGCTCGCCAGCTGGCGTGCGTGGCCAGGCGTCACGGCGGTGGCGCGCAACAACCTGTTCGCGATCGACGGCGATCTGATCGACCGCCCAGGACCGCGTCTCGTGCAGGCCGCCGCGCAACTGTGCGAAGACCTGCAGATCGCCCGCTCGCGCCGGCCGAAGCCCGCGCCTGCGGCGCCGTAGCCACACCGGGCGCCGCCGCGTTCACGCGTTCCAGCGCACGAGGGACCACTGCGCGCGGCACGCGTCGCGACGCAGCCACGCGATACCCGCCATCGCGAGCGACCAGTGCGTCGTCTGGGACACCGGCACGCCGAGCGTCAATGCGGCCACGACCCGCATCACGCCCGCATGCGTGACCGCGTAGACCGGCGCGCGGCCGCCGGGCAGCGAGGTGTCGAGCCAGTCCTGAACGCGTGCGGCGAATTGCGTCACGCTCTCGCCGCCATGCGGCCGTGCGTCGTGAAAGTCGGCTGCCCACGCGTCGAGCGCCGCACGCTCGATCTGGTCCCAGCGCTGCAACTCCCATGCGCCGAAGTCCATTTCCGCGAGACGCGCGTCGACGCGATGCGCGCACCCGAGCCGCCCGGCCAGCGCGGCGGCCACCGCTGCGCAGCGGCTCAGCGGACTCGTCAACAGCCGCTGCGGCGCCGGCGCGTGCAATCCGGCGAGCCGCGCGGCCACGGCCTGCGCGCCCGCAGCGGGGGAATCGGCGAGCGCGACGTCGCTGCGTCCATAGCAGACGCCGGCGTCGAGCGCGACCGCCGGGTGACGGATCAGGATGAGATCCACGCGAGCCCCGCGACATAGATCGCCACTTCGGCCAACTGCTGCGCGCATCCGAGGCAGTCGCCGGTATAGCCGCCGATGCGCTTGACGAAATAGCGCGCAAGGAACGCGCGCAACACGACGAGCCCGGCCAGCGTCACGCAGCCGAAACGCCAGTCCGGCCAGAACAGCGCCGGCAAACCGCACAGCGACGCCCATGCGAACGCGGGCACGCTCAGGCGCTGCGCGACCGGTTTGGCCTTGCCCTCGGGGCGCACGTAGTCGAGCGTGAGCAGCAGGCTGATCGCGAACGTGCGGCTCGCCGCATGTGCGCCGACCAGCAGCGCGGCGGCGCGCGCGGGCGGCAACAGCGCAAGCGTCTGCCACTTCAGCGCCAGCACGATCACGAGTGCGATCGCCCCGAATGCGCCAATGCGCGAATCATGCATGATGCGCAGCACGTCCTCGCGCGTGTAGCCGCCGCCGAACGCGTCGGCGCAATCCGCGAGCCCGTCCTCGTGAAACGCGCCGGTCGCGAGCAACGTTGCCGCCATCGACAGCAGCACGGCGACGCCCGGCGGCAGCCCGTGCAGCGCGGCGACGAGCACCAGCGCGGCGAGTCCGCCCACCAGCAGGCCGACGAGCGGAAAGTAGCGCGCCGACGACTGCAGGTAATGCGGCTCGAAACCGACCCAGCGCGGCACCGGCACGCGCGTGAAGTAGCCGAGCGCCGTGAAGAAGTAGCGGAGTTCGTCGCGCGGATTCGGCAGCGTGCGCATCGCGAACGGATGACCGGGGTTGCGGCGCTTACGCTTCGCGATCCGCGACACCCGCGGATTCGAAGCTCGCCATTTCGTTGACGAACGCGCAGGCGGCGCGCAGCAGCGGCACGGCAAGCGCCGCGCCGGTGCCTTCGCCGAGCCGCATGTCGAGCGCAAGCAGCGGCACCGCGCCGAAATGATCGAGCATGCGCCGGTGCCCGGCCTCGTTCGACGCATGCGCGAACACGCAGTATTCGCGCAGATGCGGCGCGAGCGCATCGGCGACGACGAGCGCGGCGGTCGCGATGAAGCCGTCCACCAGAATCGTCATGCGCGCTTCGGCCGCCGCGAGAAAAGCGCCCACCATCATCGCGATTTCGAAACCGCCGAAGGTTGCGAGCGCATCGATCGGATCGCGGCTCGCCGGATGCCGCTCGAGCGCGGCGGCCAGCACGTTGCGCTTGCGCGCAAGCCCCGCGTTGTCGAGCCCGGTGCCGCGCCCCACGCATTCGTCGATCGGCACGTTGCACAGGCGGCTCATCAGGCACGCAGCGGACGACGTGTTCGCAATGCCCATTTCGCCGAAGCCGATCACGCGGGTGCCGAGCGCGGCGTGATGGCGCACGCGCTGTGCGCCGGCCTCGATTGCACGCAGCGCGTCGTCGCGGGTCATCGCGGGCTCGTGCGCGAAGTTGCGCGTACCCGCGGCGAGCGGGATATCGACGAGTCCGTCCGCGGGCGGCAGCGGCGACGCCACGCCTGCGTTGACCACTTCGAGCGTCAGGCCGGCGACGCGGCTAAACGCATTGATCGCCGCGCCGCCGGCAAGGAAGTTCGCCACCATCTGCGCGGTCACGGCCTGCGGATACGGGCTGACGCCTTCGTGCGCGATGCCGTGATCGCCGGCGAACACGATCATCACGGGGCGCTCGACGCGCGGCTGCGTGCTGCGCTGGATCAGGCCCATCTGGCGCGCCAGCGTTTCGAGCCGGCCGAGGCTGCCCGGCGGTTTGGTCTTCGTATCGATGATCTGCTGCAGCGTGGCGCGCAGCGACTGATCGAGCGGTTCGACAACGGGTAAGGCAAACGTGGAACGCATGGATATCGGGTGCAAAAAGGAGTGGGCCGTGTCGAATCAGGCACCGCGCGGCGCCGGAATCAGCGCCTCGTGTGGCCCGTCGCGCAGCAGGATCAGCGGATAGCCGAACGCGCGGCTCGCGAGCGCGGGCGTCAGCACGTCGCCGACGCGCCCGGCCTCGACGCCGCCTGCGCCGTCCAGCAGCAGTGCATGGGTCGCGAAACGCCGCGCGAGATTCAGATCGTGACACGAAAAGATTACGGTACGCTTCGGCCCGGCGGCCCATGCGCGCAGCGCGTCGAGACAGTCGATCTGGTGATGCAGGTCCAGATGCGCGAGCGGTTCGTCGAGCAGCAGCAACGGCGCGTCCTGGCACAGTGCCGCCGCGAGCGCGACGCGCTGACGCTCGCCGCCCGACAGCGACAGCACGTCGCGCGCGGCGAATGCGCCGAGGTCCAGCAGATCGAGTGCGGCGAGCGCGGCGGCGCGGTCGGAGGGACTGTCCCAGCCCCAGCCCGCCAGATGCGGAAAGCGGTTGAGCAGCACACAGTCGAGCACGCTCGCGCTGAACGCATCGTGCACGCTTTGCGGCATCAGCGCACGGCGCCGCGCGAGCGCGCGCGGCGCCCAGTCGGTCATGCGCACGCCGTCGAGCACGACGTGCCCGGACGCCGGCTGCGCCAGCCCGGCGAGCGCGCCGATCAAGGTCGTCTTGCCCGCGCCGTTCGGCCCCGCGATGCACCAGAGTTCGCCGGGAAGAAAAGTCTGCGTGACGTCTTCGAGCAGCGTGCGCGTACCGGCACGCAGCGTCAATCGTTGCGTGCTCAACGACCCGGAGACGACCGGTGCGGCCGCGCCGGCGCCGCGCATCACGTGCGCCGCCTGCGCAGCAGCATCCACAGAAACACCGGCACGCCCGCGAGCGCGGTGATCACGCCGACCGGCAACTGCGCGGGAGCGATCACCGTGCGCGCCAGCAGGTCCGCACCCATCACCGCGCAGCCGCCCGCGAGCGCGGCCGCCGGCAGGAGCATCCGCTGGTCGTTGCCGAACGCGAGCCGCACCGTATGCGGCACCACCAGACCGACGAAGCCGATCGTGCCGCCGGTCGTCACCGCGGCGGCGGCCGCGAGCGATGCGACCAGGTAGATGCGCAGGCGCAGGCGCAGCACCGGGATGCCGAGCGCCTGCGCGGCGGCGTCGCCGCGCAGCAGCACGTTCAGTTGCGGCGCCGCCGGCAGGATCGCCGCAAGCACGATGCCCAACGCGGCCAGCGCGGGCCACGGCAGCGTGCCGCCGCTCAGGTCGCCCGTCAGCCAGAACAGCATCCCGCGCAGGCGGTCGTCCGGTGCAAGCGTGAGCAGCAGCGTAATCAGCGCACCCCAGCCCGCGGCGATCACCGCGCCGGTCAGCAGCAGCCGCGGCGACGTGTCGAGCGGCTCGCCGCGCCACAGCTCGCGGCGCGCGAGACCCAGCACCAGCAGGATCGACACGAACGCACCCGCGCATGCGCTCGCCTCGACGAGCCACCAGGCGACGCCGGCGAGCATCGCCAGCAGCGCGAAGCTTGCGGCGCCGCCCGATACGCCGAGCACGTAAGGCTCCGCGAGCGGATTGCGCAGCAGCACCTGCAGCAGCGCGCCGGCGCTCGCCAGCAATGCGCCGCAGGCGAAGCCCGCGAGCGCGCGCGGCAAGCGCAGTGCGCGCACGATTTCGCGGGCGAAATCCGGTGGTGCGTGCGGCGAAGTCCACAACGCGGCCAGCACGCGCGACGGCGTCAGCGACACACTGCCGAGCGCGAGCGATGCGAGCAGCACCGCGAGCGTCAGCATGCCGAGCACGCCCCAGATCGCAATCGCACGCCGCGCATGCATCACCGGGGCACGGGGCATGGACGCGCGATTCATGCGGACACTCCGCGCCCGCGACACCCGGCGCGCGCGCCGCGCACAGCGCGCGCAAGAACGCGGCGGCCCGCGCGGCAAGCACCGCGCGCGTGCGGAAATGACATCGAATGGGTCCCGTGTGCGCAAAGCCCGGCCCGCCTCCCCGCAGGCCGATGCGAAACCGGGCGACGCCACGCTGTCACGCATGACGCGCGGCGTGCCCTCCGTCTGGCCGGTATCCGGGCTGGCGACGCGTCGATCCGCCTTCCCACGCAGCGTTGCGCAGTGGCCTGTCGCGCGCCTTCGGCGAGGCGCGCAGCAAGATCGAGCCGCATGGTCATGCAGTCGCTTACCGTTGCGGGGGCAGCACAGGTTGGCTGCGCCGCGTGTGCGGCGTGGCGCCCTGTTTCCCGTTTAACTGCACACGCGCAGCGGCGTATGCGAGCACCAGAGTGCCGCAAGTGTAGGAGCGGCCCCTGCGGGCGTCAAGAAAACACGCCGCGCGACACCGGGTGCGTACGGCGCCGAACGGCAGGAAGCCGCTCATCCCTCATACTGTTACGTCTCGATACGAGACAATTGTCTGAAACTGCAGTAATCCGCGCTAAAATGCGGTGTCTTTAGAGGACGCAGCACATGCTCACCGAACTCGAAACTCTCTCACAAAATATCGGCAAGCTGATTGCGATCAGTCAGCGTCACCACGAGACAAATCTGGCCCTTCGGGCACAGCTTGCCGAAGCGCATGCCGAAATCGAGGCGGCCCATGCTGAACTCGCGCAGACCCGCGAGGCACGCGACGCGCTGCAAGCCGAACGCGACGCACTGTCGGCCAAGATCGACGACGCGCAGGTGCGCCTGAACGCGATCCTCGAAAAACTGCCGCGTGCGCGCTCGCAAAGCGAGCCGGACAGCCAGCTCGATCTGCTCGCTTCGGCGCAGCAGGAGGACGAATCCGGCAGCGCGTCCCACCGCCACGGAGAAAGTGCATGACCACCAAGCAGATCGAAGTCTCGATTCTCGGCCAGTCGTATCGCCTTGCCTGCTCGCCGGAAACCGAACACGCGCTGCTCGAAGCGGTCGCGCGCGTCGACGCCGAAATGACGAAAATCCGCGCGCACAGCAACGTGCGCGGCACCGATCGCATCGCGGTGATGGCAGCATTGTCGCTTGCATCGGAGCTGCTCAGGCTGCAGGCGAGCGTGCGTCACGGAGAAGCATTTCCCGCGGAGGAAATCCGGCGTACAATGCACCAGATGAATGAGCAGCTGGGCACTGTGATTCAACAGTACAGCATGCAGTAGTCAGTAAAAAAGGATTCGCTGTCGTGCGCGTGCCATCGCAGCACGCAGTCGGGTCCGGTCAGTTTAGCTTCCCTGCCTGGTTCGCCAAGGTCATATATTCCTTGAACCAATGCCATGTGCACGGTTGCGGAAATTTGTAGCACGGGTGTGCGCGTCACTCTGTCTGATGTACCCGAAGTGCTGCTAACTGCGACCAATTCTGAACCTCAGGTTCAGGATGCCGGCCTAGCGGCCAAGGCGGGGACCTTATTCAACGGCATCGGGCATTGCGTTCCGGTGCCGTTTTTCTTTGTGGCTGCGGTAAGGGTTGTGGTTGTGCGAGTGGCGGCGGTCCTTGCGATCGCCTTGCGCCGTGCCGCGCGGTTTCGCGCGCTTCCTTTCATTCTCCCCGTTGCATCCTGTCCATGCGCTACTGGCTGATGAAATCCGAACCGGACGAGGCAAGCATCGACGACCTCGCTGACGCCCCCCAACGCACGCTCCCCTGGACCGGCGTGCGCAACTATCAGGCACGCAATTTCATGCGTGACGAGATGCGGATCGGCGACGGCGTGCTCTTCTATCATTCAAGCTGCCCCGAGCCTGGCATTGCAGGCCTCGCGCAGGTCGCGTCGACGCCGTATCCGGACCCCACGCAATTCGATCCGCTAAGCCCTTACTACGATCCGAAGTCGACGCCGGAAACGCCCCGCTGGATGCTCGTCGACGTGACGTTCAAGCAGAAGGTGCCGCTGATCCCGCTCGCCGCGCTGCGCGAACATGAAGCGCTCGCGGGCATGCGCGTGCTCGCGAAGGGCAACCGCCTGTCGATCACGCCGGTCACCCCGGACGAGTGGCGCTTCATCACGAAGCAGCTCGCCTGAAACACGGCGGCGAGCACCGCCACGCGCGGCTCGGGAACCCACCGCCCCGCTCGCGCGCCTAAGCGTTGCGCGCATGCCGGCGTTGCGCCGCCGGCATGCGCGTTGCACGCGCAACAATAGAGCGCTTGCGATCCGCGCGGCGCACCGACTCATGCACCGCGCCCTACCGTGCCGCACACGCGCGGCACCGCTCACCGCTCACGCGAGGACACCCATCATGATGCAAAAAAACGCCCGCGCCTACGCCGTCGCGCTCGCTGTTGCCGCCCCGCTCGCGCTGACGCTCGCGCCGCGCGCCGCCCACGCGCAGACCCTCGTACAGAGCCAGCCGTCCGGGGTGCTGTCGCTGAACGCGCAGGCCAGTGCGCAAGTGCCGCAGGACGTGGTCGACATTACGCTCTTCTACGAGCAGGAGGCGACCGACCCGTCGACGCTCACCGCGACGCTGAACCAGCGCGCGGACGCCGCGTTGCGCGAGGCGCGCGGCGCGAGCGGCGTGAGCGCGCGCACCGGCGCGTTCTCGATCTATCCGACCAGCGATCGCGACGGTCATCTCACCGGATGGCGCGGCCGCACGGAAGTCGTGCTCGAATCGCACGATTTCGCGGCGGCATCGAAGCTCGCGGGCCAGATGTCGTCCGTGATGCAGGTGGGGGGCGTGCAGTTTTCGCTGTCGCCGCAGGCGCAGCGCGCGGCCGAGCAGAAGCTGACCGGCGAGGCGATCGCATCGTTCCGGCAGCAGGCCGGCGCCGCCGCCGAAGCGTTCGGCTACAGCGGCTATGCGATCCGCGAAGTGAATATCGGCCATAACGGCATCCTGCCGCGCCCGGTGATGATGATGAGCGCGCGCATGAATGCCGACGCAAAGGCGGCCGAGCCGCTGTCGATCGAGGCCGGCACGTCGACGGTGACGGTCAACGTGTCCGGCTCGGTGCAGATGAAGTAGCGCATGGGCCTGGCCGGACGAAAACGCCACGGCATGCCGTGGCGTGCGCGCCTGCCGGGCCGACGACGAACGCGCCGCCGTTCAGTCCGCGCGTGCCTGGGCGTTCGCCGCCTTCAGCGCCTCGCGGCCCTTGCGGCGGTACGCCCAGACGAAGACGCCGATCCCGATGACGATCATCGGCAGCGACAGCCACTGGCCCATCGACAGCCCGAGCGCGAGCAGCCCGAGGAAATCGTCGGGCTCGCGGGCGAATTCGACCGTGAAGCGCGCCAGCCCGTAGCCGATCAGGAACACCGCGGAGATCGCGCCGAGCGGACGCGGCTTGCGCGAAAAGAACCACAGCACGAGGAACAGCGCGATGCCTTCGAGCGCGATCTCATACAGCTCCGACGGATGACGCGGCAGCATGTGGTACTGCGCGAATATCGCATTCAGGTGCCACTTCGCCGCGAGCGCGGGATGCCGCGCGAGCCAGATCGCGTCGTCGTTCGACGCGCCCGGGAACATCATCGCCCAGGGCGCATCCGGCCGCGTCACGCGGCCCCACAGCTCGCCATTGATGAAGTTGCCGAGCCGGCCCGCGGCCAGCCCCGGCGGCACCATCGGCGCGACGAAATCGGTCACCTGCAGCCACGAGCGTCCGCGCTGGTACGCGAACAGGATCATCGCGAACGTGACGCCGAGAAAGCCGCCGTGAAACGACATGCCGCCCTGCCACACCTTGAAGATGTCGAGCGGATTCGCGAAATAATAATCTGGCTTGTAGAACAGCACGTAGCCGAGGCGGCCGCCCAGAATCACGCCGAGCACGCCGTAGAACAGCATGTCGTCGATATCCTTCGCGCTCCAGCCTTGCGCCGCGACGTAAGGCAGCCGCAGCCGCAGCCGGCCGACGACGATCGCCATGATGAAGCCCGCGAGGTACATCAGGCCGTACCAGCGCACGGCGAGCGGCCCCAGGTGAAACGCGATCGGGTCCAGATTGGGATGAATGAGCATCGTGTTGTGAAGTGAAGAGTCGTTCGGGTTCAGAAGCAGGTTGGACCGCGCGCGGCGCGCCGGATTCGCCGGCTGCCGCGCATCAGGCGCCGGCCGGCACGCCGGCGTGCGCCGCATGGGCGCGCACGATCTCGATGAAACGGGCCAGCACCGGGCTCACCTGCGCGGTGCGCCACACGAGCCCCGTCTCGATCGCCGGCACGGATTCGCGCAGCGGCCGGTACACGACACCGGTACGGCGCAGGTTACGCAGCGACTGCGGCACCAGCGCGACGCCCATGCCCGCTGACACCAGGCTGACGATCGTCTGCATCTGGATCGCCTCCTGGCCAATGCGCGGCGTGAGCCCGGCCACGCCGTAGCAATCCATAATGATGTCATAAAAGCCTGGCGCGAGACGCCTCGGAAAGACGACGAGCGGCGTATCGGCCAGGTCGCGCAGCGACAGCGGCGTGTCGGACCAGTCCGCGGGCGGCCGCGCGCGCCGTGCCGTGCGGCCGCATTCGAGCTGCGCCGCGCACGCGGCCGACATCGCGATGACGAGCGGCTCGCGCGCGAGCGGCAGCCACGACAGTTGCGCCGCGTGGCGCGGCGGCAGCGGCGCGATGACCAGCCCGGCGTCGAGCCGGCCCGCCGCCAGCTCGTCGAGCTGCACGTCGCTCGTCGCCTCGGTCAGCTGCAGGCGAACCCGCGGATGGCGCGCGCCGAAATCGCGCAGCAGCGACGGCAGCAGCCCGTAGTCGGCGGTCGACACGAACGCGAGCGACAACACCCCTTCCTCGCCGCGCGCAAGACTCTGCGCGAGCGGCCGCAAGCCCTCCGCGCCCGCCAGCAGGCGCTGCACCTCCGGCAGCAGCGCGGCGCCGACCGGCGTAAGCTCGACCGAGCGGCGCGTGCGCGCGAACAGCGCCACCCCGAGCGTGTCCTCGAGCGCGCGGATCGCCTGCGAGAGCGGCGGCTGCGTCATCGACAGGCGCGCGGCCGCGCGGCCAAAGTGCTTCTCTTCGGCAACGGTCACGAAATAGCGCAACGGGCGCAGGTCGGGCGGGGCGGGCAGCATCTCTGGCAAGGGGTTTCCGACTAATAGGTTTTCCGACTGAATCGGAGCTCAATAATATATTGGACACGCGCTTCGGGAAACCGCATGCTGGCGCGACGGGCGCGGCCCGTCGCAAACCATAGCAGCCCCGGGCCGCCCCCGGCAGGTCGGGCAGCGGGCCAGACAGGCCCGCGTGGCCGGACGTACAGATCAGGACAACCGGAAGGAGTTCCTCATGCCCTACAACCGTCGTTCGCAAAACATCACCCAGGGCGTCGCGCGTTCGCCGAACCGCTCGATGTTCTATGCCATCGGCTACCGGAAGGAGGACTTCGACAATCCGATGATCGGCGTCGCCAACGGCCATTCCACGATCACCCCGTGCAACGCCGGCCTGCAGCGCCTCGCGGATGCGGCCGTGCAGGCGGTCCGCGAGGCCGGCGCGAACCCGCAGGTGTTCGGCACGCCGACGATCTCCGACGGCATGTCGATGGGCACCGAAGGGATGAAGTACTCGCTCGTGTCGCGCGAAGTGATCGCCGACTGCATCGAGACCTGCGCGCAGGGGCAATGGATGGACGGGGTCGTCGTGATCGGCGGCTGCGACAAGAACATGCCCGGCGGAATGATCGCGCTCGCGCGGATCAACGTGCCGGGCATCTACGTGTACGGCGGCACGATCCGTCCGGGTCACTGGAAGGGCCGCGACCTGACGATCGTGTCGTCGTTCGAGGCGGTCGGCGAGTTCACCGCCGGCCGCATGTCGGAGGAGGATTTCGAGGGCATCGAGCGCAACGCGTGCCCGAGCACCGGCTCGTGCGGCGGCATGTACACCGCGAACACGATGAGCTCGTCGTTCGAGGCGCTCGGCATGTCGCTGCTGTACTCGTCGACGATGGCCAACCCGGACGACGAGAAAGTCGACTCCGCCGCCGAATCGGCGCGTGTGCTCGTCGAGGCGGTCAGGCGCGACCTGAAGCCGCGCGACATCATCACAAAGCAGTCGATCGAAAACGCGGTCGCGCTGATCATGGCGACCGGCGGCTCGACCAACGCGGTCTTGCACTACCTCGCGATCGCGCACGCGGCCGAAGTCGACTGGACCATCGAGGACTTCGAGCGCATGCGCAAGAAGGTGCCGGTCATCTGCAACCTGAAGCCGTCGGGCGAGTACGTCGCGACCGATCTGCACCGGGCCGGCGGCATCCCGCAGGTGCTGAAGATCCTGCTCGACGCGGGCCTGCTGCACGGCGAATGCATGACGATCACCGGCAAGACCCTCGCCGAGGAACTGAAGGACGTGCCCGCCGCGCCGCGCGCGGACCAGCAGGTGATCTTCCCGATCGCGCAGGCGCTCTACCGCGAGGGGCACCTGGCGATCCTGAAGGGCAACCTCGCGACCGACGGCGCGGTCGCGAAGATCACCGGGCTGAAGCACCCGGTGATCACCGGCCCCGCGCGCGTTTTCGACGACGAGCAGAGCGCGCTCGCCGCGATTCTCGCGGACCGCATCCAGGCGGGCGACGTCCTCGTGCTGCGCTACCTCGGCCCGAAAGGCGGCCCCGGCATGCCGGAGATGCTTGCGCCGACCTCGGCGATCATCGGCAAGGGCCTCGGCGAATCGGTCGGCCTGATCACCGACGGCCGCTTCTCCGGCGGCACGTGGGGCATGGTGGTCGGCCACGTCGCACCCGAGGCGTTCGTCGGCGGCACGATCGCGCTCGTGCAGGAAGGCGACTCCATCACGATCGACGCACATCGGTTGCTGCTGCAACTGAATGTCGACGACGCCGAACTGGCGCGCCGCCGCGCGGCCTGGCAGCCGCCGCCGCCGCGCTACACGCGCGGCGTGCTCGCGAAATACTCGGCGCTCGCCCTTCCGGCAAATCGCGGCGCGGTGACGGGCTGAACGGCGGCGCGCGGCCGTCCGCGCACGCCCGCGCGCTGGTCGGCCGCACGCAGGTCAATCGAAAGGGGCGCACGGTCAAACCGTGCGCCCCTTTCCTTTTATAATGCGACCACCACAAGTCGGGCCCTGCACCGACGGAGACCACAATGAGATCGAGATCGTATGCGACGCTAGCGCTCGCGGCGGCACTCGGAAGCACGCTGATGGCGAGCGGTGCGGCGCGCGCGGAAACGACGCCCGGACTGCTGCTCGCCGAGCAGCAGAACTGCATGAGCTGCCATGCGGTGAACCGGCCGTTCATGGGGCCGGCGCTTCAGGATGTCGCGAAGAAATACGCGTCGAAGCCCGATGCGCGCGCCTATCTCGCCCACAAGATCATCGACGGCAGCGCGGGCGTCTGGGGCACGCTGCCGATGCCGGCCAATACGCAGCTCACGCCGGCGCAGGCGCAGACGCTCGCGGGCTGGATTCTCACGCTGAAATAGGCGCGCCGCGCATCCACGCGCCCGCGCCGCTCAATGACCGCTGGCGCGCTGCGCGAGCGCCTCGTCCACCGCTTCGCGCACCCACCCGTTCAGCTCGGTTTCGAGCGCCAGCGCCACTTCGCGCGTGATCTGGCTGACCAGCCAGCCGGTGTGCTCGTTCAGCGCGTCGCGGCAATGCGCTTCGATCGCCTCGCGCCCGTCGCCCGACAGATAGCCGGCGACGCGGCCGCGCAGCCGCTCGGCGAGGCGGTCCGCGTCGAGACCGGCATGCTCGTCGCGCGCGCGAGCCACGGCCTGAAACGGCGGCGCATCGGCCGCGAGCGGCTGCGTGTCCACCTGCGGCGACGCCACCGGGTAGACCCCGACCTGCGCGCCTTGCGCGACACGCGTCCTGCCGGGTACGAGAATGTCCTGCAGCACCGGAATCAGGCTGTCGGACTGCATGTCGTGGAGATCGGGCGAGTCGGTCACGAGAAGGCTCCGTCGAAGGATCGGACGACGCTGGGCGGCGCCACCGCGCCGCTAGCCGCCCTGCTTGTAGTTGTTCAGAGCATAGCCGCGATCGCGGTAGAAGCGGTAGCGATCGCGCCCCGCCGCCAGCTCTTCCTGCGCGTTGCCGACCACTTCGAGCAGCCGCTCGAAGCGCGCGAACTGCGCCGGCACTTGCGCACCGAGATTCAGCAGCACCTGATGGTGCGGCGCAAGGTCGGCGTCGGCCGCGAGCACCACCGGGGTCTGTGCGGCGAGCGCGCTGTCGGCCATGCAGTGCGGCACGAAGTCGAGCGCCGAAAAGGTCCAGAGCATCGCGTCGAACGCGCGCAGCCGCGGCGGCTCGGCCAGCACGACGATCGGCTGGCCGGCCTGGTAGGCCTTGCGCGCGAGGCGGCACGCGTACAGCAGCGCGTCGCCGACGTTCGAGTGAAAGTCGATTCTCGTCATCGGCTGCTCCGGCTGCGCCCGTCGCGCCGGCAGGCGGCGCGTGCGGTCATGCCGACGCGCGGTCGATCAGGAACTGCGACAGCAGCGGCACCGGCCGCCCGGTCGCCCCCTTCGCGGCGCCGCTCTTCCAGGCGGTGCCCGCGATGTCCAGGTGCGCCCACGGATACGCCTCGGTAAAGTGCGCGAGGAAGCACGCCGCCGTGATGGCGCCGCCCGGCCGGCCGCCGATGTTCGCGAGGTCGGCGAAGTTCGACTTCAGCAGTTCCTTGTAGGCGTCGTCGAGCGGCATGCGCCAGGTCGGATCGACCACCTCGCGCGACGCGTCGAGCAGTTCGCCCGCGAGCGCGTCGTCCCGCGCGAACAGGCCCGTGTTGTGATGGCCGAGCGCGATCACGCAGGCCCCCGTGAGCGTCGCGACGTCGATCACCGCGGACGGCTTGAAGCGCTCCGCGTAGGTCAGCGCATCGCACAGGATCAGGCGGCCTTCGGCGTCGGTGTTCAGCACCTCGACCGTGAGCCCCTTCATGGTCGTGACGATGTCGCCCGGCTTCGTCGCCGTGCCCGACGGCATGTTCTCGCAGGTCGGCACGAGCACGACCAGATTCAGCTTCAGGCCCATCTCCGCGACCGCGCGCAGCGTGCCGAGCACCGAGCCCGCGCCGAGCATGTCGTACTTCATCTCGTCCATCGCCTCGCCCGGCTTCAGCGAGATGCCGCCGGTATCGAACGTGATGCCCTTGCCGACCAGCACGACCGGCGCGGTTTTCGCGCTCGCGCCCTGGTACTGCAGCACGATGAACTGCGGCGCTTCGACCGAGCCGCGCGTGACCGACAGGAACGAGCCCATCTTCAGCGCCTCGATCTGCTTCTGGCCCAGCACCTCGACCTTCAGCTTCCAGTCCTTCGCGAGCTTGCGCGCGGTCTGCGCGAGGTAGGTCGGCGTGCAGACGTTGCCCGGCAGGTTGCCGAGATCGCGCGTGAGGTCCATCCCGTTGGCGATCGCCACGCCCTGCCTGAGCGCCGCTTTCGCGGCCTTCTCGTCCGCGCTGTCGACGCTGAACACGACGCGGCGCAGCGAACGCGGCGTGGCATCGGGCTTGCTCTTCATCTGCGTGAAGCGGTAGGCCTGCTCGCGCAAGGCGAGAATCGCCGCGCGCACCGACCAGTCGGCGCTGCGCTCGAGCACCGGCAACTGCGCGAGCGTGAACGTGACCTGCACGATCTTCGTCGCGAGAATCGCGCGCCATGCGGCGCGCACCGCGTCGCCGTAAGCCTTCTGGCCGAACCCATCCTGTTTGCCGAGGCCGACCAGCAGCACGCGCGACGCGCCGATGCCCGACACCTCGTGCAGGAACAGCGTGGTGCCGTTCTTGCCGTCCATGTCGCCGGCCTTGATGATGCGGGTGAGCAGCCCGCCGGTCGCCGTGTCGATTTCGAGCGCGGCACCCGCCAGGGTTTGCGACTCGAACACGCCGATCACGATGCAATCCGACTTGCCTGTCAGGAACCCGTTCGACGTGCCTTTGCTCCAGTCACAGGCTTTTATGCTAAAGTCCATCGCGCTTGTCCTCGGATAAAATCTGGGCTAAGGATGAAAGCCGCAATTATCCGCTATTTTTCCCGCGGCGGCTGCAAGACGGGCTGACCGGCTCGGCCCGGCGCCGTCCGCGGCACGCACTGTCCTCCTCAACCATGATCTTTGAACGCTCCCTGCAGCGCGAACTCGCGTACACGGCCGGTGCCGTGTTCATGGTTCTCCTCACGCTCGTGCTGACGACGATGATGATCCGCATCGTCGGCTTCGCCGCCTCGGGGGAGATCGATCCGCGCGACGTGCTGGTCCTGATCGGCCTCACCGTGATCGGCTATCTCGCGATCATGCTGGTCGCCACGCTGTTCGTGTCCGTCCTGTTCGTGCTCACGCGCTGGTACAAGGACTCGGAAATGGTCGTGTGGCTCGCCTCGGGCGTGAGCCTCACGCGCTTCATCAAGCCGGTCGGCACCTTCGCCGCGCCGATCGTGATCATGATCATGTTCTTCGTGTTCGTCGGCTGGCCGTGGTCGAACCAGCAGAGCAAGCTGATCCGCGCGCGCTTCCAGCAGCGCAGCGACGTGTCGCTGCTCGCGCCTGGACAGTTTCGCGAATCGGCCGTGAATCACCGCGTATTCTTCATCGAGAAGATGTCGCCCGACCAGCTGCACGTGGAGAACGTGTTCGTCACGAGCACCGAGAACGGCAAGGTCAGCGTGATCGTGTCGAAAACGGGCCACACCGAGACGGAAAAGAATGGCGACCGCTTCGTCGTGCTCGAGAACGGCCGCCGCTACGACGGCGAGCCCGGCAAGCCCGACTTCCGGATCATGGAATTCGCGCGTTACGGCGTGAAGATCCAGAGCCAGCCGGTGGTCAGCCCGCCGACCACCACCAGCACGCCGACCCTCGACCTGTTCCGCAATCCGACCCGCGACAATCTCGCGGAATTCGCGTGGCGCGCGGGCCTGCCGCTGATCGCGATCAACCTGATGCTGCTCGCGATCCCGCTCGCGCACCAGAACCCGCGGCGCAGCCGCACCACCAATCTGGTGATGGCGGTGCTGATCTACCTCACCTACTCGAACCTGCTGAACGTGGTGCAATCGTGGATCGAGCAGGGCAAGCTGTCGTTCGCGGTGGGGCTGGTCGGGCTGCACGTGATCGTCGCCGCGCTGGTCGCGCTGATCTTCTGGCTGCGGGTGCGCAACCGCCCGCTGATCCGCTGGTCGATGTTGCGCCGCACGTCGCAAGGGGCCTGACCGATGCCGATCTACGAGAAGTACTTCGCGCGCCAGGTCTACCTCACGTTCATCTTCGTGCTGTTCGCGTTTTCGGGCCTGTTCTTCTTTTTCGACCTGATCAACGAACTGAACTCGGTCGGCCACGGCAACTACAAGTTCCAGTACGCGGTGCTGCGCGTCGCGCTGCAGACGCCGTCGCGCTTCTACGAAATCATCCCGGTTGCGGCGCTGATCAGCGCGATCTACGTGTTCGCGCAGATGGCCGCGAATTCCGAGTACACGATCTTTCGCGTCTCGGGCCTCGCGACCAACCAGGCGCTGCGTTCGCTGCTGAAGATCGGCATCCCGCTCGTGATTCTCACGTACCTGATCGGCGAAGTCGTCGGGCCGTACACCGACCAGCTCTCGGAGCGCGTGCGGCTCGAAGCGCTCGGCTCCGCGGTGTCGAGCAACTTCGAATCCGGCGTGTGGGTGAAGGACACGCTCACCGAGCGCGCGGACGGCGAGCAGGTCACACGCTTCGTGAACGTCGGCAAGCTGCAGCCGGACTCGACGATCACCGACGTGCGCATCTACGAGTTCGACTCGAAGTTCAGGCTGTCGAACGTGCGCCTTGCGAAAAGCGGCCGCTATCAGCCGCCCGGACACTGGCTGCTGAAGGACGTCACCGACACGCAGCTGATCGACGTGCCGCCCCCGCCCGGCACGCCGAAGGACACGCTCGACCCGGTCTACCGCGCGACCCAGCAGACGCTGCCCGAGTACTCGCTGCGCTCGGAGCTCACGCCGCAGATCCTGTCCGTGCTGCTCGTGTCGCCGGACAACATGTCGATGTTCAATCTGTTCCGCTACATCCAGCATCTGCAGCAGAACCATCAGGACACGCAGCGCTACGAGATCGCGCTGTGGCGCAAGCTGCTGTATCCGTTTGCGATTCTCGTGATGCTGGTGCTGTCGCTGCCGTTCGCGTACCTGCACACGCGTGCGGGCGTGGTCGGCATGAAGGTGTTCGGCGGCATCATGCTGGGGATGAGCTTTCAGCTCATCAATACGCTGTTCTCGCACATCGGCATGCTGAACACGTGGCCCGCGCCGCTCACCGCGGCCACGCCGAGCCTGATCTATCTCGTGCTGGGACTGGTCGGGCTGAAGTGGGTCGACCGGCATTAGGGATGGACATGAGGGGGCGCCCATGAGCCTGCACGGCATCGTCCTGTTCGGACACGGCGCACGCGATCTGCGCTGGGCCGAGCCGTTCGCCCGGCTCGCGGCGCGCGTCGCCGCGCAGCACGGCGCGGCGGGCCCGGTCGACCTCGCCTATCTCGAACTGATGACCCCGGACCTGCCCGCCGCCATCGCCGCCCAGGCCGCGCAGGGCTGCGCGACGATTACCGTCGTGCCGGTATTTTTCGGCCAGGGCGGGCACGTCAGACGCGACCTGCCGGCCGTGCTCGACGTATGCCGGGCCGCGCATCCGGGTGTGCAGATCCGCTGCGCCACAGCGGTCGGGGAAGACGATGCGGTGCTCGACGCGCTCGCCGCGTATTGCGTGCAGCAGGTGCGCGATCCGCGAAATCCGTAAGCGGCTGCATGCAGCCGGATGACGCGACGGATCAAGGGCTGACCCGCCGCGTGCGGACCGGATTGCGTCCGCTGAGGAACGCCTCGGCGCGCTTGAGAGTGCGCTTGAGAGTGCGCTTGAGAGCGCACCTGGACCGCGCTTGAAGCAGCACCTGATACCACCGCCTGGGCTTGCGCCCGAACACGCGCCCGGCGCCCGTCAGGCCGCCGCCGCGGTCTCGGAGAAGTCCTGCTGCGTATCTTGCTGCATATCGTGCTGCTGCGCGCGCGCGGCGAACGCCGCGCCGATCATCAGCAGGCTCGGCTGCGACGGATCGAGCCATGCCTGAGCATCGCCGTCGGCGAGGGCCTGCAAGGTCAGCGTGAGCATGCGTTCGCGCGGCGTGCTGCAGGCCTCGACGATCGCCACCGGCGTCGTGCCGGCGCGACCGGCGTCGATCAGCGTCTGCGCGATCTGCGGGCCGCTGTCGCGCCCCATGTAGAACACCAGCGAATCCGCGTTGACCTGCTCGCGAATCGCGTCGCTGTCGGCCGCGCGGCTGTACGTTGCGAGCGCGACGCTGCGGGCGACGCCGCGCAGCGTCAGCGAGCGCCTCAGCGTGGCCGCGCCGGCGAGCGCCGCGGTGATGCCCGGCACCACTTCGTAGTCGATGCCCGCGGCTTCGAGCGCGCGCATCTCCTCGTCCGCGCGGCCGAACAGCATCGGATCGCCGCCCTTCAGACGCACCACGACCGCGTGCGCGCGCGCCGCGTCGACGATCTGCTTGTTGATGAAATGCTGGGCCGTCGAGCGCTGCCCGCAGCGCTTGCCGACCGCGATCTTGCGCGCGCGCGGCGCGTAGTCGAGCATCGCCGGCTCGACGAGCGCGTCGTGCAGCACCACGTCGGCCGCGCCGAGCAGGCGCGCGCCGCGCACCGTGATCAGGTCGGCGGCGCCGGGTCCTGCGCCGATCAGGTACACCTTGCCCATGTGCTTTGTCCCATGCGCGGGCGCGAGGGCCCGCGTCGCATTACGCGGAAAACGCCCGGATCATGCCGGCGGCGACCGTATGGTGCGTCGCCTCGTCGATCAGCACGAACGCGCCGGTGCCCTGATGCGCATCGTAGGTATCGCAGACCACCGGCTTTTGCAGCGTCAGCGCGACGCGGCCGATGTCGTTCATCGCGAGATCGTGGCGGTCCGTGGCGTGCGACAGCGTGTGCACGTCGAGCACCTCGCGGATCGCGCCGATCCGCGCGAACACCGTGCTGGTGGTCTGCTTCAGCAGGTACTTGCGCTGCGTCGACAGCGGCGTCTCGTCGAACCAGCACAGGTCGGCTTCGAGCTTCTTCGCCGGCTCCGGCCGCGCCGCGGCCGGCACGAACATGTCGCCGCGCGACACGTCGACGTCCTCGGCGAGCCGGATCGTCACGGTCTGGCCGGCGAACGCGCGCTCGACCTGCGCGGTGCCGCCCGGCACCGGCGCGATGATCTCGGCCACCGTGGCCTCGCGCTGGGCCGGCAGCACGACGATCGCGTCGCCCACCTTGACTTCGCCCGCTTCGACACGCCCCATGTAGCCGCGGAAGTCGTCGGCCTGGCTGCCGTCCTGACGCGCGACCCACTGCACCGGGAAACGCAGCGCGTCGCCCGTCTGCGCGTCGACCGGCAGCATCTCCAGCACGTCCAGCAGCGGCTCGCCCGCGTACCACGGCATGCGCTCGCTCGCGCTCACGATGTTGTCGCCCCTGAGCGCCGACACCGGCACGAAGCGCACGTCCGCGAGACCCAGTTGACGCGCGAGCACGACGTACGCGTCGCGGATTTCGTTGAAGCGCGTTTCGCTGTAGTCGACCAGATCCATCTTGTTGATCGCGACGATCACGTGCTGCAGGCCGAGCAGCTTGACGATCGCGCTATGGCGCTTGGTCTGCGGCAGCAGTTGCGCCGCGCCCGCGTCGAACGTGACGCGCGTGGCGTCGATCAGGATGATCGCCGCGTGCGCGGTCGACGCACCCGTCACCATGTTGCGCGTGTACTGCTCGTGGCCCGGCGTGTCGGCAATGATGAACTTGCGGCGCGCGGTCGCAAAGTAGCGGTACGCGACGTCGATCGTGATGCCCTGCTCGCGCTCGGCTTCGAGGCCGTCGGTCAGCAGCGACAGATCGATCTCGTCGCCGACCGTGCGCTTGTTCTTCGCGCGCGACAGCGCCGACAGCTGGTCGGACAGCACCGCCTTGCTGTCGTACAGCAGGCGGCCGATCAGCGTGCTCTTGCCGTCGTCGACGCTGCCCGCGGTGATGAAACGCAGCACGCCGAGGTCTTCCGGTTGTTGAATGCTCATGATGTTCCTGCCCTCGTCGTCTGCTCAGAAATAGCCCTGCTTCTTGCGATGCTCCATCGCGGCTTCGGACGTCTGGTCGTCCATCCGCGTCGCGCCGCGCTCGGTGATCTCGGTCACCGCCGTCTCGGCGATGATCTTCTCGACGTCGTCCGCGTCGCTCTCGACCGGGCACGTGCAGCTGATGTCGCCGACCGTGCGGAAACGCACGAGCGCCATCTCGCTCGCCTCGCCCTCGCGCATCGGCGTGAGCGGGGTGACCGGCACGAGCAGGCCGTTGCGGCGCACGATCTCGCGGCGATGGGCGTAATAGATCGACGGCAGTTCGAGCTGCTCGCGCGCGATGTATTGCCACACGTCGAGTTCGGTCCAGTTCGAGATCGGGAACACGCGCAGGTGCTCGCCGCTGTGCAGACGCGCGTTGTACAGGCTCCACAGTTCCGGGCGCTGCGCCTTCGGATCCCACTGGCCGAACTCGTCGCGAAACGAGAAGATGCGCTCCTTCGCGCGCGCCTTTTCCTCGTCGCGGCGCGCGCCGCCGATCATCGCGGTGTAGCCGTGCGCCTCGATCGTCTCGAGCAGCGTCACGGCCTGCGCGGCGTTGCGCGAGTCGGTTTCGCGGCGCAGGCGCACCGTGCCGCGCCGGATCGAGTCCTCGACGTGCCCCACCACCAGCTGCGCGCCGATCTGCGCTGCGCGGCGGTCGCGGAAGTCGATCACCTCGTCGTAGTTATGGCCGGTGTCGATGTGCACGAGCGGGAACGGCAACGCCGTCTTGCGGTTCGCGCCCAGACCGAAGGCCTTCAGCGCAAGGTGCAGCACGACGACCGAATCCTTGCCGCCCGAGAACAGCAGCGCGGGCTTGCTGCATTCGGCGACCAGTTCGCGCAGGATATGAATCGATTCGGCTTCGAGCCAGTCGAGGTGATCCATCCGGTTTGCCGCCGCGGTCAGCGGTTCGTTGACAGGGGGTTCGAGCGTGGTGCTCATGTTCAGCGTCCTTTCTTGACGCATGGTGCGGGCTTCTGGCCCGCGCCATGCGGATAGTCTATCGGTTTTCGGCCGACGCCCTCAGACCGGGGCGTCCGCGCGGATGTCCGCGAGCGGGATCGTCGTGATGTGCAGGCCGCACTCCTTCGTGTCGCGCGACTCCCACCACCAGCGGCCCGCGCGGCTGTCCTCGCCCGGGCGCACCGCGCGCGTACAGGGCTCGCAGCCGATGCTCGGATAGCCGCGTGCGTGCAGCGGGTTGACCGGCACGCCGAACGCGCGCAAGTAAGCCCACACATCGTCCTCGCTCCAGTCCGCGAGCGGATTGAACTTCGCGATGCCGCGCGCCGCGTCCTGCTCTTCCTCGTGCAGCTCGGCGCGCGTGACGGACTGCTCGCGCCGCTGCCCGGTCACCCAGGCGCTCACGCCGGCGAGCGCGCGATTCAGCGGCTCGACCTTGCGGATCTCGCAGCAGCGCTTGCGCAGCTCGACGCTCTCGTAGAACGCATTCGCACCGTGCCCGCTCACGTAGGCATCGACCGCGGCGGCCTGCGGATGGAACTGCTCGATCTCGTAACCGTAACGCTCGCGCACGCGCTCCAGCATGCCGAGCGTTTCCGCATGCAGCCGGCCGGTATTGAGCGAGAAGATGCCGATCTTCACGCCGCGCGACAGGATCGCGTGCGTGAGCAGCATGTCCTCCGCGGCGAGGCTGCTCGCGAGCTTCACGTGCGTATGGCGGGCGGCGATCGCGTCGAGCAGCGCATCCAGGCGCCCGGCCTTCGCGGCCAGCTCCGGCGCGAGGTCCACGGCCGCGCTCATGCGCAAGCCCGCTGGGCGGCCGCCTCGCGGCGGCGGAACAGCGGCGACGGATTGTCGACCGCGCCCTGATACTGGACGCTGAACTCGTCGAACGCCTTCAGCGCGTCGTGGATGTCCTTGTCCGCGCGCACCGCGTACGCGTCGAAGCCGCAGCGGTACATGAACGTCAGCTGGTCGCGCAGCACGTCGCCGATGGCGCGCAGCTCGCCGCGATAGCCGTAGCGCTCGCGCAGCAGACGCGCGATGCTGTAGCCGCGGCCGTCGCGAAACACCGGAAAGTCCACCGCGATCAGCGCAAGGTGTTCGAAGTCGCCCGCGATGTCGGCCGGCTCGCTGTCCGGCGCGAGCCACACGCCCAGCGCATCCTGTGCGCGCGCGGCCTGCAGCGCGTCGCGCGCCTGCTGCCACAGCGCGAGCGGCACCAGCACCTTGCCGGCCGGCAACGCGGCCACGTCGGGCAGGCTGCCGTCTTCCGCGGGACGCACGACCGTCCAGTCGTCGTCGGCGATCGTGCGGTTCCTGATAATCGAAGCCATCTGCTTGTTCCTTGTTTCGCGTTAGGCGTGAGCCGGCTGACGGGACGCGTACACGCGCTCCTTGAACGGCGCGATGCCGATGCGGTTGTACGTGTCGATGAAGCGCTCGCCGTCGAGGCGATGCTCGACATAGGTATCGATCACCTTCGACACGACGTCCGGCATCTCGTGCGCCGAGAACGACGGGCCGATCACGCGGCCGAGCTGCGCGCCGTCCGCGCCCGTGCCCTGCTCGCCGCCGAGGGTGACCTGGTACCACTCGCTGCCGTCCTTGTCGACGCCCAGCACGCCGATGTTGCCGACGTGATGGTGACCGCACGCGTTGATGCAGCCCGAGATGTTCAGCGACACGTCGCCGAGGTCGTACACGAAGTCGAGGTCGTTGAAGCGCTCCTGGATCGCGAGCGCGATCGGGATCGACTTCGCGTTCGCGAGCGAGCAGAAATCGCCGCCCGGGCACGCGATGATGTCCGTCAGCAGCCCGATGTTCGGCGTGGCGAACCCTTGCGCCTTCGCCTTGCCCCACAGCTCGAACAGGTCGCGCTTCTTCACGTTCGCGAGAATCAGGTTCTGCTCGTGCGACACGCGCAGTTCGCCAAGCGAGTACTGGTCGGCCCAGTCGGCGACCGCTTCCATCTGCGCGTCGGTCGCGTCGCCCGGCGCCACGGTGCGCTGCTTGAGCGACAGCGTCACGCACGCATAGCCCGGCACGCGGTGCGGCCGCACGTTGCGCTCGACCCAGCGCGCGAACCCGCGGTCTTCCAGCAGATGCTTCTCGAACGACGTGTCGGTGTCGGGCAGTCGGTCGTACTGCGGCGGAGCAAAATGCTGCGCGATGCGCGCGACTTCGGCTTCGGTGAGCGTCGACGGGCCGTCCTTCAGATGCTGCCATTCCTCTTCGACCTGGGCGGCGAACTTCGCGGCGCCCAGCGCCTTCACGAGAATCTTGATGCGCGCCTTGTACATGTTGTCGCGCCGGCCGTAGCGGTTGTAGACGCGCAGCACGGCCTCGCAATAGGTCAGCAGATGCTGCCACGGCAGGTCTTCGCGAATCACCGCGCCGACGATCGGCGTGCGGCCGAGACCGCCGCCCGCGAGAATGCTGGCGACGAGTTCACCCGCGGCGTTCTTCTTCAGATACACGCCGAGGTCGTGGATCTGCACGGCCGCGCGGTCCTGCGTGGAGCCGGACACGGCAATCTTGAACTTGCGCGGCAGCCACGCGAATTCCGGGTGGAACGTCGACCACTGGCGCAGGATTTCAGCCCACGGACGCGGATCGACGAACTCGTCCGGCGCGACGCCCGCGAACTGGTCGGCCGTGATGTTGCGGATGCAGTTGCCCGACGTCTGGATGCCGTGCATCTGCACCGACGCGAGCTTCGCGAGGATCTCCGGCGTCTCTTCGAGCTGGATCCAGTTGAACTGGATGTTCGAGCGCGTCGAGAAGTGGCCGTAGCCGCGATCGTGCTCGCGGGCGATGCGCGCGAGCATGCGCAACTGGTCGCTGCGCAGGTTGCCGTAAGGAATCGCGATGCGGTGCATGTACGCATGGCGCTGCATGTACAGGCCGTTCTGCAGACGCAGCGGGCGGAACTCCTCCTCGCTCAACTCGCCCGACAGCCGGCGGCGCACCTGGTCGCGGTACTGCGCGACACGTTCGTCGACGATGGTCTGGTCGTACTGATCGTATTGATACATGCTGGGGCCCCAGTTTTCGTGGCGCGCGGCGTTCCGGTTACGCCGCGCGGTTCGCTCCGCCTTCGCCCGCCCCGACCTGCGCTGCAACCGCCGGCCCGGCGCTCATGACAAAGACAGATATCCATATTGAAAAAGATGGGATGATCGTAATAAACTTGCCTTATATTTCAAACGACTAAAAAATTCTTTTGATATGCGGCGAGGTTATATATGAACCTGCACCAATTCCGCTTCGTGCGCGAAGCCGTGCGGCAGAACTTCAACCTCACCGAGGCGGCCAAGGCCCTGTATACGAGCCAGCCCGGCGTGTCGAAGGCAATCATCGAGCTGGAGGACGAACTCGGCGTCGAGATCTTCACCCGGCACGGCAAGCGCGTGCGTTCGCTGACCGAACCGGGACGGATCATCCTCGCGTCGGTCGAGAAGATCCTGCAGGAGGTCGAGAGCCTGAAGCGGGTCGGCAAGGACTATGCGGCGCAGGACCAGGGCAACCTCGTGATCGCCGCGACCCATACGCAGGCGCGCTACTCGCTGCCCGCGGCGATCGCCGAGTTCAAGAAGCGCTTTCCGCGCGTGCACCTTTCAATCCTGCAAGGCAGCCCGACCCAGGTGGCGGAGATGGTGCTGCACGACCAGGCCGACCTCGCGGTCGCCACCGAGGCAATCTCGAACTATAAGGATCTCGTGTCGCTGCCGTGTTTCCAGTGGCACCACATCGCGGTGATGCAGCCGGATCATCCGCTGCTCGAACGCAAGCTGCTGTCGCTCGACGATCTGACCCAGTTCCCGCTGATCACCTACGACAACGCGTTCGCCGGCCGCACCAAGATCAACGAGGCATTCCGGCTGCGCGGGCTCGCGCCCGACATCGTACTCGAAGCGATCGACGCCGACGTGATCAAGACCTATGTCGAGCTCGGGCTCGGCGTCGGGGTGATGGCCGACATCGCGTTCAACGCCGAGCGCGACCGGCATCTGCGGGCGATGCCGGTCGGCCACCTGTTCGGCAGCAACGTCACGCGGGTGGCGCTGAAACAGGGCGCCTACCTGCGCAGCTACGTCTACACGCTCGTCGAGCTGCTCTCGCCGAGCCTGAACCGCCGGCTGATCGAGCAGGCGCTCAAGGGCGAGCACGAGAGCTACGAGCTGTGAGCGGCCGTGAGCCCTCGTTGAGCCCGTCGTGAGCCGCCCCTGCGTCGCCCCTGCACCGCCCCGGCCCCCGCTCTGCGCCGACGTGCGCCGCCCCGCTGTGCCCCAACCTGCGCCGCCCCGGCCCGCTGTGCCGCCCCCGGTGATCCGCTGCGAGCCCGCCCTGAATCCGCTCCGGGGCCGCGCTGAATCCGCTCCGGGGGCGCGCCGGCGCTCCGGGGCCGCGCCGGGGCGCTGCCCGCCGGCCGCCGTGGCGTTCCTCGCCGTCGCGCATGTCGCCCGCTTTCCCGCGTCACTTCCCGCCAAGGAGACCTCCGATGAAGTCCTGCAAGAAGAAAAGCCTGTGCGGCCTTGCCGCGCTGGGCGCCCTGCTGTTCGCCACGGCCGCGCAGGCCGACCTGAAGGTCGGCATCGACCTGTCCACCACCGGTCCGGCCGCGGTCATCGGCATCACCAGCAAGAACGCGATCCAGATGTGGCCCGATCGCATTGACGGCCAGAAGGCCGACTACATCATCCTCGACGACGCGTCCGACCCCGGCGCCGCCGTGCGCAACATCCACAAGCTGATCAACGAGGATCACGTCGACGTGATCGTCGGGCCGAACATCACGCCGGCTGCGCTCGCCGCGCTCGACCCGGCCGCCGCGAGCAAGACGCCGATGATCACGCTGGTCGGCTCGGCGAGCGTCGTCGAGCCGCAACAGGGCGCGCGCGTCTGGGCGTTCAAGATGGCGCAGACCGACGCCGCGATGGCCGACGTGATGACCCGCTACATGTCGAACCACGGCGTGAAGACGGTCGGTTTCATCGGCTTCGCGGACGGCTACGGCGACAGCTGGCTCGACGAGTTCTCGAAATTCGCGGCGCTGCGGCACATCCGGCTGGTCGCGACCGAGCGCTACAACCGCACCGACACGAGCGTGACCGGCCAGGTGCTGCGGCTGATCGCGGCTCACCCGGACGCGGTGCTCGTCGCGGGCGCCGGCACGCCGGCCGTGCTGCCGCAGCGCACGCTGATCGAACGCGGCTTTCACGGCCCGATCTACCAGACCCACGGGATCGCGACGCCGGAGTTCATCCGGCTCGGCGGCAAGGACGTCGAGGGCACGCTGTTCCCGACCCAGCCGGTGGTGGTCGCGCGCACGCTGCCGGCGGACCATCCGGCGAAACAAGCGGCGCTCGCGTTCGTCAACGCCTACGAGGCGAAGTACGGGCCGGGCTCGGTCACGCAGTTCGCCGGCGATGCGGCAGGCGTCTATCCGCGTCTGCAGGACGCAGTCGGGCGCGCGCTGAAGACCGCGCAGCCCGGCACCGAGGCGTTTCGCGTCGCGCTGCGCGAGGCGCTCGAACATGCGCACGAGCTGGTCGTGCCGAACGGCATCGTCAACACGAGCCCACAGGACCACGTCGGGCTCGACCAGCGCGCGAGCGTGATGGGCATCATCAGACACGGCAAGTTCGTGTACCTCGCGGACTGAGCGAGCGCGCAGCGGGAGAGCGGACTGGGGCGAGTACCGGGCGTCAGCAGGGTGCGGACCGGGCGAGGACTGTGTGCGCCGGGGTGCGAACCGGGCGCGGACCCAGGCGGGAACTGGGCGCTGTCCGGGTGCTGTCCGGGTGCTATCTGGGTGCTATCTGGGTGCTATCTGGGTGCTATCTGGGTGCTATCTGGGTGCTGTCTGGGTGCTGTCTGGGTGCTGTCTGGGTGCTGTCTGGGTGCTGTCTGGGTGCTGTCCGGGCGCGACCCCGCGCGCCCTGCCCGCGGCCCGCTAACGGCACATCGGCGGCCCGCGATGCAGCGCGTCGTTCTCGATCACCTCCACGCCGCGCACATCGTCCGCGAGCACGCCGGCAACCAGCGCCCGCGCGACCCGCTCGACGGAAATCGAGCGCCATTTCGCCGGCAGATACAGGCCGGCGCGCCGCGCGATGCTCTCGAGCGGCCGGCGCTCGCTGCGCTCGCCCAATAGAAAGGACGGGCGCACGATCGTGAGCGCCGGGTAGTCGAGCGCCTTCAGCGCCGCTTCGAGCTCGCCCTTGGTGCGGCTGTAGAACGTGTGCGCGTGCGGATCGGCGCCGATCGCGGTGACCACCGCAAAGTGCGCCGCGCCATGCTCGCGCGCGAGCCGCGCGATTCGCAGCGGGTACTCGCAGTCGACCCGGCGAAACGCGGCCTGCGAACCCGCGGTGGCGATCGTGGTGCCGAGCGCGCAGATCACCGCGTCGACCGCGAACAGGGATGACTGCGGAGGCGGGAATGATTGCGAGGTTGACTGCGGAGAAGACTGGGGAGATGACTGCGAGGCCGGCTGCGAGGCCGGCTGCGAGACCGACGACGGAGACAACTGCGAAGATAACTGCGAAGACATCTGCGGGGACATCTGCGGAGATAACCGCGAACCCGGCTGCGCGGCGGCCGGCTGCGGAACCGCAAGCGCGTCGAGCCGCTCGAAATCGACCAGATGCTCGACGATCCGGCTGCCGCCCGCGAGCCCGGCCGTCGCGATGCCGCTCGGGCGCCGCACCAGGAGCCGCACTTCGCCGACCCGCGGGTCGCGCGCGAGCAGCCGCAGGCAGGCGAGCCCGACGAGGCCGGTGCCGCCGGCCAGCAAGAGGGTCTTCGGCGCGTGGGCGGAAGCCGGCGTCGGGCTGGGCATGGGGGTCGTCGACATGCGCAAATCTGTCCTGGATGGGCACCGCCGCATCTTACCGCGCTCCCGCCGCCGCGCGCGCGAGGTCCGGGATATGCCCCCGGTTTGGTACAATTGCGGCGTCGTCCCGAACCCCTCGGGTCCGCCCGCACCGAACCGCCCATTCGCCCATCCGCCATGAATATCGAGCAAGCGCGTTTCAACATGATCGAACAGCAAATCCGCCCCTGGGACGTGCTCGACCAGGACGTGCTGAACCTGCTGTCGATCGTCAAGCGTGAGAATTTCGTTCCGCCGGCCTACCGCGATCTGGCGTTCGCCGATTTCGAGGTGCCGCTGCCGGCCGGCCAGCACATGCTGGCGCCGCGCGTCGAAGCGCGCGTGCTGCAGGAACTGGCCGTGAAGAAGCACGAGAGCGTGCTGGAAATCGGCGCGGGGTCGGGCTACATGGCGGCGCTGCTCGCGCATCGCGCGCAGCACGTGCTGAGCGTCGACATCGAGCCGGAACTGGCCGCGCTCGCGCAGGCCAACCTCGCCGCGAACGGCGTGCTGAACGCGCAGGTCGCCACCGGCGACGCCGCGCGCGGCTGGGCCGCCGCCGCGCCGTACGACGTGATCTGCGTGTCCGGCGGATTGCCGGTCCTGCCGCAAGACCTGCTCGACCAGCTGAAGATCGGCGGGCGCCTTGCCGCGTTCGTCGGCACCGCGCCAGTCATGAAGGCACAGATCATCACGCGGATCGACGAGAAGCAGTACCGCATCGCCGACGTGTTCGAAACCTACGTCGAACCGCTCGTCAACGCGATCCAGCCGCCGCGCTTCCGGTTCTGAGCGCGGCCCGAGCCCGCGGCGGGGCACCGCCGCGCATCCGCATTCCAGCGCGCCCGCGCTGCCACCGACCCGACCCGCTTCCGATGCAAAACCTCACCGCTCCCGCTCTCGCCGAATGGCTCGCCGATTCCTCGCGCCCCGCGCCCGTGCTGCTCGACGTGCGCGAACCCTGGGAGATCGAAACGGCGAAGATCGCCGGCAGCCTGTCGATTCCGATGCGCGAGATTCCCGCCCGCAGCGAGGAACTCGACGACGAAGCGCCGCTCGTCTGCATCTGCCATCACGGTGCGCGCAGCGCGCAGGTGGGGATGTTCCTCGAAGCGCGCGGCCATCGCAACGTATTCAACCTGCAGGGCGGCATCGACGCGTGGTCGCGCCAGGTCGACCCGGCCGTGCCCACCTACTAACCCCCGCAGCGCGCGGCCCCGACGGCCGCGCGCCCTCGCTCTCGCGACGGCCCCGGCATCGCCATGCCGGGGCCGTCGTCGTTCCGGCGTCCTGACGCGCCGGCGCTCCCGCACCGAACGGCCGCTGCCGCGCGTCGTTCAGCCCCCTCCTGCGCGCTGACCCGCACGCGCGGCCGACGCATGCACAACGCTGCAGCGTCGATGCACCGCGCACCAGATTGACGCCATCGCGCACCGAAAGCGCGTCGTTTCAGGCCCCAGATTGGATCGCCCTTGCATCGGATTGCCCCGCCTGCCGCGCGGGATGGCGTTGGCATGGAAGGTGCTAAATGGCGTCTTGTATTCAAGATCACACGTTACCACCACGACCGGGGACCTTTCGCTCATCGCGCGGGCCTCCCCCCAACCCGGAGCAACCGAAATGGATCGTCGTACTGCCCTCAAAGCCGTCGGCGCGACCGTGGCAGCCGCCGCGGCCAGCAGCCTGCCGTTCCCGGCCATCGCAGCCAAAAAATCCCCCATCAAGGTCGGCATACTGCACTCGCTGTCGGGCACGATGGCCATCTCGGAAACGGCGCTCAAGGACGTCGACCTGATGACCATCGCCCAGATCAACGCTGCGGGCGGCGTCGACGGGCATCCGATCGAACCGGTGGTCGTCGATCCGGCGTCGAACTGGCCGCTGTTCGCCGAGAAGGCGCGCCAGCTGATCAGCCAGGACAAGGTCGCTGCGATCTTCGGCTGCTGGACGTCGGTGTCGCGCAAGTCCGTGCTGCCGGTGCTCGACGAGCTCAACGGGCTGCTGTTCTACCCGGTGCAGTTCGAAGGCCAGGAAGAGAACAAGCACGTCGTGTACACGGGCGCCGCGCCGAACCAGCAGGCGATCCCCGCCACCGAGTATCTGATGAGCCAGGACGGCGGCGGCGCGAAGCGCTTCTTCCTGCTCGGCACCGACTACGTGTATCCGCGCACCACCAACGCGATCCTGCGCGGCTTCCTGCATTCGAAGGGCATCGCGGACAGCGACATCGCCGAGCAGTACACGCCGTTCGGCTTCAGCAACTATCAGAACATCGTCGCCGACATCAAGAAGTTCGCGTCCGCGGGACCGACCTGCGTGATCTCGACCATCAACGGCGACTCGAACGTGCCGTTCTACAAGGAAATGGCGAACCAGGGCATCAAGGCCACCGACATTCCGGTGGTCGGCTTCTCGGTCGCCGAGCAGGAGCTCGCCGGCATGGATACGAAGCCGCTGGTCGGCTACCTGACCGCGTGGAACTACTACGAGTCGCTGAAGAACCCGGTGAACACGAAGTTCGTCAACGCGTGGAAGCAGTACATCGCGGCCAAGGGGCTGAAGGACTACCCGGTCACCGACGACCCGATGGAAGCCTCCTACATCGGCATTCACCTGTGGAAGCAGGCGGTCGAGAAAGCGAAGTCGACCAGCGTGGACGCCGTGCGCAAGGCGCTGGTCGGACAGACCTTCCATGCGCCGAGCGGCTCGGTGGTCGAGGTGCTGCCGAACCAGTACCTGAAGAAGCCGGTGTACATCGGCCAGGTGCGCGCCGACGGCCAGTTCGACGTCGTGTGGAAATCGAAGGGCGTGGTGCCGGGCGAAGCCTGGAGCCCGTACATCCCGAAGCCGAAGAACGCGTAAGCGCCCGACTCCGGGTCTGCCGCCGCGCGCGCCAGCGCGCCGGCGGCGTGTCGTAGAAGGAAGAACCGCCGGACCGCCATTCATGACTACGCTCCTATCCTCACCGAAGTCCGCCGGCGCGCGGCTGCGCGCCGCCGCGCTCGCGCTGCTCGGCTTCGCGCTGCTGCTGCCCGCGTGGCCGGCGCACGCGCTGACCCCGCAGCAGGCGCTCGCGATCGCCAGCGGCGATACCGACTCGCGCATCGCGGCGCTTCAGCAGGCGAGCGAACATCCGGACGCGCAGCTGGCCGGCTTCATCGGCAAGCTGCTCAACGACGCCGTGCAGGTCGACGGCACCACCGTGCAGGTACAGCGCGGCGACGGCTGGGTCGACTTCGCGACCGGCAAGCCCGTCACGCCGAGCGACAACGCGCAGGGCGTCGTCAACAACAACTACATGCGCCGTGCGCTGGTGTCCGCGCGCGCGGCGCTCGACCTGTTCGCGCCGACCGCGGCGCAGCGGCTCGAAGCCGTGGAGCGTCTCCAGGACGATCCGGCAAGCGCCGAGCGCGGGCTCGTCGAACAGGCGCTGAAAACCGAAAGCGATCCCGCGATCCGGCAGCGGCTGCAACTGCTGCATGCGGCGATCCTGCTCGCGAGCGCGAGCCCCGACGAGCGGCTCGCCGCCGCGAAGGAGCTTGCGGCAAGCAACTATCCGGCGGTGCGCACGCTGCTGCTGTCGCGCCTCGCGAAATCCGGCGGCCAGTTCGTCGAACCGTCGCAGGCGGTGCGCGCGCAGATTGCCGCGAGCCTGTCGGCGATCGATTCGCGCCTCGCCTGGGGCGAGCGGGTGGGCACGCTGTTTTCGTCGATCAGCCTCGGCAGCGTGCTGCTGCTGGCCGCGCTGGGCCTCGCCGTCTGCTACGGGCTGATGGGCGTGATCAACATGGCGCAGGGCGAATTCATCATGGTGGGCGCGTACGCCACCTACGTGATGCAGGGCCTGTTCCAGAAGTACCTGCCGGGGCTCGAAAACTACGCGCTGATCGCGGCGGTGCCGTTTTCGTTCATCGTCGCGGGCGGCCTCGGCGTGGTCATCGAGCGCACCGTGATCCGCCGTCTCTATGGCCGCCCGCTCGAAACGCTGCTGGCCACCTGGGGCGTGAGCCTCGTGCTGATCCAGGCAGTGCGCAGCCTGTTCGGCCCGCAGAACGTGCAGGTGGACAATCCGCCGTGGATGTCGGGCGGCCTGCACCTGCTCGCGAACCTCACGCTGCCGTACAACCGCATCGTCATCATCGGCTTCACCGCGGTGGTGCTGCTCGGCATGTGGCTGCTCGTGTCGCGCACCCGCTTCGGGCTGTTCGTGCGCGCGGTCACGCAGAACCGGTCGATGGCCGCCTGCGTCGGCGTGCGGATCGCGCGGGTGGACATGCTCGCCTTCGGTCTGGGCACCGGCATCGCCGGCCTCGCGGGCTGCGCGCTGAGCCAGATCGCCAACGTGAGCCCCGAGATGGGCACCGGCTACATCGTCGACTGTTTCATGGTCGTGGTGCTCGGCGGCGTCGGGCAACTCACCGGCACGGTGGCCGCCGCGATGGGGCTGGGCGTGGCCAATACGCTGCTCGAAGGCGTGGCCGGCGCGGTGCTCGCGAAGATCGCCGTGCTGGTCGCGATCATCCTGTTCATCCAGAAGCGGCCGCAGGGCATGTTCGCCCTCAAGGGCCGCAGTGTGGAAAGTTAAGCCATGGCCGCAGTCGTCAATTCGGATGGATCGCCGGCGCTGCCGCCGGCGCCGCGCGTGCAACTCCAGCCGCCCACCCCGTTTCTTCCGCCATGGGGCTGGGCAGTGGTCATCGGCCTGCTGCTCGCGGCCTGCGTGGCCGCGCCGGTCCTCACCCTCGTCGTGCCGTCGGGCAGCGCGCTGCATCTGGCGCCGTACTGGATCGGGCTGTCGGGCAAGATTCTCTGCTACGCGATGGTCGCGCTCGCGATGGACCTCGTCTGGGGTTACGCGGGCATCCTGTCGCTCGGCCACGGGCTGTTCTTCGCGATGGGCGGGTACGCGATGGGGATGTACCTCGACCGCGCGATGACCGCCGCCAGCGGCACGCTGCCGGACTTCATGCAGTTCATGCAGTGGACGCGCTTTCCGTGGTACTGGGCCGGCACGCAGCACTTCGCGTACGCGCTGTTTCTCGCGCTCGCCGCGCCGGGGCTGCTCGCGTTCGTGTTCGGCTTCTTCGCGTTCCGCTCGCGGATCAAGGGCGTGTATTTCTCGATCATCACCCAGGCGCTGACATACGCGGCGATGCTGCTGTTCTTTCGCAACGAGACCGGTTTCGGCGGCAACAACGGGCTGACCGATTTCAACGTGCTGCTGGGCTTTCCGGTGGGCACGGCGGGCATGACAGTGGCGCTGTTCGTTGCCAGCAGCGTCGCGCTGGCGGCGCTCTTCCTGTTCTCGCGCTGGCTCGTGCGCAGCAAGTTCGGCCGCGTGCTCACCGCGATTCGCGACGCCGAGAGCCGGACCATGTTCTGCGGCTACAACCCGCTGTGGTTCAAGCTCGCGGTGTGGACCGTCTCGGCGATGATGTGCGGCCTCGCGGGCGCCCTCTACGCGCCGCAGGTGGGCATCATCAACCCGGGCGAGATGTCGCCGGCGAATTCGATCGAGATCGCGATCTGGGCGGCGATCGGCGGACGCGGCACGCTCGTCGGCCCGATCGTCGGCGCGCTCGTCGTGAATGCCGCGAAAAGCTGGCTGACCGTGGCGATCCCGCAGGTGTGGCTGTATCTGCTCGGCGGCCTGTTCATCGTGGTCACGCTGTTCGCGCCGTATGGCATGGTGGGCCTCGCGAAGCAATGGAGGGCGCGCCGTGGCTAACGACACCCCGTTCGACACGACGCTGTCCGCACCGGCACCCGACGCCGGCCGCGCGGCGCCCGACGGCTACGGCCGCGTGCTGAATCCCGGCCCCGACCTGAGCCACGGCGTCGCGCTCTATCTCGACGGGATCAGCGTGAGCTTCGACGGCTTTCGCGCGCTGAACCAGCTGAGCCTGTCGATCGACGCCGGCGAACTGCGCTGCATCATCGGCCCGAACGGCGCCGGCAAGACGACGATGATGGACGTGATCACCGGCAAGACCCGCCCCGATTCCGGCAGTGCGTTTTTCGGCCAGACGATCGACCTGCTCAAGCTGCGCGAGGCCGAAGTGGTGGCCGCCGGGATCGGCCGCAAGTTCCAGAAGCCCACGGTGTTCGAGGAACTCAGCGTGCAGGACAATCTGGAACTCGCGCTGAAGGCGGACAAGCGCGTGCGCGGCACGCTGCTGTTCCGGCTCGGCGGCGAACAGCGCACGCGCGTCGAGGAGGTGCTGCAGATCATCCGGCTCGGCGACGAGGCCGCGCGCCGCGCGGGCGATCTGTCGCACGGGCAGAAGCAGTGGCTCGAAATCGGCATGCTGCTGATGCTCGATCCGAAACTGCTGCTGCTCGACGAGCCGGTGGCTGGCATGACCGACGCCGAAACCGACCGCACCGCGGAGCTGTTCCTGTCGCTCGCCGGCAAGCACACGCTGATGGTGGTCGAGCACGACATGGAGTTCGTGCGCAAGATCGCCGACAAGGTGACCGTTCTGCACGAAGGCAGCGTGCTCGCCGAGGGCAGCCTCGAACAGGTGCAGGCCGACGAGCGGGTGGTCGAGGTCTATCTGGGGCGCTGAGGAAACCGAACCATGCTGCGTATCGACGCAATCAACCAGTATTACGGCGGCAGCCACATCCTGCGCAACGTCAGCCTCGAACTCGAAAAGGGCAAGGTGCTCACGCTGCTCGGGCGCAACGGCGTCGGCAAGACGACGCTGCTCAAGGCGCTGATGGGCGTCGTGGGCATCAGGAGCGGCAGCATCGCGCTCGACGGCGAGCGCATCGATACGCTGCGCCCCGACGCCCGCGCGCGCCTCGGCATCGGCTACGTGCCGCAGGGCCGCGAAATCTTCGCGCGCCTGACGGTCGAGGAAAACCTGCGGATGGGCCTCGCGACGCGCCCCGGCAGCGCGACGCTGCCCGACGAACTGTTCGAGCTCTTTCCGGTACTCAAGCAGATGCTGCGCCGGCGCGGCGGCGATCTTTCGGGCGGCCAGCAACAGCAGCTCGCGATCGCCCGGGCGCTGGCGGCCGGCCCCAAACTGCTCGTGCTCGACGAACCGACCGAAGGCATCCAGCCGTCGATCATCAAGGACATCGAGCGCGTGATCCGCATGCTCGCCGCGCGCGGCGAGATGGCCATCCTGCTCGTCGAGCAGTACTACGACTTCGCGAAATCGCTCGCCGACACCTATGCGGTGATGTCGCGCGGCGAAATCGTGCGGGCCGGCAACGGACCGGAGATGGACGCGGACGGTGTGCGCGCGCTGATCGCCGTGTGACGCGCGGCGCGCGGGTTTGCGCGGTTTGCGCGGTTTGCGCGGTTTGCGCGGTTTGCGCGGTTTGCGCGGTTTGCGCGGTTTGCGCGGTTTGCGCGGTTTGCGCGGTTTGCGCGGTTTGCGCGGTTTGCGCGGCTTGCGCGGTTTGCCGCGTCTGCCGCGCAGCCTGGCGCATGCTATGCTCGCCGCACCGCGCGCGTGCCCGCACAGCCTGCGCACGGCCGGTGCTCCCTCTGTTCCCATCATTGCCGTCCTCACGCCCACCGCATGTCGCTTCACGAACCCCCAGACACGCTTGCGATGCCGCACGACGCGGCCTTCGCGCCCTGGCACGCCCGGCTCGAACTCGGCTTCGCGCGCCAGGGTGCGCGCACGACGCTCGCGCATCGCCGGCATGACGGGCCGCTGCGCGTGCAGCGTCCGCTCTATCCCGAAGGCGCGGCAATCTGCCATGCGGTGATCGTGCATCCGCCGGGCGGCATCGCGGGCGGCGACCGGCTCGACATCGACGTCGCGCTCGACGCGCACACGCACGCCGTCATCGCGACGCCCGGCGCCACCAAGTGGTACAAGTCGAACGGGCGCCCGGCGCACCAGCGTGTGAACGTGAGCGTCGGCGCGCACGCGAGGCTCGACTGGCTGCCGCAGAACAACATCGTGTTCGACGCCACGCACGCGTCGCTCGACTTCACGCTGACGCTCGCCGAGGGCGCCACCGCGCTCGGCTGGGAAGCGACGCAGCTTGGCCGCCAGGCCGCCGGCGAACGCTGGTCGGCGGGCGCGCTGCGCGCGGTGTCGCGCATCGTCGGACCGGACGGCGAACTGCTGTGGCTCGAACGCACCCGGCTCGCCGCCGACGCCGCGTTGCGCGACGCGCCGCAAGGCCTCGCCGGCTTCCCGGCATGGGGCACGCTGTGGGCGGTCGGACCCGCCTGCGACGACGCGCTCGCCGAGCATCTCACCGCCACGCTGCCGTATGACGGCGCGGTCCGCGCCGCCGCCTCGTGCGTGAGTCCCGGCGTGCTGCTGGTGCGCGCGCTCGCGCAGTCGATGGAACCGCTGCAGCAGGCGCTCACCGCCTGCTGGCTCGCGCTGCGCCCGCTCGTGCATCAGGTCGAGGCGGTGCCGCTGCGTCTTTGGACGACCTGAGCGGCGCACGCCGCACGGGCTGGGTCACGTGCCGCTCAGCCGGCCATGCGTCCCACCTGCCCTGCCTGCCCTGCTTGCCCTGTTTGCCCTGTTTGCCCTGTTTGCCCTGTTTGCCCTGTTTGCCCTGCTTGCCCTGTTTGCCCTGCTTGCCCTGCTTGCCCTGCTTGCCCTGCTTGCCCTGCTTGCCCTGTTTGCCCTGTTTGCCCTACCCGGCCTGCCTGCCCAACCTGCCCAACCCGCGCCGCCCGCCCCACCACCCCACCCGGGCCGCGCGCCAGCCGGATCGCGCGCGCACCAGCTTGGCGCAGCGGCGCGCGCCATCGTGGTGCTCCGCGCCGTCAAACGCCGCGTCGAGCCCGTCGCACCAGCATGGCACGCGGCTTGCTCGATGATGCACCACGCGGCGGCCGCACGATGACGGCTGCCCGAAGAGGCCCCTTCGCCCCCATCCGACCACACGACCGCTCCCACATGAACGCACTCCATCCCCGCCGCGCGCGCCGCCACTGGCTCGCGGCCCTCGCCGCATTGCCCCTTCTCGCGCTCGGCGCCCCCTCGGCTCATGCCGACGACCTCGACCAGATCGTCAAAACCGGCGTGCTGAAGGTTGCCGTGCCCGACGACTATCCGCCGTTCGGCTCGGTCGGCCCCGACATGCAGCCGCAAGGCTATGACATCGACACGGCCGCGCTGCTCGCGAAATCGCTGCACGTGAAGCTGCAGCTCGTGCCGGTCAACAGCGCCAACCGCATTCCGTACCTGCAGACGAACAAGGTCGATCTCGTGATCTCGTCGCTCGGCAAGACGCCGGACCGCGCGAAAGTGATCGACTTCTCGGTGGCCTATGCGCCGTACTACCAGGGCGTGTTCGGTCCGGCCGGCCTGAAGGTGAGCGGGCCGGCCGACCTCACCGGCAAGACCGTCGGCGCGACGCGCGGCGCGCTCGAAGAACTCGCGCTCACGAAGATGGCGCCGAACGCGACGATCAAGCGCTACGAGGACAACAACGCAACGATCGAGGCCTACCTGTCCGGCCAGGTGCAGCTGATCGCAGCCGGCAACGTGGTCGCGGCAGCGATCAACGCGAAGCATCCGCCGCGCGCGCTGGAGCCGAAATTCGTCATCAAGGATTCGCCGTGCTACGTCGGGCTGAACAAGGGCGAGCCGCGCCTGCTCGCGAAGGTCGACGCGATCCTCACACAAGCCCGGACCGACGGCGCGCTCGACGCGCTGTCGAAGAAGTGGTTCGGCACGCCGCTGCCGGCGAACCTGTAAGCGGCGCACGCAATGCAGGCGGCCGCACGCACAAAGAAAGTTTAAAGAAAGAATATAGAAAGCAGTCCGAAAGACTTGGAAGACGCTCGATACCTTTTCGTGCCAACCTGCTATAAGCTTGTCGCGCAGCGGGCGGCAGCGGGCATACGCGCCGCCTGCCTCCCGCGAACCGGCACCCGAAGACACCGACATTCCCGATGAAGCTGACACCCCGCGAAAAGGACAAGCTCCTGATCTTCACCGCCGCGCTGCTCGCCGAGCGCCGTCGCGCACGCGGCCTGAAGCTGAACTACCCGGAAACGGTCGCGTTCATCACGGCCGCGCTGATGGAAGCGGCGCGCGACGGCAAGACCGTCGCCGAGGTGATGCACTTCGGCACCACGCTGCTCACGCGCGAGGACGTGATGGACGGCGTACCGGAGATGATCCCCGACATCCAGGTCGAGGCGACCTTTCCCGACGGCACCAAGCTCGTCACTGTCCATCATCCGATTCCCTGACTGCGCTCCGGAGCCCCGATGATTCCCGGCGAAATTCTCACGGACGACGGCGAGCACGAGTTGAACGCCGGCCGCCCGACCTGCGTGCTCACGGTGTCGAACACCGGCGACCGGCCCGTGCAGGTCGGCTCGCATTACCACTTCTACGAAGTGAATCCGGCGCTCAGCTTCGAGCGCGAAGCCGCGCGCGGTTTCCGGCTGAATATCGCGGCCGGCACCGCGGTGCGCTTCGAGCCCGGCCAGTCGCGCACGGTCGAGCTGGTCGCGCTGGCGGGCGCGCGCATCGTCTACGGCTTCAACGGCAAGGTGATGGGACCGCTGTAACGCGGCTCCGTCCCTCGCTTCTCTGCGGAACGCACATCATGACCTTACGTATTGGCCGCCGCGCGTATGCGGAAATGTTCGGCCCCACGACCGGCGATCGCGTGCGCCTCGCCGACACCGAGCTGCTGATCGAAGTCGAGCGCGATTACACGATCTACGGCGAAGAGGTGAAATTCGGCGGCGGCAAGGTGATCCGCGACGGCATGGGCCAGTCGCAGCGCGTCGCCGCCGAGGTGGCCGACACGGTCGTCACGAACGCGGTGATCCTCGATCACTGGGGCATCGTGAAGGCCGACATCGGCATCAAGGACGGCCGCATCGCGGCGATCGGCAAGGCCGGCAATCCGGACATCCAGCCCGGCGTGACGATCGCGATCGGCGCGGCGACCGAGGTGATCGCGGGCGAGGGGCTCATCGTCACCGCGGGCGGCATCGATTCGCACATCCACTTCATCAGCCCGCAGCAGATCGACGAAGCGCTCGCGAGCGGCGTGACGACGATGCTCGGCGGCGGCACTGGCCCGGCCACCGGCACCAACGCGACCACCTGCACGCCGGGACCGTGGCATCTCGAACGGATGCTGCAGGCCGCCGACGGCTACCCGATGAATCTCGGCTTCCTCGGCAAGGGCAATGCAAGCCAGGCCGAGCCGCTCGTCGAGCAGATCCGCGCCGGCGCGATCGGCCTGAAGCTGCACGAGGACTGGGGCACGACGCCGGCGGCCATCGACACCTGCCTGTCGGTCGCCGACGACACCGACACCCAGGTCGCGATCCACACCGACACGCTGAACGAGGCCGGCTTCGTCGAGGCGACGGTCGCCGCGTTCAAGGGCCGCACGATCCACACGTACCACACGGAAGGCGCCGGCGGCGGCCACGCGCCGGACATCATCAAGGTGTGCGGCGAGGCGAACGTGCTGCCGTCGTCGACCAATCCGACGCGGCCGTACACGGTGAACACGCTCGACGAGCATCTGGACATGCTGATGGTGTGCCATCACCTCGACCCGTCGATCGCCGAGGACATCGCGTTCGCCGAATCGCGGATCCGCCGCGAGACGATCGCCGCCGAGGACATCCTGCACGATCTCGGCGCGCTGTCGATGGTGTCGTCCGATTCGCAGGCGATGGGGCGCGTCGGCGAGGTGATCATCCGCACGTGGCAAACCGCGCACAAGATGAAGGTGCAGCGCGGCGCGCTGTCCGAAGACACCGCGCGGCACGACAACTTCCGCGCGAAGCGCTATGTCGCGAAGTACACGATCAATCCGGCGCTCACGCACGGCATCGCGCACGAAGTCGGTTCCATCGAACCGGGCAAGTGGGCCGATCTGGTGTTCTGGGAGCCGGCGTTCTTCGGCATCAAGCCGTCGCTGATCCTGAAGGGCGGCATGATCGCGATGGCGCAGATGGGCGACCCGAACGCATCGATCCCGACGCCGCAGCCGGTGCACTACCGCGACATGTTCGCGACGCGCGGCGGCGCGCTCGCGCGCACCTCGCTCACCTTCGTGTCGCAGCTGGCCGAGGAAGCCGGCATCGCGGCGCGTTACGGCCTCGCAAAGCGCATCGTGCCGGTCAGGCACTGCCGCCACGTGACGAAGGCCGACATGATCCACAACGCGTGGCGCCCGGCCATCAGCGTCGATCCGGAAACCTACCAGGTGATCGCCGACGGCCAGTTGCTCACCTGCGAGCCCGCCTCGGTGCTGCCGATGGCGCAACGCTATTTCCTGTTCTAGACGATGCGCACGCTCGACAAACGTCTCGCGGCGAACGCGCGACTCGCACCGGTGCTCGTGAAGCGCGCGCCGACCCTCACGCTCGATTTCGACGCGCGCCGCAAGAGCCGCCTCGCCGCGACGCTCGACAGCGGCGAAGCGGTCGCCGTGCTGCTGCCGCGCGGCACCGTGCTGCGCGACGGCGACCTGCTGGTCGCCGACGACGGCGGGCTCGTGCGCGTGGTGGCCGCGCCTCAGGCGGTGCTGATCGTGCGCGCGCCCGATGCGCTCACGCTCACGCGCGCAGCCTATCATCTGGGCAACCGGCATACGCCGGTGGAAGTCGGCGCCCACGCGCTGAAGCTCGAAGACGACCCGGTGCTCGCGGACATGCTGACGCGCGTCGGCGCCACCGTCGAGCGCGCGAGCGCGCCGTTCCAGCCCGAAGCGGGCGCGTACGGCGGCGGTCATCGCCATGGGCACGACGAAACCTTCGCCGAGGATTACGCACTCGCGCAACAGGTGTACGACGAGCATCACGGACACGCGCACGGGCATGATCACGCGCACGATCATGGTCATGCTCACGCGCACGATCACCCGCACGACCACGCGCATGCCCGCCCGCACGAGCACGACGGATGCGACTGCGCGCACGCGGATCCGCAGCATGCGTCTCGCTGAACTCACCGCGCTGCTGCATCTCGCTTCGCCTGCGCTGCCGATTGGCGCGTTCAGCTATTCCCAGGGGCTCGAAGCGGCGATCGAGGCGGGCCTCGTCACCGACGCCGACAGCGCGCGCGACTGGATCGCAAGCGGCCTTGCCAGCGTGCTCGCCGCGGGCGAGTTGCCGGTGCTCGCGCACCAGATCGCGCACTGGCAGGCGCACGACGCCGCCGCGCTCGGCTGCGCCAACCGCGCATTTCTGGCGAGCCGCGAGTCCGCCGAGCTGCGCCGCGAGACCGAGCAGATGGGCTGGTCGCTGCGGCAACTGTGCGTATCGCTCGAATGGGGCGATGCGGCGCGGCGCGCGACGCTCGCCGCGCTCACGCCGCTCGCGCAGCCCACCGCGTTCGCGTTCGCCGCGTTCGCGCACGACGTGCCTGTCGACGCCGCGCTCGCGGCCTACGCGTTCAGCTGGGTCGAAAACCAGACGGCCGCCGCGCTGAAGGCCGTGCCGCTCGGCCAGCTTGCCGGGCAGCGCATCCTCGTCGCGCTGCGCGGCCAGATCGACGCGGCGGTCGCGCACGCCTGCGCGACCGCCCCCGATGACATCGTCACCTTCGCGCCGCACCTGGGCATCCTGTCGGCGCATCACGAGTCGCAGTACTCGCGGCTTTTTCGTTCCTAGACCCGTACAGCCATGAACGCATCCCCGCACACCCCCGCTCCCCGCACGAAGAAACTGCCGCCGCTACGCGTGGGCGTCGGCGGTCCGGTCGGCTCCGGCAAGACCACGCTGCTCGAAATGCTCTGCAAGGCGATGCGCGATCGCTACGACCTCGTCGCGATCACCAACGACATCTACACGAAGGAGGACCAGCGTCTGCTGACCGTGGCGGGCGCGCTGCCGGCCGAACGCATCATGGGCGTCGAGACGGGCGGCTGCCCGCACACGGCGATCCGCGAAGACGCGTCGATCAATCTCGAAGCGGTCGACCGGATGCTCGCGCGCTTTCCCGACGCCGACATCGTCTTCATCGAATCCGGCGGCGACAATCTCGCGGCCACCTTCAGCCCGGAGCTGTCCGACCTCACGATCTACGTGATCGACGTCGCGGGCGGCGAGAAGATTCCGCGCAAGGGCGGCCCCGGCATCACGAAGTCGGACCTGCTCGTGATCAACAAGACGGACCTCGCGCCGCTGGTGGGCGCGAACCTCGACGTGATGGCCTCGGACACGAAGAAGATGCGCGGCGAGCGGCCGTTCGTGATGTGCAACCTGAAAGCGCTCGACGGTCTCGATCAGGTGATCGCCTTCATCGAGAAGAAAGGGCTGCTGACGGTCTGACGCGCACGCGGCGTGCGGCGCGCGGCGTGCGGCGTGCGGCGTGCGGCGTGCGGCGTGCGGCGGGGTCAGCCGGGTCACCGGGTCACCGGGTCACCGGGTCACCGGGTCGCCGGGTCGCCGGGTCGCCGGGTCGCCGGGTCGCCGGGATCAGCGCGGTCCGCGCGGTCAGCCGGGCAGCAGCGCCGTCAGCACGTCCACCGTTCGCGCGGTCGCGCCGCGATGGCGCGCGGCGAACGCCGAAGCCGCCGCGCCCATCGCGACGCGGCGCGGCTTGTCCGCGAACAGTTCGCGCAGCGTGCGCGCCAGTTCCGCGGGGTCCTGCACCTGCGCGGCGGCGCCGGCCGCCAGCGCGTCCGCGGTGGCTTGCGCGAAGTTGAACACGTGCGGCCCGATCAGCACCGGCACCCCGACTGCGCACGCTTCGATCAGATTCTGCCCGCCGAGCGGCAACAGGCTGCCGCCGATGAACGCAAGGTCCGCCGCCGCGTAATACGCGCCGAGTTCGCCCATCGAGTCGCCGAGCAGCACCGTCACGTCGGCCGGCAACGGCCGCAGCGCGGCTGCCGGCGCGGCGCCGCTCGCCGCCGGCGCCCAGACCGAGCGGCGCATGCTGTGCAAGCCGGACTTCTGCAGCAGCGCCGCGACCTCGTTGAAGCGCTGCGGGTGGCGCGGCACGAGGATCAGCAGCGCATCCTCGATGCCGAGCGCCGCGAATGCCTGCAGCACGAGCGCTTCCTCGCCCTCGCGCGTGCTCGCCGCGACCCACACCGGCCGCGCGCCGATCGCGCTGCGCCACGCATGGCCGCGCGCGGCCAGCTCGGGCGGCGCGCTCATGTCGAATTTCAGGTTGCCGAGCACCGCCACGTTGCGCGCGCCGAGCGTGCGCAACCGCTCCGCGTCGGCGGGAGACTGCGCCAGCACGCGCGCGAACCCGCCGAACACGTCGCGCGTCGCGCGCCCGAAGCGCGCCGCGCGACGAAACGAGCGCGCCGACATCCGCGCGTTGGTGAGCACGAGCGGCACATCGGCGCGACGGCATTCGTCGATCAGCGTGGGCCAGACTTCGGTCTCCATCACGAGTCCGAGCGCGGGGCGCCATGCACGCAGGAAGCGGCGTACCGCGCCGGGCATGTCGTACGGCAGATAGCAGCGCAGCACGCGCTCGCCGAACAGCTGCTCGCCGGTCATGCGTCCGCTCGGCGTCATGTGCGTGAGCAGGATGCGCGCGTCGGGGCGCGCCTGCATCAGCGCCTCGATCAGCGGCTGCGCGGCGCGCGTCTCGCCGACCGACACCGCATGCACCCAGACGAGCGGCGCGTCGTCCTCCGGCAGACGGCCCCGCGCATGGCCGAAGCGCTCGCCGATGTGCAGCCGGTAGCCGCGCTCCTTGCGCGAGCGGATCAGCAGACGCAGGACGGCGAGCGGCGCGACGAGCATCCACAGCGCGCGATAGACGAATCTCAGCATCCGCCCTCCGCGCCCGGACGGCGAGCGCCGCACATCACGCAGACGAGCGCGCAGGCAAATGCACAGGCAGACGCGCAGGCAAGCGCGCAGGCAGACGCACAGGCAAGCAGGCAGGCAGACGGACAGGCGGGCGCGCCGGCGCAGGCGGGATGGCCGGCGCTCAAACCAGCGCCCTGCCCTTCAGGCGTTCCAGAATGCCGAGCGGCGCGCACTCGGGCTGTGCCATGGCCTTGACCGGCAGGAAGAAGGTCTGCTCCATCATGAACTGGCCGGCCATCACCGCGTGCGAAGTCTGGTCCGAAAAGCACACCCACACGCTGCCGGGCGGAAACGGCATGGTCTGCTGCGGACTGTTCTGCTGGTAATCGGGATCGGCCTTCATGCTGTCGTGCAGATGCAGCATCAGATGGTCGTATTCGCTGCGCGGCGACTTCGTCACGTGCAGCAGGTTCATCAGCCACGCGGAGCCCGGCAGCGGCGCCTTGATCCGCGGCAGGAAGCGTTGCGCCATGTCCTCGAACGGTTCGCCGACGCGCCACACGCGCGGCGCGCCGTGCGGGTTCACGTTGGTGAACACGCGCAGGATCCGCTCGCCGTAATTCGGCCGCGACGGAAACGCGTCGACGTGCAGCCGGCTGTCGTCCTTGCGCCACGAGGTCTCGCGCGTCTCGACCTGATGCAGCCGCAGGCTGGTCGGCGCGACGCGCAGCTTGCCCGCATATTCGGGAAACAGCCCGTCGACGAGCGTGCGCGCGCCGGCCTGATAGCGGGCGATCAGCGCGCGCACCGCCGACTGCGTGACCGCGTCGCCAGCGACGCCGTGCAGCGCACCGCCATCCGGTTCGAGACTGATGTTCTTGCGCTTCGGGTCGGCGAGCGCCGGGTCGAGCAGCGCCCGCTCGCCGCCTTCGATCGCGAAGCGCAGATTCGGGAAGTACAGCACCTTGCCGCGCTCGACGCCCGCGAGCAGCGTCTCGCGCGGCACGGACAGATGCTGTCCGTGCCAGTCGGCGCTTGCGACTTCGATGATCTGGGTTTCGTTCATGGTCGCCCTTGATAGCGGATAGCGTGATTCAGGCGCGCTGCGCGGCGGCCACGCGCGGCGCGTCCTACAGCAGCCCGAAGCCGGCCAGCGCGGCGCGGACCTGCGGCAGTGCCGGCGGCTGCCCGGCCGTGCCGAGATTGACGACGTTCGGCGACCAGTAGCCGCCGGTGCGCCACGCGGTCGCGAAATTGTACAACTCGACCGTCGGCCGCTTCAGCGCTGCGGCGATGTGAACCAGACCGGTGTCAACCCCGACCGTGGCGGCCGCCCCGTCGAGCAGGCCGACCACCGCCGGCAGCGACAGCCGGGGCGGCACGATCGCCGCGCCGCCGAACGCGCGCGCGAGCCGCTCGCTCGTCGCCCGCTCGGCGTCGCTGCCCCACGGCAGCACGAGCGAGGCGCCGCGCCGCACCAGCGCCTCGCCAAGCTCGATCCATGCGGCTTGCGGCCACTCCTTGTCGGCGCGCGAGGTCGCGTGCACGAACACCACGTAGGGCACCGGCAGGTTCAGATCCGCCTCGGACAGCGCGAGCGCCGCGCGGCCGGTGTCGAGCCCGAAGTCGATCTCGTCGTCCGGCTGCGGCGGCGGATCGCCGAGCGCCGCGGCCACCAGCTGGCGGGTGCGCTCGACCACGTGCGTGCGCGGCGCGATCGGCACGCGCCGGTCGTAGAAGAAGCGCACCGGCCATTCGAAGCCCGCGCCCTCCGTGCGGTTCGCGAGGCCGACCACCGGCCCGCGCGCCATGCCCGCGACCCATGCGGTCTTGATGAGCCCCTGGCAGTCGATCACGAGGTCGTAGCGTTCGGCGGCCAGCGCGCGCCGGAACGCGCCGATCTCGCGCCAGTTTGCCGCCGACAGCAGGCGCTTGCGCCAGCGCCGCAGCGACACCGGCACCGCGCGATGGACGCCGGCGACCAGCTGCACGAGCGGCACGAAGCTCTCCTCGACGAGCCAGTCGATCTGCGCATCGGGATGGCGGCGACGAATGTCGGCGATCACCGGCATGTTGTGGACGACGTCGCCCAGCGACGACACTCGCACGATCAGGATCTTTTGCACGCTCAACACTGGAAAGACGGCCACCGGGCCTGAAGATGCAGAAAAAGGTCTGCAATTCTAGCGCGCCGCGCGCGGCCCGCATGCAAAAACGCGGCGCGGGTCCGCCACCCGCGCCGCGTCGTGCGGGGCAACCCGCGCTCAGAACGGCAGTTGCGCGTCCGGCTTCTCCGCGAGGATCACGCGGCGGAAGTCCGCCTGGATGCGCGCGAGCGCCGCGTCGCTGTCGGCCTCGAAGCGCATCACGACCACCGGCGTCGTGTTCGACGAGCGCGCGAGACCGAAGCCGTCCGGGTACTCGACGCGCAAGCCGTCGATCGTCACGACCTCGTCGGCGCCGGGAAACGTCGCGCTCTTCTGCAGCCGCGCGATCAGCGCGAAGTTCTCGCCCTCTTCGAGCTTGAGCTGCAGCTCCGGCGTCGCGCGCGAGTTCGGCAGCCCGTTGAGCAGCGCGCTCGGGTCGGCCACGCGCGCGAGGATTTCGAGCAGCCGCGCACCGGTGTAAAGGCCGTCGTCGAAACCGTACCAGCGGTCCTTGAAGAACACGTGCCCGCTCATTTCGCCGGCGAGCGGCGCACCCGTCTCGCGCAGCTTCGCCTTCACGAGCGAGTGGCCGGTCTTCCACATCACGGGCACGCCGCCCTTGTCCTTCACCCACGTCGCGAGATTGCGCGTGCACTTCACGTCGTAGATGATCTGCGCGCCCGGGTTGCGCGACAGCACGTCCTCGGCGAACAGCATCAGCTGGCGGTCCGGGTAGATGATCTGGCCGTCCTTCGTGACGACGCCGAGACGGTCGCCGTCGCCGTCGAACGCGAAGCCGATCTCCGCATCGGTTTCGCGCAGCGCGCGGATCACATCCTGCAGGTTCTCCGGATGCGCGGGGTCGGGATGGTGATTCGGGAAGGTGCCGTCGATCTCGGTGAACAGCTCGACCAGCTCGCAGCCGAGCGCGCGAAAGAGCTTCGGCGCGAGGCCGCCCGCCACGCCGTTGCCGGTGTCGACGACGAGCTTCAGCGGCCGCGCGAGCCGGATGTCGCCGACGATGCGTGCGAGGTACGTGTCGGCGATGTCGTAGCGGGCATAGCCGCCGGCGCCGCTCGCGAAGTCGCTTGCCGCGATGCGCTGGTACAGCGCCTGGATCTGCTCGCCGTAGATCGCCGCGCCGCGCAGCACCATCTTGAAGCCGTTGTAGTCGGGCGGATTGTGGCTGCCGGTCACGACGATGCATGAATCGACGCGCCGCGCGCCGCCTGGCAGGTCGAGCGGCACGCTCGCCGCGAAATAGCCGACCGGCGTCGGCACCATGCCGACGTCGACCACGTCGACGCCCGCGGCGCGCAGACCGTCCGCGAGCGCCACGATGAGACCGGGGCCCGACAGGCGGCCGTCGCGCGCGACGACGACCGCGTCGCCGCCCTGCGCCCGCACTTCGCTGCCGAACGCACGGCCGATCAGCCTGGCGGCCTCGTCGTCGAGCGTCTTGCCGATGACGCCGCGAATGTCATATGCCTTGAAGATGGATTGGGAAATCATGATGGGCTCACTTGCCTGCGATGAAAAATCTGACCGGCGCGCTGCGGCGCCGGCCCTCGTCGGAGAACGCCCTGCAGCGTTCGTGCCGGGACCCCGGTGTGTCCGGCGGGTGATCCAACTTATAATTGCGCCTCTCCGTCACGCGTTGCCGCCCCCTATTCTAATGCCTGGACGCCCTCCCCTCACAGCGTTGCCGCCCTGCGTGGCGCAACGGGCCGCCGCATCGGCCAGCACGCCGCGTGCCCGGCGGCACGCGCACGCCCGGCCGGGCGCGCGCGCGGCGGGCCGATGCTGACGCGCATGCGCCTGCGCCTGTCCGGCCGTCTCGCGCATCCCGACATCACGCGCGCGTTCGCCAACATCGTCTGGCTCGGGCTCGAACGCACCACGCAGATCGGCGTCGCGATCGCGATCAGCGGCGTGCTCGCACGCTATTTCGGGCCGGCTACGTTCGGCAAATGGCAATACGCGAACACGCTGCTGCTGGTGCTCTCGCCGCTCACCTGGGTGTGCGGCGCGGAGATTCTGGTGCCGACCATCGTCAACCGGCCGCCCGCGCAGCTCGGCACCGTGCTCGGCAGTGCGTTCGCGCTGCGCTTCGGGGTGGCGGTCGTCGCGCTGCTCCTCACGTGGACGGGCATCGCCGCGGGCGCGACGGACCCGCTCGTCGGCGCAATGCTCGCCGGCCTCGCGGTCACGATGCTGTTTCGCGAACCGTTCGTCGGCCTGATCAACGCGTGGCTGCAGAGCATGACGTACAGCAAGCCGCAGCTGCTCACGAGCATGAGCACCGCGCTCGCGAAGGCGGCGCTCGTCGCGCTGCTCGCCCACGCAGCCGTGGCGCCGGCCCGCTTCGGCTGGCTGTGGGCGCTCGAATCCGCGGCGATCGGCGCGGTGCTCGTCGTCTATTACCGGCGCCGCCACGGCGGCCGGCTCGGCTGGCATGTCGAGCGCGGGCTGCTGCGCCACTTCGCGAGCGCGGGCACGGTGTTCTGGCTCGGGCTCATCTGCATGTACCTGTTCCTGAAGCTCGATCGCCTGATGCTCGAACGGGCCATCTCGTTCGCGGATCTGGGCCGCTATTCGGCCGCGCAGCAACTGAACGAGAACTGGATCGCGCTCGCGCTGATGCTCGCGCAAACCATCGCGCCCGCGTTCGTCTACCGGGTGCAGGAGCCGCACCGGCTGCGCCGCAACCTGCTGCGGCTCACCGCGCTCGCCGCCGCGCTGATGACCGGCGGCGCGCTGGTGCTCGACCTGCTTGCCGCGCCGATCGTGCATCGCGTGTTCGGGCCCGCGTACGACAGCGCAATCGGCATCTTCCGCTGGGCGGTCTGGCTGTCGGTGCCCGCCGGCATCGAAGCGATCGGCAACCTCGTCGTGCTGAAGTACCAGGCGAGGTACGTGCTGCTCGCGAAGTGGCTGCTCGCGCTCGCCGTCGCGTTCGCGGCCAATCTGGCGGCAATTCCGCGGCTCGGCGCGTATGGCGCGCTGGTCGGGCTCGCGTGCGGCTACCTCGCGGCCGCCTCGGTCAACCTCTATTACATCCGCTTCAGGCTGCGCTCATGACGTCCGCTCCCGCCGCCACGCTCGACGACGTCGCCGTGCTGATCCCCGCGTACAACGGGCAGGCCGATCTCGAACGCACGCTCGCGTCGTTTCGCGAGGACGCGCCGGTGCGCGTGCTGATCGTCGACGACGGCAGCACGCCGCCGATCGTCGCGCCCGCGCTGCCGAACCTCGCGATCGACGTGCTGCGCATGCCGCGCAACGGCGGCATCGAGGCCGCGCTGCGGGCGGGCATCGAGGCGCTCGCCGCGCGCGGCGTGCGCTACGCGGCGCGCATCGACGCAGGCGATCTCGCGGCGCCGCAGCGGCTCGCGAAACAGCGCGCGTGGATGGAGGCGCACCCCGGCATCGCGGGGCTCGGCATGTGGACCCAGGTCGTCGCGCGCGACGGCGCGCCGCTGTTCATGCTGCGCCCGCCCGCCGCACCCGCCGCGATCCGCCGGCAGCGCTTCTACCGCAGTTGCCTCGCGCATCCGTCGATGATGCTGCGCGTCGACGCGGTGCGCGAGGTCGGCAACTATCGCGCCGACTACCGCTCGGCCGAGGACCTCGACCTGTTCCTGCGCCTGATGGCGCGCTACGACTGCGCGAACCTGCCCGAACTCGGCCTGTACTACGAGCTGAACGAAGGCGGCATCAGCGCGACGCGGCGACGCCGCCAGATCGTGTCGACGTTGCGCCTGCAACTGCGTTACTTCAACGCGCTCAATCCCTACGACTGGTTAGGACTCGCAAAGAACCTGCTGCATTTCGTCACGCCGTATCGCGCGCTTCAGGGTCTGAAGCGGCGGCTTTTCGCGGCGCGCCGCGGACATTCCGCATGAGCGCGCGCACGATCGCGCCGCACAGCGGCATCCCCGCGCGCGCTGTGCCGCACACGCGCCCGCGCCGCGTGGCCGCGCCTCCCCGCCACGCAGCCTTCACCGGATCGCCATGAAGCCGAATGCACCCTTGCGCATCATCCTCGTCTGCAACACCGCATGGGCGATCTATACGTACCGGCAGGGCCTGATCCGCACGCTCGTCGCGCGCGGCGTGGAGGTCGTCGTGCTCGCTCCGCCCGATCGCACGTTCGCGCTGCTCGTGCAGATGGGCTGCCGCTGCATCGCGCTGCCGGTCGCGTCGAAAGGCACGCGCCCGCGCGAGGATCTCGGCACGCTGTGGGCGCTCTATCGCCATTACCGCACGCTGCGCCCGCACCTGGTCTTTCATTACACGATCAAGCCGAACATCTACGGCTCGATCGCGGCGTGGCTCGCGCGCGTGCCGTCGGTGGCGGTGACGACCGGGCTTGGCTATGTGTTCATCCAGGCCAGCCGCGCGGCCCGGATTGCAAAATGGCTGTACCGTGTCGCGTTCCGCTTTCCACGCGAAGTCTGGTTCCTGAATCGCGACGATCTCGACGCGTTCCGCGCCCAGCGTCTGCTGGCCCATCCGGAGCGCGCGCGCCTGCTGCACGGCGAGGGCGTCGACCTCGGCCAGTTCGCCTGTGCGCCGCTGCCCGCGCGGCCCGCGTTCGCGTTCGTGCTGATCGGGCGGCTGCTGTGGGACAAGGGCGTCGGCGAGTACGTCGAAGCCGCGCGGCGCCTGCGCGCGCGCTACCCGCACGCGCGCTTCCGGCTGCTCGGGCCGGTCGGCGTCGACAATCCGAGCGCGATCACCCGCGATAAAGTCGCCGCGTGGGAGCGCGAAGGCGCGATCGAATACCTGGGCGAAGCGCACGACGTGCGGCCATTCATCGCCGACGCAGACTGCGTCGTGCTGCCGTCGTACCGCGAGGGCGTGCCGCGCACGCTGATGGAAGCGGCCGCGATGGGCCGGCCGATCGTCGCCACCGACGTGCCGGGCTGCCGCGAAGTCGTCGCCGACGGCGTCAACGGGCTGCTGTGCGCGGCGCGCGACGCCGCGAGCCTCGCGGACGCGCTCGCGCGCATGCTCGATCTCTCGCCCGACGCGCGCCGCGCGATGGGCGAGCGCGGCCGGCAGAAGGTCGCAGCGGAATTCGACGAGCGCGACGTGATCCACCGGTACACTGACCTGATTCGCACACTGACTGGCGTTTCACTTTGACGGAGCACAGCATGACCACGAAAGGCACGATTCTGGTAACCGGCGGCGCGGGCTTCATCGGTTCGCACACCTGTGTCGAACTGCTGAACGGCGGCTACGACGTCGTCGTGATCGACAACCTCGTCAACAGCCGCCGCGAATCGATCCGGCGCATCGGCGAGATCACCGGCAAGACGCTCGCCTTCTACGAAGCCGACGCGCGCGACGAAACCGCGCTCGCGCGCATCTTCGACGCGCACCCGGTGAGCGGCGCGATCCACTTCGCGGCGCTGAAGGCCGTGGGCGAATCGGTCGAGAAGCCGCTCGAATACTATGCGAACAATCTCGACAGCCTGCTCGTGCTGCTGCGCGTGATGCGCGAGCGCAACGTGAAGCAGGTGGTGTTCAGTTCGTCGGCCACCGTCTACGGCGTGCCGGAACGCTCGCCGATCGACGAATCGTTCCCGCTCTCCGCAACGAACCCGTACGGGCAGACCAAGCTGATCGCCGAGCAGATCCTGCGCGACCTCGAACGCGCGGACCCCAGCTGGCGCATCGCGACGCTGCGCTACTTCAATCCGGTCGGCGCGCACGAGAGCGGGCGCATCGGCGAAGATCCGGCCGGCATCCCGAACAACCTGATGCCGTACGTCGCCCAGGTCGCGGTCGGCAAGCTGCAGACGCTGCGCGTATTCGGCGGCGACTACGACACGCCGGACGGCACCGGCGTGCGCGATTACATCCACGTCGTCGATCTCGCGCGCGGCCATCTCGCGGCGCTCGACGCGCTCGCGCGGCTCGACCGCGGCTTCGTCGTGAATCTGGGCACCGGCCGCGGCTACAGCGTGCTCGACGTGGTACGCGCGTTCGAGCAGGCCAGCGGCCGCAAGGTGCCGTATGAGATCGTCGGGCGCCGCCCCGGCGACGTCGCGTCGTGCTTCGCCGATCCGGCGGCGGCGAGGCAGCTGCTCGGCTGGCAGGCCGAATACGGAATCGAACGGATGTGCGCCGATCACTGGCGCTGGCAGTCGTCGAATCCGCGGGGTTTCGCGTAAACGCAACGCCGCACCGGGCGGCGGCCGGCGGCGCGGCGGGCCGCCCAGGCCGCGCGCCGCGCGGCTCGACACACCGCGCGGCCGTTCAACACATTCCGGCGACCGCTCGACATTGCCCTTAAAAGCGCTTTCAATACGCCAACAACCGCATTTCCGATTTATATTTGCTACCATATCTGCAGCGGAATTCATTTATCCACGCATGGCGCATGTGGCACGCGCTGCAGACAACGCGGCCGCCTTTCCAACCGGTTTGCGACCGTTTTAGCAATGTTTTTGCACCGTTTTTGCAATTCTGGCAGCCAATACATTAGCGATAGCGAACCGTGCCGGAAGCAGGCACGGACCGGCACCGGTTCAGGTGCCTGAGGGCGGGTATCCTGGCAGCGTGGTCCGGGCTCGTCCCGAAGCCACACCGTTCTTGGCTGGAGTCCGTCCATGCAAGATGAAGATGACCGCACCGTACTAGACACGCTTTTCGGCACGGCCAGCCCCTGCTGGCGCCTGGGCAGCGACAGCAACGCGCTCGAACTCGCGGCCGTGCGCGGGCTGACCAACCTCAGCGTCGAGCTCGATGCGCAGCAGGCCGCGCAGGTGCGCGCGCTCACCGGCGTGACCGCTCACCTCGTGCTGGACATCGCGCTGTACGGGCATTCGCTGCAGCTGCACCTCGTCGGCAAGAAGCTCAACATGACGGACTGGGCCGGCACCGCCTCGGCCTACAGCGACACGCTGTCGGTCGCGCGCGATCTCGCACACGGGCTCGCGTTCGCCGAACAGGTCGTCTCCGAAGTCAACTCGCTCGTCGTGATCCTCGACCGCCATGGCATCGTGCAGCGCTTCAATCGCCTGTGCGAAGAAGTGACCGGCATGCGCGAAGTCGACGTGATCGGCAAGAGCGCGTTCGAGCTGTTCATGAGCGACGAGCAGGGCGAGCAGTCGCGCAGCAACATCACGCGGTTTTTCTCCAGCAGCACGCCGTATGCGGTCGAGCGCTACATCAATACGGTCAACGGCCCGCGCCTGTTCCAGTTCCGCAACAAGTTCGTGCATAGCGGCAGCGGCGTCGACGAGCAGTTCGTCATCTGCTCGGGCATCGACATCACCGACGAACGCACCGCGCAACTGCGCCTCGCGGAACTGGCCAATACCGACATGCTGAGCGGCCTGCCGAACCGCCACGCGATCAACGAGAAGATCCGGGCCGCGCTCGACGCGAGCCGCGCCGATCCGCACACGCAGGTCGGCATCCTGTTCCTCGATCTCGACAACTTCAAGCGCGTCAACGATCACTACGGCCACATCACCGGCGACCGGCTGTTGCAGAAGGTCTCGGGCCTCATCGGCGGGTGCCTGCCCGATGGCGCGACGCTCGCGCGCCTCGGCGGCGACGAGTTCCTCGTGCTGCTGGAGCGCTGCACGCCGGCGCTGCTCGAAGCCGTCGCACAGCTGATTCTCGAACGGCTGCGCACGCCGGCGCAGATCGACATCGTCGAAATCTACACGGGCTGCTCGATCGGCATCGCGCTGTACCCGCAACATGGCGACACGCTCGAAGACCTGGTGCGCAACGCCGACACCGCGATGTACGCGGCGAAGGAAGCCGGCCGCCACACGTATCGCATGTTCGCGCCGGAAATGAACCAGAAAGTCGCGCAGTTCATGTGGCTCGATACCAACCTGCGCAAGGCGCTCGAAGAAAGCCAGTTCGTGCTCCACTATCAGCCGGTCATCGATCTGAAGACCGGCCACGTGCACAACGTCGAGGCGCTGATCCGCTGGCAGTCGCCCGACCGCGGGCTGGTTTTCCCGACCGAGTTCATCCGCTTCGCGGAAGACTCGGGGCTGATCGGTCCGCTCGGCCGCTGGGTCATGCGCGCGGCGGCGGCCGAGGCGGCCCGCTGGAAAGCGCAGGGCATCGAAACGCGCATTGCGATCAACGTATCGGCACGGCAGTTGCGCGATGCGAACCTCGCCAGCCAGTTTGCGAAGGTGCTCGACGGCGCCGCGCTGCGCCCCGGCCTGCTCGATATCGAACTGACCGAAAGCTGCTTCGCGGAAAACGACGAGCTCGTCGCGAGCCTGATGAAGCAGTTCCGCGATCTCGGCGCGCGCATCCATCTCGACGACTTCGGCACCGGCTATTCGTCGCTGTCGCAGCTGGCGCGCCTGCCGATCGACGTGATCAAGCTCGATCGCAGCTTCGTCGCGGGCATCGACCAGAACCCGAAAACGCAGGCGCTCGTGCGCTCGGTGGTGGGGCTCGCGCGGGCGCTGGGCTTTGCGGTGGTGGCCGAGGGCGTCGAGACGGCGGGCGAAGCGGACTTCATCCAGCAAGTCGGCGTCGACTATGTGCAGGGCTACTATTATTCGCGTCCGATGGACGCCCAGACCTTCGAAGCCTGGATGCACGAGAAAAGAAAGTTCAGGCTGATCGCCTGAACTTTCTGTCACGGCTTGCTCAGGCGGCTGCGCGCGCTCACGGCACCGAGCGCAGCTTCGACATGCGGCGGTTCTGCAGCATCACGAGACGCTCCATGTACGCAATGTCCTTTTCCTCGAGCATGAACGCCGACCTCACCCAGTCTTCGGTGATGTCCATCAGCTCCGCGCGCGATAAAGGCAGCACGCGCTGACGCGCGCGCAGCATCGCACGCGTGCCGTTGAGCTTCGGCCGGATCACGTCGATGAACGTGCGCGTCGCAAGATACGCATCGCCCGCCTCGAAGGTCTTGTCCACCAGACCGCGCTCCGCATACCACTCGCCCGCATGCGGCTCGCCGCTGCCGATCAGGTTTTCCGCGAGCCGCATGTTCGCCTTGCGGGCCACCAGCGAGTAGCCGCCCATGCCCGGGAACAGGTTGAATGCGATCTCCGGAAAGCCGAGCCGCGCATCGCTTTGCGCAATCACGTAGTGATGCGCGAGCGCGGCCTCGAAGCCGCCGCCGAGGGCGCTGCCCTCGACCATCGCGATCGAAATGGCGCCCGTGCCGAAGCCCGAATAGATCTCGTACACGCCGTCGATGCATGAGCGCGCATAGGCCATCAGCCGGTCGCGATGCCCGTTGCGGATCACGTCGACGAAGAAGTCGAGATCGCCGCCGACGTTGAAGATCTCCGGCACCAGCGAGCCGGTGACCCAGAAGTCGAACGGCAGGCCGGAGTCGCGCGCCACGCGCGCGAGGTGGATGATGTCCGTGACGAGCTGCTGGTTAAAGCACGGCCGCGGCGCGGAACGCAGCATCATCCACATCGTGTTGCGTCCTTCTTCGTAATAAGCCGACAGTTGGCTCATCTCGCCCGCTTCGACAAACGGGCGGCATCCAGGGTGCGATTGAAGATTCATCGATGTACCTTTGTGCAAGAGTGGACAGAAAGGGAAACCCCGTCATGACCGGAAGAAAGGCAACCGCGTAATGGTTCATGCACGGTCATGCGGCATCGCCATTCTTGCTCGCACGAAGTACCTGCACGAAATGAATGACCCGAGAGAAAACTCGGTAAGAGAAGGAAACGCGAACGGTCGAAACACGCTTAAGAATGCGCAATGTGCCGTGTTTTGCTTAACCGGAACGATCAATAAGCGGCCCGAAGAAAAGGTACGAGATGGACATTTGGCTGCCGATCGGGCATTGACGAATACACGCAAACGATTGCTCGCGATGAATCGCGTCTGCCGCCCAATGCGCGCTTTCACGCCCGGCACGGACACCGTGAGCGCTGCGAAACACGTGCGATGCGCCGGATTTCACGGATTGCGAATTTTCCGGCGCGCCTGCACGTGTTTCACCGAAACCACGCGCCGCATGCCCGATGCATTCGCTCGACGCGCCCCGCCGGCATGTGCGCGTTGCGATAAAGTCATAATTCGTCGGGATTGTGTTTGCCAACGGTAATTCGCGGTTAAAGTAGGCATTTGTACCGCTCCGTGCGCGCCGCACGCGCTTCGCCATCCGCCGGAAAATCGCCATCACGCAGACGCTGCGTTTTCCCCCTTTCACGCACGGCCCAACCATGTCAGGCAAGACGTCTCTCCTCGACTCGATCCTCGTCACGCCAGCGTCGGGTGCGAGTCCGGTCACCGTCTCGATCCGCTCGTCGCTGCTATCGACGCTATTTGACAATTTGCGTCCGCTCGTGATGTCCGGCGTCGCAAGCGGGTTCGTCGCGCTGGTCGCGCTGTCGCGCACGCATCGCGGCTGGGCGGCGCTCTGGCTCGGCGCGGAAATCGTGCTGCTGGCGGCGCGCCTCGGCATTGCGTGGGCGTACCTCGCGCGCAACCGCGCGGAGCGGGTCCATCCGGGCCGCTGGGCGCGCCGGTATGCGCCGGTCTCGCTGCTCGCGTGCCTCGCGCTGGGCATGGGTTCGATGGCGTGCGTGGTGGCCGGCGACGCGGAACTGGCGTCGCTCGCGGTGATGGTGACGGCCGGGATCCTCGGCGGGATCGCATCGCGCAACGCGGCGCTGCCGCGGCTCGCGATCCTCCAGATCACGCTCGGCGCACTGCCGATCGGGGTCGGCGCGCTGCTCACGCCGATCCACGGCATGTGGATTCTCGTGCCTCCGCTGCTCCTCTACCTGATCGCGATGACCTCGGTCGTGCGGCGCCATTACAAGGTGCTGGTCGCGCTGATGACGGCCGAGCAGAAGCACGCCGAGCTGGCCGCCCGCTTCGACGCGGCGCTCGCGCATATGCCGCACGGCCTGTGCACGATCGACGAATCCGGCAAGGTGGTGATCGCCAACCGCCGCTCCGCCGAACTGTTCGGCTCGACCATCGAGATGCTGAAGCTGAACGTGCCGTTGCCCGAGTTCATCGGCCAGGTCGGGCTTGCGCGGTTCGGCGAAACGTTCCGCGCGGAACTGATCGAGCGCTGCACGACGTGGCTCGCGGACAATCACGGCCCGCTCGACCTGGAGCTGGACGACGGACGGCAGCTCGAAATGACGCGCAATCCGGTGCCGGACGGCAGCTCGGTGATCATCATCGAGGACGTGACGCGGCGCCGCGAATCGGAGGCGAAGATCCTGCACTGGGCGCGCCACGATCCGCTGACCGGCCTGCCGAACCGCCGCTATCTGTACGACCAGCTCGAATGGTCGCTTGCGCACCGCGCGAGCGGGCACCCGCCGCCGCTCGCGGTGATGTACCTCGATCTCGACGGCTTCAAGCAGGTCAACGACGCGCTCGGCCATCACGCGGGCGATCTCGTGCTGGGGATGGTCGCCGAGCGCCTGCGCCGCACGCTGCGCGACAACGAATGGGTTGCGCGGCTCGGCGGCGACGAGTTCGCGTTCGTCATCGAACACGTCGAGCAGCCTGGCGTGGCCGCGCTCGCGACGCGCGCGATCGCGCAACTGTCGGAGCCGTATGCGCTGCCGACCGGGGCGGCCGCGAAGATCGGCGCGAGCGCCGGCATTGCCTTCGCGGAGCGCGACGATACGTTCGAGACGCTGATCCGGCGCGCCGACGCCGCGCTCTACGAGGCGAAGGGCGCCGGCCGCGGGACCTTCCGCTTCGCCCCGGCGAGCGCCGGCGTGCAGACGCGCGGCGCGGACTGAGCGCCGCTTCGGCTTCGGCTTCGGCTTCTTCGGCTTCGGCTTCGGCTTCGGCTTCGCTTTCGGCTTCGGCTTCGGCTTCGGCTTCGGCTTCGCTTCGTCCCGTCTCGCTATGCGGCTACGCGGCTATGCGGCTACGCCACTACGCCGCTAACACCACGACGCCGCCCGGCCGCTCACCCCGCTAGGCCGCCTGCAGCGACCCGTCGCGCGCCGTCCACTGGGCGGCGGCATCCCGGCCGCTGCTCGCGCCGGTGCGGGCGCGGTTCGCCGCCGCGTGCTGCGCTTCGCTCTCGAGACGGAACACCGCCACCGCCGCCTGCAGCGCAGCGGCCTGCTCTTCGAGCGACTTCGCCGCGGCGGCGGCCTGCTCGACCAGCGCCGCGTTGTGTTGCGTCACCTCGTCGATCTGCGCGATCGCCTTGTTGACCTGGGCGATGCCGTCGCTCTGTTCGAGCGCCGCGGCTTCGATTTCGCCCATGATGCCGCTCACGCGTCCGACCGAATCCAGCGCTTCGTTCATCGTCTTGCCGGCCTCGGCGACGAGCGACGCGCCTTCGTCGACCTTCGCGGTCGACTCGCCGATCAGCTCCTTGATCTCCTTCGCCGCGGAACCCGCCCGCTGCGCGAGGCTGCGCACCTCCGAGGCGACCACCGCGAAGCCGCGGCCCTGCTCGCCCGCGCGCGCCGCCTCGACCGCGGCGTTCAGCGCGAGGATGTTGGTCTGGAATGCGATGCTCTCGATCATCCCGATGATCTCGGTCACCTTGCGCGAGGACGCGGTGATCCCGTCCATCGTTTCGGTGACGCGGCTCACGACATGGCCGCCGCGCGTCACCGTTTCGAGCGCGCCATGCGCGAGGCGGTTCGCCTGCTGCGCGTTATCGGCATTCTGCTTGACCGTCGCGGACAGCTCTTCCATGCTGGCCGCGGTTTCTTCGAGCGCCGCCGCCTGCTGCTCGGTGCGGCGCGACAGGTCCGCGTTGCCCGCGGAAATCTCATTGGCGCCGTGCGTGATCGCGCCGGTGCTCGCGCGCACCTTCGACACCGTATCGACGAGGCCGTCGCGCATCCGCGTGAGCGCGCCGAGCAGTTGCCCCATCTCGTTGCGCGAGCGCGTGCGCACCGCAATCGACAGGTCCCCCGCGGCGATCTGTTCGAAGTGTCGGATGGTCTGGCTGACCGGCTTGATCACCGCGGCCGACAGCCCGATGCGCGCGAGGACGCCGATCACGACCGCGACCACCGCGATCACGCCGAACACGAGCGTCGACATGCGAAAACGCATCGCGGCCGTATCGGCCTCGCGCTGCTGGTTGGCAATCTGCAACTGCTGCAGCGCGTCGATCGCTTTCGCGTACGTCGTGTACAGCGTGTTCGCGGTTTCGCCCTGGAGGTTGCGGAACGTGTTGAAGTCGTCGTCGTTCAATGCCTTGAACTCGGGCTCGATCGCCTGGCCGACGAGTGCGGCCCGCGCGCTCGCCACGCTTTGCGCGAGACGCTGTTCGTCGGCGGTTGCGAAAGGACCGGCCATGTAGTCGTGGAACGCGTCGTTCGACTCGACCAGCACCTTGTGCGCGGCCGGCAACAGGCCATCGGTCTGCTTGCCGACGCTGAAGAGGGTCTCGTACGTGCCGAGCGCGAGGCGCACCTGGAGCAGTTTGGCCGAACTCGCATCGAGCCGGGTCAGCGCGGCGGCGTTGTGCTGCACCTGCTGCAGGCCGTCGCTCGCGAGCTTTTGCGCACCATAGCCGATGCCGATCACGGTCAGCAGAAAGACGACGAATACGCCGATGACCAGCGTCAACCCGCCGCGAATGGTGAAGTTGTTTAACATTGTGTCTCCGTAACGTCCTTGGCGGACGGCTCACGCGCCGGGACCGTCCGGAGCGCACCGCGCCGCTACCGGGTTATCGGCGGCGCGCGGGCGCCGCTGGATAGGGGGAATCCATGACAGGCAAGGCTTTGCGGGAAAGCGGACGCACTATGTGGGAGCGCGTCCGGGCGGTCGTGCACCGGCCGGGTGCAGGCCGGCGCCTAGCGCGGCAGCTTGTGCCAGGCGATCGAAAACGACGTGTCGCCCTCGGTCAGGTAGTCGGTCGAGTGGCAGTCGTTTGACAACATGTCGCACTGGAGCGTCAGCGTCTGCTTGTCGCCGAACGCGAGGTTCACCGTCTGATCGGTCGCGCCGGCGGACTTCGGCGCGAGGCTGTACGAGAAGCGATAGGTCTGGGGCGGTGTCTGCGTGTGATCGCCGGTCACGACCAGCGTGCCGGTATTGGCCGGCGCGGGATTGAAGCGCAGGAGCGCGGTGTCGGCCATCTGCGTGACGCCGGCCAGCACGACCGGCTGCGCGTAGCCGCCCGCCCACGCGCTGCGCGCCGCCGCCACCAGGATGAAAGCCGCGAGAAATCGGTTCGACATGATTCGGGTTCCGCCAAAAACAGCAGTATGAACGAGCCCGCGCCGGTTTTCAGCCGCGACGGCACGGCCCGCGCCGCCGGCGCGTTTGCGGGGCCGACGGGTTTCATTTGTATAATTCGGGCTCTTCGCTCAGGCTCGAATTCATGCTCAGCTTTGCTATCGGGTTTCTCGTTTCGCTGCTGGTCACGCTGCTGATCGTGCGCTACGCGCATCTGCACGAACAGTACTTCACCGACACGGATCTGTCCGGTGTGCAGAAATTCCATGTGCGGCCGGTGCCGCGCATCGGCGGCGTCGGCATCCTGATCGGGCTCGTCGCGGCGGCGCTGGAACTCTACCGCACGTATCCCGTCGTGGCGGACGGGATTCTCGGCCTCGCCGCGTGCGGCGTGCCCGCGTTCGGCTCGGGCCTCGCCGAGGACCTGACCAAGCGCGTGTCGCCGCGCGCGCGGCTGATCTGCACGATGGCCGCCGCCGCGCTCGCGTACTTCTTCATGCACATCGCGGTGACGCGCATCAGCGTGCCGCCGCTCGATTTCCTGCTGTCCTGGGCCGCCGTGTCGTGCGTCGTGACGGTGCTCGCGGTGGCCGCGCTCGCGAACGCGGTCAACATCATCGACGGATTCAACGGCCTCGCGTCGATGGTCGCGTTCATGATGTTCGCGTCGCTCGCGTACGTCGCGTTCGAGGTGTCCGACCCGGTCGTGCTGTCGGCCTCGCTGATCATGATGGGCGCGGTCATCGGCTTCTTCATCTGGAACTTCCCGGCCGGGCTGATCTTTCTCGGCGACGGCGGCGCCTACTTCATCGGCTTCATGCTCGGCGAGCTGGCGATCCTGCTGGTGATGCGCAACCGCGAGGTGTCCGCGTGGTATCCGGTGCTGCTGTTCATGTACCCGATCTTCGAGACATGCTTCTCGATCTACCGCAAGAAGTTCGTGCGCGGGATGTCGCCCGGCATTCCGGACGGCGTGCATCTGCACATGCTCGTGTACAAGCGGTTGATGCGCTGGGCCGTGGGGGTGCGCACCGCGCGCGAACTGACGCGGCGCAACTCGCTGACCTCGCCGTATCTGTGGCTGCTGTGCCTGATCGCGGTCATTCCGGCCACGCTGTTCTGGCGGCACACGCTGCACCTGTTCTGCTTCGTGATGGTGTTTGCAGCCACCTACGTGTGGCTTTACGTGAGTATCGTGCGCTTCAGGTCGCCGCGCTGGCTGGTGGTGCGCCGGCGCCGCCGGTAAGCGGGCGCGCCGCGCACCACAGAAATGCCTGCACGCGGCGTATCGGGCGCCTCCCCCACCAGCAGCGGCACGGGCCGTTTCGGCAGGCCGGCTCCTCGTCCCCTGCTGCGTGGGGCCTGTTACCCCGACTGATATCCGGCGCGCGCTCGCAGCGGACACCATGTGTGGGTCACGAAGCCTGATCACCGCGCCGCGCGGCTTATTTGATGATCCTGCGAACGAGATAAATGGCACCAGCTGCAGCAAACAGCAAGCCGCTGCCCAGCATGACGAGTGCCTCGTCGGACCATTCTGCGAAAAGTCCATCCAGTGCGGTCTGCGTGTTTGACGCACGCCAGAGAACCTCCAGCGACGTCCCCAATGCCGCCATCACGATAGCAGTGCAGGCAGTCACTGCAAGCACGCGCACCCGCAGATCAGGTGATGATTCAGGCAGCCTCTGACGCCATCGCCTGCACCAGCGGGCAAACTTCACAGATCGAACGGACAAGTTAGCTCCGGAATAAGGTAGTGAGGAATCGCGGCGTACACTTCCCGCGCATGTTGCCCCCGTTGAGGACTGGATGTCCGCGTGCAGGAATCTGCACCCTGTCGCCCGGTCGGGCAGTACAGATCCCCAGGCATGCAGGCCGCGAGAACAGATGCAGATCTGCGAGGGCGGCCCCAGCTCCGCTGTCGGGCATCGGGTACTCCCTCCGGTCGGTGTGACAGGCCGCCGCGAGACATCGGTAGCAGAGCGACACACCGTCAGACCTGACCTGGACATATGCCCGATGTGTATGCACGACCGTGCTTGCGCACGGTCGCTGCCTGGCACACTCCGGTGCGTCCGGATTCAGCCGGGCGCGACGGTATCAAATCCAAGCCGGTGGGCTGCAGTACGCACTTCCGTGTCAAGCAACCTCGGCACGTCATCATATCCGTCAAGAAAGCGCATTACGCTGACGCTCAGCGCCTCTTCAACCAGCGCCTGGGCGTCGGCAATCGGGCGCCCCGCCAGCAGTCTGGCGGCCTCCACCGCCGCGCCATGGCACCAGTCGATCCCGGCGGCGCCACATTTTGATTCCAGAGCACTCTCGACATATGCGAGCAGGTCCCCGGCATCCGGCAGATCGAACTTCACACGCAGGGCGAACCGCCCACCACGCAACACTGCGGGATCCAGGATGTCCGGGTAGTTGGTCGCTGCGATGTAAATAATGTCCGGGACACGGCCGTGTGCACCGTCAATCGTTGCGAGAACCCGGTTTGTCACCGCCGAAACGTGTGACTGGCGCCGATCGGTCAGGACGGTATCCGCTTCGTCAATAAATACGATCGCCGGCCGCTGGTCCCGTGCGTTGCACACCAGCTTGTCCCACGTATCGGCGCGCGCAATCAGATCAGTTCCTGTGGTTGCGAGGAACTGCCAGCCCGTGTGCCTGGCAAGCGCCATCGCTGCGATCGTCTTGCCGGTTCCCGGTGGCCCATAGAAAAGGATGCCTCGCGGTAACGTGCCGCCCAGACGTATGAGGTCGTAGGCATTGCGCAGGCGTCCCGCGAGGTTCTCCAGTACCCCGCGTGATGGCACTGGCATGACTACGGATTCGAGGGCGGGTACATTTTCCGGCAACGTGCTGCGCTGTCCCTGTACCAGACGCATGGCCCGCATCGCAAGATCTGCGCTCACCGGTCCGTCAATCTCACCGTCGCGCCGCATCTCCTGTAGTTGGGGACCAAGGGCGGCAAGGCGGGCGGCGCTGAAACCCTCCCAGCGCCGCGCGAGAACATCAACGACCCTGGCATCAATCATCTCCCGATCGAAAGCGCTTGCCATGCTGCCCCAGACGAGGCTGCGGCGCGACTCAAGGTCCGGACACGGTACCTCGATGTGGAAATCGAAGCGCCCCGGCCGGATCGCCGCGCGATCGAGCTGATCCACATAGTTGGTGGCCGCCACCAGCACAACCCGTGCATCGCGCAGGCCAACGATCTCCTTGAGCAGCGTATTGACCATATCGCGGTCCATGGCATGCGTCATGCCAGCGCCGTCCCGGGGCTTCAGAAACGAATCGACCTCGTCAATGAACAGAACGCATGGTGCGCACCGGCGTGCGGTCCGGAACAGCCCCGTGAGTTTGCCTGGCGTCTCGTTGATCCACTTCGAGGCCATGTCACCGAAAGCCACCGACAGAAACGGCACGCGAAGCTCGCCAGCAAGCGCCTCGGCGAAGAGTGTCTTGCCATTGCCAGGCTCCCCGAAAAGCAGGATCCCGTTGCGCGAACTGCCCCCAGCGAGGATATCCTGGCCGACACCCAGCAGGCGACGTTTGGTGTCAGCCATGCCCGCGATGTTCCTGAACGAGCGACGCGCAGAAACGAGGAGCTCGCTACAGTCATGCGGCCCCGCGTCGACGGTCCGCCCCGCCGGTCCAGCGTGACGCTCGACGGGATGACGTGCCGGTGAAAAGCGCGCGGTCTCCGGTAGCGCAGACCGCTCTGCGATAACAGGCGTCTCCCGCGGAGCGGTTTCGGCCACAGCCGCTGCGGGAGGTTGAGTCCCGGTAGTCGACGCTCCCATCGCGGGGGCGGGCGTAAGCTTTTCCTTCAGGGGAATCCAGGCGCGGGCGCCTTCAACGAAAAGCCTGGACTTGCGGCTGACAAAGCGCTTCTGTGTCGTCGTGAATTGCATCCTGACCTCATGAGTCCGCGGACCGGCATGCCCCGGTCCGATCAATTGCCGCAGAACGCTGCGGAAACAGGACCAGGTTCTCATGAGGTTTTGTGAATGCAACCCATCCGAAGGCTTTGCAACCTGCCTGGCAAAGGCTGGTCTGCGGGCGCATCGTGAGTCCGTCATGACCACGGACGCAGTCGTGTGTACGAGTGTCGGTCTGATCGAGGACGTGACTGCTCCGATCCTGGGCCTGCGGCTGGACTACCGCCCCCCGCCGGCCCGCGTGGATCCGGAGGCAAATCGAATAGCAGATGCCGCTATCGTCGCGCTGATGCCAAGCCACAGTCCTGCCGGGCGCAGGCAAGACAAGGCTCCCCGATGGACCATGACTGGTCAAAGCCCTGTATCAGGAGAGCCGGGGGATGCGCGGCCGTGCTGCTTGACGCTGTCTACCCCACGATGATGCGTTGACCAGTAGTACGTCAAAGCTGTGGCCGCCTTGCCGTCTGGCCATGCCGTCACAGCCCCCCCGCGTTACGGGAATCCCTGAAGCGGCACGAGCGCGTGATCGTAGCCTTCTGCAACGCAGGATCAGGCCAACGGACAAACCCGGCTATCGATATCTCATGTGCTCGCGCGTATTGCCTGGACCTGCGACAAATTGTGACGCGTTGCCAGAAAACGAAATATGAATCCCGACACGCCGCATATGAGTTCTCATGGAGACGTGAAGGACAGGGAAAGCGATACTGGCACTGACAGGTTACACCCGCCTTCCAAGGCCAAGGATGGAACGATACGCCGACAGCCCGTATGAGGGTGCAGGGGTGGCCCGCAAAAATTGTCTCGGTCAAGGCTCTCGCAGGTACGGCGCTTTGCCCTGTCTACGATTTTGTTCCCAACAACCTCAATTCCGGTCGCAAAGATACTCCGGAAAACGGATGTAGCTGACATTGTGCGATTTCGGCGCTGGCGCGCTCTCGATCGCTTCAGCAGGCATCCAGTATTCGCCGCGCTCGAGCTGGTGCACGATATCCCAGTACTCGTTTTCCAGGGCCACGTGGTGGCTCAGCCGCTTCCCGTCTGTCACGGGAAAAAGTCGCCATTGCGATGGCCACTGGTGGTCGCACTCAAGGTGGAATCGCAGGTGCCCGTCGATGCAAACGTCGAAACTGCCCGATGCATCCCGCACCGTCTTTACGCGCGCGGCATACCGCGCCGGCGCCGGCTTCATGGATTTCGTCTTGCGCATGATCAATGTCATCGTAGTTCCGTTCCTGATATCGGGTCCCCGGTCCCACCTCAATTTCATACCCACTACCGGGGCCGCAGCCCCATACCCTGTGCTGGCGCGGCGTCCCGGCTTGCGGCATGCCCGCAGCAACCTGCAGCAGCGCATGGATGCGGCTCGCAGTCCTGCGCAGGTTCGTGGAATACCTGGCGCAGCAAGCCGTCCGTAGCGAAGGGTTCCGGGCGATTTCGATTCAAGCCGTGACCCGCCAGACGTCTACCCGCAGTTTCCGGAGACGAACCTGACGGCGTGGTCACCCGCACGACAGAGAATCCGCGTGCAGCACGCAACGTACGTCGTCCATCGTCACTGTAATAGCACCCCCACCCAAGTGCCGGCGTAATGCGGCATCAAGGATTTGCCTCAATACCGCCTCCGCATCCTCGATGGGCGTGGCTTCCATGAAGCGCGCCACGGCCTCAATGGTGTAGCGGGACATTGCAAAATTGTCGCCCGCCATCGTTCTCAGCCGTGATCTTACGTGCGCCCCAAGCGTCGTTTCCGTGACGTGATGGACCTGGGGTTGGCGCGCGATGCCGCCGCCCGCATGTGTTCGCTCATCCGGCTGGAGCCCGTCGGCGAGGCAAGAGCGGGCATGACACAGGTCGCTGCTGCACGGCTCCAGCGCGCACCGGGATTGCGCGCAGGCATCCGACGTCTGCCCGGAATCCGTGCCGGAAAAAATGAGTATGTACACCTTATCAGTCTGCATGACGATCTCCCGATTACAGGTTCAGGGCCTCTCCGCCCATGAAGAAGCCTGCCCGACCAGTCTCTCCCACAAAATTGCCATAGCAAGCCAACCTGCCGGAAAGGGAGCTCCGGTGAGCGGACCCGACGCGCCGAAGGACGCACGATCAGCACACAGGCAAACGGATTCGGGTGATCCGCGACTTGGCAGACGTGCGGCCGCAGAAAAACCCTCGCAGTCCTGCCGGCCGCGACAGGCATGCGGTCTGATGCCAGACGTGTTACCGGGGCTCCGGCGCACGTCACCGATAGCGTCAGGCGCGGCAGCGCAATCCTCACGCAGGCAAACGCCTTGTGTAAGTCGCGAAACAGGAAGGGCAACGTCTCGCATGCGGTTCAGAGCGAGCGTTCTCCATTCCTGTACCTCAGGTTGCGCGGCGCCCCCCCTCGAATCGCTATCGATAGCGGCTGAAAGCACACCATCGCGACGCATTTCGTCGCCGCTACGCGGCGCCGGCCACGGGTACTCCCCGTGCTTCCGCGATCAACAGCAGGCTCGTGCGCCATCGGGATCGCCAGCCATCACCATCGGCTTTGCTCGCTCACAACAGTGAGGACAGTGTGAGAAGAACCCTTCACCGACATCAGGGCAGAGCTTTCTGGCCCCCCTCCCGGCGCCAGCAGTACAAGCTCCCTGGCGATCGTCGCTCAGGAACTCCGGGCTGCTGCACCAGACAGGATGACGCAGTCACCAGTTGCTCGCCTCGCCCGTCCGTATACCCCAGCCGCCACGCCCCATCTCGGGCCGCGCTAACGGGCCTCACGACGCAGGCAAAATTCTTCTTGACAGGCGCCGTCGGTTCGGTTTGAATTCTGGAAACGCGGACAATCGTGCCGTTGGCCTCACCGAGGCACACCGGCAGCCGTGTCTCAGGCACCTGTTTCTTCTGTGGTCTCGCGAAATCGCGTGAGTGCACTGAACAGGCCTTGAGCTGATCAGGTTTCATCAGCCTCGCTGGAGGCAAGTGGTCCATCGGACCCAAGAGAAAACGTAAATGTGAAACGGCAGGCACCTTGCGGTGCGTACTGCCTGTTGAATGGACGATTTCCGTCCGTTTCTCGAAATGTCGGTCAGGTCGACTATCAGGTCTGCGTCGCGCAGATTCTTGCGCGCTCAATCGCCCCTCTGAAATCTCCCCGCGTCGCCGGGCCATCCGGGCTTGGGACGCTCACACAACGCCCGCATTTGCGCGGCTGTCGACGCCCCACGTGCAGCAATGCACGTCCTGCCTGACGCCCGTCCGTTTATCCCGCATCCGGGGCACGCGATGGTCGCCCGGGCTCACGGGCTTCAACTCTCAAAGCACGCAGACCCTCCTTCCGGCTGACCGGAGGACCTCCAGTTAAACGCCCTTCTGCGCACTGAACCAGCAACCAACATCTCCGACGGTCGGCGCCATGCCCTCGCCCGACCCGGCGCGCGCCCAATGGCGCGCGATCGCAAAAAACGCATCGGTCAACCGGTGCGTCGTGGGCGTTCCTTTGTGCTAGCGCGCACACAAAGGGGTTGTGCTGGCGCGTTTCAGTGCGAAAGGAGAGCAACATGAGCAGACGGTCCGAGGGCATCCACCATGCGGCGCAGATGAGCCGCGCCGCGCAAGGCGGAAAAGACTCAATCAAACATCGGCGACTCCATTGGGCTGAATTTTCCCGAATCATGGCCCGTGCGGGACATACGCTGGGTGCCGTCGACGAAGTGGCGGACTGGATGCCGGAATTTTTCATCTGGTTTATGGTTGCAGGCGCAACGAGTGCCGGAAACCTGGCCAATTACCGGTCGTCGATCTCCGTCATCCAGCGGATGGCCGGGCAGGACATAGGCAGAACGACCAGTAGCCGGCACCTCCAACTCGAGAGGCGCAACCGCTCAGGCAAGCATCGCGCACGTACTCCCGCAGAGTTCCTCGAACTGGTGTCCGTGGCAAGGCAACGCGATGAAGGCGTCGCACATGTTCTCTCCCTGATGCGGTGGCTTGGCTTGCGGCGGCGCGAAGCGCTTCGCTGCGGAACATCGCTGGAAAACTGGCGTAATTCGATCGTACAAGGCGGGCGACTTCTCGAAGTTAAAGTCGGTACGAAAAACCAGCGACCTCGCGAAACCGAGGTTCTGGAAAATCACGTTTCCGAAACCCTCGCAGCGATCGAAGCCGCCCTGGATTTCTGTCGCAGTCGTAATTTTGAACTCGTCTCCGGCTGTCACAACGACCTGAAAAGTGCAAAGTCCCGCCTCAAGAGCTTCTTTGACACTCTACCCATGCGCGACGCACTGTCGAGCCACTCGCTACGGTACTCGTATGCGGTCGACTACGCGAACGCCGAACTGGACAAGGGTGTGCCCCCGCTCGATGTCCTGATCGCACTAAGCGCCCGCATGGGGCACGGGCCAGGAAGGGTAGCCATGACGCTGGCTGTGTATTGCTGGCAGATCCGACATCGTTTTCCATCAACAATGAAGCTGCCCGCCGACATTGTGCCGGCTACCGGAGGAAAAAGCAAGAACGCAGACACTTCCCCTGGAGAAACGGTTGCGACACCAGCCCAGGCTCAACTACGGAAGACGTCGCAAGCATCGACCCCATTGGACGAGACTCGTGCTCTGGATGTATTCGGCGTTAGTACCATCAAGATTCGTGGATGCGCCGCATGTAGCGACGGACCGAATTTTCCTCTCGCCCCCTGACGCGGTACCAGCAGGACACTCACAGAAAATTCATAAATTTTCAAAGGAAACTAATTATGAAGGATTCCAAACTTACTCTGGAAGCACGCGCGATTCTTGGTAAATACAAGGACAGTGACGGCGCGTGTCGCACATTGCTTCCGCTCTGGAGTCGATTCGAGAGTTTTCTCTCGGTCGCGGGCGCGGTCCCTTTTAACATTCGTACGATTGAGGAAAATTCTCTACGCGCTTACGCGCACCACCTCGATTCTCTGGACATCCATGTCGATGACGCGTTGATCGCGCTGAGTGCGGTTCTCCTCATTTGCCTGCACGCCGGACACAACGCCAAGGTTCTGCGTTCGATCGTCATTCCGCGGGTACGCCGCCCTGTCGAGAACCGCCGGTGGGAATCGTTTCGGAAACGAACCTACACGCACCTCGATTCATCACAGCGGTCCCGAAGCAGAAAGCGACGAGCCAAACGCGAAGCGCAAGCCAGGGAGGCATCGGGATCTGAAGGTTCAATTCCGATGTAATGCGCACTGCCCAAACGACATCCCTCTGACACACGCTTATTGGAGAACACACATGACGCCTCAAATTGCCGCGGTATTTCAAAGTTCGACCGATGCCGCCGAAGCGGTCGAAGCACAAATTCTTCACGCGAACACCGGGGGAATCCTCATCCCGATCGGATCCAGGGATGGCGGACCCAAGGATTCGGGCACGGCCCGTCACCTGGGCGAACAGGATACGGGTCAGGAAGATGATCTCCAGGATCTCTACTGCGGCATGATGACGTCCAGGCGGGGTGGAATCTTTGACGTGGCGGCAGAACAGAGAGACCGCGTCGCCAGGTTCATTCGCACACGACGCCCCATCCTTACCGAACTCAGGAAATTCATCGTATCGGCATCTACTGACGCTTCATCGCAGCAGTTTGCCTCCGATACGCTGGACATGCTTCGCGTAGCCGGGATTGATTCGTCAAGCATCCACGCACTCTTTGTCGGCGCCCCTGAGCACTCAGCGATCGAGGACTCGCACCCGATTTTTCTCAAGGGGGCGCACGAGGCGCAAATCATCGTATCCCCCGAGGCCAGGTTTCGCCAATCATTTGCCTTTGGAAAAATGCTCCACCATAAGATCCCGGTCGCCTCCGTCTTGAACCGCGTCGTCAATTTCGAAACGGAGTTGATTGCCGCTCGCCTCGACGGAGCACCCGAGCGGGTCGTCCACGCTCTGGCTCATAAGGTGATCGTACAGCGTGAACTGCTTGAGGCAGCAGGCGAGCTGCGGAGCGTCGCTGAAGCACTGGGATTAACGGCTATCTCCGAAGAGGAATGGCGCGCGGAGTCAGGGTCTGCACCCGCTCGCGTGCGCGTGAAATCGACAAGGGCTGCATGACGACCTGCCCTGGTTAAGGCAGAACCACATGAATGAACACGTTTCCACCATTTCAGGAACTCAAATTGAACAAACAATCTCACAAGCCAGAACCCGATATCCTCGCCGGTTTGCATGCAGCCCTCGACTCTGTCACTGCGGCCGATCCAGATAGGTGCTGGCAACTGCATTACCACCTGGATTCCATCAAGGAAAGCCTCGGCCTGGTAAAGTGGTCGTCACTCGAACCGTATATCAGGAAGAAAATTCCGCTTTGCGTGCGCAAACCACCCAGGCAAGACCTTTGACGCTTGAGCTATAACAGTGTGCCGGCTTTATGCCGGCACACAACGCGCCAGCCATGTGCTCGCGGAAACGTGAGCCTTCTGGGATCAAGGCCAGATGGCTTTCATCCCGGGCTTGCCGTCGCCTTTGAGATCAAGCCCCCGGTAATACGATCACACGCAGCGCCGGACCATCGCGTGACGTCGACCAGCCAATACGTCTCAGAGCGACGCGCGCACCGCGGCCCCGCCCGGCACACCCTGCAGCGGGGTCGCCTGGGTCGGCTCGTACTCGGGCACCCAGCGGCGCAGGTCGCGCCGCACTTCGTCGTCGGGCAGCACGCGATGCTGCATCAGCCACGGCAGCAGTTCGTCGAGCAGGTTGTCCGGCACCTCGCGCGCCTGCGCGATGCGCAGCTTCGGATGCGGCGTGCGCGTGGTCGTCTCGTCGTCCGCGAGCAGCTCTTCGTACAGCTTCTCGCCCGGCCGCAGCCCGGTGAATTCGATGCGGATCTGATCCTCGGTGAAGCCATAAAGACGGATCAGATCGCGCGCGAGATCGACGATCCTGACGGACTCGCCCATGTCGAGAATGAAGATCTCGCCGCCCTGCCCCATGCTCGATGCCTGCAGCACGAGTTGCGCGGCTTCCGGAATCGTCATGAAAAAACGCGTGATCTCCGGGTGCGTGACGGTGACCGGGCCGCCCTTCGCGATCTGCTGCTGGAACTTCGGAATCACGCTGCCCGCGCTGCCGAGCACGTTGCCAAAGCGCACCGTCTCGAACTGCGTGCGCGTGCTGGTCTGCTGCAGCGCCTGGCAGGCCATCTCGGCAAGCCGCTTGCTCGCGCCCATCACGTTGGTCGGATTGACGGCCTTGTCGGTGGAGATCAGCACGAAATGGCGCACGTCGTGACGGATCGCCGCGCGCGCGACGCGATACGTGCCGAGCACGTTGTTGCGCAGCGCCTGCCACGTGTTGAGCTCTTCCATCAGCGGCACGTGCTTGTAGGCGGCCGCATGAAACACGATGTGCGGCGCGTAGCGCGACATCACCTGGTCGAGCAGCAGCGAATCCTTCGCGTCGCCGATGATCGGAATCAGCACATGATCGGGAAAGCGCTCGCGGGCCTCTTCGGAGAGCCGGTAAATCGCGTACTCGGACAGATCGAAGGCGACGAGCTGCGCGGGCCTGAACTTCAGGATCTGGCGGCACAGCTCGGAGCCGATCGAGCCGCCGGCGCCGGTCACCATCACGACGCGGTCGCGCAGCAGCGCCTCGACGTGCGGCGTATCGATCTTCACGGCGTCGCGGCCCAGCAGATCTTCGAGATCGATCTGGCGGATCTGCGACAGGAAGCCCTGGCCGGGCATCAGCGCGGTAAGCGACGGGACGACCATCGCCTTCACGCCGACGCGCACGCACAGCGTGGCGAGCCGCCGCTGCGTTTCGAGCGGCGCCGACGGAATCGCGATGATCGCGTGCTCGGCCTTGAGCGCCTGGGTCCAGCGCGCGAGCTCGCTGATCGGCCCGAGCACCTTGTGCCCGTAGATCTCGCGGCCCTGCTTCGCCGCGTCGTCGTCGAGCAGGCCGACGAGACGCCACTCCGCCGAGCGCGACAGCTCGCGCGCGAGGCTCGCGCCGGCGCCGCCCGCGCCGAGCACCAGCACCGGCTTGCCCTGCGCGACGAGACCGCCGTACAGATAGAACTCCTTGCTCGCCCGGTAGAGCGCGCGGGCGCCGCCCATCGCGAGGAACAGCAGCATCGGCGAAACCAGCAGGACCGAGCGGGGCACGACCGGCAGAGGCTGGAACATGACCGCGCCGATCATGGCCATCAGCCCCCCTGCCACCACCGCCTTCGCGATACGCACGAGATCGGGCAGGCTCGCGAACACCCACAGGCCGCGATACAGGCCGAACACCCGGAACATCAGCCCATAGATGGGCAACACCCAGACGAGCGCCATGCAGGCGCCCTTGAAGAAGATCGCGGGCACCTCGCCGTTGAAGCGGACCACGTAGGCGATCAGCCACGCGGACGCGGCGGCCAGCAGGTCGAAGAGAAAAGCGCTGAACGACAACCACGACGCCTTGGATGGCCACATAACCGGCAAACCTCGAAATTATTGTCCGTCCACGGCTTGAGCGCGGCGCCAGCGCACGTCGACGATCGCGCCGAGACACGCCAGCACGCCGTACCAGGCGGCGGAAATCAGCCACTGCTGGGGAGTGGGGCGGCCGAGGGTCCACACCGCAAGCGCCGCGCCCGCCAGCATCACCCCGTACCAGCATGCGGCGGTGCGTGCGTGACCGCCGCCCAGTCGCACCATTCGCTGATAGTAATGCTCGCGATGCGCCTGCCAGAATTTCTCCCCGCGTAACAGACGTCTCAATAATGTTACAGATGCATCCGCAATAAAAGGGGCAAAAACGATCGCGGGGAACCAGAGCGGCCAGACACCGCCACGCCAGCCCCAGTAGCCCAGGGCTCCCGCGAGAAAACCCAGCGGAATCGAGCCCGCGTCGCCCAGAAACAGCTTTGCCGGGTGAAAGTTGAGCAGCAGGAATCCGAAAGCCGCACCGGCGACCGCCGCACAGGCGAGCGCCAGCGGCAGCAGCGGATGCGAACCCGCCAGCGCGGCGATCGCATAGGCCCCGAAGCCGAATAGCGCCATTCCGCCCGCGAGGCCATCGGCGCCGTCCATGAAATTGTAGAGGTTGATGAGCCACAGCATCAGAAAGCCGACGCCGGTGACGAGCCACCAGGGCTGAGCCGCCGGATACACGGCCAGCAGCAGGACGACCGCCGCAAAATGGGCCGCAAAGCGCACGCGCGCGGGCAGACCGCGACGGTCGTCGATCTGCGAAATGGCCGCCAGCGCGAGCGCGGCGAGCGCGACGAGCCACAGGCTCGGCGCGAGCCCGAGGAACGCCGCCGCGCACACCGGCACGATGCCCCAGCCGCCCACCCGCGGGGTCGGACGGCTGTGCATCGAACGGTGATTGGGCACGTCTGTCGCGAGGCGCCATGCGAGCCCGGTGGCGAGCAGCACCCGCAGGATCGACGTCGATAACAGCGCGGCAACCAGCGCGACCGCCAGCCCCCCCAGCCAGGATGGGATCTCGAATGGCATGAGGACTAGTTCCTGGAATGACGTGACCGATACCAGACGGCGGTCGCGCGCAGCCCTTCCTCGGTACTGAAGGGCGGCCGCCATTCGAGGGTGCGCTTGAGCTTGCCGGTATCGAGTTGCAGGCTGCCGGTCAGCCGGTCGATCTGCGCCCGGCGTCCGGCGAGCGCCGCCACCGCCCGCAGCGCGGCAAGCGGCACCGGGAACAGGCGTGCCGGCCGCTCCAGCGCGCGTCCGACGTGGCGCAGCAGCAGCGAAACCGACGGCGCGTCGTCGTCGGCCACGTGAAAAACGCCGTGTGCGGCGCGCGGATCCGTCGCGCAGCGCAGCAGCGCATCGGCGAGATTGTCGACGTAGACAACGCTGCGCCGCGCCTTGATCGCGCCCAGCGGGAGCGGCAAGCCGCGCCAGATCGCGTGCATCATCTGCAGGAAGTTCGCGCGCACCTCGGGACCGTAGACGAGCGGCGGGCGCACCACCACCACGTCGAGCCCGGACGCATCGGCGAGGCCCGCGAGCGCGCGTTCCGCGCGCAGTTTCGATACGCCATACGGGTCTTCCGGCCGCGGCTCGGCGGATTCGGCCAGCGGCGCGCCGCCGTCGCCCTCGGCCACCGCCTTGACGCTGCTCGCGAACACGAAGCGGCGCACGCCGCGCGCGTGCGCCGCCTCGGCGATGCGCACGGTCCCCGCGACGTTCGTCGCATCGAATGCGGCCTGCGGATCCGGCGCCTCGTCGCGCATCACGTGCACCCGTGCCGCGAGATGAATGACGCTGTCCGCATGAAGGTCCGCCGGCCAGGCGGCCGCGATATCCGCGAAATCGGCCGATGCATGCACCCACTCCCGCACGCCGGGCAAGCAGGCGCCCGCATGGCGCACGAGTGCAGTGACCGTATGCCCCCCGGCCAGCGCACGCCGGCACAGCACACGGCCCACGAAACCATTCGCCCCCGTCACGACGATGTGGCTCACCAGAGCCTCCAGCCGAAGCGGTTGAAGAACCGGAACGCGGACGCGACGAACATGCGCACGTGCGCGAAGCCCTTGCGCGAAGCCCCACCGCCGTGGTGTACGACGCGTACCGCCGGCACATACGCAATCCGGGAAACGCGGGCGGTGCGCAGACTCAGATCGTAATCTTCGAAATAGAGGAAGTAGCGCGCATCGAAACCGCCGAGCTTGCCGAGCACGTCGGTGCGAAACAGCATGAAGCATCCGCTGACGATCGGCGGATTCCAGACCACGTCCCGCTCGTTGACCTGGTCGCGCATCTCGTAGTGTGCGAGGCGCGCGTCGAAGCGGGCGCGCAGCCCGGCCGGCAGGAAGCCGCGCACGAACAGATCGAGCAGCGTCGGATAGCGGCGGCACAGGTACTGGACGCCGCCCGCGTCGTCCGCGACGCACGGCGCCAGCAGGCCGACTTCCGGATGCGCGTCGAAGAACGCGCGCGCCGCGACGAGCGACTGCGCGTGCAGGTCGACATCCGGGTTCAGGATCAGATGAAAGCGGCTCGACGCCCCGGCGATCGCGAGATTGTGGCCGCGCCCGTAGCCGACGTTGCCCTGCCCGGCAATGACCCGGCATGCGACGCCATGTGCCGCGAGCGAGTCGATGAGCGCGCGGGCATCGCCGAGACCGCCGTTATCGACGAGACACACCTCGACCGGTTCGTCGGGCTGCGCGCGCCGCCATGCGTCGCAGGCGGCGCCCAACGTGGCCACCGTTCTCCCCAGCAAGGCCGTGTCGGGCCGATAGACGACGATGGATACCGACAGGCCTTGGGGTTCAGGGGACGTTGCGCGTGTAACCTTCATCGATGATTCGTCAGGGTGCCCGATCGGCCAGATCCGTGATTTTACTCGAACCGGTCTGCCGCCCGACGCTCTGCCACGCGCCGTGCGGCGCCGCGATGCTCAGGTGCCGTCCGCGACCGGCTGCAGCGCGGCCAGATGCTGCATGACGAAGCGGCCCACCCGAGCGCACAACGCTGTCCTGTCCTGCGACACGAACAGCACCGGCGCCCGCTCGGCCTTCATGTCGAGCAGCGACAGGTCGACGCCGTGCAGCACCGCCGCGTACTGGCCGTCCACTTCGTGGATGTCGTAGCCCCACAACTGCCCTTCGCCCGCGATCGCGAGCGACCGGTAGTACGAGTTGCGCGTCTTCGCCGTGGGCTGCAGCACGATCCGGCCTTGATTGACAAAGCGCAGGCCGTCGTCGTCGACACCGACGTGCCGCGCGATGTGGCGGGCATGCCCGATCGGATCCGCGACCAGGTCCTCGTAGGCGATCCGGTAAGGCGAAATGTGCCGGGACTCGAACAGTGTTTCGAAGTAGCGCTCGACCCGCAGCATGAAGTTGACCTTGTCGATGATCGTATGCCGGGGAATGTACAGAAAGGCCTCGTCTTGCGGCGAGCCGGAAAAGTTGTGCCACACGCCGGTTTCGATCGAAATCTGATAGGAGATCGCCTGGGCAAGCACGTCCTTGCGCCAGATATAGACGTGACGCCAGTGTTCGACATCGGAAAAGAAATCCGGCTCCTCGGCGAAGCGCTCCGACTCGATCTCGATCCCGAACACCCCGTTTTCCGAGCGCAGCCGGGATACGAGAAAATCCTCGTAGCGCTCCGACAGATCGGAGAAGGCGAGCGCAAAGGTGCGCAGCACGTCCGGAACGAAGGACTCGCCCGGGAAGCCAAGCTGGCGGGTACTGGCGAGCAGTTCGGTGAGCAGCGTCGACCCGGAGCGCGGCACCATGAAGATGCAGTACTTCGACGCAGCGGCGCCCTCGTTTTTCATCACGAGTTCCACCAGCTCCCGCGGGGAGCGCTGATACTGCGATCCGACATATTCGATCGGCAATGTCCACTCTTTCTCGAACAGCGCGGTCCGCTCGTCGATGCTGCGTGCCGGTGCCGCCACCGCGAGCGGCTGAAACGGCGTCGCCGCATGCTGCTCGACGATTTCGCGCGCGTCCAGCCCCGACATGCGGTCGTCGCATCGGAGTTGCAGCCGGCCCGTTGCCGCGTCGCACAGAACGATCGCGTGCAGCACGAAGGCGCGGCACGGGACGCTCTGTTGCGCCTTCTCGGCGTTGATCGCGAAATCGACGAAGCCGGCCGAGTCGAATCGCACGAACGCTGCGTACCGGCACGCGCTGTCCGCGCCCGCCACTTCGCTGTCCCAGAGTCGCGAGCCGTTCGCGCAGACCGACACGACGTAGCCGCCCTCGAAAAGCGCGGGAACGAACGACCCCATGACGAAATACAGCCCCGGCGTCGGGATGTGCGTGCGCACCGCCATCGTTTCATACGCGTGGGCGACCAGCAGCGCGCGATTCGGCGGAATCGGCACCTGCTCGTGCAGCGCGACACCCTCCCCGACATTGAGCGCGCCAAAGCCGCGCCCGTCTTGCGGACGGCTCGCCAGATGCGGCGCATACCAGCGCTTCACGCCCTCTTCGGTGAATTTGTGCTTTCTGAGGGCCGCGAAAAAATAGTCCCCGACCTTTTCGCCATACTGGGTACGAAAAACTGTCGAACTGCAAGGAAGCCCACCCAGGTCCTGATTTTCCATTTCTCTCGTCAAACCTTTCCGATCACAGGAACTTCTCATTGGCCGCTGCCCGGCGGGATTCGCCATCGCGCACGGCGCGCCGGTCGACCTGAAACGCCGCAGTATGCCTGAGCGGCCCGCACCCCCGCAGGTTCGCCGGCAGGCATCGGGGCGCGACAGCCGCACCCGCGCCCGGTGGCCGCCCTCCATGAATCCGCTGGCTCGGGCCCGCAGGAAAGGAACGAAAGGAATCAGAATGCCTTCGCGGGCCACCCTTTGTTAGACTGTCGGGCGTCCGGGCCAATGTTTCGCATTCTTACAAAAGTAAGAAACGGAAGCGATCAACCAGTCGCCTTCAAACAGGACCCGCCAGGCCGGCTACTTGCGTCGCACGACGCGGGTGCCGCGCGAAGTTGAAAAGACTGATATGAGCAAAGCTTACCAACGGCTCCCCTCGCTGACCGCAGGCCGGGGGATCGCGGCATTACTGGTCGCCGTTCACCACGCCTGCCTCGACTGGGGCGGCATTCTTACCCCGGTCGGGCAAGTCGGCTGGCTCGGCGTCGCGTACTTTTACATCCTGTCCGGCTTCGTGCTGACGTGGTCCTGGTCGCCCGCGCGCTCGACCGCCGAGTTCTATACGCATCGGCTCGCGCGCATCTATCCGATGCACATCCTGACGCTCGCGATTTCGCTCAGCGCCTTCATGCTGATCGGCAGCCCGCTCGCGGGTTACGTCGGCAATGTGCCCGGCACGATCGCGCAACTCTTCCTCGTGCATGACTGGCTGCCCGGACACCCGAACGTACGGCAGGCATGGAACGGCGTGTCGTGGTCACTGAGCGCCGAATTCGCGTTCTACCTCTGTGCGCCGCCGCTGCTGAAATGGTCCGGGAAGGCGACGAGCGGCACGCTCGTCAATCTCGCGGTGGTGCTGTTCCTGCTGATGACATTCATCGGTGTCGGGAGCACGCAGGTCCATGCGGAGCGCGTCTACGACTTCATGCAGTACAGTCCGCTCGCGCGTCTGCCGGAGTTCTTCTATGGCATCGTCGCCGCCCGGCTACTGGAGCGCGGCACGCAGATCACGGTCAGCCCGCTGGTCAAGCTCGCGATGTTCGCGCCGCTCGTCATCTACGTGACAGGCAACGAAAACCGCAATGCCATCGCGATGATCAGCCTGTGCGTGCCGGCCTTCCTGCTGTTCATCCAGAGCGGCGCGACCAACGACATCAACCGGAAAGCGTCCCTGCTCAATCACCCCTGGCTGCAGCTCGTCGGCGAGGCGTCGTTCTCGCTCTACATGACGCACGCGCTCGTGCTCGGCGCAATGGCCGGCGCGGTGCTCAGGCTGCATCTCCATGTGCACGCAATCATCCTGATTACGATTTTCCTCGCGACGAGCGTTGCGGTCTCGATCTTTTTCTACCGGTTCGTCGAACTGCCGCTGCGCCGCTTCATCCTGTCGCGCGTGCGCTTCGACAGGCCCGCGGTCGCCGCTCGTCGCGCAAGCGAGCAGGGAAGCAACAGCTGAGCGGCGCCGCAGCGCGCGGCAAGCCGAAACACTCCATGACTCAACGAGCGTTATTTCTCGACCGCGACGGCGTGATCAACGTCGATACCGGCTACGCGCACCGCCCGGACCAGATCCAGTTCGTCGACGGCATCTTCGACCTTGTCGCGGCGGCGACGCGTCTCGGCTACCGGGTCTTCGTCATCACGAACCAGGCCGGCATCGGACGCGGCTACTACACCGAACACGCGTTCCTCGCGCTGACGGACTGGATCGCGCGCCGGTTCGCCGAAGCAGGCGGCGCGATCGCCGGCACCTACTTCTGCCCCCACCACCCGGAGCATGGCGTCGGCGTCTATCGCCAATCGTGCGACTGCCGCAAACCCGCGCCCGGGATGCTGCTGCAGGCCGCGCGCGAGCATGGGATCGACCTCGCGCGCTCGGTGTTCGTCGGCGACAAGCAGTCGGACATGGACGCCGGCCGGCGCGCCGGCGTCGGCACGCTGCTCTATGTCGGCAACGAGCCCGGCTACACGCCCGACATCGGGCTCGCGTCGCCTGCGGACGCGATCGCCTATCTGAGCGACGCCGCCTCGGCATGATCGGGGGCGGGCCGCCGCCCTTCGCGCTGCCCCGCTCGCCTCGCAATGGTTCGACCCGAATCGCGCCGCGCGAAGCGACTCGGATAAAATACCGGGCCTGATCCGACCAGTTGTGCGCGTGCTGTGCGCGTGCCAGGCACCGCCCCGGCCGCACCATCCAGATCGAACCCGAGAACACGCTGCACACGAGAATGCCCCCCGTCGACCCGACCCGCCCCCTGCTCTGCATCGCGATTCCCACCTACAATCGCGCGGCCTATCTGGCGCTCTGCCTGCGCCAGTTCCTCGCCGACAAGGATCTCGTCGACAGCGAAGTGGTGGACATTCTCGTGTCGGACAACTGCTCGAGCGACGATACCGCTGCAGTCGTCGCATCGCTGCGCGAACAGGGTCTCGCCATCCGCTATATCCGCAACGACACCAACATCGGCTCGGACGCCAATATCGCGCAGTGCTTCAACTTCGCGCGCGGGCATTACGTGCAGATCATGGGCGACGACGACCTCTACCTGCCCGGACGGCTGCGCGACATCGTCGAGCGCCTGCGCGCGCGCGAATACGGCGTGGTGTGCCTGAAATCCTACGGCTACGAGCACGACTTCGCGAAAGAGCGTCCGCGCGGCGCGACCGGCTGGCGGGACTTCGAGCAGCTGGGCGATTTCCTGTACGAGGTCGGCCCGCTCATCACCTTCATCTCGGGCTGCATCATCAACAAGCAGTCGATTCCGGAGGTGGATGCGCGCGCCTTCTGCGGCAGCAATCTCGTCCAGGTGCACCTCGTCACGCGCGCGCTGCTGAAAGCACGCGCGAATGCTTACGAACTGACCTACACGCTCGCCTGCAAACGCGCCAACTCGGGCGGCTACGATTTCTCGGAGATCTTCGTGCGCAATCTGTTCGGGATCCTGCACGGATACGAACGCGACGGCCTGCCCAAAGAGGCCGTGCAGCGTCTGGGCACCCGGATGCTGATCAGCTACTACCCGTTCAACCTGCTCAGGCAACGGCTCGCCAGACAGGGCGATACGCACGCGACCTACCGCCGCTTCGCCGACCAGTTCGGCCGGCAAAGCGCGTTTTTGCTGTTCTGCGCACCGATCATCGTGCTGCCCCGGCCGCTCGGCATTGCATGGGGATGGGGCGCGGTGCTGGTCGGGCGGGTGTGGAACGGCGAACTCAAGCGCGGCTGGCATTTCGCACTGCACCGCCTGGGACGCCTGCTCGGCACGCGCTGAGGCCCGTGCGCCACGCCGGGCGCAGTCCTCATAGGAATGGAACGGCATCCGGCGTGCCGCATTGTCAAGCACGTCGCCATTACCTGTGACGTAAGTCAATGAAAGCCGGAAAGGACGCAGCCCCGCGCGAAAACGCGCATGGCACGGGGCGGCTCGCCGGGCATGCGCCGTGCTGATTTTCGGCATGGGCTCGAACCGCATGACATTTGACAGTAATGTAAGGGCCGGTTTCGAGTACAAACTGAAACACATTCATGAACCCGGCGCTATTGAACTTTTGCCGGGAGCAACGTTTACAAAGTAAACTAGCGGGATTGAAACGACGATTATCCCCATGATCAGGACCACCAGCCCGGCCGACACGCTGCGAACCAACGTCAATCAGTCCCTGCGCGCGAAAGAGGCGCTGCTCAACGACGCGCGGCTACTAGACGCTTTTTCCGCGGCCACGAGTCACGTCATCGACTGCTACAAGGCAGGCGGGCGTCTGTATGTGGCGGGCAATGGCGGTTCTGCAGCCGATTCGCAACACCTCGTCGCCGAATTCGTCAGCAAGCTCGCGCGCGATCGCAATCCGCTGCCCGCAGAAGCGTTGACCACGGATACCTCGATCCTCACGGCCATCGGCAACGACTATGGGTACGAGCACGTTTTCTCGCGCCAGCTGATCGCCAAACTCAAGCCGAACGACGTGTTCCTCGGCATCACCACGTCGGGCAAGTCGAAGAACATTCTGACCGCGCTGCAGGTGTGCCGGCAGGCCGGCGTGAAGTCGATCGTCTTCACCGGGTTCGGCGGCGGCCAGGCGGCCGAACTGGCGGATTACGCGCTGGTCGCCCCGGGCGATCGCACGAGCACGATTCAGGAACTGCACATCGTGCTCGCGCACAGCATCTGCGAATCCGTCGAGCTCGCGCTGTTTCCGATGGACGCCTGACCCGTTTCCACCCGCCGGCAGCGTTCGCCGCGTTCGAACGCGATCCTCGCCCACCCCATCAGGTATGGCACGTTATCCGCAGAGCTTGAACGGCATCCGCCCGGCCCCCGGCCGTCCGGGCGGGCTCGCCTTCGCTGCGCTCACGGCCATGCGGTATCATTGGCGCCCGACACGGACGCCGCTCTTTGATCATACGGTTAGCGTGCCCCGGCGCCCGCCTGCTGGCGGCGCACCCTGCCCGCGGCACGGCGAATGCGTGAGCCTGCGGGAAACGGGCATGCGATGCCGTCTGCCCGAAGCCGCCGGCGTGCCTGCGAGGCGAAGCGCGTCGGCGTGGCGCCGCAACCGGCTGCGTCCATCGCACGCCGTCCGCAAGCGCGCCGGCCTCTAGCGGGATTCGCCGACCGCACGCGCTTTAATCCCTGTTCAGGCAACGCGGAATCCCGGATCTGACATTCCCGGTCCCACAGTCAAAGGTCATACAAGGGCACGGCAAGGTTCAGTCAATCGGCACGGGATTATCCAATTACCCATTTCCAGGAGCTACGCTCAGATGAAAGTTGTACTGCTTGCAGGTGGCCTCGGCACGCGAATTTCGGAGGAAACGTCCGTGCGGCCGAAGCCGATGGTGGAAGTCGGCGGCAAGCCCATTCTCTGGCATATCATGAAAATCTATGCCGCACATGGACTGACCGATTTCATTGTCTGTTGCGGCTACAAAGGGTATCTGATCAAGGAATACTTCGCGAATTACTTCATGCACATGTCGGACGTCACCATCGACCTGGGCAAGAATTCAATCGAAGTGCACCAGAAAAAGGCCGAACCGTGGCGCGTCACGCTGGTCGACACCGGCGAAACCACGCAGACCGGCGGCCGCCTGCGCCGCGTGCGGGATTACATCGACGGCGATTTCTGCCTGACCTACGGTGACGGCGTGGGCTCGATCGACGTGACCGGCCTGATCGCCTTCCACCGCCAGCACGGCAGGCACGCGACGATGACCGCCGTGCAGCCGCCGGGCCGCTTTGGCGCGCTCGAACTGAACGACACCGAAGTGCGCTCGTTCATGGAAAAGCCCACCGGCGACGGCGGCTGGATCAACGGCGGCTTTTTCGTGCTGAACCCGGCCGTCATCGACCTGATCGAAGGCGACGACACGCTGTGGGAACGTCAGCCGCTCGAAGCGCTCGCCAGCACGGGCCAGTTGCAGGCGTGGTTCCATCACGGCTTCTGGCAGCCGATGGATACGCTGCGCGACAAGAACCATCTCGAAGAACTATGGACCACAGGGCGCGCTCCGTGGAAAACCTGGGAGTGAGCATGCAGGTAAGCCCCGCCTTCTGGAAAGGCAAGCGTGTATTCCTGACCGGGCACACCGGCTTCAAGGGTGGCTGGATGTCGCTGTGGCTCGCGTCGATGGGAGCGAAAGTCGCCGGATATGCGCTCGCCCCGAACACGCAGCCGAGCCTGTTCGAGACCGCCCGCGTCGCGTCGGTGCTCGAAGAGAACCACGTCGCGGACATCTGCGATCGCGAACGCCTGACTGCCGCGATGATCGCGTTTCGCCCCGACGTCGTCATCCATATGGCGGCGCAGGCGCTCGTGCGCTACTCGTACGCGTCGCCCGTCGAGACCTATGCGACGAACGTGATGGGCACCGTGCATGTGCTCGACGCGATCCGCCAGTGCTCCGGCGTGCGCGCGGCCGTCATGGTGACGTCGGACAAGTGCTATCAGAACAACGAGTGGCCGTGGGGCTACCGCGAAAGCGAGCCGATGGGCGGCTACGATCCGTACAGCAACAGCAAGGGCTGCGCGGAACTCGTCACGTCCGCGTATCGCCAGTCGTTTTTCCCCGCCGCCCGCTATGCCGAGCACGGCGTGGCGATCGCGTCGGGCCGCGCCGGCAATGTGATCGGCGGCGGCGACTGGTCCGCGGACCGGCTCGTGCCGGACGCGATCAAGGCGTTCCAGAGCGGCGAGCCGCTGATGATCCGCCACCCGGGCGCCGTGCGCCCATGGCAGCACGTCCTGGAGCCGGTGTCGGGCTATCTGGTGCTCGCCCAGGCGCTCGCCGAGCACGGCGTGAAGTTCGAGGGCGGCTGGAATTTCGGCCCTGGCGACGACGATGCGCGCAGCGTGCGCGAAGTCGTCGATCTGGTCATCCGGAATTACGGAGAAGGCGCGCGCTGGCAGCAGGACGGCGCCGAACAGCCGCATGAAGCGCACTTTCTCAAGCTGGACTGCTCGAAAGCCAGGCAGTATCTCGGCTGGCACCCGCGCTGGAATCTGGCGACCGCCGTCGAGGCCACCGTGGCCTGGCATCGGGCCCGCGCGAGCGGCACGGCGGACATGCAGCAGATCTGCCTCGCGCAGATACAGGACTATATCGAGGCCGCGCACCGCGGCGCGGTACACGGATAAATCAAGGATTGCTAAAGGTCTCTCACATGGCTATTGAAATCATCGATTCCCAGAAGCAGGCACAAGATGCGCTGCGCCAGAAAATCTCCGCGCTGGTCGACGAATATGCTGCGCTTGCTTTCGCGGACAAGCCGTTCGTCCCCGGACAGACCGTGATCCCGCCGTCGGGCAAGGTCATCGGCGCAGCGGAACTGCGCAACATGGTCGAGGCGTCGCTCGACGGGTGGCTCACGACCGGCCGCTTCAACGACACGTTCGAAAAGCGCCTGGCCGAGTACCTCGGCGTACAGCATCTGATCACGGTGAACTCGGGCTCGTCGGCGAACCTCGTCGCGTTCAGCACGCTCACTTCGCCGAAGCTCGGCGAGCGCGCGATCAAGCCGGGCGACGAAGTCATCGGCGTGGCCGCGGGCTTTCCGACCACCGTCAATCCGATCCTGCAGTTCGGCGCCGTCCCGGTCTTCGTCGACGTCGAACTCGGCACCTACAACATCGACGCGTCGCGCATCGAGGCTGCGATCTCCAGCAAGACGAAGGCGATCATGCTGGCGCACACGCTGGGCAATCCGTACAACCTCGGCGTCATCAAGGCGCTGTGCGAGCGGCACAACCTGTGGCTCATCGAGGACTGCTGCGATGCGCTCGGCGCGACCTACAACGGCCAGAAGGTCGGCACGTTCGGCGACATCGGCACGCTGAGTTTCTACCCCGCGCACCACATCACGATGGGCGAAGGCGGCGCCGTGTTCACCAACGACCCGGATCTGAAGATGATCGCCGAGTCGTTCCGCGACTGGGGCCGCGACTGCTACTGTGCGCCAGGCAAGGACAACACCTGCAACAAGCGCTTCTGCTGGAAGCTCGGCAACCTGCCGGAAGGGTACGACCACAAGTACACGTACTCGCACCTCGGCTACAACCTCAAGATCACGGACATGCAGGCGGCGTGCGCGCTCGCGCAGATCGACCGCATCGACGAATTCGTCGCGAAGCGCCGCGCGAATTTCGCGTTCCTGAAATCGCGTCTCGCCGGCTGCGAAGAATTCCTGCTGCTTCCGCATGCGACGCCGGATTCGGATCCGTCGTGGTTCGGCTTTCCGATCACGCTCAAGGACAACGCACCGGTCAGCCGCCTCGAACTGCTCACGTATCTGGACCAGAACCGGATCGGCACGCGCCTGCTCTTCGCGGGCAACCTCACGCGCCAGCCGTACATGATCGGCCGCAACTACCGCGTGGTCGGCGATCTGACCAACAGCGACATCGTGATGAACCAGACGTTCTGGCTCGGCATCTATCCGGGCCTGACGACCGAGCATCTGGACTACGTCGCGACGAAGCTCGAAAACTACCTCGGCGTCGGGTTCTGAGCATGGTTGCGCTCGACGAAACGCGCGCCGCGCGGACCATGTCGTTCCCGGAGATCGCAAACGCGGACTTCGAGCGGCTTGCCGCGTATATCGACTGCCGCGAATTCGACGGCAAGACCGTCCTCGTGTCGGGCGCGACGGGCTTCTTCGGCATGTGGATGCTTGCGTATTTTGCGTGGCTGCACGGCACGCGCAAGCTGCGCTTTCGCGTGCTCGCCATTTCGCGCGACCCGGGCCGGTTCGAGCAGAAGCACCCATGGATCAAGGGCGCGCCGTGGCTGGGCTGGATCACCGGCGACATCCGGGACTTTGCCCACCCGGCTGAACCCGTCGACTACGTGATTCACGCCGCCACCGACACCTCCGCGGCGGCCGGCCGCTCGGCGGGCGTGCTGTTCGACTCGATCGTCGGCGGCACCCGGCATCTGCTCGCCTGCGCGAAAGCGTGCGGCGCGAAGCGGGTTCTGCTCGTCAGCTCCGGCGGCGCGTACGGCGCTCAGGCGACGGACGTGCCGCGCCTCGTCGAGTCGTCGCGCACCGCACCGTCGACGATGGACACCGGCAGCGCGTATGGCGAAGGCAAACGCGTGATGGAACTGCTCGGCGCGATCCACTCGCACGAAACGCCGTGCGAGGTGGTGGCGGCGCGCTGCTTTGCGTTCGTCGGCGCCGGACTGCCGCTCGACGGCCACTTCGCGATCGGCAATTTCATCCGCGACGCGCTCACGCAGGAGCGGATCGTGATCCGCGGCGACGGCAAAGGAGTGCGCACGTACCTGTACGCGGCCGATCTCGCGATCTGGCTGATGCACCTGCTGCTTCGCGGCGGCAACCGCGAAGTCTACAACGTCGGTTCGGATGCCGAGGTCACGATCGCCGGACTGGCACGCGAGGTCATCGCCACGCTCGCGCCGTCGAAGGCTGTCGTGATCGAAGGCGCCGCCAGCAGCCCCGGTGCCGGCAACCGCTACGTGCCGTCGATCGACCGGGCGCGCGAACAGCTGGGCCTCGACGCATGGACGCCGCTGTCGCTGGCGATTCGCAACACCGCTCTGTGGGCTCCCGCAAACACATGAAAGCACTGATACTCTGCGGCGGACTGGGTACGCGCCTGCGAAGCGAAATCGGCGCGTCGCAAAAGGCGGTCGCCGACGTCGACGGGCGTCCGTTCCTCTATTACGTCATTGCCCAGCTCGCGAAGGCCGGCCTGCAGGATCTGGTGTTCTGCACCCACTACCAGTCCGAACAGGTCGAGCAATTCGCGGCGAGCCTGCCGCCCGACCCCGCGCGCAAGGTGGCCATCGTGCGCGAGCCGACCGCGATGGGCACCGGCGGCGCGCTCGTGCATGCGCTCGCCGAACTGCGTTACGACGGACCGTTCATCGCGCTGAACGCGGATACCTACCTCGACGCCAGCGCCTATCGCGCCGCAGCCGATGCGGCGGCGCCGGCGATCGTCGTGACGGCGGTCGACGACTGCGCGCGCTACGGCTCGATCCAGCTCGACGACCGGCAGCGGGTCGTAGCGCTCGTCGAAAAGGGCAAGCTCGGTCCGGGACTGATCAGTGCAGGCGTCTACGGCCTGCATACCCGCAGTCTGAACGCATTTCCCGTCGCCGCGCTCTCGATGGAGAAGGACATTCTCCCGTCGCTGATCGCGCAAGGGAGTCTCAGCGCGCAGATATACGAGGGCCCGTTCCTCGATATCGGCACGCCCGATAGCCTGAAATTCATTCGCGAACACGGTGTGCAGAAACTGTAATGAAAGATCACTTCAAAGACCTTGTGGTCAAGCATGACCAGCCTGTCGTCGAGGCGATCGGCGCCATCGAGCGCGGCCCCACGCAGATCGCGCTCGTGGTCGATGCGGAGAACGTCCTGAGGGGCGTGCTCACGAACGGCGATATCCGCCGTTTCCTGATGCAGGGCGGGCTGACCTCGGCGCCGGTGCATACCTGCATGAACCGCAACTTCCACGCGCTGCCGCTCGGCACGACGCGCGAGGAACTGCTGAAGCTGTTCGACCTCGGCTACAACGCGGTGCCGCTGCTCGACCCAGACGGCAGGCTCGCCGAGTTCGCGACACCCGATTTCTTCCCGCCGACCAAGGAAGTGGCGGTGCTCTCGCGCGCCCGCGCGCCGGTGCGCATCAGCTTCTCGGGCGGCGGCACCGACCTCACCTACTACTTCATGGAAAACGGCGGGGTCGTGCTGAATGCGTCGATCGCGCTGTATGCGCACGCAACGCTCATTCCGTCGCCCGGCCCCGAGATCAACATCGTCTCGCACGATATCGACCGTCACGAGCACTACCCGACGCTGCGCGCGCTGCTCGACAGCCCGGAAAAAGGGCTGCTCTCGTCGGTCGTCTCGGTGATCCGGCCTGATTTCGGCTTCGACCTGTACGTCCATTCGGACTTTCCGGTGGGCTCGGGGCTGGGCGGCTCGTCGGCGGTCGCAACCAGCGTCGTCGGTGCGTTCAACGAGTTGCGGCTCGACAAGTGGAGCACCTACGAGATCGCGGAACTCTCGTTCCAGGCCGAGCGGCTGTGCTTCAACATTTCGGGCGGCTGGCAGGACCAGTACGCGTCCGCGTTCGGCGGGTTCAACCTGATCGAGTTCGACGGCAAGCGCAACATGGTGCACTCGCTGCGCCTCGAAGACGCGATCCGCAACGAACTCGAAGAGTGCCTCGTGCTGTGCAACACCGGCATCGAGCACAATTCGGGCAATATTCACAAGCAGCAGCGCGAGGACTTCCACAAGAGCGACCGCAACAAGCCGTTGCTCGACATGGTCGAACTCTGCCGGAAAATGCACAAGCATCTGATCCGGGGCGACCTGAACGATTTCGGCAAGAGCCTGCACGAAGCGTGGGTCATCAAGCATGGACTGTCGAGCGCGATCAGCGGCAACACGCTCGATGCGATCTACAACTCGGCGCTCGAAGCCGGCGCGCTGGGCGGCAAGCTGCTCGGCGCGGGCGGGGGCGGATTTTTCCTGTTCTACGTGCAGCCCCGCAACCGTGCGGCCGTCTGCACGCGGCTCAAGTCGCTCGGCTGCACGCTCAGCACCGTGCGCTTCGAGCAGGAAGGCGTAACATCTTGGAGAACCAAAGCAGAATGAACGCATCGACATTCAAGATTGGCGATTTCACCGTCGGGGGTCCGCGCACGTTCGTGATCTCCGAGATCGGCAACAATCACAACGGCAGTCTGGAACTCGCAAAGAAGCTGGTCGACGTATCGATCGAAGCCGGCGCGGATTGCGTGAAGTTCCAGTTGCGCAACCGTGCTGCGCTCTACCGCACCGCGCCAGGCGAGGAAGGCTCCGAGGACCTGGGCGTCGAATACATCCAGGATCTGCTGAACAAGGTCGAGCTGACCAACGACGAACACCGCGAACTGCGCGAGTACTGCCGCGAAAAGAACATTCCGTACATGTGCACGCCGTGGGACGAACCCAGCGTGGACGTGCTCGCGCAGTTCGACGTGCCCGCGCTGAAGCTCGCGTCCGCCGACCTCGTCAACCCGTACCTGATCCGCAAGGCCGCGAGCCTCGGCAAGCCGCTGATCCTGTCGACCGGGATGTCGTTCGAACATGAAATCGAAGCGGCGGCCAGGCTGGTCCGCAGTCTCGGCGTGCCATTCGCGATGCTCCACTGCAACAGCACGTACCCGGCGCCGGAACAGGACATCCATCTCGGCTACATCAAACGTCTGCAGGAAATCCACGATGTGATCGGCTACTCGGGTCACGAGCGCGGCACCGCCGTCACGATTGCGGCCGTCGCACTGGGTGCGAAGGTCGTCGAGCGCCACATCACGCTCGATCGCAACATGGAAGGACCAGACCATGCCGCCAGTCTGGAACCGGCGGAATTCAAGGCGCTGGTGGACGGCATCCGCCAGGTCGACCAGGCGCTGCCGTGGACAGGCCCGGGCCGCCAGGCGAGCCAGGGCGAACTGCTCAACCGCGAAAACCTGAGCAAGAGCGTGATTGCGGCGCGCGCCATCAGCCAGGGTGAAACCTTCACCGAAGACAGCCTGCGCGTGGCAAGCCCCGGCCAGGGCCTCGCCCCTTACCGCCTGCCGGAACTCCTCGGCAAGACCGCCCACCGCGACATCCGCATGGGCGACTTCCTGTATGAGGGCGACCTGACCGGCGAGAAGACGGTGAAGCGGACCTATCGCTTCGCCGGCTACTGGGGCGTGCCGGTGCGCTATCACGACTTCCAGAAGTACACGGAGATGATCGAGCCGGATCTCTATGAGTTCCATCTGTCATACCGGGATCTGTCGCTCGCGCCGGAAAACTATCTGAAGACGGTCGACTGCAAACGCCTTGTGGTGCATGCGCCGGAACTGTTCGAAAACAGCGAACTGCTCGATCTGACCGCCGACGACCTCGGCTATCGCCAGCGCTCGATCGACAACATGAAGCGCGTCGTGGATGCCACCGAGCGCATCCGCCGCTATTTCCCGAAGGCGGACTCGGCGCTGATCGTCGCGAACGTCGGCGGCTTCTCGATGGACGAACCGTTCCCGCTCGCCCACCGCGCCGAACTGTATGCGCGATTCGTCGAGTCGTGTGCGAAGATCGATTTCGGCTCGACCGAACTGACGACGCAGAACATGGCGCCGTTCCCCTGGCACTTCGGCGGCCAGCGCCACCAGAACATCTTCATGATGCCCGACGAACTGGTGCAGAAGGCGCAAGAACTGAAACTGCGCTACTGCACGGATCTGTCGCATCTCCAGATGACCTGCAACCACTTCGGGATCGATTTCCAGGAGGCACTCGCGAAACTGATGCCCTACACGGCGCACCTGCATGTGGGCGACGCGCTGGGTGTCAACGGCGAAGGCGTGCTGATCGGGACCGGTGACATCAACTGGCAGCAAACGTGGGAGAAAGTCTCCGCGTACCCGGATGCCAGCTTTATTCCTGAAGTATGGCAGGGCCATAAAGACCACGGTGCCGGGTTCTGGCATGCGCTGGATTTCCTCACCAAGCTTGGCTAGGACGCCTCGATGAACGTCGCAGAATTCATTCTTTCCAATATCCAGAAGCTGGGTACCGATACCGCCTTCAGCCTGACGGGCGGCATGGCCATGCATATCAACCGCGCGGCGGCCGAGTCCGGCATGCGGATGGTCTATTGCAACCACGAGCAAGCCGTGGCGGCCGCGGCCGACGGCTACGCAAAGGCAAAAGACTACGTCGTGCCGGGACTCGCGATCGTTACGTCGGGGCCCGGGGTCACGAATACGATCACGTCGGTTGCATCGGCCTACTACGATTCCGTTCCGATGTTCGTGGTCGCCGGCCAGGTCAAACGAGCGGACATCAACGCGCACGGCGTGCGCAGCCGCGGCGCCCAGGAAACGCCGCATCTGGACCTGATGCGCCCCGTCACCAAGTGCGCGTTCCGGTACACGCCGGCAGAAGTCAATGACGAAACGCTGGCGGCCCATCTCGCCCAGGCGGTGACCGGCCGCAAGGGACCGGTGTTCATCGAGATTCCGCTCGACGTGCAGGCCGAGGTCGTGCCCGATGCGGACGCGCGTCTCGCGAAAATCGCCGCGCAGATCGCGACGATCGCCCATAAGGATCACGAGGTCCCGGAGGCCGCGGTCGAAGCGATCGTCGACGGCTTGAAGCACGCACGCAAGCCCGTGCTCGTCGTCGGCAACGCGCTGCGCATCGCGGGCATTTCGCGTGGCACGGTCCGGCAACTCGTCGAGAAGATCGGCGTGCCCACCCTGTTCACGTGGGCGAGCTTCGATCTGATGGCTTACGACCATGCGCTGAACTTCGGTTGCGCGGGCGGTCTCGCGCCGACCCACTCGAACCAGATCATCCAGTCCGCCGACTTCATCGTGTTCCTCGGCACGCGCCTCGACCTGCTGACCACCGCGTTCAATCCGGCCAACTACGGCAAGAACGCGCGCCGCATCGTCATCGAGCTGGACGAGAAGGAAATTGCGAAGAACGAGGGCTTGCCGAATACGACCTTCTTCAATGAGAACGTCGCGGGTGTCGTGGACGCGCTGCTCACGCGCGCACCGGCGCCGGACAGTGCGGAATGGCTCGCGCATTGCCGCAGCCTGCTCGCGCGCGATCGCGCCGACGAAGAGGCCGCGTTCGGTACGCCGCGCCTGACGACCTATCAGATTTCGAATGTGCTTTCGCGTTCGAAGCTCGGCAAATACGTGGTGCCGACCGCATCGGGCTATGCGATCGAGGGCATCGCGCGCTTCTTCAAGCCCGCCGAAAACGCGAGCTTCGCGTGGGCGGGGCACGTCCTCGGTTCGATGGGTCTCGGCCTGCCTACCGCGGTCGGCGCGGTCGCAGCGCTGAAGCAGCCGGTGGTGTGCCTTGAGGGCGACGGCGGCGTGCTGCTGAACGTCCAGGAACTGTTCACGCTGGCCGCCAATCCGGACCTGCCGCTAACGGTGATCGTCCTGAACAACGGCGGCTATCAGTCGATCATCAAGTCGCAGACGCGCGCGTTCAAGAAGGAGTTCGGCGCATCGGCAAGCTCCGGCCTGTATGAACTCGACTTCGCACTGCTCGCGAAACTGGCGGGCCTGCCTTACGAAAAGTGCGACACGCTGGAGCAACTGGAAGCCAGTCTGAACAGCGGCGCTCCGCGGCGCCTGATCGACGTGGCGGTCGAGGAAGACGGCTACCGCGGCCCGGCCGTGATGACCAAATTCGACGAAAACGGCAAGCCGTATTCGACGGATATCGGCGACGTGACCTGGGATCGCTGAGCATGCGGTGAATCCCGCGGCAGCCACGATGTTCGCCGCGGGTCATGCCGACCCGGCAGCGGATGGAGTCTGTGCTCCGTCCGCTGGCCGCGGCAGGTGTGCGTGGAACCGAAGTCTGCCGGCCGCCCCGCATCAGCTCATGCAGAATCCGGAAGTACAGGATATTTACACAGGGAATAGCGACCGAAGGTGCCTGATGCATCGACGCACTTTCCCTGCTGCCATAGCGACGAACTTCACCAGTGCGATAAACGATTCCCTTTGCGAGAGAATCCATAGCTGGAGGGTCGGCCACCTCATGACCGGACTCGGCGCCGAGCGCAGATTGACCGGGAAGTAGTCGTAATGCTCAAACAAAACGTCGGGATCTGCCTTTTGACGCGCCACCTTGATCTTTTCGATCAGTTCTTCTTCGGTCGGCGCGTAGAGAAAGTAGGGACTCAGATCGATCGGGTCTAGGTCGCGAAATGCCCGATGAACCGGTCCTTTATCTAGCACCGCAACAAATCCGGCGTTGTGTTCGTACCAGTTGTAGCTGTAGGCCGAGTTCCTGTACAGGATCGAAAATATCCCCTGCTCCCCTTCCACAGAGCTAAAGCGTATCGCGAATTTGTAGCTGCGCAGGCGAGACTCCTGATCGCCGTTGCTTTTGTCGAGGACGTCGCACAGAAGGCGGATCATCGGCATGCGCAGCGGATAGACATTACCCCATATGCGCTTGATTAATGCAATCGCTTCGGCATCGAACCGTTCGCCGGGATGGCGCAACGCGAACTTTGCCTGCATGAACAGTCTTCGCAGAATATCGTCGAGAAACGGCAAAATGCCGCGCTGCGGCTCGCTGATCAGCGCCGTCCGGATTTCCTGGTAGGTCATCTGGCCGGAGTCGACATGATAGGCGAGATGCTTTAGAAACCCGATGGTCCAGTCATACTGGGAAGGCTTGCCGTTGCGATCGGCATTTTCTTTCCATGTCGTTGAATCGTCAAAGTGATGGATGTTAAATTTGTTCATCACGATGGGGGTGGAGACAAAATAAAACGCCTTTGACGACATCCCTGCTTCCAGCATCCACCATGCGTGGGCGCATTGCTCCGCGCGCGCAAGCGTATTCTCGAACATCCGGATAATAGGGTCCGTTATGAAACCGCCGCGCAGAAAGAAACAACCAATGTTCGAGGTTGCGTGTTCAAACCCGAGCGCGCGGAAAAAATAGGATGCGTCGCCGTGCCAGATAAGCTGGTTGGTGCGAAATGCGGGCGACGGAAGCAGTTCTCCCTGCACGTCCGCCCAAAGATTGTTTACGTAAAACAGATCCGGAACGCTGGACTTCAGAAAATCGACAACCGCATTAAATCCAGCCTCGATCAGAGGGTCGTAGTCGGTAACGGGCCAGACAAACGTGTTCGACTCGCTCACATTCGCCTTGTACCATTTCAGGCACCAAAGCAGGTGATGCTCCGAAGTGGGTTCGTACGACGGCGGCGCTATTTCCTGGACGCTGAAGTTCGGCAGGCGGTCGTACGAATCGTCAAGAAATATGCTCCGGCCAAACGCCGGCTTGGTATTGAACGAAACGATGACGCGAACCCGCGCGTCCGGGCGTCTGCTTGCGAACCCCTCCAGCGAATCAATCACCTCAAGGAGCGTTTTTCGTACGCCAAGGGTGGGAATGATGACGTCCAGATGGACTGCATTGTCTGACGACGAATTCGGCATGGTGAAAGGTTATTAATTTGCATTACCATTGATAACACGAAGTATAACCTCGAAAGATTACGTGTCAGGTAAGCCCCTTCACATGCACTTATAAGCAACATTGCCGTCTCGCGTCGTGCCCCCCACTCGCACGCCGCAAGACAGCCAGAGAACGGACGTCCAGCCAGCACCCTACGCTGCCCCTAGGCAAGCCCGGCCGGTCGCCGACGTCGATCGCTGCACGAGCCGTGGATCTGTATCCGAGGCGTCGAGACCTAGCGGAAAAACAGTGCCCGTAGCCGGGATTTCAGCGATCCGGGCAAACGCGCCACTAACGCGTACGTTAGCCGGTGACGGTAGAGACGTACGACCAGCGCGCGGGTAACCCGCCTGAATGCATTGGGACGACGCGTCTGTGTGGCGCTTCGTGGGTAGAGCTTTTCCAGCCGGGTAACAGGTTCGAGGAACTGGAAGTCGTCCATCTCCGCTTCGCTAACGATCTGCCACTGCTCGGCAACCGTAGGGGAATCGATGAATTTGTACGCGAGCAGAAAATTCTCGTTGTCTTCGACTGGCGACACGACATAGCCGCGCGGATGCAACCGGACGAAGCGGTCACCGATCTGGGCCACGGTCAAGGTGCCGAACAGCGGAGTAAGTCCATCGACCCCCATCGCATCAAATATCAGACCCAGTTTCTTCACGAACTGGCGCTCGCTCAATGCTTCGCATCCCGAATAAAGCTCCTTGAGCATTTCGTTCAGAATGACTTTCTCGGGACAGGAACGGCACAGAAAGTCATAAATCTCGCCAAACTCGTCCGGCGTAATGCGCTCGGCCTTCTTGAACCAGCCAAAGCGGACCTGTGCGACAAGATGCGAATATATTTCATCGACCTGGCGACGCAACAACATTCCCTCGGAGCACATCGACCGGCGAACGTCACCGTAGTTGTAAGCGCCCCTGCGAATCAGATAGTTAAACTGACGCACCAGCCCGAACGTCCACGCATAGTAGCGGTAGGTCTTCGCAAGGCTCGAATACCGTGCCCATTCGGTATCGTCGCCCGCGTGATATGCCTTGCTTTCAACCTGAACAAGGTACATCGAGAAATATTGCACCTGCTCGTCGTGCAGCGTGGCGAGCGCAGTCGTCACGTGAGAGAAATGAGGACCACAGGTGTCGATGATCTCTTTCCAGACCGTACGATCGAGACGCTCTCTCTCGAAGATCCACGCACCCATCCCTGTGGCAATAAAATTGATGCCCGTGCTCATCACGAAGCGCTTGTAGGGCATCGCGGCGCGCGCGTGCACCATGTGCGTCGAAGGAACACTGTTGGTCTTGCCCGTTTGATCTATCCAGCTGGAGTTGAAGTAGACCGCCGGCGCAGTCGGCGCATTCAGCCAGTCCGTCAGGGCCCGCAAACCTTCCGGAAGGAATATCCGCTTGTCGCCCGCGAGCCAGATGTACCGCCCCTGTACGTATGCCGAAGCGGCATACGCGGATTCCTCCGCGGTCAGTTCGAAGCGATCCGAACGCACCACCTTAAGCACATGAAACAAGGATCTGATCGTTTCCAGCCGTGCCTCGACGCGCGCGTAATCGATCGGCGAATTCGGATCTGGATTCAGGAATACGATCAGTTCGGCACGGGAGAGGAGCAGCGGGGGTGCGTTGTTCACCAGGGAACTCAGACACCGAAAGAGATTTCGTTCCTTTCCCGTGGTCGGAACCACAATCGAAATCAACGGACCTTCCATCAACGCGCCCTCTTAAATGAATGCCAGGTATTGAAAACAACGGGAAATAGCCGACAGACGCTTCCGCATGATCATGGGGGTCCGCCCGCCATTTTGGGCACCTTGTCGCCCGGCCGCGACGCGACGATGTTCGTCACAGTGTCCGGCAAGCACCAAGCTGTCACAGGGACATAGCGTACTCTGACACTGCCACCGGAGAGGATGATTCTTTGAAAGAATTTGTCAGGATAACGATTGGCAAAAAAAACTCGCCTGACAAAATCAAGAGGTGTCTTGTCGCTGCCGCACACACGCGCTCATGTGAAGCGGTCTCACACCTGTCGCGCGCAAGGGAAGCTCTCCTGCAATGCCTGCGCGCGAAGCGGTAGCGCTCCGAGCCTGTGTGCCCTCGAACAAAGCCGCGGAGAGATGTGCCAGATAACCATCAGGCAGAATGGATCGTCAACACGTCACCAGGCAACACCGCCGCATCGGCCCGGCAGAGCCCTGCCCTGCCGGACGAACGACGCGCGTTTGCGCGCGCTCAGGCCTCGGAGACGATCGTGCCGTGCTCCATGGTGATACGGCGCGTGGCGAGTCTTTCGGCAAGCCCGTGATCGTGTGTGGCGATCACCAGAATGCCCGCGTCGCTCACGAATTGCTCGAGGCGCTCTTCGGCCTTGTGCTTGAAATGCTCGTCGCCCACGCTCATCCACTCGTCCATCAGCAGAATTTCTGGCTTGATGATCGTGGAGATCGAAAACGCGAGGCGCAACGTCATACCCGACGAATACGTCCGCACCGGAACGTTAAGGAAATCGCCGAGTTCGCTGAACTCCGCGATCTCCTCGGCAAGACTCGCAATCTGCTTCGACTTCAGGCCGAGGAAGAGCCCCCGCAGGTACATGTTCTCGTACCCGGTCGACTCCAGATCCATCCCCAGCATCGAGTCCAGCAGGCTCGTCACGCGCCCCTGCACACGGATCTTGCCGATCTCCGGCTCGTACACGCCCGCCAGCACGCGCAAGAGCGTCGTCTTGCCGGCGCCGTTGTCGCCAATCAGCGCGATGCGGTCGCCCTGCGCAACCTCAAGGTTGATATCGCGCAGCGCCTCCACGACCGTATGACCCGACTTGCCCACCAGCTTGCCGCCGGTGGCGGCCGCCATCACCGCACGCTTGAACGAACGCTGCCGCGCATCGTAAATCGGAAAACGAACGGTGACGTTCTCGAGCGAAATATGCATGTGAACGTTCTCCGTCAAAGCCAGTACGTCACGCGATGCCGCAGCTTGCCCAGCATGAGCAACGCGATACCCAGCCCCACGACGCCCATGGCGGACGCGGTGATCCAGATCGCCGGCGCCGGCATGGCCCCGAGCAGAGGCTGACGCAGCAGTTCGAGGAGATAGAAGAAAGGATTCAGATGGATCAGATGCTGACGCGCCGGCGAAAGCTGCTCGGCCTTCCAGATGATCGGCGTCACGAAGAACATCACCTGCATCAGGTTGCCGATCACCGGATGCATGTCGCGATAGCGCGTGCAGAAGATGCTCGTAATGCAGCCCATCCAGAACAGGTTCACGAGCACGATGAACATCGACAGCGGCAAGACCAGCAGCGTCGCATTCAGGTGAACCGGCAACACCGCCCACACCACGACGTAGACGAGAATGTTGTGTCCGAGAATGATGAGATGCCGGCACATCACGCGAAACACGAACATCGACAGCGGCAGTTTCATCTGCCGCAAGTAGTTCGTCGAGTTCGAGAATGCCTCGCCGAAGTCGGCGATCTGCCCGGCAATGAACGCCCAGATGATCAGGCCGAGTGCGAGATGCGGAATGAAGCTGACAGGGTTGTACTTGAACAGCGCACCGTAGAGCGGCCCCATTGCACCGATCATCACCGCCATGCTGATTGTCAGCCAGAACGGGCCGAGCATCGAGCGCCGATAGCGCTGACGAATATCCTGCATACCCAGCGCCACCCACAGATCACGGCAGCGCAAACCATCCCGGATGTCGTTAACGGCGTTTAGATACTTCACTCTCGGTAATTTTGAAGGCCAGTCTTGCAGACTGTGTGTTGATTGAGCATAGAACGCGACCTTACCGAACCTTGCACGGATACCGGTCGCATCTGCTGATGGGTACTGAAAGCTGACTGTGCGTCAACCTGACTGCGATCGCCGTGCGCGCATCGCTTGCAGCGTCAGAAACACACAGAGCACAGCCAAAAGTTGAGCGAAAACCTAATGAGACAGCACTATCGCATAAATTGGTGTGTAACTGCGGAAGTATCCGGCACTGAACCGACTTTGTCAACGCTGGGCCAGGCACAGGCCCAGCGCCTCCCGCCAGTGCGGCGCGCGCAAGCCAAATGTCCGGGCCAGTTTGTCGTTCGAGAGTCGCGAGTTGCGCGGCCGCACTGCGGGCGTCGGATACGCCGAACCTGGGATCGGTTCGACGCGAGGCCGCCTCGCCAGCCCGCTCATCTCGAAGATCGCTTCGGCAAAGCCGCACCACGACGTCTCGCCGCCCGCGCTCAGATGGTAGACGCCCGAATGGTCGTCCCACCAGCGGTTCCAGTCGTCGGCCGCCACCGCCTGCGCGAGCACCTCGGCGGTGAGCGCCGCGATCGTGGCGGACCACGTCGGCGCCCCGATCTGATCGGAGACCACCTGCAACGCGTCACGCTCGGCGGCGAGCCTGAGCATCGTCAGAAGGAAATTTCGGCCGCGCAGTCCATAGACCCAGCTGGTCCGAAAGATCAGGTGGCCGCCGCCTGCGGCCGCGATCGCCTGTTCGCCCGCAAGCTTGCTGCGGCCATACACGTTCAGCGGACCGACGCGATCGGTTTCCACGTAAGCACGCGCAAGGCTGCCGTCGAACACGTAATCGGTCGAATAGTGGACCAGCTTCGCGCCAAGTCGCCGCGCTTCCTGTGCGAGCAAAGCGGGAGCTTCGGCATTCAGCCGCGTCGCGCGTTCGACGTCCGTCTCGGCCTGATCGACCGCCGTATGCGCGGCCGGATTGACGATCAGGTGCGGCTTCACGTCGCGCAGCACCCGGTGCACCTGATCGAAATCGGCGAGGTCCATCTCGCCGCGCCCGACCGCAACCACGCGACCGAGCCCCTGAAGACTGCGCGCGAGCTCGAAACCGACCTGACCGCCGACGCCGGTCAGCAGGATCACGCGCTCCTGCCGCAGCGCAGGCATCGACGCGCTCACGCGAAACACTCCGCTTCTGCCAGGCGCTTGCCGGCTGCGTCCTTCTGCGCCACGACAGGCACAAAGTCGATCGGCCATGCGATCGCCAGGTCCGGATCGTTCCAGACGATGCTGCGCTCGTGCTCGGGACTCCAGTAATCGGTCGTCTTGTACAGAAACTCGGCGGCGTCGGACAGCACGACGAAGCCATGCGCGAACCCCGGGGGAATCCAGAGCTGGCGACGGTTGTCCGCGCTCAGATGAACGCCTGTCCACTGGCCGAACGTCGCGGAACTGCGCCGCAGATCGACTGCGACATCCCACACCTCCCCCGCGACGACACGCACGAGCTTGCCCTGGGGCTGCCGGATCTGATAGTGCAGGCCGCGCAGCACGCCGCGCATCGAACGGGAATGGTTGTCCTGCACGAAGGCGAGGCCGGGTGCGACCTGTTGCGCAAAATCGCGGGCATTGAAGCTTTCGAAGAAATATCCGCGCGCATCGCCGAACACCTGTGGCTCGACGAGCTTGACGTCTGCAAGCGACGTCGGCGTTACCGTGATTGCCATACGACCTGGTCCGCAAGAAGGTTGAGCAGATATTGGCCATAGCGATTCTTCGCGAGCGGTACCGCGAGCCGCTGCAGTTGCGCCGCGTCGATCCATTGCTGCCGATAGGCAATTTCCTCGGGGCAGGCGACCACGAGACCCTGACGTTTTTGCAAGGTCGCGATGAACGCCGCTGCTTCGATCAGCGAATCGTGCGTGCCCGTATCGAGCCACGCATACCCGCGCCCCATGATTTCGACTTCGAGCGCGGCACGCTTCAGGTAATGCAGATTCACATCGGTGATTTCCAGCTCGCCGCGCCCGGACGGCGTGATCTCGCGCGCGATGTCGCACACCGTGTTGTCGTAGAAGTACAAGCCCGTGACCGCGTAGTTCGAACGTGGCTTCGCCGGCTTCTCCTCGATCGACACCGCGTGAAATTCGCGGTCGAATTCGACGACGCCATATCGCTCGGGATCCTGAACGTGATAGGCAAAGACGGTCGCGCCACTCGTGCGCGCGTTGGCGCACTCGAGCTGCTTCGCAAGGTCGTGCCCGTAAAAAATGTTGTCGCCGAGAATCAGCGCCGAAGGATCATTGCCGACGAAATCCCGGCCGATGATGAACGCCTGCGCGAGCCCGTCCGGCGACGGCTGCACCGCATACCGGATGTTCATCCCCCACTGGCTGCCGTCGCCGAGCATCGCCTCGAAGCGCGGCGTGTCTTCCGGCGTCGAGATGATCAGCACGTCGCGAATGCCGGCCACCATCAGCGTGGAGAGCGGGTAGTAGATCATCGGCTTGTCGTAGACCGGCAGCAGCTGTTTCGACACGACGTGCGTGATCGGATAGAGCCGCGTACCGGAGCCTCCCGCGAGAATGATGCCTTTGCGTGCCATCTCGGATGTCCTCAGGCGCGTTGCGCGTAATTCGTCTCGACCCACTTGCGGTAGTCGCCCGACACGACCTCGTCGACCCACGCCTGCTGATCGAGATACCAGTTCACGGTCTTCGCGAGCCCCGTCTCGAATGTCTCCGCCGGCTTCCAGCCCAGCGTGCGCTCCAGCTTGCGCGCATCGATCGCATAGCGCCGGTCGTGGCCCGGACGGTCCTTCACATACGTGATCTGGTCGCGGTACGAGCCCGCGCCTTTCGGCCGCGCCGCATCGAGCAGATCGCACAGCGTGTGCACGACCTCCAGGTTCGTCTTCTCGTTCCAGCCGCCGATGTTGTACGTCTCGCCCGGCGTGCCGCGCGCGAGCACCGCGCGAATCGCGCTGCAATGGTCGCCCACGTACAGCCAGTCGCGCACGTTCTGTCCGTCGCCATAGACCGGTAACGGCTTGCCCGCGAGCGCGTTCGCCATCATCAGCGGAATCAGCTTTTCGGGGAACTGGTACGGACCATAATTGTTCGAACAGTTCGTCGTCAGCGTCGGCAGGCCATATGTGTGATGCCATGCGCGCACGAGATGATCCGAGCCGGCCTTCGAGGCCGAATACGGGCTGTTCGGCGCATACGGCGTGGTTTCGGAAAACTGCGGATCGGTTGGCGACAGCGAGCCGAACACCTCGTCAGTCGACACGTGCAGGAAACGGAACGCCGCCCGATCGGCGTCGTCCAGGCCGCTCCAGTGAGCCCGTGCTGCTTCCAGCAGTGTGAACGTGCCAACCACATTGGTCTGTACGAAGTCGCCGGGTCCATGAATCGAGCGGTCTACGTGGCTTTCTGCGGCAAAATGCACGACAGCGCGCGGAGCGTGCTCGGCGAACAGTGCATCGAGCGCCGCGCGATCGCAGATGTCGACCCGTGCGAACACGTGCCGCGCGTCGCCTTCCAGCGACTTCAACGTGCGCAGGTTGCCGGCATACGTCAGCTTGTCGACGTTCAGCACGGCTTCGTCGGACTGGCTCAGCCAGTCGAGCACGAAATTGGCGCCGATGAAACCGGCGCCGCCCGTCACGAGAATCATGGAGTTCCCTCTGGAATGTAGCGGCCTGTCACCACTGTATCGCATCGATCCGATGGCGCGTCGCACGCCCCCTCTGGCTCGGCATTTTACCCGGTCGCTGCGCGGGCTACGCAAAGCGGCGGCGCGGCTCCACGCAGCCGTGCCCGACCCCACCCTGGTCACGCAAGACAGGCCCGCACACCTCGCCGCATCACCCGGACACCGGCCCGTCGGGCGCAAGCGGTACACTCGTGGCAGATCCTGTTTTTCGCCCGTCGCATTCCAGCCACTTTTACTCCATGCCCCCTCCCCCCCTCGCCTTCGGCGACCTGCAAGGCTGTCATTCCGCTTTCCGGGCGCTGCTCGACAAACTGTCCCCGACCCCGGATACCCCGCTCTGGTTCGCCGGCGATCTGATCAACCGGGGCCCCGCTTCGCTTGCCACCCTGCGCGACGTGGTCGCCCTCGGCGAGCGCGCGAAACTCGTGCTCGGCAATCACGACCTGCACCTGCTGTCCGTCGCGGCCGGCATCCGCAAGTCGAAAAAAGGCGACACCATCGACGACATTCTTGCCGCGCCGGACGCCGAAGAGCTGCTCGACTGGCTGCGCCACCGCCCGCTCGCGCATTTCGACAACGGCATGCTGCTGGTGCACGCAGGCGTGTTGCCGCAGTGGGACCTCACCACGACGCTCGAACTCGCCGACGATCTGTCGCGCGCACTGCGCGCGCCTGACTGGAAGGAAACGCTCGCGGGTCTTTACGGCAACGAGCCGAGTCGCTGGAAGCCCGGCCTGAAGGGTATCGAGCGGCTGCGCGTGACCTGCTCCGCGCTCACGCGCATGCGCTTTTGCGACCTCGACGGCCGGATGGATTTCACGTCGAGCGGCGGCCTCGATGCCGCGCCGCGCGACTGCGTCCCGTGGTTCGACGTGCCGTCGCGCAAGACCGCCGACCTCACCGTCGTGTTCGGTCACTGGGCCGCGCTCGGCCTGCTGATGCGCGACAACCTGATCGGCCTCGACTCCGGCTGCGTATGGGGTGCGAAGCTGTCGGCAGTGCGCCTCGCCGCCAACCCGGCCGAGCGCACGCTCACCCAGGTCGCTTGCGGCAATGGCGACGACTGCGGGAGCAGCGCCGGCTAGCGCTCGCCGCGCCGCCCGTTCGCGTCGAGCGCGGGCACGACGCGAGCCGATCCGCCGGCTGCGTCCGCGTCGCCCGTCCCTGCATCCGCCGTCCACGGCTGCGCGGCCGGCACGACCGCCACGGCCGCCACGACAGGCACGACCGGCTCGACCGGCTCGACCGGCTCGACAGGTGCGACCGGCGCCAGGACGCCCGTCTGGAGGGTGCGCAGCGCCTGCGCGACCGCCGCCTCGGCCTGCGCGGCAAGCGCGCGCCGTTCGCCGCCGGCCGCGAGCGCGTCGCCAACATGGACGTGCGCGGTCAGCGGTCCGCCGCGCAGCAGCGCGTCGAGCGACTGCGCGAGCGACATGTCGCCGATATAGGCCGGCGCGCTCGACTGGCGGCCGTGCGCATCCTCGTACATCAGGCAGACCGGCTGCACCGGGCGGTCCGCCGACACGGCCGCCTGGAACAGATTCGCGTGGAACGGCAGCAGCGCAACGCCATCCGACGTGGTGCCCTCCGGAAACACGCACATCAGCTCACCCGCCGACAGCCGCGCCGCCAGCTCATGCATGATGCGCTTCGCGTCGCTGCGCTTCTCGCGCTGGATGAACACCGTCCCCAGTTGCTGGGCGAGCCAGCCGACCAGCGGCCAGTGGCGCACCTCCGCCTTCGACACGAACGGCGTCGGCCGCCACGCGTTGATCACGTAGATGTCGATCCACGACACGTGGTTCGCGACGACCAGCACGCCGCTGTCGAGCCGCGCGGCGTCGTTGTGGACCACCAGACGCATCCCGCACAGCCGCAGCATGCGCAGCGACCACGCACGGTTCAGCGCGGCGCGCTCGTCCGCGTCCGCGCGCGGAAAGCGCGTCGCGACGATCCACATGCCGTGCAGCAGGTGAACGAGCAGGCGGGCCTTGCGGAGTGCGAGCTTCATCGTCGGAACGGTGAGAGTGGATAAGGATTCGGTGATCGTCGCGCGGCGTGTTGGCGTGTTGTTCAGCGCAGGCGAGCCGCTGTCACGCCGGCTCGCGCGCTTCGTACGCCTCGTACGCGAGCCGCCCCGCGACGAGCGTCGCGCGCACCCGCGCCGGCAGTTCATAGCCGAGAAACGGCGTGTTGCGGCCCTGGCTTTTCAGCGCGCGCGGTTCGACGCGCCAGTGCGCAGCGCGCTCGAACACGCACAGATCGGCTGCCGCGCCCACCGCGAGCGTCCCCGCGTCGCGCTGCAGCACGCGCGCCGGCGCCGCGGTAATGCGTGCGAGCGCCTGCGCGAGCGGCACGCCGCTCTCGTCGGCCCATTTCACCGTCAGCGACAGCAGCAGTTCCAGCCCGGTCGCGCCGGGCGTCGCCTCGGCGAACGGCAGCAGCTTTTCGTCGTCGTCGACCGGCGTGTGCGCCGAGCAGATCGCGTCGAGCGTGCCGTCCGCGAGCGCGGCACGGATCGCATCGCGGTCGCGCTGCGCGCGCAGCGGCGGATCGAGACGAAACTGCGCATCGAAGTAGCCGATGTCGAGGTCGATCAGATGCAGATGGTTCGCGGTGACGTCCGCCGTCACCGGCAGCCCTTCCGCTTTCGCCGCACGCACCAGCGCGACGCCCGCAGCCGACGACAGGTGCGCAAGATGCACGCGCGCGCCGGTCACGCGCATCAGTTCGAAGATCGTGTGCAGCGCAATCGTCTCCGCGCACACCGGCACGCCCGACAGCCCGAGGCGCGACGCGAGCGCGCCGCTTGCCGCCACGCCGCCCTTGCCCAGATGCGCATCGAGCGGACGCAGCCACACGGTGTAGCCGTAGGTGTTCGCGTACTGCAGCGCGCGCAGCAGCGCCTGCGTATCGATCACCGGCGCATCCGCCTGCGAAAAGCCGACGCAGCCCGCTTCGGTCAGCTCCACCATCTCGGTGATCGCCTGGCCTTTCAGGCCGACCGTCAACGCGCCGAGCGGATAGACATGCGCCTGGTTCAGGTTGCGCGCGCGAAACTTCAGCATCTCGACGAGGCCGGGCTCGTCGAGCACGGGATCCGTGTCGGGCGGACAGACGAGACTCGTCACGCCGCCCGCGAGCGCCGCGGCCATCTCCGATTCGAGCGTCGCCTTGTGCTCGAAGCCCGGTTCGCGCAGCCGCGCGCACAGATCGACGAGTCCCGGCGCAACGGCGAGTCCGGTCGCGTCGATCGTGCGCTGCGCGCGGAAGTCCGCCGGCGCGGCGCCGCGCGCGGCGATCCGGCCCGCCGCGACAAACAGGTCCTCGCGCACTTCGGTGCCCGCTACCGGGTCGATCAGCGTGCCGCCTTTGATATGGATATTCATCTGCTGCCTTTCGTGGTGCGTCGCCGGTTGATCAGTCATGGTTGCCGGCGACGATGCCCATCACCGCCATGCGCACCGCAATGCCGAACGTCACCTGGTTCAGGATCACCGATTGCGGGCCGTCCGCGACCTGCGAATCGATCTCGACGCCGCGGTTCATCGGCCCCGGGTGCATCACGATCGCATCCGGCGCGGCGAGCGCGAGACGCTCCGGCGTGAGCCCCCAGCTCTTGAAATACTCCTGCGCGGACGGCAGCAGCGCGCCGCTCATGCGCTCGTTCTGCAGCCGCAGCATGATGATCACGTCGACGCCCTTCAGCCCCTCGTCGAGGTTGTGGAACACCCGCACGCCCATCTGTTCGAGACCGCCGGGCAGCAGCGTGCGCGGGCCGATCGCGCGCACCTCGGGCACCCCGAGCGTGGTGAGCGCATGAATGTCGGAGCGCGCGACGCGCGAATGCAGGATGTCGCCGACGATCGCGACGCGCAAGCCCGTGAAGTCGCGCTTGTAATGGCGGATCGTGTACATGTCGAGCAGGCCCTGCGTGGGATGCGCATGACGGCCGTCGCCGGCGTTGATCACGTGCACGTGCGGCGCGCAGTGCTCGGCGATCAGATAGGGCGCGCCGCTCGACGCGTGCCGCACGACGAACATGTCCGCGTGCATCGCCGACAGGTTGTTGATCGTGTCGAGCAGCGACTCGCCCTTGCTCGTCGACGACGCGTTGATGTTCAGATTCAGCACGTCCGCCGACAGGCGCTTCGCCGCGATCTCGAAGGTGGTGCGGGTGCGCGTCGAGTTCTCGAAGAACAGGTTGAACACCGATTTGCCGCGCAGCAGCGGTACCTTCTTCACCTCGCGGTCCGTTACGCTGACGAACTGCGCGGCCGTATCGAGAATGTGCGTGACGATCGCGCGCGGCAGGCCGTCGATGGTCAGCAGGTGCTTCAGCTCGCCGTTTCTCGTGAGCTGCGGATTGCCCTTCAGGAAGCCGTAGCGATAACGCTGCGGCGCGTCGCTCGCGGGCGACGGGGTCTGGGGAACCGGGTTGGCGGTGTTCATGGTGTCAAGGATTCAAACGGAAACGCGTTGCCGCGGACGGCGCGCACGCCGCCGCGCTCATTCGGCACGCGCTTCGATATGGAACGAGAAACGTCCGCGCGGCGCCGCGTCGCGCGCCAGCACGAGATTCGCATCGGCCGGCACGTCGAGCGTGCCGCCGACGAAGCGGGCCGCCACCGGCAGTTCGCGGCCGCCGCGATCGGCGAGCACCGCGAGTTCGACCGCGGCCGGCCGGCCGTAGTCGTACAGTTCGTTGAGCGCGGCCCGCACGGTGCGGCCGGTGTACAGCACGTCGTCGACGAGCACGATGCGGCGATTGTCGACGTCGAACGGCAGCGAGGTCGGGCTCGCCTGCGCGTGCAGGCCTTTTTTCGCGTAGTCGTCGCGGTGCAGCGCGACGTTGACGACGCCGAACGCGCTGGCGTTCAGATCCTGCGCGAGGCGCTCGGCCAGCCACGCTCCGCCGCTGTGGATGCCGGCCAGCACAGTGCCGCCGCCCGCCAGCGCAGCGCCGCAGGCGGCGCGAATCTGGTCGAGCAGCGCGCAATAGAGCGCTTCGGCGTCAATGGAGCGCATGGGCGTCAGGGAGTCCGTCAAGGTATTGCTGGAGAATCACGCGCGCCGCTTCGGCGTCGAGCATGTCCGCGCGGCCGCCGCGCGCGCGCAGGTCCGCTTCCGCTTCGACTGACGAATAGCGTTCGTCGACCCACGTGACCGGCAGACCGAAGCGGCCGTTCAGCTGGTTGCCGAAACGGGTGGCAAGCTGGGTTCGTGCGTGCGGGGTGCCGTCCGGATACATCGGCAGACCGACGACGAGCGCATCGGGCTGCCATTCGGCGATCAGCTTGCCGATTGCCTCGAAGCGGTACGCGCGGTCGCGGTTCTGCACGACGACGAGCGCGCGCGCACTACGCGTGAGCGAATTGCCGAGCGCGACGCCGATGCGCTTTTCGCCGTAGTCGAACGCCAGCAGCGTGGCTGCCCGTCCGGCTGCGTCGCTCATGCGTGACCCGCCTCGCCGGAGAGCGTGGACAGCGAGATGCCGAGCAGCGCAAGCGCCGCTTCGAGCCGCTCTTCGGCCGGCACGTCGAACACGATCTTCGGATCGGCTTCGACGGTCAGCCAGCCGTTGCGCGAAATCTCGTCTTCCAGCTGACCGGCGCCCCAGCCGGCATGGCCGAGCGTGAGCAGGAAGCGGTCGGGACCGGTGCCGCTCGCGACGGCTTCGAGCACGTCTTTCGACGTGGTCATCTCGAGCCCGCCGGGCACCGCCATCGACGACGTGTACGGACTGCCGTCTTTCGGATAGTGCAGCACGAAACCGCGCTCCGTTTGCACCGGACCGCCGAAGTACACCGGCACGTGCAGCAGGGGCTCGATTTCGAGCTTCAGGTCGATGCGATTGAAGAGCGCTTCGAGGTCGATATCGGTCGGCCGGTTGATCACGAGGCCGAGCGCGCCGCGCTCACTGTGATCGCAAAGGTAGACCACCGTTCCTGAAAACGTGGGGTCCGCCATGTTGGGCATGGCGATCAGGAACTGGTTGGTCAGATTGATGCGATCGGAACTCTTGGACATAGCGAAGATTCTAGCAAAGACGATGGGCAATGGCGGGCGCGGACGCTGGCGGTTTCGCGCTGACGGCCTTCCATCCACAGCAGTTCAATTGATGATGCCACTCTATCACGGGCTTACACCTCGCCAACGCGCCGGTGCGAATCCGGGTGAATCCGGGTGAATGCGCGCCGCGCAGCGGGATGGGCGCGCGCGATGCGCAGGCCCGTCGGGCAGCGCCGTGCGAACGGCCTACGCGCCGTCCTGCTCGAGCGCGCGGCTCAATGCAGCGAGCGCCGCATCCGCGGCCGGCGGCGCGATGCCGGCCGCGACCGTGTGCAGCATCGCACGCAGCGCCTGCACGGCCTGATCGAGCGCGCGCGCATCGGGCGCGGCGAGCGGCGCATCCGGCTGCGTCTGCGCGGCCGCGCCGGCATGCGCGCGACGACGCCACGCGAGGCCCAGCGCATCGGCCAGCAGCGCGACGTGGCCGAGCCCCGATGCACAGGCGGCCGCGCCGAGCCGGTACGCCGCGGCCGCCGCCTGCAGCGCGGCGCCGGCATCCACGGGCGCGGCGGACGGCTGCGCGTGCCCGTTGCCGGCGAGCGCCGCCATCGATGCGTCCGCGGTCTGCAGAAAATCCTCATACGCTTGCGCATTGAGCGTCAGCACGCCCAGCTCGCGCGTGCGCGAACCGGCGAGACCGCCCGCCTGCTGCGCGTGCGCGGCGCCCGCCTCCCACAACGCCTCGGACGCCTGCGTGCCCGCGACGTGCCAGTCCACCGTGAGGCCGTAGTCGTGCAGCAGTTCGACCTGCTCGGCGTCTTCGGCAGCCGCGCCGAACAGCGCATAGTCGCGCCACAGCAACGCGAGCGTCGTGCGCACCAGCGCGCGCGGCGCGTGAGGCAGGCCGCGTGCGTGATCCGCGAGCGCGAGGTTGCAGCGCGCGTAAAAACGCCGGGCATCGAGGTCGCCCGCGAGCCGGCCGCTGCCCCGCAGCGCGCGCGCACACGCGGCGGCCAGACGCCAGAAGTCGTAAGGATCGGACGAAACGAGGTCGCCGAGACAGGCGTCGAGTTCGTCGAACGCGGCCCGCGCGAGCGCGCTCGCCGCGGCGCTCGCGAGACCGTCGCTCGAATGCACGCGCAGCACCGGCAGCAGCGCCTGTTCATAGCGGGCGCGCAGATGCGCGAGCGGCTGCGCCGGCTGCGTGCCGAAGCGCGCGGGCGGCACGGGCCGCCGGGCCAGCGCGAGGTCGTCGAAGGCGACGCCGAAGCTCGCCGGCGTGCGCTGCGCGACGCGCGCGCACAGCGCCTGATAATGCGTGAAGAGCGTGGGCGAGCAGCTCAGCTCGCGCAGGTTGTGCCGCGCGAGCGCCGCGCGAAAGTCGCGCAGCGCGGCGCCGAACCCGTCGCGGATCTCCGCGCCGCCGTCGGACGCCTCCGCCGCCGTGAGCGGCGACGCGAGCACCAGCGCGTCCGCGAAGCGCTGCGCAGCAACCCAGCCGGCTTCGCGCAGCGCGGCCGCCGCACGCAGCAGCGGCGGCGCCGCGTTGCCGTGCTGCTCGAACGCCAGCTGGGCCTCGGCGAGCGCAAGCTCGGCGGAACGGACCGACCCGCCGCGCGGATTCAGCAACGCATCGAAGGGTTCGGACGGGGCGGATCGTGAAGTCATCGGCAGGCAGCATCCATCGGGACGGCGGACTGGCGCGCGCGCCGGGCAGCGGCGCCCACGCGCGACAAGGCGAAGCGCATCAGCGACCCGGCGTGCCGCCGTCCCGCCGCCGCGCCGCGATGGCGGCGCGCGGCGAACGCCCGGCGTCCGGGCCGCACGGACCGGGCATGACGCTCAGATCTGGACCATCTCGAAGTCTTCCTTGCGCGCGCCGCATTCGGGACAGGTCCAGTTGATCGGCACATCTTCCCAGCGCGTTCCCGGAGCGATTCCTTCCTCTGGCAAACCGGCTTCTTCGTCGTAAATCCAGCCGCAGATCAGGCACATCCAGCTTCTGTATTCCATTCTTGTGTCGGGTCTAAAAGAGCGTTGAAACGGGAGCCATGATGGTACCGTTTTGCCGCCCCGATGCCTAGCGACCGGAATCCGCGCGCGCCTTGTGCCGCCGGGCTTGCGCGGGTCGTGGGCAGGTGCGGCGCGACACCTTGCCGCGCGCGGCGCGCAAGCCCGGCTCCCGCAGGGAAAATGCGCGCGGCGTCGTAATCGGACGCATAATTGAGACGGCCGGGACGCGACCACCCGCCGTTCAACTCATCCTTCCGACCTTTTTCATGCCCAGCGACACCCCTCCGATCGTCCTCACCTTCGGCTTGAGCGACCCCACTGGCGGCTCCGGCCTCCAGGCCGACCTGATGACGCTGGCCAGCATGGGCTGCCACGGCGTCAGCGTGCTGACCGGCTACACGGTACGCGACTCGGCAGGCTGTGACGAAGTGACCGGCCTCGACCCGGAAACCGTCGCCACCCAGGCGCGCATGCTGCTCGAAGACATGCCGATCGCCGCGTTCAAGGTAGGCGCCGCGACTCGCGCGGAAGTCGTGAGCGCGATCGCCGAAGTCGTGGCGGACTACGACGAGGTTCCGCTGATTCTTGCGCCCGACTTCACGCTCGACGACGAACACGTGCTGGCCGCCGACGAACTGCGCGAAGCGATCGCCGACCTGCTCGCACCGCAAACCACGCTGCTGGTCGCCGACCACGCGACGCTCGTCACGCTCGCGCAGCCGGACGGCGACGCGGAGACGCCCAGCCTCGACGCCGCGATCTCGCATCTGCTGTCGCAGGGCTGCGAATACATTCTGTCGACGGAGACGGGCACGCACCGGCTCGTCAATACGCTGTTCAGCGAGGACGGGCAGCTTCGCCAGGACCTGTGGGATCGCGGACCGGACCGGGTGGCCGGCATCACCGATACGCTCGGCGCCGCGGTGGCCGCGCTACTCGCGCACGGGCAGGATCCGGCCGAGGCCGTCCGCGAAGCGCAGGAGTACCTTTACCAGGCGGTACGTCACGCATTCCGGCCCGGTATGGGCACCTATGTTCCCGACCGTTTCTTCTGGGCGCGCGGCGGCGACGACGACACCCCGGCTACGAGCGGCAGCAAAGGGCCCGCCGGGGAAGTGCGGCGGTGACTTGCGCGGGCACGCGCGGATGTCGCCGGTTGTGCGAGCGCGAATAATTCAATTTGCAAACATTATTATTTCATTTTAATGACCATCCCTTTCGTTACTCGAGCAGGGAAGAACGGATGCCCGACGTTGCGGCGCGCGAGCGCGAACGTTCGCTGCCGTGTGATGGGTCTGCGAGGCACCATCCGCGATTCGTCAGCGCCGCGGATCTGTCAATCAGCAAACGTTTCCTTTCATTAAACTACCGGCATCCCGGAAATGCGTGCGCGTGACGGGCGCCCGGACGATAGCCGTCTGGCCCGACGACACGCGATGACTCGCCGCAAGACACCGGGCGGAAAACGGATGTTCCAAACGACAGGTATATTACGGAAGTAATTAAATGTTACAGCCGACCTGACACCGAACCGGTATGATTTACGGACTGTAAAGTTTCCGGCCAACGTCATGTCGCACCGCCCGTCACCCGATATCCGCGCCTGCGGCTGCGTGCGCCGCGCGCAAGCGCCGCGCCGCAGCGGTATCTGTCGGCGCGTGCGCATCGGCGGGCCTCGGCGGAACCTGCTGACGTGAACGACAGGCCCCTGTCCCCCGCGCCGCATTCCGATGAATCGGGCGCCCACGAGCCGGAGTACACGCCGGACACCGCCGCGCTACAGCGGGTAGCGAATTCCGCCGCGCCCGGCAACAACATCCAGCGCGTCGCCGGCAGCGTCGCCAGCAAGCAGCGCACGTCGCTGCTGCGCCAGCGCCCGGTTACGATCTGGCTCACCGGGTTGTCCGGCGCCGGCAAATCCACCATCGCGTACGAACTGGAGCGCCGGCTGATCGCGCTCGGCCACCCGTGCTACGTGCTCGACGGCGACAACGTCCGTCACGGCCTCGGCAGCGATCTGGGGTTCACCCGCGAGGACCGGCGGGAAAATATCCGCCGCGTGGCCCACGTCGCCCAGTTGATGAACGACGCCGGTCTCATCGTGATTACCGCGCTGATCTCGCCCATGCATGAAGACCGCGCGATGGCGCGTGCCATCATCGACCCGGCTCGATTCGTCGAAACGTACCTGAGCGCGTCGGTCGAAACCTGCGCGCAACGCGACCCGAAAGGGTTGTACGAAAAGGCCAAAGCCGGCACCATCCACGCATTCACCGGCATTTCGGCGCCTTACGAGGCGCCGCGCGCGCCGGATCTTCGGGTGGACACCGCCACGCAGAGCGTCGACGCCAGCGTGGCCGCCATCTTTGCGCACCTGCGCGACAAATTCCTGCTGACAGACTAAGGCATCCCCCGCCGGGCTGATCGTCGAGCCCGGCCCCTCTGCGGTCCCGCCGCGCGCCCGACGAACAGACGAAAAAAAACCCGCATCGCTGCGGGTTGTCGGACTGGCGCGCCTCACGACGCGCCCGCACGGACAGCTTCTGAACGGAGCCCCGGACGGGGCCCCTGTTCCATTTACATGTCCATGCCCATGCCGCCCATGCCGCCCGGCATGCCGCCCGGTGCCGGCACGTCTTCCTTCGGCAGTTCGCACACGGCTGCGTCGGTCGTCAGCAGCAGGCCCGCCACCGAAGCTGCGTTTTGCAGCGCGGTACGCGTCACCTTCGTCGGGTCGACCACGCCAGCGTCGACCAGGTCGACGTACTCGCCGGTCGCCGCGTTGTAGCCGTAGTTGCCCTTGCCCGCGGCAACCGCTGCCACCACGACGCTCGCTTCTTCGCCGCCGTTCGTGACGATCTGGCGCAGCGGCTCTTCCATTGCGCGCAGCACGATCTTGATGCCGGCGTCCTGGTCGGCGTTATCGCCCTTGATGCTGGCGATGGCCGAGCGTGCGCGGATCAGCGCGACGCCGCCGCCTGCCACGATGCCTTCCTCCACCGCTGCGCGCGTGGCGTGCAGGGCGTCTTCGACACGTGCCTTCTTTTCCTTCATTTCGACTTCGGTCGCGGCGCCGACCTTGATCACTGCCACGCCGCCGGCGAGCTTCGCCACGCGTTCCTGCAGCTTCTCACGGTCGTAGTCCGACGTCGCTTCCTCGATCTGCGTGCGCACCTGCTTCACGCGCGCTTCGATGCTGGCTGCTTCGCCTGCGCCGTCGATGATCGTGGTGTTTTCCTTGCCCACCTCGATGCGCTTCGCCTGGCCGAGCTCCTGCAGCGTGGCCTTTTCGAGCGACAGGCCGGTTTCTTCAGCGATGACCTGGCCGCCGGTCAGGATCGCGATGTCTTCCAGCATGGCCTTGCGACGGTCGCCGAAGCCCGGTGCCTTGACGGCGACGGTCTTCAGGATGCCGCGAATGTTGTTGACGACCAGCGTGGCGAGCGCTTCGCCTTCGACGTCTTCCGCGATGATCAGCAGCGGACGGCCGGCCTTCGCGACCTGTTCGAGAACCGGCAGCAGGTCACGGATGTTCGAGACCTTCTTGTCGTGCAGCAGCACGAACGGGTTCTCCAGGACGGCGACCTGCTTGTCCGGATTGTTGATGAAGTACGGCGACAGGTAGCCGCGGTCGAACTGCATGCCTTCGACGACGTCGAGTTCGTCGGACAGCGACTTGCCGTCTTCGACGGTGATCACGCCTTCCTTGCCGACCTTGTCCATCGCTTCAGCGATACGATCGCCGATCGACGTGTCGCTGTTTGCCGAGATCGCGCCGACCTGGGCGATTTCCTTGTTGGTCGTGCAGGGCTTGCTGATCTTGCGCAGCTCTTCGATCGCTGCGGCGACGGCCTTGTCGATGCCGCGCTTCAGGTCCATCGGGTTCATGCCCGATGCGACGTACTTCATGCCTTCGCGCACGATCGACTGGGCCAGCACGGTTGCGGTCGTCGTACCGTCGCCTGCGTTGTCGCTGGTCTTGGAAGCAACTTCCTTGACCATTTGCGCGCCCATGTTCTGGAGCTTGTCCTTCAGCTCGATTTCCTTCGCGACCGACACACCGTCCTTCGTGACCGTCGGACCGCCGAAGCTGCGCTCGAGGACCACGTTGCGGCCCTTCGGACCCAGCGTGACCTTCACGGCGTTGGCGAGGATGTTCACGCCTTCGACCATCTTGGCACGGGCGGAATCACCGAATACGACGTCTTTAGCTGCCATCTTCTAACTCCTTGAATACCTTGAGATATGTTCCGGGAACAAGTGCTTACTTGTTGACCACGGCCATGATGTCTTCTTCGCGCATGACGAGCAGTTCGTTGCCGTCGACCTTGACCGACTGGCCTGCATACTTGCCGAACAGCACGCGGTCGCCGACCTTGACGTCGAGCGCGATCGGGGCGCCCTTGTCGTCGCGCTTGCCCGGGCCGATGGCCAGCACTTCGCCTTGATCCGGCTTTTCTGCGGCGGCGTCGGGGATCACGATGCCCGAGGCGGTCTTGGTTTCCTGATCCAGACGCTTGACGATCACGCGATCATGCAAAGGACGAAGGTTCATACACACTCCTCTCTTGATTGAGACTGAATAACACTGAGGAAAACCCGGCTGGCGGCGCCGGCCGGCAATGTTGTTAGCACTCGCGTGCAGTGAGTGCTAATTATATGGACGTGGGGTGACAAATTCAAGAAGGGGGAGCGGGGGATGTGGGGATTCGTTGTCGAGACCCGCTTAACTTTGAACCTGGTTCACTTAACCTTGAACCGCCCCTCCTTGGCGACGGCCTGTTTTCCCGAAAATTTCATTAAAAAACAATGCGTTATTACTTAAGCACCGCGACAACCGGGTGCTTCGGCAACGCTTCAGACACATCGAACCTGGTGCGATTCTGGCCGACGGTGCGCGTCCCGCGTCGAACCTGGGGAAATCCCGCAGATCGCGCGCAAATAGTTAGGGGAAGATTCGAAGACGCACTCGCGGCAGGACGACACGAGCGAATCTGACGCCTGGGCTATCTGCCCATCTCGATCCTTGCATGTCTCATCCGGTAATCGGCGGCTGCGGAGATGCTGGCGTCATGGATCGATTCGCGACAACCGGCGCCTCTTCGGCGACGGGTGCCGACGTCGCCGTTACGCGGCTCCGATCAGCGCGCCGACATCGGCAAGTTCGTCTTTCACTGTCCTATCGGCGAACACGTCGGCAACAGCATGATGCAGACGATTCAGGTGACCGATCGAAGGTCCAGCGAAGGTCCGGCCGCCCTATTCCGTCCGGCGTTCGCGTCATCTCGTCTTCTTGAGCGACGCCGGCACGAAGCGGTCGATCTCCGCGTCCGAAAACGTGAACTCCTCACTCACCTCCAGCGCCTGTTTGGCGTGCGCGTACGCATCGGCATCCGTCTGCGGCGCGCCTTTATAGACTGCCGCCAGTTTTTTCTGCAGTTCTTCGCGCTGTTTGAGCGCCTCGGCATGGGTGATCGCCTGCATCCGAAGATCTGTCAGCAGCGAAAGATACGACTCGCGCAGCGGCCATAAGCTCGCCGCCGTATCGCGGTGCTTCTGTGCCGTGCCGCCCGGATCGAAGCTCTTCATGTAGCCCGATACGAAGAGCGTGACGAACGAGATGCCTGCGGTGACGATCTTCAGACACAGCGAATCGACGAAGACGATCGACACCGCGCCGCACGCGGTCAACGCGGACAGTACGATCTGTGTCAGCTTGAACCGTCGAAGCGTATTGCCGGAACGGTCCGCCATTTTTTCGTGCGTCTTGTGCGCGTAGACGACGCGACCAAAGCACTCACGAAGCTGATCTTCAAGCGACGAGAATTCGGGCATTGCGTCCATCCGACAAGATGAGGTTGAAGCGCGGCCTTCGCCGTCCGCCGGCACCGCATCGGGGTGCCCGCATTCAACGCAAGGGCAACGCGGGCTACGGATTCAAGTCGTTACTCGATCGGCCACAAGCCCGGATAGTCGATCGCTTGCATGCCTCCAGTCGTGCGAAGTTCGAGACGCAGGCTCGATCCGCGCCGCTCGATCCGGTCCTGTTCCACCTGTTCGAGTGCGATGGAGCCGCCGCGCACGGCACAGGTCAGCGGGTTATCCGCAATCCGTACCGGCAGGCCCGTTTGCTCCGCAAGCAGCGCATCGATGCCGCCGAGCAGCGCTCCGCTGCCTGCGAGCACAACGCCGCGCTCGGCGATGTCGGCGCGCAATCGCGGCAACGTCTGCTCGATCACCGTCCGCACCGACGACACGATGCCGTTCAGCGAATCGCTCAATACCTGATAAATCTCGTGATTCGAAAGCGTGATGCTGCGCGGCAGGCCCTCTGTCAGGTTGCGGCCCGTCACTTCCATATGCCGGAGCACGGGTTCAGCGAACGCGTATCCGAGTTCGTTCTTGATCGCCGCCGCAGTTTGCTCGCCGATCAGCACGCCATGGTTGCGCCGAACATAGTCGGCAATGGCCTGGCCGAAGCTGTCGGTCCCGATCCACGCCGAACCCGTCTGCACGAGGCCGCCGCCCGCGATGACGCCCGCCTCGGTCATCGCGCCTCGAATGGTGACCATCATGGAACCCGCCTCGTCGAGAACCGGCAAGCCCGCCCCGATCGCGGCGGCCAGCGGTTCCGAAATCAGATACGCTGCGCGTGCGCCGGCACTCAGCGCGGCGTCGGTGATCGCACGCAGCTCGACCTGCGACGACGCTGACGGCACGCAAAAGATCACGCGCGACGAGGGAGCCCACTCCCCCGATTGATGCACGGTCTTGATGAACTGCGTAATCATCTGTTCGGCGCCGACGAAATCGCCGATCACGCCATGCTTCAGCGGGTTGATGCTCTGGACGACAGGATCGTCCGCCAAGGCCAGCGCCTGGGAGCCGACCGCTGCGATGACCCGGCCGCCGGCTGCACCGGCAGTGCGCCGGAACGCGACCAGCGACGGCTCGTCGAGCACCAGCCCCGAACCGCTTGCATAGATGAGGGTTCTCGCGCTGTCGAGATCGACCGCGAAGAAATCGGCTCCCGCGAGCGGCATCATGCTGCGCGCACGTTCCGTGACCGTCGGCGTCCCACGCGTCCCACGCGGCTCTCGCGCCGGAAACCACGGTCTCGAACTCGGGCGCCGCGAGGTGCCGGTTTCCTCGGCTTCCGGCTGCTTCGGGCCCGCCGGCACGTCGGCTTGCAGGATCTTCGGAATGAGCGCCGCACTGTCGTCGAGCCCCGCCAGCAGTTGCTGCGCCGTGGCCGCCGGAATCTTCGCGATGCCGCTTCGCACCAGTTGCGCGAGCTCGTCGTCCAGACCCAATGCGTCGACGACCCTGTCGAGCTGCTGCCGCGCGTCGTCCGGCTGGTTCATGCCGCGCTCCCGAGTTCCACGAGATCCAGGCCCAACGCGGCCTTCAGGTCGTGCAGGATGTCTTCGATCACCGGTCGCGCGGCATCGCGCACGGCCAGGAACCTGCCGGCCTCTTCGGCGGTCAGCGCGGAATAGTCGTCCGCGTCGAGCGCTGCGGAACCGCGAAGCCGGTCAATCGAATCGCGCAGCTTCGCGGATCGCGATTGCATCCCTGGCTCATCGATCGTCGAAATGGCGGCATGCAGCTGGCAACGGTCCAGCAACGCAGCCAGACGCGCGGCGTCCTCGCGCAGCATGGCCGACAGCGTATCGGCCTGCTTCTTCCAGAACAGCAGCCGCGTCGCCGACAACGTGCGCCGCGCCGCCTTCACCACGGCCCTCGGGTTCGTTTTGCTCTCGTCGCACAGCGTGGATGCGCTGCCGATCAGCCACACGATGTATTCGCCGAGCGCGAGCGGCGAGCCTAGATCGCGGGGCGCCCAGCCGGCTTCGGCAATTGGCACTTCCTGGGCGGCAAAGCTGCGGCTCGCCTCGGCGAATTCGCGGTGAGCGTAGTCGAGCAACAGCACGACATTGGTGGCTTCCAGCACGCCGAGTGACGACACGTCCGCAACGAATCCGCATTGCCGGAAGCTCGCATCGATCACCGCGTTGCGCAGTTCGGAGACTTCGTCAGCATTGCCATCGCCCGCGAAGCAGTCGGGCCACGGGCGCAGCCATTCCTTGTCCTTGCCTTCGCCCAAAGTCAGGCGAAACCCCAGCGCTTCCGTGCTTTCCTCACACAGTTTCTTCAGCAGGCGTTCCGGGACCTCGCTATCGGCCTGCGGCACGTACTCGCAGAAGTCCAGGTCCGCGACCGGCACGCCAAGGCCTAGCTGACACGCACTGCCGCTGATGCAGATGACGGAATCGATCCCCACCCTGATCTGCTTCGCGAGCTTGCCGATCGCGGCGAGCAGCGCACCATGCGGAAAAATGCTGGCGACGAAAAACGGGATGAAGACGCGCAGGTCACCGGCACGAACGACGACATAGCCGGGGCGGTTCACCTCGCCATCCACTGCGACGTCAACCGGCAGCGTGGCCGATATGGCGGTGGAGAGGAACCTCCATACCCAGGAAACGGACTTGACCAGATCGTCGTAATCCATCGCGTGCTTCGCGCGAGTCTGGCCGGCACGATCGATCAGATGGTGCCTGACGCATCTCGAAACGACATCGGGCATGAAGCCGAAGTTATCCGTGTCCACCGAACTGCCTCCCGTCGAAGGCCACACGCGATGTGCGGGCCGGCGCACTGGCCCGAGCTTGTCGTCAATCCATTATGGCATTCGAAAGCAAAAATGCGAGACCGTCAACCGGGCCCTGCTCGTTTCGTTTTGGTCCGACAGCCGTCGGTCGAGCGGCTGTGCGTTGTCGTCGCTGAGGCCGCGACGGGCAGTGGCCCATGGCCTCTCTTTGTTTCGGTCCCAGGCGAACGATGCGAGCTGTTCTTCGTTTCGCGATTGCCGACGATGCCCCCGGGCGAACGGCTGCTCGTGGCCGAATTCGACCGGATCCAGGCATCGGGATAATCATCCGCACCCTCACCTTGATCGTGACATGACCAACGAAGGACAACCCGGGACATCCGCCGCCCCGACGTATTCGTGGGAGCCAACGAAAGCACGGAAACAGGGATCGCCGCCTCATCAGCCCAGCGCCGCTCGCGCTTCGCGAAGAATTTCCTCTGACAGTTCCGGGTCATCCACTGCGCGAGCCAAAACGATGGCGCCGACCATGCTCGAAAGCATATGAATCGCGTGGCGGCGGGCATTTTTCTTTTTCGCCTTTGCAAGCGGTTCGGCGAAGCCTTCGACCATCCCTTCCACATGCCGCGTGAATGCACCTCGGGCCGCAGGTTCGCGTGCAATCTCGCTCGCCAGTGCAGCCATCAGGCATCCGTTTCCGCTGTCGTCGCGATGCTGCCCGGAGAGATATTCGTCGACGAATTGCGCCGTTGACTGCCCCGACGACGCACCTTCCCTCATGGAGCCCAGCGCTTTCGCCGATGCGTCCGCCATGCTGCTGGCGATGAGGTCCTCTTTGGATTCGAAGTGGTTGTAGAAGGCTCCGTGCGTAAGACCGGTCGCCTTCATGATTTCGCTGACGCTGACCCCGGAAAATCCGCGCTCGCGAAAAAGAATGGAAGCCTGTTCAAGAATGCGGGCATGCTTCTCGGCCGTTTCCTGTGGCGGGTAACGCATACATCCTCCCGAAGATCGCAAAAAGTCGTTGACGCCAAACATTATAGCCGTCATGCTTGGCACCCTGAAGCATGATGATCGTCATGTATAAATGGATGCAGGGCATGCGTCCGGTCGGTGCACGCCTCATAACATGATGATCATACTGCTTCATCCCGGTCACGGACTCCCCATTCCGGGCACCTCAACCCAGCTACCCGAGATCACTATGAAGCGATGCCTTGTCACAGGTTCCACTGGCGCTACGGGCGCTCCCACGGTCCGCTTGCTGCGGGCAAACGGCCACCCGGTCACCGCTTTCGTCCGACGCGAGGACGCGCGTTCCCAGGCGCTGAAGGAGTCGGGCGCCGACATCGTGGTCGGCGACATGCTGAACATCAATGATGTCCGGGGTGCGATGCACGACGTCGACAGCGCCTATTTTTGCTATCCATTGACACAGGGCGCCGTGGAAGCCGCGGCGATATTTGCTCAGGCTGCAAGCGAGCACAACCTGAAGCAGGTCGTCTACATGTCGCAACGACAGTCGCGCTCGCACGCACGCAGTCCGGCGACGCTGGGCCACTGGCTTTCCGAGCAGATCCTCGACCGCTCGGGTGTTCCGACCGCGCATCTGCGGGTCAACCTCTTTTCCGAATGGTTGCTGTACACGTCACCTTTGATCCGCGCCGGCCGCTATCTGACACCGTTCGACCCGGCGAGCCGGTTCGTGCCCATCGCCGCAGCCGATATAGCCCGTGTCGTCGTCAAGATTCTTGAGCAACCCGAATTATTTGGCCGTCAGGTTATCCCGATCACGGGCCCCGTCGAAGTCAGTCACCTCGAACTCACGAGCACGCTCGCGAGAACGCTCGGCAAGGAGGTTCGCTTCGAGCAGGTCTCGCCGGAGGAATTCGTCACGATCCTCGGCCTGGACGGCGATCCCGCATTCGCCGCCCATTTCAAGGCGATCAAGGTCGATCAGCAGGAAGGGCTGCTGACCGGCGTCGACAAAAGCGCGGCAGACATCGTCGGTCAACCGTTGACGACGCCCGAGCAGTTCATCGACGAGCATCGTCATCTGCTGGCGTAGCGCCCACTCCGCCGTAGTGAGCGGAGCAAGCGCCCGCAGCAAGGATTGGCACGCTTATCGCAGGCCGATGCCTGCGTGTCCGGTTGCACACCGCAAGCCACTGCGCCAGGCGTCACGCGAGATCGAGCACCAGCGACTCGCTTGCCGCACCGGACACGCAGATCATCATCACATTGCCGGCCGCGCGTTCGGCCTGCGTCAGCACCCCATCTCGATGGTCGGGACATCCGCCCAGCACACGGGTCTGGCATGCGCCGCACAGACCCTCGCGGCAACTGTATTCGACCTCGACGTTCGCCTCGAGCAGGACGTCGAGCAGGGTCTTGCCGGTCGGGACCACCAGGGTTCGACCGCTGCGCGCGAGTTCGACGGTGTAGCCGGCGTGCCGGGTCGCGTCGAGCGCCGCCGGGTTCGCTTCGAAACGCTCGACGTGAACCTGCGCGATGCCGCTAGCCGCGCATGCCGCTTCGAACGCGGCGAGCATCGGTCCCGGTCCGCAGCAATAGGCATGAACGCCGTCCGGTTGGCGCGCGAGACAGGCCGCGAGATCGAAGGGCCGGCCGCCCTGCTCGTCGTCGAAGTGCAGATGAACGTCCCCGCCGAGCGCCGCCAGGTCGTCGAGATACGCGGCCTGATCGCGACTGCGTGCGCAGTACACGAACCGGACGTCGCGCGCGCGCTCGCGCAAACGCCGATACATCGACAACAGCGGCGTCACCCCGATCCCGCCCGCGATCAGCAGCGTCGACGCCGCCGCTTCCTCGAGCACGAAATTGTTGCGCGGCGGACTGATCGAGAGCGTCATGCCGCACCGCAGCCGTTCATGCACGTACCGCGAACCGCCGCGACTCCTTGCATCGTGCAGGACGCCGACGACATAACGGTTGCGTTCCTCCGGCGCATTGACGAGCGAATAGCTGCGCGTGAGATCCTCCGTCAGGTGCAGGTCGATGTGGGCACCCGGCGCAAAAGGCGGAAACGCTTCGCCTTCGGGCGGAACGAGTTCGACGCTCAGCACGCTGGCCGCCTCCTGACGCAGCGTGCGCACCCGTGCGCGCAGCCTCGCGGCCGGGCGCGCTGCGCCGCTGTCGATGCGTGGCTCACTCATCGGCCCGGCTCCCCGACGCTTCGGCGGCGACCTCGCCGGATGACGGGTCACCTAAACCCGCCTTCGGGCGCGCGCCATGGACGGAGAAGAAGCGCTTGCGTTCGACCTTCTGGCCGATCGCGGCTTCATACGCGTCGCGCACGTCGTCGGGTTGGCCGTACTGGCCGAAGAAGTCCCGCAGATACGCCCCGAGCAGCGGATGCGCATCGAGTTCCGCAAGCGGTAAACCGTGGATCAACTCGTCGCGGCACGCCGACGGCAGGAACACGTTGCAATTCGCCGCGCGATCGGTGATCAGCCCCTTCGGTGTCTTGCCCGCGGCGACGGCTTCGAGTTCCTCGAAGAAGCGCCGGCGCAGCATCACGACGCCGCGATCGCTCGCGCCCAGCGTCTCTTTCGTGCGGTCCGTGACCGTGCCCTGGCCGACCCATGCGGCGAAGTCCTGATTCGCCACATGGCTCGTGATCCACTCGCCGTTCTCGTCGCGCACCGGTCCATACCATGCGGGAATGCGCGGCTGAACGTAAGGTTCCTGCTCCTTGGGCACCTTGCTGAATACCCAGAAGACGCTCAACGTATTCTCATCGTCGATCGGCACGCGCCATTCGAAGTGGTGGCCGAGATAAAACCCGTTCGGCCAGAGCGTGACGCGGCCTGTGGTCCACATCGGATTCTGCTCGGTTTCGTGCGCACGCAAGCGCTTGTACACGAAACCGAATTCGAACTCTTCGTACACCGCACGCAGATGAGTCGGCACGTGAGCCGCGTGGCTGTCCTGTTGCCGCTCGGTCCAGTTGTTGTGGGTCCATTCGAAGTGAACCGGATCGATCGAATTTTCCTGGCACTGGAACCAGTTGCACGGAATCGTCGCCATGACCACCTGCGCAAAGCCGTTCGTGTAGTGGAACGGCTCCCAGTCCGGCAACTCGGGCGCGGGCGCAGGGCCCATGTAGGCCCAGATCATCCCGGCCTTCGCGCGCACCTCGTAGGCGGTGATCTTCGTCTTCCGGCGCAGCCGTGCGTCCGCGTCGACGATCTCTTCGTAGGGCTGATGCGTGCATTGGCCGCTCGCATCGAACTCCCAGCCGTGATACGCACAACGCAGTCCGCATTGCTCGACGAAGCCGAACGCGAGATCCGCGTTGCGATGCGGACAACGGCGCTGCACCAGTCCAAACCGGCCGCCGAGATCCTTGAACAGCACCAGATCCTCGCCGAACAGGCGTATCGGCCGCACGTGCTTCGTCTCGAACTCGCTGACGCCCGCCACCGGATGCCAGTAGCGGCGCAGATAGTTGCCCATCGGCGTGCCCGGACCCACCTCGGTGAGCAACTGGTTCTTTTCCTGACTCAACATGACCCTTGTCCTCGAATGTTTGACACGAGGCCCCGCACGATCGTGCAACGCCCGCGATGAAGCGATTCTTGGTGAAGTCCCCTCTCGGCACAACCGCCACAAAACTCAAAGAAGTTGCCGATCGTCCTCGCGTACGCCGACCGACCGGCCGGGCCGATTCCACCGTTGCGCATCCGGAGCGGGCACAAAAAAACCCACGGGCATTCAGCCAGTGGGCTTGTGATCCAGACAGGCAAACCGCGCGATGTGTCAGCGGCGCAGCCGCTCACGCGGCATCGCAGGCGCCGGCGCGCGCCATGTCGTACGGATGGCGGACGTGGCGCGCGTACTGCCGCGGCGCCATGCCGGACCAGTGACGAAACGCGCGAATAAAAGCCTTTTCCGACGCGTAGCCGACACTCTCCGCGATGTCGATCAATCGTCGCTCGCTGTGCCTGAGCGCATCGCTCGCGAGATACATGCGGTACGACGTGAGATGGCCGATCGGCGTTTCGTTGACGAGTTCGACAAAGCGGGCGCTGAAGCGCGAACGCGACATGCCGGCCGCCGCTGCGAGCGCATCGACGGTCCAGTCGCGCTCGGGGTGGCGGTGCAGCGACGCAATCGCCTTGCCGATGTGCGGATCCATCAAGCCGCGCAGCCAGCCGGTATGGCTGACCGCGGACCCCAGATGCGCGCGCAACAGTTGCACGAACAGCACGTCGGCCAGCCGCGCCGCCGCGACCGCCCAGCCTGGCCGGCACGACATAGACTCGCTGATGAACGCCGTCAGCGTGTTGACGAGCCAGGGCTCCATGGCGGGATTGCTTGCCGGAACATGGATGAGCGTCGGCAAAACCGAGAACAGCGGACTACGGACTGCCTCGCGATAGACGACGATCCCGGTGTACAGTTCGCTCACCGACCCGCCGCCGCCCGCCGAGAGTCGCAATGGCGTATCGAAGCTCGGCCGGATTCCCTGGCTCTCCACCAGGTCGTCAAACGGCACAGGCTTGACGTCGGGCGATGACGCGAGCACGTGCTGGTGCCCGTGGGGCAGCAGCAGAAAATCGCCCGGCTCCACGCGCACGGGCGCCATCCCCTCGACAGTGATGTAGAACGGCCCGCCAAAACCGGTCCGGAATGCCGCTCCGTCGACCGCCGGCTTCAGAAAAGCCCATGGCGCGGCGAGCGAAAAATGCCCGGTCACGACCGCATCCGCGCGCAGATCCGCGAGGATGTCGCTCAACTGGTCCACCGCCATGGCTTTCTCCGTGTCGAGGCTAGAAGCGCTGCTGGATGCCCACCATCACGCCGAGCTGATTGACCCCGGCCGGCACCGTCCCCGCTGCCGCCACCGGATTCGCCGCAAGCGCGCTGTTGATCATGTACGCCACCGACGAATACAGTGTGGTCCGCTTCGAAAGAAAGTAATTCACGCGCCCTATCAGCATAGACGAATTCGATTGCGTACGAAGGATGTAGTGCAGCGCCTGCGCATCGAGCGACAGGACGGGGGTGACATCATAGCGGGCACCGAGGAAAAAGATATCGGACTGCGCGTGCGTCGCCGCCGATGTGTTGCGCCGGATCCAGCCGCCACCGATCCGGCCGTCGCCGAACTTCACGTAGCCGTCGACGATCGTGCGCTTGTCCTCGTCTGCAGGGCTGGTGAGCGGCGCGGCGGCGCCGGGGCCGCCATACATCACGTCATATGAGGCGGCCGCACCGCCCCACGCCGAGTCGTAGGCGACCAGCGCCGTGTACTGGCGGCACGCGACCGCGTCCCCGGGAATCTGGCCGGCGCAATTCGTTGCGGACGGTCCCGCCGGCCCCGCGGCATCGCGCCCGAAGCTATAGGTGCCGCCGAGCGTCACGCCGGCGAATGTGCCGAGATAGCCGACCGCGTTGTCGCTGCGCGCATTCGGCAGATAGGAGTCGAAACTCGCCATCGAATGCAGCGACGGGCCGATCACGTCCGCGTTGCCGAGCACGTACATCGTCATGTTCATCTGGCGGCCCAGCGTGAGCGTGCCGTAATTGCTGCTCACGCCGACGTTGGCCTGCCGCCCGAACAGACGGCCGCCATAGTTCAGTGCACCCGTGCCTGGCGCAAAGCCGTTCTCCAGCACGAAGAACGCCTTGTACCCGCCGCCGAGGTCCTCGGAACCGCGCAGGCCGAAACGCGACGGCATCTCGCCGGTCAGCGGGGACATGCCCGCGAACGAGCCCCCCGTCGCGGCATGGTTGTAGTACTCGACGCCCGTGTCGACGATCCCATACAGCGTCACGCTGCTTTGACCCCAGGCCAGCCCTGCCGTGCCGCACAGGACAACCGCTGCCAGATACTTTTTCATGAATATCCAAACCTTATATATAGTCATGCTTATTAAAATAATTTCCCGACCTCCGATTACTGCGCCATGCGCTGTCAGCCTCCTCTTAAACAATGAACCTGCGGCTGTGTGCCCCAGTTCGACATGCATGCGGTCGCGAGCCCCGGACGACGGGCCGGCCGGCGCCTGCCGCATGCCGTGTCTCCGGAAGAAGCGCGTGGCGCGGGGTTGCCGCTTATGCCGAATCCGATGGGTGCATTCTTTGCGTGGACAAAATGCCCGGCAATGACAGGGAAACTCGAATAAGTTGCAGATCGTCCCGGATTGCGTCATTCAGGAATCGGAGCCCGAAAAATCGGCGTATTCCCTGAATGCCCGCCGGAGTGGGAATGATTCGATGAATGTGCTAGCGCGAGACGAGCCGCCGCGAAAGTTCGGCGGCGGCATCGCACACCCTGTCGATCAATCCGCGATCGGGGGGCGACGCGTGAGGCCCGAAGCCGGGACGCGTCGTCGCGACCACCGTCCAGCCACCACCGGTGTCGTTGCGCACCGGCGCCGCGACAAAGCGGAGACCCGACTCTATCGTCTGCGCGGACACGCGCGTGCCGACGGTCACGCTTGCAACGCTTGTTGTTTGAGCAAAGCCCGGCGCTTCGGCGACACAGACGAATTCGCCCCCGTCGCGGACCGCGATGCCTGCGCTCAGGCCGGTTGCGTCGCGCAGCGCGTCGATAACAGCCTGCCCGCGATTCACTACCTCGAGCGAACCGAGATAGTCGAAGCCGAGCCGCAGCGCGGCTACACCTGGCCGGTATGTTCGGCCACGGCCCACGCGCTCGATGAAGCGCAATGATTCGAGCGTGTGCAGCAGACGAAACACCGTCATTCGGGAAAGACCAAGACGCCGCGACAGTTCGGGCGCGCCGAGCACCGGCTCGCGCGGCGAAAATTCGGCGAGGAGACGCAGCCCGCGCTCCAGTCCCGGCACCCGGTTGTGTTCATGACTGCGCGCCTCCCCCTCGCCGGAAAGCGCGCGAGCCGGGTTCACCGCTTCCCGATTTTTCATATGGAGTACCTGGCATATTTCAGCGCGGGACTCCGCGCCCAGGACGGCAGCTTAGGCACCGATGCGATAGAAGTCACTCCCCGAGGCGCCGCCAAACGTTGCCGAAACGCCCGGATTCGCTCGCTTCGCGCTCCTCCGATATCCGCATCGCCCTCCATGAGCGCCTCGTCGCACGGGACGAGGCGCAACTTCTTTGAATTTTGCGGTGGTTGTGCGACGCAAGGGGCTCACGAAGAATGCGTCCGTTCACGGTGCAACGCCGCGCAGCACCGCGTTACCGGGTTCGGCGACCGGGATCGCTCGCTGCACGCGCGAATGCGAACCGGGTGCGGAGCGTGATCGGGTGTCAGGACACACCCCCGGCTGCGCTGACAGACAACACTCAGCCGGACAGGCTGCAGGACGAATCATCTCCTTTGAGGACACGATGGAACTTTCGAGCTTGATCGACGAAGACGGGACAGGCGACCGTGCAGCGGCGGCCCATCGGCATGACGAGGCGCAAATCTCGAGCCGCATCGAACGCCTGCCGCTGACGCGCTGGCATACGCGGGTGCTGGGCATCGTCGGGCTGGTCCACATGACGGACGCATTCGACGCGCTGACCATCGCGTTCGTGATGCCCGTGCTGATCAATCTGTGGCACCTGACGCCGGCGCAAGCGGGCCTGATGGTCGCCGGCGGCTACGCAGGACAGACGCTCGGCGCATTGGTGTTCAGCGCGGCTGCCGAGCGCTTCGGGCGGCTGCGCGTGTTGCGCTGGCTGCTGGTGATCCTCGCGCTGGGCAGCCTCGCGTCGGCCTGCGCACCCAGCTACGGCGTATTCATTGCGCTGCGTTTGCTGCAAGGCATTGGCCTGGGCGGCGAATCGCCGGTATCGGCCACGTACATGAACGAGGTGTGTCCGGCAAGAATACGCGGGCGGCTGATCTTTATCCTGCAATCGACGTTCGCGGTCGGCAACCTCGTCGCCGCCGTCGCCGCGGTGTGGCTGATCCCCACCTACGGGTGGCAGGCGATGTTCCTTCTCGGCGGCCTGCCGATCCTGCTCGCCGCCATTCTGCCCTACACCGCCCCCGAGTCGCCGCGCTGGCTCGCGATCAACGGCCGCGTCGACGAAGCGAAGACGATCGTCGAACGGATGGAACGCGCCGTGCCGCACGCGCGGCGCGTAACGTTGCGCGCGCAACCGGTTACCGTTACCGTTACGCCCGCGTATGAGAAACAAGGACGCTTCAGTGCGCTCTTCGCGCGCGGCTTCGTGAAGCGCACTGTGGTGGTATGGTCGATGGCCTGCTGCGCAAGCCTGCTGACCTACGGCATCCTGGTCTGGCTCCCGTCGCTGTATCGGACGGTCTACCATCTGCCGCTGCAGGTTGCGCTGCGCTATGGGACGATCAGCATGGTCGCCACGCTGGCGGGCACGATCGTCGGGATTTTTCTGGTTGACGGGCTGGGTCGCAAAAGGACGTTTGTGCTCGCCTTTCTTGGCGCGGCGCTGCCGATGGTCGACCTCGCATGGCAAGGATTGTCCGCATCCGCCGGGGACGTGTTGGTGTGCGCATCGATCAGCGTTGCGATGATTGCGATCGTGCAATGCGGAATCTACGTCTACGCACCCGAGGTCTATCCGACGCGCATTCGCGCGAGCGGCGCGGGCGCCGCGTCGGCCATCACGAGGATAGCGTCGGTCGTCGGGCCGCTGATCATCGGCCAGTTGCTGACTCACCTGAACGTGCAGGCGGTATTCGGCTACTTCGCAACGGTATCGCTGCTCGGCGCATTCGCGATTGCGGCATTCGCGATGGAGACCCGCGGACGCACGCTCGACGAGATCGCTGCGTGATCAACGAATCGTCAACGGCCTTGTTCAGGCAAGCGAAAATGACACCCCTGCCCGTTTGAGCATGTGCTGACTGCGCGCCGGCAGATTTGCAAACTTCAGGTGCTTGCCTGCTTTCTGATAGCGGTCTTTCAGCGTTTCAAACGCAGCGATTGCCGAGTGATCGGCTACATGCAAATGCCGGCAGTCCGCGACGACCTCCCCGGGATCGCTTTGTGGCTTGAAGAGATCCTGAAAATTCCCCGTCGATGCAAAGAACAGGGTGCCGTGTAGCACATAGGTCGACGAACCATCCGCGCCTTCCTCGACCTCTGCCCGCATCTCGCGGGCGTGCTGCCAGGCAAAATTCAAAGCCGCAATAACGATGCCGGACAAAACCGCAATTGCGAGGTCGGTGAATACGGTAATCACCGTCACCATCACAATGACCAGAGCGTCGTTACGGGGGATTTTCCCAAGAATCCGAAAAGATCCCCACGCGAAGGTCTGCTGCGCAACGACCAACATTACGCCGACAAGGGCCGCTAAAGGAATGTGCTCGATAAGCGGCGACAGAAAAAGTATGAACAGCAGAATCATGATTCCGCTTGTCGCTCCGGATATTCGGCTCCGCCCGCCCGAACTCAGATTAATCATGGTTTGACCGATCATCGCGCACCCCCCCATCCCGCCGAACAGCCCGGAAATCACATTTGAGGCGCCGAGCGCAATGCACTCACGATTCGGCCGACCGATGGTTTCGGTCATCTCATCAGTGAGATTGAGGGTCAGCAGGGTCTCCAGCAAGCCGACTATCGCCATCAGCAATGCGTACGGAAAGACAATCCTGAGCGTCTGCGCATCGAACGGAATGACCGGTATGTGAAGGCTCGGAAAGGACCCCGCGATGTGAGCCATGTCTCCGAGTGTGCGCGTGGGCAAATGCAGGAACTGGCTGACCAGTCCGACGCTGACGATGGCAACGAGTGCAGGCGGAGCGGCCCGCGTGATGCGCGGAAGCAGATAGACGATGAGCATCGTCGCGGCGACGAGTCCGCACATGATGATCATGGACGTCCCATGAAGCCAGACTTCGCCGTGGGGCGTGGCCTCCTTGAAATGCTCCAGTTGCGCCATAGCGATAATGATAGCGAGGCCGTTAACAAACCCGATCATCACCGGATGCGGCACCATCCGAATGAGCTTTCCAAGACGCATGAACCCAAAAAGCATCATGAGCGCACCGCCCATGACGACCGTGGCCAAAAGGTACTGGACACCGTGCTGCACAACAAGTGCGACGATAACCACTGCCATCGAGCCCGCGGCGCCAGAGATCATCCCCGGCCTCCCACCAAAGATAGCGGTCAGCGCACAAATAATGAACGCGCCGTACAGACCCATCAGCGGGTTGACCCGCGCGACGAGTGCGAAGGCGATGCACTCGGGAACCAGCGCAAAAGAGGAGGTGATACCGGCAAGGATATTACCGGGAACATTCGAGAGCCACTGCTCTCGGGGCGTTTGAATCTTCATTGAAGTCGGTTCCACAGTCGGAATGCGCGCCAGACTTTCGTCCAGACGTGACAATACTGGGTTCGTTGCCGGTGAGACCACGGCTCGACATATGCCGCAACGGGAAGCGAATCCCTCGGGAGGCGCCGCGCCGATGCGAGATTCGATACGAAACGTGCCGCTCCAATGGAACGAACGCACCCCTACTTGAGAACCCCCACATGGGACGCCGTAGTGAACGGTCAGGAGGTTCTCGCCAAGGTACATAGGTATGTACCGCGTGAGGCAAGTGGGGCAAAGTCCAAGCGGGCACCAGATTAAATCAGCGCACAGTTTACCTGAAGATGCGCGGACGCGTTTGGGCACCAGAAATGTCGCGTCGTCGGCTGCAAACGATTTGGGAGAATGGCGACGGCGGCATTCTCACGGCCTATTGAGGATTCAACTGGCTACGGCATTCCGCGAATCTGCGGATGATACCGGCACAAATGCGTGCAGCCCAAGAGCGGTCATCCGGTTGCATCCGACTGATGCGGCCCGGAAATACAGATGCCGACGTTTCATACCACGAGGACCGGACAAGGTCACGTCCTCCCAGGCCGTCGGGGCTGCGCCGCAAGAAACCGCGCACCTGCGGACGCGATTGCCTGTTATAAACTATCGCGCTTTATGCAACGCGCAACCAGAAACGCGGTTGCGCCCTACCCCATTCCCTTTATGAACGATGTGTCGGCACATCGCAACGCGCCCATGCGATCGATGGATCAGGCAAGCCAATGGGCCATTCTCGGCGCGCTCAGATTTTTTCTGGCTCTGACGGTCGTCCTGGGTCATTTCGTCCGGTTCATCGCACCCGACACGCACTCGCTGTTCGACAGCACGGACGTCAGTTCGCGAAGCGCAGTGTGGGGCTTCTTCGTATTGTCGGGCTTCAGCATTGCCGCCAGCCTCCAACGGGATGCCAGCGGATATTTTGGGCGACGCGTCCTGAGAATCTATCCGCTGTACCTTGCCGCCATTGCCTGCGGACTGCTGTTGTATGCATTCGGCATCGTGCCGAAGGTGTTCCACTTCCCGCTGGGCGGCGAGTTCCTTGCCCCGACGGCCGGCACGGTCATCGGCTCGCTCCTCATGCTTCAAACCGCAGTCGGCGTCATCAAGATCATCTGGCCATCCTGGTCGCTCAGCATCGAGTGGTGGCATTACATGGTCGCGCCCATGCTGCGCAAGCTCCCCGGAACGCTGCTGATGGCCCTCGCCGCGTGCTCGTGGGTCCTCTACATCCGGTTCACCGCGGGCCCGGTATCGCCCGCCATCGATTCCATCCAGTTTGGGTGGCGCGCGTTCGCTTCGTCGTGGTTCTGGCTGAGCGGCTTCATCTTTTTCCGCATGAGAGCGGAAAAGGCCCGCATTGCACTACTGGTGGTCCCGGCGGTGGTCGCGATCGTGGCACAACGCTTCATCGGACTACCGTACCTTTTCACGCTGCTCGTTCTGCTCGTCAGCTCGGAGGTGAGACTCGGGCACCGGTGGGTCGTTCTGTTCGAGTGGCTCGGAGACGTGTCTTACCCGCTCTATCTCTTCCACGGCATGGTGCTGATCACCGCCGTTTCGATCGGGCAGGCTGGCGAGCTTCGCGTCCTCGTGGCCGCATTCTGCGTCTCCGTGCTGATGATGTACGCGATCGACCTGCCTTGCCGCAAACTCTTCCGCAAGCCACTCAAGGTGGTCCGGGTGACGTGACGTGACGTGACGTGACGTGACGTGACGTGACGTGACGTGACGTGATGCGATGCGATGCGATGCGATGCGATGCGATGCGACGCGACGCGCCGCGCGCCCGTGCATCGGACGGCCTGGCGACCCGGGCCGCCGCGCACACGTCGCGCCGGCCCGAACGCGCCGCATGCACATCACTTGCGCGCCACCACCATCACCTGAAACGTCCCCGGCACGACCTTCGCCGCATGCGGATCGTCCGCGCTGCCCGGGGCGGCGGGCGCAAACTGCGACGACACCAGGTACACGCGATGATGCTTCGCATCGAGCGACATCGTCCGTGCGCCGTCCAGCGTCGCCACGTTCTGCGCGACGTGGTAGTGGTCGGCGTCGTCCTCGTGCACGATGGTCAGCGTGCCGTTCGCGCCGTTCGAGCTGAACACGAGCCCGAGCGCCGGATCGAAAGCCGCGGAATCAGGGCGGCCGCCGATCGGCAACGTCGTGACGACGTGTCCCGACTGCGCGTCCACCACCATCATGTGCTGGTTCCGGCACACGGAGAACAGGCGCTCGTGCGCGGCGTCGATGGCCAGTCCCGTCGGCGAGGCGCAGTCGGGCAACGGCCAGTGCGCGAGTACCGTGCCCGCTTTGCCGTCCATTTCCACAATCTCGCCGCGATCCTCGATGTTCACGAACACGTGTCCGTGGCCGTCTGCGGCGAGCGCCTCCGGCTTGCCGCCCACCGGCATCGTCGCGACGATCTTGCGGGTCGCGACGTCGATCGCGCTCACGCTGCGGTCATGTCCGTTGCTGACGAACACACGTCTGAGCGCCGGCACATACAGGATGCCGTCCGGGTCCGGGCCCGCAGCCTTGATCGTGTCGAGCACCTTCAGCGTATCGAGATTCACCACGGCAATCGTGTTGGCCCGCCCGTTCGTCACGAAGCCAAGCTTGCGCTTCTGCACGAACGCAAAGCCGTGCACACCGTCGGTGTGCGCGATCTCGCCGACGAGCTTGCCGCTATTCGCGTCGATCACCTGCACGTGCGTGTCGCGGCTGATGAAGAGGCGCTTGCGCACCGGGTCGTACGCAACGTAGTCCCAGCGCTGCGCGCCCGGCAGCGTGTAGTGATGCGCCACTTCAAACGGCGCAGCCGTGGCGCTCGATGCGTGCGCAACGTTCAGCGTGGCGGCGAAGGCGGCGAGCAGCGCCGCGTGCAGTACGGATTTCAGTTTCATTCCAGTTCAGTTCCCGTCTCGGTATGCAGGGTAAATGCGCACAATCCCGTCCGTGCGCAGGTGCGGTTCAGCGAGTCATTCGTCGCTCGTATCCAGATCGAACGTGACCCACAGTTGTTCGTACAACGTCTTGCCGGCGAGCGTCGCGTCGGGCTTCGGATAATGCGCATCGCGCACCGCCGCGAGCGCCGCGCGGTCGAGCATGCCGATGCCGCTCGACACCACCACGCGCGCGCCGGACACCGTGCCGTCGCGATACGCGAACGCGACACGCGCGCGTCCCGACATCCCGGCCATGCGCGCCGATTCCGGGTAGCGCAGCGCCGCCTGGATCGCCGCGCGCATCGCGCCTTCGAAGCTCGGTGACGCCTTCGCCGCAGCCGGCGCCGCAGCCGGCGCCGCGGCCGGCGGCGGCGGCACCGGCCGTGCAGGCGGAGCCGGATCGGTCGGCGCGACCGCCGGCAAAGCGGGGGGCGGCGGCACGACGGGCTTCGGCACCGGCAATGGCACCGGCTTCGGCGGCGTTGCATGCACGACGTGATGCACGGGCGTGACGGCCTTGCGCACCGGCTGCTGCACGGGCTTAGGCACGGGCTTAGGCGCAGGCGGCGTGACGACCGGCTGCGGCGGCGCGACGAGCGTCAGCAGCACGGGCGACGGCGCAGGAGGCGGCGGCGTGTGCTCGTGCATCAGCCACGCGAGCGCGCCGGCCAGCAGCCCGCCCTCGACCGCCAGCGCCAGCACGGCAGCCGGTATCAGCGCCGGCCGCGGGCGCGGCTCACGCAAAGCAGGGGCGGTCGCCATATCAGTTCGCCGCCGGTTGAGCCGCCAGTGCGATCTGCGACACGCCCGCGGCGCGGCACGCGTCCATCACCGCGACCAGCTTTTGCAGTTGCGCCTGTTTCGCGCCCGCAATCGTCACCGCCACGTGGGCCGCATCCGCGCGGGCGGCAAGCATCGCGGTGAGCTGCGCCGGCGTGAGCGTGCGGCCGTCGACGGACAGGCTGCCGTCCGCCGCGAGCGACACCGTCACCCGGGCAGGCGGCAACGTCTGGGTCGTCGCGCTCGACGGCAGTTGCGTGCGCAACCCCGCGTTCGGAATCATGTGCAGCGTGATCATGATGAAGAACACCAGCAGAAAAAACATGATGTCGATCATCGGAATGATCTCGATGCGCGCCTTGCGCGCTTCGAAGTACTTCATCGTCACGCTCCCTGCGACGAAAGCTTGCCGAGCACCGCGCGCGGCGCCTCGCGCACCGTACGCGCGGTCTCGTGCGCGGCGCCGGTGAGCCGGTTCACGAGCGCGGCCTTGACGGTCTCAAGCTGATGCACGACACCGCGCACGCGGTTGTGCAGTCCGTTGAAGAACACCAGACCGATCATCGCGACGAACAGCCCCGACGCGGTCGCGATCAGCGCCTCGGCCACGCCGCCCGTCACCTGGGTCGGCGCGTTGCCCGGATTCGACAGCACCTGGAACGCGTTGAACATTCCGACGATCGTACCGAACAGCCCGAGCAGCGGCGCCAGCGTAACGATCGTGTCGAGCACCCACAGGAAGCGGTCGATCCGCGGCGCTTCGCGCATGATCGCTTCTTCGAGGCATGCATCGAGTTCCTCGCGCGACGCGTGGCCGGCGAGCCGGCCCGCGGTCGCGAACAGGCTTGCGCACGGCAACGCGTCGAAGCGCTCCGCGCACGACGCGAGCGCGCTCGCGTTGACCTGATCGAGCTGGTCGATCTGTTCGAGCGCCGCGCGGCTCGTTGCCGCCGCGCGGTGCAGGAACGCCACGCGCTCGATGATGATCGTCAGCGCGACGAACAGCATTGCCGCGATCACATACAGCACGCCGCCGGACTGGTTCGCCAGATGGATCAGGGAAGTGACAGACATGAGAGAAGCTCCGTTCAGAAGTCAGTGGACAGCGTGCCGATGAACGCGCGGCCCGGGATGGTCCAGTAGAGCGGCGTGTTGTCAGCGGCGGTATAGCCCGCCAGCGCGTCGATGCTGGTGCGGTTGAAGAGGTTGTCGATCTGGAAGCCGAGGTGCGTGTCGTGCGTCCACGGCGTCAGGTTTTTGAACGTATAGCCGAGCGCGACGTTCGTCACCGTGAAACCGCCGATCGGCTGCGTGTCGCCGGTATCGCCGAACTGGCGGCCGACGAACTTGGTGATCAGCGAACCGTTGAGCGCGCCGCGGTCGTAGAGCAGGCCGGCGACGGCAGTCTGCCGCGGCGCGTTCGGCATCCAGTCGCCGGTGCTCTTCTGCTTCGCCGAGTTGAACGTCAGGTTGCCGTACAGGCTGAAGCCGTCGCCCAGCACGAGCGTGCCTTCCGTTTCGACGCCCTTGTAGACCGCGCCGCCGGCGTTCGCGAAGATCGTGTTGTTGCCCACCGTGCGGCTCGTGACCGCATTGAGGAAGTCGATGTAATAGACGTCCGCCGAGACCGTGACGCGGTCGGTCTTGTAGGTCGTGCCAAGCTGGTAGTTATTGGTCTGCTCCGGAGCGGGCTGTCCCGAGATCGTCGGGCTTTGCACGTAGAACACGTTCAGGTTCGGTGCGAGGAAGCCCTGCGCGAACTGCAGATACGCGCTCCACGCCGGCGTGATCTCGTCATGCAACGTGAGCGAAGGCAGCACCTTCGTCCACGTGTGGCTGTAATCGAGCGGCACGCCGGAGCCCTGGTCCATTGGTGTATCGATGCCGCGATTGAACGACACGTACTTCAATCCCGGCGTCAGCGTGAGCCCGTACGGCAGCTTCCATGCGTACTGGACGTACGGCTCGAACGTGAGCAGGGTGTCCTGCATCGTGAAGTTCTGCGACAGGAACGCGAAGTTCAGCGAGTCGTCGACATTGAAGTTGTCGCGGAAGTTCGACTGGTGCGTGATCCACGCGCCGAGCTGCAGCGTGCCGGGACCCAGCTTGCGCTCGGCGGTCAGCACGTCGCCGAACGCGCGATAGTTGTTGTTCATTTCCTGGCCCGGCACGTCGTTCGCGCCGAGGCTCGTGCCGTTCGGCGTTTCGCCGTTCGGATCGAGCCCGTTGAAGCCGTTGTGATAGTAGCCGTAGGTGTACAGCTTGTTGTCGATCATCCACTGCGCGACCTTCGTCTTCACGTCGATGTATTCGAAGTCGGTGTTGATGAGGTCGAGGTTGTAGCCGTAGTACGCCTGGCTTGCCGGATCGCTGTTCAGGCCGAAATTGGGCCCGTACTGGGCGATCTGCGCGGCTGTCGCGCCGAGCGGCACGTTCTGGTGAATCTTGTTGTACGTCGCGAAGAATGTGACCAGCGTGTTGTCGCCAAGCGGCTTCTCGAGCTTGAAATACACGTTCTGGCGCTGCTGCCCGGCATCGGTCAGGTAGCCGTCGCTGCCCGACTGCGTGTAGCCGACCGTCGCGCGCGCATCACCCCACTGCTGCAGGTCGCCGGTATTGAGTTCGACGCCGCCGAGCCACGTGTCGAAGCTGCCATACGAGCCGAGCACCGAAAACGACGGCGTCAGCGACGGATCTTTCGAATCGATGCCGATCGTGCCGCCGAACGTCGCGAAGCCGATCTGCGACGCGTCGCCTGGTCCGCGATCGATGTTGATGTTGCCGATCACCTGGTTCGAGAAGAACGATGTCGAGTGATGAGTGAAGTCATTCGAATCGCCGAACGGAATGCCGTCGAACGTCACGTTGTACTGACCGTCCTGAAAGCCGCGGATCGACAGGCTTTGCGACTCCATCAGACCGGCGCCGTTCGGATCGATGTTCGACACGCTCGGTGCGATCTGCACGATGTCGCTGTAGTTCGATGTCGGCGCCGTGCTGTTCTGGATGTAGCGGCGGCTGATCACCGACTTCGGCTCGGTCGCGCTCAGCGTGCCCTGCGAAGGCGCCTGCGCGGCCGCGGTCGCCTTCTTCCTGGTTGCCGTGGCGTTGCTGTCGGCCGGCGAGGCGGCCGTGCTCTGCACCGTGCCGAGATCACCCGAGGTCGGGGTCTGTGCGTGAGCGAGCGGCGCGCCGGCGGCACACAGCGTCGCCAGAACGAACTGCGTAAGCGGCTTTTTTCTGAACGTGGTACGTACCCGTTGCATGATCCCTGCGTCCTTGTAGGAATATCGTGGAGAAGCAATGTGTCAGACAGGACGCGATGGTATCGACGGCGCATTAACGCGCAGTGATGGGTAACTTACGAAGTTAAAGTCCCCTGCCCCCAATAACGGGCACGCTTAAGTTTGTAAGTTCGCGGACACCGGTCGTTCATCCGCGCACGCCAGAATCGCCCGCTTCGGCGACACGCAGGCGCTCGCCGTCATCCCGGTACGCCGCGCATGACGCGGCCCGCCGCTCCGTCATTCCTACCCGCAGACATCATGAAACGTCTTCCCTCGCTGTGGCTTCTCGTCGCCCTCCTGTTCTCCGCCTGTACGACGGCCCCGGTCGCGCAGGCACCGCACACGGCCTGGCTGAACCCGGCCGACGTCCCGCTGCGCGTGCTGCTTGCGCCGCCGCCCCTCGACGGCTCCGCGCGGCAGCGGGCCGATCTCGCCGTCGTGCTCGACGCGCAGCGCGCCCGCACGCCGGCCGAGGCCGAGCGCGCCCGCGCCGATTCCGTGAAGTCGGTGTTCCGCTTCGCCGACGTGCTGGGTCCGAACTTCAATGCGGCGAATCTGCCGAAGACCGCCGCGCTGTTCGCGGCCGCCGGTCGCGACGCCGAAGCGGTTGCGAAAAATGCAAAGCACTATTTCAGGCGCGCGCGGCCGTTCATTGCGAGCCGCGACGTGCATCCGTGCGTGCCGGTCAAACCTGGCGATGCCTACGATTCGTACCCGAGCGGTCACGCCACGTTCGGCTACATGAGCGCGATCCTGCTCGCGCAGATGGTGCCGGAAAAGCGTGCGGCGCTCTTCGCGCGCGGCCGCGAGTTCGGCGAAAACCGCATCATCGCGGGCGTTCACTACCCCGACGACGTCGAGGCCGGCCGCATCGACGGCACCGTGATCGCCGCGGCGCTGCTCGCCGATCCTGCATTCAGGCAGGCGTTTGCCGCCGCGAAGGCCGAAACGCGCGCGGCGCTCGCACTCGACTGACGCCCCGCCTGTCACGAAACCGCCACACGTGCGTGGCAGGCTAGCGCCCCGCGTCCGCCGCGTGGCCGACGCGGGGCAGTTCACGATCTCACGGAAACGCGTCGCCTTGGAAAGTCAAATATCGAGCGCCTGTCCCGCCGGGCGCAAGCCTCGCATTCTGGTCGTCGAGGACGACGAGCGCGTGCTGCTTGAAATCGCCGCTGCGCTCGAAGACTTCGGCTTTGCCACCGACAGCCTCGCCACCGGACACGCGGGCCTGCTGCGCGCGCTCGACGGCGACTACGACGCGGTCGTGCTCGACCGGATGTTGCCGGACGTCGACGGGTTGTCGATTCTCGCGACGCTGCGCAACGTCGGCCGGCAAACGCCAGTGCTGATCCTGAGCGCGCTGTCGGCCGTCGACGAGCGCGTGCGCGGGCTGCGCGCCGGCGGCGACGACTACCTGACCAAGCCGTTCGACAGCCTCGAACTGACCGCGCGCCTGAACGCGCTGCTGCGCCGCCGCTCGAACGCGGGGAGCCGGTCCGCGCTGACGGTCGGCGATCTCTCGCTCGACCCGCAGACACGCGACGTGCAGCGCGCGGGCACGCGCGTCGAGCTCAAGCCGCGCGAATATCAGCTGCTCGAATATCTGGTGCTGCACGCGGGCCAGCCGGTCACGCGCGCCATGCTGTTCGAAGCGGTATGGCAGTACCGGTTCAACGCGCAAACCAACGTGATCGACATGCACATCGGTCAGGTACGCCGCAAGATCAGCCTGAACGGCCGCCTGCCGGCAATGATCCATACGGTACGCAATGTCGGCTACATCCTCCATGGCGGCGAATAAGCGACGCTCGCGCCTGCATACGGGCAGCGTCGGCTGGCTGCTGGTGGTGTTCGCCACCTCCGCCATCGTGCTCTTCGCGATGCTCTACTGGGCCACGTACCACTACCTGATCCACGAGGTCGACGAGCGGTTGCGCGGCGAAGTGCAGGAGTTTCACGACATCAGCCGCGCGGATGCGATCGCGGACATCACCGCGCTGGCGCAACGCGACGTGGCAAGCAGCCGCCCGTATGGCGTGTTCGACGCGCACGGCAAGTGGCTCGCCGGCAACATCCGCATGCTGCCGGGCGCGCGCGTGCGCAAGCCGTTCTACTACACGCAGCCGGTACGCGACGGCCGGCGCATCGAGACGGCGCACTATCGCGGCATCATCGTGCCGACCGACAGCGGTCTTCGCATTGTCGTCGGCCACGCGCTCGACGAGATCCTGCTGTTCGACCACACGCTGCTGAAGATGCTCGCGATCGGCCTCGCCTCGACGATCCTGCTCGCGATCGCCTGCGGCAGCGCGCTCACCGTCGTATCGAACCGGCGGATCCGCGCGATCAACCTGACGGCACAGGAAATCATCGCGGGCCAGTTGAACCGGCGCCTGCCGACGCGCGGCACGCATCACGACCTCGACCGCCTCGCGGAAATCGTCAATGCGATGCTCGACGAGATCGAGCGGCTCGTCGCCGAGGTTCGCGGCGTCTGCGCGGGCATCGCACACGACCTGCGCACGCCGATGACCCATCTGCGCGCCGGCCTCGAACGCGCGCGACGCCGCGCAACCGGCCCGCACGACTACGCGCAGGCGCTCGACACCGCAATCGCGCAGTCGGACGTCGTGCTCAACCGGTTCACCGCGCTGCTGCGCATCGCCGAAATCGAGGCCGACGGGCGCCGCGCCAGTTTCCGCGACGTCGCGCTCGGCACCGTGCTGCGCGACGTCGTCGAACTGTACGAGCCGGTCGCCGAAGCGCGCGGACTGACGATGCACGTGTGCGCGCCGGAGCCGGTCGAGGTGCGCGGCGACGTGGATCTGCTGTTCGGCGCGATCGAAAACCTGCTGGACAACGCGCTGAAATTCACCCCGCGCTGCGGCGCGATCACGCTCACGGCAACGCTCGACGAAGGCGAGCCTGTGCTGAGCGTCGCGGACACCGGGCCGGGCATCGACCCTGGCGAACGCGAGGCGGTGCTGCGGCCGTTCTATCGCGGCGCAAAACAGCATGCGGAAGCCGTGAGCGGACACGGCATCGGCTTGAGCCTCGTCGCCGCGACCGCCCGGGTGCACGACGCGCACCTCGCCATCCTCGACAACCAGCCCGGCTGCCGGATCGCGCTGCGCTTCAAGCGCGCGGCGACCCGCCGCACGGGTTGTGCCGCTGCGGCCGGATAGGCCCGCGGGCCGCACCGTGCCGCGCGATCGTCCTGCAAGCGCCGGCCGACGCGCCGCGGGAAGGCAGGCTGCGCATCCGCCCAAAGCGGCACGCCTCGTCAGACATCGGGTCATTTAATTTCGTATTCCTGATTACCTGACGAACAGCTTTCATTGCACACGCACCCATCCGCACGTCTTCGACCGGTGCGATAATGCGCGGCACCGTCACTGCCGCCGCGACCTCGTCCGATGACCCGCTCCTGCCGCCCGCTCGTCACCTCGCTACACCTCCTGCTGGGCGGCCTGCTGCTGCACGCCGGCATCGCGCTCGCGCATCCGCATGTGTGGGTGAAGTATTCGGTGCACATCGAGACGAACGGCACGTCGATCGTTGCGCTCGACGAGCGCTGGCGCTTTACGGAAGGCTTTCCGGTTCAGCTGGTCGGCGTCGATCAGTTGCCGGCCCACGGGCCGCTCGACGCCGCGCTGACCCAGCGCTTCCACGATCAGGCATTCGTTTCGCTTGCGCACGCATCGTATTTCACGCACCTGTTCGTGAACGGCAGCCCGCAGGCTTTCGGCACGCCGACGCACTTTCAGGTGTCGGTCGAAGACGGCAAGATCACCTACGCGTTCCGCCTGCCGCTCGCCGCGCCGCTGGATGCGCACGGCAAGCAGGTCGAACTCGGCGTGTGGGATCCGTCGTTTTACGTCGATTACGAACAGGCGTCCACGGATGCAGTGTCGTTCACGGCGGCGACGCCCTCCGGCACGCCGGCCCGCTGCACGATCCGCCAGGTCGTCGACAGCGCGCATCCGATCTTCAACGGCTTCGTGCTGCCGCACGCGAGCGCGATCACATGCTAGCGCGTGCCCGCGAGCACGCACGCCACGTGCTCGTCCGATGCCGCGCCGCGCTGCGCCGAGGCCGGCCCCGGGGCGAGCCTCGCGGTCAGTCCCGGGGCCAGCCTCGCAGTCGGCCCCGTTTGTCATGGACGTTCGCCCTCGCACTGGGTCTCGCCTGCATCGGGGCGCACGCGCAAACGCTCGACGTGTTCGGACAACCGGTCGGCGCGTCATCCGCGTCATCCGCGTCATCTGCATCGCCGGTGGCGGCCGCCGCGCCCGCCGCGCCGCTCATGCACGTGCCCGCTCCGGTACGCGCATTCGTCGGTGCATGGCTGCGCGTGCAGGCCGGCTGGAACGCGCGCATCGAAGACTTTCTCGGACAGTGGTCGCACGGTGCGTCGCTCGCCGCGTGGGCAACGCTGCTGCTCGTGTCGTTCGGCTATGGCGCGCTGCACGCGCTCGGGCCCGGCCACGGCAAGCTCGTCGTGAGCACCTATCTCGGCTCGCGGCGCGCGCGCGTCGCCGACGCGCTGCTGCTAAGCGGCTGGACCGCGACCGTCCAGGCGCTCAGCGCGATCGTGCTGGTGCTCGGCGCCGCGTGGCTCACGCGCGCGGGTCTGATGAACGTGATCCCGCATGCCGCGTCGCTCGAAACCGCGAGCTACCTGCTGCTGTGTGTCGCGAGCACATGGGCGATCTGGTCGAACCGCACGCGCAACGGCTGCTGCGATACCCAGTGGGCGGTCAGCCTGCCGCGCGGCGACGACACGCAAAGCCATGACGAAGGACGGCTGCGCGCCCCGGCATCCGCTGCGGCCGCCAGCGCCGCATCGGGCAACCCGATCCGGGACGCCGGCGATACGCCGGAAGGCGAAGACGCGAGCGCCGGAGAAGGCGCGTATCTGCATACCCGCCTGCGCGCGCTGACGCTCGCGCGCGGCGGCACCCGCCGCACATCGTCGAGCCGCCGCCCTGACGCCCCCCCCGCCGCGGCGCGCGCGCGGCTCGGCCAGATCGGCACGCTCGGGCTCGCCGCCGGATTGCGGCCCTGCGTCGGGGCGATCTTCGCGCTGGTCACGTCGCTTGCGAGCCACGCGCCGCAAGCCGGCATTGCGGCCACGCTGGCGATGGCCGCGGGCGTCGCGACGACCGTCACGCTGATCGGCATCGGCAGCGTCGGCGCGAACCGCACGCTCGCGCGCGCCGCGCTGCGCCGGGGTCTGCGCACGCAACGCGCCGCGCGGATCGTCGCGCTCGCGGCGATCGTCGCGATCCTGCTGTTTTCCGCGTTGCAACTGGCGCTGCTGCTAAGCGGCATCAGCGCGGCGTCGCTCGCTTGAGCACGTCAGTACGCAGCCTGTGAGCACATAAATACGCATGCACGTGAGCGCGCAAGCACGTGAACGGCCAGGCGCCCGCGCGCCGGCACCGCCTCGCAGGCCGAGTCGGACGGCAAACCGGCGGCGCGGCGCCGCACGCTGCGTCACACGGCACGGCCGGACTTCGCTACCATAGCGCATCCGTCTCCAGGACAACGGCGCGCACGTGAGCGCGGATCGCTGCGCGCCCTGCGAATTTCATCATGGACTACCGAGTCAGTTACGAACACAGCCTGAAAAGCGCACCCGACGAGTTCATCGTCCACGTGCCGTCGCAACTCGTCGAAGGCGTGCCCGACAATGTGGCGCGCGCGCTGCTGCCCGAGTACATCGCCGACCTGATCCTGCAGCGCTCGCCGAGCATCGGCAAGATCCGTCATCTGCGGCTGCTGTAGACGGCACCCGCGCTAGCGGGGCGGCGCCGGTTTCGTCGAGTCGTGCGCGCCGAACACCGGCAGGCGCCAGCCGAAGTAGAGCGACGCGAGGCGCAGCGCGACGCAGGCAAGCGTCGCGAGCCAGGGCGTCCATGCTTTCGCCCAGCCGGCCTCGGTGAAGACGGTTTCGACCGCCGCGCCAAGGAGCGCCGCCGACGCGTAGATCTCCCGCTGCAGGATCGCGGGCAGACGGCCGAGCAGCACGTCGCGCATCACCCCGCCGCCCACCGCGCTGACCGTGCCGAGCAGGATCGCGAGTTCCGCGCTATGCGTATAGGCAAGCGATTTTTCCGCTCCCGACACCGCGAACAGGCCAAGCCCGATCGCGTCGAAGAACAGCACCGGATGGCGCAGGCGCCGCACTTTCGCATACGCGACGATCGTGAGCACGGTGGCCAGCAGCGACACCGCGAGATAGCGCCAGTTCGACAGCCCGGCCGGCGGAATCGCGCCAATGCAGACGTCGCGGAGAATGCCGCCGCCGCACGCGACGGTAAACGTCACGGAGGCAATCCCGAACAGGTCGAGCCGACGCTGCCGCGCGGCCACCGCGCCGCTCACCGCGAACGCGAAAGTCCCGACGAGGTCGAGCACCGCGTAAAGCAGATGCGCGTTCACCGGCGATCTCCCTGCGCGTCGGGGGGCGCGGCCTGCCCCGGCGCCTGTTCTGCTGTCCGTCTCGACATGACTTGTTCCTTTGCTTCAGGCGCGAGGCCAGCGAGAGTATAGCGAGACGGCCGCCGCTTTCAACCGGCCGGCGGCGACGCCGGGCCGCGCGTGGCGTAAAATACGCGCTTTACCGGAAAAATCTCCCGCCCATCATGACGCTCGCCTCCACGCCTGAGATCATCGCCGAACTGAAAGCCGGCCGGATGGTGATCCTCGTCGACGAAGAAGACCGTGAAAACGAGGGCGACCTCGTGATCGCCGCCGAATTCGTCACCCCGGAAGCGATCAACTTCATGGCCCGCTACGGCCGTGGCCTGATCTGCCTCACGCTCACGCAGGAACGCTGCAAGCACCTCAACCTGCCGCTGATGACCTATCGCAACGGCACGCAGTACGGCACCGCGTTCACGGTCAGCATCGAGGCCGCGGAAGGCGTCACCACCGGCATCTCGGCCGCCGACCGCGCGCACACCATCCGCACCGCGGTCGCGCACGACGCGCGCCCGGAGCAGATCGTGCAGCCGGGCCACGTGTTTCCGATCATGGCGCAGCCCGGCGGCGTGCTCGTGCGCGCCGGCCATACCGAGGCCGGCTGCGACTTCACCGCGCTCGCGGGCCTGACGCCGGCCGCGGTGATCTGCGAGGTGATCAACGACGACGGCACGATGGCGCGTCTGCCCGACCTGCTCGAATTCGGCCAGCAGCACGGGCTGAAGACCGGCACGATCGCCGACCTGATCCACTACCGCAGCCGCACCGAATCGATCGTCGAGCGCATCGGCGAGCGCACGATGCAAACGGCGCACGGCCCGTTCCGCGCGATCCTGTACCGCGACCTGCCGAGCGGCCAGCCGCATATCGCGCTGGTGCGCGGCACGCCGTCCCCCGGGCGCGAAACGCTCGTGCGCGTGCACGAGCCGCTGTCGGTGCTGGACCTGCTCGAAGTCGGCACGTCGACCCACTCGTGGACGCTCGACGCCGCAATGAAGGAAATCGCCGCCCGCGACGACGGCGTGATCGTGCTGCTGAACTGCGGCGATTCGCGCGAGCACCTGATCGACGTGTTCCAGGCCTTCGATTCGAAGGACCGCGCCGACGCGCTCAAGCGCCGCCCGGTCGACTTCAAGACCTACGGCGTCGGCGCGCAAATTCTGCGCGAACTCGGCGTCGGACGGATGCAGGTGCTGTCGAACCCGCGCAAGCTCGGCAGCATGTCGGGCTACGGTCTCGAAGTCACCGGCTTCGTGCCGATGCCCGGCTGCGCGGTGCAGACGCAGCCGCCGTCCGCCGCCTGAATCCGCTCATCAGGCCGCGCCCGCACGGCGCGCGGCTCACCCCACACCACTACGGAATCACTATGGAAATCGGACAATACCAACCGAATCTCGACGGCGACGGCCTGCGCATCGGCATCGTGCAGGCGCGCTTTAACGAGCCGGTCTGCAACGGCCTCGCGGACGCCTGCATCGAGGAGCTCGAACGCCTCGGCGTCACCGGCGAGGACGTGCTGCTCGTGACCGTGCCCGGCGCGCTCGAAATTCCGCTCGCGCTGCAAAAGCTCGCGGAGAGCGCGCAGTTCGACGCGCTGATCGCGCTCGGCGCGGTGATCCGCGGCGAAACCTACCACTTCGAGCTGGTCTCGAACGAAAGCGGCACCGGCATTGCGCGCGTCGGCCTCGACTTCGGCATTCCGGTCGCCAATGCGGTGCTGACCACCGAGACCGACGAGCAGGCGGTCGCCCGGATGACCGAGAAGGGCCGTGACGCGGCGCGCGTCGCGGTCGAGATGGCGAATCTGAGCGTCGCGCTCGAACAGCTCGGCGGCGACGAAGAGGACGAAGACGAGGACGACGAAGAGGAAGAGGCATGAAGAGCGCACGTCGACGCTCCCGCGAGCTGGCCGCGCAGGGGCTGTACCAGTGGCTGCTGTCGGGCGCGAGCGCCAGCGAGATCAACGCGCAGCTGAGCGGCGCGCAGGGTTTCGACAAGGCGGACCACGCCCACCTCGACGCGCTGCTCGGCGGCGTGATCCGCGACAACGACGCGCTGAGCGCGGACCTCGTTCCGTACCTCGACCGCCCGCTCGACCAGATCTCGCCGGTCGAGCGCGCGGTGCTGCTGGTCGCCGCCTACGAACTGCGCAATCACGTGGACATTCCGTACCGCGTCGTGATCAACGAGGCGGTCGAGCTCACGAAGACCTTCGGCGGCGCGGACGGCTACAAGTACGTCAACGGCGTGCTCGACAAGCTGGCCGCGCAGGTGCGCCCGGCCGAAGCCCAGGCGGCACGCAGGGGCTGACGCGCCGTCGCCGCGCAAGACGGCGCGCGGCGGATGCCCGCACGCATCCGCGCGCCGCGCCCACCAGATCGTCTTCCCGCCAAGTCCGAAATCGTATGAACTCCGTGACCGAACCCCTGTTGCGGCTCGCCGCGCGCGTCGACGCGATCCAGCCCTTCTACGTGATGGAACTCGCGAAGCAGGCCGCGCAACTCGAGCAGGCCGGCCGCGACATCATCCACATGGGGATCGGCGAGCCCGACTTCACCGCGCCCGAGCCGGTCATCGACGCCGCCGCGTCCGCCCTGCGGCGCGGCGTCACGCAATACACGAGCGCCGTCGGCCTCGCCGCGCTGCGCGAGGCCATTGCCGGCCACTACGCGCATGCGTACGGCCTCGCGATCGACCCCGCGCGCATCGTCGTCACCGCAGGCGCCTCGGCGGCACTGCTGCTCGCGTGCGCGGCGCTCGTCGACCGCGACGACGAAGTGCTGATGCCCGATCCGAGCTATCCGTGCAACCGTCACTTCGTCGTCGCCGCCGAGGGCAAGCCGGTGCTCGTGCCATCGGGACCGGCGGAGCGCTTCCAGCTGACCGCCGCCGACGTCGAGCGGCTGTGGAACGCCCGCACGCGCGGCGTGCTGCTCGCGTCGCCGTCGAATCCGACCGGCACGTCGATCGCGCCCGACGAACTGCGGCGCATCGTCGAAGCGGTGCGCGTGCGCGGCGGCTTCACGATCGTCGACGAGATCTACCAGGGCCTCAGCTACGACGCGCCGCCGGTCTCCGCGCTCTCGTTCGGCGACGACGTGATCACCGTCAACAGCTTCTCGAAGTACTTCAACATGACCGGCTGGCGGCTCGGCTGGCTGGTCGTGCCGCCCGCGCTGGCCGGCGCGTTCGAGAAACTCGCGCAGAACCTGTTCATCTGCGCGTCCGCGCTCGCGCAGCATGCGGCGCTGGCGTGCTTCGAGCCGGCCACGCTCGCGATCTACGAAGCCCGCCGCCTCGAATTCGGACGGCGGCGCGCGTTCATCGCGCCGGCGCTCGAATCGCTCGGGTTCGGCGTGCCGGTGATGCCCGACGGCGCGTTCTACGTGTACGCCGACTGCCGTCAGGTCCCGCATGCGGCGGCGGGCGACAGCGCGGCGCTGACCCACGCGATGCTGCACGACGCGGGCGTGGTGCTGGTGCCGGGCATGGATTTCGGGCACCACGCGCCGCGCAGCTATATCCGCCTGTCGTATGCGACCGCATACGCGAAACTGGAAGAGGCGGTCGAACGCCTGCGCGGACTGTTCGAGCGCGGCTGAACCCGGGCTGCGCGGGCGGGGGGCGTGGGCCGGGCGTGGGCCGGGTACGATACGCGCGAGCGGTTCGAACAAAACAAAAGCCCCTGTCGGTCGTCGACCGACAGGGGCTTTGCTATTCGGGGTGCCAGGACGCGCCGCCTAGGCGCCCATTTCCTGCGGACTCACGGTGCGATGCGCAGTGTTGGCATCGTCCTGGACCTGCACCTTGACCGGCGTCGCGGTGTTCACGGGATGCGCGGCAAGCGTCACCTGCACGCGCTTCGCCGGGGCCGACGCGGTCGTCGTTACCGGACCCTGCGGCGCATTGACCGGTACGTTGCGGCCGCGCGCCACGTCGCGCAGGCGGTTGCGCTCGGCGATCACCTTCGCGCCATAGCCGCCGTCGTCGCGCGACGTCGCGCCGTTATACAGACGCAGCCCGCCGGGCAGCGAGCCGCCGCGCGCGATGCAGTCCTTCAGCACCAGCGCACCCACCTTGATGTTGGCAAACGGATCCAGCGCCGCGCGCTGGCCGCCGAAGTATTGCAGCTTGTCCGAATGGACCTTCGACATCACCTGCATCAGCCCCTGCGCGCCCACGCCGCTTTCCGCATACGGATTGAAGCCCGATTCGATCGCGATCACCGACAGCAGCAGCAGCGGATCGAGCCCGACCTCGCGGCCCGTTTCGAACGCCGCCTGCACGAGTTCGCCGACCGGCTCCTCGGCCACGTGATACCGCCGCGCAAGGTAAGTGGTCACTTGCTGCTGTTCGCGCACCGACACCAGCACGCGGTCGTCGCGCGCATCCGGCGCGACGCGCTGCTGCGGAATCAGCCGGGCCAGTGCGGTGATGCTTTGCACCGAATGCGGATCGAGCGCCGCAAACGCGGTGGCGGCCATGCCGCTCGCACCGCTGCCGTCGAAGGCGCCGTCATAGCTCGTATTGGCGACCGCACCGCCCGTGCTCGACGCCGTATTGGCCGAGGCGCTCAGGCCGTCGTCCGACGACGCGCCGCCTTGCGGCCGGATGGCCGGCAGCGGATCGCCCTGCAGCAGGCGGGCGGGACCCGCCTCGACGGCGGCCGTCAGCACCGGCATCAGCTGCGCCGCCAGCGTGCCGCGCCAGCCCGGCATCAGCCAGAGCGCGGCCGTCAGCAGGACGGCCAGGCCGCCCACGACGCTCAATACGTAATAACTCAAACGCGTACCGCGACGCAGCGCCGCGCGCACCCACTGCGCGACTCGCTCGTCGGGACGCCACGTTAACCAGGCGTTCATTCTGATCTCCCAACTTGCATGACCCGCGAACACCGCCGGATGAGCCGGCATCACACCACCTGTTCGCAGCATCAGGACGTCGCGCGCTCTGGTTAGGGTCGCAGCGGCGCCGGGAATACGGCAGTACGCCGTACGCGGGAAGCCATCTCAAAAAAATCCTGGCGCCATGCCGAAAAACATGTCGCGAGGGCTTCCACGCTAAAAAAGCCAGCATTGAATCGCGCTGGCGAGGACTTCCAAAAAGACCGTCAGATACCGTGCAGGGGTTCGGTAAACGGTGACGCGTTGCGTCTTCAGGACCGGGGGGCAGTGGTAAAAAGGTTCACGCCCTGCAACCAACGTGAGCGGATTCTAGGCACGGTTTAATAGATCGTCAACACTATAGGGCGACGAAACTATAACTATTTGTAATAACGAACACTGTTCAGTCGGTCAAGAACCCCACGCCAAGCGGTTCTTCGACCGGTCGCGGATTTTGCCCTGCAACGTGCGGTAAACAACGCAGGTAAAATCGACAATCGATCCGGCGCAGCGATTGCCTGCCGCCCCCTTGTTCCCGCCGCCCCGTGCGGCTCTCACCCGCCTCCGATGAAATATAAAGACCTGCGCGACTTCGTCGGCCGCCTCGAAACGCTCGGCGAACTGCGCCGCATCTCGCAACCCGTGTCGCCGGTTCTCGAAATGACCGAGCTGTGCGACCGCGTGCTGCGCGCGGGCGGCCCCGCCCTGCTGTTCGAGGCCCGCCACGGCCATGCGTTCCCCGTGCTCGGCAACCTGTTCGGCACGCCGCGGCGCGTCGCGCTCGGCATGGGCATCGACGGCGGCGACGACACCGCGCTGCAGTCGCTGCGCGACGTCGGCCGCCTGCTGTCGGCGCTGAAGGAGCCGGAGCCGCCGCGCGGCCTGAAGGACGCGGGCAAGCTGTTCTCGCTCGCGAAAGCGGTCTGGGACATGGCGCCGAAGACGGTCAGCGCGGCGCCCTGCCAGGAAATTGTCTGGGAAGGCGACGACGTCGATCTCGCGAAGCTGCCGATCCAGACCTGCTGGCCGGGCGATGCGGCGCCGCTCGTCACCTGGGGCCTGACCGTCACGCGCGGGCCGAACAAGCGCCGGCAGAACCTCGGCATCTACCGGCAGCAGCTGATCGGCCGCAACCAGCTGATCATGCGCTGGCTCGCGCATCGCGGCGGCGCGCTCGATTTCCGCGAATTCGCGCTGCAGAATCCCGGCGAGCCCTACCCGGTCGCCGTCGTGCTCGGCGCGGATCCGGCCACGACGCTCGGCGCCGTGACGCCCGTGCCGGACACGCTGTCCGAGTACCAGTTCGCCGGCCTGCTGCGCGGCTCGCGCACCGAGCTTGCGCGCTGCCTGACGCCCGGCGTCGACACGCTGCAGGTGCCGGCGCGCGCCGAAATCGTGCTGGAAGGCTTCATTCGTCCGCAGACCGGCACGCCGGCGGCGCCGCCCGCCGGCGCGCCGCCGCGCCCGAGCCGCGGCGCGAGCGCCGCTTACGAACACGCGCTCGAAGGCCCGTACGGTGACCACACCGGCTACTACAACGAACAGGAATGGTTCCCGGTGCTGACCGTCGAGCGCATCACGATGCGCCGCGACGCGATCTATCACTCCACCTACACCGGCAAACCGCCCGACGAGCCGGCCGTGCTAGGCGTCGCGCTGAACGAGGTGTTCGTGCCGCTCCTGCAGAAACAGTTCGCCGAAATCACGGACTTCTATCTGCCGCCCGAAGGCTGCAGCTACCGGATGGCGATCGTGCAGATGAAGAAGAGCTATCCCGGCCATGCGAAGCGGGTCATGTTCGGCGTATGGAGCTTCCTGCGGCAGTTCATGTACACGAAGTTCATCGTGGTCGTCGACGAGGACGTGAACATCCGCGACTGGAAGGAGGTGATCTGGGCCATCACGACGCGCGTGGACCCCGCGCGCGATACGGTGCTGGTCGAGAACACGCCGATCGACTATCTCGACTTCGCGTCGCCGGTCGCCGGCCTCGGCTCGAAGATGGGGCTGGACGCCACCAACAAGTGGCCCGGCGAGACCAGCCGCGAGTGGGGCCGTCCGATCGAAATGGACGCCGCGGTCAAGCGGCGCGTCGATGCGCTGTGGGACGAACTCGGCCTCTAGCGGCGCGCCGGCGCTTGTCTGGCGCTTGTCTGGCGCTTGTCTGGCGCTTGTCTGGCGCTTGTCTGGCGCCTGATCCCGCTTGATCCCGCTTTCCCACGGCTTTCCCGCCGTTGCCGGCCGCGCCGGCGGCCCGCCCAGACGGTCCGCCGCGCGCCCGCACGGCAGACCGCCCCCCAACACGAACAAGGAGCCGATTCGCGCATGCACGCGTTATCGATGCTGTCCGATGGTTTCTTTCTGTCGCTGTCGCTGTGCCTCGACATCGGCCTCGTCAACGTCGCGATCATCTCGCTCACGCTGTCGCACGGCTTCAGGCCGGGCTTCTGGCTCGGGCTCGGCTCGTGCTTGGGCGACCTGATCTACGCGGCGCTCGCGCTCGCCGGCATGGCCGCGCTGCTGCAGTTTCCGGCGGTGCGCTGGGTGGTCTGGATCGGCGGCGCGGCGATCCTGCTGATGCTGACCGCGAAGATGGCCCGCGAGGCGCTATTCCCCGCGTCCGCGCCGCCGGTCGAGGGCGAGGCCGACGCCTCGGCGCCGCGCCCCGCGCCCGCGCGCGGCTTCGCGCGCGGCGTGCTGCTCGCGATCTCGTCGCCCTCCGCGATCCTGTGGTTCGCCGCGGTCGGCGGCGCGCTGATCGCCAAGGCCGGCGCGACCACGCTCGCCGCCGCTGCGCTGTTTCTCGGCGGCTTTTTCGCCGGCGGGCTCGCGTGGACCGTGTTCATCTGCGCGCTCGCGAGCCACGGCCGCCAGCGCGCGGGCACGACGCTGCTGCGCGCGTGCCATGTGGTGTCGGCGCTGCTCTTCGCGTATTTCTCGTACAGCGTGATCGTGCACGGCTACCGCGATCTGATTGCGCCGCACACGCACGCGGCCGGCCTCGGCGCGTCCGCCGCCTGACCGGAACGCGGGCCGCCTAGCCGAAAAACTGCGCGAGACGCGACAGGTCGACGTTGCCGCCGCTCACGATCACGCCGACCCGCTTGCCCTCGACGGGCACGATGCCGTTGAACACCGCCGCCGCCGCGAGACAGCCGGTCGGCTCGACGACGAGCTTCATGCGCTGCGCGAAAAAGCGCATCGTCTCGACGAGCTGCGCGTCGGTCACGGTGACGATCTGCTCGACCAGCCGCTGGATGACCGGGAACGTGTACGCGCCGAGATGCGTGGACGCCGCGCCGTCCGCGATCGTCTGCGGCGCCGGAATGTGCACGATCTCGCCGCGCGCGAGCGACTGCTGGCCGTCGTTGCCCGCCTCCGGCTCGACGCCGGTCACCTTGCAGCCGGGGCTCAGTTCGGCCGCCGCCAGCGCGCTGCCGGAAATCAGCCCGCCGCCGCCGAGGCAGACGAACAGCAGATCGAGCGGGCCGGTTTCCTCGAGCATTTCCTTCACCGCGGTCCCCTGCCCAGCGATCACGTGCGGGTGGTCGTAGGGCGGAATCAGCGTCATGCCGCGCTCGCGCGCGAGCCGCTCGCCGATCTCCTCGCGGTTTTCCTTGTAGCGGTCGTAGAAGATCACTTCGCCGCCGTAGCCCTGGGTCGCGGCCACCTTCGCGGCGGGCGCGTCGTGCGGCATCACGATCGTCGCGCGAATGCCCGCGAGCTTCGCGGACAGCGCGATCGCCTGCGCGTGATTGCCGGACGAATAGGTGATCACGCCGGCGTCGCGCTGCGCGTAATCGAAGTGCGAAATCGCGTTGTACGCGCCGCGGAACTTGAATGCGCCCATGCGCTGGAAGTTCTCGCACTTGAAGAACAGCGACGCGCCGGTGCGTTCGTCCGCGGTGCGCGAGGTGAGCACGGGCGTGCGGTGCGCGACCCCTTCGAGGCGCGCGGCGGCGTCGACGACGTCGACGTAGGTGGGAGCGGGAAGCACTTGCATCGGCACGGGACTCCGAAGGCGGTGGGAAAACGTCATTGTCCCAGCTTCATCCGCTATTGCGTGACGAACCGCGCAGCGATGCGGCGCGAGCGCCGGGCGCCCATGCGAAAACGGCGCAACGCAGTCGCGAAGACTGCGTTGCGCCGTGCGTCAAAAACCGTGCGGCAACGCGCCGCCGGACTCAGCGACGATAGTAGCCGTGGTGCCAGTAATGGTGATAGTACGGGTGGTAATACGGATGGTAATAGCCGTAGTACCCGCCGCCCACCACCACGGCGGGCGGCGGCGGGGGCGCGTAGTACACGGGCGGCGGCGGCGGTGCGTAGTACACCGGCGGCGGCGCGTACACCGGATACACGGGAGCGACCGGAAGGCCGATGCCGATACCCACCGAGATGTGCGCCTGCGCTGCGGTCGCGACACCGAGACCCAGCGCGGCAGCCACGACAAATGGAACGATCCTCTTCACTTTTTTCTCCTGATGCGGCTTGGCCTGCTGGCTGTGCCGCCTGACTTGCAGCTCCTGTGTGACCCACTGTATCGAAAAAGGATCGCACTCGATGCGTGCATTTGTTGCAAATTGCAATTGCCCGCGCGCCGGAGCGCGACGCCGCCACCGGGCATTCGCGCAGCGAGGTCTCGGCGAGCGCGGCCATCGGCATGCTGGCCGAATTTACCGGAGCGCATCCGCGACGACCGTGCTATTCCGGTAATCTTTAATTACAAATTCAATTCAGCGTAACCGGTGCTCCGCTTGCGAGGTGCCGTAAACGGCAAAAGCCCGGCGTAAACCGGGCTTTTGCCGCAGAGCCAAACAAGCAGGCTGTCCGCTATCCGACCTTGACGTAGGTGAACTCCCGCGTGACGCTGGGCGGTACGTAGGCGCCACTGATCTTCACGCGCGGCGTGAGGCGCTTGCGCTGGTCCCACCAGCGGCGGCGCTGCGAATGAGTCAGGAACCGCAAGTGCTTTCGGTACGAAAAGATGCTCATATCGACCTCCCGAATCGGACTGCGACACAGAGAACAACCCTAACCGCACCTACCTGATATCGATCCTGAAAATTGTGAGCAGTTTCCGGACCCGATGGCGCAGCGTAGACAGATGACGCGCGTACGCCTCCATATCCGCGCCGGTTTGATCCGACGATACGCCGCCGCCCCGGCACGCTTGCCGCGCGATGCGCGGCGAATGCGCGACGAATGAAAGACCCGCGCGCGACCCACACGCGACGAATGCGCGATACTGCATGCTTGCCTTCAATTCGCTGTCTGGAGCAGGCCTCATGACCGCTTTCCCCCTGCCGCGCCTCGGCTTCATCGGCGCCGGGCGCCTCGCGCGCTGCCTCGCGCAGGGTTTCGCGCGCGCCGGCTATCCGGTTGTCGCGGTCGCGAGCCGCACGCACGCGTCGGCCCGCGAACTCGCGGCCCGCATCGACGGCTGCGCGGCGCTGGATACGCCGCAGCAGGTCGTCGACGCGGCCGATATCGTCTTTCTAGCCGTCCCGGATGACAGCATCGGTACGACGGCGAACACTTTGCGCTTTGATGGCGCCGGTGCCGATCACGCGCCGGGTTCCGCGCGTCTGCGCGCGCTGGTGCACTGCAGCGGTGCGTCGCCGGTGACGCTGCTCGACGCCGCGCGCGCCCAGGGCGCGGCCATCGGCGGCTTTCATCCGCTCTACCTGTTCGGCGGCGGCGCGGCCGACCTCGAACGCATCGCCGGCTGCTCGATCACCGTCGAAGCCGACGGTGCGCTGAAAACGACGCTCGACGCGCTCGTTCTGGCGCTGCGCTGCCACCTGCTGTCGATTCCGCCGGGCGGCCGCATGCTGTACCACGCGGCGGCGCATTACGCGGCGAGCTTTGCGCTGTGCAGCCTCGCCGAATGCGTCACGCTGTGGCGCACGCTCGGCTTCGCCGAGGACGACGCGCTGCGCGCGCTGCTGCCGATGCTCGCCGGCACGATCGAAACCGCCCGCGACAAGGGGCTGCCCGACGCGCTCGCGGGGCCGGTCTCGCGCGGCGACACGGGCGTGGTCAGCCAGCAGCTGGCACTACTCGAAGGCTGCGGCGGCGACCACGCGGCGCTCTATGCGCTGATGACGCGCCGCGCGGTCGACCTCGCGCGGCGCCGCGCGACACCGCCCGCGTCGCTCGAAGCGATCGCGCAGGTCGTCGAGCAGTCGCTCGCCCGCGCGCTCGCGCACGTGCCCGACGGGACGGGCGTCCACAAGCCGTGATAATGTGACGACCGGCGCCGCGAGCCGCAAGCACGCGCCGCCGGGACCAACCGACGAGAACACATAATGATCAAGGTCAGCATCCTCTACCCCTACCGGGAAAACGGCCGCTTCGACATGGACTATTACTGCCGCACGCACATGCCGCTCGCGGCACGCCTGTTCGGCGACGCGCTGAAGGGCTGGTCGGTGGACGCCGGCATCAGCGCGGGGCCGCCGGGCACGCCGCCGCCGTACGTCGCGGCCGGGCACTTCCTGTTCGACACCGTCGACGCGTTCTACGCGGTATTCAAGCCGGCTGCCGACACGCTCGTGGCCGACATTCCGAACTACACGGACGGCGGCAACGGCACGATCCTGATCAGCGAGGTCAAGGTCGCGATCTAGCGCACGGCACGCCCCTGCTGCGCCATCCCGAAGCGAAGCGACGCGCCGCCGGCAACCGGCGGCGCGCGTCCGATCAACCCATGGCCGCACAGGCCGGCACCTGGCGTTCGGCACGGCCGCGCGCCCATTAGAAGAAAGGATTCACGATGTTCGGCGAGATCGCCCGTTTTCTGCTCAATACCCTCTTCACCCTGTTCGGCGCCGCGCTGCTGCTGCGCGCCTGGCTGCAATTCGTGCGACTGCCGCCGTACAACCCGGTCACGAACGCCGTGCTGCACGTGACCAACTGGCTCGTGCTGCCGCTGCGCCACATCGTGCCGGCCACGCGCAGGCTCGACTGGGCGAGTCTGATCGCCACGCTGATCGCGGGCATTGTCTACGTGGTGCTGATGGTCGCGGTCACCGGCGCCGATCCGCTGCAGATGTGGCCGACGCTGCTGATCGTCGCGCTGCTGACAGTGATCAAGTGGGGCCTCAATCTCATCATCTGGCTCACGATCCTGATGGCGCTGCTGTCGTGGCTGAACCCGCGCTCGCCGGCGATGCCGATCCTGTTCCAGCTGACCGCGCCGTTCCTGAACCCGCTGCGCCGCGTGATTCCGCAAATGGGCGGCCTCGACCTGTCGCCGATCCTGCTGTTCGTGATCGTGCAGGTGCTGATGATGATCGTCACGCGCGTGGCGGTTCAGCTGACCTACTTCGTGATCTGAACGGATGACGCCGGGGCTCGCGCCGGCCCGCGCGACGGGCGCGGCGCGAGCGGACCCCGGCGGACAGCCGGTTACTGCGGCTGCGAGAGCTGGCCGTAGGCGACCGCGGAATTGTCGGGCGCGCGGATGATGAACATCAGCGTCGGCGTGTACAGGCTGCTGCCCGAAATCGGCAGGAACGTGATCGCCGCGCTGCCCGCATACGTCTTGCCGGACTGCAGCGTGCAGGTCGTGGTGGTGCCGGTGACGCTCAACGTGTACAGGTTCTCCGACGACGACGGCGTGGCGAGCAGCAGCGTGCCCGTCACCGGACAGTTGCTGAGGGTGCCGGACACGCTGCCGTCGGCGGCGACCGTCAGCGAACTGCCGGACTCGGACCATGTGCCGGTGACCGTGCCCTGCGTGACGGCGAGCGCATTCGCGGGGTCGTAGGTCCACGAGAGGCTGGTGGTCGTGCCGTTCGAGACAAAGCTGCCGCTGAAGGTCTGCGCGCTCGCGAACGTACCCGAACCCGAGGTGGTCGGGTAGTAAAAGGCGAGCGAGTAAGCGTCACCCGACGTGAGGGTCCAGTTGGGCGTCGTGGTCGTGATGGCGCCGAAGAACTCGTCCATCACGACGGTAGAGATCGACGTCACATACGACACGTTGTTCTGCGGATCGATGAACGCGGTGGTTTTATCCACGCCGGACTGCGACGTCCAGATGCCCTCGATGCCATTGCCGACCGCGGCAGTCGATCCTGCTTGCGGACTGGTGAGGCTCGGCAGTTCGACGCCGTTGACCGTGGCCGCAGGAGTCGACGCCGCGCCCGGCGCGCTCGCGGCGGTGGCCGCGGGCGTGGCCGACGCTCCGCTCCCGCCGCCTCCGCCGCACGCGGCGAGAGCAAGCGTTGCCAACAGGGATACCGGCAGATAGGTTTTGTTTTTCATGTCTTTTATTTGCGTTGAGTGGATACGGGCAGCAAACGCCTGCGCCATACCACAAGACGAATCGATCTCGATGATTTTCCGAATCGCCCCATTCCGCGCCTCACCCCGTTAGCTTGACGGGGCCCTCAAAGCCCATTCAAGGCATGATTTGCGGAACGAGACTTGTCCTTATACGGCCGCAATTCGGGAGACTTTAGCTTTTATTTGAATTTAATCGAATTCAATGCGGATCGCATTTTAATTCATGCGAATTGAATGAGATTGGCATGGGCAAGCATGTTTGTTGCATGACGCCTTGTGCAGACCGGCTGTGCGAGATGACGTCGTCACGAACGACACGTTCGCCGCGGCAGCTTGTGGGGCTCGGCAAACGAATTTTCTTATCAAATTTCGCGAATGCCCTCTATCTTCCTTGGAAAATTTCTGATGCCCTGTTTAACGAAGTCTATCCCTCTGGAAGAAACGTTCAATCAGGCGCGGCCTCACGAATTTCTTTCAATATACTAATAGGCGACTTTCGATAAATATCATGGTAAGCGGTATGTATGATGCTTTTCTCTTCGAATCCATGCCGACGCACGCCTGGATCCCGCGCCCAATAGAACCCGACAGAACACAACAGATGAAGACCTCTCGCCTGCCGCACGTGGACACCCCGGCTCCACACGCGCCCGCCCCGCGCGACGTCCGTCCAATTTGCCAAAGTGTGACGAAAGCGCGTAGAATCACGTGCTCTGCGGGCGTCGTATAATGGCTATTACCCTAGCTTCCCAAGCTAGAGACGTGGGTTCGATTCCCATCGCCCGCTCCACTTCCCGCCAGATCTGGCAAAGTATTCCCCCAAAAAAAACGGCTTGCGTACAAGCATACCCACGACGTCGCGTCGCGGGAGCGATCACGTCGCCGCCGTCACCTGCACCCTCGCCCGCGCCACGCGAACCAAGCCCGTCCAGCCAGGCCTGCTGAGGACGCTCGACGCGCTGCTCGACGAACGCAACGTCACCCGCGCAGCGCGCCTCTCGCTGACTCAGCCCGCCGTGAGCGCGATGCTCGCGCGTCTGCGCGAGAGCCTCGGCGACCCGCTCTTCGTCCGCTCGCAGCGCGGCATCGTGCCTCCCGCGCGCTCGAACTGGCCGCGCCGGTGCGACAGATACTCGGCGAGATCGACTGCGCGCTGATCACGCCACAGACCACGCCCGACGATCTGCATGCGCGCGCCCTGTTCGACGAGCGCTACGTCTGCGCCGTGCGCACGGATCATCCGGCCGCGGACCGGCGTCTCACGCTCGCCCGCTTTTGCGCGCTCGATCATGCGCTGGTGCCGTATGACGGCGGCAGTCTGAGCGGCGTCACCGACGACGCGCTCGCGCGCCTCCGCCGCGTAACGGTTTCCGTGGCAAGCCCTCTTGTATTGCCGGACATTCTGCGCGCGACCGACCTGATCGCCGCCGTCCCGTCGCGCCTTGTGCGCGACGCGGCCGGGCGCGCCGTCGTCGAACCGCCGCTCGACATTCCCGGCTTCACGACGCACCTCGCGTGGCATGCGCGCACGCATCGCTCGCCGGCGCACCCGTGGGCAAGAGCGCTCGTCGCCGAGACCTGCGAAGCGCCCGGACGCGCACACGGCGCGAAACGCGCATCCTGCACGGCGCAGTCCGGCTTGCGCCGGAACGGCACCACCGGCCGAGCGCCGCATCCGCCGGAGCCCGGTACCGGATGCCCGATGCCACCCTCATTCATGGTGCGGCTGGACGCCTGTCTTCGGGTTGTGCTACCTTCCTACCCCTGCGTCGCGGGCCCGTGCGTCGCAGCCGACGCATCCCGAGCCTGTTGAACCCTGCCGGGCCCGTGCGCGTACTGCGCGAAACGCGGATCGCCCGCGTCATCAAGGCCTGCGGGCCGCCGCGTCCCGATGACGGCAGTCGCCCGCCCGCCGCACTGGTCAAACGGCCGGCGCGCAGCCGGTCCGCGCCAGCCGCACTCCCGTTCTAGCCATCGACGATGATCCACACTCCTGATGAGGCGAGCCGCCCCGGCGATCTCGCCGCCGACACCGGCACGTCCGCCCTGCCGTCCACTTCGCCCGCCTCGCCCGACGCTGCCGCGCGAGGCGCCGAGGATGCGGCGCCCGCGCACGACGTGGCACACCCGCGCCGCATCCGCAGCTTCGTCACGCGCGCCGGACGCGTGTCCACCGGGCAGCGTCGCGCGCTCGACGAACTCGGACCACGCTTCGTCGTCCCGTATGCGCCCGCGCAGCCCGACTGGGACGGCGTTTTCGGCCGCCGCGCGCCGCGCATCCTTGAAATCGGCTTCGGGATGGGCGCGACCACGGCGGAAATCGCCGCGCACCGTCCCGACGACGACTTTCTCGGCGTCGAAGTGCACGAACCGGGCATCGGCGCGCTGCTGAAACTGATCGACGAGCAGCAGTTGCCGAACATCCGCATCATCCAGCACGACGCAGTCGAAGTGCTCGAACAGATGCTCGCGCCGCACAGCCTCGACGGTGTGCACATCTTCTTCCCCGATCCCTGGCACAAGGCCCGCCATCACAAGCGCCGCCTGATCCAGCCGGCCTTCGTCGCGCTGCTCGCCTCGCGCCTGAAGCCCGGCGCCTATCTGCATTGCGCGACCGACTGGCAGAACTACGCCGAGCAGATGCTCGACGTCCTCGGCGCAGCGCCTTCGCTCGCCAACACGGCCGAGGATTACGCGCCGCGCCCCGATTATCGTCCGGTGACGAAATTCGAGCGCCGCGGCCTGCGGCTCGGACATGGCGTATGGGATCTGATCTTCAGACGCCGCAGCGACGTCTGAGCGCACCGCCTCGCGCGCGGTTGCGCGCGAGGCGCGCAGGCCCCGATGGGGTCCGGCACGCCGCGGCTGTCACATCCCGTCACTTCTGGACGATCTGCACGCGGATGCCGTTCGGCAGGATGGTGATGGTCCCCGGTTCGTAGTGCACGCCGGCGAATTCCAGTTGCTCGGGCTTGAACGTGTAGATCGCGTACCCGTCGAGCAGTTGCGCGGCCAGCATGCCGGCCGCCTCGTTGATCTGTTGCGCGTACATGCGCGCGTCGCCGGACACGGTGACATGGTCGACGTTCGGCGACTTCAGCACCACCGAGTGGCGCGTCGGATCGTAGGCAAGCGCAGTGGACAGCGTGAACACGCCGTCCACCGGCGCCTGCAGGAACGGGCTCGCAAAGCGGGCATCGAGCTGCACTGAGACGCGATTGGCGTCCGGCAGGAATCCGACCACCGGATTCGACAGCGCGACGTCGAATAGCTGCGACACCGCGCGCTGGTACGGAAACTTGCGCTGCACGGCCGTCTGCACCTGCTCGCGCGAAAACGTGTAGTGCGAAGGGATGAACGGAAAGATCGGCGACGCGCAGGCCGCGAGCGACACCGCCATGCCGAGCGCCGCGACCGCCGCAAGCACGATTCGGCGCCGCGTCGGCGCCACGGGTTGGGTCATGCGACTTCTCCAGTAGAAATCGGCGCGCGTCAGTCGCGAAGCGTCAGTCACGCGCGGGACGGGTCAGCGTTTCGAGCCGGGTCAGCCACGCGAGCGCGTCGGCGCGCGTCGCGCCGCACATCTCGGCCTGCGGCTGCAACCCCGCGCAGCAGGCGGGGCGCTCGGGACGCCCGAAGATCGCGCACTGCAGATTCGCATCAAGCTGCGCGCACCGGACGCCGGCCGGCTTGCCGTCGGGCATGCCCGGAATCGGGCTGGATATCGACGGCGCGATGCAACACGCACCGCAGCCGGGGCGGCACGCATGACCGGCTGCATCGAACGGGACTTCGGCTGTCACCACGGGCTTTTCCTGAAACATCCTGACGCACGGGCCCGCTCCATCGAGCGGGCCGCTTCGCATTGTGCCATTGCTGCGGCCTGCGACCTTTTTACACAACGGCCCGCGCACACGGCACGCGTACACTGGAACAGCATCCAGGCCACGCCCGACGGGCGCCGGCGCCGCCCGGTCCAGCCGGCCGCCAACGCGGCAGCTTCGGACCGGGCAGACGCAAGCCCACCCGCACGCACGCCCACCCGCACGCGAATGCAAACCGGCAAACCCGCGAGCCGGCAAGCCCGCACGCAGCCGCTTGCGCACGGGCGTGGCGCTCACCGAGCCGCCCATGACCACTGCCGACGACCTGTTCCATCCCGACCTGCTCGCCAAGTACAGCGCGAACGGTCCCCGGTATACGTCCTATCCGACCGCGCTGCAGTTCCGCGACGATTTCGACCCCGCCGATTATCTGCGCGCCGCGCGCGACCCGGGCGCCGCCGCGACCGACCTGTCGCTGTACTTCCACATTCCGTTCTGCGACACCGTGTGCTTCTACTGCGGCTGCAACAAGGTCGTGACGAAAAACCACGCGCGCGCCCGCCCGTACCTCGCGCAGCTCAAGCGCGAGATCGCGCTGCAGGCAGCGTGCTTCGATGCGGGCCGCACGGTATCGCAGCTGCATTGGGGCGGTGGCACGCCCACGTTCCTGTCGCACGCCGAGATGGCCGAACTGATGGCGGCCACGCGCGAGCACTTCGTGCTGATGCCGGATGCGATCGGCGAATATTCGATCGAAGTCGACCCGCGGGCCGCCACCCCGCAAACCATCGTGCATCTGCGCAACCTCGGCTTCAACCGGCTGAGCCTCGGCGTGCAGGACTTCGATCCGCTCGTGCAGCAGGCGGTCAACCGGATCCAGCCGCTCGGCGTGACGGCCGCCGTGATGCGCGCCGCGCGCGCGACCGGTTTTCATTCGATCGGCGTGGATCTGATCTACGGGTTGCCGCACCAGAGCGTCGACAGCTTCAGCCGCACGCTCGATACGATCATCGCGCTCGCGCCGGACCGGCTGTCCGTGTTCGGCTATGCGCATATGCCGCAGCGCTTCAAGATGCAGCGGCGCATCGACGCGTCCGCGCTGCCGTCGCCGCACGGGCGGCTCGCGCTGCTGCGTCTCGTGATCGAGCGGCTGACGGACGCCGGGTATGTGTACATCGGGATGGACCACTTCGCGCTGCCCGGCGACGAACTCGCACGAGCACAGGCGCAAGGCACGCTGCACCGCAATTTCCAGGGCTACAGCACGCGCGCGGACTGCGACCTGATCGGCTTCGGCGCATCGTCGATCGGCAAGGTCGGCGACGTCTACGCGCAAAACGCGAAGACGCTGCCCGCCTACGCGGACGCGATCGACGCGGGGCGCCTCGCGATCGCGAGCGGGGTGCGCCTCACGCCCGAAGACCGGCTGCGGCGCGACATCATCACGCAACTGATGTGCAACCTCGTGCTGCGCTTCGACGAAATCGAAGCGGCCTACGGGATCGATTTCGCGCGCCGCTTCGCCCCGGAGCTGGCGCGCCTGCGCGCATTCGAGGACGACGGGCTCGTCGCCATCGGCCCGGCGCGCATCGACGTGCTGATGCCCGGGCGCATGCTGGTGCGCAACATCGCGATGGTGTTCGACGCGCACCTCGGCGAGCCGGCGCCCGAGCGCTACTCCCGCACGGTGTAACGGCTGGCGCCGGCTGCACGATCAGCGCGTCCGGCCGCAGCTTGCCCGAACCCCGGTTTTGCGACATAATCCGCGTTTCCCGCCGCGCGCGGCTCAATCCGCGCCCGCTGCACGACGTGCACAATGCCCAGGTGGTGAAACAGGTAGACGCAGGGGACTCAAAAATAGGTACTTGTGCCTATGGTTAGCTAGGGTTCAGCGTCCACAAAGCCATAACAGGCAAGGGTTTGCAGGAAATCTCGGCTCCTGAGCGAAAAGCCAGCTTTTCGAGCTAGGGGCCAATTAAGAGCCGGTACGGCGCGTACTGGCTCAAAGTAGGTCGTAGTAGGTAGTGCTGTAACATTGCGTCACGCCCGAGTGGTGAAATTGGTAGACGCAGGGGACTCAGACCAAATTTGAGCCCTCTCGAAGAAATTCTTGAGGTGAAGCCCGTCAAACTCGGTGAAGGCCCTGGACGAAGTCAGTCCGAGCTAATGCCGAGCCAAGCCCTTGGATCGAAAGGTTAAAGGGAAGGTGTAGAGAGCAGACGGCGGGCACCTAAGGTAAAGCGGTAACGCTGCGCTATGGTGAAGGCGTGCTCCAGACCACGAACGCCCTGCCCTGTGCAGGTCGGCGGCGAAAGCCGAAGTGGGAAGAAAATCCCCCGCCGCAAGGCGTGCCGGTTCGATTCCGGCCTCGGGCACCAATTCGGAAGCCGCCCCTGTTCATACAGGGGCGGCTTTTTTCGTTAAGCAAGGTAAGTTGTTCTCAGACCACCGAAGCGTCTTACCCTTGTCCGTCTTTGCGTATTTATGGGCCGGGTGGTGTCGATGATGGACCGCCCAGCCTGAAACGCCCGATCATCACCGCAGCCGGCTCCGGCAAGGTGCTCGCGTACTGAAAAAAGCTCGTTCTTCAGGCCGTACCGTTTCTGGACCACCGTTGAATTATTAGGCGATGGGGCAGAGATGCGCACTCGCGTCTGGCACACCATAAAAGGCTCGAGCCCTCCTCGTGCAGTTTTCAAGCACGGTTGCTGGGGACCGGAAACTGAACACGAGCATTCATGCACCTCTGCGCCCGATCCGGGGAAAATCAGGGGGCCAGAAACGCGCCCGGCAGTTCGAAGCCGGCGGCAGGACTCGAACCCTACGACCACCGGAAACCCCGGTAGGTCGGGCGATTCTGGTTGCACCTCTATACAAGATTCTGTATAGTTTATACACGGGAAACAACATCGTCAGGCGCACCATGAATCGCGTAATCTGCGGCATCGAAATCACGAAGGTGCGTAAGCCCGTAAGGCCCGCTCCTATCGACCTGTCCACGCCCGAAGGCGAGCGCATCGTGCGCGCCGCCGTGCGCCGGGTTATGGCGACGCACGAGCACGTCATCAAGGCGCTGGCGAAGCGCTAATGGAACTGCCGATCACCGCCGACACGGTGCGCGCCATCCACGACGAGATTCTTCGCGCCGAGCCCGGCCTGCATGGCGATCTTGGCGCAGACCGGCTTGAGGGGGCGCTTGCGCGCGTTGACAATCGCATCGCCTACGCCGATCTTGATGACGTGTTCGGCATCGCTGCAATGTACGCCGTCGCCATCGCGCGGCCACACCTTCAACGATGCGAACAAGAGGACGGCGCTCGTCGTGGCGTTGATGTATCTGTCGGCGCAAGGGGTCGATATCCCGCGCACCGACCAGCTTGAGGACATTATGGTCGGGGTCGCGCAAGGCATCATCGGCGAGTCAGACCTTGCCGATGTGCTCTACCAAATGGGCGGCGAATGAAAAACCAGAAATTTGAAAGCGTGTGGGATGCGATCGAAGACACGGCCGCCGATGCGGCGAACATGAAGCTGCGCGCGGCGCTCATGATCGAGATCGAGCGCCACATTAAGCGCGAGGGTCTGAGCCAAGCGGCTGCGGCCAAGCTGTTCGGCGTCACGCAGCCGCGTATCTCCGACCTCGTGCGCGGCAAAGTTGACCTGTTCGGGCTTGATGCGCTCGTGAACATGGTAAGCATGATCGGCGTCAGCTTGGAACTGCGCAGCGCGAAGACTCGCCGATCGCCGAAGGCATCCCCCGGCGGCTCGTCTCGCAAGGCCGCTCGTGCGCCGGAACTGGCGGCCGCATGAGCGCATGAGCGCCGCAGCAGACGACAAGCAACGAACCCGGCCGCGAGCCGGGTTTTTGCCATTCCAAGACGTGATTTTATTGAATCCCATCCTCGGGACGGAATTGAACTGCAAACTCGGGGAGCGGCAATGGACGAGCAGCACATTCAGAAGGTGATTGGCGAATTCACCAAGCGGGCCATCGACGCAATGGCGCCCCGCGTGGCACTAACTGGTTCGCCGAACTGGAGTTCGAATGCCGTCGGGCCAGTGGAGCCCTGAACCTACGTCCGGTGGTATTTTTGGTGGTATCCGCCTCGGAAGAATTCTGCAAACCGGCTCCAGTAAAGCGATAGCAAGAATTTTTTCATTCCGGCCCTGCACCAGCATTTCTTCCGGCAGAAATCTGCGAATTCCGAGAAACCCCGCAAGATCAAGGTCTTGCGGGGTTTTTCTTTCTCTTGTGGTCCGCGTTGTTCGCGAGACAGCCGGCGGTACTTCTGCTGGTATCCGGCCCGTTTCCAGTTAGCCTCGTCCGCTTGAATCCTCGACGGTTTGAACCACGTAGAACTTCGCCACGCGATCGCTGCTTTCCCATCCGATCGGCGCCCCCTTCGGCACGAAAAGCGCATCGCCCACGCCGAGCGAGAGCACGCTGCCGTCAGGCGCGGCGAACCGCACGCTGCCGGCAAGGAGATACATGAACTCGTTCAGGCGATGCGGACGAATGATCCGGTGGTAGGGCGTCGAATCCCACGTACCCGCCATATACGCAGCGTCGTCATCGTTGAAGACATTGTCGCCGCGACATTCGGGAGCCGGCCCCAGCAGCACCTCCGCCGGCAGCGTTGCCGTTGGCTTGAAATCGGCGTCGGCGCGTAAGGGAACGAGGCCGGTCTTCGTCGGCCGCTGGCAGGCGGCAGCGCAGAACACGAAACGCGTGCGGGATTCGGCTCGAATGCACAGCGCGGTGCCGCTGCCGATCACCGCGCCCTCTTGCGGCCCCAGGACCAACGGCGCCATTCCGGCCGCTTCCAGCGTCAGCGCCCCTTCCACGACGACGAGCGTTTCGATGTGAGGAAAACTCGCTATGTCGAGTTCGCCGATGAAGCCGACACGACCCGCGGCAATCGAGTCCGGCCCTTCCCAGGCGATCTCGCGATGCTGCGCGAAGGGATCGTTCTGGCCAAATGCGCCTTTGCGGAAGGCGGTCGGAAAAGGCGCACCTTCGGCACGGTGCAATACAAATGCTGCGCTCACTTTGACTCCCATGAATCACCCGATGATGGCTTCCTGTTGCCAACCATTTAACCAGCGCAAAAAAATCTGGGAACACTGATTTGAGCGGGCAAACAACGCAGTCCATCCATTGTGGGAGGGTCTGACAGCAGGGTCTGCGGTCATGGCGCAACATCGTTGCCGTGCGCAGAGTCAGGCGCGATCCGGATAAAGTCCGCGAGAGGCCGCGCAAGGCTGAATGGAGTCAGTTCGATCTGGACAAAGGCGAGTGACGCAATCTCGTCACGAAAAATCAGAACAGGAAGCGATCCCGGCAACGGGCCGCCCAGACGGGCAACGTGAAAGGCACCCCATGAACGACGTCCTTTCCATCAAGCTCTACACTCGCGTTGCCTGTTCTCCGGCAGGTTTTCCGCTGCCACGCGCGAGATCGGTATTTCGCAGTCCCAGGCTTCCGCCCGATTGCCGCGATGGACAGCGACCTCGGGGTGTACCCGCTGTCCCGCGACGCGCGCGGTGATACCCACCGAAGCGGGTGCCGATTTCCCGGCGCGCGCCGCCCCCACCGGCATCAGCGCGCAGCGTAAGCAGTACGCCGCCGTTTCAGCCGATACCCGCCCCACATCACGACCAGCCACACCGGCACCAGCCACACCGAGACCGACAGCCCCGGCGTCATCGCGAGAATCACGAGGATCATCGCCATGAACGCAAGACAGATCCAGTTGCTGACCGGAAACCACAGCGAGCGGAATACGAGCGGACGCCCCTGCGCCTCCATCGCGCGCCGCGCCTTCAGATGCGTGAGGCTGATCAGCGCCCAGTTCAGCACCAGCGCCGCCACGACGAGCGCCATCAGCACGCCGAGCGCCTGCGCGGGAATCAGATAGTTCACGATCACGCAGGTGAACGTCGCGAGCGCCGACAGGCCGATCGCCGCGTACGGCACGCCGCGCCGGTCCACCCGCATCAGCGCGCGCGACGCGTTGCCCTGCTCGGCGAGCCCGTACAGCATGCGGCTGTTCGCATACACACCGCTGTTGTAGACGGACAGCGCCGCGGTCAGCACGACGACGTTGAGCACGTTGGCCGTCAGCGACGAGCCGATCTGCGAAAAGATCATCACGAACGGGCTGCCGCCTGCGGCGACCCGGTCCCACGGATACAGCGACAGCAGCACGAGCAGCGAGCAGATGTAGAAGATCAGGATCCGGTAGATCACCTGGTTCACGGCCTTCGGAATGCTGCGCGACGGATCGTCGGCCTCCGCCGCCGTGATGCCGATCAGCTCCAGCCCGCCGAACGAGAACATGATCGCCGCGAGCGTCATGAACCAGCCGTGAAAGCCATGCGCGAAGAACCCGCCGTGCGACCACAGGTTCGCCACCGATGCCTGCGGCCCGCCGTGACCGCTGACGAGCAGATAGCCGCCGAACAGGATCATCCCGATCACCGCGGCGACCTTGACGAGCGCGAACCAGAATTCGGCCTCGCCGTAGGCCTTCACGTTCGCGAGATTGACCGCGTTGATGCCGACAAAGCACACGAGCGCCGATACCCACGCCGGCACGCCCGGCCACCAGAAATGCACGTAGGTGCCCACCGCCGTCAGTTCGGCCATGCTGACGAGCACGTACAGCACCCAGTAGTTCCAGCCCGACAGGAAGCCCGCGAAATCGCCCCAGTACCTGTATGCAAAGTGGCTGAACGAGCCGGCAACAGGTTCCTGCGCCACCATTTCGCCCAGCTGCCGCATGATCAGAAACGCGATGATGCCGCCCACCGCATAGCCGAGGATCATCGACGGCCCGGCGGCCTTCAGCACGCTCGCCGAGCCGAGAAAAAGACCCGTGCCGATCGCGCCGCCCAGCGCGATCAGCTGGATATGGCGGTTCTTCAGCCCGCGCCTGAGGCCGTCCTGCTGCCCGGTTGTCTTCACGATTGCGCCCCAGTGGATGGAAGGGATCGCCCGGGCGACGCATCGCGCGCACGGGCAAAGCCCGAGATTCTAGCGCGCCGGTCGCCGCCGCCGGATGCGCAGCGGCACGCCGGGATGCACGGAGATACGCAGGAATGCGCAGCGGCACGCAGCGACACCCCGGCGCACCAGCAAGCCGGCGCACGCGCCGGATGCGCCCTTCAGGGCGCGTAAGACGACGCCATGCCGCTTTCGAGCCCATGATCGAGCGTCGTGCGGATGATCGCCAGTCCGCGCGCGAGCGCATCGCGCGAGCGCGCCCCGGTCATGCAGATGCGCACCGCGTGCGGTGCCGCGTTGCGGCCGATCACGAAGCTGTCCGCCGTTTTGACGAGCACCCCCTCCTGACGCAGCGCGGCGGCAAACTCCGCGGCCCGCCACGGCTCCGGCAGCGGCAGCCACAGATGCGAACTGGTCGCCGCATGCCGGTACGTGACGCCGTTCAGCACCTCCTGCGCGATCGCATGCTGGCCCTCGATATGCGCGCGCTGCAGACCGTTCAGCCGGTCCATCTCGCCGTTTTCGATCCACCGCGACACCACCTCGGCCATCAGCGGCGCGGTCATCCAGCAATCGCTGCGGATCACCGCGGCGATCTTCGAGCACCACGCGCCCGGCGCCTGCAGATACCCGACCCGCAAGCCCGGCGCCACCGACTTCGAGAGCCCCGCGATCAGGAACGACTGCTCCGGCATGCGCGTCGCGAGCGGCGCGGGCGGCACGTCGAGCAGCATCGCGGGCACGAGGTCCTCGACGAGCAGCACGCCGTATTGCTGCAGGATCGCGGCAAGCGCATCGCGCCGCGCGTCGGACATCGTCGCGGTGGTCGGGTTGTGGATCGTCGGCACGCAGAAGAGCGCGCGCGGATGCAGCGATTTGCAGGCAAGCTCGAGCGCGCCGGGCACCAGCCCTTCCGCGTCGATCTCGACGCCCACGAGGTGCAGCCGCAGTTGCCGCGCAAGCGCAATGATCCCCGGATAGCTGACGACTTCGGCGAGCACCGTGTCGCCCGGCCGCGTCACCGCGCGCAGCACCGACGCCAGCGCGTGCTGCGCGCCCTGCGTGACCAGCACGCGCGACGCGCTCGCCGGACTGCCCGCGCGGCCGAGCCACGCGGCCCCCGCCAGCCGGTGGCGCATCGAACCGGCCTCGGGCGCGTACTGCAGCAGCTCCGCGGTGAGCACTTCGTCGCCGGCAATCTCGCACAACGTGGCCGACAGCGCGGTGGCCTCCGCGGTCGACTGCGGAATGTTCTGGCCGAGGTCGATCAGCGCCGGCACCGCCGCCGCGCCGCCGCGCTGCGCGCCGTGCGACGCGCCCGGCGGCAGGTCGCGGGCGCGCGCCTGCGCGACGTAGGTGCCGTCGCCGACCCGCGCGTTCGCGAGCCCCTGCCGTTCGAGTTCCGCATAGGCGCGGCTGATCGTGCCGGTCGTCACGCGCAGCTCGCTCGCGAGCGAGCGGTGCGGCGGCAGCTTCTCGCCGGCCGGCAACTGGCCGTTCAGGATCGCCTGCGCAAACGCGCGCGCAATCACCTGATATTTGGGGTCGCCGCCCGCCTCGATGCGGGGCAGCCATGCGTTCATCGCCATGATGCGATGGTCTCCTGACGGTAGGTTCCGGTGTCGTTTGATTGACATCATACGCATCCAATAGGGCGAAATTGGATGCAGTCATTTACTTTAATTGAACGGATTGAGTTGCCCGCCCGCGCTCCCTAGCATGGCGTCATTCCGAATCCAATCCTGCCGCCCCGATGCGGCACCCCGGCAGCCGCCGAGGAGCGCCTTGATGAGCCGTGAGACACCTCATATCAGCCGGATCGAGATCACGCACCACCAGCTCGAACTCGATCCGCCCTTTCCCGCCTCGTGGGATAGCCAGCCGCGCCGCAAATTTCCCGCCACGATCGTGCGCGTGTTCGACGACGACGGGCGTGTCGGCATCGGCTCGGGCGACGCGATGTACGGCTTTGCGGACTACCAGCACCTGTTCGTCGGCACGCCGGCGCTCGACCTCGCGCGCCACAGCGCGGTGCTCGACAACGTCGGCTTTCACGCCGGACGCCCCTGGCCGCTCGACATCGCGCTGTGGGATCTCGCCGGCAAGATCCGCGGCGAGCCGTGCTGGAAGATGATGGGCGGGCGCGGCAACCGGATCCGCGCGTATGCGTCGGGCGGCGTGCATCGCCGTCCCGCCGACGCGGCGCTGATGGCGCAGCAGGTTGCCGCGCGCGGCTTTCCGGCATTGAAGATCCGCTTCGGCCGCCCGCGCGTCGCCGACGACCTCGATGCGCTCGCCGCGGTGCGCGACGCGGTCGGCGAGCGGCTCGAACTGATGGTCGACTGCAATCAGGGCTGGCGCATGCCATGGGACACCCGCGCGCCGTGGACCCACCGCGAGGCGCTCGAGGTCGCCCGCGAGCTCGAAAAGCAGCGCGTCTACTGGATGGAAGAGCCGCTGCACCGCGGCGACTACGACGGCTATGCCGCATTGCGCCGCGACACGACGCTGCGCATCGCCGGCGGCGAGATGACGCGCGAGCGCTACGAATTCGACCAGTTGCTCGCGCGCGACTGCCTCGACGTGTTCCAGCCGGACGTCGCCTGCTCGCTCGGCATGGAGGGCCTGCGCCGGCTCGCCGAGGCCGTCGAGGCGCGCGGCCGGATGTTCACGCCGCACACCTGGGGCAACGGCATCGGCCTGATGGCGAACCTGCATCTGACCGCCGGCGCCGCGTCGGCGCCGTTCATCGAGTTTCCGTATGACCCGCCGCAATGGTCGATCGCGCGGCGCGACTTCATGCTGACCCAGCCGATCGACATCGACCGCGAAGGCTGGATCACGCTGTCCGACGCGCCGGGCCTCGGCCTCGCGCTCGACGAAGCCGCGCTCGCCGCCACGCAGAGTTCTCGCAGTACGTACGCCTGACGCGTCGAAGCCCCGCAGCCCCTACCAAAGCCAACAAACAATCAGGAGACAGAAGATGGAGATCAAGTCATGGATGCGCGCCGCCTGCGTCGCGCTCGCCGCCAGCGCGCTGTGGCCCGCTGCCGCGCGTGCCGGCAGCTGGTGCGCGAGCGGCAAGCCGGTCCACTTCGCCGGCGTCACGTGGGAGAGCGGCTCGTTCACCACCGAGGTGCTGCGCTACATCGCGGAGAAGGGTTACGGCTGCACGACGGACGTCATCCCGGGCAGCACCGCCGCGACCGAAACCGCGCTCACCCGCGACGACCTGCAGGTGTGGGGCGAGCAGTGGACCGGACGCTCGGCGATCATTGCGAAGGGCGTCGCGGACGGCAAGGTGAAGCTCGTCGGCGACACGCTGCCCGGCGGCACCAACGAGGGCTGGTACGTGCCCGCCTACGTGATCAACGGCGACGCGGCGCGCGGCATCAGGCCGATGGCGCCGAAGCTCGCGTCGGTCGAGCAGTTGCCGCACTACAAGAATCTGTTCGAGGACGACGAGGAACCCGGCAAGGGCCGCTTCCTGAACTGCCCGGCCGGCTGGGACTGCGAGCGCGTGAACACGCGCCTGCTGAAGGTGCTCAAGCTCGACGACAGCTACACCAACTTCCGCCCCGGCACCGGCGCGGCGCTCGACGCGGCGATCTCGTCGGCCTATGAGCGCGGCAAGCCGATCCTGTTCTACTACTGGGAGCCGGCCGCGCTGATGGCGAAATACAAGTTCGTGCAACTGAAGATGCCGCCGTTCAGCCAGAAATGCTGGGACACGCTGCGCGCGGACAACAGCGCGTCGCAATGCGCGTCGTCGTACATGGTGTCGCACCTGCGGATCGGCGTGTCGACGCCGTTCTATCAGGGCGAGCCGGATCTGATGGCGGTGTTCTCGAAGGTCAGCTTTCCGATGCCGTTCCTGAACCAGACGATCCTCGAGATGACCACGAAGAAGATCGACGGCGCGACGATGGCGAAGACGTTCCTGCGCACCCACCCGGAAATGTGGACGCCGTGGGTATCGAAGGACGCGGCGCAGAAGGTGAAGGCCTCGCTGGCCGGCGCCTGAGCGCCGGCATGGCGGCGGCGCGCCCGTGAGCGGCGCGCCGCCTGCCGGAGTGGATCGGAGGGTTGAACATGAACGGTTTTTTCCTGCATCTGTCGATCGCCGACTGGGTGAACAACATCGTCCAGTCGTTCGTCACGCGTTACGGCGACAGTTTTCACACTTTCAGCATCCTCGTGCTGCGCTACCTGCTCGTGCCGCTCGAAAGCAGCCTGCGCGCGCTGCCGCCGTGGCTCGTGCTGCTGGCGGTCGGCGCGCTCGCGTGGAACGCGACGCGCCGCCTCGGCCCGGCCTGCCTGTTCATGCTGCTGCTCTACGCGATCGGCTGCTTCGGACTCTGGAACAAGCTGATCGAAACGCTCGCGCTGATGGTGGTCGCCACCGCGCTGTCGGTGCTGCTCGGCGTCCCGCTCGGCATCCTCGCGTCGCGCCATGCATGGCTGCGGCGCATCCTGCTGCCGGTGCTCGACATCATGCAGACGCTGCCGAGCTTCGTCTATCTGATTCCGGTGCTGATGCTGTTCGGCCTCGGCAAGGTGCCGGCGATCCTCGCGACCATCGTCTACGCGCTGCCGCCGCTGATCCGCCTCACCGACCTCGGCATCCGCCACGTCGACGCGGACGTCGTCGAAGCCGCGCGCGCGTTCGGCACCACGCGCTGGCAACTGCTGCTGAACGTGCAGTTGCCGCTCGCACGGCCGAGCATCATGGCGGGCATCAACCAGACCACGATGATGGCGCTGTCGATGGTGGTGATCGCGTCGATGATCGGCGCGCGCGGGCTCGGCGAGGACGTGCTGGCCGGCATCCAGACTCTCGACGTCGGCAAGGGCACCCAGGCGGGACTGGCCATCGTGATCCTCGCCATCGTGATCGACCGCATCAGCCAGGGCTACGGCCAGGACCGCCGCACCCGGCGCCTGCTCGCGCTGCGCCGCAAGGCGCGCGCCGCTTCGCGCATCCCGTACCGCCGTGCGGCGGCGGACAAGGCCGACGAAGCGGACGAAGCAGGCGGCAGCGCCGGCGGCCAGGGCGGCCTCGAAACCCGCCCGACCCGCTAACCGGACCGCGAGGAGAATCTCATGGCAAACATCGAAGTCAGGCACGTCTACAAGCTCTTCGGCGCACCGGCCGCGCACGCGCGCGTGCTCGACCTGCTGAGAGCCGGCAAGGGTAAGGCCGAGGTGCTCGCGCAGACCGGCTGCAACGTCGGGCTGAACGACGTGAGCCTGTCGATCGGCTCGGGTGAGATCTACGTGATCATGGGCCTGTCGGGCTCGGGGAAATCGACGCTGGTGCGTCATTTCAACCGGCTGATCGAGCCGACCGCCGGTGAAATCGCAATCGACGGCGACGACGTGATCAGGCTCGACGCGGCGGGGCTGCGCACGCTGCGCCGCTACAGGATCAGCATGGTGTTCCAGAACTTCGGACTCCTGCCGCATCAGACCGTGCTCGACAATACCGCTTACGCGCTGCGCACGCGCGGCGAACACAAGGCCGAGGCCTACGCGAAGGCGCGCACGTGGCTCGCGAAAGTCGGGCTCGACGGCTACGGCGATCACTACCCGGACGAACTCTCGGGCGGCATGCGCCAGCGCGTCGGGCTGGCGCGCGCGCTCGCCGCGGATACCGACGTGCTGCTGATGGACGAAGCGTTCTCGGCGCTCGACCCGCTGATCCGCACCGAGATGCAGGACCAGTTGCTCGAACTGCAGGCGACGCTGAACAAGACGATCGTCTTCATCACGCACGATCTGGACGAGGCGCTGCGCATCGGCAACCGGATCGCGATCCTGCGCGACGGCGTGCTCGTGCAGCAGGGCACGCCCGAGGAAATCCTGCAGCGGCCCGCCGACGACTATGTGCGCCGCTTTGTCGAACGGCGCAGCGGAGGGCTGCCCGCACACTGAGCGCGGCCGGAGCAACCGGCCCAATCGACACGGGCCCCGGGTGCGACGGCCCCGGCGCGCGCCGCGCGCCGGGTAGAATGCGGGCGAAGCGGCGGCGTCTCGTGCGCCGCCGCGCTCCATCCGCCCCGTCTCGCCCCCATGAATCTCGAAAGCGTTCTTTTCACTCAGGGCTTCGGTTCGCGCCGCCAGTGTCGTGCGCTCGTCGCCGACGGCCGCGTGTCGATCGGCCACGCGACGTGCGTCGATCCGGACGCCGAGTTCGACACCGACGCCCTTCAGTTCAGCGTCGACGGCGTGCGCTGGCCCTATCGCACGCGCGCCTACCTGTTGCTCAACAAGCCCGCCGGCTACGAATGCTCGCGCGAGCCGCAGCATCATCCGAGCGTCTTCAGCCTGCTGCCGCCGCCATTCGCCACGCGCGGCGTGCAATGCGTGGGCCGGCTCGACCAGGACACCACAGGCCTGCTCCTGCTGTCGGACGACGGCCAGTTCGTGCATACGTACACGTCGCCGAAGCGCAAGGTCCCGAAGGTCTACGTCGCGACCGTGCGCCATCCGCTTGACGACGCGCAACTCGACGCGCTGCGCGCGGGCGTGCTGCTGCACGGCGAAGCGAAACCGGTGACGCCGCTCGCCGCGCACGCGCGCGCTGCGCACACGCTCGAACTGACGGTGCTCGAAGGCAAGTATCACCAGGTCAAGCGGATGGTGGCGGCTGCCGGCAATCGCGTCGAGGCGCTGCATCGTTCGCGCATCGGCGGACTGGCGTTGCCCGCGACGCTCGCCGAAGGCGCCTGGCAATGGCTCGACGCGGCGGATCTCGACGCGCTGCGCGCCGGCTGACAGGCCGCGCGGCGCTGCGCCGCAACATGCCGTTCCCTGCAAGTCGCCCTATACTGGGTTGAAGAATGACTAAAAAAGCTTCAGGGAGGGATCATGAATACCCCATCCATTGACGGGATCCCGTTCGCGCTTGTCGCCTCTCTTGGTCTCGGCATCGCCGTAATCGGCGTCATGCTGATCGCAATGCACCGGCGGCACACCTATTCTCCAAACCTGATCGGCGCGTTGATCGGCGCGCTGCTCTGCTTCCTGCTGCTCGAAGCGCTACCCGCGCTCACCTGAGCGCGGTGCGGGCGCGCAGGCGCGCAGAAAGTCGGCCACCGTCGGATAGCGCAGGCGCATGCGCAGTTCGCGCTTCATCCGCGCGTTCGACAGCCGCCGCGATTCGCGCATGAACGACAGCAGCATCGGGTCGAGCACGGCCTGCGCGTCGTCGCGCGACAGGCGCGGCGCGCGCGGCAGGCCAAACGCGTCCGCGACCGCGTCGAAGTATTCACCCATCTTCAGCACCGTGTCGTCGCTCGCGTGAAATATCCGCGATGGTTGCGCGCGCAACGTCATCGCAACAAGAATTGCCGCGAGATCGTCCGCGTGGATATGGTTCGTGTAGACGTCGTCGGTCTCGCACAGCGCGGGAACGCGCTTTTCGAGGCGCGCGAGCGGCAAGCGGTTGCCCGCGTAGATGCCGGGCACCCGCGCGATGCTCGCATGCACCGCGCCACGCGCGGCCGCGCGCCGCAGCTGCTGCTCCGCCGATACGCGGCGCTGCGCGCGCGGGGTCGCCGGCCGCACCGGCCGGGTTTCATCGACCCACGCGCCGCCACAGTCGCCGTAGACGCCGGTCGTGCTCGCATACACGATCCGCACCGGCCGCGCGCGTCTTGCGGTGCGCGCGGCCGCGCCGGGCGGCCCGGGTACGTCGGATACCTCAAGTACCTCGGGTACAATAGCGCCTGTTTCGCGGGCACCACGGGTGGTCCTGCGGCGCAGGCGCCCGACGGGCGCGCTGGGACTCGCGGCGGGCCGCCGCGGGTGGGCACGCAGCGCGGCAAGCAGCGCGCGCGTCCGGCGGTCGTCGGCGCCGCTGCGTGGCGGAGGCGCAAGATGCAGCACGGTCGGCGCGAGGCCTGCGAGGCGCTTCAGGCTCGCCCGGGCATCGAGGTCGCCGACGAGCGGCGTCACGCCGGCGGCGCGCAGTTCGGCGCAACGGGCAGGCTGGGTCGTCAGCGCAAAGACGCGTGCGCGCGGCTGCAGCAAGGCGACGCAACGCATGCCGACATCGCCGCAGCCCACCATGAGCACGCGCCGGCGGCGCAAGGTTCGGGTGACTTTCATCGTGACCGCATTGTAGCCGTGCGCCGCGGCACGCACGGATTATCGACTCTTCGTATTCGAACACGCTATGGCATTCAACGTTACGCTCCGGCAAAGCGGCCGGCAGTTTCAGGTAGAACCCGACGAACCCGTCCTGAGCGCCGCGCTGCGCCAGGGCATCGGCCTGCCGTACGGCTGCAAGAACGGCGCATGCGGCTCGTGCAAGGGCACCGTCGTGAGCGGCGAGCTCGAACAGCGCGCCCATTCGTCGTCTGCGCTGTCGAACGACGAAAAAACCCGCGGCATGGCGCTGTTCTGCTGCGCGACGCCGTGCTCCGATCTGGAAATCGACATCCGCGAAGTGGCCGGTGTCGGCGACATGCAGGTGAAGAAACTGCCGTGCCGCGTCAACGCAATCGAGCGCAAGGCCGACGACGTCGTCACGCTGAAGCTGCAACTGCCGGCAAACGAGCGTCTGCAATACCTCGCGGGCCAGTACCTCGAATTCATCCTGAAGGACGGCAAGCGCCGCAGCTACTCGATGGCGAGCCCGCCGCACGCGGACGGCCCGATCGAGCTGCACATCCGCCACATGCCGGGCGGCACGTTCACCGACCACGTCTTCAATACGATGAAGGAGCGCGACATCCTGCGCTTCGAAGGCCCGCTCGGCACCTTCTTCCTGCGCGAGGACTCCGACAGGCCGATCGTGCTGCTCGCGTCCGGTACCGGCTTCGCGCCGCTGAAGGCGATCGTCGAGCACGCGGTGTTCAAGAACCTGCAGCGCCCGATGACGCTCTATTGGGGCGGACGCCGCCGCAAGGACCTGTACCTCGCCGAACTGGCGGAGCAATGGGCGCGCGAGATTCCGGGCTTCCGCTTCGTGCCGGTGCTCTCGGAGCCGGATCCGAGCGACGCCTGGACGGGGCGCACCGGCTTCGTTCATCGTGCCGTCATCGAGGATCTGCCAGACTTGTCGGGCTATCAGGTGTACGCGTGCGGCGCGCCGGTCATGGTCGAGTCGGCGCTGCGCGATTTCACGCAGCACCACGGGCTGCCGGAAAGCGAGTTCTACGCGGATTCGTTCACCAGCGCAGCCGACCTCGCCAACCCGGTCTGAGCGCCGCGCGGCGGGCCGCGCAGACCATGAGGGCGGCCCGCTGCACAGTGCCTGCTGCACGGCGCACGAAATTCATGGTTTACACGGCCCCTCGCGTTGTCGTATTCTTTCGCGCATGAAACGCATCCAGTCCGAACTCCGACGTCGCCGCTCGCTGCTCCCGTAGGGATGCCGCCGGCTTGGTCACGGATTCGCGCTTCACCAGCGCCTGATGTTCGAATCACGAAAGCCACGGCATGCCGTGGCTTTTTGTTTGCGCGTCTGTTTTGCCTGCCCTTAGTGTTCCCCTTGTGTTCCCTTTCCGATAACCCCGTTCACCTGCATCGCCCGGAGCCCGCGCCATGAATTTCAACGAGTACCCCATCGAGTCGCTGATGTACATCACGAACCGGCCCGAAATCGTGTTTACGCACGGCAAGGGCTCGTGGCTGTATGACAACGCCGGCAAGCGCTATCTCGACTTCATCCAGGGGTGGGCGGTCAACAGCCTCGGCCACTGCAACGAAGGGATGATCGAAGCGCTCGAACGCCAGGCGCGCCTGCTGATCAACCCGTCGCCGGCGTTCTACAACGCGCCGATGGCGCAGCTCGCGGCGCTGCTCACGCAGCATAGCTGCTTCGACAAGGTGTTCTTCACGAACAGCGGCGCCGAAGCGAACGAAGGCGCGATCAAGCTCGCGCGCAAGTGGGGCAAAAAGCATCGCGACGGCGCGTACGAGATCATCACGTTCGATCACAGCTTCCACGGCCGCACGCTCGCGACGATGTCCGCGAGCGGCAAGCCGGGCTGGGACACGATCTACGCGCCCCAGGTGCCGGGCTTCCCGAAGGCCGAACTGAACGATATCGCGTCGGTCGAGAAGCTGATCAGCAGCAAGACGGTCGCGGTGATGCTCGAACCGATCCAGGGCGAAGGCGGCGTGATTCCGGCGACCCGCGAATTCATGCAGGCGCTGCGCGCGCTCACGCGCGAGCACGGCATCCTGCTGATCGTCGACGAAGTGCAAAGCGGCTGCGGCCGTGCCGGCACGCTGTTCGCCTACGAACTTTCCGGCATCGAGCCGGACGTGATGACGCTCGGCAAGGGCATCGGCGGCGGCGTGCCGCTCGCGGCGCTGCTGTGCACGAAGGCGGTCGAAGTGTTCGAGGCCGGCGACCAGGGCGGCACGTACAACGGCAATCCGCTGATGACCGCGGTCGGCCACTCGGTGATCGCGCAGCTCACCGCACCAGGCTTTCTCGATGGCGTGCGGGCGCGCGGCGACTATCTGCGCGCGAAGCTGCTCGAACTGTCGGAAGAGCGCGGCTTTGCCGGCGAACGCGGCGAGGGGCTGCTGCGCGCGCTGCTGCTCGGCAAGGACATCGGCAACCAGATCGTCGAGAAGGCGCGCGAGCTGCAACCCGACGGCCTGCTGCTGAACGCGGCGCGCCCGAACCTGCTGCGCTTCATGCCCGCGCTGAACGTGACGAACGAAGAGATCGACCAGATGATGGCGATGCTGCGTTCCGTGCTCGATTCGCTGTAAGCGCCGGCGGAGAACCCGATCATGTCGACCGTTGCCGGATTCTCGATTCGCCGCTTCGACGCCGCCGATACGGACGCGGTCGTCGCGCTGTGGCAGCAGGCGTTTCCCGAGTATCGCGATCCGGGACGACCGCATCGCGATCCGCGGCTGTCGATCGCCAACAAGCTGGCGACGCAGCCCGAGCTGTTCTTCGTCGCCGAGCGCGACGGCCTGGTGATCGGCACGCTCATGGCCGGCTACGACGGGCATCGCGGCTGGCTTTACTCGCTCGCGGTCGACGGCGCGCAGCGCCGGCTCGGCATCGGCACGCGCCTCGTGCGCCATGCCGAGGCGGCGCTCGCCGCGCTCGGCTGCCCGAAGGTGAACCTGCAGGTGCTCAACAGCAGGGCGGACGTTCGCGCGTTCTACGCCGCGCTCGGCTATCGCGCCGACGAGGTGATCAGCCTCGGCAGGCGCCTCGGCGAGCCGGCCGCGCCGGCGCGCGCGTAGGCCGCAAAAAAGGCCGCACGTCGGTTCGCGACGTGCGGCCTTTCCTGTCCCGATGCGGATGAAGGGCGGCCAGCGCCCCCTTCATCCGCCGCTCACCTGCTGCTCACCTGCCGCTCATTCGCCGAGATACGCGGCGCGCACCTTCGGATCGTCGAGCATCTGCTTCGCGTCGCCCGACATCGTCACGAGGCCCGAGTCCATCACGTAGCCGCGGTTCGCCGCCTGCAGCGCGAGACGCGCGTTCTGCTCGACCAGCAGCACCGTGATGCCCTCCTTCGACACCTCGCGCACCACCTCGAAGATCTTCTCGACCATGATCGGCGAGAGGCCCATCGACGGCTCGTCCAGCAGGAGCAGCTTCGGCTTGCTGATGATCGCGCGCGCCATCGCCAGCATCTGCTGCTCGCCGCCCGACAGCGTGCCCGCGAGCTGCGACGCACGCTCCTTCAGGCGCGGGAAGAAGCCGAACATGCGCTCGATGTCGGCCTTGATGCCGTCCGTGTCGTTGCGCAGGTAGGCACCCATCTGCATGTTCTCGATAATCGACATCCGCGCGAAGATACCGCGGCCTTCCGGCACCATCGCGAGCCCGCGACGCAGCAGCTCGTGCGGCGCGACACCCTTGATCGACTGGCCCATGTACTCGATATCGCCCGCCGCGTAGGCCTTCAGACCGGTGATCGCCTTCATCGTCGTGGTCTTGCCCGCGCCGTTCGCGCCGATCAGCGTGACGAGCTCGCCCTGCTGCACCTCCATGTCGACACCCTTGACCGCCTGGATGCCGCCGTAGTTGACCTGCAGGCCCTTGATTTTCAACATTGCCGTCGCCATTAGTGGACCCCCGCGCCCAGATACGCCTCGATCACCTTCGGGTCCTTCTGCACGTCCTGCGGCAGCCCCTCGGCGATCACCTTGCCGTAGTCGAGCACTGTCATGCGGTTGCACAGGCCCATCACCAGCTTCACGTCGTGCTCGATCAGCAGGATCGTCTTGCCGTCCGCACGGATCTTGTCCAGCAGCTTCGTCAGTTCGACCTTCTCGGTCGCGTTCATGCCCGCGGCCGGTTCGTCGAGCGCGAGCAGCTTCGGATCGGTCGCGAGCGCACGCGCAATCTCCAGGCGCCGCTGGTGACCGTACGACAGGTTGCGCGACGTATAGTCCGCGTACTGCAGCACGCCGACGTACTCCAGCAGTTCCAGCGCACGTTCGCGGATCTCGCGCTCTTCCTGGCGCTCCGAACGCGTCTGGAACACCGCGCCGAGCAGGCCGTGCTTCGTGCGCACGTGACGGCCAACCATCACGTTTTCGAGCGCGGTCATCCCGCCGAACAGGCGGATGTTCTGGAAGGTGCGCGCGATGCCCGCCTTCGCGACCTGATACACGGCCGTCGGCGTGTAGTTCTGGCCGTCGAGCCTGAACTCGCCCGAATCCGGCGTGTAGAGGCCGGTAATCACGTTGAAGAAGGTGGTCTTGCCGGCCCCGTTCGGACCGATCAGCCCGTAGATTTCGCCGGCCCGGATTTCGAGGCCGACTTCCGACAGCGCCTGCAGGCCGCCGAAGCGCTTGTTCACGCCCTTGACGGACAAACGGATCTGGTTATCGCTCATTGCATTATTCTCCTGTCAGGCTCTTCAGGCGCGCACCGGCTTCTTCGCATCGCGCCTTGCCAGCTTCGCGATCCGGTCTTCATGCTTCGGCGCGGGCCACAGGCCCTCCGAGCGGTACAGCATGATGAGCACCATCGCGAGACCGTACAGCAGCTGACGGATCACTTCCGTATCGATGATCTGGTGACCGAAGATCGCGTTCTGCAGCGGACCCATCGTCGAGCGCAGGAACTCCGGGAAGATCGCGAGCAGCACCGCGCCGAGAATCACGCCGGGAATGTGACCCATGCCGCCGAGCACGACGCACGCGAGCACCACGACCGACTCCCAGAAGGTGAACGATTCCGGCGACACGAACCCCTGGAAGCCGCCGAACATCGCACCCGACAGGCCGCCGAACGACGCGCCCATCGCGAACGCGAGCAGCTTCACGTTGCGGGTGTTGATGCCCATCGCCTTCGCCGCGATCTCGTCCTCGCGGATCGCCGCCCACGCGCGGCCGATGCGCGAGTGCTGCAGGCGCGTACACACCCAGATCACGAACAGCGCGCACAGCACGAACAGGTAGTAGTACTCATAGACCGTCGTGAAGGCGAAGCCGAACAGCTTGTGCGTCTGCGAGAAGTCGAAGTGGCCGATCGACACCGGATCGACGCCGGTAATCCCCTGCGGTCCGTTCGTGATGTTCAGCGGACGGTCGAGGTTGTTCATGAAGATCCGCACGATTTCCCCGAAGCCGAGGGTCACGATCGCGAGGTAATCGCCGCGCAGACGCAGTGTCGGGGCGCCGAGCAGCACGCCGAACACCGCCGCGAGCGCCATCGCCACCGGCACGACGAGCCAGTACGGCGAGTGGATGCCGCCCGGGAACAGGTGGCCGATCCACGCGAACTGCGTCGACAGATGCGGCGACGTGAGCAGCGCCGCGGTGTAGGCGCCGACCGCGTAGAACGCGATGTAGCCGAGGTCGAGGAGGCCGGCAAAGCCGACCACCACGTTCAGGCCGAGTGCGAGCATCACGTACAGCATGGCGAAGTCGAGCACCCGCACCCAGTAGTCGCCGCCGAAGGTGCCGATCAGGATCGGTGCGGCAACGACGAGGATCGTGGTAAGGACGCCGACCGTCAGCGTTCTGGTGAGGTTTTTCTCGGGGATGAGCGTCGTCGACGGCTCGATCGGTTGAATGGAGGTCATTTTGCGCTACTCCCTGTTATGCACGGTCCGCGACGCGTTCGCCCAGCAGCCCCGACGGACGGAACACCAGCACGATGATCAGCACGATGAACGCGAACACGTCCTGGTAGTTGCTGCCGAACACGCCGCCCGTCAGTCCGCCGATGTAGCCCGCGCCGAGCTGCTCGATAAGACCCAGCACCACGCCGCCGACCATCGCGCCGCCGAGGTTGCCGATCCCGCCCAGCACCGCGGCGGTGAACGCCTTCATGCCCGGGATGAAACCCATGTAGAAGTGCACATTGCCGTACTCGGACGCCACCATCACGCCGGCGAGCGCAGCGAGCGCCGAGCCGATCATGAACGTCGCCGAGATCACGAAGTTCGGATTCACGCCCATCAGGCTCGCGTTGTTCGGATTCTCCGCGATCGCGCGCATCGCGCGGCCAAGCTTCGTCTTGTGCACCAGCAGCAGCAGCCCCGCCATCGTCAGGAACGCGACAACGATGATCGTGATCTCGGTACCCGAGATCACCGCGCCGACCGAGGTGGCCGTCTGCGGAATCACGTTGATCGGATTCGTCGGCAGCAGTTGCGGGAAGGACAGCGGATTGCGGCCCCAGATGATCATCGCGAGCGTCTCGAGCAGGATCGACACGCCGATGGCGGTAATCAGCGGCGCGAGGCGCGGCGCGCGGCGCAGCGGCCGGTACGCGGCACGCTCGATCACGTAGCCGACTATCGCGCAGACGACCGCGGCGACGATGAGCGCGATCACCAGCATCACGACGCCGTTCATGTGCGGAAAGTGGTTGTTCAGCACGTTGATGGTTGATAGCGCAACCATCGCGCCGACCATCAGCACGTCGCCGTGCGCGAAGTTGATGATGCCGAGAATGCCGTACACCATCGTATAGCCCAGCGCGATGATGGCGTACACACTGCCGAGCACCAGCCCGTTGATGATCTGCTGGATGAAGATATCCATTTAATGCTCCTTAGCCCGTGCGACTGGATTCGCGCTCTTCGTCAGCCGGTGGGCGGTGACGACTCGCACAAATCGCAACGGCACTGCGGGTACTGATATAAAAGACCGGTAAGGGTTATTCGCCGCCGGTGCGCCGGACCACCGTGTTGCGGTCGCCGGCGCGCCGGAAGCGGGGTCAGGAAGACACCATGGGGTAGACCCGGTGCCGTCCGGCTGTACGTCCCGCCTGTCGTTTCACGGCGTCGAGAACCGCGGGATGGCTGTCCCTGACGTCGTGAAGCGCGAAGGCGCCTTCCCGCCGACATCCCGCGCCGCCGGATGCGATCAGACCGGGCCCGCCACGGCGGACGTCGGTCGGCATCGCAGCCGGCGCTCTGGGCGCGTCGATCGGGTCGGCGTGCTGCCTTGCATCGATGTGCGCGCACTTCGCTTCGTACGCGCACGGCACGTCAACCTGCAACGGCGTGTGGGACCGGGCTGCGGCTCGCTTGCCGCAGCCCGGTCCGTCGTCCGCGGCAACAGACGAATACGTCGTCTGGGCCGCGGCCCGGTCGCACGCGGCGGCTTGCGCCCGCACGCCCACCTCGCCGGCCCACACACCATCGCCGACGAGGATTTTTGCCCTGCTCGCGGACCCGCTCGCCTGCGTCGCAGGCGGCCCGTCCGTTGTGCTCGGTCCGCCGGAGGCATTTGCATCCGGCTGAACACGGTGATTCATGAAAGATGAGGCCCCGGGCCGCCCGGCCGGGGGGTGCGCCGTCCGCGACCGGACGACGGCTTCGACGCCGCACGACCCGCCGGCGGCAGCCTGAACGCCGCGCCGCGCCCGGGTGGGCGACTTCGTCGTACGCGACCCGACAGGCCGGGCTCCCATCACGGGGAGAACGCCCCGCCGCGAAAGCGGGAGCCGCGCCGGCAAGCGCCCGGCACCGGTCGCTCGCCCCTGGGTGATGATTTCCGCAACTGCCAATCGCACCCCGTTTTCGTTGTCGTTCGCGCACCCGGCGGCCCTCGCCCCCGATCCGCGCGCGTCGTCCATACCCGCCTTCAGCGTGTCAGGCAGCGTCGTTGCCGCGCCGTCACTGCTCAGGCCTGCCTCGCTATCGTTGCTCGCGCCGGACGCAGTCATTGGCGCAACCGCGGCCGCGCCGGACACGGTGTAAGCAAACTTGACTTGCATTCAGTGGTCTCCAGCGCCTTGCCGACATCGCGTCCCGAAGCCGCTCGGGCCTTGAGAACGCGCGCATTGTAACTCCAATTTTGCGATGGGCAATATTCCTGAAACGGCAGGGTTTTCCTGCATTGCAACCGTATTTTGAGATCAAAAGCAATTATCTGTTGCAACCGGGTTGCGACAATTTTCCGTGCATCAGTTGCACCAACGACGACCCCCGCGACACCGTGTGTTGCGGGCACAGGCTCAAACGCCCGAATTCAGGGCGTTTCGCGTTGGCTTTTGCTTTTCTATATTGAAATCGCGGACGCACAAATATGGTGCACAGAAAGTGCGGGCGATCGAATATGACAAATTAAACGGGGCTCGATCATGTCGCGAGTCAAAAAAATAAATCGCTGACGACCTCGAAAATAGTGTGCGGCAGCGCGCCAACCGGTCACTTTTGATGGTCTGGCACTTTTTGTCGGACCGGCGACGCGCGGAGCGCAAAAAAAAGCGCGCCAGCGGCGCGCCGTTCATTCGGCTCCGGTGCGGCTCATCCCGCGAGGCCGAGGCCGCGCGGCAGCGGAAACGCAATGTTCTCTTCAATGCCGTCGAGCGCGCGCACGTGGCGCACGCCAAGTTCGCGCAGCCGCGCGATCACCGCCTGCGCGAGCACTTCAGGCGCCGACGCGCCGGCTGTCACGCCGATGCGCAGCTTGCCGTTGATCCAGTGCGGATCGATCTGATCGGGAGAATCCACCATGTAGGCGGGAATGCCGCGCTTTTCGGCCACTTCGCGCAGCCGGTTCGAATTCGAGCTGTTTGGACTGCCGACGACGATCACGACGTCGCACTGCGGCGCCATGAACTTGACCGCGTCCTGACGGTTTTGCGTCGCATAGCAGATATCCTGCTTCTTCGGTTCGCGGATCGACGGATATTTCGCCTTGAGCGCCGCAATGATCTCCGCCGCGTCGTCGACCGACAGCGTCGTCTGCGTGACGAACGCAATGCGCTCGGGATCGGCGAGCTTCAGTGCCGCGACGTCGTCGCTGTCTTCGACGAGGTACATGCCTTCGGCCGTCTGCCCCATCGTGCCCTCGACCTCGGGGTGTCCCTTGTGGCCGATCATCACGATGTCGAAGCCTTCCTGGCGCATTTTCGCCACTTCGATATGCACCTTGGTGACCAGCGGACACGTCGCATCGTACACGCGCAGGCCGCGCGACTCGGCTTCGGTGCGCACGGCCTTCGAGACGCCGTGCGCGCTGAAAATCACCGTGTTGCCGGCCGGCACTTCGTCGAGCTGCTCGATGAAGATGGCCCCTTTCTTGCGCAGATCTTCCACGACGTACGCGTTATGGACGATCTCGTGGCGCACGTAGATCGGCGCGCCGTGCAGCGCGATCGCCCGCTCGACGATTTCGATGGCCCGGTCGACGCCCGCGCAGAACCCGCGCGGCTGCGCAAGGAGAATCTCGGCTTCGGCCAGAGTCGTATCCGTCATGCTCATGGTTACAGGATCCCGATGATTTTGACTTCGAACGTCAGCGCCTGACCGGCAAGCGGGTGGTTGAAGTCGAACAGCGCCGACGTCTCGCCGACCTCTTTCAGCACGCCCGCATAGCGTCCACCGCCCGGCGCATTGAATTCGACGAGATCGCCGGGCGAAAAATCCTCACCCACCATGCTGTTTTCGCGCAGCGTCGCGAGCGACACACGCTGGATCAGTTCCGGATTCCGGGGTCCGAACGCCTGCCCCGGCGCTAGCTGAAAGGTCGAGTGGTGGCCCACTTTCAGGCCCAGCAAAATAGCTTCCAGCGGCGGCGCCAGCTGGCCCGCGCCGAGCAGCAGCGTGGCGGGCTTGTCGCTGAAGGTGTTGATGACTTCGGCGCCATCGGCAAGCGAAAGACGGTAATGGAGCGTGACGTGCGAACCCGGTTTCACTTCGGAGATGTCGATGATGCTCATGCAGTACTCGCTGGGGTCGGAATGCGCCTGCGCGTCCCGCACAGGCCCGCGCGGGCAGCCCCTCGTCGGAGACGGCGCTCGTGGCCGCGCCGCGCGCAAAACCGTCATTGTAAGCCACATAGCCCACCGCGGCTTGGCGGTGTCGAGGCACGCCCCGATGTCGCCAGCCCGCGCGCGCGCCCACCGGAGAATCGCGACATGACCCCGAAACCGCACGTGCGCCTGCTCGCTCTGACAGACGCCTCCAGCGCTTCCAGCGCCTCCGCCGGGCCGCCGGGCGCGGCCCGGCCGTGCCTTGTCGAAGCACCCCGGCGGCGGGCGCGCGCCCGCCGCCAGCGCATGCCGCGGGAGCGCCTGCTCGCGTCGGGCCCGCACACGCTGACCGACGCCGAACTGATCGCGCTCGTCCTCGGCTCGGGCCTGCGCGGCCTCGACGTGTTCGGCATCGCCGACTCGCTGCTGGCGCGCTTCGGCTCGCTGCGCGCGCTACTCGACGCCACCCCGTCCGATCTGGCCGGCCTGCCCGGCATCGGTCCGGCGAAGACCGCGCAACTGCTCGCGATTCTCGAACTCGCGCGCCGCTCGCTCGTCGAGACGATGCGCGAGCGGCCGCTGATCGATTCGCCCGAGGCGGTCGAGAGCTATCTGCGTCTGCTGATCGGCTCGCGCCCGTATGAAGTGTTCATCTGCCTGTTTCTCGACGCGCGGCACCGGCTGATCGGCAGCGAGGAAAGCGCGCGCGGCTCGCTCACGCGCATGGCCGTCTATCCACGCGAAATCGTCCGCCGCGCGCTCAACCTCAATGCGGCCAGCATGATCGTCGCGCATAATCACCCATCGGGCGCGGTCAGGCCGAGCGCCAGCGACCGGCGCCTCACGCAGGTGCTGCGCGAGGCGCTCGCGCTGATCGACGTGAAACTGATCGATCACCTCGTGATCGGCACCCAGGAAACCTTCTCGTTCGCCCGCGCGGGCTGGAACTGACGCGCCCGCGACCGGGCGTCAAATAAGATTTGATGCGCCGGCGGCTTTTCTGCTAGAATTCCGGTTTGCCTATTTCCAACCCTGTTTCGATGCCCTCCAAAGGCAAAGGCATTCCCGCAGACCGGCAGCTGTATCGTGCCCTGGCGTTGCGGGAGGCTTTTACGGCGTCCGAACTCAGAATTTCAGCGTATTAGGAGTGCTCTCATATGGCACGCGTCTGCCAAGTCACTGGGAAAGCGCCGATGAGCGGCAACAACGTTTCCCACGCGAACAACAAAACCAAGCGCCGGTTCCTGCCGAACCTGCAAAGCCGTCGTATCTGGGTTGAAAGCGAAAACCGCTTCGTGCGCCTGCGCATTTCGAACGCGGGCCTGCGCCTGATCGACAAGAACGGTATCGACGCCGTGCTCGCAGACCTGCGCGCACGCGGCGTAGTCTAAGGAGCCCATCATGGCGAAAGGCGCACGCGACAAGATCAAGCTGGAATCGACCGCAGGTACCGGTCACTTCTACACCACCACGAAGAACAAGCGCAACATGCCGGAGAAGATGGAGATCAGCAAGTTCGATCCCGTCGCCCGCAAGCATGTGATGTACAAGGAAACCAAGATCAAATAAGGTCTGTCTCCTGCCTGCTTGACGAAGACGAAAGCCCCGCATCCGTGCGGGGCTTTTTGTTTTTGGCACCCTCTTTTTTGGGCACCCTCTTTTTCCGAAGCCACGTTTTTTTGGCCCGCCATCGCACGATCGACACACTTTTGCCGTTCGGCCAGCTTTCCCTCGCGAGCCGCGACGCGTATCCTTGCTCGCTTACCGGTAAACGGCGACACGGGTCGCGCGGGCTGTAAAAGTGATGGAGACGTAGCAGATGAATTTCGACGTAGCAATTGTCGGTAGCGGCCTTGCGGGTCTGAGTGTCGCGCTGAATCTCGCGCAAACACAGCGGGTCGCGGTGATCGCGAAGCGCACGATGACCGAAGGCGCGAGCGACTGGGCACAGGGCGGCATCGCTGCCGTGCTGGATTCGGACGACAGCATCGAAAACCACGTCAACGACACGCTGGTCGCCGGCGGCGGCCTGTGTGACGAAGCCGCCACCCGCTATATCGTCGAACACGGGCGCGCGGCAATCGAATGGCTGATCGCTCAGGGCGTGCCGTTCACGAAGGACGACGCGGCCGAACTCGGTTTTCATCTGACACGCGAAGGCGGCCACAGTCACCGCCGGATCATTCATGCGGCAGACGCCACCGGCCACGCAGTGGTCGCCACACTCAGCGAACGCGCGCGGCGCCATCCGAACATCACGCTGCTCGAAGAGCATCATGCGATCGACCTGATCACGTCCGAACGGCTGGGTCTGCCGGGACGCCGCTGTCACGGACTCTATGCACTCGACGTGCGCAGCGGCCGCACCGTTACCATCGAAGCGCCGCACACCGTGCTCGCCACCGGCGGCGCCGGCAAGGTCTATCTGTACACCACGAACCCGGACACCGCGACCGGTGACGGCATCGCGATGGCATGGCGCGCCGGCTGCCGCGTCGCCAACATGGAGTTCATCCAGTTTCATCCGACGTGCCTGTTCCATCCGTACGCGAAGTCGTTCCTGATTTCCGAGGCCGTGCGCGGCGAAGGCGGCATCCTGAAGCTGCCGGACGGCACGCGCTTCATGCCCGAGCACGATCCGCGCGCCGAGCTCGCGCCGCGGGATATCGTCGCACGCGCGATCGACTTCGAAATCAAGAAGCGCGGCATCGACTGCGTCTATCTCGACATCAGCCATCAGCCCGCCGCGTTTCTGCAGGAGCACTTCCCGACCATCCTCGCGCGCTGCCGCGAATTCGGCATCGACATCACGAAGGAGCCGATCCCGGTCGTACCGGCCGCGCATTACACCTGCGGCGGCGTGGTCACCGACCTCGCCGGCCGAACCGATGTCGGCGGCCTCTACGCGGTCGGCGAAACGTCGTACACGGGTCTGCACGGCGCAAACCGCCTCGCGAGCAATTCGCTGCTCGAATGCATCGTGATCGGCCGTTCGACCGCCGCTGCCATCGAGGAAGCCGGGTTTGATGCGGCCGGGCGAGCGGCGCTGCCGGATTGGGACGAGAGTCGCGTATCGGACCCGGACGAAGAAGTCGTGGTCGCGCACAACTGGGACGAGTTGCGCCGCCTGATGTGGAACTACGTGGGCATCGTGCGGACCGACAAGCGGCTTGCGCGCGCGCGGCATCGTCTTACGCTGCTGCGCGACGAAATCCAGGAGTACTACGCGCACTTCAAGGTGAGCCGCGACCTGCTGGAGTTGCGCAATCTGGTGGATGTCGCGTCGCTGATCGTCGACAGCGCACGTGCGCGCCGCGAAAGTCGCGGACTGCATTACAGCCGCGACTGGCCCGCGGCATTGCCCAAGGCGTTGCCGACCGTGCTCGCGCCGGAGCGCGTGCGCAATTTTCACGTCTGATCACCAGAAGGCGGGCCGGCGGCCGGGCCGGGCCCGGCCGCGCATCGGTCCGCGCCATCCGATACGACGGCAGGACCACGCGGACGATCGCTTCGCCCGCGCGTTCAACCGTCAGACGATACGCATCGAGTAGTCGGTCGCACGCACGTCCTTGGTCAGCGCGCCGATCGAGATGCGGTCGACCCCCGTCTCGGCAATCGTGCGGACGGTGTCCATGTTCACGCCGCCGGACACTTCGAGCACCGCGCGTCCCGCGGTGATACGCACCGCGTCGCGCATCGCATCGAATGAAAAGTTGTCGAGCAGGATCGACTGCGCGCGATGCGCAAGCGCCGCTTCAAGCTCCGTCAGCGACTCGACCTCGATCTGGATCGGCACGCCCGCCGCGAGCGCAAACGCTGCGTCCATCGCCGCGCCGATGCCGCCCGCCGCCGCGATGTGGTTCTCCTTGATCAGGATGCCGTCGTACAGCGCAAGCCGCTGGTTCGCGCCGCCGCCGACGCGCACCGCGTACTTCTGTGCGAGACGCAAGCCGGGCAGCGTTTTGCGCGTATCGAGAATGCGCGCGCGGGTATGGGCGACCTGATCGACGAAGCGGCGCGTCGCGCTCGCCACGCCCGAGAGCAGTTGCAGGAAGTTCAGCGCGTTGCGCTCCGCAGTGAGCAGCGCACGCGCCGGCCCCCGCAATGCGCACACGGCCGAATCCGCCGCCATCCGGTCGCCTTCACGGTAGCACCAGCGCACCTCGATACGCGGATCGACCCGCCGCATCACCGCGTCGAACCAGGGCACGCCGCACAGCACGGCGTCCTCGCGCACGACGATCCGCGCGTCGCGCATCTCGTCGGCCGGCACGAGGCGGCCCGTCAGGTCGCCCGCGCCCACGTCCTCGGCCAGCGCGTCGGCTACGTTGCGCGCGATCGCCGCGTCGAACGCCGCACCGTATTGCGCGCTCACCTCGGCAAAGACCGGCGACACCGCCTCGTCCCGATAGACCTGATCGACACCCATCAGGCTGCTCCCACGTTCGCGAACAACGTGGTGTCCCGCGCGAGATCGCCGCTCGCCTGCACGCGGGTCTTGCGACGCGCGGCGAAATCGAGCATGCGCTCGATCGGCAGGCGCGCGCGCTCACCGGTCGCGCGATCCACGAACACCTCGTTGTGGCCGCGCTCGAGCACGTCCGCGAGATTCGCGAGGCCGTTCATGGCCATCCACGGGCAGTGCGCGCAGCTCTTGCACGTCGCGCTGTTGCCGGCCGTGGGCGCCTCGATGAACGTCTTGTCCGGCGCGGCGAGCCGCATCTTGTACAGAATGCCGAGGTCCGTCGCGACGATGAAGCGCTGCGCGTCGAGCCGCTGCGCGGCATCGATCAGCTGCGTGGTCGAGCCGACGACGTCCGCCTGCGCGACAACGCTGTGCGGCGACTCGGGATGCACGAGCACCTTCGCATCCGGATAGTCGGCACGCAACAGATCGAGCTCGACGCCCTTGAACTCGTCGTGCACGAGGCACGACCCCTGCCACATCAGCATGTCCGCACCGGTCTTGCGCTGGATGTAGCTGCCGAGGTGCCGGTCCGGTGCCCAGAGGATTTTTTTGCCGCGCGCATGCAGGTCGGCGACGATGTCCAGCCCGATCGAGGACGTCACCATCCAGTCGGCGCGCGCCTTCACGGCCGCGCTGGTATTGGCGTACACGACGACCGTGCGGTCTGGATGCGCGTCGCAGAATGCCGAAAACTCATCGACCGGGCAACCGAGATCGAGCGAGCAGGTGGCGTCCAGATCCGGCATCAGCACGCGCTTGTCCGGGCTCAGGATCTTCGCGGTCTCGCCCATGAAACGCACGCCCGCGACCACCAGGGTCTGTGCGTCGTGAGCGCGGCCAAAGCGCGCCATTTCCAGCGAATCGGCCACGCAGCCGCCGGTCTCGTCGGCCAGCTCCTGCAACTCGGGGTCCACGTAGTAATGCGCGACGAGCACCGCGTTTTCGCGCACGAGCAGCGCGCGAATGCGCGCCTTCAGTGCGGCCTTCTCCTGCGCCGACGGTGCCTGCGGCACCCTTGCCCAAGCCTGGCCGATACCGCAGCTCGCACCCTGCGGCCGGTCGTACTCGATGCTCCTGATGGCCTGCTGACTCATGATCTCCTCTGCCCTGCTGAGCGGCCGCGCGCCGCCGGATGTCGCCTCTCGCGTCGACCGGCGTTTCAGCGGCCCTGAAAAGCAAAACCCCGCCAACGCGGGGTTCTGTGACGTAGCCGGATTTTAATGGATTTCGCGCTCAGGCATAGCGGCGCAGGCGCAACGCAAACTCCTGCAGCGACTTGATTCCGCTTTGCTCCGCGCGGTGACACCATTGCTGCAACTGCGCGAGCAGTTGCTCGCGCGACGCATTCGAGCGTTCCCACATCGCCGCGAGCTCGTTGCGCAACTCGATGTACGTGCGCAGCTTCTGGCTGTTCGCGAAAATCTGCGGCAACTGGCGCTTCTGCGGCTCGTCGAGGCCGGCCTCTTCCTTGTGGAACCAGCTGCGCGCTCCGCGCATCACCTGGTACTTCTCGCGCGCGCCCACTTCCTTCAGGTGCGCCAGCTCCTGGCGATACGCGCGCTTGATCGCCTTCGCGTAACGCGCCATCACCTCGTAGCGGTTCGCGAGCACGGCCTGCAGCGTGTCGTCGTCCGGCACCAGCTTGCCTGCGGCCAGACGCGGCGTGGGCGCGATCTTTTTCACTTTCGCGAGTCCGCACGCGGACAGCAGGCGGATATACATCCAGCCGATATCGAACTCGAACCACTTGTTCGACAGCTTCGCCGACGTCGCGTACGTGTGGTGGTTGTTATGCAGCTCTTCGCCGCCGATCAGGATGCCCCATGGGAAAATATTGGTGCTCGCGTCGGCCGAATTGAAGTTGCGGTAGCCCCAGAAGTGCGCAAGGCCGTTGACCACGCCGGCCGCCCAGAACGGGATCCAGACCATCTGCACCGCCCAGACCGACAGCCCCACGAGGCCGAACAGCGCGACGTCGAGCACCATCATCAGGCTCACGCCGAGAATCGGGTATTTCGTGTACACGTTGCGTTCGAGCCAGTCGTTCGGCGTGCCGTGACTGAACTTGCGCATCGTCTCTTCGTTCTTCGCCTCGGTGCGATACAGCTCGGCGCCCTCGAGCAGCACCTTCCAGATGCCGCGCGTCTGCGGGCTGTGCGGATCGTCTTCGGTCTCGCACTTCGCGTGGTGCTTGCGGTGAATGGCCGCCCACTGGCCGGTCAGCATGCCGGTGGTCATCCACAGCCAGAAGCGGAAAAAATGACTGACCGCGGGATGCAGATCGAGCGCGCGATGCGCCTGGCAGCGGTGCAGGTACACCGTCACGCCGATGATCGTGATATGCGTGGCCACGAGCGTGAACACCAGCAACTGCCACCATGAAAAATGCAGCAGGCCGTGAGCAAGGAAATCAAGCAGGGAATTCAGCAAGGCAATTTACCTGTGAAGCGAAGATGATCCGCCGCCGCGCAGACATGGGCCCGGCGGCGTCGGCAAAACGTAAGCATACATCGGGAACGCAGCTTATTCTACTCGAACCCCTACAAGTGTTTGTAACAATTGAAGATTTTTTGCGTTTAATCGAACAGCGCGCCTATGCCTCGCGCGCGAGCACGGCGGCGAAAAAACCGTCGGTCTGATGGCGATGCGGCGTCAGCGCGAGGTAGTCGCCCATCTCCAGATCGACCCGCTGCTCGGCCAGCACGTCGCGCGCCGGCACGAGCGCGAAGCCCGGGTGGTCGGCGAGGAACTGCGTGACGATCGCTTCGTTCTCGGCGTCGAGCATGCTGCAGGTCGCGTACACGAGACGGCCGCCGACCTTCACGAGCCGCGCCGCGCTCGCGAGGATCGACAACTGCTTCGGCGCGAGCTCGCCGACCGACTGCGGCGTCTGGCGCCACTTCAGGTCGGGATTGCGGCGCAGCGTGCCGAGGCCGCTGCACGGCGCATCGACGAGCACGCGGTCGATCTTGCCGGCGAGGCGCTTGATCTTCGCGTCGTGCTCGCTGTCGATCAGCACCGGATTCACGTTCGACAGCCCGCTGCGCGCGAGCCGCGGCTTGAGTTTCGCGAGACGCCGCTCGGAGACGTCGAACGCATACAGGCGGCCGGTCGAGCGCATCATCGCGCCGAGCGCGAGCGTCTTGCCGCCCGCGCCCGCGCAGAAGTCGACGATCATCTCGCCGCGCCGCGGCGCGACCAGCGAGCACAGCAGCTGGCTGCCCTCGTCCTGCACTTCGAGCCAGCCGTTGTGGAACGCGTCGAGCCGCGCGAGCGCCGGCTTGCCCGACACGCGCACGCCAAAGGGCGCGAACGGCGTCGGCGCGGCTTCGATGCCGGCGACCGAGAGCGCCTCCAGCACCGCCTCGCGCGTCGCCTTCAGCGGATTCACACGCAGGTCGAGCGGCGCCGGATAATTCAGCGCGGCGGCCAGCTGGGCGAGCTCGGCGGCCTCGTAGCGGGCCGACAGCGCCTCGTAGATCCAGTCCGGCAGGTTCATCTGGATCCGCAGCGGCAGGCTCGCGGGGTCGATCTTCGCGACGTGTTCGAGCCAGTTCGCCTCGCTCTCCGACACGAACGGCCGGATCGCCGAGCGCCCGGCCGTCTGCATCAGGCCAAGCAGCGCGAGGCGGCGCGTCGGGCTGCCGGAGCCGCTCTCGGCCAGGTGCGCGAATTCCATCCGGCGCCGCAGCACCGCGAATACCGCCTCGGCGATCACCCCGCGCTCGCTGTGGCCGAGCTTCGGATGCGCGCGGAAAAAACGGCTCGTGGCCGCATCGGCCGGACCGGCGAATTTCAGCACGTCCGCGAGCAGCGTTTCGGTCTGTCCAATCAGAAAACCATGCAGCCTCATACGCCCTCCCCGGCGGTCTGGCCAGCGAAGAGCCACTGCGGCTCCGGCGGCGTCAGCGCGACGCGCTGCCCGTCGACGGACAGACGCCCTTCGACGAACCAGCGCACGGCGCGCGGATAGATCACGTGCTCGGTGGCGAGCACGCGTGCGGCAAGCGTGGCCGCGTCGTCGCCGGGCAGCACGGGCACGGCGGACTGGATCACGATCGGCCCGTGGTCGAGCTGCGGCGTGACGAAATGGATCGATGCGCCGGCGACGCGCACACCCGCGTCGAGCGCCTGCTGATGGGTCTTCAGCCCCGGAAAGCTCGGCAGCAGCGACGGATGGACATTGAGCATGCGCCCCGCGTAACGCTCGACGAAGCCGGCGCTCAGCACCCGCATGAACCCGGCGAGCACGACCAGATCGGGCGCGAACCGGTCGATCTCGTCCGCGAGCGCCGCGTCGAACGCGGCACGCTCGGGAAAGCGGCGGTGATCGACCACCGCGGTGGCAATGCCCCGCGAAGCGGCAAAGGCAAGGCCCGCGGCGTCCGCGCGATTGGCGATCACCGCGCCGATCTGCGCCGGCCAGCCCTCGCTCGCGCACGCGCGGACGATGGCCTCCATGTTGCTGCCTCGCCCGGAAATCAGGATGACAAGTTTTTTCATTGGCGGATTTTATCATTCGGCTGTGCCCGAAACGGCGCCGCGCCGCTGCGCATCGCGCCATGCGTTTATAATCGTGTGTTTTGCGGCGTCCGGCCGCCACCCCAGCGCGATGCTGGCCGGCCCCCCACCGTTCACCGTGCCCAACCCGCTATCGTGAGAGTCTTCCGCGGTCTTCCCAATGCCGAGAGCCGCGCGCCGTGCGCGCTGACGATCGGCAACTTCGACGGTGTCCACCGCGGCCACCAGGCACTGCTCGCGCACGTGCGCGCGGCCGCGGACGCACGCGGTCTGCCGGTCTGCGTGATGACCTTCGAGCCGCACCCGCGCGAGTTCTTCAACCCGGCCGGCGCGCCGCCGCGCATCGCGATGCTGCGCGACAAGCTCGAAGCGCTGCGCACCCACGGGGTGGACCGGGTCGTCGTCGAGCACTTCAATCACACGTTCGCCAGCCAGTCGCCGCAGACGTTCGTCGAGCGGATCATCGTCAACGGGCTGCACGCGCGCTGGGTGATGATCGGCGACGACTTCCGCTACGGCGCGAAGCGCGCCGGCGACTTCGCGTCGCTGCGGGCCGCCGGCGAGCAATACGGCTTCGAGGTCGAGCAGATGGCGACGGTCGCCGACCCGTCGGGCGCGCGCATCTCGAGCTCGGGCGTGCGCACCGCGCTGGTCGCGGGCGACCTCGACGCCGCGCGCGCCGCGCTCGGGCGCGACTACCTGATCAGCGGGCACGTCGTGCACGGCGCGAAGCTCGGCCGCGACCTCGGTTTCCCGACGCTGAACCTGCCGATCGCGCACAAACGCCCGGCGCTGCTCGGCATCTTCGTCGTGCGCGTGCACGGCGTGGAGGCCGAGCCGCTGCCGGGTGTCGCGAGCCTCGGGCTGCGCCCGACCGTCGACGATTCCGGGCGCGTGCTGCTCGAAGTACACCTGCTCGACTGGCACGGCGACGCATACGGCAAGCTCGTGCGCGTCGAATTCCTGAAGAAGCTGCGCGACGAGGAAAAGTACGTCGACCTGGAAACGCTCAGCGCCGCGATCGCCCGCGACGTCGTGCAGGCGCGCGCGTGGTTCGCCGCGGCCGGCGCCGGCGCGCCGGGCAGCCGCACGACCGGCTTCGCGACGTCGGCCACGGACCGAATTAGCTAGCCGCCCGGGTGCGTGTCCGAGCCGGGCGCGGCACGCACCGGCCGCCGCGCATCGCAGGATCCGCCCGGCCGCCCGCCGGACGCACCCGATGCCCCGCGCGCCGCGCGCATGGCGCGCTCGCCGCGCCCACCGAACGAATTCAACGCGATCACACCATGAGCAACAAGAAAGCCGACTCGAAACCCCAGGCCCGCTACCCGGTCAATCTGCTGGACACCCCGTTCCCGATGCGCGGCGACCTGCCGAAGCGCGAACCGCAGTGGGTGAAGGACTGGCAGGCGCGCAAGGTCTACGACACGATCCGCGCCGCGAGCCGCGGCCGCAAGAAGTTCATCCTGCACGACGGCCCGCCGTACGCGAACGGCGACATCCACCTGGGCCACGCGGTCAACAAGATCCTGAAGGACATGATCGTCAAGGCGCGCAATCTGGCGGGCTTCGACGCGGTCTACGTGCCCGGCTGGGACTGCCACGGGATGCCGATCGAGATCCAGATCGAAAAGCAGTTCGGCAAATCGCTGCCGGCCGCCGAGGTCATGCAGAAGGCGCGCGCGTACGCGACCGAGCAGATCGAGAAGCAGAAGGCCGGCTTCCGGCGCCTCGGCGTGCTCGGCGACTGGGACAACCCGTACCGGACGATGAACTTCGCGAACGAGGCCGGCGAAATCCGCGCGCTCGCGAAGATCATGGAAAAGGGCTACGTGTATCGCGGCCTGAAGCCGGTGAACTGGTGCTTCGACTGCGGCTCGGCGCTCGCCGAGGCGGAAGTCGAATACAGCGACAAGTCCGATCCGACCATCGACGTGCTGTTCCCGTTCGCGGAAACCGAGCGGACCGCCCAGGCGTTCGGACTCGCCGCGCTGCCGCGCAGCGAGGGCGGCATCGTGATCTGGACCACCACGCCGTGGACGATTCCCGCCAACCAGGCGCTGAACGTGCACCCGGAGATCGTCTATGCGCTCGTCGACACGCCGCGCGGGCTGCTGATCCTCGCCGAAGAGCGCGTCGAGGCGTGCCTGAAGCTGTACGGCCTCGAAGGCCGCGTGATCGCCACGGCGGCCGGCGCAAAGCTCGCGAACCTGCGCTTTCACCATCCGCTCGCGTCCGCGCACCCAGCCTACCGGCGCACCGCGCCGGTCTACCTCGGCGAGTACGTGACGACCGAGACCGGCACCGGCATCGTTCACTCGTCGCCGGCCTACGGCGTCGAGGACTTCGTGTCGTGCAAGGCGCACGGCATGGCCGACTCGGACATCATCAATCCGGTGATGGGCGACGGCCGCTACATCGAGTCGCTCGCGCTGTTCGGCGGCCTGTCGATCTGGGCCGCGAATCCGAAGATCGTCGAGGCGCTGCAGGGCGCCGGCGTGCTGCTGCGCACCGAGAAGTACACGCACAGCTACATGCACTGCTGGCGTCACAAGACGCCGGTCATCTACCGCGCGACCTCGCAGTGGTTCGCCGGGATGGACGTGAAGCCGCGCGACTCCGGCAAGACACTGCGCGAAACGGCGCTCGAAGGCATCGAGAACACCGCGTTCTATCCGTCGTGGGGCAAGCAGCGCCTGTTCAGCATGATCGCCAACCGGCCCGACTGGACCCTGTCGCGCCAGCGCCAGTGGGGCGTGCCGATGGCGTTCTTCGTGCACAAGGAAACCGGCGACCTGCACCCGCGCACGCCCGAACTGCTGGAGGCGGTCGCGCAGCGCGTCGAACAGGGCGGCATCGAGGCGTGGCAGACGCTCGATCCGCGCGAGCTGATCGGCGACGACGCGAACCTCTACGAAAAGAACCGTGACACGCTCGACGTCTGGTTCGACTCCGGCACGACGCACTGGCACGTGCTGCGCGGCTCGCACAAGGACGTGCTGCAGTTCCCGGCAGACCTGTATCTGGAGGGCTCGGACCAGCACCGCGGCTGGTTCCATTCGTCGCTGCTCACCGCGTCGATGCTCGACGGCCGGCCGCCCTACAACGCGCTGCTCACGCACGGCTTCACCGTCGACGGCGAAGGCCGCAAGATGAGCAAGTCGCTCGGCAACGGGATCGATCCGCACGAGGTGTCGAACCGCCTCGGCGCCGAAATCATCCGTCTGTGGATCGCGTCGACCGATTATTCGGGCGAGCTCGCGATCTCCGAGGAAATCCTCAAGCGCGTGACGGAAAGCTATCGCCGCATCCGCAACACGCTGCGCTTCCTGCTCGCGAACCTGTCCGATTTCGACTACGCGAAAGACGCGCGCCCGCTCGACGACTGGCTCGAAATCGACCGTTACGCGGTGGCGCTGACGGCGCGCCTGCAGAACGAGGTCCTCGCGCATTACGAGCGCTACGAGTTCCACCCGGTGGTCGCGAAGCTGCAGACGTTCTGCTCGGAAGACCTCGGCGGCTTCTACCTCGACGTGCTCAAGGACCGGCTCTACACGAGCGCGCCGCAATCGGCCGCGCGGCGCGGCGCGCAAACGGCGCTCCATCACATCGCGAGCAGCCTGCTGCGGATCATGGCGCCGTTCCTGTCGTTCACCGCCGAAGAGGCGTGGAAGGTGTTCCAGCCGGCGAGCGAGACGATCTTCACCGAGACCTATCACGCGTTCCCGGACGTGCCGGATGCCGCCGCGCTGCTCGAGCGCTGGGCGCTGCTGCGCACCGTGCGCGGCGAAGTCACGAAGGCGCTGGAAGAGGCGCGCGAGGCGAACCTGATCGGCTCGTCGCTGCAGGCCGAGGTCGAGATTCGCGCGAGCGGCGCGCGCCACGACGCGCTCGCGAGCCTCGGCGCCGACCTGAAGTTCGTGCTGATCACCTCCGCGGCCACGGTCGTGAAGGTCGCAAGCGAAGCGGACGAGCGTGTCGAGGTCACGCCGTCCAGGTATCTGAAGTGCGAGCGCTGCTGGCATTACCGCGCGGACGTCGGCGAGAACGCCGAACATCCGTCGCTGTGCGGCCGCTGCTTCAGCAATCTGTTTGGAAGCGGTGAAACGAGGAGCGCGGCATAATGGCCAGATCCCTGTCGAAATCCGGTGGCGGCTCGCTCGCGCCCTGGCTTGGTGTCGCGCTGATCGTGATCCTGTTCGACCAGTTGACGAAGATCGCGGTGCAAAAGGTGTTCGCGTACGGCGTGCCGCACGCGATCACGCCGTTCTTCAATATGATCCTCGTCTACAACCGCGGCGCCGCGTTCAGCTTTCTGGCCGCCGCGAGCGGCTGGCAGCGCTGGGCGTTCACGGCGCTCGGCCTCGTCGCGGCGCTGGTGATCGGCTACCTGCTGAAGCGGCACGGTTCGCAGAAGCTCTTCTGCACCGCGCTCGCGCTGATACTCGGCGGGGCGCTCGGCAACGTGATCGACCGGCTCGCGTACGGCCACGTGATCGACTTCCTCGACTTCCACGTCGGCGGCTGGCACTGGCCGGCGTTCAACCTGGCCGACAGCGGCATCACGATCGGCGCGATTCTGCTCGTGCTCGACGAATTGCGGCGCGTGCGCGGCGCCCGCTGAGCGCGCGGTTCGCGGCCGGCGCACCCGCTGCGCCGGCCCTCATGTCTTGTCGGAGGCTTTCGGTGGCAACCGCTGAACTCGCAGGAAAACACCTCGTCCTCGGCCTGACAGGCGGCATCGCCTGCTACAAGATCGCCGAGCTCACGCGCCTGCTCGTCAAGGCGGGGGCCACCGTGCAGGTCGTCATGACCGAGGCCGCCACGCAGTTCATCACCCCGGTCACGCTGCAGGCGCTGTCCGGGCGGCCCGTGTACACGAGCCAGTGGGATGCGCGGATGCCGAACAACATGGCGCACATCGACCTGTCGCGCGAGGCGGACGCCATCGTGATCGCGCCGGCGTCCACCGATTTCCTCGCGAAGCTCGCGCACGGCATGGCCGACGATCTGCTCGCGACGCTGTGCGTGGCGCGCGACTGCCCGCTGCTGGTGGTGCCGGCGATGAATCGTCAGATGTGGCAGAACCCGGCGACGCAACGCAACTGCGCGCAACTGCGCGCGGACGGCATCGCGCTGCTCGGGCCGGACGCCGGCCCCCAGGCGTGCGGCGAAACGGGCGACGGGCGCATGCTCGAACCGCAAGCGATCCATGAGGCGATCGTGTCGTCCTTTCAGCCGAAGCGGCTGGCCGGCCGCCGCGTGCTGCTGACCGCCGGCCCCACGTTCGAGCCGCTCGACCCGGTGCGCGGCATCACGAACCGCTCAAGCGGCAAGATGGGTTTTGCGCTGGCGCGCGCGGCGCAGCAGGCCGGCGCCGACGTGTTGCTGGTCGCCGGCCCGGTCGCGCTGGAAACGCCCTGGGGCGTCGTGCGGGAAGACGTGCAGACCGCGCGCGAGATGTACGACGTGGTGATGCGCGCGGTCCGGGACTACGATGTATTCATCGGGGTCGCCGCGGTCGCCGACTGGCGCGTCGAGCGCGCGAGCGACCACAAGATCAAGAAGCGGGCCGACCGTTCGATGCCGACCTTCAGCTTCGTCGAGAATCCGGACATCCTCGCGTCCGTCGCGCAGTTGCCGCATCCGCCGTTCTGCGTCGGTTTCGCAGCGGAAAGCGGCGACCTGGAGGTCAATGGCGAAGAAAAGCGCGCGCGCAAAAACGTGCCGCTGCTGATCGGCAATCTGGGGCCGCTGACGTTCGGCCGCGACGACAACGAGGTCATGCTGTTCGACGCAGCCGGCGCATCGCGTCTGCCGCGCGCCGACAAACAGGCGCTCGCGGGCACGCTGATCGCGGAAATCGCCCGGCGCCTGCCGGACGCGAGCCCGCCCCGCTGACCGCGCGGCGCACACGCTCGCGCCCGCGTTACCTGGAGCCGTACTGCCATGACGCTACTTTCCGTGCTCGATCAGACGCCCGTGATCGACGGGCACTCGGTGGCGGACGCCATCGCCGCCACGGTGGAGCTTGCGCAACTCGCGGACGATCTCGGCTACACGCGCTACTGGTGCGCCGAGCATCACGGGCTGCGGGGCGTGTCGAACCCCTGCCCCGAGGTCATGCTTGCGCGGCTCGGCAGCGTGACACGCCGGATCCGGCTCGGCTCGGGCGGCGTGATGCTGCCCTACTATAGCCCGTTCAAGGTCGCCGAACAGTTCATGATGCTGGAGGCGCTGTTCCCGAACCGGATCGACCTCGGCGTGGGCCGCGCGCCGGGCGGCGACATGCGCACCGCGCAGGCGGTGGCGGCGGGCGCCTACAATCGCGGCGAAATCTTTCCGCAGCAGGTCGCCGATCTGGTCGGCCTCCTGGGCGGCGGCCTGCCGGGCGATCACGTGGCGAGCGGCGTCCTGCTGCAGCCGCAGGTGAGCACGCGTCCGCAACTGTGGATGCTCGGTTCGAGCGAATTCGGCGGACTGCTCGCCGCCCAGTTGGGCATCCGCTTCGCGTTTGCGCATTTCATCAATGCGCACTTCGGCACTCAGGTCGCGCAGGCTTACCGCGCGCGCTTCACGGCCGGCCACGAGCCGCAGGCTTATCTCGCGGCAGCTGTCTTCGTGATCTGCGCGGACACCGAGCGGGAGGCGGCGGATCTCGAAAAAGCCGTCGACTTGCGGCGCGTGCAGATGGCCTATGGCCTGAACGCACCGATCCCGACCGTCGAGCAGGGGCTCGCGCAGGAGTACGGCGAGCGTGAGCGCCTCGTGATCGACCGCGAAAAGCCGCGCAGCATCATCGGCACGCCGGAAAGCGTCACTGAACGGATGATCGACCTGCAGACCCAATTCGCCGCCGACGAACTGATCGTGCTGACGGTCGCCGGCAGTTACCGCGCACGCCTGCGCTCGTACGAACTGCTCGCGCAGGCGTTCGGGCTCGGCCACTGACACCCCGCCTCTTTCTTCCCGCCACCCTGGAACTGCATGAAACTCGACCTGAAGATTCTCGACCCGCGCATGCGCGAACAACTCCCGGCCTACGCGACGGGCGGCAGTGCGGGCCTCGACCTGCGCGCCTGCCTCGACGCACCGCTGACGCTGCAGCCCGGCGACACCGTCCTGGTGCCGACGGGGCTCGCCATCCACGTCGGCGATCCGGGCTATGCGGCGCTGATCCTGCCGCGCTCGGGCCTCGGACACAAGCACGGCATCGTGCTCGGGAATCTGGTCGGGCTGATCGACTCGGACTATCAGGGAGAACTGATGATTTCGACGTGGAACCGCGGCCAGACGACCTTCACGCTGAATCCGTTCGAGCGGCTCGCGCAACTGGTCATCGTGCCGGTCGTCCAGGCCGAGTTCAATATCGTCGACGAGTTCGCGCAAAGCAAACGGGGCGACGGCGGGTTCGGCAGCACCGGCCGGCATTGACGCCGCCGCGCGGCCGCGCTTGCGGCGCGCGTGATCGCATAAAAAAACGGCGCGGGCCCAGGGCCCGCGCCGTTTTTGCGTACTCGATGCGCGGCGGCTACTCGACCTCGACCGCTTCCGGATTGCGCGGCGCCGGCGTTTCGTCGAACGTGAGCTGCACCTTGTCGTCCGCATCGACGTCGACGGTGACACGGCCGCCGTTCATCAGCTTGCCGAACAGCAGTTCGTCGGCCAGCGCGCGACGGATCGTGTCCTGGATCAGCCGCTGCATCGGCCGCGCGCCCATCAGCGGGTCGAAGCCGTGCTTGGCCAGATGCTTGCGCAGCGCGTCGGTGAAGAGCGCGTCGACCTTCTTCTCGTGCAGCTGGTCCTCGAGCTGCATCAGGAACTTGTCGACCACTCGCATGATGATTTCCTCATCGAGCGAGCGGAAGCTGATCGTCGCATCCAGCCGGTTGCGGAACTCCGGTGTGAACATCCGCTTGATATCGGCCATTTCGTCGCCGGTTTCGCGGCGCGACGTGAAACCGATCGACGACTTCTGCATCGACTCGGCACCCGCGTTCGTCGTCATGATGATGATGACGTTGCGGAAATCCGCTTTCCGGCCGTTGTTGTCCGTCAGCGTGCCGTGATCCATCACCTGCAGCAGCACGTTGAAGATGTCCGGATGCGCTTTCTCGATTTCGTCGAGCAGCAGCACGCAGTGCGGCTTCTTCGTCACCGCCTCGGTCAGCAGCCCGCCCTGATCGAAACCCACATAGCCCGGCGGCGCGCCGATCAGCCGGCTCACCGCGTGGCGCTCCATGTATTCCGACATGTCGAAGCGGATCAGCTCGATACCGAGCGTGAACGCCAGTTGCCGCGCGACTTCCGTCTTGCCGACACCCGTGGGCCCGGAGAAGAGGAACGAGCCGATCGGCTTGTCCGTCTTGCCGAGGCCGGCGCGCGCCATCTTGATGGCGGCCGCGAGCGCGTCGATGGCCGGATCCTGGCCGAACACGACCGCCTTCAGGTCGCGATCGAGCGTCTGCAGCTTGCTGCGGTCGTCGACCGAGACGCTTTGGGCCGGCACGCGCGCGATCTTCGAGATGATTTCCTCGATCTCGCTCTTGCCGATTGTCTTCTTCTGCTTCGACTTCGGCAGGATACGCTGCGCGGCGCCTGCCTCGTCGATCACGTCGATTGCCTTGTCCGGCAAGTGACGGTCGGTGATGAAGCGCGCGGACAGTTCGGCGGCCGCGGACAGTGCGCCCGACGAATACTTGACCCCGTGGTGCTCCTCGAAGCGCGACTTCAGGCCGCGCAGGATCGCCACGGTCTGCTCGACCGTCGGCTCGGTGACGTCGACCTTCTGGAAGCGCCGCGACAGCGCCGCATCCTTCTCGAAGATGCCCCGATATTCAGTGAAGGTGGTCGCGCCGATGCACTTGAGCGTGCCCGACGAAAGCGCCGGCTTCAGCAGGTTCGACGCATCCAGCGTGCCGCCCGACGCGGCACCCGCGCCGATCAGCGTATGGATTTCGTCGATGAACAGGATAGCGTGCGGACGCTCCTTCAGCTCTTTCAGGACAGTCTTGAGGCGTTGTTCGAAATCGCCGCGATACTTGGTCCCGGCGAGCAGCGCGCCCATGTCGAGCGAATACACCTGGGCATCCGCCAGGATGTCCGGCACTTCGCCGCGCGTGATGCGCCACGCGAGCCCTTCGGCGATCGCGGTCTTGCCGACCCCGGCCTCGCCGACGAGCAGCGGATTGTTCTTGCGCCGCCGGCACAGCACCTGCACGACGCGCTCGACCTCGGCCTCGCGCCCGATCAGCGGATCGATGCGGCCGTCGCGCGCCATCTGGTTCAGGTTCTGCGTGAACTGGGCGAGCGGCGTTTCCTTCTGCGCCGCGGCTTCATCCGACTCGGTGCCGGATTCGCTCGACTTGGCCGCGTCGGCGTTGCTCGCCTTCGCGATGCCGTGCGAAATGAAGTTCACGACGTCGAGCCGCGTGACGCCCTGCTGCTGCAGGTAATAGACCGCGTGCGAATCCTTCTCGCCGAAGATGGCAACCAGCACGTTCGCGCCGGTCACTTCCTTCTTGCCGTTCGAGGTGGACTGCACGTGCATGATCGCACGCTGGATCACGCGCTGGAAACCGAGCGTGGGCTGCGTGTCGACGTCGTCCGTGCCCGGCACGGTCGGCGTGTTGTCATGGATGAAGTTGCGCAGGTTCTGACGCAGGTCTTCGATGTTGGCCGCACACGCGCGCAACACCTCCGCTGCCGTCGGATTGTCCAACAGGGCCAGTAAAAGATGTTCGACCGTAATGAACTCGTGCCGCGCCTGGCGTGCTTCCATGAACGCCATGTGCAGGCTGACTTCCAGTTCCTGGGCAATCATGCTTCCTCCATCACACACTGCAGCGGATGCCCGGCCTGCCGTGCGTGGGTAACGACTTGCTCGACTTTGGTCGACGCGATGTCCCGCGTGTAGACCCCACAAACTCCCCTGCCCTCGCGATGCACCTTCAACATGATCTGCGTTGCGGTCTCACGATCCTTATTGAAATATTCCTGCACGATCATCACGACAAATTCCATAGGCGTGAAGTCGTCGTTCAGCAGCACCACTTTATACATGGAGGGCGGCTTCAGCTTTTTTTCCTGCCGCTCCAGTACGGTGCTGTCCTGCTTGTCCGGAATAATCGCCATACACCCATTCTAAACAACTCGGACAGGCCCGCAATCCCTGTCAAAACCCGACCGGCCGGCCGGTGGACGCTTGCGTTCGCGCGCGGCGACCGCCGGGTCGGCCGCGCGCCGCACGGCGCCGAATGCGGGTCCGGCCGTGCGCGCTTCTCGTCGGCACCGCTATTGCAGTGCACCTGCTTCGAGTATCGCACAACCGGCCGGCGCGGACCGGGCGCGTGCCGGCGTACCGCCGGGCACCGCGCAGCGCCCGCGTACCCGTCATCTGAAGCGATTATCCGTCTTTTCAAGCCCCGCCGCTTGCGCTAGCCCACACAGGAAAAGCGGTAAAAACCCTGGAAATGGGAAGTTTGCAACGCCGCAAGGCCTGTCTCAAAATTCTCTTGACACCCGAATAAAGAGCCCCAACAATCAAGCTGGCACTTTTTTCAGTCAGCCAATATTCGAAAAAATGCCGATGGTGAGCTTGTGAGAGGAAACGGCTGCGCAGCGGCTGTGTAGCTTTTCGAGGGCTCGTGGTGGTGTCATGAGTTACAGGGGAAGTAGGAATGGCAACTGGTACGGTCAAGTGGTTCAATGACGCGAAAGGTTTCGGATTCATTACGCCCGACGAAGGCGGTGAGGATCTGTTTGCACACTTTTCGGCCATCCAGATGAACGGGTTCAAAACCCTGAAGGAAGGCCAGAAGGTGAGCTTTGAGGTCGTGCAAGGCCCCAAAGGCAAGCAGGCATCGAACATCCAGGCGGCAGCCTGAGTCTGTTCGGTACCCGTACCTGCAAACCCGGCCTCGCGCCGGGTTTCTTTATGGTGCGGCGCGCGCCGCTATCTTCGAGCCGCGACGCGTCACCCGAATGCATGTCGCATCAGGCGCGCGGTTTGCCTGGCACTGCTTCGATCATTCTATGTAAATGGCCGGCAAAGCGTTGCCAGGCATAGCGCCATCAATTACACACTTCGCATTCCCCTCCAGATTCCCCTCACTCTCTCCCGGCTGCCCCGCTTATCCATAGCCCCCTCGGACCATTGGCGGCGCGCAGAAGTCGTTGCTTTGGCAACCCGCTACATTCCCCTTTTGCCGTTACAGCGCTCCGCATTAGATGCGCACGGATGAATGTCAACGATGATGTCTGTGGTGTCGCTCCGTTCCCGGCTTCGTGCTAGATATACCTGCCTCAGAACAATTTTGCAGTGCGATGCATGCTGATGGGGAGACAGACAGATGGCGATTGAGTTTGAAGTCGGAGCGCATCGGCGCTGCACGCTCTACACGCGACAGGAGTATCGCGGCAATGCCTGGGGCGACGAGGCGCGCGCCGGCCGCCAGCTCATTACCTCGGCAGGATCGCGGGAACTCACGCGCGACGCGCGCCAGTTGACGCGGCTCGCCGGGTTCATGCGCAACGCGCGCGTGGGCACCTATGCGGGTGGCGCTGCGCCGGATCTGCTCGCCCAGGCACTACGGGTCGCGGTCGAGCACGGCGATGTGATTGCAGTCGCGCCCTGGTCGCGTGCCTCGGGCGGAGGCGGCACATCCGTCAGGCAGACTATCCGGCCGTATTACGAGACCGTCACTCCGTCGCAGCTATTGCGGCAAGCACGGCCGGTCGCAACTGCCACGCGTTCACTCAAGCGTCCGGTACTGCCGCGGCTGCCTGCCGAAGACGGCCTCGCGATCTGGTTCGCCCGCCCCGGCGACGTGCTGCCGGATGAAACCATCGCTACGCCGGTATCGATGCCGCTCGGCGGGACACAGCCGTTCGAGTACAGTGAGCACATGCCCGATGGTGACGACGAAAGCCTCGCGGGTATGCCGATCAAAGGAGGCCCGCCAAATACATGGGTAGAGAATCCATCAGGCAGTGGACAACTGCGTTTATACGACGCCAACGGTAACGCCGCAGCCGATATTGATTTCGATCACGATCATGGATTTGGTGCACCGCACGCCCATCACTGGAATGGGACAAGACCGCGATCTCGGTAACCCCGTGTCTATCCCTCCTTACTGAGATTGAAATGGAAAGTTTGAAAACCTTTAATCACTTCCACGACTGGTACATGGACACGATCCAGGTATCGAAGGAACGCAGGACATTGACGCTTGGTCTGTACCTTCAGGATCGGCGCGCCTCCGTGTCTTTTGTCGGAATGAATCGATGTGCGCTTGAAAATCTCGGGCTCCAGAACATCGTCTATGGGATTGAGGTTCTAGAGCCTGGCACGCCGCGTTATGAGAAAGCACGGCACATACTCGACAAGGCAGAACGGTGGACTGACGACAAACCGAGTCATGTTGCGCAGCTTTTCTCAACGTGTGGGGCTGAACTTGTCATCGAATTCGACTCGATCAAGGTGAGTCCCGAACCTCCCACAGCAGCCGGGAATGTATGACCGCAAGGCGGAAGAAGACGCGATTCGCTGGCGAGCTCGGTTGCTTCGTCCAGAAATACGCACGAAAGGCACACGCTGGGCATAATCCGAACGACAGGCGATACGACCGCAAGATCGAAAACGCGATGCGACGACTTCGGCCCGACGAGCTTTCCGAGTTGCTTTCCGGCGAGGACGGGAACGCCGATCTTGATTCGTCGGATTGAAACGCAAAAACCAACCCTCGCGAGTCGGCTATTTTTGTGTCCGTCTTCCCGGGCTGCCGGTTCGACGCCCGACCGGAAAGCTGGCGGGGATCTGCGCGTTCGCTGGGCGCGCATCGCGCGCCGTTCTTTTTTACCGCCTGCCGCCCTTTTTATAGGCGGAAAAACGCCGATCGGGATTCCCCTCCAGTTCGTGGGAACGTCTGGAAATGAAAAACTCCGGCGCACTCAATGTGCGCCGGAGTTTGCGGGAATTCGTGGCAATTTGTAAAAACCGCTCACATATTCTCGATCATCACCTTGCCGAAGCCCGAGCACGACACCTGGGTTGCGCCTTCCATCAGGCGTGCGAAATCGTAGGTCACACGCTTTTGCAGGATCGAGGTCTCCATTGCGTGGATGATCACGTCCGCCGCCTCGGTCCAGCCGAGGTGGCGCAGCATCATTTCGGCCGACAGGATCTCCGAGCCCGGATTCACGTAGTCCTTGCCCGCATATTTCGGTGCGGTGCCGTGCGTCGCCTCGAACATCGCCACCGAATCCGACAGGTTCGCGCCCGGCGCAATGCCGATGCCGCCGACCTGGGCCGCCAGTGCATCGGAGATGTAGTCGCCATTCAGGTTCAGCGTCGCGATCACGTCGTATTCGGCCGGACGCAGCAGGATCTGCTGCAGGAACGCGTCGGCAATCACGTCTTTCACGACGATGTCGGTGCCGGTCTTCGGATTCTTGAACTTCATCCACGGGCCGCCGTCCACCAGTTGCGCTCCGAACTCCTTCTGCGCGAGCGCATAGCCGTAGTCGCGGAACGCCCCTTCGGTGTACTTCATGATGTTGCCCTTGTGCACCAGCGTGAGCGAGCGCCGGTCGTTGTCGATCGCATACTGCAGCGCCTTGCGCACGAGACGCTCGGTGCCTTCGCGCGACACCGGCTTCACGCCGATCGCCGAAGTCTCCGGGAAGCGGATTTTCTTCACGCCCATCTCGTCGCGCAGGAAGCGGATGATCTTTTTCGCCTGCTCCGACTCGGCCGGCCACTCGATGCCGGCATAGATGTCTTCCGAATTCTCGCGGAAGATGACCATGTTGGTCTTCTCCGGCTCGCGCACCGGCGAGGGCACGCCCTTGAAGTACTGCACGGGCCGCAGGCAGACGTACAGGTCGAGCTCCTGGCGCAGCGCGACGTTCAGCGAGCGGATCCCGCCGCCCACCGGCGTCGTGAGCGGCCCCTTGATCGACACCACGTATTCGCGCACCACGTCGAGCGTTTCCTCCGGCAGCCAGACGTCCGGGCCGTACACGCGCGTGGCCTTCTCGCCCGCGTAGACCTCCATCCAGTGCAGCTTGCGCTTGCCGCCGTAGGCCTTCTCCACCGCCGCGTCGACTACCTTGATCATCACCGGCGTGATGTCGATCCCCGTGCCGTCGCCTTCGATGTAAGGGATGATCGGCTGATCGGAGACGCTGAGCGAGTAGTCTGCGTTGACAGTGATCTTGTCTGCGCCCGTCGGAACCTTGATGTGCTGATACGGCATGATCGGACTCCCGTGTCTGGTATGCGGATGGATGTGATGGGAAGACTGCGCGGCGCGGCGAGCCGGGCTCGCTGCGCCGGATACCTGCAAGCGGCCTGGCGGCTATTCTAGCCCAGCCGCGCGGGCGTGCCTCGCAGCGACGGATGCACGCGAAATGCCCCCGAACGCGCCGGCCGCGCGTCCGCGGTCTCCCGCGCCGCGCATCGCCGCGCGCCGGCAGCCCGTGCGCCCGGAAAGCGACTGGAACGCGCCCGGAACGCAGGTGCAAACGCCCCATCTCTTATGTCTTATATAAGACATAAGAGATGGTCACGCTGATTATGCATTATGATCCCGCCGTCGCCAACCCTCGCCAACCCCATGGGCTGCCCGTCCGCATGCGCCTGCTCGCCCTGAACAAGCCGTTTGGCACGCTGTGCCAGTTCTCGCCGCACGAGACCCGCGCGTCGCTCGCCGACTGGGTCAAGGTGCCCGGCGTGTATCCCGCCGGCCGTCTCGACGCCGACAGCGAAGGACTGCTGCTGCTCACCGACGACGGCGCGCTGCAGGCGCGCATCGCCGAACCGCGTCACAAGCTGGAGAAGCGCTACTGGGCCCAGGTCGAGGGCATACCGGATGCCGCGGCGCTCGCCCGGCTCGCGCGCGGCGTCGATCTCGGCGATTTCGTCACGCGCCCGTGCCGGGTCGATGCGATCGACGCGCCGCAGTCGCTGTGGCCGCGCGATCCGCCGGTCCGCTATCGGGCCGCGATCCCGACCAGCTGGCTCGCGCTGTCGATCACCGAGGGCAAGAACCGCCAGGTGCGCCGGATGACGGCGGCGATCGGCTATCCGACGCTGCGCCTCGTGCGCGTGGGCATCGGCGCACTCGAGCTCTTCGCGCTCGGCCTGCAGCCCGGCGAGTCCGTCGCGCTGCCGCCGCGCGCGCCCTGGGACGGCCTGCGCTGATCCGCCGCGCCGCCGACCGGCAAGCTGTCGCGAAGATTCCTGAAAGGCGGCGTCAACCGCGTGACGCGCTCACGCGTTATCCGACCCAGATGTCGTCTGAAGCCAGTCGGCATTCGGCCTGCCGCGTGTCGCGGCGGCTGGGCGGCCTGCGCCGCGCAGCCGGGCGCGAACGGCCGTGTCAGGCGAAATGTCTGCGGGTGTCTGTCAACCGAAAGGTGGGTGGCACGTTTACCGTGGTGACTCAATGACCGGGTCATTTGGTTAATTAACTCAAGCTGAGGATTCACAAAATGAAGAAACTGATCGCCGCACTGGTCGCTGGCCTCTTCGCAACGGCAGCATTCGCACAAGCTTCGGCACCGGAAGCCGCTTCGGCAGCGCCGGCCAAGAAGGAAGCGAAGGCAACGCACAAGAAGGCTCACAAGAAGTCGACGCACAAGAAGGCGCACAAGAAGGCAGCCGCTGCTGCTGCAGCGTCGGGCGCGTCGGAGTAAGCCGGCCGTCGCAACGCTGCCGGGAACGCGCATCACGTGCCGTTCCAGCGGCGTTGAAAGGCAGACTGTCGCAAGGCGGTCTGCCTTTTTGTTTTTGGAAGTAGACGACGCACTCACGTAATATCTGCGGGTTACCGATCCGCCAAGGAGTTTCGCCGTGCGAATTTCACTGCGCCCGATGCTTGCGCGTCTTGCCCTCGCTGTCGCCCTGCCGCTTGCCGCCGCGTCGCTGACGCTGGCCCCGACCCAATCCGCATTCGCCCAGATGCCGCCCGGCGCGAAACAGCCCGGCGACTTCCCGCGCGCGAGGCTGACCATCGGGATGTTCGTCGTCGACGCAGCGGTCGCCGCCAACGAGGCCGACCGCGAACAGGGGCTGATGTACCGCACGAAGCTCGATCCGAACGAAGGCATGCTGTTCGTGTTCAACGAGAACGCCGTGCACTGCTTCTGGATGAAGAACACGCTGATCCCGCTGTCGATCGCGTTCATGCGCGCCGACGGCACGATCACGGATATCCAGGAGATGGATGCCGAAACCACCAACAACCATTGTCCGAGCAACAACGGCGTGTTTGCGCTGGAAATGAGCAAGGACTGGTTCGAAGCGAAGGGCATCAAGCCGGGCATGGTCGTCAAGGGACTGCCGCGCCTGCAATAACGCCGCCCTGGCGGACGGTCCCGCGGGACCGTCCGCGCGGCGTTGCCGCGCCTGCGCCATCGCCCCACGAGCCGGCCGCTGGTCCGCAGCGCCGGCTTTTTTTGCGCTGGCGCGCGCGTGGCCGCGCCGGTGCGCAACCCGATGCATCTGCGTTGCAGGCACCTGCGCACCCGCCGCCCGGCCCCCGCCGGCTCGCCTGTGTCCCCCGCCCCGCGCGCCTGCCGCTCCCCGCGCACGATTCCTGCAAAAGGCAGCCCGACGCGCTATCCTATGACAGTGACCGCAGCACCGAGAGCGTCCGGCCGGCGTTGGCGCGCCGCCCGGCATCCCACCGGCGCACCACCCGAAGGAGGTTCACGTGCCCCGCAAGACTCCCATCGAGCGCTATCGCAACATCGGCATCAGCGCTCACATCGACGCCGGCAAGACCACCACCACCGAGCGCATCCTCTTCTACACCGGCGTGACGCACAAGATCGGCGAAGTGCACGACGGCGCCGCGACGATGGACTGGATGGAGCAGGAGCAGGAGCGCGGCATCACCATCACGTCGGCGGCCACCACGGCATTCTGGCGCGGCATGGCCGGCAACTATCCGGAGCACCGGATCAACATCATCGACACCCCGGGACACGTCGACTTCACGATCGAGGTCGAGCGTTCGATGCGCGTGCTCGACGGCGCGTGCATGGTCTACGACTCGGTCGGCGGCGTGCAGCCGCAGTCGGAGACGGTGTGGCGCCAGGCGAACAAGTACAAGGTGCCGCGCATCGCGTTCGTCAACAAGATGGACCGCGTCGGCGCGGACTTTTTCCGCGTGCAGCGGCAGATCGGCGAGCGCCTGAAGGGCGTCGCGGTGCCGATCCAGATTCCGGTCGGCGCCGAGGAGCACTTCCAGGGCGTGGTCGACCTCGTGAAAATGAAGGCGATCGTCTGGGACGACGACAGCCAGGGGATCAAGTTCGACTATCGCGAGATTCCGCCCGAGCTGCAGGCGAGCGCGAAGGAGTGGCACGACCGGATGGTCGAGGCCGCCGCCGAAGCAAACGAGCATCTGCTCGAAAAGTACCTCGGCGGCGAGCCGCTCAGCGAGGACGAGATCAAGCAGGGGTTGCGCGCGCGCACGATCGCCAACGAGATCGTGCCGATGCTGTGCGGCAGCGCCTTCAAGAACAAGGGCGTGCAGGCGATGCTCGACGCGGTGATCGACTATCTGCCGTCGCCGGTCGACGTGCCCGCGATTCTCGGCCACGACGAGCACGACCGCGAAGCCGAGCGGCATCCGAGCGACGACGAACCCTTCTCCGCGCTTGCGTTCAAGATCATGACCGATCCGTTCGTCGGTCAGCTGATCTTCTTCCGCGTCTATTCGGGCGTCGTCAATTCGGGCGATACCGTCTACAACCCGATCAAGGAAAAGAAGGAGCGCCTCGGCCGGATCCTGCAGATGCACGCGAACGAGCGCAAGGAAATCAAGGAAGTGCGCGCGGGCGACATCGCGGCGGCGGTCGGCCTGAAGGAAGCGACCACGGGCGACACGCTGTGCGACCCGGACAAGGTGATCATCCTCGAACGCATGCAGTTTCCCGATCCGGTGATTTCGCAGGCCGTCGAGCCGAAGACGAAGGCCGACCAGGAGAAGATGGGCATCGCGCTGAACCGCCTCGCGCAGGAAGATCCGTCGTTCCGCGTGCAGACGGACGAGGAGTCCGGCCAGACGATCATCTCCGGGATGGGCGAGCTGCACCTCGAAATTCTCGTGGACCGGATGAAGCGCGAGTTCGGCGTCGAGGCGACCGTCGGCAAGCCGCAGGTCGCTTACCGCGAAACAGTGCGCAACAAGGTCGAGGACGTCGAGGGCAAGTTCGTCAAGCAGTCGGGCGGCCGCGGCCAGTATGGCCACGCGGTGATCTCGCTCGAACCGGCCGCGCAGGGCAGGGGCTATGAGTTCGTCGACCAGATCAAGGGCGGCGTGATTCCGCGCGAATTCATCCCGGCGGTGGACAAGGGTATCCAGGAGACGCTGAAGGCCGGCGTGCTGGCGGGCTACCCGGTCGTCGACGTGAAGGTGACGCTGACGTTCGGCTCGTACCACGACGTCGATTCGAACGAAAACGCGTTCCGCATGGCCGGCTCGATGGCGTTCAAGGAAGCGATGCGGCGCGCAAAGCCGGTGCTGCTCGAACCGATGATGGCCGTCGAAGTGGAAACGCCCGAAGACTTCATGGGCAACGTGATGGGCGATCTGTCGAGCCGACGCGGCCTCGTGCAGGGGATGGAGGACATCGCGGGCGGCGGCGGCAAGCTGGTGCGCGCCGAAGTGCCGCTCGCGGAGATGTTCGGCTACTCCACGTCGCTGCGCTCGGCCACCCAGGGTCGCGCGACCTACACGATGGAGTTCAAGCACTACGCCGAGACGCCGGCCAACGTGGCCGAAGCGGTCATCAACGCGAAGCAGAAGTAACGGCCGCCCGTTCGGCGCACACCCGGGCCCGTCCATCGCGGACGGGCTTTTTTATCGCGGCACGCGGTGCGCGCGGAGGCAGTCTCCGCGCGCACCGCCCCCGAGGAGCCAACCGATGAGCGAGCATCACGAACACCCCGACGCAGCCGGCACGGCGCCGCGCGACTGGCGCGAGCACGGCGTGAAGGTGATCCGCGGCGACCAGCTCGACGCGAACACCGCCCAAACCCCCGGCATGAACCGTGCCGCGGCGATCGACGCGGCACGCGCCGGCGCACAGAAACTGTGGGCCGGCACCGTGACGATTCATCCGAACGCGAAGACCGGTGCGCATCATCACGGCGCGCTCGAAAGCGTGATCTACGTGGTGCGCGGCCATGCGCGGATGCGCTGGGGCGAACACCTGGAATTCACGGCCGAAGCGGGGCCCGGCGACTTCATCTTCGTGCCGCCCTACGTGCCGCATCAGGAGATCAACGCCAGCACCGACGACCCGCTCGAATGCGTGCTGGTGCGCAGCGACAACGAGGCGGTGGTCGTGAACCTGAACATCGACGCGGTCGAAGCCCCCGAAACCGTGTACTGGGTCGACCCGATCCATCGGCATCCGCACGAAAGCTGATGCGCAGTCACGCGCGGCGCCGATACGCCGATACGCCGATACCCCGATACGCAGGCGAACGGGCAGCCGTTCCCCATCCTCCGTCAATCGCTTACACTGAAGCGACTCCCCGCCATCGAACCAGCGTCAGGTGAGACGCGCCTGCCGCGTCTCACCTCAACGGACCGGATACGCCCCTGATGAAAATTCCCGCGGATCGCCCTGTCATACTCGCTCCCGCCCGCCGCCACGCCGATCAGTACGGCCATCACGCGCTCGACGAATTTGCCGCCGGACGCCTGTCGCGCCGCGACCTGCTGCGCTACGCAAGCGTGATCGGCCTGTCGCTCGCCGGCACCGGCCTGCTCGATATGCCGCTCGCGCGCGCCCAGGGCGGCGCCGGCGCGACGGTGCGTGTCGCGCACCTGATGCCCGCCGGCGCGATCGATCCGCTGACGGTGAGCGACGCGGGCGGCCTCGCGCTGCTCAACCAGACCGGCGAATTCCTCGTCGACGACGACGCGCAGGCGCATCTGAAGCCCGCGCTCGCGCTGTCGTGGAAGCCGAACGACAAGGGCGATGTGTGGACCTTCCGGCTGCGCCCGAACGTCCGGTTCAGCGACGGCCAGCCGTTCACCGCGAAAGATGTGGTCGCAACCTTCGACCGTCTCGCGGATCCCGCCAGCGGCTCGGCCGCGCTGTCCGCCCTCAAGGGTGTGCTGTCCAAAGGCGGCACGCGCGCGCTCGACGATCACACGGTCGCCTTCCATCTGGATGCGCCGAACGGCAACTTCCCGTATTACGTGTCGTCGGACAATTACAACGCGATCATGCTGCCGGCCAGCTACACCGGCAACTACGAAAAAACCTTCATCGGCACCGGCCCGTTCCGGCTCGATCACTACACGCCGAAGGTCGGTGCGGCATTCGTACGCAATCCTGATTATTGGGGTGAAAAGGCGCTGCCCGAGCGCGTGCAGTTTGCGTTCTATGCGGACGAGCCGGCCCAGATCCTCGCGCTGCAAGGCGGCGCGGCCGACGTCATGGGCACCTTCTCGGTGCAGGGCGGCGCCGGCATCCTGAACAATCCGGGCTTCAGGGTAATGGGCGTGCGGTCGAGCGCGCACCGGCAGATCCACATGCGCAACGACAGCCCGCTCTTTCGCGACAAACGCGTGCGCGAAGCGCTCGCGCTGTCGCTGGATCGCGACGTGATCGTGCGCGGGCTGTTTCGCGGCCGTGCGCAGCTCGGCAACGACAGCCCGTTCGCGCCGGTATTTCCGTCGTCGAACGCCGGCGTGCCGCAGCGGCACATCGACGTGGCGAAAGCGAAAGCGCTGCTCGCGCAGGCAGGCGTGCCGAACGGCTTCGACGTGACGCTCACCACCGAAAAGTACATGGAGATGTCCGACCTCGCGGTGGTCGTGCAAAATGCCGCGAAGGCCGTCGGCATCCGCATCGCGCTGAAAGTCGAGAGCCAGTCGCAGTATTACGGCGCAGGCACGCCGGGCAAATCGGACTGGCTCGACGCGCCGCTCGGCATGACCGACTACGGCCACCGGGGCATCCCGAACGTATTTCTGAACGCGACGCTGTCGAGCCACGGCACGTGGAACGCCGCGCATTTCCGCAACCCGCAGTACGACGCACTCGTCGCACAGTTCGTCGCCGCCATCGATCTCGCGTCGCAGCGCAAGATCTCCGGGCAGATCCAGCGCCTGCTGCTCGACGAAACGCCGGTGATCATCCCGTTCTTCTTCGACCAGCTGGTCGCGACGCGCAGCGCGGTACAGGGCATGCGCTTCACCGCGCTCCAGCAGCTCTATTTCGACCGCGTGACGCTGTCCGCCTGAGCCCGCCGCAAGGATTCGATGCCGACCGCCAAGGCTTTGGCCACCCCGCCCAGGACAGCGCGCCCGTTCGGCGCCGCCGCGCGCTTTCTCGCGACGCGCATCGCGCTGTCGCTCGTCACGCTGTGGCTGCTGTCGCTGATCGTCTTCGTGGGCGGCCAGTGGCTGCCCGGCGATATCGGCCGCGCGATCCTCGGGCCGCTCGCCGACGCGCGCGCGGTCGCCGCGCTCGATCATCAGCTCGGCGCGGACCGGCCGCTCGTCACGCAATACGTCAGCTGGCTCGCGCACATCGTGCGCGGCGACATGGGCGTCTCCTACGCGTACCGTGCGCCGGTCGCGCCGTTCATCGCCGACGCGCTCGCGCACTCGGCACAACTGGGGCTGCTCGCGTTCGCGATCGTGGTGCCGCTCGGCATCGCCGGCGGCGTATGGGCCGCACTGCACGCGGGCCGCTGGATCGACCGCCTGCTCAGTATCGCGGGCCTCGCCGCGACGGTCGTGCCCGAGTTCGTATCGTCGATCGCGCTGATTCTCGTGTTCGGCATCGTGCTGCGCTGGCTGCCCATCGAGGCAAGCGCCCCGCCCGGGGCGAGCGCGCTCGTGCAACTAAAGCATCTCGTGCTGCCGGTGTTGCCGCTCGTATTCGTGTTCTTCGGCTATATCGCGCGCATGGCGCGCGCGGGCACGATCGAAGCGCTCGATGCCGATTACACCCGCACCGCGGTACTGAAGGGCCTGCCGCGCCGCACCGTGATCGGCCGGCACGTGCTGCGCAACGCGCTGCTGCCGACGATCACGGTATCGGCCACGCAGCTCGGCTACATGATCGGCGGCCTCGTCGTCGTCGAGACGCTGTTTCATTACCAGGGGATCGGCTCGCTGATCTACAACGCCGCGAAGGCGCGCGACTTTCCGATGCTCGAGGCCGGCGTGCTGAGCATCGGCGTCGTCTACACGCTCGCCAACCTGCTCGCCGATGCGCTGCACCGGCTGCTCGATCCGCGGCTGCGCGTCGCGCGCAGCGCATGAGCGCGACGCTGCCGGCCGCCGCCGACGGCGCGCGCGCAACGCCGCTGCGCGCGCTGCTGCGCTCGCCCGCGTTTCTCGTGGGCTGCGCGATCCTGATCGGATGGCTCGTCTGCGCGCTCGCGGGACCGTCGATCGCGCCCTACGACCCGTACGCGTCCGATCCGCTGAACGCGCTGTTGCCGCCTGGCCACCTGCACTGGTTCGGCACCGACGCGCTCGGCCGCGACGTGTTCTCGCGCGTGCTCGCCGGCGCGCGCGACATCCTGACCGTCGCGCCGCTGGCGACGCTGCTCGGCACGCTCGCCGGCACCGCACTGGGACTCGCGCTCGGCTACTTCGGCGGCTGGGTCGATCACGCGATCGGCCGCGCGATCGACGCCGTGCTCGCGCTGCCGCTCGTGATCGTCGCGCTGCTTGCGCTGGCGGCAGTCGGCGCGTCGAATCTGACGGTGATTGTCGTGATCGGCATCACGTTCGCACCGATCACCGCGCGCACCGTGCGCGCCGCCGTGATCGCCGAGCGCCACCTCGACTACATCGCCGCAGCCGAGCTGCGCGGCGAGCACGCGCTCTACATCATGTTCGCGGAAATCCTGCCTAACGTGCTGCCGCCGATCATCGTCGAGGCCACGGTGCGCCTCGGCTATGCGATCTTCGCGGCCGCCACGCTGTCGTTTCTCGGCTTCGGCATCCAGCCGCCGTCGGCGGACTGGGGGCTGGCGCTATCCGAGTCGTACACGCTGATGGCCGGCGGCGCGTGGTGGACGGTCGTGTTCGACGCCGCCGCGATCGCGTCGCTCGTGATCGCGGTGAACCTGATCGCCGACAGCCTGCAGGAAACGCTCGCCCGATGAACCGACCGACCGACGCCGCCGCGTTCCCCGCCCCAGATCCGTCGCGCAGCGCGCAGGACGATGCGCTCACCGTGATCGGCCTGAGCGTCGCGTATCGCACGCACGGGCGCGTGCGCCCCGTGCTGCAGGACGTCTCGCTGTGCGTGAGGCGCGGCGAGGCGTACGGTCTCGTCGGCGAATCCGGTTGCGGCAAATCGACGCTCGCACTCGCGGCGCTGCGCTACCTGCCGCGCAACGGCGCATTGCAGGCCGGCCGCGTGCTGATCGGCGGCCACGACGTGCATGCGCTCGATGCCGGCGCACTGCGCACGCTGCGGGCGCGCACCGTATCGATGGTCTATCAGGACCCCGGGCGGGCGCTCAATCCGACGCTCACCATCGGCCGCCAGGTCGCCGAGGCATTCGAAGCGGCCGGCGAGCGCCGCGCCGACGCGATTGCGCACGCACACGACATGCTGTTGCGCATGCGCATCGGCGACCCCGCGCGGGTCATGCACAGCTACCCGCATCAGATCTCGGGCGGCATGCAGCAGCGCGCAGTGATCGCGATGGCGCTCGCATCGAACCCGACGCTGCTGATTCTCGACGAACCGACCACCGGCCTCGACGCGACCGTCGAGGCCCAGGTGCTCGATCTGATCGCCCAGCTGCGCGCGGAACTGGGCACCGCCGTGCTGTTCGTGAGCCACAACCTCGCGGTGATTGCGCGCATGTGCGAGCGCGTCGGCGTGCTGTACGCGGGCCGGCTCATCGAGGAAGGCGCGAGCGCCGACGTGTTCGGCGCACCGCGCCATCCGTATACGGTCGGGCTGCTGCGCTGCCTGCCCGGCGCCGGCCGTGACAAGACGCGCGCGCGGCTCGACACGATCGCGGGCGAGCTGCCAGCCGCGGGGCCGGCGCTGCCGGGCTGCCTGTATGCGCCGCGCTGCGGTCTCGCGGACGAACGCTGCCGCCGCGACACGCCGCCGCCGGCGCGCGTCGCCGCCGCGCACGGCGAGCAGATGGCGCGCTGCCACTATCACGAACGCGCGCACGCGCTGCCGCGCACGAGTCCGGCCGCGACTGCCGCCGGCGACGACGCGCGGGCCCACGCGCAGCCGGTTGCGCGCCCCGTCGCGCCGGTGCTGCGCATCGAACGGGTATCGAAGACTTTTGACGCATCGGGCCCGGCGTTGCGCGCGCTCGACGACGTCTCGCTCGAACTCGCGGCCGGCGAAACGCTCGGGCTCGTCGGCGAATCCGGCAGCGGCAAGACCACGCTCGCGAAGCTGCTGCTCGGCCTGCTCGCACCCGACGCGGGCGGCGTCATCGCGCTCGACGGCGCCCCGCTCGCCGCGCGCGTCACGCGGCGCACCCGCGCGCAGATCGTCGCGCTGCAGAGCGTCTTCCAGAACCCGGATGCCGCGCTCAATCGCGCGCTCGCGGTCAAACGACTGATCGGCCGGCCGCTCGCGCGACTCGCCGGGCTGCGCGGCGCCGCGCGCACGGCACGGCTCGCCGAACTCGCCGAGGCCGTCCGCCTGCCGGGGCGCTATCTCGACGTGCGCACCCGTCATCTGTCCGGCGGGCTCAAGCAGCGGGTCGCGATCGCGCGCGCGTTCGCCGGCGCGCCGCGCGTCATCGTGTGCGACGAGCCGACGTCGGCGCTCGACGTCTCGGTGCAGGCCGCGATCCTCAATCTGCTGGCGGACCTGCAGCGCGCGCGCGGCGTCAGCTACCTGTTCATCTCGCACGATCTGAATGTCGTGCGTTACCTGTCGGACCGGATCGCCGTGCTGTACGGCGGCCGCCTGCTCGAAATCGGTCCGGCCGCACGGGTTTTCGACGGGCCACATCATCCGTACACCGAAGTATTGCTGTCCGCGATGCCCATGTCCGGTAGCCCGCTGCCGGAACGGGTCCGAATGACCGGCGAGCCGGCGGCTTCAGCCTCAACCTCGTCCGCAAGTTCGTCCGCAACCCCGTCCGCGGCTGCGCCGACGCCTGTGTCCGGCTGCATCTTCCACCCGAGCTGTCCGCGCAAGCTCGGCACGCGCTGCGAAACCGACGATCCGCCGTTTGCCGACGCGGCGCCCGAACACCGGATCCGCTGCCACATCCCGGTCGACGAGTTGCGTGTGCTGCAGTGTCAACGCACGGACTGAGCGCGCCACCGCTAACCCGCTCGCCCGAGGACGGCGTTTCAAGTCCGAAACGTTTTTCGTCATTTCAATTGCATCGCGGCCCGAGGTGCCTCTGGCGCGTCAAGCAGGACGGGGCTTTGACAGCAATGGCATGGATATCGCTAAAGAACAGGCGGCATCCGGCACACCATGCACGCCCCGGCTGCGGACGCATCGACGCGCGTCGAGAACCGTTTCGACGGTCCACGCTCGCGCGCTCTGCTGTGCTCCGCCGCCATCGCGCCCGACAGAAAGGCGCGCAACGGAGGAAGCGGTGCAGGCCTGCCGGTGCCGCTGATGACCTGTACGACAGGTCATCGCAGCAAACGCGACGCGTCCCTGACAGCATATCGACTGGCACGCGCCACGGACTCGGGGCGCGATGAGGTCCGCATCCAGACGGACCCGCCGCGACAGTAACCGCGTGCGAGACGACGGCGACGAGGCGCCCGAGGCTCCTCGGGAGAGCAGTCATGGACACCAATAAATTCAATCAGCACTACTACGGGTTAACGAAGGGGCTTATAGGATTGACAGCGACTGTGATGCTGCTCGCATCCCAGACCGCATCAGCCGCCGATGGCGGCGGCGCCAGTCCGGGTTCAACGATGCATGCGGCTGCGCCTGTGATGGCGAGCGGCGCGGGGGTATCGACGCAGCCGGCGCAGGGGAACGCAGCGGCAACGAGCGCCGCGGCCTACGCTGCAACGGCCGCTGAAGACATCGCTGCGGTGTTTCAGTTGTCCAACTGCACCGAGGACAGCACCGGGCACTGCGCACGGCATCCGCGCGGCGGTGGCACGGCGAGCGCTTCGGGCGCTGGAAGCGGCGCGAACGGCGGCTCCAGCGGCTCCAGCGGAGTGGGCGGCGTCGGCGGCGGCGCGAGCGCCGGCGGCAGTCGAGGTGGCGGAAGCGGAAGCAGTGGCGGCGGTGGTGGTGGTGGTGGTGGTGGTGGTGGCGGTGGCGGTGGTGGTGGTGGTGGCGGTGGCGGTGGCGGCGGTGGCGGTGGTGGCGGTGGTGGCGGTGGTGGCGGTGGTGGCGGTGGTGGCGGTGGTGGCGGTGGTGGCGGTGGTGGCGGTGGTGGCGGTGGTGGCGGTGGTGGCGGTGGTGGCGGTGGTGGCGGTGGTGGCGGTGGTGGCGGTGGTGGCGGTGGTGGCGGTGGTGGCGGTGGCGGTGGTGGCGGTGGCCCCGGCGGTGGCGGCCCTGGCGGCGGCTTCGGCGGCGGAATGGGAGGCGGCTGCGGGTGCGGCGGCGGCCCGGCGGGCGGATTCGGTGGTGGCTTTGGTGGCGGCTTCGGCGGCGGCTTCGGTAAAGGCGGCGCCGGAGGCAAAGGTGGTGGCGGCAGCAGTGGTGGCGGCAAGGGACACTAGATCCCGGAACGCGGAGCCCCCGATCCGCTTTCCCGGCATCTGGTCGACCGTGCAGCCGATCGTCACCTCTCGGCAAGCGACGGCGGTGATGTCCCGATCCCCCGGTCGGGCGTCACCGCCAGAGCCGGGACGCGAGTGGCCGTCGGTGCCCCGGACAATCGCGCTATAGCATCTCCAGCGCGCGCTTGCTGCGCGGCGGCCTGAAATACGCGTCGATTGCCGCACACTGGTGCGCATCGAGCCGCAGGTCGAGCGCGCGACGATTGTCGCGGACGTGTTCCGCACGCGCCGCCTTCGGAATCGCGAACACGCCCGGCTGGCGCAGCGCCCACGCGAGCGCGACCTGAAACACCGAGACCCCGTGCGCATCGGCGATATCGTCGAGCGGCGAGCGCTTCGGCAAGCGCGCATGATCCACCGGACTGTAGGCCATCGCCGGCATCCGGTGCGCGGCCAGCCACGGCAGCAGATCGAATTCGGGGCCGCGCCGCGCAACGTTATAGAGAATCTGATTCGTCGCGCATCGCTCGCCGTCCGCCACCGCGCACAGTTCCTCCATATCGTCGGTATCGAAGTTGCTGACGCCCCAGTGACGGATCTTGCCCGCGCGGCGCAACGCCTCGAAACCCTCGACGGTCTCCGCAAGCGGCACCCCGCCCCGCCAGTGAAGCAGGTACAGATCGAGCCGGTCCGTCTTCAGGCGCTGCAGGCTGCGCTCGCACGCGGCTTGCACGCCGCGCCGGCTCGCATTGTGCGGATACACCTTGCTCACGAGAAACACACTTTCGCGCAGACCCGCGAGCGCATCGCCCAGCAGGCTTTCGGTGGCGCCTTCGCCGTACATCTCGGCGGTGTCGATCAGCGTCATCCCGAGTTCGATCCCCTCGCGCAGCGCGGCGATCTCGGCGGCCCGCCGGGCGGGCTGCTCGCCCATTTCCCATGTGCCCTGGCCGAGCTTCGGAATACGCTCGCCGTCCGGCAGGCTCACCGTGGCGATGTCGGTCGTCATGTTCTCTCCTCAGGTTGCGGGTTCGCGCCCCAGTGTAGCCGCGTTGGCGACCCGCGGGCGCGACGTCCGCAAAAGCCCGCTATAACGCGACGCGCCGATGTCATAGAATTGCCGCTCGCCCTTCTTGCGTCCGCCCCATGAATACAGCCTCGGAAGACCGCTGGCGCGACCTGCGTCCGGACCCGGAAAACGATACGCCGCTTTACCTGCAGCTCGCCCGCAAGCTCGCCAGCGCGATCCACGAAAACCGCTGGAATCCCGGCGAGGCGCTGCCGTCCGAGCGGGTGCTGTCGGACGCGCTCGGCGTGTCGCGCATCACCGCGCGCAAGGCGATCGCGCTGCTCGTCGAGCAAGGCCTGATCCGCCGCACCCAGGGCGCGGGCAGCTTCATCACGCCGCGCTACGAGGATCCGCTGTCGCGCCTGTCGAGCTTCAGCGAGATGCTGCGGCGACGCGGCTTCAGCCCGAGTTCGCAATGGCTCTCGCGCGAAATCCTGCCGGCGAGCCGCGACGAAGTGATCCAGCTCGGCCTGTCGCCGAACGCCGCCGTCACGCGGCTCAAGCGCCTGCGCCTCGCGGACGGCATCGTGATGGCAGTCGAGAATTCGACCTTTCCCGCCGCGCTGATCCCCGACCCGCACGCGATCGGCGATTCGCTCTACAGCTATCTCGAACAGCGCGGGCTCGGCATCGTGCGCGCGCTGCAGCACTTTCGCGCGGTCAATGCGAGCGAGGACATCGCGCAGCAGATGAGCATCGCGCCGAACGAGGCGCTGCTGCTGATCACGCGCGTCGGCTACACGGCCGAGCAGCGCGCGATCGAGCTCACCGACACCTACTGCCGCAACGACTACTACGATTTCGTCGCGGAGCTGCGCAAGTAGCGCGGGCGGCGCGCGTCAGTCGAGCCAGCACGGCGCGTCGCTGCCGATCGGCACCGGCGGACGCGCGAAGAACGGCGGCGTGAGGCTGAGCCGCTCGGCCGGCTGCGTGCCGAGCACCTCGCCGAACGGCGAGGCCACGCGCGCAAGGCAATCCTGCACGTCGTCGAAGCCGACGTCCGGCGCGCGCCAGCCGTCCTCGACCCGCCCCATCTGCTGCAGCCAGCGCCCGGTCTGCGCGAGCGAGACCCGCACGTGCCAGCTTCCGCCTTCGGTCGCGCGGCGCGCGAGCGCCGCCATCGCGCCGAACGCGGCAAGATAGCCCGTCGCGTGATCGAGCGCCTGACAGGGCAAATGCTTCGGCTCGACGCCGTGCACCGCTTCGCGCTCGCTCCATGCAATGCCGCTCGCGGACTGCACGAGACTGTCGAAGCCGCGCCGCTGCGACCACGGTCCGCGATGCCCATACGCCGACACCGACACATAGACGATGCCCGGCCGCTCTGCGGCCAGCGCTTCGGGCGAAAAGCCGCGCGCCGCCAGCGCGCCGGGCCGGTACGCCTGCAGGAACACGTCCGCGCCGGCCGCCAGCACGCGCAGTTGATCGCACGCGGCGGCCTCGCGCAGATCGAGCGTGGCCGAGCGCTTGCCGCGGCCGTTGTCAATGACGAGCGGCGCGATATTCGGCAAATGCGGGCCGTTCACGAGCAGCACCTGCGCGCCGTGCTGGGCGAGCGTGCGTCCCGCCACCGGACCGGCAATGATGCGCGACAGATCGAGCACGCGCGTGCCCCCCAGCGGCCGGTCCGCGCTGCCGCGGCCGACCGGCTCCGGCGGCGCGTCGCCGATCCGGACGATCTCGAACAGCGGCAGCGCGGCCACGGCCTGCGCCTGCTCGAGCGCATCCCATTCGTGCGGCGCGCGGATCAGCGCCGCGCACAGGCCCGCGTCCGCGAGCGCCTGGTCGAGCGATGCGCCGTCCCAGCCGCGGATCGCCTCGGCCACGGCGGGGCGGCCGTTCGCGCAGCCCAGCACCTTCAGCACCCCGCCCAGATGATGGGGAAAGTTCGTGTGCAACTGGATCCAGCGGTCGTCGCGGGTCGCGTAAAACCCCGTGACGGGGTCGCGCAGCGGCGGCGGCGGCCCGCCATTCACGCGCAGGTAACGCTCGCTGCGGAACGCGACCAGCGCGCGCCGCATGTCGAGCTCGACCTGCTGCACGCGGCCGGTGCGCAACCGGTCGCACTCGGCCGCGGCCAGCGCGGCAGCGCCGATCGTCGCGCTCGCCAGCGTACCGACGCGAAACACCGACGGCAGGCCCGGGTCGGCGCCGTGCAGCGCAACGTGGGCAAGCGCCTTGGGATCGCAGCCGGCGATCGTCCAGAGATGGCAAAGTGCGAGGTCGGGAGTCATGGTATGCGCCGGAAAGTGTCGTCAAAGTGCTGATGCGAGTCTAGAATTCGATCCAGCATCGATCAATCTTGATGAATAGAATCAATATAGATTGATTTTTCCGGTTTTCCGTCTTCTTTATATCGCGCCTCGCGCAGCCCGACATGCCGACCCACCTGACCGCCCCTGAAGCTGCCCATCTGCTCGGCATCAGCGTGCCGACGCTCTACGCGTACGTGAGCCGCGGGATGCTGCGCTCCACGCCCGACGCGCGCGGCCGCCACCGTGTCTACGACGCGGCCGAAGTGCGCCGGCTCGCGCGCCGCAAGGCGGACGGCAAGCGGGCCGGCAAGGTCGCGCAGAAGGTGCTCGACTGGGGCGTGCCGGTGCTCGAATCGTCGATCACGCTGATCGCCGACGGCCAGCTCTACTATCGCGGCCGCGACGCGACGCTGCTCGCCCGCAGCGCGTCGCTCGAAGAGGTCGCGGCGCTGCTGTGGGACTGCAGCGCGCGGCGGATCGCCGATGCGCCCGCCGCGCCGCTCGCCGCCGCGCAGTGGAATGCGTGGCTGAAGTTGTGGAGCGACAGCTCGCCGCTCGATCGCGCCGCCGTGCTGCTGCCCGCGGCCGCCGCGCAGATGCCGCGCGTCTGGGCGCAGGGGCGCGACGCGCAGCTCGATACCGCGTGCACGGTGATGCGCCTGCTCGCCGCGGCAATGATTGCCGGCGCGCCGTCGAACGAGCCGGTGCACCGCCAGCTGGCGGCGGCCTGGGGCATCCGCAGCCGGCCGCAGGCCGGGCTGCTGCGCGCGGCGCTCGTCGCGTGCGCGGACCACGAGCTGAACGCGTCGACCTTCACGGTGCGCTGCATCACGTCGACCGGCACGCATCTGTTCGGCGCGATCGCGGGCGGGCTCGCCGCGCTGTCGGGTCCGCGCCACGGCGGCGAAACAGCGCGCGTCGCCGCGCTGCTCGACGAGGCCGCCCGCGCCCCCGATCTCGACCGCTATCTCGCGACGCGGCTCGCGCACCCGAACGACGGCCGCGCCGGCGCGGTGCTGCCCGGCTTCGGCCACCCGCTCTATCCGCACGGCGACCCGCGCGCCCGCGTGCTGCTCGCGCTGCTCGCCGAATGCGCGCCCGCGCGCTCGCCGCTCGCGCGCGTCGAGGCACTTGCGCACGCGGTACGCGAAACGACAGGCAGCGCGCCGACGGTCGATTTCGCGCTCGCGGCGCTCGAACACGTACTCGGGCTGCCGGCCGGCGCCGCGTTCACGCTGTTCGCGCTGGGCCGCGTCGTCGGGTGGATCGCGCACGCGCTCGAGCAGGCCGCCGACGCGCGCCTGATTCGTCCGCGGGCACGCTACGTCGGTGACTACCCCACGGGGCCGTGAGCCGTCGCGCACGCCGCTGCACAGCCGCGTGGATTTCCCTAAAATGAAGCCCCCTGCCCGCTCCGGGTGCGTCAGCAGCCGACTTCCATGACCAGACCGCCCACTGTCGTCCCCTCCCGCCAGGCCGCCGCCGCGCCCAGCGACCGCACGCTGACGGTGATGCTGTGGCTCGTCGCCACCGGCTTCTTCATGCAGACCCTCGACTCGACGATCGTCAACACCGCGCTGCCCGCGATGGCGACGAGCCTCGGCGAGTTGCCGCTGCGCATGCAGTCGGTCGTGATCGCCTACTCGCTGACGATGGCGGTGATGATCCCCGTCTCCGGCTGGCTCGCCGACAAGCTCGGCACGCGGATGGTGTTCTTCAGCGCGATCCTCGTGTTCACGCTCGGCTCGCTGCTGTGCGCCAACGCGCAAACACTGAACCAGCTGGTGCTGTACCGCGTGATCCAGGGCGTCGGCGGCGCGATGCTGCTGCCGGTCGGCCGGCTCGCGGTGCTGCGCACGTTCCCGGCCGAGCGCTATCTGCCCGCGCTGTCGTTCGTCGCGATACCGGGCCTGATCGGCCCGCTGATCGGCCCGACGCTCGGCGGCTGGCTCGTGAAGATCGCCTCGTGGCACTGGATCTTCCTGATCAACGTGCCGGTCGGCGTGGCCGGCTGCATCGCCACGTTCATCTTCATGCACGACAGCCGCAATCCGCAGACACAAGGCTTCGACATGGCGGGCTACGTGCTGCTGATCGTCGGCATGGTCGCGATCTCGTTCGCGCTCGACGGCCATGCCGAACTCGGCATCCCGCACGCCGCCGTGCTCGTGCTGCTGATCCTGAGCCTCGCATGCTTCGTCGCCTACGGGCTGCATGCGGTGCGCGTGCCGCATCCGCTCTTCTCGCTCGACCTGTTCAAGATCCACACGTTCAGCGTCGGGCTGCTCGGCAACCTGTTCGCGCGCATCGGCAGCGGCGCGATGCCCTATCTGATTCCGCTGCTGCTGCAGGTGAGCCTCGGCTATACGGCCTTCGAATCCGGCCTGATGATGCTGCCGGTCGCCGCGGCCGGCATGACGTCGAAGCGCCTTGCTACGTCGCTGATCACAAAGTACGGCTACCGGCGCGTGCTCGTCACCAACACGATTCTCGTCGGCCTCGCGATGGCGAGCTTCTCGCTGACCGCCGCCGCGCAGCCGCTGTGGCTGCGCCTCCTGCAACTGGCGTTCTTCGGCGGCGTGAACTCGATGCAGTTCACCGCGATGAACACGCTCACGCTGAAGGATCTCGGCACCGGCGGCGCGAGCAGCGGCAACAGCCTGTTCTCGCTCGTGCAGATGCTGTCGATGAGCCTCGGCGTCACGGTCGCGGGCGCGATGCTGACCACCTTCACCGGACTGATTCACAAGGTCACCGAAGCAAACACGCTGCCCGCGTTTCACGCGACGTTCCTGTGCGTCGGCATTATCACGGCCTGCTCGTCGTGGATCTTCGCGCAGCTGTCGTCCGACATCCGGCAGCCTGCGAGAAAGACCGATCCGTCCGAGCGCACCTGACCGGCTGCGCGAACGCGCGGACCCGTGACGGGGCGCAGTGCGCACCAATCCGGTGCGCACTGCGGGGTACCGCGCCCGCGTGCACGAACGGCGCCATCGTCAAATACGCGATCGAACAGGCGGTCGGAGACACAGTCAGACACACAGCCGGACACACAGCGGGACACACGGCGGAACAGACCAACGGACCCGCGACCGGACGTGCAATCGACACCTGAGGCGAAACGTCGCGACGCGCGTGCCGCGCTTTTCCCGTGCGCACGGTTCTTGCTCGACTATGCTGTAAACTGGCGCACGACACGCCCGTCCCGCGCCCCGCTTCCGACCGACCGATCCATGATGAGCATGCTCGAACTCGACCCACCCGGCTTCCAGCCGCCCCGCCCCGTGGCCGGCGACGAAGGCTCACGGCGCACCGTGCTGTACGGCGGCTACACGGTGTTCAGCGTGTTCCAGCCGGTGTTCTCGGTATCGCACCGGCGTGCGATCGGCTACCACGCCTCGCTGCGCGCGCGCGACGAAACGGGCCGCCAGGTGCCGTCGCACGAAGTGTTCACGCAAGCCGCCCGGCGCGGCGATCTGCTCGAACTCGGCCGGCTCGCCGAATCGCTGCACCTGGGCAACTTCAACGCGTTCGACAGCCATGACGAATGGCTCTTCCTGAGCCTGCATCCCGCCGCGCTGATGGACACGAGCTACGGCGACGCGCTGCTCGCGGGGCTGAAGGCGCTCGGACTCTCCGCGCAGCGGGTCGTGCTGGAAGTCTCGGAGCAGGCGGGCGGCGAGACCACGCGCTTTGCGGAGATCATCGACGCGCTGCGCAAGTCGGGCTTCCTGATCGCGCTGGACGGCTTCGGCGCGAAGCACTCGAACATCGACCGCGTGTGGAACCTGCGCCCCGACATCGTCACGCTCGACCGCTGCATCCTCGCCCAGGCCAGCGAGCATTCGCACATCGAACGCGTGCTGCCGGGGCTCGTGTCGCTGCTGCACGAATCAGGGCAACTCGTGCTGATGGGCGGACTGTCGACCGAGCGCGATGCGCTGATCGCGCTCGAATGCAACGTCGATTTCGTGCAGGGCGCGCATTTCGCCGCGCCAAGCGTCGATCCGGTGCAGCCGCAGGCCGCGGCCGGACTGATGGATGCGCTCACCGCCGCGCTGCGCGAACGTGTCGCGCTGCGCGAGCGTGCACAGGCAGCGCGTCTCGCCCCGTACGTGAGCGCGCTCGAAACCGCCGGCGCGCAACTCACGGCCGGCGAACCGGTGACGAGGGCGAGCGCGCCGCTGCTCGCGCTCGGCGAAACGGCGCGCTGCTTCCTGCTCGATGCATCGGGCCGGCAGATCGGCGACAACGTGCAGCCGCCGGGCCGCGCCTCGCAGCGCGCCAAGCGCTTCCGGCCGCTGCTGCATTCGGAGGGCGCAAGCTGGGAGCGCCGGCCTTACTTCATCGGTGCGATGCGCACACCGGGACAGGTCCATCTGACGCCGCCCTACCTGTCGATCAACGAAGCGCACCTGTGCGTGACCGCGTCGATCGCCGCGCAGACCGCGCACGGCATGCAGGTGCTGTGCGTCGATATCAACTGGGAAGTCGCCGCCCATCGCAACTGAACCCGCGCGGCCCGCGCACAGTGGCATGTGACTCGCGCGCCGTGCCCGTGCGTGGCGCCCTCTCGCGCGCTGCCGGCGGTGCGCTTCGTCGCGCGCCGGCCGTCCTGACCGCCATCCGCGCGCATCGTCCCGCCTGGCTTCGAAGGCTGGTTCGACCGCGCGTCTCCGGCAAAATGCCGCTTTGTCCGCGAGTATCGTTATGATGTGCGCGATACGTCCTGTGCGACGGCTGCCTTACTGGAGAACGACATGGCGTCACCCAACGACACGATCAGCATGGCGCTGTTCTGCGATTTCGAAAACGTTGCGCTCGGCGTGCGCGATGCCAACTACGAAAAATTCGACATCAAGCTGGTCCTCGAACGCCTGCTGCTGAAGGGCAGCATCGTCGTGAAGAAAGCGTATTGCGACTGGGAGCGCTACAAGAGCTTCAAGGGCGCGATGCACGAAGCGAGCTTCGAGCTGATCGAGATTCCGCACGTGCGCCAGTCGGGCAAGAACTCGGCGGACATTCGCCTCGTCGTCGATGCGCTCGATCTGTGCTATACGAAATCGCACGTCAACACCTTCGTCATCATCAGCGGCGATTCCGATTTTTCGCCGCTCGTCTCGAAGCTGCGCGAAAACGCGAAACAGGTGATCGGCGTGGGCGTGCGGCAATCGACATCGGATCTGCTGATTGCAAACTGCGACGAATTCATCTTCTACGACAATCTCGTGCGCGAAAACCAGCGCAGCGTCGCGAAGCGCGACACCGCGCGCCAGGCTCAGCCCGGCGCCACGGCAAAACGCGCGTCGAATGAGGACAAGGCCCCGAAGCAGGACCTCGAAACACGCCGCACACAGGCCGTCGAAATGGCGGTGCAGACCTTCGATGCGCTCGCCTCCGAGCGCGGCGACAGCGGCAAGATCTGGGCCTCGGTGCTGAAGAATGCGATCAAGCGCCGCCAGCCCGATTTCAACGAAACGTATTACGGGTTCCGCGCATTCGGCAATCTGCTCGAAGAAGCGCAGGCGCGCGGACTGCTGGAGTTTGGCCGCGACGAGAAATCCGGCGCGTATGTGTACCGGAGCACGAGCGTCGCGGCGAACCTGGAGGCGTCAGCGGAACCGGCTGCCCCGACGCGCAAGCCGCGCGTGGTGGCAGCCGCGGCTGAGGCCGAGGCTGCAGCGCCACACGAGGCGCATGAGGCGCATGAGGCGCATGAGACACACGAAGCGCACGAGCGGCACGAAGCGCACGAGCCACACGAAAGACGCGAAACACATGAGCCGCACGACGCGCTGACACGGCACGAGCCGCGCGTCGAAGCGCCTGCGCGCGAACGGCAAACGATGACCGCCGATCTGTTCGGCGGCGAGCCTGTCGCCCGGGACGACACGCCCGCCGCGAGCGCAGACGCCGAAGCCGCCCCGCCGGCCGCGCGCAAACGCGGCGGCCGTACCGGTAGCCGCAAAGCCGCCGCGAAACCAGCGCGGCCGGCCGCGCCGCCGCCCGTGGTCGCCGATGCCCGAGGCGGACAGGCTGACACGCCCGACCCCGCGGTGGACGCACCCGCCGCACGCAAGAGCGCACGCAAATCCGCCGCGCATGGAAGGCGCCCGCGCAAGCCGGCCGCCACGCCAGCCGCCGAATAGTAAAAAGGCGCGCGCCACGATTGCGGATCGCACCATGCGCGTCAGCCCCAAAGGCGGAAAGCACAAGGCGGAAGACACAAAGCAGAAGACACAAAGCAGAAGACAAAAAACAGAAAGCCCTCGCAAGCGAGGGCTTTCTTCAGCGGTGCCGCGCGTTGTCCGCGTTACACGGATAAGCGCGTCGCGCGCAATTTACGCGAAATTCTTTTCGGCGAACGACCAGTTCACGATATTCCAGAACGCTTCGACGAATTTCGGACGTGCGTTGCGGTAATCGATGTAGTACGCGTGTTCCCAGACGTCGATCGTCAGCAGCGGCTTCGCGTCGGTGGTGAGCGGCGTGGCGGCGTTGCTCGTCGAGACGAGATCGAGCGAGCCGTCTGCCTTCCTCACAAGCCATGCCCAGCCCGAACCGAACGTTCCGACGGCGGTCTTCGTGAAGGCTTCCTTGAAGGCGTCGTAAGAGCCCCACTTCGCATTGATCGCATCGGCAAGCGCGCCCTTCGGTGCGCCACCGCCCTGCGGCGACAGGCTGTTCCAGAAGAACGTGTGATTCCAGATCTGCGCCGCGTTGTTGAAGATGCCGCCCGAGGCCTTCTTGACGATCTCTTCAAGCGACAGGTTTTCGAACTCCGTGCCCTTGATCAGATTGTTCAGGTTGGTCACATAGGCCTGGTGATGCTTGCCGTAGTGAAACTCGAGCGTCTCTTCGGACATGTGCGGAGCGAGCGCATTCTTCGCGTACGGCAACGGCGGGAGCGTATGTTCCATGGTGCTTTCCTTCTATCTGTGTGTGGGGAGTCGGTTTGCGGATCACGCTGTCGAGCAAACGATTGTAGGCGACTTGGAATAACCCCGCAAACCAGCGGACTTTATGCACTTCATCCGTGATCGCACTGCACACGCGGCCTCATTCGTGCTGCGGTCCGCGTGCGCACGCGTGGCGCACGATCACGGCAATGCCTTTCAAAAGCTGTCAGCAAGGCGGGGCTGCACATCGGCCAGCGTGATGTCCGCCGCGCCGTCGGCCAGGTGCACGCTCAGCTTGCGGCCCGGCTTCAATGCCGCCGGCGCGCGCACCGCGCGGCCGTTCGACGGATCGAGCAGCGCGGCATAGCCGCGTTCGAGCGTGCGCTGCGGACTCAGTACGTCGAGCCGCGCGGCGAGCGTCTCGACCCGCGCATGCCGCCGCTCGGCCTGGCGCGACATCGCCGTGTGCAGACGCTGAGCCAGCGCGTCGCCCGTCGAGCGATGCACGGTCAGATCGGGCCGCGCGCGCTGCCAGCGCATCTGCAACAGCATCAGGCGAGCACGCACGTCGCGTGCCCGCTGTCCGCCGGCCGATGCCAGCCGCGCCGCAAGCTGCTGCAGATGCGTCCGCTGCCGCGCAAGCCGCTCGGCGGGCGACACGAGCCGGCGCGCAAGCCAGTCGAGCTGTTGCGCGCGGCGCTCGAACTGCCGGTCGAAGCCGCGGGCCAGCGCCGTGTAATGCTGATCGAGCGCGCGCAGCAGCAGCGCGCGCTGCGGGCTGACGAGCTCGGCTGCGCCGGTGGGGGTCGGCGCACGCACGTCGGCGGCAAAATCGGCAATCGTGAAGTCCGTCTCGTGACCCACGCCGCTCACCACCGGGATCGCGCTGGCCGCGATCGCCCGCGCAAGCCCCTCTTCGTTGAACGCCCACAGGTCCTCGATCGAGCCGCCGCCGCGGCAGACGATCAGCACGTCCGCGTCGCGCCGCGCGTTCGCGGTCTCGATCATGGCCGCGAGTTTCGCGCCGGCGCCCGCGCCCTGCACCGGCGCCGGGTAGACGATCACCGGAATGTGCGGCGCGCGGCGCTGCAGCGTGGTCAGCACGTCGCGCAGCGCCGCCGCCTGCAGCGACGTCACCACGCCGATCGCGCGCGGATGGGCGGGCAGCGGCCGCTTGCGCGCGGGCGCGAAAAGACCCTCGGCTTCGAGCTGCGCCTTCAGTTTCAGGAACGCCTCGAACAGCCGGCCCTGGCCGGTGCGCCGAAGCGCTTCGACGTTCAGCTGCAGCTCGCCGCGCGGCTCGTACATCGTGACGAGCGCGCGCACTTCGATCCGGTCGCCTTCGCGCGGCGTGAACTCGGCGTACTGCGCGCGGCCGCGGAACATCACGCAGCGCATCTGCGCCTGCGCGTCCTTGATCGAGAAATACCAGTGGCCGCTCGCCGCGCGCGTGAAATTCGACACCTCGCCGGACACCCAGACGAGCGGGAACGAGCGTTCGAGCATCGTGCCGATCGCGCGATTGAGCGCCGAGACGGGGATGACGGCATCGCTGCCTGAGGTCGCGGGAGAGGCAAACGGAGAGTCGGAATTCATGCGGGGAATTGAAGTGGCAGGCCGCCCCGACAATAGACTGGACGGGGCCGCCCGTCCAGCGCGGCGCGCAGATTGTTAAAAGTGTCCACATGGCGGGAAGTCGCGGACCAGCACATCCAGATTGCCCGCGAACGCCGATAGAATCGAAGCAAGTTATTGATTTTTATACACTTTACAAACTCACAACGTAGTCGCATCCCGACAGAAGCCGCGTATGGACGGCGTTCCAGCCATTTCAAACGCCAATTTTCCACAAAGTTATCCACAGACGTCGACGCGCGGAGACGGCCGCGAGCCCGCCCGCTGGCGGCGGGCCGACTTGCGGCGCGGGACGCTCGCACGCTACAGTGCCGGGTTCCGGAAGCTTCCGTCGCGCCGCGCGTGCAGGACGTCGCGCCTCGTTTGCTTCCGTTCCGCTCGCCGCGTCGCCATGCTGCCCGCGTCGCCCGCGTCACGGCACGGGGCGGGTGGTCCGTGTCCTGTTCCCTTCGCCCGGAGAGTTGCCTTGCCCGTTGCCTCGCGTGCCCCGCGTGTCCCGCGTATCGCGCCCCGACGCGCCTCCCCGCTCCCGCCCGGCCGCGTCTGCCGGCGCCCCCGGCATGAGTAGCCTGAAGCAGCCGCTCGAAGCGCGCATCGCCCGCGAATGGCAGCGGCGCGGGCCCTTCGCGTGGACGCTGCTGCCGCTTGCCGGGCTGTTCGGCGCGCTCGCGCTTGCCCGGCGCGCAAGCTTTGCGCTCGGCTGGCGCAAGGCCGTCCGGGTCGGCGTGCCGGTGGTCGTGGTCGGTAACGTGACCGTTGGCGGCACCGGCAAGACGCCCACCGTCATCGCGATGGTCGAGGCCTTGCGCGCCGCCGGCTTTCACCCCGGCGTCGTGTCGCGCGGCTACGGCGCGCGTGTCGACCGGCCGACGCCGATCACCGCGGCGTCATCGGCCGGCAGCGGCGGCGACGAGCCGCTGCTGATCGCCCGCCGCACCGGGGCGCCCGTCTGGGTCAGCCCGGACCGCGTCGCCGCCGCCCGCGCGCTGTGCGCGGCGCACCGCGACGTCGACGTGATCGTCAGCGACGACGGCCTGCAGCACTACCGCCTCGCGCGCGACGTCGAACTGGTCGTGTTCGATCACCGGCTCGGCGGCAACGGCTTCCTGCTGCCGGCCGGTCCGTTGCGCGAACCGCTGTCGCGGCGCCGCGACGCGACGCTCGTCAACGACCCGTACGCGCGCGCGCTCCCGTCGTGGCCGAACACGTTCGCGCTGCGGCTCGTCCCGGGCGACGCGTGGCATCTCGGCGACCCGGCGCTGCGCCGGCCGCTCGCGCAATTCGCCGGCGAGCGCGTGCTGGCCGCCGCCGGCATCGGCGCGCCCGAGCGGTTCTTCGCGACGCTGCGCGCAGCCGGCCTCGCGCCCGCGACCCGCGCGTTGCCCGATCATTACGCGTATCGCGCGAGCCCGTTCGCGGACGTCGACGCGGACGCGATCCTGATCACCGAGAAGGATGCGGTAAAATTGGGGGCCTGGCACGATGCGCGGATCTGGGTCGTCCCGGTCGAAGCCGCATTGGATCACCGCCTGATTGAACTCGTCGTGGAGAAAGTCCGTGGACGCCCGTCTGCTTGAAATCCTCGTCTGCCCGATCTGCAAGGGCCCGCTCAGCTACGATCGCGCCGCGCAGGAACTCATCTGCAGTGCCGACAAGCTGGCTTACCCGATCCGCGACGGCATCCCGGTGATGCTCGTCGACGAAGCGCGGCAAACCGTCGAAGGCACGCCGGTCGAGCCCGTCGGTCCTGCGCCCGGCGCGTGATACGTCGTCGTGCGCGAGTCTGCGCGGCCTGCGGCGCGCGGTCTCGGCCGGAGCGTAGCGGGTGGCTTGGGTGGCTTGGGTGGCTTGGGTGGCTTGGGTGGCTTGGGTGGCTTGGGTGGCTTGGGTGGCTTGGGTGGCTTGGGTGGCTTGGGTGGCTTGGGTGGCTTGGGTGGCCCAAGCGGCCTCCCGGGTAGCCCGAGTATCCCGGGCGGCTCCGGCGGCCCGATGACCCGGGTGGCCGAAGCGTCCCGAGCCACGGCGGCCCCTCCTCGCGCAGGCCGCCCGAAACGACGGAGCGCACCGCCCGCTGCCGGCCGCCCCGCGCGCTGCCCCTGCCGTCTCTTCTGTCCCCTGTCCCTTCTGCCCGTTCTGCTCCGCTAGCCGATGACCGAAGCCGCCCCCTCCCATCCGCCGTTCATTGCCGTCGTGCCCGCGCGGCTTGCGTCGACCCGTCTGCCCAACAAGCCGCTTGCCGACATCGGCGGCTTGCCGATGGTGGTGCGCGTCGCGCAGCGCGCGCTCGCCTCGGGCGCGCAGCAGGTACTGATCGCATCCGACGCGCCAGCGGTGCTCGACGTCGCGCGCGCACACGGCATCGAGGCAGTGCTCACGCGCGCCGATCATCCGTCCGGCACCGACCGCCTCGCCGAGGTCGCCGCACACTTCGGCTGGTCGGACGACACGATCGTCGTCAACGTACAGGGGGACGAGCCGCTGATCGATCCGGCGCTCGTGTGCGACGTTGCGTCGCACCTCGCCGCAAGCACCGGCTGCGCGATCGCGACGGCCGCCCATCCGATCACCGACCCGGCCGAGATCTTCAATCCGAACGTCGTCAAGGTCGTGCTCGACGCGCGCGGCGTCGCGCTGTATTTCTCGCGCGCGCCCATTCCGTGGATGCGCGACGCCTACCAGCCGCACTGGCCGGAGGTCGCCGCGATGCCCGCCCCGCCGGGGCCGGCGGCGGTTTACCGGCATATCGGCCTGTATGCGTACCGCACCGGATTTTTGCGCACTTACCCTCATCTCGCCCACGCGCCGATCGAGCAGGCCGAGGCGCTCGAACAGTTGCGCGCGATGTGGCACGGCGAGCGGATCGCGGTGCGCATCACGCACGAAGCCCCGCTGCCCGGGGTCGACACGCCCGAAGATCTGGCCCGCGTGCGGGCGCTATTCGGTCCGTCCGCGTAAAAACCCGTGGCATAATCGATCCGGTCATGCGCTGCATCCGCACCATCCGTTTGTCTGGGTTCGTCCCCGGTTGTCCCGCCGCCCGCCGGTAGTCCCCGCTGCGCCGCCCTTGCGGTGTGCCGCGCGGGGCTCGCCGTGGCTGGCCCGATGCGGGCCGTCGTACTCCCCGAACCGAAACCGCGGATGCGCTTCACGTCACCGCGCCGCGAAAGAATTCACATAGAAATCTGGAGATATCAGATGCGTTTGATCCTGTTGGGTGCGCCGGGCGCCGGCAAGGGCACCCAGGCCAGCTTCATCAAAGAGAAATTCGGCATTCCGCAGATCTCCACCGGCGACATGCTGCGCGCCGCCGTGAAAGCCGGCACGCCGCTCGGTGTCGAAGCCAAACGTTATATGGAAGCGGGCGAACTCGTGCCCGACACGCTGATCATCAATCTGGTCAAGGAACGTCTGCAGCAGCCGGACTGCGCGAACGGCTACCTGTTCGACGGCTTCCCGCGCACGCTGCCGCAGGCCGAGGCAATGAAGCAGGCAGGCGTCGCGATCGACTACGTGCTGGAAATCGACGTGCCGTTCGACGAGATCATCGTGCGCATGAGCGGCCGTCGCGTGCATGCCGCATCGGGCCGCACATACCACGTGAAGTTCAACCCGCCGAAGGTCGACAACGTCGACGACGTGACCGGCGAGCCGCTGATCCAGCGCGACGACGACAAGGAAGAGACGGTCCGCAAGCGCCTCGATGTCTACGTCGCGCAGACGAAGCCGCTGATCGAGTACTACAACGGCTGGGCAACGAACGGCGATCCGTCGAGCAGCCTGAAGGCGCCGCAATATCGCGCAATCTCCGGACTCGGCACGGTCGACGAAATCCGCGCGCGCGCATTCGATGCACTGAAGTAACCCGCTTCGCCTTTCGCGACAATTTTCGCGACGCTCCCCGGACGTCGCGCCCGCGCCGGCCCGGGCGGATTCCGCCGGAGCGCACGCCTCGCGCGTGCGACGCACTGCCGCCCCTGCCTTGCGCGCGCTCAGCGCGCATGGGGTGAGCATTGAGTGTGTGCCCGGTGCCCGCCCAGCGCACCACTTGGTGCCCGCTCAACGCGCTTACCCGAGGCGCGCGGCTTCGCGCGATGCTTCGCCCTCCCAGGCAGTCCGGCCGATCCGCCACGGCCGCAGCGCCGCCGGCCTGGCCGCGCCCGTGCTTTCCGCGCTGCAACATAGCCGCTACAATCGGTCGATCGGTCGTCGATTTTTTATTCCAATATCACGACACCTGAACCCAGGAGAGAGCACATGGAGATTCGCGACAACGTATTCCTGATCACCGGCGGCGCTTCGGGCCTCGGCGCCGCGACAGCGCAACGGCTGGCGGCGCAGGGCGGCAAGGTCGTCCTCGCCGACCTGAACCAGCAGGCCGGCGAGGCGCTCGCGCAGGAACTCGGCGGCACGTTCGTCAAGTGCGACGTGAGCCGCGAAGACGACGCGGCCAGCGCGGTGGCCGCCGCCACCGCGCTCGGCCCGCTGCGCGGACTGATCAACTGCGCGGGCGTCGCGCCCGCCGTCAAGACGGTCGGCAAGGATGGCCCCCACCCGCTCGACGCGTTCACGCGCACGATCTCGATCAACCTGATCGGCACCTTCAATATGATCCGCCTCGCCGCCGCGGCGATCGCCCAGAACGCGCCGAACGCCGGCGGCGAGCGCGGCGTGATCATCAATACGGCGTCGGTGGCGGCCTTCGACGGCCAGATCGGCCAGGCCGCCTACGCGGCGTCGAAAGCCGGCGTGGTCGGCATGACGCTGCCGATCGCGCGCGACCTCGCGCGCAACGGCATTCGCGTGATGACGATCGCCCCCGGCATCTTCGAGACGCCGATGCTGCTCGGCATGCCGCAGGAAGTGCAGGATGCGCTCGGCGCGATGGTGCCGTTCCCGCCGCGGCTCGGCAAACCGGTCGAATACGCGATGCTCGCGCAGCAAATCGTCGAGAACCCGATGCTCAACGGCGAAGTGATTCGCCTCGACGGCGCGATCCGGATGCAGCCGAAGTAACCGCGCACGCACGCCGCAGCCCCGCCCGCGCGCCTCGCGGCGCGTGTGCGCGCGCCGGGATACAGCGGACAAGGCGGCGCGCGTCAGCCGCGGTCGTCGTGCTGCGTGCGCTGCCGCAGTTCGTGCAGCTGGGATTCGACCACCACGGCGTCTTCGGCGTCCGGCCGGTCGCCCAGATAGCGTTCGAGGTCTTCGAGCGCCGGGCGCAGATAGTCGAGCCGCGCATACGCAAAGCCGCGGTCGCGCACCTCCTCGATACTCTCCGGCAGCAGGATCACGAGCCGCTGCTGCACGGCAAGCAGCCGTTGCCAGCGCTCCGTCTGAAGATAGGTCGCCTTCAGGTTGCGCAGCATCCGCGCGACGATCTCGCGGCGCGTGGCCGGCTGCAGCAGCATGCGCAGCGCGCGGCTCACCGAGTCGCCCACCGACGTCACATACGGCTCCAGCATCTCCACCATCTCCGTCTCCGACAGCGAGCGGCCGGTGGCCGGATCGAGCATCACGTCGCCCTCGGGCGTCGTCACGCGCAGCAGGAAATGCCCGGGAAACGACACGCCGCGCACCGGAATGCCGAGCTGCGCGGCCATCTCCAGGTACAGCACCGCGAGCGAAATCGGAATGCCGCGGCGGCGCTTGAGCAGCACGTTCAGGTGGCTGTTGTCGGGATCGTAGTAGTCGTTGAGGTTGCAGACAAAGCCGAGCTCGCGAAAGAAATAGCGATTGAGCTGGCCGATTTTTTGCCGCAGATCGGCATCGGGCGGCATGCGCCGGCGCAGGCGCAAGACCAGTTCGTCGATCTCCGCGAGCACGCCCTGCAAGTCCAGGTCCGGATACGCGTCCTGCGCGAGCGACAGCGCGGCCTCGGTCAGCGGCAGACTATCGTCTTCGGCGACCAGCGTACTGAAATAGTCGAGAACCCGCGTCGTCGCAATCACTTCACCCGCCTTCTGAAATACGCGTACTTGAAGCCCATTAGCCACAGCATACTGAAATATAGCGCAGCAAACAGCACGAGACACGCCGCCAGCAGTGCGATGCGATCGAGGGGCCGCGCGCGCAGGCCGATCCAGTCGAAGCTGATCGCAAACCAGTGCATCGTGCCCGCGAGCACGAGGCAAGCACCCGCCATCTGCACGAGAAACAGCGGCCAGCCGCGCGAGGGCGTGTAAATGCCGCGCCGGCGCAGGCCGATGAGCAGCAGCAGCGCATTCATGCACGCGCCAAGGCCCACGCTCAGCGTGAGGCCCGCATGCGCGAAGATCGGCACGAATACCAGATTGCACAGCTGCGTGACGACCAGCACGCCGACCCCGATCTTCACCGGCGTCTTGATGTCCTGCTTCGCATAGAAGCCCGGCGCGAGGATCTTGATGAGAATCAGCCCGATCAGCCCGACGCCGTAGGCCGACAGCGCGCGGCCCACCATCACGACCGAGCGCGCGTCGAATTTGCCGTAGTGGAACAGCACGGCCGTCAGCGGCTCCGCGAAGAAGAACAGCGCGATCGCGCTCGGCGCGGCGAGCAGGAACGTCACGCGCAGCCCCCAGTCGAGCAGCGACGAATATTCATGGGGATCCGCGTCCACGTGCGCGCGCGACAGGCTCGGCAGCAGGATCGTGCCGAGCGCGACGCCGAGCAGCGCGGTCGGAAACTCCATCAGCCGGTCCGCGTAGTTGATCCACGACACGGCGCCCGGGCCGATGCGCGACGCGATGTTGGTGTTGATGATCAGGCTGATCTGCGCGACCGACACCGCGAACATCGCGGGCACCATCTTCGCGAGCACCCGCTTCACGCCCCGGTGCGCCAGCGCGCGCACCGGATTCAGGCCGATGCGCGGCACCATGTCGATCTTCTTCAGCGCCGGCAGCTGCACGATGAACTGCAACACGCCGCCGACGATCACCGCGCCCGCCAGCGCGTAGACTGGCGTCTTCAGATGCGGCGCGACGAACACCGCGGCGCCGATGAACGCGACGTTCAGCAGCACCGGCGCGAACGCCGGCACCGAGAAGCTCTTGTACGTGTTCAGCACGCTCGAAGCGAGCGACGTGAGCGAAATGAACACGATGTACGGAAACATGATGCGCGTCATCGTGACCGCGAGTCCGTACGCGTGCCCGTCGTGCTCGAGGCCCGAGGCCACCACGAACACGACGCCCCCGGCGCCCAGCACGCCGAGCACCGACAGGACGACGAGCGCCCACGCGAGCACGGTCGAGGTCGCGTCGACAAGCAGCTTGGTCGCGTCGTGACCCTGCTGGTTCTTGAACTCCGCAAGGATCGGCACGAATGCCTGCGAAAACGCACCTTCCGCGGAAATGCGCCGCAGCAGGTTCGGGATGCGAAACGCGACGTAGAATGCGTCGGTGAACTGGCTCGCGCCGAACGCGCGGGCGATCAGCGTCTCGCGGGCCAGACCGGTCACGCGCGACAGCAGCGTGAAGCCGCTGACCGTCAGCAGGGCTCGAATTAGATTCATGGGGCGCTCATTATACGGGTGCGCTGCGGGCGGTCGAGCCGCCGGGACGCGTATCGGACCCGTTTGACCGCCGGACGTTCACGCACGCCGCGCAGCCCGCGCGCGCCGCGCGGCCGCGGCCCGGGCCTGCCGCACGGCCGCAGCCGCGGCCGCGCATCGCGCCCGGCCAGTCTGAACGCCCGCCCGGCGCGCTCACCGGTCGCCGCCCGGATACATATTTGCGTTTGCCAGATGCGGGGCATTGTTGCTATAATCGCGGGTTTCGACGCTCGTCGCATTTTCGAGCGCGTCGAAAGAAGCTGTCCGGCGTTTTGCGCGGTTACCCGCCAGGCGCCCGCCGCACGAGTCCGGTTCCGTGGATCCGGATCAGCCGCGGCAAGCAGCGGGCAGACAATTCGACATTTTTGCGCTTCCGGGCAATCGCTCCCGGGGGTTCGATCCAAAAGCAGCGCCCGGTCCGCACGCCGGATACGCGAAACAGGAACAGGACAAGGAACCGTTATGGCTAACTCCGCACAAGCACGCAAGCGCGCCCGTCAGGCCGCGAAGGCAAACTCGCACAACTCCGCGCTGCGCTCGAAGTACCGCACCGCGGTCAAGGCAGTCCGCAAGGCCGTCGAAGCCGGCGACCACGCCAAGGCTGCCGAGATCTTCAAGGCATCGGCCAAGACGATCGACATCATTGCCGACAAGAAGATCGTTCACAAGAACAAGGCCGCTCGCCACAAGAGCCGCCTCGCTGCAGCCGTCAAGGGCCTGCAAGCGCCCGCAGCACAGTAAATCCGGCTTGGCCCGCTCCGGCGGGCCGGCTCCTGTTTCCGTCCGCTGCGTCATCAAAGCCCGCCTCTGTTGCGGGCTTTTTTGTTGCGCCCGCCGGTCGCCCGCGGGCACGCAGCAAGCAAGCGGCGTCAAGGCGTAAAAAACCCGCCTTGGCGGGTGGTGCGGCGTGCGCTAGATCTTCTTCTGAGGCTGCTGCGTGCCGTGATGCGCGGGCAGCTCGCATGCCTCGGTGACCACCAGGTCATTGTCCTTCGCGAAGTTCAGGACGAAATCGAACGCCATGGGTTCGAGTTCGCGCAGGCGGGAATCGAGAATCACGCACTTCAGATCGCCCAGCAGGATCGGGCGCACGTACTGCGAATACTTCATGTAGGCATTGGGGCCCTTGCCACTCGGCCCGAACATGGACATCACACCGGCCAGACGCTCCGACCAGTCGCTCGGGCGAAACTTCTTCCCGCCCCTGGTGATGCCCTGAATGAAATATTCGGTTGGAGGTGTGTCGGCCATGTACGAATACCTGTGTGACAGCCCGGCGGAGCGCCGGCGGATGCGGTTGCCTGAACACGTCGAGCACGCCCGGGCGGACCGCGCCGCCAGACGCCGCGAAGCCAATCATGTCGGCTCCCGGCCCGCGATTATAGCTCAGGCGACCTTTTTCCGCACTGCACACAAGCCCCCTTGCGCCTTGCCGCGCGCGTTCGCGCGCGGGCGGCCGGCCTTTTGGCCGACTCGTCAAACCGGCAGAAATCCTTTATGCTGCAACCAGTTACCACAAACGACGGCGGCGCCGTCCGGCGGTTTCGCCGGGTGAGACCGCCGTATTTGTTTCATGACCGCCAAGAAAATCCGTCACTACCTGCAGTTCAACGATTTCTCGCTGGAAGATTACGAGTACGTGCTTGAGCGCGCGCGCATCCTGAAGCGCAAGTTCAAGAACTACGAGACCTATCATCCGCTGCACGACCGCACGCTCGCGATGATCTTCGAGAAGAACTCGACCCGCACGCGGCTGTCGTTCGAGGCCGGCATCTTCCAGCTGGGCGGCCACGCCGTGTTCATGAGCACGCGCGACACGCAACTGGGCCGCGGCGAGCCGATCGAGGACGCCGCCCAGGTAATCTCGCGCATGGTCGACATCATCATGATCCGCACGTTCGGCCAGGACATCCTGCAGCGCTTCGCCGAGAATTCGCGGGTGCCGGTCATCAACGGGCTCACGAACGAATATCACCCGTGCCAGGTGCTGGCCGACGTGTTCACGTTCTACGAGCATCGCGGTCCGATCCGCGGCAAGACGGTCGCGTGGGTCGGCGACGCGAACAACATGCTGTACACGTGGATCGAAGCGGCGCAGATCCTCGGCTTCCGGTTGCGCCTGTCCACCCCGGCGGGCTATGCGCTCGACCGTACGCGGCTCGCCGCCGGAAGCCTGGCGGTCATCGAGGAGTTCGCCGACCCGAACGAAGCCTGCGCGGGAGCCGACCTCGTCACCACGGACGTCTGGACCAGCATGGGCTTCGAGGAAGAAAACGAGGCGCGCATGAAGGCCTTCGCCGACTGGTGCGTGGACACCGAAATGATGGCGCGCGCGAACCCTGACGCACTCTTCATGCACTGCCTGCCGGCGCACCGCGGCGAGGAAGTCACGGCCGAGGTGATCGACGGGCCGCAGAGCGTCGTCTGGGACGAAGCGGAAAACCGCCTGCACGTGCAAAAGGCGCTGATGGAGTTCCTGCTGCTCGGCCGCCTGAACCATTGAGCCAGCCCGCCCCCGGGCGGCCGCCGCAGCAGGCGGCGGCACGCGTGGCCGCCGGCGCGTGCCGCGGCCACCCGAAAACGCCGGGCCACCGGCGGTTTAGTGTCAAAATAATGTTTTTTCCGCGCTCCGGAGCGGCCGGCGCGCACTAGTCTTCCAGCTACGAGTTCACCATGAGCGATATCAACAAGGTCGTGCTCGCCTATTCGGGCGGCCTCGACACCTCCGTCATCCTGAAGTGGTTGCAGGACAACTACGACGCCGAAGTCGTCACGTTCACGGCCGACATCGGCCAGGGCGAAGAGCTGGAACCGGCGCGCAAGAAGGCCCTGCAACTGGGCATCAAGCCGGAAAACATCTACATCGAAGACCTGCGCGAAGAGTTCGTGCGCGACTTCGTGTTCCCGATGTTCCGCGCGAACACGATCTACGAAGGCGAGTATCTGCTCGGCACGTCGATCGCACGGCCGCTGATCGCCAGGCGCCAGATCGAGATCGCGCGCATGTCGGGCGCGCAGGCGGTCTCGCACGGCGCAACCGGCAAGGGTAACGACCAGGTGCGCTTCGAGCTTGGCTATTACGGCCTCGAACCCGGTATCAAGGTGATCGCGCCGTGGCGCGAGTGGGATCTGCTGTCGCGCGAAAAACTGCTCGCGTATGCGGAAAAAGCCGGCATTCCGATCGAAATGAAGCACAAGCAGGGCGGCGCGCCTTACTCGATGGACGCGAACCTGCTGCACATCTCGTTCGAAGGCCGGCACCTCGAAGACCCGAAGGCGGAAGCCGAACCGGACATGTGGCGCTGGACGGTCGCGCCGGAGCAGGCGCCGGACCAGCCGGAATACGTGGACATCGAATATGAGCACGGCGACCCGGTTGCGCTGAACGGCAAGCGCCTGTCGCCGGCCGACATGCTGACCGAACTGAACCGCCTCGGCGGCAAGCACGGCATCGGCCGTCTCGACCTCGTCGAAAATCGCTACGTCGGCATGAAGTCGCGCGGCTGCTACGAAACCCCCGGCGGCACGATCATGCTGAAGGCGCACCGCGGCATCGAGTCGATCACGCTCGACCGCGAAGTTGCACACCTGAAGGACGATCTGATGGCGCGCTATGCGTCGCTGATCTACAACGGCTACTGGTGGAGCCCGGAGCGCCGCGCACTGCAGGTGCTGATCGACCACACGCAGGACAAGGTCAACGGCTGGGTGCGCGTGAAGCTCTACAAGGGCGGCGTGTCGGTGGTGGCGCGCGACTCGAAGGACACGCTGTTCGACAAGACCATCGCGACCTTCGACGACGACGGCGGCGCGTACAACCAGGCCGACGCCGGCGGCTTCATCAAGCTGAATGCGCTGCGCATGCGTATCGCGGAAAACGCACGCCGCCAGCGCGGCTAGGCGGCTCGCCGCCGCGCGCGGGCGCGGGCAGGTCCGCGCTGGGTCCACGGCAGATCGAAGCAGGCGCCAGGCGAAAGCCTGGCGCTTTTTCTTTGCGCGTCGAACATGGCCGTCGGCGATCGGCCGCGCTACAGCACCACCGGCTCGGCTTCGAGTTCGACGCCGAAGCGCGCGCGCACGTCCTGCTGGATCGCGCGCGCAAGCGCGAGCACCTGCGCGCCGCTCGCGCCGCCGCGATTCACGAGCACCAGCGCCTGGCGTTCGTGCACCGCCGCCTCGCCGAGCGTGCGTCCCTTCCAGCCGCACCGGTCGATCAGCCAGCCGGCCGCGAGCTTCACGCGCCCGTCCGGCTGGCGATACGACACGAGCTCCGGCTCCTGCTGCCGCAACCGCTCGAAATGCGCGGTCTCGACCACCGGATTCTTGAAGAAGCTGCCCGCGTTGCCGAGCTGCAGCGGATCCGGCAGTTTCGCGCGGCGCACCGCGACCACCGCGTCGAAGACGGCCTGCGGCGTAGGCGCGGTCGCGTCGCCGTCGCGCGCCCCGGCGAGCGCCCGCGCAATGTCCGCGTATCCCGCGCGCGGCGCCCAGCGCTTCGGCAAGCGGAACGTCACCGACAGAATCACGAAACGATCGCGGCCGTCGCGCTTGAAAAAGCTGTCGCGATACCCGAACTGGCACGCTTGCGCATCCAGCTCGACCGTCTCTCCGCTTGCGAGTTCGAGCGCGCGCAGCGACACGAAACGCTCGCCCATTTCCAGCCCGTACGCGCCGATGTTCTGGATCGGCGCCGCGCCGACCGTCCCCGGAATCAGCGCGAGGTTCTCAAGCCCGGGCATGCCCGTTGCGAGCGTCCACGCGACGAACGCGTGCCAGTTTTCCCCGGCCGCGGCCTCGACATACCACGCATCCGCGTCCTCGCGCGCGACCCGGCGGCCGCGCAGCGCGATCAGCAGCGCCAGGCCGTCGAAGTCGCGCGTCAGCACGACGTTGCTGCCGCCGCCCAGCACGAGCCGCGGCAGGTCCGCGGCGCGCGGATCGCGCACTGCCGCGAGCAGCTGCGATTCGTGCGCGATCGGACAGGCAAGCCGCGCGCGAACATCGAAGCCAAACGTGTTGTGCGGCTGCAGCGAATAGCCGTGCGTGAAAGAGACGGAGTCGGAATGGGACATCGGAATCGGAAAACGGTCGGCGGCGCGCCCGCTGGCGCCGCGCGGCGACCTTGGGCAAAAAAGAGCGGCATCGGTAAAATAACGCCAGTCCACGATTATAGCGACAGCGCCGCGCCTCACCGGCGAGGCGAGCACGCCGCGCGTCGCAGCACTTTGGGAGAATGCAATGCCATCGTTTGACGTCGTCTGCGAAGCCAACATGATCGAAGTCAAGAACGCGATCGAGCAATCCAACAAGGAGATTTCCACCCGTTTCGACTTCAAGGGTTCGGATGCGCGGGTCGAGCACAAGGAGCACGAACTGACGCTGTTCGCCGACGACGACTTCAAGCTCGGCCAGGTCAAGGACGTGCTGATCTCGAAGATGGCCAAGCGCAACGTCGACGTGCGCTTTCTGGATTACGGCAAGATCGAGAAGATCGGCGGCGACAAGGTCAAGCAGGTCGTCACCGTGAAAAAAGGCGTGTCCGGCGATCTGGCCAAGAAGATCGTCAAGCTCGTCAAGGACAGCAAGATCAAGGTGCAGGCCAGCATCCAGGGCGACGCGGTACGCGTGTCGGGCACGAAGCGCGACGACCTGCAAAGCGTCATTGCGATGCTGCGCAAGGACGTGAGCGACACGCCGCTCGACTTCAACAACTTCCGCGACTGAGCCGCGCCACCGCGGGCGGACGTGCGCCCGCGCGAGCGGACCGATCGCGGCCGGCGGCTAGGCCTTCTTCTTGTCGCCGATCCGGCTTTCCTGCCCCGCCATCAGCTTCGCGATATTGGCGCGATGCCGCCAGATGAGCAGCGCGCTCATCGCGACGACCGCTAGCGCCACGACGTTCGTGCCGAACAGGAAGCCGTCGTACAGCGGCGCAAAGACCGCTGCAACGAGCGCCGCCAGCGACGAATAACGGAAAAAGAACGCGATGATGAGCCAGGTCAGCAGCGTCGCCACGCCCAGCACCGGATGGATCGCGAGCAGCACGCCGGCGGCCGTCGCCACGCCCTTGCCGCCCTTGAAGCGGAAGAACACCGGATACAGGTGGCCGAGAAAGACCGCAATCGCGGCCAGCGCGACCGCGTCCGGGCCGAGGCCGTAGCGCGGACCGAAATGGCTGACGAGCCAGACCGCGAGCCAACCCTTGAGCGCGTCGCCCAGCAGCGTCAGGATGGCGGCAACCTTGTTGCCGCTGCGCAGCACATTCGTGGCGCCGGGGTTCTTCGAGCCGTATGAGCGCGGGTCGGCCAGCCCCATCGCGGCGCTGACGATCACGGCAAACGAAACCGAACCGATCAGGTAGGCAGCGACGGCAACGATCAGGTTGTGCATCGGGAGTCTCTTCCAGGTCTCTTGTCAGGGTGAAACGGCGCCGCGCCCGCAGGCCCGAACGGCTGCCGCACGCGAAACGGGCCCTATTCTACCGAAGCGCACCGGCATCGCCGCGCGCCCCTAGTCGAGGTTCGCGCATTGCACCGGCTGCGCGCCGAGCAACGCCGTCAGCACCTGCGGATCGAGGCTCACGAGAAAGCCGCGCCGGCCGCCGTTCAGCCAGACGCGTTCGAGCGCGAGGATGCTGGCTTCCACGTAGACGGGCATCGCCTTGCGGGTCGCAAACGGCGACGTGCCGCCAATGAGGTAGCCGGAATGGCGGTTTGCGACCTCGGGCTTGCACGGCTCGACGCGCTTCACGCCGATCTGGCGCGCAAGGTTGCGGGTCGACACGGTGCGATCGCCGTGCATCAGCACGATCAGCGGCTTTGCCTGCTCGTCTTCCATCACGAGCGTCTTGACGACATGATGCTCGTCGACCTGCAACTGGCGTGCCGATTCGGCGGTGCCGCCGTGCTCGACGTAATCGTAAGGGTGCTCGCCGAAAGCGACGCCATGGCGGCGCAGAAACTGCGTGGCGGGCGTTTCGGAGACGTGTCGGGATTTGCTCATCGGCGCATTGTAAACGGCGCGACGGGGCGACGGCGTCCGTCGCGCCCGCGAACCGGCCGTGCGCCGCTCAGCCGCGCGGATGATGGGTCGCGTGCAGCACCTTCAGCCGCTCGCGCGCGACGTGCGTGTAGATCTGCGTCGTCGAGATGTCCGAGTGACCGAGCAGCAGCTGCACGACGCGCAGGTCCGCGCCATGATTGAGCAGATGCGTGGCGAACGCATGCCGCAGCGTATGCGGCGACAGCGGCGCGTGCACGTCCGCCGCGGCCGCGTGCCGCTTGATGATGTTCCAGAACTGCTGGCGGGTCATGCCTTCGGCGCGCGCGGTGACGAACAGCGCATCGGCCGCGCGCGCGCCGAGCAGCGCGGGGCGCGCCTCGCGCAGATACCGCTCGATCCAGCCGTGCGCTTCCTCGCCGAACGGCACGAGGCGCTCTTTCGCCCCCTTGCCCATCACGCGCACCACGCCCTCGTTGAGGCCGACTTCCACGGTCTTTAACGTGACCAGCTCGCTCACGCGCAAACCGCTCGCATACATCAGTTCGAGCATCGTGCGGTCGCGCAGACCGAGCGGCGTGTCGACGTCGGGCGCGCCCAGCAGCGCTTCGACCTGCGCTTCGCTCAACGTCGACGGGAACCGCGCCGGCTGTTTCGCCGACCGGATCCGCAGCGTCGGATCCGCGGCGATGCGATGCTCGCGCACCGCCCAGGCGTAGTAGCGCCGGAACACCGACAGGCGCCGGTTCGCCGAGGTCGATTTGTCCTTTTGCCGCACCACGCTATAGGCGGCGAGATCCGCTTCGCTCACCGTATCGAGCGACGCCTGACGGTGTGGCACGAGCCATTCGCAAAAGAGCCGCAAGTCGCGCCGGTACGCATCGAGCGTGTTGCGCGACAGCCCGTGTTCGAGCCACAGCGCGTCGCAGAACGCATCGATCGAGGCAAGACTCGTGTCCCGCAGCGGCGATGCGGCGACACCCTCCAGCGCCCTGTCGCTCATAGCAGGCCATCCTCTTCGTGCGCGAGCAGCCAGCGCTTGACCTTCAGCAGATAGCCATCCGTGTGGTGCGCGAACCCCCCGAGACCGCGCGCGGCGACCACGCGATGACAGGGAATCACGAGCGGCAGCGCGTTCGCGCCGCACGCCTGCCCGACCGCGCGCGGCACCGCACCGACGCGCTCGGCCAGTTGCCCGTAAGTCAGCACGGCGCCGCGCGGAATCTCCGCGATCGCGGCCCAGACACGCCGCTGGAACGCTGTGCCGAAGGTCGCGAGCGGCAGATCGAAGCCGGCCGACGCCTGCTCCAGGTAACGCCGGATCTGCGCAGCGGCCTCGCGCGCGAGCGGCGTGGCAGGCGCGAGCGCCGCCACCGCTTCCGGCAGGTAGACGATCTCGCGGACCGCATCGGCCTCGATACGGATGCCGATCTTGCAGAACGGCGCTTCGATCACAGCGTGATACATGATTGGCTTGCCCAGGTTGCGTGAACCGGCCGGCGCGGAGTCCGCCGGCGCCGGCATCCCGCTACTGTACGCTGCGCGCGCGGGCGGCTTCAAGCGGCCTCAAGCGGCTTCAAGCAGCCTCAAGCGCGTTCAGGCGGGTTCAGGCGGCCTCGTGCGGCGTCACGCAGCTTCAAGCGCCCACGCGACGTGCTCGCGCACGAGCGGCGACGCATCCTCCGCGCGCGCCCGCAAGGCCGCGATCATCGCCGCGCGCGTATCGTCGGCGACGCTGCCCGGCGACGCACGCAGCGCATTGCCGAGCGCGACGGCCAGATTGCGCAGCCAGCGCTCATGACCGATGCGGCGAATCGCGCTGCCCTGCATCCGCGCGTCGAAGTCCTGCGCGCTCCATCCGAACAGTTCGACGAGCGAAGCGCGATCGAGCCCGTGCCGCACGTCGAAATCGTCGACGGGCGCCGCCTGCGCGAACTTGTTCCACGGGCACACCAGCTGGCAGTCATCGCACCCGTACACGCGATTGCCGATCAGCGGGCGCAGTTCGTGCGGAATGCTGCCCTTCAGTTCGATCGTCAGGTACGAGATGCAGCGCCGCGCGTCGACCTTGTATGGCCCCACGATCGCACCGGTCGGACACGCGGCGATGCAGCGCGTGCAGGTGCCGCAGTGCTCGCCGGACCGCGCCGGCGCCTGCGCGGACACACGCGAGGCATCGGTCGGCAGCGGGATGTCGACGTAGATCTCGCCGAGAAAAAACAGCGAGCCGGCGTCGCGCTGGAGCAACAGCGTGTGTTTGCCGCGCCAGCCGATGCCGGCCTTTTGCGCAAGCTCGACTTCAAGCACCGGCGCCGAATCGGTGAACACGCGATACCCGTACGCCCCGATCTCCCCTTCGATTCTTTCGGCAAGCTGTTGCAGTCTGCCGCGCATCACCTTGTGATAATCGCGGCCGCGCGCATACAGCGAAACCACCGCCGCAGCGGGGTCGGCGAGCCGCGCATGCTCGTGCGCGCGCCACGACGCAGCGGTGCCGCTCGCGGCCGGGGACGCGTCGTGCGAGCTTTCGCCGGGTTTCGATGCGCGCTGCAGGGCGCTTTCGCAGGCCTTTCCGTCGTGCGCGCGGTGCAGGGCGTCAGTCGGCAAATAGGCCATGCGCACCGAGATCACACGTCGCGTATGGGCCACAAGCTCTGCGGGCCGCGCGCGTTTCATCCCATGTTTGGCCATATAATCCATCTCGCCATGGCAGCCCGCTGCGAGCCACGCGGCGAGTCCCGCCTCGGCCGAGCCTAGATCGGTATCGCTGATGCCGACCGCCCCGAAACCCAGTTCGCGGCCCCAGGCCTTGATGCGCAGCGCAAGCGCAGCCAGCGCCGCTTCATCGAATTGACGCATCGCACGCGCGTCGTCACCGGACGCGGACGTGCACGAAACGAGGGACTCCGGACTTCGGTTCATCACGCCATTTTACGAGAATGTCTGCCCACTCCGATCTCTCGCCCCCGCCGCTCGCCGGCGTTCTGCTCGAACGCCACTTCGCGCTCGCGGATGAAGCCGCCACCCAGGCATTCGGCGCGCGCTTCGCGCAGGCGATCGTCCAGGTGCGGCACGCGCAGATCACCCGCAACGGGGCGTTCGCCGGCCTGCAGGTGCAGTTGAGCGGCGACCTCGGCGCGGGCAAGACGACGCTCGTGCGTGCGACGCTGCGCGGCCTCGGTCATACCGGACGCGTGCGCAGTCCCACCTATACCCTCGTCGAGCCCTATGCGATTGCGCAGGCCGATGGGGAACTTGAGCTCCATCATTTCGATCTGTACCGGTTCAGCGATCCGGCCGAATGGGCCGATGCGGGCTTTCGCGAGTACTTCGACCGCGGTGCGGTCTGTCTCGTCGAATGGCCGCAGCGCGCAGGCGCCCTGCTCGGCGTGCCGGATCTCGTGTTTGCCCTCGAAGTCGACGGCGACGGCCGCGTGCTGGTCGCCCGGGCATTTAGCGAATCAGGAAAAGCATGTCTAGAAAGATGTTAATCAAGCCGTTCCGCTCGATCGAGTCCGCCGCCACCGCCACGCACAACTGGCGGCGACGGCAGATCCTGCGCGCGGGCGCCTCGACGCTGATCCTCGGGCTCGCGGTGCCGCGTCTCGCCTTTGCAAGCTCGGTGCTCGGCGTGCGCGTGTGGCCCGCGCGCGACTACACGCGCGTGACGATCGAATCCGACCAGCCGCTGCAGACGTCGCAGCAGATGCTGCAGGACCCCGACCGGCTCGTGGTCGATCTGAACGGCCTCGACCTCGATCAGGCGCTGCGCGATCTCGTCTCGAAGATCACGCCGAACGATCCGCAGATCCGCTCGGTGCGCGTCGGCCAGTTCGAACCGCACGTGGTGCGCCTCGTGTTCGACCTGAAGGGCTCGGTGAAGCCGCAGGTGTTCACGCTCACGCCGATCGGCTCGTACCACTACCGGCTCGTGTTCGACCTGTACCCGGCGGTCGCCCCCGATCCGCTGATGGACCTGCTCGCGCAGACCGAACGCAAGGAGCAGCGCCTGAGCGAGCAGAACGAAGCGCCCGCGCCGCTGAACGGCGCGGCCACGCCGCCGGTCCAGGACGACACCCAGGCGTTCTTCGACCGCTACGCGCAGAACAACGCGGCGCCGCCGCCCGCCCGCAAGCCGTCGGGGACCGCACCGGCGCCATCGCAGCCTTCGCAGCCCGAAGCGCTCGCGAGCAACCTGCCCGATCGCAACGACGATACCTACACGTTCATCAATCCACGCACCGGCCGCAGCAACACGGTGCGCCTGCTGACCATCGCGATCGATCCGGGGCACGGCGGCGAGGACCCGGGCGCGATCGGCAGCGGCGGCACCTACGAGAAGCACGTCGCGCTCGACATCGCGAAGCGGCTGCGCGCGAAGATCGACGCGCAGCCCAACATGCGCTCGATGATGACGCGCGACGCCGACTTCTTCGTGCCGCTGAACGTGCGCGTGCAGAAGGCGCGGCGCGTCGGCGCGGACCTGTTCGTGTCGGTGCATGCGGATGCGTTCACCACGCCGCTCGCGCGCGGCTCGTCGGTGTTCGCGCTCTCCGAGCACGGTGCGTCGAGCGCCGCGGCGCGCTGGATGGCGAACAAGGAGAACGAATCGGACCGTATCGGCGGCATCAACATCAAGACCAGCGATGCCGCCGTGAACCGCACGCTGTTCGACATGTCGACCACCGCGCAGATCCGCGACTCGCTGCGCTACGGCCACTTCGTGCTCGACCAGATCGGCGGCATCAACAAGCTGCACAGCGGACGCGTGGAGCAGGCGGGCTTTGCGGTGCTGAAAGCGCCGGACATTCCGTCGATCCTCGTCGAGACCGCGTTCATCAGCAACCCCGACGAAGAGCGCAAGCTGAACGACCCGGCCTATCGCGAAGAGATGGCCAACGCGATCCTGAAGGGCATCAAGCAGTACTTCGCGGCCAATCCGCCGCTCGCGCACGACCGCATGACCTGAACGGTTGCGCGCGCATCGACCGCACGGGGCGCCGCATCCGCCGTGCGCCGCAGGGACCCGGCGCGGCGGGCCGTACCGCACTGCGGTCGCGCGGCGCGGCGGCCCTCGCCGCACTGCGGCGCGCGACCGGCGTTCAGCGCGTGGCGCCCAGCCGCCGCGCGACCCAGCCGCCGAACACGTTGACCGCGAGTCCCGCCATCACGAGCGCCGCGCCGCCGATCTGCGGCGCCGACAGCCGTTCGCCGAGCAGCAGCGAGGCCGACGCGAGTCCCACGATCGGCACGAGCAGCGAGAACGGCGCGACCTGGCTTGCCGGATAGCGCGACAGCAGCCGGCTCCACAGGCTGTAGCCGAGCAGCGTCGCAATGAACGCCAGATAGATCACCGCGAAAATCGACGCCGCGCCGATCCCGGTCAGCGCCGCGACGATCCGCTGCGGCCCCTCGAAGCAGTACGAGAGCACCGCGAACGGCAACGGCGGAATCAGGCTCGCCCAGACCACGAGCCCGACCAGATCGACGTTTCCGACCCGCTTCGTGACGATGTTGCCGAGCGCCCACGACGCCGCTGCGCACAGCGTCAGCACGAAGCCGGCGAGCGTCATCGCATGGCCGCCCTGGAGGCCGATCACCGCGAGTCCCGCGGCGGCGATCGCGAGCCCCGCGAGGTTCGGCAGACGCAGGCGCTCGCCGAGCAGCAGCGCCGCGAACACGAGCGTAAAAAACGCCTGCGCCTGCAGCACCAGCGACGCGAGCCCGGCCGGCATTCCGACGTACATCGCGGAAAAGAGAAACGCGAACTGCCCGAACGAGATCGTGAGCCCGTACGCGAACAGCCAGCGCCACGCGACCTTCGGGCGCGGCACGAAAAACACGGCCGGCACCGCCGCGAGCGTAAAGCGCAGCGCGCCGAGCAGCATCGGCGGCACGCCGTGCAGACCCACCTTGATCACGACAAAATTCACCCCCCATGCGAGCACCACCACGAGCGCGCGCAGCAGATCCTTCGGCGCCATCGCTTCCCTCCTGTGGTCGTCGAAAGCCGGCAGTGTAGCCGAGCGCGCTCCCGCACGCTGCCCCCGTGGCCCAGTAGAATGATGCGTATTCCCACCCGAGCCGCCCGCCATGTCCTCCTCGATCAAAGCCGTCCTGAAGCCGCACGTGCGCGACATCGGCAACCTCGCCGTGCGGCGCGTGCTGCCCGCGCTGGCCGCACGGCTCGTGGGGCCGTTCATCTTCTTCGACCACATGGGGCCCGCCACGCTCGCGCCGGGCAGCGGCCTCGACGTGCGCCCGCACCCGCACATCGGCCTCGCCACGGTCACCTACCTGTTCGACGGCGCGATCATGCATCGCGACAGCCTCGGCTCCGCGCAGAAGATCGTGCCGGGCGACGTCAACTGGATGACCGCCGGCCGCGGCATCGTCCACTCCGAGCGCACTGCCCCCGAAGATCGCGCCCGCGGCCAGACGATCCACGGCATCCAGACCTGGGTCGCGCTGCCGCTCGAACACGAGGAAGCCGAGCCGTCGTTCGAGCATCACGCCGCCGCCACGCTGCCCGAGATCGAGCGCAACGGCGTGCGCCTGCGCGTGATCGCGGGCACCGCGTTCGGCGAGACCTCGCCTGTCACGACCTTCTCCGGCACGCTGTACGTGGCCGCTCACTTCGAGCCCGGCGGCGCGTTCGCGCTCGAACCGGAGCACGAGGAACGCGCGGTCTACCTCGTCGAAGGCGATCTGGAAATCGACGGCACGCCGCTCGAAACCGGCCAGATGGCGGTGCTCGCGCTCGACGAAACGGTCACGCTCGCGAGCAGCGGCGGCGCGACGGCAATGCTGCTCGGCGGCGAGAAGCTCGAAGGCGAGCGCTTCATCGAGTGGAATTTCGTCGCCAGCTCGCGCGCGAGGATCGAGCAGGCGAGGGAGGACTGGAGCGCGCAGCGGATGGGCACGGTGCCCGGCGAAACCGAGTGGATTCCCCTCCCCGAGCGCAAGCCGCAGTGAGCGCGGCCGCGCGCATTGAAATCGGCGCATCCGCCCCCAGCTAGCCTCCAGCGATTTTTTACCGACGAGGATCCCATGGATACCACCCTGTCCACTTTCGAAAAAGACGTGATCACCGCGTCGACCCTCGCGCCGGTGCTGGTCGATTTCTGGGCGCCGTGGTGCGCGCCCTGCAAGACGCTCGGTCCGATGCTCGAACGGCTCGAAGCCGAATACGCGGGCAAGTGGAGGCTCGTGAAGGTCAACGTCGACGAGAATCCGGAGCTGGCCGGGCATTTTCAGGTGCGCAGCATCCCGCACGTCGTCGCGTTCGCCGACGGCAATCCGGTCGACCAGTTCGTCGGCGTGCTGCCGGAAGGCCAGTTGCGCGAGTTCATCGACCGGCTCGTCCCGCAGGGCGCCGAAGCGGCGTTCGCGGAAGCACGCGCCGCGCTCGCCGAGGGCCGCCGCGAGGATGCGTACGATGCGCTGAAGGCGTCGCTCGCCTTCGATCCGGGCTTCGACGAAGCCCGCCTCGACCTGATCGAACTGCTGCTCGAAGACAACCGCATCGAAGAAGCGCGCAACGAGGTCGACCTGCTGTCGACGGTGGTCACGCAGGGCATCGATCCGCGCTTCAACGCGATCCGGACGCGGCTCGACGCGCTGGACGCGGCCACCGACCTGCCGCCCACGGACGCGCTCGAAGCCCGCGTCGCCGCCGATCCGCTGGATCTCGACGCGCGCTTCGACCTCGCAAACGCGCTGATCGCACGGCGCAAATACGGCGAGGCCCTGGAGCATCTGCTCGCGATCGTGCAGCGCGACCGCGGCTTTCGCGACGATATCGGCCGCAAAACGATGCTGTCGGTATTCGAGCTTGCCGGCCACCAGCGCGAGCTGGTGTCGCTGTGGCGGCGCAAGCTGAGCGCCGCGCTGAACTGAGCCGGACGGCATCGGGGGCAGGGCGGTGCGCTGCCTGTCTGCCTTGCGCTGTCTGCCTTGCGCTGTCTGCCTTGCGCTGTCTGCCTTGCGCTGTCGGCCTTGCGCTGTCGGCCTTGCGCTGCCTCCGCCTTGCGCTGCCTGGCGTGCGCTGCCGCTCTCGGGCAGCGCACGGTGACCGTCGCCGGCGTCGCCGGCCGGTGCGCCGCCGTCATGCGCGGACGCCTCGCGCCGCGACGCACGGCTCGCCGCCGGGCTACGCGTTTCCCGCCTTCGCGAGCGCGCGCAGCACATGCGCCGCCGCAGCAAAGCCAAAGCTCGCCGTCACGCATACGCTCGAACCAAACCCCGCGCAGTTCAGCCCGATCGGCCCGGCATAGCCCGGCGCCGTGTCGACGTGCTGCGCCTGCGCGTCGACGTCGCAGACCGCCGCCTCCGGGTAGATCAGCGGCTCGTCCGAATAGACCGCGCTGACCCGGAACTTCGCTTTCGGCCCCCGCGGAAAGCCGTGCTGCTTGCGCAGCTGCGCGCGCACCTTCGACAGCAGCGGGTCCTGAATCGTCAGCGCCAGATCGTCGATGCGGATGCGCGTCGGATCGAGCTGCCCTCCCGCACCGCCGATCGTGATCAGCGGCTGGCCGCGCTCGACGCACCACGCGATCAGCGCGGTCTTCGTGCGCACGCTGTCGATCGCGTCGACGACGTAATCGAAACCGCCGCCGAGCACCGGCACGAAATTGTCCGGCTCGATGAAATCCTCGATGCGCCGCACGTCGCAGCGCGGGTTGATCGTCGCGATCCGCGCGGCCATTGCATCGACCTTCGGCATGCCATAGTTGCCGTCGAGCGCGTGGATCTGACGGTTCGTATTGCTCGGTGCGACATTGTCAAGATCGACCAGCGTCAGGCTGCCCACCGCGCTACGCGCCAGCGCCTCGGCCACCCACGAGCCGACGCCGCCGATCCCGATCACCGCGACCCGCGCGCGCTCGAACGCCGCCAGCGCCGGCGCCCCGTACAGGCGGGCAATGCCGCCGAAGCGGCGGGCGTGCTCGGCGCCTTCAACGTCGCGAGGGGTGGGAGTAAGATCGGGCTGAACGGTTGCGCGAGACATCGGCGTGGATAAAGGCGGATCGTGGCCGCTATTTTGCCTGATCGGCGCGCGCCCGACCGCCTGATCGGCTTGGGCTTGACGCCGCGCGACACCGCGTGACACGTCGCACGCAGAAAATGGCTTCCTTCGCTATACTGATTGCACTGTAGCGTTTGCATAAAAATATGAGCTTATCTCTTGCCGACCTCCGGAAGAACTACTCGCTCGGTTCGCTGGACGTGACCGACGTCGACCCCGACCCGATCCGCCAATTCGACCGGTGGTTCGCGCAGGCGCTCGACGCGCAACTCCCCGAGCCGAACGCGATGACGCTCGCGACAGTCGACGCGCACGGGCGGCCATCGGCACGCATCGTGCTAATCAAGGGCGTGGACGAGCGCGGCTTCGTGTTCTTCACCAATTACGACAGCCGCAAAGGCGGCGAACTCGCCGGCAATGCGTACGCGAGCCTGCTGTTTTACTGGATCGAACTGGAGCGCCAGGTGCGCGTCGAGGGCAAAGTCGTCAAAACCAGTGCAGCGGAGAGCGACCGCTATTACGCATCGCGTCCGCTCGGCTCGCGGATCGGCGCGTGGGCGTCCGACCAGAGCCAGGTGATCGACAGCCGCGCGGCGCTCGAAGCGCGCGAGCGCGAAGTCGCCGCCCGCTATGGCGAGAGCCCGCCGCGGCCGCCGCACTGGGGCGGCTACCGGCTCGTGCCCGACGCAATGGAATTCTGGCAAGGCAGGCCCTCGCGCCTGCACGACAGGCTGCTGTACACCCGTTCCACGGACGAAGGCGCCTGGCGGATTGCCCGCCTCGCGCCCTGAACCGGTCAATCGCGCCGCCGCCCGCGCGCCTCTGCGATGCGCGCCGGGCGCGGCGAGGGTGCGCGGCCTGCCCCGGCGTCGCGTTGCGCGCCGGTCCGTCGTGCCCCGAAAGGCTTCGCTTGATATTTCATCGAACACGGAGAAATCGCATGTTCTGGGAGAAAAAGCTGGCGCAGTGGGTGGAAGACGTCAAGAGCAAGGCCAATCTGCCGGCCCGGCTCGTGCTGTGGGACGGGCAGCAGCACGACTTCGGCACCTTCGCGGCGCCGCAGGTCACACTGAAGGTCAACAGCGCCTCGGCGCTTCCGCTGCTGCTCGAACCGAGCCTCGACAATCTGGGCGAGGCGTACGTGAAGGGCAAGATCGACATCGAAGGCAAGCTCTCGGACATCATCCGCATTGGCTACTCGCTCGCGCGCAACACGGTGACGAGCGCCGGCAAGCTGAGCCGCGTGAAGCGCTACTTCACGCATTCGAAGACCTCCGACAAGAAGGCGATCCAGTATCACTACGACGTCTCGAACGACTTCTACAAGCTGTGGCTCGACGAGAACATGGTCTACTCGTGCGCCTACTTCGAGAACGGCGACGAGGATCTCGGCACCGCGCAGCTGAAGAAAATCGACCACATCCTGACGAAAATCCAGCTCCAGCCGGGCCAGCGCCTGCTCGACATCGGCTGCGGCTGGGGCGCGCTCGTCCTGCGCGCGGCGTCGAAGTTCGGCGCGCACTGCGTCGGCGTGACGCTGTCGCAGAACCAGTTCGATCTCGCCACCGCGCGCGTGAAGGCCGCCGGGCTGTCGGATCGCATCGAGATCCGCCTGCAGGACTATCGCGACATCGACGGGCAGTTCGATCGCATCACGAGCGTCGGCATGTTCGAGCACGTGGGCCGCAAGAACCTGCCAACCTACTTCAGGAAAATGCACGACCTGCTCGCCGACGACGGCGTCGCGATGAACCACGGCATCACGTCGAGCGATGCCGACAGCGGCGAAGCGGCGCTCGGCGGCGGCGAGTTCATCGACCGCTACGTGTTCCCGGACGGCGAACTGCCGCACATCAGCCTCGCGCTCGAAACGATGGCGCACGGCGGGCTCGAAGCGGTTGACGTCGAGAGCCTGCGCCGTCACTATGCGCACACGCTCGATCTCTGGGCGGACAATTTCGAGGCGCACGCCGACGAGGCGCGACAGCTCGTCGACGACGAGAAGTTCCGCATCTGGCGCGTCTACCTGGCGGGCTGCGCCTACGCGTTCGAAAACGACGACGTGTCGATCTACCAGGTTGTGTGCCGCAAGGCCGGCCGCAGCGCGAAAACGCTGCCGTGGTCGCGCCGCTACATGTACGACAAGCCGCTGTAAGGCCTGTTGCGCCGGCGCGGCGGACGGGCGGCGCCGGCGCAACGCTTGACAGCAACCGCACACCACGATGGATGAAAGCCGTACCCGCGAGCCGGCGCGCCCCGCCGGACAGCCCGCCGCCGATCCGGCGCCCGGGCAGTTCGATCTGTTCGGCGCTCCGGCCACCCCGCCCGCCGTCCCCTCCGACCCCGCACCGCCCGCCTCCGCTGCACCGAAAGCCCGGCGCAGCCGCGACGTGCTGCCCGCCGAGGTGTCCGACAAAGTCCGCGACATCGCTCGCACGCTGCCTCCGCAGGTCCACCTCGGCACGTCGTCCTGGTCGTTTCCGGGCTGGCAGGGGATCGTCTACGGCGATGCGTACAGCAACAGCAAGCTGTCGCGCGACGGGCTGACCGCGTACGGCGCGCATCCGCTGCTGCGCACGGTCAGCATCGACCGCTCGTTCTACGCGCCGCTCACGGTCGCCGACTACCTGCGCTACGCGCAACAGGTGCCCGACGCGTTCCGCTTTATCGTGAAGGCGCCCGCCGCCGTCACCGACGCGACCGTGCGCGGCGAGCAGGGCGAGCCGGTTTCGCCGAACCCGTGCTTTCTCGACGCGCGGCTCGCCGTCGACGAATTCGTGCGGCCCTGTCTGGATGGGCTCGGCGCGAAGGCCGGCGCGCTGGTGTTCCAGTTCTCGCCGCTGCCGGACGCGCTGCTCGCCGATCCGGCCGGCTTCGTCGCGCAGCTCGGCGCGTTTCTCGGCGCGCTGCCGCCGCTTCCGGAAGGCGCCTGCTATGCGGTCGAAATCCGCGATGCCGTGCTGCTCACGCCGCGCTTCATCCGGATGCTGAAAACGGCGGGCGTGCGCTACTGCGTCGGCATCCATGCGCGGATGCCGGATCCGCTGCGCCAGGCGGCCGCGCTCGCGCTGCTCGACGGCGAGCCCGCCGGGCCGCTGATCGTGCGCTGGAGCCTGCACGGAGGCTTTCGCTACGAGCAGGCCAAGGCGAAATACGATCCGTTCGACCGCCTCGTCGACGAAGATCCGGGCACCCGCTCGGCGCTCGCCGAACTCGCGGCGCGCTATGCGATCGCGGGCCAGCCGGTGGTGATCGCGGTCAATAACAAAGCCGAAGGTTCGGCGCCGCTCACGTGCGTGAAGCTGGCCGCCGCCATCGCCGACGCCTGCACGCGGCTCGCCTCCGCGGACGACGCCGGTCCGGCTGCGGCTGCGGCTGCGGCTGCGGGTTCGGCCACGGGTTCGGCGACCGCTGCAGCCACCGCTCCCGTCACCGGTGGAGCCATCGGACAGGAAGCGCCCGACACGGGCGGGGACACGGCGATCGCCGATTCGACGACGGGACCGTAGTACGCGACGGCATACCGCGCCGCATGAGACGCATGAGGCGCATGAAACCCACGACGCCCGGAGGCCCGTAAACGGTGCGCAACGGTGCGCAACGGCGCACGACGGCCCGCGCGACGTTGCACGGCAGCGCACGGCGGCACGGCGCCGCACCGCGCCGTCCCGCGCCGCTGCTCAGTGCCTCAGCCGGTGCGCAAACTTCTGCCGGAACTTCGCGACCTTGGGCGCAACCACGAACGCGCAATAGCCCTGGTTCGGGTGCTGCGCAAAATAGTTCTGGTGATACGCTTCCGCCGGCCAGTAGTTGCCGTCGAGCGGCACCACCTGGGTGACGATCTGGCCGTCGTAGATGCGCTCGTCGGCCAGCGCGCGGATCGCCTCGAGCGCGGTCTCGCGCTGCGCGTCGGAGTGCGTGAAGACGACCGAGCGGTACTGCGTGCCGACGTCGTTGCCCTGCCGGTTCAACTGGGTCGGATCGTGGATCGCGAAGAAAATGTCGAGAATCTCGCGATAGCCGATCCGCGCCGGGTCGAATTCGACCTTCACCACTTCGGCGTGGCCGGTATCGCCATCGCACACCTGCTCGTAGGTCGGCCGCTCGACGTGACCGCCCGCGTAGCCGGACTCGACCGCGCGCACGCCGTCCACTCCCAGATAGACCGCTTCGAGACACCAGAAACACCCGCCACCTAGGGTGGCGACTTCGCTCGTCTGACTCATGCTGCTGCTCCTGACTGGTTGCCGGCCGCGCGTGCCGGGCCGCGCGGCCGTGACGCCCGCGATTCCGCTAGAATCGGGGCAATCCGCTCGATGACTACATGACTTTAGACTCAACTTCACGCGCTCGCGTGCGCCTGCCCTCCCCGCCTCCGCTGCGGAGGGCTCACCAGCCATGAAACAGGCCACGCCGCCCAATTTCGACCCGAGCGCGTTTCGCCGCGCGCTCGGACAGTTCGCCACCGGCGTCACCGTGATCACTACGCGCGCCGCGTCCGGCCAGCTGATCGGCATTACCGCGAGCTCGTTCAACTCGGTCTCGCTCACGCCGCCGCTCGTGCTGTGGAGTCTCGCGACGCGCTCCGCGTCGATGCCGGTGTTCCGCTCGAACAGCCATTATGTGGTGAATGTCCTCGCCGCGTCGCAACTCGATCTGTGCCGGCGCTTCGCGACCGTCAAGGGCGACCGCTTCGAGGGCGTCTCGCACGCGGCCGGCGACTCCGGCATGCCGGTGCTCGACGGTGCGCTCGCCTGGTTCGAATGCCACAACCGCAGCCGCTACGAGGAAGGCGACCACGTCATTTTCGTCGGCGAGGTGGAACGCTGCGGCGTGCACCCGGACGCCGCAGCGCTCGATCCGCTGATCTTCCACGGCGGCGAGTTTCACGGACGCAAGCCGCTGTAGGCGGCCTGCGCGGTTCGCCCCGTCGCGTCACTCGGTACTGACGTGGCTGCGCGGAGTGCCGGTGGACGGCACCAGCGACACCGGCACGCCGGCATCTTCCTTCAGCGTCTGCAGCACGATGTTCGAGCGGATGTCCATCACGCCGGGCGCCTTGTAAAGCCGCTCCAGCACGAAATCGGAATAGTGCTTCAGGTTGTGCGCGAGTACCCGCAGCAGATAATGCGCCTCGCCGGTCACGACGAACGCGCCCACCACCTCCGGCCAGTCGCGCAGCGCCTCGGCAAAGCGCTCGTGCCAGTTCGGCTGGTCGTTGCGCATCGACACCTGCACGAACGCTTCCAGTTCGAAGCCGAGCACTTCGCGGTTCAGGCTGGCCCGGTAGCCGCCGATCACCCCCTGCTCCTCGAGCAGCCGCAGCCGGCGCAGGCACGCGGAGGGCGACAGCGCAATGCGCTCGGCCAGATCGAGATTGCTGATGCGCCCCTCCTGCTGCAGGACCGTCAGGATGCGGCAATCGGTGGTGTCGAGCGAGATCGCGTTCATATTCGGTCTCCCTTTTCCGTTTAAATCAAATTATGTTCCAAGGGACGCCAAAAAACGAGATTTATTCGCAAGCACATTTCATCCGGGGCCGCCTATCATGTGGGAACCGCTTGCGAAACCGCCCGCCGCCATGAACACCGTTTGGGATATCAGCCCCGCCCTCGACACCGCGACGCCCGTCTGGCCCGGCGATACGCCGCTCGGCATCGAGCGCGTGTGGCGCATCGAGGCCGGTTCGCCGGTCAACGTCGCGCGTCTGACGCTGTCGCCGCACACCGGCGCGCACGCCGACGCGCCGCTGCACTACGACGCGCACGGCGCGCCGATCGGGGCGGTGCCGCTCGACGCGTATCTGGGCCCGTGCCGCGTGATTCATTGCATCGGCGCGGCGCCGCTCGTCACGCCCGCGCATCTGGCCGGCGCGCTCGACGCGCTGCCGCCGCGCGTGCTGCTGCGCACGTACTCGCAAAGCCCCACCGGCTGGGACAGCCGGTTCTGCGCGGTCGCGCCGCAGACCATCGACCTGCTCGCCGAACGCGGCGCGCGGCTGATCGGCATCGACACGCCGTCGCTCGATCCGCAGGAATCGAAGACAATGGACGCACATCACCGGATCCGCGCGCACCGGATGGCGATCCTCGAAGGTCTCGTCCTCGATGCGATCGAGCCGGGCGACTACGAACTGATCGCGCTGCCGCTCCGATTCGCGACGCTCGACGCCAGCCCGGTGCGCGCGGTGCTGCGCGCGCTGCCGTCGGCCCCACCCGCCTGAACCCCGCCTTCTCACCCAGGACGACGATGAACCACCGCCACGAAGCCGAGGCGCTCGACCGCGCCGACCCGCTTGCGCCGCTGCGCGAGCAGTTTGCGCTCGTCCCCGACACGCTCTATCTCGACGGCAATTCGCTCGGCGTGCCGCCGCGTGCCGCCGCGGCGCGCGCGCACAGCGTGATCGCCGGCGAATGGGGCACGGGGCTGATCCGCAGCTGGAACAGCGCCGGCTGGTTCGCGATGCCGCGCCGGCTCGGCAACCTGCTCGCGCCGCTGATCGGCGCCGCGCCGGACGAGGTCGTGATCACCGACACGATCTCGATCAACCTGTTCAAGGTGCTGTCCGCGGCGCTGCGCGTCGCGCACGCGCGCGATCCGAAACGCCGCGTGATCGTGTCCGAGCGCTCGAACTTCCCGTCCGACCTGTACATCGCGCAGGGGCTCATCGAACAGCTCGACCGCGGCTACACGCTGCGCCTCGTCGACGATCCGGCCGAACTGCCGGCGGCGATCGATGCGGACACCGCGGTCGCGATGATCACGCACGTGAACTACCGCACCGGCTACATGCACGACATGGCCGCGCTCACGCAACTGATCCACGCGCGCGGCGCACTCGCGCTGTGGGATCTCGCGCATTCGGCCGGCGCGGTGCCGGTCGATCTGAACGGCACCGGCGCCGACTACGCCGTTGGTTGCACCTACAAGTATCTGAACGGCGGCCCGGGTGCGCCCGCCTTCGTCTGGGTCCCGCGGCAGCACCAGAACGCGTTCGCGCAGCCGCTGTCCGGCTGGTGGGGCCACCGCGCGCCGTTCGAGATGAATCCGCACTACCGGCCGGACGACGGCGTCGGCCGCTACCTGTGCGGCACCCAGGGGATCGTGTCGATGGCGCTCGTCGAATGCGGGCTCGACGTGTTCCTGCAGACCGACATGGCGGCGATCCGCCGCAAGTCGCTCGCGCTGACCGACCTGTTCATCGCGCTCGTCGAGACGCGCTGCGCGGCGTTCCCGCTGCGGCTCGTGACGCCGCGCGCGCACGAGCAGCGCGGCTCGCATGCGAGCTTCGAGCATCCCCACGGCTACGAGGTCATGCAGGCGCTGATCGCGCGCGGGGTGATCGGCGACTACCGCGAGCCGCACGTCCTGCGCTTCGGCTTTACGCCGCTTTACACGCGCTTCGTCGACGTCTGGGACGCCGTCGAGGCGCTGCGCGACGTACTCGCGCGCGAAAGCTGGCGCGCCCCCGAATTTGCCGCACGCGGCGCGGTGACCTGAGAGACACACGATGACCGACTCCCTCCTTCCGCCCCGCGATCCGTCCGCGGACGCCGCCCCCGGCACCGCCGCGGCTTGCGGCGCGCCCGCTGGAAACGGGGCCGGCGCCGCGCCGTCAGCGGGCTGCCCGTTCGGCGCGCATGGCACGCCCGGGTCCGATGTCCCGGCAGGCAGCGCCGGCTGGCACGACGCGCAACTCGACTTCTCGAAGTCGATGAGCTATGGCGATTACCTGTCGCTCGACGCGCTGCTGTCCGCGCAGCACCCGCTGTCGCCGGACCACAACGAGATGCTGTTCATCATCCAGCATCAGACGAGCGAGCTGTGGATGAAGCTCGCGCTCTACGAACTGCGCGCCGCGCTCGACGCGGTTCGCCGCGACGCGCTGCCGCCCGCCTTCAAGATGCTCGCGCGCGTCTCGCGCATCATGGAGCAGCTCGTGCAGGCGTGGAGCGTGCTGTCGACGATGACGCCCTCCGAATACACCGCGATGCGCCCGTATCTCGGCAGTTCGTCGGGCTTCCAGTCGTATCAGTACCGGCAGATCGAGTTCGTGCTCGGCAACAAGAATGTGCTGATGCTGCAGCCGCATGCGCATCGGCCCGAGGTGTTCGCCCAGGTGCGCGCGACGCTCGAAGCGCCGTCGTTCTACGACGAAGTGGTGCGGCTGATTGCGCGGCGCGGCTTCGCGATTGCGCCCGCGCGCCTCGAACGCGACTGGACTCTGCCGACCACGCACGACGCCACCGTCGAAGCGGCGTGGCTCGAAATCTATCGTCATCCCGCGCAGCACTGGGAACTGTACGAAATGGCCGAGGAACTGGTCGATCTCGAAGACGCCTTCCGCCAGTGGCGCTTTCGCCATGTGACGACCGTCGAGCGGATCATCGGCTTCAAGCAGGGCACCGGCGGCACGAGCGGCGCGCCGTACCTGCGCAAGATGCTCGACGTCGTGCTGTTCCCGGAACTCTGGCACGTGCGAACGATGCTCTAGCGCGCCGCGCGTCAGGCCGCGCGGGTGTGCCCGTCGTCCGCGGCGTCGCGGCTCGCGTCGTTGAGCTGCTGATAGCGGCGAAACTGTGACGGCGTCATCGCTTTCGCGTTCAGAAACTGCCGGTTGAAATTCGACAGGTTGTTGAAACCGACCTTGTAGCAGATGTCGGTCACGCTGAGTTCGTCGTCCATCAGCAGCTGACAGGCGAGATTGATGCGCATCCGGTTCACGTACTGTACGAACGGCAGCCCGGTGTGGCGGCGGAAGTAGCGCGAAAACGCGCTCACGCTCTGCCCCGCGAGTTGCGCGAGATCCGATTCGCGCAGTTCCGACGCGAGATTCTTGCCGATATACGCCAGCGCATGATTGATGCGCGTGGCCGCAAAACCGGTCGGATCGGCCTTGTACGCGGGGCTCGCGAGCAGCGTGCGGTCGGCGTCGGCGGCAAGCGCTTCGAGCATCGACATGAACAGCACGAGCCGGCGCAGTCCGCGCGCGTGCAGCAGTTCGTGAAACAGCGGCTGGATCCGCGCGCTCGTATGCGCGCCGAACGATACGCCGCGCCGCGCATCGGCGAGCAGCGTCTCGACCTGGCGCCACTCGGGAAAATTCTGCAGGCAGCGCGTGGCGAACCCGTCGCCGAACTGCAGCACCAGATTGCGCTGCGCGATCGTCACGCCCTCCGGGACTTCGCTGACCCAGTTGTGCGGCAGGTTCGGCCCGACCAGCACGAGATTGCCCGGCGCAAAGCTGTCGATGTGATCGCCGACGAACATCTTGCCGGTGGTCGCGACGATCAGGTGAATTTCGTACTCCGGGTGAAAGTGCCAGCGCACCGTGCGATACGGATAGCCGTGCGACCAGACCGTAAACGATTCGTCCGGCGGCACGGCGACAAGTTCGAGATCGGGTTGCACGGTGCGCTCCTGTGAGTTCTTCGGTCGGGCGTCTGCACGCGCAAACACGCCCCCTCCCGATGAAACCGCATACCGATACTTTTTTGCAGTGGGGTTCGCCCGCATTCCGCGCGGATCCGCCGTGAATCCGGCTTGATGCAACGCAGCAGCCGCACCGAGGCCCGCCGCACGGCGCAATGCCGCTGCCGGCTGGCCGCCGCAAGGTCGCTCACGCCGCGCTGCGCCAACGATCCTGGCGCTGGCCGCCTTGACATTCGACCGGCCGGGTACGATCATTCGCCCACACACAGAGCAAATGCTCTACATCATGAGGCGCGCGCGCGAACCGCGCGCCCTGCACTCTCAGGAGACATCCATGAACAGCGGCCAAGACGGCGGCGCGGGCGCCAATGTGATCCTGCACATCGGCGCGGGGTCGTTTCACCGGGCTCACCAGGCGTGGTATCTGCACCGGCTGAACGCGATGCGCGACGCGAACGAGCCCGCCTGGTCGCTCACGGTCGGCAACATCCGCGGCGACATGAATGCGGTGCTCGACGGGCTCGCCGCCCAGGGCGGCGTGTACACGCTCGAAACCGTCACGCCCGCCGGCGAGCGCGCATACGAAACGATCCGCTCGATCAGCCGGGTGCTGCCGTGGTCCGCCGGGCTCGACGGGCTGATCGAGGCCGGCTCGGACCCGGCCTGCAAGATCATTGCGTTCACCGTGACGGAAGGCGGCTACTACCTCGACGAGCATGACCGGCTCGACACCGCGAACCCCGACCTCGCGGCCGACCTGGCCGGCGGCCGCACGACGATCTATGGCGCGCTCGAAGCGATTCTCGCGGCGCGCATGCAGCGCGGCGCGGGTCCGGTCACGCTGCAAAGCTGCGACAACCTGCGCAGCAACGGCGAGCGCTTTCACGCAGGCATGAGCGCGTTTCTGGAACGCCGCGGCGCGGGCCCGCTGCGCGCCTGGTTCGATGCGAACACGCAAAGCCCGAGTTCGATGGTCGATCGCATCACGCCGCGGCCGACGCCCGACGTGCGCGAGCGCGTGCTGGCCGCCACCGGCTTCGACGACGCGGTGCCGGTGATGGGCGAGGCGTTCATCCAGTGGGTGATCGAAGACCGCTTCGCCGCGGGGCGGCCCGCCTGGGAGAAAGTCGGCGCGGAGCTCGTCGAATCGGTGGTGCCGTACGAGGAGGCCAAGATCCGCATCCTCAACGCGACGCATAGCTGTATCGCGTGGGCGGGCACGCTCGTCGGCCTGCGCTACATCCACGAAGGCACGCTCGATCCGCAGATCCGCCAGTTCGCGTTCGACTACGTGACGCACGACGTGATCCCGTGCCTCACACCGAGCCCGCTCGACCTCGCGCGCTACCGCGACGTCGTGCTCGAACGCTTCAGCAACCCGTATATCCTCGATACCAACCAGCGCGTCGCCGCCGACGGCTTCTCGAAGATCCCCGGCTTCATCGCGCCGACGCTCAGCGAATGCTTCGCGCGCGGCGTCGAGCCGGCCGCCACCGCGATGCTGCCGGCGCTGTTTTTCCGCTTCCTGTCGCGCTGGCAGACGGACGCCTTGCCGTATCAGTACCAGGACGGCGTGATGGACGCGAGCGCCGCACACGCGTTCTTCGCCGCGCCGGATCCGCTGCAGGCATTCTGTGCGGACCGGCTGCTGTGGGGCAGCATGGCGCAGACGCCATCGCTGGAACACGTGCTGCGCGGCGCGCTCGCGCGCGTCGACGCCTGGCTGCAACAGCGCGCCTGACGCGCCACCGACACCCTGTCTGCGCGCACGGGCCGCGCCGCGTTGCATACGCGGTGCGGCCCGTGCGTCATGTACGCTACCGCAGCCGGCCGCCGTGCCGGCCGGCGCGCCGGCGCGCCAGTTGCCAGTTGCCAGGTTAACGCCCATGGCGTCGGCCCGGCCGGACGGCTAAAGTAGCGCATCCCTCTGAACGAAGATTCCGCGCTCATGTATCTCGGCATCGACCTCGGCACGTCCGAAGTGAAAGTCCTGCTGCTCGCCGCCGATGGCAGCGTAGTCGGCACCGCAGGGTCCCCGTTCACCGTCTCGCGTCCGCATCCGCGCTGGGCGGAGCAAAATCCCGCCGACTGGTGGGACGGCACGCGCGCCGCGCTGTTCGCGCTGCGCGCGAAGCATCCCGATGCATTCGCCGGGGTGCGCGGCATCGGCCTGTCGGGCCAGATGCACGGCGCCGTGCTGCTCGATGCGCAAAACCGCGTGCTGCGCCCGGCGATCCTCTGGAACGACATGCGCAGTGTGGACGAGTGCGCGGCGCTCACCGCGCGTGCGCCCGCGTTGCACGAGATTGCCGGCAATCTCGCGATGCCCGGCTTCACCGCACCGAAGCTTCTGTGGGTCGCGCGTCACGAGCCGGCGCTGTTTCGCGAGACGGACTGCGTGCTGCTGCCGAAGGATTATCTGCGCCTGCAGCTCACCGGCACCCGCGTGTCCGATCCGTCCGATGCGGCCGGCACGCTGTGGCTCGACGTCGCGAAACGCGACTGGTCGGACGCGCTGCTTGCCGCTTGCGACATGCGCCGTGCGCAGATGCCGCGGCTGTGCGAGGGCAGCGCCCCGTCGGGCACGCTGCGCGCCGATGTCGCGCGCGAGTTCGGGCTGCGCGAGGATGTCGTGGTGGCCGCGGGCGGCGGCGACAACGCGACCAGCGCGATCGGGATCGGCGCGACGCAGCCGGGCGACGGTTTCGTGTCGCTCGGCACATCGGGCGTGCTGTGCGTGGTCGGCGACCGCTTCCGCCCGAATCCGGCCTCGGCCGTCCACGCGTTCTGCCACGCGATTCCCGAGCGCTGGCATCAGATGAGCGTGGTGCTGTCGGCGGCAAGCTGCCTGCGCTGGGTCTGCAAGCTGACGTCCACCGACGAGCCCACGCTGCTCGCCGAAGTCGAGGCGCTTGCCCCGGGCGCGCTCGCCGGCGCGCCGTACTTCCTGCCTTATCTGTCCGGCGAGCGCACGCCGCACAACGACCCGTTCGCGCAAGGCGTGTTCTTCGGGATGAATCACGCGACCGACCGGGCGCTGCTCGGCTACGCGGTGCTTGAAGGCGTGACGCTCGCGCTCACCGACGGGCTCGACGCGCTGCGCGCGGCCGGCGCCGAAGCGCGTGCGCTGTCGCTGCTCGGCGGCGGCGCGCGCAGCAGCTACTGGGGTCAACTGCTGGCGGATGCATTCGATACGCCGACGCGCAAGCACGGCGGCGGCGAAACCGGGGCGGCGCTGGGCGCTGCGCGCCTCGGCTGGCTCGCGGCGGGCGGCGATCCGCGGGAGGTGCTGACCCAACCCGCGGTGGAGCGCGAATTCACGCCGAATCCGGCCCGGCACGCGATGCTGCGCGCGCGCCTCGACGGATTCCGCGCGCTGTACCGCCATGTGCGGCCGCTGTTCGATCCGTCGCGCGAGCGCCTCGTTTAAGCGGCCCGTCGTTGCCCCTACCGCGAGGCTGACCGGCTGCCCCGTGCAGCGTCCATCCAGAGAAGCCTACTGTGCCCAAGTCAAACGAAAAACTCGATCTGGCGACCCGCGCCGCCTGGCTCTACTACGTCGCCGGCAATACGCAGCACGAGATCGCCGAAAAGCTGCAGGTGTCGCGGCCGGTCGCGCAGCGGCTGGTCGCCTTCGCGGTGGAGAAGAACCTGATCCGCGTGCGGGTCGACCATCAGCTTGCCGATTGCCTGACGCTCGCGGCGCAACTGTCGAAGCGCTACGGGCTGACGATGTGCGAGGTGGTGCCGGTCGACAGCGACACGCCGGAGGAAGTCGACCGCAAGCTCGCGGTGGCGGGCGCGCAGGTGATGGAGCGCTACCTGAACGAAGAGAAGCCGATGGTGATCGCGGTCGGCAGCGGCCGCACGCTGAAGGCGGCGGTCGATCAGATCGCGCAGCTCGACCGCCCGCAGCACCGGCTCGTATCGATGGTCGGCGCAATCGCCCAGGACGGCTCGTCGAACCGCTACGACGTCGCGCTGCACATCTCCGAGAAGACCGGCGGCAAGCATTTCCTGCTGCCGGCGCCGCTGCTGGCCGATAGCGAGGCCGAGCGGCAGCAGTGGTGCAATCACCGGCTGTATCGCATCGTCGAGTCGCTGAGCGCCGAAGCAGATGTGGCGTTCGTCGGGATCGGCAATATCGGGCCGAACTGCCCGCTGCACGAAGACGGCTTCATCACGTCGGCGGAGGTGAAGGAACTCGTGCAGAACAAGGCCATCGCGGAGATGCTCGGTCTGCCGATCGACGCATCTGGCGCGCACGTCGAATCGCCGACCGGGCGGCGCGTGACCAGCGTCGCGCTGGATTCGCCGCCGAAGCGCCCGACGATCGGCTTCGCCGGCGGCGCACGCAAGCACGACGCGGTGATCGCGGTGCTCAAGGGCGGCTGGCTGTCGGGACTGGTGACGGATGAGGACTGCGCGCGGGCGGCGCTGAAGGGGTAAGAGGAGCGGGCATGTGCCGGTTTCGAAGGCCGCCGGACACGGCTCATTCATAGCAGATGCGCAGCGTCCGCCACGCAACCCGGCCGGTCAGCGCTTCCCTGGCTGACGATCGACCGGTTGGTAGCGCACGCCGTCATAGACATCGCTTGTCAGCCGGCCATCGTGCTTCATGACGCGAACGCCAAACAGGCGGGGCTCCGTCTCGGGATTGCCGCCGCACGCTTTCGTGTGGTGTTCCCGCACTTCGACCTGAAAATATCCGGGCTTTTCATTCGACTCCATCAGAAGGCATTCATCCTTCAGCGTTGTCAGATCGAATTTCCGGATGGCGTCGGCAACGAGCCTGATTGCGTCGGCCTCGCTTTTTACCTGTGCGGGAAAAGCGGGGACAGAAAATGTCAAAAACAATAAAGCGAGCATGTAAAAACGTGACGCCATAAAATATCTCCCACCTCATCAATGGAATTATATGAAGTGAAATAATTGATCTTAATTTTTTCGCATAATGTTAGGCGGAGCGGGCAGTGTTGAATTTGATATCAAATGAGCCGGTGACAACCCCTTGGGATCCGCCGAGTGCACTCTGAACCATGTATTCCTGTTTTACTAGCGCAAATGAAAGATGCACCTCCTCAAAAGCGCCGTTCATTTTTACAGCCGTAATAACCACATCTGACATGGTGATGCGCAAATAGTCAAAGGGTACTCCGCTGGCCTTACGTAAAGTAAGAACAGCTTTTCGAATGCGTTTGCCGCCTAGGCAGTAGGTCATCAGCGTTGGACTGGCACGGTCAATTTTGTGAAAAAAGACCAGATCATCCACTGTTGCCTTGCCCGCGCCACCTCCTGAACCAGAGTTCATCGACGCCAGTTGATGCATGCTCCAATTCCAGTTGGCAACGTCGATTTCCCCCGCATGTGCTTCGTCCTGTGACTCCCCTGTTATGCCGTCTATTTTCACGAAAGCATCATTAGACATCGCGCATTACCTTTTCAAAATTTAATGAATTTGGCCAGTGCCTTGGCAACAACAAGCGACAGAATAAAAGAAATCATGACCGTGAAAATCATATAGAAATCCTCTACATTTTCGCACCCGATAATTCCGAGGCTAGAGCTGAATTTGGCAAGAATGTATGCGGCCGCATCAGAAAATCGAATATGTCCGAATATCCACGAGAAGCACAACGTGAGTATCAGAACTATTACTGTGCCAATGAGACGTTTCATTTCACATCCACGGTTCCATAGGCGAACCCTTTACTGCCAGGGATGGCTATTGGACTGCTGGCTTTGAGGCTCGCCCTCAGCTTGTCAAAGGCAATGGGGTCCGCCAGCGTGATACAACCTTCGCTCAGATTCCTGGGGCCGCGCGGATGGAGTCTGAAGTTTCCTCGCTTGACGTTGTGCACGAAAACCCAATCGTCCTGCGTGGTCGAGTTGTAGAGTGCGAACCATTTACTCCGGTCTGTTCCGTAAATATAAGTTCGAAAAAAATCGAGCAGATGAGTGAATACTCCGCCTGACCCACGATCCACGATGTAATAGCGTCCAGGGGGTAGCGGACCAACGTCAGGAATAGCGATGTCGGCAGGATTGTCCTTACCGGGGCCATCGCCCGAAAATGCCGCAAAATTTCCGACACCATCACAATGCAACGTAGACATTTGCTTGTTGTTCAGGGTGAACGTGCACGCTATCGGCATTCCCTGCCCCCAAGTTTCTGGTGCGCGCCTTTAGAGAGCGCGTTAGGCATTTTTTTGCAAACCATTTTATTCAAAGCGTTTTATCCTGTTGGCAGCCGCCTTCCAAAGCTCACGAGCTGATTGTAAATCAATGGATTGGATCGATACCCCCAACAACACGCTCCAGTGCAGATTGAGCAAGTACGACCTCAGCCGGCACTCCCGTATCCGCAGATATAATCTTTGCATCGTAGCGATGAGCCGCAACAAAATTTATTCCGCACACCGGCTGGCGAATAGTTTTTGGCATAAAATTTCCAAAATAATTTTCAGATTTGCTGATGCCTTACTCGCCGGCCGAAATCCGGTGCCGACGCCGACACTACCATCTTCACCAGACCATACCGGACTGACAGAGCATCAAATATCTGCGCACAAACCCAAATAAAACAAACTGCCTGACGAGATGTGACGAAATTAGCCGCCAGTCACGTCACCCCTCTATTTTCAATATTTTAGATTCCACTCTGAACTATTCGTGCGATGCCAGATTGTTGGCTTCGATTTATCGAAGCACCATATTCAAGGACGGTCATTTTAATTCATCTCCCATTTTTCGAGGCCCAGCTTTAACACCCCATAAGCCCCCTCTCAAATCACGCATTTCCGCGACAGCAAATACTAACGGGAACCTGTAACGGCACAAATCAGATAAATCCGATTTACGTCTACAGTCCGCCGCTTCACTGCGCATATACCTCCCTGACGATGCCGCAGCCTACGTCGCGCCACAGAGAACACCTCGACAATCTTTCTCGAGAGCACAAGCCTGTCGCTGTCAAAGCAGACGTGGCGTTCGTCGGGATCGGCAATATCGGGCCGAACTGCCCGCTGCACGAAGACGGCTTCATCACGTCGGCGGAGGTGAAGGAACTCGTGCAGAACAAGGCCATCGCGGAGATGCTCGGCTTGCCGATCGACGCATCCGGCGCGCACGTCGAATCGCCGACCGGGCGGCGCGTGACCAGCGTCGCGCTGGATTCGCCGCCGAAGCGCCCGACGATCGGCTTCGCCGGCGGCGCACGCAAGCACGACGCGGTGATCGCGGTGCTCAAGGGCGGCTGGCTGTCGGGGCTGGTGACGGATGAGGACTGCGCGCGGGCCGCATTGAAGCGGTAAGAGGAGCGGGCATGTGCCGGTTTCGATGGCCGGCCGGACACGGCTCATTCATAGCAGATGCGCAGCGTCCGTCACGCAACCCGGCCGGTCAACGCTTCCCTGGCTGACGATCGACCGGTTGGTAGCGCACGCCGTCATAGACATCGCTTGTCAGCCGGCCATCGTGTTTCATGGCGCGAACGCCAGGCGCATCACGCCGCCGAGCGCACCTCGACAATCTTCCGCGCGAACGCGAGCCCTTCGCTGTCGAACAGATGGCAATGTTCCGGCGCTGCGCCCAGCTTCAACGCCTCGCCGCGTTCGTGCTGTTCGAGCGGCGGAATGCGCGCAATCAGTCCGTCCGGTGCGACACCCGATTCCGCGTACAGGTAAGCAGCGTCACCGAGCGACTCGACCGTCATCGTCCGCGCGGCCACCCCGTATTCGCCCGCGCCGACAAGGTGCAGGTGCTCGGGCCGGATGCCGACCGTCACGCTGTCGCCCGCACGCGCGTTGCCCGGCTCCACCGCGACGCGCTGCTTCTCGCCGCTCTCGTAGCGCACGAGCACGCCGTCCGGCGTCACCGAGTCGATCACGCCGTCGAAGAAGTTCATCTTCGGCGAACCGATGAAGCCCGCCACAAAGCGGTTCGCCGGCGCGTGATAAAGCACGTTAGGACTGCCAACCTGTTCGAGATTGCCCGCCGACAGCACGACGATCTTGTCGGCAAGCGTCATCGCTTCCACCTGGTCGTGCGTCACGTAGATCATCGTCGTCTTCAGCTCGTCGTGCAGACGTGCGAATTCCAGACGCATTTTCACGCGCAGCGCGGCATCGAGGTTCGACAGCGGCTCGTCGAACAGAAACACCTTCGGCTTGCGCGTGATCGCCCGGCCAATCGCGACGCGCTGCCGCTGGCCGCCCGACAGCTGCTTCGGCTTGCGGTCCAGCAGGTGGTCGATATGCAGGATCTTCGCCGCGTTGCGCACCGCCACGTCGATCTCCGGCTTCTTCGCGCCGGCGAGCTTCAGGCCGAACGCCATGTTGTCGTACAGCGTCATGTGCGGATACAGCGCATACGACTGGAACACCATCGCAATGCCGCGTTTGGCGGGCGGCACTTCGTTCATGCGCTGGGCGTCGATCTGCAGTTCGCCGCCGCTGATCTCCTCGAGCCCGGCGATCATCCGCATCAAGGTCGATTTACCGCAGCCGCTCGGGCCGACGAACACGACGAACTCGCCGTCCGCGATGTCGAGGTTGATGTCGTGCATCACTTCGTTGTCGTCGTAGCGCTTGCTGATACCGCGCAGGGTCAGGCTTGCCATGATGTGTCTCCGTGTCTTGCTCGTACTACGTTAATCCGGTTCGGGCGCGCCACGCGCGCCGCTTCAGTGCGATTCCGCGGTAATGCGCTGCATCCATTGCGCGACGAGCACAGGCAGCTGCGCCATGTCGTCAAAGACATGGGCCGCGCCGGCCGCGGCGAGCGCGCCGACCTGCGCGTCGCTCGCATGGCCGCCGCCGACGAAGCCGAACACCGTCATGCCCGCCGCGCTCGCAGCGGTCACGCCGGTCACGCTGTCCTCGACGACGAGGCACGCCTCGCGCGCCACGCCCATGCCGTGCGCGGCGGCCAGATAGACGTCCGGCGCGGGCTTCGGATGCGCGACCGCGTCCGCGCAATAGAGCCGTTCGCCGAACAGCGGCGCGAGCCCGTTGCGCGTCAGCACGTGCTGCACGTACGCGCGGAAACTGTTGCTCGCGCAAGCTTTCACGAGCGGAATCCGCGCGAGCGCCTCGCCGATGCCCGCCACCGCCGGCGCCTGCATCGCCGCCGCCTCGACCGCGCCGCGAATCGCGGCGACGTCGCCGGCCGCATACCGCCGGCCGAGTTGCGCGGCCGCATTGGCCAGCACCTTCTCGATGCGCAACCCGAGCAGCGGCAGCACCACCGGCTCGACGTCCGCGCCGGGCCAGCGCGCCTGCAGCTCGCGCACCAGCATCCGCGCGGCCACGGCCTCGCTGTCGATCAGCACGCCGTCGCAGTCGCAAATGAGCGCGAGATCGTCCTGCGTCATTTGACCGCCCCGAACGTGAGACCGCGCACCAGCTGCTTCTGCGACAGCCAGCCGACGATCATGATCGGCGCCACCGCAAGCAGCGACGCGGCCGACAGCTTCGCCCAGAAGAGGCCTTCCGGACTCGAATACGACGCGATGAACACCGTCAGCGGCGCAGCGTTGGAACTCGACAGGTTGATGCTCCAGAACGCCTCGTTCCACGACAGGATCACCATCAGCAGCGCAGTCGACGCGAGCCCGGGCAGCGACATCGGCATCAGCAGGTAGACGATCTCCTGCCAGGTCGCCGCGCCGTCGATGCGGCCCGCTTCGAGAATGTCGCGCGGGATCTCGGCGAAGTACGTGAAGGTCATCCACACGGCGATCGGCAGGTTGATCAGCGTATAGACGATCACGAGCCCCGACACCGTATCGAGCAGGCCCGCATCCTTCCACAGCAGATAGATCGGTACCAGCACGCCCACCGACGGCATCATCTTCGTCGACAGCATCCACAGCAGCAGCGACTGCGTGCGGCGCGTCGGAAAGAACGCCATCGCATACGCGCACGGCACCGCGAGCAGCAGGCACACGACCGTGACGCCCACCGAAATCTGCACCGAATTCCACGCGAACGCGAAGTAGTTGCTGCGCGCGAACACTTCGCGGAAGCTCTCCAGCGTGGGCGTGAAGAAGAGCGCGGACGAATACGCCTGCTGCTCGGTCTTGAACGCGGTGATCGTCATCCAGAAGATCGGGAAGAACAGCAGCAGCGCGATCAGCCACGCGAGCACCCCCGGAATGGCGCGCCTGACGACGCTCAGCGGCGAGGTGGCCGGAACCGGTGAAGCAACAATCTGGCTCATTTTTCGTACTCCCCTTTCAGGTTCTTCGCGAGCATCCGCACGAGGAAGAACGACACGATGTTCGCCAGCACGACCGCGAGAATGCCGCCCGCCGAAGCGACGCCGACGTCGAACTGCTGCAGGCCGAGCGCATAGATCAGGTACGACAGGTTGGTGGTCGCATCGCCCGGGCCGCCGCTCGTGGTCGTATAGATCTCGGCGAAGATCGACAGCAGGAAAATGGTTTCCATCATCACGACCACGGCGATCGCGCGTCGCAGGTGCGGCAGCGTGATGTAGAAGAACATCGCGATCGCGCCCGCGCCGTCGATGCGCGCCGCTTCCTTCTGTTCCTGGTCGAGCGACTGGATCGCGGTGAACAGGATCAGGAACGCGAACGGCAGCCACTGCCACGACACGATCATGATGATCGCGGTGAGCGGATAGTCGGCAAACCAGTCGATCGGCTGCATGCCGAGCGCAACCATCAGCTTCGCGATGAGCCCGTAGACCGGATGCAGGATCATGTTCTTCCAGATCAGCGCGCTCACGGTCGGCATCACGAAGAACGGGGCAATCGCGAGCAGCCGCGCGATGCCCTGGCCGTAGAACTTGCGGTCGAACAGCACCGACAGCAGCACGCCGCCCACCACGGTGATCACGAGCACCGCGATGATCAGCTGAAGCGTGTGGACGATCGACGGAATGAACGACGGGTCGGTGGCGAGAAACCGGTAATTGCTCCACCCGGCGAAGCCTTTTTCGTCCGGATTGAGCAGGTTGTAGCGCGTGAACGAAAACCAGATCGTCATCGCGAGCGGAATCGTCATCCACAGCACCAGCAGCGCCGTGGACGGCGCCGCGAGCCAGCGTGCGGAATTCGCCTTGCGGGGCTCGCGTGCTTTGCCGGTTGGAGACTGTGCCTGCATGAGAGGAAGTCGCAGAGGACGCATGATGGGACCACCTGTACGGTAGGACGCGGGCGGCGGCAGCCGCCGGCGCGCCGGCATCCGGCGCGCGCGCCCGCTGTGCTGCGAAGACCGGCCGACGGGCGTCGGCCGGCGTGCTTCGGATTACTTCAGATAGCCGGCTTCGCGCATGGCGCGCTCGGTCGCGGCCTGGCCGGCGGCGAGCGCCTGATCGACCGACATCTGCCCTGCCACTGCACCCGAGATTTCCTGGCCGACCACCGTGCCGAACGACTGGAACTCAGGAATGCCGACGAACTGCACACCCGTGTACGGCACCGGCTTGAGCGTCGGATGGTTCGGATCGGCGGTCTCGATCGCCTTCAGCACGAAGCTGGCGAACGGCGCGGCAGCCTGGTACTGCGGCAGCGCATAGGTCGACTTGCGGGTTCCCGGAGGCGCCGAGGCCCAGCCTTCATCCTGCGCGACCATCTTGATGTACTCCTTCGAGGTCGCCCACTCGATGAACTTCTTCGCCGCGTCGGCCTGCTTCGACGACTTCGGAATCGCCAGCGCCCATGCCCACAGCCAGTGCGCGCCGCGCGGCGTGACTTCGATCGGTGCGGCGGCAAAGCCCACCTTGTCGGCGATCTGCGACTGCTGCTTGTTGTACAGCATGCCGGCGGCCACCGTCGCGTCGATCCACATCGCGCACTTGCCCGAGGCCATCAGCGTCAGGTTCTCGTTGAAGCCGTTCGAGCTCGCGCCCGGAGGGCCGTCTTTCTTCAGCAGGTCGACGTAGAACGACACCGCCTTCTTCCATTCCGGCGACGTGAGCTGCGGCTGCCACTTCTCGTTGAACCAGCGGCCGCCGAACGTGTTGACGACGGTCGTCACGTACGCCATGTCCTCGCCCCAGCCGGCCTTGCCGCGCAGGCAGATGCCGTAGACGCCGTGCGACGGGTCGTTCAGCTTGTCGGCGAACGTCTTGATCTGGTCGTAGGTCGGCTGGGCGGGCATCGTGAGGCCCTTCGCCGCGAACAGGTCCTTGCGGTAGAAGGTCATCGAGCTTTCGACGTAGAACGGCAGCGCATACAGCTGGCCGTTATACGACAGGCCGTCGCGCGCGGTCTTCACCACGTCGTCGAGATCGTAGCTCGCCGGCAGGTTCGCGAGCGGCGTGAGCCAGCCGCGCTTGCCCCACTGCGGGGCTTCGTATGCGCCGATCGTCATCACGTCGAACTGGCCGCTGCCGGTCGTGATGTCGGTCGTCGCGCGCTGGCGCAGCACGTTTTCCTCAAGGATCACCCAGTTCAGCTTGATGTCCGGGTTGGCCTTCTCGAACGCCGGCGACAGCTTCTTCAGCTCGATCATGTCCGGGTTGTTCAGGGTCGCGATCGTCAGCGTCGCGGCCTGCGCCCCCATCGCTGCGCACGCGATGGCGGCAGCGCCGATCGCCTTGAGCGCGGGTTTCATGGCTGATTTCATCGTATGTCTCCTTTCTCGTACGTTATGGTGGACTGCGTGGTCAAGGCAAAGATCAAGGCAAAAACAGGCCAGCGGAGCTGACCGTCGAACGCTCAGCTCATCCAGTTGCCGCCGTCGACGTTCAGGGTTTGCGCGGTGATGTAGTCGGCGTCGGCCGACGCGAGGAACAGCGCGGCGCCGGTGAGATCCTCGGGCACGCCCATGCGGCCGAGCGGCACGGCCTCGCCGACGAGACGCTTCTTCTCGCCGGGCGGGCGGTGCTCGTAGCGCGCGAAGAGCGCGTCGACCTGGTCCCACATCGGCGTGTCGACGACGCCCGGCGCGATGCCGTTCACGTTGATCCGGTGCGGTGCGAGCGCGAGCGCCGCGGACTGCGTGTAGCTCAGCACGGCGGCCTTCGTCGCGCAGTAGTGCGAGACGAGCGCCTCGCCGCGCCGGCCGGCCTGCGACGACATGTTGACGATCTTGCCGCCGCGGCCCTGCTCGACCATCCGCTGCGCGACCGCCTGCATCAGGAAGAACATGCCCTTCACGTTGACTGCGAACAGGCGGTCGAACACGTCCCAGGATTCGTCGAGGATCGGCCGCATGTCGAACAGCGCCGCATTGTTGAAGAGGATGTCGATCTGGCCGAACCGCTCGACCGTATGCGTGACGATGCGGGCGATGTCCTCGCGCCGCGTGACGTCGGCGCTGAGCGTGAGCACGCGCTCGCCGCTCGCCTCGCACAGCGCCTGCGCGAAGCTGTCCGCGGGCTTCACGTCCACCAGCACGCAACGCGCGCCTTCGTCGAGATAGCGCCGCGCGACCGCTTCGCCGATACCGCTTGCCGCTCCCGTCAGAATCGCCACCTTGCCGTCCAATCGCGCTGCCACTGCCTGTCTCCGTGTCGTCGTGAATGCCGTTGCGTGGTGAGCGGACGCTCATCACGCGAGCAATTGCTCTGTGAGTGATCGAATGATCGGATACGCACCCGGCCATGTCAAGGCACGAAACAAGATTTCGATGGTGCAGCGCGTCAGGCGTGTGTCAAGCATGCGCTCACCCGTCCGGGACGGCCCGATGTGAGCACATCCGCGCTGTTGTCGGAGATTCCGGGCTGACGACAATTTAAGTTATGTTATATCATTGCCATCCGCCGACGCGCCGGTGTGTCCGTGACGCATCCCTTGCCGCCGCGCAGCCGCAGAAAACGATTTCGACAACCTCGATACCCAAGGAAAACCGATGCAAGCACTCCACTCGAAGTGGTTCGCCGCGCGCCGCGCGCTGCGCGCCTTCCCGCGTGTCGCCGTCACGGCCGCTGTCGCCGCGGCCGCGCTCGCGACCGGCGGCGCTGCCCACGCGCAGGACTCGCGCATCCCGGTCGTCGCCGCCGAGAATTTCTATGGCGACGTGGTGCATCAACTGGGCGGCGAGCGCGTCGAAGTGACCAGCATCCTCAGCAATCCGGACGAGGATCCGCACCTGTTCGAAGCCAGCCCGAAGACCGCGCGCGCGCTGCAGCATGCGCGGCTTGTCGTCTATAACGGCGCCGATTACGATCCGTGGATGACGAAGCTGCTGAACGCGTCGAAGAACCCGGCGCGCACGACGATCGTCGCGGCCGATCTCGTCGGCAAAAAAGGCGGCGACAACCCGCACCTCTGGTACGATCCCGCGACGATGCCCGCGGTCGCGCGCGCGGTCGTCGCCGCGCTCGAAGCCGCCGACCCGGCCCACAAGGCCGTCTACGAGACGAACCTCGCCACGTTCCTCGCGTCGCTCAAGCCGGTCGATGCGAAGATCGCGGCGCTGCGCAGCCGCTACGCGGGCACTCCGGTGACGGCGACCGAACCCGTGTTCGGCTACATGGCCGACGCGATCGGCCTGTCGATGCGCAACATGCGGTTCCAGCTCGCGACGATGAACGACACCGAAGCCAGCCCGTCCGACATCGCCGCGTTCGAGCAGGACTTGCGCGGGCGCCGCGTGCGCGTGCTGATCTACAACAGCCAGGCGACCGAGCCGCTCACCCGGCGGATGTTGCAACTGGCCCAGCAATCCCATGTACCGACCATGAGCGTCACCGAAACCGAACCCGCCGGCAAGACCTACCAGACCTGGATGCTGTCGCAGCTCGACGCGCTCGCGCGCGCGCTCGCGGCCGGCGAAGGACAGCCCGGATGAGCCAGCCCGGCCACCCGCCGTCGGCCGCGACGCCGGTCCTCGAACTCGACGGCGTCACGCTCGCGCTCGGCGAACGCACGATCCTGCGCGACGCGAGCCTGCGCGTGAATCAGGGCGAATTCATCGGCGTGCTCGGCCCGAACGGCGCCGGCAAGACGACGCTGATGCGCGCGGTGCTCGGGCTCGTGCCCGCCGCGCGCGGCGCGATCCGCGTGCTCGGCAAGCCGGTCGAGCGCGGCAACGCGGCGATCGGCTACATGCCGCAGACGCGCAGCGCGCTCGCCGGCCGCCACGTGCGCGGCCGCGACTTCGTAGCGATGGCGGCCGACGGCCATCGCTGGGGCCTGCCCTACGCGGATGCGAAAACCCGCGCGGATGTCGGACGCGTGCTGGAACTGGTCGGCGCAAGCGCGCTCGCGATGCGTCCGCTGTCCGATCTGTCCGGCGGCGAGCGCCAGCGGCTGCTGCTCGCGCAATGCCTGCTCGGCGACCCGCAACTGCTGCTGCTCGACGAGCCGCTCATCAGCCTCGACCCGCATCATCAGAAGGGCGTGGTCGAACTGGTGCGCAGCGTGCAGCGCGAGCTCGGCATCGCGGTGCTGTTCTCCGCCCACGAACTCAATCCGCTGCTCAACGCGCTCGATCGCGTGCTGTATCTCGGCAACGGCGTCGCGGCGCTCGGCACGGTCGACGAAGTGATCACGAAGCCGGTGCTGTCGCGCCTGTACGGCTCGCCGATCGAGGTGATGCGCATCAACGGCCGCATCTTCGTGATGTCGGGCGACGTCGAAGTCGAAAAGCACGATCACGGACACGAGCACGACGAACACGACCACGGCGGCGCCGGCCCCGCGCACCCGCACGGTCACGGACACGGACACACGCACGATGTTTGAATACGACTTCATGGTGAATGCGTTCGCGGCGTCGGGGATCGTCGCGGTGCTGGCGGGGATCGTCGGCTACTTTCTCGTGATGCGCGGCCAGACCTTCGCCGGCCACGCGCTGTCGCACGTCGGCTTCACCGGCGCGACCGGCGCGGTGCTGATCGGCCTGTCGCCGATCTGGGGGATGATCGGCTTCACGCTCGCGGCCGGCCTCGGCATGGGCGCGCTCGGCGAACGGCTTGCGGGCCGCGACGTCGCGATCGGCGTGATCCTGTCGCTCGCGCTCGGCTTCGGGCTGCTGTTCCTGCACTTCTTCACCGCGTACGCGACCCAGGTGACCGCGCTGCTGTTCGGCAACGTGCTCGGCGTGAACGCGGCGACGCTCGGCGTGCTCGCCGGGCTCGGCATCGTCAGCCTGCTCGCGCTGGCGGCCATCATGCGCCCGCTGCTGTTCGCTTCGCTGCAGCCCGAGCTGGCGGAGGCGAAAGGCGTGTCGCTGCGCGCGATGTCGATGCTGTTCCTCGCGATCACCGCGCTCGCGGTCGCCGCGTGCACGCAGATCGTCGGCGTGCTGCTCGTCTTCACGTTGATGGTAGGTCCGGCCGCCGCCGCGCAGAATCTCACGACGCGCCTTGCGCGCGGACTGCTGGTCGCCGCGCTGCTCGCGCTTGCGCAGGCGTGGCTCGGCCTCACGCTCGCGTTCTACACCGACTGGCCGACGAGTTTCTGGATTACCGCGCTCGCCGCGCTCGTCTACGGCGCGAGCCTGCTGCGCCGGCGCTGAACACGGCAAGCGCCGGGCGCGCCGGCGCGGACCGCGGCGCGCTTACGCAAGCAACACCTTCGCATGATGCGCGAGGTGATCGGCGATGAAGCTCTGGATGAAGTAGTAGCCGTGGTCGTAGCCCGCATGGCGGCGCAGCGTGAGCGGCTGGCCGGCCGCCCGGCACGCGGCCTCGAACACCTCCGGGTAGAGCTGCTCGGCGAGAAATGCATCGCCGAGCCCCTGGTCGATCAGGATGCCCGCGGCGAAGCGCTGCGATGCGTGCGCGACCAGTTCGCTCGCGTCGTACGCTTTCCAGGCTTCGCGGTCCTCGCCGAGATAACCGCCGAACGCCTTCTCGCCCCACGGGCAGCGCATCGGGGCCGCGATCGGCGCGAACGCCGACACCGAACGGTAAATCTGCGGATTGCGCAGCGCGAGCATCAACGCGCCGTGACCGCCCATCGAATGACCGAAGATGCCGAGCCGCGCGCCGTCGACCGGCAACGTCGCGACGACGGTTTCGCGCAGCTCGTCACGCACGTATGAGTACATCCGGTAATGGCGCGACCAGGGCTCGCGTGTGGCATCGACATAAAAACCCGCACCCACGCCGAAGTCCCACGCCGCGCTCTCGCCGGCAATGCCCGCGCCGCGCGGGCTCGTGTCCGGCGCGATCAGTGCGATGCCGTGCTGCGCGGCGTAGCGCTGCGCGTCCGCCTTGATCGGAAAGGTTTCCTCGGTGCAGGTGAGGCCGGCCAGATAGAACAGCGCCGGCACCTTGCCATGCGCCGCCTGGGGCGGCAGGTAGACGGCAAACCGCATGGGCAGCCCGGTCGTCTGCGAATCGTGGGTATAGAACTGCTGCACGCCGCCGTGGCAGGCGTGCGAGGCAAGAAGTCTGGGCATCGCGCGCTCCGTTGCTGAGGCCGGTTGTCAGGGCAACGATCAGTACAGCACGACCGAGCGGATCGACTCGCCCTGCTTCATCAGGTCGAAGCCCTCGTTGATCCGTTCGAGCGGCAGCGTGTGCGTGATCAGGTCGTCGATGTTCAGCTTGCCCTCCATGTACCAGTCGACGATCTTCGGCACGTCGGTGCGCCCGCGCGCGCCGCCGAACGCCGAGCCTTTCCACTGCCGCCCCGTCACCAGCTGGAACGGCCGCGTGCTGATTTCCTCGCCGGCCGCCGCCACCCCGATGATGAACGACTGGCCCCAGCCCTTGTGCGTGCATTCGAGCGCCTGACGCATCAGCTTCACGTTGCCCACGCACTCGAACGAATAGTCCGCGCCGCCGTCGGTCAGTTGCACGATGTGGTCCACCACGTTCTCCACCTCGTTCGGGTTGATGAAGTGCGTCATCCCGAACTGCTTCGCGAGCGCAACCCGCTTCGGATTGATGTCCACGCCGATGATCCTGTCCGCGCCGACCATCTTCGCGCCCTGGATCACGTTCAGACCGATCCCGCCCAGCCCGAACACGACCACGTTCGCCCCCGCCTCGACCTTCGCCGAATACACCACCGCCCCGACGCCCGTCGTCACGCCGCAGCCGATGTAGCAGATCTTGTCGAACGGCGCGTCCTCGCGCACCTTCGCGACCGCGATCTCCGGCACGACGATGTAGTTCGAGAAGGTGGAGGTGCCCATGTAGTGAAACAGCGGCTTGCCGGCGAGCGAAAAGCGCGAGGTCGCATCCGGCATGAGGCCCTTGCCCTGGGTCGCGCGGATCGCCTGGCACAGGTTCGTCTTGCGCGACAGGCAGAACTTGCACTGCCGGCACTCGGGCGTATAGAGCGGGATCACGTGATCGCCCTTCTTCACGGTGCCCACGCCCGGCCCCACGTCCACGACGACGCCCGCGCCTTCATGGCCGAGAATCGCCGGGAACAGGCCTTCCGGGTCCGCGCCCGACAGCGTGTAGTAATCCGTGTGGCAGATTCCCGTCGCCTTCACCTCGATCAGCACCTCGCCGGCGCGCGGGCCTTCGAGGTCCACTTCTTCGATCGTCAGCGGGGCCCCGGCTTTCCATGCAATGGCGGCTTTGGTCTTCATCTTCAATGCTCCTGTGGTTCCTGAATCGGTCTTGCGAGGCAACGCGTGCGTGGGGTGCGCGCGACGCGCGCGCGTGGACCGGGCCGCGCACGGCCGGCGCACAGGATCGCAGAAATGCGGCGCACGCGCAGGTCGGAATCGGACGGACGATGGTCCGGTTGCGACATCGCCGCCGCGCATGCGCGACGCATGCCCCGGGGTCGCGCCGCCCCGGTCGCGGCGCCCGCGGGCTGCTCGCCGAAGAGGCCCATTTGCGCTGTTCTGGCACCTAATTGGGGTAAACCCATCCGGCGTACACGCGGCCCCCAAACAGCGTTATGTTCAAATTCGAATACACCTCATGGATTCTCACATATATCGCGCGCGCCCGTCGTCCCGGCGGGCCGCTGCGACAGCACCGCCACACGGGGCTTGCAGCGCAATCGCGGCGCTCCGGCGCGCGCCGCGCGGCGCGGCGGCGGCCCACGCATATGAGCGCCGCAAAGGCGGGAATAGTCCCCAGTGGTCTTGTTGATGCGCGTCTGACCGCATAACTTGGAGCCACTTCAAAACGAGATGATGGAGACAGACGTGACGCAATCCAACCCCGTTCACCCGTGCGACGAGCGGCTGCCCGCCGGGCAGCTTCTCACGCTCGGTATTCAGCACGTGCTCGTGATGTACGCGGGTGCGGTTGCCGTGCCGCTGATCATCGGCGGCGCGCTGAAACTGCCGAAAGACCAGGTCGCGTTCCTGATCAGCGCCGACCTGTTTTCGTGCGGCGTCGCCACGCTGATCCAGACGCTCGGCCTGTGGATCTTCGGCATCCGGCTGCCGGTCATCATGGGCTGCACGTTTGCCGCCGTCGGTCCGATGATCGCGATCGGCACGAACCCGAGCCTGGGCATTCTCGACATCTACGGCTCGACCATTGCGGCGGGGGCGATCGGCATCGTGCTCGCGCCTGCGATCGGCAAGCTGCTGCGCTTCTTCCCGCCGGTGGTGGTCGGCGTGGTGATCTCGGTGATCGGCCTGTCGCTGATGGAGGTCGGCATCAACTGGGCCGCGGGCGGCGTCGGCAACCCGGATTACGGCAATCCGCTGTTCCTCGGCCTGTCGCTGGTCGTGCTCGCGCTGATCCTGCTGATCAACAAGTTCGGCAAAGGCTTCGTCGCGAACATTTCGGTGCTGCTCGGCATCGTCGCGGGCTTCGTGATCGCGGTCCTGCTCGGCCGCGTGAACTTCGGCGGCGTCGCCGCCGCGCCGTGGGTCGGCATCGTGATGCCGTTCCACTTCGGGCTGCCGCATTTCGATCCGCTGTCGATCGCGACGATGGTCACCGTGATGTTCGTCACGTTCATCGAATCGACCGGCATGTTCCTCGCGGTCGGCGACATGGTCGAGCGTCCGGTCGACCAGAAGGCGCTGGTGCGCGGTCTGCGCGTCGACGGCCTCGGCACGCTTTTCGGCGGCATCTTCAACTCGTTCCCGCACACGTCGTTCTCGCAGAACGTCGGCCTGATCGGCGTGACCGGCGTGAAGAGCCGCTTCGTCTGCGCGACGAGCGGCGTGATCCTCGTGATGCTCGGCCTGTTCCCGAAGATGGCCCAGGTCGTCGCATCGGTGCCCGCGTTCGTGCTCGGCGGCGCCGGCATCGTGATGTTCGGGATGGTGGCCGCGAACGGCATCAAGGTGCTTTCGAAGGTCGACTTCGTGAAGAACCACCACAACCTGTTCATCGTCGCGGTCAGCGTCGGTCTCGGTCTGGTGCCGGTGGTGTCGCCGCACTTCTTCGCCCGGCTGCCGTCGCAGTTCTCACCGCTGCTGCATAGCGGGATTCTGCTCGCGTCGGTGTCGGCAGTCGTCCTGAACATCGTGTTCAACGGGGTGCGCGGCGAGCGTGCCGCGCGGCGCGACATCCACCGCACCGGCCGCGACTTCGACGGCCGCGGCGGCAATGACGACAGCGCGCCCGCCAGCGACGAAATGCTGCGCGCAGCCGACCTGCACTGATCCGCTCGCGCCGGTTGCGGCGCGACACCGGCTCAAAAAAAACGCCACGGCATGCCGTGGCGTTTTTACGTGGCGCGGGCCGGCGGATGCGGCCGCCGCGCCACCCGGTCCGACGCGGCCGCGCGCCCGGCGGCGCGGGGCGCGCACCCGGCCGCACATCTGGCCGCCCAGAGCGCGCCGACCTCGCGCGCTGCCGCTCAGTCCGCCTTCGGCGCGGCGGCGGCCACCGGCGTGCTCGCTGCCGCGTCGGCCGGGCGCGGCGTGTCGCCGGTGTGCTCGATCCATCCGCCGCCGAGCGCCTCGTACAGATCGACGAGATTGGTCAGGCGCGCCGCGCGTGCGGTGATCAGCGATTGCTGCGCCGCATACAGGTTCGTCTGCGCGGTCAGCACCGACAGATAGCTGTCGACGCCATTGCGATAACGCAATTGCGACAGGTCGAGACTGCGCTGCTCGGCAGCCGTATCCCGCTGCAGCGCGTCGATCTGCTGGTCGTAGGTGCCGCGCGCGGCGAGCCCGTCGGCCACTTCGCGGAACGCCGTCTGAATGGTCTTCTCGTAGGTGGCGATCTGGATGTTCTTCTGCACGTGCGCGAGATCGAGATTCGCCTTGTTCTGGCCGCCCGCGAAGATCGGCAGCGTGATCTGCGGCGCGAAGCTCCATGCCGCGGAGCCCGGATCGAACAGGCCGCCGAGCGTCGGGCTCAGCGTGCCGAAGCTGCCCGTCAGCGAGATCTTCGGGAAGAACGCCGCGCGGGCCGCGCCGATGTTCGCATTGGCCGCGCGCAGGTTGTCCTCCGCCTCCATGATGTCGGGCCGGCGCGTGAGCAGATCGGACGGCAGGCCGGCCGGAATGTCCGCGAGCAGGTCCTGGTCGCCCAGCGTGCGGCCCGGCGGCAAGTCGGCCGGCAACGGCTCGCCGACCAGCAGCACCAGCGCATTGAGCGACTGCTCGCGCAGCCGCAGCTGCGCCTGGTAGTTCGCCTTCGCCTGCTCGACCACCGTCTGCGCCTGGCGCAGATCGAGTTCGGAACCGGTGCCGTTGTCGAACTGCAGCTGCGTGATGTGGTACGACGCCTGCGCGGTCTTCAGCGTATCCGCGGTGACCTTCAGCAGTTCGTCATACGACAGCACGGTCAGGTACTGGTCGGCTACCTGCGAGACGAGCGAGATCTCGGCCGCCTTGCGCGCCTGCGCGGTCGCGAGGTACTGGTCGAGCGCCTGGGCCTTCAGGCTGCGGATGCGGCCGAAGAAGTCGAGCTCCCACGAGCCGCTCAGACCGACCTGGTACTCCGGAATGATCGTTTCGTTGAAGAACGACAGATCGCGCGGGGTGCGCGTGCGGTTCTCCGTGCCGACCGCATTGATCGACGGCATCAGCCCCGCGCGCGTGATGCGGTACTGCGCCTGCGAAGCCTCGATGTTCAGCACGGCCACGCGCAGGTCGCGATTGTTGTGCAGCGCGATTTCGATGAGCCGCTGCAGCCGCGGATCGGTGAAGAAGTTGCGCCAGCCGATGTCGGCCGCGGCCTGCGCCTGCGCGCTGCGCGCGGCGCTCGCCGCGCCCGGCTGCGTCGCGTAGACGCCGCCCGTCGGGAACGTGGCCGAGACAGGCGCGGCCGGGCGCACGTACTTCGGCTCCATCGTGCAGGCGGTGGCGACGAGCGCGACCGCGACTGCGATCAACGAGTGTTTATGCATCTCAATGCCCTTCCTTGCCCGAGCCGTTGCCCTCCGCGCCGCCTTGCGGATCGTGCGGATGATGCTGGTTGTAATGTGCGAGCGCCGCGTCCGGATCCTCCTTCTCGCCGCCGAACTTCGCGCGGATCACGACGAAGAACATCGGGATCATGAAGATCGCGAGGAAGGTCGCCGTCAGCATCCCGCCGATCACGCCGGTGCCGATCGCGTGCTGGCTCGCCGAGCCGGCGCCGTTGCTGATCGCGAGCGGGAACACGCCGAGGATGAACGCGAGCGACGTCATCAGGATCGGCCGCAGACGCAGACGGGCCGCTTCGAGCGCCGCCTCGACCGGCCCCATGCCCTGGCCGGTCTGCAGTTCGCGCGCGAACTCGACGATCAGAATCGCGTTCTTCGCGGACAGCCCGACCGTGGTCAGCAAGCCGACCTGGAAGAACACGTCGTTTTCCAGCCCGCGCAGCGTCGCGGCAAGCAGCGCGCCGAGCACGCCGAGCGGCACGACCATGATCACCGAGAACGGAATCGACCAGCTCTCGTAGAGCGCCGCGAGACACAGGAACACCACGAGGATCGAGATGCCGTACAGGATCGGCGCCTGCGAGCCCGACTGGATTTCCTGGAACGACAGGCCCGTCCATTCGTAGCCGATGCCGTTCGGCAGCTTCGCCGCGAGCGCCTGCATCGCCGTCATCGCCTGGCCGGTACTCTTGCCCGCCGCCGCCTGCCCCTGGATTTCGACCGCCGAGATGCCGTTGTAGCGTTCGAGCTTCGGCGATCCGTAGGTCCAATTGCCGGTGGCGAACGCGGAGAACGGCACCATCGCGCCGTCGGCGTTGCGCACGTACCATTTGTCCATGTCGTCCGGGTTCATGCGGAACGGCGCGTCGGCCTGCAGGTACACCTTCTTGATCCGGTTATCGGTATCGAGGAAGTTGTTCACGTATGCCGATGCCCACGCGATCGAGAACGTCTGGTCGATCGTCGACGGCGACACGCCGAGCGCCGCCGCCTTCTCGCGGTCGATGTTCACCTTGAACTCGGGCGTGTCGTTCAGGCCGTTCGGACGCACGAGCGCGAGCGTCGGGTCCTTCGCCGCCATGCCGAGCAACTGGTTGCGCGCGGCCATCAACGCCGCGTGGCCGAGGCCCGCGCGGTCTTCGAGTTCGAAGTCGAAGCCGGCCGCGGTGCCCAGTTCGGGAATCGACGGCGGGTTGACCGGGAACACCATGGCGTTCTTGTAGCCCGCAAAATGCATGTACGTGCGGCGCACGAGGGCCTGGACCTTCTCGTTCGCATGCTGGCGCTGCGAGTAGTCCTTCAGGCGCACGAACACGAGGCCCGCATTCTGGCCACGGCCCGCGAAGCTGAAGCCGTTCACCGTGAACACCGACTCGACGATGTTCTTCTCCTTCGTGAGCAGGTAGTCGGAGATGTCCTTCAGCGCGTGCGCGGTGGTTTCCTGGGTCGAGCCGGCCGGCGTCTGCACGAGCACGAACATCAGGCCCTGATCCTCGTCCGGCAGGAACGACTTAGGCAGACGCACGAACAGCATGCCCACCGCGACGATCACGACCAGATAGATGACGAGCCAGCGCCCCGAGCGCTTGATCACGTGGTGCACGCCGTTGTGGTACTTGTCGCGGCTCGCCTCGAAGGTGCGGTTGAACCAGCCGAAGAAGCCGGTCTTCACGCCGTGATCGCCCTTCGGGACCGGCTTGAGGATCGTCGCGCACAGCGCCGGCGTCAGGATCAGCGCGACCAGCACGGAGAGCACCATCGCCGCGACGATCGTCAGCGAGAACTGCCGGTAGATCGCGCCGACCGAGCCGCCCGAAAACGCCACCGGCACGAACACCGCCGACAGCACGAGCGCCACCCCGACGAGCGCGCCGGTGATCTGGCCCATCGCCTTGCGGGTGGCTTCCTTCGGCGGCAGCCCTTCCTCGGCCATCACGCGCTCGACGTTCTCCACCACCACGATCGCATCGTCCACCAGCAGGCCGATCGCGAGCACGAGGCCGAACATCGACAGCACGTTGATCGAGAAGCCGACCGCGCTCATGATCGCGAACGTGCCGAGCAGCACCACCGGCACCGCGATCGTCGGGATCAGCGTGGCGCGCAGGTTCTGCAGGAACAGATACATCACGAGGAACACGAGCACGATGCCTTCGAGCAGCGTCTTGACCACTTCCTCGATCGACAGGCGCACGAACGGCGTCGTGTCATACGGGTACTTCACGACCAGCCCGTGCGGGAAGTACTTCGACAGCTCGGTGATCTTCGCGCGCACCGCCTTCGCGGTGGCGAGCGCGTTCGCGCCGGTGGCGAGCTGGATGCCGAAGCCCGCGGTCGGCACGCCGTTGTACTTCGTGTCGAAGTTGTAGTTTTCGCCGCCCAGCTCGATGCGCGCGACATCCTTCAGCAGCACGCGCGACCCGTCCGGGTTGACCTTCAGCAGGATGTTGCCGAACTGCGCGGGCGTGTTGAGCAGCGTCGCCTCGCTGATGGTCGCCTGCAGCACCTGGCCGGGCACGGCCGGCGTGCCGCCGAGCGAACCGCCCGCGACCTGCACGTTCTGCGCCTGCAGCGCGGCCTGCACGTCGACCGGCGTGAGGCTGAACTTGTCCAGCTTGTCGGCGTCGAGCCAGATCCGCATCGCGTACTGCGAGCCGAACAGCGTGACCTGACCGACCCCGTCGATCCGGCTGATCGGATCTTCGACGTTCGACGCGACGTAGTTCGCGAGGTCGTACTTGTTCATGCTGCCGTCTTCGGAGTTGAAGGCCATCACGAGCAGGAAGCTGTTGCTCGATTTCGTGACCTTCGTGCCGAGCTGCTGCACGGCCTGCGGAAGCAGCGGCGTCGCCAGTTGCAGCTTGTTCTGCACCTGCACCTGGGCGATGTCGGGGTTGGTGCCCGCCGCGAACGTCAGCGTGATCGTGGCCGTGCCCGAGTCGTCCGACGTCGACGAGATGTAGAGCAGATGGTCCAGACCGCTCATCTGCTGCTCGATCACCTGGGTGACCGTGTCCTCGACGGTCTTCGCCGAGGCGCCCGGATACGTGGCGCTGATCTGGATCGACGGCGGCGCGATGGTCGGATACTGCGCGACCGGCAGCGTGAAGATCGCCGCGATGCCCGCGAGCATCAGGATGATGGCGATCACCCATGCGAAGATCGGGCGATCAATAAAGAACTTTGCCATGAAGCGCGCTCCCGGTTATTGCGCAGCGGAGGCCGCAGCGGCGCCGGAGGCCGTCTGCGTGCCGCCGGCGCCCGGCGCGCCCTGGGCGGCGGCGCCGGAAGCGGGGCTGGCGGGCAACTGGGCGGGCACGGTCTTCACGGTCATGCCCGGACGCACCTTGTCGACGCCCTCGACGATCACGCGGTCCCCCGGATTCAGACCGGAATCGACAATCCAGTTCGACCCGTAGGTGCCCGACGTGACGAGCTGGCGCACCGCGACCTTGTTGTCGGGACCGACGACGAGCGCGGTCGGCGTCCCCTTCTGGTCGTGCGTGATGCCGATCTGCGGCACCACCAGCGCGTGCTCCTGCACGCCCTCTTCGATGCGCGCGCGCACGAACATGCCCGGCAGCAGCACGTGGTCCCTGTTCGGGAAGAGCGCGCGGACCGTGACCGAGCCGGTGGTCTGGTCGACCGTCACGTCGGTGAACTGCAGCTTGCCCTGTTCCGCGTACGTGCGGCCGTCCTCGAGGATCAGCGTGACCTTCGCGGCGTTCGGGCCGCTCGTCTTCAGACGGCCCGCCTCCACCTCGCGGCGCAGCTTCAGGCCGTCGAGGCTCGACTGTACGAGATCGACGTACATCGGGTCGAGCTGCTGCACGGTCGCCATCAGCGTGGCCTGGCTCGCCTGCACGTACGCGCCCGGCGTGACCTGCGAGATGCCGACCTGGCCGCTCACCGGCGACACCACGTCCGTGTAGCCGAGGTTGATGCGCGCGGTGTCGACCGCCGCCTTGCCGGATGCGACGTCCGCCTGTGCCTGGCCTTCGGCGGCCACCGCGTTGTCGTAATCCTGCTTGCTGACCGCGTTCGCCGCGACCAGCACCTTGTAGCGGTTGGCCTGCGCGGTGACCGACGCGAGATTGGCTTCGGCCTTCTGCAGCGTCGCCTTCGCGCTGTCGAGCTGCGCGATGTAAGGCGCCGGGTCGATCTGGTAGAGACGCTGGCCGGCCTTGACCTCGCTGCCCTCGGTGAATTCGCGCCGCAGCACGATGCCGTCCACCCGCGCGCGCACCTGCGCGACGAGGAATGCGCTCGTGCGGCCGGGCAGCTCGGTGATCAGCGGCACCGGCGTCGGCTCGACGGTCACGATGCCGACTTCGGGCGTTTGGGGCGGAGGGGCCGATTGTTTTTGTCCGCACGCTGCCAGCAAAACGGCAGCCGTCGCGACAGTGATGAGGTGGAATGGAACCCGTTCGACGCGCATGGAGCGACCTCTGTCAAGGCTGAAAATAGAAAAAAGTGCACGCATCCCTCTGGGGGACGGCGGCGCACACAGGCGTCTTGCGACGCGCGACCGGAAGCCCTGCGACATACGGCGAGGCGGGCCCCGGCGCAATGAGCGCCAGACCGGGCAATGCGGCACCGCGCCGGCTCTGTCGGACGGCGCGTAAGGCTATTGTTAATACAACAGTGACGGATATTAACCGGTCGTTCACGCTAGAGCTATCGGATCGACGGGGTGCTATTATATATACATTCGCGTATGAATGTATGAACAGATTTGAGTTGGATAAGTGACCGGTTCAGGCAATAATTGTTCGTCGTTCACCAACAATCAAATTGTTTGTCACGGCTACACTGAAAAGTGACCGGACAGCCCGATACCGCAGGTCAGACGAATATGGTCAGAAGGACCAAGGAAGAAGCCCAGGAGACACGCGCGCGCATCCTCGATGCCGCCGAGCAGGTGTTTTTCGAAAAGGGCGTGTCGCGCACGTCGCTGGCGGATATCGCGCAGGCGGCGGGCGTCACGCGCGGTGCGATCTACTGGCACTTCGCGAACAAGGGCGACCTGTTCACCGAAATGTTCGACCGCGTCATGCTGCCGCTCGACGAGCTGAAGGCCGCCTCGATCAATCCGGGCGAGCCGGATCCGCTCGGCCGGCTGATCGAGATCTGCACGCTGTGCCTGCGCGACACCGCGGCCGACTCGCGGCGGCGGCGCGTCTTCGACATCCTGTTTCTGAAGTGCGAGTTCGTCGAGGACATGGGTCCGGTGATGGAGCGCTGTCAGACCAACATGCTCGAAGGGCTGCGCAACATCGAGACCGGCCTGCGCAATGCGATCGCGAAAGGCCAGCTCCCCGCCGATCTCGATGCGAAACTCGCGGCGCGAATGCTGCACGCGTTTGTCGGCGGGTCGCTGCGCGACATGCTGTTCCTGCCGGATGCCACCGAGTTCGGCCTGCACGCGCGGGAGAGGGTGGAGGGTATGTTCGACGCGCTGCGGCTGAGCCCGGCGCTGCGCACCGGCGCGACGCTGTCGTAAGCGAGGCGCACGCGCGGCGCGTCCAGGCGGGGTGCGGCGAGGTGCGACGAGGTGCGGCGGAGTACGGCAGGATGCGGCGGGATGCGGCGGGATGCGGCAAGGTCTGGCGGGTTGAAAGCGGATCGCGGCCGAGGGCGCCCGCCTGCGCGAATCGGTATGCGAACCCGTGCGCGACTAGTGCGCGAACCCGTGCATCGCGTACAGCAGCAGCGCGATCAGCACGATCATCACCGCCCATGCCCACTGCGGCAGCGCGTGCGGCGGCCGCTCCTCGCGCGATGCGCGCGGCGGCGTGCGCGAACCGAAGAGCGTTTGCGCCGCGCGCCCGGTCAGCGCGCCGGCGCTTCCCTGTCCGGGCAGACGCGCGCGGCGCGCGACGCCGGCAAGCGAAATGGGCCGCAAAAAAACGTGCTGACGGCGCGCCGGCGCGCTCCGTGCCCGGTTCGGCCGCAGCCCATGCTGCGCGAGCACGACCGCGCAGAATTCGTTGAAAAACGCATCGGCCAGTTCGTGCAGCGCATTCTCGATCTGGCGCGGCGGCAGCGCCGCGAGCGGTCCAGCGAGCGTTGCCCAGACCGCGTAATCGATCCGCGTGCCCTCGCCGCGCCCGCCCGTCCGCTCGTCGGCGCTCAGCGTCACGTCGATCTGGCCGCGCAGCGAACCGATCCCGTCGGCGCGCGCCTTGAAGCTGAGCACGCGGTGATGCACGCCGGCATGCGCCGGGTTTTCGCGCGCGACATGCGCGCGCACTTCGTAGCGAGCCCGCAGCGGCCCGAGCGGCACCATCAGCGTGAGCGCGAACTCGCCTTGCGACAGCCGGTTGAACGACTCGCAGTGGTCAAGGCTCGCGCGCAGCAGCGCGAGGTCCTGAAGCGCTTCCCAGACGACTGAAGGCGGCAGCGCAAGGCGCAGCGCGTCATTCAGTTCCATGACAGTCTCCCCGATGTGCCCCCGCGACCGGGATCACGACGTCTGATCGATGCGGTCGACACGCGATGCGTAAAACGCCAGACGCTCCCGGATCTGCCGCACCCCTTCGAAGGGGGTCTCGTAACTCCAGACCGCGTTCTCGACAAGGCCGTCCTCGGTGCGCAGGTGGTAATACGCGGCGTCGCCCTTGAACGGACAATGCGACGTGTGCTCCGAGCGGACGAGCCGCGCCATATTGACATCGCCGCGCGGAAAATAGAACACCTCGGGCAGCCCGGATTCGGCAAGCGTGAGCACCGCCAGCGAATCCGCCACCGTGACGCCCTGATGGATCACCCGCACGCGGTGCGGATTCGCGCGAATGTCGATGCGGTGCGCGCCGGACGCGGCGCCGGCGGCGGAAGAAGCGTCGGAGGAACGGGCATCGCTCATGTCACAGCTCCGTGAAGGTCGGCCCGGGCAAGCGCCGGGCCCGCCGGGCGCGTGCGTAACGGCTTGCCGACGGCTCGCTCGCCGGCGCGCGCAGACAAAAAAGCCACGGGTTGCCCCGTGGCTTCATTATCGGTCAAACGCCCGCAGCTTGCGCGTCGCCGCGCGGTCGCGCATCACATCGCCGCATTCACCGCATTTACTGCATGTTCCAGTAGAAGTCGCCGCGCGCCGTGCCATTGGCCGACACGGTCACGGTGCGCTGCTGCTCCTTGTCGTCGTAGCGCGCATGCACCGTGTAGCGCCCCGGATGCAGGCGCACCAGCATGTACGGGCCGCGCGAGGTCGCGTGGAGCACGTCGTTGCCGTGCGCATCGGCGATGCGCACGTGCACGTCGGCGAGGAAATCGCCGCCCGGGCCCGTGAAGCGCAACGCGAGCGGCCAGTGGTTTTGCGCGCGCTGCAGCGCCTTCGATTCGTCGCTGCCGACGCCGCCGGACACGAACGCGATCCCGTCCTGATGCTGGATCTGCGGCATGCCGCCGCCGTTCGTGTTGCCCGCGCTGGTGTTATCCGTGGTGCTGCCGCCGACCGTGCCGTTTTGCTGCGCCCATGCGCCGCCCGCAAAACCGAATGCCAGCGCGGCCGCCACGACCGACGCGATGAGCGTGCGACGATTGCGTTCGATATTCATGGCTTCGCTCCTTGGTTCAGAGTGTGGTTGAGGTCTGGAACACCCATCTTGCAACTTGCGTGCCTATCCGCGTTTTCCGCGACGGGCGCCTCGGGACGCCGCATCGGCGGCCGACGCCCGCTTCCGGCGGGAAAATCGCGCCGGCCCGTCGGCAATTCCTGCAAACGGACCGGCAAGTCTTACATCAACCGAGATCGACCGGCACGAAAATCTGCGAGTTGTCGCGCTGGATCAGCAGCGCGATGCTGTTGCCGGCGTGCGCGACCATCTGGCGCAACTGGTCGACGCTCGACACCGGCGAGCCGTTGACCGCGAGAATCACGTCGCCCGGCTGGATGCCGGCGTTCTCGGCCGCGCCGGTCGACTGCTGGACCAGCAGGCCGTGCGAGACGGAATCGTTGCTCTTTTCCTCCGGCGTGAGCGGCCGCACCGCGACGCCGAGGCGGCCCTGCACCTGCGCCGGCGCATTGCCGTTCGACGCGGTCTGCGCGTCGGACATCGAGCCGATCTTCACGCGGATGTCCTTGCTCGCCTTGTCGCGCCACACCGTGATCGTCGCCATGCTGCCCGGGTTGATCGCGGCGATCTGCGACGGCAGGCTGGCCGAATCGGACACCGCCGAACCGTTCACCGCAGTGATCACGTCGCCCGGCTGCAGCCCTGCCTTGGCGGCCGGACCGCCCGGATCGACCGAGCTCACGAGCGCGCCGACCGGCTTGCTCATGCCGAACGAGTTCGCGAGCGTCTGGTTCATGCTCTGCACCGCGACGCCGAGGCGGCCGCGGCTCACGTGGCCGGTCTTCACGAGTTCGTCCTTCACGCGCATCGCTTCGTCGATCGGAATCGCGAACGACAGGCCCTGGAAGCCGCCCGTCTGCGAGTAGATCATCGAGTTGATGCCGATCACCTCGCCCTGCAGGTTGAACAGCGGGCCGCCCGAGTTGCCCGGGTTGACCGGCACGTCGGTCTGGATGAACGGCGTGTAGTTCTCGTTCGGCAGCGAGCGCGATTTCGCGCTGATGATGCCCGAGGTCACGGTGTTGTCGAAGCCGTACGGCGAGCCGATCGCGACCACCCACTGGCCGACCTTGCTCAGGTTAGGATTGCCAATCTTCACCGTAGGCAGGTTCTTCGCGTCGATCTTCAGCACCGCGACGTCCGACTGCTTGTCCGCACCGACCACCTTCGCGCGGAATTCGCGCTTGTCGGTCAGCTTCACGGTCACGACGTTCGCGCCGTCGACGACGTGCGCATTCGTCAGGATATAACCGTCGCTGCTGATGATGAAGCCCGAACCGAGGCTCACGCTCGGCTCGTCGGACTGGTCGCCGCCGTCGCCGCCCTGCGCGCCCGGCACGCCGCCGAAGAAGTGACGGTAGAACTGGTAGAACGGATCGTTCGGGTCGATCGGCAACTGCTGTGCATTGCCGCCGTTGCCGCCTTGCAGCGTGGTCTGCTTGACCACGTGCTTCGCGCTGATGTTCACGACGGCCGGACCGTATGTTTCGACGAGCCCGGAGAAGTCAGGAATGCCGGTCTTCGCGGCCGCCTCGGCCGGCATCAGGGCAGCGGCGTGCGCCGCGGTGATCACCTGCGGCGCCGGCATGTTCCGGTGACCGGCCACATAGCCCGCGGACAGGGCAACGGCGACCGCGATGGCGACAGCGCTACGGGAGAGAGTTTTCGTATTCATCGTGGACTCCTGACAGGGAGGAAATCTTTATGGATGGACTGAAGCGTACGGCCTGTCACTTAAAAGAGTCTTAAGCGTTGAAACGTCGGCGAAAGTTCCGCCGGCGCGGCCTTGTGCGCGCGGACAGACGCCGCAGTCAAAAGCGCACGCTCACGAGCAGGCCGCCCGCCGGCGCCTCGCCGAGCGACACGCTTGCCGCGTGCTGCATCGCGATGCGCCGCACGATCGCCAGACCGAGACCGCTGCCCGCGACGTCCGTGCGCTCGCGGCTCGCGCTCGCGCCGACGCGGTAGAAACGGTCGAACACGCGCTCGCGCTCGGACTCGGGAATGCCGGGCCCGTTATCGGCGATCCGCACGACCGGGTGGCCCTCCTCGACGACGAGGCTCACGTCGACCCGGCCGCCGCGCGGCGTGTACTTCGTCGCGTTGTCGACGAGATTGTTGAGCATCACGCGCAATGCGTCGGCAGCGCCGGTCACGATGGCCGGCTCGCTGCGCTCGATGCCGAGATCGACGCCGCGCTGCTGCGCGAGCGGCGCGTAGGCGAGCACGCATTCGTCGAGCAGCGCATGCAGGTCGACGTGCGCGGTCTGCACGTGCCCGTCCGGCTCGGAGCGCGCGAGCGCGAGCAGTTGCTCGGCAAGCCGCGTCGCGCGCGTGACGCCCGCCTGCAGGTCGGCGAGCGCGTCGCGCCGGGTGGCGTCGTCGGCGGCGCGCGCGACGAGCTGCGTCTGGATCTGCAGCGCGGCGAGCGGCGTGCGCAGCTCGTGCGCGGCATCCGCGACGAACGCCTTCTGCGTGTCGAGCGCGTTCGACAGCCGGTCGAGCAGCCCGTTGAGCGCGCGCACGAGCGGCTGCACTTCGAGCGGCAGCCGCGCGGTCGGCAGCGGTTCGAGCGCCTCGGGATGGCGTGCGTCGAGTGCGCCGGTGACGCGGCGCAACGGCTTGAGCCCGCGGCCGACGACGATCCACACCGCCAGCCCGAGCAGCGGCAGCAGCACGATCAGCGGCCACAGCGTGCGCAGCGCGACGTTCGCCGCGAGGCGGTTGCGCACCGACAGCGGCTGCGCAAGCTGCACGACGTTGTCGCCGACGATCGCGCCGTACACGCGCCAGTCGCCGCGATCGGTGCGTTCGGTCGAAAAGCCCAGCTCCGCATGCGGCGCAAGCGGCGCACGCGGATGCGAGTAGTACATCAGCACGCCGTCGCGATTCCAGATCTGCAGCACGATCCCCTCGTCGCTCGTATCGCGCGAGCCGAGCACCTGCGAGAACGGTTCGGACGGCAGCGCCGCAGCGATTTCCTGCAGCTGGTAATCGAACAGCTCGTTGGCCTCGGCGAGCGCCTGCCGGTAGATCAGCCAGCCCGCAAAGCCGACGCCGGCCAGCACGATCGCGAGCAGCCAGAACAGCAGTTGACGGCGAATGGAACGCATCGGCTCACGCTTCCTTCGCGATCATGTAGCCGAGCCCGCGCACGTTGCGGATCAGGTCCGCGCCGAGCTTCTTGCGCAGCGCGTGAATGTAGACCTCGACGGTGTTGCTGCCGATTTCCTCGCCCCAGCCGTACATTTTCTCTTCGAGCTGGCTCTTCGAGAGCACCGCGCCCGGCCGCACGAGCAGCGCCTCGAGCAGCGCGAACTCGCGCGCGGAGAGCGCGACCGGCGCGCCGTCGAGCGTCACCTGGTGCGACGCGGGGTCGAGCGTGAGCGTGCCGTGGCGGATCGTCGAATCGCTGCGGCCGGCCTGGCGGCGAATCAGCGCGCGCATGCGGGCGCCGAGTTCGTCGAGATCGAACGGCTTCACGAGATAGTCGTCCGCGCCGGCGTCGAGCCCTTTCACGCGTTCGGCCACCGCGTCGCGCGCGGTGACGATCAATACCGGCAGCGTCTGGCCGCGCGCGCGCAGCGTGCGCAGCACGTCGAGCCCGTCGCGCCGCGGCAGGCCCAGATCGAGCAGAACCAGATCGTAAGGTTCGCCGCTTGCGGCGCTGAGCGCGGCCTCGCCGTCTTCGACCCAGTCCACCGCGAAGCCTTCGCCGCGCAGCGCCTTACGGACACCTTCCGCGATCATGCGATCGTCTTCGACAAGCAGTATGCGCATGGCTGCACGATTCCCCGAAACATGACGATGCCCGCATTCTAGCGCCCGGCCCCGCCCGCGTGCGCCCGCACACGCGAACGGCCGCGCGGCGCGTGCGGAACCCGCGCATCGCGTGCACGTCAGTTACACCGTTGGCGCGTCATGTCTCTACAATGAGCGCTTTTGCGCGGCACGCGACGTCGATCTGGCCCCGTCGAAAGCGGACGGATGCGCGACAGCCGCCCCAGCAATCCCGGCATGGCACGCGTCGCGCACGGCGCCTGGCTACGCCGATTTCCGCCCCTTGCGCTTTTTCACCCGGTCATGATGTCTGCTTTCCTGTCTTCTCTCGCGCGCCGCTTTGCGCGCCGCCTCGCCCCCCCTGCCCGTCATCCTGTCCCGAAGATCGCCCGCGCCGCCGTGCGCCCATGCGCGGCGCTGACGGTGTTCGCCTGCGCCGCGCTGTGCGTCGCGACGCCCGCCGACGCACGCCATCGCACGACGCACCCGTCGGTGAACGTGAGCACCGTATTGCCGCGCCAGGTGATGCTCGGATTCGAGCGGGCCCACGTGCCGCTATCGGACGTGAGCGTCGTCATCGAGAAGGTCGGCGACCGCACGCCGATCGTCGCGCTGAACGCGGGCAAGCCGATGCTGCCCGCCTCGACGATGAAGATCATCACCACCTGGTCGGGCCTGTCGATGCTCGGGCCGGACTACCGCTGGCGCACCAGCGCCTACGCGGACGGCACGCTCGACGCGAACGGCATCCTGCACGGCAACCTGTACATTCGCGGCACCGGCGACCCGAAGCTCGTGCCCGAGGAACTGATCGACCTGGTGCAGAAGATCCGCAAGGCCGGCATCAACGGCATCGACGGCGCGCTCGTGCTCGACAAGCAGTACTTCGACATTTCCACGCGCGACCTGCCGCCGTTCGACGACGACGTCACCGCGCCGTACAACGTCGGACCCGACCCGCTGCTCTACGCGTTCAAGTCGCTCACGTTCACGATGACCCCGTCGCGCGACGGCCGCGTCGCGATCGACGTGCTGCCCGAACTGTCGCAACTGCGCATCGACAACGCGCTGCGCGAAACGCGCGGCCCGTGTCGCGGCGACGTGCCGACACCGCGCATCGCGCAGCAGCCCGATGGCACGGTCACCGCGGAATTCACCGGCGAGCTGTCCGAGCGCTGCGGTCCGCGGGCGATCAACATGGCGGTGCTCGATCATTCGGCGTTCTTCGCGGGCGGCTTTCTCGCGCTGTGGCAGCAAAGCGGCGGCACGTTCACCGGCACGACGCGCGACGGCGCGGTGCCGCGCGACGCGCGCCTCGTCGCGATACACGACGGCCCGACGCTCGCGGACGTCGTGCACGACATCAACAAGTTCAGCAACGACACGATGGCGCGCAATCTGTTCCTGACGCTCGGCGCGGTCCGGCTCAAACCGCCCGGTACGCTGCAGAAATCGCGCGAGACGATCGAGACGTTCCTGCAGCGCCAGGGGCTCGACACCACGTACCTGACGATCGACAACGGCTCCGGGCTCTCGCGCGACGCGCGCGTGACGGCGCTCACGCTCGCGGACGTGCTGCAGGCGGCCAACGCGAGCCCGGTCGCGCAGGACTTCGTCAATTCGCTGCCGATCGTCGGGGTCGACGGCACGATGCGCAACCGTCTGACAACCGCGCCCGTGCGCGGCAATGCGCACATCAAGACCGGCACGCTGCGCAACGTCCGCGCGATTGCGGGCTATGTCGCATCCGCCGACGGCGTGAGCTACGTGGTCGTGAGCCTGATCAACGATCCGCGTGCGGAAGCCGCGCGCGCGGCGCACGACGCGCTGCTCGAATGGGTCTACCAGGGACCGACCGAGCCGATCCGCGAGGTCGACCCGGAGCCGCGCCGCAAGCCCAGGAAAAACCCGCACTGGCGCCACCCCCACTGAGGAACTCCTCTAGCGAAGCCGCGCGCGACAAGCCCCGGAGCGTGTACGCTTGCGGGCAGTGTTGAGCGCGCATCTCGCGTTTGCGGACCGGTCTGCCGGGACCGCCAGACCACGCCGCCGGCCATAACGACAACTTCCGCCGCGGCACTCGCGGCGGCCAGGGACCACGGAGGAAGACGGACATGCAATTCGATGCCGAATTGCTCCTGCTTGCCATGGCGCCGGTCTTCCTCGCGTGCATCGGCTGGGAAGCGTGGCACCTGCATCGCACGCGCCCCGGCGCGCAGCTCTACAGCTGGCGCGACACGCTCTGCAACGCGGCGCTCGCGCTGATGCAGCAGGCCGCGGACAAGCTCGCCTGGCTCGCGGTCATTCCCGTCTATGCGTATTGCTACGATCACTTCCGCGTGCACACGTGGCAGCCGGGCTGGCGCTCGTTTGCGGTGCTGTTCGTCGCGCAGGATCTGCTCTACTACGTATTTCATCGCTGCAGTCACCGCGTGCGCTGGTTATGGGCCGCGCATGTCGTGCATCATTCGTCGGAGCGCATGAACCTGTCGACCGCGTTTCGCCAGAGCCTGATGTACCCGGTCGCCGGCATGTGGGTGTTCTGGATTCCGCTCGCGGTGCTCGGCTTTCCGCCGCGGCAGATCATCGCGATCGTGCTCATCAACCTCGCGTTCCAGTTCTTCGTGCACACGCAGACGGTCGGCAAGCTCGGCTGGCTCGAATACGTGCTGAACACGCCGTCGATCCATCGCGTCCATCACGCGCGCAACGACCGCTATATCGACCGCAACTACGCGGGCGTGCTGGTGATCTGGGACCGGCTGTTCGGCACCTACGTCGAGGAAGATCCGCGCGACGCACCGGTCTACGGCATCGTCGAGCCGCTGCACACGTACAACCCGCTGAAGGCGACGTTTCACGAATGGGGGTCGATGGCCGCCGACTTCGTCGCGGTGCGGGGCTGGCGCAACAAGCTGCGCGCGCTGTTCGCCCCGCCCGCCTGGGCGGCCGCCTGGCACGCGCGGCGCGCGGGCGAGGACGGCGGGTGCGGCGCAGGCAGCGTCACCGGCAGCAATGCCGGCAGCAATACCGGCGGCGCTCGCGCGCTGGACCTGCCGCAACGGCCCCCGAAGATTCTGTAAGCGGCCGCCGCGCCGCGCAAGCGGAGGGCGCCACCTGCATCACATGGCAAAGGCCATCTACGAGGAGATGAAATCAAAATGAAACAACAGGGAACCCCCCATCGAGCCATGCTTCGCCTCACCCAGGCCGCGCTTGCCAGCGCCGCGTTCGCGATGCTGACGGCCTGCGGAGGCGGCGGCAGCAGCAGCAACGCGAGCAGCACGCCGGCGGGCGGCGCTAACCTGCAAGTCGTCTCGTTCGGTGACAGCCTGTCGGATGTCGGCACCTATTCGCCGGTGATCGCGGCGGACTTCGGCGGCGGCCGCTTCACGACCAATCCGGGCGAAATCTGGACGCAAAAGATCGCGGAATACTACGGCGGCACGCTGACGCCGGCCTATGAAGGGGGCTTCGGCGACCCGCTCGTGGCGACCGGCGGCTACGGCTACGCGCAGGGCGGCTCGGACGTCACGGTGGCGCAGGGCTTGGGCTGGGCGCCGAACAACATGGCGGCCACGACCGTGCCGGTCGCAACGCAGGTGTCGGAATACCTGAGCGCACATGGCAGCTTCAACTCGGGACAGCTCGTGCTCGTCAACGGCGGCGCGAACGACATCTTCCAGACGCTGGAAAACTCGAGTTCGCTGACGGCGATCGAAACCGCCGCGACCACCGCGGAAACCAGCACTGCCGGCCAGCCGGCCGCGGTGGTGCAGCAAGCGGTAGTGGGCGCGATTGCCCAGACGATCGCGTCGATGCAACTGGGCCAGGCGGCCGAAGCGATGGCGAGCGAGGTGGTCGGGCCGATCCTGAAGGGGGGCGCGACGCGCGTCGCGGTGATGAACGTGCCGGACATCGGCAACACGCCGATGGGCGTCGCGGAGGGCACCCAGGGCGCCTCGCTGCTGACCGCGATTACCGCGGCCTACAACTACCTGCTCGAAACGTCGATCAGCACCGCGCTCGGCGCACAGCCGACCAACGGTGTCTGGACGCTCGCGTCGGGCCAGAAAGTGGTGTGGATCGATACGTTCACGTGGCTCGACGGCACCGCGCTGCCGAACGCGCAGGCCGAAGGCTTCACGGTGACGAACACGGCCACCGCCTGCAACCTGACGCAAATGGAAACCAATGCGACCGCGTACGCGACCGCCAATCCGTCGGTGCTGACCGGTACCGGGCTGACGGCTGCGGAGTACGGCACGCAATTCGGCTCGTCGCTGTTCTGCTCGCCGCAGACGCTGGTGGCGTCCAACGCCGCGACGACCTACATGTTCGCGGACACGGTGCACCCGACGACGGCGTTGCACGCGCTGTTCGCGCAATATGTGGAGCAGCAGTTCGTCGCCGCGGGCTTCGGCAACTGATGCCGTGCCGGCCGCTACGGCCGGCACGCCGCACGACCGCGCGCGCACTTCGACACCCCGCTTGCCGCAAGGCAGCGGGGTGTTTTAACGTGGGCAGCGGACCGTACCGAGCCCGCCGGGCATGCGTGAAAAGACCTAGTGCTGCTGCGCTTCGAACGCGGCGGCGGCACGCCCGAGGCGATCGTTGACCGCGATCCACTCGATCGTCTCGGGCAGTTTTTCGATCAGGATGCGCTCGACCTGGGCGCAATCCAGCGCGCGCAGCAACCCGTACAGTTCGCGCGCGTACAGGTGCGGCTCCTCCGGTGCGGCAACGAAATGCACATGCGGTGCATCCGCCCACTGGCCGGCGCGCGACGCACGCGCGACGAGCGCCACCGGCTCGTCGCCTTGCCGCGCGCCGAGCAGCGCTTCGAGCGTCTCGAACGGCGCCAGCACGAGCGGGGTGCGCGGCGCGTAATGCGCCTTGAGCGTGCCCGACGCGCGCGGCGCGGTGGCATCCGAGCCATCCGGCAGACGCGGCGCTTCGCCGAGGACTTCGGCGATATCCTGCGGCGTGATATGGCCTGGCCGCAACAACGCGGGGAAACCGCGCGACAGATCGAGAATGGTCGACTCGATCCCGACCTCCGACGGACCGCCGTCAAGCACGTGAATCGTGCCGCCGAACTCGTCGCGCACGTGCTGGGCGGTGGTGGGGCTGACATGCCCGAAGCGGTTCGCCGACGGCGCCGCGACGCCGCCGTGACCGTCGCGCAGCGCGCTGAACGCGCCGAGCAATGCCTGCGCGACCGGATGCGACGGACAGCGCAGCCCGACCGAGTCCTGCCCGCCGCTCACCGCCGCGGAAATATGGGCCGCGCGCTTCAGGATCAGCGTGAGCGGGCCCGGCCAGAACGCGTCGATCAGCCGCAGCGCCTCCGGCGGCACCTGCGCGGCCCAGTAGCCGGGGTCGCCCTGCGGCGCGAGATGGACAATCACTGGATGATTGGCGGGCCGCCCCTTGGCCGCATAGATGCGCGCAATGGCCTCGGGGTTTTGCGCATCGCCGCCGAGCCCGTAGACGGTTTCGGTGGGAAACGCGACGAGTTCGCCCGCGGCGAGCAGGGCCGCAGCGTGCGCGATCTGGGCTGCGTCCGGCTGCACCGCGCCGGCGGGGCGTGCTTGATCCGTCATGGCGACGTGCGTCTCAGCTCTGGGGAATATGCAGCAGGCGCACGCAATCGCGCGCCGCGGTGCGGGCCTCGTCCAGCGACGCCGCCGTGAAGTTGACGTGCCCCATCTTGCGGCCGGGCCGCGCTTCTTCCTTGCCGTACAGATGCAGGCGCGCGGTCGGCATGGCCGCCACCTCCTGCCACGGCGGCGTGACCGGCGCGCTTTTGGCGCCGTCCGGAAACCAGACGTCGCCGAGAATGTTCAGCATGACCGCCGGCGAATGCTGCCGCGTGTCGCCAAGCGGCATGCCGGTCATTGCGCGCACCTGCTGCTCGAACTGGCTGGTCGCGCAGGCGTCGACGGTATAGTGGCCGGAATTGTGCGGACGCGGGGCCATTTCGTTGGCCACCAGCGTGCCGTCGTCGAGCACGAAGAACTCGACGCACAGCACCCCGACATAGCCGAGCCGCGCGGCGATCTGCAGCGCCGCCTGCTGCGCCTGCACGACGAGCGCCGCGCTCGCGTCCGGCGCCGGCACGATCGTATGCGCGAGCACGCCGTTGCGATGCACGTTCTGCGCGAGCGGATACACTGCCGAAGTGCCGTTCGCGCCGCGCGCGATCAGCGCCGACACTTCGAACTTCAGCGGCAAGCGTTTCTCCAGCACGCAGGGCACGCCGCCGAGCGACGCGTGCGCCTCGCGCACTTCGTGCGCATTGGCGACGCGCACCTGGCCCTTGCCGTCGTAGCCGAGGCGCGCGGTCTTCAGAATGCCGGGCAGCACGGCCTGGAGCGCCGCGTCGTCGAGCGCGGCGAGCGCTTCGGACGATTCGATCACGACGTGCGGCGCAACCGGCACGCCCGATCCGGCGATGAAGCGCTTCTCCGCGATGCGGTCCTGGGCGATCGCCACACAGCGGCCCGCCGGACTCACGAAGGTGGTGCGCGCGAGGAAATCCAGGCTCGCGGCCGGCACGTTCTCGAACTCGGTGGATACCGCAGCGCACAGCCGGGCCAGTTCGGTGAGCGCCGCTTCATCGTCGTATGCGGCGCACAGGTGGCGGTCCGCGACGGTGCCGGCCGGGCTCGTCGCGTCCGGATCCAGCACGGCGACGCGGTAGCCCATGGCCTGGGCGGCGAAACAGAACATGCGGCCGAGCTGGCCGCCGCCGACCATGCCCAGCCATGCGCCGGGCAGGATGGCGGAAACCGGGGCATTGTCCGGCGTCATCTCGGTCTCCCGACCCGCCGCGCCCGCGGAAGCCGAAGCGTCCTCGTGAGCATGCGGGTGAAGTGAGCGTGGGGATTGTGTCATCTCAGTGATCGGTCACAGCCGGCGCGCCAGGGGCACGCCGGCGTCTTACGGAATGGATGCGGGCACCTACAGCGCAGGCAACACCATCGCATGCGCGGCTTCGTTCTGGCGCACGCGGAACGCCGCCAGGCGGTTCGCATGATCGGCCGACGTGACGCTCAGGATCGACACCGCGAACAGCGCCGCGTTGGCGGCACCGGCCTCGCCGATCGCAAACGTCGCGACGGGCACGCCCTTGGGCATCTGCACGATCGAATGCAGCGAATCCACGCCCTTCAGGTACTTGCTCGCCACCGGCACGCCGAGCACCGGCACCGTGGTCTTCGCCGCCAGCATGCCCGGCAGGTGCGCGGCGCCGCCGGCGCCGGCGATGATCGCGCGCAGGCCGCGCTCGCGCGCACCCTCGGCATACGCGAACATCTCGTCCGGCATCCGGTGCGCGGAGACCACGCGGGCTTCGTACGGCACGCCGAACTCCTGCAGGATCGCAACGGCGTGTTTCATCACTTCCCAGTCGGAGCTGGATCCCATCAGCACGCCGACAAGCGGGGCGGCATGCGTGTGAGCAGTCTGGGCGGATACGGCTTCACTCATGTCTCAGGCTTCCTTTTGCGCGGGCGTCAGGCGAGCGTTTGCCCGGTCAGGCGCTCGAGCGCCTCCTGGTACTTCGCCGCCGTGCGGGCAACGACGTCCTCCGGCAGCTTCGGCGCGGGCGGCTCTTTCTTCCACGGCTGCGTTTCAAGCCAGTCGCGCACGAACTGCTTGTCGAACGACGGCGGGTTCGTGCCGACCTGGTACTGGTCCGCCGGCCAGAAACGCGACGAATCCGCGGTCAGGGCCTCGTCCATCAGGTAGAGCTTGCCGTCGTTGTCGAGACCGAATTCGAACTTGGTATCGGCAATGATGATGCCGCGCGTCGCCGCATAATCGGCCGCTTCCTTGTACAGGCGGATCGAGATGTCGCGGATGGTCGCCGACAGTTCGGTGCCGATGCGCCGTTCCATCTCGTCGTACGTGATGTTTTCGTCGTGATGCCCCATTTCCGCTTTCGCGGCGGGCGTGAAGATCGGCTCGGGCAGCTTTTGCGCGTTCTGCAAGCCAGCGGGCAGCGCGACGCCGCACACCGAGCCGCTCGCCTGATAGTCCTTCCAGCCGCTGCCCGCGAGATAGCCGCGCACCACCGCCTCCACGAGGATCGGTTCGAGGCGCTTGACGACGACCGCGCGGCCCCTCACCTGCTCCGCCTCGTCCGCCGCCACGACCGACTCGGGCGCGACGCCGCTCAGGTGGTTCGGCACGATGTGCTTCAGCTTGTCGAACCAGAAATTGGCCATCTGGTTCAGCACGCGCCCCTTGTTCGGAATCGGCTCGCCCAGCACGACGTCGAACGCCGACAGACGGTCGGTCGTGACGATCAGCAACTGGTCGTGGCCCACCGCGTAGTTGTCGCGGACCTTGCCGCGGCCGAGCAGCGGCAGCGAGCGGAGGGAGGATTCGTAGAGGGTAGACATCGTCGTAGTTCGCTAAAAAGGGGACAACGGTGGGACGACAAGAGGCGGCAACAAATAGCAAGCGCCGTTCCCCTATCTTGCGGGAACGGCGCTACGGACGGCAACCTGGCCGGACGGCCAGGGCCGCGCGATACCGCCCGTATCAGCGAACGACTTGCGCGAGCGCGCCCGACTGATACTTCTCCGCCATTTTATCAAGGGCGACCGGCTTGATCTTCGCGCCCTGGCCTTCGCAGCCGAACTGCACGTAGCGGTCGAGGCAGACTTTCTTCGTCGCTTCGCGGGCCGGCTTCAGGTAATCGCGCGGATCGAACTTGCCCGGATTTTCCGCCATGAAGCGCCGGATTGCACCGGTGATCGCCAGACGCAGGTCCGTGTCGATGTTCACCTTGCGCACGCCGTGACGGATGCCTTCCTGGATTTCCTCGACCGGCACGCCGTAGGTTTCCTTCATGTCGCCGCCGAATTCGCGGATTTCCGCGAGCAGCTCCTGCGGCACCGACGACGAGCCGTGCATCACGAGGTGCGTGTTCGGAATGCGCGCATGGATTTCCTTGATGCGCTGGATCGACAGGATGTCGCCCGTCGGCTTCTTGCTGAACTTGTACGCGCCGTGCGACGTGCCGATCGCGATGGCGAGCGCATCGCACTGGGTCAGGCGCACGAAGTCGGCGGCCTGCTCCGGGTCGGTGAGCAGCTGTTCGCGGGTCATCGTGCCGTCGGCGCCGTGGCCGTCTTCCTTATCGCCCTTCATCGTTTCGAGCGAGCCGAGCACGCCCAGTTCGGCCTCGACCGTCACGCCGATCGAATGCGCGAGCTCGACCACCTTGCGCGACACGTCGACGTTGTATTCGTATGACGCAACGCTCTTGCCGTCGGCCTGCAGCGAGCCGTCCATCATCACGCTCGTGAAGCCGCTGCGGATCGCCGCCATGCAGACGGCCGGCGACTGCCCGTGGTCCTGGTGCATCACGACCGGAATATGCGGATAAGACTCGACCGCGGCCTCGATCAGGTGACGCAGGAACGCCTCGCCCGCATATTTGCGCGCACCGGCGGACGCCTGCATGATCACCGGCGCGCCGACCTGATCGGCCGCCGCCATGATCGCCTGCACCTGTTCCAGGTTGTTCACGTTGAACGCCGGCAGCCCATAGCCGTTTTCGGCGGCATGGTCCAGCAACTGACGCATTGATACGAGAGGCATGCTTTACTCCTTAGATTGAAACAAATCCTGTGCCGTCGGCATCTATTATTGCGATTCTATCGCGATGCAAACCGCGTTCCCGCGCGCAAGCCGCGCCGTCCACCGGGACCACCCGGCTCACGGACGACGCGCTGCGCGCGAAGAGACGCCGCGGGTGCATGCGGCGTGCCGATCGGGGGCAACCTGAAGCGTGCAGCCGGTCAGTACGGTTCGCCCACCCGCACGATCTTCAGCGTATTCGTCCCGCCGGCCTGGCCCATCGGCTCGCCGACGGTCAGCACGACCATGTCGCCGCGCGACGCGTAGCCCTTGCTCACCACCGTTTCGAGCGCCTGCTGCAGCGCCGTGTCGCGGTCGCTGCTGGTATCCAGATGCAGCGGCGTCACGTTGCGGTAGATCGACATGGCCCGCTCGCTGCCGACGCGCGGCGTGAGCGCGAAAATCGGCACGTGAATCCAGTGGCGCGACATCCACAGCGCGGTGGAACCGGATTCCGTCAGCGCGACGATCGCCTTCGCGCCCAGGTGGAACGCGGTGAACAGCGCGCCCATGGCGATCGACTGGTCGATACGCGTGAACGTGCGGTCGAGGAAATCCTTGTCCAGCTCCGACTGCTCCGACTTTTCCGCTTCGACGCAGATCGCCGCCATCGTCTCGATGGTCTGCACCGGGTACTTGCCGGCCGCCGATTCCGCCGACAGCATCACCGCGTCGGTGCCGTCGAGCACCGCGTTCGCGACGTCGGACACTTCGGCGCGGGTCGGCACCGGCGCGTGGATCATCGACTCCATCATCTGCGTGGCGGTGATCACGAACTTGTTCGATTCGCGCGCCATCCGGATCATCCGCTTTTGCAGCGCCGGCACGGCGGCATTGCCCACTTCCACGGCCAGATCGCCGCGCGCGACCATGACGCCGTCGGATGCGTCGAGAATGCCCTGCAGCGCCGGAATCGCCTCGGCGCGCTCGATCTTCGCGATCATCTTCGGCTTGATGCCGAACGGCGCGCCGGCGATGTTCGCGAGCTGGCGGGCCATCTCCATGTCGGTGGCGTTCTTCGGGAACGATACCGCGACGTAGTCCGCGCCGAGCGACATCGCCGTGCGGATGTCCTCCATGTCCTTCGCGGTCAGCGCGGGCGCGGTCAGGCCGCCGCCCTGGCGGTTGATGCCCTTGTTGTTCGACAGGTCGCCGCCGATGCGCACGACCGTGTGAATCTCGGTGCCGATCACGCGCGCGACGTCGAGCACGATCAGCCCGTCGTTCAGCAGCAGCACGTCGCCCGGCTTCAGGTCGCGCGGCAGATCCTTGTAGTCGAGGCCGACGCGCTCCTCATTGCCGAGTTCGCATTCGGCGTCGAGGATGAACGGCGTGCCCGCCGCGAGCGTGACCTTGCCGTTCTCGAACTTGCCGACGCGGATCTTCGGTCCTTGCAGGTCCGCCATGATGGCGACTTCGCGGCCGGCCTGGCGAGCCGCCTCGCGCACGAACTCGGCGCGCTGGCGATGGTCGTCGGCGGTGCCGTGCGAAAAATTCAGACGTATCACATCGAGCCCTGCGCGAATCATTTGCAGCAGGATTTCCGGCGTGCTGGAAGCCGGTCCGATGGTGGCGACAATCTTGGTGGCGCGATGCATGAGTCTCCTCGTGAGAAAAGTATCGCTGGAATGAGCGCTGCGAGACAGGTGCGGAGGCTGCGCACCAGAGGATGCTGCCAGGGGCGGCGCGCCGGTTCGCGCCGGCGTCGCTTTGTGGGATGAAGCGGTGTTCGAGATGAGCGCGCGCAACGCGAGCGGCACGGACGGTGCCGCCGGCGGCGCGGCCGGGCCGCTGCGAGGTGCTGCGGGCGCGCCGGCGGCGGGCCCGATGGTCGACTCTGCGAGCGCCACGTCCGCCGGCGTCTGCGCGTCGAGCGCGGACGCGGCGGGTGAAGCCGATGAAGCGGATAAAACGTCTGAAGCGGACAAAGCGGAGGATACGGGCGAAGCGGACGCCGCCGGAGCGGAACGCGTTGGGCGCTCCCCCCTGGCGGCCGGCTTCGCGGTGCGGGCCGCGGTGCCCTGGGCTTGCGCCTTCGCGCGCGGCCGGGCCGGTTTTGCCGAGGGGGAGCGGGTCGCCACGTCAGGCCCGCGCTTCCAGCACCGCGACGGCCGGCAGCTTCTTGCCTTCGAGGAATTCGAGGAAGGCGCCGCCGCCTGTCGAGATGTAGCTCACCTTGTCGTGAATCCCGTATTTGGCGATTGCGGCGAGGGTATCGCCGCCGCCGGCAATCGAGAACGCCGGCGAGCGGGCGATCGCTTCGGCCAGCGTCTTCGTGCCGTTGCCGAACTGGTCGAACTCGAACACGCCGACCGGACCGTTCCAGACGATCGTGCCGGCCTTCTCCAGCTGGGCCGCAAGCGCCGCGGCGGTCTGCGGGCCGATGTCGAGGATCAGGTCGTCGTCCTCGACGTCGGCCACCGCCTTGACTTCGGCCGCCGCGCTCGCCGAGAACGCCTTGGCGGTGACGACGTCGGTCGGAATCGGCACCGACGCGCCGCGCGCCTTCGCCTGCTCGATGATCGCCTTCGCCTCGTCGACGAGGTCGGCCTCCGCGAGCGACTTGCCGATCTTCAGCCCGGCCGCGAGCATGAACGTGTTCGCGATGCCGCCGCCGACGATCAGCTGGTCGACCTTCTCGGCGAGCGACTTCAGGATGGTCAGCTTGGTCGACACCTTCGAGCCGGCGACGATCGCGACGAGCGGACGCTTCGGCGCGCCGAGCGCGCTGCCGAGCGCGTCGAGTTCTGCAGCGAGCAGCGGGCCCGCGCAGGCGATGCCCGCATACTTCGCGATGCCGTGGGTGGTCGCCTCGGCGCGGTGCGCGGTGCCGAACGCGTCGTTCACGTAGATGTCGCAGAGCTTCGCCATTTTCTGCGCGAGTTCGTCCGAGTCCTTTTTCTCACCCTTGTTGACGCGGCAGTTTTCGAGCAGCACCACGTCGCCCGGCGCGACCTGCACGCCGTTCTCGACCCAGTGCGCGACGAGCGGCACGTCGCGGCCCAGCAGCTCGGCAAGACGCTGCGCGACCGGCGCGAGCGAGTCTTCCGGCTTGAATTCCCCTTCGGTCGGACGGCCGAGGTGCGACGTGACCATCACCGCGGCGCCGGCGTCGAGCGCCGCGCGGATCGCCGGCACCGAGGCGCGGATGCGGGTGTCCTCGGTGATGTGGCCCGCGTCGTCCTGCGGAACGTTGAGATCGGCGCGGATGAACACGCGCTTGCCGGACAGCTTGCCTGCGGCGATCAGATCGGAAAGACGCAATACCTGTTTCATGGGCGTGGGGTTGCGGTTGAATGGAGGGCTGAGACGGACGCTGCGCGCGCGTGGCCGGCGCGACGGGTCTGGCTGGCCGACCCACCGGCGCGGCGCCGCCGGCATTGGCCGCGTGATGGCGCAATGAACCGGGAGCCCGCTATTTTACCCGATCCCTCCGCGGCGCAGGCCCGGAACTGCGTGAATGTCGCGTATTTGGCCACAATGCGGCAACGCGGGGCGGCGCGCTGCGCCGCAACATGCGCCCCTTCCGGCCGGCTCGCGAAGCCGGCCGGCCGCGGCGCACGCATGCCCGCTGCGTGCCGGCCCGCATGCCGGCCCGCGTGCCAGCCCGAACGCCAGCCCGAACGCCAGCCCGCATGCCAGCCCGCATGCCAACCCGCATGCCGGCTGCGCACCGGCCATGCGGGTGCCCGGCTCGCGCGCCGCGGCTGCGTCGCCGCGCCCGTGGTCCGGGCAAAAGACGCTAAAATAACGGACTTCGCCGCGTGCCGGACACAGGCATCCGATCCGGCGGCCGGCGCGGCGCGCGTCCGGGGAGCGCACCGGCCGGCGCGCCGCCACGGTCGTCGCGGCGTCACGCAATATTTCACATTTCCGCACCGCTGGAGAATCGTATGTCAATGGCAGACCGCGACGGCAAGATCTGGATGGATGGCAAACTCATCGACTGGCGCGATGCGAAGATCCACGTCCTCACCCACACGCTGCACTACGGAATGGGCGTTTTCGAAGGCGTGCGCGCGTACCGCACGGCGGACGGCGGCACGTCGATCTTCCGGCTGCGCGAGCACACGAAGCGGCTGCTGAACTCCGCGAAGATCTTCCAGATGGACGTCCCGTTCGACCACGCCACGCTCGCCGCCGCGCAATGCGAAGTGGTGCGCGAGAACAAGCTCGAATCGTGCTATCTGCGCCCGATCATCTGGGTCGGCTCCGAGAAGCTCGGCGTGTCGGCGAAGGGCAATACGATCCACGTCGCGATCGCCGCCTGGCCGTGGGGCGCCTATCTCGGCGAAGACGGCCTCGCGAAGGGCATCCGCGTGAAGACCTCGTCGTTCACGCGCCATCACGTGAACGTCTCGATGGTCCGCGCGAAGGCGTCGGGCTGGTACGTGAACTCGATCCTCGCCAACCAGGAAGCCACCGCGGACGGCTACGACGAAGCGCTCCTGCTCGACGTCGACGGCTACGTGTCCGAAGGCTCCGGCGAAAACTTCTTCCTCGTCAACAACGGCAAGCTGTACACGCCGGACCTGTCGTCGTGCCTCGACGGCATCACGCGCGACACGGTGATCACGCTCGCGAAGGACGCCGGCATCGAAGTGATCGAGAAGCGCATCACGCGCGACGAGGTCTACACGGCCGACGAAGCGTTCTTCACCGGCACCGCGGCCGAAGTCACGCCGATCCGCGAGCTCGACAACCGCACGATCGGCTCCGGCGCACGCGGCCCGATCACCGGGAAGCTGCAAAGCGGGTTCTTCGACATCGTGAACGGCAAGAGCGAAAAGTACGCGCACTGGCTGACCCGGGTCTGAGCACACGAACGCATCCGATCGCGGACGCGCCCGGGCGCGTCCGCCGCGAGTCTCCCACGAGAAAGCCCCATGAGCGAAATCAAGGAAATGCCGCTGGTCGAACTGTCCGCGAAAGACCTGCCGGCCTACTGCCCGAACCCGTCGATGACGCGCTGGAACGCGCATCCGCGCGTGTTCCTCGACATCACGCACGGCGAAGCGCGCTGCCCGTACTGCGGCACGCGCTACAAGCTGCGCGACGGCGAGGTGCCGCGAGGCCACTGACCGCACCGCGCGGCTTTCACGCGTGGCCGTGCCGCCGCCCGCGCGCCGCGCCGGCAGCCCGGCTGCGCGCCGCGCACGCCCGCTCCCATTCACCCCCGAACGCGGCACGCCTGCGCGCGCCGCGCGTTCCCACGACTCCGGAATCCCACCCTGATGCGTCGCGCGTTGGTTATCGCACCGAACTGGATCGGTGACGCATTGATGGCGCAGCCGCTGTTTTCGCGCCTCGTCAAACTGCATCCGCGCATCGTGATCGATGCGGTCGCGCCCACGTGGGTCGCGCCCGTGCTCGAACGCATGCCCGAAATCCGCGACGTCTACGCAACCGACCTCGCGCACGGCAAGCTGCAGTTCCTGCGCCGCTGGCAACTGGCGAGCGATCTGCGCGAAGTCGGCTACGACGTCGCGTACGTGCTGCCGAACTCGCTGAAATCCGCGCTGATTCCCTGGCTGGCCGGCATCGGGCTGCGCATCGGCTACACCGGCGAGAATCGCTACGGTCTGCTCAACGTGCGCCACGCGAATCCGCGCAAGGACGCCCGGCCGCCGATGGCCGGCCACTACGCGGCGCTCGCGTACGCGCCGGGCGCACGGGCACCCGACGACCTGCCGGCGCCGCGCCTCGACGCCGATCCGAACGAGGCGATGCGGGTGTCGGCGCGCTTCAATCTGGACACGCGCGTGCCGCTGCTGGTGTTCTGCCCCGGCGCCGAATACGGGCCGGCCAAGCGCTGGCCGCCCGAGCATTTCGCCGCGCTCGCGCAGATCGTCGGCCAGTCGTTCCCGTATGCGCAGATCGTCGCGCTCGGCGGCCCGAAAGACGCGCCGCTCGCGCAGGCGATCGCCGAGCGCGCGCCGAACGTGCGCAACCTGTGCGGCCAGACCGCGCTCGGCGAGGCCTGCGCGCTGATCTCGCGGGCGAGCGCCGTCGTCACCAACGATTCGGGCCTGATGCACGTCGCCGCCGCGCTGCGGCGCCCGCTCGTCGCGGTGTACGGCTCGACGGATCCGCGCCACACGCCGCCCTTGTCGGAGCTCGCAAAGGTACAATGGCTGCATCTCGAATGTAGCCCCTGTTTCGAGCGCGAATGTCCGCTCGGTCATCTGAACTGTCTGCGGCAGCTGAGCGCCGAACAGGTGTTCGGCGACCTGCGCGGCATGCTGCTCGCACAGCGTTGAGCCGTCCGACGTCCGCCCGCCGCGCGGCGCGCCTGCCGCACGGTTTCATCCCCGTGCCTTGCGGCGCGGGCATCCTCGGGGCGGTTGCGCCGGCTGCCGTCCCGCAACCGCGTCCGCCGCACACCAGAGACTGACGAGCCATGCCACGTTTTGCCCACATCTTCGAAGCCGCCGCGGATACGCTGAACGCCTACTACCAGGCGATCGCGGAAATCAACATCGACAGCTTGATGGGCCTGTGGATCGACGAGGACTTCGCGAGCTGCATCTGCGCGGACGGCGCGCATCTGCACGGTCTCGACGCGATTCGCGCGGGCCTCTCGGTCCAGCTCGAAACGAATCCGGTGTCGATCGAGCCGGTCGACATCCGCGTGTACGACAGTCTCGGCACGGTCGTCTATGCGATCGCCGAAGCGCACCGCCCGGTCGACCCCGCGGCCACGCCCACCATGGTCTTCGCCACCTACGTGCTCGTGCACGAGCGCGGCGAATGGCGGATCGCGCATATCCACGCGAGTGCGATGCCGAACGAAGCCGCGAACCAGTTCGCGGCGAAAATGCGTCATGGGCAGGGAGCGCTGCACTGACCCGGGCACCGGGTCTGGCCGCCGGGTCTGTCCACCTGAGTCTTTGCGGACCGCTGCAATGAACACGCCGCCGACCGATACGCCGGATACCCCGGAAACCCCGGACGCCGCCCCGCTCCACCCCGCGCGCACCGCGCACCCGAAGGCGCGCGCCGAACTGCGCTACGAGGCGCCGCTATGGCTGCCGAACCGCCACGCGCAAACCATCGTCCCCGCGCTGTTCGCGCGCCTGCCGGCGGTCGCCTACCGGCGCGAGCGCTGGGATACGCCTGACGGCGATTTCATCGAACTCGACTGGCTCGTCCACGATCCGGCCGCGGGCGCGCCGGCACCCGGCCGCCCGCTGCTCGTGCTGTTTCACGGTCTCGAGGGCAGTTCCGCGTCGCACTATGCGCGCGCGCTGATGGCGGCGGCGCGGACGCATGGCTGGCACGGCGTCGTGCCGCACTTTCGCAGTTGCAGCGGCCCGCTGAACCTGCTGCCGCGCTTCTACCATCTCGCCGACAGCGCCGAGGTCGACTGGGTGCTGCGGCGGCTGCGCCGCACGCATGCCGGGCCGCTCGTCGCGGCGGGCGTGTCGCTGGGCGGCAACGTGCTGCTGCGCTGGCTGGGCGAGCGGCGCGAGGACGCCGCCTTCGTCGATGCGGCCGCGGCCATCTCGGCCCCGCTCGACGTCCATGCGGGCGGGCGCGCGCTGTCGCAGGGCTTCGGCAGGATCTACACGCGCAGCTTCCTGAAGACGTTAAAGACAAAGGCGATGCACAAGCTCGATCAGTATCCGGGGCTGTTCGACCGGCAGGCGATGCTCGCGAGCCGGACGATGTACGCGTTCGACAACGTCGTCACCGCGCCGCTGCACGGCTTTCGCGACACCGACGACTACTGGACGCGCGCGACGACCCGGCCGCTGCTGCCGCAGATCACGGTGCCCACGCTCGTGCTCAATGCGCGCAACGACCCGTTCCTGCCGGGCGCGGTGCTGCCGTCGCGCGGCGACGTCTCGCCCGCGGTCGAACTCGACCAGCCACGGCACGGCGGCCACGTCGGCTTCATGACCGGACCGTTCCCGGGGCAGATCGACTGGCTGTCGCGGCGCGTGCTCACCTTCCTTGCCCCGTTTGCCGATCATGGATGACATCGTTCGCGACGCGCTCGCCAAATGGCCCAACGTCCCGCATTGCACCGGCTGGCTGATGCTCGACCGCCGCGGCAACTGGCGCATGCGCGATGAAGCCGCGCAGGCGCGCGGCGCGGCCGGCGAGCCGATCCGCCATGTGGCGCTGCTCGGCTTCATCAACCGCAATTACGAGGCGGACGCGCGCGGTCAATGGTTCTTCCAGAACGGGCCGCAGCGCGTATATATCGAACTCGGCTATACGCCGTGGGTCGTCCGGCTCGCCGCCCAGGACGACGGCGCGCTCGCGCTGACCGATCACGCGGGCCACCCGTTTGCGCCGGCTGCGGCATGGCTCGACGACGAGGGCAACGTGCTGTTCGCGGATGACGCCACGCCGCCGCGCATCGCGGTGCTGCACGATCACGATCTCGACCTGCTCGCGACGCACGCCGAATTTGCCGACGACGGCCGCAGCGGCACGCTGCGCTGGCGCGCGGACTGTGCGCTGCCGATCGGGCCGATCGCGCGCGCCGACGTCGCCGCGCGCTTTGGCTTCGTCACGAGTCCCGCACAGGAAGCCGCGCGCGGGACGGACTGAGCGGCCGGTGCGGGGGCGCATCGCGTGCGAAGCACGCGGCGGTGCGCTGCTATGATAGGCGCCCTCTACAGGAGTCTCGCGATGCCCGAACTCACCCATTTCGACGCCACCGGCCACGCGCACATGGTGGACGTGGGCGGCAAACAGGAAACCCGGCGGATCGCGGTCGCACGCGGATCGATCCGGATGCGGCCGGACACTTTTGCGCTGATTCGCGACGGCGGCGCGAAAAAGGGCGACGTGATCGGCGTCGCGCGCATTGCGGCGATCCAGGGGGCGAAGCGCACCGCGGATCTGATTCCGCTGTGCCACCCGCTAGCGCTCACACGCGTGAAAATCGATTTCGAACTCGACGAGCAGCTTCCGGGCGTCCACTGCACCGCGCAGGTCGAAACGTTCGGGCGCACCGGCGTCGAGATGGAAGCGTTGACCGCCGTGCAGGTCGGCCTTCTGACCGTCTACGACATGTGCAAGGCGGTGGACCGGGGGATGGTCATCACCGATGTGAGGGTGCTTGAAAAGCATGGCGGGAAGTCGGGGGATTGGGTGGCGGCGTGAACCGCGCGTGACGCGCGGCACGGCGGCATCCCTCTGCTGCTCGGCTGCTCTGCTGCTCTGCCGCTTCGCTACTCCGCTGCTCCGCCGCCCGGCCGCCCCGCCGCGCGGACAGGCCCGCACCGGTGACGCCACACGTGACCGGCATGCTGCCGGGCCTCAGCCGTCGCTGTCGTCGTCCCCCTGATCGCGCTCCGGCGGCGGCGTGCCGTACTTCTTGACGAGCGCCGCCTTGAAGCTTCCCAGTGTCTTTTGCTCGTCGCACAGATCGTACAGATCGGCGAGCTGGGTCGGCCAGTCCTTGAGTTCCGTGGCAAAGATCCGCAGGCGCTCGACCGTGTCAAACGCCGCTTGCGTGTCGCCGTCGAGCGCCTGCAGCACCGCATAGCGGCGCAGCACCGTCTCGCCGGGCAGCAGCGCGATGGCCTGCTTGTGCATGGCGAGCTTGTAGCCGAGGTCCGCCGTGTTCATCGGCAGCAGCGTGGCCATCCCGTACTCGCCCCACGCGCCGAACAGGAACGACGGATCGGCACGGTACTGCTCGGCCGGGCTCGAACCGTAATACAGCACCTCGGCGCGGTTGTAGTCGCGGAAGACCGGATACAGCACCGCCAGGCCGAAAAACACGATCAGCGAATACAGTCCGAACGACACGCGGCCCGGCACCCACCGCAGCGCGCGCGTATCGAGCAGACCGAACACGAACATCGCGGGCAGCAGGAAGAACATGTATTGCTGCGGATACTCGACGAGCGCGTGCATCGTCAGGACTCCGATCAGCGTGACCGCATAGATGCGCGCCGGCGTGTGCGGCACCCGCAGCGCGCGCACGAACCACGCGACGAGACCCGTCACGACGATGCCGAAGCCGAGCAGGCCGGTCTTGCCAAGCAGGTCGATCAGCACGTCGTGCGAGTTGTTGGCGATCTCCACGCCGCCGAGCGCGCGCACGAGGTCGAACTGGTAACGCGGAAACTCGCCCCAGCCGACCCCGAGCAGCGGGTGCATCGTGAACATCGTCCAGCCGTATTTCCACAGCGCGAGCCGCGGCGCGATCTGGCCCGCGTCGTGGAAACGCTCGGCGGCCGATTCGTCGAGCTGGAAGTGAAAATGCTGATTGGCCCAGCGCACTACCGCGTTGACGGAGAAGAACAGCACGACGAGCACCACCGGGATCAGCCATTCGCGGTGGCTGCGGCGCAGGGCCGGGTTGCGGCGGAACTCGGCAAACGCCATCCAGAAACCCGCCACGAAAATCACTGCCATCTGCAGCCAGGGTCCGCGCGAGACGGTCAGCGCGAGGCCTGCCGCGTAGACGATCGACAGCGCCGCCCACGCGAGCAGATGCAGGCGGCGCGTCTGCACGAGGTAGAGGGCGCTCGCCATCGCGAACGCGATGTACGTGGCCAGGTGATTGGCCTGCGCCATGTTGCCGAACGGCCGGCGATACACGGTGACGTTGTACGCGACGACCAGCGGCGAAAACTTCGCCTCCAGATGCAGCAGTTGCACGACCTGGCAGAACACCGCAAAGAGCCCGCCCACGATCAGCGCGCAGGCGGCCCAGCGCAGCGTCGTTTCGGTCAGCTTCGCGCGCGAAAACGCGAAGCCCGTGTGCGTCGCCATGAACGCGGCCAGCAGGTAGCCGCTGCCCAGCCAGTTCATCGACGGCTGCGCGACCGGCAGCACGAACGTCTGTGCAACCAGCCACAGGCCGAACAGCAGCGGCACGAGCGCGACGACGGGGGTGCCGAACGCAACCGGCGGGCGCGCGGTCGACACCATCAGAACGACCGCCGCGCTCGTCAGCACATACAGCGACAACGCAGTGAATTCCGCATAAAACGTCGGAATCGGATATGTGTGGTCGACCACCGCGTAGGGCAGAATCAACGCACAGGCGAGCAAAAGCAGAGACAGATATCGCGTGAATGGGGAAGGCATGAGTAACCGGAGGGCGTCAGCAACCGGCGCACTATACAAAAAATTCTCCGCGCTGTGCGCCGCACAAGTCCGAAAGTGCCAGAAAAGCGCCGATTGCCGCGTTGTGCCGCTCCGGTGATCTTCCATCTTGCTTACGCGCGGCACTCCGGCGGCGCGAGGTTCGCGGGCAACGTGGCAGCCTCCGCGGGCGTCGGCCCCGCACCTGGCGCGGGCAGCGACGACGCGCTCTTGCCGTTCGCAAAGCATTCCCACGTCAACGTGCCAGGCTGCGCGGCCCCTTGCGCGAGCGCGACGCGGGCGGTGGGCGAATCGGCGTTGTCGGGCACCGACGGCACGAGCACCAGCGTGTTCTTGCCCGCCGCCGCCACACGGGTGGTGAACGTGATCGCGATCTGGCCGTTGCCGTCGTCGATATGGATGGACTCGACATTGCGTGTGGCGGGCGGCGACGTATAGCCCCCGCCGAACGCGTTGCCGCTCGCCGCGTTCTCGGCAACCGCGAGACGCGCGGACGACGCAAGCGAGATCCCCTCGCCGACCCGGCTGCGCGCGAGGTAATCCTGATACGCGGGGATCGCATACGCAGCGATCACGCCGACGATCGCGAGCACGATCATCAGTTCGATCAGCGTAAAGCCGAACGCGCGCAGGCATTGCGTCAGGCGCGCGCCCCAGCGCAGCCGCCGCGGCGGCATGGGCGCGCGCGCGGGGCCGCCCGGCGGGCGGGCAGGAAAGGGCATGGGCGGCCGGACAGCGATGGACAGATTCATGAGCAGACTCCTGATACGAAAAGCGCCTGCCCCGGGAATCAGGACAGGCGCTTCGATCGTATCCAGCGAGGCCGCGCACTGGCAGTCGGCCGGATGGCCGGCGCCCGACGCCGTGCTCAGCCGGCGACGCGCTGGCGATTGCGGTGCCTGAACCACGCACCGGCGATCACGACGAACAGCGCGCCGGCCACGCTCATGCCGTACTCGGCATACGGCGTATCGAGAATCGGCCAGCGATCGCCGGCCGGGTCGTTGACGATCAGGCCGCCCGCGATCCAGCCGAGCAGCGCCGCGCCGAGCGTAATCACCACCGGGAACCGGTCCAGCAGCTTCAGGACGAGCTGACTGCCCCAGATGATCAGCGGAATGCTCACGACGAGGCCGAAGATCACGAGCGCGAGACGGTGCTGCGGATCGGCCGCCTCGGCGGCGCCGGCGATCGCGATGACGTTGTCGAGGCTCATCACGGCGTCGGCGACGATGATGGTCCGGATCGCCGCCATCAGCTTCGCGGCGGGCTTGATCTGCTCGTGCGGATCGTGCGCCGGCGCCATCAGGCGCACGCCGATCCACAGCAGCAACAGCCCGCCGGCGAACTTCAGCAGCGGCACGTCGAGCAGCATGACCGCGAACGCAATCAGCACCACACGCAGCGCGATGGCGCCGGCGGTTCCCCACAGCACGCCGCGCGTGCGCTGTGCGGGCGGCAGGTTGCGGCATGCGAGCGCGATCACGACCGCGTTATCGCCGCCCAGCAGGATGTCGATCACAATGATCTGGAGGACGGCGCCCCAGTGAAGCGTGGCGAGGAATTCGAGCATGGACGGAAAGGCGCGGCCAGCCCGCTTATCCGGCGCGAAGCCAAATAAAAAGCGGGGAAGCGCTCGAGCGCTTCCCCGCTGGGAGACTGCCCGCTTACGAAAGGTGATCGTAAGCGTAACAGAAATCGGCGGCGCCAGCCGCCCTGTTACATCTCGTGTGCCGGCTTACAGCACCGACTTCAGCAGACGGCCCATTTCCGACGGGTTCTTCGTGACCTTGATGCCGCACGCGTCCATGATTTCGAGCTTGGCTTCGGCCGTGTCGGCACCGCCCGAGATCAGCGCGCCGGCGTGGCCCATGCGCTTGCCCGGAGGCGCGGTGACGCCCGCGATGAAGCCGACCACCGGCTTCTTCATGTTGTCCTTGATCCAGTACGCGGCGTTCGCCTCGTCCGGACCGCCGATTTCGCCGATCATGATGACGGCGTCCGTTTCCGGATCGTCGTTGAACATCTTCATCACGTCGATGTGCTTCAGGCCGTTGATCGGGTCGCCGCCGATGCCGACCGCCGACGACTGGCCGAGGCCGAGCGCCGTCAGCTGGCCGACCGCTTCGTACGTCAGCGTGCCCGAACGCGACACGACGCCGATGCGGCCCTTCTTGTGGATATGGCCCGGCATGATGCCGATCTTCAGTTCGTCCGGCGTGATCGTGCCCGGGCAGTTCGGTCCGAGCAGCAGCGTCTTGCGGTTTTCGCGGCGCATGCGGTCCTTCACTTCGATCATGTCGCGCACCGGAATGCCTTCCGTGATGCAGATGACGAGATCGAGGTCGGCCTCGACGGCTTCCCAGATTGCGGCGGCCGCGCCTGCCGGCGGCACGTAGATGACCGACACGTTCGCACCCGTTTCCGCCTTCGCTTCCGACACGCTCGCGTAGATCGGAATGCCTTCGAAGTCTTCGCCGGCACGCTTCGGGTTCACGCCCGCGACGTACGCTTCGCGGCCGTTGGCGTATTCACGGCAGGCACGCGTGTGGAACTGGCCGGTCTTGCCGGTAATGCCCTGCGTGATGACTTTGGTGTCTTTGTTGATCAGAATCGACATGTAATGACCTCTGTTCGTTTGGCGTCGCGCCGGTGCGCCGGCAGGCGAAACACCGCTCGCCCGCGTCGCTCGCGCGCCGCCATGCGTAATCCTGGTTGACCGTCCCGGACCGGCTTACGCCTTGCCCGCGGCAGCCGCGACGACCTTCTGCGCAGCTTCTTCCATGCTGTCCGCCGAGATGATCGGCAGACCGGATTCGGCCAGCATCTTCTTGCCGAGGTCTTCGTTCGTGCCCTTCATGCGCACGACGAGCGGCACCTTCAGCGAGACGGCCTTCGACGCCGCGATCACGCCTTCCGCGATCACGTCGCAGCGCATGATGCCGCCGAAGATGTTCACGAGGATTGCCTTCAGATCCGGATTCTTCAGCATGATCTTGAACGCTTCGGTGACCTTCTCGGTCGTCGCGCCGCCGCCGACGTCGAGGAAGTTCGCCGGCTCGCCGCCGAACAGCTTGATGGTGTCCATCGTCGCCATGGCGAGGCCCGCGCCGTTCACGAGACAGCCGATGTCGCCGTCGAGCGAGATGTACGCGAGATCGAACTTCGACGCTTCGACTTCAGCCGGATCTTCTTCGTCCAGATCGCGGTACGCGACGATTTCCGGGTGGCGGAACAGCGCGTTCGAATCGAAGTTGAACTTCGCGTCGAGCGCGATCACCTTGCCGTCGCCGGTCAGGATCAGCGGGTTGATTTCGGCGAGCGATGCATCGGTTTCCCAGAACGCCTTGTACAGACCCTGCAGGATCGCGCGCGCTTGCGGGATCGACGCGTCCGGCACGCCGATCTTCTTCGCGAGCGCGTCCGCTTCGGCGTCTTTCAGGCCGACGGCCGGATCGACGGCGACCTTGTGGATCGCGTCCGGGGTCTTTTCGGCGACTTCCTCGATGTCCATGCCGCCTTCGCTCGACGCCATCACGACGACCTTCTGCGACACGCGGTCGATCACGAGGCCGACGTACAGTTCCTTCTTGATGTCGGCGCCTTCTTCGATCAGCAGGCGGTTCACCTTCTGGCCTTCCGGACCGGTCTGGTGCGTGACGAGCTGCATGCCGAGGATCTGGTTCGCGTACTCGCGCACCTGTTCGAGCGACTTGGCCACCTTCACGCCGCCGCCCTTGCCGCGACCGCCTGCGTGGATCTGGGCCTTGACGACCCACACCGGACCGCCCAGCTCCTCGGCGGCCTTGACCGCGTCGTCCACCGAGAACACCGGCTTGCCGCGCGGTACCGCGACGCCGAATTTCCGCAGGATTTCCTTACCCTGGTACTCGTGAATCTTCATGCGTGATTCCCTTCAGTCTGAGAGTTGGATAGAACTTCGTTTCCGCTGCTGCCGCTCAACCGGGCGCTGCCGTTACTGTCTCGCGTCCGCTCGCCGGCCGCGTTCGCGGCTTGCGCGGACCCCGCGGATTCCGGCGCGCGGCCGAACCAGCGCGGGTAGAACTGGCGCACCACTTCGCCGTCGAATCGCAGCGCGTGGCAGCGACCCAGCTGGAAAGGCGGTTTTGCGTTCGAGTCTGCGTCGCTGCCTGCGCCGTCCGTTCCCTGCGCCCCGCGCGACGACTGGCCGGCGGTGTTCCAGACGTCGCCAGCGAAGGCCTGGATGGCGGCAGTGGGCAGGATTGCGCAGAGCTCCGTGAGGTGCGTGCAGCCTGCGGTGCCGGCCAGCAAACGGGCAGCGTCGCGACGGAAGTTCTGGAACAGGTTGAGCCCGATGAGGGCCCGATAGGCGGGGTTACTGGCTTCACATCGACCGGGATAGGGCACCCAGTCGGACGACGCCTGCGCGTCGACAACGTTGAGCTTGCGATCGATCGTGATGCGGAGCCAGAGTTCATGGATCGGCTGACCGTTGGGCCGGACGCCCGACGCAAGCGCCACGTCGCGTGGCTTTTGGTCGGTCAGGCAGGCCTCGATGTCCCACAAACCGTCTTCGCGCTCATAGGCCTCCGCTCGGATCGCGCGGCGATGGCGCAATTGACGGGGAACTGGCGGGGCGAGCGGCATGCGGAAGGAAAGGCCAGATTGGAAAACCACTGGAGTTTAGCATACTGGGTATTTGAGACAGTCTGGATTGTGCACAGCACCAAGCCGGTGCGCGGGGCCGGTTCGCCGGCTATTCGCCGCTCCATTCGTCGTCGATACCCTTCAGAATCTTGCCGATGATGGCAGTGGAAAAGCCGCGCGCGGCCAGAAACCGGGCCTGCCGGGCCCGCTCGGCCGGGGTGTCGGGTAGCGTGCCGTATTTCTTTTGCCAGACGGCCCGCGCACGTTCCAGTTCGGTTTCGCGGAGCTGGGCGCTGGCCTCTTCGATCAGCGCGGTACCGACCGCGTGGCGCTTCAGTTCGCTGACGATGCGGCCCGCGCCGAGGCGCGCCGCGCGCCGGTGAATCAGGCTTTCCGCAAAGCGCGTGTCGGACAGCCAGCCCTCCTTCTCCAGCGAATCGAGCAGGCCTTCGAGCGCGTCTGCCGCGTCGACATAGGGAACCAGCTTGCGCGACAACTCCGCGCGGCTGTATTCGCGCCGCGACAGATAGCCAAGCGCGCGTGCCTTCAGCGAGCGCCCTTGCGTCTTGTCCGTGCGATCGGGGCGGGCACGGCGCTGATCCGACGAGCGGGTATATGCGACTTCCGCCTCGCGCGGGTGAGCGGCTCGCAGGATCGCGTGGGGGTCGGGCGGCTTCCCCGCAGCAGACGCCGAAGCCTGATCGTGGGCTTCGAATGCTTCGTGGGCTTCGTGGGCTTCGAGCGCCTCGAATGCTTCGAACGTTTCGAACCGGTCGGCCGCGCCTGGCGGTGTTTGCGCCGAGGGTCTGCCCGTCGGCGCCGCGGATTGAGACGCACGCCCGGGGTCGGTGCCCCTGGGACCCCGACCTCCGGTTTCGCTGCGCGGGCCGCCCGCATCTCGCATCCCGGCGGCGGGGGGGCCCTTGCGTATCACAGCGTGCTTACTCCTCTTCGCTCTCGATTTCCGCGTTCGAGTTGGCACCCGCGCCGGCTGGCAACTCGGCCATTGCATTCACCCCCAGCGATTCGCGAATGCGATTCTCGATTTCGCGGGCAATTTCGGGATTCTCGCGCAGGAATTCGCGTGCGTTGTCCTTGCCCTGACCGATGCGTTCGCCGTTGTAGCTGTACCAGGCGCCGGCCTTGTCGACGATCTTGGCCTGCACGCCGAGGTCGATGATTTCGCCCTGGCGTGAAATGCCTTCACCGTACAGGATGTCGAAGATCGCTTCGCGGAACGGTGGCGACACCTTGTTCTTGACGACCTTCACGCGCGTTTCGTTGCCGATCACCTCGTCGTTCTTCTTGATCGAGCCGATGCGGCGGATGTCGAGACGCACCGACGCGTAAAACTTCAGCGCATTGCCGCCGGTGGTGGTTTCCGGGTTGCCGAACATGACGCCGATCTTCATGCGGATCTGGTTGATGAAGATGACGAGGCAGTTGGTGCGCTTGATCGTGCCGGTGAGCTTGCGCAGCGCCTGCGACATCAGACGGGCTTGCAGGCCCGGCAGCGAGTCGCCCATTTCGCCTTCGATTTCGGCCTTCGGCACCAGCGCCGCGACCGAGTCGATCACGATCATGTCGATGGAGCCCGAGCGCACCAGCGCGTCGGCAATTTCCAGCGCCTGCTCGCCGGTGTCCGGCTGCGACACCAGCAGGTCGGACACGCTCACGCCCAGCTTGGCCGCGTATTGAATGTCGAGCGCGTGCTCCGCGTCGATGAACGCCGCGGTGCCGCCGAGCTTCTGCATTTCCGCGATGACCTGCAGCGTGAGCGTGGTTTTGCCGGACGACTCCGGCCCGTAGATTTCGACCACGCGGCCGCGCGGCAAGCCGCCGACGCCTAGCGCGATGTCGAGGCCGAGCGACCCGGTCGATACGACCTGGATGTCTTCGACCGCCTCACCCGCGCCGAGCCGCATGACCGATCCTTTGCCGAACTGTTTTTCGATCTGCGCGAGCGCGGCGGCCAGCGCCTTGCTCTTCTCAGCAGTCAGTCCAGCCGAGCCTTTCTTGCTTTCTTCCATGAATCGTCCTTTGCTATGATGAACGGCGTCTGAGGCAGACGTGCAGCCCATTTTGCGTGGACAGCACACTAAACGCAGACACTGTATAAAAAAACAGTAGTTTTGGCAAGCACGTTTCTCGCGCGTTTCTCTCGTTGCGCCAGCCGCGCCGTGCAAAACTACCGGCGACACATTCTGGAGACCGCCGCGCGCCGGGTGCCTGAACGGCGCCGGCGAGAGCGTTCTGGCGCATCATGCGAATTCTCATTGCCGAAGATGACAGCATACTCGCGGATGGTCTGGTCCGATCACTCCGCCAATCGGCCTATGCGGTCGATCATGTGAAAAGCGGCGTCGAGGCCGACACCGCGCTGTCCACCCAGAGCTTCGACCTGCTGATTCTCGATCTCGGCCTGCCCCGCATGTCCGGGCTCGAAGTGCTGCGGCGCCTGCGCGCGCGCAATTCGAACCTGCCGGTGCTGATCCTCACGGCGGCGGACAGCGTCGACGAACGCGTGAAGGGGCTCGACCTCGGCGCCGACGATTACATGGCCAAGCCGTTCGCGCTCAACGAGCTGGAGGCGCGCGTGCGCGCGCTCACGCGGCGCGCGGCCGGCGGCGGCGCGACGGTGGTGCGGCACGGCTCGCTGTCGTTCGACCAGGTCGGCCGGATCGCGTCGATCAACGACCAGGTGATCGACCTGTCGGCACGCGAGCTGGGGCTGCTCGAAGTGCTGCTGCAGCGCATCGGGCGGCTCGTGTCGAAGGAGCAGCTGGTCGATCACCTGTGTGAGTGGGGCGAGGAGGTCAGCAACAACGCGATCGAGGTCTACGTGCACCGGCTGCGCAAGAAGATCGAGCCGAGCGGCGTGCGCATCGTTACCGTGCGCGGGCTCGGCTACTGCCTCGAAAAGACGCCGCCGCAGACCCCGCCGGCCCCGGTGGCCCCGCCGGCCGCGTCCTCCGGGCTGGGCGCGGGGCCGCCGTCCGCGCCGTCCAGATAGGCACGACGATGTCCGCGCGCGCCCGGCGGCCATCCGCGCAAACGGCGGATCTCGACGACAAGGCGCGCGACGCGCGCTACGCGAACCCGTTCGCGCCGCCCGACGAAGCCGAGGCCGCCGCCGGGGCCCGGCCGCGCTCGCTGTTCGGCGAGATTCTCGACTGGATGCTCGCGCCGCTGCTGCTGCTGTGGCCGATGAGCATCGCCGTCACGTACCTGGTCGCCAAGTCGATCGCGAACGGTCCGTTCGACCGCGCGCTCGAAGCCGACACGTACGTGCTCGCGCGCCAGATCCATCCGGTGAACGGCGTGGCGGAGCTGTCGCTGCCCGGTGTGATCCGCGACTTCCTGGGCAGCGACAACGTCGACAAGGTGTTCTATCAGGTGCTCGGCACGCGCGGCGAGCTGGTGGCGGGCGACCGCGACATGCCGCTGCCGCACGAGGAAGACCGGCCGCCGCCGGGGCTCGTCGAGTTTCGCGACGACATGCTGCGCGGCAACGACATCCGCATCGCGTACACGACCGTGGCGTTTCCGCGGACGCCCGGCGCGCAGCCGGTGCTGGTGCAGGTCGGCGAGACGCTCGACAAGCGCCGGCAGCTTGCGAACGACATCATCAAGGGCGTGATCCTGCCGCAGTTCGTCGTGCTGCCGCTCGCGATCCTGCTCGTGTGGTTCGGACTGTCGCGCGGCCTTGCGCCGCTGCACGCGCTGCAGGCGCACATCCGCGCACGGCGGCCGGACGACCTGTCGCCGCTCGAGGCCCGCCGCGCGCCGCCGGAAATCGAGCCGCTCGTCACGTCGTTCAACGACCTGCTCACGCGGCTCGAACAGAACATGGCGCTGCAAAAGCGCTTTATCGCCGATGCCGCTCACCAGATGAAAACGCCGCTTGCGGGGCTGCGCACCCAGGCGGAGCTCGCGCTGCGCGAACAGGTGCCGGCCGAGGTGCACCGCTCGCTCGAACAGATCGCGACGAGTTCGGAGCAGGCCGCGCGGCTCGTGACGCAACTGCTCGCGCTCGCGCGCGCGGAAAACCGGCTGTCGGGGCAGATTTTCGCGCCGGTCGAACTGACGGTGCTCGCGCGGGCGGCCGTGCGCGACTGGGTGCAGGCCGCGCTCGCGAAGCAGATGGATCTCGGCTACGAAGGGCCGGACGACGCGGTCGAACTGGACGCGAATGCGGTGATGCTGCGCGAAATGCTGTCGAACCTGATCGACAACGCGATCCGCTACACGCCCGCGGGCGGCCGCATTACGGTGCGCGTGCGGCCGGACCCGCAGGCCGGGCAGGTGCATCTCGAAGTGGAGGATACCGGCATCGGCATTCCGGCGGCGGAGCGGGAGCGCGTGGTCGAGCGGTTTTACCGGATCCTCGGCCGCGAGGGCGACGGCAGCGGGCTCGGACTCGCAATCGTGCGCGAAATCGTGACGATGCACGGCGGCACGCTGACGCTCGACGACAACGTTTATCAGCAGGCGCCGCGCCTTGCGGGCACGCTCGTACGGGTGAGTTTGCCGATGCGGGAGCGGGTGGACGAGGGGGCGGTTTGAACGCGCGGGCGGGCAATCAGGGCCGACGAGCGGCGCGCCCTGCTCCACCGGTCCCGCCTGTCGAAATTTGCCTGGACGGGGCTTGACAAGCGCGGCCTGCATCTCCATAATTCGCGTTCTTTCGGCGAATTAGCTCAGTCGGTTAGAGCGACGGAATCATAATCCGCAGGTCCGGGGTTCGAATCCCTGATTCGCCACCAGTTGTAGAAAGGCCGCTGTCCCGCAAGGGCAGCGGCCTTTTTGGTTTTGGCCGACGCCAGCGAACCGAACGTCCAGATCACTGATATAAATAAAGAATCCGGCCGCGCTTCATGCGTTGCCCGATGAATCGAACCTGCAGCGAAGTGCAAGTATGCGGGGCCACGCTGTCACCATGCCGCCGCTGAAAGAAGCCATGGCCGGCGCCCTTCCATGCGTCCGCCGAGGGGCCGCGCGAGCCGGATTCTCCGTGCGGTTAGCCCTCACCGCCGTCCTGCGCCGCATGGCAAAGTGTCTCCCCACACGAACGTTCAGGCCGCCCGGCTACTCATCGTCCCCAAAAGAACTGCCCCCATTACTACTCCCGTCCTCATCGCGGTAAAACACCCCGTCCTTCGTTGAAATAGTCGCCACCGAAAGAGATCGTTGTCCTTCAAGCGCATTTCCGTTCTCGTCGAACTCCAGCGTTGTCGTATGAAATCTCGCCGCGCGAACGGGAATGCGCAGCCTGTCAGACTCCTTCAGCAATATCCTCTCGCGCGCAATCGTACTGGCATCACGCCCGCCCCCCGGGCCAAACTGGCCGCCCACGATCATGAAAAAAAGCGGCCTGACCGCCATTCCTTCCATTTTGCCGGGCGTCCGCATTTGCGTAGACATGTGCGTCAGAACGTTCTCATCGCCACCGTCATGGTATTTCATCATGACGATTTCCCCCCTCTCATTTACGCCATACAACGTAATGCTGTGGCACGTGGCGACACCTTCCGTCGACAACGCTTCCCTGCCGGTTTTTATCGTGACATAAGGATATTCAACATCGGGAAGATCCGTGTCCGTGTCGATACTTCTGACGGTATAGCGACCGTAAAGCGATTCAAATTCCCGGTATGTACACTTGCCGATTCCACGTGCGTTGACCGTTAGATGGTACTTTTCGTCGAATTTTTCGCAATCCGAAATATCCTTATCCCGCTGGGTCACCAGATACTCGCTTGGCGATCCATAAGCGTCGGCATCCTGAAACGGAAACCGTGAATCCGTGCCAGGAATATATGCGCCATGCTCGTCATACGCGCCCGCCTTCATCAGCGGCGCCCCAATCAGTTTTCCGTCGTCGCGCGGCATCGCGGTAAAGCGCGCTGGCCCGCCGTTCGGGTTGACAACCAGGTAAGCGCCCGGTTTCCCGGGGTAGTCCTGCAGCATCGCCATCGTCGGCGGACCGTCGGGGTCCGTTATCGGGAAAACTTCGCGCCTGTTTGCCGTTCGCCATCGCTGAAAGATTGCCGCACGCAGCGCGGCGTTTTGCTCCGCCCGCGTCGCCGCCGGCCGCGCGCCGGCGGTGTCCTTTGATGCGTTGTCGGCGGACGCCAGAACAGCCGGCGCGGACGGCGCCTTGCACTTCACCGAAAGCGGCGCACGCGCCGCGGCGGCCTGAGCCGGACCCTGCGCCCCGGCGGAGGCCGGACGCGGTCCGAGTGCCGCCAGCGCGGCGCCCCCGCGAGCGAAGGCGGGGTCGCTCCCGCCGCCTTCGCCGGTCGTCTGTGGCGGCGATGCCCAATCCGCCTCCCGCTCCTCGGTCTCGCGTGCGAATGTCGAGAACCCGGAAACGTCATTGCTGCCCATAGCGCTCCACTCCCCCTCTGTGACGACGTGGGCCGATCATAACGGCCTCGTTTCGGCACCGCGGGGCGTGGCACGAAGCGGATGCTCAGGAGACGAAGCCTCATCCGTGCCGAGCGGCGTCGGTTCAGCCCAACGCCGCCGGCGTGGCGAGCGCACGAGGCCCGCCCTCCTCAAGGCGCGAGCAGCAACACCGTCACCTGACTCGGCACCGTCTGCACGCCTGGGCAGTTCGTCGTGTTCTGCAGCGTCACGCTGGTGAGCCGCGACGCCGGCATCCCGCCGACCAGCACCGAAAACGCGCCGGTCAGCGAGCGCGTCGGGCCCATCATCGTGCCCGAGGCGACGCCGCCCATCGCGCCCGCGTTGTCGCCGTTGCTCAGCGGCACGATCGTCGACAGGTTGTGCGCCGGCGTGCCCCCGAACAGCACGTTGTAGACCGCCGGCACCCCCATCATCCCCTCCGCCAGGTTGGGGTACGGCAGGGGCGTCGGGATCGGGCCGGCCGGCGACGGCACCGGCGTCAGGCAGACGTCCGGAAAGCCCATGTTCAGACCGCCCATCTGGGTATTGGCAAACATGATGTCCTCAGCCCATGTGGATCTGTTCGGCGTCGACCTTGACGAGTTCGTCGGCGGTCATCAGCGTGTTTTTCGCGTGCATCGACAGCGTATGCTTCGCCTCGTGATGAATCTGCGCGGCGTTCAGCTGCTCGATCTCGTCGATGCGCCGGTACGAGCGGCGCGCGCGCAGATGGTAGCGTTCGAGCACCGTGTCGAGGCTGCGGCCCACCAGCTTCATCCGCTCGACGCATCCGCGCAGCAGATCCCCGGTGAACGACAGGCTGTTGACCAGCACCTCCCCTTTGACCGCGCTGACATTCAGTCCGCCCGCAAGCAGTGCGATATCCGAAGCGGTTTCCATTCCGATGCCGTCGCGCGCGGTCAGCCTGAGGCGCCCGCCCGCCGCGCGGATTTCCGCATCGGCGGGCAGATCCAGCGTCGCGTGAGTGTCGCCGGTTCTGTCCAGCACGGCGAGCACGTATGTGTCGACGGTATCGGTCAGCACCAGAACCTTGTCGCCCTTCGCCGGTTCGAGCAGGCAGCTTGCCGCGCGCCGCGCGCGCAGCAGCCGGTCGGCGGTCCGCACGGACAGCGCGGCGCCGGCCTGCACGACCTCGCCGTACTGCTGCCGCAAGGTCTCGGGGGTAACGGATGCGGTGATCATGCTCGGTCTCCTTGTGCAATTCGGTTCAATGAGCGGCGGGGGCCCCGCCCTGGGCGCCCCTGAAGTCTTCGGCCGCGGCGAGTTCGCCGCTGGTTTCGCGGGCGCGCGCGCGGTTCGCGCCGAGCCCCTGCACACCGTCTTCCCGGACCCGGTGCAGGCATGCGTTGACGAGCGTCGCGTCCGTGAAATCGGCCGCGCTCAGGTCCGCGTGCGAGAAATCGCCGTCGTCGAGCCGCGCGCCCGCGAAGCGCGCGGCATGGCAGCGGGCTTTCGCGAACTGCGCCTGGTACAGATCGCAGCCGGACAGATCGGCCCGCGACACATCGGCTTCAATGAAGATCGCCTTCTGCAACACGGCGTCCTTCAGGACGGCTCGCTGCAGCACGGCCTGCGGAAACAGCGCATAGGGCGCGCGCACCTTGTCGAGTTGCGCGCCGGACAGATTCGCGCTCTTGAAGTTGGCCTGGGTCAGATCGGCGCCCGAGAAGCGCGCGCCGCTCAGATCGCATTCGGTAAACTGCGCGGCCGTGAGCACGAGGTCCGAAAAATCGACCCCGGCCAGCGCGGCGCGAAAGAAGTTCGGGTTGAAGCACTCGGCGCCGTCAAACAGCACGCCGTCGAACCGGTCGTCGAAGAACGTGGTCTGACGCAGTTTCGCGCGCGTAAAGCGCGCCTGCGTCAGCGTGCTCTCGATGAACGCGCTGCGCTCCAGCAACGCGGACGAAAAGTCCGCGCCCGCCAGATCGCAGGCACTCACGCGCGCCAGCGCGAGGTCCGCTTCGACGAATCGCGCGCCGGCCATCGCACACTCGACGAGCTTGACCGCCGCCATCTTCGCCGCCGCCAGCGTCGCGCCGGCCAGCCGGCAGCGATGCAGCACCGCGTGGCTCAGGCTCGCGCCCGCGAGGTTCGCATCGGAGAAATCGCAGCGGTCGAGCACAGCCTCGTCGAGCCGCGCGCCCGCGAGATTCGCGCCGCGAAACGACACCTCCTCCAGGATCGCGCCGCGCAGGTCGATACCGCCGAGCTCGGCGCCGGCACAGTCCGCCGCCTGGATCACGTCGCCGTCGAACGCGCGCGCCGCCAGTTCGTCTGCGGTCATTGCGTCGTCTCCTTCAATGAGGTGCGGCCCAGGTTCGCGCCGTCGAACAGCGTCTGCGCGTCGCGGCGCAGCTTCAGCAGATCGGCCATGTACAGGTTGCTGTTGCGTGCGTCGGCGCCGGCGAACTGGGCGTTTTGAAGCACCGCGCCGCGCAGGTCGATGCGCGCCATGCGGGCCTGCGTGAAATCGGTCTTGACCGCGCGCAACCCGACCGCGTCCGCGTCGTCCAGCACCGCCTGATGCAGGCTTGCTTCGGAGAGATCGGCGTCGTCGAGATGCGCGCCCGCGAGGTTGGCCTGGTCCATCGCGATGCCGCGCAGGTTCGCGCGACGCAGATCGGCACCGGCAAAGCTCGCCCCGTCGAGCCGACAGCCGCGCACGACCCGCAGGCCCACCAGATGCGCGCCGGAGAAGTCGGCCTTCACGGCCGAGCCGCCCAGCAACGTGGCGCCCGCGAGCTTCGCGCCGCACAGGCGCGCGCCGTCGAGTTGCGCATTCAGAAACAGCGCGCCTTCGAGGTTCGCGCCGCAGAGGTCGAGGCCGCGCAGGTCCATGCCCGGCTGCTCCTCCGGCGAGGCGGCCTCTTCGACACCCGAATCATCAGGCGTACTGAATACGTCGATGAACTTCAGTCCGGCCGCCGAGACGCGTGCGAGCGTGGCGCCGCCGAGCCGGGCGGAGCCAAGCGACGCGCCGTCCAGTTGCGCATCGCTCAGGTCGGCGTCGCGCAGGTTCGCTTCGTCGAGAATCGCGCGCGAAAAATTCGCACCGTGGGCGCGCACGCCGGCCATGTCCGCCTTGCCGAGGTTGGCGCCTGTCAGGTCGGCGCCGCTCAGATCGGCGCCGGCGAGCGCCGCGTGCGCCAGCAGCGCGCCGCCGAGGCGCGCGCCGGCCAGCCGCGCGCCGCCCAGTTGCGCGCTCTCCATCAGCGCATTCGAGAAGTCGGCCTTCGACAGATCGAGGCCGCTCAGGTCGGCGGCCGTGAGGTCCTGCCCCGCGAACGACACGCCGCGCGCAAGGCCCGCGACCACCTGCTCGCGCAGCGCCAGCGACTGCGCGCCGACTTCGGTCGGCGGAAAATGCTGCGCACCGCGCCGATATGTGTCGAGCGCGCTCTGCTCCGCCTGTTCGAGCCGCTGCATCAGCTTCGGGTCGGCCAGCAGGCGCGCGACGTCCGGACGGGTCCCGCCGGCGGCTTTCATCGCGGCATCGGTGGCTTGCAGCTTCGCGAGCATCTCCGCAGCCTTGAAGCGCGGTGACGCTTTAGGGCGGGTCATCGCGTCGTAATCGAGGCCCTGTTGCGCGCACAGCGCCCGCATCGCGCGCTCCGCCTCGACCTTCTTCGCGAGCGCGTCGGCGCGCGCCTGCGCGGTCGCGCGCTCGGCTTCGTCGAGGATCTGCGGCAACGCGTCCAGACGCGGCGCCGGCATCTCCGGCGGCAGCGTATGGGCCAGCGCCTTGTCGATTTCGCCCAGATCCGGCGGCGCAAGCTGAAGGCGGCGCGCGGTCTCCAGCAACTGCACCCGCTGCGCCGTCAACTGCTGTTTCGCGCGCGCCAGTTCCTTCTCCGCCTTGCGCCGCTGGTTCGCCGCCATGAACCCCTGGGGCTGGGGCGTGGCCGCGGTGTCGGCCATCCCGGCGCGCGCCGCGGCATGTTGCAGGGATGCGGGGAGCAGCGGCGCGTCATTCAGCGCATGCAACGAACCCCGACGCTTGTCGAGCCGCTGCGCGAGCACCGCCTCGTAGTGCGCGGCAGGCTTCGGCGCATCGCGCGACTCCAGGCCCGCGACGAGGTGCAGCACGCTCGATGCATCGTCGCTCGCAATGGCAAGCGTGCCGCGGAAGATCAACGCCATATGCGCGGCGTTCGGGAAGAGCCAGAGCGTCTCGGCATGCATCGGCACGTCGCGCAACACTGGCTCGCCACCGCTCGGCTCCGTGATGAAACAGCGCACCACGTAGCCCGGCAGTGCGGTGCGCTGGCTCGCCTGCAACGGATGCATGCCGTCGATTTCCACCGCCTCGTCGCCGCGCAGAAAACCCGGCAGCCACTGATCCGGCGGCGCCGTGTTGAAGATGCGCCAGTCCATGTCGGCCGCGAACCCCGGAAAACGCGTCTTGCGCCAGTGTTCGTCGTAGGTGCCGGCCTTCGCGGAACGCTGCGGCCAGCTGATGTCGATCGGCGCGAAGCCCGCCGGCTCCGGACGATCGTCGGCACGCGCCGCCGGCGCCGCCGGATCGACGACGTTCGGCAGCGGCCAGGGGCCGCCCTCCTGCTCGGGCGGCATCCCCTTGCCGAGCGGATTGCGCGCGAAGCCCGCGCCGCCGAACGCGTGGGCATAGCTGACGTCGAGTTGCGCGAACGGCGCGGGTTCGGACGCGATCCAGTCGTCGCGCGTGCGGCTCCAATGCCGCTCGCCGACCACCGTCAGCGTCTTTTCGCACGCGCCCACCTTGACCCGCACCGGCAGGCTCGCCACGGGCGTGCCGCCAGGCGCGTGGCAGCGGCCTGTCATCAGGAACTCGGCGCTCGTCTTCGGCATGCCGGCGTCGAGCGCGGCGTCCTTGCCGAGTTGCGCGCTCACGAACTTCCAGAGCGCCGGTTCGGACACAGGCTGCGCGGTGTCGGCAAACGGCAGCAGGATCACCCCGGTCACCGCCAGCCAGTCCTTGTCGCCATCGGGATAGGTCCGGTGGAGAATCGCGAGGTTGCCGGGCTTGATCGTTTTCATCGTCGGGCGCCGTTAGACAATGATGAACATCTGCGCACCCATCATGCCGAGGATCGAATCCGTGATGCTGGTGCCCACGTTACTCAGCATGGTGCCGATGCTCTTGTTCTGCAGCGTCCCGGTTTCACTCTTGATGCCGGCCTGAAGAATGATTCTGGCGGCCAGCGTGGTCTCGAGCACGATCGCAAGATTCTGCTGGGTGAAGATGCCGATATTCGCAATCGTGTTCACGCCGGCCATCAGCTGCCCGCGCTGGCCCAGGTACATCGCGTCGTTGTCGCCGCCATAGAGATTGAGGCATGAGCCGACGAAAACCTGCTTCGTATCCTGCAGGTTCGTCCAGTAGTGGGCGCCGAGGATCGTCGTATGCGATTCGCCGCCGATCGAGACGGTCGACGCGCCGTCGACCTTCAACGTGTAATTGCCGCCCGCGGTCGTGCTCCACGTGCCGGCAATATTGGCCGTGTAATTCGCGCTCGCATTCGCTTGCGCCGTGCCCGGATTGCCGGCCTCCAGCGAGTAACTCCCGTCGAGGCTCGTGTCGAAATTGCCCGACCCGTCAAGCGGAGCGCTGTTGCCCTGCGAAACGGCACCGGCCAGCACGACGACGTTCTGCGCGGTGGAAAGCTTGATCCCGTCACCCGTGCCGTCACCCGCCGCGGAATGCGCGGTTGCTTGCGCTGCCTGCGCCGGCGACCCCGCCTCCCCCGACGCGCCCGCGCCCGCCGCCGCGCCGATGCGGATGAACGAATCCGCGTGCGGCGTGGAGATCGACACGCTCTGGTGGTCCTGCGAGTCCTCCATCTGCAGACGGTTGCCGCCGTGCGTCTGGATCAGGCTCTGGCTCGAATTGGCGCTCGTCACCAGGTTCGGGTTCTCGGTGTTCGATACCGCGCCGATGATGACCGGCGCGTCCGGGTCGCCGTCGGCAAACGACAGCAGCACCTCCGCGCCCTTGTGCAGCGGAAAGTGCATCCCGTTCTTCGCGCCGGCATACGGCGACGCCATGCGCACGCGCGCCGAGCCCTTGTCCGCGGGCTTGTCCGTGCGATCGAACGGCAGTTGCACCTTGTACTGGCCGTACTCGTCGAGCTCCGCGTAACGGCCGTTGCCTTCGGCGTCGATCGTCGCGTTCAGCGTTCCGCCGATGCGCGGCTTCGGCGTCGCGCGCTCCGGGCGGAACTGCACGTCCGCCGGAATCGCGCGGAAGCTGCAGCGGTAAGCGATCTCCGCCTGCTTGCCGCCGCGCCCGTCGTCGACGCTCGCGAGCAGCGCGCCCGCTTGCGAACCCCGGTGATGAATCTCCGTCACGAGGTAGCGCGCGTTGAACGGCGCACGGAAGTGGCCATGCAGTTCCATGAAGTAACCGGCGCGCAACCCGACCGCCGTGGCCTTGCCCGAGAACACCGCGCCGCCGCACAGGATTTCCTGGGCGCGCAGCTTCGCGTAGTGCTGGCCTTCGGCCTCGTCGTGAAAATTTTCGCCGTGGTACATGACCTCGCCGACGCCGTCGGCGCTCACTTCATGGCGGCATTTGAGCTCGACGGCCGCCTTGCGATAGTTGAAGTCGCGCAGCACGACCTCGCGCGGCAGCGGCCGGTAGCGGCTCGCGAAGCTCTGCACCGCGTCGGGGACGAGCCCGCTGTCGTGACGGTCGTCGGGAAGGTAGGTCACCTTCAGCGCATCGGCGGGCTGCATCAGCTTGTCGTCGACGATCACCATCTTGTCGGCCGTGCCGTCGTGATCGAAGTAATAGTAGATGCCCTCCTTTTCCATCCAGCGCGAGATGAAATCGAGGTGCGACTCCTGGTACTGGCAGACGAAGCTGCGCGCGCGATAGTGGTCGATGAGCTTTTGCTCGACATCTTGCCCCTGATGCAGCCCGCCGTCCTTCAGCACGTTCGCGACGATCTCGGGAATCGACTGCTCGTGCAGGTAGACCTCCGAGATGCGCCACAGCGAAAGCCGCCACAGACGCGGCACCAGCACCGCCTGATAGAACACGTAGCCGTCCGCCTGGTGCAGTTGCTGGAACTCGGCCAGCATGCCGTGATAGGGCGTCGCGCTGCGGCCGTCGGGCGCGAAGATGCGCAGCGTGGCCGGATGGTCGAGCACGGTGCGGAAATCGATGTCGGGGTCGCGCGCAACGAGGGTCAACGTGAACCGGAACGGCCGGGAGAGCGCCTCGACACCCTCCAGTTCGATCACGGAGAAAGGTTGCTCGGCAAACGCGGCCGACGTGAAGTCGAACCGCAGATTGGCCTGTTCGCTGTCAGTCAAACTCATGAACCTGTCCTCCTGGGGTTCCGGGGGCATGGCTGCCGCGCGGCCGTGCCGGTGGTGCGCATCGTGCGCACCGGCATGCCGCTGGCGCGGCCCGTTGCAGCGGGCGCGCTGCGTCGCTTACGCTCACGCGTCACGGTCCGGTTGAACGAAGAGATCATGCGCCACGTCACGGAAAAGATGCCGCCATTCTGGCGAGGCCGTCTTGCCGCCACATTTCAGTCGCATTACGGATGAAACAGCGCACGACGCGCCGGTCGCCGCCGCGTGCGCGGCACGAAGAAGAACGCAGCCGGCGGCGCGCGCCGGGCTTGAAGCATGCGGACGGTGTTGTTCATGCAAGTGTTGCCCTCCGATCGAAGCGGAATCACTTGTTCTTTCTGAATGCGGGGCGCGCGAGCGCCCTTGCCCTTTGCGCGCGTCGCCGCAGGGGTCCGTGCCGGACCGGGGATGGGATCGTTCGCCGACGGCGCAGCGCTATCCTGCAGGCCCGCAGGATAGCAGCTTCGTCCGTCCGTGTGTCAGCGGGGGCCGGGGGGCAGGCCGATCGAAACCGCGGCAGCGTCGCTGTCGCGCGCCGCAGGATCGCGCGCGTTGACCCGCGGGGCCCATTGACGCCGCAGCAACACGACGGCGCTGGCCGCGCCGAGCATCAGGAATACGACAATCGCCCGCATCGGCAGCGTGTAGCTGCCGCCCAGATGAAGCAGCCAGCCCGACAGGCTCGCCGACACGCCGCCCGCGAGACTGGTCGCGACCTGCTGCAGTCCGGTGTTGAGACCGACGGCCGGTTTCGGAATGAGCGTAAGCTTGACGAGCGCAAGGTTGTTCGCGGTCACCAGACCCAGCAGCGAAAGCGACACGATGTTCCAGAACAGCGCGGTCTCCGGCGAATGCGCATTCGCGCCCAGCAGGACCGTGCTGCCGCCCGCAAACCCGGCGACGATGAACGCCTTGCGCACGCTCACCGCGTCGTGGCCGCGCGCGATCGCGCGGTCCGCGGCCCAGCCCGCGAGCGCCGCGACAATCGCGATGCCGGCGAAACTGAAGAACGTGTACAGCCCCGATTGCTTCAGCGAAAACCCGCGCTGCTCGACCAGATAGGCCGGCATCCAGGTCATGCTGTAGAACGCGAAGTAGCTGTAGCAGAAGTTGGTGATCAGACCGCCCCACACCACCGGACTGCGCAGGAGATTGGCGAGCGGCACCGTGGCCGCCCGCTGCCTGGCCGCGGCGAGCCCCGCCGGCGACGGGAAATCGTTGCGCAGCATCAGCAGCCACGGGATCAGCCAGACCAGCCCGGCAAGACCGGTGACGACGAACATCGTGCGCCACGAGTGCGTTGCGATCAGCCACGCCGCGAGCGGCGCGCCCAGCGCCGGCCCCATCTTGCCGCCGATCGAATAGATGCCGAGCGCGGTGCCCTTGCGGGTTTCGTCGAAGTGGTCCGCCAGGTAGCGATAGGTCGCCGGCACCACCACCGCCTCGGCGGCGCCGATCAGCAGGCGCATCACGATCAGCGCCGACAGCGCGGTCACCACGCCGGTCGCCGCCGCAGCAGCGCACCACAGCGCGAAGCAGATCGCGTAAGGCCATTTGACGCCGTAGCGATCGACGAGCCACCCCATCGGCACCTGCAGCAGCCCGTAGGACCAGAACATCGCCGAGCCGAGCCAGCCGCGCTCGACTTGCGTCAGCGCGAATTCGTGCACGAACGGCGGGTCCGCAAACGCGGCGGACATACTCGTGCGGTCCGCAAACGAAATCATCAGCCCGAGCGCCAGCAGCACGAGAATGCCCCAGCGATGCGCCGGCCGTGCCGCCTTCTGTCGCGTTGTCCCGTCCAATCCGTCTCCGGCTACGATTGACCGCTGTTAGCCACTATCGGCCGCCATCGACCGCCATCGACCGCCCTCGTTCGCCCTCGCATGCCCGCGGCGCATCTAGCCGAGGCTGCCGGTCACGTCGTCGAACAGCTCGTCCACCGTCAGCCGGCGCGGGATGATCTTCTGGTCGAGCGCCCAGTCGATCGCGAGCTGGATGCCCTTGCGGTTCGCCTCCAGCCCGAGCGGCGGAAACACCGCCGGCACGCCCTGCGCGAGCGAGCGGCTTGCGGCGATCATCCGGTACAGCTCGCGCACGATATCCGGGCGCTGCTTCGACACGTTCTCGTGCACCACGAACATGTGATTGATCGGCACGACGCCCTCGCGCGCGAACCAGTCGCGCGCCGCGTTCTGCGCGTCGGGCACCAGCGTGCGCACGCGCTCGTCCTTCGGCATGTCCTCGCCGAGCAGCGCGGCCGCCAGTTCGCCGTCGAGCATCATCTGCGGAATCGACGAGCCCGCCGGCAGGCGCTCGCAGTTCCGCGGATCGCCGTACTCGGCCAGGTGCCCGTCGCCGAGCGTCATCCACGTGACCTTGTCGAGGTCCACGCCGTACTCGTGGCGCAGAATCCCGCGAATCCACAGCGCGGTGGTCTGCGTGTAGGTGCGCACGCCCACCCGCTTGCCTTCGATGTCCTTCGGCGCGAGCGCGCCGAAATCGATGTTGTAGCCCGCGCAATGATGCTGGAAGCGTCCCGAGATCGGCGCCGGCAGCAGCACATAGGGCTTGCCGTATGCCTTCGCCTGCAGGAACGTGACGATCGCGAGCTCGCCCGCATCGAACGCGCTCTCGCGCACCATCGCCTTGAAGCCGTTGTGCGCCGGATTGGGCCCGCAATAGTCGAGCGCAACGAGGTCGGACGTCACGCGCCCGTCCCGCATCGCCTTCGTCACCGCATACTCGGCCAGGTTGGTGCGCAGCGTCGGCACTCCGCTCAGCGTCGTCGTTGTCATGGATGTGATTCCTTCTCGTTGAATCGGGTCAAACGGATTCTGGTCAAACGGATGACAGCCGTACTTCGATCAGGCACGGTCCCGGCTCGCGAACCGAGCGGACCAGCGCCGCGTGAAAATCTTCCGCCGTCTCTACGGCCACCGCCGGCACGCCCATGCTGCGGCCCATCGCCAGCCAGTCGATGCGCGGCCGGTCGATGTCGATCATCGACAGCGCGCGTTCGCCCGGCGTGCCCGCGCCCATGTTCGCGTACTCGGCCTTCAGGATGGCGTAGCTGTTGTTGGCGAAGATGATCGTCGTGACGTTCAGCCCCTCGCGCGCCTGGGTCCAGAGCGACTGGATCGTGTACATCGCGCTGCCGTCGCCCACCATGCAGAACACGCGGCGCGCCGGGCACGCGAGCGCCGCGCCGGTGGCCACCGGCGTCGCATAGCCGATCGAGCCGCCCATGTTGTTGATGAGGTCGTGCGGCAGCGCGCCCATCGTGAGGCCCATCGACTCGCGCCCCGTCGTGAGCGACTCGTCGACGACGATGCACTGCTCCGGCAACGCCGCCGCAAGCGCGTGCGCAATGCTGAGCGGATTCAGCGCGCCGCTCGGCGCGGCCGTCTCGATGCGCGGCTGCGCGAGCGGCGCGGTGCCGGCCGCGCCAAGCGCCTGCAGCAGCATGTCGAAAGCGAGCTCGCTGTCCTCGTCCGCCTCGACGAGCGTGTGCACGAGCGTGCCTTCCGTCTTCAGCAGGCTCGGCTTGTCCGGGTACGCGAAGAACGCAACCGGCTCGCGCGTCTCGACCGTGACGATGTGCCGGAAGCCGTTCAGGAACGCCGTGGCCTGCGCGACCGCGTACGGAATGCGCGCAAGCGGCACGCGCCCCGCGCCGCGCTCGATGCGCGCGGTGAAGAACTGCGAGCCCAGTTGCGCGCCGGTCGCCGCCGCCACGCGCCCTGCCTTGTCGAGCGCCGCGCCGCGGGTCGCCTTGTTCGCGAGGATGATCAGCGCCGGCTCGCCCGAGCGCAGCACGCGCGCCACGTGCTCGATGCGCGCCGCGTCCGGCGCCTTGCGCGCCGCCGCGACCGGCGGCGGCAGTGCCGGTGCGGCGCCGGCCTGCTGCCAGGACGTGTCGCCCGGCAGGATCAGCGTCGCGATCTGCCCCGGATGGCCGCTTGCGCGCGCCACCGCCTGCGCGGTGTCCCACTCGATCGTGTCCGCGCCCTCGGCGCGGCGCACCCAGTGGCTCAGCGGCCGCGCGAGACCCTCGATATCGGAGGTGAGCGGCGGATCGTACTTCAGGTGCGACATCGAATGCTCGCCGACGACGTTCACCATCCCCGACGACGCGCGCTTCGCGTTGTGGATGTTCGCGAGCCCGTTGGCGAGCCCCGGCCCGAGGTGCAGCAGCGTCGACGCGGGCGTGTCCTTCATCCGGAACCAGCCGTCCGCGGCGCCGGTCGCCACGCCCTCGAACAGGCACAGCACGCTGCGCATGCGCGGATGGCCGCCGAGCGCCGCGAGAAAATGCATCTCGGACGTGCCGGGATTCGCGAAGCAGATGTCGACGCCCCGCTCGACCAGCGTCGCAACGAGGCTTTCCGCGCCGTTCATCAGTAGCCCGCCATGTCGCGTGCGAGACCGACCACGCCGTAGGTGCGCTGCGGCGCCGACATCAGGAAGCGATACCCTTCTTCCTGCAGCCGCCGGTGGTTCTTCGCGCTCACATGCGGATGGCCGACGACCACGTCGTGCTTGCGGCAGGTCTCGACGATGCGGCGCATCGCATCGATCACCTCGGGATGTTCGTACTCGCGCGGACAACCCAGCTGCTGGCTCAGATCGCCCTCGCCGATCAGGATGAAGCCGATGCCGGGCACGTTCGCGAGGATGTCGTCGAGGTTCTCGATCGCCTCGATGCTCTCGCACATCAGGCCGACGAGAATTTCGCCGTGCGGCGCGAGCGGCCACACGTCGGCCTTCGTGTAGTAGTCGGCCATCGACAGGCCCCAGTAGCGCGCCGCGTTGGCCGGACCGTCGCCGCGGATGCCCTTCGGCTCGTACAGCGGCGCGCTTTTCGGGCGCGCGTAGCGGCACGAGGCCACCGCGTTGTACGCCTGCTCGACGGTCGCCACGTGCGGCCAGATCACGCCATAGGCACCGCGATCGAGCACCTGCTTCGCGAAGCTCTGGTTCATCTCGACGCCGTTGGCGGGAATGCGCGCGAGCGGCGTCACCTTCGCCGCGACCGACGCGGACTCGGCGATCTGCTTGCGGCTCAGCAGGTACTGCAGCGCATCGCCGAGCGCGCTCACGTCGTACGGGTTGTGCTCCATCTCGAACACGAGGCCGTCATACGGCGCATCGCTCATCTCGATGGCGGTCTGCTTGTCGAGCTTCGCGAAAGCCGCGTGCGCGGCCATCCCGGATTCGAAAGCGCGGATGATGCTGTTCAGGCGGGTAGACATGAGGATCTCTCTTTCTCGATGCGCGCGCCGCATCCGTGATGCGCGCGCGCCTGGCTTGATTCGGTTGTCAGCGCAACGATGGATACAGCCGCTCGGCGGTCTTGCCGAAAATCCACGCACGCGCGTCGTCGTCGAGACACGCGAGTCCCTCGCCGGCCGCCGCGAGAATCGCCTTGAGCGTGCCCGGCGAGGTCGGGAAGTTCGAGCCCCACGCCATGCGCTGCGCGCCGAAGGCCTCGACGACGCGCGGGAAGAACGTGTCGGCGCTCGCCTTCTCCTTCCGCACGTCGCCGAAAATGCGCGGCGTGAGCTTCAGGTAAAGGTTCGGCAGATCGGCGAGCGCGAAAAGACCCGCCGCATTCGCGTACGGCGGCCCGTCGAGCACGTCCGGACGGGCGAGGTGGTCGAGGACGATGTTCACGCCCGGAAACTTCTCCGCCAGCATCCGTACCTGCGGCAAACCGATCGGCCCGGTCTGGATGCACATCGGCAGCTTCAGCTCGGCCAGCATCGCCCAGGCCCTGAACGACTTCGGGTTGTCGAGCTCGCGCGGATCGAAGTCCTTCGTCGAGCCGCCGGTGAAGATGCGCAGGCCGACGAGTCCCTGGTCCGCCCATGCGCGGATCACCGCGGGCACGTCGTCGGCCAGCATGTCGACCGAGCCGACCGCGGCGAGCCGGTCCCTGTAGCGGTTGCAGCTATCGACCACGTAGCGGTTGTCGAAGCCGTACGTCGTCGACGAGTGCACGACAGCCGCCTTCGCGACGCCGGCCTCGTCCATCGCCTGGATCAGCGCCTCGACGGTGTTGGGCCGCTCCTGCGACCAGTCCGAACGCTTGCCGAACAGCGGCGCGGGCGGATAGCGCGTCTCGTCGTCCGAGATGATGTGAGGATGAATGTCGATAAAGTTCATGATGTCCGTCCAGCCCGTCGCGGCCTTACAGGCCCCGGGCCTTGAGATGCTGGTCGAGGCGCGGATAGACGCGGCGTGCGTTGCCTTCGAAGATCGCGTGGCGGTCCGCGTCGCTCAGCGCCGCGCACGCATCGACGTAGCGCTTCGTGTCGTCGAAGTATTCGCCCGTGTCCGGATCGCGGCCGCGCACCGCGCCGATCATTTCGGAGCCGAACAGCACGTTGCTCGTGGGCACGACCTTCGTCAGCAGCTCGACGCCCGGATGATGGTAGACGCAGGTGTCGAAGAAGATGTTGTCGAGCAGCCCTTCGAGCGGACGCTTCGCGATCTCCAGCGACATGCCGCGATAGCGGCCCCAGTGATAAGGCACCGCGCCGCCGCCGTGCGGAATGATCAGGCGCAGCGTCGGGAAGTCCCTGAAGACGTCGCCCTGCAGCAGCTGCATGAACACCGACGTATCCGCGTTCAGGTAGTGCGCGCCGGTGCCGTGATGGCACGGGTTGCACGAGGCCGCGACGTGAATCATCGCCGGCACGTCGAGCTCGCACAGCGCTTCGTAGAGCGGATACCACTCGCGATCCGTCATCGGCTTGCCGGTCCAGTAGCCGCCGCTCGGATCCGGGTTCAGGTTGCAGCCGACAAAGCCCATCTGCTCGATGCAACGGCGCAGTTCGGGAATCGAATTCTTCGGCGGCGCGAGCGGCGATTGCGGCAACTGGCACACCGGCACGAAGTTATCCGGGTAGAGGTCGCACACGCGGCGCACGAGGTCGTTCGACACTTCCGCCCATTCGAGGCTCGTGCGTTCGTTGCCGAGGTGGTGGCTCATCAGGCCGGCGATCGGCGAGAACAGCGTGAGGTCGCCGCCGCGCTCTTTCTGCAGACGCAACTGGCCGTTGCCGACGCCCTCGCGAATCTCGTCGTCGCTCACATGCGCGCCGGCGCGCGGCGGCGCGCTGGCGGGATCGTTCGCGCTTTCGATCTGCCTCGCCCGCCAGTCGCGAAACGAGGCCGGGACGGTCGTAAAGTGTCCGTGGCAATCGATGATCATGATTGACTTCCTTGCGGGATTCAGACGCGGGGATCGACGAACAGCTCGCTCATGGACATGCGCCGCGGCGTCAGGCCCTGCCGGAATGCGGTGGCTTCGAGCGCTTCGATGGTCTTGCGGTTCTCCTCGATGCCGTACGGCAGCGGGTCGTTGCCGACGATCTCGCGCAGCTTCAGGTACTTCCTGTCACCGTTGCTCGTCGCTTCGCCCGCGTCGAGCTTCACGAGCCATTCCTGCTTCGCCTGCGCGAACGCGTCGTAGATCGACTTCGCGATCCACGGATGCTCGGCGAGCACCGCATCCTTGACGACGATCGTGCCGTGCATCGGATAGACGCCGGTGCGCGCGTAGTACTCCGCTTCCAGTTCGGCTGCGTTCGGGAACAGATCGGGATAGTCGGCCTCGACCTCTTTCCAGCCGCCCGTCGGGTCGCCGGTGCGGCCGATGCCCGCGTTGGCGCCGAAACCGGCGGACAGTTCGCCCCTCGCCATCATGTCCGCGAGCGAGCTGTCGGCGGGTGCGTGCATCACGTTCGGCGGCAACTGCAGTTGCGTGACGTGCTCTTCGTCGTCGACCACCCAGGTCACCTTCGACGAATCGAGACCGAACTCGTCGATCAGCACCTGGCGGGTCCACACGCCGGTTGTCACCGAGTACGCGCGCACGCCGACCTTCTTGCCTTCCAGATCCTTCGGCGTCCGGATGCCGGCGTCGGGGCGCACCAGCAGCCCCGCGTGGTGGAAGCGGCGCACGACGAAGACCGGCAGGCCGATGAACGGCGCACCGTAGGCACGCGCGATGATGTAGGTGGTCGGCGCCAGCTCGCAGACGTCGAACTCGACGTCGCGCACCATGCGGCGAAACGCGCCGATCTGCGGCTTCACCGTGACGAACTCGGCGTCCACGCCCTCGATGGGAATGGCGCCGCTGCGAATGGCGGATGTATGCGGATGCTCGGCGATCGCAATCTTGAGCGGGACTTTCCTGGCCAACTTTGCCTCCTGATGAATGGGACAGTCCGCTTGACCCGGCTCCGTTCATCGCTTCGCGGCGAGTGCGGACAGGGGGTGCGGCTGTGCAGGTGATCTCGTTGACGACATGATGTTTCGGACCTCGATCCGCGTCTATTGAAATAAGCCGCAGCCGTGTTAACCGTTCGGTAAAGCCCCTGGCGCGCGGCGCTTCGCATGCGTGCAGCCCGGCACCCGGCGCCACGTGTCGAAACCGCGCTCGCGCGGCGGCGAGCGCGCGGTCGAGACCGGCGATGCCCGCGTGCGCGACCCGGCCGATCACCTCGCCGGTCGCCAGATTCAGCACGTCGATCGAGCGGCCGCTGGCCGCGCCGCACCATGCACCGTCAATCAGCAGTCGCGTATCCGCGTCAGTCATGTGGGTCATCGAGACCCTCCTGGTCCGCTCCAAAAGAAAAAGCGCTTCCTGTCGAGCGTGGAAGCGCCAGACGGCCCGCAGCCGTCACGATTCAGGATGCGATGCGCGGCCGGAGGACCGCGGCGCGCGGCGCGCTCAGCCCTTGGGGGGCAGCGCGTGCAGGCTCATCGCGAGCGACACCGACGTGAAATAGCCGATGACGACAAGCAGCTCGGCTATCGCCGCGCGCCCCAGCTCCGCGTCGTAACGCGCGAAGCGCGCGTCGTCGATCACGCCGCCGGCCAGGATGTCGCAGACCGCCTCGCAAACCACGCCGATCCGCCCGGCGCCCCCGTCCGGCTGCCGCTCTTCGAGGATCGCGGCCACCACCGCCTCCGGCAAGCCGGCCTTCAGCGCGTGCTTGCGGTGGTTCGCGATCACATACTGCGCGTTCCAGAAGACGGCCGTCGACAGGATCGCCACTTCGCACTCCGCTTCGCTCAGCACCGGCGAGTGGTCGATGTGCGTGCCGATGATCTCCATGCCGTCCGCCAGCTGCGGATTGTGCAGCCACACGTTGAACGGCGTGGGAATTCGTCCCCGTCCTGCGCCGAGGCGGGCGATCACCTGCTTTTGCGCATCGCTCGCCTGCTCCGGGTCGATGCGTTTGAGTCGGTCGTCGTTCATGCTGTTTCCTTCGGATGAAAAAGCGCCGAATCCGGCGCCCGCGCGCGGCGCGGCGAGCGGGCCCGGCTGCGTGAATGAAAAGTTATTCGGGGGCAGCACGCAGCGCGCACCGCGCCGCCCTCAGATGCCGGCCGCCGCGAGCGCCGGAAACCACTGCCCCACGACGCAGGCCGGCCACGGAATCGGGATGATCCGGTCGAACACCACGTACACCAGCGCCGTCACGCAGCACGCGAGAATCAGACTGAGCCGCCAGCGCTCGCGCCCTTCGACACGCATGAACGCGACCATCATCAGCGGCACGGTCGGGATCATGCCGATCACCGCCATGCAGGCGAGAAACGCGAGGAACCAGCCGAAAAAGCGCGCCGCCCGCAGCAGCACCACCTTGTCCGGCAACGCTTCGCCCTGCACGCTCGCCATGTCCATGTGAATGCCGCCGGCGTGCGCGCCCCCCGGCGCGGGCGATGCGGCAAAGACCTTGTAGGCGAGACTCGTCGTGCCGGCCACGACGAGAATGCCCGCGACCACCGTCGGGCCGACCCGCGCCATGAAAATCCAGCGCTGCGCGCTCACCAGCATATACATCCCCACACCGATGAAGAACACGTACGCGAGGTCTTCGAACCCGAGCGCGATCTTTCCGCTCGGCCTCAGCCGCGCGAGCCCGCCGCTGCGGACGAGTTGCGCGAGCGGACGCAGGAAGACCAGCCCCGCCAGCACCAGCAGCACCAGCACCACCGGACGCGTGAGCCAGTCCGCGCCGTAGCGCATGATGGAAATCGACATGTAGCGCTCCATCAGCACGCCGAGCACCAGGCCGAGAATGAGCGGCGGACGCGCCCATTTCAGCCGCTTCATGCTCCAGCCGATCAGCCCGGAAACCAGCAGCACGATCATGTCGCCCCAACTGTGCGAGCCCTGGAACGCGCCGACATAGATGATCGGCATGATGACCGGCAGGATCAGCGTATAGCGCAGCGTCGAGATCTTTGCGAACTGCCCGCTCAACAGGAAACACAGACCCGCGCCGAAGATATTCGCGAGCGCGATGGACCAGACCATCGAATACGTCAGATCCAGGTGCTTCGTCAGCATGTCGGGGCCCGGGATGAACCCGTGCACCATCATCGCGCTGAGCAGGATGGCCTGGGCCGCGCCGCCCGGCACGCCGAACGACAGCATCGGCACGAGGCTGCCGCCTTCCCGTGCGTTATTGGCCGCCTCCGGCGCGATGACGCCGCGCACGTCGCCGGTGGTGAACGATTCGCGTGCGCCCTTCGAGGTGTGCAGCGCGTGGCCGTAGGCGATCCAGTCCGTCACCGCGCCGGTAATGCCCGGAATGGCGCCGAGCACCGCGCCCAGCCCGCCGCAGCGAACCACGAGAAACCAGTTGCGCAGGCTGTCGACGACGCCCTGCCGCATGCCGTGGCGCGCGCCGGGCGGGATCCGCTCGGCGATCGCGGTGCGCCGGATCGCGAGTTCGCACAACTCAGGCAGCGCAAACATGCCGAGGATGACCGGCACCTTCGGAATGCCGTCCTGCAGATACAGCAGATCGCCGGTCCAGCGCGTCTGACCGGTCACGACATGGGTGCCGACCATACCGATCAGGATTCCGAAGCAGGCAACGACGATTCCTTTCAGCGGCGCATTGCCCGACAGCGCGGACACCATCGAGATGCCGAAGATCGTCAGCCCCAGCATCTCGGGCGTGCCGATCGACAACACGAACGGCCGCACCAGCGGCAGCGAGATCGCGAGGATGACCGCGCCGATCAGCCCGCCCAGCAACGAGGACGTGTAGCACGCGCTCAGCGCGCGCGACGCTTCGCCGCGCCGCGTCATCGGCAGGCCGTCGAGCACCGTCGCCTGCGAGGCCGCGTGTCCCGGCACGCCGAAGAGCACCGCCGGAATCACGTCCGAGGTCGTGATCACCGACGCCATGCCGAGCAGCATCGCGAACGCGGCGTACGGATCCATCGTATAGGTGAACGGCACCAGCAGCGCAAAGCCCGTCAGTCCGCCGATGCCGGGCAGCAGCCCGATCGCGAGCCCGATCAGCACGCCGAACCAGAGAAAGACCAGGCGGTTGAATTGCAAGATGATCGACAGCGCGTGCCCGGCCGCCGACAACGTTGCATGGTTGATGAGATCCATAAGTCGTCCTGATGAGCGATCCACACCGGCACGCCCGCACAGCGAGCAGCCGGGGTTCGCCTGCGCGCGCACCGGCGCGCGGCGAGTCGAGGCCGCCGTCTACCGGCTGGCCAGCATCGGGTAAAGCACGCCGGCCGTGCGCCCCCAGACCCACGCGCGCTCGTCGTCGCTCAGGCTCGCAAAGCAGGCGTGGCCCTGCTCGACCAGCTTCTTCAACGGCCCCGCCGAGGCCGGATAGTTCGAGCCGAAGGCGAGGTGATCCGCGCCGAACACCCTGGCGAGCTGCGGGAAAAACGCCTGCGCGCCGCCCGGCGCCGCCTGCGCGAGATCGAAGGTGCGCGGCGTGATCTTCATGTAGACGTTCTCGAACCGCGCGAGCGCGAACAGGTCCGCGCAGCCGGCGTAGGGCGGGCCGTCGTCGAGCGCCGGGCGCGCGCAGTGATCGAGGACGATCTTCACCGTCGGGAAGCGCCCGGCCAGTTCCGCGACCATCGCGAGACCGCTCGGCGTCGTCTGGACCGCCATCGTCATGCCGATTTCCGCGCAGCGCGCCCAGATCGGGAAGGTGGCCGGATTGACGAGCCAGCTGCCGTCGCCCTGATGCGTCGCGCCGCCGGTGAACAGGCGGATGCCGCCCATCCCGCGCGCGAGCCAGTGGTCGAAGGTCTTCAATGCATCGGCGGCCAGCAGGTCGAACGAATAGACCCCGGTGAACCGCTTCGGCTGCTGCGCGACGCAATCCGCGACGTACGCGTTGTTGTGGCCATAGGTGGTCGACGAGTGGACGATCGCCGCCTTCGCGACGCCCGCCTCGTCCATCTCCGCGATCATCTGCTCGAACGTGACCGGACGCGTCGCGGACCAGTTCGAGCGATGCCCGTGCTGCGGAGCGATCGGATAGCGAACCGTATCGGTCGAAATGATGTGCGGGTGAATATCGATGATGTCTGGCGTCATGATGAGGAGACCTCGGGATGATGGGCTGCCGCTCGCCCGCGCTCGGGCTGCGGTCATTCAGCGCCGAAGACGAGCCGGCGTGCGCGCTCGATCTCCGGCTTCGGGGTGGCATATAGCGTGTTGACGATCTGCTCGACCGCGGCGCCGTCGATCGGATCGACCGGGAAGCCTTCCTGATTCATCGCCGCGATAAACCCGGGGTCCGCGACCGTCTTCGCGAAAGCCGTGCGCAGCGCGTCCAGCCGCTCCTCGGGCACTCCCGCCGGCACCGCGACGGGCCGTCCCGCCTGAAACGGCAACAGGAACAGGTTCAGCAGCGCTTTCACGCGCGGCTGCGTCACGTACGCACTCAGGTCCGGTACATCGGGATAGCCCGGCTGCTGTTTCCAGCCGAGCTGCAACAGCACGTGCATCTTGCCGTCCTTGAGCATGTGCGCGGGCGCGCCTTCGCGCAGCCCGTCGAGGGTCGAGGCCCAGCCGTCGACCTCGCCGCGCTGCATCGCCAGGTACACTTCGCCGCGGCCGGTATAACCGGGCACGATCTTCATCTTCATGCCGAGATACGTGTCGAGCAGCGCGGGCAGCGTGCGGTCCTCGTTCGAGAAGCCGGTCGCGCCGACATAGAACGTCTTGTGGAAGAGATCGTCGGCGCGCGTCACGCCGGAGCGCGTCATCCCGACCAGGCAGTAGTCGACCTTGCTAAGGCTGCCGAGCCACTTCACCTTCCGGGGATCGAAGCTGTGCTGCCGCGGATCGAGCAACGGCATATAGAGGTTATTGCGCTGCAGGAAGCCGATCACGGTGCCGTCATCGGGCTGGCTCGACTGCAGCGACGCAGCCGCGACCACGCCCCCCGCGCCGACCACGTTCATCACGATCGCATCCGGGTGACCCGGGACGTACTTCACGAAGAACCGCGCAAACTGGCGGGCCAGCGTATCGGTCGGCGTGCCCGCATCGGCGCTGACGATCAGCGTAATGTTCCTGCCGCGATAGAACTGCCCGACCGTCTCGCCCCGCACGGGTCCGGGGAAGGCCGCGGCGACCATGCCGAGCAACGCTGCACAGGCGCAAAGTGCGCTCCTGTAGTTCATGGCCGTCGTGTCTCCTGTCATCATCCGCGATCGGCTATCGCGCGAGGCCGAAGACCGTCGCTGTCCCGTGAGGGGATCGCGGTGTCTCCGTCTGTTTGTTGAGTGAATGCAGGCAGATTGTGCCAGCGCGTAAAACCCGGTCAATTGAGAAAAGCTGCGTCAGGCTTGAGCAAACCGTTAAGGCCCGGGAAAGCGCCTGCGCCTGCGCCTGCGGGTGCGGGTGCGGGTGCGGGTGCGGGTGCGGGTGCGGGTGCGGGTGCGGGTGCGGGTGCGGGTGCGGCTGCGGCTGCGGCTGCGGACAGGCCTGCACGCAGTGGGTACGCGCCGTCGCGTTCCTCCGCTTCCCCGCCTTCGCGTTTGATCGCTTCTGCGCCTTCGCGCTTCACCCTTGCCGCGCCTGCGCGGACCCGCCCGGCCGCTTTGAGCGGCCCGCGCCCGCAACGCTCCCCGCCGCCGCGCGTGCCGCTGCGGCGGGCCCGTCCTGCAGGCATTGCGCGGCCTCTTCGAGGCACGCAATCATCAGCTGCGCACTGGGGGTGAGGCCCCGGTTGCGATTCCACAGCACGCCGGCCGGACGCAGCAGACGCGGCAGACTTAACGGAAGCGTATAGAGCGGCTGCGAGGTATCGTGCGCGGGGGTGCCCGCCATCACCGCGATGAAGTCCGAGACCTGCAATTGCGCACGCGCCACGTGCACCGACAGCGTCTCGATGTAGTTGTTCGTCAACGGCACGTCGTGCGCCTCCAGGGTCCGCTCCAGCGGATCGCGCAGGATCGAGCCCGGCGGCGGCAGGATCCACGGGTACGGACGCAGGTCCGACCACGCGAGCGTCTTGCGGCGCGCCAGCGGATGATGCCGCCCTGTCGTCAGCGTCACCGGCTCTTCGAGCAGTTCCTTCTCCTCGAAGCTGCCGAGCGTGTCGGGCGGCGGCAGACGCCCCACCACCAGATCGAGATGGCCCTGCCAGAGCTCCGGCAACAGCAATGCGGTCGTCCCTTCGGTGACCATCACGTTGGTGCCCGGCGAGCGCGCCTTCAGCAGGCTCAGCGCCTGCGCAAGCAGCGCCGACGCCGAAGCGGGCAGCATGCCGATGTGCACCTTGCCTTCGGTGCCGGAACTCAGTGCCTTCAGTTCGTCGCGCGCCTGATGCAGGATCGCCAGCATGGCCCGCGCATGGCGAATGAGGCAATCGCCGTGCGGCGTGGGCACCACGCCCTGCGCGGTGCGCGAGAAGAGCGTGAGCCCGAGTCCGCGTTCGAGTTCGGCAAGCGACTTCGAGACGGCGGGCACCGTCACGTGCGTGATGTCGGCCACCTGGGTCAGGTTGCGGTACGTGTCGATCGCGACCAGCAGGCGCAGATGCCGTGCCTTCAGATTGATCTGCAGGTACCAGTCAAGTTCTGACATGTCGTGTACTCCACCGGCTTGACCCGCTTGTCAAGCGCGACGTGATTTTTCTCAATCGACAGCCGGGCCATGCGCAGGCAAGCGCCGGACAGGCACGCCGGCTCGCGCGGCGCGACCGGCGCCGCGGCTCGCAGGGTCTCCGTCTGCCGGGGGATGGGCGTGTTGAGGTAAGGCGCGCTCATTGTGCCAGCGCGATATCGCGCGTCGATTGAGAAAAACCGCTGTCTGGTTGAGCAGATGGTTAAGCCGCGTTCACTTCGCGCGGGACCGCCCGGCGCGCGACGGCGTGCCGAGCCCCGCCTGCAGATGCTGCGCGGCCTCTTCGAGGCACGCGACCATCAGCCGCGCACTGGGCGTGAGGCCCCGGTTGCGATTCCACAGCACGCCGGCCGGACGCAGCAGCCGCGGCAGACTTAACGGAAGCGTATGAAGCGGCTGCGATGCGTCGTTGGCGGATGCGCCGGCCATCACCGCGATGAAGTCCGAGACCTGCAGCTGCGCGCGCGCCACGTGCACCGAGAGCGTCTCGATGTAGTTGCTGGCGAGCGGCACGTCGTTGGCTTCGAGCGCGCGCTCCAGCGGATCGCGCAGGATCGAGCCCGGCGGCGGCAGGATCCATGGGTACGGGCGCAGGTCCGACCACGCGAGCGTCTTGCGGCGCGCCAGCGGATGATGGCGGCCGGTCACCAGCACCACCGGCTCCTCGAGCAGTTCCTTCTCCTCGAAGCTGCCGAGCGTATCCGGGGCCGGGAGCCGGCCCACGACGAGATCGAGGTGCCCCTGCCAGAGCTCCGGCAACAGCAATGCGGTCGTCCCTTCGGTGACCATCACGTTGGTGCCCGGCGAGCGCGCCTTCAGCAGGCTCAGCGCGCGCGGCAGCAGCGCGGAAGCCGAAGCGGGCAGCATGCCGACGTGCACCTTGCCTTCGGTGCCGGAACTGAGCGCCTTCAGTTCGTCGCGCGCCTGATGCAGGATCGCCAGCATCGCGCGCGCGTGGCGCACGAGGCAATCGCCATACGGCGTGGGCATCAGCCCTTGCGCGGTGCGCGAGAAAAGCGTGAGCCCGAGGCCGCGTTCGAGCTCGGCGAGCGACTTCGATACCGCGGGCACCGTGACGTGCGTCACGTCAGCGACCTGCGTGAGATTGCGGTACGTGTCGATCGCGACCAGCAGGCGCAAATGCCGCGCCTTCAGGTTGATCTGCAGATACCAGTCGACTTCCGACACCTGATCCACTCCATCGGCTTTACCGTTTCGTTAAGTATAGGACCATTTTTCTCAATCGACCGGACGCGCCCGCGCGGGCAAGATGCCGCTGCGCGCACGTCCGTTGCGCGCACCACCTTCGCACCGGCCTGTCCGGCCCATGGAGACTGCCGATGCTTCCGACGTTCACCCGCCGACGCTTCTTGCGCGACACCGGGCTTCTCGCCCTGAATCTCGCCGCCGGCGGACTGGCCGCGCCGCACGTCGCGCGCGCGGCATCGACCGCCATCACGATCGTCAGCAACCCCGGCCTCGAAAACGCGACGCTGAACGCATTGATGGAGCAGCAAGGCTATTTCAGGCGATTCGGCGTCCGTGCGCGGATCGTCGAGGCACCCGGCGTCGCGGGCCCCTTCGACGCGATTGCGAGCGGCGCCGCGGACGTCTGCATGGTGTCCGGTTACGACGGAGTGCTCTCGCGCATCGCGCAGGGCGCCCACGTCAGGATCGTCGGCGCCGGCATGAAGAAGTGCGCGCTGACGGTCTTTGCGCGGCCCGGCGCGGCGAGCACGCTCGCCGCGCTAGCGGGCAGGACGGTGGCGGTCGGTCCCCGCCGCGGCCTGCTGCATACGTTGATGCTGCAACTGATGAAGGTGAAGGGCATCGACGCCGCGCGGATCCGCTTCGTCGACCGGGGAAGCAACGAGCAGTGCTACGAAGCGGTCGTCAACGGCGAAGCGGATGCCTGCTGCGCGAGCATCTCGCACCGGTACGACGACAATGGACTTGTCGCGATCCGCGAGGGCAACTTGTGGCAGGCGCTGCCGGGATGCACGTTCCAGACCGCCTACGCATCCGGTGCGGCGCTCGCGGACAGGCACGATGCGCTTGTCGCCGTGATGGCCGCCTACGGTGCGCTCTACGATTACCTGATGTCGCCGGCCTCGCACGATGCATTCTTCGATGCGCGCCGGCATGCGCAGAAGCGGTTCGACCCGGCCTCGGCGCAGGCGATCTGGGATTTCAACCAGACGCAGCGCCCCTATTCGAAGGATCTTTCGCTGAGCGACCGCGATATCGCGTATCTGCAGGACATGTTCATCGGCTTCGGCGATCTGACGCGCAGGCAGCCGGTTGCCGCCGTCGCCGACATGTCGGCTGCGCATGCCGCGGCGCGACGGCTCGGCTGAGCCGCGCGCCGCGCGTGTCAGAACAGATGCCGGATCCCCGCGATCACGGACAGCTGCGCGCCGCCGGGCGGCGGATCCGCGACCGGCGACATCGTACTCGCCGAAAGCGCGAGCTTGCCGCCATTCTTGATGTGATCGGCAGTCAGATAGATCGAGGTGCGCTTGGACAGGAAGTACTGGCCGCGCAACACGAGCACCATCGCCTTGTTCGGCGATCCGTCGTACTTCAGTTGCGCCGCCATGCCGTCGATGTAGAGGAACGGCGTCACCGGCACCACGCCCGAGAGCCACACCAGGTTGCTCTTCGGCGTGGCGATGCCTTCGTCGTCGCGCCGGATCCAGCCCAGGCCGAAGCGCGAGCCGCGCACGTTGACATAGCCGCCGAGGATGAAGCGGCTGTCCGTGAGCTTCGGCGACGTGAGGCCGCCATAAGTGGCCGACGTGCCGCCGTAATCCCGCTCGTAGGCCGACGTCAGGCCCCAGTTCGACGCTTCGTACTTGAGCATCGCCGAATACTCCCGGCATTCGGTCGACGGCGTCGTTTCGCCGGGGCAGTTGCTGGCGGCGACGTTCGGCGGGTCGCCGTCGACCGCGTCGCGGCCGAAGCTCCAGTTCACGCCGGCATCGATGCCGGCCTTCTGAAAGCGATAGCTGATCGCATTATCGGCGCGCGCATCGGCCACCCCGTTGTCCAGCGTGGTGATGCCTTGCGCACCGGTGCCGAACGGATTGATCGGCGATGTCGCAAAGAAGCGCATCGTGTACTGCCGCCCTAAAGTCAGGCGTCCGTATTTTCCATCGAGGCCGACATAGGCCTGGCGCCCGAACAGACGCCCGCCCTGGCTCGACGTGCCGTTGTTCGGCGCAAAGCCGCCTTGCAGGTCGAATATCGCGCTCGTCCCGCCGCCCAGATCCTCGCGGCCGCGGATGCCGAAGTAGGACGTGGCCGTCCCCGCACCCACCTTGAAATTGCTGGTGGTCGTTTTGCCCACGGCCACGTTGTTGAGGTATTGCACGCCTTCATCGATCAGGCCATAGAGCGTGACGGAACTCCCGCCTCCCTGACCCGCGGCGGCCGCGCTGTCGCTATCCGCATGCGCCCAGACGGGTGTCATGCCGATCAGCGCGGCGCACGCGCATTGTGCGGTCTTGTAGTACATAGCCGTACCTGTCTCCTGATAGTAGTAGTCCGCGATTCACCGGTTCAGCGAGCCGTCAGCACGCGCAACCCGGGATAGACCGCGTTGTTTTCGTTTCTTTGTAACGCACTGAAATTCTGCCAGCGCGACGCGGCAGGTCTATTGAGAAAAATAGCGTGGGATATGAGCGAACGGTTAAGCGTCGCGTGCCAGCGCAGACGCGTCACGCGGGCGAACCGTGCAGCGCGATGCGTCGCTGCGATGGCGGGGCGACCGGCGACGCGCAGGGTGCGCAGGGTGCTCGGGGTGCACCGGATGCGATGGACGACGCGCGCGTGAGGTCCATCGGGCTGTTGATTGCGCTGCGCGCGAGGCTCGGGTGCGCGCGCGGAAGGCGGAAGGGGACAGGACTGCGGCAAAGCACCGCGAAGGGCGGCATCGGCCCAGCACGTCGCGTGAGTACCCACGGCCGGCGCCGCTACGCGATGGACGCGTAGCGACGTCGGCCGGACACGCTTACTGCACGATCGTCGCGTCCTTCATCAGGCCGCCCGTGAAGTGCGCCGCCGCCTTTTCGAGTGCGAGCGCCTGCAGTTGCTGGCGGATCGCTGCCTGCGCCTGATCGAATGCCGGAATCTGCGTCGCGCGCTTCGCGTCGAGCTTCACGATCGCGCGCGGACCGTTCGCGCCCGCGCCCAGCGCGATCGGGTCCGGCGTGACGCCGCCGACCGGCAGCGCGGTCAGCGCCTGCGCCACCGACACCGGCAAGCCCTGCGTCTCGCCTTGCGTGACCGGCGTCTTGAAGCTCACCCACGACATCGCGCCGCCCTGCGCCGCGCTCGGCACCTTGCTGTACTGGCGCGCGAGGCTGCCGAACGGCTGCCCCGCTTTCAGCTGCGCGAGCACCACGGTCGCGGTCGCCGCATCCGGCACGACGATCACGCTCGGCTTGTACTCCACCTTGCCGAGCGACGCGACGATCTGGTCGTAGCGCGCCTTCACCTGCGCATCCGTGACCGGCTCGGGACGAATGTGATCCTTCAGGTAAAGCTGCGTTTCGGCCGCCGCCTTCGCAGCGTTCATCGCCTGCACGACCTCGGGCTTCGTGCCGTATCCCGCCTTCTCGGCGCTCTGGCGGAACAGCTCGCGCGCGATCAGTTGCTGGCGCAACGCGGCGCGCAGTTGCGGCGTGTCGGGCTGATGGCCGGTCGCCATCGCGACGTGCACGGCCTCGTCCAGTTGCGTCTGCGGGATCGGCGTGCCGTTGACGATGGCCACCACGCCCACCGGCAACGGCTGTGCCGCGGGCGTGGCCGCATGCGCGGCGACGGCGCACAGCGAAGCGAAGGCACAGGCCGTCATCACGCGAATCAGGGTAGGGTTTTTCATGCATTCCTCGACGTTTTACTGCATTCAAAACACGCGCATCGACGATGCGCCACATCACCACGCCCCCGCTCGGCGCAAGCGAGCGCGGGCCGCTACGGTATCAATCGTTCCAGTTTAGCGTGGCGAGCACCAGCGTCCCCTTCGGTCCGAGCGCGGCGGGCCGCGCAAGCTGACGGCCCGCCGTCACCTCCGCCGACAGCAGTTGGCCGTGCCACTGCCACTGCACCCGCACGCCCGCGCCCGCACCCGCGAGCGTCGGAAAGCCCGGCACCGCGATCAGGTTGGCCTTGCCGGCGTCCAGAAACACATACGGCTCGATGCGGCTGTCGCGCCACGACGGCGCATTCACCCACGCGAGTTCGTTGCGCGACCAGATGCCCCGGTCGCCGACCAGATCGCCCGAACGGAAGCCGCGGATCGTATCCATGCCGCCGAGATAGAGCTGCTCGGAACCGAACAATGCCACATCCGTCCATTGCCCGCCCAGCGCGCCCCGATACGCGAGCTGCAGCCGGCCGAGCTTCGGCAGCGGCAGCGCGTAGGTGCCGGTCGCGTCGAGCTTCGTGAACTGGCTGTGCGCGTCCGCCTCGTCGATGTCCGGCGCGTCGTGATCGGCCTCGAACCACGGCAGTCCGCGCGATACGCCCGCATCGAGCGTCACGTTGGCTGCGGCGTCGTTCATCGCGAACTTGTGCAGCCAGTTGCCGCCGACGCGCAGCACCGCGATGTGCTGCGGATCGAGATCGATGCCGTTGACGACCCGGTCGGTGCGCCGCCACGACAGCGTCGCGTCCACGTTCACGATGTCCGCGAGCGTGCGGTCGAGCGTCTCGCTCCAGCCGAAGATGTGCGACAGCGTGCGGCCGTACAGCAGCGCGGTCGTGCCGATCAGCTGCTGGTACTCGGAGTCCGACACCGTGTAGCTGAACGTGTGGCGACCGAAGGGCACCGCGAACGAGCCGACCAGCGCATTGCTGTCGAGGCTGTCGATGTAGTTCACGCTCAGCGATTCCTGCAGGCCCAGCAGATTGTCCGCCTCGATGCCGGCCCGATAGCGCGTGAGGCCGGTCGCCGTGCTGCCGTAGTTGTCGACGCCGAGCGAGTAGTAGAGCGCATTGCCAGGCTTGTTCACGACGTCCACGATCGAATCGCCGGGGGTCTGCCCCGGCAGGATCTGCACCTCCGCCTGGTTGCGCCGCAGCCGGTTGATCTGCGCGGCGCCTTCGTCGAGATCGGCGAGACGCAGCGGATCGCCGGGGGCGGCCGGAAACGCGTTCTCGTAGCCGGCGTCGGTGAGCCATCCGCTGCCGGCCGATCGCTCGCCGGGCTTCAGCCGCGCGATCGGCTTGCCGTTGACGGTGTAACGCTCGATCCGGCCAGGCTGGATCGTCACGGTCAGCGTGCCCGATTCGAGGTTCTGCGGCCCCAGCACTGCGCGCGTCGTCACATAACCGGCCTGGATGAACGCGTCGGACAGCCATTTGAGCAGCACATTGATCCGGTGCGAACCGAGCCGGTGCCCGACGAACGGCTCGACGATCGCGTCGAGCGTCGGGCGCGACACGCCGCGCAGCGGCACGAACGGCTTTCCGCCGGGGCTGACGAGCACGATCTTGCCGACGCGAAACGTCGGCCCGCTCTCGACGATCCGGTCCACCGGCGTGCCGGGCGCAATCGCGAGCGTCGTGCCGGACGTACCCGGCGCGCCATACACCGACGCGGGCGCCTGCTGGAGCGCGCGCTGCCGTGCCTGTGCGCGCTGTTGCTCGATGAACTGCTGCGCCGGATCCTGAACCGGGCGCACCGGTTGCAGCGCCGGTGCGGGCGGAGGCGGCGGCGGCGCGGTCTGCGCCCACGCGCCGGCGGTGCTCAACGCCGCCAGCACCGACAGCGGGCAAATCAGCCGGACGTGCGGCCGGCGGGTACGGTGCATCCTGCCTGCATGGCCCAACGCGATCACCTCCACCACCACGTCGTCAGCCCGAGGTGCTGGCCGATCTGCACCGGCGTCGTCGTCGGCACCCGCAGCGTGGTCGTTGTGCCCGCAACCGTCGTGCCATTGCCGCCCGACAGATAGCCGCCGTCGATCACCGCGTCGCCGGTCAGCGAGACGCTGCCGTCGGCCGTGAAGCCGCCGCCGACGTCGGATGCGATCAGCTCGGCCCACGTGCTGCCGAAGAAGGCCTTGAAACCGTGCGGCTGGTTGATCGCCGAATAACCGGTCACGCCCGTTGCATACGTGACGGGCGCATCGACGCTCAGATTGCCGGTGGCGTAAACGTTGCCGCCGATGTTGCTTGCCGTCGTGCCCGCGTGAATCGCGATATCGCCGCCCGCCTGGATCGTGCCGCCATAGGGCGTCACGGTGCTCGACGCGCTTGCATGACAGAAGATCCAGCACGTGCGCGCATAGCTCGCCTCGCCTGCGAACACGGCGGCATTCTGGAATGCCTCGCTGGCCTCGATCGTGATGTTGCCGGCGTCCGCGTCAATGATGCCGCCCGAGTTCGTCACGTTGCGCGCCGAGATCGACAGTGCGCCTTGCGTCGCGTCGATATAGGCAAGCTGGGTCGGCTCGGTGACCGTTCCGTAGTCGACGTTCACGCCGCTCGTCGCGTGCGTGAAGAACAGGAAGCTGCCGCCCTGGTTCGAATACGCGACCGGCGCGCCGTTCTCGACGCCGCCCGTATGATCGATCACGTTCGACAGGTCGCCCTGCGCGCTCAGCGAGATGCCCTGGTTCGAAAGAATCCGCGCGTTGTCGTTCGTGATGTTGCCCTGCGCGGTCAGCGTGGCCGTCCCGTTGGCGGCGAACAGGATGCCGAGATTCGCGGCGCTCGAATCGTTCGTGATGTTGCCCGCTGCGCTCAGGGTCAGGTTGCCGCCTTGCGCGGTGCCGTCGCTCTGGATCGTGCCGGCCTGGATCACGCTGCCGGTGTTCGCGATGTCGCCGGTACTGGTCAGGCTGACGGCGCCGCTCTGCGCGGCCAGTTCGGCGGGTCCAGTCGCGTCGTCGCCGAGGCCGATGCCGTTCGCGTCGACCGTGACGTCGTTCGCGGCCAGCACTTGCGTGCCCTGCAGCGACACGCTGCCGGTCGTCGAGATCTGCACGTCGTTCTCGGCCTTGATCGAACCGTCCACGGCCGACACGTCACCCGCAGCCGACACGACGACGTCCCCGGCGCTCGCGTAAAGCTGGCCGAGGCTGTGCACGCCCGCGCCCTGATCGGTGACGATAAGCTGCACGCGGCCGGCCGTGAGGCCGCCCGCCGCGGTGATGTCCACCGCGATGCCCTTGTTCGATGCGCCAGGCGATGTCGAATCGACGAGCCAGTCGTGACTGTTGTCGGACGGCGAGAAGCTCGTGTCATAGGTGTTCGTGCTGCTGCCGACGATTGCGCGAATTCCGCTCGTCGAACTCGTGAACGCGTTGGTGACCGGACCGTTGACGTTCAACTGCTTCGCGATCAGATCGAGGTTGATCAGGGTGCCGGCCAGCCCGCCGGGGCCGACGGTGATCGCACCCTGGCGGGTGGTCAGCACGATATTGCGCTGAAGCACGCCGGGCGCGAGCGTCAGGTCGTCGAAGCTGACCTGACCGGTCGACAGCACCACGTGGCCGGTATTCGTGAAGCTGCCGCCGTCGACCGTGATGCCGTTCGGATTCGCGAGAATCACGTTCGCACGCGACCCGAGCACGTTGATGGGCCCCTCGATCAGCGAAGGATTCGTGCTTGTCACCTGATTGACGATCGTGCGCGCGTTGATGCCGACGTTGTTCAGATCCGCCCCGGCCCCGGACACGTTGAACGACGTATAGGTATTGTTCGACACGCCGCCGACGGCCGGCGCGAGGTTGACGACCTGATGGCCGTTCGACGCGGTCGAGACCGTGGTGGCGGTGGCGCCGTCCGCAACAATGCCCGCCGCCCGAACGCCGGACGCGAGCGCGAACGATGCGAGCGCCACGAGTGCGGATAACGACGGATGCCGGCGTGATTGCGCAGCGCTGCGCCGTGCCGCCGAACCGGACTGCAAGGCGCGCACGACCGGCATGCCCCGTACCAACGTTGTTCTGATTGTCATGGTGATCGAAACGGATGATTGCCGCGCGGCTGCGCGGCGTGGCCTCAATGTCGTGACACGTGCTGTGCAGCGTGTCGGATTTCCCCGTTATCCGGTGTCGTTAAACAGAAAAAGGACTTGTGTGCAGGCATTGCGTCGTGCGGTGCAAGCCGGGCCACGCAACGCGCTTTCGTCGCCTCGCCACGTGACAAACGCCGTGCGGGTGGCGGTCGAGCGGTTGACGCGGGCTTGAGCGAACTCAGCAGACGCGCTGGAGACTCCCACAGGATTTCACGTTAGGGGTTCCCGTCCCGACGCCCTTTTATTTCGCATACCTGATGAAAAGTGTTTCCTGCTCTAGAGCGGATGGCTCAGATCGGCGGCCAGTTGTGACGCAATGCTGTTTGCGCCTTCGGTCAGATCGCTCTTGATGTCGGCTGCGGCAACATTCAGTTTGCTGAAGTTGAACGTCTTCCGATATATCGCGTTGCCGGCAGCAAGCGGATTCGTCGCGTCAGGCTTCCTTCTGAACTGCAGCAGGTTTCCGGATTTCGGATACAGGGTGGCGCGCGCAGAAATATAGAGGTTTCCCGATTGCAACTGGTAACCGACGTCGACGAACAGGACGGCGCTGGCCGACGAATTATCGAACACGATCCGCTTTTCCGAATCCGACTCGACGGTATCGACGTCCAGAGGTGCGCTGAACCTGACGTCATGAAGCGTGGAAGCCGCATGGTTGGATGCCTGCTTCATGACGGCCCGGAAGTCGTAACCATGCAGTTGTTCGAGGATTGGGGCGGCCGTTTTCTCTGCCGAGGAGCGCCGCGCTGCGTCGATACCCGCTGCAAGCAGCGCGCCAAGGAGGCCGGTTGCGCCGGGGTTCGTCGGCGTCACGGTCACCAGCAGATCGTTTTGGGGGATGAACAGTTCGCCTCCGACATTTCCAAGCGCATGCTGCTCCTGCGTCGTCAGGGAAATCGGCGGGGTCGTGGCACATCCCGCCAATGCAGCGAGACACAAGGCAACTGAAATTGTTTTTGAATTCATCTTTACAGATCCATTTCTTGTTTGTAATCGGACGGATCGAACCATCCCCGTATTTGTTTTAAATCAGGTGTTATCAGCGGTACCTGCCTGGGATGTTTCGTCGCGTTATTGAACGCTTCGTTCTCCGCTGCGTTCGCCGCGCCCGTCGCATTCTGATCCAGCGGCCCCGCAAGGCCACCACCGGCCCGCATCGCAAGTGCCATCATCGCTGACCGGTCCAAGTCGGGTTGGATATGGGACAACTGTGATGAATTGGTAGGCAAGCTGTTTGCGGCAACAACGTATCAGGATTTTCCTAAATTACAGACCCGGTATCAGCGTAGTGCCGCTTCAGATCTGGCATCGCGGCTTCTCGCAAGATCCCCATTTGATCGGCGGTTGTCAATGAGCCTGTGTTTGTGGCAACAAATTCTTAAGACATCACCAGCCGTTCGCCCTACCAATCGATATCACGCGTTCGGAAACTGCTTCAATGGCGAGAAATCAACCTTCCATATATCAAGCTCGTAGAGATCGCCATGCTCGTCCAAGTTGACGGCAACCATAATTGGTATGCCATCGCTATCGATGAATTCCTTTTCGACCAACTGCACGCCGAGACGGCGAGGCCTCGTATCTGAGGCGCAAAAGCGCAGGCTCCCCATTCCACCATCGTTCATTTCTTCAACTCGGACGTCAGCAAGAGAACCGAGAAGCTCGGCTGCCCGAGGCTTCCCCGTAATTAGCGCAGCTAACAGCGCCCGCTCATCATCTTTCAACGATCTCACAGTGCCCATGTTCATCTCGGTGGCGTAATCCGCCCTACGTTAATCGTGCCATTCGGGAGCTTGTACGCACTGTAGTTGAAGGTCGTCCCATTCACAACGACCGTACCTGTGTACTGTCCCTGAGGCAACGAGGCTCCAATATTGTTGAGGTCACCGGTCACTGCACTTTGAACTGCAGTTGCATCGTAGCCGCCGCCGATCACGTGACGGAAGGTATGGCTGCTCTGATTGTCGTTGGCCCCGAACTGAATGGTTGGATTGCTCTCCGCTGACGTGTCTGTGGCAACACTTCCACCCAGCGCCAAAGTCTTTCCACACTATTTTTTCAACACATGTGTCTCGGCATACAACAGTCGCTTATTTTCTGCCTCGCTCAGATGAATACGGACTGGCTGGAACGCATCAATCACAGCCTCATAATTTTTGGCAGCCCAAGCTGATTCTGCCTTGATTCGTGCCATCTGAAGTTCTCTCTCGATTGCATATTTTTCACACTCCTCATTACGGAAATTGCTAAGCGCCGCAAAAGCATTTTCATCATGATTCAATAGGTCCGTTGCATAGGTTTCCACCAATCTAGCCAATTTTGTGAGGGCGATCGACAAATGGGCTTTATCACTAACCTGAAGTTGCCTCACCCACGCTGAATCTTGGGGCTGATATTTCAGCCGAAGAATCTCTTCGAGATTGAAAGGTCTTTCCATCGCATCACCTAGTGTTCGCTCGCCAATCTCCACTCCAACCTCAAATGATATTGCGTCATCGTAATGAATCGCCAGAAAAACGCGGTCGTTCTGAAATCGGATCAACCGATTATTGAGAACCACACAAATCAAACTGAACTTCGTCACCAGGGCGGAGAAAGCGAGTAAAACGTCGCCTCGAAAGTCTGTCATCTCGACCTCACTCCTTCGAGGGGTGTAGGCACCCGTCGCTGAGTTAAATGTCCACCCCTTGGATTGCAGCAAATTGCGCTCTGCGTTCAAAAAACCGCCAGTCGGGATTTGCTGCCCCGTGGTTGGGTCAATGTACGAATCGTAGATTGGATTACCTTCACTCATCGCTTGTCGCAAGTAACTCGAATTCTGCGCCCAGTTCGCTTGCGCCCCACCTTGATTTGGCAGATACAACATGTAATCACCGCTCGTCCAACCCGATGCGGTGGTCGTCGTGTCCTGCCCCCATTTGAACAGATTTAAGCCTCCGGGCGAACTGTCTGTGGCAACGAACTCATAGGCGCATCACTGCCCCAATCGTCACAACCTCATCGAATTGCGGCCAATCCTCCCGCACGCGAGCGAGCGTCCCTCGAACAAGATCATCCGGAATATAGGCTGGCTGCGGCTCGGGCAACGCGTCAAAGGGGCGCTCCATAAGCGGGTGATCGAGTATTGGGTTTCGCAGACCGGTCAATTCGCGTAAGCGGAACAGGAGCAGGATTTCCAACGGAGTGCGCGGAAAACCCGAACAGTCGTGAAACATTTTTTCACTGTCCCGCATTGAGTCATGGGTATGCCTGTCGCATGCCGCAAGAAGCCAGGGTCTCAATATTTCAGGGTCCGGTTCGCGCCATCGCTCCAGAATTCCTTCATAGACTGGTTCGCTGTATGCAAATGGCGGCCAGACATGGCTAACATCGCCGCGCCACGCTGAGAAAAGGCGCAACATGAACGCGTGGACCCGGCGATGGCGCTCTTCATACGACAACTGCAGCTGATAAGTCCGGTTCAGAGCCGCGTACGTCAGGTAACCGTGGTAAATACCGTCCTCTATGCGTCCGAGCAGGAAAAACATCGCCATCGTTTCTGTCATCAGCTCCCAGTCCATTCTGCGCAAGGGGCGCGCGTGATCCGGGAACAGTACCCGAAACTGGACGTGCCAGAAGAAATCTAGTTGCGCCGCGAACGCGGCGTAACCCAGAGCCTCATTTGCCTGTCGTTCCCAAGGCAAACACTGCAATGCCCGAGCTTCTGCCGTTCTAAGTAGCCGAACGCCAACGCCGCTATATGCGACACCGGGGAGATATTTAACGGTGTTCGTGACGTCGGTTCGCGCGTTATAGGCAATCACTGGCTCGATTGACCACGGCGTCGTATTCTCGATCCATGCAATGACCGACTTTCGACTAGGCCAATTTTTTGCAACACCTATAGCTTCAATGCTGTTGAGTTCGGTCATAGAAATTACTTTGGCAACCAAGGTTGAATTGCAATCTGCGTGGTCCCGGTCGCGCCAGGAGCAGGCACCCCCACCTGAACCTGCACCCCTTTGATCTGATACCCGGAGTCGATAGCGTTCTGGATGCTTTGCGTCAACGCTTGATTACTACTGGGTTGTGCGGCCCACGAGGTTCCACTAGGGTTTGTGGAAAGGTTAAGCCAAGCGTCAAGTTTTGTAGCTGGATCACCTTGTGCAGTGGCGGCGGCGTTCACGCCGTTTTGCGAAGATTTTACCTCAGCTACCCAGATAGTCTGAGTGTTGGGATCGATCGCCACCCCGTCTGCGCCATTGCCACTGTTGTTCTGCAAGGGCGAAAAGGTCAAACCTGTCTCTTGTTCTAGGGTCTGCAAACCCACAGCCTCACCAAGAACTCCGTTCTGCAAACCAGCCGTGTGCGACAGGGAGGAGCCATTCAGCGTTTGGCCGAAAAGACTTTCGACTGATTGGCTACCACCGTTTGTGGCAACAAATCAGCTTGAGATTCCGAACCACGAACCTTACCCGATGGATTTTCAGGGATGTGGTGGCGTTATCCCCAAGCTCGCATCTATCCCACCGCGCCGTGCCTTCTCTACGCACTTGAGCCAGTCTCCCCACGCGGCAGGGTCAGCGGTCGTTCCATCCTCAAGCAAGCTTAAGTCACCCAACATGGAGCCAAGTTCGTCAAATTTCGTGCGCTGATAGAGTTCGACGAGAAATTCAAACATCGAAAGATATGCCTCTTGAAGAGTGAGGCGGTCAGTCTGTATTGTCATTTCGCTCTCGAAAGTCCAGTTGCAGGATTGTATGTTTTCGGCGTCGCGTTCAGCCCGCCGTTCTGAATGACGCCGTTTCGAACGCTTCCCCAGAGTTGCGTGCCGTCGGGCAACGTTTGGGCATACCACTGGTTCCCATACGCGTCTGAACCCAGCAAGTTTTGGGGATTGTTAACCATATTAACCAAGGTTTGCTGGTTCTCTGGAGTATCCGTGAGATGCCCGACATCATCGCGGAAGATATGGGACAGCTGTGATGCATTGGTAGGCAAGCTGTTTGTGGCTCCAGCCGCACCGGCCACCAGTGCCCCACTCCCCACCGTCTGAGCCTCACCGGCCTGCTCTTCGTCGGTCGCTCCGCCGCTTTGCTGCGACGGCTGGATCGTGAACGTGTGCTCGTTGACCTGCTCGGGCTCTTCGCCGCAGTCGTGCCCCAGGCAGTTGTTCAACGTCTCATTCTCTGCCGCCGTGGCCGCCCCGATCGTGTTTTGGCCCAAGGCCGCCGCTGTACCACTGCCCAGCAGCATGGTCATCGCCGTCAGTGCCGCCACCTGGTCGGGCGTCGTGACCCCCTGGCCATCGGTCATCAACGAAGCAAGTTCGTTGGACGTCGCCGCCGACACGGCCCCGCCAATGGCTCCGCCCGCACAACGTCAGGACTTTGGCTTACATCAGAACCCAATGCGCCCTTCGGCTACGGCCTCCGCATAGCTCCGCGCTGCATGTCGATCCTTGTGGAATGCTTCATATTGCGCATCGGTCAGCAAGATCTCCTTCTCGTACTGCGCTGCCCTGCCCATAAGTACAGCCATAATTGGCGCGCCCTCTCTGAAAAACACTCTATACAACCATGGCTCATTAAATTCTTCTTTCACCGTCACTTTGAGCTACCCCCAATCGGACTTTCAATATAGCTACCAGCAGGAACCTGGTTAGTGACCGCTTCCGGAACACCGCCAGACGTGTAACCGCCGGGAATCCACAGACCATTAGCTCCTGGTTCATTGCCCGATGGTATACGGATGCCCACTGAAGATGGACTTGGAATATCAATACGACTAAGAGGTACCCCTTGCCATGCTCCCGATGGAATCCCTAGCGCTTGCTCAATTGCTGATACGTCGCCTCCGCTGGATTGCAGAAGATTATCAAGATACGACGACGGCATGACAAACTGCCCTCCTGGGCGCCCAACAAGATCGCGCCCGTACGTATCGAGTGCGCCTGTCGGAGTTATATACGAGGCACCGTCGCTAAACTGCCCTAAGAGGTCGTCAATAGCGCTTTGAGACATATAGCTCGCCGGATCAGGCCGCGAACCGCTAGGCAAGCTGAGTATCTCGTCGATCTGGCTTTGCGACAAAGTGTTGTTTGCGGCCACGCCAGCCGCAATTGCTGAAGACTCTTCAGCGGCAAACGCACCCTCCGCACCGTCAATTGCTCCTGCCTCTTCCCCCGCCACACCGTCAATGTCTACCGTCGTCGACAGCATCGACATCACATACAGGAACGTCGACGGCCCGCCGATCGAGTTCACAAAGCTCGTGGCCGCGCTCTTGAGCATCTGCGTGCAGGTCTGCGGATGGCCCAAGCAGTTGTTCATCGCCTCGTTCTGCGCTGCAAGCGCGCCGGCCGCGGCGTTCTGCCCGGCCAGTCCGGCCGCCGCCCCTCCGGCGAACGTCGCGAAGGCTGCAATCGCGGCCGCCTCGCCAGTCGTCACGTCTGGATCGCCACCGGTGATTGCGCTGGCAACATACGGCGTTAGCGCCGCGCTAGCCGCTGCCCCAATCGCCCCTCCCGCACACCCCGTACCGAGCGCCGCCGAACTCGCACACCCCAATGCGGCATGGCTCAATACGTAAAGCGGGTTGGTCGGGCCCGCCGTTCCGAGCGTTGGATTGGTCCCGTCAAAGGCAGTGCCGACGTCATATGCGGCCGCAGCGGATACGTCGCTTACCGCACTGTCCTCCAGCGCCCTCAGGAAGCTGCCGCCCTCAATCGCCTCCTGGACACTGGCCTGGATCGTCGCCTCCCCTGCAATCGCCAGCGCCTGCGTCGGTAGCCGCGCCACCGTCGCGGACGCCGTGGACACCACGCTATTCCCCGCGGACGGCTCCACCCCCGCAAGCGCCGCCAGGCTGCTCTGCGACGGCACCGTCGAAAAGCCGAATCCGGAACCGGAGTTGTAGGTAATGCCGTTCAGCAGACCCGCCGTCAACCCGGACACCAGCCCCGTCTCGAATGCAGAACCGAGATTGACGGTGCCGGTCGTCATGAACTGCGTGAGGGAGCTGGACGTCATCGCGGTCAAGCCCACCGACAACGCGAGATTGCCGAGGCCCGCACCGAGCGCACCGGCACCCGAGCCTGCCGCCGCCATCAGCGTCCCCGCTCCGGCCGTCGCACCGGAAAGCGATCCGATCGCGGCCGAAATTTCCGGCTGCAGCGCAATGGCAGCCACCACCGCCGCAGCCATCGCAAACAGTTCCATGCCCAAACCGCCGCTATCGGTGGCCACCATCGCGGTCTGCAAGTCATCGCTGACCGTGGACTGCGCAAACTGCCCGCCAAGCTGGTCCTTGAGACCCGCCAGCATCGCCTGTGTCGCGGCGGCGTTTTCGGTTCCGTCCGCGTTCGTCACGGCGAGCGCGCCGCCGATCTGGTCCAGGCTCTGCACCTGAAGGTCGTAGTTCGCAGCGCTCATGAATCCGCCCTGCTGCACCAAGGTTCCGGTGGTTGCCGCTACTCCGTCGCTCAATTGCTGATAGATCGTCCCGACATTCGTCGACCGCTGCTCGTTGGTCAGCGTGCCGGTATCGACCGTCAGGTTCTGCGCGCTGACCGAGCCCGTATTCAGCACGCTGTCGCTATAGTCCAGCGTGACGTTCGACCCGCTGATCTCCCCATCCGCGTTCACGCTCGCATAGTTCTGCGGCAGCAGCACCTCCGGCACCAGCGCCTGCACGGTCGGGCACGCGCCGTTGCCCGTTGCCGTGCAGCCCGGTTCGGGCACCGTCTCCTGCACATACCAGAGCATCGGCTGATTCACGAGCGCGAGCTGCGCCTGCGAAAGCTGCGTGCCGAGCGCGACGTTATTCTTCTCCGCATACTGCACCGCCGCGCCGTACAGTTCGTCGGTGTCCTGATTGTTGACGGACGTCTGGCTGGCACTGTCCGTCGCGCTCGTCGTGCTGTAGAAGCTGCTCTGCCCGGTCGCCTCCAGCGCCGCCTGCTCGACCTGCTGCGCCTGCGTGTACGGGTCGTAGTAGAACGGCACGTTGCCCGGCTGCAGGTTCGCCGGCAGCGACGCCACCAGCGAGGCCGGCGACAGCGCGTTCACGACCTGCGCGACCGGGTTGTTCGTCAGATACGTGACCGTCACCGACTGGCCCGCCGGCGTCTGCACCGTCGTGCTCCCCGGCGTGCCCGCCGTCGGGACGCTGGGCGCCACCGGCGTGCCCACCGTCTGTACCCCGATCGGCGTGTTCGACGGCAGGCCGGCCGCGCCCGTCACCGAGGTCGGCTGTCCGGACAGCGTGGTCACGCGCCCCGCGCTGTTCACCGTGGTCGTCGCGCCCGGCGGCACCGACGGCGGCCCGAGCAGAATCACCTGCCCCGACTGGGCCGGCGGCGGCGTATAGACGTTCGGGTTCGTCAGCCCATTGACGAGCGTCGCCCCGCTCAGGCTCACGCTCTGGCCGATCACGTTGCCCGTATTCGCGAGCGTCGGCGAATGCACGGACAGCGCGTTGCCCGCCTGGATCGTGCCCGCCACGAAGTCCGGCAGACCCACCGCATCCGGCAGACCGGCCGGGTCCTGCGGCGCGCTCGCACTGTAATCGCCGCCATACAGTTGCGCGCACAACGTCGTATCGTTCGCGCAGCCCCACGTTGCATACTGCGTGCCGTAGTGCGTAAAGCCGCTGCTCCAGTACGCGTACAGGTACTGGTTGTTGTTCGATGCACTGCTGCCCGCGTCGATGGCGACACTGTTCAGCGCAGTGACGAGGCTCCCCGTATTGCTGAAGGCACTGGCCGTCAGGTTGACGTCGTGGTTCGCCGTGATCGTGCCGGGGTTCGCCGACTGCACGTCGACGTACGCCTCGCAGTTGTTCGTGCAACCGGTGTACGGCGTCGCGCTGCCGTAGTTCTGGTGGACCTGGACCGGCGCGGCGATGCTGTTGGCCAGCGTCGCCGCATTGATATCCACGTCGTTGCCCGCCTCGATCGCGCCCGACGTGTTCGACACGCTGCCGGCCTGCGTGAGCGCCGCCGGCGTCGTCGACGCGTCGCCGCCCGCGCTGCCGGCGCCGCCGATCACGACGTTGCGTCCGGCGACGAGGTTGCCGTACGTATTGCTGACCGATCCCGCCGCGATCACGACGTCGTTGCCGGCGGCGACCGTGGCGTTGGTCTGCTGGTAGCTATACGTCTGCGAGTTCGGGTTCGTCGTCGACAGCGACGCGCACCCCGCGCTGAAGCCCGAGGCACAGCCGGCGGTCGTCGTCATCGTGCCGGTGTTCACGCCCTGGTTCGTGAAGCTCGATGCGGCAATGTTCACGTCGTTGCCGGCCAGCAGCGCACCGGCGTTCGTCAGGTTGCCGCCCGACAGGTTCAGGTTGTGGCCGGCGACGATCTGGCCGGTCGTGCCCTGAACGGTGACCGAGGACGATACCGACTGCACCGTCACCGCGCCGGGCGAGTCGAACGTGAACGAGGTCGGCCCCGTCGCCGGTCCTACCGCGCAGTCATTCTGCGCGTCGCACCCGTAAGTCCCGCCCGCATTGCCGCTGCCCCACACGGACACGCCGCCGGCTTGCTGCATCGCCAGCAGGCCGTTCATGAAGGCGGTGAGCGAGGCCCGGTCGACCGTATCGGTCACGGTGGAAGTCGCCGCCGTTCCGCCGTTCGACAGCGACTGCACGTTCACGGTGGCGTCGTGACCGGCGCTGATGGTGCCGCTCTGGTTGTTCAGGCTGTTCGCGCTCAGGCTCAGGTCGTTGCCGGCCGCGATCACGGAACTGCCGGCCGCGGCACCCGTCGTCGTCGTGGTTTCGGTGACGGTCGGCACGGTCAGCGTAGTGACCGGATACACGGTGCCATCGCCGTCACTGGTCGGCACCGAGCCGCCCTGCACGTACCACAGGTCGGCGGTCTGCGGGGTATTGGAGTCGCCGGTGTAACCGACCACGGTGGGCACCTGCACGAACTGCACCGTGCCGGACGTTGCAACGGGCGCGGACTGCGGACCCGCAACGCCGATATCGCCCACCCCGAGATCCGTATCGCCGACGCCGTCGGACCATCCCGAGGTCAGGCTCGGCACGATGCCCGTCACGGACAGCACGCCGCCCAGCGTGGCAGGTACCGTGGTCGAGACGTTGGTCAGATAGCCGCCGTCCGCGCCGATATCCAGAATCCCGTTCACCGTTTCCGTGCCGATCACCGTCGACATCAGCAGCGGCGTATTGACGACCGTCGTGGTGGTGGTGGTCGTCGTCGTCCCCGACGCCGCCGAATTGTCCACACTCCCGGCCGTCACCGTCAGATTGTTCGTCGCCGACAGCGTCCCGCCGGCGTTCGTCAGCGCGCCGCTCAGGGTAAGCGTCGCGTTGCCGCTGCCGGACGCGCCGTCGCCCGCCTTCGTCGTGCCGCCCGTGTTGTCGTAGCTCGACCCGCTGATCGTCAGCGCGTTCAGCGCCTCCACCGTGCCCGCGTTGGTGCCGGCGCCGTTGAGCGTGAACGCGTCGTTCGCGGTCACCGTCGCGCCGGCCTGGTTCGCGAGCGAGCCGTTGATCGTCAGGTCGTCGGCGCCGATCGTGCCGCCGTTGGTCACGGCGCCGTTCAACGTCAGCGTGCCGCTGCCCTGCGTGATCGTCCCCGTGTTGCCGATGCCCGCGCTCGCCGACACCGAAACCGCCGTCCCCGGCAAGGTCCACGTGCCGCTGTTGGCGAGGCTCTGCACGGACAGGTTCAGTCCGTTGCCGCCGTTGACCGTCCCATAGCGGCTCGCCGACGGATCGAGCGCCTGGTTCGGCAGGTTCAGCGTCGCGATGTTCTGCGCGAGAATCTGGCCCGCGGCATTGTTGAACGAGCCGTTGCCGCCGGTCACCGTGACGCTCGCATTGCCCGTCGCCGCGGCCGGGTTGTTCACGTCGCCCGCGAAGATCAGCCCGTTCGCGTTGTTCAGGCTGTTCGTTGTGAGCGCAAGCGTGTTCGTCGCCAGCAGACTGCCTGCGTTCGTCGTGCCGCCCGCGATCGTGAGATCCGCGCTCGGTGCGTAGATCGTGCCGGTGTTGTCCAGATTCGCGGCCGTGACGCTCAGCGTCTGCAGCGACGACAGGCTGCCGGCGTTCGTCACCGTCGAGCCCGATACCGTCAGGCCGCCGGACGCCATCTGCGCGCCGACGTTGTGCACCGTGCCGCCCGCGAGCGTCGCGCCGGCCTGGTAGGCTGCGGTTCCGCCCGTCGTGAGGCTCGTCGTGCCGGTCGCGCTATAGGCGCCGCCGATCACCGCGTTGGCCGTCGTCACGTTCGCGCCCTGCAGCGTCGCGTTGCCGGTCACGGAGAGCGACGGCGCGCTTGCGCTGAACGCCGCATCCAGTTGCCCTGCCGACGTATCGAGGTCGTTCGTCGCGGTCGCGCTCAGGTTGCCGCCCACCGCCAGCCCCTGCGTCGTGATGTCGGCCGCGCGCAGCGTCGCGTTCTGCGACGCAGTGGTCTGCGCGTTCAGCGTCAGGTTCTGGCCCGCGGCAAGCGTCATGTCGCCGGATGCCGACATCGTCCCGGAAGCGGTGAGGCTGCCGCTCGTCGCGCTCACGTCCAGATCGCCGAGACTCTGGACGTTGCCCTGCGCCTCGACGTCGGTGGCGGCCGCAATCGTTGTCGTGCCGCCCGATAACGCGGCGCCCGTCAACGTCACGCTGCCGCTCGTCGCGCTCAGCGTGCTCGTGCCGACCGCCGTCGTCGCGCCGAGCGACAGCGCGTTGCCGGCCGTGACACCGAGGTTGTTGCCGGTCTGGATGGCGCCGCTGACTGCGATGTCGTTGCCGGCCGCGAGCGTCGTATTGTTCGCGACGTCGAGCGCACCCGTGCCGTTGATGTCGCGGCCCGCCGTCACGCTCGCGTTGCCGGTGCCGTCCGCTTCGAGCGCACCGTTCAGGTTGGCGTCGCGGCCGGCGGCGATCGTCGTGTCCGTGCCGCTGTGCACGCTGCCGGAGACGGTCGCATCCTGTCCCGCCGACACGCTGACCGAGCCGGGGCTCGACACCGCGCCCGCCAGCGTGACGCTGCCCGCGGCCGAACCGATCTGCGCGTTGCCGCCGCTGTAGACCGTGCCGCCCAGGTTCACGCCCTGCTGCCCGGTCGCGCTGAACGCGCCGAGCGCCGTGATCTGGCCCGTGGTCGCGAGCGTGTTGCCGGCCGCGAGCGTCATGTCGCCGACCGACGAGGCAAGACCGTCGAGCGTCGCATTGCCGCCCGCGGCGACCGCCAGCGTCGAGCCGCTCGTCACGTTGCCGCCGAGCGTGGTGTCCGCTCCGCTCTGGATCGAAACGGCGCCGGGCGCCGACACCGTGCCGCTCATCGACACCGCGCCGCCCGCGTTCGCGCTCACGCTCGTGCCGGCCGCCACCGCCCCGCCGAGCTGGATCGCCTGCCCGGCCTGCAGGTTCACCGCATCCTGCGCCGCATCGACATCGCCCTGCCCCGTGATCGACCCTGCCTGCGCGGTGATCGAGACCGGACCTTGCGCGCCGGCCGTGCCGCCGATTGCGACGTTCTGCGCGGCGTCGATCGTCAGTGCGCCGTTCGACTGCGCGTTGCCGCTCACGGATGCGCTGCCGCCCTGCGCAGCGATCGTCGTATCGCCGACACCGGACACCGCGCCGTTCACGCTCGCGTTGCCGCCGCCCGTCAGGCTCACCGTGCTGCCGCCCTGCACCGCCCCGTTGACGGTCAGGTCCGCGCCGGCCGTCGCGACAATCGTGCCCGGCGCGGTGAGCGCCGAGCCGACCGTGAGGTCGCCGCTCGTCGCCTGCAGCGCAAGATTCTGGCCCGACACCGAACCCACCGTCATCGCATCGCCTGCGCTCAGCGTCGCGTTGCCGTTCGCTGCGACGGATGCGGCGTTCAGGTTGCCGCCGGCCGTCAGCGTCGCGCCTTGTCCCGCCGACACCGCCCCGCTTGCCGTGATGTCGCCGCCGGCATCGACCGTGTAGTTCTGGTTCGCGAGGCCGGTGCCAGCAATCGCCGTGCTCCCCGCGCTCGTCAGGCTGGCATTCTGGGCCGCATAGGTGCTGCCGACCGCGATGTCGCCGTTCGAACTGACGACCACGTTCCCCGCCGTAGCGGACAGCGGACCCTGCATGTTCGCGCCCAGTCCCGAGGCGTTCTGGACGATGTAGATCTCGCCGCTCGTGATCGACCCGTACTGGCTCGCATCGATCGCCTGGCCGTTCGCGCCAGCGATCGCGGCCGCGTTGTCCGGCAGTCCGTTCGATGCGGTGCTGTACGTGAGGCCGGTCGAATCCGACGCACTCGGCGTGACGCGCTGATTGCCGGTGATGACGTTGACGCGCTGGTTCGAGTACAGCGGCGCATTGATGTCGACGGTCTGGCCGATCAGGTCGAGGTTGCCGACCGTGCCTTCGATGCCCGCGCCGGGCGTGCCGTCGTTGCCGGCGGGCCCGTCGACCGTGATGTTGCCCGAGCTGACGTTGTACGCCACCGCGGCAGCGTTCGCGAAGCCGGTCGCGCTGCCGCCGATGCCGGTCAGGAACTGCGGCGTGCCTGTGGTCAGCGTCAGGTTGGTGACGTTCGTCACGCTCAGGCCGTTGACGGACAAACCGTTCGGCGACGCAATCACGACAGCTGCCGGCGCGCCGAACACTTCGAGTGGCCCGGCAAGCGTCGAGGCCGGGCCGGTTGCGGTGATCTGGTTGATGATCAGCGACGCGCTGCGGCCGCCCAGATCCGGATTGGCGCCGAGCGTGCCGCCGAGCAGCGGCGTGCCTGCCACCGTGCTGTTGTTGAGGACGAGACCGGCCGCGTCGACGTTGAACGACTGGTACTGGTTCATGCTCACGCCGTTGGCATTCGGCGCGGCAATGTCGACGACGGGCACGCCGGTGCTCGTCTGCGTGATGGCCGGCTGGAACGCGAGCGGCGCGCGCGGATCGACGATCGGCGCGGCATGCGCGACCTGGTCGGCAAGAAACACGGCCGGGGCGTAATACATCACGAGCGCCATCACGCATGCGATGACGCGCATCCACAGCGGCCGTGGCGCGGGCGAACACGCCGGGCCCGCGAAACGCCAGACCGCCCAGCCGATACGCCGTGCAGTCTCGCGCTGGGCGACGCGCGCACGCCCGATTAATCCCCGGTGGTGATTCCTTTTCATTATTGCTATTACGCGTTGAGCGCGTTTTTTATCGCCAGCCTGCCCGTGCGCAATGACGCCCATTGCGCAAACGCGGGCTGGATCGTGACCCTGACGGCATGCGAATCCGCTCCGACACGCCGCACATTTTGTGTGCGCGGAACCGGCCACTCCCCCGCGTTGCCGCGGACCCCAGGTGGCCCATACCGCGCTTTCATCTGTTCGGGCCGAACTCTAACAGAATCTTTCCGGATCGACTGTCAATAACCATCAAAGCTTGACTTTCTGATTCAATGCATTTTGAATTTAATAATTACGATATCATTTCAATTCAAATTGAATTGAATCGAATAGTCCGCTTCGGATTAACGCGCATTCGCGCGCGTACGCGAGATACGGCGGCCAATTACGCGCACGATCGCGCGTGCATTCACATGCGCATTCGCGCGCGCAATCGGGTGCAATCGGGCGCAATCGGGCGCGCGCCATTCAGGAGGCTTTCGGCGCAGCGTCGTCACGCTGCGTTCCGGTGTGCGTGCGTGGCGGGAAAGCGTCGTCGGATGACAACACCCGCGAGGCCGTAAACGGGTACGCGCGCGGGATGAACCGCGCGCGTACCGTCAACCGTCAACCCGCAGGAATCAGGATGCCGCCTGTGACGACAGGAAACGCCGCGCCACAATATTGATTGCGAGCACAACGAGAATCACGATCAGCGCCGCCGCATACGCGAGCGCGTGCGCGGAAGCGAACGGCTGGTTGATGAAGCTCCAGATCACGTATGTCAGGTAGCCGATCGGCTCGTGCGTCAGCTGGCCGTTCCACGTGTAGTTCGACCAGCCGGCCGTATAGATCAGCGGCGCGGTCTCGCCGACCGAGATCGCGAGCGACAGCAGAATGCCGGTCAGCACGCCGGAGCGCGCGGCCGGCAGCAGCACGCGCAGCACGACCTGATACTCCTTGCAGCCGAGCGCGTAAGCCGCCTCGCGCAGCGAGCCCGGGTTCTGCCGCATCGCGAGTTCGGTGAAGCGCGCGATGTACGGCATGATCAGCACCGCGAGCGTCATGGCGCCCGCCAGTGCGGAGAATTGCCAGCCGAGCCCGATCACGAGCGTCACGTAGCTGAAGTAGCCGAGCACGATCGACGGCACGCCGACGAGCACGTCGCCCAGAAAGCGGATGCAGCGACCCAGGTTGCCGCGCCCGTATTCGGCGAGATAGATGCCCGCCCCGACGCCGATGGGCGCCGCAAACAGCACCGCGCCGCCGCTCAGCACCAGCGTGCCTTCGATCGCGTTCAGCAGGCCGCCGCTGATGCCGTTGGTCACCTGCGTGAAGAGCGTCCACGAGAACGCGTGAATCCCCTTCTCGAAGACCGTCCAGAGGATGTCGGCGAGCGGCACGATCACCAGCACGAATGCCACTGCGCACAGCACGCCGAGCGCCCGGTTGAACACGACCCGGGTGCCGCGGATTTTCATCGGCAGTGCGATCGTCTCAGCCATGGCTGATTCCCCTTACGCGATACGTCAGCAAGCGTGCGATCACATTCACGATGACCGCGATGACGAGCAGCACCAGCGCGATTTCCGCCAGCGAGCGCACGGCCATCCCGCTCGGGTCCTGCAGCGCGCTGTCGAGCTGCGACGCGATGAACGCCGCCATGCTCGTGATCGGCCGGTAGATCGAATCCGGCAGGTAGTTGAGCGCGCCGCCGCTCACCATCAGCACCGCCATCGTTTCGCCCAGCGCGCGGCCGAGTGCGAGGATCGCCGCGCCGATGAGCGGCGTGCTGACCATCGGCAACAGGATCTTGCAGATCATCTCCGCCCGTGTCGTGCCGAGCGCGAAACACGATTCGCGCACTTCCTTCGGCACCCGCTGCATCGCTTCGACCAGCGTGCTCGAAATCACCGGCACGATCATCAGCGCGAGCACGATGCCCGCGGTCAGCAGGTTGTAGCCGGTCGCCGCCGGCCCGGAGAAAAACGGAATAAAGCCGAATGCGTTCGACAGCACCGGCGAGATGTCGCGCAGCACGAGCGGCGCGAGCACCTCCAGCCCCCACAGACCGTAGACGACGCTCGGCACCATCGCGAGCAGCTCCGCAATCTGCGCAAGTACGCCCAGCACGCGACGCGGTGCGTATTCGCTCAGAAAGAGCGCGACGCCGACCCCGACCGGCAGCGCGATGACAAGCGCAATCGCCGAGCTCGCGAGCGTGCCGACGATGAACACGAGGATCCCGTACTGCGCGCCCACCGCAACGGAATAGCCCTTGTGCATGACCGGATCGGCATAGAGGTTGCCGAGATTCCAGGTCTTGGAGAACAGAAAGCCGATGCCGTTGAAATGAATCGCTGGCCACGAGTAGCCAGCGAGGAAAACGAAAATCGCCAGCAGCGCGAGCGGAATCAGCAGCGCCAGCGCCTGAAGACCCAGCCGGAACGGATTCATGAACGGGACGCCTGAAAGAGCAACACAAATAGCGCGGCAGGCGCGGCGCAGCACACCGTGCCGCGCCGCGCCTGCCGCTCACCCGTTGTTACTGGATCTTGGCGATCTGTGCCTTGCTGAGCGCGGCGATCTTCGCCGGCAGCGGCACGAAGCGCACTTGTTCGAGGAACGACGCCGCGTTGCCGCCGGTCGGGCTGACCGCCCACGCCAGCAGGTGGCGGATCGCCTTCGCGGTGTCCGCATCGGCCTGCTTCGCGTTCACGATTGCGTATTCGTAGTTGATGATCGGATACGAATCCGCGCCCGGTGCGAACACGAGACTCAGGCGCTCGTCGGCCGGCGTCTTGCCGGTCAGCGCGCTCGCCGCCGCGTTGACGGTGCGCGTGCTCGGCAGCACGAAGTGGCCGTCGCGGTTCTTCAGCATCGCAGTGCCGAGGCCGGCCTTCGCGATCTCGTCATGGAAGCTCACGCCGATATAGGCGATCGAATACGGCGTCTGCTGCGATGCCTGCACCATGCCGGGGTTGCCGTTCGCGCCGACGCCGCCCTGTGCCGCCGGCCAGCTGATCGTCGTGCCGTAGCCCACGTTCTTGCTCCACGACGGCGTCGAGAACGACAGATACTGGCTGAAAATGAACGTGTCGCCGCTGCCGTCGGTACGGTGGATCGGCACGATCGCATGATCCGGCAGCTTCACGTTCGGGTTGAGCGCCTTGATCTTCGCGTCGTTCCAGTTCTTGATCGAGCCGTCGTAGATGCCGGCGATCGTCGGGCCGTCCAGCTTCAGATGGATCTTGTTCAGGCCCGGCACGTTGTAGTTGATCGTCTGGGCGGAAATCGCGAGCGGAATGTTCAGGACGCTCGGGTTCTGCTTGATCTGGCCGGCCGCCATATAAGCATCCGACGCGCCGATCTGCGCGACGCCCGAAATCGCCTGAGCGATACCCGTGCCGCTACCGGTGCCTTGCGTCGTGATCTTCACGTCCGGGTTGGCCTTCGCGTAGGCCGGCACCCACAGATTGAACAGCGGATACAGCAGCGTGGAACCCGTTTCGAGCAGGTTAGCCTGCGCGGCCTGTGCGCTGGCGCCAAACGGCATGACAACGGCTGCGGTCGCGACACCTGCGATGACAACCGCCTTCTTCAGGGCGACTCGATGAGATTGAGCGAACATGCCTTTCCTCCGTAGCGTTTGTGGTTTGGGCGATGGAGCATCGCAGAAAGGCGGATTTCATCATTACGACATGACAGATCCATGTCGCGTTTCATTCAATCGAGCTACAAACTTCTTTCGTTTTTGTTTCTTCGCCCTGAATCGACGATGGCACGGCGCTCGCGTTCATCTGGCGCTTGGAGCGTTTTTTAGCGCCACGTCAACGCAAAAAAGCGCGCCAGCCGACCGTGCCGGCTGGCGCGCGGAGCGCCGCACGCGCAAATAGAAGCTGAACGCCGCCGCTTAGTGCGTCTGCAGCGATGCGCCGATCTCGTCTCCATTCCCCGCGAACCAGCGCTTGCGCATCGGCGCGAGGAAGGCTTTGGCCGATACGCCAGCGACAATCGACACCACGGCCGCGCCGATCAGCACCGTCTCCCACGAGCCGCCGGCCGCGAGCAGCGACGCCACCGGCACGAGCAGCGACGCGGTGCCCTTTGCCGTATACAGCGTCCCCGCGTTCGATGCCGCGTACTTGCTGCCGAACGTGTCCGCGCAGATCGCTGGGAAGATCGAGAAAATCTCGCCCCAGCACAGGAAGATCAGCGGCGCGAAGATCAGGAATGCGTACGGATTATGGCCATAGGCGTTCATCCCGAGCAACGCGAGCCCTTCCCCGACGAATACGATCAGCATGGTGTTTTCGCGGCCGATGCGATCGGACAGGAAACCGCAGATCGGACGCGTGAGGCCGTTGAGCAGGTTATCGATCGACAGCGCGAGCGTCAGCAGCGGCAGCGTCGCGCCGAGGAACTGCACCGGCAGCTTCGCAAAGCCGAACGACTTGGCGATCGGGCCGAGCTGCGCGGTCGCAATCAGGCCGCCCGCGGCGACGAGCACGAACAGCAGATAGATCATCCAGAACAGCGGCGTCTTGACCATTTGCCCCGGCGTGTAATCCACCTTGCTGGTTACGACGCGCGACACCGGCTTGACGCCCTGCCCCGGATTCGGGCGGATCAGCGCAATGCCGAGCGCGAAAATCGCGATGCCCTGAATCAGCCCGAACACGAAGAAGGTCTGCTCGTAGCCCGAATTGTGGATCATGTTCGCGATCGGGATCACCGTCAGCGCCGCGCCCGCGCCGAAGCCTGCCGCGGTCATGCCGGCGGCGAGGCCGCGCTTGTCCGGGAACCACTTCAGCGCATTGCCGACGCAGGTTCCATACACGCAGCCGGCGCCGAGACCGGCCAGGACAGCGGCAAAGTAGAGCACCGGCAGCGTGGTCGCAAACGAATCGACCACCCAGCTCAAACCGACGAACACGGCGCCGCCCATCACGACCGGGCGCGGGCCGAAGCGGTCGACGAGCCAGCCTTCGAGCGGCACGAGCCACGTTTCGACCAGAATGAAAATGGAAAACGCCGTCTGGATCTCCGCACCGGTCCAGTGATTCTTCGTCTTCATCGGGACGACGAACAGCGTCCACGCATACTGCAGGTTAGCGACAAGCGCCATGCAGGCGATGCCGATGCACAACTGAACCCACCGGTTTCCCAGGGCGGAATGACCCGGCGTCGAGGCAGAGGATGCCATGACTCCTACTCTCCAAGATGAATAGCGGTTTGAGACACGGGGCGGCGCGGCACACGACCACGCCGGCGTCCCCCTGCTCGTCGAAGGCGAAGCGGCCGCCGCCGGATGCGCGTGCTGCCGCACCCGGCTGCCGCCTGTGCGTCAGATCACGACTTCTGCTCGTACACGCCGACCTTGTTGCTTGCGTTCAGATAGACGAACACGCGATGGTTGGCGGGATCGACCGTCAGCGTGTGCACCTTCGGCTCGGTCTGGATGTGACCGATCACCTGGTTGCTGTCGAGATCGACCACTTCGAGGTTGCCCGTCTTGTCGCCGATGTACGCGCGACGCGCCGCGGTATCGATCGCGGTCTGATCGACCGCGCCGGCGACCGCGATGGTGGTGACGAGCTTGCCGGTCGACGGATCGATGACGAGCATCTTCTTGTCGCCGGTGCCGATGATCAGATGGTTCGTCTTGCTGTCGTAGACGCCGCCCTTCGCATCGCTTTTCAGGCCGAAGTCCCAGACGGTTTCGATCTGGTTGGTGTCCGGATCGATCACGTCGATCTTCGAACCGACCGGCTGATACAGGCGATTGGTCGAAGCGACGTACACGCCCACGTCCGGACCGTCCTTGTCGTCTTTCGGCTCGAGCTTGTAGTTCGCGACCAGCTTGAACGGCGACTTCGGATCGAACATCGCTTCGTTGTTGCTGTCGTCGTTCGCAACGAGGACCTTGCCGGACTTCGTGTCGACGTTCACGCCGTCGGGCGTTTTTCCGCCGCTGTCGACGGACGCCAGACGGGCGAACGTGCGCTTGTTGTAGACGATCAGCTTGCCGGTCGTCGCGTCGGCCACATAGGCGTGATCGCCGTCGAACGCCACGCCGTTGCCCGAATCGACGTCGTGCAGCGTCTTCTTCACGGTCATCGTCTTCGCGTCGATCACCACCACGTTGTGATCGGGCGACTGCGACAGCCAGACTGCGTGCGTGTCCTTGTCATAGGCCACCCAGTCGCCGTGGCCGCCCTTGGCGCCCGGCAGATCGATGGTCTTGACGAGCGTGTATTGCGGCGTTTGCGCCTGTGCGGCGACCGAGACGAGCCCTGCGGCTGCGAGACAGAGGGACAGCGCCGTATGCCTGAGAAAAGCCATGTTGCCTCCTTAAGGAATTTCTGGTGTTGTGACGGGTATGCAGTTGACCGGCGCGTGCGGTCAGAACTTGTGCGTGATGCCGAGAATCGCGACGACCTGCGACGGCGTGCTCGAACTTGCCGACAGATCGCCGACCGTGCCGCCAGCGGCGACGATCGTCGAACCGTCCTCGCTGAACGTGGTGCCGCTTGCGTGCGAGTACGCGACGTCTGCGTAGAAGCTCGTCCGCTTGCTCAGCGTGTAGATGGCATTCACACCGAAGTTGTTGTATGTCGCCGAGGAATCGCCGCTCGAACGCGTATACAGGTAGGTAAGGCCGCCCGACACGCGCGGATTGAACTGGTACTGGACCGACGTCGCGCCGATGTTGTAGGTCTCGGTCGAATTGAACGCGCCATAGCTCATGTACGGCTTGTATTGCGCGTTGCTGTACCGGATGTTCGCGGTCAGGTTGCCGAGCACGTATTGCGCGGCGACCTGGACAATCTGGCGCGAACCGAACATCGGCGTGCTGCCGTACAGCGGCGTGACCGAATTGTTCTGCGTCAGGTCCGTCGCGCCGGTGCCGTCCACATCGTTCTTCGAAAACAGATAACCGGTGGCCAGCGTGAGGCCGCCGTTGTTGTATGCGGCCGCCGCGGAATACGTCTGGCCGCCGGACGCGTTGCCGGCAATCCCGCTTACGCCATACATCAACTCGTACTGGAAGCCCGCATAGGTCGGGCTCGCATACTTGATGGAGTTGTTGACCCACACCGTGTCGTCGTTGTTGTCGGCGTCGCCGGGCGTCGTGAAGGCCGGGCCGGCAATGTTGTCGCCGGTGATCGGCTGGATCAGGTCGACCGTCGGATCGAACTGGCGGCCGAGCGTCACGGTGCCATATGTGTTGCTCGCAAAGCCCACGTAGGCCGCGTGCGCGAAGATGCGATCGCCCGGAAGCGAGCCGTTCGCGATATTGAACGAGCTTTCCAATGTGAAGATCGTGGAGAGCCCGCCGCCCAGATCTTCCTTGCCCTTGAGGCCCCAGTACGTCGCGGCGTTATCGCCGCTTTGCATCGCGACGAGCGAATGACCGCCCGAGTTGCTGTAGTCCGCAATCGCCTCGTCAATGGTGCCGTACAGCGTGACGCTGCTTTGTGCGCAGGCGAGGCTCGAGACGGTGCCCGTCAGGATGGCCACCGCCGTTGCGTGGTATTTGAAATGTCTCACTGTTACTCCTCCTGGGGAATTTAAGTAGTAGTACTTATAAAAATCTGAAACTCTATGTTGCGAATGAATGCATCTGACGGTGGTGCCCGTGTCGCCCCGGGCACCGGGTCTGGCGGTTCAGATTGGCGGCGCGTCGAATGCGATGACGTTGCGGTGTCCGACATCAACCGTCCGCTGCGACACTCTGAGGGCAGGCTTAAGTCATGACCAATCGAATCGGTTTATACGCACCATAGAAATGAACTGATGGATGTAAGTAGTTCAAGTAGCGGGGGCTAATGGTTCATTCCGCATACGTGGGCGCGCCGCTGCGCATCGCACGGTCCCGCATCCCGGCGCGGCATGCTGGCCGTGCAACTCGGGCATCGCGGCGGCAGCCGGACATGCGCTCGCGACGCAGTGATACACGGGACTTATCGAAATGAAAACGTAATGTGGATGACAGCTAACGCGGCGCGATCAGCGCCGTCGACGCCAGGCAGTAAGGGAAATCACTGAACGAGACGGGCCGCGTTGGGCCCAGGCGGGGAATGCAAACGTATGCGACCGGGGCGTTGCGGCTCCGGCGATTCGCTACCCGGTGAAAGCCGGCGACCGGTACCCTTCGTCACGCGTGCCGCGCGCGTCACGCCGCCGCTACTCCCACTGCGCGACGCCGCCGTGTCGCGAGCAGGTGCCCGAGCGATGCCGGCTGAAACTGTAGCTGCCATCGCGGCATCGCGCGCTCGCGCCCGGCGGCACCTTGCCGCTGCGGGTTCGCGACGGCGCGTGCACCTCGTCGCCGTTGCGGTTGACGTAGTGCCCGTGCGATGTCAGATCGCTTTCATCGGGTTGGGTCCATGCATCCGGTGATGCGGTTCTCGCATGAGCAGCCGGCATCGACAGCACGCACGCGGCGAGCGTCGCCGCGAGCGCCACGATGCGCGCGAGCCTTGCCCGGCGCAGACACGTCATGCCGTTTCCTCGTTGAGTGGATGCTTTGCGATCGCGCACGCGCAGGTGCGCGCGGGACGCATAGTGTACGACGCGCCCGGGTCACGCACGCACAAGCAGCGAATCGGCGTGACGTGTCGCCGCGGACCCGCTCACGCTTTCTTCATGACGATCGCCGAACGCGCTCGTCGCGGCGCAATGCATCAGCGTATCGATGAAATATTTCGCGCGCGGCCAGGGACCATATCCCGCCGCCGTATTGATGTGCCCCGCCGCGCCGAGATTGACGAACGCGCTGCCGAAATGTTGGGCGAGCGTGCGCGCTTCGGCAGCCTCCATCCACGGATCGCTCTCGCTGCCGATCAGGATCGACGGCACGTTGAGCCGCTGCGCGCGGAACGCGCCGGCCGACGCGAACTTCTGCGGACTCGCCGGCGCCACGAACAGGATGCCGACCACGTCGCGCTCGTTCGCCCGGCGCGCGAGCGCATGCGCGGCGGCGAGGCATCCATAGCTGTGCGCGGCGAGCACGAAAGGCCCGCGCGCTTCGGCGAGCAGCGCGTCGACACGCTGCGCCCACCGCGTGAGAGACGGTGCATCCCAATCCGTCTGTTCGACGCGCAGCGAGCGGGCAAACTGGCGCTCGAGCCAGCTTTGCCAGTGCGCGTCCTCGCTCCCATGCAAACCGGGAACGGTCACCAGACGGGGGGGCCAATCGAGCTTGCCGCAGGCGCGCATGAACTTCTCCCTGACGATATCCGTGTTCGCCTAGCGTATCCGCGCACACCCGTCGGGCAAACCAATATTTTGTGATTTGCTTCCTTGCACGCCGGCCGGCTCCGCGTCCGTACCGCGCGTGACAGCGACTTCAGCGCGCCGGAAACACCCGCGCCGCGCGCGGCACCGCGAACGCGGCATCGCCCGCTTCGAGCGCGAGCGCACGCCAGGTGTCGCGCTCGATCTGCGCTTCGAGCGCCTCGCCCGCGCGCGACGCCAGTTCGACGCGCACCGTCGCACCCAACGGCACGACACGCCGCACGTCGACCGCAATACCGGCCTGCCGGCCGTCGGTCGCCGCTTCGAGCACGAGGTCGTGCGGGCGGACATACGCATGGGCCGGCCCCGTGAAATCCGCCGCGACGGCGAGCGGCACCGCGGCGCCATCGGCGACGAAGCCCCCGGCCGCCACCGTGCCCGGCAGCCGGTTCGCCGCACCGAGAAACGCGCAGACAAACGCGTTCGCCGGATGATCGTAGACGGCCTGCGGGCTGCCCGACTGCTCGACACGGCCCCGGTTCATCACGACGATGCGGTCGGCGACATCCAGCGCCTCCTCCTGATCGTGCGTGACGAAGATCGTCGAGATGCGCAGTTCGTCATGCAGGCGGCGCAGCCAGGCGCGCAGCTCCTTTCTCACTTTCGCGTCGAGCGCGCCGAACGGCTCGTCGAGCAGCAGCACCTTCGGTTCGACCGCGAGCGCGCGGGCGAGCGCAATGCGCTGCCGCTGACCGCCCGACAGTTCGGCCGGATAGGACTGCGCGAGCCAGTCGAGCTGCACGAGCCCGAGCAGTTCGTGGACCTTCGCGCGAATCTGCGCGTCACTGGGGCGCGTGCGGCGCGGCCGCGCACGCAGCCCGAACGCGACGTTCTCGAACACGGTCATATGGCGAAACAGCGCGTAGTGCTGAAACACGAACCCCACCTGCCGTTCGCGCGCGCCGATTGTCGCGACGTCCTGTCCATGCAGCACGACCTGCCCCGCGTCCGCGTGTTCGAGGCCTGCGATCACGCGCAGCAGCGTGGTCTTGCCGCAACCGGACGGCCCCACGAGCGCGACGAGTTCGCCGGCCGGAAAGTCGAGCGACACATCGTCGAGCGCCGCGAACGAGCCGAAGCGTTTCTGCAGATGACGTACGGTAATGCCCATCGTGTTGGCCTCTTCAGGATTGCGTCGCCGGCAGCGCGCGCGCGTCGCGCGCCGCGGCAAGCTCCGCGGCGACGCGCCGCTCGGCGATCAGCTTCAGTGCGAGCGTGACGAGCGCGAGCATCGCGAGCAGCGACGCGACCGCGAACGCCGCCGCCATGTTGTAGTCGTTGTAAAGCGCCTCGACGTGCAGCGGCATCGTATCGGTGCGCCCGCGAATGTGGCCGGACACGACAGACACCGCGCCGAACTCGCCCATTGCGCGCGCATTGCAGAGAATCACGCCGTACAGCAGCCCCCATTTGACGTTCGGCAGCGTGACGCGGCGAAAGATCTGCCAGCCCGACGCGCCGAGCACCCGCGCGGCCTCCTCTTCGTCGCTGCCCTGCGCCTGCATCAGCGGAATCAGTTCGCGCGCGACGAACGGGAACGTGACGAAGACCGTCGCGAGCACGATGCCCGGCACCGCGAACACGATCTGGATGCCATGCGCGTCGAGCCACGGGCCGAACCAGCCCTGCGCGCCGAACAGCAGCACATAGAGGAGCCCCGAGATCACCGGCGACACCGAGAACGGCAGATCGATCAGCGTGGTGAGCAGCGCCTTGCCGCGAAACTCGAACTTCGCGATCGCCCACGATGCGCACACGCCGAACACGAGATTGAGCGGCACGGCAATGACCGCGACCGTGAGCGTCAGCCGGATTGCCGCTTGTGCGTCCGGGTCGGACAGCGCGGCCGCGTAGACGCCGACGCCTTTGCTGAGCGCCTGCGCGAACACGGCGACGAGCGGCAGCGCGAGGAACAGCCCGAGAAACAGCAGCGCCGTCGCAATCAGAAGCGCGCGGATCACGCGCGGTTCGGTGACGGCATCCGTGCCGCGCGCGGCGCGCGCACGGCCTGCCACGGGCGCGCCCGAATACGTGCGATCGCTCATGGCCGCGCTCCACCCGGCGCGGCCGCGGCCGCAGGCACGGTGCGCGCGTTGCGGCGCGTGCGGCGCTGCAGCCGCCACTGCAGCGTATTGACGAGCAGCAGGATCGCAAACGACGCGACAAGCATCACGACCGCCACCGCAGTCGCGCCCGCATAGTCGTACAGTTCGAGCTTCGTGACGATCACGAGCGACGTGATCTCCGACTTCATCGGCACGTTGCCCGCAATGAAGATCACCGAGCCGTACTCGCCGAGCGCGCGGGCGAACGCGAGCGCAAATCCCGTGAGCAGCGCGGGCGTGACGGCGGGCAGGACGACGCGCGCGAACACGCGCCAGCGCGACGCGCCAAGGCAGGCCGCCGCCTCCTCCTGCTCGCGCTCGAAGTCTTCGAGCACCGGCTGCACGGTGCGCACGACGAACGGCAGACCGATGAAGGTGAGCGCGACGAACACGCCGAGCGGCGTGTACGCGATCCGGATGCCGAACGGCGCGAGCAGCCCGCCGATCCAGCCATTCGACGCGTACACGGCGGCAAGCGCGATACCCGCCACGGCGGTCGGCAGCGCGAACGGCAGGTCGACCGCCGCATCGACGATCCGCTTGAACGGAAACGTATAGCGCACGAGCACCCACGCGACGAGAAAGCCGAACACCGCATTGATGAGCGCGCCGACCAGCGCGGCGAAGAATGTCAGGCGATACGACGCAAGCACGCGTGCGGAGGTTGTGGCCGCAACGAACTGGTCCCACGAGAGCGTCGCGGTTTTCACGAACGCTGAGGCGAGCGGAATCAGGACCACGAGGCTCAGACAGGCCAGCGTGATGCCGAACGTGATGCCAAATCCGGGCAGCGCGCTCGGCTTGCGGAAAGTCAGTGTCGTCATGCCGGGAAAATAGCGTCGATGAGGTGCGCGGGATGATCGCCCGGCGCTGCGGGCGGGGCGATCAGGCAGACATTCCGCATCGGTCCGATGCAGGTCGTCAACTATCCGGCGAGTCTAGCGGCGCGACGGGCGTCGTCCAACCGACCATTCCTCATGTCCTTATATCGAAACCTGCTAAATGCGCCACAGGCATGGACGCGCAGTGCCACACGACGTCACGCGAGGAATAACGTTATACGGAATGGTCACAAGGCGCGGCGAGGTGTTCTGGCACACTGCCTCACACATGAAAAACGCTACGGAGTGAAGATGCAACGCCCTATTCCCTCGGTCTCGCCGTCCCGGCGCACCTTTCTCGCCGGACTGACGGCGGCGGCCGTAGCGTCGCTGGGTCTCGTGCGCCCCGCGAATGCGAGCCCGGCCGGGTCGCTGCTCAACGTGTCCTACGATCCGACCCGCGAGCTGTATCGGGACTACAACGCAGCGTTCGGCAAGCATTGGCAGGCGGAAACCGGGGCCAGCGTGCAGGTCGAGCAATCGCACGGCGGCTCGGGCAGCCAGGCCCGGGCGGTGATCGACGGCCTGCCGGCCGACGTCGTGACGCTCGCGCTCGCGTACGACATCGACGCGATCGCGGACCGCGGACTGATCGCCCCGAACTGGCAGAAGCGGCTTCCCGACAATTCGTGCCCCTATACGTCGACGATCGTGTTCCTCGTACGCAAGGGCAACCCGAAGCGCATTCGCGACTGGGACGATCTGACGCGCGCGGGCGTGAACGTGATCACGCCGAATCCGAAAACCTCGGGCGGCGCGCGCTGGAACTACCTTGCGGCATGGGCCTATGCCGAGCAGCAGCCGGGCGGCAACGACGCGAAGGCGAAGGCGTTCGTCGCGGCGCTGTACAAAAACGTGTCCATCCTGAACTCGGGCGCGCGCGGCGCGACCGTCACGTTCGTGCAGCGCGGCCAGGGCGACGTGCTGATCGCCTGGGAAAACGAAGCATTCTTGTCGCTCAAGGAATTCGGCGCCGACCAGTTCGAGATCGTCGTGCCGTCGTCGAGCATCCTGTGCGAGCCGCCCGTTGCGTGGGTCGACAAGATCGTCGCGCAGCATGGCACGCTCAAGCTTGCCACGGCCTACCTCGAATACCTGTACAGCGACGAGGGACAGCGGATCGCCGCGCAACACTTCTATCGTCCGCGCTCGAAGAACGTGCCCGCGTCGCTCACGCGCCAGTTCCCGAGCCTGAAGCTGGTCACGATCGACGGCGCGTTCGGCGGATGGCGCGCCGCGCAAAAGCGCCACTTCGCCGACGGCGGCGTGTTCGACAGCATCTATACGCGTAGCTGAGCCCAACCTGCGCTCAGCTGGCGGCCGTACACGGCGTACCGCCGCTGATAAGCGCCCCGTGTGTGCGCCCCGCTAACGACGCGCGCCCGCGCGCGGACGCGCAAGCGTCACACTCGCCAGCGCGGCATCGAGCGCGGCGGCCCCGCGGCGTTCAGACACGCTCACCGACGCATCCGGATCGCTGGCGGAATCCGCGTAGCTGAAGCGTTCGAGGGCGTAACAGGCGCCATCGTGCACGGTGCGCAGATCGCGCGCGTCGATCGTCTGGCTCATCCCGCTGTCGGTGTGGGCCCAGACCGCATAGCGCTGGCCGTGGATGATCCGGTCCGGCAGCCGCCGCGCGGATCCGCCCTGAAGACCGCCGCTCAGACAGGTGCGGACCGATGCCGGATCGCGGCTCATGCCGACCTGCAGATACTCGGTCTTGCGCGTCTGCGGCGGCGGCGCGATCACCGCGAGCGCGAGGCGCACCTCCAGCGTGCCGGGCGTCGGCGCGGTTCCGTCCCAGATCAGCCGCCAGCCCGAGGTCATCAGCGAACCGACAGGGACGTCCTGCGTCGACCGTGTCGCGGCCGCCGGCCGCAGCAGACTGACGCGACCGTCCGCGCTGCGCCAGCGCTGCGGCCGCACGGCGGCTGCGGCGGCGCTCGATGCGCCCGATGCGCCCGATGCGCCCGATGCGCTCGACGCGCTCCATGCGCCCGCCGCACCCGCCGCACAGCCCGCCGGCGCGGCGCTCGCGAGCACGCAACCCACGGCGCACAGCGCCGCGGTCCGGAACGCCGCCGCCCGGCGGCTGCGACTCATGCCGCGGGGTCCTGCCGCGCTTGCCGGCACGGCAGTCCGCGCCGCGACCGCTTGCGGGTCTCGACGCCCTCGGCCACGCTGCGCCACCAGCGCTCGCCGCGATGCGGCGCGGCCAGATCGAGCCGCTCGCCCATGCGCGGCGTCGCCACCCGGATGCCGCGCGCGGCCGCCAGCCCCGTCACGCGTTCGAACGGCTCCTGCCAGTGGTGCATGGCCAGATCGAACGTGCCGTTGTGAATCGGCACGAGCCAGCGCCCGCGCAGATCCGCGTGCGCCTGCACCGTATGATCGGGCTGCATGTGCACGTAAGGCCATTGCGCGTCGTAGGCACCGGTCTCGATCAGCGTGACGTCGAACGGACCGAGGCGCTCGCCGATGGTGCGGAAACCGTCGAAGTAACCGGTGTCGCCGCTGAAGAACACGCGCAGATCGCCGTCCGCGATCACCCACGACGCCCACAGCGTGCTGTTGCCGTCGAACAGGCTGCGGCCGGAGAAATGCTGCGCGGGCGTGGCCGTGAACACGAGGTCGTCGATCGTCGCGCCCTCCCACCAGTCGAACTGGCGCACCCGGGCGGCGTCGATTCCCCACTCGATCAGACGGTCGCCCACGCCGAGCGGCGTCAGGAACACCTCGGTGGTCGCGGCAAGCGCGCACACCGTCTCGCGGTCCAGATGGTCGTAATGATCGTGCGACAGGAGGATGCCGCGCAACGGCGGCAGGTCGTCGAGCGCGATCGGCGGTGCGTGAAAGCGCTTCGGCCCGACGCGCCGGAACGGCGATGCGCGCTCGCCGAACACCGGATCGGTCAGCCAGAACTGGCCGCGCAGCTTGAACAGCAGCGTCGAGTGCCCGAGCCGGTAGAGGCTGCGGTCGGGCGCGGCGTCGAGTTGCGCGCGCGTGAGGCCGTCGATGGGCAGCGCGCCGGCCGGCACCGTGCCGCGCGGCTTGCGGAACAGCATGTTCCATGCGATGCCGAGCGTCTTGCGCAGGCCTTGCGCGGGACGGGGCGCCGGGTTGCGGAAGCGTTCGCCGTCATGCTGCGCCGACGCGCCGGCGTGGCCGCGGGTGCGGCGCGCGGCCGCCAGCCCGAGCGCGCGGCGGGCCGAGCCGATCAATGCGTTCATATGCGATGCCCGGTTAAAAGTACACCGCACAGTGTAATTTATTGGCGAAAAAAGTAAACTGCCCGGTGTAAAATTCAGGGATGGAATCGAGCCTTGCCCCGCAGCGCCTGACCGACCGCAAACGTCAGGCCATCATCGCCGCCGCCCTCGACGAATTCCTCGCTGCCGGCTTCGACGCCACCAGCATGGATCGCGTCGCCGCGCGCGCCAACGTGTCGAAGCGCACCGTCTACAACCATTTTCCGGGCAAGGAAGCGCTGTTCGCGGCCATCCTGCGGCAACTGTGGGACACCGTCCACACCGGCGAAGCCGCCCCTTACCGGGCCGACGAACCGTTGCGCGCGCAACTGCTCGACCTGCTGCAGCGCAAGCTGCGGCTGCTGAACGACGACGCCTTTCTGGCGCTTGCGCGCGTCGCCATCGCGGCGGGCCTGCATTCCCCCGAACGCGCGCGCGACATGCTGGCGCGCCTCGGCGAACGCGAGGAAGACCTGACCGTCTGGCTGCGCGCCGCCGCCGCCGATGGGCGTCTGCGCATGACCGATGCCGCGTTCGCGTCGCAGCAGTTGCAGGGGCTGCTAAAGGCATTTGCATTCTGGCCGCAACTGACGATGGGGCAGCCGCCGCTCGGCGCGAAAGAGCAGCAAACGGTGGCGGAATCCACCGTCGACCTGTTCCTCGCGCGCTACGCCTGCTGACGCAGCGGGCACCGGCCGGCCCGCACGTGCATGCGTGGCCGTCGCGTGCATCGCCCGCCCGCCGCGCGCATCGCGTACGCGACTCGAACGTGGATGGCGCGCCCGGACTTTTTCCCGCTTTCAGCTGCGAACGCTCGCACGAGCGTCCGTCACGTCATCGCAGGCAACGCCTTTCAGCGCGCGCCAACGCATCCTCGCCGGACGGATTGGCAAAAAAGGCTTCGAGCGCGCGCATTTCCTCGTGCCCGGTCTGCAGCATGCAGCGCGTCTCGCGTGTGCGCGTGGCCCGGCCCGGATGAACAATCGCGCCGACGAACACGCCCAGAATCAGCAGCACGTTCGCCACCGCAATCACCCAGTCCCGGACCGCCGGCGCGGCCGCGCGCCGCGTATGCTGCCTATGCCGCGCTTTCCGGCAAAAGCTTGCCCCGCCGGGCCGCTCATCGGCTGGCTCTGACATTTCGTACTCCTTTATGTTATGAAGCGTGGGCGCCGGATCCGGGATCGGCCGCCGTCTAGTTGGGGCGTGGCGCGAACAGCGCGAACGCGAGATCGCGCCAGTACGTCGCCCAGCGGCGCGCGCGCGCACCTCGCTCGACATAGGCGCTCGTCAGCGTGACCTCGGCCGGGCCGTCGCCTTCGGCGGACAGCCAGATGCGTTCGCCGCGATACACGCGAACGCAGTCGCCACGCTGCATCCAGTAGTCGTAAGGGGAGTGGATACGCGTGAGCCAGATGCGCGTATCGAGGGCCTGCAATTCGGTATCGGCCGTCATGCGCCAGCTCACGGTTTGCCTCGGCACGAGGGTCAGGTGAATCACGACGCGGGGCGCGAGCGGCGTGCTGCCGGGCAAACCGGAGCGGTAACAGTCGGACTGCTGGCTTGATTCGGTCATGCTCATCTCCGTTGAATAAGCCGGCCAACGGAGGAGCACCCAAACAAAAGGCCTCGTCCATTTCCGGCGAGGCCTGGTGAATTGTGCAACCGCAGAGACTACTTAACGCACACCCGCCCCCCGTGATGTCGCCCAATGGGCGATCACTCGATGATTTTTCGCAATGGCGAGGTGGGCTGGCGTACGCATGAGATCGAGTTTCTCCGGCTCGTCAGTGCTTGTCAATGGAAATTCGCGCGCGATGCGCGGAGTGTCGCGCGTTTGCACGCACGCGGCGTGCCGTCGTGCGCAACGCATCGACGCGTCGGCACGGCGGCGGATCGCCCCGCTAGACAGCCTTCAATTCGAGCGGCAAGCGAATCTCGAAGGTCGTGCCCTGCCCTTCGCGCGAGCTGAAGCGAATCTGCGCGCGCAGCACCCGGCACAGTTCCCGGACGATCGCGAGCCCGAGTCCGGTGCCCGGAATATCGTCGCCCGCCGCGCGTTCGAATTCGTCGAACACGCGATCCGCGTCGGACGGCGCAATGCCGATTCCGGTATCGGTCACGCGAATCGACCAATGCGTGTCGTCGACGCGCGCCATCGCGAGTTCGATCGAGCCGGAAGCGGTGTACTTGGTCGCGTTCGACAGCAGGTTGAGCGCCACCTGCTTCACCTTCAGCCGGTTCGACTCGACGGCGCCCAGCCTCGGATCGAACGACATCAGCATGCGCAGGCCCTTCGCCTCGATGCCGGGCCGCGACGACGCGACCAGTTCGTCGAACAGCTCGCGCGCGTCGAACGGCGCGATTGCCGGCGGCGCTTCGTCGCCCAGCACGACCGCGTATTCGACCATCTGGTCGACGAGCTGCTTCATGTCCGTGGCGTGACGGTGCGCGAGCGCGAGCGCGGCGTCGGCCTTCGCGGGCGCGCGTCCGATCAGTTGCAGCGCGACGGAAAACGCATTCAGGAAGTTGCGCAGATCGTGCACCACGCTGCGCGTGATCTGCATGCGCGACTCGTGCAGGTCGCTCACGAGGCGCTGCTTCAGTTCGAGTTCGTGATTCGCGCGCTCCAGCTTGCCGGTGTAGTCGTCGATCTTGCGGTCGCGCTCGCTGACGACCTCGCGGATCGAGGTCAGCGTGACGAAGCTGAGCACCTCGGCAATCAGGCGGCGCGCGCGCTTTTCGTGGCGGCGCGTGAACGCGTGATCGCTCTCGGCGAACGCGTCGAGCGCGTCGCTCAGCGTGAGCTGGAACAGGTCGAGCTCGCGCACGAGCTCCTCGATCCGGTAGCCCTGGCGCCAGCGCACCATCCCGTGCATGCGCGCGTCGTGCTCGATCGCGGGCTCGACACGTTCGAGGTCCTGCTCTTCGATCGCCACGCACACACCGTCGAGAATGTCCGGCAGGTGATCCGCGAGCTGCTGGTAGGTGAGCCGGTCGGCCTCGACGAGGTCGACGTCGGCGAACACCTCGCTCATCCACTGCTCGGTCAGGTTCGCACGCTCGCGGCGCAGAAAGTCGGCCAGTCGGTGCAGGGGTCCAGTCGGGACGTCGGTCATCGCGGCCACTCAAGGGAAATTGGTTGAAAGGACAACGTTCTGCAGCGGCGTGCCGCGTGCACGTCCGGCCGGACCGACCTGACGGCGGCGGCCTGGCCATCCACCCGACGCGCCGTTCGCGCATGCGCCGCAGTCAGTGTATCTCCAAGTCACCCAGGAAAGACGCGCGCGACGGGGCGGCGGCGCGCCATTTTTTGCGCGACCGCGCAATCCGGTATTTTTGTCAGATGTTCGGCGCGCGCCCGATCTGGCGAGCCGCCGGACCCGCGACCCGCCGCAGGGCGGCGTGGCCGTGCCGGCCCGCGGCTGCTCCGGCCGCCCGCCGCGCGGATCGCGGACGCGCTTCGGTAAAAGGTTCTGTGTCGCGCGCGGATACGCCCGGTATCATGGGGGTCTGCCGCGCGACGAACGCCGCGGCCTTCGCACCCTGCCGGCCGCGGCGCTCGCCGTGCCGCCCTCAACCGCAGACGACAGGACGACCGGACGACATGGCTCAAGGAAAACAGATTCTGCTCGTGGACGACCAGGCCGATGCGATCGACGCGCTCGCGCTGCTGCTGGAACTCGACGGGCACACGGTGCGCACCGCGCACAGCGGCGCGGATGCGCTTGCCGCCGTGGCGACGTTCGTCCCGGATCTCGCGCTGATCGACGTCGCGATGCCGGACATGGACGGCATGGAACTGGCGCGCGCGCTCAGCCAGCAACCGGCGCTCGCGCACACGCGGCTGGTTGCGCTCACCGGCTTCGGCGGCCCCGACGACAAGCGCCGGGAGCAGGCAGCCGGCTTCCACGCGCACCTGACGAAGCCGGTCTCGGCCGAGCAGCTCACCGGCCTGATCGCCGACGCCGGCACGCCGCGGTAGCGGCGCCGCGGCGCGCGCCCCGTGCCGCCGGCGGCCGCGCCGCAAAGCCCCGCCGCGGCGGCCGGCGCAAGGCCGCAGCGGCTTCGCGCCCTACCGGTCGACGATCCGGCTCAGGTTGCCGCGCACCCGCTGCAGCAGCGCGATCAGTTGCCTGACCTCGGCGTCGCTGAAGCCGCTCAGGCCCTCGGCAGCAACCTCGTCGCCCACCTTGCGCGCCTTGCCGAGCGCGCGCTCGGCCTTCGGCGTCATGCGCACCTGCCGCTCGCGGCGATCGTCCGGATTGGTCCAGCGTTCGATCCAGCCCCCTTCCTCCATCCGGTCGAGCAGGCGCCCGGCCGAAATCGGCGCGACCTCCAGCAGGTCCGCGAGGCGGGCCTGGTTGACGTCGCCGTAATGCGCGAGGTAGGCGAGCGCGCGGCATTGCGCGCGCGTGAGATCGACCGACGACTTCGCGAGATCGTCGAAGCGCTTGCCGCACAGGCGGCCCACGTCCGAGATCAGAAAGCCGAAGCGCTCTTCGAATTGGGTTTCCATCGCGCGATTATACGAAAGCGCACACCCGCCCGCGCGGGCGGCATGCCGCGCTGCAGGTTCCGGTGGCCAGCGCGCGACACTGCCGATACAATAAGCATGCTTACTAATTATCCCGGCCCCGCCTTCCATGTCCTCCGAGTCACCGTCAGCCAGCCTCGCCGCCCTGAACCGGCCGATGATCACGATCTCGATCATGCTGGCCACGCTGATGCAGACGCTCGACAGCACGATCGCCAACGTCGCGCTGCCCCACATGCAGGGCACGCTGTCCGCGTCGCAGGACGAGATCACGTGGGTGCTGACCTCGTACATCGTCGCCGCGGCGATCGCCACGCCGCTCACCGGCTGGATGGCCGAGCGGCTGAGCGTGAAGCGTCTGCTCGCTTTCGCCGTGCTCGGCTTCACGGTTTCGTCCGCGCTGTGCGGGCTGTCCGCCACGCTCACGCAGATCATCGGCTCGCGGCTGCTGCAGGGGGTGTTCGGCGCGTCGCTGGTGCCGCTGTCGCAGTCGATCCTGCTCGACATCAACCCGCGCGAGAAGCAGGGGCAGGCGATGGCCGTCTGGGGCATGGGCGTGATGGTCGGGCCGATCCTCGGTCCGACGCTCGGCGGCTGGCTCACGCAGAGCTATGACTGGCGCTGGGTGTTCTTCATCAACGTGCCGATCGGCGCGTTCGCGCTATTCGGCATCCTCACGTTCCTGCCGTTCAAGGCGCCGCGCAAGGACGTATCGTTCGACGCGTTCGGCTTCATCACGCTGTCGCTCGCGATCGGCGCGCTGCAGGCGCTGCTCGACCGCGGCGAGCAGAAAGACTGGTTCGGCTCGAACGAGATCGTCATCGAAACGCTGATTGCGGCGATCAGCTTCGCGTTCTTTCTCGTGCATACGGCCACGGTCGGCCGCAAATCGTTCTTCAGGTACGAACTGCTCAAGGATCCGAACTTCGCGACCGGCACGTTCTTCATCTTCGTGATCGGCGCGGTGCTGTACGCGACGCGCGCGCTGCTGCCGCCGATGCTGCAGAACCTGATGAACTATCCGGTCGCGACCACCGGCCTCGTCACGGCGCCGAGCGGCGCGGGCACGATGGTCGCCATGCTGTTCGCCGGGCGGCTGTTGCGCCGCATCGACGCGCGCCTGATGCTGCTCGCCGGCTTCCTGATCTCCGCGTTCGCGCTCTGGCAGATGATGCATTACACGCTGGTGCTGTCCGAAGCGGACATCGTGTGGCCCGGCGTGATCCAGGGCTTCGGCCTCGGGCTGGTGTTCGTGCCGCTCAGCGCGCTGACGTTCTCCACGCTCACGCCCGAACTGCGCGCGGACGGCACCGCCACCTATAGCCTGATGCGCAATATCGGCAGCAGTATCGGCATTTCGATCGTGCAGACGCTGATGACGCGCGGCACGCAGATCGCGCACGCGAATCTCGCCGCGAACGTCACCGTCTTCAATCCGGCGATGCGGCCGATGCTCGACAGCGGCGGCCCCGACACGCTGATGGCGCTGAACGGGACGATCACGCAGCAGGCGGCCATGATTGCGTACCTGAACGACTTCAAGCTGATGTTCATCGCCACGCTGCTGGTGGTGCCGCTGCTGTTGCTGATCCGCCCGGCGCACCGCGCGGCGGATGCATCCGCCGCCCATGCGGCGATGGACTGACGGGCGCGCCGGTCCCACGAATGCGCTTGCGCACGCCGCTCAGCGCTCGATGCGCCGCCGCGTGACGCCGAGCAGCGCGGCCATCGCGGCGCGCGCGCCGGCGGGGTCGCGCGCGCGGATCGCGTCGAATACCGCCGTGTGCTCCGCAAGCGACGCGTTGTAGACGTCGGCGCGCCGCGCATTCAGGCGCAACTGCGCTTCGAGCGTGCGCTCGATCAGCGTGCCGAGCGGGATCAGCAGTTCGTTGCTGCACGCGTCGAGCACGCTCAGGTGAAAGCGCAGGTCCGCGCGCACCCATTCGTCGACGTTGCGCGCCGCCACCATCGCCGCGTGCGCCGCCTCGCAGGCGGCGAACGTCCGCGCATCGTGCGACGCGGCCGCGAGCGCCGCCGCGTACGGCTCGATCATCTCGCGCATCTCCTGCAGCTTCAGCGCGAAGGCGAGCGGCTCGGCAACCCGCGCGTACCAGTCGAGCAGATCGACGTCGAGCAGATTCCACGCGTGACGCGGCCGCACCCGCGTGCCGACGCGCGGCCGCGACTCGACGAGCCCCTTCGACGTGAGCGTGCGCAGCGCTTCGCGCAGCACCGTGCGGCTCACGCCGAAGATGTCCATCAGGTCCGCCTCGCGCGGCAGCACCGTTTCGGGCGCGTAATCGCCGCGCAGGATCGCGGTGGCAAGCTGTTGGGCGACGCGCCCGTGCAGATCGTGCTGAATGACGCTTCTCCCTGGCAAAGCCGGCCGGACCGGGTGTCCGGCCGACCGCGATTATCCGGCATCGCCGCGCCGCGGCCCAGCGCCCGGCTGCACGTGCCGCCTGCCACGGCCCTTCCCGCTGCCCGCGCATCGCAGACGATCGCCCAAATAATACTATTAATAGTATTAAAAGTCGATTTTGCGGTACCATAAGAGCCCCTGGAGTTCGTGCCGCCGGCGCATCGTCGCGCCGGCGGCCCCCCCGTCACTGCCCTGGCCCGCACGCATAAGGAGACGCTCGCCATGAAAATCACCAAGCTCGAAACTTTCGTCGTTCCGCCGCGCTGGTGCTTCCTGAAGATCGAAACGGACGAAGGCATCGTCGGCTGGGGCGAACCGGTGGTCGAGGGCCGCGCGCACACGGTCGCGGCCGCAGTCGACGAACTCGCGGACTACCTCGTCGGCAAGGATCCGCGCCTGATCGAAGACCACTGGCAGGTGATGTACCGCGCCGGCTTCTACCGCGGCGGCCCGATCATGATGAGCGCGATCGCCGGCGTCGACCAGGCGCTGTGGGACATCAAGGGCAAGCATCACGGCGTGCCGGTGCACGCGCTGCTCGGCGGCGCGGTGCGCGAGCGCATCAAGGTCTACTCGTGGATCGGCGGCGACCGTCCGGCCGACGTCGCGAACAACGCGCGCGCGGTCGTCGAGCGCGGCTTCAAGGCCGTGAAGATGAACGGCTCCGAGGAACTGCAGATCATCGACACGTTCGACAAGGTGCAGGGCGTGATCAACAACGTCGCCGCGGTGCGCGAGGCGGTCGGGCCGAACGTCGGCATCGGCGTGGACTTCCACGGCCGCGTGCACAAGCCGATGGCGAAGGTGCTCGCGCGGGAACTCGACCCGTACAGGCTGATGTTCATCGAGGAGCCGGTGCTGTCGGAGAACGCGGAGGCGCTGCGCGACATCGTCAACCAGACCAGCACGCCGATCGCGCTCGGCGAGCGGCTCTACTCGCGCTGGGACTTCAAGCACATTCTCGCGGGCGGCTACGTCGACATCATCCAGCCGGACGCGTCGCACGCGGGCGGCATCACCGAGTGCCGCAAGATCGCGTCGATGGCCGAGGCCTACGACGTCGCGCTCGCGCTGCACTGCCCGCTCGGCCCGATCGCGCTGGCGACCTGCCTGCAGATCGATGCGGTCAGCTACAACGCGTTCATCCAGGAGCAGAGTCTCGGCATTCACTACAACCAGGGCAACGACCTGCTCGACTACATCCGCAACCCGGAAGTGTTCCGCTATGAGGACGGCTTCGTCACGATCCCGCAAGGCCCGGGTCTCGGCATCGACGTGAACGAGGAGAAGGTGCGCGAGATGGCGAAGGTCGGACACCGCTGGCGCAATCCGGTCTGGCGCCACGCGGACGGCAGCGTCGCCGAGTGGTGAGCGGGGGCGCCGCCGCTCGCCGGGCGCGGCACGCCTGCCGCCCGGCGCGGCGGGCCGCCGCGCTTCACCCCACGCGCGGCGCGCCCGCCGCACGACGCCGTCAGCCGGCGCGCGCGACGTTACGGCCCATCGAACGCACAGGCGTCGCAGTTACGTAACATCCCGGACCGGAACCCGGTCCGCGCGCGGGCTTCACGCTTTGCGCGGCGTCCTCCGAACCCGTGCGAGCCTTGCTGGACAAGGCTCGCAGCGTGCGCCCGGCACGCCCGCCCGAAATTGGCCCATTCCTTGCTGTCATGTCTGCAAACGACAAAGCAAGAGGGCATCATGGGTGGTTTTCTCCCCGACTATCTGATCCGCGAACAGGCCGCCGTCGGCGCACTGGTCATCTTTGCCGTGCTGCGCCTGATCGGCGCGGGGCTCGCCTGGCAGCGCGGCTGGCGCATCTCGGTGGTCGAGAAATGCTTCATCGCGGCGGCGGTGCTGTACTGCGTGCCGCAACTGTTCGATCTGCTGACCGAATTCGTCGGCTCGAACACCGCGCTCGCCGCACTCGAAGGCAAGGCGAGCGGCTGCGCGATCGCGCTGTTCTGCGCGCCGATCGTCGGCCACAAGCTCGGTCTCGAATAGACCGCCTGTCACCCGGAAGTCACCCGGAACCTGTCGACATGATGCTGCTGCGAAACCGCATGACCTATCGCGCGGGCGACGTGCTCACGCTCAAATCCGGCGGCCGTCCGATGACCGCCACCTGGGCAGGCCCCGTCGTATTCGCGCCGGGCACCTGGCTCATCTGCCAGTGGTTCGACAACGACGGCGAACTGCATCAGGACATGTTCCCGGCCAGCATGCTGGAGCGGGTGCCCCGCGCACTCGCCGCATAAGCGCAGTAGCGGTTTTTCCGGCAGTTTCCGGACGGCCGTGTGTGTTCGCGCCGCGCAAGACCTTGCGCGGCGCTTTTTTGCGCCGGCGCGGGACGAACGCTCAGCCCCCGAGCACCGGCGCCACGCGATGCGCGAGCGCCGCGGCGACAATGAACACGCCGATCATCGCGAGCGCTTCGAGGTAGAGCAGATTCGCGAACGTATGCGCATCGAGCGTCGACGCCGTGCGCCGCAGCCTCGACAGCGCCGCAAAGCGGTTCAGCCCGCCGAGCAGCAGCACCAGCGCGACGAGCGCAAGCTTGAGCATCAGCACGTGACCCCAGACGCTCGCTTCGAGCACCGCCAGCGCGCCGCCCGCGCCGCGCAGGCCGATCAATGCGCCGCTCGCCAGCGCGATCGCGGCGAGCGGCAGCGACACATTCGACATCTGCACCGCGGTACGGATCAGCACGCCGCGCGCCGCGGACGAACCGAGCGCCGGTAGCACCGCAAGCCCGGCCGCGATCACCAGACCGCCCCACACGGCGCTCGCGAGCAGATGCACGGTCAGTACGCCGAACGCCGCGGACACGCGCAGGCCGCCGCCCGCCGGGCCCAGCGCCGCCTCGCCGGCCGCGACCGCGACGGCCGCGAGCCCGAGCAGCACGTGACGCAGCAGACCCGTGCGCGCCGCGAACGCCGCCAGCAGCATCACGCACGCGCCGCCGAAGGCGACGCTCCAGCCGCTGCGAAGCGGCGCATTCGAGAACACCGCCGGAATCGCGCCGAAGGCCTTCGGCAACGGCACGCCGCCGATCGCCGCGGCGGCGTACACGAGCCAGCCGAGATCGGCGAGCACCAGCACGACCGCCGCGCTCAGCATGACACGCTGCGCGCGCAGCCACGCGAGCCGCGCGGGGGCGATCGCCGCCAGCCCGTCGCGCGCGAGCCATGCGCCGAGCAGCGCCGCGCCGAGCGTGCAGGCAAACGCGATGTTCATCAGCGAGGCCATCGCGACCTGGCCGATCCACAGTCCGTGCGCGCTCATGCCGCAGCCACCGTGGGCGAGGCGTGCGCCGTGCGTGCCGTCGCGACGCGCGCGGCGGAATCGAATGAAGCAAGGGTGAACGGCGTGGCAACGAGCGCATCGGCACGGCGTGCCGCTGGGCGAAAAGGGAAGGACGTCATGTCGGACAGTCTGCTTGACGGGAAAGGAAACGACGATCAGGAAGAAGCGCGCGAACGCGCCGGCGACCCGGAAGTGTACCCTTCGACGGGCATCCCGCCTGCGGGTTCGACGACGGTGCCGCACAGGTCGCCGCGCTGCGCGCCGCTCACGCATCGCGCATGAACCTGCTGCGCCACAGCCGCGTTACATCGAATATCGCACTGTCGCATCGGCGTTTACGAGCACATCTGAATGGCCGGGCGCAAATAGTCAGCATCACCCTTCGATGCTAAAATTCGGGCGTCGTCGCAGCCTGAATCGCCCTCAAGCGGGACCGCTCGAAGTCTCGCGGGGACCCCGAATCTGATGGAGTGACGCGTGCTTTCAAAACGCCTTTTCCGCCCGCTTCTTGCGCTTGTGCTGATTGGCTCCGCTGGCGTCCTGAACGCCGCGAAAGCGCAAACTCAACCCCAGGCGCCCGACACGATGGCAGCGCGCGTGCAAGGCTGTACCGCATGCCACGGCGTGCACGGTCAGGGCAGCGACAACGACTACTTCCCCCGCCTCGCCGGCAAACCGGCTCAATACCTGTTCAATCAGCTCAGAAACTTTCGCGACGGGCGCCGCCGGTACCCGCCGATGAATTACCTCGTCACGTATCTGTCGGACGACTACCTGCACGAAATCGCCACGTATTTCTCCGGGCAGCGTCCGCCCTATCCGCCGCCGTCCGCACCGACCGTGTCGGCGGCCACGCTCGCGCATGGCGAGCAGATCGTGCTGCACGGCGACGCGGCGAAGAACATCCCCGCGTGCGCGGCCTGCCACGGCAAGGCGCTCACCGGCATGGAGCCGGCCATTCCCGGTCTGGTCGGCCTGCATGCGGACTACATCAGCGCGCAACTGGGCGCGTGGCGCTCGGGCACCCGCCATGCGATCGCGCCTGACTGCATGCACACGATCGCCACCCGGCTGAGCGACGACGACGTGAACGCCGTCGCGGCCTGGCTCTCGACGCGCACCGCGCCGCGCAATCCGGTGCCCGCGCCGGCCGGCTCGCTGAAGACGCCGCTTGCCTGCGGCAGCGAACCGCAATAAGGCACCGGGAGAGACCAACGATGAAACGCCAGCCCCTGTTTGCCCTGTCGGCCGCCGTCGTGGCCGCGGCTGTCACCCTCGTGCCCGTGCTGTGGTCGGGCGACGCCCTGCTGCACGGCAGCCGCGCGATGGCGGCCACCTCCGACGAAGACGCCGCGCTGATCACGAAGGGCGAGTACCTCGCGCGCGCCGGCGACTGCATTGCCTGCCACACGGTACGCGGCGGCCAGCCGTTCGCGGGCGGCCTGCCGATGCGCACGCCGTTCGGCACGATGTACACGCCGAACATCACGCCGGACGACAAGTACGGCATCGGCACGTGGACCTCGGACGACTTCTACCGCGCGCTGCACACCGGCCGCTCGAAGGACGGCAGCCTGCTCTATCCGGGCTTCCCGTTCACGAGCTACACGAAGGTCACGCGCGCGGACTCCGACGCGATCTACGCGTACCTGCGCTCGGTGCCGGCGGTTGCGGTGCCGAGCCGGCCGCACGAGCTGAAATTCCCGTTCAACAACCGCAACCTGCTGATCGGCTGGCGGACGCTGTTCTTCCGCGAGGGCGAGTACAAGCCCGATCCGACCCGCTCGGTCGAATGGAATCGCGGCGCCTACCTGATCGAAGGGCTTGGTCACTGCAGCATGTGCCACACGTCGATCAACGCGATGGGCGGCCCGGTCAGCTCGGCTGCCTTTGCGGGCGGTCTGATCCCGCTGCAGAACTGGTATGCGCCGTCGCTCACGTCGAACAAGGAAGCCGGCCTTGGAGACTGGGACATGAAGGACATCCAGAATCTGCTGAAGACCGGCGTCTCGCAGCGCGGCGCGGTGTTCGGCCCGATGGCGGAAGTGGTGCACAACAGCCTGCAGTATCTGTCGGATGACGACATCCGCGCGATGGCGACGTATCTGAAGACGATCCCGCAGAAGAAGGAGGCGCCCGAGCCGCTGCAACTGGAAACGTCCGCGCAGTTCGGCAGCGAACTGCTGCAGCAGGGCAAGAAGATCTACACCGACAACTGCGCGAAGTGCCATGAGGCAAACGGCCTCGGAATGCCGCCGAACTTCCCGCCGCTCGCGACCAATCAGTCGATCCAGATGCCGTCGGCGGTCAATCCGATCCGCATGGTGCTCAACGGCGGCTATCCGCCGAGCACCGAAGGCAACCCGCGGCCCTACGGCATGCCCCCGTTCGCGCAGGCGCTGTCGAACCAGGAGGTGGCGGCGGTCGTCACGTACATCCGGATGTCCTGGGGCAACCACGGCACGCCGGTGTCGCCGCAGCAGGTGGCGAACCTGCGCTCGGCGCCGCTCGACTGAGCAACCGGGCGACCCTCGCGCGACAAGCGGGCGCGGCCGCGGGCAATCCCGGCCGCGCCCTTACGCTTTTTAACGACGCGATTGCGCCAAAGCGTGCACAATAGCGCGCTTCCGGATGGAATCGGATGAAAGCCGGCGAAAGCGGATGACAGCGAAAGCCGCGCCGCCGGCCGGTGTCCGCGCGCTGCGGCCTTTCCAGCCCGCGTCACCCGGCCGCCGGCGGGCCGCACGACGCTCGCCGCACGCGTCGCCGCGCCGCCGGCAGGCAAGGCGCGCCGCCGTTCGTGCGGTATGCTATCGGCACGCCGGGATTCCCCATGCGGCCCGTGCGTCCGAAACTGCCCTCGCGGGCAGTCCGCCACCGCCCGTGCGTCGAAGCACGGCGGGCCGCGGATCCCCACTTCGCGCATGGCGGGCCGTCGCCGTCGCGGCACCCGGAATGCCTTCTTCGACGACGGGCGCATCCGGCATGAACAGCGTTTCTGGCCTCTGTTCGTGTCGGGAGGCAGTTTGTGTCAATCCGTCAAGCGCGCGCGACATCGCGTCGCAGCGGCCGCGAGCGACACACCACGGCCAGCCGGCATGTCTTCGGGACATGCCGGAAACCCCGGTGCGCGCAGCGCGCGTACCGCCGATCTTCCCGCGAACGGATCCGGCTTCGGCCCCGACGCGTGCCTCGCGGCCACGCATCACCGTTCTCGATACTTGCTTTGCAAAGAGTTTTTATGTCTTTTGAGTCTCTCGGCTTGTCCGAACCGCTGGTCCGTGCCGTACACGAACTGGGCTACACGTCCCCCACCCCGATCCAGATGCAGGCGATCCCCGCCGTGCTGAACGGCGGCGACCTGCTCGCCGGCGCGCAGACCGGCACCGGCAAAACCGCCGGTTTCACCCTGCCGATCCTGCAGCGCCTGAATGCGCCGCCGGCCACCGGCCGGCGCGCAGTGCGCGCGCTCATCCTCACGCCGACGCGCGAGCTCGCCGCGCAGGTCGAAGAAAGCGTGCGCGCGTACGGCAAGTACCTGAAGCTGCGCTCGACCGTGATGTTCGGCGGCGTCGGCATCAATCCGCAGATCGACGCGCTGCGGCGCGGTGTCGACATCGTGGTGGCGACACCCGGACGGCTGCTCGATCACATGCAGCAGAAGACGATCGATCTGACGCAGCTCGACATTCTCGTGCTCGACGAGGCCGATCGCATGCTCGACATGGGCTTCATCCACGACATCAAGCGCGTGCTCGCGAAACTGCCGCCGAAGCGGCAAAACCTGCTGTTCTCGGCCACCTTCTCGGACGAGATCAAGGCCCTCGCCGACAGCCTGCTCGACTCGCCCGCGCTGATCGAAGTCGCCCGCCGCAACACGACGGCGGAAACCGTCGCGCAAAAAATCCATCCGGTCGACCGCGACCGCAAGCGCGAGCTGCTGACGCACCTGATCCGCCAGCACAGCTGGTTCCAGGTGCTGGTGTTCACGCGCACCAAGCACGGCGCGAACCGGCTTGCCGAGCAACTGGGGAAGGACGGCATCAGCGCGCTCGCGATCCACGGCAACAAGAGCCAGTCGGCCCGCACGCGCGCGCTGGCCGAATTCAAGGACGGCACGCTGCAGGTGCTGGTCGCCACCGACATCGCCGCGCGCGGCATCGACATCGACCAGTTGCCGCACGTCGTCAACTTCGATTTGCCGAATGTGCCGGAAGACTACGTGCACCGGATCGGCCGCACCGGACGCGCCGGGGCGACCGGCGAAGCGGTGTCGCTCGTCTGCGTCGACGAGTGGCAGTTGCTGCGCGACATCGAAAAGCTGATCAAGCGACCGGTGCCGCAAGAAGTGATTGCAGGCTTCGAGCCGGATCCGCACGCGAAACCCGAACCGATCCAGCGCCGCGGCCAGGGCGGCGGCGGTCAGGGCGGCGGTGGCCGCGCGCCGCGCGCGCCGCAAGGCGCGCCGAAGCGTGAGGCTGCCCCGCAAAAACCCGCGCAACGGCAAGGCGAGCGGCCGGCAGGCGGCCGGCCTCCGAAGCAGGGTCAGCCGCCCCAGGCCGCGAAAGCCGGCGGCCAGACGCCACAGCCGGCTGCGCGCAAGGACGCTCCGCGCCACGAAACGGTCCGTCATGCCGACAAGCCGCGCGCGGCGGCTCACGAAGGCAACGCTGCGCATCCGGGGCGCCGGCCGCAGGCGCGGAGCGGCAATCCGGGCGCGCTGCTGGGCGGCGGCGCGCCGCGCAATGGCAGCGGTGCGGGAGCGGGCGCTCACGCACCGCGGGCACCGCGCAACGGCGGGCCGCGCGAAGGTTGAGCGACGCGCGGCACGCTTGCGCCGCGTGCACGCCGCGCGAGCGGCTGCCGCGCCGGGGCGCTAGCGCCCGGCGGCAGCGGCGGCGGCGGCCTTCAGGGACGCAAGCTGCCGCGCCCAGCGCGCGGCGACATCCTCGGCCTCGCCCGCCAGTTCGAACGTGATGCCGCTCGTGAGGCGCGCATAGCGCACGCGCTGCGTTTCCCCGCGCTCGATCGCACCGATGAAACAGGCAAGCCCGCCCGCGTCGCCCGATGCCGGCGCCAGCGTCGTGAAGCGCAACTGAACCTGATAGAACGTCTCGCCGCACACGAACGTCAACGCGCCCCGGCCCCCCGCCGCGAGCGCGGCCGCAGCCCGCGACTGCGGCCACAGCGCGAGACAGAGCGTGTGCGCATCCGGCGCATACAGCTCGCCCACCCCGAGCAGCGTCGTGTGCACGTGGCCGCGGGGGTCCGCGGTGAGCAGCGACGCGGTCCAGCCGGTTTTCGCCGCGAGCGATGTGCCGTCGAGCCACGCGCGCGGCGCGGCCGGCCAGGCGTCGAACACGGCCTGTTCGAGCGGACGGGCGGAAGCGGCATCGTTCATCGCGGGACTCCGTGGGTGTGATCCGGACATGCAGCGCCCGCGCGCATCGCACACAGACAAAGCGAAGGGCCCGCGCGAACGCAGGCCCTTCGTCTGATGCGGCCGCCGGCGAGGCGTCGCGCCCGACGCACGCAGCTCAGCGGAAAAACACGTGCTGCGTGATCTTCGCGAGCGGGTAGTGCACGCCCGAATGAATGCGCGCCGGCAGGTTGAGCGGCTTGAGCAGCATCTTCACGCACATGTCGGCGGACAGGTTGCGGCGCACGAGCGTGTTGATCCGCGCGGCCCGCTCGCGGTTGTAGGCGGAATCGTGCACGCGCTCCGGATAGCGCACAGCGAACACATGCCGCAGCGCGATTTCCGAATCTTCGTTCTTGATCTCCAGCACCCGGCGCATCAGCGCGCCAAGCACCGCAAGCCGGCCATTGCCCTCGATCTTGTTGTACTTCTTGAAGTATTTGAAAAAGTGCTTGTAGTGCCGCACTTCGTCCGTGCGGATGTTGTCGGTGATCTCCTTGAGCACCGGTTCGTCCGAGCACTCGCCGATCGCGCGGTACAGCGTGGCCGTGCCGGTCTCGACCACGCAGCGCGCCACCATTTCCAGCGCGCGCGTCTTCTCGAAATCCTCCACATTGCAGGTTTTCGAATACTCGTCGAAGAAGCGCTGAAACGCGGTGTCCCAGTCGAACTCGGGCCACACGTAGGCGATATAGGTTTTCAGCGCGCGGCCGTGCTGCAGTTCTTCCGGTTCCCACTCGCGCGACAGCCACGCCGACACTTCCGGGTCGCCGTTGAAGAAGGTGCTCAGGTTGCTGGTGTAAAGATCCGAGCCGCTTTCGATGAACGAGGCGGCGCACAGCAACAGCAGCAGGTCTTCGTTCGCCACCGCGCGTTGCCGGTCGATCCGGCTCAGGTCGATGTCCTCGATCCGCCAGGGCATGACATGGGTAAGCTCAGTGTGCATCGTGTGTTGCTCCGAAAGCTGTATCCACCCCGAGAGCTTGCCAAAGAACCCGCCCCGCTACGCCCGGCCGCCCTCTCGTCGATACAGCGCCTTGAATTAGAGTTAACCCGTTGTTATACGCATCTTAGCTGGTGTTCTGCAACTCTGCAGAGAGTACAGCACAGACCGTGCCGCGCTACCGGCGGTTCCCGTGCGCGAAGCGAAGGATTGTTTCAGATCAACACAGACCGCGCGAAGCGCGTGTCCGGCGCTTCCGGGCGAGCGACGGAGCGCGGGGGCAACGGCGGGACGGCGCGTCAACGGGCCGCGCAACGGGCCGCGCAACGGTCGCGGTGCGCGGCGCATCGCAGGCAGCGGTCACGCCGCTGCGATAACCGACGGAAAGGCGCGTCGAGCACATCCGCGCCGGAAAGGTCTCCGACATCCGCGCGGGCATCGGCCCGGGCTGTCGCCCGTCACCGGCGACAGCGGACACCGCGACCCGCCGTTCAGCAGCACCAGGCCGAACGACAGGGCCGCCTGCATCGGCCATTGCCAAATGGCATGCATCGGCATGCCGGGGTGCCGCACGTGCACACCCCGCGGCGCGAGCGGGCCGCGCGGGCGGGCGGGCCGCTCAGAAGCCGGCGGCGAGGCCGTCGCGCCGGCTGTCGCTCGCGGCCACATAGCCGCGCTCCGGCTCATTGCGATCGAGCTTCCAGATGAACTGGCCCGAACCGAAGTCCATGTACGGGTCGTCGATCGACTTGATCGTATGGCCGAGGCCTTCGAGCGCGCGCACCGTCTGCGGGTCGAGCGTCGCCTCGACGTCGATCGTGAAGTCGCGGTTCACCTTCCAGCGCGGCGCGTCGCAGGCTGCCTGCGGCTGCTGGCCGTAGTCGAGCATCCGCACGATCGTCTGCAGATGCCCTTGCGGCTGCATGTCGCCGCCCATCACGCCGAAGCTCATCACCGCCTCCTCGCGGCCGTCGACCCGCTGCGTGAGGAACGCCGGAATGATCGTGTGAAACGGCCGCTTGCCGCCCTCGACGACATTCGGCGAAGCCGGGTCCATCGAGAAGCCGCAGCCGCGGTTCTGCATCGAGATGCCGGTATCCGGCACGACGATGCCCGAGCCGAAGCCCATGTAGTTCGACTGGATGAAGCTCACCATCATCCCGCGCTCGTCGGCGACCGACATGTAGATCGTGCCGCCCGCCTTCGGCATGCCGAAGTCGAACGCGGTGGCGCGCCGCGGATCGATCAGCTTCGCGCGCGACGCGAGATACGCGTCGTCGAGCATCTGCGCGGGCGTGACGTCCATCGAGCGCGGATCGGCGACGTAGCGGTAGACGTCCGCGAATGCGAGCTTCATCGCCTCGATCTGCAGGTGCTGCGACGCGACGCTGTCCACCGGCAGCGCGCCGACGTCGAACTGTTCGAGGATGCCGAGCGCGATCAGCGCGCCGATGCCCTGCCCGTTCGGCGGAATCTCGTGGACCGTGTGGCCGCGATAGTCCTTGCTGATCGGCGCGACCCATTCGGCCCGATAGTGACGCAGGTCGTCCGCGGTCATCGCGCCGCCGCACTCGCGCGAGAACGCGGCGATGCGCTGCGCGATCTCGCCTTCGTAATACGCGCGCGGCCCGTGCTGCGCGAGCGCGCGCAGCGTCTTCGCGTGGCCGGGCATGCATACGCGCTCGCTCACCTCGGGCGCGCGGCCGTGCGGCATGAATGTCTGCGCGAAGCCGGGCTGATCCTTCAGGTCCGGCACCGCGGCCGCCCACTTGTAAGCGACGATGCTCGCCACCGCATGGCCGCGCTCGGCGATCTCGATCGCCGGCTCCATCAGGTCCGCGAACGGCAGCGAGCCGAATTTCTGGTGCAGCGCCTCCCAGCCGGCGATCACGCCCGGCACCGTGACCGCATCCCAGCCGCGCTTCGGCTGCTTCGCGAGGCCGTTTTCCTCGCCGTACTTGCGCCGGAAATAATCGACGCTCCACGCCGCGGGCGCGACGCCCGACGCGTTCAGCCCGTGCAGCTTCGCTCCGTCCCAGACGAGCGCGAACGCGTCGCCGCCGAGCCCGCACGACACCGGTTCGACCACCGTGATCGCGGCAGCCGCGGCGATCGCGGCATCGACCGCGTTGCCGCCTTTCCACAGCATGCGCAGCCCCGCCTGCGCAGCGAGCGGGTGCGAAGTCGAGACGATATTGCGCGCGAATACGGGCAGGCGCTGGGTCGGATACGGGTTATGCCAGTCGAAGCGGGTCATGTGAACACTCTCGGAGAGCGCGATGCGGCCACGCGCGGCGTGACGCACCTCGCGAAAGGGTGAGGCGAAAACATTCCATTGCAGCCGGAAGCCGCGCTAAACACAAATTCATTTATCAAATGAATCAATGCAGACGACGACTGAATACGGGGCCGGATGTCGGCGTCATGTGCGCGCCGGGTCGTTCGGCTGACGGACAACCTGGCGGATAGTCTTACAATAGCGGCACATCCACCCATTGTGCGCGAGGCGCCGCGTCGGCGCTTTGCCCGCGACACGATACTCATGACCCGAGACCCCCGCCTGACCCTCAACGCGCGTCAACAGGAACTGCTCGAGTGGGTGCAGCGCGACGGCTTCGTGACCGTCGACGATCTGGCGGCGCATTTCGAGGTCACGCCGCAGACAATCCGGCGCGACGTCAACTGGCTCGCCGACATGAACCTGCTGCGGCGCTATCACGGCGGCGCGAGCCTGCCGACCAGTTCGGAGAACGTGTCGTACACCGCGCGGCAGCGGATGTTCCACGACGAAAAGCGGCGCATCGCGGCGCTCGTCGCCACGCACATCCCGGATCAGGCGTCGCTCTTCATCAACCTCGGCACCACCACCGAGGAAGTCGCGCGCGCGCTGAACCGCCATCGCGGCCTGCGCGTGATCACCAACAACCTGAACGTCGCCAGCATGATGAGCGGCTACCCGGACTGCGAGGTGCTGGTGACCGGCGGGATCGTGCGTCCGTGGGACAAGGGCATCGTCGGCGAACTGGCGATCGACTTCATCCGCCAGTTCAAGGTCGATTTCGCGATCGTCGGCACGTCGAGCATCGAGGCCGACGGCACGCTGCGCGATTTCGACACGCGCGAGGTGCGCGTCGCCGAGGCGATCATCGAGCATGCGCGCACGGTGTTCCTCGCCGCCGACCACTCGAAGTTCGGTCGGCCCGCGCTGGTGCGCCAGGGGCATCTGGACCAGGTGGACGCGCTGTTCACCGACGCCGCGCCGCCCGCCGAGATGCTCGACACGCTCGCGGCGGCCGGCACGCAGGTCTACGTCGCCGGGTAAGCCGGCGCCGCCGGTGCCCCGGCGCCGCTGCTGCGGCGCACACCGGAGTTCGAGTGAAATCGCGAAGTTCCGCGCAGGCGCACACCGCCGCTGCGCGATGCGAATGTCAAACGGAAAATTTTCGGGGACGATTTGGCGTTCGCGGCCCGGTTGACTACACTCCAAACCCCGATGCCCGCTTCGTGCGGCACCGGACGTGACAGCCTGAACTCCCACCTGATCGTGTCGCGGATCGCCGCCCCTGCCGCCCCGGCAGTCTGGTCCGCGCGCCGCTTGCCCTGGAGAGAACGATGCTGAGCCCGCATGAATTCGCCACTTTGCTGCTGCTGAAGGACGCGCCCAATCAGGTCGACATGGACCGCCAGGAACTGGACGCCCTGTTCGAGCGACAGCTCGTGCAGCTCGAAAGGCTCGCCTCCGGCCGCCGCCAGTGGCGCGTCACCGAAAGCGGCGACTCGGCGGTCCGTGCCGCCAAGCGTTTCTCCTGACGCCGCCGATCTCCCTGACAAACCCGCGCTCGCACCGGGCGCGTCCGCGGTGCGCGTGTTTCGCGGGTGTTTCGCGCGTGTTTTGCGTATATCCCGCGCGTGTCCCGCCTGTGACCATCATGCCGCTGCGCCGCCGACGCACCGTGCCCGCGCGGGCCGGTTGCCGATGGCGCGAACAATCGTTCCGGCGCGGCGTCGGCGTGCAATCTCCACCCGCATCGCGACGCGCTTGCGCGCGGGGAATGATGCCCGCTCAACCGCCCCGTAGCGTCGGATCCACCGTCGCACGCCAGCTGATGGCCTGCGCGCGCCGACCGAGAAAATAGCTCACCCACTGATTGCGCGACTGCGGATCGCTGCTCTTCGCGAGCGTCTCGTAGTGCTGCGCGATCGACGCCTGGAACGCGCAATACGCGTCCTTCGTCAGATGACCGTGCCGATGGGCGACGTAGGCATCGAGAAACGCCGTATAGACCGGCTGCGCGTCGCTGCCGTAATCGACCGGCGCGGCGCCGCACATCTGCTGGAGCGCCGCAAACGACGGCGCGCCGAAGCTGCCCGCCAGGTCCGGCGTGTTCGCACAACCGGCCAGCAACGCCGCCGCCCCCATCCACCAGACTGCCCGCATGGTTCACCTCACGAAGACCGATAGACGTGAGTATCGTCGGTGGCCGCGCGTTGCGCCACTCGCGCGGGCCGGCTGCGCGCAAATCAACCTTTACTTTTTCGAATACGTTCGTTAAAGTTCGAAATCGAACATTCATGGTTCGATTCATTTCCTTTTCCCCGCGCACTTTCCCGTGTCATCCTCCCTTTTGCCAACCAAGGATCTGCAGCAGATGCAACGCACCCGGTACGATTTGCTCGTCGTGGGCGGCGGGATCAACGGCGCGGGCATCGCCCGCGATGCCGCCGGGCGCGGCCTGTCGGTCCTGCTGTGCGAACAGGACGACCTCGCGGCGCACACGTCGTCGGCAAGCACCAAGCTGATCCACGGCGGCCTGCGCTATCTCGAATACGGTGAATTCGGCCTCGTGCGCAAGGCGCTGCAGGAGCGCGAAACGCTGCTGCGCGCGGCTCCGCACATCATGTGGCCGCTGCGCTTCGTGATGCCGCACATGCCGAACCTGCGGCCCGCGTGGATGATCCGCGCCGGCCTGTTCCTGTACGACCACCTCGCGCGCCGCGAGCTTCTGCCCGGCTCGCGCGGCATCGACATGCGGCGCCACCCGGCCGGCGCGCCGCTCGTGGAGAGCATCCGGCGCGGCTTCGTGTACTCGGACGGCTGGGTCGACGACGCGCGGCTCGTCGTGCTGAACGTGCTCGACGCGAAGGAGCGCGGCGCCACGGTGCTCACCCGCACGAAGCTCGTCGAAGCGGCGCGCGCGGGCGGCGAATGGCATGCGCGCCTGCGTCGCGCCGACGGCACGAGCGCGGACGTGAGCGCCGGGGCCATCGCGAACGCCGCCGGTCCGTGGGTCGGCGAACTGCTGCACGGCGCGCTCGGGCTGCCGGCGCGGCACAGCGTGCGGCTCGTCAAGGGCAGCCACATCGTCACGCCGCGCCTGTTCGCGCACGACCACGCCTACATTTTCCAGAACCCGGACCGGCGCATCATCTTCGCGATCCCTTACGAGCGCGACTACACGCTGATCGGCACAACCGACATCGCCTACCAGGGCAATCCGTCGCAGGTCGCCATCGAGACGGACGAAGTGCAGTACCTGTGCGACTCGATCAACCGCTATTTCCGCCAGCCCATTTCGCCGGCGGACGTGCGCTGGAGCTACTCGGGCGTGCGCCCGCTGCTCGAGGACGAAAACGCGGACAATCCGTCGGCGGTCACGCGCGACTACCGACTCGAACTCGACGCACCGGAAGGCGAAGCCCCGCTGCTGTCGGTGTTCGGCGGCAAGATCACGACGTTTCGCAAGCTCGCGGAGGAAGCGCTCGACACGCTCACGCACGCGCTGCGCCGCCCGGCGCCGGCGTGGACCGCGGGCGTGCCGCTGCCGGGCGGCGACATCGCGCAGGCAAACTTCGCGCGCTTTCTGGCGCAGTTGGAGCAACAATATCCGTGGCTGCCGGCCGGGCTCGCGCATCGCTACGCCCGCGCGTACGGTACCCGGACGATGCAGGTCATCGGCGCGGCCGGCTCGGTGGCCGCGCTCGGCACCGCGTTCGCGCCGGACCTGTACGAAGCGGAGTTGCGCTATCTGCGCGACATCGAGTGGGCCACGTGTGCGCAGGACGTGCTGTGGCGGCGTTCGAAGCTCGGCCTGCACATCGAGCCCGGCACGCTCGCGAGCGTGATGCAGGACATCGACGCGTGGTTCGCCCGCACGCCCGCTCCGGGTGCGCGCGCTGGCCAGCCCGCATGACGTGCGCAGCCGCGCGCCGGACAGGCGGGGGGCGCGCGGGCGGTCACGCGCGCGCCGCGCGGTCTCCCGCCGGGAGATAGCGAAAACCGCGCGGCGGCCCGCCACGCCGCGCCGGGGGACCGCTTCCGTTGCAAGCCGCCACTGCGCGGCCCGATAGAACATGGAGATGAGACAGATGCAGGATCAGTACATCCTTGCGCTCGACCAGGGCACCACCAGTTCCCGCGCGATGCTGTTCGACCGCGCGGGCAACGTCGTCTCGACGGCCCAGAAGGAATTCGAGCAGATCTACCCGCAGCCGGGCTGGGTCGAGCACGACCCGCAGGAGATCTGGTCGACCCAGGCCGGCGTCGCGGCCGAGGCGGTCACGCGGGCGGGGCTGAACGGCACGTCGATTGCCGCGATCGGCATTACGAACCAGCGCGAGACCACCATCGTCTGGGATCGCGAGACCGGGCACCCGATCTACAACGCGATCGTCTGGCAGGACCGCCGCACCGCCGGTCTGTGCGACGAGCTGAAGGCGCAGGGGCTCGAACAGACGGTGCGGGCGAAAACCGGGCTGCCGATCGACGCCTATTTTTCCGCCACCAAGATCCGCTGGATTCTCGACAACGTCGAGGGCGCGCGCGAAAAGGCCCGTCAGGGCCGCCTCGCGTTCGGCACCGTCGACGCATGGCTCGTCTGGAACTTCACGAAGCACGCGCTGCACATCACCGACGTGACCAACGCGTCGCGCACGATGCTGTTCAACATCCACACGCGGCAGTGGGACGACGACCTGCTGGCCGCGCTCGACATTCCGCGCAGCATGCTGCCCGAGGTGCGGCCGTCCTCCGAAATCTACGGCCCGACCCGCACCACGGTATTCGCGTCGAAGATCCCGCTTGCCGGCATCGCCGGCGACCAGCACGCGGCGCTGTTCGGCCAGATGTGCACGCGCTCGGGCATGGTGAAGAACACCTACGGCACCGGCTGCTTCCTGATGATGAACACCGGCGCGCAACCGATCGAATCGCGCAACAACCTCGTCACGACGATCGCCTGGCAGATCGGCGAGCAGGTCCAGTACGCGCTCGAAGGCAGCATCTTCATCGGCGGCGCGGTCGTGCAGTGGCTGCGCGACGGGCTCGGCATCATCAAGAGCGCGGCTGACATCGAGGCGCTCGCGCGCAGCGTGCCGCACGGCGACGGCGTCTATCTGGTGCCGGCCTTCGCCGGGCTCGGCGCGCCGCACTGGAACGCGCGGGCGCGCGGCACGCTGTTCGGCGTGACGCGCGGCACGAGCGCCGCGCACATCGCCCGCGCGGCGCTCGACTCGATCGCATACCAGTCGCTCGACGTGCTGAAGGCGATGGAAGCAGATTCCGGTATCCGCATCGGCGAATTGCGCGTCGATGGCGGCGCCTGTGCGAACAACCTGCTGATGCAGTTCCAGGCCGACCTCCTCGGGGTCGACGCGGTGCGCCCGCGGGTCAGCGAAACCACCGCGCTCGGCGCCGCGTACCTCGCCGGTCTCGCCTGCGGCTACTGGAAGGACGTCGACGCGCTGCAGAGCCAGTGGGCGCTCGATCGCCGCTTCACGCCCGACATGGCGGCCGCCGACGTCGAACGCAACCTCGCCGGATGGCAACGCGCGGTGCGCGCCGCCAAGGCCTGGGCCGACACGCCGTGAGCGCCGGCGGGGCCGCGGCGCACCCGTCGCGGCCCCGCCCGAACGTGCCGGCGGCAAACCGGCGCGCAGCGGGATGCCGGCGCTGCGCGCCGCCGTCGCGTGCCGCCGGATCACATCTCATTTTTATTCAGTATTGCGAATCATGTCACCTTGTATTGCCGAATTCATCGGCACCGCGGTGCTCGTCCTGCTCGGCGACGGCGCGGTCGCCAACGTGCTGCTTGCCCGGACCAAAGGCCGGGACGCCGGCCTGATCGTCATCGTGACCGGCTGGGCGATGGCGGTGTTCATCGCGGTCTTCATGACCGCGTCGTCCAGCGGCGCGCATCTGAATCCGGTCGTCACGGTCAGCCTCGCGCTGGCGGGCAAGTTCGCGTGGAGCAAGGTGCCGGGCTACGTGGCCGCGCAGATGCTCGGCGGCATGGCGGGCGCGGGCCTCATGTGGGCCGCCTACCGGCAGCACTTCGCCCGGGAAGCCGACGCCGACCTGAAGCTCGGCGTCTTTTGCACCGCACCGGCCATCCGCAGCGTGCCGCACAATTTTCTTGCCGAAATGATCTGCACTTTCGTGCTGATTCTGGGCGTGCTGTCGCTCGCATCGCCGCAGATCGGGCTGGGCGCGCTCGACGCGGTGCCGGTCGGCCTGCTCGTGCTCGGCATCGGCATTTCGCTCGGCGGCCCGACGGGCTACGCCATGAGTCCGGCGCGCGACCTCGCGCCGCGGCTCATGCACGCGCTGCTGCCGATCCCGGGCAAGCGCGACAGCGACTGGCGCTATGCGTGGATTCCCGTCTGCGGCCCGCTGGCGGGCGGCGTCGCGGCCACCTGGGTCTACCTGCACGCCCACTGACCGGAGCGCGCGCGGCAGCCTGCGCACGCTCAGGCCGCCGCAAAGCACGTATCATGACGCTTTGCGCGTCGTACGCGAGCGTTCCACGCGCCCCCGCTTCCGCTGCTTCCGGTTTCATTCATGATCGACCATCTCATCTGCGACTGCGACGGTGTCCTCGTCGACAGTGAAGTCATTGCCGACCACGTGCTGCTCGAAACGCTCACCGTCACGTTCCCCGGTCTCGACTTCGCGAACGCGGTCAAGACCGCGTTCGGCCAGCAGACATCGCGCTTTCTCGCCGGCATCGAGGCGTCATTCGACATCCGGCTGCCGCCGGATTTTCTGGAGACGGTCGAGCACAACGTCGAAGCCGCGCTCGCGTCCCGCCTGAGCCCGATCGCCGGCGTGCGCGACGCGTTGCAGCAGGTCGCGCTGCCGGCGGCCGTGGTGTCGAACAGCCGGCTCACCCGCGTGCACGCGTCGATTCGCCGCGCGGGGCTGCAGCACGTGTTCGGCACGCGCATCTTCAGCGCCGAGCAGGTTGCGCGTCCGAAGCCGTATCCCGACGTGTACCTGTACGCGGCCGCGCAGCTCGGCGTGGAGCCGGCGCGCTGCCTCGTCGTCGAAGACAGCGTGGCCGGCCTGAACGCCGCGCGCACGGCCGGCATGAAGACCATTGCGTTCGTCGGCGCGAGCCATATTCCGCAAGGCTATGCCGACGCGCTGCGCAAGATGGGCATGACGCGCATCATTGCGAGCATGGACGATCTGCCGGCGCTCGTCGAAGCAGGCTTGCGCGGCGAGTTCGGCGAGCAGCAGTCGTAACCCCCGGCGCGCACGGGGCTGCGGCGCCCGCCTGCTCCGCGCGTCTGCGTCGCGTCGCGGCTTCGGCCCTGATCCCGCGAGCCCCGCCGTCCGCCCGCGGGCATCCGTCGGGATCAGGCTCTTGCGGTTCTTGCGGCTCTTGCGGTTCTTGCGGTTCTTGCGGCTCTTGCCAACGGCACCCCGGCGGCGCCCCGGCTGTGCCCCCGCGGTGCCCCGTCACGCGGCCTCAGCCACGGCCCGCTTGCCGGCCGGCGCATCGAGCCGCGCGGCGAACCCGGTCAATGCGAGCGCCGCGAGCGCGACGCCGGCGGCCACCCACGGCAGCGTCGCGAGCCCCCAGCCGTGGCCGATCGCCAGGCCGCCGAGCCACGCGCCCCCCGCATTGCCGATATTGAATGCGCCGATATTGAGCGTCGAGGCCAGATTCGGCGCGGCGCTCGCCTTCGCGACGACGCGCATCTGCAGCGGCGGCACCGTTGCGAACGCAGCGATCCCCCACACGAACACCGTCACGGCCGCCGCAAACGGCGTGTGGCTCGTGCGCGTGAATACCGCCATCACGACTGCGAGCAGCGCGAGGATCACCATCAGCGACGGCATCAGCGCACGATCCGCGAAGCGGCCGCCGACCGTGTTGCCGAGCGTCAGCCCCGCGCCGAACAGCACGAGCACCAGCGTGACGCCATGCGGCGAGAAGCCGCTCACCTGCTCCAGAATCGGCGCGATAAACGTGAACACGACGAACACGCTGCCGAAACCGAAGATGGTCATCGCAAGCGCGAGCCATACCTGCGGGTCGCGCATCACGCGCATTTCGTGGGCGAGGCCCGCCGGGCCGGTGTCGTGGCGGTTCGGCACGAGCGCGCTGACGCCGGCGAGCGCAGCGACGCCGAGGCCGCTGACGACCCAGAACGCGACGCGCCAGCCGAACTGCTGGCCGATGAAGGTGCCGAACGGCACGCCGAGCACGTTCGCGAGCGTGAGCCCGGTGAACATCAGCGCAATCGCGCTCGCACGCTTTTCCTGCGGCACCAGCGACGCCGCGACCACCGCGCCGATGCCGAAGAACGAGCCGTGCGCGAACGACGTGACGACGCGCGCAACCATCAGCATTGCGTAATCCGGCGCGAGCGCGCACAGCACGTTGCCGACGATGAACACGCCCATCAGCAGCTGCAGCGCGAGCTTGCGCGGCATCCGGCTGGTGAGCGCGGCGAGCAGCGGCGCACCGAGCGCCACGCCGAGCGCGTAGCCGCTCACCAGCAGCCCGGCCGACGGCAGCGAGACCGCGAGATCGCGCGCGACGTCGGGCAGCAGGCCCATGATCACGAACTCGGTGGTGCCGATCGCAAAGGCGCTGATGGCCAGCGCGAGAAGAGGAACAGGCATCGCAGGACTCCAGATTCAGGGTAGGGCGTCGCGCATGGGCCTCACCGCGCGGTCACGAACTCGACGACGACGCCCGGCGCAAGCGCGACAAACAGTTGCAATTCCCCGGTGAGCGGCACGTCGGCAAGCTGGTAGCGCACGCCGTGCGCACGCAGCCGCGCGACGAGCGCAGCCCATTCGGCCGCCGTTGCAACGCGCAGCGCGACGTGATCGATGCGCGGCGCGGTGCGGCCCGCGCCGCCCGCCCGCGTGGCCTCGACGAGATGAATCACCGGCCGGCCCTGCGCATGCAGCCAGTAGCCGCGCACGCCGAACGGCGGCCGCGGGCCGTCGTCGAGCCCGGCCACGTCGACGAAAAAACGGCGCGTGGCGTCGAGTTCGGCCGTGACGATCGTCGCGTGATCGAGATGCATCGCAGAAGCGGGCGCCTGACTGGCCTACCAGGGTTAATCGGTAGACGGATTGTCCGCGCGCCGCGTGAATTTGAGAATTGGCGTAGCATTTGAATGATTTTCAAAATTTCCTGAATAATTGGCGGATACCCTTGGCGATGGATAACCTCGGCGACATCCGGCTGTTCGTCGAAGCCGCGCAACTGGGCAGCCTGTCGGCGGCCGGCCGCAAGCTCGGCCTCACGCCGGCCGCCGCGAGCGCGCGTCTGCAGAAGCTCGAAGGCGGCCTGAAGACCCGCCTGTTCGAGCGCACCACGCGGCAGTTGCGCCTGACCGACGAAGGCCGGCTCTACCTGAACTGTTGCCGCCAGGCGCTACGCGCGCTCGACGACGCCGAAGCGCAGCTGCAGGCGGGCCGCAACGCGGTGCGCGGCAAGGTGCGGATCTCCGCGACCTCGGACTTCGGGCGCAATTTGCTGATGCAGTGGCTCGACGCGTTCAACGCGCTGTACCCGGACGTGAGCTTCGCGCTGACGCTGTCCGATTCGCTGTCGAATCTCGTGCAGGAAGACATCGATCTCGCGATCCGCTTCGGCGTGCCGCAGGACAGCGCGCTGGCCGCCCGGCCGCTCGCGCCGAACCGCCGGGTGCTGTGCGCCTCGCCCGCTTACCTCGCGAAGCACGGCGAACCGCGCGATCCGCACGACCTCGCGCGCTTTGACTGCATCGTGCTCGGCACCGCGTCCGGTCCGATCAACGAGTGGCGCTTCACGCGCGGCGACGAGGTCCAGCGCTACACGGTGCCGCTCGACACCGCGCGCGAGACCAACGACGGCGCGATCGCGCGGGAATGGGCGCTGCGCGGCTACGGAATCGTCGTGAAGTCGATGTGGGACGTCGAGGCGGACCTGCGCGCGGACAGCCTGAGGGTGCTGCTGCCCGACTGGCGCTACCCGGATGCGCCGCTGCATGCGCTCTACCACCGCAACCGCTTCATGGCGCCGCGCGTGCGTGTGCTGCTGGATTTTCTCGCCGCGCGTTTCGCGCAGGTGAGCGGCGAACTGGAGACGCTGCTCGACGCGGCGCGCCGGCGCGCCGCGCCGCAAGCGCCCGCCGGCGAACGGCTATAATGACGGACTACGCACGAAAACGCGCCCGCCCCGCCGCGCGGCGGCTCGCCGGCCCGGATCGGGGCCACTCCCCGGCCGGAATGCGCGCCCGTTTTCGCCCCCTCCACGCTGATACGACGCCCCCAGGTTAACCACTGCGACCGGCGAAATTCGATGACCAAGAAAGTTTATGTAAAGACCTTCGGCTGCCAGATGAACGAGTACGACTCCGACAAGATGGTCGACGTGCTCGGCGCCGCCGAAGGCCTCGTCAAGACGGACACGCCCGAAGACGCGGACGTCATTCTGTTCAACACCTGCTCGGTGCGCGAAAAGGCGCAAGAGAAGGTCTTTTCCGACCTCGGCCGCGTGCGCGAGCTGAAAGCGGCCAATCCGGCGCTCATCATCGGCGTGGGCGGCTGCGTCGCGAGCCAGGAAGGCGCGGCGATCGTCGCGCGCGCGCCCTACGTGGACGTCGTGTTCGGCCCGCAAACGCTGCACCGCCTGCCGCAGCTGATCGACGAGCGCCGCGCGAGCGGGCGCGCGCAGGTCGACATCTCGTTTCCCGAGATCGAGAAGTTCGACCATCTGCCGCCGGCGCGCGTCGACGGGCCGAGCGCGTTCGTGTCGATCATGGAAGGCTGCAGCAAGTACTGCAGCTACTGCGTCGTGCCGTACACGCGCGGCGAGGAAGTGTCGCGCCCGCTCGACGACGTGCTCACCGAGATCGCCGGCCTCGCCGACCAGGGCGTGCGCGAAGTCACGCTGCTCGGCCAGAACGTCAACGCCTACCGCGGCGCCGTCGCGCCCGGCTCGGCCGAGATCGCGGACTTCGCGACGCTGATCGAATACGTCGCCGAGATTCCCGGCATCGAGCGGATCCGCTACACCACGTCGCACCCGAAGGAATTCACGCAGCGCCTGATCGACGCCTACGCGCGCGTGCCCAAGCTCGTGAACCATCTGCACCTGCCGGTGCAGCACGGTTCCGACCGCATCCTGATGGCGATGAAGCGCGGCTATACGGTGCTCGAATACAAGTCGGTGATCCGCCGTCTGCGCGCGATCCGCCCGGACCTGTCGCTGTCGACCGACATCATCGTCGGCTTTCCCGGCGAAACCGACGAGGATTTCGACAAGACGATGGCGCTCGTGCACGAGATGCGCTACGACACCAGCTTCTCGTTCATCTACAGCCCGCGTCCCGGCACGCCGGCCGCGAACCTCGCGGACGACACCCCGCGCGAGCTGAAGCTGCGCCGCCTGCAGCACCTGCAGGCGACGATCGAGGAAAACGTGCAGCGCATCAGCGACGCGATGGTCGGCAAGGTCGAGCGGATTCTGGTCGAGCGTCCGGCCCGCAAGGACCCGAACGAGCTTGCCGGGCGCACCGAAAACAACCGCGTGGTGAATTTCCCCGCGCCGCCCGCGTCGCACGCGCGGCTCACCGGCCAGATGGTCGACGTGAAAATCGTCCATGCGTACCCCCATTCGTTGCGCGGCGAGCTTGTCCTCGTGAACGACGACGTCCCCGCGACGGCCCACTGAGCGCACGACTTACCGACAGGATCGACTCCCCGCCTTGAAGACCGCCCAGCAGCATCTGGAATTCACCGCACCGCGCGACGACAACGCGCGGCTCGCCAATCTTTGCGGCCCGCTCGACGAAAACCTGCGGCAGATCGAGCAGGCGCTCGACGTCACCCTGCAGCGGCGCGGCCACCGCATCTCGATCCGCGGCCGCGGCGCGAAGCTCGCGCTCACCGCGCTCGAAAACTTCTACAACAGCGCCCGCGATCCGCTGTCGGTCGACGACATCCAGCTCGCGCTCGTCGAGGCGCGTCACCCGGCGCGCGGCGGCACGAACGGCCACGGCCACGGCAACGGTGAAGACGACGTGCGCCTGCGCCACGACCCGGATCACCCGTTCGACGAACCCGCCGGCAACGACGCGACGGAGCCCGACGAGCTCGGCCCGAAGCTCTACACCCGCCGCGCCGACCTGCGCGGACGCACGCCCGCGCAGCGCGAATACCTGAAGCAGATCGTGTCGCACGACGTCACCTTCGGCGTCGGCCCCGCGGGCACCGGCAAGACCTACCTGGCCGTGGCGTGCGCGGTCGACGCGCTCGAGCGCGACCAGGTCAAGCGCATCGTGCTGACGCGGCCGGCGGTCGAAGCCGGCGAGCGGCTCGGCTTCCTGCCCGGCGATCTCGCGCAGAAGGTCGACCCGTACCTGCGTCCGCTGTACGACGCGCTGTACGACCTGCTCGGTTTCGACAAGACCGCGAAGATGTTCGAGCGGCAGATGATCGAGATCGCGCCGCTCGCGTACATGCGCGGACGCACGCTGAACCACGCGTTCGTCATCCTCGACGAGGCGCAGAACACCACGCCCGAGCAGATGAAAATGTTCCTCACGCGGATCGGCTTCGGCTCGAAGGCGGTCGTCACCGGCGACACGACCCAGGTCGACCTGCCGCGCGGCCACAAGAGCGGGCTGATCGAAGCGCAGCAGGTGCTGTCGAACGTGCGCGGCATCGCGCTCACGCGCTTTACGAGCGCGGACGTGGTGCGTCATCCGCTCGTCGCGCGCATCGTCGAGGCGTATGACGCGCACGCGCAGAAAAGCGACGGCGGCGGCCATGCCGAATGATCCGGCGCGGCGCCGCGCGCCGCTCACCCCGAACCTCGAGCCACACACCGCCCCCGCATGAGCCGCGCCCCGACACTCACGCTCAGCCTGCAATTCCCCGCCGCGAAGGCCTGGCCGCAGCACAAGGCGCTGTTGCCGCGCGCGAGCGTCGCGCGCTGGATCAAGGCCGCGCTGTTCGCCGACGCCGAACTGACGGTGCGCCTGGTCGACGCCGAGGAAGGCCGGATGCTGAACCGCACGTATCGCGGCAAGGACTACGCGACCAACGTGCTGACCTTCGCGTACGCGGAATCGGAAGACGATCCGGTGAGCGGCGACCTGATCCTGTGCTGCCCGGTGATCGAAACAGAGGCGGCCGCGCAGCGCAAGCCGCTTGCCGCGCATTACGCGCACCTGCTGGTGCACGGCACGCTGCACGCGCAGGGCTACGATCACGAGGTCGACGAGGAAGCGCAGGAAATGGAAGCGCTCGAAACCCGCATCCTCATTTCGCTCGGCTTTCCGGATCCTTACCGTTAAGCGGCCGACGACCGTTCCCGCCGCCGTGAGCACGCCCGTTCCCGACACCCCTCCGCGCTGCGCCGGCTATCCGCCGGCGCTCGGCGAGTCGCGCCTGCTCACCGACGACGAGCTGCGCGCGTCGCTCGAACGCACGCTCGGCGGCTGGGACCGCGCGCGCGATCTGTGGCTGTTCGGCTATGGGTCGCTGATCTGGAATCCCGGCATGCCGACCGTCGAAGCCGCGCGCTCGAAGGTGCACGGCTATCATCGCGGGCTTTATCTGTGGTCGCGCGTGAATCGCGGCACGCCCGAGCAGCCGGGCCTCGTGCTCGCGCTCGACCGCGGCGGCTCGTGCAGCGGCATCGCGTTCCGGCTCGCGGCCGAGGGCGCGATGCCGCACCTGGAAGCGCTGTGGCGGCGCGAAATGGCGATGGGCTCGTACCGGCCGGCATGGCTGCCGTGCCAGTTGGTCGACGGCCGGCGCGTCGAGGCGCTCGCGTTCGTCATGCGCCGCGAGGTGCCGAGCTACACCGGCAAGCTGCCGGACGAGATCGTGCAGACGGTGTTCGAGTGCGCGAGCGGCCGCTACGGCACGACGCTCGATTACGTGAGCCGCACCGCGGCCGCGCTGCGCGAGACCGGCATCCCGGACCGCGCGCTCGAAGCGCTGCTCGCGCGCTGCCGGGAAGCGGGCCGCGACGGCGGCTGAGCCAGGCTGAGCCAGGCTGCGCCGCGCGCGGGCGCGCGCTCGAAGACGCGGGTGAGAACCCGGCGCGCCGCGGCGTCCGCCCGTCCCGGCATCGTCTGCGATTTTTTTCGCCGGCCCGCGCAGCGCCGTTATCCGCTACGATGAGGCACGCGCCGCGCGGCCGGCCGGGACACGGTCCTGCCATGTGCGTGGTGTATCCTTAAGACTCAGCAACAGCGCGTCCGCGCTCCGCCCGGGCGCATCACCATGAACGACACGCCTCCCAGTCGACACCGAACCAGCGACAAACCCCAGGAAAAGCGCTCGCTGCTCGAGCGTCTGACCGACTTCATCTCGCCCGAGCCCGAATCTCGCGGCGAACTGCTGGAAATCCTCCAGGACGCGCACGAGCGCAATCTGATCGACGCGGATTCGCTGTCGATGATCGAAGGCGTTTTCCAGGTCTCCGAACTGTGCGCGCGCGACATCATGATCCCGCGCGCGCAGATGGACGCGATCAACATCGCGGACACGCCGGCCGAATTCATCCCGTTCGTGCTCGACAAGGCGCATTCGCGCTACCCGGTCTACGAAGGCAACCGCGACAACGTGATCGGCGTGCTGCTGGCCAAAGACCTGCTGCGCTACTACGCGCAAGAGGAATTCGACGTGCGCGGGATGCTGCGCCCCGCCGTGTTCATTCCCGAATCGAAGCGGCTGAACGTGCTGCTGCACGATTTCCGCGCGAACCACAACCACATCGCGATCGTCGTCGACGAGTACGGCGGCGTCGCCGGGCTGATCACGATCGAAGACGTGCTGGAGCAGATCGTCGGCGACATCGAGGACGAATACGATTTCGACGAGGAAAGCGGCAACATCATCGCGTCGCCGGACGGCCGCTACCGCGTGCGCGCGCTCACCGAAATCGGGCAGTTCAACGAAACCTTCGGCACGCACTACCCGGACGAGGAAGTCGATACGATCGGCGGCCTCGTCACGCATCATTTCGGGCGCGTGCCGCATCGCGGCGAAAAAGTGCGCATCGACGACCTGATCTTCGAGATCCTGCGCGGCGACGCACGCCAGATCCACATGCTGCTGGTGCGCCGCGATCCGCTCGCGGGCCGTCGCGAACGCGACGCGCAGCAGGCCCAGAGCTGATTCCCCAGTCCACCGCCGACCACGCAACAATGGCCGACCCGATCACTTCCCGCCTGCGCCGTGGCGCGGCCACCGCGCTCGCGCGCTCGCCGGGCCGCACGCTGCCGCGCTGGCACTACGCCGTCGCGCTCGCCGCGGGCGCGGCCAACACCCTGTCGTTCGCGCCGACTCCGCATGGCGGCTGGCTCGAACTCGCGATCTTCGCGTTCCTCTATGCGTGGCTCACGCGCACGACCGGCTGGAAAAGCGCCGCGCTCACCGGCGGCGCTTTCGGCTTCGGCAACTTCGTGACCGGCGTCTGGTGGCTCTACGTCAGCATGCACGAGTACGGCGGCATGGCCGCGCCGCTCGCCATCGCGGCGCTCGTGCTGTTCTCGCTGTATCTCGCGCTCTATCCGGCGTTCGCGGCCGGCCTCTGGTCGTTCTGCGCCGGTCACGCGGGCCACGGCGCGCACGCGGACCGGCCGTTCGCGCCGACCTGGCACGGCGCGTTCGCCTTCGCGAGCGCGTGGGCGCTCGGCGAATGGCTGCGCGGCACGGTGTTCACCGGCTTTCCGTGGCTCGCGAGCGGCTATGCGCAAGTCGACGGGCCGCTTGCCGGCTATGCGCCCGTGGCGGGCGTCTACGGGGTGGGCTGGGTGCTCGCGCTCGTCGCCGCGCTGCTGGTGCAGGCGGCCGTGCGCGCGCGCAAACCGGCGGCGCGCGGCAGCGCGGCGCGCCCCGGCCGCGCGCTGCCGGCGTTCGGCGCCGCGCTCGCGCTCGTTGCCGCGGGCCTCGCGCTGCCGCTCGTGAACTGGACGCAGCCGGTCGACGGGCCGCTCACGGTGCGCCTGCTGCAAGGCAACGTGAAGCAGAGCATGAAGTACGACCAGGCGGGCGCGATCGCGGCGATCCACGAGTATCAGCAGATGATTACGGCGAAGCCCGCGAATCTGATCGTCACGCCGGAAACCGCGATTCCGGTCCTGATCCAGCAGTTGCCGCCGTGGTTCGCGACGGCGCTGCGCCAGTTCTCCGACACGACCGGCTCGGCGGTGCTGTTCGGCGCGATCGGCGGCACGATCACGCCGGACGGCCAGCTGGTCGACTACACGAACAGCCTGTTTGGCGTCACGCCCGGCTCGCGCACGCTGTACCGCTACGACAAGCACCATCTGGTGCCGTTCGGCGAGTTCGTGCCGTGGGGCTTTCGCTGGTTCGTGAACCTGATGAACATTCCGCTCGGCGACTTCGCGCGCGGCGCGCCGGTGCAAAAGCCATTTGTCGTGCACGGCGAGGCGATCGGCGTCGACATCTGCTACGAGGACATTTTCGGCGAGGAAATCGCGCGCTCGATCCGCGACAGCACGCCCGAGCCGGGCATCCTCGTCAACACGACCGACCTCGCCTGGTTCGGCAACACGATCGCGCTCGACCAGCATCTGCAGATCGCCCGCATGCGCTCGCTCGAAACCGGCCGGCCGATGCTGCGCGCGACCAATACCGGCGCCACCGCGGCAATCGACGCGCACGGCCGCGTGATCGCGCGCCTCACACCCTTCACGGTCGGCTCGATCGACGTGACCGTGCAGGGCATGTCCGGCCATACGCCTTACGTGACGAGCGGCAACAACACGGTGCTGGCGCTCTCGCTGCTGCTGCTCGCGGTCGGCTTTGCCTTCGGCCCGAGCCTGCGGCGCCGCGGCGGCGACGCGTAGCGCGCGCCGCCCCAAAAATCCGCACCGTGCCCCCTTTCCGTTAAAATACAAGGTTTGGCACTTCGCTCCACGGCCGTCCCGCGCGCTCACGCGCGCCGGGGCGCGGCCCCTGCCCGAAAGGCACTTCATGCTCACGTTTCAGCAAATCATCCTGACGCTGCAGTCCTACTGGGACAAGCAGGGTTGCGCGCTCCTGCAGCCCATCGACCTCGAAGTCGGCGCGGGCACCTCGCACGTGCACACGTTCCTGCGCGCGGTCGGCCCGGAGCCGTGGCGCGCCGCCTACGTGCAGCCGTCGCGCCGCCCGAAAGACGGCCGCTACGGCGAGAATCCGAACCGTCTGCAGCATTACTACCAGTATCAGGTGGTGCTGAAGCCGGCGCCGGAGAACATTCTCGACCTCTATCTCGGCTCGCTCGCGGCGCTCGGCTTCGACCTGAAGCAGAACGACGTGCGCTTCGTCGAGGACGACTGGGAAAATCCGACGCTCGGCGCGTGGGGACTCGGCTGGGAAGTGTGGCTGAACGGCATGGAAGTCACGCAGTTCACGTACTTCCAGCAGGTCGGCGGCCTCGACTGCCGGCCCGTGCTCGGCGAGATCACCTACGGGCTCGAGCGTCTCGCGATGTACCTGCAGAAGGTCGAGAACGTCTACGACCTCGTCTGGACCGAGTGGGAAGAGCAGGGGCCGAACGGTCCCGAACTGCGGCGCCTGTCGTACGGCGACGTGTACCACCAGAACGAGGTCGAACAGTCCACGTACAACTTCGAGCAGGCCAACGTCGAGCTGCTGTTCACGTTCTTCAACAGCTACGAGAGCGAAGCGAAGCGCATGATCGATGCGCAGCTCGCGCTGCCCGCCTATGAACTCGTGCTGAAGGCCGGTCACACGTTCAACCTGCTGGACGCGCGCGGCGCGATCTCGGTGACCGAGCGCGCGGCCTATATCGGCCGCATCCGCAACCTGTCGCGCCAGGTCGCGCAGGCGTACTACGATTCGCGCGAAAAGCTCGGCTTCCCGATGCTCGGCAATCCGGTGCACGGCGTGCCCGGCCTCACCACCGACGAACAGGATGCCGCGATGCCCGCCTGGGCGCCGCCGCTGAAGGTCGAACGGCAGATCGACGCGGACTGACGGGAACACGAACACATGACTCATCCCCAACACGCCACCCTCCTCGTCGAACTGCTCACCGAGGAACTGCCGCCGAAGGCGCTCGCGCGTCTGGGCGACGCGTTCGCCGAAGGCATCGCGCAGCGCCTCGCCGCGCGCGAGCTGATCGAAGGCGAGCTGACGTTCGAGCGTTTCGCGACGCCGCGCCGCCTCGCGGTCGTGGTCCGCAACGTGCGCGCCGGCGCGCCGCAAAAGCAGGTGCGCGAGAAGGTGCTGCCGGTGTCGGTCGCGCTCGACGCGCACGGCCAGCCCACCGCGCCGCTCGCGAAGAAGCTGGCCGCGCTCGGCTTCCCCGACTTCCCGGTGAACGAGCTCGAACGCGCAACCGACGGCAAGGCCGAAGCGTTCTTCCTGCGCTACGCGGCGCCCGGCGCAACGCTCGCCGAAGGCCTGCAGGCCGCGCTCGACGAGACGCTGAACGTGTCGAAGCTGCCGATTCCGAAGGTCATGACGTACCAGCGCCTGGACGGCAGCAACATCCAGTTCGTGCGGCCCGTGCATCGCCTGACCGCGCTGCACGGCGACCAGGTCGTGCCGGTCGGCGCGCTCGGCGTCGACGCCGGCGACACGACGCTCGGCCACCGCTTCCTCAGCGAGGGGCGCATCGCAATCCAGCACGCGGACACGTACGCGGACACGCTGCGTCACAAGGGCTCGGTGATCGCGAGCTTCGCCGAGCGCAAGGAGCAGATCCGCGCGAGCCTGCTCGCGCAGGCCGGGGATGACCAGGTCGTGATGCCGGAGTCGCTGCTCGACGAAGTCGCGTCGCTCGTCGAATGGCCGGTCGTCTATCCGTGCCGCTTCGAGGACGAATTCCTGCAGGTCCCGCAGGAATGCCTGATCCTCACGATGCAGACCAACCAGAAGTATTTCGCGCTGACCGACCAGGCCGGCCGGCTGCGCTCGCGCTTCCTGATCGTGTCGAACATCGCGACCGACACGCCTGCGGAGATCGTCGAAGGCAACGAGCGGGTCGTGCGCCCGCGTCTGGCCGACGCGAAGTTCTTCTTCGAGCAGGACAAGAAAAAGACGCTCGCCGAACGCGTGCCGCTGCTCGCGAACGTCGTCTATCACAACAAGCTCGGCTCGGCGCTGCAGCGCGTCGAGCGGGTCGAGGCGCTCGCCGGCGCGATCGCCGCCCTGCTCGGTGCCGACGTCGCGCTCGCGAAGCGCGCCGCGCGCCTCGCGAAGGCCGACCTGATCACCGACATGGTCGGCGAATTCCCCGAGCTGCAAGGCACGATGGGCACCTACTACGCCCGCCACGACGGCGAGCCGGAAGAGGTCGCGCTCGCATGCACCGAGCACTATCAGCCGCGCTTCTCCGGCGACGCGCTGCCGTCCACCGCCACCGGCACCGTGGTGGCGCTTGCCGACAAGCTCGAAACGCTCGTCGGCATCTGGGGGATCGGCCTGCAGCCGACCGGCGAGAAAGACCCGTTCGCGCTGCGCCGTCACGCGCTCGGCGTCCTGCGCATCGTCGTCGAGAAGCAGTTGCCGGTCGATTTCGTCGAAATGCTGCGCACCGCGCATGCGCAGTTCGCCGCGCTGCCGAACGTGGCGGACTCGACCGAGGCAATCTACGCGTTCTGCATGGACCGTCTGCGCGGCCTGCTGCGCGAGCGCGGCCACGCGGCCGGCGAAATCGACGCGGTGCTCGCGCTGAACCCGACGCGTCTGGACGACATCGTCGCGCGGCTCGACGCGGTGCGCGAGTTTTCGTCGCTCGCGGAGGCGGCGTCGCTCGCCGCCGCGAACAAGCGCATCTCGAACATCCTGAAGAAGTCGGGAAGCGCGCCGTTCGACGGCGGCGTGCAGGCGGCGCTGCTGGTCGAGGCCGCCGAGCAGGCGCTCTACGCGCAGCTCGAACAGGTCGCGCCGCGCGTGCAGTCGCAACTGGCCACGCGCGCGTACACGGGCGCGCTGAGCGCGCTCGCCGCGCTGCGCGAACCGGTCGATGCGTTCTTCAACGACGTGATGGTCAACGCGGAAGATCCGGCGTTGCGTGCCAACCGGCTGGCCCTGCTCGGCGCGCTGCATCAGCAGATGAACTGCGTCGCCGACATCTCGCGGCTCGCAGCCTGAACGACGGACACCATCATGCCGAGCTCCTCCCGCAAAATCGTCGTGCTCGATCGCGATGGCGTCATCAACGTCGACTCGGACGCGTTCATCAAGTCGCCGGACGAATGGATTGCGCTGCCCGGCAGCCTCGAAGCGATCGCACGGCTGAATCAGGCCGGCTACCGGGTGGCGGTCGCGACCAACCAGTCCGGCATCGGACGCGGGCTGTTCGACATGAACGCGCTCAACGCGATGCATCTGAAGATGCACCGGATGGCGGCCGCGGTCGGCGCGCGCATCGACGCGGTGTTCTTCTGCCCGCACACGGCCGACGACCACTGCGAATGCCGCAAGCCGAAACCCGGCATGCTGAAGCTGATCGCGGAGCGCTTCGAGATCGAGCCGCAGGACACGCCGATGGTCGGCGATGCGCTGCGCGATCTCGAAGCCGGCGCCGCGCTCGGCTTCCGGCCGCATCTCGTGCTGACCGGCAAAGGGGCGAAAACCCTCGCGAAAGGCGGCCTGCCGCCGGACACCCGTGTGCATGACGACCTGCGCGCGTTCGTGCTCGACCTCCTCTCCCACACCGACGCGTAACGCGTCGGCGTCTTCGAACCGACCGCACTCCGATGCGCTTTCTCCGTTCGCTGCTGCTGCTGATCTACCTGGTGATCTTCACGATCCCGTACGCGCTCGCCTGCTTCGTCGCATTTCCGTTCCTGCGTGCGGACCGGCGCTACTGGATGGCGGCCGGCTGGTGCCGTGCGACGCTTGCGGTCGTGCGCAGCCTGAACGGCATCGACTACCGCGTAGAGGGGCTGGACCATCTGCCGGACGGCCCCGCCGTGCTGCTGTCGAAGCATCAATCGGCCTGGGAAACGGTCGCGTTTCCGGCGATGATGCCGCGGCCGCTGTGCTACGTATTCAAACGCGAACTGCTGTACGTGCCGTTCTTCGGCTGGGCGCTCGGGCTGCTGCGGATGATCCACATCAACCGCAAGGACGGCAAATACGCGTTCGAGTCCGTCGTGCGGCAAGGCAAGGCGCGGCTGGCGGAAGGCGCGTGGGTCATCATGTTCCCGGAAGGCACGCGCACCCCGACCGGCAAGCAGGGCAAGTACAAGACCGGCGGCGCGCGCTTTGCGGTCGAAACCGGCGCGCCGGTCGTGCCGATCGCGCACAACGCGGGACGCGTCTGGCCACGCAACTCGTTTTTCAAATATGCGGGTATAGTGACGGTGTCGATCGGCAAGCCCATCGACACGAACGGGCTCACACCCGATCAAGTGAACACGCGTGTCGAAGCGTGGATCGAGGCGGAAATGCGCCGTATCGATCCGGCCGCGTATCCGGCCAAGGCCGCGCCTTCCGCTGCTGCCCGCCTCTGACGCGCCCGGCGCCGCTCACACGGCGCCCCACACGGCGCCCTTGCGCCAGCCCGAAACACCGATGCCCAAGCCCCCTTCGCCGCGCCCGGCTGCGGCGCTCGATAGCCGGCAACTCGATCTGCCGCTGTTCGCGCAGCCGGCGGCTCCGAGCGCGCCGGCCGCCCCGCCCATCCCCGAAGGTACGCGCTTGCGCAGCGTGACGATCGGTGCTCGCACGCTGTCCTACGTGCTGAAGCGCTCGGCGCGGCGCTCGATCGGCTTTGCGATCGACAGCAGCGGACTCACGATCACCGCACCGCGCTGGGTGACGCTCGCGGACATCGAAGCCGCCATCGTCGACAAGCAGCGCTGGATCTTCGCCAAGCTGATCGAATGGCAGACGCGCGTCGAGCAGCGCGCGCTGCCGCGCATCGACTGGAAGGACGGCGCACAGGTGCCCTACCTCGGTCAGCCGGTGCGCGTGACGCTCGGCGCGCCGCGCGGCACGCTCGTGTTCGACGCGCAGCAGGCCGCGCTCGCGCTGCCGCTGCCGGCGCAGGCGGATCCGCAGCAGATCAAGGACCGCGTGCAGGGCTGGTTGCAAGGCGAGGCGAAGCGGCTCTTCGGCGAGCGGCTCGCGTATTACGCGCAGCGGCTCGGCGTCAGCTATCGCACCTACGCGCTGTCATCCGCGGCGACGCGCTGGGGCAGCTGTTCGAGCGACGGCAAGATCCGGCTGAACTGGCGGCTGATTCATTTTCCGTTGTCGATCATCGACTACGTGGTGGCCCACGAACTCGCCCACCTGCGCGAGATGAACCACAGCCCGCGCTTCTGGCAGACGGTCGAGTCGATTTTTCCGGAGTTCCGCGAAGCGCGGCAAACGCTCAAGCAACATCCGCCGGAGCTGCTGCCGACGCTCTGACGCGCCGGCAGCACGTGAGCGGCCCGCGCACGGCGCCGGACGTTCGTTACGGCTTGCGCTGGATGAATTCGATCTTGTAGCCGTCCGGGTCGGTGACGAACGCAATCACGGTCGTGCCGTGTTTCATCGGCCCCGCCTCGCGCACCACCGTACCGCCCTGCGCCTTGATGCGCTCGCAGGCGGCATAGGCGTCATCGACTTCGACCGCGAGGTGGCCGAAGCCGGCGCCCAGGTCGTAGGACCCGGTGTCCCAGTTGTGCGTCAGTTCGATGACGGTGCCGTCACGCTCGTCGGTGTAGCCGACGAAGGCCAGCGTGAATTTGCCATCCGGAAAGTCTTCGCGGCGCAGCAGCTTCATGCCGAGCAGTTCGGTGTAGAAGCGGATCGAACGGTCGAGATTGCCCACGCGGATCATCGTGTGAAGCAGGCGCATTGTGCCCTCCTGGTTGCGGTATCGAGGACGTCAATGTACCCGGAATCGCGCCGCGCCGCTCTGCCGATGGCCGCCCCGGCGCACGGCATGCACGCGCGCGATGGGGTCATCGCCCCGGCGGCGCGCCGCATTTGCTATCGTGCGCAACACCGCCTGCGCAAGCGCCCTGCACCGCGACACGCCGCAGCCGGCCGCCACAGCCAACCCCATCGAGATTTTCGCCACGGGCAGGGTCCGGCGCGTTCTCATGCGCACCGGACGCCGCCCGCGCTTCGACCCGTCATGCACACCCCTGCCCTCGCCGACCGCCGCTCGCCCGACAGCCTCGCCATTCTGACGATGATCCTGCTCTGCGCGATCTGGGGCCTGCAACAGGTGGCAATCAAAAGCGCCAACGCGTACCTGCCGCCGGTGTTGCAGGCCGGGCTGCGCTCGGCGATCGCCGCGCTGCTCGTCTGGGGCTGGGCACGCGCCCGCGGCACACCGCTCTTCGCAAACGACGGCACGCTGCGCGCGGGACTGCTCGCGGGCGTGCTGTTCGCGGCCGAGTTCGTCTGCATCTTCCTCGGCCTGACGCTCACCACGGCGTCGCGGATGGCGGTCTTTCTGTACACCGCACCGTGCTTCACCGCACTCGGGCTGCACTTTTTCGTCGCCGGCGAGCGCCTGCGGCGCACGCAATGGGCCGGGATTTTCGTCGCGTTCGCGGGCATCGCGCTCGCGTTCGCGGACGGCTTCATGCACGGCCACGCGGGCGGTCACGGTCACGGCCGCACGACGCTCGCCGGCGTCGCGGGTGACGCGCTCGGCGTGCTGGGCGGCATCGCCTGGGCGGCGACCACGGTGGTGGTGCGGGCGACCCGCCTGGCGTACGCGAGCGCCAGCAAGACCCTGCTGTATCAGCTCGCGGTATCCGCGGTCGCGCTGATCGCGCTGGCGCTCGCGAGCGGCGAGACCCACATCGCCGCCGTCACGCCGCTCGCGCTCGCCAGCCTCGCCTATCAGGCAGTGATCGTCGCGTTCATCAGCTATCTGACGTGGTTCTGGCTGCTCACGCGCTATGTGGCCTCGCGGCTGGCCGTGTTCTCGTTCCTGACACCGCTGTTCGGCGTCACGTTCGGCGTGCTGCTGCTCGGCGATTCGTTCAGTGACCGCTTCCTCGCGGCCGCGCTGATGGTGCTGGCGGGCATTGCGCTCGTCAACGCGCCGGTGCGGCGCGCGCGCTGAGGCGGCGCCGCGGCGCGCGTGCGCTCAGGCGGGACCGGGGCGCGCCGCCGCCACAGCCTGCGCGACGCGCACGTATTCGGCGACCGGCACGTCCTCCGCGCGACGCTGCAGGTCGAAGCCGAGTGCGTCGAAGTCCACCGTGTCGCGCAAGCTGGCGAGCGTGTTGCGCAACATCTTGCGACGCTGCGAAAACGCCGCCGTCACGACGTCGCCCAGCACGCGCGCGTCGACGTCGGGCAACTCGTGCGGGGCGTGCGGAATCATCCGCACGATCGCCGAATCGACCTTCGGCGGCGGCTGGAATGCGTCGGGCGGCACGTCGAGCAGCTTGTCGATCGTATAGCGGTACTGCAGCATCACCGACAGACGGCTGAACGCCTTGCTGCCCGGTTCCGCGACCATCCGCTCGACCACTTCGTTCTGCAGCATGAAGTGCTGATCGATCACCGCCGGCGCAAAGGCGGCGAGATGGAACAGCAGCGGACTGGAGATGTTGTACGGCAGATTGCCGACGATGCGCAGCGTCGGCGTGCCCGCCGGCGCCTGCGGGTCGGCGAGCGCGCCGAAGTCGAAGTCGAGCGCGTCGCCGGCGTGCAGCGTCAGCAACGCGCCAAACTTCTTCTGCAGCCGCGCGATCAGGTCGCGGTCCAGCTCCACCGCGTGCAGCGGCGACGCCGGCGTCGCGAGCCGCGCGATCAGCGGCTCCGTCAGCGCGCCGAGACCCGGCCCGATCTCGACCATGCGCTCGCCCTCGCGCGGACGAATCACGTCGACAATCGAATCGATCACGCCCATGTCGACCAGAAAGTTCTGCCCGAAACGCTTGCGTGCGAAGTGACCCTGATGCTGGCGGCTGGTGGACATCGGAAAAGGCGAAAAAAACGAAAAAGTCAGGCCGCGCGCCGATGGCCGGCCATCGTTACCGCGGTGTCGAGCGCCGCGATCAGGCTGCCCGCATCCGCGCGGCCGGTGCCGGCCAGATCGAGCGCGGTGCCGTGATCGACCGACGTGCGGATGATCGGCAAGCCGAGCGTCACGTTGATGCCTTCGCCGAAGGTGGCGAACTTCAGCACCGGCAGCCCCTGGTCATGGAACATTGCGAGCACGCAGTCGGCATCGTTCAGATAGCGCGGCTGGAACAGCGTGTCGGCCGGGTATGGGCCGCGCGCGTCGATGCCGGCTGCCTGCGCCTGCTTCAGCGCAGGCTCGATCACGTCGATTTCCTCGCGCCCGAGATAGCCGTTCTCGCCCGCGTGCGGGTTGAGCCCCGTCACGAGGATGCGCGGCGCGGGCAGCCCGAAATGACGGCGCAGATCGCTGTCGATGATGCGCAGCGTGCCGGCGAGCCCTTCGACCGTCAGCGCAGCCGGCACGTCCTTCAGCGGCAGATGGGTAGTCGCGAGCGCGACCCGCAGCGGGCGCGCGCCGGTGCCGGCGAGCATCATCACGACCTGCTGCGTGCCGGTGCGCTGTGCGAGATATTCGGTGTGGCCGGTGAACGGCACCCCTGCGTCGTTGATCGTGCTCTTCTGCAGCGGCGCGGTGACCATCGCGTCGTAGCGGCCGTCCATCGCGCCGTCGATCGCGCGGTCGAGCAGCGCCAGCACGTAGCGGCCATTGGCGGCATCGAGCCGGCCCGGCTGCGACGCGGCGCCGAGCGGCAGATGCTCGACGCGCACGCGATCGCCATGCGAGGCGAGAAACGCCGCCCAGTCGAGCCCCACGGCGCGCGCCCGCGCGTCGAGCAGACCCGCGTCGCCGAGCACCGTAAACTGCGCGCCGGGCCAGCGGGCGGGCGCCCCGACGAGCGCCTGCGCAGTCAGCTCGGGACCGACGCCGGCGGGCTCGCCGGTCGTGATCGCGATCTGCAGGGGGGCGCGCGAGGCCGCGTCGGAACGGGACATGAGCGTCAGTTCAGGTTCGGCTTGCCGATCAGGATGTTGACGTAAGCCGTGTCGCGCAGTTCGCGCAGCCAGTCCGCATAGGCCTGCTCGGCCTTGCGCTGGCCGATCGCCTGGCGCGCGAGGTTCATCTGCTCGGCGACCGAGCCCTTCGATTCGCGCCGGCCGAGCACCTGGATCAGGTGGTAGCCGTATTCGGTGCGCACCGGTTCGCTGATCTGCCCGACCTGCAGGCTGTTCATGGCCCGCTCGAACTCGGGCACCGTCTCGCCGGGGCTGATCCAGCCGAGGTCGCCGCCCTGCGCCGCCGAGCCGTCCTGCGAATAGGTGCGCGCGAATTTCGCGAAGTCGCCGCCCGCTTCGATCTGCTGGCGGATCTCCAGCAGCTTCTCGCGCGCCTGCGCCTCGGACATCGCGTCGCCGACGCGCAGCAGGATGTGCCGCACGTGGGTCTGCGGGATCACCGCAAGGTCGGAACTGGCCGAGCCCTCGGACGGGCGCCGGGCGACCAGCCGGATGATCTGGAAGCCGTCGTCGGTGCGGATTACGTCCGGGCTCACTTCGCCGGGGCGCAGCTTCGACGCCGCCTTCACGAACTCCGGCGGCAGCTGGTCAGCCGACTTGAAGCCGAGATCGCCGCCCTTGCCGGCGTCCGCCGCCTGCGAGTCTTCTTTCGCGAGCTTGCTGAACTTCGTGTTGCCCTTGAGCGCCGTTTGCAGGATCCCGTGCGCTTTCTGCTCGGCCGCGACGATCTCCGCCTCGGTGGCGCTGGACGGCACCTTCACGAGGATATGCTCGATGTTCAGGTCGTTCGACAGCCCGACGTTCGGACCGCGCTGGCTCGCGATGTAGTTCGCGACTTCCGCGTCCGACACCGTCACCTTCCGGTCGACCTCCTGCTCGCGCAGATGCGACAGGATCAGCTCGGTGCGCGCGTCGCGCGTGAACGTGGCCCAGGGCACGCCTTCCGCCTCGATGCGCGCGCGATACTCTTCGAGCGGCATGTGGTTGGCCGCGGCGAGCCGTTCGAGCGTGTGCTGCACGGCCGCGTCGTCGACGGTGATGCCGTCTTCCTTCGCTTGCTGCAGCTGGATGCGCTCGAGAATCATCTGGTCGAGCACCTGCTGGCGCAGCTGGTCGAGCGGCGGCACCGGTGCGTTCTGCTGCTGCAGGCGCCGCGTAATGAGCCCCATGCGGTCGTTCAGCTCGCGAACCGTGATCACCCCGTCATTGACGATTGCGGCAATCCGGTCGACCGGCTGGATATTGCTGGGCGCCGCCGCCGTGGGGCTCGCGGTCGCATTCGGGAGATTCTGCGCCTGTGCGGGCGCGACCTGCAGTAAGGCGGCAACGGCGGCACAACCCGCCAGAAGCGTTGCCAAGCGAAGCGTTTTCATGATACCCACAGAGACTCCAGATGATGTCGGGCACCCCGCGCCCGCCTTTGCGCCATTTTATAGGTGATCCGACCGCGGTCATTCGTAATTGGTGAAACGCGCCTCCGGCGCCGGATTCGGCGGCAGCGGCGTGTACCCCGGCACGCCCGAACGGAACGCCGAAATCAGGCCGTTATCCACGCTCGACAAGCCCTTGAACGTGATCTGCGCCAGCACGCGCGTGCCCTGGGTCGGCAGGCCGAGGGTGTTCACGCCGTCCGCGTAGCGCTGCACGCCGATGCCGAGCACCCAGCAGTCCGCGTCGTACTGCAGACCGACCAGGCTGTCGACGATCGCCCGACCCTGCAGGTCGTAATTCATCCGCACGACGCTGAAAAAACGATGCGTGAGCGGCCACTGCGCGGAAAAGGTGATCTGGTTGACGGGCGTGTTGTCCAGGGTCGTATCGGCTCGCGTGTAACGATAAGCGAGGTTGATCACCTTGCCTGACTGAGGACTGAAGCCGAAGCCGACGCTGCTCTGCGTCAGCTGGTTGTTGTCCGCATTATATTCGACCGCCGTTTCGGATGCGAAACCCGCCCCGAGCTTGATCGACGCGCCCGCGATCAGATCCGAGTGGGTGGCCTGCGCGGACGTCTGGGTCGGCAGCAGCGTGACGCGCTGATCCTGGAAGTAATACTCCTGCGCGAGCACGAAGCGCGCGCGCTCGTCGCCGGTTTCCGGGTTGATGAAGCGCGTCGTGATCGCAGCCGTGATGCGGTTCTGGTCGGCAATGCGGTCGTCGCCGACGAAGGTGTTCGGCGTGAAGATTTCCGCGAGGCCGAAGTCCGCGTCCGCCGTATCGAACAGCGGCGCGAAGATCTGGTTGCGGTACGGCGTGTACACGTAGTACAGACGCGGTTCGAGCGTCTGCAGGTAATCCTGCCCGAACAGGTGCACCGAACGCTGGAAGATCAGCCCGGTGTCGAACGACAGCGTCGGCACCGATTCGGTGAAGTACTTCGGCTGCCCGACCGGCGCATCCGAGCCGATCGAGCTCAGGTTGTACGACGCGAAGTGCCACTGCACCTTCGGCGTGACGAAGTAGCCCGGCCCGACGATCGAGTACGACAGGTACGGATCGAAGGCGACCCGGTCGCCTTCGGTCGAATCCGGCGTCGTGATCGTGAAGCGCGAGAAGTCGGCGGTCGCGCCATAGTCGAAGCCGCCGACGTCGTACTTCGCATACTTGACGTTGAATTCCGGCTCGCGCCCGTACGGCGCGATCGACGGCGCCAGCGTCTGCCAGTTCTGCACGCGCGCGAGCACCGACCACGGGCCGTTGTTGTACGTGAGCCCCGCTTCCTGCTGGTACAGCAGCTGCGTGCCGTTGAGGATCTGGCCGGAGGTCGAGCCGAGGTCTTCCGGGAACGTGTTGTCCGAGACCTTGTTGTAGTAGATATAGCCGCCGAACCCGTCGCCGAAGTTCTGGTTGTGCTGGATGAACAGCGCGTAGCGGTTGGTCTTCGTGATCGCGTCGTCCGGCAGGAAGATGCCTTCGATCGACCCCGAATAGTTCGAGGACAGATAGCGGTACGTCGCGTCGGTCTCGACGCCGCGCTTCGAGATCAGCTTCGGCGTGAACAGCAGATCGCGGTTCGGCGCGATGTTCAGGTAATACGGCAGGTCGAATTCGAAGCCGTTGGTCGAATCGAGCGAGAACGTCGGCGGCAGCAGGCCGCTGCGGCGCTCGCCGGACAACGGGAACGACATCCAGGGCGTGCCGAAAATCGGCACGCCCTGGAAGAACAGCACCGCATTGTGCGCAACCCCTTCGTCGGCGCCGGTGTCGAAATCGAACTCGCTGCCGCGGATATACCACGCCGGATTGCTCGTGCACTGGCACGCGGTATAGGTGCCCTGCGTGAAGACCGTGCGCTCGCTGTCGAGCATGTCGACGCGCTGCGCGCTGCCGGAGCCGCCTGTCATGTTGAAGTGGTACTTCGGCGTGCTCATGTAGCCTTCGCTCGAATCGAGCTGAAGGTGGGCGTCGGGCCCGGCGAAGCGCGCGCCGCTGTTGTCCACGACCACGTGACCGTAAGCATCGGCCCGATCCGTGTCCTCGTCGTAGTGCAGCGCGTCCGCCTTCAGCGTGAAGGTCGGACGGCGCACCTCGGCCGCGCCCTTTGCGGCGATGTCCACGCCGCTCGTGCCGTCCGCGAAATCGCCCAGCACGAAGGTGGCGGGCTTCTGGTCCGGCTTGAGCGGATGCTCTTCGAGTTGCGGCGCGAGGCGCATCCCCCACGGTGCATCGAGCGGCTGGGGCTGTGCCGCATCGCCCGACAACTGGGCGTGCGCGAGCGCGGGCATCAGGCCCGGCACGGCGAGCAAAGCCGCGACGAGCCGCCTTTTACGCGGCACGCCGCCGCGCGAGGAGGTCGTGAGGGAAAGCTGTCTGGGCGGCATGTATCGTTTGGCGAATCGGCCCGGCTGCCGGTCTCGGCATGCTGGATCCCGCGCCTCGTCTGCCCGACTGCGGCAGCCTTTCTCCATGCTGGTGGATCATCGGTTGGGCAATGAAGAGGCGATAAAGCGGGAGCAGCGAAAGCCGGCGCGAGCCGCGTCAAAAAAGTCGTGGGGTATTATATGGCAAGACGTTCTTCCCCCGGATTTGCCTCAGCCTTTTCATGAATCTGCCCCGCGCACCGCACTGTCCGCCGGACGCCCCCGCCTCCTCCGATACCCGCCTCGAACTGCTGCGCCGCTGGCTGGCAGGCTTCGCCAGCCGGTACGCGCTGGAGGCCGGCACGCTCGTGCCGGCCTCCAGCGACGCCAGTTTCCGGCGCTATTTCAGACTCGCCGGTAAGGAAGCGCAAGACGGCGTGCCGGGCACGCTGATCGCCGTCGATGCCCCGCCGCCCGAAAAATGCCGCGAATTCGTGCAGGTCGCGCAGTGGCTGGGCGACGCGGGCGTGCACGTGCCGCGCGTGCTCGAAGCCGATTTCGACGCGGGGCTGATGCTCGTCACCGATCTCGGCACCACGTCGTACCTGAGCGCGCTGAACGAAGGCAACGCGCGCGCGCTGATGCGCGATGCGCTCGACGCGCTGATCCGCTGGCAGCGCGCGTCGCGCCCGGGCGTGCTGCCGGCGTTCGACGAAGCGTTCCTGCGGCGCGAACTGGAGCTGATGCCGGAGTGGTTCGTCGGCCGCCATCTCGGCCGCGACGTGGACGACGCGACGCGCGGCGTGCTCGAACGCACGTTCGCGCTGCTGGTCGCGAGCGCGCGCGCGCAGCCGCAAGGCTACATGCTGCGCGACTTCATGCCGCGCAACCTGATGGTCGACCCGCGGCCCAACCCGCTGAATCCGGGCGTGCTCGACTTCCAGGACGCCGTGTACGGCCCGCTCACCTACGACGTCGTGTCGCTGCTGCGCGACGCGTTCATCAGCTGGGACGAGGCCTTCGAGCTCGACTGCTTCGCGTACTACTGGGAGCACGCGAAAAAGGCCGGCCTGCCGGTCGATGCCGATTTCGGCGAGTTCTACCGCCAGCTGGAATGGATGGGGCTGCAGCGGCACATCAAGGTGCTCGGCCTGTTCTGCCGGATCCACTACCGCGACGGCAAGTCTCACTACATGGCCGATCTGCCGCGCTTCATCGGCTACGCCCGCAAGGTCGCGCAGCGCTATGCGCCGCTCGCGCCGTTCGCGAGGCTGCTCGACACGCTCGAAGGCCGCGCCGCCGAAGTCGGCTACACGTTCTGAGAAACCGCACGCCGATGACCGCCACGCCGCTGACCGCCATGATCTTCGCCGCCGGGCGCGGCGAACGCATGCGCCCGCTCACCGACCACACGCCGAAGCCGCTGCTCGAAGCCGGCGGCAAGCCGCTGATCGTCTGGCAGATCGAACGGCTCGCGCAGGCCGGTTTCGCATCGATCGTGATCAACCATGCGTGGCTGGGCGCGCGCATCGAAGCCGCGCTCGGCGACGGCGCGCGCTGGGGCGTGCGGCTGCGCTACTCGGCCGAAGGCGACGCGCTGGAGACGGCCGGCGGCATCGCGCAGGCGCTGCCGCTGCTCGAAGACGGCGCGGCAGGCACCGCCTTCGTTGCAATTGCGGGGGACGTGTACGCGGATTTCGACTATGCGTCGCTGCACGCGCAGGCCGCGCGCGTGGCCCGCATGCCGGAGCCCGGCATGCATCTGGTGATGGTGCCCAATCCGCCGTTTCATCCGCACGGCGACTTCGGTCTCGTCGAGGGCAGGCTGTCGCTCGATGCGCAGCCGCGTCTCACGTTCGGCAGTATCGGCGTGTACGACACGCGGATGTTCCGTGCGCTGCCGCGCGGCACGCGCCGTGCGCTCGGACCGTACTACCGCGACACGATCGCCCGCGGCCTCGCGAGCGGCGAATGCTATACCGGACGATGGGAAAACGTCGGCACCCCTGAGCAGTTGCGGGCGCTCGACCAGCAGTTGCGCGCCGCGGCAGCCGGCTGAGCGTGCGCCGCGCGAGGCCGGAATTGCGCCGCGCCAGGCCGGATTCGCCCCGCGCCAGGCCAGGTTCGCGCCACACCAGGCCGGATTCGCGCCGCGCGAGGCCAGGTTCGCGCCACACCAGGCCGCATTCGCCCCGCGCGAGGCCAGGTTCGCGCCACGTCATACCCGGTCCGCGCCCCCGCACGCATGGCGCGCCGGGCCACACCCATGCGCCGGACCCGCGGGTTCAGCGCGACTCCGCCGCCGCTGCGGCCTCGGGCGCATGCGCGGCCTGCGCCGCGCGCTGCTGCAGCGCCCACATCTGCGCAAACAGGCCGCCGGCCTGCAGCAGTTCCGCATGAGTGCCGCGCTCGACGATCCGCCCCTTGTCCATCACGATGATCTGCTGCGCGTGCACCACGGTCGACAACCGGTGCGCGATGATCAGCGTGGTCCGTTCGCGGGCGATATGGTCGAGTTCCTGCTGGATCGCGCGCTCGGAGCGCGAATCGAGCGCCGAGGTCGCTTCGTCGAACACGAGGATCGGCGGATTTTTCAGGATCGTGCGCGCAATCGCGACGCGCTGCTTCTCGCCGCCCGACAGCTTCAGGCCGCGCTCGCCGACCGGCGTGTCATAGCCCTTCGGCAAACCTTCGATGAACTCGTGGATGTGCGCGGCGCGCGCCGCGGCGATCACCTCGTCGCGGCTTGCCTGCGGGCGGCCATAGGCGATGTTGTAGTAGATCGAGTCGTTGAACAGCACCGTGTCCTGCGGCACGATGCCGATCGACGCGCGCAGCGAATCCTGCGTGACGTCGCGAATATCCGCGCCGTCGATCGTGATCGCGCCGCCGCCCGCGCGCTCCAGGTCGTAGAAGCGAAACAGCAGGCGCGCGAGCGTGGATTTGCCGGAGCCGCTATGGCCGACCACGGCGGTGGTCGTGCCCGCCGCAATCGTGAAGCTCACGTCGTGCAGGATCTGCCGCGCCGGCTCGTAGCCGAAGTTCACGTGCGCGAAGCGCACCTCGCCGCCGCGCACCGCAAGCGGCGGCGCGTCCGCTCCGTCGGGCACTTCCTGACGTGCGCCGAGCAGCGTGAACATGCGGTCCATGTCCGTGAGGCTCTGCTTGAGCTCCCGATACACCACGCCGAGGAAGTTCAGCGGGATGTAGAGCTGCAGCATGAACGTGTTGATCAGCACGAGATCGCCCAGCGTGAGGCGCCCGGCCATCACCCCCTGGGTCGCGCGCCACAGGATGAACACGAGCCCGGTGCCGATGATCGTCTGCTGCCCGAAGTTCAGCACCGACAGCGAGTTCTGCGAGCGGATCGCCGCCGCGCGATAGCGCTTCAGGTTTTCGTCGTAGCGCTGCGCTTCCCACTCCTCGTTGCCGAAGTACTTGACGGTCTCGTAGTTGAGCAGCGAGTCGATCGCGCGCGAGTTCGCGCGCGAATCGAGCTCGTTCATCGTGCGGCGAAAATGCGTGCGCCACTCGGTCATCCTCACCGTGAAGGCCACGTAGACCGCCAGCGCGACGAACGTGACGATCGCGTAATACGCGTCGTACTTGACCACGAAAAAGCCCAGCACGAGCCCGACTTCGACGAGCGTCGGCAGAATGCTGTACAGCGAGTACGAGATCAGTTGCGTGATGCCGCGCGTGCCGCGCTCGATGTCGCGCGACATGCCGCCCGTCTGCCGGTCCAGATGAAAACGCAGCGACAGCGCATGCAGATGGCGGAACACCTTCAGCGCAAGCTGGCGCACCGCGCTTTCCGTCACCTTCGAAAACAGGATCTCGCGCAGTTCGGTAAACGCCGACGTCGACAGCCGCACCACCGCATAGGCGACCACCAGCAAGCCGACGCCGCCCAGCAGCACGATGCCGGGCGCGTGATCGGCGCGGCCGAGCGCGGTCAGGTGCTGCACGGCGGCGAGATTGTCGACGATGTGCTTCATCACGATCGGCACGCCGAGGTTCGCGACCTTCGCGCCGATCAGGCAGGCCAGCGCCAGCCCGACGCGCGTCTTGTAGGTGGCGAGGTACGGCAGCAGCGAGACGATCGTCTGCCAGTCGTTGCGCGGCCCGGTGGGCAGCGGCGAAGGTTCGGTGGTGGCGGCGTAGCGGCGCATGGGGCAATACGGCAATGAGGGGACGGCGTACGGCGGCGCGAACGCACGCGGCCGCCGGACGGGCGACCGGGGCGCGCGCTTTCCCGTACAATTCCTGATCTTTCTATTGTCGCAGAAGCCGGCGGGCGCCGCTTTCCTCTGCTTTCTCCGGCGGGCGGCGCACCGGCCGCGCCGCACTGCGGCGCAGACGCGTCGCCCGCCTCGCCAATCCGCTCGTAGGGGTACTTCGATGTCCGATCAGCTTCAACTCCCGCAAAAATCGTGTGCGCTGCGCGTCGTCCCGCAACCGTCGGACGCGAACGTGCACGGTGACGTGTTCGGCGGCTGGATCATGGCGCAAGTCGACATCGCCGGCTCGATCCCCGCGAGCCGGCGCGCCAACGGCCGTGTCGCGACGGTTGCGGTGAACTCGTTCGTGTTCAAGCAGCCGGTGTTCGTCGGCGATCTGCTGAGCTTCTACGCGGACATCGTGAAAACCGGCAACACGTCCGTGACCGTCGAGGTCACCGTCTACGCGCAGCGGATGAGCCTCGCGCAGGAACTCGTCAAGGTGACCGAGGCCACCCTCACCTACGTTGCCACCGACAGCGACCGCCGCCCGCGCGCGCTGCCGTCGCTCGACTGAGCGCGGCCCTCAGGCAGGCGGCCAGTCCTCGCGCAGCAGGCCGAACTGCAGCAGGTCGTGGTGCGCGCCCTGCCAGTAGCCGGCCTGGCGCGCCCGCCCCTCCTGCACGAAGCCCAGCCGCGCGGCGAGCCGCAGGGACGCGGCGTTCTGCGGATGAATCTGCGCGTCCACACGGTTCAGCGCCATCTGCGCAAACCCCCATGTCAGCGCCGCGTGCAACGCCTCGGTCATCAGCCCGGCGCCCCGCGCCGCGCGCGCGAGCTCGTAGCCGAGCGTGCAGCTGCGCCAGCCGCGGTTCCACTTGAACAGCCCGCAGGTGCCGACCAGCGCGCCGCTCGCGCGGCTGTGCAGCGCCCAGCGCACGCCCGGGTTCGGCAGTTGCCGCCAGCTCGCGAATGCCGCGATCAGCCGTTGCGCCTCGCGCACGTCGGTCATCGGATCGACGCCATACCAGCGCATCGCGGCGGCGTCGCCGTGAATCGCGAACAGCGCGGGGGCATCCGCCGCGCACAGCTCGCGCAGCAGCAGCCGGGGTGTGGCGAGGGTCGGGAAAGCGTTCATCGCGGAGTGTCTGGCCACGGGATGCGGCGCGGCGGCCGGGCTTACGCCGTGCCGCCCGCCCGCTCCTGCAGCAGGACGGGAATCGCGTCGTGCGGAATCGGCCGCGAGAAGAAATAGCCCTGCATTTCGTCGCATGCGCGCTCCTTCAGGAAGTCGAGTTGCTCGGACGTCTCGACCCCTTCGGCGATGACCTGCAGGTTCAGCGAATGCGCGAGCGCGATGATCGCCGACGTGATCGTCTCGTCGTCGCCGGACGCGCCGATGTCCGACACGAACGAGCGGTCGATCTTCAGCCGGTGCACCGGGAAGCGCTTGAGGTAGCTCAGGCTCGAATAGCCGGTGCCGAAATCGTCGATCGCGAGGCCGATGCCGAGCGCGCTCAACGCGTTCAGCGCCGACACTGCTTCCTCGGCATTGCGCATGATCGTGCTCTCCGTGAGCTCCAGTTCGAGGAAGCGCGGTTCGAGCCCGGTCTCGTCGAGCACCTGCATGACCATGTGCGCGATGTCGCGCTGCTGGAACTGGCGCGCCGACAGGTTCACCGACACGCGCGCGGGCGGCAGCCCCTCGTCCTGCCAGGCCTTGTTCTGCCGGCAGGCCTCGCGCAGCACCCATTCCGACAGCGGCCCGATCAGCCCGCACTCTTCCGCGACCGGGATGAACGCCGACGGCGGCACCAGCCCGACTTCGGGATCGTGCCAGCGCACCAGCGCCTCCATGCCGACGATCTGGCCGGTCTCGATGTCGACCTGCGGCTGGTAGTGCAGCAGAAACTCGCCGTCGCGCAGCGCGCGACGCAAGCGGCGTTCGAGGCTCAGCCGCGCACCGGCGCTCGCGTTCATTTCCGGCTGGTAGAACTGGAACGTGTTGCGGCCCATGTCCTTGGCGCGGTACATCGCGAGGTCGGCCTTCTTCATCAGCGTCTCGGCGTCGTCGCCGTCCTGCGGGAACAGGCTCGCGCCCATGCTGCAGCCGACGTACAGCTCGGTGCCGTCGAGCCAGACCGGCTCCGAGATCGAGGCGCGCACGCGCTCCATCCAGGCGATCAGCGACTGCTCGTCGACGATATCGGTCATCACGATCACGAACTCGTCGCCGCCGTGACGCGCGACCGTGTCGCTCGCCCGCGCGCAGCGCGCGAGGCGCTCGGCGACGACCGCGAGCAGCCGGTCGCCGACGCTGTGCCCGAGGCTGTCGTTGACGTTCTTGAAGCCGTCGAGATCGATGAACACGACCGCCACCCCCTTGTGGTGGCGCCGCGCGACGACGAGCGCATGCTGCAGCCGGTCGCGCAGCAGGTTGCGGTTCGGCAGGCGCGTGAGGCTGTCGTAGTTCGCCTGGTACTCGAGCTGCTCCTGGTAGCGGATCAGTTCGGTCACGTCGTTGATCACGCCGATGTGGTGCGTCGTCTGCCCTTCCGGGTCCGGCACCGGCGCGATGAACAGCTGGTTCCAGAACAGCGCGCCGTCCTTGCGGTAGTTGCGCAGCACCGCGCTTACTTCGCGGTTCGCCGCGAGCGCCTGGCGAATCGCGGCGATGCCCTCCTGGTCGTGGTCGTCGCGCTGCAGCAGCCGGCAGTCGTGGCCGATCACCTCGGACGGGTCGTAGCCGGTGATGCGCCTGAACGCCGGATTCACGTACTCGATCAGGTTGCCGCGCGCGGACGGGCCCGTGATCAGGATCGCGTTGACGCTCGCATCGAGCGCGCGGCTTTGCAGCCGCAGCGCGAGATCCGCGCGCTTGCGCTCGGTGATGTCGGTATAGGAGCCGAGCACGCCGATCACGCGCCCGTCGCTGTCGGTAAACGGCAGCTTGCTCGTGACCGTCGTGCGATGCACGCCGTCGATGACCAGATCGACTTCGTAGTTCATCTTCGGCACGCCGGTCTGGATCACCTCCTCGTCGAGCGTGCGCGCGGTACCCGCGTGCGCACGCCACGGCAGGTCTTCGTCGGTCTTGCCGACGACCTGCTCCGGATACGCGAGCCCCGCGTCGCGCGCGAACGCCATGTTGCAGCCGAGATAGCGCGATTGCGTGTCCTTCCAGAAGACGCGCTGCGGGATGTTGTCGATCACCGTTTCGAGCATCTGGTTCGAGCGCTGCGCTTCGGCCTCGGCGTTGATCTGCTCGGTGACGTCGTCGGCCAGCACGAAGATCGCCGGGCGGCCGGCAAACATCAGCGAGTGATAGGAAATGTCGACGTTGATCGTCGAGCCGTCCTTGCGCCGGTGAAGCCAGACGCCGGCCATCGTGCGGCCGAGCAGTGCGGACGGCCCGCTGCGCTGCAGATGCGATTCGAGCCGGCCGATTTCGCTCGCCGGGCGAATCTCGCGGATCGTCATCGCGAGAAATTCGCTTTCCGTGTAGCCGTATTGCTGGACCGCGGCGGCATTGACGGCCAGAAAGCGCAGCGTTTCGCGGTCGTAGATGTACATCGGCACCGGATGGGTGTCGAACAGCCCGCGAAACCGCTCGTCGTTGCCGAGCAGCGCCTTCGCGCGCCGCAGCCGCTCGCTCGCGGCGCTCTCGCGCGCGCCGAACGTGTAGATGAGCAGCGCGCCGCCGGCGAGCATCGTGACGATCAGCAGCAGCGTCGTATCGCGCGTCTTGCGCGCCGATTCCGCCAGCGACGCTTCGAGCGCACGGTTCTCCTGCCGGCGCAGCGTCTCCAGCTCGCCTTCGATGCGCGCGCGCTCGATTCCGAGCTGCGCATATGCGGCCGCGGCCCAGACGCGCGGCGCGCGCGGATCGCTCGTGCGCGCGCGCGCCAGCACGGCGCTCATCTGCGTCTGCAGCGCGGCGCCGTCCTTGCCCAGTTGCTGCAGTTGCGCCGCCATCTGCGGCTGATCGCCCCGTTCGCCGGCGAGCGCGCCTTCGAGTACGGCAAGCGCGCCGCCCGATGCCGCGCCGGCATCCGCCGGGACGGGCGCCGCGCCCGACCCGAAGCGCGCGAGCGCGGCGAAATCGCCGTCGAGCGCGGCCCGGTACGCGTCGAGGTGCTGCCGGAAATCGGTCGAGCGCAGCATCCGCAGGTCGGCGTCGCGCCGCGCGCAGATCTGCGTGTAGGCAACGAACGCATTCGCGCCGATTGCGGCGGCGACCACGGCGAGGTTGATCAGCAACCGCCTCGGGAAGATGGGTGTCATGGGTTCCGGACGTCAGTCGTTTTACGGACGAGGCGCACGGCGGGTGGTCCGTTTTCGATGCTTCTGGCGGCACCTGCGATCGATCTTCTCCGCGCCAACCCATGGATAACGGCGGCGGCCGGCCGGACTTGAGGGTTCGGCCGTAAAAAAAACCGCGGGTCAGCGGGCGAGGCCGAACTCCCGCATGGCCGGGACGAAGTCGTGATTGCCCTCGGGCTTGCGCGACAGCTTGGCCAGCACGTACCGCCGGAACGGTGCGAGATGCGCCCACTGCTCGGTCGTCGGCACCGCGAGCTGCGCGAGATGCGCCTGACGCACGACGCCGTCCGGCACCGCCTCGCTGCTGCGCCACGCGGGCGCTTCGTCGGGGGTGAACCAGTCGGGTTCGACATTGGCGTGGGTGCGCAGCATTTCGAACAGCGCATGATCGAAATTCGGCTCGATTTCGACGTCTTCCTCGACCGGAAAACGCGCGAGCAGCTTGCGGTCTTCGAGCGGCAGCAACTGCCATTGCGCGAGCGAGATGCGCAGCCCGAAGCGGTCGAGGTTAAAGCGCACGGACATCGGGATATAGGTCAGGTTCTCCGAGGATACGACTTCGAAATCGAACAGTATCGGTGCTTCGTGGAGTCCCATGGCAGTGTCCTCGTGCGCAGCAGGCAACGTGTAAGGTCGGCTTGAGGTATTTTAGAACCTTATTGGCGTCGCAAGCGGCTCAACCGCATGCGGCGTGCGGGCAAGTCTTTCGTCAGAGGAGAAGCGGGTTTGAACGCATCCGAAACCACCGCGCAGCCGGGCGCCATCGCGCTGCAGGTGCACCGGCACCGCGACGGCGCGGTCGAGACCGTCGCCGATCACGTCGGCCAGGAATGGCCGGTCGCGCTCGTGTTCAACGGCATATCGCACGCGGTGATGATGTGCACGCCGCGCGACCTGGAGGCCTTCGCGGTCGGATTCGCGATTTCGGAGGGCATCGTCGAGCGCGGCAGCGACATCCAGGACATCGAAGTCGAGCTGTACGACGGTCCGCTGCCGCATGCGCAGGTGCAGCTGCAGGTCGTGCAGCAGGCGTTCGTCGCGCTCAAGGAAAAGCGCCGCGCGCTCGCCGGACGAACCGGCTGCGGCGTGTGCGGCATCGAAAGCATCGATCTGCTGGACCTGAAGCCGGAGCGTGTGCCGGATACCGGCTTTCTCGCGCGGCTCGCGCCCGACGCGATCGCGCAGGCGGCGCGCGCGCTGCCCGCGCACCAGGCGCTCACGCGGCTGACCGGCGGGCTGCACGCGGCGGCCTGGTGCGACGCGGCGGGCGCGATCCGGCTCGCGTTCGAGGACGTAGGCCGCCACAATGCGCTCGACAAGCTGATTGGCCAGCTGGTGCTCGATCGCGCCGACTGCCGCGACGGCTTCGTGTTCCTGTCGAGCCGCGCGAGCTACGAGCTGGTGCGCAAGGCCGCGCGCGTCGGCGTGCCGATGCTGGCGACGATTTCGGCGCCCTCGTCGCTCGCCATCGCGATCGCGCGCGAAGCCGGAGTGCGGCTCGTCAGCTTCTGCCGGGAAGCGGGCTACGTCGACTACGATACGGTGACGGCGGCCGGATAGCCGCGCGCGCGGCAAAGGCCGCTCAGTCGAACGGCCGGAAATCCGGCTTGCGCTTCTCGAAGAACGCCTGAAACGCCTCGCGTGCTTCCGGCGCGAGCAGCATCTTGCCGAAGTGCACCGCTTCGTCGGTCATCTGCGCGTGCAGTTCGTGCTGGCTCGCGCGCTTCATCAGCGTTTTCGTCACCCTCAGCGACGACGCCGGCAGCGCGGCGAGCTTCGCCGCCTGCGCGAATGCAAACGCGTCGACCTCGGCCGCCGGCAGCAGCCGGTTCACGAAGCCCATGCGCTGCGCCTCGCGGGCATCGAACGCCTCGCCGAGCAGCAGCTTCTCGGCCGCCGCCTGATAGCCCGCGACCCGCGGCAGCAGCAGGCTCGACGCCGCTTCCGGGCACAGCCCCAGTTGCGTGAACGGCAGCGAGAACGTCGCCGTATCGGCCGCATACACGAGGTCGCAGTGCAGCAGCAGCGTGGTGCCGATCCCGACCGCCGCGCCCGCAACCGCCGCGACCACCGGCTTGTCGGCCGTGCTGATCGCGCGCAGGAACTGGAACACCGGCGCGTGCTCGCCCATCGGCGGCGCTTTCATGAAGTCTTCGAGATCGTTGCCGGCGCTGAAGATGCCGGCGCTGCCGCGGATCAGGATCGCGCGCACCGCGCGCTCCTCGCGCGCGGCGCTCAGCGCATCGGCCATCGTCTGGTACATCGCCGCGGTGATCGCGTTCTTCTTCTCCGCCCGGTTGAAGGCGATCGTCAGCACCCCTTCGGCGCGCTCGACCAGAATGTCCATCGTCATCTCCTCGTGCTGCTGAATGGAAAAACGGTTCGCCGGCCGGCGGGCCCGCGAACCGTTCGAAGCGGTCTACCGCAAACCGCGTATCACGCGCTCACAGACGCTCGATGATGCCGGCCGCACCCATGCCGGTGCCGACGCACATCGTCACCATCCCGTAGCGGTAGTTGCGGCGGCGCAGCCCGTGCACGACGGTCGCCGCGCGGATCGCGCCGGTCGCGCCGAGCGGATGGCCCAGCGCGATCGCGCCGCCGAGCGGGTTCACCTTCGCCGGATCGAGGCCGAGATCCTGGATCACCGCGAGCGACTGCGCGGCAAACGCCTCGTTCAGCTCGATCCAGTCCAGATCGTCCTGCCTGAGGCCGGCCGCCTTCAGCGCCGCCGGAATCGCCTCCTTCGGCCCGATGCCCATGATCTCCGGCGGCACGCCGCGCACCGCGAAGCTGACAAAACGCGCGAGCGGCGTCAGGTTGCACTGCTTGAGCACCTTCTCCGACACGACGATCAGCGCGCCCGCGCCGTCCGAGGTCTGCGAGCTGTTGCCCGCCGTGACCGAGCCCTTGTTCGCGAACACCGGACGCAGCTTCGCGAGGCCTTCGGCCGAGGTGTCCGCGCGCGGCCCTTCGTCGAGCGTCACTTCGCGGCTGTTCACCCGCACTTCGCCGGTCGCGAGATCCGGAAAACGCTCGGTGATCGTGTATGCGGCGATTTCGTCGGCGAATTCGCCGGCCTGCTGCGCGGCGAGCGCACGGCGGTGCGATTCGACCGAGAACGCGTCCTGCGCGTCGCGGCTCACCTTCCAGCGCTGCGCGACCTGCTCGGCGGTCAGCCCCATCCCGTACGCGATGCCGACGTCCTCGCTGCGATCGAAGATGTGCGGCGACATCGACGGCTTGTTGCCCATCATCGGCACCATGCTCATCGACTCGCAGCCGCCCGCGATCATCGCGTCCGCTTCGCCGACGCGGATGCGGTCCGCCGCCATTGCGAGCGCCGTCAGGCCCGATGCGCAGAAGCGGTTGACGGTCACGCCGCCGACCGTGTTCGGCAGGCCCGCGAGCAGCGCGCCGATGCGGGCGACGTTCAGCCCCTGCTCCGCCTCCGGAATCGCACAGCCGACGATCGCATCCTCGATCAGCGCCGTATCCAGCCCCGGCGCCTGCGCGACCGCCGAGCGGATCGCGTGCACCAGCAGTTCGTCCGGGCGCGTATTGCGGAACATGCCGCGCGGCGCCTTGCCGATCGGCGTGCGGCTCGCGGCGACGATATATGCGTCTTGCAATTGCTTTGCCATGAAAAGCTCCTTTGTCCGCGCGTCGGGCGTCAGTTGCGCACCGGCTTGCCGGTTTGCAGCATGCCCATGATCCGTTCCTGCGTCTTCTGCGTGCCGAGCAGCTCGACGAACGCACGACGTTCGAGTTGCAGCAGCCATGCCTCGTCGACGAGGCTGCCCGCTTCGACGTCGCCGCCGCACACCGCCTCGGCGATGCGGCTCGCGATCAGGAAATCGTGCTCGCTGATGAAGCGGCCGTCGCGCATGTTGACGAGCGACGCCTTGATCGTCGCGATCGCCGAGCGCCCCGCCACCGGCACCTGGGCGGCCCGCAGCGGCGCACGGTAGCCCGTGGCCGACAGCGCGCGCGCTTCCTTCTTCGCGACGTCGAGCAGCTCGAACACGTTGAAGACGATCGGATCGGACGGCTTCAGATAACCCATTGCGCGCGCATCGAATGCGGACGTCGAGACTTTCGCCATCGCCGCGTTCTCGAACGACTTCTGCACGAACTTCAGCAGATCGTTCGTCGCGCCGACCTGCGCGGCCGCGTCGGCCGCGCGCAGCGCCGCTTCCTTCAGGCCGCCGCCGGCCGGCACGAGGCCGACGCCGACCTCGACGAGGCCGATGTAGCTCTCGACGTGCGCGACGCGCTTCGCGCTGTGCAGCAGCAGTTCGCAGCCGCCGCCGAGCGCGATGCCCGAGACGGCCGAGACCACCGGCACGTTCGCATACTTCACGCGCAGCATGCCGTGCTGGAATTTCTTCACGAACGGCTCGATGCCCTTCGCGCCGCCCATCATGAAAGCGGGCATCGCCTCTTCGAGATTCGCGCCGGCCGAGAACGGGCCGCCCGGCGCACCGAGCTTCAGCGAGGTCGGCTGCCAGATCACGAGACCGCGATAGTCGCGCTCCGCGAGTTCGATGGCCTGCACGAGGCCGTCGATCACCGACGGTCCGATCGTGTTCATCTTGCTCTTGAACGACACGATCAGCACGTCGTCCTCGCCGGCGCGGTCGTCGACCCACGCGCGCACCGCGTCGGTTTCGAACAGCGTCTTGCCGCTCGTCCTGGGATCCGCGCCCGATTCACCGGCGAGCGGCGCGCGAAACACCTGGCGGCGGTACACGTCGAGCGAGGAGCGCGGCACGAACGCGCGCGCGGCCGGCGACCACGAGCCCTCGCCCGTATGCACACCGCCTTTCTCGGCGACCGGCCCTTCGAGCACCCATGCGGGCAGCGGCGCATTCGACAGCGCCTTGCCTGCGGCGATGTCCTCCTGCACCCACTCGGCGACCTGCTTCCAGCCCGCGGTCTGCCAGCCTTCGAACGGCCCTTCGTTCCAGCCGAAGCCCCAGCGGATCGCGAGATCGACGTCGCGCGCGTTGTCGGCGATCGACTCCAGATGCACGCCGATGTAATGGAATACGTCGCGGAAAATCGACCACAGGAACTGCGCCTGCGGATGCTGCGCCTCGCGCAGCAGCTTCAGCCGTTCGGCGGGCGGGCGCTTCAGGATGCGCGCGACCAGCTCGTCCGCCTTCGCGCCGCCTTCGACGTACTCGCCGCTCGCCGGATCGAGCACGCGAATGGCCTTGCCTTCCTTGCGGTAGAACCCCGCGCCGCTTTTCTGGCCGAGCGCGCCCTTCTGCACCAGCGCGGCAAGCACGGGCGGCGTTTCGTAGACCGGGAAAAACGGATCGTCCGCGAGGTTGTCCTGCATCGTGCGGATCACGTGCGCCATCGTGTCGAGCCCGACCACGTCAGCGGTGCGGAACGTGGCCGACTTCGCGCGGCCGAGACGGCTGCCCGTCAGGTCGTCCACTTCGTCAAACCGCAGACCGAACTTCGCGGCTTCCGCGATCACTGCGAGGATCGAAAAAATCCCCACCCGGTTCGCGATGAAGTTCGGCGTGTCCTTCGCACGCACGACGCCCTTGCCGACCACGCTGGTCAGGAAGGTTTCGAGCTGGTCGAGAATGGCCGGCTGGGTATCGACGGTCGGAATCAGCTCGACCAGATGCATGTAGCGCGGCGGATTGAAGAAGTGCACGCCGCAAAAGCGCGCCTTCAGGTCGTCGGCGAACCCCTGCGAGAGCGCGGTAATCGACAGGCCCGACGTGTTGGTCGCGAAGATCGCGTCCGGCGCGAGATGCGGCGACACTTTCCTGTACAGGTCGTGCTTCCAGTCCATGCGTTCGGCGATCGCCTCGATCACGAGGTCGCACTCGGCGAGCTTCGCGATGTCGTCGTCGTAGTTCGCGGGCTGGATGTATTGCGCGTCGTCCTTCACGCCGAACGGCGCCGGCGACAGCTTCTTCAGGTTCTCGATCGCCTTCAGTGCGATCGCGTTCTTCGGGCCTTCCTTGGCCGGCAGATCGAACAGAAGGACCGGCACCCTGGCGTTGATCAGGTGCGCGGCGATCTGCGCGCCCATCACGCCGGCGCCGAGCACGGCTACCTTGCGAATGATCAGATTGCTCACGTCGTTCCTCCGGGGAAGATATGCGGTTGCGCGAAGCGGCGTGGCCCGCTCTCGCGCGGCAGGGCTGGCGCGGGCGCCGGGCGGCGCCCGCCCTCGTGGGGCGTCAGAACAACGCCTCTTCGACGTCCATCAGCGGCTTCGCGCCCGCGCGCGCCTGGCGGATCGTCATCGCCGTTTCCGGCAGCAGCTTCGCGAAGTAGAAGCGCGCGGTCGCGAGCTTCGACTTGTAGAACGGGTCGCCGGACGCTTCCTTGTCGAGCGCGACGCGCGCCATGCGTGCCCAGAAATACGCGAACACCAGATGGCCGCAGGTGCGCAGATACGGCACGGCGGCGGCGCCCACTTCGTCGGGGTTCTGCATCGCCTTCATGCCGATTTCCATCGTCAGCTTTTGCATCTTCTCGCCGATGTCGGCGAGCGGGTTGACGAATTCCTGCATCTCCGGCTTGACGCCTTCGGCTTCGACGAATTCGGCAATCAGCTTGCCGAACTTTTTCATCTTCGCGCCCATGTCGCCGAGCACCTTGCGGCCGAGCAGGTCGAGCGACTGGATGCCGTTCGTGCCTTCGTAGATCATGTTGATGCGCGCATCGCGCACGTACTGCTCCATGCCCCACTCGGCAATGAAGCCGTGCCCGCCGAAAATCTGCATCGCGTGATTGGTGCCTTCGAACGCGTTGTCCGAGAGGAACGCCTTCAGGATCGGCGTGAGCAGCGCGACGAGGTCGGCGGCTTCCTCACGCACCGCTTCGTCCGCATGCGACAGCTCCTTGTCGATATGCAGCGCGGCCCAGTAGGAAAACGCGCGCGCGCCTTCCGCGTAGGCTTTTTGCGTGAGCAGCATGCGGCGCACGTCCGGATGCACGATGATCGGATCGGCGGCCTTCTCCGGCGCCTTCGGACCGCTCAGCGAGCGCATCTGCAGACGGTCCTTCGCATACGCGAGCGAGTTCTGGTACGCCACTTCTGTGAGGCCGAGGCTCTGCATGCCGACGCCCAGACGCGCCGCGTTCATCATCACGAACATCGCGTTCAGGCCTTTGTTCGGCTCGCCGACGAGCCAGCCCTGCGCGTTGTCGAGATTCATCACGCAGGTGGCGTTCGCGTGGATGCCCATCTTGTGCTCGATCGAGCCGCACCTGATGCCGTTGCGCTCGCCCGGCTCGCCCGCCGCGGTCGGGATGAACTTCGGCACGATGAAGAGCGAAATGCCCTTGGTGCCTTTCGGCGCATCGGGCAGACGCGCAAGCACGAGGTGGACGATGTTCTCGGCCAGATCGTGCTCGCCGCTCGAAATGAAGATCTTGGTGCCGCTCAGCGCGTACGAGCCGTCGCTGTTCGGCTCGGCCTTCGTGCGCAGGATGCCGAGGTCGGTGCCGCAATGCGGCTCGGTCAGGCACATCGTGCCGGTCCACGTGCCGGAGACAAGCTTCGGCAGATAGCGCTGCTGCAACTCGGGCGTGCCGTGCGCGTGCAGGCATTCGTATGCGCCGTGCGAGAGGCCCGGATACATCGTCCAGGCCTGGTTCGCCGAGTTCAGCATTTCGTACAGCGCGTTGTTGACGAACGCGGGCAGGCCCTGGCCGCCGTATTCGGGATCGCAGCCGAGCGCGGGCCAACCGGCCTCGACGTACTGGCTATAGGCATCCCTGAAACCGTGCGGCGTCGTGACGACGCCGTCGCCCGCGTACGTGCAGCCTTCCTGATCGCCGCTATGGTTGAGCGGGAACAGCACTTCGGCGCAGAACTTGCCGGCTTCTTCGAGCACCGCGTTGATCGTATCGGCGTCGAGGTCCGCGTGCTTCGGCATCTGCTTCAGTTCGGCTTCGACATTCAGCAGTTCGTGCAGCACGAATTGCATGTCGCGCAACGGCGCGGCGTACTGTCCCATGACTTTCTCCCAGGTTTGACAGACGCGAGGCCGTCAGCGCCGGTCCGCCGTCGGGACCGGTTCAGCGCCGTGGGATCCGCCGGATCCGCCGGTGCCGCTAGCAGCGCTCGCTTTGATACGAAACGATCAGTTTTTCCAGCGCGGCCCACGTCAGCGGCACGGCATCGGGCAGATGCAGAAAGCGCGCGTCGTGATGCAGACCGAGCGTGAAGCTATACAGTTCGAACAGCATCAGCTGCGGATGGGTGTCCGCGCGCAGATGCCCTTCGTGCACCGCCTGCGAAATGGCGCGCGTGAGCGCGGCACGCCACATCGTGACGCTCGCCACCAGCTGTTCGCGCACCGCGCTGTCGGCCCGGTCGTCGTATTCGACCGCCCCGCTGATGTAGATGCATCCCGTCGTGACTTCCTGAATGCGCCGCTCGATCCAGCGCGACAGCATGGCCCGCAGACGAGGCAAGCCGCGCGGCTCGCGCAGGCTTGGGAAAAACACCTCGTCTTCGAAACGCCGGTGGTACTCGCGCACCACCTCGACCTGCAAGTCCTCGCGCGATCCGAAGTGCGCAAACACGCCGCTCTTGCTCATCTGCATGCGCTCGGCCAGCAAGCCAATCGTCAGACCTTCGAGTCCGTCGCGGCTGGCCAGATCGAGCGCCGCGTCGAGAATCGCGGCTCGGGTTTGTTCGCCTTTTCGCATAGCAGTTTTACCGTTCTTCTGTGACCGAAATAAAATCGAACGGCCGTACTATTATTGAGTGCCGCCGTCCGCGAAACAAGGACTTTATTAGAAACCGGTTTCTAACCGGTACACCGATTTTGCGGCATCCGCCTCGCGGACGAGGAGAATTTTTTAGAATCCGCGATCGCTTGCCGGCCGCGGCGGGCGCGTCGTGCGGGCGCTAGTCGTAGTCGCCGACGGTGATGACCTTCATCACCGCGCGATAGACCGTGTAGGCGAGCCAGTTGAGCAGGCGCTCGCCGGCCGGACGCGCCTCGTAGCGCGCGAGGTCGATCCCGCGCGACTCCCCGAACGCGTCGAGGATCGCATCGCGCAGCGCGCCGATCTGCGGATCCTGCACGAGCACGACATTGGCCTCCTTGTTCAGCATCAGGCTGAGCGCGTCGAGGTTCGACGAGCCGACGGTGGCCCAGTTCGAATCGACCACCGCGACCTTGCCGTGCAGCATCGTCTTCTCGTATTCGGCGATCTTCACGCCGGCGCGCAGCAGCGCACGGTACAGGAATGGCACCGCATAGTCGAGCGCGGCGAACTCCTTGCGCCCGATCACGAGCCGCACGTCGATGCCGCGCCGCGCGGCCAGCACGAGCGCGCGCCTCAGCTTGCGCCCCGGCATGAAATACGGATTGGCGAGCAGCACTTCGTGACGCGCCTGGCCGATCGCCGTCAGGTACGACTTCTCGATCGCCCGACGGTTGATCAGATTGTCGCGCGCGACGAACGCCACAGCCGGCTCGCCGGCGGCGCGCAGGTCGGTGCCGCGCCGCTGGCGGCTGCGGCGGAATCCGCGCACGCTGCGCACGCCGCGCCCGACAGCCGGCGGACGCGGCCCCCCCGGCCGATAGCCGAAGCGGATCCGGTGCCACTGTGTCTCGAATGCGTCGCGCACCTGCGCGACCACGGGCCCCTGCAGTTCGACCGCGAAGTCCCAGCGCGGCAGCGGCAGTGCGGTGCCGCCGTTCAGGTAGTCGTCGACGATGTTGATGCCGCCGCACCATGCATAGCGCTCGTCGACGACCGCGAGCTTGCGATGCGTACGCGAAAGGCCGAAGCGGCCCAACAGATGCGGGTTGTAGATCAGATGCTCGACGCCGCGCTGCGGCCAGTCGTTGAAGAGCGGCAGGCGCGCGGTGCCGATGCCGTCGGTGACCACGCGCACGCGCACCCCGCGGGCGGCCGCGCGCAGCAGCGCGGCGCTCACCGCCTGGCCGGCGCTGTCGTCGCAGAAGATGTAGGTTTCGAGCATGACGTCGCGCTCGGCCGTGTCGATGCGCGCGACCAGCGACGCAAAGTACGCTTCGCCGGTACTCAGCAGCCGGACCTGGTTGCCGGCAGTGAAGTGCAAACGCGACCAGTAACGCCGGCCGAACAGCGTGTGACGGAGTCGCGCCAGTGCGCGCGCGTCACGCACCGTCACCGGATGCGCCCTTTCAGGCGCTGCGGCAACTGCAGGATCGCGTCGGCATTCGACGACGAGAAGCAGCGCGCCGCGGCTTCTTCGTGCGGCAGCCACAACCACGCGGTGTGTTCGCGCGGCGCGAGCGTCACGTCGCAGCGCTGCGGCACCTGCAGGCTGAACCAGTGCTCCGTGTTGCGCGTGACGCCGGGCGCGTAGCGATGCCGCCACACCGGATAGATCTCGTACTCGATCTGATAGCGCCAGTCGAACAACGCATCGCGCGGCAGCCCGGCGGTGCCGATCGCGATCCCGGTTTCCTCCGCGACTTCGCGCCTCGCGGTCTGTTCGAGTGGCTCGTCGAGCGTGTCTTTCGAGCCCGTCACCGATTGCCAGAACCCTGCGCGGTCGGCGCGCTCGATGATCAGCACCTCCAGCGCCGGCGTATGAATGACGACAAGAACGGATTCGGGAATTTTCGGCGATTTCGACATAGCGGTCGGACTTGACGCAAAGCGTGTGCGGTCGTGGCAGCCAGCGTTCGCCTGCGCGCGGCGCGCGATACTGCTGCGACTGTAACGCAAAAAACGAAAAAGGCGCATGGCGCGCCTTTGCTGTGTCGCACAGCGCCGCCGGCACAGCCGGCAGCGCCCGTGTGCCGTTACGCCTTCGGTTCGGGCTGGCGCAGGCGGATATGCAGCTCGCGCAACTGGCGCTCGTCCACTTCGCTCGGCGCTTGCGTGAGCAGGCACTGCGCACGCTGCGTCTTCGGGAAGGCGATCACGTCGCGGATCGAGTCGGCGCCGGCCATCATCGTGATGATGCGGTCGAGGCCAAACGCGATGCCGCCGTGCGGCGGCGCGCCGTATTGCAGCGCGTCGAGCAGGAAGCCGAACTTCGCGCGCGCTTCTTCCGCACCGATCTTCAGCGCGCGGAACACCTTGCTCTGCACTTCCTCGCGATGGATACGCACCGAGCCGCCGCCGATTTCCCAGCCGTTGAGCACCATGTCGTACGCCTTCGCGAGGCAGCGGCCCGGGTCCGTTTCCAGATACTCGAGGTGCTCGTCCTTCGGGCTCGTGAACGGGTGATGCGCGGCCACGTAGCGGTTTTCTTCCTCGTCGTATTCGAACATCGGGAAATCGACCACCCACAGCGGCTTCCAGCCGCTTTCGACGAGGCCGTTCGCCTTGCCGAACTCCGAATGGCCGATCTTCAGCCGCAGCGCGCCGAGGCTGTCGTTCACGACCTTCGCGCGATCCGCCGCGAAGAAGATGATGTCGCCGTCCTGCGCGCCGGTGCGCTCGACGATCGCCTTGATCGCCTCGTCGTGCAGGTTCTTCACGATCGGGCTCTGCAGCCCGTCGCGGCCCTTCGCGACCTCGTTGACCTTGATCCACGCGAGGCCCTTCGCGCCGTAGATGCGCACGAACTCCGTGTAGCTGTCGATATCGCCGCGCGACAGATCGCCGCCCTTCGGCACGCGCAACGCCGCCACCCGGCCGTCTTTCGTGTTGGCCGGCGCGCTGAACACCTTGAAGTCGACGTCCCTGACCGCGTCCGTGAGTTCGGTGAATTCGAGCTTCACGCGCAGGTCGGGCTTGTCGGAGCCGAAGCGGCGCATCGCTTCCGCGTATTCCATCACCGGGAACGGCGCGTCCAGTTCGACGCCGATCGTCACATTGAACACATGACGGATCATTGCTTCGAACAGATCGCGGATTTCCTGCTCGGACAGGAACGACGTTTCGCAGTCGATCTGCGTGAACTCCGGCTGGCGATCCGCGCGCAGATCTTCGTCGCGGAAGCACTTGACGATCTGGTAGTAGCGGTCGAAGTTCGCGACCATCAGCAGCTGCTTGAAGAGTTGCGGCGACTGCGGCAGCGCAAAGAACTGGCCCGCGTTCACGCGCGACGGCACGAGGTAGTCGCGCGCGCCTTCGGGCGTGCTCTTCGTGAGCATCGGCGTTTCGATGTCGATGAAGCCCTGCGAGTCGAGATACTTGCGCACCTCCATCGCGACGCGGTAGCGCAGCCGCAGGTTGTGCTGCATCTGCGGGCGGCGCAGGTCGAGCACGCGGTGCGTGAGGCGGGTGGTTTCGGACAGGTTGTCGTCGTCGAGCTGGAACGGCGGCGTGATCGACGCGTTCAGCACCGTCAGCTCGTGGCACAGCACCTCGATCTTGCCGCTCTTCAGCCCGGCGTTGAGCGTGCCTTCCGGACGGTTGCGCACGATGCCCTTGACCTGCACGCAGAACTCGTTGCGCACGCCCTCGGCGGTGCGGAACATCTCCGCGCGATCCGGGTCGCAGACGACCTGAACGAGGCCCTCGCGATCGCGCAGATCGATGAAGATAACGCCGCCATGATCGCGGCGGCGGCTCACCCAGCCGCACAGCGACACCGTTTGGCCCAGCAGATGTTCGGTCACCAGACCGCAGTATTCAGATCGCATCGACATGATGTTGGTCTTTCGTTATGCATGAGTTGAACGGCGCGCCGTCCCCGTTACCGGGACAGCCTGCGCCGGCATTACAGCGGCGGCTCGATGGTGGTGCGCCGCACGGGCGCAGCCGGCACGGACGGCGCCACGACGCCCATCGAGACGATGTACTTGAGCGCGGCGTCGACGGTCATGTCGAGCTCGACCACTTCGCTCTTCGGCACCATCAGGAAGAAGCCGGATGTCGGATTCGGCGTGGTCGGCACATACACGCTGACATGGTCTTCCTTCAGATGGTTGACCACGTCGCCCCCCGGAATGCCGGTCAGAAACGCGATCGTATAGGAACCGCGGCGCGGATACTCGATCAGCAGCGCCTTGCGGAACGCGTTGCCGCTGCTCGAAAGCAGCGTGTCGGACACCTGCTTGACGCTGGTGTAGATCGGCCCGACCACCGGGATGCGGCCGACCAGCAACTCCCACCACTGCACGAGCTTCTGCCCGACGAAGTTCTGCGTCAACAGCCCGACGACGAACACGAACGCGAGTGTCAGCACCGCCCCGAGCCCCGGCAAACGGTAGCCGAGCAGCCGCTCGGGCTGCCAGGCCGCGGGCAGCAGCAGCAGCGTCTGATCCATCGTGCCGATGATCAGGCCAAGCACCCAGAGCGTGATGGCAAGCGGCACCAGCACGAGCAGGCCCGTCAGAAACACCGATTTGAGCGTCGTTTTTTTCGTCGTCATGTGTATCGCCAGAGAGCCTGCCCGACATTGCCGGGCCCGATGACGCAGCCGCGCAGCGGCCGCGCGCTAGCTGCTGGTGGGCGACGCGGCCGCGGGTGCCGGTGCGGCCGCTGCGCCCGACGCGCCGCCCGCGCTGCTGTCGCCCGTTGCCGCCGTACCGCCGCCGTCGCTTTTCGTCGCGGCCGCTACGCCCTTGTCGTCGGCGGTTTGGGCCGGACTGGCCGCACCGTCGCTCCCCTTGGCGCTTGCGCCACTACTCCCGCCACGGAAATCGGTGACGTACCAGCCGGAGCCCTTCAACTGGAATCCGGCTGCCGTGACCTGCTTGCGGAATGTGCTCTTTCCGCATTCGGGGCAATCGGTCAGTGGCGCGTCGCTCATCTTCTGAAGCACGTCTTTACCGAAGCCGCATGACTCGCAGCGATAGGCGTAAATCGGCATGATTCCTTCCCTGCATTAATCTGATAAACGCTTGCAAAGCCTTGAATTATAGCCGCAAACAATCCCGCGTCCGGATTTTCGGCGGGCGCGGCCTGCGCGGACGCCCGCAGCGGAAACTGGGGGCTCGTCCGCGAAAATCAAGCCGCCTGCCTGCCGCGGCGGCGCCACGTCAGCCAGCGCTCGCGGCCCTCGAACACCGGCAGCGAGTCGCCGACCGGCTCGTCCTCGATCAGTTCGAAGGCCGGGCCGAGCAGCGCGTCGAGCACCGGGCGGTCAATCCCGAACGGCGGCCCCTTCGGCGTCGCGCCCAGAAAAAAGTAGCCGGCGAGCAGCGCGCCGGGCGGCAACAGGTCCGCCATGCGCTGCGCGTAATCGCCCCGGCGGGCCAGCGGCAAGGCGCACAGGAAGGCGCGTTCGTAGATCCAGCCGGGCGCGCCGGCCGGCTGCCACGTGAAGAAATCGGCCAGCTCGACCACCGCCTCGTACTGTCCCAACTGCACGCGCGCGGCCGCCACGGCTGCCGGGGAGAAATCGAGCGCCTGCACGCGACGCCCCTCGCGCGCGAGCCAGAGTGCTTCCCACGCGTTGCCGCAGCCCGGAACCAGCACGGCGGCGTCGGGGTGGCGCGCGGCAAAGCGCTGAAAGCCGGCCGGCACGCCCGCCTGATCCCAGGGCGTGAAACCGCGTTCGAAGCGCTCGTCCCAGAAGGTCGGGGAATCAGGGTCACGGGTGCTGAAAACGGGAACCGGCGGCTGGGTCGGATCGCTCATGAAACACCTCCCGCAGGCTCGCGGCGGATCGGCGCGCCGGCAAGCGAAGTCATGGGGACGGGGCGCGGCCGCGCCACGGCAACCCTCGCGCGTTGCGGCGCGCCTTGCACCGTCAACCGCCGTAAGCCACCGCCAGCCAGGCGCGGGCGGCCACTGCGCCGACGCCCACTGCAATACCGAACAGCAGCAGCCCTTGCAGCAGCCGGTTGGTCCGCCGCTGCTCGATCAGGATCTGCCGGATCGCGTCGTCGTTCTGGCCGCGCGGCCCGTCCTGATGCTGCGCGAGCGCCAGATGGAGCAGCCTCGGCAGCTGCGGCAGCGTCTTGCTCCATTGCGGCGCCTCGATCTTCAGCCGGTCGTACCAGCCGCGCAGGCCGATCTGCTCGTTCATCCAGCGCTCCAGATACGGCTTGGCGGTTTTCCACAGATCGAGTTCCGGGTCGAGCGAGCGGCCGAGCCCTTCGACGTTCAGCATGGTCTTCTGCAGCAGCACGAGTTGCGGCTGGATCTCGACATTGAAGCGCCTCGACGTCGAAAAGAGCCGCATCAGCACCTGGCCAAGGGAGATGTCTTTCAGCGCCCGATCGAAATACGGCTCGCAGACCGCGCGGATGGCGCTTTCGAGTTCCTCGACGCGGGTATTCGGCGGCACCCAGCCGGACTCCAGATGCAGGCTCGCGACACGATGGTAGTCGCGCTTGAAGAACGCCAGAAAATTCTGCGCGAGGTAGTTCTTGTCGAAGTCCGACAGCGCCCCGATGATGCCGAAATCCAGTGCGATATAGCGGCCGAACGTGGCCGGATCGAGGCTCACCTGGATATTGCCCGGATGCATGTCCGCGTGGAAGAAACCGTCGCGAAACACCTGCGTGAAGAAAATCTCGACACCTTCGCGCGCCAGCTTCGGAATGTCCACGCCGGCCGCGCGCAGCGTTTCCACCTGGCTGATCGGCACCCCGACCATCCGCTCCATCACGAGCACCGTCGGCGTGCAGAACTCCCAGTACATCTCCGGCACGAGCAGCAGGCCGAGACCGGCGAAATTGCGCCGCAACTGGCTGCCGTTGGCCGCCTCGCGCATCAGATCGAGCTCGTCGTGCAGATATTTGTCGAACTCGGCCACCACCTCGCGCGGCTTCAGGCGCTTGCCGTCCGCCCACAGGCGCTCGGCCCAGACCGCGATGTCGCGCAGCAGCGCAAGGTCGGAGTCGATGACCGGCAGCATGTTCGGGCGCAACACCTTGACCGCGACCGCCTTGCCCGCGTGCTGGCCGGCCTTCACCTTCGCGAAGTGCACCTGCGCGATCGACGCGCTCGCGACCGGCACCCGGTCGAAGTCGTCGAACAGCACGTCGACCGGCGCGCCCAGCGACTTCTCGACTAGCCCGATCGCCACCTCCGACGAAAACGGCGGCACCTGGTCCTGCAGCTTCGCGAGTTCGTTCGCGATATCGACCGGCAGCAGGTCGCGCCGCGTGGACAGCACCTGGCCGAACTTGACGAAGATCGGCCCCAGACTTTCGAGCGCGAGCCGCAGCCGCACGCCGGGCGGCTGATCGAACTTGCGGCCGATCGTGGTGATGCGCAACAGCAGCCGCACCCGGCGGTCCCTGACGCGCGCGAGCATCATCTCGTCGAGGCCGAAGCGGATGACCGTGTAGGAAATCTTCAGAAAACGCAGCAGACGCATGGTGGAGCCCGGTGACTAGCGCATGCCGCGCGATGGGGCGGCGCTACCCGGCGCACCGGCGCCACGGGCCACGACCTTCTGTTCGACACGCTCCAGACGCTTTTCGACGCGCGCGAGCGTGTCGCGCACCCGGGCCAGTTCCGCGTTGAAGTCGTCGAGTGCGGCGCGGCGCACCAGCTGCGGATTCTCGTCGAGCAGGTACTCGACGACCGCGCCGAGCAGGTTGCGCCCGCTGCGCCGCGCATGCTCGCCTGCCGAGCGCACCGTCGTGGCGACCCGCCATGCCGGCGCGTCGCCGATCAGCCGCGCGAGGTCTTCCTCGGGCTCCCAGCGCAAGTGCTCGGCGAGCTTCGCGATCGCGGTGGCGAACTCCGCGTCGCCCTCGATCCGCACGTGCTTCATCACGGCCGCCTGGCCGCCCTGGACAAACGCCGGCAACGCATCGGACGGCACCGACACGCTGACGTCGCATTGCCGCGCGTCGGTCTCGCCAAGCGCGCCGATGTAGCCGTCCGGCTGCACCACCAGTGTGAGGACCACCGGCGGGCACGCGAGCCTCGCGGTCTTTCCGGCATACGGGGCAAGACGCTCGCGGGCCCAGGTTTCACGGGCGAGCAGATGATTGACAGCGGCAGCGAAGGGCTTGGCGACGAGGGTCATTGAAGGTGACAGGAAAAAACCCGCGCGGGCGAGGTGCCCGCGCGGGTTCCTATTGTAACGTCGGGCCACGCCGGTTCGACGGCCGTCTGCCTCAGCCAGACGGCGATGCGCGACGGGCCGTGCGCGGTCAATGCACCGTCGGCGTGGTGCCGGGCTGCTGGATGCCGGCCAGCAGCCAGCCTTCGTTGCGCTGCGCCGCCTTCGACAGATTCCAGATTTCGACGAACGGCTCGGCCGCGGCCCCCGCCGTCTCGCGGATCAGGCCCGAGAAACGCACGCTCGCGAGCGACTCGCTGCCGCGATCCTCGATGCCGAGCAATTCGGCGTCCAGTTGCACCACGTCGGTCACGTTCGGCTGCGCGCCGCGCGCGTCGAGATCGAGCCTGATCTCGGCAAACATTTCCGGCGTCGTGAATTCACGGATGTCCTCCATGTTGCCGGCGTCCCACGCGGCCTGCAGGCGCACGAAGTACACCTTCGCGCTGCGCAGGAATGCGTCGGTATCGAAGCCTGCCGGCACGGCCGGCGCCGCGGCCGGCACATCACGCTCGAAGCCGGTGCTCGCGTACGGCGCGGCGGCCGCCGGCGCCTCGACCTCCGATGCGCGCGGCATGCCCACGCCGCCGAGACCGGGCACGCCTGCCGCATATGCGGGCGTCGCCGTCTCGCGGCGGCGGCCGACGAAGCGGCGGATCAGCCAGATCGCGGCAAAGGCGATGAGCGCGATGACGATTGCGTTCGCCATCGCACCGGCAAACGCGCCGCCCAGCCCGAAGTGCGACAGCAGCGCGGCAATACCGAGACCGGCCGCGAGACCGGCGATCGGCCCGAGCCAGCGCGAGCGGTTCGGCGTGGCGGCGGCCGCCGGAGCGGGCGCAGGCGCGGCCTGCGCGCGTTGCGCCTGCGTGGCCTGAGACGGCTGGGCGGGCGGAGTCTGACGCTGCGTGAGCGTGGATTGCTGACGGCCGACGCTGCGGCTGCCGCCGAGACGGCGCGCCTCTGCGTCGAGCGCGCCGAGCGTCGCCACGCTCACGAGGCCGACCATGGCTGCCAGTCCGATTCTTCTCGCCCACGCCGCTCGAATCTTACGAGAATATAACAAGCTTTGACCGAACATAGCAGAATTTCCTTTGAAAACGATGGTGAAGGGAACCTAATACTTCGTCCCCACATGAAGTGCAACGACGCCAGCTGACAAATTGTAATATTTGACGCCGTCGAGGCCCACTTGTTCCATCATTGTTTTCAAAGTTTCCTGGTCCGGATGCATCCGGATGGATTCGGCCAGGTACCGGTAGCTCTCGGGATCGTCCGCAAAGCGCTTGCCGAGCCAGGGCAAGACGCGGAATGAATAGACGTCGTATGCCTTCTTGAGCGGATCCCACACTTTTGAGAACTCCAGCACCAGCAGCCGGCCGCCCGGCTTCAGCACGCGGCGCATCTCGGTCAGCGCGACATCCTTGTGGGTCATGTTGCGCAACCCGAAGGCCACGGTGACGACGTCGAAGTAATTGTCCGGAAACGGGATTTTCTCCGCGTCGCACAGCAGGGACGGCGTGATGACCCCGTTGTCGAGCAACCGGTCGCGGCCCACGCGCAACATCGACTCGTTGATGTCGGTGTGCCACACCTCGCCGGACGGCCCCGCCCGGCGCGCGAACGCCTTCGTCAGATCGCCGGTGCCCGCGGCGATATCCAGCACCCGGAAGCCGGGGCGCACGTTCGCCTGCGCGATCGTGAACATCTTCCACGCCCGGTGCATACCGCCCGACATCAGGTCGTTCATCAGGTCGTAGTTCGCGGCGACGGAGTGAAACACGCCCGCCACCTTCTGTGCCTTGTCCTGTTCGTCGACTGACTGGAAGCCGAAGTGGGTTTTGCTCATCGCGTTCGTCCTCTCGCGTATTCTGGGGATGGATGCGCCGCATCCGCGCGGCCCGGAGCCGATCGTATCAGTGACAATGGCCGTGCGCAGCGCCGGCCGGCATCGGCGCGTCGCGGTCGACGCCGGCCGCCGCCAGTTTGTCGAGGTATGCGCGCCACAGTTCGTCCTGGCGGGTCGCGAGGTCGTACAGCAGGTCCCACGAGTACAGGCCCGTGTTGTGGCCGTCCGAGAAGGTCGGCTGCAGCGCGTAGTTGCCGACGCCTTCGAGCGCGGTGATCGTCACGTCGCGCTTGCCGGTCTGCAGCGTCTCCTCGCCCGGCCCGTGGCCGCGCACCTCCGCCGAAGGCGAATAGACGCGCAGCAGTTCGAACGGGACGCGGTACGACGCACCGCTCCCGTATTGCAGTTCCAGCACGCGCGACTGCGCATGCACGATGACACCGGTCGGCACCGGCGTGCCGTGAGTCAGTCCGCTCATGATGACCTCAGGCTAGAGCTTGATCGATTTCGTGCCGCACCGCGTCGCGCAGCAGCGTGGCCTGCGCGCGCCGCGACGACAGCAGCGCCTCGGATACGGTGCGCTGACGCGGCGCCCAGATCGGCAGCGGAAAATGGGGGTCGTTCGAGAAGCGCGGAATCACGTGCCAGTGCACGTGCGGCACCTGGTTGCCGAGGCTCGCGAGATTGACCTTGACCGGCTGCAGCACGCGCCGGATCGCGCGTTCCACCGCGTTGACGACGCGCATCACCCGATCCCGCTGGGCGTCGTCGAGATCCGAAAACTCGGCGACGTGGGCACCCCAGATCACCCGGCACAGGCCCGGGTAATCGTGTTCGTCGGCGAGGACGACGCGCAGCGTGTCGTCCTGCCACAGTACCGCGCCGCCATCCTCGCGGCAAAATACGCAGTCCATCGTCATCCCCGCCCGGAAAAGGTCAGCGCTGTCATTAAACCAGCACGCGCTCGATTCCGCCATGATTCGCGCGCTGCACGTAATCCGTGAGCCAGTTCTCGCCGAGCACGTGGCGCGCCATCTCGACGACGATGTAATCCGCCTCGATACCCGCATCCTCGTTGTAGCGCGACAGGCCCTGCAGGCAGGACGGGCAGCTCGTGAGGATCTTCACGTCGGCGGCGCCCGCCGGCGCGGCGCCCGCCGGTGCGCCGGCGTCACCGACCACCGGAATCGCGCGCAGCTTCGCCGCCCCTTTGCGGATTTCCTCTTCCTTGCGGAACCGCACCTGGGTCGACACGTCCGGCCGCGTGACCGCGAGCGTGCCCGACTCGCCGCAGCAGCGGTCGTTCTTCTCGATCCGGTAGCCGTCGTGCTCCGCGCCCATCAGCTGGTTGACGAGCTTCACCGGGTCCACCGTCTTGATCGGCGTGTGGCACGGGTCGTGATACATGTAGCGCACGCCGTTCACGCCGTCGAGCTTCATGCCCTTTTCGAGCAGGAACTCGTGAATGTCGATGATCCGGCAACCCGGGAAGATCTTGTCGAATTCGTAGCCGGCAAGCTGGTCGTAGCAGGTGCCGCAGGACACCACCACCGTCTTGATGTCCAGATAGTTCAGCGTGTTGGCGACCCGGTGGAACAGCACGCGGTTGTCCGTGACGATCTTCTCGGCCTTGTCGTACTGGCCCGAGCCGCGCTGCGGATAGCCGCAGCACAGGTAGCCGGGCGGCAGCACCGTCTGCACGCCGGCTTCCCACAGCATCGCCTGGGTCGCGAGGCCCACCTGCGAAAACAGGCGCTCCGAGCCGCAGCCGGGGAAATAGAACACCGCCTCAGAGTCGACCGTGGTCGTTTTCGGATTGCGGATGATCGGCACGATCTTGTTGTCCTCGATGTCGAGCAGCGCGCGCGCCGTTTTCTTCGGCAGGTTGCCCGGCATCTTCTTGTTGACGAAGTGGATCACCTGCTCGACCACCGGCGGCCGGCCGACCGTGGCCGGCGGATGGGCCGTCTGCTTCTTCGTGAACTTCTTCAGCAGGTCGTTGCCGAGGCGCTGCGCCTTGTAGCCGACGCCCATCATCGCGGAGCGCGCAAGGTTGATGGTCTGCGGATTGGTCGCGTTCAGGAAGAACATGCCCGCCGCGTTGCCCGCGTTGAACTTCTTCTTGCCCATCTTGCGCAGCAGGTTGCGCATGTTCATCGTCACGTCGCCGAAGTCGATCTTCACCGGGCACGGCGTCGCGCACTTGTGGCACACGGTGCAGTGATCGGCGACGTCGTTGAATTCGTCCCAGTGCTTGATCGATACGCCGCGGCGCGTCTGTTCCTCGTACAGGAACGCCTCGACCAGCAGCGACGTCGCGAGAATCTTGTTGCGCGGGCTGTACAGCAGGTTCGCGCGCGGCACGTGGGTTGCGCAGACCGGCTTGCACTTGCCGCAGCGCAGACAGTCCTTGATCGACTCGGAGATCGCGCCGATGTCGGACTGCTGCATGATCAGCGACTCGTAGCCCATCAGCCCGAAGCTCGGCGTGTACGCGTTGCGCAGGTCCGCGCCCGCGAGCAGCTTGCCCGCGTTGAAGCGCCCGTGCGGGTCGACGCGCTGCTTGTAGGCGCGAAACTCGCCGATCTCGTCGTCCGTGAGGAATTCGAGCTTCGTGATGCCGATGCCGTGCTCGCCGGAGATTACGCCGTCGAGCGAGCGCGCGAGCTTCATGATGCGCGCGACCGCGGTGTGCGCATCCTGCAGCATCTCGTAGTTGTCGGAGTTGACCGGGATGTTCGTGTGCACGTTGCCGTCGCCGGCGTGCATGTGCAGCGCGACGAACACGCGCCCGCGCAGCACCTTCTTGTGGATCGCCTGCGCCTCGTCGAGAATCGGCTTGAACGCGCCGCCGTTGAAGATCTGCCGCAGCTCCGCGCGGATCTCCTGCTTCCACGACACGCGCACGGTGCGGTCCTGCGCGACGTCGAACACGGTCGCGCCGGGCTGGCCGTCCACCCGGTCCGCGAACTTCTCCGCCAGCCCCGCGTAGCCGAGCTGCACCAGATAGTGCTGCGCCTCGCGCAGCGACATGTCGAGCCGGTCGCGCAAAAACGTCCAGCGCTCGCGCACCGCTTTCAGCAGGTCGAGCGCATGCTGCACGCGGTCTTCGAGCAGCTCGGCGCTCGGAATCTCGCTCGCGTCGTCGCTCTTGCCGAGCGGCAGCTTGCCGGACCGGAAGAACGCCTCCAGCGCGTCGACGAGCTGCAGCTTGTTCTTGATCGACAGCTCGATGTTAATGCGCTCGATTCCGTCGGTGTACTCGCCCATCCGGTTCAGCGGGATCACGACGTCTTCGTTGATCTTGAACGCGTTGGTGTGCTTCGCGATCGCCGCGGTCCGGCTGCGGTCGAGCCAGAAGCGCTTGCGCGCCTCGGCGTTGAGCGCGACGAACCCTTCGCCGCTCTTGCCGTTCGCCATGCGCACCACTTCGGAGGTCGCGTGCGCGACCGCGTCCGCATCGTCGCCGACGATGTCGCCGATCAGCACCATCTTCGGAAACGCGTTGCGCTTGCTCTTGGTCGCATAGCCGACCGCGCGCAGGTAACGCTCGTCGAGATGCTCGAGGCCGGCGAGAATCGCGCCGCCCCGCTTCGCCGTCTCGAACAGATAGTTCTTGATCTCGACGATGCTCGGAATCGCGTCGCGCGCCTGACCGAAGAATTCGAGGCACACGGTGCGCGTGTGCGCCGGCATCTTGTGCAGCACCCAGCGCGCCGACGTGATGAGGCCGTCGCAGCCTTCCTTCTGCACGCCGGGCAACCCGGCGAGAAACTTGTCCGTGACGTCCTTGCCGAGCCCTTCCTTACGGAACACGCTGCCGCGGATCGCAAGCGACTCGCTGCGCAGCAGCTTCTCGCCCGGCGCATGCGCGCCGTCGAACCACTTCAGCTCGAAGCGCGCGACCTCGACGTCATGGATCTTGCCCATGTTGTGATCGAGCCGGGTGACTTCGAGCCAGTTGCCCTCCGGGTCGACCATGCGCCACCACGCCAGATTGTCGAGCGCGGTGCCCCACAGCACGGCCTTCTTGCCGCCCGCGTTCATCGCGATGTTGCCGCCGATGCACGACGCGTCGAGCGACGTCGGGTCGACCGCGAACACGTAGCCGGCCTGCTCGGCCGCCTCGGTCACGCGGCGCGTGACGACGCCCGCGCCCGAGAAGATCGTCGCGACCTTGTGCGGCAGGCCCGGCAGTTCGGTCTGCTCGACCGCGCCCAGCTGTTCGAGCTTCTCGGTGTTGATGACCGCGGAAAACGGCGTGAGCGGCACCGCGCCGCCCGTATAGCCGGTGCCGCCGCCGCGCGGAATGACGGTCAGCCCCAGTTCGAAGCAGGCCTTCACCATCGGCGCGATCTCGGCCTCGCTGTCCGGCGTCAGCACGACGAACGGATATTCGACGCGCCAGTCGGTCGCATCGGTCACGTGCGCGACCCGCGACAGCCCGTCGAACTTGATGTTGTCTTTCTGCGTGACGCGCCCGAGCTCCTTCGTCGCGCGGCGGCGCAGCTCGGCCGTCTGGTCGAACTCGCTCGCGAACGCGTCGACCGCGCGGCGCGCGGCGAGCACCAGCGTCTCGACCCGCGCGGCGCGCTCGACGCCCGCGTCGTCGCCGTGCTCGCGCAGATCGGCGCGGCGGCGCTTTTCGATTTCCGACAGCCGGTGATGCAGCGCCTCGATCAGCATCGCGCGGCGTTTCGGGTTGTCGAGCAGGTCGTCCTGCAGATACGGGTTGCGGCGCACCACCCAGATGTCGCCCAGCACCTCGTACAGCATCCGCGCCGAGCGGCCGGTGCGCCGTTCGGCGCGCAATTCGGCGAGCGCCTCCCAGGCCTCGCCGCCGAGCAGACGGATGACGATCTCGCGATCGGAAAACGACGTGTAGTTGTACGGGATTTCGCGCAGGCGGGTTTCGGGGTCGGCAGCCACCGCGGCGGCCGCGCCGTGCGGATCGAATACTTGAGGTGCGTTCATGGTTGGACGACTCGGTAGCTCGGCCCGACCCGCGTGTTCGAAAGCGGGTCGGCCGACGGTGCGCGTGGGGCGCAATTCTGGAAATTTTCTGGTGAGGCGAAGCCCTCGCCGGCGGGCCACACACGCCGGGCGCTTCGCGGCGCTCAGAGGCCGCTACACGATCGTGCGTGGCGGACGTGCCGCTGCGCCGCGGGACGCGATTCTCGCGGGGCGGGCATCAAATGGGCGATCCGAGGCTGCCAGTGCATCTTCCGATCCTTGTTCCAAAACCGGATTCTACCGCATCATCCGCCCGCGCGTTGACGCGTGCGGCGGCCCGCCAGCCCCCGTGCACGGGGCTTTCTGCCGGGCCGCGCGCGCGCCGCGGGCACGCCATTGCCCGACCGGATGGTCGGCCGGCCCACGGCCGCGCGCGCGCCGCAAGGGCGCCGCGTCCAGAATGCCGGCCGATGGCGCTATCATTACAGATTCGTTCCCGACCGACGCGCAGCGCACTACCCGCATGGCCTCTCACGACTACCTGAAGAAAATCCTCACCGCCCGCGTCTACGACGTCGCGCGCGAAACCGAGCTCGAACCCGCGCCGAACCTGTCGGCGCGGCTGCGCAACCCGATTTATCTGAAGCGCGAAGACAACCAGCCGGTGTTCTCGTTCAAGCTGCGCGGCGCCTACAACAAGATGGCGCATACGCCCGCGGACGCACTGCAGCGCGGCGTGATCACCGCCTCGGCGGGCAATCACGCGCAGGGCGTCGCGCTGTCGGCGGCGCGCATGGGCGTGAAAGCGATCATCGTCGTGCCGGTCACCACGCCGCAGCTCAAGGTGGACGCGGTGCGCGCGCACGGCGGCCCGACCGTCGAGATCGTGCAGACCGGCGAATCGTACAGCGACGCCTATGCACACGCGCTCCAGCTGCAGCAGCAGCACGGCCTCACGTTCGTCCACCCGTTCGACGACCCTTACGTGATCGCCGGCCAGGGCACCGTCGCGATGGAAATCCTGAGCCAGCACCAGGGGCCGATCCATGCGATCTTCGTGCCGATCGGCGGCGGCGGCCTCGCCGCCGGCGTGGCCGCCTACGTGAAGGCGGTGCGCCCGGAGATCAAGGTGTTCGGCGTGCAGACCGACGACTCCTGCGCGATGGCGCAATCGCTGAAAGCCGGCGAGCGCGTGATGCTCGGCGAAGTCGGCCTCTTTTCGGACGGCACCGCGGTGAAGCAGGTCGGCGAGGAAACCTTCCGGCTGTGCCGCGAATTCCTCGACGGCGTGCTGACCGTCAACACCGACGCGCTGTGCGCGGCGATCAAGGACGTCTTCCAGGACACCCGCAGCGTGCTCGAACCGGCCGGCTCGCTCGCGGTCGCAGGGGCGAAGCAGTACGCGGAGCGCGAGGGCATCGAGAACCAGACGCTGATCGCGATCACGTCGGGCGCCAACATGAATTTCGACCGCATGCGCTTCGTCGCCGAGCGCGCCGAGGTCGGCGAGGCGCGCGAGGCCGTGTTCGCGGTGACGATTCCAGAGGAGCGCGGCAGCTTCAGACGCTTCTGCGAACTGGTCGGCACGCGCAGCGTCACCGAGTTCAATTACCGGATCGCCGATGCGAACTCCGCGCACATCTTCGTCGGCGTACAGATCCGCAACCGCAGCGAATCCGCGCAGATCGGCGGTCTGTTCGAGGCGCACGGTTTCGCCACCGTCGATCTCACCGGCGACGAACTGTCGAAGCAGCACATCCGTTACATGGTCGGCGGCCGCTCGCCGCTCGCGCGCGACGAACGCCTGTTCCGCTTCGAGTTTCCAGAGCGCCCGGGCGCGCTGATGAAGTTCCTGTCGTCGATGTCGCCGAACTGGAATATCAGCCTGTTCCACTACCGCAACCAGGGCGCGGACTACAGCTCGATCCTCGTCGGCATCCAGGTGCCGACCGCCGAGAACGGCGAGTTCGAGCGCTTCCTGTCGACGCTCGGCTATCCGCACTGGGAAGAGACGCACAACCCGGTGTACCGGCTGTTCCTCGCGTAGCCAGGACAGGACGCAACCGATGGCGCTCTCGCTGCACGACAAGCTGGTCGTTGCGATTTCTTCGCGCGCGCTGTTCGACTTCGAGGAAGAGAACCGCGTGTACGAACAGGGCGACCTGCGCGCGTACGAAACGCTGCAGCGCGCACGGCTTGCCGTGCCCGCCAAGCCGGGGGTCGCGTTTGCGCTGATCCGCAAGCTGCTCGCGCTGAATGCCGGCGCGCATCGCGTCGAAGTGGTGATCCTGTCGCGCAGCGATCCGATCAGCGGGCTGCGCGCCTTCCATTCGTGCCGCGAGCACGACCTGGCGATCGAGCGCGGCGTGTTCACGCGCGGGCGGCCGCCGTTCGGCTATCTGAAGCCGCTCAATGCGGCGCTGTTCCTGTCGGCCAATCAGGACGACGTGCGCGACGCGCTCGCCGCCGGCTTTCCGGCCGCGCGCGTGCTGCCGGAATCGGCTCGCACGGCGAGCCGCTACCCGGACGAGATCCGCATTGCGTTCGACGGCGACGCCGTGCTCTTTTCGGACGAAGCGGAACGCGTCTTCCAGCGCGACGGCCTGCGCGCGTTCGTCGGTCACGAGACCGACAACAAGGACCTGCCGCTCGCCGACGGTCCGCTCAAGCCGCTGCTCGAAGCGCTGCACCGGCTGCAGCGGCTCGCGAACGACGCGGCGCCGACCCGCGCCGCGCCGATGCAGATCCGCACCGCGCTCGTCACCGCACGCTCGGCGCCCGCGCACGAGCGCGCGATCCGCACGCTGATGGCCTGGAATATCGAAATCGACGAAGCGATGTTCCTCGGCGGCCTCGACAAGGGCGCGTTCCTGCGCGAGTTCGAGCCGGACTTTTTCTTCGACGATCAAATCCGCCACTGCGAATCGGCCCGCGTCGTCACCGCGACCGGGCACGTGCTCAGCGGCATCGTGAATGCATCATGACACCCGAACACTCCCCGCTCGGCAAACCCGCCGCCTACACCGAACACTACGACGCGTCGCTGCTGTTCCCGATTGCGCGCAAGGCCGCGCGGGACGCGATCGGCATCGGCGAGCGGCTGCCGTTCTTCGGCACCGACATCTGGAACGCCTACGAGCTGTCGTGGCTCAATACGCGCGGCAAGCCGCAGATCGCGCTCGCCACGTTCTACGTGCCGGCCGACTCGCCGAATATCGTCGAATCGAAGTCGTTCAAGCTCTATCTCGGCTCGTTTGCGCAAACCCCGTTCGAATCGGCCGATGCGGTGCGCGACACGCTGCGCCGCGACGCGAGCGCCGCGTGCGGCGCGAGCGTCCCGGTGCATCTCGCGGGCCCCGCCGAATTCGCGAAGCTGAAGCTCGACGAACCCGCCGGGCTGTCGCTCGACCGGCTGGACCTCGACACCGACATCTATCACCCGGACCCGACGCTGCTGAACGCCGCGCTCGACGAAGCGCCCGTCGAGGAAACGCTGTTCTCGAACCTGCTGAAATCGAACTGCCCGGTCACCGGCCAGCCCGACTGGGGCAGCGTGCAGATCCACTACGTCGGTCCGCAGATCGATCACGCGGGCCTGTTGCGCTACATCGTGTCGTACCGCAATCACACCGGCTTTCACGAACAGTGCGTCGAACGGATCTTCGTGGACATCCTGAAGGCCTGCCAGCCGGTCAAGCTCGCGGTCTACGCGCGCTACACGCGCCGGGGCGGGCTCGACATCAACCCGTTCCGCACCAACTTCAACCAGCCGATGCCGGACAACCTGCGCACCGCGCGGCAGTGAAGCGGTAGCGAAGCCGTCATGAAGCCATCGCGAAAGCAGCCTTGAAGCGGCCATCGGCCGGCGCCGCGCGTCGCGCTCAGCCCTTCGCGGGCGCCTTGTACGCGACGCAGTCCACTTCGACCTTGCAGTCGATCACCATGCTCGACACGACGCAGGCGCGCGCGGGCGGGTGATCGCCGAAGTACTCGCGAAACACCTTGTTGAACGACGCGAAATCGCGCGGATCGTCGAGCCAGACACCGCAGCGGACCACGTGGCTCGCGTCGTAGCCGGCTTCCTTCAGGATCCCGAAGACGTTCTGCAGCGCCTTGTGCGACTGCTCGACGATACCGCCGTTGATCACCTCGCCGTTCTCCATGGGCGTCTGTCCGGACACGTACAGCCAGCCGTCCGCTTCGACCGCGCGCGCAAACGGCATGTGCTGCCCGCCCGTTCCCTTGCCGCCTTCCACACCATATCGCTTCATGCTCTTCACTCCCTGAAAACGCCGGCGGCCCTGTGCGCGCGGCGCACCCGGTCCGCGCCGGCTTGCCGGCTGATCTGCCGGCCCACCCGGACCGGCTCGAATACGAAAATCAGAACGCCCCCTGCGCGGGCGCGTGCGACGCCGTGCCACGCGGCACGAAATGGCCCGCGCGCGCACCGGTCGGCTGGCCGTCGCGATACGACAGCACACCGTTGACCCACACCGCGTCGATCCCGTCGGCCGGCTGCTGCGGACGCTCGAACGTCGCCACGTCGCGCACCCGCGCCGGATCGAACAGCACGAGATCCGCGTGATAGCCGACCAGCACCTCGCCCCGCTTGTCGAGCCCGAAACGCCGCGCCGACAGCCCCGTCATCTTGCGGACCGCTTCCGCGAGCGGCAGCAGGCCGGCATCGCGCGCGTAATGGCCGAGCACGCGGGGAAACGCGCCCCACAGGCGCGGATGCGGCAGCGGATCGTTCGGCAGCCCGTCGGAGCCGACCATCGACGCGGGATGCGACAGAATCCGCCGCACGTCGTCCTCGGACATGTTGTGGTAGACCGCGCCGGCCGGCTGCAGCCGCTGCGCCGCTTCCTGCTGCGTGACGCCCCACTGCGCGGCGATCTCGCTGACGAGCTTGCCGGCCATCTCCGGATGCGGGCGCGACCATGTGACCGTGATGTCGATGTCGCCCGTCACCTGCTTCACGTCGAGCGTCGACGAACTGCGGCTGTACGGATAGCAGTCGCAGCCGATCGGCTGCAGGCGGCGCGCGCCGTCCAGCGACGCGAGCACCTCGACGCTGCGCCCCCAGTTCGACGGGCCCGCGCACTTCAGATGCGAGATCACCACCGGCACGCGCGCGTGCCGGCCGACGCGGTACGCCTCGTCCATTGCGTCGAGGATCGCGTCGAACTCGGTGCGCATGTGCGTCGTGTACAGCGCGCCGGCCGCGGCGAGCGGCTCGGCGAGCGCCATCACCTCCTCGGTCGGCGCCGCGTACGCGGAGCCGTACGCGAGGCCGCTGCTCAGGCCGAGCGCGCCGTGCGCGAGCGCCTCTTCGAGCTGCGCGCGCATCCGCGCAATCTCGTCGCCGCTCGCGGCGCGGTCGAGCCGGTCCATCTGGTTGTTGCGCAGCGCCGTATGGCCGACCAGCGCGCCGACATTGACCGCCGGCTGCGCCGCATTGACCGCGTCCACATAGGCGGCGAAGGTCGGATAGCGGAACGCGTCGCGCTCGCCGAGCAGATTCATCGGATCCGGCGGATCGCCGTCGAGCACCACCGGCGACGCGCTGATCCCGCAATTGCCGACGATCACCGTCGTCACCCCCTGGCTCAGCTTCGGCAGCATCTGCGGTGCGCGGATCACGTGCGTGTCGTCGTGCGTGTGGACATCGATGAAGCCCGGCGCGAGCGCCCGCCCGTTCGCATCGACGACCTCTTCGGCAAGCCAGTTCGACAGGTTGCCGATCGCGGCGATGCGGCCGTCGCGCAGCGCCACGTCGCGTTCGAGCGGCCGCGCGCCGGTGCCGTCGTACAGCTGCGCACCGACGATCAGCGTATCGGCAGCTTCGGGATGCGAATGCATGGCTCAATCTCCCAGGGGTTGACGCTCGCCGCCGCCGCGATGCGCGTCGAGCGCATGCTTCATCCGGCGCAGCAGTTCGCGGCTCTCGTCGCCGAGGCTCACCGCCAGTTCGGTGACGAGCACATCGAGCGCCATCAGCATGGCATAGCGCGACGACGAAGGCTTGTAGATGAAATCGGTTTCGAACGCAACGATCGGGATCACCCAGTCCGCCAGCTTCGCGAGCGGCGACGCGGGCGCGGTCAGCGTGATGAGCCGCGCGCCGTAGCTGCACGCGACGCGGCAGCTTTCGAGCATCTCAGGCACGCGGCCGGTGGTCGACAGCGCGATCACCACGGTGTCGCGCGACAGCGTGCTCGCGACCATTCGCTGCAGCAGCGCGTCCTGATACGTCGCGACCGGCCGCCCGAGGCGCACGAGGCGAAAGCGCATTTCGTCCGCGAGCGCGGTGGAGCCGCCGCCCATGCCGAACACGTAGATCATCCGCGCATCGCGCAGCGCCTGCGCGGCTTCGCCGAGCGGCGCGTGGCACAGCAGCTGATGATTGTGCGTGAGCGCCGTCTGCATCTCCTCGAACACGCGGGTCGCGAGGGACGCCGGGCTCGCCGGCGTCGCCGCGGACGCGGCGCGCGGCAGAAAGCGCTGTCCGACCGCCGCGGCCTGCGCGAGCCGCAGCTTCAGCTCGCGCACGTCCTGGCAGCCGACCGCCTTCGCAAAGCGGGTGACCGTCGCGACGCTCACGCCGGCCTGCTGCGCGAGCGCGCCGATGCTCGCGCGCGCCGCGCCGGTCAGGTCGTCGAGCAGCAGCGCCGCCACCTTGCGCTCGGCCGAGCGCAACTCGGGCGCGCTTTCGGCAATGCGCGCGACAATATCGAAATCGGGCAGCCCGGCAGTCGGATTCAGCATGGGGGACGGATCCGGCGCCGCGCGCGCAAGCGTGTATCAGGCGGCGCCGGGATCTTGGTATTAAATAACATGTCAGCGATCATCGTACTTTCTGTAACATGACAAAGTCAACTTCGCAGTAATTTATCTGGACGATGGAGCAAGGTTAGATGAAAGTTACAAACTATCAGGGCGCCACGATCGATCCGTATAGCAAGGGCCTGGGCATGGTTCCGGGCACGAGCATCCAGTTGCTGGACGTCGGCCGTCTTGAATGGAATCTGCTGGAGGAGAACGTCAGCCTGCCGGCGGCCGTGCTGTACGCGGACCGCCTCGAACACAACCTGAAGTGGATGCAGGCATTCGTCGAGAAGTACGGCGTGAACCTCGCGCCGCACGGCAAGACGACGATGGCGCCGCAACTGTTCCGGCGCCAGCTCGAAACGGGCGCATGGGGCATCACGCTCGCCACCGCGCATCAGGTGCGCGCGGCGTATCACAGCGGCGTGCCGCGCATCCTGATGGCCAACCAGCTGGTCGGACGCCGCAACATGCTGATGATCGCCGAGATGCTAAGCGATCCGGAATTCGAGTTTTACTGCCTGGTCGATTCGGTGGACGGCGTCGTGCAGCTCGGCGAATTTTTCGGCTCGGTGCGCAAGTCGCTGAACGTGCTGCTCGAACTGGGCGTGCCGGGCGGCCGCACCGGCGTGCGCGACGCCGCGCAGCGCGAGGCCGTGCTGGAAGCAGTCGGCCGCTATCCGGACACGCTCCGGCTGGCGGGCATCGAACTGTACGAAGGCGTGCTGCAGGACGAGCAGGCGATTCGCGCGTTCCTGCGCAGCGCGGTCGCGCTCACCCGCGAGCTGTCCGCGGCGGGCCGCTTCGCGCGCCAGCCGGCGATCCTGTCCGGCGCCGGGTCCGCATGGTACGACGTGGTGGCGGAGGAATTCGCGAAGGCGTCCGCGCAAGGACAGGTCGAGATCGTGCTGCGCCCGGGCTGTTACCTGACGCACGACGTCGGTGTCTACCGGAAAGCGCAGACCGAAATCTTCGCGCGCAATCCGGTGGCTCGCGAGATGGGTCAGGGGTTGCTGCCCGCGCTCCAGCTTTGGGCCTACGTGCAGTCGGTTCCGGAGCCGGAGCGTGCGATCGTCGGGTTCGGCAAGCGCGACGCCGCATTCGACGCAGGCATGCCAGAACCCGCCCGCCACTATCGGCCCGGCAATGCGGCGCCGCGCACGCTGTCGGCAAGCGACGGCTGGGAAGTCACCGGCATGATGGACCAGCACGCGTACCTGCGCATCCCGGCGGGCGCGGACCTGAAGGTCGGCGACATGGTGGCGTTCGACATCTCGCACCCCTGCCTGACGTTCGACAAGTGGCGCCAGTTGCTGGTGGTCGACCCGTCCTACCGGGTCGTCGAGGTAATCGAAACGTTCTTCTGAGCGGAGCGCGGCGTCGGCGCACACTCGCCGATCCGCGCTTCGAGCAGTTGCAGCGCGCCCGACAGCGCCGCGAGCGCATCGTCCGGCAAGCCCGCCATCGTATTGTCCAGGAACGCATTGCGCCGCGGCATGCTCGCTTGCGTGACGGCCCGCCCCGCGTCCGTGAAGCGGACGTTGGTGATCCGGTTGTCGCGCTCGTCCATGCTGCGCGAAATCCAGCCCAGCCCTTCGAGCCCCTTCAACTGGCGCGTGAGCGCGCCCGGATCCACCCGCAGGCGTTCGACGAGGCGCTTTTGCGACGCGTCCCCGCCAAGCTCGTGCAACGCGAGCATCACGCGCCAGCGCGGCAGCGGCAAGCCGACCTGCGCCTCGAATGCGGACATGAACGCCCGGTAAGTCCGGCCAAACTGCTGGACGATGGCGACGCGATCCTGTTTTTCCATGGTCTGACGATGCGGCACAAGAAATCGAAGCTCAGTCGGCCATCACGGCCGGCTCGGGCTGCCGGTGCAGCTTGATCGGCGGCACGCGGCGGCTCTGCCAGATCGACACGAGCGCAATCACCGCCGCGAGCGCGATGCCGAGGTGAATCGCCGCGACCAGCGCCTCGCGGGCCGCTTCCAGCAGCATCGCGCCGTCGTGACCGGCCCGGGTGAGCTCGCCGAGCAGCGTCGCCTGCGCGTCGTGATTGATCAGGATCTGCGGATCGCCCATGTCCTTGAACCAGGGCATCGCGTGATCGCGCGCGAGCGCGTTGCGCACGCCGCTCGCGTACATGTGCGTGACGAGCGTGCCGGTCAGCGCGGTCCCGATCATGCCGCCGATCATCCGCAGCGACTGCAGCAGCGCCGTCGCGATCCCCAGGTGCTCGCGGCCCGCGGTCTGCTGCGCGAAGATCGTGAGGTTCGGCATCACGAAACCGAGCCCGAGGCCGCCCACCACCATGAACGACATCAGCAGCCCGAGCGGCATCGCACGCGTGGCCACCACGATGCCGAGGCACGCGAGCGCCATCAGCGTGAAGCCGCTGTAGAGCATCAGATTCGGATTGCGCAGGCGCGGCACGATCCGCCCGTTCGCGATGCTGCCGATCGTGATGAACACGACGAGCGGCGTGATCACGAGCCCCGCCTCTTTCGGCGACATGCCGAAGCCGCCCTGGAACAGCAGCGGCGCGTAGAAGAGCAGCGAGAACATCGAGAAGCCGCCGAGAATCGCCAGCGTGAACAGCGCGGCAAGGCTGCGGTTGCGAAACATGTCGACCGGCAGGATCGCGTTCGGACAGCGCTGCTCCCACTTCCACAGCGCGTATGCGCACAGCACGCTGAGCGCGAGCAGCGCGGCGGCCGACAGCGTCAGCCCGTGCTTCGGCAGCCATTCGACGAACAGCTGCAGCGCGCCGAGCGACAGCGCGATCAGCAGCGCGCCGGGCCAGTCGAGGCGCATGCGCGTGTCGTGCTTCACATGGCGCAGATGCGGCAGATAACGCCAGACGAAGAACAGCGACAGCATGCCGACCGGCAGATTCACGTAGAACACCGACCGCCAGCCGTAATACTGCGTGAGAAAGCCGCCGAGCGACGGCCCGACCGCATTGGCGATGCCGAACGCGGAGCTCATCAGCACCTGCCAGCGCAGACGCACGACCGAGTCGGGGAACAGGTCGGGGATGCACGCGAACGCGGTGCCGACCAGCATGCCCCCGCCGATCCCCTGCAGGCCGCGCGCGAGGACCAGAAACAGCATGCTGTTGGCCATCCCGCACAACACCGATGCGCCGGTGAACACGAGAATCGACGCGATCAGGAACGGCTTGCGGCCGTAGTAGTCCCCGAGCCGGCCGAAGATCGGCACGGTGATCACCGACGTCAGCAGGTACGACGTCGCGACCCACGCGTACAGCTCGAAGCCCTTGAGTTCGGCGACGATCGTCGGCAACGCGGTGCCGACCACGGTCTGGTCGAGCGCGACGAGCATCGTCACGAAAGACACACCGAGCATCGCCATCAGCGACTCGCGGAATGGCAGGACCTGCTTGCTCGAATGGTGAGCGGTGGTGTGTACGGCCATTTTTGTTAGTGCAACAATTGACGCGTCAAACAATGGGGAATCATACCACGGCGTGACGCTCTAACCCGGCGAGCCCCGCAGCGCCAGGCGCGGCGGCGGCATACCGTCACCATTTTCCGGACCTCCGGGAGGACCATGGACTCATTGCCGCTCGTCGAAGCGGGCCTCGACGCCGCCGATCTGCAGGCACTGCGCCGCGCGAAGCAGAGCCTCGAACACCCGGCGCTGGCGATGAAGCTCGCGGGCATCGTCGGCGCGCCGCTTGAAAAGCTGCTCGCGCGCCTGCCCGGCGCCGCGAACGACAAGGTTGCCGAGGCCACCCAGCTTGCGTTGCGCAAATGCCTGCAGATCGCCCGCCGCACGCTCGGACGCACCGCCTCGGCCGACCCGGCCCCGCCGGCGCCGGACAAACCCAGCAATCTGCTGCACAAGTTCGCGGTCGCGACCACCGGCGCGGCCGGCGGCGCATTCGGCCTCGTGGCGCTGCCGGTCGAACTGCCGGTAACGACCACGCTGATGTTCCGCTCGATCTGCGACATTGCGCGCAGCGAAGGCGAGGATCTCGGATCGATCGACACGCAACTGCAGTGTCTCGCGGTGTTCGGCATGGGCGGCATCGCGCCGGCCGACGACGACGCCGACTACGGCTACTTCATCATGCGCGGCGCGCTCGCGCAGGCGGTGTCGAAGGCGTCCTCCGAAATGGCGACGAAGGGGCTCACCGGGCATAGCGCCACCGCGCTGCTGCGGCTGCTGAACACGATCGCGGCGCGCTTCTCGGTGCAGGTGAGCGAGCAGGTGGCGGCCAAGTCCATTCCGGCGATCGGCGCGGTGCTCGGGGCGATGGTCAACACGGTGTTCATGGACCATTTCCAGGCGGTCGCGCAGGGCCACTTCACCGTGCGGCGACTCGAACGCATTTATGGCGCGGAGCGCGTGCAGACCGCCTATCAGGCCATCGACGTCGCCGGCGACGCCTGAGCGCATCCCGCGGACTGCCGCACGAACGTGGCCGCGGCGTCGAGCGCCTGGCGCGCCTCGGGAATGAACGGCGCGAAAATCTGCCAGACGTGCGGCATCTTCGTCCAGATCTGCAACTCGACATCGACGCCCGCCGCTTTCGCATTCGCGGCGACACGCCGCGCGTCGTCCAGCAATACCTCGGTGCTGCCCGCCTGGATGAAGAGCGGCGGCAACCCCTGCAGGTCCGCATAAACCGGCGACGCGTACGGATGCGTCGCGTCCGCGTCGCCCAGATAGACCCGTGCCGCCCGTCCGATCGCCGCGCCGCTGAACATCGGATCGGCGCCGTCGTTGGTCTGCAGCGTGGCGCCGCGCGCCGCGAGATCGGTCCACGGGGAGAACAGCAGCCCGCCGGCAGGCAGCGGATCGCCCGCGTCGCGCAATGCAACCAGCGTCGCGAGCGCGAGGCCGCCGCCGGCGGAGTCGCCCGCTACCACGATCGATTCCGGCGGCGTGCCGGCCGCGACGAGCAGACGATAGGCCGCCAGCGCGTCATCGAGCGCCGCCGGAAAGCGGTGCTCGGGCGCGAGCCGGTAATCGACGGAGAACACCGGCCCACCCGCGCGCGTGGCTAGCGCGAAGACCAGCGGGCGGTGCGAGCGGGGCGAACAGAAATAATAGCCGCCGCCATGCAGATACAGCAGCGTGGGCGAAGCCGGGCGGCGACCGCCCGACGGTTCGAGCCATTCGCCGCGCGGCGCGTCCCCGGGACCGTACTGCTCGCGCAGTTGCCAGCCGGGCGGCACCTTCGGCGACCACACGCGTTTCGCGGTCAGCGCCCGCGCGCCCGCCACGTTGATCTCGGGCCTGAGCGTGGCCGGACGAAACTGCCGGCGCAGATACCAGCATGCGAGCGCACTTTGCCAACTCATCGTGACGCACTCCGTCGAAAAGAAACCGGCATGGTACGGACGAGTTCCGGTGTGCCGCGCGCCCGTCGGGCTCAGTTGACCGGCCAGAGCTGACCGCGAATCTCACCGGCCGGATTCTGCTGCGTCTGAATGCTGAAATACCATTGCCCGTCCATGACATCGGCCACCTGACGCTCGTCGAGCGTCGCCGAGCCTTCGATCGGGCTCGACAGCGCCCCGGACGCGGACGGAATCTCTTCCTCCCCGTTTTGCCCGACGGGTGCCGGCCCATGAAAATGCGCAGCGGTCACGCGGCTCGACAGTCCGGTGTACGTGACCGTCCAGTGCAACACCTGGCTCGCCGTATCGAAGGTAGCATTCAGCATGCCATGGCCGTGGCTGACGCACGGCGGCACTTCGCTCGACGGCTCGAGATCCGCTTTCAGCGCGACGGTATCCGCGCACGCCACGCCGCACGCCAGCGCCGACAGACCGATCACCGCCACGAGGTTCCGCATCCCGCTCATCATTGTTGTCTCTCTCCACGCCGTGCCCGCCGCCGCGCGTGCATGAGGCGACGCGCGACGCCTCCCATACTAAGACAAATCCGCGACCGGACCGTTTCGGCACGGCGTATGCCGATCGATGCCGGGCACCGCGCATCCGCAGCGGAGCACCGGGCCTTTCATCCTTTTGTTATTAACGCACGACATCCGGCATAGGACATACCTGTCCTCTTTAACATTTAAAAATACACAATTGCCGGATTTACACCCAATCAACCCCTGCGAACGCGCTATGCTTCCAAAAGCGAGAAGTGACTTCTTCATCGAAGGAAGTCTCCAATCTTCAACGCGGCTTCGGCCGCGTTTTTTTTTGCATGATCGCGCGCCGCGTGCCGGCGCAGCAGCGTCCGCCCGGGCGACAACCCGGCGCGTCCGGGGCGCGGCGCGGCTCAGGCGAGCAGCGCCGCCTGCTCCTCGATGCCGTCGAGAATCGCCTTGCCCTTGCGCACCAGCGCGAGCCCGTCCGCGCGGCGGCGCTGCGGCGAGCGGCCGGCAAGCCCGCGGCGGTAATGTTCGAGCGCTTCCAGCAGCGGCGGATACTGCAGGACGCCCGCCGCCCCCGCGACGCGATGATGCCACTCCCTCAATGTGGCGAGATCGCTCTGTTCCAGCAGCGACGGCAGTGCATCGAAGTCGTCGCGCATCGAAGAGACGAACGAAGTGAGCAGCGCCTTGACGGTGGACTCGCTGCCCCACAGACGCATCAGGTAGTCGAGGTCCACCGGAACGAATGACTCGCCGGCCTCCTCCCGGGCCTCGGGCGCCGGAACCGGCGCGTCCGGCTGCGCCAGCGCCGGCTGACGCGCGTTGTCCGCGCCGAACCAGCGGTTCAGATGCTCGCGCAGCGTGGCGAGCCGGGTCGGCTTCACGAGCCAGTCGTCCATGCCCGCTTCACGGCAGCGGTTCAGATCCTCGGGCGCGGTATTGGCCGTAATGCCGAGGATCGGCAGGCGGCGCGCGCCGCCCCGTGCGGCCTCGGCCTCGCGAATGAGCCGCGCGAGTTCGTAGCCGGACAGGTTCGGCATGTGGCAGTCGGTGATCAGGCAACCGTAACGGGTCCGTTCAAGCTCGGCGAGCGCCTCGCCGCCGTGATTGACGACGTCGCATGCAAACCCCAGCAGCGCCAGTTGATGCCGGATCAGTTCCTGATTGACCGGGTGATCTTCCGCGACGAGGATCAGCCGGCCGCTCGCGATCGCGCGCTCGCGGTCCGGCGCCCCCGCCGGTGCTTCCGCCTCGACGCGCGCGCGCGCCGGCGCGTTCGACAAGCCGGTCAACGCGGCGGCGCATGCCGCGCCCAGCCCGCGCCAGGAAACCGGATTGACGCTCACCCGCACCGCGTCGTCGGCGATCCGGTAGCCGGTGGGCTTCGACTTCTCGGTGAGGCGAATCACCCGCGGCGCCCCGCGCCCGTCACCGCGCCCGGCCGGCACGTCCATCCCGTCGCCGGTGAAGATCAGATCCACGTCGCCCATCATTGCGGGATCGCGCAGCGCGGGCGCGCCGGGCGGCAGCGCGCGCAGCGCAATTCCGAGCGCCGCGCCGAAATGCACGAGCGCCTGCGCGATCCGGCCGTCTTCGTACACGACGACGCCGCGCCTGCCGCGCAGCGCGCTTGCCTTGTAATCGCGCTGCGCGACCGGCATCGCGAGCCGCACGATCATGCACGTCCCCACGTTCGGCGTGCTTTGCAATTCGAGCCGCCCGCCCATCAGCGCAACGAGCTTGCGGCAGATCGTCAGGCCGAGGCCCGTGCCGCCAAACCGCCGTGTGGTCGACGATTCGGCCTGGGCGAACGGTTCGAACAGGTGCGCCTGCACTTCCGGCGCAATGCCGATGCCGGTGTCTTCGACCGTCATTTCGATGGTCTGCGTGTCGCGGACGTCGTCCAGCACCGCGACCCGCACGTCGACCTGCCCGGCAGGCGTGAACTTGATCGCATTGCCGAGCAGATTGAAGAGGATCTGCCGCAGCCGCACGCTGTCGCCAAGCAGGCTGGCGGCAATCCCGGCCGTCACGTCGACCCGCACCTTCAGCCCTTTTTCGTGCGCGCGGCCGGCGAGGAGACCCACCGCGTTGTCGACCAGTTCGCGCAGGTCGAGCGGCTCCGACTCGATCGTGAGCCGCCCGGCCTCGATCTTCGAATAGTCGAGCAGGTCGTCCAGAATCTGCAGCAATGCGCCGGCCGACTCGTGGATCATGCCGAGCATCTCGTTCTGATCGTCGTTCAGGCGCGTGCGCTCCAGCACCTCGACGAGACCGAGCACCCCATTCATCGGCGTGCGGATCTCGTGGCTCATCATCGCCAGAAAGTCGTCCTTTGCGCGCGACGCCGCCTCGGCCAGATCGCGCGCGCGCGCGAGCTCGTCGGCGCGCGCGCGCTCGGCGCTCGCGTCAACCCAGTAGCCGCTCCAGAGCACGCCGCCGTCGTCCTCCTCGCGCGGCGCGAGCTCCGCCCGCCCCCACTTGAACCCGTCGGCCGCATGCGTGCGAAACGCGATATGCACCGGCGTGCCGCGGCGTGCCGAGCGCTCCAGCGCGGCGAACAGCCTGGGCCGGTCTTCCGGCCATACGAGGCCGAAATCGACCTGCTGGCGCGCCTGGGCCTGATAGGCGCGATCCCCGAGCAGATGCCGCAGGTCGCCGCCGAGATACGGAAACGAGTAGCCGCCCTGCGGGTCGCGCCGCAACTGGAACACGATGAGGGGCAACGAACGCGTGACGTCGAATAGCCGCCGTTCGTTCTCGCGCGCGAGCATTTCGGCGCGACGGATATCGGTGATGTCGACCATCGTGCCGATCAGATACGACGGCTCGCCGTCGACACCCCTGCACAGGTTTGTCAGAAACAGGCCATGCCGGTTCTTGCCGGACGGACCGGCGAACAGCAGCTCCGTCTGGACGGGCTCGCCGCGCGCGAAGATCTCCTGCATCACGCGTTCAAGTTCGACGCCGTTCTGCTCGCCCCACGCGCCGACTTCGCGGCCGGTTCGCCCGATCACCTGCTCGCGCCGCAGGCCGCACGCCTGCTCGTAGGCGCGGTTCACCGCGATGTAGCGGCCGTCGATGTCTTTTGCGGCGAGCGGGTACGGCACGGACTCCATCATCGACTGCTGGAAGTTCAACTGCGCTTCGAGCGCCCGCTCGGTGTTCTTGCGCAGGCGCATCTCGCGTTGCAGCAGCGTGTAGGCGCGCAACGTCACGACGAGGACGACCGCGATGCCGATCAGCAGCGGCAACAGCCGCACCGCCGTCACGCTCCAGACAACGCTGCTGTCCGCGACGCCGCGCACCCATTTTTCGCGAATGCGCTCCTTCTGCGCCGGCGGCATCGCGAGCAGCGCGCGGTCGATCAGACCCGCCAGTTGCGCGAGATCGGGCCGCACCGCGAAGCCGAGCGAATCGGCCTCGCCCACGGTGCCGAGAATCTTCAGCGTGCCGTGATAGGTCTCTTTCAATTCGACGTCGATCGCGGCAACGTTGCCGACGACCGCGTCGACCTTGCCGTCGGCGAGCAACGCGAGCGCATCGGGCAGATTCGGGACGACGGTGACGTTCGCGTCCGGGATGTGGTAATCGGCCAACGAAATCGAGCCCACCGCCTGCGCCGACAACGCGACACGGCGGGTCGAGAAATCGACGAGACCGCGCACCGCGGGTTCGTCCTCGCGTCCGACGATGACGAGCGGATAACTCTCGTAGGGGCGCGAAAACCATGCGCCCCGCAAACGCGGATCGTCGGGCGACGACGTTGCGAGCATCGCCACATCGCCGTGTTCGAAGGCGCGGATCGTCGCCGGCCAGTCGCCCGTTTGAGCGCGCACGAAGTGCACGCCGAGCGTCGCGGCGATGTAATCGAGATAGTCCGCCGCGATGCCGCTCATGCGGCCCACGCCATCGACATAGCTGAACGGAGGCCAGCCGGCGTCGAAACCGACCGTGAGCGGCGGCAGCGCGGCCAGCCACGCCCGCTCGTCCGCGGTCAGGAGGAGGCCCTGCGAAACCGGCGGCGCATCGGCGCCCGGGCCGAGCCAGTGGGTGACGATCTCGGCCTGATCGGCGGGCGGCATCGCCGCCAGCGCGCGATCGAGCCGGTTGCGCAGCGCAGTGCGATCGCGGGCGAGCGCAAAGCGCAGTTCGCTGGACAGCGCGCTGCTTTCAAACGCGATATGCAACCCGGGGAATGCGCGATGCGCAAGCGCATGACGTACCGCGGGCGTGAATCCGACGTAGGCGTCCGCATCGCCGCGCTGGAGTGCGCGCAACGCGGACGCCGTATCGGCGAACGTGACGATTCGCGCGCGCGGGAAGCGCTCGCGCAGAAAGTGTTCCTGCGCGAAGCCGAGTTCGACCGCGACGCGCGCGTCGGCCAGTTGCGCGATGTCGCGTATCTGGCCGACGCGCGCATTGACCACCACCGCCGTGGACGAGCGGAAATAAGGCGCAGTGAAGCTCAGATGATGCTGACGCTCGGGCGTGCGCGCGATGCTCATCATCACGTCGACTTCGCCGCTTGCGGTTGCCGCCAGCAGATGCGGCATATCGGGATACAGCTTCGGTTCGAGCGTCACAGCAGAACCAACGAGCGCCTGCAGATAATCGACGCTGAGGCCGCGCAAATGCCCGCCCTCGAACTGCTCGAACGGCGGCCAGCCGCTGGCGAGCACCCCCACCTTGAGCACCGGCGGCAGCGTATCGCCTTGCGCCGCCGACGCTTCGCCCGCGCCCGAGGGGCGGGCCAGCGCGAACAGCAGCGCAAACAGCGGGAGCATCCGCGCGACGCGCCACAGCAGATGCCAGCGCGCAGCGCGAACAGAGGGAAAGGACGGGCGGCGCACGATGCGGGCTCAGCGTGTCGTGACGGAATGCGCAGCCGGCTTGGCGCGTGTGGCGTCTTGACCGCGCGCGCCGCCGCGCATCAGCGAATAGGCGACGCCGGCAATGATGCTGCCCGCGAGCGGCGCCGCCCAGAAAAGCCAGAGCTGGTCGAGGGCCCAGTCGCCGACGAATATGGCGGGGCCCGTGGAGCGCGCCGGATTCACCGATGCGTTCGTCACCGGCAGCGCGACCATGTACACGAGCGACATGCACGCGCCCTTGGCAAGCGGAGTGGAAAAGCGCGAGCCTGGCGAGCGCGGCATCAGCAGATACGCCATCATCAGCGCGAACGACATGACCAGCTCGATGGCGAGCGCGGAATGCAGGCGGTAATCCCAGGGCGAATGGTCGCCGAACCCGTTGGCGCCGAACTCGCTGCCGGCCAGTTCGAAGCCGGGACGCCCGCTCGCGATACAGACAAGCAGTGCCGCACCCGCCACCGCGCCGACGGTCTGTGCGGCAATGTACGGCACCAGTTCGCGCACCGGGAAGCGGTTGGCCGCGGCGAACCCGACGGTGACAGCCGGGTTGAAATGAGCGCCTGAAATCCGGCCGAGGACGAACGTCGCGGTGGCGAGCGCCGCACCGAACGCCAGCGACACGACGAGCAGGTTGCCGCCCCGCTCCAGCGCGCCCGCATTCAGCACGACGCTGCCGCAGCCGATGAACACCAGCCACGCCGTACCCGCGCCTTCCACGACCAACCGCTTAGCCAGACTTGCCATTTCGTACCCGCTCCGAATCATCATTAGTGAAACCGGCCGCACGTCAACGCCGGAACCATGGCGCATTTGATCTGGATGCCGAATGATGTTCGAAGAGTTAAATATGGCCGCATCTGTCAAGCGCATGCAGCTTGCAAGTATCAGACAGGAACGCAGGGCCAGTAATCGGACAAGTCCGAAACTTTGAAGCTAACCTGACAATCCGGGCGACTTTTCCCTACGTAAATTCAGGTCAGACCCAATTGCTGCGCGTACCGGATCAGCGCGGCGTCCGAGTCGAGCCCCAGCTTGCGCATCGCGCTGCGTTTCTGGGTGCTGATGGTCTTGCCGCTGCGGTCGAGCCGCTTCGCAATCTCATGGATCGGCATGCCGCTCACATACAGGCGGAACACCTCCCACTCGCGCACGCTCAGTACGCCGGCGCGCGGCGGCGGGAGCGCCCCGGCATCGGCAAACATCCGCTTCACCCGTCTCGACAGATAGCTGTCGCCGCACACCGCCACATCGATCGCGCTGACCAGCGAGTCGAGGGTATCGCGCTTGTCGACGATACCGGCCACGCCCATGCAAAGCAGTCCAGACAATGTCGGCGGATGGCAGACCATCGTCAGGATGACGACGCGCGGGCGGTGGGGATAGCGCAGAATGCGCCGCAGCATTGCGGTCGCGTTGCTCTGGCCATCGAGGTCCGGCATGCCGAGATCGGAAACGAGCACGTCGCACGGGCAGGCGTCGAGCACCTCGAGGAGCGTGCGCGCGTCGCACGCTTCCCCGACGACGCGAACATGCGGAAGGGTCTCCAGCAGTTGCCTCACGCCGAAACGCACGCAAGCGTGATCATCGGCCACAACGACTCGAATAGACGGATTCATCTTGTAGTTCTGGAGAGGGTGACCGCCGGCCCCCGCACATCGTGCATCCCCAGGGCCCCGGCGCGTCGTTCAGGTTGTGCCGCGCAACCGCGCGGCGAGGGACGGCATCAGCACCGGGGTTGCCGGGTCGCGCCCGGAAGCACGCCGTGATCCACCACGAAGCGAAACAGGTCGGCATCGCACTGCAGCGACAGCTTTCTCATGGCTGTGCATTTCTGCGCGCTGACCGTCTTGACGCTGCGGCCGAGTCGCGCCGCGATCTCCGACACGCGCCGGCCGGCCGCGTAATGCGTGAGCACTTCGAGTTCGCGGGGCGACAGCAGGTCGCGCACAAAGGCGAAACGCCGCGCGAGCGTGGCGTCGGCCAGCAGCGTGCGCACGGTCGGCCCGACGTAATGTTCGCCGGCCAGCGCGGTGACGATCGCAACGTGGATCAGGTCGATCCGGTCCCGCTTGCTGACGATGGCGCCAACGCCGAGCGCGATGAGACGCCGCAGCGTGTCGACGTCGATCTCCATGGTGAGCACCACGATCGCCGTGCGCGGGAAGCGCAGCCGGAAACGCCGCACCATCTCGAAGCCGACGTCTGCCGCGCCACACGGCATGTGCAGGTCCATCACGACGAGATCGCAGCCGGCGGCCTCCGCTTCGTCGAACAGTTCGACGCCGTCGCTCGCGCGTCCGACGACCTCCAGGTGAGGCTGGCTTGCCAGCAGGTTTTCGACCGCCAGCAGCACGAGCGGGTGGTCGTCTGCGACAATCGCCCTGGCTGGCCTCTTCGTCTCAACCCTTCTGTTCATTCCCGCCACCCCCAGTCGATCGGACTGACATCGCTCGCCTTCCGCGCATCCGGTCTGCGCGACGCGTCTCGCGCAAACCGCTTTCGGACAATATCGGACAGCCTGGTTGCAACGCCATCCTATCCATCGTCTTCACGCATTATTTAGCTATCCAATTCAATGACATCAGATTACACCCTTGCCCTTCAGGTATGCAAACAGACCGGGATCATTTTTGACGCCGATCTTCTTCATCGCTTCCCGCTTCTGACGACCGATCGCGCGCACGTTGCGTCCGCGTGCCCGCGCAATTTCAGAGACCGACATCCCGCGCGCATACATTCCTACGACATCCAACTCGTTCGGCGACAGCGACGGCTCCACCCGACGATCGGACATTGTCCGGTCGTCCTGCCCGAGCCACTGCAGAATCGCCCCGCTGATGTACGCGCGACCCGCGTGGGCGGAACGCACGGCGGCGATCAGTTCGTCCATCGGGGCCAGTTTCGTCAGCAGGCCGACACCGCCATCGGCCATCAGCGCACGCAGAACCGGGATGTTCGTCAGACCCGTCAGCACCACGATGCGCAGGCGCGGCCAGTCGCGCTGCAGCCGCCTGATCAGCGGCAGGCCGTCGGCGGCGTCGCCGTCCGCGAGCGGCATGGACAGATCGGTGACGAGCACGTCGCATGCGGTGGCATGCATCGTCGCGATCAACGCGCCGGCATCCGCCGCCTCCCCGACGACTGCGATGTCGGCGCAACTCGCAAGTGCGGTCCTTACGCCAAGCAGTACGAACGGATGATCGTCTGCCAGCACGACTTGAAGCGTGGTCATCTTGTGTCTCCGGGTTCGCAGGGAAAAGTGGGGCGGTGCAGCGACGGCGTTTATGGAATCAACCCGCAGCGGGAAGGGGAATCGGAGAGTTCTGATTCCGCAGAGGCAAAGTGCGGATATGTCGATACAAGAACGCGTCAGATATCGAGCGAAGGATCGCAACGACGCTCGCGGGATCGCGCGGCGATCAGATGATTTCGCGAGTCTGTCGGAAATAGGCGCGGACAAACCTCAGCCAATGCTGAGTGGACGCCAGATATAAAGGAGAGGGTGCATCAGAAAGGGGGATGTGCTCGAACGGGAACCCGCACGAGACGCCGCGCTGCCTGGCCGGTTCCCGGCCGCTGGAGCGGCGATGGGGCGCCGCGCCCGGCTCTTGCAGCCAGCCAGGCGCACACGCGGACCATCCATGCCGTGCCGTGCCGTGCCGTGCCGTGCCATGCCGTGCCGTGCCGTGCCGTGCCATGCCGTGCCGTGCCGTGCCGTGCCATGCCATGCCATGCCGTGCCTTACCACGCCACCCCGGACCGCCGCGCACCGCAAGCCTTCCGCGGCACACCGGCGCCGGGCGAGCACGCCACAGGCGCCGCCCGCGCCCGGTGCTCAGACCGCGAGCGCGGGCGTGCCGTGCATCGACTCGACGCTCGCTCGCGCGGCGCCGGCAGAGGAAAGGCGAGCGTGTGCCGCGTCGGTGCGGAACACCGCGACCGCCGCGCTCAGACGGCGCGCCTGGTCTTCGAGCGAACCGGCTGCCGCCGCGGCCTGCTCGACCAGTGCCGCGTTCTGCTGCGTGACCTCGTCCATTTGCGCGACTGCGCGGTTCACCTGATCGATACCGGTGCTCTGCTCCGCCGCCGCCCCCGCGATCTCGCCGATGATTGCGCTCACGCGGGTGATCGCCTGCACGATGTCGGTCATCGTGGCGCCCGAGCGCTCGACCAGTTCCGCGCCGCTTTGCACGCGCCCGGTCGACTCGTCGATGACGCTCTTGATCTCCTTGGCCGCACCGGCGCTGCGCTGCGCGAGCGAGCGCACCTCGCTCGCAACCACCGCGAAGCCGCGCCCCTGTTCGCCCGCGCGCGCCGCCTCGACGGCCGCGTTCAGCGCGAGGATATTGGTCTGGAACGCGATGCCCTCGATCACCCCGATGATGTCGGCGATCCGGCGCGAATCGTCGACCATCTGCTGCATCGTTCCCACCACCTGCTGCGTCAACTCTCCGCCCTGCGCGGCGAGCGTCGATGCGCTGTCGGCGAGCGTGCTCGCCTGCCTGGCGTTTTCCGCGGTCTGCCTGACCGTCGAGGTCAGTTCCTCGATGCTCGCGGCGGTCTCTTCGAGCGAGGCGGCCTGCTCCTCGGTCCGCTGCGACAGATCGGCGTTGCCGGCGGCGATTTCGCTCACGCCGGTGTTGATCGAATCGGTTCCGTCGCGCACCGTGCTGACGGTCGAGGTCAGCGCGTCCTGCATCGTGCGCAGCGCGCTGGCGAGACGCCCCATCTCGTTGCTGCTCGTCGCGGCGATCCGCCCGGTCAGATCGCCGCCTGCGATCCGCTGGAACTGCGCGATCGTCGCATCGACCGGATCGACGATCGCGCGAACGAGCACCACGCGCGCCAACCACGACAGCACGAGGGCCGCCGCCATGCCGACCGCCACCGCCACGCTGATTGCGTAGAAGCGGCTCTGCGCCTGCGCGTAGCGTTGCGCGCCGCTTTCGATCTGCAACCGCTCGAGCTTCATCATCGCCTTCTGGTACGCGTTGTAGAGCTTCGGCAGCTTGTGGCCCTGCAGTTCCTCGAAGGTCGGACGGTCGCCGGATTTGAGCGCCGCCAGCGCCGGATCGACGCCTTCGTGCAGGAACGTGTTGCGCGCATCCTGCATGTCCTTGACGAGCGGCTGCGAGTCCGCATCGGCGCCCGTTTCGTTCAGGTAGTGCGCGAGCAGCTTGTCCGACGTCGCGAGGTAGTTGTCGGAGCGGCCCAGCACGGCTTGCGCGCCGGCCTGGTCGTTCAGCGCGGTGAGCGACGCGTACGTCGCGAGCGCGAGTCGCAGCCGCAGCAGTTGGCCGGCGCTGCCTTCGAGGTCCGCAACCGCCGGCGTATCGACCGTGTACATGTGCTGCAGCGACGCGTTGCTCGCGCGCAGCGACAGCAGCCCGGCAGCCGCGCCGATCAGCAGGACGATGCCAAAGAACGCCACCATGACCGTGAGGCATGCGCGGATCGACAGGTTTTTCAACATGAACTGGGTCTCCTTCGGCTAACGGCTGAACGGCGCGCGGCCGTCTGCGTGCGGACGGACCGGAACGCGGCGCGCTGAGCGGGTCCGCAGCCGGAATGACTTTTTTAAACGGACGCCATACACGGAAGGTCAACGGCAAAATTAAAGAGAACTTTAGTTTTTTGAATGCAAACCTTTATCTCTTGTGCCTTACCGGGCGTTGCGCGTTTTCGCGACTCACGCGAAATCCTGGATACTGGCGCCGCCTCCCCGCGCTTGACCCCGGGCACCGCCAGCGCGCTCACCGCAAGGTCGGTCGCGCGTCGCTGCGACGCGGCGGATATTTCGATGCCCGGGAGATGGCGCGGCGCCGCGACTTCGCGCCGGAGGGCGCCTCCGCCTTGCGCCGGACTTGCGGCCACCTTCCCGTTGGCGGACAGTAAGGGGGCCCCTGTTTCGTGGAGTGCCGCATCATGTACGAGATCGGCTCTGCGCTGCTCGTGTTCGTCCTGCTGCTGGCCGGCACGGCTGCAGGCGTCGCGATTCGCCCGTTGCTGCCGGAGGAGCACAAGGCGCATGAGACGGTGCAACTGGTCCAACTGGTGATCGGCATGCTCGTCACGTTCGCGGCGCTCGTGCTCGGGCTCATGACCACCTCGGCGAAAAGCAGTTTCGACAATGTCGGCAATGACTTTCGCGCCTATTCCGCGGACCTGATCCAGTTGAATGCGACATTGCGCGAATACGGGGCCGACGCCCGGCCGATGCGGCAGATGCTGCGTGCCTACACGGCCGCGGCCATCGCCAGCACGTGGCCGCAGGAGCCGCGTCCGCCGGGCGCGTACTACCCGGCGGACATCCCGGTCGAACAGAATTCGGACAAGCTCGAAGACGTCCGCCTTGGCAACATGCTGGACCAGGTGGGCGAGGCCATGCGCAGCCTCGCGCCTGCCGACCTCCTTCGCCAGCGCCTGCTCGCGCGCGCCTTCGTCCAGTTCAACCAGTTGGTCGATGCGCGCTGGAAGCTGATCGAGGAAGCGCACAGCACGATTTCGCAGCCGTTCCTGAAGATGCTGACGTTCTGGCTGTTCGTCATCTTTCTGAGCTTCGGCCTGATCGCGCCGCGCAATGCGCTTGCGCTCGTGACGATCACGCTCGGCGCGTTGTCGATCGCCTCGGCCGTGTATGTGATCGTCGATCTGGATACGCCGTTCACCGGTCCGATCGTGGTCTCCAGCCAGCCGATGCGCGATGCGCTCGCGCACCTGAGCCGCTAGCGACGCGCGTCAGCCAGCCACCATTTTCTCCCGCGCCCACGCCACCGCGGCGCGCGCGGGTGCGGTGCCGGTCAGGCGGACGCGCTCGGCCAGCTCGAACACGCGCGGCCCGATCTTCGCCACTTCGTCGAGCACCGCCTGTTCGTGCGCATCGCCCAGATATTCGCGCACGCAACTGATGATGCCGCCCGCGTTCACGAGAAAATCCGGTGCATAGAAAATGCCGCGCTGGTGCAGCGCGTCGCCTTCGGCGAGCGACAGCAACTGGTTGTTCGCGCCGCCGGCAATCACGCGGAAACGGCACTGTGCGGCCACGGCGACGGTAATCGCTCCGCCCAGCGCGCAGGGCGCGAATACGTCGGCCTCGACGCCAGCGATCTGCCGCGTGTCGACGACTTGCGCGCCGAACTGCTGTTGCGCGCGCATCGTTTTGTCCGCGTCGATGTCGGACACGATCAGCCGCGCACCCGCCCGATGCAGCCGCTCGCACAGATCCCAGCCGACCGACCCGAGGCCTTGCACCGCGACCGACAACCCGTCGAGCGATGCGCGTTCCAGCGCGGCCTCGACCGCTGCCGACAGCCCGACGAAAACGCCGTAGGCCGTGCGCGGCGACGGATTGCCGCCGTATGCATCGCCGACGCGCGGGATGCCGCTGACGAAGCGCGTCGCCGCCTGGACGGAGCGCATGTCGTCGGCGGTGGTGCCGACGTCCTCGGCGGTGATATACACGCCGCCCAGCGATTCGACGAGCCTGCCGAACGCGCCGAAGAGCGCGGCGCGATCGGCGGTGCGGGGATGACGCAGAATCACGGCCTTGCCGCCGCCGAACGGCAGATCGGCCAGCGCGTTCTTGAAGGCCATACCGTGCGACAGACGCAGCGCGTCGTTGAAGGCTTCATGGTCCGACGCGTATTCCCAGTAGCGGCAGCCGCCGAATGCGGGACCGCGCACGGTGCTGTACACGGCGATAACGGCCTGCAGTCCGGTTGCGGCGTCGGACGCTAACACGATGCGCTCATGCGCGGACTCGCCGTGCAGGTTGAAAAGCGTGCCAGCGGCAGTGGAGGTCAATCGGTCCATCTGGATTCCTTCCTTGTGGGCGGGGCTTCGGCCGACGCGCGAGCGGGTCGCGCGCAATACCGCATGGCCTCCGGATCGCGGCGGCATGCGGGTCGGGTCGGAAGCGGCGCCATTGCAGTTGCACTTCGCGACCGGACCGCCAGAGTGTAGGGGCCCCATGCAGGAGGATTGTGCCGTTTTGCCGGAGGGTTCTCCCCATGTTCCCAGAAGCTTTATCTGTAAAATCCCGATTCTGAAAACGATTCTTTTGCCGCCGTGCTGCTGGAGCGCCTCATGAACCTGGACGCAATTGATCGCCGCATCTTGCGCGCGGTACGCAGCGAAGGCCGACTACCCAACGCGAAACTCGCAGAACGCGTGGGCTTGTCCGCAACGCCGTGCTGGAACCGGGTGCGCGCACTCGAAGAAGCAGGGGTAATCGAAGGCTACGCCGCGTTGCTGAACCAGAAGGCACTGGGCCTGCCGGATACCGTCATCATCGAGGTGACGCTCGACAGACATGACGAGCGCACGCTGGAGCGCTTCGGCGAAGCGCTCGCGGACCTGCCCGAGGTTGTCGAGGCGTTTCTCGTGTCCGGCGAATACGACTACCTGATCAAGGTCGCCGTGGCCGGCACCGAGGGTTACGAATCGTTCCTGCGCCGCAAGCTGTATCGGCTTCCGGGCTTCCAGAACAGCCGCTCGATCTTCGCGCTGCGCTGCCTGAAGCGGGCGGTGTCGGTCGAGCCGTAGGAGGAAAGAAAAACCCCGCCATCGAGGCGGGGTTTTTCTTTGCAGCTTCTGCTTGCGGGCGCCTAAAACGGAATATCGTCATCCATCTCATCAAACCCGCCGCCGGCCGGCGCGCTCGGCCGGCTGGCCGCACCGCCACCGCCACGCGGGGCACCGCCGCCCGACGCTGCGCGCGCACCGCCGCTGCGTTCAGCCGGTTCGCGGCTGTAGCCGCCGTCGTCGCCGCCGCCCATCGAACTGCTGCGGCCGCCAAGCATCTGCATCTGGTCCGCGACGATTTCGGTGGAGTACCGGTCCGTGCCGTCCTGCGCCTGCCATTTGCGGGTACGGATACGGCCTTCGATATAGACGGACGAGCCTTTCTTCAGGTATTCGTTGACGATTTCCGCCAGGCGGCCGAAAAACGCCACGCGGTGCCATTCGGTGGCTTCCTTCATCTCGCCCGACGCCTTGTCCTTGTAACGATCCGTCGTCGCCAGGCGAATGTTCGCCACAGCGTCGCCGCTCGGCAGATAGCGGACCTCCGGATCGGCGCCAAGATTGCCGACGAGAATGACCTTGTTCACGGATGCCATGTGTTTCTCCTGTTCAATCCAGTGCGGGCGGCGCAGCACGACGCGGCCCCGCTGTCACGGCCGCCGCGGCCGCCACGTCCGGGATCCGGACTGCGTCCCGGCAGGCCGCCTGCGCGTGTCTTACGCCTTCCTGAGTGGCGGCTGCTTCATGTTCGCCGCGATTATAAGCCAGCAGAACACCAGCCCCGAGCACGCGAAAAACACGATGCTGTCCCCGCTCGTTTTCAGCAGCCAGCCGCCGATCACGCCGCCCATTGCCAGCCCGATCGACTGGGTCGTGTTGTATACGCCGGTGGCCGCACCCTTGCGCGAGCCCGGTGCGAGCTTGGACACGAGCGACGGCTGCGAAGCCTCCAGAATATTGAAGCCGAGGAAGTAGACAAAAAGAATCCCCGCCACGCTCAGAATGGTATGGGGTGCGACGCCCAGCAGCAACTGGCCGATCAGGATAAGACCGACGGCGCTCACGAGCACGGCCTTCATCTTGCCGCGCTTTTCCGCCGCGATGATGGCCGGCACCATCAGCACAAACGACAGCCCCATCACCGGCAGATACACCTTCCAGTGCGAGGCGACCGGCAAGCCGCTCGCCACGAGAATGCGCGGTACGACGAGAAACAGCGCAGTCTGCGTCGCGTGCAGCACCAGCACGCCGAAATTCAGACGCAGCAGTTCGACGTTGTGCAGCACCTCCTTGAACGGCGCGCGCACATGCGTGGGCCGCGGCGCGTCCGGCACGATCCAGAACACCACGCCGATCGCGACGATCGCCAGCACGCCCACCAGCGTGAACAGGCCGCTCATGCCGACCCAGTGGAACACGATCGGCGCGCCGACGATCGCCACCGCGAACGACATGCCGATGCTGCCGCCGACCATCGCCATGGCCTTCGTGCGGTGCTCTTCGGCGGTCAGGTCCGCGACGAACGCAAGTACCGCCGAGGACACCGCGCCCATCCCCTGGATCACCCGGCCGACGATGATCCACTCGATGTTCGGCGCCGCCGCGGCCACGAAGCTGCCGATCGCGAAGATCGCAAGGCCCGCCGCGATCACCGGCTTGCGCCCGATCCTGTCGGACACCCAGCCATAAAAAATGTACAGCAGCGATTGCGTAAGGCCGTATGCCCCCAGCGCGACGCCCACGAGAAATACGTCGTCGCCGCCCGGAATCGTTTTCGCGTAGACCGAAAACACCGGCATGATCATGAACAGGCCCAGCATGCGCAGCGCGAAGATCGACGCGAGCGACGCGGTCGCGCGCATTTCGGACGGGCTCATGCGGGAAGATGTTGCGGACGAAGAGGAGGACATCGGATGCGTGGGTTGAATGAACGGGCCACCTGCCGCACGACGGCACAGGCGGGTCGTGGTTTCGACACGCCGCCACATTGAAAGGTCGCTTTCGAAGGCCCTTCATCGCGGCGCCGGGCCACTGCGGCGCGCGTCGCCACGCACCTTGCCGTGCATGGCCAGCAGCCGGAACAGCGGCCTTGAAAAGTCGTTATAGTAGCAGGTTTAGCCTCTTCTTCTTTCCGCCAGGTTCATGGAACACATCCGGATCCGTGGGGCCCGTACCCACAACCTGAAGAACGTCAACCTCGACCTGCCGCGCCACCAGCTCATCGTGATCACCGGCCTGTCCGGGTCGGGCAAATCGTCGCTCGCGTTCGATACGCTGTATGCCGAAGGGCAGCGCCGCTACGTCGAAAGCCTGTCCGCGTACGCCCGGCAGTTCCTGCAACTGATGGAAAAGCCCGACGTCGATCTGATCGAAGGCCTGTCGCCGGCAATCTCGATCGAGCAGAAGGCCACGTCGCACAATCCGCGCTCGACGGTCGGCACCGTCACCGAGATCCACGACTACCTGCGCCTGCTGTTCGCGCGGGTCGGCACGCCCTACTGCCCGGACCACGACATCCCGCTCGAGGCGCAAAGCGTCTCGCAGATGGTCGACGCCGCGCTCGCGCTGCCGGAGGACACGAAGCTGATGATCCTCGCGCCGGTCGTCACGAACCGCAAGGGCGAGCACGCGGAACTGTTCGACGACATGCAGACGCAGGGTTTCGTGCGCTTCCGGGTCCGCTCGGGCGGCGGCACCGCGAATGAAGGCGTCGCGCAGATCCACGACGTCGATACGCTGCCGAAGCTGAAAAAGAACGACAAGCACTCGATCGACGTCGTCGTCGACCGCCTGAAGGTGCGCGCCGACATGAAGCAGCGCCTCGCCGAATCGTTCGAAACCGCGCTGCGGCTCGCCGACGGCCGCGCGATCGCGCTCGAAATGGACAGCGAGCGCGAGCATCTGTTCAGCTCGAAGTTTGCGTGCCCGGTCTGCTCGTACTCGCTGCAGGAGCTCGAACCGCGCCTGTTCTCGTTCAACAATCCGATGGGGGCGTGCCCCGAGTGCGACGGGCTCGGCCAGATCACGTTCTTCGATCCGAAGCGCGTCGTCGCGCATCCGTCGCTGTCGCTCGCGGCCGGCGCGGTGAAGGGCTGGGACCGGCGCAACCAGTTCTACTTCCAGATGCTGCAAAGTCTCGCGGCATTCTACGAATTCGACGTCGAGCAGGCCTTCGAGGACCTGCCGGAAAAGATCCGCAAGATCCTGCTGTACGGCTCGGGCAAGCAGATGATCCCGTTTTCGTACATCAACGAGCGCGGCCGCGCGTCGGTGCGCGAGCATGTGTTCGAAGGCATCATCCCGAACCTCGAGCGGCGCTATCGCGAGACCGATTCGGTCGCGGTGCGCGAGGAGCTCGCGAAGTACCAGAACAACCAGCCCTGCCCCGCCTGCGACGGCACGCGTCTGCGGCGCGAGGCGCGCTTCGTGCGCATCGGCGCGGACGGGGCCGCGCGCGGCATCTTCGAAATCAGCGGCTGGCCGCTGCGCGATGCGCTCGGCTATTTCCAGACGCTGCGTCTGGAAGGCGCAAAACGCGAGATCGCCGACAAGGTGGTCAAGGAGATCGTCGCGCGGCTGATGTTCCTGAACAACGTCGGGCTCGACTATCTTTCGCTCGAACGCAGCGCGGAGACGCTCTCGGGCGGCGAAGCGCAGCGCATCCGGCTCGCGTCGCAGATCGGCTCGGGGCTCACCGGCGTCATGTACGTGCTCGACGAGCCGTCGATCGGCCTGCACCAGCGCGACAACGACCGGCTCATCTCGACGCTCAAGCACCTGCGCGATCTCGGCAACTCGGTGATCGTCGTCGAGCACGACGAGGACATGATCCGCATGGCCGACTACGTGGTCGACATGGGCCCCGGCGCGGGCGAGCACGGCGGCATGGTGATCGCCGAAGGCACGCCGAGGCAGATCGAGGCCGATGCGGCTTCGATCACCGGCCAGTATCTCGCGGGCGCGCGCCGCATCGACTACCCGGACGAGCGCAAGGCCCCGGACGAGCGCAGCCTGCGGATCGTCGAGGCCTACGGCAACAACCTGCGCCGCGTCACGCTCGACCTGCCGGTCGGGCTGCTCACCTGCGTGACGGGCGTGTCGGGCTCGGGCAAGTCCACGCTGATCAACGACACGCTCTACCATGCGGTCGCGCGCCATCTGTACGGTTCGTCGGCGGAGCCCGCGCCGTTCGAGGCGATCGAAGGCCTCGATCACTTCGACAAGGTGATCAACGTCGACCAGTCGCCGATCGGCCGCACGCCGCGCTCGAATCCGGCCACCTACACCGGCGTGTTCACGCCGATCCGCGAGCTGTTCGCCGGCGTGCCGGCCGCGCGCGAGCGCGGCTACGATCCAGGCCGCTTCTCGTTCAACGTGAAGGGCGGGCGCTGCGAAGCCTGCCAGGGCGACGGCATGCTGAAGGTGGAAATGCACTTCCTGCCCGACGTCTACGTGCCGTGCGACGTCTGCCACGGCAAGCGCTACAACCGCGAAACGCTCGAAGTGCAGTACAAGGGCAAGAACATCAGCGAGGTGCTGGAGCTGACCGTCGAGGCCGCGCACGAATTCTTCCGGCCGGTGCCGGTCGTCGCGCGCAAGCTGAAGACGCTGCTCGACGTCGGGCTCGGCTACATCCGGCTCGGCCAGTCCGCCACCACGCTCTCCGGCGGCGAGGCGCAGCGCGTGAAGCTGTCGCTCGAACTGAGCAAGCGCGACACCGGCCGCACGCTGTACATTCTCGACGAGCCGACCACCGGTCTGCACTTCCACGACATCGCGCTGCTGCTCGAAGTCATCCACCGTTTGCGCGATCAGGGCAACACGGTCGTGATCATCGAGCATAATCTGGATGTCATCAAAACCGCCGACTGGGTGATCGACCTCGGTCCGGAAGGCGGTGCCGGCGGCGGTCAGATCATTGCCCAGGGCACGCCCGAGCAGGTCGCCCGCTCGAAGGCCAGTTTTACCGGCAGGTACCTCGCGCCGCTGCTCAAGCGCGACGCCGCCGCGCAACAGTAACGCCGCACCCGCGGTCTGGAAATGGAAACGCGCGATGACCCAGCGTAACGAGGCGCCCGAAGAAAAGCCCGTGCAGGACCTGCGCCCGCGCCCGGTCAGGCTGACGAGCGACATGAGCCTGCCGAAGCTGTCCGCGGTGGAAACCGGCAGCTACGTGGTGATGCTCGCCGGCATGTGGGCCGTGCTGCAACTCAAGCTGCTCGGCGCGCTGCTCGCCGGGCTGCTCGTCTATCAGCTGATCCAGACCATCGCGCCGCGCATCGAGCGTCATATGCCGGGCCGGCGGGCTCGCTGGCTGGCGGTCGTGCTGCTGTCGGCGGTGATCGTCGGCGCGCTGACCGGCCTCGTGATCGGCCTGATCGACCACTTCGAGGGCGACGTGCCGGACGTGCAGAAGCTGCTCAACCAGGCGATGCAGCTGATCGACGAGGCACGCGACCGGATCCCGCAGTTCGTCGCCAACTACCTGCCGGTCGACGCCGACCAGATGAAGGCGCGCGCCGCTCAGCTGATGCAGACGCATGCGGGAATGCTGCAGCAAGGCGGCAAGAACATCGCGCGCATGTTCACGCACATTGTGATCGGCATGATCATCGGCGCGATCGTCGCCATCGGCGCGCAGCGGCAATCGCAGCGGCTGCCGCTGTCGACGGCGTTCGTCAGCCGCGTGGCCCGCTTCTCGGACGCGTTTCGCCGCATCGTGTTTGCGCAGGTCAAGATTTCGGCGCTCAACGCGGTGTTCACCGGCCTGTTCCTGCTGGTGTTCCTGCCGCTCTTTCACGACCGGCTGCCGCTTGCCAAGACGCTGGTGCTGATTACCTTCATCGTCGGCCTGCTGCCGGTGATCGGCAATCTGATCTCGAACACGATCATCGTCGCAGTGGCGCTGTCGGTGAGCTTTCCGGCCGCCGCGATGTCGCTCGCGTTCCTGATCCTGATCCACAAGCTCGAATACTTCCTGAACGCGCGGATCATCGGCGGACAGATCGAGGCGCGCGCGTGGGAGCTGCTGATCGCCATGCTCGTGATGGAGGCCGCGTTCGGCCTCCAGGGGGTGATCGCCGCGCCGATTTTCTACGCGTACATCAAGCGCGAACTGATCTATCTGCGGCTGGTGTGAGCCCGACCGGGCCCACACACGCATAAGCGCACGCATACGCGCACGCATACGCATACGCGCCCGCGGGCTAGCGGAACACCACCGTCTTGCTGCCGTTCAGCACGACGCGATGCTCGACGTGCCATTTCACCGCGCGCGCGAGCGTCACGCACTCGACGTCGCGGCCGATCGCGGTCAGTTGATCCGGCGTCATGCTGTGGTCGACGCGCTCCACTTCCTGCTCGATGATCGGCCCTTCGTCGAGATCCGTCGTGACGTAGTGCGCGGTCGCGCCAATCAGCTTCACGCCGCGATCGAACGCCTGATAGTACGGCTTCGCGCCCTTGAAGCTCGGCAGGAACGAATGGTGGATGTTGATCGCGCGGCCCGCGAGGCGCTCGCACAACTGCGGCGACAGAATCTGCATGTAGCGCGCCAGCACCACCAGATCCGCCTGGTGATCGGCGATCACTTCGAGCACGCGCGCTTCCTGGGCCGCTTTCGCATCCGGCGTACCGGCCAGCAGCGGAAAATGGTGGAACGGAATGTCGTAGCTCGCGGCAAGCTGATAGAAGTCCTTGTGATTCGAGATGATCGCCGGAATCTCGATCGCGAGCTGACCGGTGCGATAGCGGAACAGCAGGTCGTTCAGGCAGTGGCCGATCTTCGACACCATGATGACGACGCGCGGCTTCACGTTCGCGTCGTGCATCTCCCAGCGCATGCCGAACTCGTCGGCAAGCGCCGCGAACGACGCGCGCAGCGCGTCGAGTCCCGGATCGCCGCCCACCTGCTGGAAGTGCACGCGCATGAAGAATTCGCCGGTGCGGCTGTCGCCGAACTGCGCGGAATCGAGAATGTTGCTGCCCCGCTCGTACAGGAAGCCCGAGACCGCATGGACGATGCCGGGCCGGTCGGCGCACGACAGTTTGAGAATAAAGCTGTGATCGGTCGACATGACCTGGGTGACTCCCTTCTACAGTCCGAAATTCCGAAATGGGATGCGCAGCGCTTCAGCCCGGCTGCGGCGGCGCAAACAGCGCATCGATGCCTTCGCAGGCCTGCGGATCGATCCAGCGCCGGCGCAGCAGGCAGTCGAGCGTCGCGAGGCTTGCGTCGACCGTCAGCGCATTCTCCTCGATCCAGTTCGCCACTTCGTCGATGCGCGCGAGCCGGTGCTCGCCCACTTCGCCGTCCTGATTGCACGGCGCGAAATCGGCAGGCAGCGCGAGATCGTAGACGAAGATCTGCTCGGCCTGCGTGCCTTCCGGCAGCGACTGCAGCACGTGCACGGTCCGCCCGGGCGTCGCGCGCGACGCGATCGGCGCGGGGATGCCGGCCTCTTCCCAGCACTCCTTGACGATCGTCTCCGCGATGCCGAAACCCCAGCCGATGCCGCCCGCGACCACGTTGTCGAGCATGCCGGGATCGGTCGCCTTGGTCGGGCTGCGGCGCGCGATCCACAGCAGCGGTGCGCGATCCGCGTATTCTACGACGCCGTTCAGATGCACCGCGTAGGTCATCGTGCCGAAGAAGCGCGACGCCGCGCGCTCGATATAGGCGAGCGGCGCCACGTCGAACGCATTGCGGATCGCGTACGTCTCGTCGCGCCAGCCGGGAATCCGCCCGTCGGCGGCCAGCGCGCCGATGACCGCGCCGAGCGCCGCGCTGCGCGCATCGAGCGTGTCGAAGCGCGGCGACAGCGTGACGCCGGCCGCATCGATCGCGAATACGTCCGGCCAGCGCGCGAGCAGCGGCACGTCCGCCGCGCGGATCCAGCCGACCGGCTCGGCGCCGATCACGAAGGGCCGGTGGGCGCGCGCCTCGAAGCGGCGCGCGGCAGTGATGCAAGGCAAGGTCATCGGGGCAGCCTCCAAGCGCGGTGTCTAGTCGCGCAGCGCGACGCGGATGCCGATCGCAATGAACGTCGCACCCGCCAGCCGGTCGAGCCAGACGCCGACGCGCGGACGGCGCTTCAGCCACTCGCCGATCGCGCCCGCGCAGACGCCGAACAGCGAAAACACGACAACCGTCTGCAGCATGAACAGCAGCCCGAGTTCGAGCATCTGCAGCGTGACGTTCTGCATGCCGTGCGGCTCGACGAACTGCGGCAGGAACACGAGAAAGAACAGCGTGACCTTCGGGTTCATCATGTTGCCCAGCACGCTCTGGCGAAACACCGTGCGCAGCGGCTGCGCCGCGCGCGCGTGCGCGGTCGCGAGACCGTTGCTGCGCAGCGCCTTGATGCCGATCCAGATCAGGTACACGGCGCCCGCATACCTGATGCACTGGAACGCGAGCGGCGAGGAACGCAGCACGGCCGCCACGCCGAGCGCGGCGAGCGTCGTATGGAACGTGATGCCGGCCGCGAACCCGAGCGCCGCCACGAGCCCGGCGGCGCGGCCCTGGGCAATGCCGCGCGCGAGCACCTGCAGGTTGTCGGGGCCGGGGGCCAGCGTGATCGCCACCGAGGTGGCAAGAAACAGCGCGAAATTGGGCATGATGACGTGCGCGTCGCAAGGAGCAGGAACCGGCGTGCAGGCGCGCCGGGCGCGATTCAGTGGCCGCTGAACGCGGTCACCGTGAACAGCGGCAGGCCGGCCGCGCGCAGCAGCTTCGAGCCGCCGAGCTCCGGCAGGTCGATGATCGCCGCGCCCTCGACCACCACGGCGCCGAGCCGGTCGAGCAGGTTCTTGCCGGCCATCATCGTGCCGCCGGTCGCGATCAGATCGTCGACGATCACGATGCGGTCGCCGGCCGAACAGGCGTCCGCGTGAATCTCGACCGTCGCGTTGCCGTACTCCAGTTCGTACGACTGCGCCTCGGTCCGGTACGGCAGCTTGCCCTGCTTGCGGATCGGGATGAAGCCGATGTTCAGCTCATACGCGAGCACCGGCCCGATGATGAAGCCGCGCGCGTCGAGCCCGGCGATATAGTCGAGCTTCGCGTCGAGGTAGCGGTGCACGAACAGGTCGATCAGGATGCGAAACGTCTTCGGATGCTGCAGCAGCGGCGTGATGTCGCGAAACTGCACGCCCGGCTGCGGCCAGTCCGGCACCGTGCGGATCTGGCTGTGGATGTAACCGGCCGCGTCGAGCGGCGCGCCCGAAAGCGCATTGGACATGATGACTCCCGGCGGATCCGTGGGATCCGGAAAAAGGGCTGAAATCTCGAACGCGGCCGCCGCGGCGAGCACGGCGCCGCGCGCGGCGCCGCCCGTCAGGCCGCCGCGCCGCCCCGGCGATGCCGGGACAGGCGCTCCTCGGCGGTAGCCAGCGCTTCGGGCAGGCCGCGCAGCACGACGATGTCGCTTGCGCGCAGCCGTGTCGACGGATCCGGCTCGACGCCGCGGATGCCGTGGCGGCGGATCGCCGTCACCTCGACGCCGATCTCGAACAGCCCCACTTCGGAGAGCGTGCGGCCCACCGCGTCCGCGTTTTCGTCGACCGGCACCGATTGTAGTCGCACCTGCTCGTGACTGTCGTCGTCGCCGATGTCGTCGGCGCCGTGAAAGTAGCCGCGCAGCAGACTATACCGCGCGTCGCGCATCTCCTCGACGCGCCGCACGACGCGGCGCATCGGCACGCCCATCAGCACGAGCGTGTGCGACGCGAGCATCAGGCTGCCCTCGACGATCTCCGGGATCACCTCGGTTGCGCCGGCGGCGAGCAGCTTTTCCAGATCGGCATCGTCGACCGTGCGCACGATCGCCGGCAGCGCGGGTTCGAGCTCGTGCACGTTGTGCAGCACGCGCAGCGCGGACGGCGTGTTCGCGTAGGTGATCGCGACCGCGGCCGCGCGATGGATGCCCGCCGCGAGCAGCGACTCGCGCCGCGCCGCGTCGCCGAACACCACCGATTCGCCGGCCGCCGCGGCCGCCGCGACGCGATCCGGGTCGAGGTCGAGCGCGACGTACGACAGGCCCTCCTGTTCCAGCATGCGCGCGAGGTTCTGGCCGGAGCGGCCATAGCCGCAAATGATCGTATGGCCGCTTTGCTTGAGGCTCTGTGTCGCGATGCGCGTCATCTGCAGCGACTGCATCATCCATTCGCTCGACGACAGGCGCAGCACGATCCGGTCCGCGTTCTGGATCAGGAACGGCGCGGCAAGCATCGACAGCAGCATCGCGGCGAGAATCGCCTGCAGCAGCGTCGCGTCCACCAGATGCTTGTCGCGGATCAGGTTCAGCAGCACGAAGCCGAACTCGCCCGCCTGCGCGAGCCCGAGCCCGGTGCGCATCGCGACGCCCGGCGCCGCGCCGAACAGGCGTGCAAGCGCGGTGATCATCACCGCTTTCAGCAGGATCGGTCCGACGAGGAACGCCAGCACGATGAACGGGTGCGTCCAGATCACCTTCGGGCTCAGCAGCATGCCGGTGGTCACGAAGAAGAGCCCGAGCAGCACGTCGCGAAACGGCTTGATGTCCTCCTCCACCTGATGCCGGTACGGCGTCTCGGCGATCAGCATGCCCGCGATGAACGCGCCGAGCGCGAGCGACAGCCCGAACTTGTCCGTGACGAACGCCGCGCCGAGCGTCACGAGCAGCAGGTTCAGCACGAACAGTTCCTGCGAGCGGCGCCGCGCGACCACGTTGAACCAGCGCGTCATGAAGCGCTGCCCGACGATCAGAAGCAGCGCGAGCGCGACGACGATCTTCACCGCCGCGAGACCGAGCGCGACCATCAGATCCTTCGACGTGCCGCCGAGCGCGGAGATGATGATCAGCAGCGGCACCACGGCCAGATCCTGGAACAGCAGCACCCCGAAGATGTTGCGGCCGTGCTCCGTCTCGATCTCGAGACGCTCGGCGAGCAGCTTGCTCACGATCGCGGTCGACGACATCGCGAGCGCGCTGCCGAGCGCGACGCTGCCCTGCCACGTGATGTGCACCCAGCGCTGGAGCACGAAACCGAGCCCCACCGCGACGCCGACCGTGCCGAGCACCTGCAGCAGCCCGAGACCGAACACGAGGCGGCGCATCGTGCGCAGCTTGGCGAGCGAAAACTCGAGCCCGATCGAAAACATCAGGAACACGACGCCGAACTCGGCGAGATTCTGCGCGCCGCCGGTGTCCGGCACGATGCCCAGCGCATGCGGCCCGACGACGATGCCGACGGTCAGATAGCCGAGCATCGGCGGTAAATTGAGATAACGGAAAACAACGACGCCCACCACTGAGGCCAGCAGCAAAAACAGCGTCATTTCGAGCGGGGAAATCATCCGAAAGCGTCCCGGTTCGTCGTCGATACCGTCACACGCAAACCGCCGTGCGACAAGGCTGAAGGGCCGAAGAAAGCGGCGGCCGGGCACGCGCGGCCCGGCGCGGCGAACACACGCCTTTGCTATACTCCGCGCATGATAGCGAAAATCAATGGCGACCGGGCGCTCGCGCTGGCCCGGAACGTGCTCGACATCGAAGCGGACGCGGTACGCGCGCTGCAACATCAGCTCGACGACGACTTCGTCGAGGCAATCGATTTCATCCTGAGCTGCCGCGGACGCGTCGTCGTCTCCGGTATCGGCAAATCCGGCCATGTGGCGCGCAAGCTGGCGGCAACGTTCGCGAGCACCGGCACGCCCGCGTTTTTCGTGCATCCGGCCGAAGCGAGCCACGGCGACCTCGGCATGGTCACCGCGGACGACGTGTTCGTCGCGCTCTCCAACTCCGGCGAATCCGACGAGCTGATCGCGATCCTGCCCCTCATCAAGCGGCTCGGCGCGCGGCTGATCGCGATCACCGGCAAGCCGGCGTCGAGCCTCGCGCGGCTCGCGGACGTGCATCTGAACGCCGGCGTGGCGAAAGAAGCCTGCCCGATGAATCTGGCCCCGACCGCCAGCACCACCGCCGCGCTCGCGCTCGGCGACGCGCTCGCGGTGGCCGTGCTCGACGCGCGCGGCTTCGGCCCCGACGACTTCGCGCGCTCGCACCCGGGCGGCGCGCTCGGCCGCCGGCTGCTCACCTACGTGCGCGACGTGATGCGCACCGGCGACCAGGTGCCGATGGTCGCGCCCGAAGCCACCGTGCGCGACGCGCTGTTCCAGCTTACGGCCAAACGGATGGGCATGACCGCGATCGTCGACACCGCGCAGCGCGTGATGGGCATCTTCACCGACGGCGACCTGCGCCGCGTGCTCGAGCGCACCGGCGACTTCCGCGCGCTGCCGATCGCCGACGTGATGACGCACGGTCCGCGCACGATCGGCCCCGACCAGCTCGCCGTCGAGGCGGTGGAACTGATGGAGCGCCACCGGATCAATCAGATGCTGGTCGTCGACGCGCAAGGCAAGCTGATCGGCGCGCTCAACATGCACGACCTGTTCTCGAAGAAGGTGATCTGATGGCCGCTGCGCCCCTAACCGCCACCGACCGCGCCCGGCGCGTGAAGCTGATGATTTTCGACGTCGACGGCGTGCTGACCGACGGCGGGCTGCTGTTCACGGCCGAAGGCGACACGATGAAAGCCTTCAATTCGATGGACGGCCACGGCGCAAAACTGCTGCGCCTCGCCGGCATCGACACGGCGATCATCACCGGGCGCCAGTCGGGCATCGTCGCGGTGCGCGCGCGCGAACTGAAGGTCACGCACCTGTACCAGGGCGTCGAGAACAAGCCGGAAGCCCTGGCCGACCTGCTCGCGAAGACCGGCCTCGCCCCGGAAGACTGCGGCTACATGGGCGACGACTGGGTCGATCTCGCGGTGATGCTGAAGGTCGGCTTCGCCGCCGCGCCGGCCAACTCGCACCCCGAGGTCATCGCCCGCGCGCACTGGGTCAGCGAGGCGCGCGGCGGCCACGGTGCGGTCCGCGAAGTCTGCGACGCGCTGCTGCGCGCGCAGAACCGCTACGACGCGCTGCTCGCGGCGGCGTGCAGCGGCGAAGCGCCGCGGGGCCTCGTCGGATGAACCAGTTCCGCCTGAGCCTGACTTCGCTGATCCCGCTCATCGCGATGGCCGCGCTCGCGGGCATCACGTGGTGGCTGCTGCAGGCGACCCGCCCGCCGCCGCACGAGGGAGAAATCAAGCCGAAGGCGCACACGCCCGACTATTTCGCCGACGACCTCTCGGTGACCGAACTCGACGAATCCGGCGCGACGCAGTACCGGCTCACCGCCGAGCGCCTCACCCATTACGAGGACAACGCGCTCAGCGACCTCGTGAAACCGGCGATCCGCGCGTTCCAGCCCGGCAGGCCGGTGGTCACGGCCACCGGCGACACCGGCACGGTGAACGGCGACGCGTCGATCGTCGATCTGTACGGCAACGCGCGCATCGTTCGCGCGGCCGGCGACGGCGACCCACGCATGCAGGCCGATTCGACCCATTTCCGGGTGCTCGTGAACGACGATGTGATCGAGACCGAAAAGCCGGTTAAACTTCAGCGCGGCCTGTCCATCATGACCGCCGACGGCATGAACTACAACAACGTCACCCGGGTCATGCAGCTCTTCGGCAATGTCCGCGGCGCAATCGCCGCGTCCGACGCGTCCGGTGGCTCGTGAGTCGACCCGGGTAATCCCAACCAGCGTGACCGCATGAACGAATCGTTCCCCCGTTTTGAAACCGGCCGCGCGCGCCTGCGCGCCGCGTGGCGCGCCGCACTGGCCGCGCTGCTGGTCGCGTTGCCGCTCGCCGGCTTCGCGCCGCTGGCGCACGCCGAGCGCGCCGACAAGGACAAGCCGCTGAACATCGAGGCGGACAACATGACATACGACGATCTGAAGCAGGTGACGATCTTCACCGGCCACGTCGTCGCCACCAAGGGTACGATCGTGATCAAGGCGGACCGCGTCGAAGTCCGCCAGGATCCGCAGGGCTACCAGTACGCGACCGGCACGTCGAGCGACGGCCGCCTGTCGTACTTCCGGCAGAAGCGCGAGGGCGTGGACGAATACGTCGAGGGCACCGCGGTGCGCATCGACTACGACGGCAAGCGCGACTTCACGACGCTCACCACGGACGCCACCGTCAACCGCCTGCAGGGGCTGTCGACGATCCTCGACACCGTTCACGGCAGCGTGATCACGTACGACGGCCAGAACGATTTCTATACGGCGAAGTCGGGCAAGGATGTCGCCGGCCCCGGCAACCCGCACGGCCGCGTGCGCGCGATGCTCTCGCCGCGCACCGGCGGCGCCGCGCCGCTGTCCGGCGGGCCGGCCGCGCTCGCGCCGTCCACCTCGCTGAAGGGAGCGCCGAGCCCGTGAACGCCGCCGCCAATCCGCCGCCCCTGTCGCCGCGCAATCCGGCGGGCACCAGCAGCTCGCTCGTGGTGCGCAACCTGAAAAAGCGCTACGGTTCGCGTACCGTCGTCAAGGACGTTTCGCTCGACGTCAAAAGCGGCGAAGTGGTCGGCCTGCTCGGCCCGAACGGCGCCGGCAAGACCACGTCGTTCTACATGATCGTCGGCCTTGTGCCGCTCGATGCCGGCGAAATCGTGCTCGACGGCAAGTCGATCAGCCTGCTGCCGATCCACAAGCGCGCATCGCTCGGGCTGTCCTATCTGCCGCAGGAAGCGTCGGTGTTCCGCAAGCTGAGCGTCGAGGAAAACATCCGCGCGGTGCTCGAACTGCAGCATGACGAAAACGGCAAGCGGCTCGCGAAGGATGCGCTCGCCGCGCGCACCGAGGCCCTGCTCGACGAGCTGCAGATCGGCCATCTGCGCGGCAATCCGGCGCTCTCGCTGTCGGGCGGCGAGCGCCGCCGCGTCGAGATCGCGCGCGCGCTCGCCACCAATCCGAGCTTCATCCTGCTCGACGAGCCGTTTGCCGGCGTCGACCCGATCGCCGTGCTGGAAATCCAGAAGATCGTCCGCTTCCTGAAGCAGCGCAATATCGGCGTGCTGATCACGGACCACAACGTGCGCGAAACGCTCGGCATCTGCGACCACGCGTACATCATCAGCGACGGCTCGGTGCTCGCCGCCGGCGCGCCGGGCGAGATCATCGAAAACGAGAACGTGCGCCGCGTCTATCTCGGCGAACACTTTCGCATGTAAGCCGTTGTCGCCGGGCGAAGCGGCGGGCCGCCGCGCCCCGCCCGCCTCGCCGGCGCGGCCGTCCGCACCGCGGGGCCACGCCCCGCGCCGTGGCCCCGCCCGCCTCGCGCGCGCCGCGTCCCTCCCCCGCAAGCATGTCGTTGCGAGTCCCGCAAGGTATCGCGGTCGTGGCAAACTCTTTACAATGATTCTCAACCTGCCATGAAAGCCAGCCTCCAACTCCGCCTGTCGCAGCATCTTGCGCTGACCCCACAACTGCAGCAGTCCATCCGGCTGCTGCAGTTGTCGACGCTTGAACTGCAACAGGAAGTCGCCACGGCGATCGCGCAGAATCCGCTGCTGGAAAACGAGGACGACTGGATCGCAAGCCCGCTGCGCGTCGCGGCCGACGGCTCGGTGATCGCACAGGCGCCGCAGGCGTCGATGCCCGAGCCGGTGAGCGGCCCTGCCTCGTCATCAAGCGGGGCCGAATCAGCCGAAAACGGCGAGCCGCAAGGCGTCGACGAGTACAACGGCCTCGCCGCCGACGGCAACGGCGACGCGAGCCAATGGAATCTGGACGACTACGGCCGCTCCGGCAACGCATCCGACGACGACGACCTGCCGCCGCTGCAGATTCACGAGTCCAGCACGTCGCTGCGCGATCACCTGATGGCGCAGCTGCGCGTCACCGCCGCCGGCCAGCGCGACCGCGCACTGATTACGTTCCTGATCGAATCGCTCGACGACGACGGTTACCTGAGCGCCACCTTCGACGAAGTGCTGGCCGACCTGCCCGAGGAACTCGAAGTCGACACGGACGAACTCAGCGCGGCGCTCGCGCTGCTGCACAGCTTCGATCCGGCCGGCGTCGGGGCCCGCTCGGCCTCCGAGTGCCTGAAGCTGCAGCTCTTGCGCCTCGATGCCACGCCGACCCGCTCCCTCGCGCTCGACATCGTCGCCCACCATCTGGAACTGCTCGCCGCGCGCGACTTCACGCGCCTGCGCAAGCATCTGAAGGCGAACGACGACGAACTGCGCGACGCGCACGACCTGATCCGCTCGCTCGAACCGTTTCCCGGCGCCGCGTACGGCAAGGCCGAAGCGGACTACGTGGTGCCTGACATCATGGTGCGCAAGACCGCGCAGGGCTGGCAGGCCGAACTGAACCCCGAGGTGGTGCCGAAGCTGCGGATCAATCACCTTTACGCGAACATCCTGCGCAACAACCGCGGCGACCCGGGCAGCGGCTCGTTGCGCCAGCAACTGCAGGAGGCGCGCTGGCTCATCAAGAACATCCAGCAGCGCTTCGAGACGATCCTGCGCGTCGCGCAGGCCATCGTCGAGCGTCAGAAGAGCTTCTTCGTGCATGGGGAAATTGCCATGCGGCCCTTGGTTTTGCGAGAAATTGCTGATACGCTGGGCCTACACGAATCGACTGTCTCGCGTGTGACAACCGGTAAATACATGCTGACCCCTTTCGGGACACTTGAATTTAAGTACTTCTTCGGATCACACGTTTCAACGGACACGGGCGGCGCGGCTTCTTCAACCGCGATTCGTGCACTCATCAAGCAACTGATAGGAGCGGAAGACACGAAATCTCCTCTTTCGGACAGCCGCATAGCCGAACTGCTCGCGGAGCAGGGATTCGTGGTCGCACGGCGCACCGTTGCGAAATACCGTGAAGCCCTGAAAATTCCGGCAGTGAACCTGCGCAAGTCTCTTTAGCCCGCCGCTTTCCGCGGTAGGCATTTTCCGGCCGCTCCGCGCGTTGGCGGACAGGCCGGCCGATGCGACCTGCCAGTAGTCAGTCAACGGGGAACGACACAGGCGAGCCGACCGACCGGTACTGCTCTTTCGTACGGATCAAGTGGCCAATTGCTTGGAGAAGCACTATGAATCTGCAGATCAGTGGACACCATCTCGAAGTAACGCCAGCGTTGCGCGAATACGTGATCACCAAACTGGACAGGGTGCTAAGACATTTCGATCAGGTGATCGATGGCAGTGTTGTCCTCTCGGTCGACAACCACAAGGAAAAAGAAAAGAGGCAGAAGGTTGAGATCAACCTTCATCTGAAAGGCAAGGACATCTTCGTCGAGAGCTGCGACGGCGACCTGTACGCCGCCATCGATCTGATGATCGACAAGCTCGACCGGCAGGTGATTCGTCACAAGGACCGGCTGCAGGGTCATCAGCACGAAGCGATCAAGCATCAGCCGGTGGGGGCGCAGCTCGAAGTTCCCCCGCAATAGCACGAATTAGAAGGATTTCCTCACGACACGAAGCCGCCCGCCAACGGGCGGCTTTTTCGTTAGGCGCGGCCGGCCGTCCCACCGGCGCGGCGCAGGCGAGCCCTTCGCTGCATCTGCGGCCGTGCGGCGCGTGCATGGCGCGCCGCACCATCGAACGCCACCCTGATCTATAATGACCCGGTTAATATCGGGGTCCATTGGGGGGCCCTCGGGGTCCATCGGGGTCAAATCGGCGGGAGTCCTGCGCTTCGCAGATTGCCGTCCAAGTCGTTGTGAGCACCGCGCAAACATGCAGCATCCCACCTACGCCACAACGAGGAGCGTTCAGGCCACGTTTTCGCCTGCCAATATGAATCGTTTAGCCAAAATTCTTCCGCTTGAAAACGTCGTCGTCGGCCTGTCGGTCACCAGCAAAAAGCGTGTTTTCGAGCAAGCGGGCCTGATTTTCGAAAACCAGAACGGCATCGCCCGCAGCACGGTCACGGACAACCTGTTCGCCCGCGAGCGGCTCGGTTCCACCGGGCTCGGCGAAGGCGTCGCGATTCCGCACGGCCGGATCAAAGGTCTGAAGCAGCCGCTCGCCGCGTTCGTGCGCCTTGCCGAACCGATCCCGTTCGAGTCGCCCGACGGCCAGCCGGTTTCGCTGCTGATCTTCCTGCTGGTGCCGGAACAGGCCACCCAGCAGCACCTCGAAATCCTGTCGGAAATCGCCCAGTTGCTGTCCGACCGCGATACCCGGGAGCGGCTGCAAACGGAAGAAAACGCCGAAGCATTGCATCGGCTGCTCACTCAGTGGCAACCTTGATGCGTCGGGCGCGCGTGTGCGCCGCGCGCGTGTGCGCCGCGCGCGCGGCCGCGCTCGGGCAGCTCGCCTGAGCCGGATAACGGCTCAATCTGGAGTCAGGGATTCATGGATACGTCCAGCATCAACGCCCAAAGCATCTTCGACGACAACGCCGCTGCGCTCAAGCTCAGCTGGCTGACCGGGCACGAAGGCTGGGAGCGGGGTTTTTCAGCGGAGACTGTCGCGAACGCGACATCGAGCGCCGACCTCGTGGGCCACCTGAACCTGATTCACCCGAACCGGATCCAGGTGCTCGGCGAAGCCGAGGTCGAGTACTACCAGCGCCAATCGGACGAAGACCGTTCGCGGCACATGGCCGAACTCATCGCGCTCGAACCACCTTTCCTGGTCGTCGCGGGCGGCGTCGCGGCCCCGCCCGAACTGGTGCTGCGCTGTACACGCTCGTCGACCCCGCTCTTCACAACGCCGATGTCGGCCGCCGCGGTCATCGACAGCCTGCGTCTGTACATGTCGCGCATCCTCGCCCCGCGGGCGACGCTGCACGGCGTGTTTCTCGACATCCTCGGCATGGGTGTGCTGCTCACCGGCGACTCCGGTCTCGGCAAGAGCGAACTCGGCCTCGAACTGATCAGCCGCGGCCACGGCCTCGTCGCCGACGACGCGGTGGATTTCGTGCGGCTCGGGCCGGACTTTGTCGAAGGGCGTTGCCCGCCGCTGCTGCAGAATCTGCTCGAAGTCCGCGGCCTAGGCCTGCTCGACATCAAGACGATCTTCGGCGAAACCGCCGTGCGGCGCAAAATGAAGCTGAAGCTGATCGTGCAACTGGTGCGCCGCCCCGACGGCGAATTCCAGCGGCTGCCGCTCGAAAGCCAGACGGTCGACGTGCTGGGGCTGCCGATCAGCAAGGTCACCATTCAGGTGGCGGCCGGCCGCAACCTCGCGGTGCTGGTCGAAGCGGCCGTGCGCAATACGATCCTGCAGTTGCGCGGCATCGACACGCTGCGCGACTTCATGGACCGCCAGCGGCTCGCGATGCAGGATCCGGACAGCCAGTTTCCCGGCAAGCTGATCTAGGCGCAGGCGCGCCCGGCGCGGAGCGCGCCCCCGGACCAGATGCTATGATAAGGCCAACTGATTTCGGCCCACCATGCGCATCATCCTGATCACCGGCATCTCCGGCTCCGGCAAATCCGTGGCGCTGAACGCGCTCGAAGACTCAGGCTACTACTGCGTCGACAATCTGCCGCCGCGCATTCTGCCGCAGCTTGCCGCCTATCTCGCCGAAGACGGCAAGGAGCGCCTCGCGGTCGCCATCGACGCCCGTTCGAGCGCATCGCTCGACGAAATGCCGGCGATCATCCGCGACCTCTCGCAACGGCACGACGTCCGGGTGCTGTTCCTGAATGCGAGCACCCAGGCGCTGATCCAGCGCTTTTCGGAAACGCGACGCCGCCATCCGCTGTCCGGGCCGCCCTTCGCGGACGCCGACGTGCTGAGTTCGCTCGAAGAAGCCATCGAGCGCGAACGCGACCTCGTTGCCAGCCTCGCCGAATTCGGCCATCAGATCGACACCAGCAACCTGCGCGCAAACGTGCTGCGCGCGTGGGTCAAGCGCTTCATCGAAGACGAGCGCGCCGGTCTCGTGCTGATGTTCGAATCGTTCGGCTTCAAGCGCGGCGTACCGCTCGACGCGGATCTGGTGTTCGACGTGCGCACGCTGCCCAACCCGTACTACGACCACGAATTGCGCCCGCTCACCGGACTCGACCAGCCGGTGATCGACTTTCTCGGCGCGCTGCCGGTCGTGCAGGACCTGATCGGCGACATCGAGGCCTTCCTGCAGAAATGGCTCCCCCATTTTCGCGACGACAACCGCAGCTATCTGACCGTCGCAATCGGCTGTACCGGGGGCCAGCACCGTTCGGTGTTCATCGCGGAGACGCTGGCTGCGCGTCTGTCGAACACGGCCAACGTCATCGTGCGGCATCGCGATGCACCGATCGACGTCGGCGAGTCGTCCAAGCTGGTCGCTTAACCGGCCGCATCGCGCGGCCTTAACCGTAAGCGTTGCGCCATGTCCACTGCTGCCGTGCTTGCCGATCTGCCGCTTTTTCCGCTGCATACGGTGCTGTTTCCCGACGGGCTGCTGCCCTTGAAGATCTTCGAGGCTCGCTACCTGGACATGGTGCGCAACTGTCTGCGCGAAAGCGCGCCGTTCGGCGTGTGCCTGCTCAAGAGCGGCGGCGAGGTCGCGCATGCGCAGGAGCCCGCGGTGCCGGAGAGCATCGGGTGCCTCGCCCGGATCGAACAGTGCGATGTCGAAGCCTTCGGCATGCTGCTGATCCGCACACGCGGCACGCGGCGCTTCCGGCTGCTGTCGCACCGCGCCGAAGCGGACGGGTTGCTGGTCGGCATGGCCGAGCCGCTGCCGGACGACCGCCCGCTCGACGACGAGGAGCGGCTCGCGAAGTTCGGCGCCTGCGCCGAAGTGCTCGAACGCATCATTGCAGCCATCCGCGAGCGCGATCAGGACGGCCTGCCGTTTGCCGAGCCGTTCCGGCTCGACGATCCGACGTGGGTGTCGAACCGCCTGTCGGAAGTGCTGCCGATCCCGCTGCGCGCTCGTCAGGCATTGATGGAATTGACCGATGCGGGCACCCGCATCGATCTCGTCCATCATTACATGCAGCAGCACCAGTTGCTCTGAGCACACCCCGCGCGCCGCGGCGCTACAGCAGCGAACCCTGCAGCCCGTCCAGCAGCTTGCGCACGGGCGCCGGCACACCGTATGCGTCGATATCGCGCAGCGCGACCCACGCGGTCTGCGCATCGCCGGCTTCCACGGCCCCCGCCGACGCGGCGTCCGTCGCCGGCGCGAGTTCTGCCATGCGCGGCTCGATATCGAGCCTGAAATGCGTGAACGTGTGCGTGAGCGAGGCGAGCGGCGCAAGCGGCGCCGCGCCGCCGAAGGCGCGCACGCGCTCGGCGAGCGAACGCTCGTCGGCCGCCTCCGGCAGGCTCCACAACCCGCCCCAGATGCCCGACGGCGGCCGCTTCTCAAGCAGCACCTCGTCGCCGTCGCGCAGCACCAGCATCCACGTGCGGCGGGTCGGCACGGCTTTTTTCGGCCGCGCGGCGGGCAGCGCGCGCTGCCGGCCGGTCGTGTGCGCGACGCAATCGGGTGCGAACGGACAACGCGCGCAATCGGGCTTGCCGCGCACGCACAGCGTGGCGCCGAGGTCCATCAGGCCCTGGGTGTATGCGCTCACCGCGTCGCTGCTCGCCTCGGCCGGCAGAAGCGATTCGGCAAGCGTCCACATCGCGTTCTCGACACGCTTCTCGCCGGGAAAGCCTTCGATGCCGAACACGCGCGCGAGCACGCGCTTCACATTGCCATCGAGAATCGTCGCGCGCGCGCCGAATGCAAACGACGCGATCGCCGCCGCGGTCGAACGCCCGATGCCCGGCAGTTCGGCCAGCGCCTCGACCGCTTCGGGAAACGCGCCGCCATGCCGCTCGACCACCGTCTGCGCGCAGCGGTGCAGGTTGCGGGCGCGCGAGTAATAGCCGAGACCGGCCCAGAGCGCCATCACGTCGTCGAGCGGCGCCGCGGCAAGCGCGGCGACGTCGGGAAAGCGCGCCAGAAAGCGTGCGTAGTAAGGAATCACAGTGCCGACCTGGGTCTGCTGCAGCATGATCTCCGATAGCCAGATGCGGTACGCGTCGCGGGTATTCTGCCAGGGCAGGTCATGGCGTCCGTGCGCGCGCTGCCATGCGATCAGGCGCGTCGAGAAGTCGGGCAGAACGCCGGCAGCGGTAGCGGCGGTAGCGGCGGTAGCAGCGGCCGTGGCGGCCGTGGCGGCCGGAGGCGGTGTCAAACGGGAAGGCATGAGGAGTCTAGCGCTGGCAGGTTGGGCAGTAGTAGGTCGAGCGCTGGCCTTGCACGATCTGGCGTACCGGCGTCGCGCACACGCGGCACGGCAGGCCCGCGCGATCGTAGACGAAGTAATCGAGCTGAAAGTAGCCGCTTGCGCCGTCGCTGCCGACGAAATCGCGCAACGTGCTGCCGCCTTTCTCGATGGCGGCCGCGAGCGTCGCGCGCACCGCGTCGGCAAGCCGCTCGTAACGCGCGAGCGAGACACGGCCCGCCGGCGTCGTGGGCCGGATGCCGGCGCGAAACAGGCTTTCGGACGCGTAAATGTTGCCCACGCCGACGACGATCTCGCCCGCGAGCAGCGCCTGCTTGACCGACACGGTGCGCCCGCGCGTGAGCCGGTACATCAGCGCGCCGGAAAAGGCCGGCGAAAAAGGCTCGACGCCGAGCGCGGCGAGCAGCGGATGCGCGAGCACGTCGCCGGCCGCACGCGGATGCCACAACACGGCGCCGAAGCGCCGCGGATCACGGTAGCGCAGCACGAAACCGTCGAAGATCCAGTCCACGTGATCGTGCTTCGCCGCGGCCAGCAGCGCAGCTGAGCCCTGCAGCACGCGCAGCGTCCCGGTCATGCCGAGATGAACGATGAACCAGCCGGCGTCGGTTTCGAACAGCAGATACTTGCCGCGCCGCTCGACGGTGCGAATCACGTGTCCCTGCAAGGTTCCCGCAAGCTCGGGCGGAACCGGCCAGCGCAGCGCGGCCGTGCGCACGTCGACGCGCTCGACGCGGCGTCCGCGAACGTACGGTTCGACTCCCCTTCGGGTAACCTCAACTTCTGGCAACTCTGGCATGTCTAACTGGTCTGCAACTTGCGTGGCGGGTTGTGCGCTTATTGTAGCGAGCGCGTTACAATCGTCCGAAACATTGAACGGATTTCCATGAACTTATCCTTCGTGAAGCTGTTTTCGAGGCGCGAGGCGCGCGCCTCGCGGGTCCCGCACACCGTGTCGGCGCGCCGCCTCGCCGGTGCCGCCGTGCTGGCCGCATGGACCTTCACCGCGCTGCCGGCGCACGCGCAGGCGCCCGAGCCGAACACCGGCGTGAGCGTCGTGTCCGCGCCCGACGACTTCGACATGGAGTGGGCGGACGAAAAGAAGGATCTGCCGAACGTCCCGCTCACGAGCCAGATCGTGTTCCAGGTGCTCGCCGCCGAAATCGCGTTGCAGCGCGACGAGCCCGCGCCCGCCTATCAGACCTATCTGGCGCTCGCGCGCGACACGCACGACCCGCGCATGGCGCAGCGCGCCACCGAAATCGCGCTCGCCGCGCAAAGCCCGACCGACGCGCTGACGGCCGTGCAGTTGTGGCAGCAGTACGCGCCGGATTCCGAACGCGCCGCGCAGCTCGATGCGTCGCTGCTCGTGCTGTCCGGCAAGCCCGAGCAGGCCGAGCCGCTGCTCGCCAGGGAACTCGCGAAGATCCCGGACGAAAATCGCGGCACCGGCATCCTCTCGCTGCAATTGCTGCTCGCACGCGGACCGAACCGCGCCGGCGGGCTGCAGGTGCTGCAGGATCTCGTCAGAAACGACCTGAACCGCCCGGAAACGCAGCTCGCGCTCGCGCGCCAGCAGGTCATCGCGGGCGACCCGGCCGCCGCGCGCAAATCGCTCGAGCAGGCGCTCGTGCTGAAGCCCGACTATCTGCCGGCTGCACTCGCGCTGTCGCAGATGGGCCCGCAGGAGCGCGACGAGGCCATCGCGTCGCTCGACAAGTTCGTCCAGCAGAACCCGAAGTCGCACGACGCCCGCCTCGCGCTGGCGCAGATGTACCTCGCGAGCGACCGCCTCGACGACGCACAGAAGCAGTTCGAGGCGATGCACAAGGACAACGCGGACGACCTCACGCCGCTGATGGCGCTCGCGCTGATCGACATCCAGAAGAAAGACTTCGGCGATGCGCAAGACTATCTGAAGCAATACGCGAAGAAAGCCGAAGCGGTCCCCGGCGAAGATCCGGGCCAGGCCTACCTGTACCTTGCGCAGATCTCGCTCGAACAGAAAGACATGTCGGCCGCCAACCAGTGGCTCGACAAGGTCTCGCCGGCGAGCCAGCAATACGTGGCGGCGCAGATCACCCGCGCGCAGTTGCTCTCGCAGCAGGGCAAGCCGGATGACGCGCGCAAGCTGCTCGCCGACCTGCAGACGCCCGATCCGCACGAGCAGGCCATCATCGCCCGCACTGACGCAGCGATCCTGTTCGATGCGAAGCGCTACCCGGAGGCGGAAGCGCGCCTTGCGCAAGCCACCGCGGATTTCCCGGACGATCCCGACCTCACATACGACTACGCGATGGCGGCCGAGAAAAACGGCCACTACGACATCATGGAAGCGCAGTTGCGCAAGCTGATCGCGTCCGACCCGGACAACGCCCAGGCCTACAACGCGCTCGGCTACTCGCTCGCCGACCGCGGCTTGCGGCTGCACGAAGCGGACAAGCTCGTCGAGAAGGCCTCGGCGCTTGCGCCGAACGACGCGTACATCATGGATAGCGTCGGCTGGGTCAAATACCGGCTCGGCGACGACGCCGACGCCATCAAGCTGCTGCGCAAAGCGTTCACGCTGCAGCCGAACGCGGAAATCGGCGCGCATCTGGGCGAGGTCCTGTGGAAGAGCGGCGACCAGGCGCAGGCCATGCAGGCCTGGCGCGAAGCGCACAAGCTCGAACCCGATAACGACACGCTGCAGAAGACGCTCAAACGTTTCCAGATCAACGATCTCTGATGCCGATTCTGTCCCGCTCCATCCGTTTGTCCCGTCGCGTGCGCGCCGCCGGTGCGCCGCGCCGCGCGGTGTTTTGCCTCGTCGCCGCGGCGGCCGTCGCGCTGGGCGGCTGCGCGTCGGTGCGCCCGCAAGGCCCCGCGCTGTCGAAGGCCGCCACCGAACTCTCCACGCAGACGAGCCGGGCGTATCACGGCCGCTTCGCGATCGACTACGTCGACCAGAACGGCCAGCCGCGCAGCGCGTATGGCAACTTCGACTGGCAGGAAGCCGGCGACACCGTCACGCTGCAGTTGCGCAACCCGCTCGGGCAGACGCTCGCCATCGTGACGTCGTCGCCTGCGTCCGCCTCATTGGAATTGCCGAACCGCGAGCCGCTGACCGCGGACAACGTGTCGACGCTGATGCAGAACGCGCTCGGCTTCGCGCTGCCCGTGGAGGGGCTGCGCTACTGGCTGCAGCCATCGCCGGCACCGACCTCGCGCGCGAAGACCGAAATGGAACCGCAGCAACCGACGCGGCTAAAGCAAATCCGCCAGGACGGCTGGACCATCGACTATCTCGCGTATGCCGACGCACCGGCCACGGGCCCGCGGCGCATCAACCTGAGCCGCAGCCAGCCGCCGCTCGATATCAAGCTCGTGCTGGACCAGTAAGCCGCATCGTCTTTCGTCCCGACTCATGATCGAAACAACCGATTCGCTGCGCGCGTGCCTCGCGCCGGCGAAACTGAACCTCTTCCTGCATATCACCGGACGCCGGACGGACGGTTATCACGCGCTGCAGACGGTATTCCAGCTGCTCGACTGGGGCGACACGCTGCACTTCACACGGCGCGACGACGGCTGCGTCACGCGTCGCACCGATGTGCCCGGCGTGGCGGAAGCACACGACCTCACCGTGCGGGCAGCGCTGCTGCTCAAGCAGCACACCGGCACCCGGTTCGGCGTCGAGATCGAGATCGACAAGCGCCTGCCGATGGGCGCGGGTCTGGGCGGCGGCAGTTCGGACGCGGCCACCACGTTGCTGGCGCTGAACCGTCTCTGGAAACTCGATCTGCCACGCGCGCAGCTCGAGGCGCTCGCCCTCACGCTGGGCGCCGATGTTCCGTTCTTCGTGTTCGGAAGAAATGCGTTCGCGGAGGGTGTCGGAGAAGCATTGGAGGCGGTACAATTGCCGCCGCGTTATTTCCTGGTTGTGACGCCGCGGGTTCATGTTCCTACCGCAGCGATTTTTTCCGAAAGATCGTTGACAAGAGACTCGAAACCCATCACAATTACGGACTTTCTTGCACAGCAAAGTTGCAGCGCAGAATGGCCTGACAGTTTTGGCCGGAATGACATGCAGCCAGTTGTCGTGGGAAAATACGCGGAAGTCGCGCAGGTGCTCGAATGGTTTGATCACATCGCGCCAGCGCGGATGACCGGATCAGGTGCAAGTGTTTTTGCAGCGTTCCAGACTCGCAGCGAGGCGCAAGCCGTGCAAGCCAGGCTACCCGCCGAGTGGAACAGTGCAGTAACGGTAAGCCTCGATACGCATCCACTCTTTGCTTTCGCGTCATAGGTTTTGCGTCGTCGAACGGTCCTACACGGTCGGCGAAGCTCAAAGTTAGTGTAGGGGAGTCGCCAAGTTGGTTAAGGCACCGGATTTTGATTCCGGCATTCGAGGGTTCGAGTCCTTCCTCCCCTGCCAAAAATTCTCGCATATCCTCGCCCCCAGCCAGAAGCAGGTGCATGATGAGCAGCCATGACGGCCTGATGGTTTTTACTGGCAACGCGAATCCCGCGCTTGCACACGAAGTCGTCAAAATCCTCGGTATCCCCCTCGGCAAGGCGATGGTGAGCCGGTTCTCCGACGGCGAAATCCAGGTCGAAATTCAGGAAAACGTGCGCGGCAAGGACGTCTTCGTCCTGCAATCCACCTGCGCACCGGCGAACGACAACCTGATGGAACTGATGATCATGGTCGACGCGCTCAAGCGCGCCTCTGCCGGCCGGATCACCGCTGCCATCCCCTACTTCGGCTACGCGCGCCAGGATCGGCGCCCGCGTTCCGCGCGCGTCGCGATCTCCGCGAAAGTCGTTGCGAACATGCTGGAAATCGCCGGGGTCGAGCGGATCATCACCATGGATCTGCACGCTGACCAGATCCAGGGCTTCTTCGACATCCCGGTCGACAACATCTACGCCACGCCAGTGCTGCTCGGCGACCTGCGCAAGCAGAATCACGAGAACCTGCTGGTCGTGTCGCCGGACGTGGGCGGTGTGGTTCGCGCCCGTGCGCTCGCGAAACAGCTGAACTGCGATCTGGCGATCATCGACAAGCGTCGCCCGAAGGCGAACGTCGCCGAAGTCATGAACATCATCGGCGAAGTGGACGGGCGCACCTGCGTGATCATGGACGACATGGTCGACACCGCGGGCACGCTGTGCAAGGCCGCGCAAGTGCTCAAGGAGCGCGGCGCGAAGAAAGTGTTCGCGTACGCAACGCACCCGGTCCTGTCGGGTGGCGCGGGCGCGCGCATCGCTGCGTCGGCACTCGACGAACTGGTCATCACGGACACCATCCCGCTCGGCGAGGAAGCCCGTTCGTGCGCGAAGATCCGTTCGCTGACGAGTGCCGGTCTGCTGGCCGAAACGTTCTCGCGCATCCGCCGCGGCGACTCGGTGATCTCGCTGTTCGCGGAAGGTTAAGCATTGGCGAAGGCGCCGCGGTCAACGCGGCGCTTTTGCGTAATCGGCACAAACGGACGAAGGTTTGTGCCGTCGAGTCGGGGGCCTCAGCCAGACTGGCTTGCAGGCCCCATTTTTACTGCCTGGTCGCGGGCAGCATTGGAGAAACAAGATGAAAGTCGTCGCTTTCGAGCGTTCTTTGCAAGGTACGGGTGCGAGCCGCCGCCTGCGTAACTCGGGCAAGACCCCGGGTATCGTGTACGGCGCTGGCGCAGAACCGAAAATGGTCGAACTCGACCACAACGCGCTGTGGCACGCGCTGAAGAAGGAAGTTTTCCACTCGTCGATTCTCGACCTGGAAGTGGCCGGCAAGGCCGAAAAGGTTCTGCTGCGCGACGTGCAATACCATCCGTTCCGTCAACTCGTGCTGCACGTGGACTTCCAGCGCGTCGACCCGACGAAGAAGCTGCACACGAAGGTGCCGCTGCACTTCATGAACCAGGAATCGAATCCGGCCGTCAAGCTGTCGGGCGCGGTGATCTCGCACGTTCTGAACGAAATCGAAATCGAATGCCTGCCGGCCGCGCTGCCGGAGTTCCTCGAAGTCGACCTCGCGAAGATCGAAGCGGGCCAATCGGCGCACGCAAAAGACATCGTGCTGCCGGCTGGCGTGTCGCTGGTCGCGCACGTCGAAGCTGAGAACCCGGTGCTCGCAAGCGCGACGGTTCCGGCTGGCGCAGTCTCCGAAAGCAGCGCAGCGGGCGAAACGCCGGCAGCCTAAGCAGAGCGTCATCCTCTCGATCCGTTTCGCTGAAACGGACGATGTGACCCGCCGCGGTTCGCCCCGGCGGGTTTTTTTTCGGTCCTCGAGGGTCGCGCGGCCTGCCGCCGGCCCCTGTCAAACATGATCAAGCTGATCGTAGGGCTCGGCAACCCGGGCGCCGAATACACGGCGACACGACACAACGCGGGCTTCTGGCTGGTCGACCAGCTGGCGCGCGAAGCGGGCGCCACGCTGCGCGACGAGCGCCGCTTTCACGGTTTCTACGCGAAAGCACGTCTGTTTGGCGAGGAAGTGCATCTGCTCGAACCGCAGACGTACATGAACCGCTCGGGCCAGTCGGTGGTTGCGCTTGCGCACTTCTTCAAGATCCTGCCGGACGAAATCCTCGTCGCGCACGACGAACTCGATCTGCCGCCCGGCACCGTCAAGCTGAAGCTCGGGGGGGGCAGCGGCGGGCATAACGGGCTGAAGGACATCTCCGCGCATCTGTCGTCGCAGCAATACTGGCGTCTGCGGATCGGCATCGGCCACCCGCGCGATCTGATTCCGGAAAGCGCCCGCGCCGGCGCCAAACCCGATGTCGCCAGTTTCGTCCTGAAGCCGCCGCGCCGCGAGGAGCAGGCGGTGATCGACGCGTCGATCGAACGCGCGCTCGTGCAGATGCCGCTCGCCGTCAAAGGAGAGCTCGAGCGGGCGGTGATGCAGTTGCATCGCAACGGCTGAGCGCCGCGGTTGCCGTACACGCGCGGACGACGTTTCAATCCGCACCGCACGGGCTGATGCCCGCGCTCCACAGGAGATCCGCTTGAGCCCGTACTGGAGTGACATCGTTCATCGACTGACGCCGTACGTACCCGGCGAACAACCCGCGCTCGCCCATCCGGTCAAGCTCAACACGAACGAGAACCCGTATCCGCCGTCGCCGCGGGTGCTGGCGGCGATTCGCGACGAACTCGGGCCCGCGGGGGATTCGCTGCGCCGCTATCCGGATCCGGCCGCACGCCGGCTGCGTGAAACCGTAGCGGCCCACCACGGTTTGCGCGCCGATCAGGTCTTCGCCGGCAACGGCTCGGATGAAGTGCTCGCGCTGGCGTTTCAGGCGCTGCTGAAACACCGCGAACCGATTCTGTTTCCCGATATCACGTACAGCTTCTATCCGACTTACGCGCGCCTGTTCGACGTCGCCTACCGGACGGTGCCGGTGGACCCACGCTTCGCGATCCACGTCGATGACTTTCTGCAGCCCAACGGCGGCGTGCTGCTGCCGAACCCGAACGCACCCACCGGGCACGCGCTGGCCCTTGACGACATCGAACGGCTGGTTGCGGGGAATGCGGACTCGGTGGTTGTCGTCGACGAAGCGTATGTGGACTTCGGCGCCCAGTCCGCGCTGGCGCTGATCGAGCGCTATCCGAACCTGCTCGTCGTGCAGACGACGTCGAAATCGCGCTCGCTCGCCGGCATGCGGGTCGGCTTTGCGTTCGGCGACACGGCGCTGATCGACGCGCTCACGCGGGTCAAGGACAGCTTCAACTCGTACCCGCTCGACCGGCTCGCACAAGCCGCGGCAACGGCCGCCTACGAGGACGACGAATGGTTTCGCGGCAATTGCGCGAAAGTGATCGGCGGCCGCGAACGGCTCACGGCGGAACTGGTTGCGCTAGGTTTTGACGTCGTGCCGTCCGCGGCGAACTTCGTGTTCGCGCGCCACCCGGATCACGACGCGGCAGCGCTCGCCGCCGCGCTGCGGGCCCGCGAGATTTTCGTGCGCCACTTCAACGCGCCGCGTGTGAGCCAGCATCTGCGAATCTCGATCGGCACCGACGCGGAATGCGCGGCGCTGGTGGAAGCGCTCACGGCGATCATTTGCGCCCGCGCGGAATAAGGCCGTTAGCGACACGGGCGCCGGGCACAAGCTGGCGCAGCGCGCGGGCCTGCTCAGGCGCTTTTTGCCGCCAGCAGCGCGTGATACTTCGCCAGCAGCGCCTCGCGCGTCTCCAGATGCTGCGGATTACGCGGGATACATTCGACCGGGCACACCTGGATGCACTGCGGCTCGTCGAAATGGCCAACGCATTCTGTGCATTTCGCCGGATCGATGACGTAGATTTCGGGCCCCATCGAGATGGCGCCGTTCGGGCACTCCGGCTCGCAGACGTCGCAGTTGATGCACTCGTCGGTAATCATCAGGGCCATACTTCTCTCGCTTTACCCTTCAAAAACAAGACATTGTAGCGCGTCACCGCCGCTTCGCGCGCGGGCGGCGCCCGGGTCGACGAGCGACAGAACGTCTGGCTCACGTGTTGTCATACGGAAGGACGGCACCGTCAGGACGCCCCAGCGCCCTCCCGGCATACCGGGGAGCGCCCCCCGCGGGCGACGCCCGTTACAGCTGGGCGCCCCCGGCGTCGCCTTGTTCCATCAGCGCCACCTTGTCCTGCAGCCATTTTTCGACCGAGGGAAACACGAACTTGCTGACGTCGCCGCCGAGTTGCGCGATTTCGCGGACGATCGTGCCCGAAATAAACTGGTACTGGTCCGACGGCGTCATGAACATCGTCTCGACGTCCGGCAACAGGTAGCGGTTCATCCCGGCCATCTGAAACTCGTATTCGAAATCCGACACCGCACGCAGGCCACGCACGATTACGCGGGCGTTATTGCTGCGGACAAAGTCCTTGAGCAGGCCCTTGAAGCTCATCACCTGCACGTTCGGATAGTGGCCGAGCACTTCGCGGGCGATGTCGAGCCGCTCCTCCAGCGTGAAAAAGGGCTTCTTGTTGCGACTGTCTGCGACGCCTACCACCAGCGTGTCGAAAATGCTCGACGCGCGGCGGACGAGGTCTTCGTGACCGCGCGTCAGCGGATCAAAGGTACCCGGATACACGGCGACTACCATGGCGCTTCTCCTCTTTTCAGACAAATGGGCACGGCAGGCGCGCCAGCGGCGAGGCCGCGGACGCATCCGGCGCCGGGCGCACGTGACGCTTGAGCGTCCGGCGCTTGTGTTTTGGCACGCGCATTATTCCTCATTTTCGCGCTGCAGCAAATGGAAGCGGACCGCACCCGCCTTGCCGTCGCGCACGATCGCCCAGCCCGTCAGCGCGGCGTGTTGCGCCGGCTCGAGCGCAGCGCCCGCCTCCACATACAGAAAGCCGCCCGGGCTCACGAGCGGCACGGCCAGCTCCAGCGCGCGGCCCAGCAGGTCCGAACCGAACGGCGGGTCGAGAAAGACGACCTCGAACGTACCGGGCGCAAGGCCGGCGGCAAGGCGCAGCGCGTCCGCCTCCGCGATCTCCACCGCGCTCGCCGCAAGGCGCTCCCGGATCGTGCGCAACTGCGCGGCAGCCCGCGCGTGGCGTTCGACCATCAGCACCCGTGCCGCCCCGCGCGACGCCGCCTCGAAGCCGAGCGCGCCGCTGCCGGCGAACAGGTCGAGGCAACGCTGCCCTTCGAGACGCTGGCCGAGCCAGTTGAAGAGCGTCTCGCGCACGCGGTCGGGCGTGGGACGCAAGCCGTCGAGGTCGAGAACGGGCAGCGGCGTGCGCTTCCACTGACCGCCGATGATGCGGATCGTGTGCGGTTTGCCGCGGCCGGCGGCCGCGCCTTGCACGTGCGAGGAGGGGGAACGGGGCATGCTGGATTGCGCGATGGAACGATCTGCCCGCGCGCGGCGCGCCGCACCCGGGATGGAGCGCCAACGTTACCACACGACGGCGGACACGCCACCTCGGCCGTCCGGCCAGTACGCGAGCGCGCGGCACGCCTGATAGAATGGGCCTCTCTCGATGCATTGCACCATGCGCCCCATCGCAGCCGCGCCGAACCGGCGGCCGCGCCCGCCGGGCCAGCTCTCACCACGCCAGATCATGTTCAGTTTTTTCAAACGATTCTCGGGATCGAAAGCGCCGGACGACACCCGCAGCGCCACCGAGGCCGAGACGCCGCCGTCGCTTGCCGAAGAGCCCGCGGGCCTTGCGCACGCAGCCTCAACCGGCGCCGCGGTGGTCTCGCCCGACGCCCCGCCGCCCACGGGCGGCGGCACCGCCGAAATCGTGCCGCCGCCCGAGCCGGAAGCCGCCGCGCGGAAATCCTGGCTGTCGCGGCTCAGAAATGGCCTGTCCAAGACCAGTTCTAGCCTCACCGGCATCTTCGTCGGCACGAAAATCGATGAAATGCTGTATGAGGAGCTCGAAACCGCGCTGCTGATGTCCGATGCCGGTGTCGACGCAACCGAATTCCTGCTCGAATCCCTGCACGAGAAGGTCCGCTCGGAACGGCTCACAGACCCGCTGCAGGTCAAGGCGGCGTTGCGCACGCTGCTGGTCGATCTGCTGAAGCCGCTGGAAAGGTCGCTGGTGCTCGGCCGCGCGCAGCCGCTCGTCATGATGATCGCGGGCGTCAACGGCGCCGGCAAGACAACCAGTATCGGCAAGCTCGCCAAGCACCTGCAGAGCTTCAACCAGTCGGTGCTGCTTGCCGCCGGCGACACGTTCCGCGCGGCCGCGCGCGAGCAGCTTGCCATCTGGGGCGAGCGCAACAACGTGACGGTCGTGTCGCAGGAGAGCGGCGACCCGGCTGCCGTGATCTTCGACGCCGTAAGCGCGGCGCGCGCGCGCAAGATCGACGTGCTGATGGCGGACACCGCGGGCCGCCTGCCCACCCAGTTGCATCTGATGGAAGAGCTGCGCAAGGTCAAGCGCGTGATCGGCAAGGCAATGGACGGCGCGCCGCACGAAGTGCTGCTCGTCATCGACGCGAATACCGGCCAGAACGCGCTCACGCAGGTCAAGGCGTTTGACGACGCGCTGGGCCTGACCGGGCTCATCGTCACGAAGCTCGACGGCACCGCGAAAGGCGGGATCCTCGCGGCGATCGCGCGGCAACGGCCCGTGCCGGTTTACTTCATAGGCGTGGGCGAGAAAGTGGAGGATCTGCAGCCGTTCAGCGCGGAGGAATTCGCCGACGCGCTGCTCGGCTAGGCGAGCCGCTCCGAGCCTGTCCGTCAGCGCATTCGTTCGCTGGCGCGGCTATTCCGGCACGCGGGCCGTGCAAGCGCTCCCGCCCGGCGCCGCCTGGGTATCGGTGCCAGGCTCACCGCCCTTGCCGGCGCCACGCACGGGCAACAGGTCACTCGGCGTCCGGCTGCACGCCCGGCGCGGCGCGCGCGAACGCATCGAGCTGCGCCAGGTGGTTCGCGATCCGCTCGATCGTCGGAAAGCGCGCCACGTCGATCTCGAAGCGCCGCGCATTGAACACCTGCGGCATCAGACATGCATCGGCGAGCGTCGGCGTATCGCCGAAGCAGCAGGTGCCTGTGCGCGCGTCGCTCACCAGATGGGTCTCAAGCGTCGCGAAGCCGCTCTCGATCCAGTGGCGATACCACGCGTTCTTCGCGTCCTCGGCCACCCCGAGCGTGTGCTTCAGATATTTCAGCACGCGCAGGTTGTTCAGCGGGTGAATCTCGCAGGCAATCTGCAGCGCAACCGATCGCACGTACGCGCGCTCGGCAGGCGAGCCCGGCAATAGAGGCGGCTCCGGGTGCGTCTCGTCGAGATATTCGATGATCGCGAGCGACTGTTGCAGCACGTGCGGACCCTCGACGAGGGTCGGCACGATCGCGTCGGGATTCAGCTTGCGATACGCCGGCTTGAGCTGCTCGCCGCCGTCGCGCAGCAGATGCACCGGCGCGTAGTCGTAGGGCAGGTTTTTCAGGTTTAGCGCAATGCGCACGCGATACGCAGCCGAACTGCGGAAATAGCTGTAGAGCTTCATGCGTGTAAGTCTCCTCCTCGCCGGCGGGTCAAACGACGCGGACGCTGAATTCGCCGAGCCCGTCGATGCCCCCCTTCATCAGGTCGCCCTTCACGACCGCGCCCACGCCTTCCGGCGTACCGGTGAAAACCAGGTCGCCCGGCTGCAGTTCGAATAGCGCCGAGAGCGATGCAATCGTCTCGGCAACCGACCAGATCATGTGCGACACGTCCGCGCGCTGCCGGTCCTCGCCGTTGACGCTCAGCCAGATCGCCCCTTTGCCGATGTGCCCGACTGCCGACACCGGGTGAACCGGGCCGAGCGGCGCGGAATGGTCGAAGCCCTTCGCGGTGTCCCACGGGCGGCCCATTTTCTTCGCCTCCGCCTGCAGATCGCGACGCGTCATGTCGAGGCCAAGCGCATAGCCGTACACATGCCCGAGCGCCTCGTTCACCGGAATGTCCTTGCCCGCTTTGCCGATCGCCGCGACCAGCTCCATTTCGAAATGCACGTTGTGCGTCTGCGCCGGATACGGGAATTCACCGGTCGCACCCGGCGCCACGTAGACGACGGCGTCGGCAGGCTTGCCGAAAAAGAACGGCGGCTCCCGGTCGGGATCGTGCCCCATCTCGCGCGCATGCGCTTCGTAGTTGCGGCCGACGCAATAAATCCGGCGTACGGCGAACCGCTCGTCCAGCCCCGCCACGGGCACGCCCACCACCGGCGCCGGCGCAAACACGTAACTCATTCCGCTCTCCTGTTGTCGACGAACGCCGCACGCGCGGCGCGAAAGTCCCGAGTGTAGCCCGGTCCGGGGCGCATCGCGCACGAGTCGGGCGTCTCCTGTAACACGGAGTAATCTGCTCCGCTCAGGCAACCGGACGCGGCCGGATGGCCGGCTCGCGCTTGCCAGATCGCCCCGGATGCGATACTTCACTCCTTGAGAGTGCGACATCGCCGCACGATGCGACGCCGGCCGCCACACCGCCGGGGGCCGCCGCCGGCGACGCCGCGCGTCATTTACCGCTGCTTTCGGGCGGCTCACGCCCCCTCGCCCCATGACCGCATCCACCTCCGCTGCCGCCGAATTCGCCTGTGCCCGCTTCATCAAGGAGATCGGCCGCGGGCCGAACGGCGCCCGCGCACTGACGCCCGACGACACGCGCCAGCTCTACGAGGCGATCCTCGATGGCCGCGTCCCGGACCTCGAACTCGGCGCCGTCCTGCTCGCCTACCGCGTGAAGGGCGAAACCGCCGACGAACTCGCCGCCATGCTCGACGTCGCACACGCGTCGTTCGAACCGGTTTATCTGGCCCCGGGCGCGTTCCGCCCCGTTTCGATTCCGAGTTACAACGGCGCGCGCAAGCAGCCGAACCTCGTGCCGCTGCTCGCGCTGCTGCTCGCGCGCGCGGGCGTGCCGGTGCTGGTTCATGGCGTCACCGAGGATCCGGGGCGCGTCACCAGCGCCGAAATCTTCACGCACCTGCAGATTGCGCATGCCCAGTCGCGCGAGCAGGTCGAAGACGCGCTCGCGGCGCGACGCATCGCGTTCGCGCCGGTCGCGACGCTCGCGCCGAAGCTTGCGCGCGTGCTCGACCTGCGCCGGCGCATGGGGGTGCGCAACTCCACCCACACGCTGGTGAAGCTGCTGCAGCCGTTCGCGCCGGCGGGGCTGCGGCTCGTCAACTACACGCATCCGCCGTATCGCGAGAGCCTCACGGCGCTCTTCAGCGCGCATCCGCAGGCGGCCGCCGGCGGCGCGCTGCTCGCGCGCGGCACCGAGGGCGAGGCGGTCGCCGACACGCGCCGTCAGGTGCAGGTGGACTGGCTGCACGACGGCATCTGCGAAACCCGGCTCGCCGCCGAACGCGCCGCGCCCGACGCCCCGGAAGTCGAACTCCCGCCCGCGCGCGACGCCGCCACGACCGCCGCGTGGATCGGTGCGGTGATGCGAGGCGAGGCGCCGGTGCCGGCCGCGATCGAGCGGCAGGTGGAGCTGGTCGTGGAGATTGCGAGAACGGCCGCTTGAGCGCACGCGGTGCACGCTGTGCGCGCGGCGGCCCGCGCCGGCTCCGTGCGGCGCCGGTTTATTCGAGCGCGCAGCGCGTCGCCTGCCACGCGACGAGGCGCCATTGGCCGTCTTCCTGCACGTGGATCGCGGTGTAGGCGATCGGAAACAGCAGCGCGCCGTTGTTCGCCTCCATTTCGATCAGCGCGCGTCCGGTGACGACGCAGGTCTCGCGCCCCACGGGCAGCACGTCCTGCGACTGGACCTCGATCTGCCGGTAGCGGCGACGGCCTGCGGTGATGCCATCGATGAACTGCTGCTTGGTCTCGCGCTTGCCGTTCGTATGGACATAGCTCACGTTGTCCGCGAGCAGTTCGACGAGCAGGGGCCCGTCGCCATCGACCATTGCGCGAAAGCGGTCGCGCTCCAGTCCGCGAATGGCCTCGATCACTTTCGCCGTCATGGCTCCACCCCTTTGCGTGAACGACCCGGCTCGGGCCGCGCTCGCACGCAGTTACGCCGCACGTGTAGCTCGCTGAAATTTATACCAGGATCGGGCTCTTTGATACCGCCGCCGAGGGCCCTCGTTCCGGCGTCGGATCCGGCCGCGAAGATTTCCGGAATACGGTGCCGAAACAGGCAGCCCCATCCCGAGCGACGCGCATGTCAACGCGTGTTCACTACCGATCCCGATAATGGGAAAAATTCCACCTCGCCGGCACGATCCTGCGAAGGGCGTATGATGGCTATTAGGGCGCAATTTTCAATAGCCTTTGTGGAACTCCCACGCAGCCCATCGCTCCAAGTATTAGCACTCAGTGACCCGGAGTGCTAACATCCACGCTGGAGTCGCCGTCTGACCATGCTTTTGTATGATTTTTGCCTGATCTCCAAGGAGTTTGATACGTGAGCAACGCCATGACCCTTCCGAGTACTCTGAGCCCGTCGTCGGCTAAGGCCGCTCCGGCAGGTGCACTGACGCTCGCGCATGCCTCGATGCTGCCCGGGCAGCTCGGCAATATCGACGCCTATATCCAGGCCGTGAACCGCATCCCGATGCTGACGCCGGCCGAGGAACGCCAGTTCGCCACCGAATTCCGCGAACAGGGCAATCTCGACTCCGCGCGGCGCCTGGTGCTGTCGCACCTGCGGCTCGTCGTGTCGATCGCCCGCAATTACCTCGGCTACGGTCTGCCGCACGCTGACCTGATCCAGGAGGGCAACATCGGCCTGATGAAGGCGGTCAAGCGCTTCGATCCGGAGCAGAACGTGCGCCTCGTGTCGTATGCGATGCACTGGATCAAGGCGGAGATCCACGAGTACATCCTGCGCAACTGGCGTGTGGTGAAGGTCGCGACCACGAAAGCGCAACGCAAGCTGTTCTTCAACCTGCGCAGTCACAAGCAGGGCACCCAGGCATTCACGCCCGAAGAGATCGACGGCCTCGCGAAAGAACTGAACGTGAAGCGCGAGGAAGTGGCCGAGATGGAAACCCGTCTGTCGGGGGGCGACATCGCACTGGAAGGCCAGATCGAAGACGGCGAGGAATCGTACGCACCGATCGCGTATCTGGCCGACGCGCACAGCGAACCGACTGCGGTACTCGCCGCGCGCCAGCGCGACAAGCTGCAAAGCGACGGCATCGCCACCGCGCTTGAAACGCTCGACCCGCGCAGCCGCCGCATCATCGAAGCGCGCTGGCTCAACGTCGAAGACGACGGCTCGGGCGGCTCGACGCTGCACGATCTCGCCGACGAGTTCGGCGTATCGGCCGAGCGCATCCGTCAGATCGAGGCGAGCGCAATGAAGAAGATGCGCCACGCACTGGCCGAATACGCCTGAAAGCCGCGCACGCTTCCCGGGTTCACGCTCCGCCACCCGCCCCGCCCTCGCAAGACGGCGGGGCTTTTTGTCGGCATGCGCGCGCGCAAGGTGCCCGCTGTTTTTTGACCTGGCTCAATCCGCTTCGCATTAGCGTCGTCGCAGCATAGCTTGCGCGACCTGATGTCACAGTCTCGCCCTTCCGCAGCGACCTCCCCTGAACTAATATCGTCTGTAGTCGCCAGGACGCATGCGCGCCCCGGATCCGGCCGGCTCGCACCGGCGTGAAGTCGTCCTTCGACCGATCATGAACCTCTCGCTACCCGAAAGGCCCGCCTCCCGCATCACGCTGCGCGAGCGCTTTGCCGCCTGGGCCCGCGGACCGACGTTCGCACGCGACATCGTCATCGTCCTCGCGATCAAGTTCGCACTGCTGATGGTGCTCAAGTACGCATTCTTCAATCATCCGCAGGCGGACAACATGTCGATGCCGCCCGCACTCGTCGCGCAGGCCATCCTGTCGCTGCCTGCAACGCATCCGTCTCAAGGTGATCAACATGCCCGTTAGCGAAGTCGTCGACCTTTCGCGCCTGCAGTTCGCGGTCACGGCGCTCTACCACTTTCTTTTCGTACCCCTGACGCTCGGACTGTCGTGGCTGCTCGTCATCATGGAAGCGGTCTATGTGATGACCGGCAAACAGATCTACAAGGACATGACGCAGTTCTGGGGCAAGCTGTTCGGCATCAACTTCGCGATGGGCGTCACCACCGGCCTCACGCTCGAATTCCAGTTCGGCACCAACTGGTCGTACTACTCGCATTACGTCGGCGACATCTTCGGCGTGCCGCTCGCGGTCGAAGGGCTGATGGCGTTCTTCCTCGAATCGACCTTCGTCGGACTGTTCTTTTTCGGCTGGAACCGGCTGTCGCGCGTCCAGCATCTGGTCACGACGTTCCTCGTCGCGCTCGGCTCGAACCTGTCCGCGCTGTGGATTCTCGTCGCGAACGGCTGGATGAACAATCCGGTCGGCGCCGAATTCAACTACGAGACGATGCGCATGGAGCTGACCAGCCTGTTCGACGTGGTCTTCAATCCGGTTGCGCAGGTCAAGTTCGTCCATACCGTGTCAGCCGGCTATGTGACTGCGTCGATGTTCGTGCTCGGCATCTCGTCGTGGTATCTGCTCAAGCGCCGCGACACCGAATTTGCGCTGCGTTCGTTCGCGATCGCCGCCGGCTTCGGGCTCGCGTCGACCCTCTGCGTGATCGTGCTCGGCGACGAATCCGGCTACCGCACCGGCGAAGTGCAACAGATGAAGCTCGCCGCAATCGAATCGGAGTGGGATACCGCTGCCCCGCCGGCGCCGTTCACGATCTTCGGCATCCCGAACCAGAAGGAAGAACGCACCGACTATGCGATCAAGATTCCGTACGTGCTCGGCCTGATCGCCACGCGCTCGATCGACGACCCGGTGATCGGCCTGAAGGATCTGATGGCTGAGAACGCGGTGCGCATCCGCAGCGGCATGATCGCCTACGGCGCGCTGCAGCAGCTGAAGCAGGGCGACGCGTCCGACGCCGCGAAAGACGCTTTCGCGGCCCACCGCGAGGATCTCGGCTATGCATTGATGCTCAAGCGGTTCACCCCCGACGTGGTGGACGCGACCGCGCAGCAGATCGACGCCGCCGCAAAGGCGACGATCCCGCCGGTGGCGCCGGTCTTCTTCTCGTTCCGGCTGATGGTCGGGCTCGGCTTCCTGTTCCTCGCCACCTTCGTGGCGGCCTTCTGGTTCTGCGCGAAGCGCACGCTGCTGCTCGAACGGCGCCGCTGGTTCCTGCGCTGGGCCGTGTGGGCGATTCCGCTGCCCTGGCTTGCCGCCGAATTCGGCTGGATCGTCGCGGAGGTCGGGCGGCAGCCGTGGACCATCGCGGGCATCCTGCCGACCTCGCTGTCCGCATCGAGCCTCACGACGCACGATCTGCTGCTGAGCCTCGCCGGCTTTATCGTGTTCTACACGGCGCTGTTCATCATCGAGATCACGCTGATGTTCAAGTACGCGCGGCTCGGACCGTCGGCGCTGCACACCGGGCGCTATCACCATGAAACACAGCCGGTGGCGGCGCCGATGTCGACCACGCCCGTCGTCTGATCCGCCGCCGCGCAGCCAGAAGCGAGACTTCAAGGAAAGAACATGGATTACGCCACCCTCAAGATAATCTGGTGGGCGCTGATCGGCGTGCTGCTGATCGGCTTCTCGCTCACCGACGGGTTCGACATGGGCACCACGATCCTGCTGCCCTTCCTCGGCAAGAACGACGCGGAGCGGCGCATCGTCATCAATTCGATCGGCGCAACCTGGGAAGGCAACCAGGTGTGGCTCGTCACCGCCGGCGGCGCGATGTTCGCCGCCTGGCCGCTGGTCTACGCGGCGTCGTTCTCCGGCTTCTACTTCGCGATGCTGCTGGTGCTGTTCGCGCTGTTCTTCCGGCCGGTCGGCTTCGACTATCGCGGCAAGCGCGACGACCCGCGCTGGCGCAATGCATGGGACTGGGCGCTGTTCGTCGGCGGGTTCGTGCCTGCGCTCGTGTTCGGCGTCGCGTTCGGCAATCTGCTGCAGGGCGTGCCGTTCGCGTTCGACAGCGATCTGCGCGTGACCTACCACGGCAGCTTCTTCGCGCTGCTCAATCCGTTCGCGCTGCTATGCGGGCTCGTCAGCGTATCGATGCTCGTCGCGCACGGCGCCGCGTTCCTGAAGATGAAGACCGACGGCGTGGTCGCCCAGCGTGCCTCGGCCGCGCTGCGGATCGCGGCGCTCGTCGCGGTTGCGCTGTTCCTGATTGCCGGCGTGCTGATCGCGACGATGATCGGCGGCTACCAGATCGTCGATCCGGCGCCGCTCGATACAGTCGCCAATCCGCTGCTCAAGAACGTGATCGGCGCGCCGGGGCTGTGGCTCGCGAACTACTCGACGTATCCGTGGATGATGGCCGCGCCGGTGATCGGCGTGTTCGGCGGGCTCGCCGCACTGCTGCTCGCCGGCTCGCGCTTCGAGAAAGCGGCGTTCCTTTCGACGAGCCTCCTGATCATCGGCGTGATCCTGACGGCCGGCTTCTCGATGTTCCCGTTCATCATGCCGTCCTCGCTCGACGGCCGCAGCAGCCTGACCGTGTGGGACTCGACCTCGAGCGCGATGACGCTCGAAATCATGCTCGTCGCGGTGATCGTGTTCCTGCCGGTCGTGCTGATCTACACGAGCTGGGTGTATCGCGTGATGCGCGGCAAGGTCACTGCCGCCGCCCTCGAAGAGAACCGTCACACGATGTATTGAAGCGCGCGTCGCCGCGTGCGGCGGCGCGCAGGTCCCTGCATGAAAAGGAGCACACGATGTGGTATTTCAGCTGGATTCTCGGCATCGGCGTCGCACTCGCGTTTGGCGTCATCAACGTGATGTGGCTCGAATCGCAGCAACCGGTGATCGCGGAAAAGCGCCGCCCGAAATAGCCGGCGCGGCGCGCCCGCGAGGCGTCTCATGCAGCGGCCGCGCGACGCCCGGCACGGCCGCCCGGCCGCTCAGGCTGGCTGCGGCACCGCGCCCGCCGGCCCGGTCGCTGGCAGGCGCGTCGACAACTGCTGTGCGTAGCGCGCAGCCGCCTCGCCCACCACGAGGTGGAACGTCGTCGGGCTCACCCACGCCACGTCGAGCGAGGCGAGACGCTGGCGATCGACCGCATCCGCATCCTTCACGACCACCCGCAGACGCGTCGCCGCGACCGCATCGAGCGACACGATATTCGTTGCGCCGCCGAACACCGCGAGCCAGCGCATCGGCTCCGGATCGAGCGGCCCGCTGGCGGCGCCGGCAGCCGCGACCGGTACCGGCGCAGCGGCAGCCGCGTGCGCGGGAGCGGTCGGCGGGATCGCGTTCAGGCCCTGTGCCATCGCCCGACGGATTTCGTCCGCGATGAGATCCGCTTCGGGCCCGATGATCACCTGCACATTGTTCGCCCCGCGCGCCAGCACGCCGCGCGCGCCAATCGCCTTCAACGCCGCTTCGGATACCCGGCCCGTGTCGGCGACGGTCAGCCGCAGACGCGTCGTGCACGCATCGACGAGCGTAAGGTTCGCCGTACCGCCGAGCGCCGCGATATAGCGCACCGCGCGCGGCGCGTCGAGCGCCGCCGCGCCCGCCGCCGTCACCGGTGAGAGCCCGCCGGCTTCGCCGGCCGACGCCGCGCTGTCATCGGCCGAAACGGGTTCGCGCCCCGGCGTCGCCATGTTGAAGCGGCGAATGAAGAAGCGGAACAGCCCGTAATAGACCACCGCATAGACGAGGCCGATCGGCAGCGCCAGCCAGCCGCGCGTCGACAGCCCGTAGTTCAGCACGTAGTCGATTGCGCCCGCCGAGAACGTGAAGCCGAGGTGAATCCCGAGCGCCGAGCAGATCGCGAGCGACAGGCCGGTCAGCAGCGCGTGAATCACGTACAGCGCCGGCGCGAGGAACATGAAGCTGAACTCGATCGGCTCGGTGACGCCGGTCAGGAACGACGTGAGCGCCATCGAGAACAGCAGGCCGCCCACCATCGCGCGGCGCTCCTTCGGCGCCTCGTGGAACATCGCAAGACACGCCGCCGGCAGGCCGAACATCATGATCGGGAAAAAGCCGGTCATGAAGGTGCCCGCGGTCGGATCGCCGGCGAAGAAGCGATGCAGGTCGCCCGTCACCGGCGCGCCGCCCGGCGGGGTGAAGGTGCCGAACACGAACCACGCAAGCGAGTTCAGGATGTGATGCAGCCCGGTGACGAGCAGCAGCCGGTTCAGCACGCCGAACACGAACGCGCCGAGCGCGCCGGCGGTCGTCAGCCAGTGGCCGGCCAGATCGATCGCCGCCTGCACCGGCTGCCACACGTAGCCGAGCACGATGCCGATCGCGAGACAGGTCAGGCCGGTGACGATCGGCACGAACCGCTTGCCGCCGAAGAACGCGAGGTAATCCGGCAGCTTGATGTCCTTGTAGCGGTTGTACAGCGTGCCGGCGACAAGGCCCGCGACGATCCCCGACAGCACGCCCATGTTCAGCTTGTCGTTGATGTCCTTCATCACCGCGATCTCGACGAGGTAGCCGATCGCGCCCGCGAGCGCCGCCACCCCGTTGTTGTCCTTCGCAAAACCGACCGCCACGCCGATCGCGAACAGCAACGGCAGGTTGTCGAAAATCGCGCCGCCGGCATCCGCGATCATCCTGATGTTGAACACATCGGGTTGACCAAGGCGCAGCAGCAGGCCGGCAACCGGCAGCACCGCAATCGGCAGCATCAGCGCGCGACCGAGCCGCTGAATCTTCAGAAACGGGTTCCCATCCATTGAACGCTCCACTCCATTGTCTCTTGACTATGTCTTGTTATCGGGCAAGGCCTGACGGGTCAGTCCTGCGCCCAGGTTTCGCGGCTCAGGCGACGCACCGCCTGAGCCGATTCGAGCGCGAGCGCATCGCGCGCGCGCTGCCGGCACAACGCGTAATCGAGCGTGCGTACTCGCGCCTTGATGCCCGGCACGGCCACCGGATCGACCGACAGCTCGGTGACGCCGAGCCCGACGAGCAGCGGCACGGCAAGCGGGTCGCCCGCCAGCGCGCCGCACACGCCGACCCACTTGCCGTGGGTCTGCGCGCCCTGCACGGTGGCGTCGACGAGCCGCAGCACCGCCGGATGCAGCCCATCCGACTGCGCGGCCAGATCGGCCTGGCAGCGGTCCATCGCGAGCGTGTACTGCGTGAGGTCGTTGGTGCCGATCGACAGGAAATCCGCATGACGCGCGAGCTGATCCGCGAGCAGCGCCGCCGACGGCACCTCGATCATCACGCCGACTTCGATCGGTCCGCTACGGCCCTGCTCGCGTGCGAACGTGTCGATGCGCGCACGCAGGCTCACCAGTTCGCCTACGTCGGTGACCATCGGCAGCAGGATGCGCACGGCGCCCGCCGGCTGGACCGCGAGCAGGCCGCGCAACTGGTCGTCGAGCAGATCCGGGCGAACCTGCGCGAGGCGGATGCCGCGCAGGCCCAGCGCGGGATTCGGCTCCGGCGGCAGCGTCAGGTAGTCGACCTCCTTGTCGGCGCCCACATCGAGCGTGCGGATGATCGCGGTGCGCCCCGCGAGCGCATCGACGATCGCCTGATAGCTCTGCCGGTGCTCGTCGACGCTCGGCGCCGCGGCACGATGAATGAACAGCAGTTCGGTGCGCAGCAGGCCGACCGCGTCGGCGCCGTTGTCGACTGCGGCGCGCGCGTCGTCGAGCGTCGCGATGTTCGCGGCGACCTCGATCGCCCGCCCGTCGACCGTGACGGCGGCCTGCTGCGACAGGCGGCGGTCCGCTTCGCGCACGCCGGCGAGGCGCGTGCGCTCGAGGCGGGCGCGCTCGACATCGAGCGGCGTCGGCGCGAACTCCAGCCGTCCCGCCGACGCATCGACGACCACCAGCGTGCCCTCGGGAATCGCGTGCAGCGCGTCGCCGAGCGCCACCAGCGCCGGGATGCCGCCCTGGCGCGCGAGGATCGCCGCGTGCGAGGTCGCGCCGCCGCGCGCCATCACGAGCGCCGTCACGCGGCTACGATCGAGCGAGGCGAGATCGGACGGCGTGAACTCGTCGGCGGCGAGCACCGCTTCATCGGGCAGCGCGCGCGCCGCGGCGTTCGTGTAGCCGAGCGCGCGCAGCACGCGCTTGCCCAGATCGCGCAGATCCGCGGCGCGCTCGGCCAGCAGCGGATCGTCGACCTTCGTCAGCAATGCGGTCTGCGCACGGATCGCTTCGCGCCACGCAAAACCCGCGCTCTTGCCGAGACTGATCAGATCGCGCGCGGCATCGAGCAGCGTCGGATCTTCGAGCAGCACGCGGTGCACCGCGAAAATGCCGGCCTCGCCATGCGCGCCGCGCTGCGACGCATCGTGGACGGTTGCGTTCAGCGCAGCGTCGACGCTGGCGAGCGCCTTGTCGAGCAGACGGCTTTCCGCAGCCGACGTGCCGCTCGCGGCCTCGGGCGGTTCGCACTCCGAATCGTCCCAGCGCACCAGCTTGCCGAGCGCGATGCCGGGCGCTGCGCAAACGCCTGCAAGCCTATCCGGCGCAAGCGCGGTGTCGCGCGAGGCCGACTGCGGCGCCGGGGAACCGTAGCGCGCCGGCGTCTCCTCGGTCTCGCCTGGCGCGTCGCGCGTCAGTTCGCGCGCGACGGCGGCGACGGCCGCGGCGGCCTCCTCGCCGACGCCGAGAATCTCGACAGTCGCGCCTTCGCCGGCGCCCAGTCCCAGCAGGCCGACGACGCTTTCGACCGGCGCCTTGCGGCCGTCGTAGCGCACCTCGACGCGGGCCGCGAGACCGCGCACCGCTTCCCGTGCGCGTGCCGCCGGCCGCGCATGCAGGCCGCCCGCATGCACGAGCGTGACGCTCTGGCGCGCCTCCTCGGTGACGTTCGTCGCGTGACGCGCGGCCGCGGCCGCCGCGCCTTCGCGCGCGCGCAGCACGAGCAGCGTCGAGGTGCCGGCGTTCGCCATCCCGGCGGGTGCGCGTTCGACCACTTCGAACGCGTCGCTGTTTGCGACGGCAATCACCGACACGAGACTCGGCGCCTCGCAAGCCACCCGATCGGGGTCGAACTCGATCAGCAGGTCGCCCGCGCGCACATGAGCGCCTTGCTGGACCTTCGGCGCGAAGCCGCGGCCGTTCAGCCCGACCGTATCGATGCCGATATGCAGCAGGATTTCGGCGCCCTCGGCGGTCGCGAGCGTCACTGCGTGGCCGGTGCGCGCGAGGTGCGTGATCACGCCGTCGCACGGCGCAACGAGCCGGCCTTCGAGCGGATCGATCGCGATCCCGTCTCCGAACATGCCGCCCGCGAACACCGGGTCCGGCACCTTTTCAAGCGGCACGACCGGTCCGGTCATGGGCGCAAGCAGAACGATCTGGTCTTGAGCATGGCGCTTCAAGTGTGACTCCTCAACACGTCGCATCTGATGTCTCGATCAATGGGTTTCGGTAACCTTGTTCAGGTGGCGCGGCGCATCGGGGTTGCGCCCGCGGGCTGCAGCAAGGTCCGCAGCCATCACATAGAACGAAAGAATCGCGGCGATCGGGTCGAGCGCCGCATGGGCTGCCGTCACGAGCGGCAGATCCGCCTGCGGCACGTCGGCCGCGGCGGCAAGCAGCACGCGCGCGCCGCGCGCGCGCATGTCCTGCGCAAGCTGGATCAGGCCCGCCTGCTCGGGCCCGCGCGGCGCGAACACGAGCAGCGGATAGTCCTGTCCGATCAGCTCCATCGGACCGTGGCGCACTTCGGCGCTGGAAAACGCTTCGGCCTGGATCCCGGAGGTCTCCTTCAGCTTCAGCGCCGCTTCCTGCGCGATCGCGAGGCCGAGACCGCGGCCGATCACGATCATCCGCTCGACGTCGCGCCATGCGTCGATTGCCGCGCTCCAGTCGAGCGTGCCAGCGTTGTGCAGCGTATCCGGCAGGCGGCGCAGCGCGTCGAGCAGCCCGTCGTCGCGCTGCCAGTGCGCGACCAGTTGCGCCGACATCGACAGCATCGCGACATAGCTTTTGGTGGCGGCAACGCTCAGCTCGGGGCCGGCCGCGAGGGGCACGTGCCACTCGCACGCGTCGGCGAGCGGCGAGGCCGGCGCGTTGACCGCTGCGACGGTAAGTGCGCCTGCTTCGCGCAGCGCGGCCATCGTGCCGACGAGATCGGGGCTCTTGCCCGACTGCGAGAACGCGAGCGCAAGCTGATCGCGCACCTTCAGCGGCGCCTGCTGCAGCGTCGCGACAGACATCGGCAGCGACGCGACCGGCAGGCCGATACGGCTCATCGTCAGGCTCGCGAAATAGCTCGCGGCATGGTCCGAGCTGCCGCGCGCGACCGTCAGCGCGACGTGGCGCGGCTGCTGCGCGAGCACCCCGGCGAGCGCTTCGACGCGCGAGCCATCGGCAAGCTGCGCGGCGACGACGTCGGCCGACGCAAGCGCCTCGTTAAGCATGTTCGACAATCGATTCTCCTTCCACATAGGTCGCGCTCAATGCGAGCGCGCGATCGAACACGACGAGATCGGCCCATGCGCCGCGCGCGATGCGGCCGCGGTCCTCGAGGCCCAGATAGTCCGCCGCATAGCGCGACAGGCGATGCGATACGTCCGCCAGCGGCAGGCCGAGCGACACCAGATTGCGCAGCGCCTGGTCCATCGTCAGCGTGCTGCCGGCGAGCGTGCCGTCGGCAAGACGCACGCCGCCGAGGCACTTCGTCACGTGCTGGCTGCCGAGCCGGTATTCGCCGTCGGGCATGCCGGTGGCGGACGTGCTGTCGGTCACCACATACAGCCGCGGAATGGCGCGCATCGCCGCGCGAATCGCACCCGGATGCACGTGCAGCAGATCCGGGATGATCTCGGCGAACTCGGCATGCGCGAGCGCCGCGCCGACCATGCCCGGATTGCGGTGATGCAGCGGCGACATCGCGTTGAACAGGTGCGTGAAGCCGCATGCGCCGTGCTTCAGCGCCGCCACCGCGTCGTCGTAGGTGCCGAGCGAATGTCCGAGCTGCACGCGCACGCCGCGCGCGGCGATCTCTCCGATGATGTCCATGTGCCCGGCAATTTCCGGCGCGATCGTGACGACGCGGATCGGCGCAACCGACAGGTACGTCAGCACTTCGTCGAGCACCGCGGACACCGCCGCGTCCGGCTGCGCGCCGAGCTTGCCGGGATTGATGTACGGGCCTTCGAGATGCACGCCGAGCACGCGCGACGCCCCGCCCGTGCGCACCCGGGTCACCTCGCCGAGCTCGGCCACCACCCGCATCAACTCCTCACGCGGCGCAGTCATCGTGGTGGCGAGCAGGCTTGTCGTGCCGTGCTTCGCGTGCGTGCGCGCAATGGTTTCGATGGCCGCGCCGCCTTCCATCACGTCGCAGCCGCCGCCGCCGTGCACGTGCAGGTCGATGAAGCCGGGCAGGATGTACGGCGCGTCGTTCTTCGACGGATCGGCCCGCTCGCCGTCGATCGCCGTGATACGGCCGGCGTCGTATTCAAGCGTGCCGTGGATCCATCCGTCGGGGGTGAGTATGTTTCCTGTCAGCATGGGGTTCCTGGATAATACGTAGTACGATATATCGATCGTTGAACGCGCCGCCTCCGGCACGCCGGGATCGCAAGCTGCGCCGCTACTGGCGCAGCTCGGCGACGAAGTCGTAATAGTCGTCGCGGCAGTAAGTGTCCGTCAGTTCGATCGCACGCTGGTCGGCGCTATAGCCAATGCGTGTAATCACCAGCAGCGCAGTGCGCGGCTCGATGTCCATCAGCGCGGCAATGTCATTGGCCGCGTTGACAGCGCGAAAATGCTGCAACGCGCGTACCACCGGCACGCCGCGCTGCTCCAGATAGCTGTACAGCGACACGCCGATCGCTTCCGGGTCCGGCACGACGGCCACCGGCAGCACGGAGTGCTCGACCGCCATCACGATGCCGTCCGCGCGGCGCAAACGCCGCAGGCTCGCCACCGGCGCACCCGGCGACAGACCGAGGTGCATCAGTTCGTCGCGGCCGGCGGGACGCACGTCGCGTTCGAGCCAGACCGAATCCGGGCGAAAACCGCGTTGCTGCATCCGCTTCGTGAAGCCTGTCAGGCGCGACAGCGGATCCTCGACGCGCGGCGTAATGAAACTGCCGGCGCCCGGCGAACGCCGGATCAGGCCCTGCTCGACCAGCAACTCGATCGCCTTGCGCGCGGTGATGCGCGACACGCCGATCGCATCGGACAACGTGCGCTCCGACGGCAGCGCCTCGCCGGCCGACCACACGCCGCAATGAATCGCAGTGGCGAGATTGCGCGCCAGCTGCAGATAAAGCGGCGTGACGTTGCGCGCGTCGGGCATCAGGGCGGACCAGCGTGTTTCCATGGGCTCGGGTCGATCGGGGCGAAGAACTCGGCTTAAAAATGAGAGCCCATTATATAACCAACATAATACCAGTCAACAGAGTGGTCTCAGTTTGGTCTTTTCGCTAGGAACGCCTTGCCAGATAAGGATTTCCGGTGACTTTTCGGGTGTTTCCCGGCACTTTACGGCATCCGTATTTTCCCTGATTCGACGCCGTTCGAGACTCGACATGCGGACCACTGGTCCGCATGATCGCGATCGTGCGACGGCATTCGGATGCGCGCAAACGTCATACCTATATCCCGTATGCATGCTTTGCAGCAGCATTCGCGCTTTTTATATAGGATGGGGTCAAATACAGTGTCGAACGACACGATCGTCATCTCTCCGGGAGCCGTCCGTTGACCGATTCCGCAGCGCTGCAGCGCGCTGAGGCCGTGCGCCGTTTCAACCGGTTCTATACGCAGCACATCGGTGCGTTGCACGAACGCCTGCAAAAGAGCCCCTTCTCATTGACCGAGGTCCGCGTCCTGCATGAACTCGCGCGCGGCAAGGCCGATACCGCCTCGATGCTCGCCCGCAATCTCGGACTCGATAGCGGTTATCTGAGCCGTCTGCTGACGAGCTTCGAGCGGCGCGGGCTGATCAGCCGCCGGCCCTCGGAGTCCGACGCGCGGCAGTCGCTGCTCGCGCTGACCGCACCGGGACGCACCGCCTACGAGCCGCTCGATACGGCCGCGGTCGAGGAAGTGATCGGCGTGCTTGAGCGCTTGCCCGCCCATTCGCAGGAACAGCTGATCGATGCGATGAAGGTGGTCGAACGTCTGCTGAATGCCGGGCAACGCAGCGGCATCATCACGCTGCGTACGCCGCGTGCCGGCGAATTCGGCTGGATCGTGCACCGGATGGCGTCGCTGTACGCGCTCGAACACGCGTGGGACCCGGGGGTCGAGGGCGCGCTTGCGCGCATCGTCGCGGACTTCACGCAGCATCATGACCCGCGCCGCGAAACCTGCTGGATCGCGGAGCAGGAAGGCACGCAGGTCGGTGCCGCGCTGCTCGCGGGCGTTTCGCCGACGCTCGCGCGGATCCGGCTGCTGTACATCGAGCCCGACATGCGCGGGCTCGGCATCGGCACGCAACTCGTCGAGGAATGCGTGCGCTTTGCGAAACGCGCCGGCTACACGCGGCTCATGCTCGCGGCGCCCGCGAGTCTCGCCGAAGCGCGACGCCTGTGCCTGCGTACCGGATTCGCGTTCGTCGATGCCGCGCCCGAGCGCCGCTTCGGCCGGGAACTGACGATGGAGCGCTGGGAGCGAGACTTATAGGGAAAGCGGGGCGCGCGGTGCGGCAGGCAACGGGCGGCCCCCTCGGAGCGGCCGCAATCTGCGGCGACCGGGCGGGCCCTTGCCGGCGCGAGCGCGCGGCGCCTCAGTTGAGCAGCAGCTTCAGGTCGTGCACCCACGGCGCGGTGCCCTGCCCGTCGCGCACGAACAGCCGCAGCTTGCCCGTGGTGTCGAACACGTAGCTCGCGGCCGTGTGGTTCATCGTGTAGTTGTCGGGCGTGGTGCCCGCCACTTTCGCGTAGTAGATGTGGAAGTCTTTCGTGATCTTCTGAAGCTGCGCATCGGTGGGCGGAATGAGTCCGCCGAACGTCGGGTAGAACGCCGTGACGTATTGCGACAGCACGGCCGGCGTATCGCGCGCCGGATCGACCGTCACGAACAGCACCTGGATACGCTTCGCGTCCTGCGGGCCGAGTTGCTGCATCGCTTGCGCGAGTTCGGCCATCGTCGTCGGACAGACATCCGGGCAATGCGTGTAGCCGAACACCAGCACCACCACCTTGCCCTTATAGTCCGCGAGCGTGCGAATCTTGCCGGAGGTATCGGGCAGCGAGAAATCGGTGCCGAATTTCGTATTGCCGGTGATGTCGAGATTCTGGAACGGCGGCTCCTGCTTGCCGCAACCCGCCACCGCCACCAGGCCGGCCAGCGCGCACGCGAGCAATGCTATGCGTGCCGCGCGTCCAAGCACGTTTGTCAGCATGATGCGATTACACCCCGATTACTGCGCGCACATAGTGGTCGATCAGCAGTGCGGCAAATAACAGCGAAAGATAGACGATCGAATAGCGAAACATCTTGCGCGCCAGCGCGTCCGAGTACTCGCGGTAGATGTTCCACGCGTAGCCGAGGAACACCGCGCCGAGCAGCGCGGCCGACACGAGATAGAGCAGGCCGCTCATGCCGGAGATGAACGGCATCAGCGCAACCACGAACAGCACGACCGAGTACAGCAGGATCTGCAGGCGCGTGTACTTTTCGCCGTGCGTGATGGGCAGCATCGGCAGGCCGGCGTTTTCGTAGTCCTTGCGGCGATAGAGCGCGAGGGACCAGAAATGCGGCGGCGTCCAGACGAAGATGATCAGCACGAGAATCCATGCGTCGCCGGGCACGTGGCCGGTGGCTGCCGCCCAGCCGAGCGCCGGCGGCATCGCGCCGGACGCCCCGCCGATCACGATGTTCTGCGGCGTGGCAGGCTTGAGCAGCAGCGTATAGATCACCGCATAGCCGACGAACGTGGCGAAAGTCAGCCACATGGTCAGCGCGTTCGTGAAGGAATACAGGGTCCACATCCCGAGGCCGCCCAGCACCGCCGAAAACAGCAGGATCTGCACGGACGTGATCTCGCCGCGCGCGGACGGCCGCCACGCGGTGCGGCGCATCATCGCATCGACCTTCTGCTCGACGAGGCAATTGATCGCGAAGGCCGCGCCGGCCAGCAGCCAGATGCCGACCGTACCGCCGATCAGGACGGTCCACGGCACCATGCCGCGGGTCGAGAGGAACATGCCGATCACCGCGCAGAACACGGCGAGCTGGGTGACGCGAGGCTTGGTGAGCGCGACGTACTGCGCCACGCGGTTGCCTGGCGTTCGGGAAAGGGTTGTGCTGTCCATGGGGGTCACGCCGGCGCGGCTTCGCGCGCAGGCAAAACGGCGCGGCCGGGGAGGCTGGAAATGATGCGGAAGTTTAGCATAACGAGCAGCAGCAGCAGGATCGCGGCGCCACCGTTGTGGGCGACCGCGATCGGCAGCGGCCACTGCAGCACGATGTTCGACAGCCCGGTCAGGAACTGCACCGCGATCATCAGCAGCACGCCGTTCGCCGGCCGCCGCAGCGACTCGAAGCGGCGCACTTTCAGCGCAAACCACGCCAGGTAGGCGATCACGACGAGCGCGAAGGTCCGGTGCGTCCAGTGGATCGCGACGAGCGCGCTCTGCGTGAGCATTTCGCCGTCGCCGTCGGTGCCGAGCGCGCGCCATAAATGGAAGCCGTGTGTAAAGTCCATCGGCGGAATCCATTGGCCGTTGCAGGTCGGGAAATCGGTGCACGCGAGCACCGCGTAATTCGTGCTGACCCAGCCGCCGAGCGCGATCTGCACGACCAGCAACGCCAGACCGGCGAGCGCCGCCGCCCGCCAGCGCGCCGCTCCGGGCTCGTAGACCGGCAGCGGCGTCTGGCGCGCCGCGAGCCAGCCCAGCGAGCCGAGCAGCGCCAGACCGAGCAGCAGATGGGTCGTGACGATGATCGGCTGCAGCTTCATCGTGACGGTCCACGCGCCGAACGCGCCCTGCACGAGAATCAGCAGCAGCAGCGCGCTCGGCCACCACGGCGACACGTGCAGCGGCCGCCGCCGGATGCGCGCAGCCCACGCGATGACCGTCTGCGCGATGATCAGCACGCCGATCGCCATCGCAAAGTAGCGGTGAATCATCTCGATCCACGCCTTCGACATGCTGACGGGCCCGGTCGGCAGCGCCCGATGGGCGGCCGCGATCGCCGCGTGCGCGATGAACGGCGACGACGTACCGTAGCAGCCGGGCCAGTCGGGGCAGCCGAGGCCCGAATCGGTCAGGCGCGTGAAGCCGCCGAACATCACGAGATCGAGCGTCAGGAAGGTCGTGACCCAGACGAGCTTGCGGAATTTGTTGTCGTCCGCCTTCACCCAGACATAGGAAAGCGGCAACAGCGCGATACAGAGGCCGATCAGGCCCAGTTCCAGTACGAACATCGTTCTAACCTTGTTGCGATGGCACAGCGCCGGCTTGCCGGTTCGACAGCGCCGCGCGGCAATGGTGCAGCAGATCGCCCGTGACGCGACAGGCAGCGCGTGCGGCAAAGCGCCGCATCAGCCGATGCCCGACCACTTGAGCAGCTTTGCCACGTCGACGCGGATCCGGCTCGGGTCGGGATTTTTCGGGAAGCGCATCATCAGGTTGCCGTTCGGATCGACGACGAAGATGTGATCGCCCAGTTGCGTGCCCGCGTCGACCGGCAGCCATGCGGCAAGCTGCGCCGGGTCGGCGACCAGCATGCGGGTATCCGGATACGCATGCCGGATCACCGGCGCGACCGGCCCGGCGTCGGTGCGCAGCCAGACCTCGACGACGCGGCCGCGTTCGAGCCCCTGCGCCGCCCGCACCTGGCGCATGAAGTAGAGCTTCGTCACGCAGGCCTTGTCGCATGCGCTGCCGTCGACCGACACGAGCAGCCAGCGCCCGCGCAGCGACGCGAGCGGCACGCGCGTGCCGTCCTCGCCGGTCACGACGAGCCCGGCGGGAATCGGACGCTGCGGCTCGATCAATGCGCCGTAATTGGTCGTGCCGCCCGAGGGTCTGACCACGTAGTACAAAAAGTACGCCGCGATGACCGGCGCCGCGCACACCAGCGCGAGCAGCAGCAGCGTCCAGCGTCCGCGCTGCCAGGAGCCCGCGGCGCGCGCGCGTCCGGGGCCGCGCGGCGGTGCAGGGCCGCGATCCACGGCCGGGTCGGGCCGCGGCGAACGGGAAGAGTGGGTCGACACAACAATCCTTTCCAGATGATCACGCTGTGATAGAACCGGCGCACGCACGGCCTCATACGCTGCGTGCGCGCTCCTTGAGCGCCGCGCGCCGCGCCGCGTACAGGCCGAGCAGCAAGGCGGCGAGCGCCATCCCCCACCATTGCAGCATGTAGCCGTAATTGCGCGAGACGCCGGTATCCGGCGCCGGCCAGTCTCGCACGAGCGTATCGTGGTCGTCGCTGGTCTGCTGGATCACGAACGGCTGCAGCGGCAAACCGGTTTCGCGCGCATACGCGGCGACGTCGAGATTCTGGCGGATCAACTGATGCGCGGCGGACCCGCCGTGGCCCAGCTCGAACGCGCGCGTCGCGTCGGCGCGCGCGATGCCGTCGATTTCGATCGGGCCCGGCGGCGTCGGATACGGCTTGATCCGCGTGCGATCGTCGACGTTGCGCGGCAGCCAGCCGCGGTTGACCAGCACGTAGCGCCCTGGCGCAAGCTTGAACGGCATCACGACGTAGAAACCGGCGCTGTCCCCGTAAGGCCGGTTGTCGAGATACACCACCTTGTCCGGCAAGAAGGTGCCGAGCGCACGCACACGGTGATACTCGATGTCGTGCAGCGCGACCGGCGCCGCCCCCACAAGCTGCGCCGGAGCGTGCTCGAACTGCGCGATCAGGGCCTCGCGCGCTTCCTTCTGATGCGCGCGATCGCGCTGCCAGAAGCCGAGCCGTACCGTCAGCGCGATCACGGCAAGAATCAGCAACGCCGGCAACCAGCGGATCTTCATGCGCGCCGCGCCCTGCCCCGGCGCGTTGCCGCGCGCGGTGAGATAATAACGGTGTTATGTCCGTATCCGTGGTTTACCACTGAATTCATGCACATCCTGGTTCCCGTCGTCTTCGCGCTGATCATTGCCAGCATGGGCGCGGCGCTGTACTTCATGGTGCACGACAAGGGCAAGACAAAGCGCATGGTCTGGTCGCTCGCCACGCGGGTGGGCCTGTCGATCTCGCTGTTCCTGTTCATCCTGTTCGCCCACTGGATGGGCTGGATCCAGTCCACCGGCATCCCGTACGGCCGCTAGCGGCATCGGGCGCGGGCCGTTGTCCGCGCCTTTGGCTGCGCCTTCGTCCACGCTTCTGTCCACCGCGTTTGTCCACCGTGTTTGTCCGCCGCGTTTGTCCACCGTCGCGCGGGTGAGCGCGTCCCGCCCCCTCGCGCCGTCCTACAGCCAGTACACGACCACGTAGAGCCCGAGCCACACGACGTCGACGAAGTGCCAGTACCACGCCGCCCCCTCGAAGGCGAAGTGGTGGTCGGCGGTAAAGTGCCCGCGTATCACGCGCACCAGCACGACGGTGAGCATCGTGCCGCCGAGAAACACGTGAAAGCCGTGAAAGCCGGTGAGCAGGAAGAAGGTCGAACCGTACACGCCCGACGCGAGCGTCAGGTTCAGTTCGTTGTACGCGTGGTAATACTCGAACGCCTGCATGCACAGGAAGCTCAGCCCGAGGACGATCGTCGCGGCCAGCCAGGCGATCGTCTTGCTGCGGTGATTGTCGCGCAGCGCATGGTGCGCCACCGTCAACGTCGCACCCGACGACAGCAGCAGCGCGGTATTGACGGTCGGCACCGGCCACGGCTGCATCGACTTGAAATGCGACGCCAGATCGGCCGGTCCGGTGTTCGGCCAGACCGCCGAGAAGTCTGGCCAGATCAGCTTGTAATCGAGGCTGCCGAGCTGGTGCATCGCAATTTCGCGCGCATAGAACAGCGCGCCGAAGAATGCGCCGAAGAACATCACCTCCGAGAAGATGAACCAGCTCATGCTCCAGCGGTACGACTTGTCGACGCGCTTGCCGTACATGCCGCCTTCGGATTCGGAGATCGCGTCGCCGAACCAGTGATACAGCGTGAAGAGCAGCCATAGCAGGCCGAGCAGCAGCGTGAACGGCCCCCAGCTTTCGCCGTTGATCCACGACGCGAGCGAAAACATGATGACCAGCATGCCAATCGACGCGCAGATCGGATGCCGGGACGGATGCGGTATGAAATAGTACGGGCTTTCGTTTTGACCGCTCATCGTTGACTCCCCACTTCAGTCCAGTTGTTCCGCTCGATCGGGTTGAACCCCGTTCATCCGTGCTTCCGTCCAACCTGTCCTGCCCGCCGTCCGGGGGCGCCGTTCATCTCACCACCGCGTGCACGACCAGAATCAGCACGCCGATGAAAAGCGCCGCGCCGATCAGCGCCGCCGCGACCACGTGCAGCGGATTGAGCTGCGCGGCGTCCGCCTCGAGATCGCGCCGTTTGCGCACGCCGAAAAACGCCCACAGCACCGCCTTCACCGACTGGACGAAACTGCCCGCTCTGCCGTTGCCGTTGCTGCCGTCGTCGCTCATCGCGTATTCGACCCCGTACTCGACCCCGTATTCGACCCTGTCCGCCTTCACCTTCGGCATGAACCCTGGCCACCCGACGCGCGCGGCGTCATGCGAACCATGCGCGCTTGACGAATATGCCCACAAAAAACAGCATCACGATCGCGAACAGGATCATGCCGAGCCGCACGTTGCCGGCGCGAATCTGCTCCTGCGTACGTCTTGGCGGCGAAGTCCGGGTCATGCTCGCTTCCGTGTGCGCTGCGTCGCGCCGTGTGCCGCGTGGATCCTGCAGCGGCCCCGCCGACGGGCAGGGCCGGCGCCCATTACTCGACCGTCGGCGGATTCTCGAACGTATGGAACGGCGCGGGGCTCGGCACGGTCCATTCAAGCCCCGTCGCGCCTTCCCACGGCTTGTCGCCGGCCTTTTCGAGCTCGCCGCCGCCGCGATACACCGGCAGCACGACGGCGAACAGGAAGTACACCTGCGACAGGCCAAAGCCGAACGCGCCGATCGTGATCACCTGGTTCCAGTCGGTGAACTGCGCCGGATAGTCCGCGTAGCGTCGCGGCATGCCGGCGAGGCCGACGAAGTGCATCGGCAGGAACGCGAGATTGAAGAAGATCATCGATGCCCAGAAGTGGATCTTGCCGCGCGTCTCGTTGTACATCCAGCCGGTCCACTTCGGCGACCAGTAATACCAGCCGGCGAACAACCCGAATAGCGAGCCCGCGACCAGCACGTAATGGAAGTGCGCGACCACGAAATACGTGCCGTGATACTGGATGTCGAGCGGCGCCATGGCGAGCATCAGCCCCGTCAGCCCGCCGAACGTGAACACGAACAGGAAGCCGACCGCGAACAGCATCGGCGTCTCGAAGGTGAGCGAGCCGCGCCACATCGTCGCCACCCAGTTGAACACTTTCACGCCGGTCGGCACGGCGATCAGCATCGTCGCGTACATGAAGAACAGCTGGCCGGTGACGGGCATGCCGGTCACGAACATGTGATGCGCCCAGACCATGAACGACAGGATCGCGATCGACGCGGTCGCGTACACCATCGAGCTATAGCCGAACAGCGGCTTGCGCGAGAACGCCGGAATCACCTGCGACACGATCCCGAACGCCGGCAGGATCATGATGTACACCTCGGGGTGCCCGAAGAACCAGAAGATGTGCTGGTACATCACCGGATCGCCGCCGCCCGCCGCGTTGAAAAACGAGGTGCCGAAGTGGCGGTCGAACAGCAGCATCGTGATCGCGCCGGCCAGCACCGGCATCACCGCGATCAGCAGGTACGCGGTGATGAGCCAGGTCCACGCGAACATCGGCATCTTCATCAGCGTCATGCCGGGCGCGCGCAGGTTCAGGATCGTCACGACAATGTTGATGCCGCCCATGATCGACGACGCGCCCATCAGGTGCAGCGCGAAGATCGCGAAGTCCATGCCCGGGCCCATCTGCGTGGAAAGCGGCGCATACAGCGTCCAGCCCGCCGCGGTCGCGCCGCCCGGCGCGAAGAACGACGAGACCAGCAGCACCGCGGCCACCGGCAGCAGCCAGAAGCTGAAGTTGTTCATCCGCGCGAACGCCATGTCGGCCGCGCCGATCTGCAGCGGCACCATCCAGTTCGCGAAGCCCACGAAGGCCGGCATGATCGCGCCGAACACCATGATGAGCCCGTGCATCGTGGTGAGCTGGTTGAAGAACTCGGGACGCATGATCTGCAGCCCCGGCTCGAACAGCTCGGCGCGGATCAGCAGCGCCATCACGCCGCCGGACAGGAACATGATGAACGAGAAGATCAGGTAGAGCGTCCCGATGTCCTTGTGATTGGTCGCATAGAGCCAGCGGCGCCAGCCATGCGGCGTGCCGTGGGCGTGCTCGCCATGAACGTGCTCGTGACCCGCAATGGGATCGTGTCCGACGCTAGACATGACAATCTCCTCATCCGAATACTGCGGTACCCACCCTTGATCCGTCAGGCGCGCGTACTGATCGGCGCGCGCCGTGTTCTGTCCGCAACCTGCGCGCCGGTCGCCGCGTCCCGTTTCGACGCGCGCGCGCCGGCCGCGTAAAGCGCGCTGGCCGGCAGCGAAGCCTGCGGCTGCGCGGCCGCGCCGCTCGCCGGCGCGCCCGAAGCCGGCTCGGCAGCCGACGCCGCGGCGGCGCCGCTGGCCGCCCCGAGGTTAGCCAGATGATTGCCGCCCGCGGGCAGCTGGCCGTTGCGCGCAGCCGCGACCTGACGCGGCTGCAGGATGTCGCCGGTGTGGTTGCTCCACGAATTGCGCTCGTACGTGATGACCGACGCGATCTCCACATCCGACAGCGTGGGCGCCCACGACGGCATCGCGCCCTTGCCCTTCAGCACGATGCTCACGTGCTGCGCGAGCGGCCCGTTGACGACCTTGCTGCCGTCGAGCGCCGGGAATGGTCCGCCGCCCTTGCCGGTTGCCTGGTGACACACCGCGCAGTTCGACAGGAAGACCTTCTGGCCGCGCGCCATCAGTTCGGCCATCGTGTAGGTGCGGTTCGGATCGTCGGTCGCCGCGGACAGCTTCTTGCGCTCCTGATCGACCCACTTCGCGTAGTCGGCGTCGGACAGCACCTCGACGACCACCGGCATGAACGCGTGCTCCTTGCCGCACAGCTCGGTGCAGAAGCCGCGGAACGTGCCGGTCTTGTCGGCTTCGAACCAGGTATCGCGCAGGAAGCCCGGAATCGCATCCTGCTTCACGCCGAAGGCGGGCACGTACCACGAATGCACGACGTCGTTGGACGTCGTGATGATGCGGACTTTCTTGTTGACCGGCACGACGAGCGGGTTGTCGACTTCCTGCAGATACGTGTCGGTGATCGGCTCGGTGCCGTCGACTTCGGCGCGCGGCGTGGAAAGCGTCGAGAGGAAGCTGATCCCCTCGCCGGGCCCCTTCACGTAGTCGTAGCCCCATTTCCACTGGTAGCCCGTCACCTTGATCGTGAGGTCGGCATTGCTCGTGTCCTTCATCTCGATGACGGCCTTGGTCGCTGGCAACGCCATCAGCACGACGATGATGAACGGCACCACGGTCCAGATGATTTCGACCGTCGTGCTCTCGTGGAAATGGGCCGCCTGATGGCCCTTCGACTTGCGGTGCGCGAACACCGAATAGAACATCACGCCGAACACGCCGACGAAGATCACCGTGCACAGGATCAGCATGAACGTGTGCAGATGGTAAAGCTGCACGGCGATCGACGAAGCGGGCGGCTGGAGGTTGATTTCGTTGACGGCGGGGCCGCCCGGGCTGTCGCCGACCGCCCGTGCCGAACCGGCCAGCAGCAGTCCGCCGAGCGCCAGGCTGCCCATAAGGGCTCGCTTGATTGTTTTCATAGCATCCTTACCCGAATTTTCCATTCAAACCCTCGACCCCGCTGGAAGACCCACCCCTCGCGCCGCCCCGCCCGGCGCAGCTTCAGGACAGCTAACAGCGCCTGAGCCACATGCGCAACTCGCCGGCAAACTGCGCGCGCCGGTATTGCGCGAGGTGCTGCCCAATCATGATCGTCTGGCCGCGCGAGACCAGCCTGATCGGGTCGCGAGGCGTTGCGCCGGGTTCGATGCGCACCCAGTGCGGATTGAATTCGAACTGCGTAAGATTTTCCGCGTTCAGCCGCTCGATCACGAGACGGTTCGGAAACAGCCGGATGCGTTCGTAATCGATGGCATGCCGCGCATAGAGCGCGAACGCGACGCCCACCACGAGCAGCTCGATGCCGGTGAACGGCAGCACGAGCCAGGCGCCGACCACCATCAGGATGAAAGCGATAGCCAGCGAGACCACCGCCAGCGACACGTAGAAGTACACGAACTGCCGTGGCGAAACCGAACAGTTGCGCTTCATGGTCCAGTCTTTCAGGACCGGCTCAGAATCCATCAGCAGATCTGGTGATGCCATCGCTGCCTCCTGGGGATTGCCTCCTACCGCTGCCCTGTTGCTTTTCTCTTCGGTCCAGCGTGCTGCCCGGCCAGGGACGCAGGTCGGGGCGGCAAACTCACGCATTATAGGCGCGTTCGATAGCTGCCACAAGCAACGCCCTGTCGGCCGCAAAGCCATATGCGACAAGGCTTTGCGCCATTTTGACACACCCTCTGACAGACTTCACGCGGCGCGGGTTTCTGCCATCGTGAATCCGCACGCCATCCCCTCATCGCCTCCTGGCCGGACCGTGTCCGATGTCCTCCGGCCGCACGATCCCATGACCTTCGGCCGTCGTGCGCGGCACCGCCTTCCACGCGTGCCCGTAGATCACCTCGAAGGTGAGCGCGAGCGTGCCGTCGTCGCGCCGGCGCGCCTCCAGCGCCGCCAGCAGCGCGCGATGCAGACGCCGCGCGCTGGCCCCTTCGGCCGGTTCGCGCGCGAACGGGTACGCCCCCCAGCGGCGAACGTCGGCAAGCAGCGATTGCGGCGACCGGTAGGTGATCGTGAGCGTCTCCTGATCCATCACCGGAATCTCGAAGCCGCTTTCGACCAGCATGTCGCCGAGATCGTGCATGTCGACGAAGTCGATCACGTGCCGGCGCGCATGCACGCCGTGCGCCGCCTCGACTTCCGCATACGCGCCGCGCAACTCCTTCAGGGTATCGGGGCCGAGCGTGCTGAACATCAGTAGTCCCCCTAGCTTGAGCACGCGCTGCCACTCGGGAAAAACCCGGTCTGGCTGCGGATGCCAATGCAGCGCAAGGTTGGACCAGAGCAGTTCGAACGCGCCGGCCGCGAACGGCAGCGCGGCGAAGTCGGCCTGGGCGAGGCGCGGCCCGCGCGCGCCCAGGGCCTTGCCGAGCGAGGCCGGCAGGAAACGCCGCCAGCGGGTGTCGCCGGCGTCGTGACGCTGTGCCCGCTGCAGCATCGCGCCCGACAGGTCTGTCGCGTAGACGGGGGCTTCGGGAAAACGCGCGCGCAGGCCGGGCAGGTCGTCGCCCGCGCCGCAGCCCACATCGAGTACGCCGGCCGGGTCGATCCTGATGTAGTCGAGGCGCTCGCGCATGCGTTGCGCGATCTCGCGAGGCAGAAACGCGACGTCGTCGAACGTCGCCGCGCGGCGATCGAAGATGCGCTGAAGGCGCCGCGAATCATAGGCCGGACGGCCAGCAGGAGCGGGAGATGAGGACATGAGGGCCACAGGGACGGTACGCGCGAAGTATACTCCTCGCTCCCCGACGACCCTTCGCACGCCGGCTCCGGCATGCGGCCCGCTCATGCGTTTCCAGGCTTCCTCGTTCCGATCCGCGCGCCGGATCGCATCCTGCCCGATCCTGCGTGCGGTGCACTGGCCGTCGCTCGTGCAGGCGCTTCTGCCGAACCTGTGCGCCATCTGCGGCGATTTGTCGCAATCCGTGCTGTGCCGCGGCTGCGACGACGCGTATTCGAACGAGGCCCGGCTGCGCTGCACGGTCTGCGCGGTGCCGCTTGCCTCCGCGCGACCGCGCGCACGGCCGCATTACCGGTGCAGCGACTGCGGCAGCGCGCCGCCGTCGTTCGACGCCACGCTCGCGCTCGCGGACTACCGCGCCCCCCTCGATACCCTCGCCGTCGACCTGAAGTTTCGCGCGAGACTCGCGCTCGCCCGCGAGTTCGCGCGGCGCCTTGCCCGGCTGTCCGGCGATATGCTCGACGCATCGGAGCCGCCCGACGTGATCGCGCCCGTGCCGTTGTCCGCGCGACGCCTTGTCGAACGCGGCTACAACCAGGCCTGGCAAATCGCGAAGCCGCTCGGGAAGACCTTGCGGGTGCGCACCGACGCGACACTACTGCGGCGCGTCGCGCATACCGCCGCGCAATCGCGGCTGGCGCTCGCCGCGCGGCGCGCCAACGTCGAGCACGCGTTCGCCGTGACGGCGCCGGTGCGCGGCCTGCACGTCGGCATCGTCGACGACGTGATGACAACCGGTGCGACCCTCGAAGCCGTCGCGCACACGCTAAAGGCGGCCGGCGCGCGGCGCGTGACGAACTTCGTCGTGCTGCGCACGCCGGACAACTAGCTTTTTACCTGTTCAGATCATGTTCAACGTCGTTCTCGTCGAACCCGAAATTCCGCCGAACACCGGCAACGTGATTCGCCTGTGCGCGAACACCGGCGCGCGCCTGCACCTGATCGAGCCGCTCGGCTTCCCGCTCGACGACGCAAAGATGCGCCGCGCTGGCCTCGACTATCACGAATACGCGCAGATGCAGGTACATCCCGACTGGGGCGCGTTCATCGCGCGCGAAACGCCCGATCCGACCCGGATGTTCGCGTTCACGACGCGCGGCTCAAGCCCGTTTCACACGCATGCGTTCCGGCCCGGCGACTGGTTCGTGTTCGGTGCCGAAACGCGCGGCCTCGACGCGGCGCTGCTCGAACGCTTTCCCAACGAACAGCGTGTGCGGCTGCCGATGCGCCCCGGCAACCGCAGCCTCAATCTGTCGAATACCGTCGCGGTGGTGGTGTTCGAAGCGTGGCGTCAGGCCGGCTTCGAAGGCGGCGCCTGACGGCGCGCGGCCAGCTCGGCCGCATAGCGGGCGAACATCGCGTCGTCGAAGCACGCAAACAGCACATGCTCCAGCGCCGGCACGCGCGGCAGCGTGTCGAGCACTGCGGTGACGGCGATGCCGACCGCTTCGTCAGGCGGAAAACGGTAGACGCCGCAGCTGATCGCCGGAAATGCAATGCTGCGGCAGCGGGCGGCGTGCGCCAGTTCGAGCGCGCGCCGGTAGCACGACGCGAGCAACAGCGGCTCGCCGCTGCCGCCGCCTCGCCAGACGGGCCCGACCGCGTGGATCACGTGGCGCGCCGGCAGGCGATGGCCGCCGGTGAGCTTCGCGTCGCCGGTGGCGCACCCGCCGAGCGGTTCGCACTCGCGCAGCAGCCCGGGGCCCGCGGCGCGATGAATTGCGCCGTCGACCCCGCCGCCGCCCAGCAGCGACGTGTTCGCCGCGTTGACGATCGCATCGACCGCGAGCGTCGTAATGTCGACGACGCGCGCGTCGAGCAGGCAACGACCGGATGTGAGCATGGAAGACCTCGCCGTTCGCGGTTCACACTCAAGCATGGACCGCGGCGGCGCGCGTGCGGTTCAGCCCGGTGAGCCGGGCGGCAAAACGCGGTCCGGCCGAGCGGACCGCGCACGAGGCCAACGTTATTCGGCTTTCGCGTCCCGGCGCAGCAGCGCGCTGACGGCGTCGCGCGGCGCGACGCCGTCGAACAGCACCGCACAGACCGCCTGCGTGATCGGCATGTCGATCGCATGCGCACGTGCGATCGCAAGCACCGCCTGCGCGCACCGCACGCCTTCCGCGACATGGCCGAGCGCGCCGAGAATCTCGCCGAGCGTGCGCCCCGACGCAAGTTGCATCCCGACCGTGCGGTTGCGCGACAGGTCGCCCGTGGCGGTCAGGATCAGATCGCCCAGGCCCGTGAGGCCGGTGAACGTTTCCGCGCGGCCGCCGAGCGTCACGCCGAGCCGCGACATCTCCGCCAGCCCGCGCGTGATCAGCGCCGCGCGCGCGTTGAGGCCGAGACCGAGACCGTCGGCGATGCCGGTGGCAATGGCGAGCACGTTCTTCACCGCGCCGCCGACCTCGACGCCGATCACGTCGTCGCCGGTGTAGATGCGCATCGCGCCGTGGTGAAAGGCCGCGACCGTGCGCTCGCGGCAGGCCGCCGACGCGCTCGCAATCGTCAGCGCGACCGGCAGCCCTTCGCCGACTTCGCGCGCGAAGCTCGGACCGGACAGCACGCCATTACTGGCGTGGCCGGCCAGTTCGGCGGCCACCACCTGATGCGGCAGGCATTGCGTGTCCGCCTCGAAGCCCTTGCACAGCCAGATCAGGTGAGCCGGCACCGTGCCGAGATCGCGCATCGAGCGCAACTGGCCGCGCAAGCCCGCCACCGGGGTCGCGAGCACGCACAGCGCGTCGTCGGCACGGGCGTGTTCGAGCGCGCCGCGGTAATCGGCCTCGATGCGCAGCGCCGCGGGCAGGCTCACGCCCGCCAGATAGCGGCGATTCTCGCGGCGGCTCGCCAGTTCGGCGGCCTGCGCGGGATCGCGCGCCCACAGCAGCGTATCGTGACGCACGGCCAGATGGCTCGCGAGCGCCGTACCCCACGCTCCAGCGCCGAGAACGGCGACTTTCATACCCGGCACTGTGCGCGCTGCGTCAATGCGTGGTGCCGTTCTGCGCCGCGCCGTTGCCTTCCTGCGCGGACGCCATCTGGGCGACGCGCTGCTCGTAGAGCGCTTGGAAATTGATTTCCGCCAGGTGGATCGGCGGGAAGCCGGCGCGCGTGATCGCGTCGGCGATGTTCGAGCGCAGGTACGGGAACAGGATCGTCGGGCACGCGATGCCGACGAGCGGATCGATCTGCTCGACCGGGATGTTGCGGATATCGAAGATGCCGGCCTGCTTCGCTTCGACGAGGAATGCCACTTTCTCGGCAACCTTCGCGGTGACCGTGCCGGTGACGAGGATCTCGAAGACGCTTTCGGCAAGGCGCTCCGCCTTCACGTCGACCTCGACCTCGACCGACGGCATTTCCTGTTCGAGGAAGATGGCCGGCGAATTCGGCTGCTCGAGCGACATGTCCTTCAGGTAGATGCGCTGGATGTTGAAAAACGGCTGCTTGTTCTCGTCGGACATGATGAATGGTTTCCCTGATGTGGTGATGGCGGCCGGCCACCCATGGATGACCGGCCGAACCGGAACGATGCGCCGGCCGGCACGGGCGCCGGCGCACCGGATGGCTCGTGATGCGGCCGCGCGAACCCGCCGCGCGCGTCAGGCCGCCTGCAGCAGCGGCACGAGACCGCCCGCGCGGTCGAGCGCGGACAGGTCGTCGTAGCCGCCGACGTGCGTGTCGCCGATGAACACCTGCGGCACCGTGCGGCGGCCCGTGCGGCTCATCATCTCCTCGCGGCGCGCCGGGTCGCGGTCGATCAGCACCTTCTCGATCTGTTCGACGCCGCGCGACTTTAAAAGACGCTCGGCCATCTGGCAATACGGACACACCTGCGTGCTGTACATGACGACCTTGTTCACTTCGCAACTCCTTGTTTCACGACCGGCATGCCGGCCTGCTGCCATGCGTTCAGTCCACCCTGCAGCACATGCGCCTCGGCGTAGCCGGCTTCCTTCACGGTGCGCAGCGCCTTGCCGGACTGCTGGCCGTTCTGGCAGACGAGCAGCACGGGCGTGTTCTTGTTCTTCGCGGTCTGGCCGAGCTTCGCCTGCAGCTCCGCGAATTCCAGATGGCGCGCGGACGGCAGATGGCCGCCCGCATAGTCGGCCGCGCCGCGCAGGTCGATCACGACCGCGTTGCGGCGGTTGATCAGCTGGGTCGCCTCCGCAGCCGACAGGCCGCCGCGCCCGCGCCGGTTGAGGGCTGGCCACAGGAGCAGGCCACCCGAGATGAGGAAGATCGCGATGAGGACAAGATTGGTGTAATCGGTGAAGAACTTCACGGAAAATCCGCCGAAAAAGAGAGAAATCGGAAAGAGGCAATCCGCCCATTATAAAATAACCGGCTGCCGCGATGGCGACGCCCCGAGGGCCCCGCCCGCCGGCTGCGTTTTACCGCTTCCTCACTACCGACCGGCCATCTTATGTACACACTCGTTCTCATCCGCCACGGCGAATCCACGTGGAACAAGGAAAACCGCTTCACCGGCTGGGTCGACGTCGACCTGACCGAGCAGGGCGCGCGCGAAGCGCAGCAGGCCGGCGCGCTGCTGAAGGAATCCGGCTATACGTTCGACATCGCGTACACGTCGGTGCTCAAGCGGGCCATCCGCACGCTGTGGCACGTGCAGGACCAGATGGACCTGATGTACATCCCGGTCGTTCACTCGTGGCGTCTGAACGAGCGCCACTACGGCGCGCTGTCGGGACTGAACAAGGCGGAAACCGCCGCGAAATTCGGCGACGCGCAGGTCCTCGTCTGGCGCCGCAGCTACGACACGCCGCCGCCCGCGCTCGAACCGACCGACGCGCGCACGTCCTACAGCGACCCGCGCTACGCGAAAGTGCCGCGTGAACAGTTGCCGCTCACCGAATGCCTGAAGGACACCGTCGCGCGCGTGCTGCCGATGTGGAACGAATCGATCGCCCCCGCGATCCGTTCCGGCCGCAAGGTGCTGATCGCCGCGCACGGCAACTCGATCCGCGCGCTGGTCAAGTATCTGGACAACATCTCGGACGACGACATCGTCGGCCTGAACATTCCGAATGGCGTGCCGCTCGTCTACGAACTGGATGCCGATCTGAAGCCGCTCAAGCACTACTATCTCGGCGACGCCGACGCGATCGCCGCCGCCCAGGCCGCGGTTGCGAAGCAGGGCAAGGCGGGCTGAGCGACACCCGCCACTCCGGCACCGCCGCCGCTCGCGACGACGCGGCGCCCGCCGCGAGCAGCCGGCCGGGTGCGCCGTCGAACCGGCCTGCGGGCGCCCTTCAAATACGCGGCAAAAAGCTTACAAAGCGTTTCGAAATTTGCGCGAGCCCCACGCGAGCCCCCGAGAAAGTCGCGCGGGCGCGAGCGCCCCAAGGCCGATGCCGGCGGCCCGCCCCTGCGCCACCGGGCCCATCCGCGTCAATTCAGCCGTGCGCAAAACAGCGCGAATCGCGGCCCGGCGCGTGCGCCGGCGCGCCCTCGTGCGCGCGCCGGGCCGCGCGCACGCGGCAACACGCGAGAACCGCGCCGCGTCACGAACCTGCGCCGCGCTGCACTGTCGAACACCGATTATCAGCGCTGTGCACTGCCCCGGCAGGTGTGCAGTTATACTTGTCCGTCCCCGATCTCATTGACGCTGCCACGCTCTCCCGACCGCAACAGACTCTATGCGAAAGAACCTGAAAAATATCGGCCTGATTGCCGCGGGCCTTGCTACCGGCGTATTTGCTACCCTGCAACTGTCCGCCTCGGCCCAGCAACCCGCCAGCAGCGCCGCTGCCGCGCCGCTGCCGCTCGACCAGTTGCGGCTGTTCGCCGAAGTCTTCGGGCAGATCAAGCATGAATACGTCGAACCGGTCGACGACAAGAAGCTGATCGTCGCCGCCATCAAGGGCATGGTGTCGAGCCTCGACCCGCACTCGTCGTATCTCGACAAGACCGACTATCAGGAACTGCAGGAGCAGACGAAGGGCAGCTTCGCGGGCCTCGGCATCGAAATCTCGTCGGAGGACGGCCTGATCAAGGTGATCTCGCCGATCGAGGACACGCCCGCGTTCCGCGCCGGCATCCGGCCGGGCGACCTGATCACGCGCATCAACGACAAGCCGGTGCGCGGCATGACGCTCGACCAGGCCGTCAAGCAGATGCGCGGCGAGCCCGGCACCAAGGTCACGCTGACGATCTTCCGCAAGACCGACGACCGCACGTTCCCGGTCACCGTCACGCGCGCGATCATCAAGGTGCATAGCGTGAAGATGAAGATCCTGCAGCCGGGCTACGCGTACATCCGCATCACGAGCTTCCAGGAACGCACCACCCCCGACCTCGCCGCCGAGCTGAAGAAGATCGCGCGCGAGCAGCCGCACCTGAAGGGCCTGATTCTCGATCTGCGCAACAACGGCGGCGGTCTGCTGCAAAGCGCGGTCGGCGTGGCGGGCGCGTTCCTGCCGCCGGACTCGGTCGTGGTGTCGACCAACGGCCAGATTCCCGAGTCGAAGCAGGTCTATCGCGACACCTACGACAACTACCGTCTGCCGTCCTTCGACAGCGACCCGCTGAAGGACGAGCCCGCCATCTTCAAGACCGTGCCGATGATCGTGCTGACGAACGCCTACTCGGCATCGGCATCGGAAATCGTCGCGGGTGCGCTGCAGGACCATCACCGCGCGATGATCATGGGCAAGACCACGTTCGGCAAGGGTTCGGTGCAAACGGTGCGGCCGATGACCGCGGACACCGCGCTGCGTCTGACCACGGCGTACTACTACACGCCGAGCGGCCGCTCGATCCAGAACAAGGGGATCCGCCCGGATATCGCGGTGGACCAGTACGCCGACGGCGATCCGGACGACGCGCTCGTCACGCGCGAGGTCGACTACTCGAACCACCTCGCCAACCTGCAGGATCCGAACGAGAAGAAGGAAGAAGAGCAGCGCGAGAAGGAGCGCATGGAAGAACTGCGCGTGCTCGAAGAGCAGAACGACAAGAAGACGCCGGAAGAGCGCGAGAAGGAACGCGACCGCAAGCCGGTCGAGTTCGGCTCCGCAGACGACTTCATGCTGCAGCAGGCCATGAACGAGTTCGAAGGCAAGCCGGTGATCCGCTCGAAGTCGCTGATGGAGCAGGCCTTTGCGCAAACCAGGCCAGAGCCGTCGGCCTCGGCGCCGATCGCCGTGAAGCCGGCTCTGCCGGCGGCGGCCTCGGCCACCGAGCCGGCATCCGCGCCGGCACCGGCCTCGCAGGGCAAGTAAAGTCCCCCACGGGTCTTCGCCGCACACGGCGAAGACCCGCCTGTCTCCCGCGCGCTTAAAATAGCAGTCTCACCACGCGCGCAGCGGGCCGCCGTCTCCCGATCGACAGGCCCCGCGCCGCCGTGCAACCTGCCGGTGCGCTCCCCGATGAACGACGAACAACTGCTCCGCTATTCCCGCCACATCCTGGTCGACGAGCTCGGCATCGAGGCCCAGGAGCGCTTTCTGGGCGCGCACGCCCTCGTGATCGGCGCGGGCGGACTCGGTTCGCCGGCAGCCATGTATCTCGCGGCAGCCGGCGTCGGCAAGCTCACGCTGGTCGACGCCGACACCGTGGACCTGACCAATCTGCAGCGCCAGATCCTGCACGTGACCGCCTCGGTCGGCCGCCGCAAGGTCGATTCCGGGCGCGACACCCTCGCGCAGCTGAACCCGGACGTGATCGTGGAGGCCGTCGCGCAGCGGGTCGACGACGCCTGGCTCGACGCCGCCGTGCCGCGCGCGACGGTCGTACTCGATTGCACGGACAACTTCGCGACGCGCCACGCGATCAACCGCGCGTGCGTGGCGCATCACGTGCCGCTCGTGTCGGGCGCGGCGCTGCGTTTCGACGGACAGATCAGCACGTTCGACCTGCGCGACCACCATTCGCCCTGCTACGCGTGCGTGTTTCCGGAAGACCAGCCGTTCGAGGAAGTGGCCTGCTCGACGATGGGCGTGTTCGCGCCGACCGTGGGCATCATCGGCGCCATGCAGGCGGCCGAGGCGCTGCGTGTGATTGCCGGGATTGGCACGCCGCTGGTGGGCCGGCTGATGATGCTCGACTCGCTGCGCATGGAGTGGAACACGATGCGCGTGGCGCGTCAGCCGGATTGCCCGGTCTGCGGCCACGCGCATTGAGCGGCAACGGCGCCGGCGCGGAGCGCCGCGCGCTCAGACTTCGGCCACCCGTTTGAGCGCCGCCTGCACCTCTTCCGGTTCGAACGAAGCCAGCACGTCCGCCACCGGCTTGTCGAGCGTCTTCAGGTTCGAGCGCAGGATTTCCTGCTTCACGACCAGCAACTGGCTCGGATGCATCGAAAACTCGGTGAGCCCCATGCCGAGCAGGAGGCGCGTGAGCGCCGGGTCGCCCGCCATCTCGCCGCACACCGACACCGGCACGCCCGCGCGCTTCGCCTCGCGCAGCGTGAACGCGATCAGATGCAGCACCGCCGGATGCAGCGGATCGTACAGATGCGCGACCGAGTTGTCGGCCCGGTCGATTGCGAGCGTGTACTGAATCAAATCGTTGGTGCCGATCGACAGGAAATCGAGCCGCTTCAGGAACAGCGGCAACGCGATGGCCGCAGCCGGAATCTCGATCATCGCGCCGACCTGCACGTTCGGGTTGTAGGCGATGCCGGCCGCGTCGAGCTGCCGCTTCGCCTCGCGGATCAGGTCGAGCGTCTGGTCGATCTCCTGCGCATGCGCGAGCATCGGCACCAGGATCTTCACCGTGCCGAAGGCCGACGCGCGCAGGATCGCCCGCAGCTGCGTGAGAAACATCTGCGGCTCCGACAGGCTCCAGCGAATCGCGCGCAGCCCGAGCGCCGGGTTCGGTGCCGATTCGTAGCCGTCGCCGCTCATCGAATCGAGCGGCTTGTCCGCGCCCACGTCGATCGTGCGGATCGTGACCGGCATGCCGCGCATCAGCTCGACCGCGCGCCGGTAGGCGGCGAACTGCTCCTCCTCTTCCGGCAGCGCGTCCTTGTGATTCATGAACAGGAACTCGGTGCGGAACAGGCCGATGCCGGTCGCGCCGGCATCGAGCGCCGCCTGCGCGTCGTCCGGCAGTTCGATGTTCGCGTACAGTTCGATGCGCGCGCCGCACAGCGTCTGTGTCGGAGAAAACTTCAGGCGCTGCAGCTTGCGCTGCTCGAGCGCCTTTTCGCTTTGCCGGTAGGTGTACTCTTCGAGCACGATCGGCGCCGGGTCGACGATCACGATGCCATGGTCGCCGTCGACGATGATCAGATCGTCCTGGCGGATCAGCGCGCTCGCGTGCGGCACGCCGACCGCCGCCGGGATGCCGAGGCTGCGCGCGACAATCGCCGTGTGCGACGTGCGGCCGCCGAGGTCGGTGACGAAGCCCTGGAACGTCTGCGTCTTGAACTGCATCATGTCCGCGGGCGCGATGTCGTGCGCCACCACGATCATTTCATCGCAGGCGCCGTGACCGTTCTCGACGAGGCCGGACGGCGACGCGCCCGCGAGCGCCTTCAGCACGCGTTCGACCACCTGCTCGATGTCCGCCTTGCGTTCGCGCAGATACTCGTCTTCGATGTCGTCGAAATGGCGCGACAGACGTTCGAGCTGTTCGGTGAGCGCCCACTCGACGTTGTAGCGGCGCGTGCGGATCAGGTCGATGGTTTCCTGCACGAGCATCGCGTCGTTCAGGATCATCGAGTGCACGTTGATGAACGCGCCCATCTCGCTTGGCGCGTCGGCGGCCAGATCTTCGCGCAGCGCGTCCAGCTCCTCGTGGACGACCTGCTGCGCCGCACGGAAGCGCGCAACTTCACCCTCGATCTGCGCCGGTTCGATCAGATAGTGGTCGACGTCGAGTGCGGCCGGGGCGATCAGATACGCTCGCCCGATGGCAATACCGCGTGACACGGGAATCCCATGCAGCGTGAACGACACGCGCACCTCCTCTAGTTGTATGACGCTGCGGCTACCCGCTGCAATGCTCTCAGACCATCGCGCCCATTATAAATTCCGGCGCGCCGAAACGCGGGTTGGAGCGGTGTGCAGCGCAGCACGCGAGCCCTGTGCGAGCCGCCGAAAAAAGAAACGCCACGGCATGCCGTGGCGTCGCGATGAACATGAGGCCAGAGGGACTCACTGGCCTTCGCCGAATTTGTCTGCAATCAGTTTCAGCAGCGCGTCCATCGCGTCCTTTTCGTCTTCGCCCTCGGTTTCGATCACCACGGTGCTGCCGATGCCCGCTGCAAGCATCATCACGCCCATGATGCTTTTCGCGTTGATGCGCCGCCCGTTGCGGCTCATCCAGATTTCGGACTGGAAGTTACCCGCGAGTTGCGTCAGTTTGGCCGACGCGCGCGCGTGCAGCCCCAGCTTGTTCACGATAGTCGTTTCCTGTTGCAGCATGTGATGTCCGATGCGCGGGTGTTGAACAAATAAAGCGTTGAAAACTTCAGGCTCGCGCCTGGCCGCGTGCGGGCCTCAGGATCGCGGCGGCGCGGCCGGCAGGCAGTCGCCCGGACAGGGCGGCGCGACTGGCGCCGGCGTGCCCGGCGCGATGGTCTGCACGCCCTTCGTGGCGCCGTCGAGCGCCTTTTCGACCAGCGTGCCGAGCGGCGTCGCGCGGTAGCAGACCGCGCGCAGCAGCATCGGCAGATTCACGCCGACCAGCACGCGCACGTCCGGCAGCGATGCGAGGCGTGCGGCGATGTTCGACGGCGTCGCGCCGAACATGTCGGTCAGCACGAGCGCACCGTTGTCCTCGCGAAGCCGCTCGATCTCCGCATGCGCGAACGCGACGACCTGGACGGGATCGCAGTCCGGCGACACGTCGATCGCACCGATTCGCGCCGGCAAGCCGCCGTAAACATGAGCGATACAGTCGCGCAACGCGGTCGCGAGCGGCGCGTGCGCAATGATCAGAATGCCTGCCATGTCAGTCTTGCTGCAAAAAACGGCCCTTACGCGTGGCCCGGGCGGACGCCCGCCAGTCACCCCTCGACCGGCCGATGGTCCGGGGGTCCGAGCGGCGCGCGCCGTCACCCGGCCGGATGACCGGGTGACAGGTGACGCCCGCCGCAAGCTCCACATTGTAACAGCCTGCTTTTCGCCGCTTTTCGCCGCTTCGCGCGCGCCCGGTGCGGCGGCCGGCCCGTGTCAGCGCGGCGCGGCCGCCGCCCGCTCGAGCGCGTCGACGAACATCGCCGCGACGTCGAAGCCGGTCTGATCCATGATTTCACGAAAGCAGGTCGGACTCGTGACGTTGACTTCCGTCAGCCAGTCGCCGATCACGTCGAGCCCGACCAGCAGCAGACCGCGCGCGGCGAGCACCGGTCCCAGCGTGGCGGCGATCTCCTCGTCGCGCGCGCTGAGCGGCTGTGCGCGCCCGACGCCGCCCGCCGCCAGATTGCCGCGCACCTCGTTGCCCTGCGGGATGCGCGCGAGCGCATAGGGCACCGCCTTGCCGTCGATCAGCAGGATCCGCTTGTCGCCATCGCGGATCTCCGGGATGAACTTCTGCGCCATCACCGAGCGCTCGCCGTCGTGACTGAGCATTTCGACGATCGACCCGAGGTTCATCCCGTCCGCCTTCACGCGGAACACGCCCATGCCGCCCATGCCGTCGAGCGGCTTCAGGATCACGTCGCCATGCTCCGCATGAAACGCGCGCAAGCGCTGCGCGTCGCGCGTCACCAGGGTCGGCGACACGAACTGGCGGAACTCGCCGATCGCGAGCTTCTCGGAGTGGTCGCGGATCGCCTGCGGCCGGTTGAACACGCGCGCGCCCTGACGCTCGGCCAGTTCGAGCAGCCACGTCGACGTCACGTACTCCATGCCGAACGGCGGATCCTTGCGCATCAGCACCGCGTCGAAGCTTGTCAGCGCGCGCGTGACGACCGGCTGCGCGGCATACCACGGCGAGCGATGGCGATCCTCCAGCGCGCCGACGATCCCGAACGGCCGCACCGCCGCCTCGACGTCGCCGCCGCTCACCCACGCGAGATGCGACGGCTCGCACGCATACAGCCGGTGTCCGCGCGCGGCCGCCTCGGCCATCATCGCGTAGGTCGAATCCTTGTAGATCTTGAAGTGATCGAGCGGATCGGCAATAAACAGAATATCCATGGGCATCCTCGTCCATCCGTTCGGGACGGCACGTCATACGTTAATCGGGAGGGAGCGGGAGCGCGCCTGCAGGCGGTACGATACCGCGAAGCCGCGGCGCGCGCTGACGCCGCTCAGACCTGGATCGCCTCCGGATCGGTCTTCTCCAGCTCGACCGACGCCGCCAGCAAGCCGAGCCGCGCGACGACGCCGTACATGTAGAAGCGGTTCGGCGGCGCGGCGCCGGGCTTCGCGTGCGCGTCGGGCAGCGCGGTGTGCTCGAAGCCGAGCGGCACGAAGTGCATGCCGGGCGCATTGAGATTCTGGTCGCGCTCGCGGCTGCCGTGCACCCGGTAGAAGCCGCCCACCACGTACCGGTCGATCATGTAGACCACCGGCTCCGCCACTTCCTCGCCGATACGCTCGAACGTGTACACGCCTTCCTGCACGATCACGTCGTGCACGTCGAGGCCGTCTTTCGTGGTGGCCATTTTCGCGCGCTCGCGGCTCGTGAGCGCGGCGACTTCGGACGCGTCGTGCACCGTCGTCACGCCCATCCCGTACGTGCCGGCGTCCGACTTGATCACGACGTACGGCTTCTCCGCGATGCCGTATTCGCGATACTTCTTCGCAACCTTCTTCAGCACGCCGTCGATGGCATCGGCGAGCGCTTCCTCGCCGGTGTGCGCCGGAAAATCGACACCCTCGACGTGCGCAAAGTACGGGTTGATCATCCACGGATCGATTTCGACCAGCTTCGCGAACTTCTTCGCGACGTCGTCATAGCACGCGAAATGCGTCGACTTGCGGCGCACCGCCCATGCGGCGTGCAGCGGCGGCAGCAGATACTGCTCGTGCAGGTTTTCGAGGACCGGCGGGATGCCGCCCGACAGGTCATTGTTCAGCAGAATCGAGCACGGATCGAAGTTCTTCAGCCCGAGCCGGCGCGCGGAGCGTTCGAGCGGTTCGAGCACGATCTTCTGCCCGTCCGACAGCGTGATCGTCACCGGCCCGGCGATCCCCTCGTCGAGCGTGCCGAAGCGCACGTTCAGCCCCGCCTGGCGCATGATCGCCGCGAGCCGCGCGACGTTTTCGAGGTAGAACGCATTGCGCGTGTGCCGCTCGGGGATCACCAGCAGGTTTTTCGCGTCCGGACAGATTTTCTCGATCGACGCCATGGCCGCCTGCACCGCCAGCGGCAACACTTCGAGCGGCAGGTTGTTGAAGCCGCCCGGGAACAGGTTCGTGTCGACTGGCGCGAGCTTGAAACCCGCATTGCGCAGGTCGACCGAACAATAGAACGGCGGCGTGTGTTCCTGCCATTCGAGCCGGAACCAGCGCTCGATCGCGGGCGTGGCGTCGAGGATCTTCCGCTCGAGGTCGAGCAGCGGGCCGTTTAACGCCGTAACGAGGTGCGGAACCATGGATCACTCGCAGACTGGAGGAAACGATTGTAGAGCAATTGCAGGGCCTAACTGGGGACGGTTTCTCCGTTCGCAACCCTGTGCATATGCATTCTTGCTATCGCGCCGATAGTCCGCATGCCGGCGAAAGCCCGGCGTCCCGCCCAAAGAAAAGGCCCGCCGGAAGGCGGGCCAAAGTCGCTGTGCTTGCTACGTGAACCGTTTATCCCTGGAAACCTCGGGGTCTTATTCGACGTGCTCGCCGTGCAGGCTCACGTCCAGACCTTCGCGCTCTTCCTCTTCCGAGACGCGCAGGCCCATCACCATGTCGATCACCTTCAGCAGGATGAAGCTGACGACACCGCTGTAGATCAGCGTGGTCAGCACGCCCTTCGCCTGCAGGATCACGCTGCCGTCGGCGCCGCCGATGTCCTTGACCGCGAACACGCCGGTCAGCAGCGCGCCGACGATACCGCCGATGCCGTGCACGCCGAAGCAGTCGAGCGAATCGTCATAGCCGAACTTGCCCTTCAGCCACGTGGCCGACCAGAAGCAGATCACGCCTGCCGCCACGCCGATCACGAGCGAGCCGCCGACGCCGACGAAACCCGAAGCCGGCGTAATCGCCACGAGACCCGCCACCGCACCCGATGCGATACCCAGTGCCGACGGCTTGCCCTTCGCGATCCACTCGGCGAACATCCAGCCGAGCGCGGCCGCTGCGGTCGCCACTTGCGTCGCGAGCATCGCGAAGCCGGCACGGCCGTCCGCCGCCACCGCCGAACCCGCGTTGAAGCCGAACCAGCCCACCCACAGCATCGCCGCGCCGACCAGCGTCAGCACGAGGTTGTGCGGCGCCATGATTTCCTTGCCGTAGCCCACCCGCTTGCCGAGCACCAGACAGCAGACGAGGCCCGCGATACCCGCGTTGATGTGCACCACCGTGCCGCCCGCGAAGTCGAGGATGCCCGCCGCAGCCAGCCAGCCGGTCGGTTCCCAGACCATGTGCGCGATCGGCGAGTAGACGATGACCGACCACAGCGTCATGAACACGAGCATCGCCGAGAACTTCATGCGATCCGCGAACGCACCCGTGATCAGCGCCGGCGTGATGATCGCGAAGGTCATCTGATACACGCAGTAGACCGTTTCCGGGATCGTCGGCGCGAGGTGGCTCACCGTCAGCGTGGTCGCCTTGTCGCCCTTGATGTAGGCCATCCCGGCGAGCATCACGCGCGAGAATCCGCCGATGAACGAGCCCCCTGGCGTGAACGCGATGCTATAGCCGATCACCACCCAGACGATCGACACCACGCAGGTGATCGCGAAGCTTTGCATCAGCGTCGCGAGCACGTTCTTCTTGCGGACCATGCCGCCGTAGAAGAGCGCGAGACCGGGGATCGTCATGAACAGCACGAGCGCGGTGGAGGTCAGCATCCACGCGGTGTCGCCGGAGTTGATCTTCGACGAGTCGACCATGAACGGTGCGGTCGGCGCGGCCGGTGCGGCAGCCGCAGCGGCGGCAGCCGACGCGTCGGCCGGCGCGGAAGCAGCCGGCGCGGCAGGGGCGGAAGCGGCCGGCGCGGCAGGTGCGCTTGCCGTCGTGTCGGCCGCCGCGGAGGCGGCTGCAGGTGCCGAAGCGTCGTCCGCGAGGGCGGCGCCGATGCCGCCCACGAGCAGCGATCCGGCCATCAGCAAGGACATCAATAATTTGCGCATCTTCGTTTCCTCTTTGTCGCTGTCTTGTATTACAGGGCGTCCGCCCCGGTCTCCCCGGTGCGAATGCGGATCACTTGTTCGATCGGCGTGACGAAGATCTTGCCGTCGCCGATCTTGCCGGTGCGCGCAGCGCGCTCGAGCGCCTCGATGGCCTGATCGACGATGTCGTCCGAGACCGCGGCCTCGATCTTCACCTTCGGCAGGAAATCGACCACGTACTCGGCGCCGCGGTACAACTCGGTGTGGCCTTTCTGACGCCCAAAGCCTTTCACCTCGGTCACCGTGATCCCCGAGACGCCGATGGCCGACAAGGCTTCGCGCGCCTCATCGAGCTTGAACGGCTTGATGATTGCGGTAATCAGTTTCATGAAAATCCTCGCTGTAGTTGCGTAACCCGGTTGCGTAACCTGTTTGCTGACCTGTTCCCCTGAACTGTTGCGTCAACGCTCAGCGATGTGCCCACGCTGCGTCGATGCACAGGCGGAAAAAAATCCCGCCGATGCGCGCGGGGCAGTAACAGCAACTCGCATGCCATGTTGCGGTCCAATGCGCTCGAAAATCGCGGAATGCGCTGCGCACGCCCGCCCCTGGCCGTACGGCCAACGCAGCCGGGGCGCGGTGGCGCGTCGCGTGGATCGTTGTTAGAGTGTCCGCAGGGTCCGGGCGGGACAACGCGCACCAAAGGCGGTCATGCCCGGGCGCATCGCGAGATCACATGCACCAGGATCGGTCACGAGCGATTTCGGGGCACAGGCGCAACGACATATGCACATTTTTTGTGCATCAAGGGGAACACCATGAAGCAGCCAAACGACGTCTTCAATGATCTGCAGGCCCGCGTGAGCGACCTGCTGCGCAACTCGCCGGCGAAGGATGTCGAGCGCAACGTCAAAGCCATGCTGTCGCAGGGCTTTTCAAAGCTCGATCTGGTGACGCGCGACGAATTCGACACGCAGACCCAGGTGCTGGTGCGCACGCGCGCGCGGCTCGAAGAGCTGGAGCAGCGCGTCGCGGAGCTCGAGCAGAAGCTGCTCGCATCGCACGCGCAGTAACGTCGCGCGCCACCAGAACGGCAGGCGGCCGTGAAGTCACGCGTGCTTTGAGAGGCTGGCGGCGCCGCAAACGCGCCGGCTTTCAGGAGGAAACATGTCGCTTGCCGTGGTTCGCAGCCGCGCGCCGGCTGCTGGCCGCGCGCCGGAGGTCACCGTCGAGGTGCACCTCGCCAACGGATTGCCTTCTTTTTCTATCGTCGGCCTGCCCGACCTCGAAGTACGCGAGAGCCGCGAGCGCGTGCGCGCCGCGCTGCAGAACTGCGGCTTCGACTTCCCGGTACGCCGCATCACCGTCAACCTCGCGCCCGCCGATCTGCCGAAGGAATCGGGCCGCTTCGATTTGCCGATTGCGCTCGGCATCCTCGCGGCAAGCGGACAGATTCCGGCCGAGGCGCTCGCACATCGCGAATTCGCGGGCGAACTGTCGCTCTCGGGCGCGTTGCGGCCGATGCGCGGCGCGTTCGCGATGGCGTGCGGCACCGCGCGCAACGGCGCGCCGCACGCCCCCGAGCTCTATCTGCCCGCCGCCAATGCGGCCGAAGCGGCGCTCGTCCCGGGCGTCGACGTCTATGGGGCGGCCGATCTGCCGTCGCTATGCGCGCATCTCGCGGGCGCCGAGGACAGCCGGCTGCGGCCCGCCACCGCACCGCCGCCCGACACCACGGCGGCGAGCCCGCTGCCCGACATGGCGGACGTGATCGGCCAGCGCGGCGCGCGGCGCGCGCTCGAAGTGGCCGCCGCCGGCGGACATCACATGCTGATGATCGGGCCGCCGGGCGCCGGCAAGTCAATGCTCGCGGCACGCTTGCCGGGGTTGCTCCCGCCGCTGTCCGACGACGAAGCGCTCGTCTGCGCCGCACTGCTTTCGGCCAGCTCGACGGGATTCTCCCGCGCGCAATGGCGCCGGCGGCCATTTCGCGCGCCCCATCATTCGTCCAGCGCGGCGGCGCTGGTCGGCGGCCGCAACCCGCCGCAGCCCGGGGAAATCACGCTCGCGCATCTGGGCGTGCTATTCCTCGACGAATTGCCCGAATTCGACCGGCACGTGCTCGAAACGCTGCGCGAACCGCTCGAAGCGGGTCGGATCACCATTTCGCGGGCAGCCCGGCAAACCGACTTCCCCGCCGCCTGCCAGTTGATCGCAGCCATGAACCCCTGCCCGTGCGGCTGGCGCGGCGACCCGAACGGCCGCTGCCGCTGCACGCCCGAAGTGGCCGCGCGCTATCGGCGCAAGCTGTCAGGACCGCTGCTGGATCGCATCGACATCCAGATCGAAATGCCCGCGCTCGCGCCGGCGGAGCTGTCCGCCCGCCAGGTCAGCGCAAGCGAAGGCAGCGCGGCCATTTCCGCCCGGGTGAGCGCCGCACGCGAGCGGCAGCACGTGCGCCAGGGCAAAGCGAATCGCGAACTCAATGGTCGCGAGGTCGACGCGGTGTGCCGCCCCGACCCCGCCGGCGAAGCCCTGCTGCGCGAAGCGGGCGAGCGCTTCGGCTGGTCTGCGCGCACTTACTACCGGGTTCTCAAGGTCGCGCGGACCATTGCGGACCTCTCCGGCGACAGCATGCCCAGCAGCGCGCAGATCGCCGAAGCGGTCCAGTACCGTCGTGCACTGGACGGCAGTTAGCGCGTGGGAACAAGCGAAAAAATAACTGTCAAGACTTGACTTATGCACATAGGAGTCGGATCGATATATCGGCCCGTGTCGAAAGCGCAGGTTTACCCTGGATCACCCAACTTATTGATTTTTATACGCTTTACATTTGATCCCGCGTACATGGAGCCCGATGGAATGCCCGCATGACGGGCATTTCCGCGAATCGGCCGCCGTTTTTCCACAAAGTTATCCACAGGACGGCCGGGTAAAACGGGAAATCCCTGCCAAATCCGTCTGTTAGCTCGACAAGTTACGGAGGAACTTTCAGTTTGCGAGGCGATCTACGTCACCCGCGCGATACGCATCCGGTCGCTCAGTGAAGCGTGAACGAACCAAAAAACTGGTCGACCTGTTCCTGTGGCAGCGGTGCCCGGGCAATGATCGCCACCTGATACACACGCCGGTCCCGCGCGGCAAGACGGGCGTAGATCAGACGCGTTTGCTGCTTCGCGCCGGCCTTGCCGCTGACGGTCATCGCGAGTCCCGCCACGGAGCCGCCGCCAGCAACCGGCACCTGCACGGGCTGTGCGTCCGGCGCCGCGCCCACGTTGCGCGCAAGCCCGTCGCGCAGGAAATCGAGCGCCTTGCGCCGCAGCGCCGGATCGTCCGACGGCAGCGTCAGCGTGCCGATCGCAAATACGCCGCCGCCCGCCTCGGCGGTTTGCATCGCCATCGGCATCGACGTGCCGTCAATGTCGATCTCGCGTGCATCCTCGTGCGGCTTCGCGGGCAGCGCGACCGTATAGCCGTTCTGCTCGCTCGTCACCGTGCGCCAGTCGTAGGCCGGCGAACACGCGGCAAGCGCGGCAACCCCCGCCGACAGGCACAGAAGCCCCGCGGCGAAGCGGACGCGGGTCGAGCGGAGCAGCAAAGCGAGTCGGCGCATGAGTCTCCTGGCGGACCACCGGCCCGGCCAACATATGACGACGGAAAACCCCATTATCCGCCGAAGGTTTGCGCGCCGCCGCCGGCCGGGATTGGCGCTACAATAAGCCGCGCGATATTCCGTGCGTCGCTCACGCATCCCGAGGTCCTGCACATGAGCCCTACTCCCGTCTCCCTGCGCGCTCGCCCGCTGTACTACCTCGCGGCGGCGCTCGTCGCCGGCGCCATTGCGGTCGCGGGCTACTTCGCGTTCAACAACCAGCAGCAGGTGCCCAACGCCACCTTCACGCTGCTGTCCGGCCAGAAACTGACCACGGCGGAGCTGAAGGGCAAGGTCTACCTCGTCAACTTCTGGGCGACCAACTGCGACACCTGCATGCAGGAAATGCCGAAGATGATCCAGACCTATGACCGGTTCAAGGGGCAGGGACTGGAATTCGTCGCGGTCGCCATGAATTACGACGCGCCGATGTACGTGATGAACTACAGCGAGACGCGTCACCTGCCGTTCAAGGTGGCGATGGACGACGGCTCCGCCGCGAAGCAGTTCGGCAACGTGCAGCTCACCCCGACCACGTTCGTCGTCGACCGCAACGGCAAGATCCTGAAGCGCTATGTGGGCGAACCCCAGTTCACCGAACTCGACCAGTTGCTCCAGAAAGCATTGAACAACACGGTCTGACGCAGACCGGCCAGGCTCCCTCCACGCGCCGGCAGCGGGTCCCCGCTGCCGGCGGGTGGCGTTTGTACGGCACCGACGTCAGCGTTCGCCGTCGCCGCGGGCCGCGAGGCCATAGCGCTTGATCTTCTCGTAGAGGGTCGCCTTGCCGAGCTGCAGGCGGTCGGCTGCGGCCGCCACGACGCCGTTCACCTGCTCGAGCGCCTGCGCGATCACCGCGCGCTCGAACTGCTCGACGCGCTCCTTGAGCGACTGCGAGTCGTCCGCCGCGTCGGTAGCCGCCGGTGCGCCATCCTCGGCGACGCCCAGCACGAGACGATCGGCCGCGTTGCGCAATTCCCGGACGTTGCCGGGCCAGTCGCGCTGCATCAGGCTTGCGCGCTGGCGATCGGTGAGGATCGGCGCGGGCCGCTCGTAGCGCACGGCCGCATCCAGCAGGAAATGCTCGAAAAGCGGCACGATGTCTTCGCGACGCTCGGCGAGCGGCGGCAGCGCGATCGTCACGACATTCAGCCGGTACAGCAGGTCGCGGCGGAAGACGCCGGCCGCAACGAGTTCCAGCATGTCGCCCTTGGCCGCCGCGACGATCCGGCAATTGACGCGGATCGACTGGTTCGAGCCGAGCCGCTCCAGCACGCCGTCCTGCAGCACCCGCAGCAGCTTCACCTGCAGCCCCGGCGGCATGCTTTCGATTTCGTCGAGGAAAAGCGTGCCGCCCGATGCATGTTCGAGCTTGCCGATCCGGCGCCGCGCGGCGCCGGTGAACGCGCCCGGCTCGTAGCCGAACATCTCCGATTCGAACATCGGCTCCGGCAGCGCGCCGCAGTTGACCGCGATGAACGGCTTGTCGCGCCGCGGCGACAGCTCGTGCAGGCTGCGCGCGATCAGCTCCTTGCCGGCGCCGGTATCGCCATTGATCAGCACGGACGCGTCGGTCGGCGCGATGTTGGCGATCAGCCGCCGCACCTGCTCGATCGCGGGACTGCGCCCGATGATGCGCGGCGCGACCGTCTGTTGCCCGGCCAGCTCGCGGCGCAACGCAAGGTTTTCGAGCACCAGCGTGCGCCGTTCGAGCGCGCGGCGTACCGTTTCGATCAGCCGCTCCGACGCGAACGGCTTTTCGATGAAGTCGTAAGCGCCGTCGCGCATCGCCTGCACGGCCATCGAGATGTCGCCGTGGCCTGTCACGAGGATCACCGGCACGTCCGGTGCGCGCTCGCGGCATTGCGCGAGCAGGTCGAGCCCGCTCATGCCGGGCAGGCGGATATCGCTCACGATCACGCCGGGAAACCCGGCATGGACCGCGCGCATGGCCGCCTCGGCCGACGCGTGTCCCGTCACGTCGAAACCGGCGAGCTGCAGGCTTTGCACGCTGGCGCGGCGCACCAGTTCGTCGTCCTCGATATACAGCACTGCCAGACTGGTGTTGACCATCTTCGTTACCTGTTCCGAAACATCGGCGCGCGCCGTCAGTGGCCCGCCGCAAGCGAGTCGGCCGCCGGCACCCGCGAGCGGCGCAACGTCAGCACGAACAGCGCGCCGCCGTCCGGCGCGTTGCACGCCGTGAGCGAGCCGCCGGCATCGCGCGCGATCGACGACGCAATCGCAAGCCCGAGCCCGAGTCCCTGGCCCATCTCCTTCGTCGTGAAAAACGGCTCGAAAAGCCGCGGCAGCACGTCTTCCGGGATACCCGGACCATTGTCGCGCACGGCGACCGACAGCGTCGTTTCCGCCACCTCGATCGCGATGCCGATGCGCGGCGCCGGCACGTCGACGATCGCATCCAGCGCATTGCCCAGCAGATTGATCAGCACCTGTTCGAGCCGCAGGTCATCGCAATGCACGACCAGGTCCGGGTGCGCGTGCGACGGATCGAATTCGCCGCGCGCGCCGGCGTGTTCGTCGCCCAGCGTGCACGCGACCTCGACGCCCTGCAGGCGGCGCTGCAGCAGCGTCCGCACGTTCTGCAGCGCGCGCGCGAGCGGCGCGCAGGCGTTGCGCGGCCGCGCACGGCCGACGAACAGCTTCAGCTGGTTCGTGATCTTGCCCATCCGCTCGGTGAGGGCTGCGATCGCTGCGAGGTTCTCCTGCGCGGCCGCCTGATCGCCGCGTTCGAGCAGCACTCGTGTGTTGTCCGAAAAGCCGCGCAGCGCGGCGAGCGGCTGGTTCAGCTCGTGCGTGATCCCGGCGGCCATCTGCCCGAGCGCGGCGAGCTTGCTGGTCTGGACCCGCTCGTCGTGCGCCGCGCGCAGCTCCTGCTCGGCGCGGATGCGCTCGCTCACCTCGCGCGTCAACTGTTCGTTGGCCTGCGACAGATCCGCGGTGCGCTCGGCAACGCGCTGGTTCAACTCGGCATAGGCGCGTTGCAGCAGCGCGCGGCTGCGCAGCACTTCGCGAATACGCGCGCGCCGCATTCGCCAGTAAAACGCGAGCAGCCACAGCGACACATAGGCGAGGCCCGCGACGATCGCCGCGTTGCGCGCGTCGGTATCGACCGGCTCGACACTCGCCATCGTGATCAGATGCCAGTCGGGCTCGCCCATCGCGCGGCGCGACGCGAGATAGCGCGGCGCATAACGGCCGCCGCCGATGCGCACGATCTGCGCGTGGTCCGCCAGGACGCGCTCGATCGTCACGGGCAGCGGTGCGAGGTCCTGCTGCGCGTACTGGCGCGTCTGATAGATGGAATCGGCGACGGCGCCGGACAGCGGGCGCACCGTGTGATATTTCCACGCCGGCACCGAGGACAGGAAGATCACGCCGTGATCGTCGGTGACGATGAGCGGCTCCGACGCGTCCGCGCCCTGAAACCATTCGAGGTTCAGCTTGACGACCGCGACGCCGACGATCTTGCCGCCGAGCCGCACCGGCTGCGAAACGTAGTAGCCCGGATCATGCGAGATCGTGCCGATGCCGAAAAAGCGCCCGACGCCGCCCTTCATCGCTTCGACGAAATACGGGCGAAACCGGTACTCGACGCCCACGAAACTCTGCGGCTCGCGCCAGTTGCTCGCGGCGACGCACAGGCCGTCGGCCTGGATGATGTAGGTCGCGGTCGCGCGCGCACGCAGATTGAGGTCTTCGAGGTAGCCGTTGGCGCGTGCGACGTTTTGCGGGGTCGGCGCGACGAGCGCCTGCTGCACGAACGGATGTTCGCCGAGCAGATAAGGCAGCGATTCGTATCGTTCGAGCGTGCTCTTCAGCGCACCGGCGGTCCGGTCGGCCCGCGCCGACGCGTTGCGCTGCAAGCTCGCGATACCGCGCTGCCACGTGACATGCCAGGTGAGACCGCACGCCACCACGAGCCCGGCGACGAGCGCGAAGAGAATCAGCAGGCGGCGCGTCACGTTGACAGATTCCGGTGGAGGGGTGCGGCTATTGTGGCACATCGGGCGTGGCGCAAGAACCGGCGCACCCGCGTGCGGGCCGCCGGCATCCGCCGGTGCGCCACCGCGCACCGCGCCCGTTCATGCGCCTGCGGTTTCAGTCGCCGTCTCGCTGGCCGGCGCGAGGCCGTGCAGCGTCGCGCGCAGCTTGCTGCGGTCGAGCTCCTTCTCCCATGCGGACACGACGACCGTCGCAACGCCGTTGCCGACGATGTTCGTCAGCGCGCGGCACTCGCTCATGAAGCGGTCGATGCCGAGAATCAGCACCATGCCGGCAAGCGGAATGGTCGGCACGACTGCGAGCGTCGCCGCGAGCGTGATGAAGCCGGCGCCGGTCACGCCGCTTGCCCCCTTGGAGGTGAGCATCGTCACGGCGAGCAGCGTGAGCTGCTGCGTGAGCGTGAGGTCGGTGTTGGTCGCCTGCGCGATGAACAGCACGGCCATCGTCATATAGATGTTGGTGCCGTCGAGGTTGAAGGAATAGCCGGTCGGCACGACAAGCCCGACCACCGAGCGCGAACAGCCGAGCCGCTCGAGCTTTTGCATCAGTTGCGGCAGCGCGGCCTCTGAGGAACTCGTGCCGAGCACGATCAGCATTTCCTCCTTGATGTACGCGATGAAGCGCAGCACGTTGAAGCCGACCAGCCGCGCAATCGCGCCGAGCACGACGACGACGAACAGCACCGAGGTCAGATAGAACGTGCCGATCAGCTTGAGCATCGGCAGCAGCGAGCCGATCCCGTACTTGCCGATGGTGAACGCCATCGCGCCGAATGCGCCGATCGGCGCGAGCTTCGTGACGATGCGCACGACGCCGAACAGCACGCTCGACAGGCTTTCGATCAGATCGGTAACGGGCTTGCCGCGCGGGCCGAGCGTCGCGAGCACGCTGCCGAACAGCAGCGCAATCAGCAGGATCTGCAGGATTTCGCCTTGCGCGAACGCATCGGTGATCGTGCCCGGGATGATGTGCATCAGAAAGTCGACCGTGCTCTGGCCGTGCGCTTTGGCGGCAAACGAGGCGACCGCGTTGCCGTCGAGCGTGGCCGGATCGACGTTGAAGCCGGCGCCCGGTTTCAGCACGTGGGTTGCGATCAGGCCGAGCAGCAGCGCGAAGGTCGACACGACTTCGAAGTACAGCAGCGCCTTGCCGCCGACGCGACCGACCTTCTTCATGTCCTGCATGCCGGCAATGCCGGTCACGACGGTGCAGAAGATGATCGGCCCGATCACCATCTTGATCAGCTTGATGAACGCGTCGCCGAACGGCTTCATGTCGACCGCGAAGGCCGGCGAATAATGACCGAGCGCGATGCCGACGATGATCGCGGCGATCACCTGGACGTAGAGCACTTGATAGAGAGGTTTCTTCACGTTAATTCCTGCGATGTGGGTGAGCCTGGAGGCCTGCCACGCTGTGCATCCATGCGAACGAATCGACGTTGCGCCTGCGCACGGCAACGGGCCGCGACGAGACGACGGATTCAGAAAAGAGGGAACGGGGTGTCGGGCATCGATGTCTCCGTGATGTAGTTGTCGGGCCGTGACGGCCACGCTTGGGTTTTGCAAGGTCGATGCCAGCGCAAAAGACGCATTTGCCTATGATTTTTAACGGAATTTTGTCCAGGACAAGTCAGACGCGTCCGGATTTCCGGATTTCTCTGCCGCGGGGGATCGGGGTTTCCGGAAAGCCGGACAGCGAGAACGGCGACGGCGTGAACGATGGCCGCCGCCGGCCACCCGTGCGTCGCGGGCAAAAAAAAGCCTTCCCTGGAGCGGGAAGGCCTTCTCAAAGCCATATCGGAGTCTAGTTCTGCGTGGGCGTTCGGTACGGTCAAGGTCACTGCAACGCCCACGACTTCATCTTAGGTGCATCGTATCGGTTTTACCGTTAAGGATTGTTAAGTGGCGCGCGGTGGTCGCGTAGGAAAAAGCGAGCGTTTCGTCCTATTTTTCCGACGATCGAAAACCGTCACACGATAAATGCTAGCCTGCGCGTTTTGCCAACGCGCCATGCCGATGAAGATCCGTGCGCTTGTTCTTTGCTCGACGCTCGGCGTGAGCCTGCACGCCCTCGCCGCTCCGGCCACACCCCGCGCATTTTATGAAACCTGGACGGTCACGGACGTCGTCGGCTACAGCGACATTTCCGATGGCATTCCGGCGGCCAGACGACTACTCGGCCAGAAGATCACGATCACCCGCCGGGAGATAACCTTCGACGGCGATACGTGCAGACCGCGCGCCGGCTTCACCGTGACGAGCGTGGATACGGACTCGACGCTGCAGAGCACGTATCAGGTCGACCGGACGGACACCGGGCTGCCACCGCGAACGCTGTTCCTCGACAGTGCCGAAGGGTGCGGAGGCATCTTCCGCATGGATGCGCACCGTATTCTGTTCGGCCGCTTCGGGGTTGTCGTGCGTGCGGTGAGCAGCCGGCCGTCGCCGTAAGCGGCACGACGCGTCTAGGCACCCTCTTCGAGCACCAGCAGGTTCTCGTGCGAGAAACCCAGCGCGACCGGCTGGCCGCGCTCGGGCAAGCGGCGATTCGGATCGTTGAACACGTCGAGCGAAATCACCGCGTCGCGAATCCGTGCGCGAATGCGCACGATCGCGCCGAGGAAGTTCACGTCCTCGACCGTCGCCGCCAGCGAGTTGCGCCCCGCCGCCGGCGACTCCAGAGCAATCGCCTCCGGGCGCAGCGCGAGCAGCCGTTGCCGGCCGGCATCGCCCGCCGGCAAGGGCTGCGACGTCACGAGCTCCTGTCCGTCCACCGCCATGCGCCCGCTCGCCGGATCGATCACCTGTCCCGACAGGATATTGAGCGTGCCGACAAACGACGCCACGAAGCGCGTGCGCGGATAGTTGTAGATCTCCGACGAGGTGCCGATCTGCTCGACGCGCCCCTCGTTCATCACGACGATGCGGTCGGAAATCGACAGCGCCTCCTCCTGGTCGTGAGTCACGAAGATCGACGTGATGCCGAGTTCGCGCTGCAGCGCGCGAATGTCCTGTCGCAGCGAAATGCGGATTTTCGCATCGAGCGCCGACAGCGGCTCGTCGAGCAACAGCACCTGCGGTTTGCCGGCGAGCGCGCGCGCCAGCGCCACCCGCTGCTGCTGGCCGCCCGACAGTTGCCACGGGTAGCGCTCGCCGAGCTGCGGCAGCTTGATCAGGTCGAGCATCTCGGCCACCCGCTTGCGGACCTCCTCCTGCGGCCGGTGCGCGACGCGCAGCCCGAAGCCGATGTTGTCCGCCACCGTCATGTTCGGAAACAGCGCGTACGACTGAAACACCATGCCGACGTTACGCTGCCGCGTGCGCAGATGCGTGACGTCGCGTCCGCCGAGACGGATCACGCCGCGCGTCGGCGACTCGAAGCCGGCGATCATCCGCAGCACGGTCGTCTTGCCGCAGCCCGACGGTCCGAGAAACGTGATGAATTCGCCGCGCTCGATCCCGATGTCGAAGTGATGCAGCGCGGTGTGCGTCCCGAACGCCTTGTGCAGGTTCTCGATTTCAAGGAATGCCATGCTGTGCCGCCTCAATTCGTCAGGGTTTGCGTCCGGCGAGCGGGCGCGCCGGACCGCGCGCCGCACCGAACACCTGGATCAGTCCCATCGACGCCCACGTGATCACGAACGCGATGATCGCAAGCGCCGACGGCTCGTACGCACGGTTGGCGCCGATCAGTTGCAGGTACGGACCGAACGCGGGCCGATCGAGCAGGCTCGCGATCGTGAACTCGCCGATCACCACCGCAAACGTCAGAAACGCGCCCGACAGGATGCCCGAGCGGATGTTCGGAAAGATCACCTTGAACAGGATCGCCGGCCAGTTCGCGCCGAGACACTCGGCGGCCTCGGTCAGCGTGCGCACGTCGACCGACGCGAGGCCCGCATCGACCGAGCGGTACATGTACGGCAGCGACAGCGTCGTATACGCGAACACGAGCAGCAGGTCGGTCGCGCGGTCGCTGCCGGTGAACGGCAGCAGCGAACTGCTGTTGTAGATGTGCAGATAGCCGAACACGATCACGATCGCCGGAATCACGAGCGGCAGCAGCGTGATGAACTCGACGACCGGCCGCAGCTTCGGCAGACGCAGGCGCACCCAGTACGCGGTCGGCACGACCAGCAGCACGCCGACGACGATCGTCAGCAGCGCCATCGCGACCGAGTAGGCGAACGACGCCTGGAACTGCGTGTCCGCCAGCACGACCTTGTAGGCCGCGAAGCTGTATTCGCCGCGGCGCATCTTCAGGCTGAAGTCGAACGTCGCGATCAGCGGAATCAGGAAATACAGCGAGCCGACCACCACGGCCGTCCACGCTCCCACGCGCGATTGCCGGTTCATCGCCGCCCCCTCTCCGCGCGAGCGCGCAGCCAGATATACCCGCCGTTCGACAGGCCCGTCACGACGATCATCCCGAGTGCGAGCGCGTAGCCGAGATTCGGGTTGTGCAGCACGTCGCCGCGAATCTGCGCATACAGCAGGATCGGCACGATATTCAGCGAGCTGCCGGTGAGCGCATACGCGGTCGCCACCGCGCCGAACGCGTTCGCGAACAGCAGCAGCGTCGCGCCGAGCACGCTCGGCCACAGCACCGGTAGCGCGATGTGCCGCCAGTACTGGAACGCGGTGCCGCCGAGGCAATCGCAGGCCTCGCGCCATTCGCGCTTCAGCCCGTCGAGCGCGGGCGTGATGATCAGCACCATCAGCGGAATCTGGAAATACAGATACGTCAGCGTGAGACCCGAGAAGCTCAGGATGCTGAAACCGGTCGCATACAGGTTCAGCCCGAGGTATTTCCTGAGCAGCAGCGTGACGAGGCCGACGCGCCCCAGCGTGCAGATGAACGCAAACGCGAGCGGCACGCCCGCGAAGTTCGACGCGACACCGGAGAAGGTCATGAGGGTCGGACGAATCCAGCCCGGCAACTGCCCCTGCACGGCCGCCCACGCGAGCAGCAGGCCGAGTGCGGCACCGCCCAGCGCCGACGCGGCGCTGACCTTGAAGCTGATCCAGTACGCGTCGAGCACGTCCGGCTCGAACAGCGCGCGGAAATTCGCGAGCGTGAGATGACCGTGCGCGTCCTGGAACGCACCGACCATCAGAAAGCCGGTCGGCAGGATCAGGAACAGCAGCGCGAACACGAAGAACGGTGCAACGCCGAGCCACACCAGCAGCCCGGACGCCCGGGATGGCGCCCGCGGCGTCGGAACCGGCGACGCGCCCGGCTCCGGCTGCGCCGGCATCAGATCCGTTGAAGCGGTCATAGATCACCCTGGATCGAGCGGGCGCGCGCCGCAACCGCACGCGATGACGCCCGCGCGCGGCCGCGATCGTCCGGATGCGCCGGCGCGCCCGTCTGGTTTCGTCTTACTTGACGTTCGCGCCCACCACGCTATCCCACTGCCGGGTGATCGCGCTCTTCGACGCGTCCTGCGCAGCGAGGCTCGGGAACACGGCCGCCTTGTACGCCTGCGCCGGCGGCAGCTTCGCCAGCAGCGCGGCCGGCACCTTCTTCGCCGCCACCATCGCATTGAAGCGGACCGGGTGGCAGTAGCCGGCCAGCCAGCCGAGCTGGCCTTCGTCCGAGTACAGATACTCCATCCACAGCTTCGCCGCGTTCGGATGCGGCGCGTACGCGCTGATCGCCTGCACGTACACGCCGGCCACGACGCCCGTCTTCGGCACGATCACGTCGACCTTCGGGTTGCCCTTCAACGTGTCGCGGTCGGCGAGGGCGAGGTAGTCCCAGCGCACGATGATCGGCGTCGTGCCCTGCGCGAGCGACGCCGCCTTGCCGATCACCGGCACGAAGTTGCCGCTCTTGTTCAGGTTCGCGAAGAATGCGAGGCCCGCCGCGTCGGCCTTCGCCGCATCGCCCTTTGCCGCGGACAGGCCGGCGCCGTACACCGCCTCGATCGCCTGATTCGCCGAACGCGGATCGCCCGCGAGCGACACCGCGTTGCGGTAGTCGGACTTTTGCAGATCGCTCCAGTCGTGCGGCACCTTGTCGATCATGTCGGCGTTCACTTCGAACGACAGCACGCCATAGTAATCGCCGTACCAGTAGCCGTCCGGATCCTTCTCGTCGGCGGGAATGTCCTTCCACGTCGACACCTTGTACGGCTGCAGCAGCCCGGCGGCTTTCGCGGAGGGCCCGAACGACAGGCCGACGTCGATCACGTCGGGCGCCTGCGGCCCCTTGTTGCCCTTGTTCGCCTTGATCGCCTCGATTTCGTCGCCCGAGCCCGCATCCGGATTCAGTTCGTTGATCTTGATCCCATACTTCTTTTCGAAGTCGGCGATCATCGCGCCATAGCCGCACCAGTCGTGCGGCAGCGCGATCACGGTGAGCTGCCCCTCCTGCTTCGCGGCGGCGACGAGCGCCGCGGACGGCGCGGCGAACGCGCTGCCCGCACTCGCCGCTGCCAGCCCCGCGACACCTCCGATCGACACAACACGGCTCAGCCACGTGCGGTTCATAGTCGTTCCCATCCTCTGCCGAAAATTGCTACGTTAGGAAAGCGATCCGCGACACCCCGTCGCGACGCGCCGCGCAGGCGGCGCGCCGGCCCTGTCTATGCCGTCTGATGCGGCGTGCCGGACAGGTCGGGGGGAAGCATGTCGGGGCGGTCGGTGCAGATCATGTCGACGCCCCATTGCGCGAGCAACTGCGCCCGCGCGACATCGTTCACGGTATAAGCGAGCACGCGCAGCCCTTCCGCGTGGATTTCGGCCACCAGCGCCGCGCTCAGATACCGGTGGCTCGCGTGCAGCGACACGCAGCCCAGTTCGCGCACGATCCGGCGCCAGTCCGCCGGCACCGCTTCGAACAGCATGCCGCGCGGCAGCGCCGGCGCGGCGTCGCGCGCCGCCGCGAGCGATTCCTGCGAGAACGACGACAGCAGCGGCGCGCTCGGCTGCCCCTGCCACAGACGCTGCGCCGCTTGCGCGACAAGGCGTCCGGTCAGCGCGTCGCGGCCGGGGCAAGGCTTGATCTCGATGTTGGCGGCGATGCCGTCGCGCGCGCAGCGCTGCGCGGTGTCGGCAAGGGTCGGCAGGCGCTCGCCGGCAAAGCGCGGATCGCGCCACGCGCCGGCGTCGAGCTGCGCGAGCGCCGCCCACGGCTGGACGGCGGCGGGCCCATGACCATTGGTGGTGCGGTCCAGCGTGTCGTCGTGCAGCAGGAAGATCTGGTCGTCGGCGGACAGTTTTGCGTCGAACTCGACCATCCGGTAACCGTGGCGCGCGCACACATCGAAGCCGGCGAGCGTGTTTTCAGGCGCCAGCGTGCCGCCGCAGCGATGCGCGACGAGCCGCGGATACGGCCAGCCGCCGGTACGATCGATCCCAGTTCCCACGTCTGTACACCTTCGAAGTCAAGCGGAATGGCCGCTCGCCGTGCGCCGTGCGCGATCCGCATGGACATGAACGCGAGTTTAGTATGGCGGCCGTCTGTTGCGTGCGGTTGGCCAGACGCGACGCCGGATGTTCGAAACGGGATGGTTCAATTCCTTTTCGAACATTCCGTGTTCGGATTGCCTGTCAGGCCGATAATGTGCGAAGGCTAAATTTAAATACCCAAATTTGCAAGGCCACAAAAAAATACAACACAAAACGGGTAGAGTCGCGCACCTGACACTGTTTCGACACATTGCTGTGTCAGTGATGGGGTCGGGCAACATCGCCTTTGGACAACTTCGTTCAGCAAAGGAAGAACGGCATGTGGCAGGAAGATCGTCACCAGAGAATTCGCGCTTTGCTGTCGACGCTGCAACGCGTTTCGACTGAGCGGATCATGGCGGACCTCGGTGTGTCGCGCGAAACGGTCCGGCGCGACCTGCTCGATCTCGAAGCGCTCGGTGCACTGCGCCGCGTGCACGGCGGCGCCATCACGCCCGCCGACGAAGCGCCGATCGCCGAGCGCGCGCATACGCGCGTGAAGTCGAAAACGGCGATCGCGCGCGCGGCCACCGGCGTGGTCGCGAGCGGGCAGACGCTGTTCATCGACGCCGGCACGACGACTTCCGCGCTCGCCGACGAACTGGCGAAGCTCGCCAACCTGACGATCGTGACGAACTCGATCGACGTTGCGCTGAAGCTGCGCGGCCCCGGCGAGCGGCAAGGCGACGCGGCCAACGAAGTGATCCTGCTCGGCGGCGCGATCAGCGACCGCGCGATGGCGACGGGCGGCAGCTCGACGGTGCTCGACATCCACCGCTACCGCGCCGACCTCGCGCTGCTGTCGCCGGTCGGCATCGATGCGCGCCACGGCGCGACGAACTACGATCAGTCCGAAGCCGAAGTCGCGCGCGCGATGGTGGCCAACGCGGACCGCGTCGTGATCCTCGCCGATTACAGCAAGATCGGCCAGCGCAGCCGCATTGCCTATTGCCCGCCCGAAAAGATCGATATCCTGATCACCAACAAACGGGCCGGCGATTCAGCCGATTTTCCAGCGCTGAAAAAGAAGCTGCCGCGCGTGATCGTTGCCTGATCAGTGCCTGATCATTGCCTGATCGACGCGACGCTGCGGAGCGGCGCCGCGCCGCGTGCGCAACGTGCAGCAACAAAAAGCCCGCATCGCGTGCGGGCTTTTTTGCGGGTCCGGCGAATGCGGCGCTGCGCCGCCGCGCGCGCTCAGACGACGCCCGCGCCGTGCGCCTGCACGTCCGCGTGGTAGCTCGAACGCACCATCGCGCCGACGGCCGCATGCGTGAAGCCCATCTTGTACGCTTCTTCCTCGTACATGCGGAACGTGTCCGGGTGCACGTACGCGCGCACCGGCAGATGGTGCTCGGACGGCTGCAGGTACTGGCCGATCGTCAGCATGTCCACGTCGTGCTCGCGCAGATCGCGCATCACCTGCAGGATTTCCTCTTCGGTCTCGCCGAGGCCGACCATCAGGCCGGACTTCGTCGCGACGTGCGGATGCAGCGCCTTGAAGTCCTTCAGCAGCTTCAGCGAGTGCGCATAGTCCGAACCGGGACGCGCTTCCTTGTACAGCCGGGGTACCGTTTCGAGGTTGTGATTCATCACGTCGGGCGGCGCGGCGTTCAGGATCGCCAGCGCGCGATCCAGCCGGCCGCGAAAGTCCGGTGTCAGGATTTCGATGCGCGTCTCCGGCGACAGCTCGCGCGTCTGACGAATGCACTCGACGAAATGCGCGGCTCCGCCGTCGCGCAGATCGTCGCGATCGACGCTCGTAATCACGACGTACTTCAGCTTCAGCGCCGCAATCGTGCGCGCGAGATTGAGCGGTTCGTCGGCATCGAGCGGATCGGGACGGCCGTGGCCCACGTCGCAAAACGGGCAGCGGCGCGTGCACTTGTCGCCCATGATCATGAAGGTGGCGGTGCCCTTGCCGAAGCATTCGCCGATGTTCGGGCAACTGGCCTCCTCGCAGACCGTGTGCAGGTTGTGCTCGCGCAGAATCTGCTTGATCTCGTAGAAACGCGAGTTGCCGGTGGCCGCCTTCACGCGGATCCAGTCGGGCTTCTTCAGCTTCTCGATCGGCACGACCTTGATCGGAATGCGCGCGGTTTTGGCCTGCGCCTTCTGCTTGGCATTCGGGTCATACGCGGCGGCGGCCGCTGCGGTATCCGGGGCGGCAGCGCCGGCGAGGTTCGCGGTAACGTCAGTCATTGGTTCGATCCAGTCAGGCGGTCTCGACGCCGGCCTGCGGTTGGGCGACGGCGGCGGGCGTGCCGTCGATGTTTGCGGTGAGGCGGGCTGCCAGTGTGCGGGCTACGTCGTCCCAGCCGGCACTCGCGCCCAGCGCCGCCATGTCGATGGTTTCGAGCCCCGCGTACCCGCACGGGTTGATGGCCAGAAACGGCCGCAGGTCCATCTTCACGTTCAGGCTCACGCCGTGATAGCTGCAGCCATTGCGGATTTTCAGGCCGAGCGCCGCAATCTTCGCGCCGGCATGCGAACCGGCGTGCGCGCCGGGCGCGACGTAGATGCCCGGGGCACCCGCCTTGCGTTCCCCGGCGAGATTATACGCTGCGAGCGTGTCGATCACGGCCTGCTCGATACGCGTGACAAGCTCGCGCACCATCAGCTTGCGCCGGCGCAGATCGAGCAGCAGATAGGCGACGACCTGCCCCGGCCCGTGGTACGTGATCTGTCCGCCGCGATCGACCTTCACGAGCGGAATGCCGCTGTCGGCCGCGAGCAGATGCGCGGGATTACCGGCCTGGCCCAGCGTGAACACCGGCGGGTGCTCGACGAGCCAGATTTCGTCGGACGTGTCGGCGGTCCGTGCATCGGTGAACGCGCGCATTGCCGCGAAGCTCGCCTCGTAGGGCTCGACACCGCGCCAGCGCAGCAGCGCGCCGGCAGGCGCGAGCGGTCCGGCAGACGGGGCCGGATCGGCAGAACGGGGGACGGATGAAGCAGAAGAGGAAGAAACCGGCGTGGCGCACATGATGTCGAGAGTTTACCGAAATCCGGCATTCCTCGCCGGACGCCACCGGCACCCCAACCCTCGCTTCGAGACGCGCGCCGCTTCAGCGCCCCCGGCGCACCCTGGCGCGCGTGGCCGGTTCGCGGACGGCCCGGCGCGCGCGGCGACCGGCGCCCGTCGTCGCGCCCGGGCCGCCGCTGGTCAGACGGTGCGCCAGCCGGCGCGTCCCGGCAGCCCCAACCGGTCGGCGAGCCGCATCAGCCAGTCGAAGCCGCGCGCATCGACTCGCGCCGGCACCGCGAACGCGACCTGCGCGCACGCGCCGCGCTCGACTCCCAGCCACAGGCGCTCGCCGCGCCGCAGCCGCAGCACGCGTCCCGGTTCGAGCCAGTAGTCCTCGACGTCGTCGCTGCGCGTGAGCCACACCGGCGCACCGCTCACCACGAGCCGCGTGCTGCGCGCCACCCGCATCGGCACCGTCTCGCCACCGCGAATTTCGAACGTGATACTGGAGGAAATTTCCCGCATGATGCCCTCTCGAAAAGTCGTTTGATGGCTACAATCGTAGGCGTAGCAAGGGCTTGCGCAAAACGATCAATTTTCGCCCTTATGTGAGAAAAATTGCGATGGACCTTCGCCAGTTGCCCAGTCTGAACGCGATCAAGGCTTTCGAGGCGGCCGCTCGTCACGAGAGCTTTTCGCGCGCCGCGGACGAGCTGTTCGTCACCCACGGCGCGGTCAGCCATCAGATCCGCGCGCTCGAGGCCGAGCTGGGCGTCGTGCTGTTTGCGCGCGACGGCAAACGCGTGCGCCTCACCGAGGCAGGCCGCCGCTACGCGAGCGCGGTGCGCGATGCGCTCGGCGCGCTCGCCGACGCCACACGCGACCTTCGCGCCGGCGACCGCGAGCGGCGCCTGGTGGTATCGATCCTGTCGTCGTTCGCCGCGCGCTGGATCACGCCGCGTATCGGCGGCTTCATCGAGGCGTATCCGCAATGGGACATCGAGCTGCTGTCGACAAACTCGCTGACCGATTTCACCCGCGACGACGTGGATGCGGTCATCCGCTTCGGCTTCGGCAAATACGCCGGCCTGCATGCGGAACTGCTGCTGGAGGAGATTTTCTTTCCCGCGTGCTCGCCGGCCTTCAACGGCGGCGCTCTGCCGCGCACGCCGGCCGAACTCGCCCCTATGCCGCTGCTGCGCTCGGACGACGAGCTATGGCGCCCGTGGCTCGACGCCGCCGGCCTCACGGAGGTGCCCGAACCGCGGCGTGGCGTGCTGTACCAGGATTCGTCGAATCTGCTGCAGGCCGCGATCGACGGCCAGGGCATCGCACTCGTGCGGCGCTCGCTCGCCACGCAGGAAATCGTCGCGGGACGGCTCGTGCGGCTGTTCGACGTGGATGGCCCGAGCCCGTGGCAGTACTACTTCGTATGCCCGCCGCACGCGCTGCAGACCGAGCGCGTGCGGGCATTCCGGGACTGGGTGTTCGCCGAGGCCGGCCGGTTCCGGCTGCTCTTCAATGCGACCTGCGGCGCGGGGCGCGCCGTACCGCCCACGGCCGAGGCGCCGCGGGCCTGATGCTCACAGCACGACCTTGACCATCGGATGGCCGGTGAGCGCGCGGTAGATGTCGTCGAGATGCGCGCGGCTCGTGGCCCGCACCGTGACCGTCAGGCCCGTGTACGTGCCGCCGCTCGACGGCCGGGTCTCGACGCGCGACGCGTCCAGACCGGCGTCGAACTGCCGGACCACCGCGACGATCGTCTCGGCAAACTCGGGATGCGACTTGCCCATCACCTTGATCGGGAAATCGCACGGAAATTCAAATAACGAATCGTTGTCGGACTGCATTCCTCACTCCTTGCGGACCGCCCGCCAGGCGCCGCACGCCGGGCGCCAGGCGCCGCGCCACACGCCTCAACAGGCCGCGATACACCGCGATGCGCCGCGGTACGGCCGCACGGGGCATGCGGCCCCATGCCACCCGGCGCGCGGCGGTGCCGGCGCCGCCTACCGCTTACTTCTTCTTGTTGAACATCAGCATCAGCGAATCCCACGCGCGGCCGAGCACGCCCGCCTGCGGCACCGGCTGCAGCGCCACCACCGGGATCTGCGACAGCACCTTGCCGTCGGCGACCACCTTCACCGTACCGACCTGCTGGCCGGCGCTGATCGGCGCAATCAGCGGTTCGTTCAGGTCGACTTCGGGCTTCACCTTGCTGCCCATGCCCCGTGGCACCGTCACGAATTCGTTGCCCTTCACGCCGACGCTGACCGTATTGACGAGGCCCTTGTAGACGCGCGGCGTGCCGACCGCCTGACCGGCCTTGTAGAGGCGCACCGTGTCGTACGCGCTATAGCCGTAGTCCAGCATCTTCATGCTGTCCACGACGCGATCGTGCTCCTTCACTTCGCCCATCATCACCGTCACGAGGCGGTTCGTCGCATCCGGCACGCCCGGCAGCGGACGCTTCGCGCTCGCGATCAGGCAGTAGCCGGCCGCCTGCGTGTGGCCGGTCTTCAGGCCGTCGACGCTCGGATCGGTCCACAGCAGCCGGTTGCGGTTGAACTGGCGAATCTTGTTGTACGTGAATTCCTTGATCGCGAAGATGCTGTAGTACTCGGGAAAGTCGCGGATCAGCCGTACCGACAGGAGCGCGAGGTCGCCTGCGCTCGTATAGTGCCCCGGGGAGGGCATCCCGTTCACGTCCGCATAGTGCGTGTGCGTCATGCCGAGGCGCTTCGCCTCCGCATTCATCATGTCGACGAACTGCGCCTCGCTGCCGCCGACCAGTTCCGCCAGCGCGATCGCCGCGTCGTTGCCCGACTGGATGATCATCCCGTACACGAGGTCGTGCACCGAAACCGGCTTGTTCGCCTCGATGAACATGCGCGATTCGTCGGTCTTCACGCGGCGCACCGCGTCGCTCGGCATGACGATCTGGTCCATCGAGATCTTCTTGCTCTGCAGCGCCTCGAACACGAGGTACGCGGTCATCAGCTTCGTGAGCGACGCGGGCTCGACGCGCTCGTCGGGATTGCCGGATGCGAGCACCTGGTTGCTAGTGGCGTCCATCAGCACCCACGAGCGCGCGTTCACCGCGGGCGGCGGCACCTGCGCGAACGCGGTGCTCGCGACGAGCGTGACGGGCAGCACGGCGCCGAGCGTCACGGCGCGGCTGAGGGAACGGGGAACGAAGGACGGGAAAGACGCGAGGGGCGAAAGGCCGGAGAGGGGAGAACGCATAGGATCGATTCGGGCAGAAATGTGCACCGCGCCCGGGGGCGCGCAGTTTGGAAGAGCCGGTCGGCGAGCGCTAGCCGCGCAAAAAGGCGGCGCGGCGCCCGTTGGACTTCCGGCCAGACGATCGGTTCGCGCAGCACGCCCGGCGACAGACGCCGAAACGACGCGCCATCAGCGGCAAGAGCGGCGCTGCGCGCAAAAAAGAGCGCTCATTATACGCGCGCGCGCGGCCCGGACTCGCGGCTTGCCCGATGATAAATTTTCATTTCGCGCGTACCTGTACCCCATAAAACGCACGCGGGCGGGGGCGTCAGCGCCACGCGTCGACGATGATGCGCTTCAGGATGTGCAGCTTGCGATGCAGGAAATGCTCGGCCCCCGGAATCACCACGACCGGCAATTCCTGCGGCCTCGCCCAGTCGTAAACCGATTGAATGGGAACGGTCTCGTCCAGTTCGCCGTGAATCACGAGCGTGTTTTCCGGCACCGGCGCAACCTCCCAGCGGCTCGCCGCCGTGCCGACGAACACCATCCGCTCGATGCCCGCCTGCTCGGCAAGCAGCCGCGCCGCGACGTGCGACAGCACGAACGTGCCGAACGAGAACCCCGCGAGCACCAGCGGCAGCCCGGCCTGCCCCGGCTGCGCGCGCATGTGATCGAGCAGCGCGCGCAGGTCGTCGCGCTCGCCGATCCCGCCGTCGTGCTCGCCTTGCGTTTGCCCGACACCGCGGAAGTTCGAGCGGTAGGTCGTGTAGCCGAGCTGCACGAGCGTGCGCGCGAGCGTCTGCGCAACCTTGTTGTCCATCGTGCCGCCGAACAGCGGGTGCGGATGCGCGACCAGCGCAATGCCGCGCGGCGGCGCGCCATTTTCGCGGGTCGCGTCGGGCAGGTCGAGCGCCACCTCGATGTGGCCGACCGGTCCGTCGATCAGGAAGCGTTGCGTGTGTCCGTTCATCGCGCCGCCTACCGGTCGATCTTCAGACGCTCGACGACCTCGCCGCGCGCGAGATGGGACTCGACGATCTCGTCGATGTCATGCTCGTCGACATAGGTGTACCACGTGCCTTCCGGATAGACGACGATCGTCGGCCCCTCTTCGCAGCGGTCGAGGCAGCCGGCCTTGTTGATGCGCACCTGGCCGGGACCGGCGAGGCCCAGTTGCTTGACGCGCTTTTTGGCGTGCTCCTGCATCGCCTGTGCGTTGCAGTTCGCGCAACTCGGGCGCTCCGCGCCGGGTTCGCGCTGGTTCAGGCAGAAAAAGACGTGGTACTTGTAGAAAGAGTCCATGGTGTAGGGAGGACGAGACGGAAGGCGGCGGGCGGCACGGGCGACGCGCGGTTCTGGCCTGCGCGGGCGCCGCGGGTGGATCGATGCGTGGGTCGATTATAGCGAGGGGCCCGCGCACGCGCTCCGACGCACGCGGGGACGGAACGCAAGGGCGCGGTGTATGGGGTGCACGGGACGCACGGGACGCACATGGCGTACGTCGCGCCCCGCCCGCTCAGTGCGTCAAAGCAAGCGGCTGCGCGCCCACCCACGCGGCAATCTGCGCGACCAGCGCGTCGCTCGCGGCCGCCAGCGCCTGCGCGCCCCCTGCGGCGTCCGGCGAGGGCGCCGGTGTCTGCACGGTGAACGTGCGCTGCGCGAGCACCTCGCCGCGCCGCATCAGCGTCGCCCGTGCGTGCACGAGCGCGTGGCTCGCGCTGCGGCTGTCGAACACCTGCTCGAACGCATCGAGATCGACCTTCAGCACCGGTGCGCGCACGCTGTCGGCGCCGGTCAGCACCGTGCCGCGCTGCGACAGCGCATCGCGCAGCCGTTGCGTGAGCAGTTGCGCGGGCGGCATCGACCAGCGGCTCTGCGCGTAGGCGGCCGTTTGCTGGGCATCCGCGTAACCGAGTCGATAGATCAGCCCGTCCGTCGACAGCGTCTGCGGCGCCGTCACCGCGAGCACCTTGAGCGGCGGCAGCGCGCCGCCGCCGTTCGCGGCGGTGTGCGGCGCCGGACCGAGATCGTAGCGGACCTGGGCTGCGCCCGGACTCGTCGCGGCGCAGCCGCCGAGCACGCCGAGCATGCCGGCCGCGACGAACGCCGCGCAGGCGCGCCCGCGCGCGCGCAGAGGAGAGAACGGAGCGGACGGGCGGCCCGTCAGCGGGCCGGTGAACGAGCGTGCCATCGGAAGGTTCCTTTCAGATCAGCGAGCGGCATGCGCCGCGGGCCATGCGAAGCCCGGTTCGCCCGGACCGGGCGCGGGCGGCGGCGCGCCGAACAGGAGGCTGCGCGGGCTCGCGCTGAACACGCCCGCCGCCTGATCCACCGAGCGGACCGCCGAGCGCACGTCGTCGGCGAGCGCATCGACCCGCGGCAGCGTGTCGTACCCGACCCGCGCGGACAGATCCTGCAACGTCCCGTTCATCGCTTCGAGCGCGTCGCCCGCCTGCTGCGCGGCGGTGCCGACCTTGTTCAGATTCGTCTGGAACGGACCGTCCGGACGGTTCAGGCTGGCGATCAGCTGGCTGGTCGACGCGAGCGTGCGGTCGAGCGCGTCGATCGTCTGGGGCAGCTTGCCGGCCGCCGGCTGGAGCTGCCCGGTCAGCGCGGTCACGCCGTCGGCCGCGTGCTGCAGGCTCGCCGCGGTTGCCTGCAACTGCTCGCGCATCTGCGGCGAGAGCATCGCGTTCACGTCGTCGGCGACGACGTCGAGCTTGTGCAGCAGCGCATCGCCGCGCTCCTGCAGCTGATCGAGCAGGCCTGGGCGCATCGGGATCTGCGCGACGGCCTTCGCCGACGAAGGCAGCGGCCTCAGGTCGCGGCCGGTGTCGTCGAGCTGGATGAACGCGATGCCGGTCACGCCCTGCAGGCCGACGCTGCCGTAGGTCGAATGCGTGATCGGCGCGTGCTGGTCGACGAGGATGCGGATCACGATCTGCCCCGGATGATTCGGGTCGAAGCGGATCGTCTGCACCTTGCCGACGTCGAGCCCCCGGTAGCGCACCGACGCATCCGGGTAGAGCCCGGTGACGTTGGAGCGCGCGATCAGGTCGTACGGCACGCGCACCGTACGGTCCACGTTGAACAGGAAGCCCGCCGCCGCGATCGCCACGAGCAGCGCCACCGTGAACAGTCCCGCCCAGAAGGCGTGCGATTTGTTTTCCATGATCAGGGTTCCAGACTCACAGCGACGGCTGCGCCGATACGCCGGCAAACGCGGCCGGCGGCAGCTTCGCGCGGCGCTCCGGCGGCAGCGCCAGCAGCGCGCGCCGGCCGCGCAGACCGAGAAAATACTCGCGGATAAACGGATGATCGATGCCCGCCGCTTCCTCCACCGGCGCGGCCACCAGCACCTTGCGGTCGGCCAGCACCGCGACGCGCGTCGACAGCGCGATCATCGTGTCGAGATCGTGCGTCACCATCACGACGGTCAGACCGAGCGCGCGATGCAGCGTGCTCACCAGTTCGACGAACTCGTCCGATGCCTGCGGATCCAGCCCGGCCGTGGGTTCGTCGAGAAACAGCAACTCCGGTTCGAGCGCGATCGCGCGCGCGATGCCCACCCGCTTGATCATCCCGCCCGACAGCGCCGACGGCATCTTCGACGCATGCTTGCACGGCAGCCCCACCATCTGGAGCTTGAGCATCACGATGTCGCGCAGCAGGTCCTCCGGGATCTTGCCGAGTTCGCGCAGCGGCTGCGCGACGTTGTCGAACACCGACAGCGACGAGAACAGCGCGCCGCGCTGAAACAGCATGCCGGAGCGGCTGCGCATCAGCAATGCTTCGGCGGGCGTGATCGTCGCGATGTCCTCGCCGAACAGGCGGATCGTGCCCGACGACGGCCGTTCGAGCGCGAGGATCTGGCGCACCAGCGTGGTCTTGCCGGACCCGGAGCCGCCGACGATCGACACGATCTCGCCGCGCCGCACGTCGAAGTTCAGATGCTGATGGACGAGGTTGCGCCCATAGCGCTTGGTCAGATCGATCACCTCGATCACCGGCGCGGCGGCGGCCGCCGCCGGCGCTTCGTGCGGGGTCGCGGCGAGCGGCGCGCTCATCCGAGCCCCACGTTCTGGAACAGGATCGCGAACACCGCGTCGGCCAGAATGACGACCGTGATCGACGTGACGACCGAGGCCGTGGTGCCCTCGCCGAGGCTCTGCGAATTGGCCTTGATGCGAAAGCCGAAGTGGCAGCCGACGATCGCGATCAGCATGCCGAACGCGACGCCCTTGCCGAGCCCGATCCACAGGTTCGCGACCGGCACGACGTCCGGCAGCGCGCGCATGAAGTAGCTGAAGTCGATGCCGAGCACCAGCTTCGCGGCGAGCGCGCCGCCGGTGAGCGCGACGATGTTGGTCCACATGACGAGCAGCGGCATCGCGACGCCGAGCGCGAGGATGCGCGGCAGGATCAGCCGCAGCCCGTGCGGGATGCCCATCACGCGCATCGCGTCGAGCTCCTCGGTCACGCGCATCACGCCGATCTGCGCGGTGATCGCCGAGCCCGAGCGCCCCGCGACGAGGATCGCCGAGAGCACCGGCCCGAGTTCGCGGATCACCGCGAGCCCGAGAATGTTGACGATGTACTGGTTCGCGCCGAACAGGCGCAGTTGCTGCGCGGACAGATAGCTGAGCACGATGCCGATCAGGAACGCGACGAGCGCGAGGATCGGCAGCGCGCGCGCGCCGGCGTTGTAGACGTTCGCGGAAATCTCCGTCCACGGCGTGATCTGCGGCTTGCGCGCGATCGCGAGCAGGTCCAGCACGAAGCGCCCGAACATCGCAACGCCGCCGTAGAGATGCTCGGCGAACGAGAAAAGGCTGAGCCCGAGCCGCGTGAACGGATCGAGCCGCACGACCGGCTCGGGTGTGTCGCGCGCGCTGTCGAGCAGCGCGATGCGGTCGAAGATGTCGCGCTGCGTGTCGCTCAGCGCGACCAGGCCGGCCGGCAGCCTGCGCCCCCAGACCCGCCACAGCGCCTGCCCGCCGACGTGATCCAGCCGCTCGACGCGCGACAGATCCCATTGCAGGCCGTCGCGGCCCACGAGCGTGCGCAGGCGCGGGACGACCTTGCCGGTGGCCCGGTCGCGCGCGAGCGCGAGCGCCGTCCACTGCCCGGAGAGCTGGATGACCTTGCCTTGGCTACCTGCCGCGACTTCAAGGCCGGGAGGAGTGTCGTCGTTCAAGGAGCGCTGGAGTCGATGAGATCGGATCAGGGCCCATTGTAGCGAACGCGGCATCCGGAGGCCTCGACGGCGCGCGGCGCGGCGCCGGCAGGCCGCCGCGTGCGCCGGACAAAGACAGCGACAGCGCGGCGCCGCCGGGGGCGGCCCTGTCGCTACAATACGAGGCATGAACGCTACTGCCTCCCCCTCCGGCGCCACGGACGACTGGCGCATCGACCGCGAGCGCGCGGTCGCGCTGTTCGGCGCGCATGCGCACGACTGGCCCATCGAGATCGTCGAGGAAACCGGCTCCACCAACGCCGACCTGATGGCGCGCGTGAAGGGGCTGCCGCGTCGCGCGGACGCGCTGCCCCGCCCGATCGTGCGCGTCGCCTATCTGCAAACGGCCGGCCGCGGCCGGCGCGGGCGCACCTGGTACGCCGAGCCCGGCAACGCGCTGCTGTTCTCGGTGGCCTGCGTGCTGCCGCGGCCGCTCGCGGGGCTCGCGGGACTGAGCCTCGCGGTCGGCGTCGCGCTGGTCGACGGGCTGCGCGCGCTGCCGGTCGACGGGCCGGGGCAAATCGCGCTGAAGTGGCCGAACGACGTGCTGCTCGAAGGCGACAAGCTGGCCGGCATCCTGATCGAAACGGCGTGGAGCACCGCATCCGCGAGCGCGGTCGTGATCGGCATCGGCACCAACGTGAAAGGCGCGGATGCGCTCGCCGCGCGCGTCGCCGAGCTCAATGCCGGCACCCCGGCGCAGGTGCGCGGCACCGAGCCGACCGCGCTGTCGCGCGCGTTGCCGAACGCGAACCTGACCGACACGCTCGCCGCCGAACTGAACGCGCTCGAACCGATGCTCAAGCGCTTCGGCGCCGAGGGCTTCGCGCCGTTCCAGCGGCGCTGGAACGCGTGCCACGCGTATGCGGGCCGCGAAGTCGTGCTGATCGAGCAGGGCGCCGAACTCGCGCGCGGCATCGCGGCGGGCGTCGACGAACAGGGCCAGTTGCTGCTCGACACCGCCACCGGCCGCGCAGCCATCGCGACCGGCGACGTCTCGCTGCGCCTCGCCGACACCCCCCGATGAACGGCGGCCCCTACCTGCTGATCGATGCCGGCAACAGCCGGATCAAATGGGCGCTCGCGCAGGACGACGGCACGCTCACGGCAACCGGTGCGTTCGCTCACCGTGACGACGCGCCGTCCGCCGCCCCGGCTCGCGCGGCGATTTCGGCGTGGCAGGACTTGCCGCGCCCGGGCGGCGCATGGCTGTCGAACGTCGCCGGCGCCGCGGTCGCGCAACGGCTCGACATGCTGCTCGACGCGCATTGGCCCGGCCTCGCGTGCACGACGATTCGCGCCTGCGCGCGGCAATGCGGCGTGACGAACGGCTACACGACGCCCGCGGCGCTCGGCAGCGACCGCTGGGCCGGGCTGATCGGCGCGCACGCGGCGTTCCCTGGCGAAGCGCTGCTGCTCGCGACCTTCGGCACCGCGACGACGCTCGAAGCGCTGCGCGCCGACGGCCTGTTCGCCGGCGGCCTGATCGCTCCCGGCTGGACGATGATGATGCGCGCGCTCGGCGAGCAGACCGCGCAATTGCCCACGCTCGACGCACAGACGGCGCGCGCGGCGCTCGCCGCGGGCCGCGCGTTCCTCGGCACCGATACGCCGGGCTCGCTGTCGGCCGGCTGCCTGCTCGCGCAGGCCGGGCTCGTCGAGCGGACGTGGCGCGATCTGCAGGACGCATGGGGCGAGCCGGTGCGGCTCGTCGTGAGCGGCGGCGCCGTCGATGAAGTGGCAGCCGCCCTGAAAGTGCCGCATACTCGCCACGATTCGCTCGTGCTGTCGGGCCTCGCGCGCATCGCCGCCGACCGTGCCGCGATGCGGCCCGCGTGACCCGCCGCGCCGATACACGTAGCCCCCGGATGGAGACTGACTCGATGCTGCGCTGGCTGATCCCTCTTCTGATTATCGCGAACCTCGTCGCGTTCGCGGCAATGCGCGGCGTATTCGGGCCGCTGCCGTACGCGGGCGCGCGCGAACCGGGCCATCTGAACCGCCAGGTGCATCCGGAGTGGCTGAAGGTCCAGCCGCTGTCGGCGGCTCAGGCGGCCGATCTCGCGGTGGTCGGCGGCCCGGCGCCGACGCCGCCGATCGCCGCCTCTGCGCTGCCGCAGTAACGCGCGACGCGCCCGGCGGACGCGTCAGGAATGGGCGCGGACCCGCTTGAGGAGCGCCGTCGTCGAGCGGTCGTGCTCGAATGGAATCGCCAGCGCGCGGCCGCCCCAGCCGCGCACCAGCGCGGATTCCGGTAACGCGTCCATGTCGTAATCGCCGCCTTTCACCAGCACGTCGGGATGCAGCGCCTCGATCAGCGCGACCGGCGTCTGTTCCTCGAAGCCCACCACCCAGTCCACGCTTTCCAGCGCCGCGAGCAACGCCATGCGGTCGGCCTGCGCGTTGATCGGCCGGTCGTCGCCCTTGCCGAGCCTGCGCACCGACGCGTCGCTGTTCACGCCGACGATCAGGCAGACGCCGAGCGCCTTCGCGTCAGCGAGGTAGGTCACGTGGCCGCGATGCAGGATGTCGAAGACGCCGTTCGTGAACACGACCGGACCGGCGAGCGACGGGCGCAGCGCTGCAAGCGCCTCGCGCGTCGTGAGCTTGCGTTCGAAATGAGCTGCCATGGAAAAGTCGAAGAAAACGGAAAACGGATTGCCGCCACGATACACGCGATACACGCGATACGCAGGCTTTCAAAGGCAAGGCGCGCGTGCGCGCGGCGGTTGGGCCGGAACGCGCTGCACCGGGGACGCGCGGCCCCGCTGACCGGCCGGCCGGCAAAAACACTGCGGCCCGGCGGGGCTTGCGCCGGCCGGGCCGCGACTGCAACAGCGAACGTGATGGCGAATGCGACTGCCGGAGGCCGGCGTCAGGCCGGCTGGCCGGCCGACTTCTGCGCAGCCTGCAGGCGCGCGACCACTTCCTTGCGGTAGCGGTTCAGCTCCTGCGCGGTGCCGAACGTGTGCTCGAACAGCAGCGACAGATTGTGCAGGATCCGGTCGACCACCTTCTTTTCCCAGCCGTCGTCGAAGCGGATCTGCTCGTCGAGCCAGCGCTCGAGCCACTCGGGATCGGGCAGGCGCGACTGCACCGTGTCGCGCGGGAACAGCGACTGGTTCACGTGCAGGTTGGTCGGATGCAGCGGCTTCTCGGTACGGCGCGCCGACGCCATCAGCACGCCGATCTTCGCGAACGAGGCGCGCGCGACGTCGCCGAAATTGCCCATTGCCTTCTTCATGTAGCGCAGATAGGCGCCGCCATGACGCGCTTCGTCGCGCGAGATGGTCTCGTAGATATGCTTGATGACCGGCTCGGTATGCCATTCGGCCGCGCGGCGATACCAGTGGTTCAGGCGGATTTCGCCGCAGAAGTGCAGCATCAGCGTTTCGAGCGGCGGCGCGGGATCGAACTCGAAGCGCACCGCGTGCAACTCCTCTTCGGTCGGCACCAGTTCGGGCCGGAAGCGGCGCAGATATTCCATCAGCACCAGCGAATGCTTCTGCTCCTCGAAGAACCACACGCTCATGAACGCGGAGAAATCGCTGTCGTGATGATTGTCGCGCAGGAACATCTCCGTGGCGGGCAGCGCCGACCATTCGGTGATCGCGTTCATCTTGATGGTTTGCGCCTGCTCGTCGGTCAGGAGCGATGCGTCGAACTTATCCCAGGGGATGTCCTTCTCCATGTCCCATCGAACGGACTCGAGCGATTTGTAAAGTTCCGGATAAAGCATGGTGTTCATAGTCCCACCCCTGTTCTGCCCATTGCGACGACTGTTTGTGTCTGTGACAACTCTTGCCCGGCCGCGGACCTACCCCGTGCGCGCGCAAGCCAAGTATCGAATTTTACGCGGGAATCGGCCGCCCAGATGCACGGGCCAGCCAGGGAGTCGTGCTGCTTCGGGTGCCCGCGCACGCGCCTTGCGCACGGCGCTCGCGCCTGCTCGCCCCCGTTCGACCCCGACGGGCGCGCTCGCCAGCCGGCGCGCAAGCGGCCCCGGACGGACGACGCACAAGACTGTCGCCACCCGTCCAAAGGCCGGATAAAACCTACGTCATGATAGCACGCAGCCTTGCCTGATCGGCCTGACAGGCGGTTGCACGCGCGCCCATGTTGATCTTTGTCAACAGCGTGCCTGACGCGCGTGTCGCGCCCGTGAATGGCGGCGCGCGGCCTGGCTGCGGGCGGGGCATGCTGTGTCTGCGCTGTGTCTGCGCTGTGTCTGCGCTGTGTCTGTGCTGTCTGTGCTGTCTGTGCTGTCTGTGCTGTCTGCGCTGTCTGCGCCGTCTGCGCCGTCTGCGCCGTCTGCGCCGTCCATGCGCTTTCCATCCGCCGTCCATGCGCGGGTCCGTACGCTGAGCCGCCCCGCTAACGCGCGTCGCCTGCGTCGCCGCTTCGTACCGCGCCGCCGCCGTCCATCAGCGATCCGGGATGCGCGCCGTCGCCGGTCTCGCCCGCCAGCCATCCCGCGATGCGCTCGCGCTGCGCCAGCGCATCGCGCCGACCGAGTTCGATCAGCTCGCGAGTGAACGCGCTCTCGAACAGCAGGTAGCTCGCAAACGACGCGCCCGACGCGCGATTGCCGCCGACCGCGCCGAGCAGCCCGCGCACCGTGAGCGGCAACCGCTCCAGATGCCGCGTCGCGATCAGCTCGATGCGCTCGCTCGGCGCGATCGTCAGGACATCGACATGACGCCAGCCGCTTTCCGGCTCGACGGTGTGCGGCAGATGCTCGACCATCCGGTTCACGTGCTCGATGCGCTCGATGTCGGCGCCCAGCGAATCGAGAAACACGCTTGCAAGCACCTGCTGGCCGATCTGCGCGAGCGACGGATAGCCTTCGCCGCTCGCGCTCGCCGGCACCTCGGGTCGCGGCGCGCCCGCGCCGATCACGACGATGCGGCTCGCGCCGAAGTGGATCGCGGGGCTGAGCGGAGCGATCTGGCGGATCGAGCCGTCGCCGAAGTACTCGCGGCGGCCGTCGAGTTCGAGCGGCACCGCCGGAAACACGTACGGAATCGCCGCCGACGCGAGCAGGTGCGCCGGCGTCAGTGCGACCATGCGCGCCGAGCGCTGCGCGCGGCGCCACGCGTGGATCGGCTGGTCGGACTGGTAGAACGTGACATGCTGCCCCGACGAGTAGCTGAGCGCGGTGACGGACAGCGCATGCAGCGCGCGCGTCTCCAGCATGTGGCCGATGCGGTGGAAGCTGAGCGACGTGTCGAGAAAGCGCGCGAGCGGCGCATTGTCGAGCAGCGCGCGCGGCGAACGGCGCGCGGCCCAGCCGAACGACATCGCCGCGAGCCAGCGTGCACCGGCCGCGACGACGCCCGGCCAGTCGGTGCGATAGACGTGGTTCGCGCGCATCGCCGACCACACGTGCACAAGGCGATTGGCCCCGTACAGGAAGTCGTCGGCATGGCTCGCAAGCGACGTCGCATTGATCGCGCCGGCCGACGTCCCGCAGATCACCGTGAACGGCGACGCGGCGCGCGCCGGCGCGACCTCGCGAGCGATTTCGGCCAGCGCCTGCAACGCGCCGGCCTGATACGCGGCGCGCGCGCCGCCGCCCATCAGAACAAGCGCGAGCCGCATGCTCAGGGCCGCGCGCCGGGCACGCAGGCGCGCTTCATTCCGGTTGCGGCGGCGGCTTCTTCGCCGTGGCGCGCGGCCGGCTGCCCGCCGCGCCCTTTGCCGCCGGCCCGCGTTTCGGGGCGGCCGCCTTGCCGGTGTCCTGCTTGCCGGCCTTCGCCGCCGCGGCGGTGCGCCCGGCCGTGCTCGCCGCCCCGCCGGCCGCCTCCGCCGCACCAGGCGGCGTCATTGCAAACTGGGCGATCTGGTTGAACTGCGATTGCAAGAGATTCCACCACGCCGACGCATCGAACCCCGGCGCGCCCGCCGCTTCGTCCGCCTGATGCGAGGCGCCGGCCGCGCCAGCCGCACCCGGCGGCGCCGTGTCGGGCTTCGGCCCGGGGGCGGGTGAAGGCGCCGGCGCGGGCTTCGGCGGCGCGGCTTCCGGCTGCGCCATCGATTGCTGCGCGAACGCGCCGAACGCGCGCAGCGTGGCGAGCGTCGCCCGCTGCACTTCGAGCGCCTGGATCGCCGACTGCAGCATGTTCAGGTTCAGCTTCAGCCACTGCTCGACCGCGCGCATGTCGGTGATGCGCTTGTCGAGTTCCTCGACGCTGGTGAGCGGCGCCATCATGTCGGACATCATCGACAGCGACGGCCCGAGGCCGGGCGCCGCCGCGGCCTGGCCGCCCGGAAACGCGGAGCCGAACGGCGACAGACGCATCATGTCCCACATGCGATCGAGCATTTCCGCAGGCGGAAAGCCGGGAAAGCCCGGGAACGGCGGCGCAGAGCCGGATGAATCGGTCATGCTAGTCTCCTCGCGGCAAGCGAAAACGGGGGGCGTGCGATCTGGCACGCGTTTCATCCGATCATACCGCGCCGCGCGCGGTTCTCACATCGTCGCGGACCCGGGCTTCGCCCGCCCGCCCGGCGGCCGGGCGTGGGTGCTTGGGTGCTTGGGTGCTTGGGTGCTTGGGTGCTTGGGTGCTTGGGTGCTTGGGTGCGTGGGTGCGTGGGTGCGTAGGTGCGTAGGTGCGTAGGTGCGTAGGTGCGTAGGTGCGTAGGTGCAGGCAGGCGGGCACGCGGGCGGCTGGGCGGCTGGGCGGCTGGGCGGCTGGGCGGCTGGGCGGCTGGGCAAGCAGGCAAGCAGGCGGGCAGGCGGGCAGGCGAAGCCTACTCAGCGAGGCGGCCCGGTACTCGCGCACCGTCATGCATCGCCCTCGCGCCGGCGCCCGGCGGCATCGCGAGGCGTCTGTGTCTGCCCGGCGGCATTCGCGCCGCCCTCGCCGGCCGCCTGCGGCGAGCCGAACACCGGAGCCCGCCGCTCGCGCAGGGAACGCACCCCTTCGTGCACGTCCGGTCCGGCAAAGCCCATGAATTCCAGCGCAAGCGACGTATCGAAGGCTGGCCCCGCCGAGCGCAGCCAGTTGTTCAGCGCGTAGCGGGTCCAGCGGATCGCGGTCTGCGAACCCTGGGCAAGCCGCGTCGCAATCTCGAATGCCTTCGGCAACAGCGCATCCTCGTCGACTGCGAGCGACACGAGTCCGATGCGCTCGGCTTCCTCGCCGCTCAGCGGCTCGCACAGCAGCAGGTAGTACTTGGCCTTCGCCATCCCGCACAGCAGCGGCCAGACGATCGCCGCGTGATCGCCGGCGGCGACGCCGAGGCGCGTATGGCCGTCGATGATGCGCGCGCTTTTCGCCGCGATCGAAATATCGGCGAGCAAGCCCGCGACCAGTCCCGCGCCGACCGCCGGCCCGTGCATCGCCGAGACGATCGGCTTGCTGCAGTTGATCACGTTGTAGACGAGGTCGCGCGCTTCCTGCCACACGCGCGTGCGCACCGCGAAATCGGTCGCCATCTGCTCGACCAGATGCAGGTCGCCGCCCGCCGAAAACCCTTTGCCCTCGCCGCGAATCACCGCGACGCGCGCGTCCGGATCGCGGTCGATGTCGCGCCAGATCTCCGCCAGTTCGCGGTGCATCTGCGCGTCGGCCGTCGCGAGGCCGCTGCGGTTCGCGCCCGCGCCGTTCATGATCACTTCGAGCACGCCGTGCGGATGGCGCAGCAACTGCAGCGCCTGATAGTGCGCGTAGAAGTCGGGGGTGTCGGGCGGGGTGTCGGGCGGCATGGCGGATGTCCGGGAAAGCGATGGCGGGTTTTTTCGGTGTGCGGTGTTTTGCGGTGCGCGGTGTTTTGCCGTGTGCGGTTTCTTGCGGTGCGCGGTTTCTTGCGGTGCGCGGTTTCCTGCGGTGTGCGGTTTCCTGCGGTGCGCGGTTTCCTGCCGTGTGCGGTTTCCTGCGGTGCGCGGTGTTTTACCGTATCCGGTTTCCTGAGGTGTGCGGTTTCCTGCCGTGCGCAGTTTCCTGCACTGCGCGGTTTCCTGCACTGCGCAGCTTCTTGCGCTTTGCGGCCGGGTGCGCCCGCTGGCGGCCGACGCGTCGCCGCCGGCGCGACCCAACCGTCATTCTGACCCGGCGCGCGCCGCTCCGGGGATCGGGCGAAACCCGTCCGCGCGCCGCGGCGTCCGACGAAGATCAGCGACCCGCGTGCGGCTCCGCGACGCTTTGCTCGATCGCGCCGAAGATCGACTTGCCGGCTTCGTCGAACATCTCGATCTTCACGGTATCGCCGTACTTCATGAACGCGGTCTGCGGCGCGCCGTGCTCGATCGTTTCGAGGCAGCGCTTCTCGGCGATGCAGCCGTAGCCGCGCTTCGGATCCTTGTTCGACACCGTCCCCGAGCCGACGATCGAGCCCGCGCGCAGGTTGCGCGTCTTCGCCGCGTGCGCGATCAGCTGGCCGAAGTGGAACACCATGTCGGTGCCCGCGTCCGGCTGGCCGACTTTCCGGCCGTTCCAGTGCACGATCAGCGGCCGGTGCACGCGGCCTTCGCGCCAATTCTCGCCAAGTTCGTCGGGCGTCGCCGCGACCGGCGCGAACGACGTCGCAGGCTTGCTCTGGAAAAACCCGAAGCCTTTCGCCAGCTCGTCCGGGATCAGGTTGCGCAGCGACACGTCGTTCGCGAGCATGACGAGCCGCACCGCCTTCAGCGCCTGCTCGGGCGTTGCGCCCATCGGCACGTCGGACGTGATCACGGCCACCTCGGCCTCGAAGTCGATGCCGAACGCCTCGGACGCACAGACGATGTCGTCCTCCGGTCCGAGGAAGTCGTCGCTGCCGCCCTGGTACATCAGCGGATCAGTCCAGAATTCGGGCGGCATCGCGGCGCCGCGCGCGCGCCGCACCAGTTCGACGTGATTCACGTACGCCGAGCCGTCCGCCCACTGGAAGGCGCGCGGCAGCGGCGCCATGCAGTCGGCGGCGTCGAACGGGAACGCGTGACGCGCGCGGCCCTGGTTCAGCGCGTCGTACAGTTCCTGCAGCTGCGGTGCGTAGAAGGTCCAGTCGTCGAGCGCGCGCTGCAGCGTCGGCGCGATCGCGTCCGCTATCGCGGCCGTGTGCAGGTCGCGGGAGACGACGATCAGTTGACCGTCGCGCGTACCGTCCTTCAGCGAGGCAAGTTTCATAAGTGGAGTGAGCCGGGTGTCGGTGACGATAGAAGGAATCTATTCTACGATGACGAATCGTCGTCGAATCGCCGCGTTTGCCACGCCTTCGCCACGCGTCTACCAGACGCGTACCCGGCGTGTGCTACCCGCCCGCCCCGCATCGGGCCGGCGCACCCGACGCCGGGCTGGGCGCTCGCGCGGGAAGCGACATCGGCGCGCGACGAACCTCGCGGCTTCACGCCGCCGGACCGATGCCGCGGGACCATGCCGCCAGACCATGCCGCCAGACCATGCTGCGGGACCACACCACCGGACCGATGCTGCGAGACATGCTGCGGGACCACACCGCCGGACCGATGCTGCGGGACCATCCCGCCGCACCGAAGCACGCGCATCGCGCCTGCCGCGCACCTGCCGGATGGCGCGACCGCCCCGATCTTACGGTTCGCATTGCAGCAAGGGCGCGCCATCCGCCCCACGCATGGCTCAAGCCCGGCGGCAGGATACCCCCGCCGCCCGTATGGAACACATCGCACCGGCGGCAGGTCGAACCGGCGCGCAGTGCACCGCCCTCAACCCCTTGCCTCGCTTCAGGAAACTTTCTGCCCGATGTCATCTCCGTCCGCCGTCAACCGTTCTGCTCGCCCCGGCCCCCACGCCGGGCCGGCGCGCCCGCGCGGCGGGTGGCGCTGGGTGTCGGTGCTGGTCCTCGTGATCGGCCTGCACTGGCTGGCGGCGCAATGGATCGAACGGGTGCGCGGCTTCGCGCCGGTCGAACATCCGGTGCACGTGCCCGTTCAGGTCGCGCTGCTCAAGCCGGAGCGCGTCGCGCAGCAGCCCGCGCAAACCGCCGCGCCCGCGACCGCTGCGGCCGCGCCGGCCGGACCCCCGCACCCGCACGTGATGACAGCCACCCAGACGCCGGAGGCGCAGGCAAACCGGGCCGCGCAGGCGCGCCGCGCCGCCGCAGTCAAAGCCGCCGCAGTCAAAGCCGCCGCAGTCAAAGCCGCTGAAGTCAAAGCCGCCGAAACCGGGGCCGAAGCACGTGCCGCCGCTGCGGCACGCCTCGCGCAAGTCGCCCGGGCCGAGGCCGCCGCGCGCGCGACGGCCGCCGCGCAAGCCGCAGCGGCGCAGGCTGAAGCCAGCGCGGCGGCCACGGCCGCATCCCGAGCAGCCGCCGCAGCATCCGCAGCATCCGCAGCGGCGAACGCCAGCGCGGCCGCGGCCGCCCGCGCGGCTCACGCGGCGCCCGGCGTGCGCTTTTCGGTCCCGCCGTCCGGCAATCTGCAGTACGACACTTTCTACAACGGCGTGCGCAACGAACCCGGCACGATCCGCTGGGAAAGCCACGACGGCACCTACCGGATGGTCGTTTCAATGCCGCTGCCGTTCGTCGGTACGTTCACCTACGAAAGCCGCGGACACATCGACGCATGGGGCCTCGCACCGGACGAGTACATCGAGAAGCGCGGCCGCCGGCCGGAAGACGTATCGGTCTTCGATCGCACTTCGCGACAGATCGAATTCACCCGAACGGCGGCGCGCGTGCCGATGCCCGACGGCGCCCAGGACCGCTTCAGCATGGTGATGCAACTCGCCAGCCTCGTGCGCGGCGACCCCGATGTGTACAAACCGGGCGTCACGCGGCAGTTTTTCGTCGTCGATAACGACAGCGGCGAAATCTGGCCCATCGAAACGATCGGCGACGAATCGGTCGGCACGCCGCACGGCTTCGTCATGGCGCGCCACTTCATGCGCCTGCCGCGCCATCCGGGCGACCGGCGACGCATCGACGTGTGGCTCGCGCCGGCCCTCGGCTGGCTGCCGGTACGACTCGTGCAGACCGAGCCGAACGGCACGCAGATCGAGTTGCTGTGGCGCGGGCCGCTGCGCGAACCGGACAGCGCCGCCGCGACGCCGCCCGCCGTCACGACGCCGGTAACCGCCGCGTCCGGCGCCGGCGCCGGCGCCACAGCCGAAGCAAACGCCAACGCCAACGCCAACGCCAATGCCAATGCCAACGCCAATGCCAACGCCAATGCCAATGCCAATGCCAATGCCAATGCCAAAGCAAACGCCAACGCAAACGCAAACGCAAACGCCACCGCAACCGCCGCCCCGAGCGCAACGCCGGATGGTCAAGCCGCCCCAGCCGGCGCCGGCGCGGGGCCCCGCACATCGGCACCGCCCGCCGCGCTTCCGGCCGAGAACCCCTGACCGGACGCAGGGCTTTGCGCCCGCCCGGGCACCGCGCCTGCGGGAATGGCGCTTGCTGCCTCCACCGGGGTGCAGCCGCGCGCCCGGCAAACCGCCAGGCCGGCCGCGCCCCCTGAACTCCGTCAAGACTTCGAAGGAGCCCGCATGCAAGTGAACCTCAACGGCATCGACACGCGTTACGTGCTCAGCGATGAAGGCGGCGGCCCCTCGCTCACGTTCATTCACCAGCTCGGCGGCGACCTGTCCGTCTGGGACCAGATGGCCGGCTATTTCCGCGACGACTACGCGGTGCTGCGCTACGACGTGCGCGGACACGGCGCCACCGCGGCATCCGCCGCGCCGTTCGGCGTCGTCGATCTTGCCGCGGACCTCGCCGCGCTGCTCGACGCGCTCGGCATCGAGCAGACGCACCTGGTCGGCCTGTCGATGGGCGGCATGATCGCGCAGCAGTTCGCGCTCGACCATCCGTCGCGCATCGCCACGCTCACGTTGTGCGACACCACGGCCGGCACACCGTCCGACAGCCGCGCGGTGTGGGACCAGCGCGCCGCGGCGGCGCGCCGCGACGGCATGGCCGCGCTGCTGCCCGCCACGCTCGACCGCTGGCTCACGCGCGATTTCCAGGAAGCGCACCCAGAAGCGGTCGAACCGATCCGCGACGTGTTCACGCGCACCTCGCCCACCGGCTATGCGCTCGCCTGCGCCGCGCTGCGCGACTTCGACGCGCAGGCGCGCCTCGGCGAGATTCGTCTGCCCACGCTCGCGGTCGCGGGCCGTCACGACACCGGCACGCCGGCCGCAGCCACGCAGGCGCTCGCCCACGCGATCGCGGGTGCGCAGTTCGAGCTGCTCGACGCCGCGCACCTCGCACCGATCGAGCAATCGCACCGATTTGCCGCGCTGCTTGAAACGTTTCTCGCCAAAGGGGTCTAACCTGAAGGTCCGCAGTCTTGCCAGCGTCACGGCGGACCCACCCCTTGAATTCCACACCATGCGCTCCATTTATGGCGTAGGAAAGGCCCACAAGCCATCGGAACATAGGAGTGTCGCCATGCAAATGATCTACAACAGCCCCAATTACTGCGTCGTGGAATTCCCGCCGCAGGACGGCCCGGTTGCAATGAAATCCGGCGGTTACGAAATTGTCGACAAGAACCTGCAGCGCGAAATCTACCTGGACGGTGTCATGGCGGCGCGCTTTCGCGAGCACGTCGCGCGGCTGATCGAAGGCGAACCCTCGCTCGACGAAGTCGACGAATTCCTCGGCCAGTTCGACAGCCTGATGCATCAGCCCGTCGTGCTCCACTAACCGCGCCCGCTTCGGCGACACGCCTCGGAACCCCGCCCCGGCGGGGTTTTTTGTTGCCCCGCGTCCGGCCCCCGCCGGGCAGCGGCATCCGGTAGCGGCTACAATAATGAGTTTCCCGAAAAGCCGGCACACGCCTATTTCCGCCATGAACCAGCCCGCTCCCATCGCCCGCGCAGCCCGCGAGGCCGCCTACACGCGCGGCGCCGACCTGCCCGCGCTGCTGCGCTCGCGCATCCTGATCCTCGACGGCGCGATGGGCACGATGATCCAGCGCTACAAGCTCGACGAGGCCCGCTATCGCGGCGAGCGCTTCAAGGACTTCGGGCGTGACGTGAAGGGCAACAACGAACTGCTGTCGATCACGCAGCCGCAGGTGATCGGCGAGATCCACGCGCAATACCTGGCCGCGGGCGCCGACATCGTCGAGACCAACACGTTCGGCGCGACCCGCGTCGCGCAGGCCGACTACGGCATGGAAGACCTCGCCGTCGAGATGAACCTCGCGTCCGCGCAGCTCGCGCGCGCGGCCTGCGACCGCTATACGACGCCCGACAAGCCGCGCTTCGTCGCCGGCGCGATCGGACCGACGCCGAAGACCGCGAGCATCTCGCCGGACGTGAACGACCCCGGCGCGCGCAACGTCACCTTCGACGAGCTGCGCGCGGCCTACTACGAGCAGGCGAAGGCGCTGCTCGACGGCGGCGTCGACCTGTTCCTCGTCGAAACCATCTTCGACACGCTCAATGCAAAGGCGGCGCTGTTCGCGCTCGACGAACTGTTCGACGACACCGGCGAGCGTCTGCCGATCATGATCTCCGGCACCGTCACCGATGCGTCGGGCCGCATTCTGTCGGGCCAGACCGTCGAAGCGTTCTGGAACTCGCTGCGCCACGCGAAGCCGCTGACGTTCGGGCTGAACTGCGCGCTCGGCGCGGCGCTGATGCGTCCGTACATCGCCGAGCTCGCGAAGCTGTGCGACACCTGGGTGTCGTGCTACCCGAACGCCGGCCTGCCGAACCCGATGAGCGACACGGGCTTCGACGAGCTGCCGGCCGATACGTCGGGTCTCCTGAAGGAATTCGCGCAGGCCGGCCTCGTGAACGTCGCGGGCGGCTGCTGCGGCACCACGCCCGAGCACATCGCCGCGATCGCCGCCGCGCTCGCCGACATCAAGCCGCGCAGCTGGCCCGGCCAGTACCGCGAGCGCGACGCCGCCTGAGCGTCGCGCACCGCCTCGTCACGCCCGCAGTCCTTGACGCGCCCGCCTTTCGCGCCGCACGCACGCAACCGAACCGTTCACACGCCATGACCGATCACACCCTGCGACTCTCCGGCCTCGAGCCGTTCAACGTCACGACCGGGACGCTTTTCATCAACGTCGGCGAACGCACCAACGTGACCGGCTCGAAGGCGTTCGCGCGGATGATCCTCGGCGGCCAGTTCGACGACGCGCTCGCGGTCGCGCGCCAGCAGGTCGAGAACGGCGCGCAGGTGATCGACATCAACATGGACGAGGCGATGCTCGATTCGCAGGCGGCGATGGTCCGCTTCCTGAACCTGATCGCGTCGGAGCCCGACATCGCGCGCGTGCCGATCATGATCGACTCGTCGAAGTGGGAGGTCATCGAGGCCGGCCTGAAATGCGTGCAGGGCAAGGCGATCGTCAACTCGATCTCGCTGAAGGAAGGCGAGGCGTCCTTTCTCCACCACGCGAAGCTGATCCGCCGCTACGGCGCAGCCGCCGTCGTGATGGCGTTCGACGAGCAGGGTCAGGCCGATACGTTCGCGCGCAAGACCGAAATCTGCCGGCGCTCGTATAACGTGCTCGTGAACGAGGTCGGCTTTCCGCCCGAAGACATCATCTTCGACCCGAACATCTTCGCGATCGCCACCGGCATCGAGGAGCACAACAACTACGCGGTCGACTTCATCAACGCGACCCGCTGGATCAAGCAGAACCTGCCGTACGCCAAGGTGAGCGGCGGCGTGTCGAACGTGTCGTTCTCGTTTCGCGGCAACGACCCGGTGCGCGAGGCAATCCACACCGTGTTCCTGTACCACGCGATCCAGGCGGGGATGGACATGGGCATCGTCAACGCGGGCCAGCTCGGCGTGTATGCGGAGCTCGACCCGGAGCTGCGCGAACGCGTCGAGGACGTCGTGCTGAACCGCCGCGCGGACGGCACCGACCGGCTGCTGGAAATCGCAGACCGCTTCAAGAGCGGCGCGGCGAAGAAGGAAGAGAACATCGAATGGCGCAGCCATCCGGTCGAGAAACGCCTCGCGCACGCGCTCGTGCACGGCATCACGACGTTCATCGTCGAGGATACCGAAGAAGTGCGCGCGAAGCTCGCCGCGCAGGGCGGCCGCCCGATCGGCGTGATCGAGGGTCCGCTGATGGACGGCATGAACATCGTCGGCGACCTGTTCGGGCAGGGCAAGATGTTCCTGCCGCAGGTCGTGAAGTCCGCGCGCGTGATGAAGCAGGCAGTCGCGCACCTGATCCCGTTCATCGAGGAAGAAAAGCGGCAACTCGCGGCCGCCGGCGGCGACGTGCGCTCGAAGGGCAAGATCGTCATCGCCACGGTGAAGGGCGACGTGCACGACATCGGCAAGAACATCGTGTCGGTCGTGCTTCAGTGCAACAACTTCGAAGTGGTCAACATGGGCGTGATGGTCCCGTGCAACGAGATCCTCGCGAAGGCGAAGGTCGAGGGCGCCGACATCATCGGGCTGTCCGGGCTGATCACGCCGAGCCTCGAAGAAATGGCCTACGTCGCCGCCGAAATGCAGCGCGACGACTACTTCCGCGTGAAGAAGATTCCGCTGCTGATCGGCGGCGCGACCACCTCGCGCGTGCACACCGCGGTGAAGATCGCGCCGCATTACGAAGGGCCCGTGGTCTACGTGCCGGACGCGTCGCGCTCGGTGTCGGTCGCGTCGAGCCTGCTGTCCGACGAAGGCGCCGCGAAGTACCTGGACGAGCTGAAGACCGACTACGAGCGCATCCGCACGCAGCACGCGAACCGCAAGGCGCAGCCGATGGTCTCGCTCGCCGCCGCGCGCGCGAACCGCGCGAAGCTCGACTGGGCCGGCTACCGGCCCGTGAAGCCGAAGTTCATCGGCCGGCGCGTGTTCCGCAATTATGACCTGAACGAACTCGCGAACTACATCGACTGGGGGCCGTTCTTCCAGACCTGGGATCTGGCGGGCCCGTATCCGGCGATCCTGAACGACGAAATCGTCGGCGAATCGGCGCGCCGCGTGTTCTCCGACGGCAAATCGATGCTCGCGCGCCTGATCCAGGGCCGCTGGCTGCAGGCCAACGGCGTGATCGCACTGCTGCCGGCCAACACGGTCAACGACGACGACATCGAGATCTACACCGACGAATCGCGCACCGAAGTCGCGCTGACCTGGCGCAACCTGCGCCAGCAGACCGAGCGCCCGGTCGTCGACGGCGTGCTGCGGCCGAACCGCTCGCTCGCCGACTTCATCGCGCCGAAGGACTCCGGCGTGGCCGACTACATCGGTCTGTTCGCGGTGACCGCGGGCCTCGGCGTCGACGCGAAGGAAAAGCAGTTCGCCGACGATCACGACGACTACAGCGCGATCATGCTGAAAGCGCTCGCCGACCGCTTCGCGGAAGCCTTCGCCGAAGCGCTGCACGCGCGCGTGCGGCGCGACCTGTGGGGCTACGCCGCCGGCGAAGCGCTCGACAACGACGCGCTGATCGCCGAGCAGTATCGCGGCATCCGCCCGGCGCCGGGTTATCCGGCCTGCCCGGATCACCTCGTGAAGCGCGACATGTTCCGCGTGCTGCAGGCCGAAGAGATCGGCATGAGCGTGACCGAATCGCTCGCGATGCTGCCGGCCGCGAGCGTGAGCGGCTTCTATCTCGCGCATCCGGACAGCACGTATTTCTCCGTCGGCAAGATCGGCGCGGACCAGCTCGACGACTACGCGCAGCGCGCCGGGCTGTCGAAGCAGGACGCCGAGCGGGCGCTCGCGCCGCAACTGTAGACGGCCAACTGGAGGCACGCCCCGGTTCGCGCAGGCGCCGCATGGGGCGCGCTCTTCTCAGGCGCGGCGGACGGGAAGCGGGCCGTGCACAACTGTGCCGCATCGCGCGGCGGCAATGCGGCGGGAATCGTATGAAGAAGCGGACCCGAGGCCCGGCTCAGATGCCCCAGACGATATCGGCGTTTTCCTTCTGCGCGGCGCGCAGCATGTCGAGAAACGGAAACGCGCGCTGCGCGAGGCCGATCGGCAGTTCGTGGTGCTCGTGCCCGTCCTCGCCTTCGTGAAAGTGCCCTTCGTGTTCGGCGAGTTCCTGCTTGTTGGTCGTGATCGCGGCTTCCAGCCGGGCGATCGCGCCGGACACTTCGTCATGGGTAATCACCCCGCGCTCGCCCAGCCGCTTGCCGACAATGCCGACCAGAAACTGCGCGAGATTCTCCAGCATCACCACGTCGGGTGCGGCTCGGCATTTGAACGTAATCAGCATGGCTGTTCCCCATTCGTCTTGTTGGAATGACGCGCCCGCCGTGTTCATCCGACAGCCGGCGCGCATGGAGCGGGCACACTGCCCGGAGCCGACGGCCGTGGCCGTTGCCCGTGCACCTCAATGGACATATTAGCACCTGCTAAAATCCCTCTGGACGGAAAAGCGCGCCGCGCGACACCGCCCGGCGCCGCATGGCCGGCCGCTGCATCGGCGCCCGCCCGCGCTGCGTCGCCACGGTCTGCGCGCTCGCGCGCCGGCGCCCCGCGAGCGCGGCCCGCTGCGGCCGCCGCGCTCGCGCCGGACCGCGCGCAAGCGTCTGGCCCGCCTTTTCCACGCCTTCGATGAAGCCGCCGCCGCGCTTCGTCGTTCTGCCTCACTGGACCCGCAACAGACATACAGCATGCTGCCCGCACAAAAAGAAACGCTCGAAACGCTGCTCGCCGACGCCGTCAAACAGGTCGCCGTCGCCACTCAAGGCGCGGCCGACGCCGCGTTCGTCGCCCCGGCGATCACGCTGGAGCGCCCGAAGGTCGCCGCGCACGGCGACCTCGCGTGCAATGTCGCGATGCAGCTCGCCAAGCCGCTGCGCGCGAATCCGCGCCAGCTCGCGCAGCAGATCGTCGAGGCGGTGCTCGCGCATCCCGCCGCCGCGGGCCTCGTGGAAGGCGCGGAAGTCGCCGGCCCGGGCTTCATCAACCTGCGGCTCAGCGCGGCGGCCAAGCGGGCGGTGATCGGCGCGGTCTTCGCGCAGCGCGACGCATTCGGCCGCTCGGCGCGCGAAGCCGGCAAGCGCGTGATGGTCGAGTTCGTGTCGGCCAATCCGACCGGCCCGCTGCATGTCGGGCACGGCCGCCAGGCGGCGCTCGGCGACGCGCTGTCGAACGTGCTCGCGTCGCAGGGCTACGACGTGCATCGCGAGTTCTACTACAACGATGCGGGCGTGCAGATCCACACGCTCGCCGTATCCACCCAGGCGCGCGCGCGCGGCCTGAAGCCCGGCGATACCGGCTGGCCCGAAGCCGCCTACAACGGCGATTACATCGCCGACATCGCACGCGACTACATGAACGGCGCCACGGTCGCCGCGAAAGACGGCGAGCCGGTCACCGGCGCGCGCGAGCTCGACAATCTCGAGGCCATCCGCCGCTTCGCGGTCGCCTACCTGCGCCACGAGCAGGACATGGACCTGCAGGCGTTCGGCGTGAAGTTCGACCAGTACTACCTCGAATCGTCGCTGTACGCGGACGGGCGCGTCGGACAGACGGTGCAGGCGCTGATCGACGCGGGCAGGACCTACGAGCAGGACGGCGCGCTGTGGCTGCGCACCACCGACGACGGCGACGACAAGGACCGCGTGATGCGCAAGAGCGACGGCACCTTCACGTACTTCGTGCCCGACGTCGCGTATCACGCCGCGAAGTGGGCGCGCGGCTTCACGAAGGTCATCAACGTGCAGGGCTCCGATCACCACGGCACGATCGCGCGCGTGCGCGCCGGCCTGCAAGGGCTCGGCATCGGCATTCCGAAGGGCTATCCGGACTACATCCTGCACAAGATGGTCACCGTGATGCGCGACGGCGAAGAAGTGAAGATCTCGAAGCGCGCGGGCAGCTATGTGACGGTGCGCGACCTGATCGAATGGTCCGGCGGCGCCGCCCCCGGCTCGGAAGCCTCGCCCGAGCTGCTCGACGCGGAGACGATCCGGCGCGGCCGCGACGCCGTGCGCTTCTTCCTGATCTCGCGCAAGGCCGACACCGAGTTCGTGTTCGACATCGACCTCGCGCTGAAGCAGAACGACGAAAACCCCGTCTATTACGTGCAGTACGCGCACGCGCGGATCTGCTCGGTCATCAACGAATGGAAGACGCGCTACGGCGCCGACGAGGCGATCCTGCCCGGCGTCGATCTCGCGCCGCTCACGACCGAGCGCTCGCTCGCGCTGCTGCAGAAGCTTGCCGCATACCCGGACATGCTGCAGCACGCAGCCGACGAACTCGCGCCGCACGCAGTCGCCTTTTATCTGCGCGAACTCGCGGCCGAGTTCCACTCGTTCTACAATGACAGGGCCGAGCGTGTGCTCGTCGACGACGAGGCCGCACGCCACGCGCGCGTTGCATTGCTCGCCGCGACCCGTCAGGTGCTGGCGAACGGCCTTGCGACGATCGGTGTCTCTGCTCCCGAAAAGATGTAAGTGCTCCGGCACGACATGCACGCGGCCGTCGCTATAATCGCCGGCCGTTCCTGGATTCTTTTTGCAGGTGATTCAAACGATGGCAAAACCGCGCCGCACAACGAAACCGTCAAAGCAAACCGGGGGAACCTTTCTCGGCATCGTGCTGGGCCTGATCGTCGGCCTTGCCATCGCGGTAGTGGTCGCGCTGTACATCACCCGGGCCCCGTCGCCGTTCGTATCGAAGGTGAGTCCGCCGGCCCCGTCCGACACCACCGCGAGCGCCCCGCAAATCGACCTGAACCGCTCGCTGCAGGGCAATTCGCCGAGCCAGCCGGTCGCGCCGGGTGCGCAGCCGCCGGCCGCCGCCCCGGCGCAGGGTGCCAACCCGGCGACGCCGGGCCTGCTGCAGCAACCGCAAATCGTCGAAGTGCCGGGCAATGGCGCCAGCGCGCCGGCGGGCGGCAATGCCGCGAACAACGGGCAGTCGAACGGCCTCGCGGTCGCGCCGCAGCCTGCGCCGGCGCCCAGCGAAGCCGCGCCGGCGAAGCGCGCCCAGACGGCGCCGCCGCCGGCCGCCACGGCTCAGGCGCCCGCCAAACCGGCGGCCAACGCCGCGCCGGAGGCGAACAGCGGCTACTTCCTGCAGGTCGGCGCGTACAAGACGTCGGCCGATGCCGAGCAGCAGCGCGCCCGGCTCGCGTTCCAGGGCTTCGAGTCCAAGGTCACGCAGCGGGACGCGGGCGGTGTCACGTACTACCGGGTACGCATCGGTCCGTTCGCGAAATTCGACGACATGAATGCGGCCCGTCAGCGCCTGTCGGAAGCCGGCATCGACACGGCCGTCATTCGCTTTACGAAACAATAACGAAACCACACCGGCCGCCGTCCGGCGCTGCTGAACCTCATCGGGCAGCGCCGGTCTGAAACACACGACAGCGCGGCGCCGCGGCCGGAACTTCGACTTGCGGCGCGCCGCCGCGCCACGTTACTTCGCCTAACCGGGTCTCAAGACATGAAAAAACTGTTGAGCGTTTTGTTCCTCTCCCTTGGCCTCGCCGCGGCCGTTGCCGAAGCGTCGCCGTCCGCGCCGGTGGCCGGCAAGGACTACACGGTGCTGTCGCCGGCCCAGCCGGTGGACGTGCCGCAGGGCAAGATCGAAGTGATCGAATTCTTCTGGTACGGCTGCCCGCACTGCAACGAATTCGACCCGTACCTCGAAACGTGGATCAAGAAGCAGGAGCCGGATGTCGTCTTCAAGCGCGTACCGGTCGCGTTCCGTGCCGATTTCATTCCGCATTCGAAGATGTACCACGCGCTCGACGCGCTGGGCCTCGCGCGTCAGCTGACGCCTGCCGTCTTCAACGAAATCCACGTGAAGCGCGACTACCTGCTCACGCCGGATGCGCAGGCCAAGTTCCTCGCCACGCAAGGCGTCGATCCGAAGAAGTATCTGGAGGCGTACAACTCGTTCTCGACGCAAAGCGACATCCAGCGCGACAAGGCGTTGCTCGACGCGTACAAGATCAACGGCGTGCCGACGCTCGTCGTGCAGGGCAAGTACGAAACCAGCCCGTCGGCCACCGACAGCTTGCCGGGCACCATCCAGGTGCTCGACTACCTCGTCGCGCAGGTCCGCGCAAAGAAGATGTAAAACCGCGCGCGCCGGCATGACTTCGCCCCTGAAGGTCTTCATCACCGGCGCATCCAGCGGGATCGGCCTCGCGCTCGCCGCCGAATACGCGCGGCGCGGCGCGATTCTCGGGCTCGTCGCCCGCCGCGGCGACGCGCTCGCCGCGTTCCGGCAGTCCCATCCCCAGCATCCCGTATCGATCTACGCGGTCGACGTGCGCGACGCGGACGCGCTCGCGCAAGCGGCGCAGCAGTTCATCGCCGAGCACGGCTGCCCCGACGTCGTCATCGCGAACGCCGGCATCAGCCGCGGCGCGCTGACCGGCCACGGCGACCTCGCGGCGTTTCGCGACGTGATGGACGTCAACTACTTCGGCATGGTCGCCACCTTCGAGCCGTTCGCGGCCGCGATGAGCGCGGCGCGCAAGGGCACGCTGGTCGGCGTCGCAAGCGTGGCCGGCGTACGCGGCCTGCCCGGGTCGGGCGCGTACAGCGCGTCGAAAGCGGCGGCGCTGCGCTATCTCGAAGCACTGCGGGTCGAGATGCGGCCGCGCGGCGTGCGCGTCGTGACGATCGCGCCCGGCTACATCCGCACGCCGATGACCGAGCACAATCCGTATCCGATGCCGTTCCTGATGGACGCGGACCGCTTCGCCGCGCGCGTGGCGGACGCGATCGCACGCGGCGTCGCGTTCGCGATCTACCCGTGGCAGATGCGGATCGTCGCGATGCTGCTGCACGTGCTGCCACGCTGGCTGTACGACCGCGCATTCGAGCGCGCGCCGCGCAAACCCCGCGCGGCCGGCTAGCGCGATGAACACGCCCGCGCCCGATGCGGCCGGCGTCGTCCACGAACCCGCCGGCGCCGACGCGAGAATCGTCTCGCTGGTGCCGAGCCTCACCGAACTGCTGTTTGCGCTCGGCCTCGGGCGACAGATCGTCGGGCGCACCGGGTTCTGCGTGCATCCGCGCGAGCAGGTGCGCGCGGTGCCGAAAGTCGGCGGCACCAAAGCGGTCGACCTCGACGCGATCCGCGCGCTGCGGCCCACGCATCTGATCGTGAACATCGACGAAAACGAGCGCGACACGGTCGAGCAATTGTGCGGTGTCGTGCCGCACATCGTCGTCACGCATCCGCGCACGCCGCACGACAACCTCGCGCTCTATGCGCTGTTCGGCGCGCTGTTCGGCTGCGGCGACGCCGCGCAGCGCCTTGCCGCCGCGCTCGAAGCACGGCTCGCGGCGGCCGCGACGGCCGCGGCCACGCTGCCCGACACCCGCGTGCTCTATCTGATCTGGCGCGAGCCGTGGATGACGGTCGCACGCGACACCTACATCTCGGCGATGCTGCGGCTCGTCAACTGGCACACGCTGCCCGCCGTGCAGGGCGGACCGGCCGGCGCGGCCCGCTATCCGTCGTTCGACTTCGACGCGCCGTGGTTCGCCGGCGTCGAGCGCGTGCTGCTGTCGAGCGAGCCGTATCGTTTCACCCGCGCGCATCGCGACGCGCTCGCCCGCGATCCCCGTTTCGCGGGCAAGCGGATCGATCTGATCGACGGCGAACAGATCGCCTGGTACGGATCGCGCGCAATCGAAGGCATCGACTATCTGCTGCGCTACGCGAACGCACCGTGATGCTCGCCGCGCGCACCCTATGCTTATTCCGGATTGTCGGTTGTCGCGCGATGCGCCCTTCGATAAGCTTTTGCGTGGACGGGCGCGCGAAGCCGCCCTGCACCGCCGCTGCAAACCGGCGACAATGAAGCCCGCCGCCGGCGCGCCCCCCGCCCGGGCTGCCGGCAGAAATCACAATCAGATTGCGCCTGTAACCGGAGATCCTATGCGTTGCACACTGCCCGTGGCCGTCGCGGCCACTTTGGGTGCCCTGCTCGTCGCGGCGCCCGCGTTGGCGAAGCCGCTGACCGTCTGTACCGAAGCGAGCCCCGATGGCTTCGACGTGGTCCAGTACAACTCGCTCGTCACGACCAACGCGTCCGCCGACGTGATCTTCAACTCGCTGGTGGCATACGACGAAGCGCAGAAAATGGTGGTGCCGTCGCTCGCGCAGCGCTGGGACGTCAGCGCCGACGGCCTCACCTACACCTTCCATCTGCGGCCGAACGTGCAGTTCCAGACCACGCCGTGGTTCAAGCCGACGCGGCCGCTCGACGCGGACGACGTCGTCTTCACGTTCACCCGGATGCTCGACGCGAGCAACCCGTGGCACAAGATTGCCGGCCCGAGCGGCTTTCCGCACGCGCAGTCGATGGGCCTCGTGAAGCTGATCCGGTCAGTCACGAAGGTCGACGGCGACACGGTGCGCTTCACGCTGAACCAGCCGGACGCCACCTTCCTGCCGATCCTGACGATGGGCTTTGCGTCGATCTACTCCGCCGAGTACGCGGACCAGTTGATGAAGGCAGGCAAGCCCACCGACCTGAACATGCACCCGGTCGGCACCGGCCCGTTCGAGCTGCAAAGCTATACGAAAGACGCCGTGATCCGCTATGACGCGAATCCGACCTACTGGGGCCCGAAGCCGAAGGTCGACCGGCTGATCTACGTGATCACGCCGGACGCCACCGTGCGCGCGCAAAAGGTGAAGACGGGCGAATGCGACATCGCGCTGTCGCCGAAACCGCTCGACGTGGCCGACGCACGGCACGACAAGGCGCTCGCAGTCGTCGAAACGCCCGCGTTCATGACAGCGTTCGTCGCGCTGAACACGCAGAAAAAGCCGCTCGACAACCAGAAGGTGCGGATCGCGCTGAACATGGCGTTCGACCGCACGACGTACCTGAAGGCCGTGTTCGACAACACCGCGACGCCCGCGGTGAACCCGTATCCGCCAAACACGTGGAGCTACGACAAGTCGGTGAAGCCGTGGCCGTACGATCCGGCCAGGGCCAGACAGATGCTCGCCGAGGCGGGCTTTCCGAACGGCTTCTCGACCACGATCTGGGTGCGCCCCGGCGGCAGCGTGCTGAATCCGAGCCCGAAAACCGGCGCCGAACTGCTGCAGGCCGACTTCGCGAAGATCGGCGTGAAGGCGGACGTCAAGGTGGTCGAGTGGGGCGAGCTGATCAAGGAAGCGAAGCAGGGCCAGCACGACACGCTGTTCATGGGCTGGGCCGGCGACAACGGCGATCCGGACAATTACCTGTCGCCGCTCTTTAGCTGCAACGGCGTGAAGTCGGGCATCAACTTCTCGCGCTTCTGCGACCCCGCGCTCGACAAGCTGATCGCCGAGGGCAAGGCCACCGCCGATCAGGCGGCGCGCACGAAGGTCTACGAGCAGGCCCAGCAGATCATCCACGACGAGGCGCTGTGGATTCCGCTCGGCTATCCGACCGCGGCGGCGATCACGCGCAAGAACGTCACCGGCTATCACGTGAGCCCGTTCGGACGACAGAACTTCACGGCCGTTTCCGTGCAATAGACGTCTTCGCGCGGCGTCACTGCGTCACGCCGCATCATGCTGCAAGAACGGGCCCGGTGCGCTGCGCACCGGGCCCGTTCCGTTTGCCGCGCGCGTCTAGCGCTTCGTCGCGAAGCGGATCACGCCGTCGGCGTCGTGCGTACGCACGAGTTCGCCCGCGAGCCACAGCAGATGCAGGTGCGCGAGCGCCTCGCCCATCGCGAAGGTCATCTGGTGGATGTCGAGCGCACGGCGGAACATCAGCGGCACGATGTCGGCGGCGCTGCGCGGCTGTTCCGCACAGGCCGCGCGCACCTCCGCGAGCCGCGCATCGTGATGCGCGCGCAACTGTCCGATGCGCGTGAGCACGCCGCGAAACGGCTTGCCGTGCGACGGCAGCACCAGCGTGTCGCCGGCCATCGTCTCGTAGCGCGCCAGCGACTCCAGATACAGCGCAAGCGGATTGCCTTCGGGCTCGATGTCGAACACCGACACGTTCGTCGAAATGCGCGGCAGCACCATGTCGCCCGAGATCAGCAGCCCGTCGGCCTCGCAATGCAGCGCGCAGTGTTCGGGGGAGTGGCCGAAGCCCGTCACCACCCGCCAGTCGCGCGCGCCGATCCGCACCACCTCGCCCTCGCGCAGCCGCCGGTACTGGCCGGGCAGCGCCGGCACGAGACTCGGGTAATAGCTCTGGCGGCTGCGCAACTGGTCCAGCGCAGCTTCGTCGGTGAGCCCGTGACGCGCGAAGTGGCGCGCCGCACCCTCGCCGCCCGCGTTCGAGCCGTCGCCCGCGGCCATCACGCGCGCCTGCATGTATTCGCCGAGCGTCATCCACAGCCGCGCGCTCCAGCGCGCCCGCGCGCCGCCCGCGCACACCCAGTGCGCGAGCCCGATATGGTCCGGATGGCAATGCGTGACGATCACGCGCAGCACCGGCAAGCCGCCCAGCAGCGTGTCGAACACCTGCTCCCAGTTCGACTTGATCGTGTCCGACGTAATGCCGCAGTCGACCACGGTCCAGCCAGGCTGACCGTCGATCTCGTCGCGCAGCAGCCACAGGTTGATGTGGTCCAGCGCGAACGGCAGCGGCATGCGCAGCCAGAACATGCCGGGCGCCGCCTCGAAGGCGTGGCCGGCGTCGGGCAGCGTGTCGCCGAACGGGTAATCGAGTTGGTGTTCGAGTGCATTCATCGTGGAGGACTTCCTCTGCAGGCCGCGTCGCGCAGGTCGCTCGGCGACCCGGTTGCGCTTTGCTCAAGTTGACGATAACGTAAACGTCGATTCTAGCGTTCCTGCCGACTTTTTGCCCGGCCACCCGTCCGTTCCGAAGCCGTTCCGATGACTACGCACTACACGATCACCGAGCTTGCCCGCGAATTCGACGTCACGCCGCGGGCCATCCGCTTCTACGAAGACCAGGGTTTACTCGCACCGAGTCGCGAAGGCGCGAGCGGGTTGCGGCGCGTCTATTCGAGCCGCGACCGCACGCGGCTGAAACTGACGCTGCGCGGCAAGCGGCTCGGCTTCACGTTGTCGGAGATTCGCGACCTGCTCGACCTGTACGAGTCGCCGACCGACACCGCCGCGCAGTTGCAGGCGTTTCTCGCCACGGTCGCGCGACATCGCGCGGTACTCGAGCGTCAGCTCGAAGACCTGCACGCCACGCTCGACGATCTCGCGCAATACGAAGCCCAGGCGCGCACGCTGCTGGATGGCGAGGCGCCTCGCGCCCCGGCGGACACCGCGGCACGCCCGGCATGAATCACTTTCCGAAACTGCTGTCGTCGCAGATCGGCTTCGACGTCGCGCAGACGATACTCGAAGGCTTCGACCGCCACTACCGGATCTTTCGCGACGCCGCGCTGCACGCGCGCACGCTGTTCGAGGCAGCCGACTGGCACGGTCTGCAGCGACTCGCGCGGGAGCGCATTACTTCGTACGACGAACGGGTTGAGGAATGCGTCGTCGCGCTCGAAGACGAATACGACGCGGAGAACATCGAAGGCGAAATCTGGCAGCAGATCAAGCTGCACTACATCGGCCTGCTCACCGCACACCGGCAGCCCGAGTGCGCGGAGACGTTCTTCAATTCGGTGTGCTGCAAGATCCTGCATCGCTCGTACTTCAACAACGATTTCATTTTCGTGCGGCCGGCCATCTCGACCGAATACCTCGAAAACGACGAGCCCGCCGCGCAGCCGACCTACCGCGCGTATTACCCGGGCCGCGACGGCCTTGCCGCGACGCTCGAGCGCATCGTCACGAACTTCCAGCTGGACACGCCGTTCGAGGATCTGCCGCGCGACGTCGGCTGCGTGATGCAGACGCTCGCCGACACCTTCGGCGCATTCGACGCGGCGGCCAACTTCCAGATCCACGTGCTGTCGTCGCTGTTCTTTCGCAACCAGTCCGCGTTCATCGTCGGGCGCATCATCAACGGCGATGCGCTGCTGCCGTTCGCGGTCCCGGTGCGGCACGCACGCGCCGGCAAGCTTGCGCTCGACGCGGTACTGCTCGCGCGCGACGCGCTGCAGATCCTGTTCAGCTTCGCGCATTCGTATTTTCTGGTCGACATGGAAGTGCCGTCCGCGTATGTCGCGTTCCTGCGCACGATCATGCCCGGCAAGCCGAAAGCGGAGATCTACACGTCGCTCGGTCTGCAGAAGCAGGGCAAGAACCTGTTCTATCGGGACCTGCTGCATCACCTGTCGCATTCGAGCGATGCCTTCGTGATCGCGCCGGGCATCAAGGGGCTCGTGATGCTGGTATTCACGCTGCCGTCGTTCCCGTATGTGTTCAAGCTGATCAAGGATCAGTTCCCGCCGCCGAAGGACACCACGCGCGCGCAGATCCAGGCGAAATATCAGCTCGTGAAGCGCCACGACCGCGCGGGCCGCATGGCCGACACGCTCGAATATTCGAGCGTCGCGCTGCCGCTCGCGCGCCTCGACGACGCGCTCCTGCGCGAGCTCGAAAAGGAAGCGCCGTCGATGCTCGAATACGACGGCGATCGCCTCGTGATCCGCCATCTGTACATCGAGCGCCGCATGACGCCGCTGAACCTGTACCTGCAGAACGGCAGCGACGCGCAGATCGCGCACGGCATCCGCGAGTACGGCGACGCGGTGAAAGAGCTGATCCAGGCGAACATCTTCCCCGGCGACATGCTGTACAAGAATTTCGGCGTCACGCGCCACGGCCGCGTGGTGTTCTACGACTACGACGAGATCGAATACCTGACCGACTGCACGATCCGCGCGGTGCCGCCGGCACGCTACGACGAGGACGAACTGTCCGGCGAGCCGTGGTACGCGGTCGGCCCGCACGACATCTTCCCGGAAACCTACGGGACGTTCCTGCTCGGCGATCCGCGTGTGCGCCGCGCGTTCATGGAGCAGCACGCGGACTTCTTCGACCCCGCGCTGTGGCAGCGTCACAAGACGCGTCTGCTGCAGGGCGAGGTGCCGGATTTTTTCGCTTACGAACGAGGCGTGCGCTTCTGCGTCCGCTACCCGGAGCGCTTCGCACAACCGGACGCGCCGCCGCTGGCGGGTTCCGGTACGAAGCCCCCCGACAACGCACCCGACGCACCCGACGCACCGGACGCACCCGACGCGCCGGCTGCGCGCATCGCGTGAACGCCGCGCACGCGGGTCTGCGCCGCACGGCGGCCGGCACGCATCACTGCTGTGATCAAGGAGCTGAACCATGAGTGAGACAAAACCCGGGAACGCCGCCGATCCGATCGTGATCGCCTCCGTCGCCCGCACGCCGATGGCGTCATTTCAGGGCGAATTCGCGTCGCTGGGCGCCCCGCAGCTTGGCGCGGTCGCGATCCGCGCCGCCGTCGAGCGCGCCGGCCTGCAGCCCGGCCAGGTCGACGAAGCCGTGATCGGCTGCGTGCTGCCGGCCGGCCAGGGTCAGGCGCCCGCGCGCCAGGCGGCGCTCGGCGCCGGACTGACGCTCGCCACCGGCTGCACGACGGTCAACAAGATGTGCGGCTCCGGCATGCGCGCGGCGATGTTCGCGCACGACATGCTGGCCGCCGGCTCCGCGGACGTGATCGTCGCCGGCGGCATGGAAAGCATGACGAACGCGCCGTACCTGCTGCCCAAAGCCCGCGCCGGCATGCGCATGGGCCACGGGCAGGTGCTCGACCACATGTTCTGCGACGGCCTGGAGGACGCATACGACAAGGGCCGGCTGATGGGCACCTTCGCCGAGGAATGCGCGGCTTCGTTCGATTTCACGCGCGAAGCGCAGGATGCGTTCGCGGTCGAATCGCTGCGCCGCGCGCGGCGCGCGAACGAAGACGGGTCGTTCGGCTGGGAGATCGCGCCGGTGACGATCGCCGGCCGCGCGGGCGACGTCGCGATCGCGCGCGACGAGCAGCCGTTCAAGGCCAACCTCGACAAGATTCCGACGCTCAAGCCCGCGTTCAGCAAGACCGGCACGGTGACGGCGGCCAATTCGTCATCGATCTCCGACGGCGCCGCGGCGCTCGTGATGATGCGCGCATCCACCGCCGCGCGGCTCGGCGTGGCGCCGCTCGCGCGCGTCGTCGGCCATGCGACTTTCGCGCAGGCGCCCGCGCAGTTCACCACCGCGCCGATCGGCGCGATCAGCCGGCTGTTCGGCAAGAACGGCTGGCGTGCCGAGGACGTCGATCTCTACGAGATCAACGAGGCGTTCGCGGTCGTGACGATGGCCGCGATGCGCGAGCATCGTCTCGCGCACGACAAGGTCAACGTGAACGGTGGCGCCTGTGCGCTCGGCCACCCGATCGGCGCGTCGGGCGCGCGCATCGTCGTGACGCTGATCGGCGCGCTGCGCGCCCGCGGGCTGAAGCGCGGGGTCGCGGCGCTGTGCATCGGCGGCGGCGAAGCGACGGCGATGGGCGTCGAACTCCTCTAACACTTCTGTCACGCATCGCAGGCGAACCGATGAAAACCGTGTTGATCGTGGGGGCGTCGCGCGGCATCGGCCGCGAATTCGTGCGCCAGTACCGGCAAGCCGGCTGGCGCGTGCTCGCCACCGCGCGCGACGACGCCGCCCTCGAAGCGCTCGAAGCGCTCGGCGCACAGGCGTTCCCGCTCGACGTGCGGGTGCCGGAAGACATCGCCGCACTCGGCCTGAAGCTCGACGGCGCGCGGCTCGACGTCGCGCTGCTGGTGTCCGGCGTCTACGGGCCGCCCACCGAGGCCATCGAACCGGTAAGCGCCGAGGATTTCGACAAGGTGATGATCACCAACGTGCGCGGTCCGATGCAACTGATTCCGCTGCTGCTGCCGCGCGTCGAGGAGGCGGGCGGCGTGCTCGCGGTGCTGTCGAGCCGGATGGGCAGCATCGCCGAGGCGACCGGCACGACCGGCTGGCTGTATCGCGTCAGCAAGGCGGCGCTGAACGACGCGCTGAAAATCGCTTCGCTGCAGGCGCGGCGCGCGACCTGCGTCGCGCTGCATCCGGGCTGGGTGCGCACCGACATGGGCGGGCCGCAGGCCGCGATCGACCCCGCCCGCAGCGTGAGCGGCCTGCGCGAGATGCTCGCGCAGGCCGCCGCGATGCACGACACATTCAACGGCCGGTTCTTTCAGTACGACGGCACCCAGCTCGACTGGTAAGGATACCCAATCATGTTGCTCGACGAGGATCATCGGATGGTGCGCGACGCGGTGCGCACGTTCGTGCGTGAAGCGGTCGCCCCGCACGCCGCGCAGTGGGACCGCGAGCGCACGTTCCCGAAAGACGTGCACCGGCAGCTCGCCGAACTCGGCGCCTACGGCGTGCTGGTGCCGCAGGCATACGGCGGCGCGGGACTCGATGCGCTCGCGCTCGCGCTGATGCTGGAGGAAATCGCGGCCGGCGACGGCGGAACGTCGACCGCGATCTCCGTCAACAACTGCCCGGTCTGCAGCATCCTGCTGCGCTACGGCAGCGAACAGCAGAAGCGCGACTGGCTCACGCCGCTCGCGCGCGGCGAGATGCTCGGCGCGTTTTGCCTGACCGAACCGCAGGCGGGCTCGGATGCGTCGGCGCTGCGCACCCGCGCCACGCGCGACGGCGACGCGTACGTGCTGAACGGCGTCAAGCAGTTCATCACGAGCGGCAAGAACGGCCAGGTCGCGATCGTCATGGCCGTCACCGATCCGGCGGCCGGCAAGCGCGGCATCAGCGCGTTCATCGTCCCCACCGATACGCCGGGGTACGTCGTCGCGCGCGTCGAGGAGAAGCTCGGCCAGCATTCGTCGGATACCGCGCAGATCGTCTTCGACGACTGCCGCGTGCCGGCGGCGAACCTGATCGGCACGCCCGGCGAGGGCTACCGGATCGCGCTGTCGGGACTCGAAGGCGGCCGCATCGGCATTGCCGCACAGAGCGTCGGGATGGCGCGCGCGGCATTCGAAGCGGCGCTCGCGTATGCGAAGGAGCGCGAAAGTTTCGGCGCGCCGCTGTTTGCGCATCAGGCGGTGCAGTTCCGTCTCGCCGACATGGCGACGCGGCTCGAAGCCGCGCGCCAGATGGTCTGGCACGCGGCCGCGCTGAAAGACGCCGGCGAGCCGTGCCTGACCGAGGCGGCCATGGCGAAACTGTTCGCGTCCGAAGCCGCCGAGCGAATCTGCTCGGATGCGCTGCAGATTCACGGCGGCTATGGCTACCTGAGCGATTTCCCGGTCGAGCGCATCTATCGCGACGTGCGCGTGTGCCAGATCTACGAAGGCACGAGCGACATCCAGAAGATCCTGATTGCGCGGGGCCTCGGCTGAGCGCCCCCGCCCGTTTTCCGACCATGCAACGACCTGACGAATGCCCCTGCGGCGGCGCCGCGCCGAATCCCGCGTCTCACCCGAAAGCCCCGCGCTACGCGGATTGCTGCGGCCGCTTCATCGACGGCGGCGCCGCCGCGCCGAGCGCGCTCGAACTGATGCGCTCGCGCTACAGCGCCTACGTGCTGGGCGCGAACGACTACTTGCGCGCGACATGGGCGCCGCGCACCTGTCCGGCCGCACTCGACGCGGACCCTGGCGCGCCTGACGCGCCGCGCTGGCTCGGCCTGCAGATCCGCCGCTTCGCGGCACGCGACGACGCGCACGCCGAAGTCGAATTCGTCGCGCGCTACAAGATCGGCGGGCGCGCGCACCGGCTGCACGAACTGAGCCGCTTCGAGCGCGGCGACGACGGCCGCTGGCGATACGTCGACGGCGACGTCAGCGAGCGCTAGCGCACCCGCGCACCCGCGCGACGCGTGCCCGTGCGCGCGCGTCGCCGGTGACGGGAGCGCGCCGCCTTTCTTTCCTTTCCCGCCCTTTCTCGTCCTTTCCCGCCCTTTCCCGTCCCTTTCCGCTCCCTTCCCCTCCTTTCCCGTCCGCGCTTGCCCGCGCCTTCCGTCTGTTGGACGGCCGCCACACCGGTCATTTCTGCCGCTTCCCCGCACGCGCGCGGCGCGCGCCGGCGTCGAGCACTGCGAAGCTTCATCCGGGGTTCTCCTGAATTGCACAAACGGAATTTGTCATGCCAGGATGCCCCCATAGGCTGTACAACAACACATCGCGAGCGGCGCGTACCGGCCGCAAGCGAATCGGCCCTCACCTGTGCACCCCGTCGGCAGACGGGCCGGCCAGTCGCCGCACAGGATGCGGCCTTGTGTTGTTCGTCATCGGCGCGTGGGGTCGCGTCGGCCAGGTTGTCCGGTCATCCCGTGCATTCCCGATCCGCCTGCATGCGCCACGCGCGCAACGCAGGCATGTGCTGTGTTGTCGCGTCGATTGCAAGCCAATCGTCAACCGGCCACGGCGATGCACGGGTGACCGAAGTTTTAAGGACGTACTTCAACGCAGGTGTGGCGAATGGGTTGCGGAAAGTTTTTGACTGCGGTGTTGTGGCTCGGGGCGTCGCTCGCCTGCGCTGCCACGCTCGCGCACGCCGATCCGCTCGCCGTCCCGCAGGGCGGGCCGCTCGCGCAGGCCGCCGTGCGGCCGCTGTCGCTCGACGACGACGCCTATCTGCCGCCTGCCAGCCTGAAAGAGCAGATCATCCGGATCCCGGTCGACCCGACCGGCAAGATCACGCTCGAAACCACGGTCTACAAGCCCGACGGTCCGGGCCCGTTCCCGATGGTCGTCTTCAATCACGGCAAGATGCCGGGCGATCCGCGCCTGCAGGCGCGCAGCGATCCGCTGCCGTTCGCCCGCGAGTTCGTGCGCCGCGGCTACGTGGTGGTCGCGCCGAACCGCGAAGGCTTCGCGCAGTCGGGCGGCACCTACCAGCAGGACGGCTGCGACGTCGAACGCAACGGTCTCGGCCAGGCCGCCGACGTCGCCGCCACGATCGCGTACATGGTGAAGCAGCCCTATGTGGACGCGCAGCATATCGTCGTAGCCGGCACGTCGCATGGCGGACTGACGACGATCGCTTACGGCGTCGACGCCGCACCGGGGGTGCGCGCACTGATCAACTTCTCCGGCGGACTGCGCCAGGACGCGTGCACGGACTGGCAAGGCAATCTGATCCACGCATTCGGCACCTACGGCGAGCACGTCCGGGTGCCGTCGCTGTGGCTGTACGGCGATAACGACTCCATCTGGTCGCGCCCGCTCGTCGCCGACATGTTCAGCGCCTATCTGGCGCACGGCGCCCGCGCGAAGATGGTGGACTTCGGCACCTACAAGAACGACGCGCACCGGCTGGTCGGCGATCGCGACGGCGTGCGCATCTGGTGGCCGGCCGTCGAGGCATTCCTTGCGCGCGTCGGCATGCCGACCGCGGTGCAGTACCGCGTCGCCGTGCCGGTGCCGCCGAAGCCGAGCGATTTCGCGGCGCTGGATGCGGTCCGCTCGGTGCCGTACGTCGATGCATCCGGCCGCGCCGGCTACCGCAACTTCCTGCATCAGTACCCGAGCCGCGCGTTTGCGGTCTCCGACACCGGCGCCTGGTCATGGGCCGAGGGCGGCGACGATCCGATGAAAGTCGCGATCGCGAACTGCCAGAAGGAAAGTGCGGACCCGTGCCGGCTGTATGCGGTCAACGATTCGGTCGTCTGGACCGACGGCAGCTCGCAGACCGCGAGCACCGGGCCTGCCGCCAACAACGCGCCGCAAGCCGTCCCCAACGCGCTGGCGAGCCGCTAGACCCCGGTTGCGGAGCGCTTGACCGGGCAGTGCGCGAGGCGCGCATCCCGCGCCTGACCGCACCCCATCCCCTCCGTTTTTCCTCATATGTAACCGGCTGCATCGCTGGATCGCGTCGCCGCGCCCGATGACCTCGGCCTGATTTTTTTGCGCAAGCCCCTATGACTTTGCCGTCGTCATCTGCGCGCAATTCTGCCGTTCTGGCGCGAACCGTTCCGAGCTGCGCCGAACTGCGCCAAACCCCTGATTCGACAGGAAAAAGCCGCACGCGCGAGGGCGTGCAATGGAGCGGAGAACGCGCTAATCTCACATCCGCCGCAGCTTCGCTGCCTCCATCCACGCCCTCGGGAATCGACGCACCCCGGCGCGCCGCCTCGCCCAACCGCTGCACCCGCACGAAATCAGGCACGCCGCGTCGCTGCCGCGATGCCCCGTACCGGAGTTGTCTTGAACACATTCGCTCGTCCTCTTGCACCCCAGGACGCCCCGCAAGACTGGGTCGCCCGCAGCCTGCGCGCCGTCTGGCATCCGTGCACGCAGATGAAACACCATGAGCGCCTGCCGCTCGTTCCCGTCTCGCGCGGCGCCGGCGCCTGGCTGTACGACCGCGCGGGCCGCCGCTACCTCGACGCGATCAGTTCGTGGTGGGTGAACCTGTTCGGTCACGCGAATCCGCGCATCAACGACGCGCTGAAAGCGCAACTCGACACGCTGGAGCACGCGATGCTGGCCGGCTGCACGCACGAGCCGGCGGTCGAACTCGCGGAACGCCTCGGCGCGCTGACGCAGCATACGCTCGGCCACGCGTTCTTCGCGTCGGACGGCGCGTCGGCGGTCGAGATCGCATTGAAGATGAGCTTTCACGCGTGGCGCAACCTGGGCCGCGCGGACAAGACCGAATTCATCTGCGTGGCCAACGGCTATCACGGCGAGACAATCGGCGCGCTCGGCGTGACCGACGTCGCGCTGTTCAAGGAGGCCTACGCGCCGCTGACGCGCCGCGCGCATGTCGTGGCGTCGCCGGACGCGCGGCTCGCCGCGCCCGGCGAAACCGCCGCCGACGTCGCGCAGCGCGCGCTCGACAGCGTGCGCACCCTGCTCGCGGCGCGCGGCGCGCGGATCGCGGCGCTGATCGTCGAGCCGCTCGTGCAGTGCGCAACCGGCATGGCGATGCACGATCCGTCGTACCTGGCAGGACTGCGCGCGCTATGCGACCAGTACGACGTGCACCTGATCGCGGACGAAATCGCGGTGGGTTGCGGCCGCACCGGCACGTTCTTCGCGTCCGAGCAGGCCGGCGTGTGGCCGGACTTCCTGTGCCTGTCGAAAGGCATCAGCGGCGGCTATCTGCCGCTGTCGATCGTGCTGTCGCGCGACGCGATCTATGCGGCGTTCTACGACGACGACACGACGCGCGGCTTTCTCCACTCGCATTCGTACACCGGCAATCCGCTCGCGTGCCGCGCCGCGCTCGCGACGCTGGACCTGTTCGCGAGCGACGACGTGCTCGCCGTCAACGCACGCAAATCGCGGACGCTGCGCGCCGCGCTCGCGCCGCTCGCCGCGCATCCGCGCGTGCGCAGCTTCCGGCAGTGCGGGACGATCTTCGCGTTCGACGCCGCGCTCGACGACGCCGCGCAAGCCGCCGCCTTCTCGCGCCGCTTCTTCGAGAACGCGCTGCAGCGCGAACTGCTGCTGCGCCCGATCGGCACGTCCGTCTATCTGATGCCGCCGTACATCCTGAGCGACGACGAACTGCATCTGCTCGCCGCGCGGACGCGCGAAACCTTCGACGCAACGCTCGCGGAGGCCGCACGATGATGCCGCCGCTCGATCGCCTCGAACAGGCGCTGCGCGAGCTCGACGCGCAGCAGCTGCGGCGTCGCCGCCGCATCGCGGATACGCCGTGCGCGGCGCAGATGACCGTCGACGGACGCGCGCTGACAGGGTTCGCCAGCAACGACTATCTCGGCCTCGCCGCGCATCCGCTGCTGGTTGCCGCGCTCGCCGAAGGCGCGCGGCGCTATGGCGCCGGCAGCGGCGGCTCGCATCTGCTCGGCGGGCATTCGCGCGCGCATCACCAGCTCGAAGACGAACTCGCCGAATTCGCCGGCGGCTTCGTGGATGCGCCGCGCGCGCTGTACTTCAGCACCGGCTACATGGCGAATCTCGCAACGCTGACCGCGCTCGCGGGACGCGGCGCGGTGCTTTTTTCCGACGCGCTAAATCATGCGTCGCTAATCGACGGTGCGCGTCTGTCGCGCGCCGATATCCAGATCTATCCGCACGCCGATACCGACGCATTGAGCGCGATGCTCGATGCTTCGGATGCCGAAACGAAGCTGATCGTCACCGATACGGTCTTCAGCATGGACGGCGACGTCGCGCCGCTTGCGCGGCTGCTCGCGCTCGCGGAGCGGCACGGTGCGTGGCTCGTCACCGACGACGCGCACGGCTTCGGCGTGCTCGGCCCGCACGGGCGTGGCGCGATCGCCGGGGCCGCGCTGCGCTCGCCGCATCTGGTATCGATCGGCACGCTCGGCAAGGCGGCCGGCGTATCGGGTGCGTTCGTCGTCGCGCACGCGACGGTGATCGAGTGGCTGATCCAGCGCGCCCGGCCGTACATCTTCACGACCGCGTCGGTGCCGGCCGCCGCGCATGCGGTGTCCGCGAGCCTGCGCATCATCGGCGGCGCGGAAGGGGACGCGCGGCGCGCACATCTGCAGCAGCTGATTGCCCGCACGCGCACGATGCTGAAGGCGACCCCATGGCTGCCGGTCGATTCGCACACCGCGGTGCAGCCGCTCGTGATCGGCGCGAACGACGCGGCACTCGCGCTCGCCGCGCGGCTCGACGAAGCCGGCCTGTGGGTGCCGGCGATCCGCCCGCCGACCGTACCGGCCGGCACGTCCCGGCTGCGCATCTCGCTGTCGGCCGCGCACTCGCACGCGGATCTCGACCGTCTCGAAGCCGCGCTGCATGCGCTCGCCACGGAGGGCGTGCAATGAGCGCCGCGCTTTCGCTGTTCGTCACCGGCACCGACACCGAGATCGGCAAGACCTTCGTGTCCGCGGCGCTGCTGCACGGCTTCGCGCGCGCCGGTCTGCGCGCGGCCGCGATGAAGCCGGTTGCCGCGGGCGCATTCGAGGTGGATGGGGTCTGGCACAACGAGGACGCCGATCAGCTCGACGCCGCCGCCAATGTGCCCTTGCCGCCCGACATCCGCACCCCGTATCTGCTGAAGGCGCCGGCCGCGCCGCATATCGTCGCTGCGCACGAGCATGTGGTGCTCGATATCGGCCGCATCGTCGCCTGCCATGCGCAGGCGGCGCAGCAGGCGCAGGTCGTCGTCGTCGAAGGGGTGGGCGGCTTTCGCGTGCCGCTGACCGACACGCACGACACGGCCGATCTCGCGGTCGCGCTGAATCTGCCGGTCGTGCTCGTGGTCGGCATGCGTCTCGGCTGCATCAGCCATGCGCTGCTCACCGCGGAAGCGATCGCCGCGCGCGGCCTGCCGCTCGCCGGATGGGTGGCCAACCGCATCGATCCGGCGATGCACTTCGCCGACGAAAACATCGACGCGATCCGCACGCGGCTCGCGCAGCAGTACGGCGCGCCGCTCATCGGCCGCATCCCGCATCTGCAGCCCGCCTCGCCCGCCGCGGCAGCGGACTGCCTCGACACGGCCGCGCTCTTGCAGACGCTGCAAGCCGCGCGGCGCTGAACGATTCCCACGCTATTCCAGAGGAGCGATTCCATGACCCAGCTTCACCTCGACCGACCGCAGGCTGCCGACGCGCCCGCGCCCGCATCCGACGTGTCCGCCGCGCGCTGGCGCGTCGCGGACGTCGTCGCGCTGTACGAACTGCCGCTCAACGACCTGCTGTTTCGCGCGCAGCAGGTCCATCGCGAGCACTTCGATCCGAACACCGTGCAACTGTCGACGCTGCTGTCGATCAAGACCGGCGGCTGCGAGGAAGACTGCGCGTACTGTCCGCAATCGGTGCATCACGACACCGGGCTGCAAGCCGACAAGCTGATGGCCGTCGACGACGTGCTCGCCGCCGCGCGCGTCGCGAAGGAGAACGGCGCCACGCGCTTCTGCATGGGCGCGGCGTGGCGCAATCCGAAGGACCGCCATCTCGAACCGATCAAGGACATGATCCGCGGCGTGAAGGCGATGGGCCTCGAAACCTGCGTGACGCTCGGGATGCTCGAACCGCATCAGGCCAAAGGCCTCGCCGACGCCGGTCTCGACTACTACAACCACAACCTCGACACGTCGCCGGAGTTCTACGGCCAGATCATCTCGACGCGCACCTACCAGGACCGGCTCGACACGCTCGAACGCGTGCGCGACGCGGGCATCAACGTCTGCTGCGGCGGCATCGTCGGGCTCGGCGAATCGCGCCGCGAGCGCGCCGGCCTGATTGCGCAGCTGGCGAACATGGACCCCTATCCGGAATCGGTGCCGATCAACAACCTCGTGCAGGTCAAGGGCACGCCGCTGACCGGCACGGATGCGATCGATCCGTTCGAGTTCGTGCGCACGATCGCAATCGCGCGCATCACGATGCCGCGCGCCATGGTGCGACTGTCGGCCGGCCGCGAGCAGATGGACGAAGCGCTGCAGGCGATGTGCTTTTTCGCGGGCGCGAATTCGATCTTCTACGGCGACCAGTTGCTGACGACCGGCAATCCGCAGGCCGAAGCGGACCGCACGCTGCTCGAACGCCTCGGCATGCGCGCGGAGCACGCGCAGCAGTTGCCGCGCGACGCGAGCGGCTGCGCGCACGGCTGCGACGGGCACGCCGCCGCGAACTGAGCGCGCCGGCGGCGGGGCGTATCGCGGATGCGCGCCCTGCCCCGGGCGGACGCCGCACAGGGAAAGTAAAATAGGCGCTCACCCTCACCATGGAGGAGACGCCATGCCGCTCGCCCCGCCCGCCCCGTGCCGTGTGCTAGCGCCGCTTCACGTTGCCGTTGCGCCGACGCGCCCTGAATTCAGGGGCTCCGGCAACCTCGGCCAGCGGTTCGCCCCATGACGCGCGCGACGACCGGTCCGCGCCCGCAGATCATCCTGTACACGCCGTTCGACGACGCACCGGCCTGGCTCGACGACTTCGCGCGCCGGTTGCCCGACGCCGCGCTGCGGACATGGCAGCCGGGCGACGACGCCCCCGCCGATTACGCGATCGTCTGGCGGCCGCCGCGCGACATGCTCGCGGGCCGCACGGACCTGAAGGCGGTCTTCAACCTCGGCGCGGGTGTCGATGCGATCCTCGCGCTCGAACGCGCCCATCCCGGCACGCTGCCGCGCGGCGCGCAACTGGTGCGCCTCGAAGACAGCGGGATGGCCGCGCAAATGGCCGAATACGTCACGCACGCGGTGCTGCGTTATCTGCGCCGCTTCGACGAATACGCGGCACTGCAGGCGCAGCGCCGCTGGCAGGTGCTCGATGCGCACCCGCGCGGCACGTTCACCGTCGGCGTGCTCGGTCTGGGCGTGCTCGGCGCGCATGTGGCGCGCGCGCTCGTGCCGCTTGGCGTGCCGGTGCGCGGCTACAGCCGCGGCGCGCGGCATATCGAAGGCGTCGACACCTTCGCGGGCGACGCGCAATTCGACGCGTTCCTCCGCGGCGTGAAGGTGCTCGTGAACCTGTTGCCGCACACGCCGGACACGCACGACGTGCTGAACCGCAACACGTTCGCGCGGCTCGCGCGCGGCGCGTATCTGGTCAACGTGGCGCGCGGCGCGCATCTCGTCGAGCAGGACCTGCTCGACGCGCTCGCCGACGGGCAGCTTGCCGCGGCAACGCTCGACGTATTCCGCGAAGAGCCGCTCGCGGACGATCATCCGTTCTGGCGCGAGCCGCGCATCACGATCACGCCGCACAGTTCCGCGCAAACGCTGCGTGAGGAAAGCGTCGTGCAGGTCGCGCAGAAGATCGGCGCGCTCGCGCGCGGCGAGCCGATTACTGGCGTGGTGAACCTCGAACGCGGATACTGACGTCACGACGCCCCCATTGAGCCGCCCGATGCGGCAGGAGACTCATCATGACCATCCCGCAAACCGTCAAGATCGTCGAAGTGGGCCCGCGCGACGGACTGCAGAACGAAAAGACCTTCGTGCCGACCGAGGTCAAGGTCGAGCTGATCGACCGGCTCTCGGCGGCGGGCTTTCGCAACGTCGAGGCGGCGTCGTTCGTGTCGCCGAAATGGGTGCCGCAGATGGCGGACGGCGCCGACGTGATGGCCGGCATCGCGCGCCGCCCCGGCACGGTCTATTCGGTGCTCACGCCGAACCTGCGCGGCTTCGAAGCGGCGCTTGCGGCGCGCGCCGACGAGATCGTGATCTTCGGCGCCGCGAGCGAGGCCTTTTCCCAGCGCAACATCAACTGCAGCATCGCCGAAAGCATCGCGCGCTTCGAACCCGTGGCGCGCGCCGCGAAGGAGCACGGACTGCGCGTGCGCGGCAGCGTGTCGTGCGCGCTCGGCTGCCCGTATCAGGGCGAGGTGCCGGTCGCGTCGGTGGTCGATGTCGTCGAACGCTTCGCCGCGCTCGGCTGCGACGAGATCGATATCGCCGATACGATCGGCGTCGGCACCGCGCAGCGTACCCGCGCGGTGTTCGACGCCGTGACGCGGGTCTTCCCGCGCGAGCGCCTGTCGGGCCACTTTCACGACACCTACGGCCAGGCGCTGGCGAACATCTATGCGTCGCTGCTCGAAGGCATCGCGATCTTTCACGCGTCGGTCGCGGGGCTCGGCGGCTGCCCGTACGCGAAAGGCGCAACCGGCAACGTCGCCAGCGAAGACGTGCTGTACCTGATGAACGGTCTCGGCATCGAGACCGGCATCGATCTCGCGCAGCTGGTCGCCATCGGCGACTTCATCTCCGGCGCGATCGGCAAACCGAACGTATCGCGCGCGGGCAAGGCGCTGCTCGCGAAAGCGCGCAGCGAGCAAGGCACGTGCGTCTGATCAATCCGCGACTGGAACCTCCCCGATGACGGACCCTCTCCTCTCCCCCACCGACGATCTCGACGTGCTGCCGGACTCGGCCCGGCGCGTCGCGTTGCTGCTGCGCGAACGCGGCCATGCCGGCCGGATCGTGATGCTGCCGGCGACCGGCAAGACCTCGGCGGAAGCCGCCGCCGGCCTCGGCTGCGAGATCGCGCAGATTGCGAAGTCGATCCTGTTTCGCCGCCGCGACGACGACGCGCCGGTGCTCGTCGTCGCGAGCGGCGCGAACCGCGTCGACGAAAAGAAGGTCGCCGCGCAGGTCGGCGAGCTTGCGCGCGCCGACGCGAAGTTCGTGCGCGAGAAGACCGGCTACGCGATCGGCGGCGTCTGTCCGATCGGACATGCGACGCCGCCCGTCACGCTGATCGACGAGGATCTGCTCGCGCTCGGCAGCCTGTGGGCGGCCGCCGGTCATCCGCATGCGGTGTTCAGTCTGTCGCCGCAGGAGCTGGTCGCGCTGACCGGCGCGCCGGCCGCCGACGTCGCGCTGCGCGAGCCCGCATGAGCACGCATCCGGACGCGGCCGGGCCGGCCGACGCACCGGTGCCTTCGCCGTGCATCAACGTGTGCCGGATGGACGACGTCACGGGCTGGTGCGAAGGCTGCCTGCGCACGATCGACGAGATCGGCGCCTGGCCGCAGTACGACGACGCGGCGAGGCGCGCGGTCTGGGAAGCGCTCGATGCGCGGCACGCGCAGTGGCTCGCGCGTCACGCGCCGCCGCGATGAACGCGCCGCCCCGCGTCGTCACGGTCGGCGAAACCTTCGGCGCGACGCTCGCGCTGAGCGCCGCTTCCGTGAAGGCATTCGCGACGCTGGTGAACGACCTCAATCCGCTGCATCACGACGAGGCCTACGCGGCGCGCAGCCGCTTCGGCGGATTGATTGCGTCCGGCACGCAACCGTCCGCGCATTTCATGGCAATGCTGGCGACGCATTTTTCGCGCTACGCACAGCCGCTCGGCCTCGAATTCGACATCAAGCTCAAGAAAGCGGTGCTTGCCGACGACACGCTGACGATGACGTGGCGCGTCTGCGCCGCGCACTGGAAGGCCTCGCTCGGCGGCGACCTCGTGCAGCTCGAAGGCTGCGCGCTCAACCAGCGTGGCGAAACGGCAATGCTCGGCACCTCGACCCTCCTCGTGATGCCGAAGACCGACGCACGATGACAACGCTGCCTGCATCGATCCGCGTATTCGAGCGCGGCTGGCTGTCGTCGAACAACGTGCTGCTCGTCGACGCCGCGCGCAGCGCACTCGTCGATACCGGCTACGCAACGCATGCCGGGCAGACGCTCGCGCTCGTGCAGCACGCGCTCGGCGAACGGCCGCTCGATCTGATCGTCAACACGCATCTGCACTCGGACCACTGCGGCGGCAACGCGCGTCTGCAACAGCACTGGCCGCGCTGCCGCACCGCGATTCCCGCGGCCGACGCGCAGGCAGTGCGCGCATGGGACGACACGCGCCTCACGTTTCGCGCGACCGCCCAGACGTGCGAGCGGTTCCGGTTCGACGACACGCTCGCACCGGGCATGCAACTGACACTCGGCGCGCTCGACTGGCACGTGCTCGGCGCAGCGGGCCACGACCCGCACGCGCTGATTCTGCATCATGCCGAAGAGGGCATCCTGATCAGCGCGGATGCGCTCTGGGAGAACGGCTTCGGCGTGATCTTTCCGGAACTCGCGGGTGAAAGCGGCTTCGCGGAGCAGCAGGCGGTGCTCGACACGATCGCGGCACGCGATGTGCGCGTCGTGATTCCGGGCCACGGTGCGCCGTTCACGAACGTCGCGCTCGCGCTCGAACGCGCTTACGCGCGCCTTGCATGGTTGCGCGCGGATCCGGCGCGCAATGCGAAGAACGCGCTGAAAGTGCTGATCGTGTTCAAGCTGCTCGAAGTCCGCGCGCTGCGCTTCGACGCCCTGCTTGCGCTGCTCGACAACGCGCCGACGCTGCGCGCGGCCGCCGCGATGCTCGCGCCGCGCACCGCCTGGCCGGCGCTGCTGAGGGAACTGATGACGGGACTGTCGGGCGCGGATGGACCGCTGGCGGTGGACGGCGAGCGCATCGTCGCACGGGGCCGCTAGGCGGCCCCTCGACATGCGAGGCTGACAAAAAGAAAGCCGCGCGCCATGACTGGCGAGCGGCGTAATTCGTTTGACGTGATCAGCGTCGACTCAAATCATACCTTTGCATGCGCGACGGCCGCATCGGTGATTTCCCTGTGGCTGCGCGACGGCCGCAGTATCCGTACGCGCAAGCCTACGCGCGCCTCATGCCGCGCTCAGTGATCGACCGTCGCGAAGAACGCCTGCATTTCGTCGAGCAACGCATCCGGCGCTTCTTCGGGAATGTAGTGCCCGCACGCGAGCGCGCGGCCGCTCACGTCGCGCGCGACATGACGCCATTCCGCGAGCGCATCGAAACACTGCGCGATCACGCCATTTTCGCCCCACAGCACGCGCAACGGACACGCGATCTTGTGACCGCGCTCGATATCCGCGCGATCGTGTTCGAGATCGATGCTCGCGGACGCGCGATAGTCCTCGCACATCGCGTGCACCGCGCCTGGCTGGCGCAACGCGGCGCGATACGCATCGAGCGCCTCGGGCGCGAACGGCGCGAGCCCCGCGTGACGGCCGCCCATCACGCGCTCGACATAGACGTCGGGATTGGCACCGATCAGCGTCTCCGGCAACGGCGCCGGCTGGATCAGGAAGAACCAGTGGAAATACAGCGTGGCGAACCTGCGATCGGTCGCTTCGTACATCGCGAGGGTCGGTGCGATGTCGAGCAGCATCAGGCGCTCGATCGCATCCGGATGATCGAGCGCCATCCGGTGCGCGACACGCGCGCCGCGATCGTGCGCACAGACGAGAAAACGCTCGAAGCCGAAGTGCCGCATCACCGCGATCTGATCGGCCGCCATTGCGCGCTTCGAATAGGTGGCGTGCGCGGGATCGCCGGGCGGCTTGGCCGATGCGCCGTAGCCGCGCAGGTCGGTGGCGATGACGGTGAACTGCTTCGCCAGTTGCGCGGCGCAGCGATGCCAGATCAGGTGCGTCTGCGGATGCCCATGCAGCAGCAGCAATGGCGGCCCCGCTCCGCCCTTGACTCCGTAAATGTCGACGTCGCCGCTGGCGACCCGAAACGGTGTGAAGTCTTCGAAGGACATGGTGTGTCTCTTGTCGTTGTCGGTCAATCCATTGTAGAGGGGCGATGTTTCAACGCGGGGTGGGAAGGCCCACGTAAAGGTAGAACCTGAACACTCCTTCGAACCGCGCTCCCGCCTCGAAGAGGCTGCGCTTCGCCTATAATCGAACGATCGTTCTTATCCGGCGGCGGCAGCGCGGATTGCAGCCACGACGCGCGCTTGCGCACCGTACGCACGATGCCCCGGCTACACTGGGATTCGCCGCCCACGTCAACCATGTCCGCCAGGCCAGGTGCGCCGCGCACCGGCCGGCCCTCAGGAGACTCGCACCATGGCATTGCCCGCCGTCCTGCAGCGCCTTACGCTGCCTGTCGTCGCCTCGCCGATGTTCATCGTCAGCTATCCCGAGCTCGTGCTTGCGCAGTGCAAGGCCGGCATCGTCGGCTCGTTCCCGGCGCTCAACGCGCGCCCCGCGGAACTGCTCGACGCATGGCTCACGCAGATTCAGGCGTCGCTCGCGGAGCACCGGGCCGCGCATCCGGATGCGGTGATCGGGCCGATCGCCGTCAACCAGATCGTTCATCAGTCGAATGCGCGGCTCGAACACGACATCCGCGTGTGCGTCGAGCACAAGGTGCCGATCTTCATTACGAGCCTGCGCGCGCCGGCACGCGAAATCGTCGATGCGGTGCACAGCTACGGCGGCATCGTGCTGCACGACGTGATCAACCTGCGCCATGCGCAAAAGGCGCTCGAAGCCGGCGTCGACGGGCTGATTCTCGTCGCGGCCGGGGCCGGCGGCCATGCGGGCACGATCTCGCCGTTCGCGCTGGTCGGCGAAGTGCGCCGCATCTTCGACGGTCCGATCGTGCTGTCCGGTGCGATCGCAACCGGCGACGCGATTCTCGCCGCGCAGGCGATGGGCGCCGACCTCGCTTACATGGGCACACGCTTCATCGCGACGCGCGAAGCGCATGCGGTCGACAGCTACAAGCACGCGATCGTCGATGCGCAGGCATCGGACATCATCTACACGAACCTGTTCACCGGCGTGCACGGCAACTACATCCGCGAGAGCATCGTCAACGCGGGGCTCGACCCCGATGCGCTCCCCGAGTCGGACAAGAGCAAGATGAACTTCGGCAGCGACAAGGCGAAGGCGTGGAAGGACATCTGGGGCGCGGGCCAGGGCGTCGGACTGATGAGCGATGTGCCGAGCGTCGCGGAGCTGGTCGAGCGGCTCAAGGGCGAATACGACGCGGCGAAAACGCGCCTGGGCATCGCGCACTGACGAGCGCGCTGGTGGCGTGTGCTTGGGCGTGTGCTTGGGCGTGTGCTTGGGCGTGTGCTTGGGCGTGTGCTTGGGCGTGTGCTTGGGCGTGTGCTTGGGCGTGTGCTTGGGCGTGTGCTTGGGCGTGTGCTTGGGCGCTTACATGTGCGCGTGCATGGGCCCGTGCATGGGCACACGCATATGGGCACGCCTTCGCCCGCGCGCGGCCAGTGCGCCCTACGTGCGCACACGGCCTGCGCGCGCCGGCAGCGGCAGCGGCAGCGCTCACATGCTGCGCCGGTACTGCCCGCCCACCTCGAACAATGCGTGCGTGATCTGTCCGAGCGAGCAGACGCGCACCGCGTCCATCAGCACCGCAAATACGTTCTGCTCGTCGATCACCGCGCGCTTCAGACGCGCGAGCGCCGCCGGCGCCGCGTCGCGATGACGTGCCTGAAACGCGCGCAGCCGCGCGAGTTGCGCCTGCTTCTCATCGTCGGTCGAGCGGGCGAGCGGAATCGGCGGCGGCGCATCGTGTGCCTGCGGATTCACGAATGTGTTCACGCCGACGATCGGGTATGACCCGTCGTGCTTGCGATGTTCGTACAGCATCGATTCGTCCTGGATGCGGCCGCGCTGATAGCCGGTTTCCATCGCGCCGAGCACGCCGCCACGCTCGGTGAGCCGGTCGAACTCGGCCAGCACTGCGGCCTCGACCAGATCGGTCAGTTCGTCGATGACGAAGCTGCCCTGGTTCGGGTTCTGGTTCTTCGCCAGCCCCCACTCGCGATTGATGATCAACTGGATCGCGAGCGCGCGCCGCACCGACGCCTCGGTCGGCGTCGTGATCGCCTCATCGAACGCATTCGTATGCAGCGAGTTGCAGTTGTCGTAGATCGCGATCAGCGCCTGCAGCGTCGTGCGGATGTCGTTGAAGTCGATCTCCTGCGCGTGCAGGCTGCGGCCGGACGTCTGCACGTGATACTTCAGCTTCTGGCTGCGTTCGTTCGCGCCGTAGCGCTCGCGCATCGCGACGGCCCAGATGCGGCGCGCGACGCGGCCGAGCACCGTATATTCAGGGTCCATCCCGTTCGAGAAAAAGAACGACAGGTTCGGTGCGAAATCGTCGATCGACATGCCGCGCGCAAGGTACGCCTCGACATAAGTGAAGCCGTTCGCGAGCGTATAGGCGAGCTGCGAGACCGGATTCGCTCCCGCCTCGGCAATGTGATAGCCGGAGATCGACACCGAATAGAAGTTGCGCACGTCGTGCTCGACGAAGTACGCCTGAATATCGCCCATCACCTTCAGGCTGAATTCGGTCGAGAAGATGCAGGTGTTCTGCCCCTGATCCTCCTTCAGGATGTCAGCCTGCACGGTGCCGCGCACGTTTTCCAGCGCGCGGCGGCGCGCGCCGGCGAGCTCGGCCGCGTCCGGTGCCCGCTGCTGCTGCGCGCACTGCGCATTCAGACGCTCGATCTGCTGGTCGATCGCGACGTTGAAAAACATCGCGAGAATTGCCGGCGCGGGTCCGTTGATCGTCATCGACACCGACGTCTCGGGCGCGCACAGATCGAAGCCGTCGTAGAGCGCTTTCATGTCGTCGAGCGTCGCGACCGACACGCCCGAGTTGCCGATCTTGCCGTAGATGTCCGGGCGCTCGTGCGGCTCTTCGCCGTAGAGGGTCACCGAGTCGAACGCGGTGGACAGACGCCGCGCGGGCATCCCGGCCGACAGCAGCTTGAAGCGCCGGTTGGTGCGTTGCGGATCGCCCTCGCCGGCGAACATGCGGGTCGGATCCTCGTTCTCGCGCCGGAACGGAAAGACCCCGGCCGTAAACGGAAAATGGCCGGGCAGGTTATCGAGCATCAGCCAGCGCAGAATCTCGCCGTGATCGACGAACTTCGGCAGCGCGATCTTGCGGATCGCGAGGCCCGACAACGTCGGGACGGCGAGCGCGGTGCGGATTTCGCGATCGCGGATGCGCACGACGTGCTCGTCGCCGGCATACGCGGCCACCGTGTGCGGCCAGCCGTCGAGCAACGCCCGCTCGCGCGTGCCGAGCGCAGCCGCGCGCGCGGCGATCAGCGCATCCAGTTGGGCTGCGGCCGAGGGGGAATTTGCTGCTGGGGCTGTGCCTGTGCCTGTGCCTGTGCCTGTGCCTGTGCCTGTGCCTGTGCCTGTGCCTGTGCCTGTGCCTGTGCCTGTGCCTGTGCCTGCGTTCGAATTTGCCGCGGCATCCGCACCAGCGCTCCCGGACGGACCGCCGTCGTCCGTGCCGGCGGCCAGATCCGTGGCGGCGGAAGACGGCGCGTGCCGCGCGCGGTGCCCTTCATGCGCAGCGAGCGCTTCCAGCAGCATGCGGCGCGCCTCGATCAGTTGCCAGCGTTCGCGCGCGACGCATGCCTGCGCGTCCGCGTGCTGCCGGTAGCCGCGCACCGCCTGCGCGACGTCGGACAGGTAGCGCACGCGCGCGGGCGGCACGATCCAATGGCCGCTGCCCGAATGGCGCACGCGTTCGAGCCGCGGCAGCGCGCCGCCGCCGTCGCGCAGCCCATGCGCGCGCAACGCAGCGGCGAGATGCTGATACAGCGCGGTCACGCCGTCGTCGTTGAAGCGCGATGCGATCGTGCCGAACACCGGCATCGCTTCGGGTGGCTCGGCGAAGCTGCCGCGATTGCGCTGCACCTGCTTCGCGACGTCGCGCAATGCATCGATGGCGCCCTTGCGGTCGAACTTGTTGATCGCCACGCAATCGGCGAAGTCGAGCATGTCGATCTTCTCAAGCTGGCTCGCCGCGCCGAACTCGGGCGTCATCACGTACAGCGACGTATCGACGTACGGCACGATCGCCGCATCGCCCTGCCCGATCCCCGACGTCTCGATGACGATCAGGTCGAAGCCCGCCGCCTTGCAGGCCGCGATCGCCTCGGGCAGCGCGGCGGAAATCTCGCTCGTCGCCTCGCGGGTGGCCATCGAGCGCATGAACACGCGCGCACCGTGACCCCAGTCGCCGATCACGTTCATCCGGATGCGATCGCCCAGCAGCGCGCCGCCGGACTTGCGGCGCGAAGGATCGATCGCGAGCACCGCAATCGACAGCGCATCGCCGTAATCGAGCCGCGCGCGGCGGATCAGCTCGTCGGTCAGCGACGATTTTCCCGCGCCGCCCGTGCCGGTGATGCCGAGCACCGGCACGCGCGCATGCTGCGCGGCGCGGGTCAGCGTATCGCGCAGTGCGCCGTCGACGCTCCCCGCTTCGAGCGCGCTGATCAGTTGCGCGAGGCGGCGGAACGCGCCGGTATCGGGGGCAGACGGGCTGTGCGTGGCGCGGGGGGATCCGGATGCGTGATCGCCGGGCGACGGCGTGCGGCTGCCGAAGCCGTCGGGCGGCGCCGCCGCGTCCCCGCGCAACGCCGCGCGCAACGGCGCCGCATCGAGCCCGGCGAGCATCGCGAGCGCCTGCGCCGTGGCGCCGCCTGTGTCGGCGTCGTCGCGGCAGTGCGCGATCATGTCGTCGATCATGCCTTGCAGCCCGAGCCGCTGACCGTCCTGCGGCGAGTAGAGGCGGGTGACGCCGTCGCGCTGGAGCGCGGCGATCTCGTCGGGCACGATCACCCCGCCGCCGCCGCCGAACACCTTGATGCGCTCGCCGCCGCGCGCGCGCAGCAGTTCGACGAGATAGCGGAAATATTCGACGTGGCCGCCCTGATAGCTCGACACCGCGACGCCGTCTGCATCCTCCTGCAACGCGGCGGTCGCGACTTCGTCGACGGAGCGGTTATGGCCGAGATGGATCACCTCGACGCCGCTTGCCTGCAGGATGCGGCGCATGATGTTGATCGACGCGTCGTGGCCGTCGAACAACGCGGCGGCGGTCACGAAACGCAGCCGCCGCAGCGGCTGCCGCGAACGCGACGGCTCGTGGCCCTCGATGCGTTGCGGCGCGGAAAGATCCGTCATGTCTCCCCCAAGATCGTTGTGCGAGTCGGGATGCTGCTCCCAGTATAACGAAACGATCCCGGGGCTCGCGGCAGCCGCGCCCCCCCGCATGCGCGCCGCGGCGCTCAGCTGACGGCCAGTTGCCTGATCTGGTCGAGCGACGGCCACAGCGCCTCGTCGGCAAAACGCGCCGCCAGAAAATCGACGAAGGAGCGTACCTTCGCGGACAGGTGCCGCCGGCTCGCATACACGACGTGAATCGGCAGTTCGCGCGGCGGCACCTGCTCGACCAGAAGCGGCACGATGCGGCCCGCGGCGAGATCGTCGCCGATCACCTCCGTGCCGAGCATCGCAATGCCCGCGCCCTGCAGCACGAGCACCCGCTGCGCTTCGAGGTGGCTCACGATCAGGTTGCCCGACAGACGCACGCGCGCGCCGCGCTCGCCGCCCGCGCCGAACTCGGGCGCCACGCCGGTGTACTGCAGATAGTTGTGGCTCGCCAGATCGGCCAGCGTGCGCGGCGTGCCGTGCCGGCGCAGATACTGCGGCGATGCGCACAGCACCAGATGCGCGGTCGCGAGCGGCCGCGCGATCAGCGACGACGACTTCAGCCCCGACGGCGACGCGCGGATCGCGACGTCGTAGCCCTCGTCGATCAGCTCGACCACGCGGTCCGACAGCGTGATCTCGACCGTGACCTGCGGATACTGCGCCGCGTAATCGGCCACGGCGCTCATCACGTGACTGAGCCCGAACGCCGACAGCGACGACACCCGCAGCCGGCCCTGCGGCACCACGCTCGCCGCGCTCACCGCCCGCCCGGCCTCATCGAGTTCGGCGAGGACCTGGCTCAGACGCTCGTAGTACTCGCGGCCCGCCTCGGTCGGCGCGACGCGGCGCGTCGTGCGGTTCAGCAGCCGCGCACCGAGCTGCTGTTCGAGATGCATCACGTGCTTGCTCGCCATCGCCGCGGACATCTCCATGCGCTCCGCCGCCCCGACAAAGCTGCCCACTTCGATCACGTGGCGAAACACTTTCATGCTGACGAGGGTATCCATGGCAATCGCTCGCGGCGGGAATCAATCCGCGTCATTTTGCCGTCTTTATCAATCCGGCGTCAGCAAAGCGCGCGGCGGCGCCTGCCAATGGCGAGCGGGCAAAAAAACACCCCCGCCTCGTCGCCGGGGCGGGGGTGCCGGGTTGCCTCGCGGGCGGCCGCCGCGGCGGCACGCCTTTAGAACTTCGAACGGATCCCGACGCCGAACGTATCGCCGGACGACTGGTTCGTGAAATGATCGTACATGTAGGCCGCGTACAGGTCGGTGCGCTTCGACAGCGGATAGTCGTAGCCGAGCGCCGCGGTCTGGCGGGTCTGGTCGAGACCGCCGCCGTCGCGCGAGTACGCGTACGACGCCATCACCGTGCCGGTGCCGAGCGGCACCGACACGCCGCCCTGCGCGGTGTTCACATGCCAGCTGCCGATGGTCTGCGCGTCATACGTGTACATGTACTGACCATAGAACTTGATGAACTTCAGGTCGTACGACATGCCGAGCTGGCCGACGCTCTGGCTCTTCATGCTGGTGAGCCCGACGCTTTGCGCGAGCGAGTCCAGATCGCCAGGCGCGTCGTTGAAGTTCACGTACTGATAGACGCCGGTTGCCGCGAACGCACCGTGGAAATAGAGGAATTGCGCGCTCCACTTCTTCGCGCCGTTCTGGCCCGCCGTATTGCCGAGCCCGTACATCACGTTGGCGGTCAGGCCGTTGTAGCTCGGCGACGAATACTCGATCGCGTTGTTCCAGCCCGAATCGCCGACCACGCCCTGATCGGTCGTGTAGGTCGGGAAGGTGCCGAGGCCGAGGTACGTGTGCCAGACCATCGGCGAGAATTCGTACGAGTCGACGAACGGGTTGAACAGGATCGTCGAGACGAACAGCGGCGTCGTCAGGCGCCCCGCCGACACCGTGCCGTACGGCGACTCGATGCCGACGTACGCGTTACGCGAAAAGAACGTATCGCCGGTGAAGCGGCCGTACTGGCCGTTTTGCGGCAGGAAGAAGTCTTCCAGCGCGAAGATCGCCTTGTAACCGCCGCCCAGGTCTTCGCTGCCCTTCAATCCCCAGTAAGACGTGGACATGCCGCCGCCGGACACCTGCGCCGCGCTTTGTCCGTTCGGAAACTTCTGGGCGCCGACCCATTCGTCGATCTGGCCGTAGAGCTGCACGCTCGACTGGGCAAACGCGGACGACGCGCCGGCCACGAGCCCCGCCGCCAGGCCGAGCTTTGCGGTGGTGGTGAGCGCGCGGCGGAAAGAACTGTTCATGTGATCTCCTGTCTTTGTCGAAAAAAATTCTGGCTGTGCGGCGGGCAAACTCGTGCCAGCGATTGTTCTGCGTCCGCTGGATCGTCGAGCTAATGTGGGCGGGTCTATCTTTGCGGACCATTTATGCGGACAAAAATACGCGTTGTTATTGCGGGTATATCGGTCTGATTAGTTTTGTCGCTTATTGACCTGGCCATGGCGGAGCGCCATTCGGCACGCTGCTCACGCCGATTACGACACCCCGATGCAGCAAGGCTTTGCGGGCAATGCCGGGGATCACGGCCGCCAGTCGCTGCGCACCGGCTGTGCGGCGCGGGCAGAATGCGGCGGCGTCGGCGGCATCCGCAAAGGGCACGAAAAGACGTGGCCGCCGCAAAAGTGTGGCGTACATACGTCACTCCGGCGCGAGAGAACGCGAGAACGAGAGAACGAGAGCGCGCGCGAGACGATGCGGGACGACGCGGGACGACGCGAGACGACGCGGGACAGCGCGGGCGGCGGCCGGCGAAGGGCGAAACCGTCGGCGCGGGCCGCGACGAGGCCCCCGCGCGCCGCGCATGAGCCCCTACGGCGGATCATGCGGACGAAGCGAGACCACCGCACGCGGCGGCACCCAACGACGAGAAACGGAAGTGTGACGACGACCGGCTAAGGCCAGTTGCGGAAGAACGGCAGCGGCGACGAATGCGGCGCATAGCCGGGCGGGCGCGGCACCCGCTGCGGCGCAGCCTCGCGCTCCTCGTTGTAGCGGGTAACATCCGCGCGGATCGAGCCGGCGCGGATCAGCGACGCATCCTCGGGCGGCTGCGGCACCTGACGGCTTTCGGCGCTGACTGGCGTGACCGTGCCCGCGTACCGGACGTACTGGTAGACGCGACGCCCAGCGACGCGGTTGCCGCGTTCGCCCTCGGCGGCCTGCGCGAACGCACGGCGCTCGCGGCGCTGCGCGTGCGCGACCCGGACCGGGCCCGGCGCACCGCGACCGTGGAAGGCTTCTGCGCGAACCGCGTGGCCGCCCCCGTGCGGGTATGCGGGCGCGGCATGGACGAACGGGCACAACGCAGCGAGCCCTGCGCCCATCAGCCATTGCGTTGTCCTCGACACCCGTCCAGCCACCATGTTCCACCTGCCCGAAGACCCGCCTGAAGCGCGCCGTCGGAGTTGCGGCGGCACCTGTTACCGGGCATGCACAACGCGTGCGGATGACGCTGCGCCGCAAGCCCGACGGCCTTTGTGCAGTAATTTATGGGCCGCCCGGAGGGGTGTCGAGTTCAAAAGTGTTAGGCCCGATGCGGGCTTGTAACACCATGTTACGGCCATCCGCAACGGCCTCTTCGCGGATGGCGAAGCCCTTCGCCGGAACGCCTGGGATGCCGAAATTCGCCCCGTAGCGTGCGCCCCTGAAGCACACATCCGGACCGTGCCCGACGATGCGTCACCCCGGTGCGCAGCCGCAAATTCCTGGCCGATCCGCTCGTCCTCACCCCGTCTGGCAAAATCGATGCAGTCAACTCATTAATTGATACTGCAAATGAATTTGCTTTTTTAATGTCTTTAGATTATTAATAGACACGCTCCCGTTCCCAGCCAGGTCCCCACCGCCACGCCGGATGCCCGGTGTACGCGCGATTCGCATTGAGATCGTTCAAATGGTTCGCCCCAAGTACCTCCCCGATAACTTCACGCTCAGTCTCGTCTGCACGGTGGCGCTCGCCAGCCTGCTTCCCGTGCACGGACGCGCGGCGGTCGGGTTCAACTGGCTGACGAACCTCGCCGTTGCGCTGCTGTTTTTCCTGCACGGCGCCAAGCTTTCGCGCGAGGCGATCATTGCGGGGGCGACGCACTGGCGCCTGCATGCGGTCGTGCTGCTGAGCACGTTCGTGCTCTTCCCGGTGCTCGGGCTCGCGCTCAAACCGCTCCTTTCGCCACTTGTGACGCCGGCGCTCTATGCGGGTGTCCTGTTCCTCTGTGCGCTGCCGTCGACGGTGCAGTCGTCGATTGCGTTCACCTCGATCGCCAAGGGCAACGTGCCGGCGGCCGTGTGCAGCGCGTCCGCGTCGAGCCTGCTCGGCATTTTCATCACGCCGGCGCTGGTCAGTCTGATCGTCACGCGGGGCGCAAGCAGCGGCACATCCGCGTGGCACACGGTGTGGAGCATCGTGCTGCAACTGCTGGTTCCGTTCGTTGCCGGACAGTTGCTGCGCCCGGTGATCGGCCGCTGGATCGAACGCCATCGCGGCGTGCTGAAGTTCGTCGACCAGGGCTCGATCCTGCTGGTCGTCTACGGCGCATTCAGCGACGCGGTCACCGAAGGCTTGTGGCATCACACGTCGCTGGGCGCGCTCGGCGGACTGGTGCTGATCAACGTCGTGCTGCTCGCGCTCGCGCTCGCCGCCACGATGTTCGGCAGCAAGCGGCTGGGGTTCAGCCGGGCGGACCAGATCACGATCATCTTTTGCGGGTCGAAGAAAAGTCTCGCATCCGGCGTGCCGATGGCAAAAGTGATTTTCGCCTCCCAGGCGCTCGGCGCCGTCGTGCTGCCGCTGATGCTGTTTCATCAGATCCAGCTGATGGTATGCGCCGCGCTCGCGCAGCGCTGGGGCGCGCGCGACACCAGCGCGGAAAAGGCGTCCGCCTCGCGCGACCGGGGCCACTCGGCCATGGCGCGCCGCTAACACACAGCACGCATCGTAGAACGAATTCACTCTCGCGCCCTCCCTGAGCCTGTCTCGTGAACACCGCCGTGAGGCGGCCTGACAGTGATTTCAGCGCGAAAAGCGACCGCCGTCTGCCTGGCCGGATGGCCAGCGCGCGGCAAACCCGTCGCCGCCACCGCACCAATCCGGTGCGCGCGTTCACTAAAAATTCATTTAATTTGTCGCGCGGCGGGCCGATATGCTGAACGATTCATCGCTTTGGCCCATCGCCATGCCACTTCGCCCGTCTCCCCAGCCCAGCGCGCCGAGCATCGGGGACCTGATCGCCCGGCGCGCGCTGTCCGCCGTCTTCCAGCCCATCGTCGATTTCGACAGCGGTGCGATTCTCGGCTATGAAGGCCTGATCCGCGGTCCGGCGGGGACGTCGCTCGAAAGCCCGTTTGCGCTGTTCGCGCAGGCCGCCGCACAAGGCTGCGTGATCGAACTCGAACGCGCCGCGGCGCGCCAGTGCATCGAGACGTTCGCGCACCTGGGACGGGACGGCAAGCTGTTCCTGAACTTCAGCGCCGGCGCGCTGCGTCATCTCGCGCACCAGCGCGACGACACGCTCGCGATCCTGCGCCACACGGGCATCGAGCCCGAGCGGATCGTGATCGAGTTGACGGAGCAGAACGCGATCCCCGATATCGACACGTTTTTGCCAGCCCTGTCGCTCCTGCGCGCGGCCGGCGCACAGTTCGCGCTCGACGACTACGGCACCGCGAACGCCAGCATGAACCTGTGGGTGCGGCTGCAGCCGGACGTCGTGAAGATCGACCGCTTCTTCATCCACGACATCGCGAGCGACCCGCTGAAGTTCGAAGCGGTGCGCGCAATGCAGCACTTCGCGAATGCGAGCGGCGCCCAGCTGGTGGCCGAGGGCATCGAAAACGAAGCAGACCTGATCGTCGTGCGCGACATGGGCATTCGCTGCGGCCAGGGCTATTTCTTCGGGCGCCCGGACCCGCTGCCGCCGCGGGCGATCGCCGACGACGCGCGCGCGGCGATCCGCGCGGACCACATCGCCGTGTTCCCGGAAGCGACGCGCACCGCGAGCCCCTCGCCATCGGGCGGAATGGCCGCAGCCAGGATGCTGGTGCGCGCGCCGGCGCTGCAGCGTCACGCGACCAACAACGACGTACTCGACCTGTTCAACGGGTCGCCGGGCCTGCACGCGGTGGCCGTCGTCGAGAACAACGAACCGATCGCGCTGATCAACCGGCGCGCGTTCATGGACCGCTACGCATTGCCGTATCACCGCGAACTGTTCGGCAAACGGCCGTGCCTGCTGTTCGCCAACGCGTCGCCGGTGATCATCGAAAACTCGATGAGCGTCGAGCAGATGGCGAAGCTGCTCGCCAGCGACGATCAGCGCTACCTCGCGGACGGCTTCGTGATTACCGATCGCGGCAAGTACGCGGGCCTCGGCACCGGAGAGAGCCTCGTGCGCGCGGTAACGGAAGTGCGCATCGAGGCGGCGCGCTACGCAAATCCGCTCACGTTCCTGCCCGGCAATATTCCGATCAGCTCGCACATTGCGCGGCTGCTCGACAACGACGCGGCCTTTTACGCGTGCTATGTGGACCTGAACCATTTCAAGCCGTTCAACGATCAGTACGGCTACTGGCAGGGCGACGAAGTGCTGAAGTTCGCCGCCGTGGTGCTCGCCGACGCATGCGATCCGACCCGCGACTTTCTGGGCCACGTCGGCGGCGACGACTTCCTGATCCTGTTTCAGAGCGAGGACTGGCGCGCGCGCGCCTTGCGTGCGATCGACGCCTTCAACGAAGGCGCGCAGGGCTTCTATGCGCCCGCCGACCGGCTCGCGGGCGGCATTGTCGGCGAAGACCGGCGCGGCAACACGACGTTCTTCGGCTTCGTGACGATGGCGATCGGCTGCGTGCGCGTCGAACCGCACGACCGGCTGGCGCGCTACGGCAGCGAAGCGATCGCATCGGTCGCGGCGCTCGCGAAACGGCGCGCGAAGCAGGCTTCATCGGGCTTCGTGCTGATCGACGCGGATGAAAGCGCAACGCTGCTGCGCGGGCACGCCGAACAGCCGCACAACGCGTTCGGATAGCGGCGTACAGCGTGGCGGCCATGCCGAGGCCGCCCGCCGGGCACGCACACGCGTGCGGGGCTGCGCGTCGGCTTCCCCGCTTCCCCGCCGCCTCCCTTTTTGTCGCTTCGCCATGCGGCAGGCCCCCCATCGTCCCAACCGCTTGCCCCGTCACGCCGATGAGGCTGCGCCCGCAAGCGCATCGCCCCTGTTTAGACAATTTTACTAAACAACAATAATCCAACAAACACCCCTATCTACGGGTATTTACGCGTGCAAGTCGAGCGAAACACGACGCTCTTTTCGCATGTTTTACTATACAATCGCCGACAATCATCCGACGCCGGCCGGCCCGCCGGTCCCGAACCCACTGCCCGCCGAGAATCCGATGGCCGCCACAATCCGCGATGTCGCCCGCGCCGCCGGCGTGTCGATCGGCACCGTCTCGCGCGCGCTGAAGAACCAGCCCGGCCTGTCCGACGCGACGCGCGTGAAGGTCGTTGCGGCCGCGCGCACGCTCGGCTACGACGCCGCGCAGCTGCGCACGCGGATTCGCCGGCTCACGTTCCTGCTGCATCGGCAGCACAACAATTTCGCGGCGAGCCCGTTCTTCTCGCACGTGCTGCACGGCGTCGAGGACGCCTGCCGCGAACGCGGCATCGTGCCGTCGGTGCTGACCGCCGGTCCGACCGAGGACGTGCTGCAGCAGTTGCGGCTGCACGCACCCGACGCGGTCGCGGTCGCCGGCTTTGTCGAACCCGAGACGCTCGACGCGCTTGCCGCGCTGCAGCGCCCGCTCGTGCTGATCGACCTGTGGGCGCCCGGCCTGCGTTCGGTGAATCTCGACAACGCGGGCGGCGCGGCGCTCGCGATGCGTCATCTGTTCGCGCAGGGGCACCGGCGGATCGCGTTCATCGGCGGCTCGCTGGCGCACTTCAGCATCGCGCAGCGCGCACTCGGCTATCGCCGCGCGTTCTTCGAGGCGGGGCTGCTGTTCGATCCGTCGCTCGAAACGACGATCGACGCCGGCCTCGACCCCGACACCGGCGCCGCGCGCGCGATGCAGCGCCTGCTCGACGCGGACGGCCCGCACCCGTGCGCCGTATTCGCCTACAACGACGCCGCCGCGCTGGCGGCGCTGCGCGTCTGCCTCGCGCGCGGGGTGCGCGTCCCGCAGGACATCGCGATCGTCGGCTTCGACGACATTCCCGCCGCCGCGCATGCCACGCCGCCGCTGTCGACCATCGCGGTCGACAAGGAGGCGCTCGGCCGGCACGGCGTCGAACTGCTGCTCGCCGACGCGCCCGCCGAACCCGAAATCACGCTGCCCGTCCAACTCGTTGCCCGTGCCAGTACCCTGGTGAAAATGCCATGACGCCCTCCGAAACGACCTCATCGCGCCCCACCGGCGCAGCCCCGCAGGTTCCGCCGGTCGACCGCTTTCGCGACCGCGCCTTCCTGCGCGCGCACATCGACGACACGCTGCGCTTCTATGCACCGAACGTGTTCGATCCGGGCGGCGGCTTCCATCACTTCCTGCGCGACGACGGTTCGGTCTACAACCGCACGACGCGCCACCTCGTGAGCAGTTGCCGCTTCGTCTTCAACTATGCGATGGCGTGGCGCGAGTTCGGCGATCCGCTGTATCTCGACTATGCAAAGCACGCGCTGCACTTCCTGCGCGACGTCCACTGGGACCCGGCGCACGGCGGCTACGACTGGGAAATCGAATGGCGCGACGGCCACAAGCGCACGCTCGACGGCACGCGCCACTGCTACGGCCTCGCGTTCGTGCTGCTCGCGTACGCGCATGCCGCGATGGCCGGCATCGAGGAAGCGCGGCCGATGATCGGCGCCACCTTCGAGCTGATGGAGCACCGCTTCTGGGACGCCGCCGCCGGCCTCTACGCGGACGAAGCGACGCCGGACTGGCGCGTGAGTTCGTACCGCGGGCAGAACGCGAACATGCATGCCACCGAGGCGCTGCTCGCTGCCTACGAGGCGACCGGCCATCTCGTCTACCTCGATCGCGCGGAGCGCGTCGCGTCCAACATCACGCTGCGCCAGGCGAAGCTGTCACAGGGGCTCGTGTGGGAACATTTCCACGCGGACTGGTCGGTCGACTGGCACTACAACGAGGAAGACAGCTCGAACATCTTCCGTCCATGGGGCTTCCAGCCGGGCCATCAGACCGAGTGGGCCAAGCTGCTGCTGATCCTCGAACGCCACCGTCCGCTGCCGTGGCTGCTGCCGCGCGCGATCGAACTGTTCGACGCGGCGATGACGCGCGCATGGGACGACGACCACGGCGGCCTCTACTACGGCTTCGGCCCGGACGGCACCGTCTGCGATCACGACAAGTATTTCTGGGTGCAGGCCGAAACCTTCGCGACCGCGGCGCTGCTCGGCCGGCGCACCGGCAACGAGCGCTTCTGGGACTGGTACGACGAGATCTGGCGCTATAGCTGGACGCATTTCGTCGATCACCAGTACGGCGCGTGGTATCGCATCCTCACCTGCGACAACCGCAAGTACAGCGACGAAAAGAGTCCGGCCGGCAAGACCGACTACCACACGATGGGCGCCTGCTACGAAGTGATGACGCACGCGCTGCCCGACGCAGCCTCGAACCACGCCGCTTCCCGGTCCGCATCATGAGCACGCTCTCCGACTTCCCCGTCTTCGTCTCCGCCGGCGACATCCTCACCGACCTCGTGCGCACCGGCGACTCGCAATGGCTTTCGCGCCCGGGCGGCGCCGGCTGGAACGTCGCGCGCGCGGTCGCGCGGCTCGGCCTGCCGACCGCCTGCGCCGGCTCGCTCGGCGTCGACAACTTTTCCGACGACCTGTGGAACGCGAGCGTCGCGGCCGGTCTGGACATGCGCTTCATGCAGCGCGTCGAGCGTCCGCCGCTGCTCGCGATCGTCCACCAGACGCATCCGCCCGCGTACTTCTTCATGGGCGAAAACGGCGCGGATCTCGCGTTCGATCCCGCCGGCCTGCCCGCGGGCTGGATGTCGCATGTGAAGTGGGCGCACTTCGGCTGCATCAGCCTCGTGCGCCAGCCCCTCGGCGACACGCTCGCGACGCTCGCGGCCACGCTGCGCGCGCGCGGCGTGCGGATCAGCTTCGACCCGAACTACCGCAACCTGATGGCGCACGGCTACGCGCCGACGCTGCGCAAGATGGCCGCGCTCGCGGACCTGATCAAGGTCTCCGACGAAGACCTGCGGCTGCTGTTCGGCACCGCCGAAGACGACGCGCTCGCGCAGTTGCGCGCGATGAACCCGCGCGCCACCGTGCTCGTCACGCGCGGCGCGGACAAGGCGACGCTGATCGACGGCGAGACGATCGTCGAGGCGCGGCCGCCGCGCGTCGAGGTGGCCGATACGGTCGGCGCCGGCGACGCGTCGATCGCCGGCCTGCTGTTCAGCCTGATGAGCTCGCCCGGGCGCGACTGGGCGGCACACCTCGCCTTTGCGCTCGCCGCGGGCGCCGCGGCGTGCCGCCACAGCGGCGCGCATTCGCCGACACTCGACGAAGTGGTCGCGCTGCTGCACGGGTGAAACGCGTCGGGTAAGCGTCATATCCGCGTGCTACGATGAAATCTCCCCTTTGCTGGAGAGGCATCATGGAGGACGTCACCTATACCAAGGGGCTCTACACGGCCACCGCCACGGTGCGCGAAGCAGAGGGCGGGCAATATCAGGGGATCGTGTCGCTCGCTCGCGACGAGGGCGACGAAGTCGAGACCACGGTCTACGAAGTCGAGGGCGTGTCCGCGTCCGCGCAGGAGGCGCTTGAAGAAGCGAAGGCGCTCGCGCATCGCATCCTCGGCGAAATCGAGCTTTAGCGGAGCCGGCGCCGCGCGCGCCCTCCCGCGACGCGTGACGGCGTTCGCTCCTGTCATCCGTGAGGAGGCGAACATGGCCGAACAGCTCTTTTCCTATGGCGTCTATTCGATCCGCGTGCGCCCGCTCGCGCTGCAAGGCGCGCGCTGGGACGCGGAGTACGAGATCCGCCAGGACGAACGCGCCGTCCAGGCGTGGACCACGGTCGGCGGCGACGCCGGCTACCCGGACGAAACCGGTGCGGTCGATGCCGCGCACCGTCAGGCCGTGGCGGACATCGAGCACGGCGCAGGCATTCCGAAGCCGCGGGCTTTTCCGTGAGGGCGAGCCGGCTGCGCTGTCCGGGCGCAGCAGACTCGCCGTCCAGACGCCGCAGACGCGCATTGCGGGCCCGGCCCGCCGCGCGATCAGGGCGCCGCGTCCCGGGCGACCGCGCTACGCGAGCGGCCGCGCCGCATGCTACGCTTGCCGCGTCCCCCCAGCCCGAACCCACGCGATGGCCGCCGACACGCCCGACGACTCCCCCGCCCGCGCCGCCGACCCCGCCTCGCGCAAGCGCCGCTACTCGACGCGCGACGGCCACCGCGTTCAGGTGAATTCGCGGGTCATCTATGTGCACGGCATTCCGGTACGGTTCTGGCAGGACCTCTATCACCGCGCGCTGATTGCGAGCTGGCCCGCGTTCTTCAGCTCGCTCGCGACGCTGTTCCTGTTGCTGAACACGCTGTTCGCGGTGCTCTTCCTGCTCGGCCACGCACCGATTGCGAACCAGTTTCCGCCGGGTTTTGCCGGTGCGTTCTTTTTCAGCGTCGAAACGCTCGCGACGGTCGGCTACGGCGACATGCATCCGCAGACCGTATACGGCCATCTGATCGCGACGCTTGAAATCTTTGTCGGGATGTCGGGCATCGCGCTGGCGACCGGGCTGATCTTCACGCGTTTCTCGCGCCCGCGCGCGAAGATCCTGTTCGCGCGCCACGCGATCGTGCGGCCGCTCGACGGACGCATGACGCTCGTCGTGCGGGCCGCCAACGCGCGCCACAACGTGATTGCCGAGGCGCGCGCAAAGCTGCGCGTGATGCGCCGCGAGACCACCGTCGAAGGCTACACGTCGCTGCGCATCCACGACCTGGCGCTCGTGCGCGACCAGCAGCCGATGTTCCTGCTCGGCTGGATCCTGATGCACGTGATCGACGAAGGCAGCCCGCTGTTCGGCGAAACCGCCGAATCGCTCGCTGCGCGCGACGCATCGCTGCTCGTCACGGTCGAGGGCTTCGACGAGACCACCGCGCAGACGATGCAGGCGCGCCACGCATGGGACAACGGCGAGATCCGCTGGCAGCATGCGTTCGTCGACCTGATCCACGAATCCGATGGCGTCACGCACTTCGATTACGCGGATTTCGACGCGGTCGTGCCGCTCGACGCGATACCGCCCGTCGAGCCGCACACGCCCTGAGCGCCGCGCGCCGCGCCGCATGCGGGCAGATCCCGCTCGAAACCCCGCGGATTCGCGCAGCACTTCCCTCAATCGCTGCGTCCCGCGAGCAAAGTAGCAAAAACATTCTCGAATCGGCGCGAAAAAATAGAGTCTCGTCTGGCGCTGCGCGACCGCGCGGACCGATAACAACGGAGACTCACCATGACTGCCCGCCTGCCGGTCGACGGCACGCCCGCCCTCGCCGACTACCAGCTCAGCGACAATCTGACCGCAACACACGGCCGCATCTTTCTGACCGGCACGCAGGCGCTCGTGCGTCTGCTGCTGATGCAGCGCGCGCTCGACCGCACCCAGGGCCTGAATACCGCGGGCTTCGTCAGCGGCTATCGCGGCTCGCCGCTCGGGATGGTCGACCAGCAGTTGTGGAAGGCCCAGAAGCGGCTGGCGGCAAGCGACATCCGCTTTCTGCCGGCGATCAACGAGGAGCTGGGCGGCACCGCGGTGCTCGGCACGCAGCGCGTCGAAGCGGACGCCGAGCGCACCGTCGATGGGGTGTTCGCGATGTGGTACGGCAAGGGGCCCGGCGTCGACCGCGCCGGCGACGCGCTGCGGCACGGCAACGCGTACGGCGCGTCGCCGCACGGCGGCGTGCTCGTGGTGGCGGGCGACGATCACGGCTGCGTGTCGTCGTCGATGCCGCATCAGAGCGACTTCGCGATGATGGCCTGGCAGATGCCGGTGGTGAATCCGTCGAACGTCGCGGACATGCTCGAATTCGGCCTCTACGGCTGGGCGCTGTCGCGCTTCTCGGGCGCGTGGGTCGGCTTCAAGGCGATCTCGGAGACGGTCGAGTCCGGCTCCACCGTCGATCTCGACGCGCTGCGCACGCAGTGGACCGCGGACGCGGACTTCACGCCGCCCGCCGGCGGCCTGCACAACCGCTGGCCCGACCTGCCGAGCCTGTCGATCGAGGCGCGCCTCGCGGCGAAGCTCGACGCAGTCCGCCATTTCTCCCGCACGAACAGCATCGACAAGTGGATCGCGCCGAGCCCGCACGCGGACGTGGGCATCGTCACCTGCGGCAAGGCGCATCTGGATCTGATGGAGGCGCTGCGCCGGCTCGACCTCACCGTCGCCGACCTGGAGGCCGCCGGGGTGCGCGTCTATAAGGTGGGCCTGTCGTTTCCGCTCGAAATGACGCGCATCGACACGTTCGTCGCCGGCCTGTCCGAGGTGCTGGTGATCGAGGAAAAGGGGCCGGTCGTCGAACAGCAGATCAAGGACTTCCTGTACAACCGCCGCGACGGCGCGCGTCCGCTCGTGATCGGCAAGCACGCCGCCGACGGCAGCGCGCTGCTGTCGGCGCTCGGCGAATTGCGGCCGTCGCGGATTTTGCCGGTGTTCGCACACTGGCTCGCGCGCCACCGTCCCGCGCTCGATCGCCGCGAACGCGTGGTCGATCTGGTCGCGCCGCAGATTCTTTCGAACGAGGCGGATGCGGTGAAGCGCACACCGTATTTCTGCTCGGGCTGCCCGCACAACACGTCGACGAAAGTGCCGGAAGGATCGATCGCGCAGGCCGGCATCGGCTGCCACTTCATGGCGTCGTGGATGGAGCGCGGCACCACCGGCCTGATCCAGATGGGCGGCGAGGGCGTCGACTGGGCCTCGCACTCGATGTTCACGAAGACCCGTCACGTCTTCCAGAATCTCGGCGACGGCACCTACTTCCACTCGGGCATCCTCGCGATCCGCCAGGCCGTGGCGGCCAAAGCGACCATCACCTACAAGATCCTCTACAACGACGCGGTCGCGATGACCGGCGGCCAGCCGGTCGACGGCAGCATCTCGGTGCCGCAGATCGCGCGGCAGGTCGAGGCCGAAGGCGTGTCGCGCTTTGTCGTCGTCAGCGACGAACCGCAGAAGTACGACGGCCATCACGACCTGTTCCCGCGCGGCACGACGTTCCATCCGCGCAGCGAACTCGACGCGGTGCAACGCATGTTGCGCGACACCGAAGGCGTCACCGTGCTGATCTACGACCAGACCTGCGCGGCGGAAAAGCGCCGCCGCCGCAAGAAGGGCGAGTATCCCGATCCGGACCGGCGACTGTTCATCAACGAGGAAGTCTGCGAGGGCTGCGGCGATTGCGGCGTGCAGTCGAACTGCCTGTCGGTCGAGCCGGTGGAGACGCCGCTTGGCCGCAAGCGGCGCATCGACCAGTCGTCGTGCAACAAGGACTATTCGTGCGTGAACGGCTTTTGTCCGAGCTTCGTCACGGTCGCGGGCGGCAAGCTGAAGAAGGTCGCCGGCGCCGCCTTCGACACCGACGCGCTCGCCGCGCGGGTCGCGGCGCTGCCGCCGCCGGCCACGCTGCTCGACGCGGCGCCCTACGACATCCTCGTGACGGGTGTCGGCGGCACGGGCGTCGTCACGGTGGGCGCGCTGATCAGCATGGCCGCGCATCTGGAGGGCAAGAGCGCATCCGTGCTCGATTTCATGGGCTTCGCGCAGAAAGGCGGCTCGGTGCTGTCGTTCGTGCGCGTCGCCGCGCGCGACGAATGGTTGAACCAGGTGCGCATCGACACGCAACAGGCCGACGTGCTGCTCGCCTGCGACATGGTGGTCGGCGCGAGCGCCGACGCGCTGCAGACGGTGCGTCACGGGCGCACGCACATCGTCGTCAACACGCATGCGATTCCGAATGCGTCGTTCGTGCAGAATCCCGACGCGAATCTGCACGCCGATGCGCTCATCGACAAGATGCGCCATGCGGCCGGCGCCGAACGTATCGCGTCGTGCGATGCGCAGGCGCTCGCGCAGCGCTTCCTCGGCGACACGATCGGCGCGAACCTGCTGATGCTCGGCTTCGCGTGGCAGCTCGGGCGCGTGCCGGTGTCGTTCGAGGCGCTCATGCGCGCAATCGAACTGAACAACGTGGCCGTGCCGATGAATCAGCTCGCGTTTGCGGTGGGCCGGCTCGCCGCCGCCGAGCCGGGCGCGCTCGATGCGCTGTGGGAAGCGCGTCACGGCGCCTCGCCCGTCGCGCGGCGCGACGCGTCCGACACGCCCGAAGCGCTGATCGCGGATCGCGAAGCGCGTCTTGCCGCCTACGGCGGCACGCGCTACGTGCAGCGCTACCGTGCACTGCTCGGCGCGACGCAACGCGCAGCAGCCGCACTCGACGCCGCGCAGCAGGCGCGCCTCGTGCGCGCGGTGGCGACGACCTTCTACCGCTTGCTCGCGGTCAAGGACGAGTACGAGGTCGCGCGTCTGCACGCGGATCCGGCGTTTCGCCGCGCGCTCGAAGCGCAGTTCGACGGCACGGCCGGCAAGGACTTCAGCGTGACATTCCATCTCGCGCCGCCGTCGCTGACGCGCGCGAAGCACGGCGCGGCACCGGCGAAGAAGGCCTTTGGCGCGTGGCTGTGGCCGGTCCTGCGCGCGCTCGCGCGCTGCCGGACGCTGCGCGACACGCCGCTCGATCCGTTTGGCCGCACGCTCGAACGCCGCATGGAACGCACGCTCGCGAGCGATTACGAAACAACGATGCAGCGCGCGTTCGCGCTCCTCACGCGCGAGAACGCCGACGACGTCGCGGCGCTCGCCGCGCTGCACGCACGCGTGCGCGGCTACGGCCACGTGAAGCTCGCGAACCTCGCGACGGTCAAGCGCAGCGAACGCGCATGCGCCGCGCGCCTGCGCCTCGACGCCGCCACCGGCGCGGCGGTGCAGCAGGCGCTCGACGCGGCGAAAGGCGTCGGCGGCCTGCGCGGGATTCCGGTCGTCGTCGCGAAGTGAGCGGCGCGCGGCACGGGCCGGCCGGCTGGGCCGGCGGTCCGTGCCGCGTCTAGACGTCCGCGTCCTCGCTCCAGTCGATGTCGCCGCACAGCACGCAGGTCTGCCCGCCGACGTGGATCGCCATCGACAGCGTCACGCACGGAATCGCCTCGTTGATGGACAGATACGGCCGGGTCGCATGCACGCGCCCCGGCGTGCTGATCGCCGCGCGGAAATACGGCCGACGCAGCCAGTTCGCACCCTGCGCGTCGGCGAGCGGCAGGAAGCGCGTTTCGTGAGTCGCGCGATCGGCGCGCCGCACGACGTTGCGGCCCGCCTGGCGACCGCGCTCGTCGAGCAGGTAGCAGCGCGCGGCGTGATCGAGCGCGAGGAAATTCCAGCACACCTCGTCGAGCGGTTCGCCGGCGGAGAGCCGCTCGGCCGCCCGCTCGAACGCCCGCAGGTAAGGCGCAAGCCGGCTCGCGTTGCGGCGCTCGCGCGCATGCGTCTGCGTGCGGTAGCGCTCGGTGACCTCGCTGATGCAGGTCACTGCCTGCGCGCTGTCCGCGAGCCCCGGATGCGGCCGCCCGAAGAAGAAGCCCTGCACGAAATCGGCATCGCACGCGAGCGCCATCTGCGCCTCGTGCTCGGTTTCCACGCCTTCGATCAGCACCAGCTTGCCGGCCTCGTGCAGCAGCGCGACGAGGCCGGGCAGGATCGTCGCCATGTCCGCGCGATGCGCCGCGTGCGACAGCATGATACGGTCGAGCTTGACGATGTCCGGATTCAGCTGCCAGATCCGCTCGACGTTCGAATGGCCGGCGCCGAAGTCGTCGAGCGCGATCAGAAAGCCGAGTTCGCGAAAGCGCCGGACCGCGTCGGCGAGACGCTCCAGGTCCTCGGCGCGCTGTTCCAGCACTTCGAGCACGATCCGCCGCGGCGGCAATTCGAGCCGCCGCAGGTTCGCGAGCAGCGCCGCCGCGTGGTACGGATCCGTGAGCGCGCCCGGGTGCACGTTCAGAAACAGCCATTCGCACTGCGCGCCGAGCTTCCTGAAATTTTCGAGGTGCAATGCCTGCGCGAGACGATCCAGATGCAGCAGATCGCCGACGCGCGCGGCCTGCCCGAATACGTCGAGCGGCGACACGGCCCGGTCGAGCGTATCGTGCGCGCGCAGCAACCCCTCGTAGCCGACCGCGCGCATGTGCGACAAGCTGAAAATCGGCTGAAACACGCTGGTCAGCTCCAGCTCGCCATGTCGCGCGGAGTAGCGTTCCAGCCCCGAGGTCATGCTCACTTCGAAGCCATGCGGCACGCTGGCCGTCCTGTCCTGTTGCGCAATCGTCATGCATTCCTCTCTGGTGAGAGCCGGGTGAGGCGCGCAGGCGCGACGAGCGGCCCGGTTCTCAAAATGTGCGTCATCGGCGCAGGTTAAGCAAGCTCCGTGCGCACGCAAGCGCACGCTCAAGCGGCATTCGCCGGCCCGGCTGCACCGGCGACAGCGGCGCGCATCGCCGCAGGGCGCGCCGCGCACTCCGGTGGTGCAACGCGGCGGCCCGCTTTGTCCGGCTTCCGATCGCATGCACGGCGGCTGCGCATCCGCTGCGGGCGCGCACCATCGTTTCGCGCGAGCCGCAGCCGGCGCTCGCGCGACGCACGCGATCCGGGCAGAACGGTCCGGCAATTGCCGGTCGCGGCGCGTGCTCGGCTACACTGCGGCCTTCTGCCTCGCGCGGGCTCCGCGCGGACGCGCGTCACGAGCGCATCCGCCGCCCGGGCTCACCTGTCACGTATCCGATGGACATCGTTTTCACCGTTCTGATCCTGCTGCTCGCAGTCGCGGTCTCCGGCATCGCCAGCCGCATGCTGCCGTTCAAGCTGCCGCTGCCGCTCGTGCAGATCGCGCTCGGCGCGCTGCTCGCGTGGCCGAGCTTCAACCTGCACGTCACGTTCGACCCGCAGATCTTCATGATGCTCTTCATTCCGCCCCTGCTGTTCGCGGATGGCTGGCGCATTCCGAAGCGCGAATTCTTCATGGCGCGGCGCGCGATCCTGATGCTCGCGTTCGGCCTCGTGTTCATGACGGTGCTCGCGGTCGGCTACTTCATTCATGCGCTCGTGCCGACGATCTCGCTGCCGGTCGCGTTCGCGCTGGCCGCGGTGCTGTCGCCGACCGACGCGGTCGCGCTCGCCGGCATTGCCGGCAAGAACCGCATTCCCGCGAACCTGATGCACATCCTCGAAGGCGAAGCGCTGATGAACGATGCGTCGGGGCTCGTTGCGCTCAAATTCGCGATCGCCGCCGCGCTGACCGGCATGTTCTCGCTGCGCGAAGCGTCGCTCAGCTTTGTCGAAATCGCGGCAGGCGGCCTCGCGACGGGCGCGGCGGTCAGCTGGCTGTTCAGCCTGTGGTCTGCGCGCTTTCTCGGCATGGACGACGAGACCGACCCCGCGCCCGGTGTCGTGATGACGTTGCTGATTCCGTTCGCCGCGTACCTGTTCGCCGAGCACTTCGGCTGGTCCGGGATTCTCGCGGCGGTCGCCGCGGGGATGACGATGAACTACACGAGCATCGCGCGCGCCGCGCCGGTCACCGCCCGCATGCGCGCGGCCAGCACGTGGACCATGATCGAGTTCGTCTTCAACGGGATGGTGTTCATCCTGCTCGGCCTGCAGTTTCCGCACATTCTCGGCCGCGCGCTGATCGACGCGCACGAAACCAGCGACAGCCAGGCGGCGCGGCTGATCGGCTACATCGCCGCGGTCACGCTCGCGCTGTACGCGCTGCGCTTCGTGTGGGTATGGCTGCTGCGCTGGTTCGCGAGCCGCGGCGCCGCGAAGCAAGGGATGACGAGCGCGGTGCCGGGCTTGCGCACGGTCTCCGTGACGACGGTGGCCGGCGTGCGCGGCGCGCTGACGCTCGCGGGCATCCTGTCGCTGCCCGTGACGCTGCCGGACGGCACGCCGTTGCCGGGCCGCGACCTCGCGATCTTCATCGCATCGGGCGTGATCCTCGCGTCGCTGCTGGTGGCGGTGGTGGCGCTGCCGCTGCTGCTGCGCGGCTGGCGACGCAGCCGCGATCCGCACGCGGCCGAGGAACAGTTCGCGCGCACGCTGGCCGCGCAGGCCGCCATTCGCGCGGTGGACAGCCTGCACGAACAGACGGGCGCCGACGCCGGCGATCCGGCCTATGTGTACGCCGCCGACGTGACGGCACGCGTGACGGACGGCTACCGCCGCCGCCTCGCGACCTTCGGCGACGATCACTCGCCGCGCGAGCAGGCGCGCCGCGCCGAGGAACTCGAATTCCAGATGAAGCTGGCCGCGATGCGCGCCGAGCGCGCCGCGCTGCTCGGGTTGCGCAGCAAGCAGAAGATCAACGACGAGACGCTCAACAAGCTGATGCGCGAAGTGGATCTCTCGGAAGCCGCGCTGATCACGCGCGGCAGGGCGCGCAACTGACGGTGACGGTGACGGTGACGGTGGCGGTGGCGGTGGCGGTGGCGGTGGCGGTGGCGGTGGCCGCGTTCGCGTGCGGGACATCCGCTTGCGAACGCGGCCGAGTGACGTGTGGGTGCGTGTCACCGCACCTCGGCGCCCCTCAAAGCGCCGGCTGCTGCGTGGTCTTGCGGCGCAGCAGCGCGTGCAGGATGATCGCGCCGAACGTCGCGGTGCCGATGCCGCCAAGCCCGAAGCCGCCGAGCTTCAGCGAGAAATCGCCCGCACCCAGCACGAGCGTGACGGCCGCGACGATCAGGTTGCGGTTATCGGAGAAGTCCACCTTGTTGACGACCCAGATGCGCGCGCCGGTCACCGCGATCAGCCCGAACACGACGATCGACACGCCGCCCAGCACCGGCCCCGGAATCGTCTGGATCACCGCGCCGAACTTCGGCGAGAAGCCGAGCCCGAGCGCGATCAGCGCGGCAATCACGAACGCGAGCGTCGAGTAGATCTTCGTGACCGCCATCACGCCGATGTTTTCCGCGTAGGTGGTGACGCCGGTGCCGCCGGAGAAGCCGGAGACGATCGTCGCGAGCGCGTCGCCGATGAACGCGCGGCCGATGTAGCCGTCGAGGTTCCGCCCGGTCATCGCGCTGACGGCCTTGATATGCCCGAGATTCTCGGCGACGAGGATCACCGCGATCGGCGCGAGCAGCGTCATCGCCTGCGGGTTGAACACCGGCGCGGTGAAATGCGGCAGGCCGAACCACGCGGCGTGCGCGACGATCGCGAAGTCGATCGGCTGGCCGAGGCCCATCCCGTTGGTAACGATCGCGTAGATCACGTAGGCGGCGATCAGCCCCAGCAGGATCAGCAGGCGCTGCACCATGCCGCGCCCGAACACTGCGACCGCCGCGACGCACAGCACGGTGACGAGCGCCATCCACGACGCGAAGTTGCTGCCGCTCACGCTCTTGACCGCGATCGGCGCGAGATTCAGGCCGATCACGCAGACGATCGCGCCGGTCACCGCGGGCGGCATCAGCGTCTCGATCCAGCGGGTGCCGATCGCCATGACGATCAGCCCGATCACCGCATACACGACTCCGCACGCGATGATGCCGCCGAGCGCGACCGCGATGTTCGCGTTCGGTCCGTGGCCGGCATAGCCGGTGACCGCGATCACGAGCCCGATGAACGAGAAACTCGATCCGAGGTAGCTCGGCACACGGCCGCCGACCACCAGAAAGAACAGCAGCGTGCCGATGCCCGACATGAAGATGCACAGGTTCGGGTCGAAGCCCATCAGCAGCGGCGCAAGCACCGTGGAGCCGAACATCGCGACCACGTGCTGGATGCCCATTGCGAGCATCTTCGGCCACGCTAGCCGCTCGTCGATGTTGACGACGCTGCCTTCGGCAGCCACGGGCTGGACGCGCCAGCGCGGAAAGTATGAATCGGCCATGGCCGGGGGCTCCTCTATTGGTGTGTTTTTGGCAGGACGAGGTCGCGATCGGCGCGCGCCCCGCGGCGCGGGCCAACCCAGTGACGAATCACGCGCGAGTGTACGAAGAGCGCCTCGCCCTGGCAAGCAGCGCGCATAATTCCACGCCCCGTCGCGCGGGGCCGGCCCACGCTTCGGGATAGGCGCGTGAAATCAGGCGGATCAAATTTGGGAGTTGTCTGATTGATTCAAATTCGCGTCTGTTTAGACTCAAACGGCTGCGTGCTCACTGTGCGCATGCGATGTTGTAACTCTCCGACTCCCCGCTCACGCCCCACGGTATGAGCGGGTTTTTTTTGTGCCGCGCCGTGTCCGGCCGATGAGCGACGGCGTGTGACGCGATGCGTCGACGCGCACGCATGCGGCGGTCAATCGGGTTGGGACATGTCGTCAGTGCCGGTGCCGGTGCCGGTGCCGGTGCCGGTGCCGGTGCCGGTGCCGGTGCCGAGCAGATCGTATTCGACCGGGCTGCGCGTGTAGAACAGCGGTACGCCGCCGCGACCGAGCGCGTCCAGTAGCGCATCGACATGCGCATCGTCGGCTACGACCGTCACGACCGCCGGCTGCTCCGCCAGTTCGAGAAAGTGCGCCGCATGATACTTGCCGTGCACGTCGATGCGCTCGCTCGCCTCGATAACCGTTGCGCCGTCGATTCCGGCTCGCTGCGTTTCGTCGAGTATCCACTCGACGATCGTCTTGTGATGCGTATGGCGGTTCTGGTTATCCGCGTATATCGACAACTGACTGCCTTTCATCGGGCGCTCCGGTAGGTTCATCGAGCCAGCTGGCTGCAAAATGCCAGCGGGTCGCGCTGTCTAGCATAACCAATGCATGACCGCGGCGGACAGCAAGTGCATACGCACCGCCCGCAAGAACCTTTATTTGACAATAAATGTTCATTATTTCAGTGCATTAGAGATAAAAAATGAGCCTCCGTGTACCTATACGACACATGTGCCCGGAGTACATTTCAACGGTCTGGTGAAGCGCAACGAAGCCTCGACGCGTCCGCACGGACCGTGCTGCCGGTACGCTGGCGCCGTGCATCGGAGACGCCTGTTGGCCCCGGCCCGGGCGGAGAGTGAGCCGGCCTCGCGCCGAGCACCCAGGGAAATATTCAGGATAACGATGCAATCATCGTCTAGCTGGATCGGCTGGGCGCGCGTTGCCCCTGCCGCGCGCGCGAGATGATCGTGCCAGGGCGGCGTTACCGCGCCATCGCTGCCAAGCGGCGCCAGGTCATCCGGCTTTGCGGTTCGCGCGGGACTGCACGCGTTGCCGGTCCGGCGACGTATTGGTGCGAGCCGCATCGGAGCAGTCCGCCGTGGCGCACCGGACCGTTGCGCCGGCCAGCACGGTACGTAGCGAGACGGCCGACCAAAACAAAAAGGGTTACAGGTATTTAGCCTGTAACCCTTTGATTTTCTTGGTGGAGAGGAGGAGGATCGAACTCCCGACCTTCGCATTGCGAACGCGACGCTCTCCCAGCTGAGCTACCCCCCCAACGATTTCGAGATTCTAGCACAAGGTGCCGCGCGTTTGCCATACGGCGCGGCGCGCGGCGTGCTTCATTTCATCGGTGCGCCAGCCAGTACCCAGGCGACGACGGTGCGGATATCCGCATCGGTCATCGACGGATGCGACGGCATCGGAATCACGCCCCAGACGCCCGAACCGCCGTTCCTCACCTTGTTCGCGAGTATGGCCGGCGCCTGCGGGATGCCCTTGTACTTCGCCGCGATCTGATGGAACGACGGCCCGACCCGCTTGCGATCGACCGCGTGGCACCCCATGCACGCATTGGCGCGTGCAATCGCAAGACCGCGCGGCGCGTTGCTCGCGTGCGCCGCCGATACCGTTCCGAGCAGCGCGAGCGCGACGCAGACGCCGCGCCATGACGCGCGCGCGGACATCACTGACTGCTCCCCGGCCCGGCCGGCACCGCAGCAGGGGCGGGCGCGGACGGCACAGGCGCTGGCGAAGCGTCGAGCGGCCGCTCGCTCACTGTCGCGTCGGGCACCGCGCCGACCGTCGCATCGGTCGTCGGCGGGGGCGGCGGCGCAGCCGGTGCGCTGGCGGCCTCTTCGGTCGGCGGGGAGGAGCCGTCCGGCGGCAAGATGTACTGGAACACCTTCACCACCTGCACGACGCCCGGCACTTCGCTTGCCGCATCGGCACCGCGCCGCCCCTCGTCGCGGGTGACGAGGCCCATCAGGTAGATCGAGCCGTTCTCGCACACCACCTTGAAGTTGTTCGCGGACAGGTTTTTCTCGGCCACCAGCGCCGCCTTCACCCGCGTTTCGAGGTAGGAATCGTTGGCGCGCGTGGACAGGTCGGTCGCCGGCCCGATCGTCAGCGCGTTCACAATCGTGTTCACGTTATTGAGGTTGCGCACGATCTGCTCGGCCTGCTGCCGCGACGCATCGTCGGGCACCTCGCCGGTCAGCAGCACGCGGCGGTTGAACACCGTGACGTTCACGTGCGCCTGCTGCGGCAGATTCTCGTTGATCTGCGCGAGCGCCTTCACCTGGATCTCGCGATCTTCGGTTTGCGCGCCGAGCGTGCGACGGTCCGTCGCCATCAGTGCGCCCCCGCCCGCCGCACCGGCGACCAGCAGGAAACAGCCTTGCAGCGACGCCGACAGCGCCGCCGCCATTCCAATCACCAGTGTGGTTCTCACCACGTTCGTCTTGATGCGAAATGCGCTCATCAACTAGCTCTCCGTCGGAATCAGTCTTCGCCAAGCAGCATCGTGTCGATGCCGTCGCACAGGCAATGAATGGTCAGCAGATGCACTTCATGGATACGCGGGATACGCCCGGCCGGCACGCAGACCGAAATGTCGGTGTCGGCAAGCACGTCGTGGATCTTGCCGCCGCCGTTGCCGGTCAGCGCGACGACGATCATTTCGCGTTCGTGCGCGGCCCCGATCGCCGCGAGCACGTTCGCGGCGTCACCCGACGCGCTGATCGCGAGCAGCACGTCGCCGGGCTGACCGAGCGCCCAGACCTGCTTCGCGAAGACCTGCTCGAACGCGTAGTCGCTCGCGATCGCGGTCACCGCGGACGTATCGGCGCTCAATGCGATGGCCGGCAGCCCCGGCCGCTCGCGCTCGAAGCGGCCGATCAGATCGGCGGCGAAATGCTGCGCGCCGGCAGCCGAACCGCCGTTGCCGCAAGCGAGAATCCGGCTGCCGTTGGCGAGCGCCATGAACATCGTGTCGATTGCAGCGGCGATCGGCATCGACAGGGCTTCGAGGGCTTCCAGCTTCAGCGCCGCGCTATCGCGGAAGTGCTGTTGAATACGTTCGACTGACATCGAGTCTCTGTGTGTTACCGCGAATCGGCCGCTCGCACGCGGCCGCGTTGTCAAGACAATGGGTGCCGGCTGCCCCTGCCGGCCGCGCGACCCAGCCCGCCGCGGCACCCGGCGTGCGTACCCGGCAGGCGCGCACGCGAGCGCAAGTTTAGCGCACTCGGATGCGTTCGCCGCGCCGCGCATCAGACTTCGTCGGCCCGGAATGCGTCGCGCAGCCACACGAGCCGCCCCGCTTCGAACGCGACCACGTCGAACCGGCATGCCGGCTGCGCCGTCCCGAGCGCCGCCAGGTAATGCTGCGCGGCGCGCACGAGGCGCCGCCGCTTGTGAACCCCGACGCTCGCCGCTGCGCCGCCATACCCGCTGCGGGCCCGCGCGCGCACTTCGACAAACACCAGCGCGCCGTCCCGGTCGCGCATCACGAGATCGATTTCGCCGCCGCGGCACACCACGTTGCGCGCGACGAACCGCAGCCGCTGCCGCTGCAAAAACGTCAGCGCGCGTGCCTCGAACGCTGCTCCGACGCGTTTGGACTGCACGCGCGTGGAAAAGTTGTCGACCTTCGCGCGCGCTTCCCCGGCGCGGCGCGGAAGTGCGGCGGGGGCGTGGCACAATGGCGCCCTCGGCCCGTCTGTCTGCGTCTTCTGTCTCATGACTCCTCTTTCCGAACTCGCGCAAGGGCAGCACTATCCCGCTGCCGCGCTGTATGTGGTGGCGACGCCGATCGGCAACGTTGCCGACATCACGTTGCGGGCGCTGCACGTGCTCGGACTCGCCGACCGCATCGCCGCCGAGGACACGCGCAACACCGGCCAGCTGCTCGCCCGCTACGGGATCGCGAAACCGCTGGTCGCCGTGCACCAGCACAACGAGCGCGCGGCGGCCGCGCGCATCGTCGAGCATCTGCAGGCGGGCGAACGCGTTGCGTATGTGTCGGATGCCGGCACCCCCGGCATCTCCGACCCTGGCGCGATCCTCGTGGACGCGGTGCGCGAGGCCGGCCTGCCGGTGATCCCGCTACCGGGCGCGAGCGCGCTCGCCACCGCGCTCAGTGCGGCAGGCAACTGGGTGGCGACCTTCTCCTTCCTCGGCTTCCTGCCGCCCAGGGCCAAGCAGCGCGCGGCCGCGCTGCAGGCGCTCGCGGCGCATCCGCATGCGCTGGTGTTCTACGAAGCCCCGCATCGCGTTGCGGAAACCGTTGCGGCGCTCGCAGACACGCTCGGCACCGAACGCAGGCTGCTGATTGCCCGCGAGCTCACCAAGTTACACGAGGCGCTTCACTGCTGCACCCTGGCCGAAGGGCCAGCATGGCTTGCCGCCGATCCGAACCGGCAACGCGGCGAGTTCGTGCTGGTCGTCGAAGGCGCGCCGCCCCATGCGGCGGGCGAGCACGATCACGATGCGCTGCTGGGCTTGCTGCTGGAGGAGATGTCGGTCAGCGGCGCGGCGAAGGTCGCGGCTGCGATCACGGGTGCGTCGCGCAACACGCTCTACACGCGCGCGCTGGCGCTGAAGCAAGACTGACGGGGAAGGACGGTGCGGGGCGCCACGGGCCGGCACCGCGCCGGTTGCTTGGCGGGCGCACCTGGCGCGCTCGTGGCAGGCACACTCACGGCAGGCGCGGTCTGCCGCGCAAGCGAGGTGCCGCCGGCGGCCGGCGCAGCATTGGCACGGCGCTGCGAGGCGCGCCGTGCGGGTTTCGGAAACGCGCTACGCTTACCGGCTCTCGCTATTCGACGCGAGCATCTCGGCCTGCTCGATCTTCGCTTCTTGCGGCGACAGACCGTCGATCTGCACGCGCGCGGTGCCGGCGTGCTTGATATGCAGCATCTGGGCGGCGGCCACCGACAGGTCGATGATGCGGCCGCGCACGAACGGGCCGCGATCGTTGATGCGGACGATCACCGCGCGGTGGTTTTCGGGGTTCGTCACGCGCACGTATGAACCGAGCGGCAGCGTGCGGTGCGCGGCAGTCAGCGCATGCATGTCATAACGTTCGCCATTGGCGGTGCGCCGGCCGTGGAAAAAGCGGCCGTACCACGACGCCCGACCGGTCTGATGAAAGCCGGCCACGTTCGGCGCGCCGTCGGTAAGCGGCTTCGCATCGGCCAGCGACGCGCCGTGCGCGCCCGAGGCAGGCGTGGCTGCGCTGTCGAACGCGGGCGGCGCCGTAAATGCGCCCGAAGTGCCGGAGGCGTCCGTCTGCAGGGCTTGCGTGCCGAGCGGCGCGGTACTGCCTGCCTCGTTCGTCGCGTTCGGCGGCGTCGCGCAGCCGGCGAGCAACAAAAAGGCAAAAAGACTCCCCAGACTTCGGGATGACCGAGTTTTCATAAGACGTGCAATCACAGTGTCGAGCCGCATCACGCGATGGCTGCGTGTTGCTGCGACTCCGGCGGAAACGGGCTCACGCGCGCTGCGCCGCAAAGCGCAGTACGCCAATAGCCCGCACGCGGCACACTACGCCGCTACCGCACGGTTAGTTCTCACGTCTGGCGCAACCTGTCCCCGGCAGCCTGACCAGACCCCACAAGCCGCCTTCGAACATGGCAATCACGTCCGTGCTCGCCCGACAACGGCGCGCAGGAACGGCGGCGTAGGCCCCACCCAGCGTCACGGCGGAAAGCCGTAGCAGGCGCGTGGCGCCTGGCTGGACGAGACGTGTACATCGGAAGCTTCCGATGCTGGATTTGCCGTCGATACGCCGACGGCACTTGCTTGACGGCGATCGGCACCCCATTTTTGGTGGAAATGCATCGCCCTTGTGGCAGTACGGTCTCCCGTACGTATGGGCGCATTATACCCAAAACATAAAGGCAGGACCTCGAACTGCCCCGAATCCCGATGAATTTTCACTATGACGGTAAAAATGGGCATTGTGAAGGCATCCGTTCGGCATATCGTCAGGGGCCTTCGCACGCCGGTACAATCAAGACTTTTCGCCCGGCGCCTCCCGCATCCCGTCATGAAAGTCACGCTGATCCCCGTCACGCCGTTCCAGCAGAACTGTTCGCTGCTCGTCTGCGAGGCAACAGGACACGCGGCGATCGTCGATCCCGGCGGCGACCTCGACCTGATCAAAGGCGAGGTCGCACGCCAGAACGTGACGGTCGAAAAAGTGTTCCTGACGCACGGGCATATCGACCATTGCGCGGGCGCGAGGGCGCTGGCCGCCCACTACGGCGTGCCGATCGAAGGCCCGCACCCGGACGAGCGGTTCTGGCTCGACAAGCTGCCGGACCAGAGCGCGCGCTTCGGCTTTCCGGCTGCCGAAGCGTTCGAACCGGACTGCTGGCTGCACGACGGCGACACGGTCCAGTTCGGCAACGAGACACTCGAGGTGTATCACTGCCCCGGTCACACGCCGGGCCACGTGGTGTTCTTCAGCCGCGCGCATCGTGTTGCGCTGGTCGGCGACGTGCTGTTCGCGGGCTCGATCGGCCGGACCGATTTCCCGCGCGGCAACCACGCCGACCTGATCCGCTCGATCCGCACCCGGCTGTGGCCGCTCGGCGACGACGTCACGTTCGTGCCCGGCCACGGCCCGACCTCGACCTTCGGCGAGGAGCGCCGCACGAATCCGTACGTCGCGGACGGAGTCGGCTCATGAGCGCCGAAATCTATGTGAGCACCGACGTCGAAGCCGATGGCCCGATCCCCGGCCCGCATTCGATGCTGAGCTTCGCATCGGCCGCGTACACGGAAGACAAGCAGCTCGTCGCCACCTTTTCGGCAAACCTCGAACTGCTCGACGGCGCGAGCCCGCATCCCGTCCAGGAAGCCTGGTGGAAAACCCAGCCGGATGCCTGGGCGGCCTGCCGCCGCGACCTGCAGGCGCCAGCCCTGGCGCTGCCGCGCTATGTCGAATGGGTCGAGGCGCTGCCCGGCAAGCCGGTGTTCGTCGCGATGCCGGCCGGTTTCGATTTCACCTTCATGTTCTGGTACATGATGCGCTTCGCGGGCCGCTGCCCGTTTTCCTGGTCAGCGCTCGACATCAAGACGCTCGCCTTCGCGATGACCGGCCTGCCCTACCGCAAATGCATCAAGCCGCGCCTGCCGCAGCGCTGGTTCGACGATCATCCGCATACCCACGTCGCGCTGGACGACGCGATCGAGCAAGGCGCGCTGTTCTGCAACATGCTGGCCGAACTGCACGAGAGCCGCGCGGCTGCGCCGGCCGCGGCAGATAGGGACGACTCAGGGCAAAACGCCGCCGTCAAACCGGCAAATTAGGGAATCTCCCTCGCCAGAGCCGGTCTGCATTGCGTTTCGTTTTCGCGGCCTCTACCATTCAGTCAATGGCGACCGCAACGGAGGCGCAGTTGACACTCGATACGTTCTCTCAAAAGATCCTGCGCCTGTTGCAACTCGACGCGCGCCGCTCGGTCCAGGAAATCTCCGACCAGGTTGGCCTGTCCAGCACGCCGTGCTGGCGGCGCATCAAGGACATGGAGCAGTCGGGCATCATCCAGCGCTATACGGCGCTGCTGGATCGCGAAAAGCTCGGGTTGCACGTCTGCGCGCTCGCCCATATCCATCTGACGCGGCATACCGAGGGCGGCGTCGAACAGTTCGAGCGGGAAATCGCCACCTGCCCGGAAGTCACCGAGTGCTACAGCACCACCGGTGAATCGGACTACATCCTCAAGATTGTCGCGCCGGATATCAAGGCCTACGACACGTTCCTGCACGAGCGCATCTTCAGGATTCCCGCTGTCGCGCAGGTCCGCACGAGCGTCGTGCTGCGCGAAATCAAGTTCGATACCCAGTTGCCGCTGTGATGCGCGCCGCGCCCGGCACGCAGCCGGGCAGCGCCGCTAGGGCGCGCCGCGCCCCGCCTCCGACGCCTGCGGCGCGGCGCCGGTCGCGGGCGTAGCGCCCTCCATCACGCGCGTCACGCTCAGCCGGCGCGCACCGAGCCGGCGTTGCAGCGCGGCGAGGTCGAGCGGCGCAAGCCGCTGCGCATCGTCCTGCGAACCCGCCGGTCCCCGTGCGGGCAGCGTGAGGTCGACGTCGAGCCCGGCACTCAGATAATGCAGATTGGCTGCGGCGAGCCGTTCGCCATGACGCGCAAGCGTCTGTTCGATCTCGGCGAGCACGCGCTCGCGCGGCGGCAGATCGACCGGCGGCCGCGCAAGCGCGTCGTTTTCGGGATCGACGTGGATCAGCGCGTCGAGCACCCGCATATCTTTCAGCACGCGCGCCCGCGCGCTCTCCGCGATGTAGTGCCCCTCCGACACCGAAATCAGCGGATCGACGAGGATGTGCGCATCGACGAGCGCGAGATCGCCCATCTTGCGGGTCCGCAGTTCGTGCACGTCGCGCACGCCGGGGGTGCCCAGCAGCAGCGTGCGCAGCTCGGCGGTGGCCGCCTCGTCGAGCGCGCGATCGGACAGGTCCTGCAGCGCATCCCAGCCAAACGTCCAGCCCATGCGGGCCACCATGAAGCCGACGATCGCCGCGGCGATCGGGTCGAGCAGACGCAGGCCGGCGAGGCTGCCCACGATGCCGATCGCGACCACCAGCGAGGACGCCGCATCCGAGCGCGCATGCCACGCGTTCGCCACGAGCAGCGCCGAGCGCACCCGCTGCGCTTCACGCAGCATGTAGCGGAACAGCGCCTCTTTCGACACGAGCACCAGCAGCGCCACCGCGAGCGCGCTCAGGTGAACCGCCGGAATCTCCTGCACGTGCGTAACGCGCTCGCCGGCGCGCCACAGCATGCCGACACCGACCGCGATCAGCAGCGCGCCGAGAAACAGCGACGCGACTGTTTCATAGCGGCTGTGGCCGTAATTGTGGTCGGCATCCGGCTTTGCGCCGCCATGCCGGTTGGCAAGCAGCACGACAAAATCGGAAACGAGGTCGGCCAGCGAATGGACGCCGTCGGCGACCAGCGCCTGTGAATGCGCGAAGATGCCGACAATAATCTGTAGCAGCATCAACAGCGTATTGAGCACGATACTGACAAGCGTGCTTTTTCGTGCGACCTGCTGCTTCTCTGCCGTTTGGGCGGCGAACGTGGCGGACATGACAGTGTGCGGAATTCGAAATGGCCGAATTCTAACCGCCAGCGTGTGGCAAATTGCTTAAAGCCCCTAAAATTTTCTTTTAAATCATATGCTTATCTAAACGGTAAGCATTCGCGTTTCGAATTCGGATGACATGCGGATCGCCCGCAGGCGTCGGCGCGAGCGGCCCGATGCGTCGCGCCACGCGTCAAAACGCATATTTACAAAAAGAAACCGCCCAGCCGGGGGCCTGGGCGGTTTCTGGTCGCGGCCCGCGAAGACACGGGTCACGTCGAAACACTTAACGCTGGATCAGGAATTTTTCGCGGTCCTTACCGGCAATCCAGCGCGGCGGTTTGCCGCGGCCGGACCACGTGCTGCCGCTATCCGGGTCGCGATATTTCGGCGCCACACCGGCACGCGGACGGCCCGCCTTGGCCGCCTTGCCGCGGCCGCCGCCGAGTTCGGCCAGCGTAATGCCATAATCGGCCATCTTCTGCTTGATCTCGTTCAGCACTTCGGCGTATTCGTGCGCCTTTGCTTCCTCAATCTGCTTTTCCAGCTTCTCGCGTTGTGCGAGCAGTTCCTTGTACGAAGACATAGATTCCCTTGTGGTTTGGATAAAAGCCTCCGGTCTCAAGCCGGTTTGAGCTTTGAAGTGGTTCCCGCCTCGGAATTTGCCAGCGAGATTAACACAAAATAGAAAGCATGGAAAAGCGGGATTCTCCAGTCAATTTTGAATTGTTTCAAAATCGTTCAGCAGAAGTGGCATGGCGCAATCTTGATTAACGATCCTTTTCATCCGGCGCTCGTGTCTGCCCCTACTTTCTCAAAAATATGAGGTTAATTATCGGATCATGAAACCCGAAGATGTCCGCCCCCCGGAAACATTTCATTGGATGACAGCTTCTGCGACGATGCGACGCACCCGGTCCGATTATTGTTCCGCCTGGAGCGGATTCTTTCGCGCCAACACGGCAATTGCCTGATCAGCCCGCCGCCCGAGTGCGTTCAATGCACGCTTCGAGCGCGTCATGCAACGCGTGGGTATCCGCCGCGGGTGAATCGAATGGATACCGCACGCGTGCGCCGTCGACGCGCGCATCCACGCCGTAACGGTCGACGCCGATCGATTCGACCGACGGCGGGCGCCGCGGATGCGCACTGAAAAAGGCCAGCAGTTCCGCCTCTTCTTCTTCGCCGATGGGCGCAAGCGGATCCAGTTCGTCGCCATCGAGCCAGCCCATCGAGCCCAATCCGCCGATGTAGCGCATCCGCTCGGGCGCGAGAGTCCAGAAGCCGAAGTCGCCGAGCGCGAGATACCGGCTCGCATCCGGGTGATAGCGCAGATAGCGCCGCTGCGGCGCGTGCGCGGCGTCGACCGGTTCGAAGCGGCCGAGCAGCGTCACGCGCGCGCCGTTGAGCACGTCGCCGTCGGGCGCATGCGCGACGAGAAAGCCGGCGCGCGGATCGGCGAGCAGGTTGCGCGTGTGCTCGGCAAGACCGCTCACAAGAATCGTCGGCCGATGTCGCGCGTCCGGTGCGAACGGCAAGATCGACGGGTACGGAAAGCCCCCCGGCCGGCGCTCGTGCGTCGCCAGGGTGCCGAATGCGGCCTGATGCAGCAGGTGCAGCGGGGCATGAGCGGGTATCTGCAATGCACGTCCCTCGTGACGGAACAGCGGTGGACCGGTTGCGGCCGCCCGCGCAGTGCGATGACGCGCGATGCAGCGCGGCCGGGCGGCATAGAGCAGATAGTAATGCAGCCTCCCTGCAGGACCCCACGCCATTGGCTAGAATCAGGGCTTCGCTTTCAGCCCGCTTTCTCCCGTGCCCGCGCGCGGGTACATCCGCCGCCGAGCCTGCCGTGTCCGATCACCCGTCCGATCTTTACGCCGCTGCGACCGTCCGCCGCGCGCTGCCTGCGGCTTCGCTGCGCCGGGCGCGCATCGCGACGATGGCGTTGTTCTTCATCGCCGGCATGATGTACGCGTCATGGGGCGTGAACGTGCCGACCGTGCGCGACCGCTTCCATCTCGATCCGGCCATGCTGTCGCTGGCGCTGTTCGCGGTTGCGGGCGGCTCGATCGCGGCGATGGCGACCAATGCATCCTGGATTGCCCGCGTCGGCACCCGCCGCGCGTGCCTCGCCGGCGGCCTGACGATGTCGGCTTGCGCCGCGCTGATTCTCGTCGTGCCGTCCTACTGGCTGCTGCTGCCGGTGCTGGCGATGTTCGGCGCCGGCATGGCGACGCTCGACGTCGCGATGAACGCCGAGGCGAGCGCAGTCGAGGAAGCCGTCGGACGGCCGATCATGTCGTCGCTGCACGGCATGTTCAGCGCCGGCGGGATGGCCGGGGCCGCGGCGGGCGGCGCGCTGCTGTCGCGCGGGATGGCGCCGGCCATGCACATGGCGCTCGCGGCCACGCTGAGCGCGCTGGTCCTGCTCGCCGCGACGCCGGCGGTGCTGCCGCATGTGCCGCACGACAGCCATCCGCACGCGGCGGCGCCGCGCGCGAACCGCTGGCGCTCGATGGCGCTGTGGGCGCTCGGCGCGACGGCGCTGGTCGCCCTGATTGCCGAGGGTGCGATGTACGACTGGGCGACCGTCTACATGCGCGACGTCGTACACGCGACGCCGGCGCTCGCCAGCGCCGCCTACGCCGCGTTTTCCGGCGGCATGGCCGCGGCCCGCTTTGCCGGCGACGCGGTGCGCGCCCGCTTCGGCGCGCCCCAACTGGTGATGGGCAGCGCCTCGCTCGCGTGCGCAGGCATGACCGGCGCGCTGCTGCTGCCCTTTCCGCTGGCCGCGCTGGCCGGCTTCACGCTGATGGGCCTCGGGCTCGCGAACATGATGCCGGTCCTGTTCGCGGCGGCGGCGCGCGTCGACGGCATCCACGCCGCCGAAGGACTCGCGCACGTCGCGGGCCTCGCGTACTTCGGGTTGCTGCTTGGACCGGTGATCATCGGCGGCGTCGCGCAGGTGACGAGCCTGCCGGTGGGGCTGTCGGTGGTCGCGGGGTGCGCCGCGCTGATCGCGTTCGCCGGCCCGAAGGTACTGCGGCGCCTGAAGATCTGAACGCGCGCGGCCCGCGTCGCGCGCGCGGCCGCGCAAGCCGGCCGATACGCGCGCGCCGCACCGTTACAGCGGTGACCGCCGTTACGTTACAGACCGGCGTCGCGCGGTTCTGTTACCCGCCACATCGCTCCGCAGGTCTCCATCGTGCCGCATTGCGTCATCGCGGACACGCTGATTCTTAAGGTTTTTTCCGCCTTGCCACGAGTTGTGCGAGCGATGGCATAGGGTTTGCAGTCTGCTCCTGAACAGCAGGATTTATCGGGAGCGGACATGAACAACAACCCTTGCAGAATGACGGCGATCGCGCTGTGCGTATCGTCGTTGATGATCTTGACAGCTTGCGGTACGACGGTGAGTGGACCGTCGCTCGGCAACGGTGCCGGAAGCGGCGCCCTGACGACGGGTGCGGGCGGTGCCGGCGGCTCCGGCAGCGGCTCGGGAGCGGGCTCGGGAGGCGGCGGCGCGACGCCGACGCCTAGCCCGTCGCCATCGCCATCGCCATCGCCTTCGCCTTCGCCTTCGCCTTCGCCTTCGCCGTCGCCGTCGCCGTCGCCGTCGCCGTCGCCGTCGCCGTCGCCTTCGCCTTCGCCTTCGCCTTCGCCGTCGCCGTCGCCGTCGCCGTCGCCTTCGCCTTCGCCTTCGCCTTCGCCTTCGCCTTCGCCTTCGCCTTCGCCTTCGCCTTCGCCTTCGCCTTCGCCTTCGCCTTCGCCTTCGCCGTCGCCGTCGCCTTCGCCAAGCGCCAACGCGATCGGCCAGGTGCTGAAGCAGGTCAGCAACGTCATCACGGCAACCGGTCAGACCGTGAGCGCCGCCGGCAACCAGGTCGGCACGACAGCAGTTCCGGGCGCCAATTCCGCGACGACCGCCGCGCTCGGCAATGTCGTGTCCAATCTCGGCGACGGCGTGACCGCGCTCGGCGTCGGAGCCGGCAACGGCCTCGGCCAGCTCGGCGACTCGACCGACCCCGTCGGAACTACCGTCGCGAGCACCGGCAATCTGGTCTACGACGCCGGGCAATCCGTCAACAGCGCCGGCCAGCTCGTCACGAGCCTCGGCACCGGCTCGACGGCCCCGCTCAGCCCCCTGACCGCGCCGCTCGGCTCGGCGGTCTCGTCCGCCGGCAACGCTGTCAGCGCGTTGGGCACGCAACTCGGCACGTCGCTGTCGACGGGACCGGTCCAGCAGCTCACCGAGGCCACCAGCACCGCCATCACCCCGATCACCAGCGCGCTCGCGCAGACGACCCAGACCGTCGGTGACACCACGGGGCTCGGCGCGCCGCTCGACGGCCTGCTGTCGACCGTCGGCAATGGACTCGACAGCGCGGGTCAAAAGGTCAGCGGCGCCACCGATAACGCAGTCGGCGAAAATTTCGGCAATGTCGTCAGCAAGCTCGGCGACACGGTGACGTCGGTGGGCGGCCTGCTGACGTCGGGCGCGGGCAGCAGCAATCCGCTGGCTCCGCTGACCGGCATCCTGAATATCGGCGGCGACAGCGGTTCGGGCTCATCGGGCAATCCGCTCGCATCGCTCACCAGCATCCTGACCGCTTTGCCGAGCACGCTGAGCGGCGGCTTGTCCGGCAGCGCCGGCAACCCGCTCGCCCCGCTCACCAGCGCGCTCAGTTCGGTCACCTCCACGTTGACGGGCGGCCTGTCCGGCAGCGCCGGCAACCCCCTCGCTCCACTCACCAGCGCACTCAGTTCGGTTACCTCCACGCTGACGGGCGGCCTGTCCGGCAGCGCCGGCAACCCCCTCGCGCCGCTCACCGGCGCGCTCGGTTCGGTCACCTCCACGCTGTCCGGTGCGGGCAGCGGCGCGACCAGCCCGCTGGCTCCGGTGACGTCCGCACTCGGCTCGCTGAGCGGCACGCAAGGCACAGGCTCGGGCACCGGAAGCAGCGCGTCGAGTCTGCTGTCGCCCGTCACCGGGTTAGTGAGTTCGCTGACCAGCGAACTCGGCAGCACGACCTCGTCGAGCGGCAGCGGCAGTCTGCTGGGCGGACTGAGCACCCTGACCACGAAAAAATAACGACAGCAGCACAAGCAGGGAGGCGCGGCGGACCGGGCAACCGGTCCGCCGTTTGTTTTGCGCGGCTCAAAAGATCGGTGCAGGGTCGGTCGCGCCGGCGCCACGATCCATGAATACGCGGCCCGGCGTGTCGCCCGACGCGTGGCGCAGGCACGAGCGGCGCAAGCACGTGTGGCGCTGCGCGCCGGCACGCCTTCAGGTCAAACAAAAAAGGCACGCGGCCCATGCGGGGCGCGTGCCTTCCTGAATCCGGAGCCGACGGGCAGTGCGCCCGCCGTCACCGCGTCGCGAATTACATCTTGACGACGTCGAGCAGGGTCTTCTTGCCTTGCTTGTAGTCGTACAGCGAGATCACGCCGTGGCGCAGGTCGCCGTGCGAATCGAAGGTCGTTTCGCCGATCACGCCGTGGTAGTCGGTCGACGGCATTTCGGCCAGGATCTTCGCCGGATCGGTCGAGTTCGCGCGCTTCATCGCGTCGACGATGATGTACACCGCGTCATACGTGAACGGAGCGTAGATCTGGATCGGCTGATGGAAACGCTTCTCGTACTTCGCTTCGAACGCCTTGCCGCCCGGCATCTTTTCGAGCGCCATACCCGCTTCCGAGCACACGACGTTGTCGGCTGCATCGCCTGCGAGGTCCGACAGCTTGTCGGTACACACGCCGTCACCCGCGAGGATCTTCGCGCGCAGGCCGAGCTGCTTCGCCTGCTTCGCGAACGGGCCCCCGGTGGCGTCCATGCCGCCGAACATGATCGCGTCCGGGTTTTCGCCCTTGATCTTCGTCAGAATGGCGCGGAAGTCGACGGCCTTGTCGTTCGTCGCGTCATGCGACAGCACCTTCATGCCGAGCGTCTTGGCGGTCTTCTCGAACTCGTCCGCGAGGCCTTGGCCGTAGGCGGTCGCGTCGTCGACGATCGCAACGCTCTTGATGTTCATGTGCTTGGCCGCGTAGTTGGCCAGCGCCGGACCTTGCTGCGCATCGGTCGCGACGACGCGGTAGGTCGTCTTGAAGCCCTGCTGCGTGTAGGCCGGGTTGGTCGCCGACGGCGAGATCTGCACGATGCCCGCATCGCTGTAGATCTTCGAGGCCGGGATCGTGGTGCCCGAGTTCAGGTGGCCGACCACCGCGACGACGTGATCGTCGACCAGCTTCTGCGCCACCTGGGTGGCCGTGCGCGGGTCGGCTGCGTCGTCCTGTGCGTCGAGTACCAGCTTGATCTTCTTGCCGCCGATCACGAGACCCTTGGCGTTGATTTCTTCGACCGCGAGACGTGCACCGTTCTCGTTGTCCTTGCCGAGGTGAGCGATTTCGCCGGTCAACGGCGCGACGTGGCCGATCTTGACGATCTCGACATCGTCGGCCGACGCGGTCGTTGCAAACGACGCGAACAGCGCAGCCGCTGCAGCGATCGGCACCAGCTTTTGAATCTTGATATTCATGTAAGTCTCCAGTTTCGGTCCCAAAAACAACGTAATCGCCTGTGCCCCTGATTCCTGCCCGTATCGCTCTATCCCCTGGGACGATCACGCCGGTTGCATCGTTCATGCACTTGGCAAGCACGTCAGCCGGTCCGTTCGTGGCAGGCGGCTGTGCGTACTTGCGCGCAAGTGTAGGGCATCAAATTAATTTGTGGGATTTTTTTGGGTAAGTGGGATGAACACCAATAGCGTTTATCCGGCAGCATTGCGCGCGGCGCTGATACGCAACGCGCAAAGCGCCTGCCCATGCGGGTTTGCACTCAGCCGCGCGATTTATCGCGCATCCGTGGATCCGCCCGCCGGCGCCGCGCCGCGATTATGCAAAATCGCGTTTGCGCGGCGCAATCGCGCGTCCCGCATTAGACAAAGGTGCGCACCCGGGTTGAGCAGCATCAATGCAAAGCGGATCTTTTAATGGCACACTGACCGCCCGCCGGGGCATTGCCCCGCAAGCACTCGAGATTGAAGGAGCGTGACGTGACTGTGACTTCGCGATGGATCGATATTCCGGCCGGCAAGGATAGCTTTCAGGGCTATCTGGCGCTGCCGAAGAGCGGCAAGGGACCGGCCGTCATCATCATTCAGGAAATTTTCGGCGTGAACAGCCACATCCGCGCGGTCGCCGACCAGTACGCGCAGGACGGGTACGTCGCGCTCGCGCCGGACGTCTTCTGGCGCACGCAGCCGCGCGTCGAGCTGACCTATGCGGGCGCCGACCGCGACAAGGGGATCGAACTGCTGCAGAAGACGGACGTGGGTCTCGCCGTCGCCGACATCGGCGCATGCGCAGCGGCGCTGCGCACGATGCCCGAGGTGAGCGGCAAGGTCGCGGCGATCGGCTACTGCTTCGGCGGACGCCTCGCGTATCTCGCCGCCGCGCAGAAGCTGATCGACGTCGGCGTGGCCTATTACGGCGGTGGAATCCAGAACCAGCTCGACCTCGCGGCGAACATCACGGCGCCGATGCTGTTCCACTACGGCGAACTCGACCACGGCATTCCGGTTGACGCCGTGGGCCAGGTGCAGGAGCGTTTCGCCGGTCGCGACAATACCGAGCTTTACCTCTACCCGAATGCCGATCACGGCTTCAACTGCACCGACCGCGCGACCTACAACCAGCACGCCGCCGCGCTCGCGCACGGGCGCACGCTGGTGTTCCTCGGCACACATCTTTAAGCGGCGCCAGCCCGGGCGCCTTTCCGGGGGTGCCTTTCCGGGGGTGCCTTTCCGGGGGTGCCTTTCCGGGGGTGCCTTTCCGGGGGTGCCTTTCCGGGGGTGCCTTTCCGGGGGTGCCTTTCCGGGGGCGCCTTTCCGGGGGCGCCTTTCCGGGGGCGCCTTTCCGGGGGCGCCTTTCCGGGGGCGCCTTTCCGGGGGCGCCTTTCCGGGGGCGCCTTTCCGGGGGCGCCTTTCCGGGGGCGCCTTTCCGGGGGCGCCTTTCCGGGGGCGCGGCCGGGTGTGCCCGGCGCACGCGGACCGCGCGATGCATCGTCACGCGGTCCGCCTTCATCATCGTTCGATCGTCCCTGCGAGGCGCATCCGGCGTGCTTTCCGATTACCTTGCCCATGACGCGATCGGCCTTGCCGAACTCGTGCGCACGCGCGCGGCGAGTCCGCGCGAACTGCTCGACATTGCGATCGCGCGCGCCGAAGCCGTCAATCCCGCGATCAACGCGATCGTCCTGAAGGACTACGACGCCGCGCGCCGGCGCGCATCGGACCCGCACGCCGGAATGCCGCACGATGCGCCGCTCGCAGGCGTGCCGTATCTGATCAAGGACCTCGGCGCGCCGGTCGCGGGGCTGCCGATGTCGATGGGCAGCCGCCACTACCGCCGCTACGTGCCCACCGACGACGCGCCGGTCGTCGCACTCGCGCGCGCGGCCGGGCTCAACCTGTTCGGCAAGACCAGCACGCCGGAGCTCGGGCAGATGCCGTACACGGAGCCCGAGCTGTTCGGCCCGTGCCGCAATCCGTGGAGTCTCGACCACACGCCCGGCGGGTCGAGTGGCGGCGCGGCCGCCGCAGTCGCGGCCGGCGTCGTGCCGCTCGCGCATGCGTCGGACGGCGGCGGCTCGATCCGCATTCCCGCGTCGTGCTGCGGCCTGTTCGGGCTGAAGCCGTCGCGCGGGCGCGTGCCGTCGGCGGGCGCTGCCGCACCGGGCGAACTCGGAACCGATCATGCGCTGTCGCGCAGCGTGCGCGACAGCGCGCTGCTGCTCGACATTCATTGCGGCCATACGCCGCAGCGGCCGGCGGGCGCACCCGGCACCTTCCTCGGCGCGCTTCGCGAACCGTGCAAGCCGCTCGCGATCGCCTACGTGACCGACCCGATGCTGGCGCCCGCGCTCAGCGCCGATGTGCGCGCCGCGCTCGACGATGCGGCGACGCTCGCCGCATCGCTCGGACACCGGATCGAACCGGTGACGCTCGGCATCGATTTTGACGCGGTGCGCCACGCATTCCTGATCATCAGTTCGATCAGCACGCGCGACATGGTGCTGGGGGCTTCGCGCATCACCGGCCGCAAGCCGGCGCGCAGCGAGTTCGAGATCGCCACGTGGGCGATGGCGCAGATCGGCCGCAAGCTCGGCGAGCGCGAATTGCCCGCGGCGCTGGCCGAACAGCAGCGGATCGCCGCGAGGCTCGCCGACCTGCTGGGCCGCTACGACGTGATCCTGTGCGCCACGCTTGCCGCGGCGCCAATCGGCATTGGCGAAATGCAGCCTACCGGGGCCGAGCGCGCGCAGATGCGCGCCGTCACGACGCTGGCGCTCGAACCGCTGCTGCGGAAAATGCTGGCTCAGGCCGCGGACAAGGCCTTCGCGTGGGCAGGCTGCACCGAACTGTTCAACCTGAGCGGTCAGCCGGCGATGTCGGTGCCGCTCTACTGGAATGCGCGCGGCTTGCCGGTGGGTGTGCAGTTTGCGGCCCGGACCGGAGGCGAAGCCACGTTGCTGCGGCTCGCGGCGCAACTCGAAGACGCGCGGCCGTGGTTCGCGAAACGGCCGCCGCTGCTGCCCGCGCGCTCGTAGCGACACGCGGATACGGCGCCGGTTGTTGCGCGCGAAGAAGGAAGGATGTCAGCGAGTACCGGCAAACCCGCGGCATGCGCGAACAGCCCACCCAGCACACCCGGCGCGCCCGGCACACTCGCCGCGCCGCTCCTGCTCACGCCTTCTTGTTGTACGCGCTGCACCAGCCCCTGGACGACACCAGCTTGCCGCCGAACATCGGACACGCGCCCCACGGGTCGCTCGCCTTGCCCTGATAGAAGCTGCAATTGCCGCAATCCTGGCCGGCGGCGTACTTCGCAAACTTCGCCTTGTCGACCTTGCTGGCGTCTTCCTTGTAGCCGAGCGCAACGGCGGTCGGGTCGCTTTCGGAAACTTTCTGCGGCGCGGCAAAGGCCTCGCGCGATAGCGCGAGTGTCGACGCGACGCCGATGCTCGTGATCAGAAAAGTACGGCGGGATGATTTCATGGGGACTCACTCCATTGGTTTTGTCATGAACCGGACGCCGTTCTCACGACAGCGTTTCCCAAGCATAACAATGAAGCCGCCCGGCGTGGCGCCACAAATGCCGGAGATAAGCGAAACGGTAGCCCGCCCCTAGCGCCCGACGAGTTCGCACACGCGCTGCGCGATCGCAAGCGACGCGGTGAGCCCCGGCGACTCGATTCCGAACAGATTGACGAGGCCGCGCACGCCATGCGCGGCCGGCCCCTGGATCACGAAGTCGGCCGCCGGTTCGCCCGGCCCCGACAGCTTCGGACGGATGCCCGCATAGGCGGGCTCCAGCGCGCCGTCGGGCAGCCCCGGCCAGTACGCGCGGATCGCCGCATAAAACGCCTCGGCGCGACGCGGATCGACGTCATAGCTGATCGCGTCGATCCACTCGACGTCCGGTCCGAAGCGCACCTGGCCGCCGAGATCGAGCGTCAGGTGCACGCCGAGCCCCGCCTCGTTCGGCATCGGATAGATCAGCCGGCTGAACGGCGCCTTGCCCGAGATGCTGAAGTAATTGCCGCGCGCGAGATAAAGCGGCGGCACGTGGCGCGCGTCGAGGCCGCGGATCTTGCGCGCGAGCGCATTGGCCTGCAGGCCCGCGCTGTTGATCACGTGATGCGCGGAAATCGTGGTGGGCGCGGCGCCCCCCACCCGCACGACGAAATGCCCGTGGTCCGCATCGATCGACTCCACCGGCGCATGAAACGCGCAGACCGCGCCGTCGCGCTGCGCATCGCCTTGCAGCGCGAGCATCAGCTGATGGCTGTCGACGATGCCGGTATGCGGCGAAAACACCGCCTCGACGCACTGCAGCGCGGGTTCGAGCGCCTGCGCTTCCGCGCCGCCGATACGGATCAGGTCGAGCACGCCGTTTTCCCGGCCGCGCGCGAGAATGCCTTCGAGCTGCGGCACCTGATTGCGCGCGGTCGCGACGAGCAGCTTGCCGCAGCGCGCATGCGGCACACCGCGCGCTTCGCAATACTCGTACAGCATCTCGCGTCCGAGCACGCACAACGTTGCCTTCAGCGAGCCGCGCGGGTAATAGAGCCCCGCGTGGATCACCTCGCTGTTGCGCGAACTGGTGCCGACGCCGATCGCTTCACCGGCTTCCAGTACGATCACCTCGCGCCCGCGCGCGGCCAGCGCGCGCGCCACCGCGAGCCCGACCACACCCGCGCCGATCACTACCGATTCGATCTGATCCATGTCCGTTCGCGCGGCCAGCCGCGCCGCGCGCTGCGTTGTTCATCCGATGTCGAGAATGACGGCAGGCGGCACGCGCAACGCGTGCCGCACTGCCCGATCCCTGCATTGCACTCACTACGATTGTACGTCGCTGGCGGAAAACATACGCCCGCGTCCCGACCGCGCGCGCTGCGCTACGCGGCGCGAAAGCCCATCGGCTTGCGCCGGCAGCCGTAATCGAGCCGGATGTCCGCCGCGGCGATCGCATCGCGCCCGTCGATGCGCGCCGCACCGAAGCCGTTCAGGATCGCACGCCGCATTTCGCGCGGCGACGCGCCCTGCAGGACGTCGAGCGCATCGTCGCCGAGCTGCGCGGGAAAACGCAGGCCCCAGTTGTGCGCGCAACGAATCTCGTCGTAGATGGTCTGCGCGATGCGCCGCGCGCCCGCCTCGTCCGGCGACGGAATCTCGTAGACGTTCATGCGGTTGAGGATCGGCTCCGGGATCGCGCGGGCATCGTTCGCCGTCGCGATCCAGATCACGTGGCCCGCGTTGATCGGGATCTCGGCGAACTCGTCGATGAAGCTGCGCGCGGTGTCGTGCTCGAGCAGCGCGTAGAGCGCGCCGAGCGGATCGTACTGGGCGTCGCCGGTGGCCTTGTCGATCTCGTCGACGGTCATCACCGGGTTCGCGTAGCTGCCGTGCACGAGCGCCTCGAAGACCTTGCCGGGCTTCGCGTTCTTCCATTGCGACGAGGCGCCCGACAGGATCCAGCCGGCAGTCAGCGAGCTCATCGCGACGTAGTGGCAGGACGTGCCGAGCAGCCGCGCGAGCTGCTTCGCGAAATGCGTCTTGCCGATGCCCGGATCGCCGAGCAGCAGGATCGGCATCAGTTCGAGCCGGTCGTCGGTTTCGAGGCACAGCGCCACCTGCTTGCGCACGTCGTCGAGCGGCTCGGCAAAATTGGGCAACTGCGCGACCAGATCGCCGATCGACGGCATCCGGTTCGGCTTCACGCAGAAGCGCAGATTGCCGACCTTCAGCATCTTTTCGTACGTGCCGCGCAGTGCATCGTTCGCGCCTTCACCCAGTTCGTTCAGCGCCGCCTCGACCTGTTCGAGCTCGTAGACCTTGCTGAACGAAGCCACTGCAATTTCCTGTTTCACCATGGCTGTCGTCATGATTCACCCCGTCGTTCCAGTCGTGCCGCGCCTGCGTCGCCGCGACGATTTCAGTGTATCGGAGCAATATCCGTGCGCAAGCGAGCAGCCGGGCGAGGCTGCTGCTAACACCGCCGCCCGTTGAAGCGGCACGGCGCGTCCCCATCTGGGAATGCAGCCGGATGAACCTGGCCGATGCCGCCGTGTCAGAAAGGCGTTGCGTCCATCAGGCGTAAGATGAACACGTGTCGCGCTGCCTGACGCAGCGCTGCGGGGAGCCGCCGGCCATGTCGAAAAAGAGTCTCGTTGCGTTGCATGCACTGCTTGCGTTGCTGCTGGGCGTGTGGACGCTCGCCGATGCGCAGCAGCCCGCCAGTCCGCCAGTCGTGCAGTGGCAGCTCGACGTGATGCGCGACGGCCAGCAGATCGACACCTTCGACGGCAACACCACCGTCGGCCAGTCGCAGACGGACACGCACCATCACGTGGTGCAGCACGACGTCGGCTGCAAGGACAGCCCCGGCGGCAGCATCGATCTCGCCCGCACGCTGACGGTCTCGCCGATCTCCGCCGACGCGAGCAGCGTCACGCTCGCCATCGACGCGCACGAAACGCTCGAAGGCGACCGCCCCGCGCATACCGACACCGGCTGCGCGCTGCCGCCGCAGCCGCGCCTCGTGACCGCCAGCCACCCCGGCCTGCGGATCCCGGCGGGACAATGGGCCAGTTGGACGATCGTCGACAGGAATCCGAGCCTCGTGTATCGCGCGCGGGCCAGCGTCGCGAGCCAACCCTGACACATCAACGAACCCCGTAGACCACGCGGCATGCGAAACCCCGAAGAACGCCCTCGCGAATACGCGCAGCCCAAAGATTTCCTCGCGGTCAGCTGGAATCTGCACAAGGGACGCACGCCGCTCGGCTTTCATGCATGGCAGGCCATGCAACGCTGGGTCCAGTCGACCCACGCCGACGCCTATTTCCTGCAGGAAGCCATGGCGCGGCGCATCCCGGCGCCGATGCTGTCGGACGGTTTCGGCGCGCCGCTGCGCGACCCGCTCGCGGACGTCTGGCACTGCCAGGCCACGGAAATCGCGCGCGCCGCCGAGTTGCAGATCGCGCTCGGCCCCAACGTGTTCAAGCCGTCCTGGCGCCACGGCAATGCGATCCTCTCGCCACACCCGCTCGATCTCGGCGGCCGCTGGGACATCTCCGCGCACCGCTTCGAGCGGCGCGGGCTGCTGGTGGCGCGCGCGACGTTCGCGGGCCAGTCGGTCACGCTGCTGTGCGCGCATCTGGCGCTCACGCGCGCCGCCCGCCTGCGCCAGATGCACTGGATCGCACACTGGATTTCGCGCGAGGCGCCCGAAGGCCCGCTCGTGCTCGCCGGCGACTTCAACGACTGGCGCAACGACTCGGTGCCGCTCTTTCGCGAGCACGGTCTCGACGAAGTCGCGACGCTGCTCGGCGAACCGGCGCGCACGTTCCCGGCTTTCTCGCCGGCGCTCGCGCTCGACAAGATGTTCGTGCGCGGGCTGCGGCCGGTCGAGTGGATACCGCCCGCCCAGGAAACCGCGTGGCTGTCCGATCACCTGCCCTACGTGGCGCGCCTGCGCATCGGCTGACGGACCGGGCGCACAACGCGCTGCGCTTTTCCGCGCTGTTCGGGCTCAATTCGCGCGTATTCGAGCCGTTTCGGCCGGGTTTGCCTGTTTCTTCAGCAGGGTCAATGCTGCAGCGCGCGACGGGTTTCGGTATCATCGCGACCAGAGTCGTTGTTCAGGGCCCACGCCTACCGGCGCGCCGGCCCGCCGCGCACGAAGGTCGCGCCACGCGGGCGCAGCCCTCGCCCGTTTCGCGGCTGAATCCCAGCCGCCCCCCTGCCGACCGGCCTCGCCGCCGCCGCGCCCGAACCCCGTGTCCCGCCGGACACCCGGCCCCCGGTGCGCCGCCTCGCGGGCGCAAGCAAGGTAAAATAGCGGATTGCGCGTCATTTTCCCCGCCAGCGGGTTGGCGCAGCGTCGCCCGTGCCGGCCGGCTCTTTGTCTGGCCGTATTTGTTTTCGCACCCTACACGAAGCCATGAGCAACCTGAATCCACAAACCGTCCTGAGCGTCCATCACTGGACCGATACGCTATTCAGCTTCACCTGCACGCGCGACCCGTCGTTCCGCTTCGACAACGGCCAGTTCACGATGGTGGGCCTCGAAGTCGAAGGCAAGCCGCTGCTGCGCGCATACAGCCTCGCAAGCGCGAACTACGAGGAACATCTCGAGTTCCTCAGCATCAAGGTGCCGGACGGCCCGCTCACGTCGCGGCTGCAGCACCTGAAGGTCGGCGATCCGGTGCTGATCGGCAAGAAGCCGGTCGGCACGCTGGTGGCGGACAACCTGCTGCCGGGCAAGACGCTGTGGCTGCTGTCCACCGGCACGGGCCTCGCGCCGTTCATGTCCATCATCAAGGATCCGGAGATCTACGACCGCTACGAGCGCGTGGTCCTCACGCACACGTGCCGTTTCGTGGACGAACTCGCCTACAACGAGTACATCACCGACCACCTGCCGGCCCACGAGCATCTCGGCGAACTGGTGCGCGAAAAGCTGGTGTACTTCCCGACCGTCACGCGCGAGGCTTACCAGAACCGCGGCCGCGTCACCGAGCTGATCGAAACCGGCAAGCTGTTCGCCGATCTCGGCGTCGAGCCGTTCTCGGTCGAAAACGACCGCATCATGCTGTGCGGCAGCCCGCACATGCTGCGCGACACGCGCAAGCTGCTCGACGACATGGGCTTCAAGGAAGGCAGCAACAACGAACCCGGCCATTACGTGGTCGAAAAGGCGTTCGTCGGCTAAACCGCCCGTGCGCCGCGCGCGGCCTCGCGCCGTGCGCCCGACCCCGCCGAAACCGGAGCCTCGCGCTCCGGTTTTGCTTTCCGGGCTGCGAATCGTGCCGCCCGGCTCCGCTGCAGTTACAAATTCCGCTCAACGGACCCGCTCCGCGTGTCAGGATTTTTCCTACATGCAAAACCCGAGTGACATTTCAACCTTTGCTTGAAATATGTTCGCTAAGCCCTATCGGAACTGCATATTTTCTTTTTTTAAGATATGATCCGAGCCGTTGACCGGTCGTTTTGACCCCTTGGACGGCGCCTCGGCGCCATGTAACCGAACGTAACTTTCGTTACGTCACAGCGTAGCGATTCTCTGTCGCGTGCGGGGTTGCGCGAGGCAAACCGGAAGGTTCGAGCTTTCATGAGCAGCCCGTTGTCCTCGCGCGGCCAATGCGCGCGGGATCTCCAATAGCAGTTGGCATCGTGAGCGGGAGAATCATGGATACGTCGATGATCGTGCCGATCAGCGCTCATGCCTCATCCTCCGTCGCAAGCGACGGGGCGCAACGCCCGGGCCTCGCGGCTGCCGCCGCGCCCGCGGGCGTCGAACCGTGCGCCGGCGAGGCGCGCGGCGCGGCGCTCGAAATCGCCCGCCTGCGCGCCCGCGTGCGCACGCTCGCCGCCGAACTCGTGCAGGCGCAGGAAGCCGCCTGCCAGCGCGCCGCGCGCGAATTGCACGACAGCGTCGGGGCCGAGCTGACCGCTACCCGCTTCGCGCTTGCCGGCGTCGAAACCTGGCTGCCCACCGACGCGCCGCCGCAATGCGCAGCCGCGCTGGACACGGCGAACCGCTCGCTCGACGCGGTCTGCGACGCGATCCGCGAGGCCGTCGCGCAGTGGCACGCGCCGTCGCTGGACGCCGGCATCGTCAGCGCGCTCGCGCATTGGACCGGCGACTTCGCCGCGCGCACCGGCTTGCGCACGAGCTTCGTATGCGCCGCCGATCTGCGGCTCGCGCGCCTGCCGGCCGAAGCGGCCATGGCAGTGTTCCGGGTCGCCCAGGAGGCGCTGAACAACGTCGCACGGCATGCGCGCGCAAACGCCGCCGACGTGCGCCTCGACGTCGGCCGCCGGCATCTGACGCTCGTCGTCAGCGACGACGGCGTCGGCATCGCGCCGCGCACGCGGCCGGCGCGCGGCCACTTCGGCCTTGCCGGCATGCGCGCGCGCTGCGCCGCCTTCGACGGCACGCTGCAGGTCGCCCCGCGCCGCCAGGGCGCCGAGCCGTGCCGCGGCACCACCGTGCGCGCGCGTTTCGCGTGGGACGCGATCCTCGCCGACGCCCCCGCTGCCGCGCGCCGCGTCGCGAGCGGCGCGCCGCAACGCTCGTGAGGATGCCCCGATGACGCTGCGCATCCTGCTCGCCGACGATCACGTCGTCGTCCGCCAGGGCGTACGGCAACTGCTGATCGACCGCGGTGTCGCGCTCGAAGTCGCCGAGGCCGAAAACGGCGCCGAAGCGCTCGCTGCGGTCGCGAAGCACGCGTACGACGTGATCCTGCTCGACATCTCGCTGCCGGACATGAACGGCGTCGAGGTGCTCAAGCGCGTGAAGCGCAAGACGCCGCGCACCCCGGTGCTGATGTTTTCGATGTACCGCGAGGACCAGTACGCGGTGCGTGCGCTGAAGGCGGGCGCGTCCGGCTATCTGTCCAAAACCGTCGACGCCGCGCAGATGATCGGCGCGATCCAGCAGGTCGCCGCCGGACGCAAATACGTGAGCCCGGCGATGGCCGAGGCGCTGGCCGATTACGTGTCGTTCGACGGCGAGCAGTTGCCGCACGAGAAGCTCTCCGACCGCGAATATCAGACGCTGTGCATGCTCGCGTCGGGCAAGCGGCTGACCGACATCGCGGCGGCGCTGTCGCTCTCGGTGAAGACGGTCAGCGTGTACCGGACCCGACTGCTCGAAAAAATGAAGCTGCGCAACAACGCCGAACTCACGTTCTACGTGATGAGCAACCGGCTCGTGGACCTGAATCCCGCGATCGGCGGATAGCGGCGTATCGCCGCACGCGGCGCGGCGCCCGCGCCGCTGCAACCAGGTGAATCCGCCGCCGCCCCGACCATATCTCGAAAAAGCCTTGCGCGGTGCCGGGGCACGCTGCCATGACACCGCCGAATCCGCGCGCAGCCCAACCGGATTTCCCTCGCGCCTCGCGTCCCGAACCGCTCGCTTCGCCCGGTCGGCGTGCGCGAATCCGCTAGAATTCAGGGTTTTCCCGATGCATGTTGCGCCCACCGCGGCGCCCACCGCGCGTTTCCGATTCCCGCTCCCATGTCCCTGTTTCGCAAGAAAAGCATCGAGCAGATGCTTGCGGCGCGCGCCCAAGGCGCCGGCCTCAAAAAGGCGCTCGGCGCGCTCGATCTGACCTTCCTCGGCGTCGGCGCCATCATCGGCACCGGCATTTTCGTGCTGACCGGCACCGGCGCCGTGCAGGCCGGCCCGGCGCTGACGGTGTCGTTCGTGATCGCGGCCATCGCCTGCGCCTTCGCGGCGCTCGCCTACGCGGAGTTCGCGTCCACCCTGCCCGTGGCCGGCTCGATCTATACGTACTCGTACGCGACGCTCGGCGAACTGGCCGCGTGGATCATCGGCTGGGACCTGATGCTCGAATACGGGCTCGCCACCTCGGCTGTGTCGGTCGGCTGGTCGGGCTACCTGCAGTCGCTGCTGGCCGGCTTCGGCCTGAAGCTGCCGGTCGCGCTCAGCGCCGCGCCGGGGGCGCTCGCCGGCCATGCGACGCTGTTCAACCTGCCGGCCTTCCTCGTGATGATGCTGATCACCGCGGTGCTGTCGGTCGGCGTGCGCGAGTCGGCGCGGATCAACAACGCGATGGTCGCGATCAAGGTGACGGTCGTGCTGCTGGTGATCGCGGTCGGCGTATTCCACGTCCGTCCCGAAAACTGGCATCCGTTCATGCCGAACGGCTGGCATGGCGTGTTCGGCGCGGCGGCGGTGATGTTCTTCGCGTTCATCGGCTTCGATTCCGTTTCATCCGCCGCCGAGGAGGTGAAGAACCCGAAACGCGATCTGCCGATCGGGCTCATCGCGTCGCTCGCGGTGTGCGCGGTGCTGTACGTCGCGGTCGCCGCCATCGTCACGGGCATCGTGCCGTCCGGGCAATTCGCGAACAACCTGGCGCACCCGGTTTCCTACGCGCTGCAGGTGGCGGGCGAGCGTTGGGTCGCCGGCTTCATCGACCTCGGCGCGGTGCTCGGCATGCTGACCGTGATTCTCGTGATGGCGTACGGCCAGACCCGCATCACCTACGCGATGTCGCGCGACGGGCTGCTGCCCGCGCCGCTGTCGAAGCTGCATCCGCGCTTTGCGACGCCGTTCCTCGCCACCTGGCTCATCGGCCTGATCTTCGGGCTGATCGGCGCGCTGGTGCCGCTGAACGTGCTGGCCGAGCTGATCAACATCGGCACGCTGGCGGCGTTTTCGATGGTGTCGATCGCCGTCCTCGTGCTGCGCAAGACCCATCCGGCCCTGCCGCGCGCGTTCCGCTGCCCGGGCGTGCCGGTGGTGCCGGTGCTCGCGGTCGCGTCGTGCCTGTTCCTGATGCTGAACCTGCAAAAGACGACGTGGCTCGCATTCGTCGTATGGCTGCTGATCGGCATTGCGGTTTATTTCGGCTACTCGCGCCGCCACTCGCGCCTCGCCGGCGACCCGCGCGCACGCTGAGCACGAGCCCACCCGCAGCGTCTCGGCCGCCGCCACGACAAACGGCACGCCTGCCCCGCAGGCGTGCCGTTTTCTCTTTGACGCATCGCACGCGCGCGACCGGCTTCGATGGCAGCCCCGGGCGATTTGTGCTTTACTTTTCGTTGGAACCATAAAAAGTACCAACCAAAAGCACCAGAAAGCACCAACCGAAGCGAGCCCCCAGGCAGGCAGACGGTAGTGGCGGTGAATGGGGCCCGCGCCGGTCTCGATCCCCCAAGGAGACAGTTCATGGCGATCAGCATCAGTCTGACGGTCAACGGCGCGTCCGTGACCGCCGATGTCGAACCTCACACCCTGCTTGTCCAGTTCCTGCGCGAACAGCTACGGCTCACCGGCACCCATATCGGCTGCGACACCGCGCAATGCGGCGCCTGCACGGTCCATCTGGACGACCGCGCGGTCAAGGCGTGCAACATCCTCGCCGTGCAGGCCGACGGCGCGCAGGTCACGACGATCGAAGGCCTTTCGCCGAACGGCGAACTGCATCCTATGCAGGCCGCATTTCGCACGTGCCACGGCCTGCAGTGCGGCTTCTGCACGCCGGGAATGGTGATGAGCGCCAGCGCGCTCGCGATGCAATACCCGGCGCTCACCGAAGCCGACGTGCGCGCGCAGCTCGACGGCAACCTGTGCCGCTGTACCGGGTATCACAACATCGTCAAGGCCGTCCTCGAGGGCGCCGCCGGCATGAAGGCCGGCGCGCACGCCACCGCCAAAGCGACCGCTTAAGGAGCCGACGATGAACGCACCCGAATCGCATCCGTTGATCGGCAGCCCCGTTCAGCGCAAGGAAGACTATCGCTTTCTGACCGGCAGCGGCCAGTACACCGACGACGTCGTGCTGGCGCAGCAGACCTATGCGGTGTTCCTGCGCTCGCCGCATGCGCACGCGCGCATCGCCCGCGTCGATACCGGCGCGGCGCTGAAGTCGCCGGGCGTCGTCGCGATCTTCACCGGCGCCGACCTCGCCGCCGACAAGGTCGGCGGCCTGCCGTGCGGCTGGCTGATCCACAGCATCGACGGCACGCCGATGCACGAACCGCCGCACCCGGTGATCGCGCACACCAAGGCGCGCCACGTCGGCGACCAGGTCGCGCTCGTGATCGCCGAATCGGTGAAGGCCGCGAAAGACGCGGCCGAGCTGATCGAAGTCGACTACGACGAACTGCCCGCGACCGTCGATACCGCGCATGCGGCCGACCCGGGCCAGCCCGCGGTGCACGACGAGGTGCCCGACAACATCTGCTACACGTGGGGCCACGGCGACAAGGCCGCCACCGACGCCGCATTCGCGAAGGCCGCGCACGTGACGACGCTCGACATCGTCAACAACCGCCTGATCCCGAATGCGATCGAGCCGCGCGCGGTGAACGCGAGCTACTCGCCGCAGGACGACAGCTACACGGTGTACGTCGCGAACCAGAACCCGCACGTCGAGCGGCTCCTGATGGCGGCGTTCGTGCTCGGCCTGTCCGAGGCGAAGCTGCGCGTGATCGCGCCGGACGTCGGCGGCGGCTTCGGCTCGAAGATCTTCCTGTATGCGGAGGACGTCGCGCTCACGTGGGCCGCGAAGAAGATCCGCCGGCCGGTCAAATGGACCGCCGAGCGCTCCGAATCGTTCATCTCCGACGCGCACGGCCGCGATCACGTGACGAAGGCCGAACTCGCGCTCGACGCGAACGGCACCTTCCTCGGGATGCGCGTGCATACGACCGCGAACATGGGCGCCTATCTGTCGACCTTCGCGTCGAGCGTCCCGACGATCCTGTACGCGACGCTGCTCGCCGGCCAGTACGCGACGCCCGCCATCTACGCGGAAGTGAAGGCGGTGTTCACGAACACGGTGCCCGTCGATGCGTACCGCGGCGCCGGCCGGCCCGAGGCGACCTACGTGGTCGAGCGCCTCGTCGAGACGGCGGCGCGCGAGATGAACCTCGATCCGGCCGAACTGCGCCGGCGCAACTTCATCCGCAGCTTCCCGTATGCGACGCCGGTCGGCCTCACCTACGACACCGGCGACTACGAAACCTGCCTCGCGCGCGCACTCGAACTGGCCGACGTGAAGGGCTTCGCCGCGCGGCGCGCCGCCTCGGAGAAGAACGGCAAGCGGCGCGGGCTCGGCTACTCGTGCTACATCGAAGCGTGCGGCCTCGCGCCATCGAACATTGCCGGTGCGCTCGGCGCGCGCGCCGGGCTGTTCGAAGCCGGCGAAGTGCGCGTGCATCCGACCGGCTCCGTCACCGTGTTCACCGGCTCGCACAGCCACGGCCAGGGGCACGAAACGACCTTTGCCCAGGTGGTCGCGGACCGGCTCGGCATCCCGCTGGAGAACGTCGAGATCGTGCACGGCGACACCGGCCGCATCCCGTTCGGAATGGGCACCTACGGTTCGCGCTCGATCGCGGTCGGCGGCTCGGCGATCATGAAGGCGCTCGACAAGATCGAATCGAAGGCGAAGAAGATCGCCGCGCACCTGCTCGAAGCGTCGGCCGACGACATCGAGTTCCACGACGGCGTGTTCCGCGTCGCCGGCACCGACCGCACGAAGACCTTCGCCGACGTATCGCTCGCCGCGTACGTGCCGCACAACTATCCGCTCGACAAGCTCGAACCGGGCCTCGACGAAAGCGCGTTCTACGATCCGACCAACTTCACCTATCCGGCGGGCGCGTACATCTGCGAAGTCGAGGTCGACCCCGATACCGGGGCGTGCAGCATCGAGCAGTTCACTGCCGTCGACGACTTCGGCAACGTGATCAATCCGATGATCGTCGAAGGCCAGGTGCATGGCGGCCTCGGCCAGGGGATCGGCCAGGCGCTGCTCGAACGCTGCGTGTACGACAACGACAGCGGCCAGTTGCTGACCGGCTCGTACATGGACTACGCGATGCCGCGCGCGTCCGATCTGCCGAGCTTCACCGTCGAGACCGCGAAGGGCACCCCCTGCACGCACAATCCGCTCGGCGTGAAAGGGTGCGGGGAAGCCGGTGCGATCGGCTCGCCGCCCGCGGTGATCAACGCGCTCGTCGACGCGCTCGCGCCGCTCGGCGTGAAGGATCTGCAGATGCCGGCGACACCGCATCGCATCTGGTCCGCGATTCAAGCCGCGCAACAACCCTGAACGGAGCAAGCCGACATGTACTCATTCGACTATCAACGCGCGGCCGATCCGAAAGCGGCCGTCGCAGCGCTCGGCGGCGACAGCGAAGCCAAGTTCCTCGGCGGCGGCCAGAGCCTGTTGCCGACGATGCGCCTGCGCCTCGCACAGCCGTCCAGGCTCGTGGACGTCACCCGGATCGACGCACTCAAGGCAATTCGCGTCGACGCGCAAACGGTGACGATCGGCGCGGCCGTCTGTCACGCGGATGTCGCCGCGCACCCGGACATCCAGCGCCTGCTGCCGGGTCTCGCGCATCTCGCGGGCCACATCGGCGACCGCCAGGTGCGCGCGCGCGGCACGCTCGGCGGCTCGCTCGCGAACAACGACCCGGCGGCCTGCTACCCGGCCGCGGTGCTCGGGCTCGGCGCGACTGTCGTCACCGACCGGCGGCGTATCGCGGCGGACGATTTCTTCGTCGGCCTGTACGAAACCGCGCTCGAACCGGACGAGCTGATCACCGCGGTCGAGTTTCCGCTCGCCGAACGCTGCGCGTACGAGAAGTTCAACAATCCGGCTTCGCATTTCGCGCTGGTCGGCGTGTTCGTCGCCCAGCGCGCGGACGGCGTGCGCGTGGCCGTGACCGGCGCGGCCGCGTCGGTGTTTCGCGCGCATGCGCTCGAAGCGGCGCTGACCGCGAACTTCGCGCCATCGGCCGCGCGCGCGGTGACGATCGCGGCCGATGACCTGAACACGGACATGCATGCGAGCGCTGCCTATCGCGCGCACCTGATTCCGGTGCTCGCCGCGCGCGCGGTCGCGCAAGCGACCAGCTAGCGAACCGCGCGGCGCGCGCCTGCCGCCGCGTCGTCGGGGGCTTCGGGGCTTCGGGGCTTCGGGCTTCGGGGCTTCGGGGCTTCGGGGCTCCGGCGCTTCGGGCGCTTCGGGCGGTTCGGGCGGTTCGGGCGCTTCGGGCGCTTCGGGCGGTTCGGGCGGTTCGGCGGTTCGGGCGGTTCGGCGGTTCGGCGGTTCGGCGGTTCGGCGCTTCGGCGCTTCGGCGCTTCGGCGCTTCGGCGCGGCAGCCCGACGCGGGGCCCGGTGCGTCCGGGCCGTTTCGCTTCGCTCTGTTTCGCTTCGCTTCGTTTAGACCGCGCAGTTTCGTGTTCACAGGAAGATTCATGCAGCCCGCCTCGATTGACGACACCCTCGCGCAACTCGCCGCGCAAGACTATTACGCGAACCGCGAACTCGCGACCGCGCTGTTTCTCGCGCTGCGCATGGAGCGGCCGCTGTTTCTCGAAGGCGAACCGGGCGTGGGCAAGACCGAACTCGCAAAGGCCGCGGCCGGCATGCTCGGCACATCGCTGCTGCGCCTGCAATGCTACGAGGGGCTCGACACCGCGAGTGCGCTGTATGAATGGGACTACCCGCGCCAGATCATGGCGCTGCGTCTCGCCGAAGCGGCCGGCGAGACGCCCGGCAACGACACGCTGTACCGCAGCGAATTCCTGCTGAAGCGCCCGCTGCTGCAGGCGCTGCTGCCCGACGAGCATCACCCGGACGCACGCCGCGTGCTGCTGATCGACGAGATCGATCGCGCCGACGAGCCCTTCGAGGCGTTTCTGCTCGAACTTCTTTCGGACTTCCAGGTATCGATTCCCGAATACGGCACGGTGCGCGCGGCCCAGCCGCCGCTTGTCGTGATGACGTCGAACCGCACGCGCGAAGTGCATGATGCGCTGAAGCGCCGCTGCCTGTATCAATGGATCGGCTATCCCGAGCGCGATCGCGAGCTGGCGATCGTCGCGGCGCGCGCGCCGCAGACCGGCGCCGAGCTGCAGCGCCGCGCGGTCGATTTCGTGCACCGGCTGCGCGGCATCGACCTGTTCAAGGCGCCGGGCATCGCCGAGACGATCGACTGGTGCCGCGCGCTCGCCGCGCTCAGCGTGAGCGAGCTGGATCCGCAGTCGGTGCAGGATACGCTCGGCGTGCTGCTGAAGTATCAGGACGATCTGGCGCGCGTCGACGCCGCGCAGATCGCGCAATGCCTCGCGGTTGCGCAATGAAACCGGCCAGCGCTGTCATCGACGCACCCCGCGCGCCGCAGGCGCCCGCGACGTTCGCACGCAACGTCGTGCATTTCGTGCGCCTGCTGCGCGGCGCCGGCCTGCCGATGTCGCCGGCGCATGCGGTCGATGCGATCGCCGCGCTGCGCTGGATCGATCTCACGCGGCGCGACGACGTGAGGGCGGCGCTTGCCGCGTTGCTCGTCTCCGCGCCGGACGAGCGCGACATCTTCGACGCCGCGTTCAGCCTGTTCTGGCGCGATCCCGACTGGGAGGGCAAGCTGCGCGCGCTGCTGCTGCCGAAGGTAAGCAACGGCATGCCGCCGCCCAGGCGCAACAACCGCCTCGCCGACGCGCTCGCCGCCCGCCAGCCGCCCGCGCGCAAGCCGCACGACGCGCCCGGCGGCGGCGCGCAGGCATCGCACGCGCACGTGACGTTCAGCGCCGAGGAACGCCTGCGCCACCGCGACTTCGACACGCTCAGCGCCGACGAATGGCGCACGCTGCGTCATGTGATCCGCAGCCACCGCCTGCCGCTCGCAACCGAGCCGACCCGGCGCCTGAAGGCCGCCTCGCGCGGCACGCATGCGGACCTGCGGGCAAGCGCGCGCCACGCGGTGCGCTCCGGCGGCGACTGGACCGTCTGGAAGTACCGCGCCGTGACCGAGCGCAAGCCGCCGCTCGTGCTGCTGCTCGACATCTCCGGCTCGATGAGCGCCTATTCGCGCGCGGTGCTGTATTTCTGCCACGCGCTGCTGCAGTCGCGCGAACGCCTGCAGGTGTTCCTGTTCGGCACGCGCCTGACGAACGCCACGCGCGCGCTGCGCGAGCGCGACCCCGACGTCGCGATCGCCGCGCTCGCCGGGCAGGTGCTCGACTGGTCCGGCGGCACCCGCATCGGTGCCTCGCTCGCCGAGTTCAACCGGCGCTGGGCGCGCCGCGTGCTGAACGGCCGCGCCACCGTGCTGCTCGTCACCGACGGCCTCGATCACGAAGCCATCCCGCTGCTCGATGCGGAAATGGCGCGGCTGCGGCGCTTCGCGCATCGCATCGTCTGGCTCAATCCGCTGCTGCGCTATGGCGGCTTCGCGCCGAAAGCGCGCGGCGTGCAGGCGATCCTGCCGCATGTCGACGCGCACCGGCCCGTCCATAATCTCGACAGTCTCGCCGCCTTCGGCCGCGACCTCGCACAGCTGGCGCGCATGCCGCGCGCGTCCGGCCGGCGTACGATACAAACAGGAGACGTCCGATGGAACTGACCGAAAGCTACACGCTGCCCGTGCCGCAGCAGCAGGCGTGGGAAGCGCTGAACGATACCGCGATCCTGCGCGAGTCGATTCCCGGCTGCGAGAGCATCGAAGCGGATGGCGAGAACGTCTACCAGGTATCGATGCGCGCCGCCGTCGGGCCCGTGAAGGCGCACTTCAAGGGACGTATGATGCTCACCGACGTCGACGCGCCGCACACCTACACGATCGTGTTCGAGGGGCAAGGCGGCGTCGCCGGCTTCGGCAAGGGCTCGGCCACCGTGACGCTCGAAGCCGACGGCGAAGGGACGACGAAGCTCACCTACGGCGCAACCGCGCAGGTGGGCGGCAAGCTCGCGCAGATCGGCTCGCGGCTCGTCGACAGCGCGGCGCGCAAGATGGCGAGCGAATTTTTCAAACGCTTCACCGCGCAGCTCGCCGGTGAAGACAACACGGCAGCCGACGACGACGCCGCCGCTACCGGGGACGTCGAGGCGGCCGGGTCGACCGGCGAGAACCCCGACGGCGATCAACCGAAAAGGAAGCGATCATGGAAAGCGTGGATCTCGAAGTCCTGAAGTCCAGCGCCCGCTGGCTGGAACAGGGACATCGCGCGCTGCTGGTGACGGTGGTCAAGACGTGGGGCTCGTCGCCCCGCCCGGAAGGCGCGATGCTCGCCGTGCGCGACGACGGACTCGTCGTCGGCTCGGTATCGGGCGGCTGCATCGAAGACGATCTGATCGAGCGCGTGCGCCAGCAGGGCATTGCACAGACGCGCCCCGAAGCGGTCAAGTACGGCATTTCCGCCGAGGAGGCCCACCGCTTCGGCTTGCCGTGCGGCGGCACGATCCAGCTCGTGCTCGAACCGCTCACGCCCGCCAGCGGCATCGCCGCATTGTGCGAAGCGGTCGAAGCGGGCCAGCTGGTCGCGCGCACCGTCGAAATGACGAGCGGCAGCGCGCAGCTCGGGCCCGCGCAGGCCACCGACGGCGTGCACTTCGACGGCGCGCGCCTGCTGACGATCCACGGGCCGCGCTACCGGATGCTCGTGATCGGCGCGGGCCAGTTGTCGCGCTACCTGTGCCAGATCGCCGTCGGGCTCGATTATCACGTGACCGTCTGCGATCCGCGCGAGGAATACACGGACGCATGGGACGTCCCCGGTACGAAGCTCGTGCGCACGATGCCCGACGACACCGTGCTGGACATGAAGCTCGACGAACGCTCGGCGGTGATCGCGCTCACACACGATCCGAAGCTCGACGATCTCGCGCTCATGGAGGCGCTGAAAACGCCGGCATTCTATGTCGGCGCGCTCGGCTCGCGGCGCAACAACGCGGCGCGCCGCGAGCGGCTCAAGGAATTCGATCTCAGCGAACTCGAACTGGCGCGCCTGCATGGGCCCGTCGGGATCTACATCGGCAGTCGCACGCCGCCGGAAATCGCGGTGTCGATCCTCGCGGAAGTGACGGCGGCGAAGAACGGCGTGTCGCTGCCCGAACTGCTGCGGGTCGAGGGCGCGAAGGCCGCGCGCGAAATCGCCGCCAACGACGGCACGACCTGCAGCGTGTAGCGTCGGCCCCGCACCGGCGCGTCAGTCAGACCGGCCAAAGCGGCTCTTCCTGCATCGCGCCGAGTTGCTCGCGCATCTCCAGAATCCGCTCTTCCCAGTAGCGCTGCGTGTTGAACCAGGGAAACGCCGCGGGAAACGCCGGATCGTCCCAGCGGCGCGCAATCCATGCCTGATAGTGAATCAGGCGCAACGTGCGCAGCGCTTCGATCAGATACAGTTCGCGCGGCACGAATTCGCAGAAGTCCTCGTAACCCGCCAGCAGGTCGGTGAGCGCGCGTGCTGCTTCGCTGCGCTCGCCCGGCAGCAACAGCCACAGGTCCTGCACTGCCGGCCCCATCCGGCTGTCGTCGAAGTCGACGAAATGCGGACCCGCGTCGGTCCACAGCACATTGCTCGGATGGCAGTCGCCATGCAGGCGCAGCATGCGGATCTCGCCGGCGCGCTCGAATGCGCGCTCGACACCTTCGAGCGCCAGGTTGACGACCGTCTCCCACGGCGTGCGCAGATCGTCGGGCACGAAGCGGTGCGACAGCAGGAAATCGCGCGGTTCGTAGCCGAAGGTCGCGATGTCGAGCGTGGGACGCGCCACGTAGGGCTGCGTGTGGCCGAGCGCATGAATGCGGCCGATGAAGCGCCCGAGCCATTCCAGCGTATCGCGCCGGTCGAGGTCCGGCGCGCGGCCGCCGCGCCGCTCGAAAATCGCGAAGCGATATCCGTCGAACGCGTGCAGCGTCTGTGCGCCGAACGCGCGCGCCGGCACGGCCGGAATCTCGCGCGCGGCCAGTTCCGCGACGAACGCATGTTCTTCGAGAATCGCCGCATCGCTCCAGCGGCCGGGCCGATAGAACTTCGCGACAATCGGCGCGCTGTCTTCGATGCCGACCTGATAGACGCGGTTCTCGTAGCTGTTGAGCGGCAGCATCCGGCCGTCGGTGCGCAAACCGGCCGTGGCGAGCACGCTGTCGAGTGCGTCGAGCACGCATTCCGGCGTGAGCCGGGCGAACGGCACCGCGTCGGCGGCGCCCTGCTGGGAAGGAGTGTTTTCGTTCATGCCCGCATTGTGCGCCGCGCGGCCGTCAAAGACGAGCGGCACAGCGACACGGCGGACATGCATGCGGGGCTAATGAACCTGCGCGCCCGCCGGGCGAACCGTTTCGCCGGTATCGATCAGATCCTCCAGGAAGAAGGGCTCGGTGTTCAACTGCTGCGAACTGCCTGGTTCGCCTGCATACCACGCCACCATCGCCATGTCGCCCAGAATGCGCATGACGATTCCGCGCGCTCCGTGAGGCACCGCAATATGCACCGACCGGACGATAGAACCGACTTGCATGATGTTTCCCCGTTCTCCAAAAGCCATCGCGACGCACGGCGCGTGCTGCCTCGGCCACTCCAACCGCGCCGCCGTGCCTGATCACGTTGCGTACGCACCCGATTTTCTCCGCCTCCTCGCGCAGCGGGCTTGTCTTATTGTTCCCGCTTTGCGCGTTCTGGGAAAGCGCGAACTGATGTCCGTTCCGGCCTCAGTTCGGCGTCTGCCCACCGGAGAGCGGCAGTCGAATCGCAACTGCACGGCCCTACTGTACCGCACTGCGAAGGTTCATCCTACTTTCGCGGCCTTGCGCGCGGCTGTCGCCGTCCACCGGACGCGGCGGCATTCGAATGCGCGCGCCCATGCGCGCATGCGTGGCGCCGGCGAGCGACGCACGAAAGCGGCGAAGGCAGCGAAAGCGGCAAAATAACCGGCGGAAACGCGCAACCCGCTCGCGGACCGCCGCAAAGCGAAACGCACCGCCGATCGAAACCTCGATGTAAGAAAACGCGAGGCCTCTCCACGCGGCCCGCTTCAGCCGCGCCGCGCGGCAAACGGTTCACCAGCCGCCGCGCGCTCGCCTATACTCGAAACACGGGCACGCAAGCTGCGAACGTCGCCTGCATCACGATGCCGATCACAAGGAGACACGCATGACGTACTTCACGATCGCCGATTTCGTTCTGATCATCCCGATGGCGCTTGCCGGTGCGTTGTTCGTCGGCGCGATCCCCTGCAAATCCGAGTTCAGGCACAACGTGTTCCGGCTGATCGGCGCGCTGCTGGGCGTCGGTGTCGCGGTGCTGCTCGTCGAGGGCCTGCCCGCGCTGGTCTGAGGCAGGTTGCGTCAGCGCATCGTCGGATCGGGGGCGTGCGGCCCGCGAAACTGGCGCAGCGCGCTGGCGAAATAGCCCGGCTCGCGGGCGTCGTGCGGCTGCGTGTCGTGCGGCTGCGCGTCGTGCGGCTGCGCGTCGTGCGACGCGCGCGCGAGCGCCGGCAGCGCGCGCCAAGGCAGCGTCGGATGCAGATGATGCAACCGGTGCAGATGGTGATTCATCAGGATGCCTTGCCAGATACGCGGCACGCGAAAATTGCGCGCCCGTCCCGGCATGTCGAGCGGCACCCCGTGATGCGGCAGATTATCCGCGAGCGACAACCAGACGCCGCGCAGATAGACCGTCAGCACCAGCACCGGCCACGCGGCGCCGTACCGATACGACGACAGCGCATAGAGCGCGAGCGTCAGCAGCGCGTCGCCGCGAATCCGCGCGCGGCGCGCCGGATCGCTCGCAAAGCCGGCGAAAAGCCGCTCGACGTCGGCCCCCGCCGGTCCGTGTGCGCCGATCGTGCGCTGCAGGATCGCGCGCGCGAATCGCACCGGCAAACACGCCAGTAGCGGCACGATCAGTTCTCCGACATACAACCCGCCCAGCAGGCGCATGTAATAGACGAGCCGCGCGCGCCAGCGCGGCTCGCCGGACGCCACGACGTCCGGACGATCGAACGCCTCGCGGGTAAAGCGGTGATGCATCAGGTGTCCAAAGCGTACTGCGTCGTAGGGCAGCGCGAGCGCAATCGATAGCGCGCGCGCCACCGCTTCGTTCAGACGGCGCCCGGCAAACAACTGGCCGTGGATCGCTTCGTGAATCAGGCCCCAGTGAGTCGGCGTCAGCACGACGACCGGCACGACGAGCCACCACGCCGGCGCCCCCCACGCATGCAGCAGCCACGGCAGCCCGGCCAGTTGCAGTGCGAGCGCGAGCACCACCGGTATCAGCATGGCGAGGTTCGCACGCGCATCGATGGCTGCGCGCTGCGGCGAACGCCGCGCTGCCGCGTCTGTCTGCGGCGCCTGGGTGGGTTCGTTTGCCGCGCGTGGCTCCATCGTTGCTCCGTCGTCACGATTACGCCCGCGAACTTAGCAGCGGCATGTGACAGCGGGAAGAACGCACCACGCGCGGAATCGCGCAGCACGGATGGCCGCGCAGAAAAAAGAAGCCGCCCGAAGGCGGCTTGCCGGCGACACATGGGCCGCGCGCGGCGCATGCGCAACGCGCGCCGTCAGCCGGTCGGGCTCAGATGTCCTGATCGGTGGACGGCTTCTCCCACAGGTTCACGCCGCCTTCCGTCGCGTGGCGGTCGATCTCGGCCAGTTCCTCCGGCGAGAACTCAAGCTGCTTCAGCGCGGCGACGTTCTCGACGATCTGCTGCGCCTTGCTCGCGCCGATCAGCGCCGACGTCACGCGACCGCCGCGCAGCGTCCAGGCGATCGCCATCTGCGCGAGGCTCTGGCCGCGGCGCTGGGCGATCTCATTGAGCTTGCGTACATGATCGAGGTTCGCCGCGCTCAGGTGCTCCTCTTTCAGCGACCCGCCGCCCGCCTTGTTCACGCGCGCGTCCTGCGGCACGCCGTTCAGATACTTGCCGGTCAGAAGCCCTTGAGCAAGCGGCGTGAACGCAATGCTGCCCACGCCGGTGTCGTCGAGCGTATCGAGCAGTTCGCGCTCGATCCAGCGGTTCAGCATGTTGTAGGCGGGCTGATGGATCAGCAGCGGCACCTTGTATTGCGCGAGCAGATGCGCCATCTCACGGGTCTTCGCCGCCGAATACGACGAGATGCCGACGTACAGCGCCTTGCCCTGCTGCACCGCGCTCGCGAGCGCGCCGGCGGTTTCTTCGAGCGGCGTGTGCGCGTCGAAGCGGTGCGAATAGAAGATGTCGACATAGTCGAGACCCATGCGCTGCAGGCTCTGATCGAGACTCGCGAGCACGTACTTGCGCGACCCGCCGCCCTGGCCGTACGGGCCGGGCCACATGTCCCAGCCGGCCTTCGTCGAAATCAGCAGTTCGTCGCGATACGGCCTGAAATCTTCCCGGAACAGGCGGCCGAAATTGATTTCAGCGCTGCCGTACGGCGGGCCGTAGTTGTTCGCGAGATCGAAGTGCGTAATGCCCAGATCAAATGCGGTGCGCAGAATGTCACGCTGGACCGACAACGGCGTCGTGTCGCCGAAGTTGTGCCACAAGCCGAGCGACAGCGCCGGCAGTTTGAGGCCGGATTTGCCGCACACGCGGTACTGCATGTCCGAATAGCGCGCTGAAGCTGCTTCGTAAGCCATTGCCTGAGTCCCTGGAGAAGACGGTGAATGAGTCGCCTGGCGGCCGCGATCCGGCGCCGCTGCGCGCGCGGTCACTACGGCCGCGCGAGGGGCGAGGTGTAAATCGACGTGCAAATCGAGGTGCAGATGTTAGCCAATTGTGCAAAGACGTGCAGATGTCCAGTATGCGGGACGTCTGCGCAACGCGGGTAGACGCAGGCGGCCCGCGTCGCCTACACTGCCCGCTTACCTTACGGGAGGAAAGCTATGGTCAGGGCGATCTCGCTCGCGTTGGTGGTCGGCGGCGTCATCTTGCTGTACTTCGGCGGCATGGCATTTCATTCGCTCAGCAGCGACGTGTCGCGCGTTTTCACGGGCTCGCCCAGTAACAAGGCGATCGCGCTGATCGCGGGCGGCGTGGTCGCGACAGTCGCCGGCCTGATCGGCTTCGCGACGTCGGCCGGCAAGCGCTAGCGCCCGCGCGCCGGCCGGCAAACGCGGCAAGCGGCCGCGCGCGGCGCTCAGAAATCCACGTCCGGCTTGGCTGCCGAACGCGAACCCGGCAGCGGCGGATTGCTCGCGCCGTGGTACGTGTAGACAAGCGAAAACTTCACCTGCTCGCTGCGGTTCTGGCCCGCGGAGTGCAGCGTGTTGCAATGAAAGAACACCACGTCGCCGGTATCGAGCGCCGGCGACACGGCCGTCTGGATCAGCGCCTGATTCTCCGGGAGATCGGCGCGGAAAAATTTCGCGTCGTCGAATCGGTCGGACGTGAAAATCTCGCGATGCGAACCCGGCACGAACCACAGCGCGCCGTTATCGACCGTCTCGGGCCCGAGCGCGAGCCATACCGACACCAGGTCGTCGCGCGCAAACGACCAGTAGCGCGCATCGCGATGCCAGCCGGTGAGGCTGCCGTAGGCCGGGTGCTTGGTCATCATGCAGTTGTGATGCGCGCGCGACAGACGCGGCGCCTCGCCGAAATACAGCGCCATCCAGCTGCGAATTTCCGGCGAGATCGCCCAGCCGGCGAACCCGGGATCGCGCGCATACGCGTCGAGCAGCCGGCGCACGGTGTGGCCGCCGGGTGCGTTCTTCGATTCCGGCGCGCCCGGATAACGCAGGTCCGCCTCGAACTCGACCGGCGCGGCCGCTTCGTCGAGCTGGCGCTGCGCGACCGCTTTCAGCTGCGCGCAGCGCTCGGGCGAAACCAGTCCGGGAACGACGACAAAACCCTGCTCCCGCAGCAGTTGAACCTGTTCTTTCTGTGAATGGACTGACATGAGGTATTCCGCAACCTGGTTCGCGGGCCGTTTTTCACTGTTCACCGACCCTAGCATCTGCGATTGTAAAACGGGCGCGACCCGCGTGCGGTGCACCACGCACGGCGCAAGGGCATCGCTGCACGCAAAGCGGTCGCAAAGGGACGGACCCGCGCGGGGTAAACCGACTTTCTGACGTCATGAATCGCGTGTAGCCTGATGGGATGTCGCTTGTCAGATACACCGCTTTTCCCGCGGCCCGGCCCTGCGTGGTCGCTGCCGCGCATTCCCGCCCATCACAGGGTGCGTGTGCGATTTCCGCTGGCATGATGGGTGCTGCAGTCTGCGGCGTCCTCTCTCCGCCCGGCACGCGCCCCTCTCCGAAGCCATGCAAACGTCCCTGAGCACCCGTCTTGTCCCGGCCGTCCTGAAGGCCGCCCGTCCCGTGCGCCGGCAGATCGTGCGCGCGCTGCGCCATCACGCGGCGCGTACCCGCGCGCTCGCCATCCAGTGGCGCGACGCCAGGCCCGCCGACAGCATTCGCACGTGGTTCCTGACCTTTTTCGCCGCGCTGCGCACGCAAGCCGGCTCGCGCCGCTTTTCGCTGCGCACGCTGCTGCACCGGCCGACGCCGCACGAGGCGGCGCGCGCGTCGCGCACGGGCAGTGCCGCGCCGCGCGCAGCGAGCGCCATTCAGCGCGCGGGCAACGCTGCACCGCGCGCGGTTGCGCGCCGTCCCCAACGGCTCGCGGCAGCCAGCGGCTGGTACGGTTTCGCCGCGCGCTAGCGGCGGCTTGTGCCCGCCGTCTCGCCGCGCCGGCCGTTTTTCCGAGGCCCCAAACGACACAGCCCGATCAGCGGACGCCGATCGGGCTGTTGCGATCGCAAGGGGATCGTGGCGATACCCCGCCGATTGCCTGGCGATAACCTGCGTAAGTGGCTCGGGCGGCGCTAACCCCGCATCGCCCGGCTGCCGCTGAACGGGGCAGCCGCGCGGCGGGCGCCGCCCCGCCGGCTTACGCGAGAGCGGCCACCGGCTCGGTGCCTGCCGCTTCGGCAAGCGTGAGCGCCTTGTCCGCGGCTTCCCACGTGAATTCCGGCTCCTCGCGGCCGAAGTGGCCATACGCGGCGGTTTTCTCGTAGACCGGACGCAGCAGGTCGAGCATCTGGATGATGCCCTTCGGACGCAGATCGAAATGCTCGGCAACCAGGCGCGTGATCGTCGCATCCGACACCCGGCCGGTGCCGAACGTGTTGACCATCACCGACGTGGGCTGCGCCACGCCGATCGCATACGACACCTGGATCAGGCAGCGCGATGCGAGGCCCGCGGCGACGATGTTCTTCGCGACATAGCGGCCCGCGTACGCGGCCGAGCGGTCGACCTTCGACGGATCCTTGCCCGAGAACGCGCCGCCGCCGTGCGGCGCCGCGCCGCCGTACGTATCGACGATAATCTTGCGGCCGGTCAGCCCGCAATCGCCTTGCGGCCCGCCGATCACGAAGCGCCCGGTCGGGTTCACGAGGAACTTGATGTCGCCCTTGATCAGCTCGGCCGGCAGCGTCGGCTTGATGACCTCTTCGATCACCGCTTCGCGCAGCACGGAAAGCTCGATGTCCGGCGCATGCTGCGTGGACAGCACGACGGTGTCGATCGAATGCGGCTTGCCGTCGACGTAGCGCACCGTGACCTGCGACTTCGCGTCCGGGCGCAGCCAGGGCAGGCGGCCGTCGCGGCGCAGATTGGCCTGGCGCTCGACCAGCCGGTGCGACAGGTGGATCGGCAGCGGCATCAGTTCGGGCGTTTCGTCGCACGCGTAGCCGAACATCAGGCCCTGGTCGCCGGCGCCCTGGTCGAGGTTGTTGTCGTGCGCGCGGTCGACGCCCTGCGCGATGTCCGGCGACTGCTTGTCGTACGCGACCAGCACCGCGCAACCGCGGTAGTCGATGCCGTAGTCGGTGTTGTCGTAGCCGATGCGCCTGATCGTGTCGCGCGCGACCTGGATGTAGTCGACGTTCGCCGTGGTGGTGATTTCGCCGGCCAGCACGACGAGGCCGGTGTTGCACAGCGTCTCGGCGGCGACGCGCGAGTATTTGTCCTGCGTGAGGATGGCGTCCAGGATCGCGTCGGAAATCTGGTCGGCAACCTTGTCGGGATGCCCTTCGGAAACGGATTCGGACGTGAAGAGATAGTCGTTTGCCACGTTGCGGACTCCAGTTTGGCGGTTACGGTTGAGTTTCACGTAGCCAGCTTCGGGAGCCTGAAGCGGCGACGCTTTAGCGGATTTCCTGCCCGACCGGCGCGTGACGATTGAACGCACCAGCCAGCTTCGCCCCGCAAGTTGTCTGTTAACTCGGCGAAGCCCTTATTATAGCGACTTCCCATTTTTGCCGCAGGGTACCCACGCGTGCCGTCTCCCCTTCCGTGTCCTGTCCACGCGCGCATCGCGCGCACGCGGCTCCCGCGCGGAGCCGCAGCATGCTGAGCCGCGTCGCAACGAAGCTCGCCATCGCGCTGCTGAAGCTCTTCGCGCTGCTGCCCTACGGCCTCGTCGCCCGCATCGGCGACGGCCTCGGCTGGCTGCTCTACCAGATTCCGAGCCAGCGCAGGCGCATCGTCCACATCAACCTGAAGCTGTGCTTTCCCGAGTGGAGCGAGGCGCGGCGCGAAGACGTCGCGCAGAAGCACTTCCGCCATGCGATCCGCAGCTATCTGGAGCGCAGCGTCCAGTGGTTCGGCTCGGCGAAGAAGCTCGAAAAGCTGATCCAGGTCGACAGCGAAGTCGACCTCACAGACCCGGATATGCCGCCCACGCTGCTCCTCGGGCTGCATTTCGTCGGCATCGAGGCGGGCTCGATCTTCCTGAACTACGCGCTCGGGCGCCAGTGCGGCTCGCTGTACCAGCCGATGTCGAACCCGGAGCTCGAAGCCGTCGCGAAAGCCGCGCGCGGCCGCTTCGGCGCGGACATGGCGAGCCGCGCCGACAGCGCGCGCGTCGTGCTGCGCTGGCTGCGCGAGCGCAAGCCGGTGATGCTCGGCGCGGACATGGACTACGGCATGCGCAACTCGACCTTCGTGCCGTTCTTCGGCGTGCCGACCTGCACGCTGACCGCGGTGGGCCGGCTCGCGAAGGTCGGGCATGCGCAGGTGGTGCCGTTCATCGGCGAGGTGCTGCCGGATTACAAGGGCTATCGCCTGAAGGTGTTCAAGCCGTGGGCCGACTACCCGAGCGGCGACGACGACGCCGACGCGCGCCGCATGAACGCGTTTCTCGAAGAACAGATTCCGCTGATGCCCGAGCAGTATTACTGGGTGCACAAGCGCTTCAAGACGCGCCCGCCCGGTCAGCCCGGCTTCTACTGACGCGCGCGGCCGGCGCGCCGGCGGCGCGGGGCGTCCATTCCGCGGCGGGCGCGCCAGCGTGTATCATCCGCTATCTGTCTACCTTTCATTTCCCGGCGGAAACCGGCCTGCGGTCCGCGCGCGCCTCGCGCACGTCCGCTCCGGCGCCGCAACGGAACCCACGCGCAACGTGAAACTGACCTTCACCAAGATGCACGGCGCGGGCAACGACTTCGTCGTGCTCGACGGCTACACGCAGCCGCTCAACCTGAGCGCCGCGCAAGTGCGCGCGCTCGCCGACCGGCACTTCGGCGTCGGCGCCGACCAGTTGCTGGTCGTCGAGAAGCCGACGGTCGAAGGCGTGGATTTCCGCTATCGCATCTTCAACTGCGACGGCGGCGAGGTCGAGCATTGCGGCAATGGCGCGCGCTGCTTCGTCAAGTACGTGCGCGACGCGCGCCTCACGGACAAGCACAGCGTGCGCGTGCAGGTGCAAAACGGCATCATCACGCTGACGATGCAGGAGAACGGCGAAGTGGTCGTCGACATGGGCGCGCCGGTGTTCGAGCCGGCCCGCGTGCCGTTCGACGCGAGCGGGCTCGACGGCCGCCGCGAAGGCCGCGACACGCTGTGGCCGCTCGACGTGAACGGCGCGACGCGCTGGATCTCGGCGGTGTCGATGGGCAACCCGCACGCGGTGCAGGTGGTCGACGACGTCGAAGCGTTCCCGGTGCGCGTCGAAGGCCCGCTCGTCGAGCACCATGCGCGCTTTCCGGAGCGGGTGAACGCGGGCTACATGCAGATCGACTCGCGCCACGCGGTCCGTCTGCGCGTCTTCGAGCGCGGCGCGGGCGAAACGCTTGCCTGCGGCACGGGCGCCTGCGCGGCCGTTGCCGCCGGCATCCGCCGCGGCCTGCTCGACTCGCCGGTGAAAGTGCACACGCACGGCGGCGTGCTGACGATTACCTGGAGCGGCGAGGCCGCCGCCCCGCTGCTGATGGCCGGCCCGGCCGCCACCGTCTTCTCGGGCGAGATCGAGCTGGCCGACTGAACCGGCGCCTGCCGCCGCCCGACCTTATTGACCGATGCGCCCCGCGAGCGGGCGCCGTGCTGAAGCCGAAACCATGAACGATCGCGAAGTCGCCGACTACCTGCTCGCCCACCCCGAATTCTTCGCCGAACACGCGGAGCTGCTCGCCACCATCCGGCTCGCGAATCCGCACGGCAAGGCCGCGGTGTCGCTGCAGGAACGCCAGATGGACATGCTGCGCGAGAAGAACAAGCATCTCGAACGGCGCCTCGCGGAACTGCTGCGTTATGGCCACGAAAACGACAGCATCGCGTCGAAGTTCAACCGCTGGACCACCCGCGTGATGGCCGAGCGCGATCCGCACGCGCTGCCGCGCACGATCGCGCACGGGCTCGCCGACGTCTTCGACGTGCCGCAAACCGCGCTGCGCGTGTGGGACGTCGCCGAGACCTACGCCCAGGCGGATTTCGCGCGTCTTGTCAGCGAGGAGGTGCGGATCTTCACCAACAGCCTGACGACGCCGTACTGCGGCGCGAACACCGGCTTCGAGGCCGCCCAGTGGCTTGCGCCGGCGAACCCGGAGGCCGCCGCGCCGGCGGACACCGAATCGATCGCGCTGCTGGCGCTGCGCGATCCGCTCGCGCCGGAAGAGGCGCCGGCCTTCGGCCTGCTGGTGATGGGCTCGCACGACGCGCGCCGCTTTCACGACGGCATGGGCACCGATTTCCTGACGCAGATCAGCGCGCTCGCGAGCGCGGCGCTCAGCCGGCTGCTGCCGCGCTGACGTGCCGCGCATGCGCCGACCCGACACGTCGCTCCGCCGCCGCCCGACACCGTGAATCCCGCCGCCCCGATCGCCGAATACCTGTCGCATCTCGAACACGAGCGGCGGCTGTCGGCGCACACGCTGCGCGGCTACGCACACGAACTCGACGAGTTGAGCCGCCTCGCCAAAGGCCGGCCGCTCGACAGCCTGACGCCCGCCGATATTCGCGGCGCGGTCGCGCGGGCGCACGCGGCCGGCATGAGCGCGCGCTCGATCAGCCACCGGCTGTCGGCGTGGCGCGCGTTCTACCGGTGGCTCGCCGGACGCATCGCGCTGCCGGTCAACCCGGTCGCCGCGGTGCGCGCGCCGAAACAGCCGAGAACGCTGCCCAAGGCGCTGTCGGTGGACGACGCCAACCGGCTGATGGAATCGCCCGGCGCCGAAGCGTCCGCGGCCGACTCGCCCGAGGCGCTGCGCGACCGCGCGATCGTCGAGCTGTTCTACTCGTCCGGGCTGCGGCTGGCCGAACTGGTCGGGCTCGACGTCCGCTACGCAGACCTGCCGGACTATCGCTCGGTGGGCTGGTACACGCGCGCGTCGGCCGAAGTCGAGGTGCTCGGCAAAGGCAGGCGGCGCCGGATCGTGCCGGTCGGCAGCAAGGCGCTCGCCGCGCTCGACGCATGGCTCGCGGTCCGCGCCGCGTTCGTGCGCGACGATCCGCATCCGCTCTTCCTGACGGCGCGCGGCAGGCGGATGTCGCCGAACGTCGTGCGCGAGCGCGTCAAGCGGCAGGCGCTCGCCGCCGGCATTCCGGCCAACGTGCATCCGCACGTGCTGCGCCATTCGTTCGCCACCCACGTGCTGCAGTCGAGCGGCGATCTGCGCGCCGTCCAGGAGCTGCTCGGCCACGCCAGCATCACCGCGACGCAGGTGTACACGGCGCTCGATTTCCAGCATCTCGCGCACGTCTACGACGCCGCGCATCCGCGCGCCAAAAAGCGCGGCTGACCCGCGGCGCGGCCATGCAGGCCGCCGCGCCGCCTCCCGTTCCGCCCGATCACAGACGAAGTCATGAATACCGTTACGCTCAAACCGTCGAAAGAAAAATCGCTGCTGCGCCGCCATCCGTGGGTCTATGCGAACGCGATCGAGCGGGTCGACGGCAAGCCGGCGCCCGGCGCGACGGTGCTGGTGCGCGCCCACGACGGCCGCTTCCTCGCGCGCGCGGCGTACAGCCCGCACTCGCAGATTCGCGCGCGGGTCTGGAGCTTCGACGAAGCCGAGCCGATCGACCATGCGTTCTTCAAGCGCCGCGTGCAGCGCGCGGTCGCGCACCGGCGCGCGATGGTGCGCGACACCGGCGCGGTGCGCCTCGTGTTCGGCGAAGCGGACGGCCTGCCGGGCCTGATCGTCGACCACTATGTCGCCGACGCGCAGGGCCAGCGCGACCAGCTCGTCTGCCAGTTCATGGCGGCCGGCGTCGAAGCGTGGAAGGACGCGATCGTCGCCGCGCTCGCCGCGGCCACCGGCTGCCCGAACGTCTACGAGCGCTCCGACGTGTCGATCCGCGAAAAGGAAGGGCTCGCGCAGATCACCGGCGTGCTCGCCGGCGAGCCGCCGTCGGACCCGCTGATCGCGGTCGAAAACGGCGTGCGCTACCACGTCGACGTGCGCCACGGCCACAAAACCGGCTTCTACGTCGACCAGCGCGACAACCGCGCGCTCGTGCAGTCGCTCGCGCAGGATCGCGCGGTGCTGAACTGCTTCTGCTATACCGGCGGCTTCTCGCTCGCCGCGCTCAAGGGCGGCGCGACGCGCGTGGTCTCGATCGACTCGTCCGGCGAAGCGCTTGCGCTCGCGCAGCGCAACGTCGAAGCGAACAGCTTCGACCCGGCGCGCGCCAGCTGGCTCGACGCCGACGCATTCCGCACGCTGCGCCGCCTGTATGACGACGGCGAGCGCTTCGACCTGGTCGTGCTCGATCCGCCGAAGTTCGCGCCGTCGCGCGAGCACGTCGAGCGCGCCGCGCGCGCGTACAAGGACATCAACCTGAGCGGGCTGAAGCTGCTGCGCCCCGGCGGGCTGCTGTTCACCTATTCCTGCTCCGGCGCGATCGACGCGGCGCTGTTCCAGAAGATCGTCGCGGGCGCGGCGGCCGACGCGGGCGTCGACGCGCGGATCCTGCGCCGCCTCGGCGCAGGGGTCGATCACCCGCTGCTCAGCGCGTTTCCGGAAGGGGAATATCTGAAAGGGCTGCTGTTGCAAATCGCCTGAGCGCCCTCATGTGGGGCTTTTCAGGCGACGCGCCCGGGGCCGGCGCGGCAGCGTCAGCAGCCGCCCGGCAGATATGTTTCAATAATCGGCCAGCCGACCGCGCGGGCAGCCTCGCGCGGTTCGCTCCCGGATCCGATTCACGCACACCACAGGCGATTACCATGATTCCCGTCACCATCCTGACCGGCTTCCTCGGCAGCGGCAAAACCACGCTGCTCAAGCGCATCCTGAACGAAAAGCACGGCATGAAGATCGCCGTGGTGGAAAACGAGTTCGGCGAGGAGAACATCGACAACGAAATCCTCGTGCAGGACGCGAACGAGCAGATCGTGCAGATGAGCAACGGCTGCATCTGCTGCACGATCCGCGGGGATCTGGCGCGCGTGCTCGACGACCTCGCGTCGAAAAAGCACCACGGCGCGCTCGATTTCGACCGCGTCGTGATCGAGACGACCGGCCTCGCGAACCCCGGCCCGGTCGCGCAGACGTTCTTCATGGACAACGAGATCGCCGACCAGTTTCTGCTCGACGCGATCATCACGCTGGTCGATGCAAAGCACGCGGATCACCAGCTCGACGAACACGAGGTGGTGCAGCGCCAGGTCGGCTTCGCGGACCGGCTGTTCATCACGAAGGCCGATCTGGTCGACAGCGCGAGCGTCGACGCGCTGCGCCATCGCATCGTGCACATGAACCCGCGCGCGCAGATCCGCACCGTGAACTTCGGCGAAGTCGACATCAAGGAGGTGTTCGACCTGCGCGGCTTCAATCTGAACGCGAAGCTCGAAATCGACCCGGACTTCCTCGCCGAGGACGATCACGAGCACGCGCACGATCACGCCCATGCGCACGACGAACACGGCCACACGCACGACCACGCGAACTGCGATCACGATCACGGCCAGTGCGATCACGATCACGGCCATGCGCATCATCACCATGCGCACCACGACGACAAGATCAAGTCGTTCGTGTTCCGCAGCGAGCGCGCGTTCGATCCGAACAAGCTCGAAGACTTCCTCGGCGGCATCCTGCAGATCTACGGCGAGCGGCTGCTGCGCTACAAGGGCGTGCTGTACATGAAGGGCGTCGACCGCAAGGTGGTGTTCCAGGGCGTGCACCAGATGATGGGCAGCGATCTCGCCGCGAAATGGCTGCCCGCCGAGAAAAAGGGCAGCAAGATGGTGTTCATCGGCATCGAGCTGCCGCAGGACCTGATCGTGGACGGCCTGACCGCCTGCCTCGCCTGAAACCGGGGCCGGAACCCACCCGACCGAGCGACCGGGTGGCGCCAATCAGACACTTATAATGAAGTAAGAATTTCCTGATCGGAAAAAAGCGCGTGGAAAGCGGCCGGTAAGGGTGCTGAAAAACCCGCGACGCAACGATCGGCGGCGAAACGTGGTGCAACAAACATGCACGGTCATCGCTTTTTGGTCGGGCTCACGTTATATTTTAAAGATATCGGTGTGCGCGTCAGGACGTTTTCCCGCTTGCAGTGCAGGATTGTGATTCAGTTACAATACGGGCCCACCGGACAAAGAGAACGATCGACCTTCCGCGCGTCACCCACGCCAGGTCTTGTCGGGCACCGGAGAGCCCGGCCCGGAAACAGCCGGCCGACAAGCCCTGTCCATGTTGCGCCAGACGGGCCGCGTCGCCGGTATAGCATTGCCTCAGGAGCATTTGAAGATCGTTTCCAGAGGAGTTCGGCCCCGCATCGACGCCCGACGCTTCGGCGTTACGACAGCCCACCGTCCGTGTCCGCCGCAGTCCGTTGTCAGGTGTCCTCGCGGGTAACAGATCGTGCGGGCAACATGTACCCGTTTTGCCTCACATTGAAGAAGCAAGCCAGATGACGACGAAACGACTCTTGACCGAAGCCGAAATCCTGAAGATGAGCGACAAGGATTACATGAATGAGGATCAGCTCGCCTTCTTCAAGAACAAGCTCGAACAACTGCAGGCGGAAATCCTCCGCAATGCCGGCCAGACGACCGAGAACCTGCGCGAGACCGTGATCGTGCCGGATCCGGCCGACCGCGCGACGATCGAGGAAGAGCACGCGCTGGAGCTGCGCACGCGCGACCGCGAACGCAAGCTGCTGAAGAAGGTTCAGCAGGCGCTCGCGCGGATCGAGTCCGGCGAATACGGCTGGTGCGAGGAAACCGGCGAACCGATCGGCGTGCCGCGCATGCTGGCGCGCCCGACCGCGACGCTGTCGCTCGAGGCGCAGGAGCGCCGCGAGCTGCGCCAGAAGCTGTTCGGCGACTGAACTGACGGGCCGGCGAGGCTTCGCCCGCCCCTGACATGCTGCTTCGTGAAGAGGCGCACGGCGCTCCGTGCGCCTCTTCTTTTTGGCGATCCGATAGCCGCCGCCGTTCCCGGCCGACGCCCGGCCGCCCGCGCGAACGGGCTGTCCTCACGTCGCGGTTGCCGTACCGCTATCCCCGCACCGCCTTTGCCTTATCGCCGTTGCCGCTCCCGCCGCTCCCACACCGCCGTTCCTGCTCTGCCGTTCGCACACCGCCGTTCCCGCTCTGCCGCTCCCGTTCCTCTGTTCCCGTTCCGCCGCCCCCACGCCGCCATCCCCCTTCCCCCGCACCTACAACCGGCTTTCACACCCTTTTTGCACACCGCCCGCCGGGCCGGCCCTTGATATGCCCGCGCGCGCCCTAAAATAAATCCGACATGCGCCGCCCGCCTCAGCCTGCTCGCCCGCCCCGCAGCGGCGCGCCGGCGCCGCCGCAACGAGGCGGCCGCGCACCGGCCCGGCAGCGCGCTTACCCGCGCCGCCGCGCCCCACCTGTTTAGCGAAAGGAACGCACATGGAGCAATTTCACGGCACGACGATCGTCTCGGTGCGCCGCGGCGACCAGGTCGCCCTCGGCGGCGACGGTCAGGTGACGCTCGGCAACATCGTCATGAAAGGCGGGGCGAAGAAGGTCCGGCGCATCTACAACGGGCAGGTGCTGGTCGGCTTCGCCGGCGGCACCGCCGACGCGTTCTCGCTGCTCGACCGCTTCGAGGCCAAGCTCGAAAAGCATCAGGGCAACCTGACGCGCTCCGCGGTCGAGCTGGCGAAAGACTGGCGCACCGACCGCATGCTGCGCCGTCTCGAAGCGATGCTGATTGCCGCCGACCGGCAGACGACGCTCGTCATCACCGGCAACGGCGACGTGCTCGACCCGGAGGGCGGCATCTGCGCGATCGGCTCCGGCGGCGCGTACGCGCAGGCGGCAGCGCGCGCGCTCGCCGAAAACACCGAACTGGCGCCGCGCGAAATCGTCGAAAAGGCGCTGCAGATCGCCGGCGACATGTGCATCTACACGAATCACAACCGCGTCATCGAGACGATCGAGTAAGGACCCACGATGAGCACCATGACCCCCGCCGAGATCGTCTCGGAACTCGACAAGCACATCATCGGCCAGGGCCGCGCGAAGAAGGCGGTCGCGGTCGCGCTGCGCAACCGCTGGCGCCGCCAGCAGGTCGCCGAGCCGCTGCGTCAGGAAATCACGCCAAAAAACATCCTGATGATCGGACCGACCGGCGTCGGCAAGACCGAGATTGCCCGGCGCCTTGCCAAGCTCGCCGACGCGCCGTTCATCAAGATCGAGGCGACCAAGTTCACCGAAGTGGGCTACGTCGGCCGCGACGTCGACAGTATCGTGCGCGACCTGATCGAGATTTCCGTCAAGCAGACGCGCGAAAGCGAAATGCGCAAGGTGCGCACGAAAGCCGAAGACCTCGCCGAAGACCGCATTCTCGACATCCTGCTGCCGGGCGGCCACACGGTCGGTTTCGGCACGCAGACGGTCGCCGCGTCCGAGGAAAGCAGCACGCGCCAGACCTTTCGCAAGCGCCTGCGCGAAGGGCTGCTCGACGACAAGGAAATCGAGCTCGACGTCGAGCTGCCGCAGGCCGGCATGGACATCATGGGCCCCCCCGGCATGGAAGACATGACCGAGCAGATCCGCTCGATGTTCGCCAATCTCGGCGGCGGCAAGAAAACGCGGCGCAAGCTGAAAGTGCGCGAAGCGCTGAAGCTGCTGACCGACGAGGAAGCCGCGAAGATGCTCAACGACGAGGAAGTGAAGGCCAAGGCGGTGCAGAACGTCGAGCAGAACGGCATCGTGTTTCTCGACGAGATCGACAAGATCGCCTCGCGCAGCGAGGCCGGCGGCGGCGAGGTGTCGCGCCAGGGCGTGCAGCGCGACCTGCTGCCGCTCGTCGAAGGCACGACGATCAACACGAAGTACGGGATGGTGAAAACCGATCACATCCTGTTCATCGCGAGCGGGGCGTTCCACCTGGCCAAGCCGAGCGACCTGATTCCCGAACTGCAGGGCCGCTTCCCGATTCGCGTCGAACTGGATTCGCTGTCGGTGAAGGACTTCGAATCGATTCTGGTATCGACCGACGCGAGCCTCGTCAAGCAATACCAGGCGCTGCTCGCAACCGAAGACGTGCAGCTCGACTTCGCCGAAGACGGCATTCGACGCCTCGCCGAAATCGCGTTTTCGGTGAACGAAAAGACCGAGAACATCGGCGCGCGCCGGCTCTACACGGTGATCGAGAAGCTGCTCGAGGACGTGTCGTTCTCGGCCGGCAACCATGCGGGCGCCAGCGTGAAAATCGACGCCGCGTATGTGGACCGCGCGCTGAACGAGGTCGCCGAGGACGAGGATCTGTCGCGCTACGTGCTGTGACACGCCGGGCCGCGCCGGCCGGCGCAGGCGGCGCCACGCGCCGGCGCGCATCCGCGCCGCGGCGCGCGAGCGTGCTTACTGCTTGACCGGCCGCTTCGCGAGCTTGCGCTGCAGCGTGCGGCGGTGCATGTTCAGCGCTCGCGCGGTCGCCGAGATGTTGCCGCCGTGCTCGGACAGCACGCGCTGGATATGCTCCCATTCGAGCCGCGCGACCGACAGCGGCACCGGGTGCTCCAGCGCCTCCTCCGCCTGGATCGCGCTCGCCTCGGCCTGCAGTGCCGAGAGGATCGTCTCGACATTGGCGGGCTTGGTCAGATAGTTGTCCGCGCCGTCCTTCACCGCCTGCACCGCGGTGGCGATGCTCGCATAGCCGGTCAGCACCAGCATCCGCGCGTCCGGCTGCAGTTCGCGCAGCGGCGCGATCAGCGTGAGCCCCGAGTCGTCGCCGAGGTGCAGATCCACGGTGATCTGGCCGAACTTCTGCTGGTTGGCAAGCCGGATCGCTTCGTCGGCGCTGTGCGCTTCGGCCACCGTGAAGCCGCGCCGCGTCAGGCCGCGCGCGAGGATGCCGGAGAACACCTCGTCGTCGTCGATCACCAGAAAATTGCTGTCGCTCATGCCTGTTGCTCCGTGTTGGAGGGCGCCGCGCCGGAGCGGCCCGCGCCCGAAGATTGAAGACCCGCGACCGGCAGACGCAGCACGGCGCGCGTGCCGCGCGGCGCCGTCTGCCTGATGTCGGCCAGCTCGACCGAGCCGTGCAACCGCGCCGCCGCCGCGAACGCGAGATAGAGCCCGACCCCGTGACCGCCCTGGGTGCTGTCGACCGGCATCGCGCCGAGCGAGCTGCGCAGCGCGGCCGGGATGCCGGGGCCGTCGTCGCAGACCTCGAACTCGACGCGGGTGCCGTCGGACGCCAGCCGCGCGGCGAGCGTCACGCGATCGCGGCTGGCGCGCGCCGCATTGTCGAGCAGGATCGTCAGGATCTGGCTTACCGCGACCGTATCGTCGAGGTCCGCATCGCGCGGCGGCGTGCCCGACTGCTCCAGCTTCACGTGCGGATGACGCAGCCGCCACTGCTGCGCGAACGATTCGAGCCATTCGCCGACCGGCTGCCGGTTGCCCGTCGTCGACGCGCGCGAGCGCAGCCGCGCGAGCGCCGACGTGCACAGCGACATCTGCTGCTCCAGCAGTTCGAGATCCGCGCCATAGGGCGCAAGGCCCGCGTCGGTGCGGGCGGCCTCGCGCAGTTCCTCGGTGAGCATCGCGATCGTCGACAGCGGCGTGCCGATCTCGTGCGCCACCGTCGCCGCCTGCACGCCGAGCGCGACCGCGCGCTCGTCGCGCAGCAACCGCTGCTGCGCATCGCCGAGCGCCTGGTCGCGTACGCGCAGCGCGCCCGACATGCGCGCGACGAACCACGCGATCAGCCCGACGCTCACGGTGAAATTCACCCACATGCCCGCGCGGAAATAGTCGAACAGGTTCTCGGGATTGTCGAGATTCAGCGGCAGCGAGTCGTAGCCGAGCACCGCGTAGCACGCGACCGCGAACGCGGCGAGCCATGCCATCAGCCGCCACGGCAGCACCGCCGCCGCAATCGCGAGCGACGGCAGATAGAGCGAGACGAACGGATTGGTGGTGCCGCCGGACAGGAACAGCAGCGCGGACAGCGCGCCGAGGTCGACCCACAGCTGTCCGAACAGTTCGAGGCTGGATTCGGGCCGCTGCTTCATCACCCGCAGCCAGGTGATCGCGTTGAAGAGCACTTCGAGGCCGATCACGAGCAGCATGGCCGGCAGCGGCAGATGCACGCCCAAAAAGAGCTCCACGACCGCGATCGTCAGCAGCTGGCCGATGATCGCAAGGCAGCGCAACCAGAACAGATGTCCGAGGTTGACCCGACCGGTGTTGGTTATTCGATGCATGGTGTCAGTGTAACTGTTCGACGTGACCCGACAGAAGGGTTCGCCGGCCTCCCGGGCCCGCTGGCGGCACGGCTGAGGCAATTGGCCGCACGGCGCGGCGCACGCTGCCGCAGCGCCCGGCCGCGCGCCGCGGCGCAACAGCGTCGGCCGGTGAGGCCGCCCGCCGGCGTTGCTCAGTCGCCGGGGTCTGCCGCCTCGCCCGCCGCCCGCGCGCGGGCGATTTCCGCGGCGAGGCACTCCGGGCACAGGCAGCGCCCGCCCGGCTCGAGCCGCTGCGCCGGCAACGGGGGCATCGCCCGGCACCAGCAGCCGGGCGGCCCGGCGTGCCTCCCGCAGTCGAACAGGCACGCACAGCGCGGACAGCGCGCGCGTTGCACGCCGGGAGCAGTCTCGCGGTCAGCCGGTTTCATCGCGCCTCGGCAAAAAAGCACCGGACATCCGGTGCCGAAAATGATGCCACGCGAGCCCCCGCAGGGCAAAGCGACATCCCTCGCGCGGCCCCGTTGCGCGTCCTCGCTGCGCCCTCTGCGCGCGCTCGCGCGAGGCCCGTGGCGCGGTGCGCAACGATGCCGCCGCGGACCCCGGCCGGGCGCGTCGAAAACCCTGTTGCAGCGCGCCAGTCCTGTACAATTCCGCCTGTTTCAACCGTTCCGTGCCCGAGCCCCTGCCGCCATGTCCGACACCCCCGATCTCTCGCAGATTGCGCCCACCCTGAAGGCCGAAATTCTGGCCGAGGCGCTGCCTTACATCCGTCAATATCACGGTAAAACCGTCGTCATCAAATACGGCGGCAATGCGATGACCGAAGAGCGCCTGAAGCAGGGTTTCGCGCGCGACGTGATCCTGCTGAAGCTGGTCGGCATCAACCCGGTGATCGTGCATGGCGGCGGCCCGCAAATCGATCAGGCACTGAAAAAGATCGGCAAGCAGGGCACCTTCATCCAGGGCATGCGCGTCACCGACGAAGAGACGATGGAAGTCGTCGAATGGGTGCTGGGCGGCGAGGTGCAGCAGGACATCGTCACGCTGATCAATCACTTCGGCGGCCACGCGGTCGGCCTGACCGGCAAGGACGGCGGCCTGATCCACGCGCGCAAGATGCTGATGCCGGATCGCGAAAACCCGGGACAATACATCGACATCGGGCAGGTCGGCGAGGTAGAGGCGATCAACCCGGCCGTCGTGAAGGCGCTGCAGGACGACGCGTTCATTCCGGTGATCTCGCCCATCGGCTTCGGCGAGGACGGTCTGTCGTACAACATCAACGCGGATCTGGTCGCAGGCAAGCTGGCGGTGGTGCTGAACGCCGAGAAGCTCGTCATGATGACCAACATCCCCGGCGTGATGGACAAGGAAGGCAATCTGCTCACGGACCTGTCGGCGCGCGAAATCGACGCACTGTTCGCCGACGGCACCATTTCCGGCGGCATGCTGCCGAAGATCTCGTCGGCGCTCGACGCCGCCAAGAGCGGCGTGCGCTCGGTGCACATCATCGACGGCCGGATCGAACACTCGGTCCTGCTCGAAATTCTCACCGAGCAGCCGTTCGGCACGATGATCCGCTCGCACTGAGCCGGCCGGGCGAGCCGCCGCACGGGCCCGCTCGCCCGCACGGCGGGTCGGCTGCGGATCGTTTGCAGGGCGTCTGGGGGTCTTCACGGGTCCTTTGCGGGTCCTTTGCGCTTCGCCGGCGCGCCCAGGCGCGCCGTTTCACGCGTCGCGCGCCGCCTGCTTTCCCTTCCCCCGCCGCACGCTTTCCTTTTTCCCCCGCCGCACGCATGATGGAGCACGGGCGCCGCTCGTCCCCACCCCGCGGCTGCCCGCTCACCGCACTCCCCGTTCCTCGCATGCGCTCGCCCCTGTCCCGCTCCGTTTCACGCCGCCGGCCCGATCTTGCGGGCGGCCGTCCGGTCTGGCTGTTCGACCTCGACAACACGCTGCACCACGCATCGCACGCGATCTTTCCCGAGATCAACCGCGCGATGACGCAGTACATCATGGATACGCTGCAGGTCGGGCGCGACGAAGCGGACCGCCTGCGCACCGGCTACACGCACCGCTACGGCGCCACGCTGCTCGGTCTCGCGCGGCATCATCCGCTCGACCCGCACGACTTCCTGAGGGTCGTGCACACGTTCGCCGACCTGCCGTCGATGGTGCGCGGCGAGCGCGGTCTCGCGCGCCTGCTCGCGGCGCTGCCGGGGCGCCGCATCGTGCTCACCAACGCGCCCGAGCAGTACGCGCGCGCGGTGCTCGCGGAGCTGGGCATCGAGCGGCTGTTCGAGCGCGTGATCGCGATCGAGCATATGCGCGACCGCCGCGGCTGGCGGGCGAAACCCGACGCCGGCATGCTGCGCCGCGCGATGCGCGATGCGCGCGTGCCGCTGTCCGACGCGATCCTCGTCGAGGACACCCGCTCGCACCTGAAGCACTACCGGCGGCTCGGCCTGCGCACGGTGTGGATCGTCGGGCACCTCGCGCGTCCGGTGCGCATCGACGGCGCGCCCGCGCGGCTGCCCGGCACCGGGCGGCCGCATTATGTCGACCGGCGCATTCGTTCGTTAAAATCGCTCCGACTGGGCAGCCGCTCGGTGCGACTGAAGGGACGACGCACATGCAACCGGATCGCAGGCATGACGAAACCGTAAGCGACACCCAGCCCGCCACGGACGCTGCACGCAGCGCGCGCCTGAAACCGGGCGAGCGCCGCGTGCACATCCTGCACACGCTCGCGGGCATGCTCGAAACGCCGCGCAACGAGAAGATCACCACGGCAGCGCTGGCCGCCCGGCTCGGCGTGTCCGAAGCGGCGCTGTATCGCCATTTCGCAAGCAAGGCGCAGATGTTCGAGGCGCTGATCGAATTCATCGAGCAGTCGATCTTCGGTCTCATCAACCAGATCGACGCGAGGGAGCCGAACGGCGTGCTGCAGGCCCGCGCAATCGCGCTGATGCTGCTCGGCTTCGCCGCGAAGAATCCCGGCATGACGCGCGTGCTGACCTGCGAGGCCCTCGTCGGCGAACACGAACGGCTCACCGAGCGCGTGAACCAGATTCTCGAACGCACCGAGGCGTCGCTCAAGCACGCGCTGCGGCTCGGCGCCGCCGCCCCCGCAGCGGGCGATGCGGACATCGCGGGGGACGGCGCACCGGTGCCGCTGCCCGCCGGTTACGATCCGGCGCTGCGCGCGAACCTGCTGATGAGCTACATCGTCGGACGCTGGCATCGCTATGTGCGCAGCGGCTTTGCGCGCAGCCCGACGGAGCACGCGGACGAGCAGTTGCGGCTGATTCTCCAATGACCCGCGCCCGCTCCCGGCGCGCATTTTCCGCTATACTTCGCGCTGAAACACATGATCTGCGCGCCGATTTGCTGACTCGATTGCGGGCGCGCGAACCAGCCGGTCCCCGTGGCGGCGGTTCACTATAAATGCGGCTAAAGAGGTCGTCAGCCGCGCATCCCCGCTTTCCGCGCACCGCCGACACCGTTTAGCCGCCCTGCAGAAGGCGGAATCAATGGAATCGATCGGCATCGTCGCTCCTCACACGCTGCATTTCTCCGAGCCGCTTGCGCTCCAAAGCGGTCACGCGCTCGCCGGGTACGACCTGATGGTCGAGACCTACGGCACGCTGAACGCCGCGCGCAGCAATGCCGTGCTCGTCTGTCACGCGCTGAACGCATCGCATCATGTGGCCGGCGTCTACGCGGACGACCCGAAGAACGTCGGCTGGTGGGACAACCTGGTGGGCCCCGGCAAGCCGCTCGACACCGACCGCTTCTTCGTGATCGGCGTGAACAACCTCGGCTCGTGCTTCGGCTCGACCGGGCCGATGAGCGTCAATCCGGCGACCGGCGAGCCGTATGGCGCGAGCTTTCCGGTGGTCACCGTCGAGGACTGGGTCAACGCGCAGGCGCGCGTCGCGGACACGTTCGGCATCGAGCGCTTCGCGGCCGTGATGGGCGGCAGCCTCGGCGGCATGCAGGCGCTCGCCTGGAGCACGATGTACCCGGAGCGGCTCGGCCATTGCATCGTGATCGCGTCGACGCCGAAGCTCTCGGCGCAGAACATTGCGTTCAACGAGGTGGCGCGCTCGGCGATCCTGTCCGACCCGGACTTCCACGGCGGCGACTACTACCGCTTCGGCGTGAAGCCGCGGCGCGGGCTGCGCGTCGCGCGCATGATCGGCCACATCACGTATCTGTCCGACGACGACATGGCGGCCAAATTCGGCCGCGCGCTGCGCCGCGCCGAAGGCGCGCACGACGCGTACAACTTCAGTTTCGACGTCGAATTCGAGGTGGAATCGTATCTGCGCTATCAGGGGGACAAGTTCGCGGACTATTTCGACGCGAACACCTACCTGCTGATCACCCGCGCGCTCGACTACTTCGATCCGGCCAAGGACTTCGACGGCGACCTGACCGCCGCGCTCGCCCACACCCGCGCGAAGTACCTGATCGCCGGCTTCACGACCGACTGGCGCTTCGCGCCGGCGCGCTCGCGCGAAATCGTCAAGGCGCTGCTCGATCACAAGCGCCAGGTCACGTACGCGGAGATCGACGCGCCGCACGGCCACGACGCGTTCCTGCTCGACGATCCGCGCTATCACAACCTGCTGCGCGCCTACTACGAACGCATCGCCACCGAGGTCAACGCATGAACCAGCGCGCTCTCGACTATCTTGCGCAACGTCCCGATTTCCGCGCGATCGCCCGCTGGGTCGAACCGCGCGCGAGCGTGCTCGACCTCGGCTGCGGCGACGGCTCGCTGCTGCAGCTGCTGAGCGAGGAGCTCGACGTGCAGGGCTACGGCATCGAGATCAACGACGCGGGCGTGCTCGCGGCGACGAAAAACGGCGTCAACGTGATCCAGCAGAATCTCGAAGACGGCCTGCGCCTGTTCGAGGATGCGAGCTTCGATTTCGCGATCCTGTCGCAGACGCTTCAGACGATTCACCAGACCGCCGCGATCCTGCGCGAGACGATGCGCGTCGGCCGGCAGTGCATCGTGTCGTTTCCGAATTTCGGCTACTGGCCGCACCGGCTGTCGGTGCTGCGCGGACGCATGCCGGTGTCGAAATCGCTGCCCTACCAGTGGCACAACACGCCGAACGTGCGCGTGCTGACGATCCGGGATTTCGAAGCGCTCGCGCCCGAGGTCGGCATCGAGATTCTCGACCGCGCCGTGCTGCACGGCGGCCAGACCGTGCGTTGGGGCGAGAACTGGCGTGGTAGTCTTGCGGTCTATCGCGTCAAGAAAAGCTGAAACCGCTCGCTGAAATGTCAAACCCGCCGCACGAGGCGCCCGCACTTACCGCTCACGTCGAACATGCCGGCTGGCGCGCGTTCCTGAACACGCGCATGCTGATCTGCGTCTTTCTCGGCTTCACGTCGGGGTTGCCGCTGTTCACGCTCGTCTATCTGGTGCAGGCCTGGCTGCGCTCCGAGGGCGTCAATCTGAAGGAAATCGGCCTGTTCGCGCTGATCCAGTTTCCGTACACGTGGAAATTCCTCTGGGCGCCGCTGATGGACCGCTTCGTTCCGCATCTGCCCGGCTGGCGCCCGGGCCGCCGGCGCGGCTGGATGCTGGTCACGCAGCTGCTGGTCGCCGCGGCGATCGCGTCGCTCGGCTTCGTGTCGCCGCGCAACGCGATCTGGACGGTCGCCGCGCTCACCGCGCTGGTCGCGTTCTTCAGCGCGAGCCAGGACATCTCGATCGACGCGTATCGCCGCGAACTGCTGCCGGACGTCGAGCAGGGCCTCGGCAACGCCGTGCACGTCAACGCTTACAAGATCGCCGCGCTGGTGCCGGGCTCGCTCGCGCTGATCCTGTCCGACCATCTGCCGTGGACCACGGTGTTCATCGTGACCGCCGCGTTCATGATTCCGGGCATCGTCATGACGCTCGTCGTGCGCGAGCCCGAGGTGCACGGCGCGCCGCCGAAAAACCTGCGCGAGGCGGTCATCGAGCCGTTCCGCGAGTTCGTCCAGCGCGACGGCTGGCGCGGCGCGCTGCTGGTGCTCGGTTTCATCTTTCTGTACAAACTCGGCGATACGATGGCCACGAACCTGTCGACGTCGTTCTTCCTCGACCTCGGCTACACGCGCACGCAAATCGGCGTAATCGCGAAAACGACCGCGTTCGGCGCCAGTCTGGCGGGCGGCCTCGTCGGCGGCCTCTGGATGATGCGCATCGGCATCGGCCGCGGGCTGTGGGTGTTCGGCGCGCTGCAGATGGTGTCGACGCTCGGCTTCGCGTGGCTCGCGCATCTCGGACCGCACTCGCCGGGCCTTGCGCAGCTCTATGACGTTGCGGTGCTCGCAAGCCACGCGGCGACCCGGCTGCTGGCGCTCGTGGGCATCGACTGGACCGTGCAGTTCGATCCGCGCGCGCTCGCGCTCGCGCTCGTCTACGGCCTCGAAACCTTTGCCACGGGCCTCACCATGGCCGCGTTCACTGCCTACATCGCCAGCACGACCGATCCGCGCTACACCGCGACGCAGTTCGCGCTCTTCACGAGCCTCGCGGCGGTGCCGCGCACGCTCGCGTCCGCGGCAAGCGGGTATGTCGTCGCACAGATCGGCTGGTTCGACTATTTCATCGCGTGCACGGCGCTCGCGCTTCCCGGCATGCTGCTGTTGCTGCGCGTCGCGCCCTGGAGAGCGCAGTCGTGAGCGCCCGTCCGACGCAGCGCGTGGCGCAGCCGGCAAGCGTCCGCGCGCACCGCCTGCACCGCACTCGCCGCACGCTGCGCGCCGCGCTCGCGCTCGCCTGCGCGGGCAGCGCGCTCGCACTACCGGCGCGCGCTCATGCAACCGCGATGCCCCCGGTCGCATCGCGTCCGGTCGCGCCGCTGACGCCGTCGTCCGCGAATGCGGCAAGCCACGCGAGCCCCGCCAATCCCACGAATACCGCGAGCGGCGCCGCACCGACGTCCGGGGCGACGCCGGAACAGGCGCTGCGCTTCGGCGATTACGCGATCCTGCGCCGGCTGATCCCGTCCGCCGAACTCGAAGGCCAGGCAGCCGAGGAGTTCCAGCAGATCGTGTACGGCGCGAAGGACGCCGGCCGGCTCTATCCGGATACCGACCCGCACGTCGTGCACGTGCGCGAGATTCTCGACAGGCTGATTCCGTACGCGCTGAAGTGGAACGACCGCGCGCCGCGCTGGCACTGGCAGATCGCGGTGATCCGCTCGCCCGACATCCGGATGTACTGCCTGCCCGGCGGCAAGCTGGTGATCTACAGCGGCATTCTGGACCGCGCGCATCTGAACGACAACGAACTCGCGATGCTGCTCGGCCACGAAATCGCCCACGCGCTGCGCGAGCACATCCGCGAGCGGCTCGGCGAGCTGCAGGAATCGCAGCTCGATTCGTCCGGCACGATCCCGCAGCTGTTCGGCCTCGCGGATCTCGGGATAATGCCGCTCGGCATCGGCTCGCAGCTGCTCGACCTGCGATATACGCCGATGGACGAAACCGAGGCCGACGTGATCGGCAGCGAAATCGCCGCCCGCGCCGGCTACGACCCGCGCGCGGCGATCACGCTGTGGGACAAGCTCGCCGACGCCACGCACAGCAATCGCGACGGCGGTTTCATCTATGTGCACCCGTACTCGACGGCGCGCCGCGACGACATCATCAAGCGCCTGCCGGACATGCTGGCGCTCTATGCAAAAGCCCTTGGCACCACGGTCGGCGCGTTGCCGGACTACGAGGGCATCGCGCATCCCCGGCGCGGCGCGCCCGCGCGCAAGTGACGCGGCGCGGGCTCAGCGCGCGAGCTTGACGTCGTAGTCGACCGTCACCGGCGCGTGGTCGCTGAACTTGATGTCGCGGAACACGTCGGTGCGCTTCGCGTGGCCGGCCACGCCCGGTGTGGCGATCTGGTAGTCGATCCGCCACCCGACGTTCTTCGCGTACGCCTGGCCGCGGTTGCTCCACCACGTGTACTGCTCGGGACGCTGATCGAGCGTGCGGAACACGTCGACGTAGCCGACCTCGTCGAACAGTCTGGTGAGCCACGCGCGCTCCTCGGGCAGACAGCCGGAGTTTTTCTGGTTGCCCTTCCAGTTCTTGATGTCGATTTCCTTGTGGACGATGTTCACGTCGCCGCACAGGATCACCTCGCGCTGCGCGCGCAGTGCGACCAGATGCTGCATGAACGCGTCCATGAAGCGGTATTTGGCCTGCTGACGCTCCTCGCCGCTCGAACCGGACGGCACGTAGACCGAGACCACCGACAGCTTGCCGAAACGCGCCTCGACATAGCGCCCTTCCTGATCGAACTCCTCGCTGCCGAAGCCGATCACGACCTCGTCCGGCTCGTGGCGGGTGTAGACGCCCGCGCCGCTATAGCCCTTTTTCACCGCATGCTGGAAATAGCCGGCGTAGCCGTGGGGCGCGAGAAACTCGGGCGTCATGTCGTCCTGTGCGCATTTGATTTCCTGCACGCACAGCACGTCGGCGTTCTGCTCGCCGAACCAGTCGAAGAAGCCCTTTTTCGCCGCGGAGCGGATGCCGTTCAGGTTGGCGGTGATCACACGCAACATGTCGTTCCCTTGTGGTTGATTCGGAGTAAAAGCGGGTCGCCCCGGAAAGCCGGACGGCTCACTCGACCTTCAGGCCCTTCAGCGATTCCTTCGCGGGCGGGAAGGCGAGCTTCAGCGACTCGAACGTGCGCAGCAGCAACTCGGCGACCATCAGGTTGCGATGCGTTTTCGAATCGGCGGGGATGACGTACCACGGCGCATAAGGCGTCGACGTCGCCGCGAGCGCATCGCGGTACGCGCTCTGATACGCATCCCAGTGCCGGCGCGCCGCGAGATCGGAGACATCGAATTTCCAGTGCTTCGTCGGATCGTCGATGCGCGCCTGCAGGCGGGCGCGCTGCTCGTCCTTCGAGAGGTGCAGCATGCATTTGACGATCGTCGCGCCGTTCTCGGCGAGCAGCGCCTCGAATTCGCGAATGCGCCGGTAGCGCTGCTCGCATTCGGTCTTGCCGAGTTGTCCGAGCACGACCGGCACCAGCACGTCTTCGTAGTGGCTGCGATTGAACACGGTGAGCTCGCCGGCGGCCGGCGCCTGCGCATGCACGCGCCACAGGAAATCGTGCGCCTGCTCGGCGACGCTCGGCGCCTTGAACGGCACGATCCGCAAGCCGAGCGGATCGACGTCGTGAAACACCGCGCGCACCGTGCCGTCCTTGCCGCTCGTGTCCATTCCCTGCAGCACCAGCAGCACACGCTGCATGCGCTGCGCGTGCAGGCACTCCTGCAATGCGTCGAGCTGCGCGCCGATTGCCGCGAGCCGGTCGCGATCCGCCTTCTTCGCGCCGCTGGAAAACGGCTTGGCGCCCGGATCGAAGTCGGTCAGCGCGAATTTCGCCGCCTGCTTGCCGTCGTCGAAATACGGCACCCGGTAATCGTCGAGTTCGGGCTTCTTTGCCATCGCGGGCCTCCTGTCGTTGTACCGCGTCGCGTCTCGTTGCGTTGCCGCCCGCGCCTGCCGCGGCCGAACCTGACCGTGAGCGCGTCATGACGCCACGGCGCGGCGGCGTCATGACGTAACGGCGCGGCGGCGCGGCCGCCGTCCACCGGGCCGCCCGCCGCCCGCCGCTCAGGACAGCTTCTTCTTCAGCAACTCGTTGACCTGCTGCGGATTCGCCTTGCCCCGGGTCGCCTTCATCGCCTGGCCGATCAGTGCGTTGAACGCCTTCTCCTTGCCGGCGCGGAATTCCTCGACCGACTTCGGATTCGCGGCGAGCACCTCGTCGATGATCGCTTCGAGCGCGCCCGTGTCGGAAATCTGCTTCAGCCCCTTCGCTTCGATGATGCGATCGGCCGCGGCGTCGTCGGTGGCGCGCTCTTCCCAGATCGCGACGAAGATTTCCTTCGCGATCTTGTTCGAGATCGTGCCGTCGCCGATGCGCTGCAGCAGCACGGCCAGTTGCGCGGCCGACACCGGACACGCGCCGATTTCCAGCCCTTCGCGATTGAGTATCGACGACACTTCGCCCATCAGCCAGTTCGCGGCGCTCTTGGCCTGCGCCGCGCCGGCCTTCGCGACCACGGCTTCGTAGTAGCCGGCCATCGCCTTGCTCGCGGTCAGCACGCCCGCATCGTACGGCGTGAGGCCGTACTGCGCGACGAAACGCTGCTGGATTGCCTCCGGCAGCTCGGGCAGTTCGCCCTTCACGCGCTCGACCCACGCATCGTCGATCACGAGCGGCATCAGGTCCGGGTCCGGGAAATAGCGGTAGTCGTGCGCGTCTTCCTTGCTGCGCATGGAACGCGTTTCGCGCCGGTCCGGGTCGTACAGACGCGTTTCCTGCACGACGGTGCCGCCGTCTTCGATCAGCTCGATCTGACGGCGCACTTCATACTGGATCGCTTCTTCGAGAAAGCGGAACGAGTTCAGGTTCTTGATCTCCGCGCGCGTGCCGAACTCGGCCTGGCCGACCGGGCGCACCGACACGTTCGCGTCGCAGCGGAACGACCCCTCCTGCATGTTGCCGTCGCAGAGGCCGAGCCACGTGACGAGCGTATGCAGCGTCTTCGCATACGCAACCGCCTCGGCGGCGCTGCGCATGTCCGGTTCCGTGACGATTTCGAGCAGCGGCGTGCCGGCGCGATTCAGGTCGATGCCCGTCATGCCCGCGAAGTCTTCGTGCAGCGACTTGCCGGCGTCCTCCTCGAGATGCGCGCGGGTGAGGTGAATGGTCTTTGCGTAAGCCGGCGCGCCGGTCTTCTCGTTGGCCGGCACCTGGATCGTGAGCTCGCCGCCCTGCACGACCGGGATTTCGTACTGGCTGATCTGATAGCCCTTGGGCAGGTCCGGGTAGAAGTAATTCTTGCGCGCGAAGATGCTGCGCGGCGCGACCTTCGCGCCGATCGCAAGCCCGAACTGGATGGCGCGCTCCACCGCGCCGCGGTTCATCACCGGCAGCGTGCCCGGCAGCGCGAGATCGACGGGGCAGGCCTGCGTGTTGGGTTCGGCGCCGAACTGCGTCGGCGCGCCCGAAAAGATCTTCGACACGGTCGAGAGCTGCGCGTGCGTCTCGAGACCGATCACGACTTCCCATTGCTTCGTCATCTGTTCACACTCCTGCCGGCGCCTGGCGATGCCAGTCGGTCACGCGCTGGAACGCGTCGGCCACCTGCAGCATGCGCGCCTCGTTGAAATAGTTGCCGATGATCTGCAGTCCGACCGGACGCTGCGCATTCGCGCCCGCGCCGAAGCCGCACGGCACGCTCATGCCGGGCAGCCCGGCGAGACTCACCGACAGCGTGTAGATATCGGCCAGGTACATCTGCACCGGGTCGTCGCCCTTCGCGCCCAGGTCCCAGGCGACCGACGGCGCCACCGGCCCCATGATCACGTCGCACTGGCTGAAGGCCTGCTGGAAGTCCTGCGCGATGATGCGGCGGATCTTCTGCGCCTGCAGGTAGTACGCGTCGTAATAGCCATGCGACAGCACATAGGTGCCGACGAGAATGCGCCGCTTCACCTCGGGGCCGAAGCCCTCGGCGCGCGACTTCTTGTACATGTCGAGCAGGTCGCGGTACGCGCCGGCGCGATGGCCGTAGCGCACGCCGTCGAAGCGCGACAGGTTCGACGACGCCTCGGCCGGCGCGATCACGTAATAGACCGGAATCGACAGTTCGGTCTTCGGCAGCGACACCTCGACGAGCGTCGCGCCGAGCGCCTCGTACTGCCGCAGCGCGGCGTCGATCGCGGCGCGCACGTCGTCGGCGAGGCCGGCGCCGAAATACTCCTTCGGCAGGCCGATGCGCAGTCCGGCAAGCGGGCGGCCCGGCTCGCCCGCCGTCCACGGCGTGCCCAGATGGCGCGTGTAGTCCTCGTTCTCGCGCTGCAGGCTGGTCGAGTCGCGCTCGTCGAAGCCGGCCATCGCGTTGAGCAGCAGCGCGCAGTCGGCGGCGCTCTGCGCCATCGGGCCGCCCTGGTCGAGCGACGACGCGAACGCGATCATCCCGTAGCGCGACACGCGGCCGTAGGTCGGCTTGATGCCGGTCACGCCGGAGAAGGACGCGGGCTGGCGGATCGAGCCGCCGGTATCGGTGCCGGTCGCGGCCGGCGCGAGGCGCGCGGCGACCGCCGCCGCCGAGCCGCCGGACGAGCCGCCCGGCACCGCCCGACGGTCCCACGGGTTCTGCACCGGACCGAAGTGGGAGTTCTCGTTCGACGAGCCCATCGCGAACTCGTCCATGTTGGTCTTGCCGACGCACACCATGCCGGCGCGGCCCAGACGCTCGACCACGGTCGCGTCGAACGGGCTCGCGTAGCCGGCCAGCATCTTCGAGCCGGCGGTGGAGTGCCAGCCGCGCGTGACGAACACGTCCTTGTGCGCGACCGGCAGACCGAGCAGCGCAGCGGAGTCGCCGCGCGCGAGCCGCGCGTCGGCCGCGCGCGCCTGCTCGAGCGTGAGGTCCGCGTCGACCTCGATGAACGCGTTCAGGCTGCCGGCGGCTTCGATGCGCCGCAGATACAGTTGCGCCAGTTCGACGGCGGAGCACGCCTTCGCGGCAAGCGCGGCGCGCAGTTCGGTCAGACTTTTTTCATGCATTGTGTAGTTCCTGGAGAGCGCGGCAGCCCGGCGGGCCTGACCGCAAGGGCCTGGGAGACCCGGCGCCGCACCGGCGCGGCAGTCCCCCGGCCGCCGGCACTGCGGGCGCCGCGGCAGCGGTAGCCGCCGCGGCGCACCGGCGCGGCCGCTATTCGATCACCTTCGGCACCAGATACAGCCCGTCCTGCACCGCGGGCGCGACGCGCTGATACGCGTCGCGCTGCACGGTTTCGGACACGACGTCCTCGCGCAGGCGCAGCGCGACGTTCTCGATCTGCTCGATCGGATGCGCGAGCGGTTCGATGCCCGCGGTGTCGACGGCCTGCATCTGCTCGACGAGGCCGAAGATTTCGTTGAGCTGCGCAAGCGTGTGCCCGGCTTCGGCGTCGGCCAGTTCGAGCCGCGCGAGATGCGCGATGCGTTTAACATCGGTCAGGGTCAGAGCCATGCATTCACCGGAAAAGAATCGCGGACCGTCACAGCGCGGAAAAACAATGCTGTAACAGCAAGTTACGACGCTGGAGGCGGCCCTCGAAAAAGGGGCCAGCGGCGGCGAAAAGTGCCGACCGTTTCCTTCAAAACAGGCAAAATTATAAGGTATCATTACGCGTTCGACCCAAACCCGGACCGACTTACCCAAGCCTTTCTGGTTCTTTCTGGCTCATTCGCTGGTCATTTCGCCCACGCGATCGCGAGCCGGATACCCGGCCTGGGCCCGGCCTCCGGTAAATTCCCTCGCAGCTTCGGGCCCCTGTTGCGCCGCATCCGCCAGACCGAGGCTGTTATTTTTTCCGCTGCCGCCCTGCGTCACCTTTGCGAGGGCCGGCCCCCAGCGAGACAGGATTTTGAATGTTCGGTTTTTTGCGCAGCTACTTTTCCAACGATCTGGCGATTGACCTCGGCACCGCCAACACGCTCATCTACATGCGCGGCAAGGGCATCGTCCTCGACGAGCCGTCGGTGGTGTCCATCCGCCAGGAAGGCGGCCCGAACGGCAAGAAGACCATTCAGGCAGTCGGCAAGGAAGCCAAGCAGATGCTCGGCAAGGTGCCCGGCAACATCGAGGCGATCCGCCCGATGAAAGACGGCGTGATCGCCGACTTCACCGTCACCGAGCAGATGATCAAGCAGTTCATCAAGACGGCGCACGAGTCGCGCATGTTCTCGCCGTCGCCGCGCATCATCATCTGCGTGCCGTGCGGCTCGACCCAGGTCGAGCGCCGCGCGATCAAGGAAGCCGCGCACGGCGCCGGCGCCTCCCAGGTGTACCTGATCGAAGAGCCGATGGCCGCGGCCATCGGTGCCGGCCTGCCGGTCTCGGAAGCCACCGGTTCGATGGTGGTCGACATCGGCGGCGGCACGACCGAAGTCGGCGTCATCTCGCTCGGCGGGATCGTCTACAAGGGGTCGGTGCGGGTGGGCGGCGACAAGTTCGACGAAGCGATCGTCAACTACATCCGCCGCAACTACGGCATGCTGATCGGCGAACAGACCGCCGAGGCCATCAAGAAGGAAATCGGCTCCGCGTTCCCGGGCTCCGAAGTCAAGGAAATGGAAGTGAAGGGCCGCAACCTGTCGGAGGGCATTCCGCGCAGCTTCACGATCTCCAGCAACGAAATCCTCGAAGCGCTCACCGACCCGCTGAACCAGATCGTGTCGTCGGTGAAGATCGCGCTGGAGCAGACGCCGCCGGAACTCGGCGCGGACATCGCCGAACGCGGCATGATGCTCACCGGCGGCGGCGCGCTGCTGCGCGACCTCGACCGCCTGCTCGCCGAGGAAACCGGCCTGCCCGTGCTCGTCGCCGAAGACCCGCTGACCTGCGTCGTGCGCGGCTCGGGCATGGCGCTCGAACGCATGGACAAGCTCGGCAGCATCTTCTCGTACGAGTAAGCGAGAGCGCTTCGCCATGCCAGCTGCGCGGGTCGGACGGCTAACCTGCTTCGGTCGGTCCCGTCCGTGCCGCGCCCGTCGTGCGCGGGCTTACCCGGCCGCCGCGCGCTGAGCGCGCCATTGCGCGCCGACGTCTCACCCAACCGCTCACGCCCCCGGCGCCGACCATGGAATACAGTCCGCCGCCCCTGTTCAGACAAGGTCCGTCCGCGCTTGCGCGGCTGATCTTCTTTGTGCTGCTCGCGCTCGCCCTGCTGTTCACGGACGCGCGCTTCAAGACGCTCGAAATCGTCCGCGGCGTGCTCGGCGCGGGCCTGTACCCGCTTCAGCGCGCCGCGCTCGTGCCGCGCGACCTCGTGCTGGGCGCGGCCGATCTCGCGGTCACGAGCGCCACGCTGCGCAACGAGAATGCGGCACTGCACAAGCAGAACCTGCAGTTGTCGCTCGCGGCAAATACGAACGCGCAACTGCTCGCCGAAAATGCGCAATTGCGCTCGCTGCTGCAGCTGTCGCAGCGCATGACCACCCAGTCGACCCCGGCCGAGGTGCAATACGACACACGCGATCCGTTCACGCAGAAGGTGATCATCGGCCGCGGTTCGCGACAGGGCATCCAGGACGGCTCGCCGGTCGTCAGCGAGAACGGCGTGATCGGCCAGGTGACACGCGTCTTCCCGATGCAGGCCGAAGTCACGCTGCTCACCGACAAGGACCAGGCGGTGCCGGTGGAAGTGCTGCGTACCGGGCTGCGCAGCGTCATCTACGGCACCCCGAAGGGCGACTCGCTCGATTTGCGCTTCGTGCCGATCAGTGCCGACGTGGTCGCAGGCGACGAACTCGTGACGAGCGGCCTCGGCGGCACCTATCCGCCGGGCCTCCCGGTCGCGAAGGTCGTGCGCGTCGACAAGCAGGCGGACACGGCGTTTGCGCGCGTCGTCTGCGTGCCGGTCGCGATGGTGCGCGGCGCGCGCCAGGTGCTCGTGCTGCATTACCAGGACACCGAACCGCCGCGCCCCGCCGACGCACCGGATGCGGCGAGCGCCGCGAAGGCGGCGAAGGCCGCGAAAGCCGGCAAGTCCAACGGCAAGAATGGCAAAGGCGGGAAAAGCAGTAAAGGCGTAGCGCAGGCGAAAGGCACGGCGCACGGCGTCGCCGCGGCGTCCACGCCGGCTGCCGCGGGCGCGGCGGCCGAGCCGAAGCACGGCGCCGGCGCGCCGCCGCACGACGCCGCGCATGCAAAGCCCGCGGCCGCGCAGGGAGGCCAGCCATGAACCGTCCGCAATATATCCTGCAGCCGGTCAACCCGTACTTCATCGCCTTCAGCCTGGCCGCCGCGTTCCTGCTGAACCTGATGCCGTGGGGCCGCCTGATCGGCATTCCCGACTTCGTCGCGCTCGTGCTGCTGTTCTGGAACGTGCATCAGCCGCGCAAGGTGGGCATGGGGATCGCGTTCGTGCTCGGCCTGCTGATGGACGTCCACAGCGCAAGCCTGCTCGGCGAGCACGCGCTCGCCTACACGCTGCTTTCGTACGGCGCGATCACGATCCACCGGCGCGTGCTGTGGATGCCGATGGGCGTGCAATTGTTCGCGGTGATGCCTTTATTCGTGATTGCGCAACTTGTACCGTTCGTGATCCGTCTACTGATGGGAGCGGCGTTCCCTGGCTGGGGCTACCTCGTCGACGGCTTCGTCGAAGCCGCGCTGTGGCCCATTGCGAGTGTGCTGCTGCTGATGCCGCAGCGCCGTCCGGCCGATCCGGACGACACGCGCCCCATATAGTGCCGCGCGCACGGCGAGCCCCGCGTTGAACACGCCGAGCCGACCTATTCAGGGGCGCCGCACGCCACGCCGTCTCGCCGGACCCGGCCCCGGCGCGCCTTTTCCGATGACCGCGCCGCAGCCCTTTGACGTATCGCACGCATGACCGAATTCAAGGACACCCAGCAACAGCTCACGAAATTCCGCCTGCGGGTTGCAGCCGCCGGCCTGTTCGTGTTCGTCTGCTTCGGGCTGATCGCCTTCCGCTTCCTGTATCTGCAGGTCTGGCACTACAGCAAGTACTCGCTGGAGGCCGACGAGAACCGCATCTCGGTCGCGCCGATCGTGCCGAACCGCGGCATCATCATGGACCGCGACGGCGTCGTGCTCGCGAAGAACTACTCGGCGTACACGCTGGAGATCACGCCGTCGAAGCTCGATGCGCCGCTCGAAACCGTGATCGACGAACTGTCGTCCGTGGTGACGATCGACACGCGCGACCGGCGCCGCTTCAAGAAGCTGCTCGAAGACTCGAAGAATTTCGAAAGCCTGCCGATCCGCACCCGGCTCACCGACGAGGAGGTCGCGCGCTTCACCGCGCAGCGCTACCGCTTCCCCGGCGTCGAGGTGCGCGCGCGGCTGTTCCGCGAATATCCGCTCGGCACGACGGCCGCGCACGTGATCGGCTACATCGGCCGCATCTCGCAGCGTGACCGCGAGCGCATCCAGAAGATCAGCGACGAGAACGACAGCGATCCGGATCACTACGATCCGCGCCTCGACGCGAACAACTACAAGGGCACCGACTACATCGGCAAGATCGGCGTCGAGCAGAGCTACGAAACCGAACTGCACGGGCTGACGGGCTTCGAGGAGGTCGAGGTCACGGCGGGCGGACGCCCGGTGCGCACACTGTCGCGCACCCAGGCGACGCCGGGCAACAACCTCGTGCTGTCGCTCGACATCGGCTTGCAGGAAGTCGCCGAGCAGGCGTTCACCGGCAAGCGCGGCGCGCTCGTCGCGATCGAGCCGTCGACCGGCGACGTGCTCGCATTCGTGTCGGCGCCGAGCTTCGATCCGAACCTGTTCGTGGACGGCATCGACCAGCAGACCTGGGATGCGCTGAACAACTCGCCGGATCACCCGCTGCTGAACCGGCCGCTGCGCGGCACCTATCCGCCCGGCTCGACCTACAAGCCGTTCATGGCGCTCGCCGCGCTGGCGCTGCACAAGCGCACGCCGAGCTGGGGCTTCCAGGATCCGGGCTACTACATGTTCGGCGGCCACATGTTCCGCAACGACGTGCGCTCGGGCCAGGGCTGGATCGACCTGAACCGCGCGATCGTCGTATCGAACGACACGTACTTCTACATGCTCGCGCACGACCTGGGCGTCGACGCGATCGCCAAGTTCATGAAGCCCTGGGGATTCGGCCAGCTGACCGGCATCGACATCGCGGGCGAGGCGAAGGGCATCCTGCCATCCACCGAATGGAAGCGCACCGCCTATCACAAGCCCGACCAGCAGCGCTGGTACGAAGGCGAGACGATCAGCCTCGGCATCGGCCAGGGCTACAACTCGTTCACGATCCTGCAGCTCGCGCACGCGGTGGCCACGCTCGCCAACAACGGCATCATCATGAAGCCGCACCTCGTGAAGGAGATCGTCAACCCGATCACCCATCAGGTGCGCATGACGGTGCCGAAACCCGAGGGCCGCATCGACGTCCCGCAGCAAGACTTCGACATCGTGAAGCGCGCGATGGTCGGCGTGGTGCAGACCGGCACCGCGTCGAAGGTGTTCGTCGGCGCGCCGTACCAGGCGGCCGCGAAGACCGGTACCGCGCAGGTGTACTCGCTGCAGGGCGCCAACTATCACGGGCATGCGGTCGCCGAGCGACTGCGCGACCACGCGCTGTTCATCGCGTTCGCGCCCGCCGATCATCCGAAGATCGCGGTCGCACTGATCGTCGAGAATGGCGGTTGGGGCGCGGAGACCGCCGGCCCGATCGCGCGCCGCGTGATCGACTACTACCTCGTGGACCGCTTCAAGCCCGGTGTCGAGGCGGCCGCCGTCGCCGCGGCCGCCTCGGCCACCGAGGGCGCATCCGGCCCGGTGATCGGCGACGCCGCGGGTTCCGGCGCGGCCGCGCAGCCGATCTCGATCGCTTCGGGCTTCGTCGCGCTGCCCACGCCCGTCGTCGCGGCGCCGGCCAACGCGTCGGGCGTCGATGCCGCCTCGGGTATCGACGCGGCATCGGGTGCCGTGCCCACGCCGATCTTCGTGCCCACGCCGGCATCGCCCGGCGCGGCGGCCTCCGCTGCGCCCGGCGCCGCGTCCGCGCCGAAGCCCATTCTGATTCCGCGTCACCGGGGGCCGCATCGTCCGCTTCCGCCCGCCGCACACGCGGCCAGTGCCGCCGCAGACTCGCGCGGCACGCGGCTCGCGACCCCGTCCCCCCGCCAGCCGGATACCGGCGACACGGCGGCCAAGGAGTAAGGCATGCAATTCGACAAGCGCGCCGTGCTCGAGCGCATCAGGCACCTGTTCGCGGGGTTCGACCGCCCGCTCGCCCTCGCGGTGTTTCTGCTGATGTGCGTCGGCATCGTGACGCTGTACAGCGCCACGCTCGACATGCCCGGCAAGGTCGAGGAACAGTTGCGCAACATCATGATCACGTTCGTGCTGATGTGGGCGCTCTCCAACGTACCGCCCAACACGCTGATGCGCTTTGCCGTGCCGCTCTATACGTTCGGTATTGCGATGCTCGTCGCGGTGGCGCTGTTCGGCCTCACGCGCAAGGGCGCGAAACGCTGGATCAACGTCGGCGTCGTGATCCAGCCGTCGGAAATCCTGAAGATCGCCACGCCGCTGATGCTCGCCTGGTACTATCAGCGGCGCGAGGGCGTGATGCGCTGGTACGACTTCGTCGTCGGGCTGCTGATCCTCGCGGTGCCGGTCGCACTGATCGCGAAGCAGCCCGACCTCGGCACCGCCGTGCTGGTGCTCGCGGCGGGGCTCTTCGTCATCTACTTTGCCGGGCTCAGCTTCAAGCTGATCGTTCCGGCGCTGATCGCCACCGTGATCGCCGTGGGCGCCATCGCGACGTTCCAGGACAGGATCTGCCAGCCGCAAGTCCAGTGGCCGCTGATGCACGACTACCAGAAACACCGCATCTGCACGCTGCTCAACCCGGAATCGGATCCGCTCGGCAAGGGCTTCCACACGATCCAGGCAGTCATCGCGATCGGCTCGGGCGGCGCGCTCGGCAAGGGCTGGCTCAAAGGCACGCAGGCGCATCTGGAGTTCATCCCCGAAAAGCATACCGACTTCATCTTTGCGGTGTTTTCGGAGGAGTTCGGGCTCGCCGGCGGCATCGTGCTGCTCACGCTCTACATGGCGCTGATCGCGCGCGGACTCTATATCGCGGCGAACGGCGCCACGCTATTCGGCCGCCTGCTGGCGGGCTCGCTCACGATGGCCTTCTTCACCTACGCGTTCGTCAACATCGGGATGGTGAGCGGCATCCTTCCGGTGGTCGGCGTGCCGCTCCCGTTCATGAGCTATGGGGGGACCGCGCTCATCACGCTGGGCATCGCGACCGGGCTGATCATGAGCGTCGGTCGCCACAAACGTCTGATCCAGAGCTGACACGGCAAACGAACAGGGGCGCGACAGCGCCCCTGTTTCATGCTCGCGTGCGCCGCGCGGCGCCGCTTCACTGCGGCTTGGCCTGATGCTCGCTGCGCAACTCCGCGCTGAGCGCCTCGAACTTCAGCCGCGCGACCGGGTCGCCCTGCGCGGCGGCCGCCGCGTAATAGGCGCGCGCGACGTTCAGGTTCTTCGTCACGCCGTCGCCGCCGCGTTCGTAGAACGAGCCGGCCACGTATTGCGCAGTCATGTCGCCGGCCTGTGCGGCCTTCCTGTACCACAGAAACGCCTGATGGTTGTCGCGCGGCGTGCCGCGGCCGTCGAGGAACTGGTTCGCGAGCGCCAGTTCCGCCAGCACATGCCCCTGCCGCGCCGCCTTCAGAAACCAGCGATGCGCTTCGGCCGGATCGCGGGCGACGAAATCGCCATCGTCGTACATCTTGCCGTACACGTATTGCGCGTGAGACATGTTCGCGTCGGCCGCCTTGCGCAGCCATTTCTTGCCTTCTTCGACGTTCGCGGGCGTCCCTTCGCCGTTCAGCAGCATCATCGCGTAATCGAACTCGGCGAGACGATTGCCGCGCAGCGCCGCCTTGTGGAACTCGGCGAGCGCGGAGATCACGTTGCCGGCGTTGTAGTCGGCGATCGCGGTTTCCGTTTCCGGATCGTCGGCCTTCGACGGGCCGTTTTGCGCGGCCGCACTCGCCGCCGCCGACAGCCACACGCCGGCGGCCGCCGCCACGGCCAGACGCCGCACCTGTCGCACCCTGCTTCTCATGACCGCACCTCCTGCAACGCCTGACGGGTCGCCCGCAACAGCCAGATCACGTCGGCTGCGAGCGCAATGAAACGGAATCCGGCTTCGCGCGCCTGCCGCGCCGACGCGGCATCCATCGCGAAGGTACCGGCTGCGATGCCGACGTTTTGCGCAGCGGCAACGATACGGCGCACGGCCTCCTGCACCTCCGGATGCTTCGCGTCGCCGAGGTGGCCGAGACTGGCCGCCAGATCCGACGGCCCGACGAACAGGCAGTCCACGCCCGGCGTCGCCGCGATCTGCTCGACCTGCTGCACCGCGCGCGCGGACTCGATCTGCACGATCGTCGCGATCTGTGCGTTCGCCGTCTGCACGTAGTCGCGGCGCATCCCATATGCGCCGGCGCGCACCATGCCCGCGACGCCGCGCAGGCCATCCGGCGTTTCCGCGCCCGGGTAGCGGGTGAGCCGCACCGCGTGCGCGGCCTCCTCGGCCGACTCGATGTTCGGGAACATCACCGTGCGCGCGCCCGCGTCGAGCACACGCTTGACGAGCCACGCATCGCTCGCCGGCACGCGCACGACCGGCTCGCCCGGCAAATGCGCGGCCGCGATCGCGCGCAACTGGCCGGTGACGTCGCCGCTGTCGTTCGGCGCGTGCTCCATGTCGATCAGCAGCCAGTCGAAGCCCGCATGCGCGAGCGCTTCGGCCGCGCTGTCGCTGCCGAGCGACAGCCACAGCCCGTACAGCGGCTCCGCTTCGCGCAGACGCGTCTTGAGAGGATTGGTGAAGGTGCTCATCGCCGCGCTCCGGGGCGACGCGGCGCGCCGTCCGCGATGCGGCAGGAAGCGCGGGCGCTGCGCGCAGGGTGCGCGCGGCGCGGTTCGGTGGCCGGCATGTCTCGCTCCGCTAGTGGTTGCGACGATCATACCGTGACAATAACGCGCGCGTTCAGTCGCGTGTCACGTCCGCCCAGCAGTTCGGCGTTTCGTACAGGCGCACTCTGGCGAGGCGCAGATTCACGCCGTAATGGGCGTCGTAGACGTTCGCCAAGATCGAAAAGGCGGCGGCGGCCAGATTCTCGACCGTCGGAATGCGGTCGAGCACGACCGTCTTGTGGCCCGGCATTGCGTCGAGGAAGCCCCGCACCTGGGTGTCGCCCTCGTAGACCAGAAACGCGTGATCCCACTTGTCGACGAGGTGCTCGACTGCGAGCGCCTTCACGTCTGCGAAGTCCATCACCATGCCGCGGTCCGGCGCGCCTTCCGTCTCGACGAGATCGCCCTGCAACGTGATTTCGAGCACGTAGCGATGCCCGTGCAGGTTGCGGCACTGGCTGCGGTGGTCGGGGATGCGGTGGCCCGCGTCGAATTCGAGTTTTCGGGTAATCGTCAGCACGGCAAATCAGGGAATGTTCAGGTACTTGTGAGTCTGCATCGACAGGCGCCATTGCGGATGCCGTTTGCACCAGTCGATCGCGAGCCGGGTATTGATGTCGCGCGACGGACCGTCCATCGGCTGCACGAGGAAATGATCGAAGTCGAGCGCCGCATAGTCGGCGAGCCGCTGGTTGTCCTGCGGCACCACGACCTTCAGCTCGTTGCCCTTCGTGACGACGAGCGGCGCGTCGGCCTTCGGGCTCACGCAGATCCAGTCGATGGTCGCCAGCACCGGCAGCGAGCCGTTCGTTTCGATGGCGATTTCGAAGCCGGCATCATGCAGAGCGTCGACGAGCGGCTGATCCATTTGCAGCATCGGCTCGCCGCCGGTGCAGACCACGAAACGCCGGCCCTCGCCTTGCGGCCACAGCGAGGCGATCTGCGCCACGAGTTCCGCCGCATCGCGGAATTTGCCGCCGTTTTCGCCGTCGGTGCCGACGAAATCCGTGTCGCAGAAGCGGCACACGGCGTCCGCGCGATCGTCCTCGCGGCCCGACCACAGATTGCAGCCGGCAAACCGGCAGAACACGGCCGGGCGGCCGGCGTTCGCGCCCTCGCCCTGCAACGTATAGAAAATTTCCTTGACCGTGTACGTCATGCTGCTGTCTTTGGGCGCCGTGCGCCGTTGTGCCTCGTTCAGTGGTGTGCCGCTCGCGTGCGGCAATCAGGCGGGCTGCGCGATCTTTTCGCCGGCGAGATAGGCCTCGTAGCCGCGCTTGCGCAAACTGCAGGCCGGACATTCGCCGCAGCCGAAACCCCAGTCGTGCAGTTCCGCGCGCTCGCCGACATAGCAGGTGTGCGTTTCAATCCGGATCAGCTCGACCAGCGCGTCGCCCCCCAGCTCATGTGCGAGACGCCAGGTATCGGCCTTGTCGATCCACATCAGCGGCGTCTCCAGCACGAAACGCGTATTCATGCCGAGATTGAGCGCCACCTGCAGCGCTTTCATCGTGTCGTCGCGGCAATCCGGATAGCCGGAAAAATCGGTTTCGCACATGCCGCCCACGAGGACACGCAGGCCGCGCCGATAGGCGATCGCCGCGGCGATCGTCATGAACATCAGGTTGCGGCCCGGCACGAACGTGTTCGGCAAGCCGTTCGCGGTCGCTTCGATCTGGATTTCGCGCGTCATCGCGGTGTCGCTGATCGAACCGAGCACCGACAGGTCGATCAGATGATCGTCGCCGAGCCGGTCCGCCCACTGCGGAAACGCGCGCACGATGGCGTCGCGAAACCCCTCGCGACATTCGAGCTCGACGCGGTGCCGCTGACCGTAATCGAAGCCGAGCGTCTCGACCGTTTCATATCGTTCGAGCGCCCAGGCGAGGCACGTGGCCGAGTCCTGGCCGCCGGAAAACAGCACCAGAGCGCTACTCTTGGCGTCTTTGCGGATCACCGTGAAACTCCGAGAATGAGGGGGCCGTGACGCGCGGCGCGGCACGGACCGGCGCCACCGCCGGCTCATGCAGTATAGGCCGCGGCCCATGCACGGAGCGTCGCCACCGCTTATACCGCTGATCGCCGTTCGTGCGCTTCGCACCCGCCACGCCTGCCCCGCTTGTCCCGGCCGGATCGCCTGCGCGAAACGAAAAAGGACTTGTCGGGAATCTGCGCAAGTCCTTGAACTGTCGCGATTTTATCATGCACGACACAGCGCTGCCGGCGACACGCACGCGACCCCGCCAGAAACAGAAAAGCCCCAGGAATCTTGCGAGTTCCTGGGGCTGAATTCTGGTGGCCTGGGGCGGAATCGAACCACCGACACGCGGATTTTCAATCCGCTGCTCTACCAACTGAGCTACCGGGCCAACGAAGAAGAAAGAGTATAGCAAACAGTTTTCACCGACTCAAGCCCCGTTGCCGATGTTTTGCCGCGCGGCCGGCCGGTGTTCCGTCAATCGCCCTTGTTCTTGCCCAGGTCGACGCCGAGCTGCTTCAGCTTGCGGTACAGGTGCGTGCGTTCGAGCCCGGTCTTCTCGGCCACGCGCGTCATGCTGCCGTTCTCGCGCGCGAGGTGATACTCGAAGTACGCGCGTTCGAACGCATCGCGCGCGTCGCGCAGCGGGATGTCGAACGAGATCGACGCGGCCTGTGCGGCGAGCGCGCCGCCGCCCGCGCCGTCGGCGGGCAACAGCGGCAGCGCGGCGGCCGAGGCCACCGCCGACGCGCTCGTCTGCAACGCCGGCTTGGCGGCCGCCCCTGACGGCGCCGGCGCCGGATTGCCGCGCGCGAGTCCCTGTTCGACGGCCTTCAGCAGCTTTTGCAGCGCAATCGGCTTCTCCAGAAAATTCAGCGCACCGATTCGCGTCGCCTCGACCGCGGTGTCGATCGTCGCGTGACCGGACATCATGATCACGGGCATCGTCAGCAGGCCTTGCGCGGCCCATTCCTTCAGCAGCGTGACGCCATCGGTGTCGGGCATCCAGATGTCGAGCAGCACCAGGTCGGGCGCCTGGCGCAGGCGGTATTCGCGCGCCTCGTACGCGTTCTCCGCCAGCTCGACGGCGTGCCCTTCGTCGCTCAGGATCTCCGAGAGCAATTCCCGGATGCCCATTTCATCGTCTACCACCAGGATGGTTGCCATTTACGCTGCCCTTGTCTGCACTGTTGCTTTTGTCGTTCCCTGCGACGTGCCGCCCTGCCCCGGACGCGGTCCCGCACCGGGCGCCGCGTCGTCTTCCGCCAGTTGAAGAAAGAGGATCGAAATCTGTGCTCCCTCGATCACGTCGCCCGCCTTCAGGCGGTTGCGAATGTCGATGCGCGCGCCGTGTTCGTCGACGATCTTCTTGACCATCGCCAGTCCCAGCCCTGTTCCTTTGGCCTTGGTCGTCACGTATGGTTCGAACGCACGCGTGAGGATACGCGTAGGGAAGCCGGGTCCGTTGTCAGAAACTGTCAGACGCACGGCGACGCGCACCTTTCCTTCCGCGTCGGGATCGCCATATTCTACTGTCCGCGTTTCCAGCAGCACACGGGGCTGCGCGGCCTCGGCCACCGCGTCCTGAGCGTTCTGCAGCAGGTTGTGAATCACCTGACGCAACTGCGTTGCGTCGCCGCGGATCACCGGCAACGTCGCGAGTTCCACGCGAATCGGGCTCTTGCCTTCCTCGATGCCGTACAGCGTGAGCACCTCGCTCACGAGTTCGTTCAACTGCAGATTCGCCAGCACTGCGGGCGGCGTGCGCGCGTAGTCGCGAAAGCTGTCGACCATCTGCTTCATTGCCGCCACCTGATTGACGATCGTGGTCGCGCCGCGCTTGAGCACGTCCGCGTCGCCCGGTGCGAGCTTGTCGGCAAGCTTCATCTGCAGCCGCTCGGCGGACAGCTGGATCGGCGTGAGCGGATTCTTGATCTCGTGCGCGAGGCGCCGCGCAACCTCGCCCCACGCAATCGAACGCTGCGCGGAGATCACGTCGGAGATGTCGTCGAACACGACCACGTAGCCGGACGTCTGCACGTCCTCGGTCTCGTGGCCGACGCCCGCCACGAGGCGCGCGCCGCGTACCAGCAGCGTAAGCGGCTCGGTTTCGCCCGGCACCTGCACCGAGAACTGCTGCTGCCAGTGGCCGCGGTCGTCCTGATCGTCGCCGCCGCCGGCCGCTTCGCGATCGGCAAACGCCTTGCGCACCATCGTGCCGAACTCGTTGAGCACCGCGATGTGTTCGAGCGGCGCGCCGAGCGCGGCCTGAAACGGCTGGCGAAAAATCCGTTCGGCGCCGCGGTTCGCGGTAGTGAGACGGAACTGCCGGTCGAACACGAACACGCCCGCTGTCAGGTTCGCGAGGATGCTCTCCAGATAGGACTTCGAATGCTCGAGCGCGACGCGGTTGCGCTCGACCGCCGCGCGCGCTTCGGAAAGCTGGCGCGTCATTGCATTGAACGCCTGGGTGAGAAAGCCCAGTTCGTCGCGCGATTTGATTTCGCGTTTCGGCGTGTAATCGCCTTCGGTCACTTCCTTCGTGCCCTGCGCAAGCAGGAACAACGGCCGCGCGAGCTGATTGCCGAGCGCGAGCGCAAGCATCATTGCAATGAAGGTTGCGAGAAACAGCGCAAGCGTGAGCGTGCCGATGTACATCTTGCGCAGGCCGGTGCGGCCGAGCGCCTTCTCCTGATACTCGCGATACGCGCGCTGCACGGCGTCGGCATTGCGTGCGAGCGACGGAGAAACGGGCTGCGTCAGTTGCAGGAAGCGCTCGGTCGGCCGCAGCAGCGACGAGTTCGTATCCGGGATGCGCTGCACGACGCGCAGCCGCAGCGCGCCGCGCATGCCGCTCGCGTGCGGGTCGCCGTCCACCTCGCCTTCGATCGCCGCAAAACCGCGGCCGCGCGCCTGCTCGATCATCATCGGCGTCGGCAGGTCGTTCGGCACCAGCGACACATAGTTGCCCGACGCTTCCGCGACCACGTGCATCTCGGGTGCGGCGCCGGACATGCTGCGCACCGGCTCGACGATCGTCGCATCCTGCACGCCGAACTGGTCGCGCAGGCGCAGCAGCGTCAGCGTCGTGCCGGCGGCATCGGACGTGGCGAGCTGCTCGGCCATCAGGCGCGCCTTGTTCTGCAAATCCGACAACGACGCATCGAGCATGCCGCGGCCGAGATTCAGCCCCGACGTCAGCGCGGTCTCGACATTGACGTCGAACCACGACTCGATACTGCGCGACACGAACTGGTACGACACGACGTAAATGATGCCGCCCGGCACCACGCCGACGAGCGCCATGAAGAACGCGAGCTTCGCGAGCAGCCGCGTGCCGAACTTGCCCTTGCGCAACCGGTAGATGATGATCAGCACGAGCGTCGTCACGATCATCAGGAAGATCAGCGCGACGGCGACGTTCGCCGCGTACAGCCACTGGTAGTAGCGGTCGAAGAACTCGGTGTTGGCGCTCGCCGCGGCGAGCAGCACCAGCAGCAGGACGGCCGTGACCGCCACCGTCGACACCAGCACACGCACGACGATGCTGCGCAGACTCGTGGTGCCGCGCACTCTATTTAGCACGTTCGGTCACCGTGAAGGTAAAGCGCTTCCAGTCGGAAGCGAGGTTCCAGTCGCGGTTGTTGACCGCGTCGATCTGGAACGGCTTGGGCATCAGCGCGATGTCGAGCTGCATGCGCACCGAGGCTGTGTACGTTTCGCCGTCCTGCACCTGGTTGCGGTCGATCACGTGCCACGAGGTGACATGCTGGATCACCGCGAGCGCGTCTTTCAGCGTGCTGAAGCCTAGCTGCAGGCCGCCGGTCGAGACGCGGTACTCGCGCGTAAGCGGCTGGAACGAGAGCCGGTAGCTTTGCGATACGCTGACCGGCTGCTCGTCGAACCAGTACCAGCGCGGACGGGTCAGCTCGAAATCGGTGGTGAAGTAGAGCGGAATGCCCTTGTTGACGGCATCTTCGAGGCTGCTGTTCAGCGCGAAATCGAATTGCGCATCGAGACTCCAGCCGGTGCCGTCAGCCTGCAGCGACGCGCGCTGCACCGAGATCGAATCGGCATGCGCTGCGTCCGGCGCGCCCAGCCAGAAAGCGAGCGCCATCCAGAGCACGGCGACGAGCCGAAGCGGGAAGAAGCGTTTGAAGGTCACCGTTTCTGAAAGCGCGCGTAGAAAAATCCGTCGTGGTCTGCGTGATCGCCGTTGCCCGCGTCGGCGCGCAGGCCGTCCGGAGCATCGGCGGGCGCGCGAGCCGCTACGGGCAATAGCTGCCCCGGCGCGTCCAATCGTACCGCATCCTGGTACTGGTTTCCAAACCACTGCGCCTGCAACTCGCCCTCTTCGGGAAAGATCGAGCACGTAACGTAAAGCAACTCGCCGCCTGGCTTCACGAGCGGCCAGAGCGCCGCGAGGATCCGGCGCTGCTCGGCGACGAGCGCGGCGATGTCGCTGGCGCGCCGCAGCCAGCGGATGTCAGGATGACGCCGTACGATACCCGATGCCGAGCACGGTACATCCGCGAGGATGCGGTCGAACGGCCGGTCGAGCGCGTCATGCCATTTCGCCGGCGTGCCCGCGTCGCCGATGCGGACCTCGGCGCTCAAGCCGAGGCGCCGCAGGTTTTCGTCGATGCGGCGAGCCCGCGTCGCGTCGCTTTCGAGCGCGACCAGTTCCAGACTGGCCCGCTCGAGCAGATGACAGGTCTTGCCGCCGGGCGCGGCGCACGCGTCGAGGACGCGCATGCCGTCGTGCGCGCCAAGCCACTGCGCCGCGAGTTGCGCGCCCGCATCCTGCACCGAGACGATCCCTTCGCCAAAGCCGGGAAGACGGTCGACCGGCATCGGCGTCGCGAGCCTCACGCCGTCTTCGCCGGCGCGGGCCGCATCGATATGGTGTTCGCGCAGCAGTTGCAGGTAGGCGTCGACGGTGGAGCGCCGCGCATTCACGCGCAACGTGAGCGGCGCGTGCGTGTTGCCGGTGTCGAGCACGGCCTGCCAGCAGTCGGGCCACGCGCGGCGCACGGCGTCAATCCACCACGCCGGATAATTGCAGCGCGCGACTTCGTCGGCGCCCGCTTCGGCGAGCAGGTTGTCGCGCTCGCGCAGGTACTGCCGCAATACCGCATTGACGAGCCCTTTCGCGAAACTGAACTCGCGCCGCGCGGCGATCGCCCGCACCGCCTGGTCGACGACGGTGAACGGCGTATAGCCGGGCGCTCCGCCGAGGAGCGTCAGCGCGCACGCCAGCAGGTTGGCGACATGCGGCGGCGGCGGCTTGCGGACCAGTCTGGCGATGATCCAGTCTGCCGTGGCAAGCCAGCGCATCGTGCGATAAGCGATGTCCTGCACCGCGCCGCGCGCAGCCGCCGCGCTGCCCTCGGGGGCGGACACGAAGACCGACTGCAGCGCGGCGGGCAGTGCGGAACCGAGCCGCACCGCACCGACTGCCTGGGCGGCGCAATCGAGTGCAAAGCCGAGCGATTCCGGCGCGAGATGCAGCACCGACAGGCGCGATTCGCGCGCGCGGGGTACGGAAGAAGCGGGATGCGTGACAGGCTTTGAAGTCATGAAGGGCGGGGCCTCGGCGCGCAGCGCGCGCAACGCAAACGCCACATTGTAGCGTGGCGCGCCGGGCGACCCGCGCCTCGACGTTCAGTCGAAGCGGCCCGTGCGGGCCATCTCCATCAGCCGCGCGATGCGCTCCTCGGTCGACGGGTGCGTCGAGAACAGGTTGGAGAAACCACCGCCGGACAGCGGATTCATGATCATCATCTGCGCGGTCGAGGGGTGCGCTTCAGCCGCCGGGAACGGAATGCCGCTCGCGTAGCGGTGGATCTTGTCGAGCGCCGCGGCGAGCGCCTGCGGATCGCCCGAGATCTGCGCGCCGCCGCGGTCGGCCTCGAACTCGCGCGCGCGGGAGATCGCCATCTGGATCAGCGCGCCGGCGATCGGCGCAAGCAACGCGACCGCGATGCCCGCGACCGGATTGGCCGGGCGGCCGTTCTCGTCGCGGCCGCCAAAGAACATCGCGAAATTCGCGAGCGCCGAGATGGCGCCGGCCATCGTGGCGGAGATCGTCGAGATCAGGATGTCGCGGTGCTTGACGTGCGCAAGCTCGTGCGCCATCACGCCGCGCATCTCGCGCTCCGACAGCACGCGCAGGATGCCGGTGGTGGCGGCCACTGCCGCATGCTCCGGGTTGCGGCCGGTGGCGAACGCATTCGGCGCATCCTCGTTGATCAGATACACGCGCGGCATCGGCAGTCCGGCGCGGGTCGCGAGTTCGCGCACCATGCGGTAGAACTGCGGCGCGCTGGTTTCGTCGACTTCCTGCGCGTTGTACATGCGCAGCACCATCTTGTCGGAAAACCAGTACGAAAAGAAATTCATCCCGAGCGCGATGATGAGCGCGAGCATCATGCCGCGCGTACCGCCAATCGCCCCGCCGATGACGATGAACAGGGCCGTGATCGCGGCCATCAACATCGCGGTTTTGACCCAATTGAACATGTTCGATACTCCTTGCCCCGCGCGCGGGTCGCTATCCAGTGACGGCCGCCCGATAACGGCCTGACGTAAGGATTTTGTTAGATATGGGCGCGCGGGAAAAATTCAATCAGCGAGACGCGGCAAGCCGCAGGCCGAGACCGACGAACGCGCTGCCGACGGTGCGGTCGAGCCAGCGCTTCACGCCAGGCCGGTTCGACACGCGCCGCGTCACGCTGCCGGCCACCCAGGCGACGAAGCTGTTCCACACCGTGCTCATCAGCACGAACACGCCGCCGAGCGCGAGGAACGCGAGCGCCTTGTGCGTGCCGCCGGCCACGACGAATTGCGGGAAGAACGACACGAAGAACAGCACGACCTTCGGATTCAGCACGTTGGTCCAGAAACCCTGCAGGAAGAGTTGCCGCAGCGACCTGGGCCCGCCCGCCGTGCCCGGTGCGCGGGCCGCGTCGGCCGGCGCGGTCCCGGCCGCGGGCCGCGCGAAGATTAGCCGGATGCCGAGATAGATCAGGTACAGCGCACCCGCGAAGCGGATGACCGTGAATGCGCCTGCGGACGCCGCGAGCAGCGCCGTCAGGCCGAACGCGCAGGCAAGCGAATGCACGCAGCCACCGGCGGAAATGCCGAGCGCCGACATCAGCCCCGCGCCGCGCCCCTGGGCGACGCTGCGCCCGACGATATAGGCGGTGTCGGGACCGGGCGTGACATTGAGCAGAAACACCGCCGCGATGAAAAAGCCGAAATGGGTGATGCCGAACATGGAGACCTCAGGCACGAGCGGGTTGCAGCAGGAATTCTACGCGCCGCTCCGGCGCCGCGCGAGCCGGCCGAACGGACGATGGCGCGGTGGGCAGCGCGGCGGTTACGCTGTCTCCGGTGAAGAAAACCGCTGGCCCGCGGCGAGCGGCGAGCCGGCGAGAAACTCGCGCACCGGCAAACGCTTCCCGCCGGGCTTTTGCATCTGCGTGACACAGAGCGCGCCTTCGCCGCACGCAACCACCACGCCGGCGGCGCAGACGTCGACGATCACACCGGGCTCGGCCGCGCCGCTCGCCGCCACGGGGTGCGCTGCCCAGATCTTGAGCGGAGTGCCGTCGAGCGTCGCAACGCCGCCGGGAAACGGATCGAACGCGCGCACCTGGCGGGCGAGCGCGTGCGCCGGGCGCCGCCAGTCGAGCGCGGCTTCATGTTTGCCGATCTTGGCGGCATACGTGGCGCCGTCGGCTGGCTGCGGCGCCGCGGCCAGCCGGCCGCTGCGTTCGAGTTCGCCGAGCGCTTGCACGACCTGGCGCGCCCCCGCGTCGGCGAGCCGGTCGTGCAGTGTGGCCGTGGTGTCGTCGGCGCGGATCGGCATGCGGGTTTCGCTGATCATCGCGCCGGTGTCGAGGCCCGCGTCCATCTGCATCAGCGTGATGCCGGTCTCGGCGTCGCCCGCTTCGAGCGCGCGGTGAATCGGCGCCGCGCCGCGCCAGCGCGGCAGCAGCGATGCGTGAATGTTGATACAGCCGTGCGGCGGGATGTCGAGCACCTCCTGCGGCAGCAGCAGTCCATAGGCGGCGACCACCATCACGTCGTGCGGCGTCGCGCGCAGCAGGCCGAGCGCCGCGGCGGCCTCGCCGGGAAACTTGCCGTCACGGCGCAGCGAGGGCGGTTGCGCAACCGCGAGGCCGTGTTGCTGCGCATAGCGCTTGACAGGGCTCGCCTGCAGTTTCATGCCGCGGCCAGCCGGGCGGTCCGGCTGCGTGAGCACGAGAGGCACCGGGAAACCGGCAGTGTGAATGGCGGAGAGCGCCGCAGCGGCGAACTCCGGCGTACCGGCAAAAATAACGCGCAAGGAATGGCTCATGAACGGCGGGCGTCAGCAAAGTCCGGCACGCGTTACATCGCGTGCGCAAGCTTCTTCATCTTGGTCCTGATGCGGGTTTGCTTCAGCGGCGACAGGTACTCGACAAACACGTGCCCCATCAGATGATCCATTTCGTGCTGGATGCACACCGCCAGCAGCCCCTCGCAGTCGAGCTCGAACGTTTCGCCCTTCTCGTCGAGCGCCCGCACACGCACCTTCTCGGCGCGCTCGACGTTGTCGTAAATGCCCGGAACGGACAGGCAGCCCTCTTCGTTGATCTTCTTTTCGTTGCTCGACCAGACGATCTCGGGATTGATGAACACGCGCAACTGGTCGTGCGTTTCCGACACGTCGATCACGATCACGCGTTCGTGCACGTCCACCTGGGTGGCGGCCAAGCCTACGCCGGGTGCGGCGTACATCGTCTCGGCCATGTCGGAGACGAGCGTGCGAATGCGGCCGTCGACAGCCGCAACAGGCTTCGCAACCTTGTGCAGCCGCTTGTCCGGATAGTTCAGGATGTTCAGTAAGGCCATGGTCTCGGAGTCGGGTAAGGCGCGGCACGCGCGCAGTGCGTCAACGACTGGCCATCCGGCCAGCTAGCCGGGCCAGCGGCAAACACAGAACATTGACGAGGTCGAACCGGACAGGTTCGCCGCCTCGGCGCTGTGCAGGCGACCAGCCCGCGCGCTCGTGCGCGGCACCTTGGTTATTTCGGATCATGAAAATTCTAGCATGGCGCTCGCGTGCTCGCTGGCCGTGCTGTAGGGGGAATCGTCGATGCAACCGCTGTCTGCAACCGCCGAAGAACTTGCCGCGTGGCTGCGGCTCACGATGGCGCCCGGTCTGCGGCCGGGCGCACTGCGTGCGCTGCTGACGGCGTTCGGCCTGCCCCAGGCGATTCTCGCGCAGCCGTTCGCGCGCCTCGCCGCCGCCACAGACGAGGCGAGCGCCCGAGCCGCGCTCGCGCCGCCCGCGCCGGCGTTCGCGCCATACGTAGAAGCGGTGCTCGGCTGGCGCGCGCAGCCTGGCAACGCGCTCGTGACGCTCGACGACCCGGCTTATCCGCCCGCGTTGCTGAACATGCCGGATCCGCCCGCGCTGCTCTATATAAAGGGGCGCCTCGACCTGCTGCACGCGCGCGCCGTCGCTGTGGTCGGCAGCCGCAGCGCCACCCCGCAGGGGCGCGAGGACGCAGGGCGCTTTGCGCGCGCGCTCTCCGAAGCGGGACTTGCGGTCGTCTCGGGCCTGGCACAGGGCATCGACGGCGCGGCGCACCGCGGCGCGCTGGCCGCGCGCGGCAGCACGATTGCGGTGATCGGCACCGGCGCCGATCTCGTCTATCCTGCCGCTCACCACGCGCTCGCACAACAGATCGCCGTGACAGGCGCGATCGTCTCGGAATGGCCGCTCGGCACCCCCGCGCGCGCAGCCAATTTCCCGCAGCGCAACCGGCTGATCGCGGGCCTTGCCGACGGCGTGCTGGTCGTCGAAGCCGCGATGCGTTCGGGTTCGCTGATCACCGCGCGCCTCGCCAATGAAATGGGGCGCGACGTCTTTGCGCTGCCCGGTTCGATCCATGCGCCGCTCTCGCGCGGCTGTCACCGCCTTCTCAAACAGGGCGCACGGCTCATCGAAACGCCGGAGGAGATGCTCGAGGAACTCGGCTTTGTCGCGCCGCCGCTGCGAACCGCGCCCGCAGCCGCCCGGCGGGGATATCCCCAGCCGTTCGTTCAGCCCAGCAGCACCGCCTCGGCGACCGCACCGCCTGACGCCGGCGATGCGGCAGCCGCCGCCGGCGCTGCCTCGCCCGCTCCGGGCGGCGGCTACGCGCTCGACGCCGACGCGCAGCGACTCCTCGACGCACTCGGCCACGCGCCCGCCACGCTTGAAATGCTGGGGGCTCGCACCGACATGCCCGATGCGCTCCTGCAAAGCGCGCTGCTGCGGCTGGAACTGGCCGGCGCGCTGACCGTGCTGCCCGGCAGCCGCTTCGTTCGGGCCAGCAAGGCGTGACAGCGTTGCACGAGCCGCCATGCTAAATTCCCGCGAAAGCACCTGATACGATACTGCAAGCAAGGAAATCTCATGCCCGCGCTGAATCTCGACACCGACTCCGAACGGATCGCCGAGCGCGTCAACACCCCGAGTACTCTGTTCGTCGCCTGCCTGTGCGCGCAATGGTGCGGCACCTGTCGCGAATATCGCGAAACCTTCGACCGTCTCGCGGAGCGGCATCCGGAAATCTGTTTCGCATGGATCGACATCGAAACCCATGCCGATCGTTTTGACGACCTCGACGTAGAAAATTTTCCTACACTACTGATCGAAGACAGCACCGCAACCCGCTTTTTCGGCACCGTGCTGCCGCAGGCCGCGATCGTCGAGCGGATGCTCGCCGACCTGACCGCGCTGCCCGGCGTCAGCAATGCACCGAAACTGCGGCCAGCGCTCGCCGTCGCGTAACAGGCGTCAAGCGCGCCGCCGCCCCCGGCCCGAAGCGCGCCCGAGAGGCGGCCCGGCGCTTGCTCAACCGATATTCGCGCAATTATGATGACGCGCTTTTCACGGCACTTGACACGCCGGGCCAGCGCCGTGTGCTATAAAGCGGTCGTCAACGGGTCGCACACCCAGGGTCGAACCCCGGACTTACCAACCAACTTCGAGTCATGTCCAAAGCACTGATCATCGCCGAGAAGCCCTCCGTCGCGAACGACATCGCGAGAGCTTTGGGCGGCTTTACAAAGCATGACGAATATTACGAGAGCGACGAGTACGTCCTTTCGTCGGCAGTCGGCCACCTGCTGGAAATCGCGGCCCCGGAAGAGTTCGAGGTCAAGCGCGGCAAGTGGAGCTTCGCCAACCTGCCGGTCATCCCGCCTCATTTCGACCTGAACCCGATCGCGAAGAGCGAATCGCGGCTCAAGGTGCTCACGAAGCTGATCAAGCGCAAGGACGTCGATCGTCTGATCAATGCGTGCGACGCGGGGCGCGAGGGCGAGCTGATCTTTCGCCTGATCGCGCAGCACGCCAAAGCGAAGCAGCCGGTGCGCCGCCTGTGGCTGCAATCGATGACGCCCGCGGCGATCCGCGACGGCTTCGCTCACCTGCGCACCGACGACGACATGCAGCCGCTCGCCGACGCCGCGCGCTGCCGCTCGGAAGCCGACTGGCTGGTCGGCATCAACGGCACGCGCGCGATGACCGCCTTCAACAGCAAGGGCGGCGGCTTCTTCCTGACCACGGTCGGCCGGGTGCAAACGCCGACGCTCTCGATCGTCGTCGAGCGCGAAGAAAAAATTCGGCGCTTCGTGCCGCGCGACTACTGGGAAGTGAAAGCGGAATTCGTCTGCGCCGGCGGCTTTTACGAGGGGCGCTGGTTCGACCCGAAGTTCAAGCGGGACGAGTTCGACCCCGAAAAGCGCGACTCGCGGCTATGGTCGCTGCCGGCGGCCGAGACGATCGTTGCGGCGTGCCGGGGCCAGCTCGGCACGGTGAACGAGGAGTCGAAGCCTTCCACCCAGCTGTCGCCTGCGCTGTTCGACCTCACGAGCCTGCAGCGCGAGGCAAATGGCCGCTTCGGCTTCTCGGCCAAGAACACGCTCGGGCTCGCGCAGGCACTGTACGAGCGCCACAAGGTGCTCACCTATCCCCGTACCGACGCGCGCGCGCTGCCGGAAGACTACCAGGAGACGGTGAAGCAGACGCTCGGCATGCTCAAGGAGAGTAACAACTACCTGCCGTTCGCCAAGCAGGTGCTCGACAGGGGCTGGGTGAAGCCGAACAAGCGCATCTTCGACAATTCGAAGATCAGCGACCACTTCGCGATCATCCCGACGCTGCAAGCGCCGAAGAACCTGTCGGAGCCCGAGCAGAAGCTATATGACCTCGTCGTGAAGCGCTTCCTCGCCGTGTTTTTCCCGGCGGCGGAGTACCGGGTAACCACGCGCATCACCGAAGTCGTCGGCCATCACTTCAAGACGGAAGGCAAGGTGCTGGTCGAGCCCGGCTGGCTGCAGATCTACGGCCGCGACGCGGGCGGTGACGACGCGAACCTCGTGCCGGTGCAGAAAGACGAGAAGGTCAAAACCGACAGGATCGCGGCGCAGCAGCTCGTCACGAAGCCGCCGGCGCGGTACAACGAGGCCACGCTGCTGTCGGCCATGGAAGGCGCGGGCAAGCTTGTCGAGGACGACGAACTGCGCGAGGCGATGGCGGCCAAGGGGCTCGGCACGCCGGCGACACGGGCGGCGATCATCGAAGGGCTGCTCGGCGAAAAATATCTGGTTCGCGAAGGCCGCGAACTGATTCCGACCGCCAAGGCATTCCAGCTCATGACGTTGCTGCGCGGACTGGGCGTGGAAGAACTGACTGCGCCCGAACTCACCGGCGAGTGGGAATACAAGCTCTCGCAGATGGAGCGAGGCAACCTGCCGCGCGATGCGTTCATGCAGGAAATCGCCCGCATGACGCAGACCATCGTGAAGCGCGCGAAGGAGTACGACTCGGACACGATCCCCGGCGATTATGCGACGCTGGAAACGCCGTGTCCGAATTGCGGCGGTCAGGTGAAGGAAAATTATCGGCGATTCGCATGCTCGAAATGCGAATTCTCGATTTCGAAGATTCCGGGCGGCCGGCAATTCGAGATCGAAGAAGTCGAGGAACTGCTGCGCAACAAGACGATTGGTCCGCTGTCGGGTTTTCGCAGCAAGATGGGCCGGCCCTTTTCGGCCATCCTGAAGCTGTCGCTCGACGACGAAATCAAGAACTACAAGCTGGAGTTCGATTTCGGCCAGGACGCGGCCGGCGAGGACGGCGAAGCGCCGGACTTCTCGGGGCAAACGCCGGTCGGCGCGTGTCCGAAATGCAAGGCTCACGTGTACGAGCACGGAATGAGCTACGTCTGCGAAAACTCGGTCGCCAGCCCGAAAACCTGCGACTTCCGCTCCGGCAAGGTGATCCTGCAGCAGGAGATCACCCGCGAGCAGATGGCGAGGCTGCTCGAAGAAGGCCGCACGGATCTGCTGACGAACTTCAAGTCGTCGCGCACCGGTCGCAACTTCAAGGCGTTCCTCGTCAAGCAGAGCGACGGCAAGATCGGTTTCGAGTTTGAGAAGAAGGAGCCGTCGGCCAAGGCCGCCGCGAAAAGCGCGGCCGCAAAGAGCGCTGCCGGCGAGGAAGAAGGGTCGGGCGCAAAGGCAGCCCCCGCGCGCAAGACAGCCGCGAAGAAGAGCACAGCGGCCAGGCCCGGGGCATCGGGCAAAACGTCCGCGCGGAAGACCGCCAGCGAGACCGAATCGTAAGCGTCGCGCGTCGCGCGGATTCGTCCGCGCGGCGACTGGCCGCGCAATGTGCGGCTCCGGTGCATCGGACTGCATGCGAGCAGGAGCGCGCGAAAGGGCGCCGCCACATGACGTGGCGGCGCCCTTTCGCTTTTTTCTGCCTGGGGCGCTGACCGCGACCCCGTGCCCCGACCAGGCGATACCTGCCGTAATCAGCGCACTTACCGAGGCCCCGGCGGCCGGTGCGAGACGCGCGCACCATACCGCCGCGCCTAGAGCGGCGTCACGGGCGTGGGCCGGTTGCGCGGCGGCGTTTTCGGCGCGGGCTTCGGCGAAATCTCGCTGTCGAGCAGGCGCGACAGCGGTACCGCGCCGTCGAACGCTTCCGGCGGTGCAATGGCCGATCCGTCTGCGGCATCGATCTGCCGGGTGTCGATTCCATTGCGCGCCCACTCTTCGCCGAGCGTGCTGTTCGGCGTCTGGCTGAAATGCTCAACCAGGTGGTCGATGAACGTACGCACCTTGGCCGGCAGGTGACGGCGGCTCGGGTACGCAATGTTGATCTCGACCTGCGGCAGACGGTACTCGCCGAGCAGACGCACCAGCCTGCCGCGCTGCATGTCGCGGCCAATCAGGTAACTCGGCAGGATCGACACGCCCATGCCGAGCAGCGCGAACTGACGCAGCATTTCGGTATTGTTCGCGACGATCACGTTGGTCGGGCGCACCCGCACCTCGCCGTCCGGCCCGGTGAACACCCGCTCGTCGCCCCAGTACTCAGACGGCAGCGACAGGCACGGATGTTCGAGCAGGTGCTCCGGACGAACCGGCGTGCCGTGCTTCTCCAGATACGCCGGCGTGGCGCACACCGTCATGCAGCCCGTGGTCAGGCGGCGCGTGACGATGCTCGCGCTGCGCATCTGCCGCGCAATCACCACGCCCACGTCGAAACCCTCTTCCACCAGATCGACCTGACGGTCGACCAGCGTGACGTCGGGCACGACCTTCGGGTAACGCTCGGCGTAGGTCTGCAGCACCGGGGCAAGGTTGTGCAGCCCGAACACGACCGGTGCGACGATGCGCAGCGTGCCGACCGGTTCGTGGTTGCGCGCGACCACCATCTGCTCGACGTCTTCCAGCTCGTCGAGGATCTGGCGCGCGCGTTCGAGATACACCTGGCCCGACTCGGTCAGCGACAGGCTGCGTGTGGTGCGGTTAAGCAGCCGGGTGCCGAGCCGGCCTTCGAGGTCGGCGACGTGGCGCGTGGCGACTGCATTGGAAATATCCATGGCGCTGGCGGCTCGGGCGAAACTGCCGAGATCGGCCACCTTGACGAAAACGCGCATCGACTGCAAATGATCCATAAGGCAACTCCTGCGGTATTGCTGCTGCGCGGCACGCGGACGGCGCTGCACAGTGAATCTGGAATTCTCCTACGACTCGGAGAATCGTGCAGAAGTTGCTCAAATTGACGATTGTTCACGAGATTTCCTATCAACTTACACGTTTGTGCGATATTGTCTCGCTTATTGTTTTACCCCAAGAAACAATCAATCGCAATGCAGCATGAAATGTGATCATCGGCGAAACAGCGGAAATCACGTTCACCGGCGCGCCAAAATCGAGACAGCCTGTTTGCTGGCACCAAAATGACAAAACCGCCCGGAGGCGGTCATGTCAACCGGAGTGTGTACTCACATTAGTGAGTCGCGAGACGCTCCTCAAGGGCCAGTTTCGTGTCCTGCAAGGCCGCCGGCAGATTTTGCTGCAACGCGTCAAACAACTCGGTGTGCAATGCAAGCTCGGCCCGCCATGCGGCGTCGTCGACGGAAATCACCTGTTCAAACTGGGTGCGCGTGAAATCGAGACCGCGCCAGTCGATGTCCTCGTAATGCGGGGAAATGCCGAATGCATGCTCCTCGCCTTGCGCGGCGCCCTCGATGCGTCCGACCATCCAGCCGAGCACCCGCATGTTCTCGCCGAAACCCGGCCACACGAACTTTCCGTCCGCGCCTTTGCGGAACCAGTTCACGCAGAAGATCTTCGGCAGCTTCGCGCCCAGCTTCGCGAGCCGCGTCCCGGTGTCCAGCCAGTGCGCGAAGTAGTCGCTCATGTTGTAGCCGCAAAACGGCAGCATCGCGAACGGGTCGCGCCGCACCACACCCTGCTGTCCGGCCGCCGCCGCGGTGGTTTCGGAGCCCATGGTCGCGGCCATGTAGACGCCTTCGTCCCAGTTGCGCGCTTCGGTGACGAGCGGCACGGTCGTCGAGCGGCGGCCGCCGAAGATAAACGCGTCGATCGGCACGCCGGCCGGGTTCTCCCAGTCCGCGTCGATCGACGGGCACTGCGACGCCGGCGCGGTGAACCGCGCATTCGGATGCGCCGCCTTCCGGCCGGTCTCCGCGGCGAGCGCCGGGGTCCAGTCCTGCCCCTGCCAGTCGGTCAGATGCGCCGGCGGCGTGTCGGTCATGCCCTCCCACCAGACGTCGCCGTCGTCGGTCAGTGCGACGTTGGTGAAGATGACGTTCTCCTTGAGCGTCGCCATCGCGTTGAAATTGGTCTTCTCGCCGGTGCCCGGCGCCACGCCGAAGTAGCCGGCCTCCGGATTGATCGCGTACAGGCGGCCGTCCTTGCCCGGCTTGATCCATGCAATGTCGTCGCCGATCGTCGAGATCGTCCAGCCGTCGAGCCCCGACGGCGGAATCAGCATCGCGAAGTTGGTCTTGCCGCAGGCCGACGGGAACGCCGCGGCGACGTAGTGCTTGCGCCCCTGCGGCGAGGTGACGCCCAGAATCAGCATGTGCTCGGCGAGCCAGCCCTCGGCGCGCCCCATCGTCGACGCGATGCGCAGCGCAAAGCATTTCTTGCCGAGCAGCGCGTTGCCGCCGTAGCCGGAACCGTAGCTCCAGATCTCGCGCTGCGCCGGAAAGTGGACGATGTACTTGGTGTCGTTGCACGGCCACGCCACGTCCGCCGCGCCGTCGGCAAGCGGCGCGCCGACCGAGTGCACGCACGGCACGAACTCGCCGTCGGCGCCCAGCACGTCGTACACCGCGCGGCCCATGCGCGTCATGATGCGCATGTTCGTGACCACGTACGGACTATCCGTCAGTTCGACGCCGATGTGCGCGATCGGCGAGCCGAGCGGCCCCATCGAAAACGGCACCACGTACAGCGTGCGGCCGCGCATCGCGCCATCGAACAGGCCGTCCAGCGTCGTGCGCATCTGCGCGGGATCGACCCAGTTGTTGGTCGGGCCGGCGTCCTCGCGGCGCGGCGAGCAGATGAACGTGCGGTCTTCGACGCGCGCGACATCCGACGGATCGGACCACGCGAGATAGGAATTCGGCCGCTTCGCCGGATTGAGCTTCTTGAGGGTGCCGGCTTCGACCATCTGCGCACACAGTGCGTCGTATTCCTGCTGCGAGCCGTCGCACCAGACGATGCGCGCCGGACGGGTCAGCGCCGCAATCCGGCTGACCCAGTCGATCAGCGTGCGGTGTTTGACCCATGCGGGCGCATCGACGGCGGGAAATCCTGCAAAGGAAGGGTGATTCATCGAGCTGTCTCCGGTTCGAACGTAAGCAAAAAGAAAAGCGGTTCGAGCCCGTTCACGCTGCATGCGAGAGGCATCTGTCCGATCGCGCCGGCGGCAGCCGGTGCGCGATTGTGCAGGTCGTGACGGACTGCGCAGCCTGCCTTGCGACGCTGTCTGCAACCGTCTGTAAAGCGGCTTGCGTCGGCGCGCGACAAACTGTTAAAAACGATGTCAATCTGGCCTTGCGCCGTATCGGCCGTCTAGGCGGCCTGACACGACGATAGGGCATCCATCCAAACCAGCGTGTGATCTACCTCACATGATGGGACAGACGGCCCGACACTCCGTTCCGCCCATCCATGATGCGCCGCAACATCTCACAACCATGAAGATTGCCATCCTCGACGATTACCAGGACGCCGTCCGCAAGCTCGACTGCTTTCAGCTGCTCGCCGACCACGACGTCAAGGTTTTCAACAACACCGTGCGCGGCCTCGGACAACTGGCCAGCCGCCTCGCGGAAGTCGACGCGCTCGTGCTGATCCGCGAACGCACCCGCATCACGTCGCAACTGCTCGACAAGCTGCCGCGTTTGCGCATGATCAGCCAGACCGGCAAGGTGTCGAGCCACATCGATCTGGCCGCCTGTACCGAGCGCGGCATCGCAGTGCTGGAAGGCACCGGCTCGCCGATCGCGCCTGCCGAACTCACGTGGGCCCTCATCATGGCCGCCCAGCGGCGCATTCCGCAATACGTGGCAAACCTTAAGCAAGGGGCCTGGCAGCAGTCGGGGCTGAAGACGTCGGCGCTGCCGCCGAACTTCGGTCTGGGCCAGGTGCTGCGCGGCCAGACGCTCGGCATCTGGGGCTACGGCAAGATCGGCCGGCTGGTGGCGGGCTACGGCAAGGCATTCGGGATGAACGTGCTGATCTGGGGCCGCGGCCCGACGCTCGAAGCGGCGCGGGCGGACGGCTACAACGTCGCGGACAGCCGCGAGGCGCTGTTCGAGCAGAGCGACGTGCTGTCGCTGCACCTGCGGCTGCATGACGACACGCGCGGCATCGTTACGCAGGAGGACCTGCTGCGCATGAAGCCGACCGCGCTGCTCGTCAACACAAGCCGCGCGGAGCTGCTCGAAGAGAATGCGCTGGTGAATGCGCTGGCGCGCAACCGGCCGGGCATGGTCGCCATCGACGTATTCGAGAGCGAGCCGATCCTGCAAGGCTACAGCCTGCTGCGGATGGAGAACGTGATCTGCACGCCGCACATCGGCTATGTGGAACGCGAGAGCTACGAGCTGTACTTCAGCGCGGCGTTCCGGAACATCCTCGCGTTCGATGCGGGCGACATGTCGAGCGTCGCCAATCGCGACGCGCTGCAAGGCGGGCGGCGCCGCTAGCCGGGCGGGTGCGCGGCCGGCACGCGGAGCGGCCGGCTCAGGCGAGCGCGGCAGTGGCGCCTTCGAGCAAGGGCGGCATGCGCTGCAGGAAATGCTCGCCGTCCGCGCGGCCGAGATCGTACGCGTGATGCATCTGCGACGGGCTCGTGTAATCCCAGCTTGAAATCGGCACCTTGCGCGACGGCTGCACATAGATGCGCTGCTGCTCGCCTTGCGCGACGACGAACGTCTGCGGCCGCGGGTAGCGGCGCGTGACCATCACGAGCACGCGGCCGGGCGTGGCGTCGAGCGCGCCGACGGGCACGTTGTCGACCATCCCGCCGTCGAGCACCGGACGGCCGGCGCGGCGCAACACCGGCGTGAACGGCGGCGTGCACGAGGACTGCAGGATCAGATCGGCGAGCGCCTCCACCGACGTGCAATCCTGGGCGCGCACATATTCCGGACGGAAGCCGAGGCTGCGGCCGAGCGTCGGATGCAGCGTCTTGCGCACGTACTTCTCGATGTTGTACGCAATGAGGCCTGCCGCCACGCCGCTGCGCGCGCCGAGCCAGCGCGGCAGATGCGACAGGCCGACGCGGATCTCGGGCGCTTGCGCGAGCGCCGCGAAACGCTCGCCGTAGATGTCGAGCAGCGCCTGCCGATAGATCCGGTAGTGCGGAAATACCGGCTCGCCGCGCAACAGGTTGCCCCAATAGACGTTTTTGCGGTTGTGCCGCAGCGCCTCTTCGTAATAGCGCATGACCCACGCGGAATCGCGCGTGTGCAGCATGCAGGCCGTGGCGGCGCCGGCGGAGATGCCGGCGATGACGCGCGGGCGGATCTGTAGCGCGGGCTGCACGACGTCCCAGAAACCGGCCTGCCACCAGCAGCGATTCCCGCCGCCTGCGAATACGACCTGATCGAACATGATTTGCGTTGCCGAGCCTTCTCGTTGATGCGTTGATACGGTGATGCGTCGATACGCCGCTGCCGGCGATGCCGGCGGTGCCCGATGCGTGCGCGGTCAGGACACGAGTGCGTAGGTGGTGGTCGCGTGCACGGCCAGCTTGCCGTCTTCGTCGAGCAGCTCGACTTCGCCGAACACGAGATTGCGGCCCATGCGCAGCACGCGCGCGGTGATCAGCACGTCGCCCTTGCGAACGGCGCGCATGAAGCTGATGTTCAGCGAGACGGTGGTCATTGGCTGGAAGCCGTCGAGCGCTGCGGAGATCGCGACGACCATCGCGGTGTCGGCGGCGGCCATGAATACCTGGCCGCAGATCACGCCGCCCGAATGACGCAACTCGCCGGAAAACGGCAGACGCAGCGTGGCGCTTTCTTCGTCGACCTTGACCGGGGTCAGCGCAAGGGTGCGCACCCAGGGGGCCAGTACCCGGTCGAGCAACTGATTGATTGCGTTGTTGTCCATTGTTACCCCCAAGCGCCAGGCGCTGCCGCCCGCAGCATGCCCGATTCGCGACATGATACCGGGTCGACCGGGGTTGCGCGTTTTCACGACATCTCGGGATGTTTGGCGCGTTCCAGACGCCCCGCAAGCGGCGCGGACGCGGATGGGACGCAACTTTTTTTAAGAAATTGGCGAAAGGGACTAGGCAAATGCGAGGAAGTTCTGCATAATCTCAAGTCTGTCGGGGCGTTAGCTCAGTTGGTAGAGCAGCGGACTCTTAATCCGTAGGTCGAGTGTTCGAGTCACTCACGCCCCACCAAAGAATTCTCTTAAGAATCAAGAAATTATGCCGCTCTAACCAGCGGCATTTTTTCTTTCTGTTCCCCGGTACTTGACCAAAACTTGACCGTGCCTGCGTGGGCAGCTAGGTGACTGGGTGCGAGGTGGGCGTACTTCTGCACCATCTCAACAGTTTCCCACCCTCCCAACTCCTTCAGCACCATCAGCGGAGTGCCGCGCTGGACATGCCAGCTCGCCCACGTATGGCGCAGGTCGTGCCAGTGAAAGTCCTCGATGCCGACCGCCCGGCAAGCCCGCTCGAAATCCCGCGTGTCGATCTGCTGGATACGAGCGTCCAGCCCTTCTCCACGCGTGAAAACGAGACGCTCCGCAGACTTCAGGCGGCGAGTCAACACACCTACCGCGTCGTCGTTCAATGGTACCGGGCGGGCACGTTTGGACTTGGCCCCCTCATGAGTGATCCAAGCGTTGCATTGCGCCAAATCGACTTGGGACGGAGTGAGCCCAAACAACTCGGACTGACGCATGCCCGTAGCGACTGCCACAACAGCGGCGTCACGCATCCAAGGCAACCGCAGCGCATTGATAAGCGCCGCAATAACCTCGGGCGGCTCCCAACGGACACGCACATCCGGCTCGAAGTACCGAGGGAGTTTGGGCACCCGTTCAATCCACTCCCATGCCACACACAGATTCAGCAAGCGTTTGATGGTGGCGATATACCGGTTGCGCGTACTGCCAGTTAAAGGCTCTACGGGCTTGCCCTTGACAACCCGATGCGTGGGCAACGAGTCCGTGATTTCATCAGCGGTTAAAGAACGAACCGATCGGCCCGAGAACTGCTCGCGCCAGTACGCGACATGCCGCAACTTGGTGGCGTAATCGCGCTGGCCTTCGCATTCCCGCAAGAACCGCACGGCGGCCTCCTCGAACATCCTCTCGGGAGTCTCGCCGAGCTTGTCCTGTCGCCATAGATCGGCTTTCAGTCGGTCGTGGTATTCCTGCGCGGCCTTTTTGTCCGCAGTGTCAGCAGAGCGTCTAATTCTCTGACCGCCTGGCGTGCGGATGTCGAGGTGCCAGATACCGGATTTTTTATCTTTGCGGATTGCCATTGATTCTCTCCAGCGACCCGCATCGATAGCCGAGCCACATTGTTTCTGGTTTCGCAGAGTTCGGCAAGTCGGGACGGCAGCACGCGCCATACGCGCGATCCCGGCAACCGGAACCCGATGCGTTCCCGCATCGAGAAAACGGTGCTATACGAGAGCTGTAGCTGATCGGCGACTTGCCGCAGGGTCAGAGCTACGTCGTCACTCACAACTTGCCCCCTCCTTTCCGCCACCAGTTCCGTATCGTCCGTCTGCACGGCGCTGCGTCTGTCTTGCCAGCCGGCAGGGCGTGCACGCCTGACCGACACGTTCGAGCGCGCAACGCCGAGAACATCACAGACCTGCTTCACTGGTCGTCCCCCGGCAATGATGGCGAGCGCGCTATCCATTTTTTTGCTCGACCGTACTCCACTGCTTCTTTCAGAATTTCGACTTCTACGGTCTTCTTGCCGAGCAGTCGCTGCAATTCGCGAATCTGCCTGAGCGCGTCTGCCAACTCTGAAGCGGGCACCACCTCTTCGCCGGCGGACACTGCCGACAGGCTGCCGTCCTGATACAGCTTCTTCCAGTGGAACAACTGATTTGGATTGACGCCGTGCTGGCGAGCCACCATCGATACGGTCTTACCCGGCTCCAGACTCTCCCGGACCATCGCCGCTTTCTCTTCCGCAGACCACCGCCGCCGGCGCTCCGGCCCAGTCAACACTTCCATCACTTCCTGCTTGCTGTTAGGTCTAAACACAGTCGTATGACCACCCGTTATTTTAAGGTAGAGACCGTGTCCGGCAATTCAGGGGGCTGCTCCACCACTCGGGCGACCCAGTCCGCTTTCGCCATACCTTGCTGAAAAATCTCTGCGAAAACTTTGTCGAAATCGTCCAGCCCCCAACCAAGCTCTTCCGCCATCGCAGCCCGCCCGCTGCGGAAAATACCAGGAATCTGCCTGGTATGAGGGCCTGTTAGCAGGTAAATCCAGAGTCCCTGTCCACAAGGCAGAACGGGCGTCAGATGGCAGAACCTCTCGTCGCCCCACATACGTACTTCGATTCGGCGATAAATGGCTTTGGACGTCTGGAAGTCCTCCGAGCCAACGCCCGAAACAGCAAGGGGATCACCCATTGATAAACGCGAAACACCGTCAGTTTACAAGCGCGTCGCTATGTCATTGAAAGTAAACGGCTTGTCTCGCCGCCGCAGAACAGCGGCCACGTTGTGTATAACGGCATGGGTTTGCCGGTTTGAAGGCTTGTCGTGCATTGAAATCCAGTGAACGACAATTGCAAAAGCTGCTCGTCGGGAAGACCGAAGCCTTTGAGCTGATCAAGTTGTCTCATAACGCGGTCAGAGCAGTGAACCGCTTTTTGGTCGATTCCATCTTGAATCGCTGGATCGACCGCGATGTTCTTGTCGGCACATGGCAAACTGATAAGAAACCGTTCGTAGCACTAGTCGAGAAATTCTGGGTGAAAGGGGAAGATGGTTTTGGAAGCGCCCCGCAAGCAGCTTACGAACCAGTGAAGCGCGTCGTCGTGATGCGGAAACGGGCTATGGCTGCAAAAGTTGACCCCGTAAACGCAACAAATGCGCAGCAGCCAAAGAAGGCAAAGGTGTGACCGCAGTCCGGGCTAGCCCCGGACATGGCGGTTATCTTGAGCCGGCGCTGCAACGATAACGCGGCGGATATTGGTGATGCGCCTCGCCGTGGCGGTTGAATCGACGAGTCGCCCGAGCCGGATGGCGACGTCGAACGCGTCGCGAATGAGATCCTGACGCTGGTCGCCGAGCGTCAGTTCGATGTGCCGCGCGGGATGCTTCTCGGCGAACGGCTGCAAGCGCGGAAGAACTTCGCGGACGCCCACACTGGTGGGCATGCTCATACGCAACACGTCTCGCAGGTCGGTCCCTTCGCGCACGCTATGCTCCGCCTCTTCGAGCGCGACCAGGATGGACTCGACGCGCGCCAGAAAATCGGCGCCCGCATCGGTAGGCACCACCGCACGCGTGGTGCGGGATAGCCGGCGCACCCCGAGGTCGCTTTCCATATCCGCAATCGAGTGCGATACCTGGGACTACGAAAAAACCATCTCCCGCGCGGCAGCAGAAAAGCTGTCCAGACGCGCCACGCGCGTGTAGAGCTTGAGGAAAAGAATGTCGTCCCATGGCGGTGTCTTTCACGTTGCGAGGCCAAACGCCCTGTTACTGGGATCACGCCCTGATCGGCTCGATCCGCGAGAGGAAGAGCTCGACAATCGGTGAACGATTGTTCCGGTTATATCCGACCACCAGTTCGATCCTCGGCGGTTCGCCCCGGAGCGGCCGGCTCGTCACCGACCAGGGCAGCAGCTTCTCGGCATAGGCGGGCAGCAGCGCAACCCCTCTCGTGGAAGCGATCAGCGACATCGCCATCGTCAGGTTGTGGACGCGGTGCGCCGGTTCGATGGCGAGACCGTTTGCCGCCAGATAGTTTTCGATCGCGCGGCGCATGGGGCCCGCCACGTCCGAACCGCTGATGAACTGCTCGCTCGCCAGTTCGTGCACATCGACCTCGTCGAAGGCCGCGAGGCGATGATCGCTCGGCATCAGCACGACGAACGGCTCGCGCGCGACCGTCACGTACGCCAGGTCGGGCCGGTTGGCTTCGGCCCGCATGAACGCGATATCGAGCCGGCCCGTGGACAGTCCCTCCGCCAGATCCGGGGAGTGCTCGCTCGACACCGTCATTTCGAGCGTCTGCAGATCGGCCGCGAGAACCCGCGTCGCCTCGCCAAGCCAGGTCACTTCCTGGCCGCTCAGAAAGCCGACCGCAAACGTCGGCTTTGAAGGCCGGGCCGCCCGCCGCGCGGCCTCGCGTGCCGCATCGACCTGGGCCAGGGCCAGCCGCGCGTGGTCGAGAAATGCCTTGCCGGCATCGGTCAGTTCAATGCCGCGCGCACTGCGCACGAAGAGCTGCGCGCCGACTTCGTATTCGAGATCGCGGATCTGCCGGCTCAGGGACGGCTGCGACGTGTAGAGCCGCCGCTCCGCCGCGACGGTCAGGCTGCCCTCTTCCGCCACGGCAACGAAATAACGCAGATGACGCAGTTCCATGCGCGCGGTCCTTTACGGGTAGTCATGCCTGTCGGGTATGGCACCCAGCTTACAAAGTCTTTTTCGCGCGAGCAAGTGCCGGCTATCGTTCGATTCCATCAGCCGGACGAAACCGTCGCTCACCTCAACGTCAGTCATCTGCGGGAAAGACACGATCATGAAGACCCTCACCGGAAAAACCGCGCTCGTCACGGGCGCTTCGCGCGGCATCGGACGCGCCGCGGCGCTCGCGCTCGCGCAGGCCGGTGCCCAGGTCATCGTCCACTATGGCCGCGGCGCGCGCGAGGCGGCCGCAGTCGTCGCCGGAATCACCGCGGCGGGCAGCCGTGCGCATGCCATCCAGGCCGATCTCGCGGAAGCCGACGGGCCGCACCGGCTCGCGCGGCAGGTTCGCGCAATCGTCGGCGACCGGCTCGACATCCTCGTTGCCAATGCGGGCATCGCGAAGGCCGCCACGCTCGACGAAACCCGTGTCGAGGATTTCGACGCACTGTTCGCCGTCAACGTTCGCGCGCCGTATTTTCTCGTGCAGCAGCTCCTGCCGATCATGTGCAAGGGCAGCAGCGTCACGCTGCTGTCGTCGCTCGCAGCCCATGCAGCCGTGGGCGACCTGTCGGCCTACTCGGCCACGAAGGGCGCCGTGGAGACGCTCGTGCGCCATCTGGCGGCCGACCTCGGAGCACGCGGCATCCGCGTGAATGCGGTCGCCCCCGGCGCGGTGCAAACCGACATGTCGCGCTTCACCCGCACCGAAGCAGGCCGCGACATGACACTCGGCCTGCAGGCCGTCAAACGGCTCGCGGAACCCGGGGACATCGCCGCTGCCATCACGTTTCTCGCCTCCGGCGAGGCCCGCTGGACGACGGGCGCGACGCTCCATGTGGACGGCGGCTCGAAGCTCTAGGCGCGGCGGGCGCACCCCCGCTGAACGCGACCCGCTGCCCCGCTGTTTGCCCTTTATTCCCGCCCTATTCCGACAAGGAGCCGATCATGTCCACCGCACGCCCCAGCGAGAAACCCGTCAGGATCCCCGGTCCCGACCATCCGGTCACGATCGAACGCCATCCGTCGAGGATCGTCGTGAAGGCCGGTGGCACCGTGAACCGTCCGTGCAGAGGCGAGGATCTTCGGATCATCTTCGAGGCCGTTTTTGATACGCGGTAGTCAACCGAATAGCCGGCGGCCCTTGCCATGCGGGCTGCTATCATCCGCTCAACTGACTACGGCGTCAGGCGGACGACGTATAGCCCCGTATTGTTCACATGAGCGGAAACGCTGTAGTTTGGCTTCACTGCCATTAGCGGCCCCGGAACTGTGGACGTATCGGTGACGCCCGTACTTGTAACGGTCGCCAGTTCAATCGCCGGAGTACCTGTTACCGGCTGGGTGGTCGTGAAATTGAACGTCAGCAGGTTCGAGAACGACTGGATACTGGCGCCATTTTCCGTAATCTCGTAGACATAGTCGGCCTGCACGCCAGCGGGCACCGGATCGGGTTTGCCCAGGCATACGGTCAACGCACGCGATACGCCGGAAGTCGGAGCCGTGAGCGTCAGGGTTGCGATATTGTCATCGGTCACCAGAGTCATTGTTGTGCCCGGCGGCGTATCCGTCGAGATATCCAGTCGCTTGTAGTTGTCCGGACAGTTGAAAACGGTCGGTTGCGGCGATGACGCCGCGTCCGGCGCAGAGGCCGCCCCTGGGTCAGATGCGACTCCAGGCGCCGAAGCCGTCGAATCGTCTACACCCGCTGCCGCGCCACTGCCGCCATTGCCTCCGCCGCACGCGGCCAGCAGTACGGTCAAGCCAATCAGACTGCTCAAGGTTTTTCTGCTTACCGTCATATTGTTTTCCTTGCGCTCAATGGATTGCACATCAGAATTGCGCCGTTACCTGAAACCCGAGCGTGACGCTCGGCGCGGGAAAGCCTGACGGCGCATAGATCGGCGTACCCGCGAACACGTCGTAGCTATAGGTACCGAGACGCGACGGTACCGAACCCTTTACGCCGATAGCCGCGCCCGCGAGCTGCGTACCGGCGAGGTAAGCGGCGGACGGTCCCCACAGATGGCCGTAGTCGATACCCGCATAAAGAACCTGCCCAGATTGCCCGAGCGGATACTGGAGTTCGTTGCGCCAGTAGAAACCCTTCTCTGCCGCGAGCATCGTCTGGCCGCTAAAACCACGCACCGTATAGCGGCTCCCGATACTCAGGTCGTCGAGATAGTTCAGCTCGTCGTTGGTGAACTGGCCGTGTAAGGTACCGACATAGCGAAGCGACTGACCGGCAACCGCGAACGGGACCGAGAGGTTCGCGTCGAGCGTCGCCATGTGGAAGTAGTAGGTCGGTCCACCGGACGTATCCGGCATCGCGCCGAGCGCCCCAATACCCTGGCGATAGGCGAGCGTACCGTCGAACTGCGCCGAACCGAAGTAATGGCGATTGGTCAGGCCCGCCTCGATAAACGTATTGTCGCGGTACTGCTGGGGTATGGAGGTATCCGCGATGAAGCTCTCGCCCCAGCGCTTGATGAACTGGAACTCGACGCCCGATACGTCGCTCTGGCTACGATACATGACCCGCTCCAGCTTGAGGCCCGCCGTCTCCGCGTTGCCGCTCGCGACGAAAATCTGGCTGGCCTGCGCAACCTGCTGGTAGTACGTGTTCGTATAGCCATAGAGCGTACCGGTCCAGTCGCCCCAGGGGACCGCATACGAGGCATTCCAGCCATGCGTACCGAGGTCGTGATTGCCGAACTGGAGATCCTGATTGAAGCCGCCGGAGAGGACGTCATTCAGGCCGAGGAGGTTGTAGAGCGCGAGCGATGCGTTACCGATATAGCGGCCTGTCTCGTCGGTCCCCGAGTTGTCTGCCGCGAGAACAAGCGACCATGGTTTCGTGCGCTTGACGGTCACGACGACGTCGCTCTCGCCGGGCGACGTACCGGGTTCAATCTGCATCGTGGCGTCCTGGTTCGGTACGCGCTTCATCTGTTCGAGACCCTGCTCAAGGTCGCGCAACTGGAGCACGTCGCCGTCCCGCGCAGGAAACGCGGATTTGAGCGAGCCGCGCGTATTGGCGTCGGCGAACTTCAGATTGCGGATAACGCCCGGTATGAGGGCGAATTTAAGCGTCCCCTTTGAGAGGTCCTGCGCCGGCAGGAGGACGCGCGTCGTGATGTAGCCCCGGCTCAGGATGACGCCTTGCAGCCCCCTGGTCAGGAGGTCGAGGCCCTGTTTGCCGACACATTGGCCCTCATAGTGCTTCAGCCAGTCATTCAGGAATGCGAATCGGTCCATCGGAAGCGCGGACGCGCCTTTGACGCGGACGGCCTCGGGTAGCGTATCGGGTACGTCGACCGAGAACGAATCGATACGAAAACACGGCGTCTCGACGGGCAGGACGGGCCATTCCCCCGCAACGGGCGCCGCCGAGCGTACAACGGGCGCGGCGACCGTCGCCGCGCGCTGCTGCGCGTCGCGTTGCTGCTGGACCTGTTGTTGCTGTTCGGCGTTCGCGCGGGCTGCTGCTGCTGCCACATCGGGCGGGGTCTGCGCCTGAACGACAAGCGGGACAAGAACAGCAAACGGCAACCCCGCGAATTTCTTCTTGTTTTTCATTGCTAACCAATATTTTTTTAGCGTGAAACCTTCGATCAAATAGGTCTCTCGTTATTTTGGAGCACAAGTGATGCGTCACTCGGGAAGCATTTCTTAATAGCTTCTGCGGCGTCTTTTATGCGGTCCGCGGAATCCTTTTCATTCAGACTGACCAGGAAGTAGCTTTGCGCCTGTAGCCCATGCTCGTTAGCTATCTCCGCGAAGGGACCGCGAGCTTCGAGTACCTTTGCGATAAGAAACCGCGATGAAAATAGATCTGCGCGTTCAACCCTCAGAAGATCGAGAGCGGAATCAACTTCGTGGGGTCGCATCGCGACATAGCAAAAAAGGTCAATAGCCATTTATTTGCTCATTAAAAGCCTGGCGCATTCGGCCAATGAGTATATTCAGGACAGGCTTCCCTATTGAGAAACGCCGCAAACAACTCTGCGACCTGATCCGCTACGAACCACTCGTCGGACTTCATCGGAATATTTCCGGCCCTGCATACGAGAATAGTCCCATCCGGCCTGACCGGACTTGGCTTATCGTGATAGGCTCGCTCGCGCTTATTGGCTTCTTTCTCGTACCGCTCAACCATGCAGGCAACGCCGCCACCAGCTACCTGAATATAGTTGCCTTGATCGTCCGTTAGCGACGCGTACGAGGATGGGCCATAGCTCCTGAGAGACTTCAACGCCGAGCGAAGCCGAGCAACGCTCGGCCCGCTTACGTCGGGCTTTCCTTCAGCCTGAAATAACATTGCCTATCCTAAGTATGGGATCAGCTAGATTTGGTTTCCTTGACGTAGGCAACGAATTTGTTACGGCCAGCTTCTTCTAAATGTAGCCGACCACAAGACGGACAGCGATAGACCGTAATCTCCTTTCCGCGAAGGAAATCAATAAACATTTCACCATTCGTGATTTTTCCATCATCCAATGCTGAGACGATATCCTCAAGTGTCACCTCTTTAATGAGCCTCCACTCATTATCGCTTGGAGAAACAATCAGATTGATTACATGCCCACATTCACAAGTAAATTTAGCCATAGTCATCCTCAATTCGGGCGGGTAAATTTAAATACCTGTCCACTTGAATTCTGAAAAAATACCGTATTAAAGTCCTGCCCGTTAGGCTTGCCCCAAACGCGGGCAGCAATAGACGCCATATCAGCGTCTGACAAGTCAACCTGAACAATAACGCCGTTAGCTTGGTCGAATTTTCCTTCGATATTTCGGACAATATTGTTCGGATTGGTGTTCACCGGCGTATAAACATCAACTTGACCGACGCCGTCGACCGACAGATCCGCTGTTCGTACGCCGCTAATCCCTTGGGACGACGCCGTAGCTTGATGGTCTACATCATAGCCAAGATTGGCCAGCCCTTGTCCAGCGCGAACCTCATTTGAGTCGGGCGTAGCGCCTGATTCGACGTTGATATTACCTTGCGTGTTACCGCTATTGAGCGTCGCATTCGGCGGCGTACCTCCAGATGCTCCGGCTGTAGCAAGCGGCGGCGACATGACACACCCCACATTCGGGGCACAAACTACCGCTGGAGGCGTTACAACCGCGCCAGCCGTACTGGACGGCGTATTCCCGCCATCATTGGCCTGTACGAGCGGGTTCGGATCGGAGGGCGGGTTTTGGCCGTTATGTGCCTGTATCTGCCCGACAAACTGGTTTGCTGCGGAGCTAATCGCGTTGCCGACCGCCTGCCGCGCCTGCTGGATAGCGTTGTACAAATCGACAACCTGCTGCGCAAGGCTTGCCGCCTTCGCGTTCGCCGCCTTGTTCGCCGTATCTACCGACTGGTTGTACAGGTTGACACCCGAAGCCGTCGCCGCGCCTGCGGAACCGCCAACCAGCGCGCCTCCGAGGTTCGCCAGAATATTGCCGGTCACGTTGCCGAGGACCGTCGAACCCGTCGCTCCGGCAACCGAATCGCTAACTGCCTGGGTCTGGTCCGCGAGTTTTGACGAGAGCGCAGCGCCCGCCGCTCCGCCAATCGTCGAAAAGGCACTCCCGCCGCCGAGACCGCCAATCAATGCGCCGCCTACAGCTTGCAGTTCGGCGCGCGAATCGCCGCCTTCCTTCCAGTTGTTGTAGTCCGCGAGAGCGGCGGCGGCGGCATCAGGATCGCCGTTATCTACCGCCGTTTGAGCGGCCTGGAGTGCCGCGTCGCGCTTCGAATCCGCATACATGCCGATGCCCTGCGCGACGACCTGGCCCGCCGCCTGCGCGGCCTGCATCGTATCGGCCTGTTGCGAGAGGATATTGCTGACGTCCGGCGTATTCGAAACCGTACCGTTCGTATTCGTCGTGTCCCGGCTCAAGCCCGCGACGTCCTGAGTCTGCGCGGCCTGGTTCGTAATGTTGATCGAGCCCGCGCTGATCGCGCTACGCGTCGTCGAGCTCTGGTCGCCGCTCTCGTTCTGCGTAATCATCGGGACAACGCCGCCCGTATTGCTAACCGAACCCGGGCCGATTGCCTTGCCGGTATTCTGAACGCCCACACCCGCGCTAATCCCGTTGCTCGTCGCGTCATAATGCGACTCGTTCTGGATATTGCTATACGTCAGCGTACCCGTCGTCAGGTTGTTCTGCGACGGATCGGCGGTACTCGAAATGACAGCGCCGGTCAGGCCCGTATTGCCCTTGACGTTGATATCAAAGCCGCCGCTACCGGCATTGATACCCGCCTGTCCGTTGACCTGGGCGTAGTTCGCGTCGGCATGGCCGTTCTGCGCGCTAAAGCTCGCGCTACCGCCCGTCTCGCTAATGCTGAACCCGCCGCCTGAACTGCTCTGGTGCGCGGTACTGACCGTCGTATCCTGAACACTCTGGATATTCAGGTTGCCGCCGACTTGTGCGGTGACCTGGTTACCGTTGACCTGCGAGCCGATGATATTCGTGTCGCCGCCCGAAACGACGGTCACGCTGTTCGCGCCGTTAATGTTCGAAGCGTTCTGGATCGCCGCGCTACTGTTGCCGTCGCCGTGCGCGTTCTGCATGGATGCTGAAACGCCGACGCCGTTCGTCCCGATCGACACGCCCACGCTCGAACCCGACGACGAATTCGAGCTTTGCGTCACATCGGTATTCGTCGTATTGACGATGTTCACCTGATTCCTTGCCGCGAGGACGACGTCGTTCGCGCTGACGTTCGAACCGGCGATGGTCAGGTTGCCGCTACCCTCCGTACCATTACCCGTTGCCACGAATGCAGCGGTACCGCCTGCCTGAACGTTCGAGCCGACCTGGGTCGCCTGATCCTCCGACGACTGGCTCTGGCTATGACTCGAACCAACGCTCACCTGTACGCCAATGCTTGGTGCGTTGGCGGCATCCGAGATACCGTTCTTTGCCAGACTGTACGCACCGTACCCCACAATCGCCGCGTCGCCGCCCGCCGCGATCGCATGCAGCGCATCGGCGCGACCGTTGCTATTGCCGCTCGCGAGCGTCTGGCTCTGCTGGTACGCGCCGTTGATCGCATCGCCAACGCTGCCCGAGAGGCCGATGGTTACGCCGCTGCTGCTCGTCTGCTGGGTCTGGCTCGTATGGCTCGTATCGGTCGCCGAATCGATGATGACGTTCGCCGCCGTACCCGTCACGTTCTGCGCCGCGACGAGGTCGCTGCCGGTGACATGCAGGGTATTGCCCGCCTGAATCGAGAGGTTCCCGTTCAGAGAACCGACGACGCTACCGTTGTTCGTAACGCTCGACGCCTGGTCGGTCGTGGCCAGCCTGCTGGTACCGACGGTGACGCTCAGGCCACTCGTACCCAGGCCCGAATGCTTTTCCTGATACGTGCCCGACGACTGCATGGTGTCCTGCGTCGTGGTGATGTTCACATCGTGACCGGCGCTCAGGGCGACATCGTTCGTGCCGACAATCGTGCTGCCCGCGACATGGATATCGTTGCCGCTGGAGATCGATACGGCATCGGCGGAAACCGTGCTGCCCTGACTGACAGTTGTCGTTGTGTTGCGGGTACTCGATACCTCCTTGCTGCTCACCACATGGCTGTGGGTGCCCGTCTGTGTCGAGTTATCGACATAGGTTGCCGTGGCTGCGCCGATGTTGACGTTGTTCGTCGCCGCGAGCGTTGCCGCCCCCTGGTCGAGGTTGAGCGTGCTGCCCGTGATGTTGATATCGTGGCCGGAAGCAACGGTCAGCGAATGGCCGGAATTCAGCGTCGTTGCTGTCAGCGTGTCGGTGGACGTATGCAGCGAATCGCTGTACTTGCCGTTGTGATCGCTGGTCGCGCTGTTGCTGTCCACCGTCGACGTCGTGGTAGCGGCCTGGAGCGTCACATCGCCCTTCGCCGCAATTGTCCCGCCGCCGCCGAGACTGATGTTCGCGCCGGTCGCGGTCAGGTTGCCGCCCACGCCGATTGCCGACACGCCACCAACATTGACGTTGCTCCCGGTCGCCTGGTTGATGTTCGTATCCGATACGCCGTTCGCGCGCGCCACGACCTTCTGCTCGCCGGTCTGGACCGTACCGATATCCCAGTTGCCGCCGACGCTCATACCGAGATTGCCGCCGACATTCAGGTTGCCCGCGTTCTGCTCGACGTTACTGCCGGTCACGATCGCAGCGTCGCCCGCCACATTGAGGTTCGCAATAGGGCCGAGTGTCGTCGTGGTGCGCGTCGCGCCCGTCGCGCTGACCTGGTTGACGGTATTCGCCGCCGTATTGAGGATCAGGTTGCCGCCCGCGTTCAGCGCGAGGCTTCCCGCGTTCACGTTCGCCGAGGTGAAGTCGATATTGCCCGTCGTCGCCAGCGACATGAGGCCGCCGCTTTGCAGCGTACCGAACGCGTTGTTGATCTGCTGGCCCTGAATGGAGAGCGTATTGCTCGCCTCTACGGTCCCGGAATTATTGAAGGTTTGCGCGTTCTGCAGATCGATACTGGTCGCGCCGATAAGCGGCCCGTTCATGTCCTGCTGGCTCGCCTTCGCGAGATAGACGACCGGGACGAGCACGGACTGCCCGTCGACGATCTCGGTCTGCATGATAACGACGTTCGTCGTCAGCGCCGCGACCTGGTCCGGCGTGAGGGCCATGCCGAGCGGCAGGTTCAGCGACTCGGCGAGCGACGCGCCCGCCGCCATGAGCGCCTCGTACATCGACTGGACGTCGGTATAGGGGCCGAGAACGGCCTTGCCGGTCAGCGAGGTCAGCTGGTTCTGGACGAGCTGTGCCTCGTACAAACCGTCGCCGAGGCGCTTTTCGACGTTCTGCGGATTCAGTCCGAGCTGCTGGAGATAGTAGTTGCTCGAAATGAACGAGGCCGCGCTCGTGAAGGCCGGGTTCGTCTCGATCAGGTACGGCGCATTGGGCGCGGTATCGGGCCTGAACAGGCCGCCCTGGGGAATCGTCAGGTTGCTCAGGACATTGACCGCCGTCGCGCTCGCGATGACGGCATTCACGAGCCCCGGGCCGCCGTTGACCGAAGCGGCTGCGCCTTTCGAGCCGCCCGCGTTGCCCGCGACGCCGCCGACGCTCACGCCCCCGGGCGACTGGCCCGGAACAAGACCGAGCGACGGAATCCCCGCATTGCCCGCCGTGTTGTCGATGTTCACGCCCGTACCGGTAATCGTGCCGCCAGCCGTCCAGGTGGATTCGTAGTCGGGCAGTCCATAGGTACGGACATCGGCGGGCGCGGCCTGCGTATAGCCGCCCGGATGGCCGGTCGGGAACAAAGGCGTCGGGTCGCCAAACGGCAACTGCCAGTTGTATTCCGAGTTGTCGTAGTTGTTGTAATGGTAGTAGCCCGAGTACGTCACCTGGACCTCGGGCGCGAGCTGCCCCTGCCAGCTATTCGCATCAAGCGTTGCGGGCATCGCGATATTGCCGACCGCCGCGACCGCGCTCCAGTCGTTCTGGAACAGGCCAACGTTCGACAGGTCAAGATTGCCCCCGGCGATAATCTGCGCCTGCGGGCTGATCGACGCGATGAGGTTCGCGACCGCAACGCCCGTATAGGTCGTGTACTGATACGTCGAGTTCCACTGCCCGCCGTGGGGCGGATCGGTATAGACGCCGCCGATACAGGTCGGGCAAGGCGTTCCGACCTGGCCCGTCGTACCCGACAGGCTGATGCCAAGCTGCGTGAGCAGGTTCGGATCGACCGCCTGGTTCAGGCCGGTCGTCGTCATCGTCGTGCGCGTATTCGTGACCTGGTTCGCGTCGAGCGTCATGTCGCCCGCCGACTGGATCAGCGCCGACTGGTTGCGGATCAGGTTCGCGTTCGTATAGTTGCCGTTCGCATCCTTGCCGCCCGCCAGCACGATGGCGCCGAGACCGTAAATCGCGGTCGTCGCCTGCGTGTCGGTCATCGTCGTATCGTCGCGGTTCCCGATATCGGGCGCGAGGATTTCGAGCAGGCCGTTACTGTCGGTCGCGCCGATCAGCGCGGTCGGCCCGACGTTTGTTACGGACTGCGTAGCATTGAGCGAGACGCTACCGCCGACCATCGCGCCCGTATTCTCCAGCGTGGCCGAGTGCGTCGTCAGCGTGCCGCCCGCCATCATCGCGCCGCTGTTCTGGATATCGCTCGCGTGAATGTCGAGGTTATCTGTCGCCTCCAGCGCGCCGCCATTCGCGAACGTGCCGGGTAGCGTAAAGGCAAGGTCGTGACCGGCGTTGAACGAGAAAGCGGCGGTCGGCGCAAAGTCGCCCTGCATGTTGATTGCGACGTCGTTCGCCGCGCTATAGGCACCGCCCCCGTTCAGCGTCGCCGCGTCGACGCTCAGGTTATGGGTCGCGCCGATCTGCCCGTTCGTATTCGTCATCGCGCCGGTCGTCGTGATCGCGACGTCGCCGGTCGAACCCGCGAAACTGCCGATTTCGCCGTTGCTGTTGTCGACGGTATTCGCCTGGATACCGACGCTACCGCCGCTCACCTGGCCGCCCTGCGTGTTAGAGAGCGCCGCGGTATCGACGGCGACGTTGCCGTTGCCCGTCACGACGCCGCCCGTATTGATCATCTGGCTAGCGCCCTGGATGGTCGTATTGCCCGTCCCGAGGCCGCTAACGAGACCGCCCGTATTGTCGACGGACGCGGCCTGAACGTTGAGCGTGCTCGCATCGCCCGGCTCGCCGGTACCCGACTGGATCTGTCCGTTCGTGTTCGTCAACGCGCCGCCGCTGGCGAGCGAAAGGGACCCGAGCGAGCGTACCGCGCCCTGCGCGTTGTCGATATTGCCCGCGACGTTCGCCGCGATGTTGCCCTGCGCAGCGAATACGCCGCCCGCGTTGTCGAAGCTGCCGGCTTGCGCCGCGATCTGGCCGGCGGTGATAATCTTGCCGCCGACGTTCGAGAGGGAGCCCGAGCCGTTGCCCGGCGTGATCGTCAGCGTACCCGTTCCGGCGTCGAGAATCGTACCGCCGTCGTTGATGAGTGTGCCGGGCGAAAGTGTCAGGTCCGTACTGTTCGTCTGGATCGTGCCGCCCGCCGAGTTGTCGAGCGTATTGCCGACGTTGACGCTCATCGGCGAGGCGCCGTACTGCGTGATCGTCCCGCCGTGGTTGAGGAGATCCGTCGCGCCGAGCGCGAGCTGGTTCGCCTCGATATCGCCGTTCGAATTGTCGAGCGTGGAGCCGATCGAGAGCGTGAGATCCGGCGCGACGATCGAGCCGCCGCTATTGGTCATCGATCCGCTCTGGACCGTCCCGTTCGAGGCCGCGCCGACCTCGCCGCCGTTGTTGCTGAGCGACCCGCTCGCGAGGCTCAGACCGGCATTCGAGAGCAGTTTGCCGTTTGTATTGTCCAGCGCGCCGCCAACGGTTGCGGTTACACCCGTCTGGCCGAGCACGAGGCCTGCCGTATTGTCGAACGCGCTGGCCCCGGCGACGACCGTTCCGTTGCTCTCGATGGTCCCGTTCGCGTTCGAGATCGTCCCCGCGCCGCTGCCCGCGTCGAGCGTGAGCGTTCCGGTTCCTGCGTGAACAAGGGAGCCGCCGTCGTTGTCGAGGGTAGCGGGCGTCAGCGAGAGATCCGTACTGTTCGTCTGGATCGTGCCGCCAGCCGAATTGTCGAGGGTGGACGATACCGCGACCGTCATCGGGCCGCTTCCCGTTTGCGTGATCGTGCCCGCGTGATTGACGAGGTCCGTCGCGTTGAGCGAGACCTGCGCGGCCTGGGTCGTGCCCGAGCTGTTGTCGAGCGTCGTCGCGCGCTCGCTCACCGTCTGGCCCGCCGTAATCGAGCCGCCGCCATTGGTCAGCTTCGAACCGGCGTTCACCGTCGTATTGCCTGACGCGCCGAGCAAACCACGGCTATTGTCGACCGATTGAACCCCGGTTACCTGGAGGTTCGTCTGTGCCGATACCGTCCCGTGGTTGGCAATGGTCCCGCCTTGCAGCGCGACCGCGCCATTGCCGCCGATGAGGCCGCCCTGTGCGCCGGTTGCGGTCGTCCCTGCCGCGTTCGTGATTGTGCCCGTCGCCGTGACCGAGAGGCCGTCGCCGTTGAGCGACGTGATGCGGCCGGCGGTATTGTCAACGGAGGACCCGGATACCGCCATGCCCGCCGCGCTCTGCATGGTCCCGGCGCTGTTCGCGATGGCGCCGCCCTGAACCTGCATCGCGCCTTGCGAGACCATCGAACCGGCCTGATTGTCGATCTGGCCGGCTGCCTGCGCGACGAGCGGCCCTTGCGACGAGATATCGCCGTTCTGGTTCGAGAGGTTGCCCGCGGTCAGCGTTGCGCTACGGCCCGCCGCCAGCGAACCGTTGTCGTTGTCGAGCGTGCCCGCCGCACTCGCCGCGACCGAGCCGCCTGCGCTCGTCGTTGCGCCCGCGAGGTCGAGGTCGCCCGCGTTCGCTGTCAGCGAGACGTTACCGTTCGCCGCCGTCTCGCTCCCTGCGAGATTCACGCCGCTACCCGTCAGCGTTGCGCTACCGCCAGCGACATTTTCTCCGGTCGCATTGAGCTGCCCGCTCGTCGAGACGTTGAGATTTCCCGAATTGCCGAGTGAGCCGTCGTTGTTCACGCCCGCGCCGAGAATACCGGTCGAGTCGAGCGATCCGGCATCGATGGTCGTGCCCTGTTGGGCCGCAACGGTGCCGCTATTCGTGAGCGCGCCCGCCGAGACGATGGCGGTATTCTGCTGCCCGTAGATGGTCCCCGTATTGGCGAGGCTCGCCGCGTTGATGGCGACGTTGCCGCTCGCGGTCATTGTGCCCGCCTGGACAAGCTGGCCCGAAGCCGTGAGGATCAGATCGCCCGCCTGCGCAGAGAGGGTGCCGGCGTTCGCGACCCCGACACCGTTCTCGTTGCTCGTCAGGACGATACGGTTTGCGTACATGCCGCCGAGCTGCGAGACGTCGATCGAGACGGCCGGGGGCGCTCCGCTGCCTGCGACCGCGCCCGGCGTCAGGCTCGCATAGTCGATGCTGTTCGAGCCGGCCGTCACGTTCAGGGCATTGGCATAAATCGCCGCGTTGACCTGTACGGCACGCGCCAAAAGATCAACCTCATCGATATTTGAAGCATTGAGCCCCGCGCCCTGGACAGTAATTGTCCCGCCGGTTACGTTAAAACCGGTCAGGTTGCCGTTACTGTCGATCAGCGGATTGCCCGTAGTCAAAATTCCCCGGGACGTATTGATAAAACCGCCGCCGTCGACCACAATGCCCGAACCGTTTGCGATGACAACAGCCGCTTTCTGGCCCGCGACCTCGACATAACCGCGTAACTGGCTCGGATTGTTGCTATTGACCTGGTTGACAATGATTTTTGCGGCGTCGTTCGCCCCGTAATTCGGGTTGCCGGATATCATGCCCGCGAGTTGTGTATTCACATTGACGGGCGAATTGTTCAATATCGCGCCACTTTTGCTTACGTCAAATTGCGAATACGTGTTAAGCGAGACGCCCGCCCCCGAGGGCTTGTTTACGTTTACTTGAGGCAGGCCATTTGCCGTAGTAATGGCGCCCGGCGCGTGCGCGCCCGACGGTACGATCTGCGCATCCGCGAGAACCGGAGCGAGCCCGAAGAGGGCCAGTGCGGCAAAAGCCGCATGACGCAGGGCGAAAAGCGTCATCGGACGAAGCGCGCGCGACGCTCCGGTGTCGCTTTGGCCTGCCGTATGTCCGGTTGCAGTCTCCGCAACCGCGACGGGCATACCCCGGAGCGTGCTGAAAACAAGCCGGTAACAGTTTTTATTCATGCTTATACCCGTAATGCTGAATAAAGCCCGCCCGATGCGAGGCGCCTCCCAGTCAATGGACGACACAAGAAAACGACGACCAGCAGGCGCCGCATTTCGATTCTCTTTGAGCGTAGCCGGCGAGATTAACAGGCCGATCTGCAAATCGCCATCGGATAAGTCTTAATTAATATCAACCTGACAATATTTGATGATTTATCTGTTATTTATCGACTTCCCTTTCGCAAAGAATCCTCAGTATTCAATGTAAATCAGGATCGGTCGGCGCATGGTTACGGCACCCATAAATACTCAAAACGCATATCACCAGCAACAAGGCTACGACTATCGAAGCGACGACGAAAATCGCCGTAATGTCGTCCATGCCGCTACCTCCTGTCGAACCGTCGCCCACTTTCACGCGAGACGTAGTCCCGCGTCCTCGGTCAGGCGCGAAACCAGTCGCGCGAAGAACGCGAAATCTGCTGGCGGCGCATTGCTGCCGGCGAGCGGCGATATGCTCGCCTCCGCTGTCGCCGCCAGCTGGTACCACGCGTAGTGATAGCGCTCCGCCCGGTAGGTTTTGAGCTGCGCGTCGTGCCGGACGAGTAGCGGCGCGATCTGCGCCACTTCGTCCACGTCGAGTTGCCAGCCCGCGCCAGCCTCCGCGCGCGTCAGGCATTGGTGGAGGGCATCCTCGGCGGCGCAAAACGGCCCCGCATCGGTTGCGCCCGGGTTCTCCGCGCAAAGCATCAGGCGGGACATGTAGACGGTACGCGCGAGCGCCGCGAGGTGCTCACCCGGCTGACCGGCTCCAGCGAACGCAAGGCCGCCATGCTGTCGAGCGTCCCGCTCAAGCGCGCGGGAACGCCCGAGGAAATTGCCGAGGCCATCGTCTTCGTCGGTTCGGACAAGGCCCGCTACATGACCGGCGAAGTGCTGCGCGTCAACGGCGGCAGGACTGCCTGAACCCGTCGGATGAGAGGAAAACACCATGTCCGCAAGCCATACGCCCCAATTTGACGATCTCCCCCCGGTCATGAAGGAAGTCCGGACGCGGCCGCTGTTCGTGGTCCGCCTGGGCGTCAAGCCGATCGTGACGGTCGGTCAGACGCCAGGCGCGTTGCGTCGCGTCGGGATCGTCGAGTCCGGCACGTTCCAGGGCGACCGGCTCACCGGTACCGTGCTCGACGGCAGCAACGACTGGCAGACCGTGCGCGGCGCTACCGGCACGTCGCACGATGTGCGCCTCACGCTGCGCACCGACGACGGCGTCCACCTCCTGATGTCCTACCACGGCGTCCGGCATGGTCCGACCGACGTGATCGAGCGCCTGGAACGGGGCGAAGTTGTCGACCCCGCAAGCTACGCCTTCCGCATCAACCCCGTGTTCGAAGCGCCGGCCGGACGTTACGGATGGCTGAACGGCATCCCGGCCGTCGGCCTCGGCCACCGCTTCGCGTACGGCCCCGTGTACAGCGTATTCGAAGTGCTCTGATCCTCACCGGAGAACACCATGACCACGACTACCCCCGCACAGAACAAGGCGCTGCTCCTTGAAGCGTTCGATACGCTCTTCAACCAGCGCGACTACGCCGCCGCCGAGCGCTTCTGGTCGGAGGCCTATATCCAGCACAGCGCGCACATCGCGCCCGGACGTGAAGGCCTGTTCGACCTGATCCGCACCTTGCCCGACACGTTGCGTTACGAGAATCAGCTCGTGGTGGCGGAAGGCGATTACGTGATTGCGCATGGCCGGTTTTCCGGCAACGGCAGGCCCGCCGCCTGGATTGCCGCCGACATCGTGCGTTTCGAGAACGGCAAGCTGGCCGAGCACTGGGACGTGCTCCAGGACGAGGCCAGCGCGGCCCAGTCCGTCAGCGGCCTGCCAATGTTCGGCCAACGCTTTCCGTCCTGATTCGCGGGGCGCCGGCGGCCATGCATGCCCCATACCTGAAAAGCATGGCCACTTGCCTGCAAAGTCTTTTTCCTGTTGCCGGACAGCGCGTACATTACCCATCAACAGGCACCGCCACACAAGACTTGCAGGCACGTGAGCGGACTGAGAAAGCAGCACCCCATGCATTCCAGACATACCAGACAGTCAACCGCTCAACCCGCCTCTGAAAGGACCGCGATCATGGCCCACCCGACTCACCACACCGCGCCGACGCAATACGTCGAGGCAAACGGCATCCGCTTCGCGTATCGCCGCTTCGGCAATCCGCAGGGTGTTCCGCTCGTCATGAACATGCACTTCACCGGCACCATGGATCACTGGGACCCTGCCGTGACCGACGGCCTCGCCGCGGGACGCGAGGTCATCCTGTTCAACAACGCGGGCATTGCGGGCAGCTCGGGCAGCGTCCCCGAATCGATCGAGGAGATGGCGGCCCACGCCGCCGCGTTCATCCGTGCGCTCGGCCTCGAACAGGTCGATGTACTGGGCTTCTCGATGGGCGGCCTGATTGCCCAGACGCTCGCCATTGCCGAGCCCGCCCTGGTGCGCCGCCTGATCCTCGTCGGCACCGGCCCGCGCAGCGGAGAAGGCATGGCCTCGCTGACGCCGGAAGCCCGGGACATCTTCGGCGCGGCCTATGCCGAGCCGGACCACCTCTGGCTGCGCGTGCATTTCTCGCCGACCGAAACCAGCCAGGCCGCCGGGCGGGCGTTTCTCGAACGCCTGCGTCGCCGCACCGAGAACCGCGATCCGGCCGCCAGCGAAGCCGTGGCGCCGGCCCAGCTCGCGGCGCTCGCGAAATGGGGCAAACCGCAAGACAACCCGTACGCTTACCTGTCGGCACTCCGCCAGCCGACGCTGGTCGTCAACGGCGACAACGACGTGATCATTTACACGGTCAATTCGCTGATCCTGCGCCAGCACATTCCGGATGCCCAGCTGATCATCTATCCCGACGCCAATCACGGTTCGCTCTATCAATACCCCGAGCGTTTCGTGGAAGACGTTTCCCGGTTTCTTGCGTGATTCCTTCGTGATTCCTTAGTCGCTATATCCGCCTTTTCGATGCATAACCCAAGGAGAATTAATCGTGAGTCCTAATCTTGATGGCAAGACTGCTCTCGTCACGGGCGCTTCGCGCGGCATCGGCCGCGCCACCGCCCTCGCGCTCGCTGCCGCAGGCGCACGCGTGCTCGTGCATTTCGGCAGCGACGAACAGGCTGCACATTCCGTGGTCGAGACGATCCGTGCATCGGGCGGTTCGGCCGAAGCGGTCGCAGCGGACCTGAGCACGGCGAATGGCCCGCACGAACTGGCCCGTCAGGTCCGTGCGCGGGTGGGCGAGCGCCTCGACATCCTCGTGGCGAATGCCGGCATCTCGAAGGCCTCGCCCATTGCGGAGACGACGATCGACGACTTCGACCGCCTGTTTGCCGTCAACGTCCGCGCGCCGTACTTCCTCGTCCAGCAGTTGCTGCCCGTGCTGGGCGAAGGCAGCAGCGTGGTCCTGCTGTCCTCCCTTGCCGCGCGCAACGCGGTCGGCAACCTGTCGGCCTACGCCGCGACCAAGGGCGCGATCGACACGCTGGTCAAGCACTTCGCCGCGGCGCTCGGCGAGCGCGGCATCCGCGTGAATGCCGTCGCGCCGGGCGTCGTCGAGACCGACATGTCGAACTTCGCCAAAACCGATGCCGGCCGCGACTTCACGCTCGGCATGCAGGCCCTCAAGCGCGTCGCGCAGCCCGACGACATCGCGGGCGCCGCCCTGTTCCTCGCATCCGACGCGGCGCGCTGGGTGACGGGCGACACGCTGCGCGTCGATGGCGGCTCGAAGCTCTAACCCCGACGGAGACGGCCATGACCCACGCAGCCTGCCCGACCGTTGCCGCGAATCGCCGCGGGAGCACCCGCCGGCATACGCATGTCGCACTCGGCGCGCGCGCCAGCTTCTGGGTCTCGGCCGGCGTGGTCGCGCATACCCTCTGGACCAGCGCCGCGCCCGCCATGACGTACCGGCTCTACGCGAGCGAATGGCACCTCACGCAGACAACCACGGCCGCCATCTTCGCGATCTACCCGATCGTGGTCGTCAGCGTGCTGCTGCTGTTCGGCGGCCTGTCCGACCAGATCGGCCGGCGGGCGACGATGCTGCTCGGCCTGGGCGCGTCGTTCCTCGGCGCGCTGACGCTTGCGCTCGCGCACGATGTCTCATGGCTCTTCGCGGCCCGGGCATTCATGGGGGTCGGTGTCGGCCTGACCGCCGGACCGTCGACGGCGGCAATGGTCGAATTCAACAAGGGCGGAGCGCCACGCCGTGCCTCCGTGGTTGCCACGGCCGCCCAGGCCGCGGGCTTCGCGGCGGCGCTCATCGTCGGGGGCGCGCTGACGCAATACGCGCCCTGGCCCCTGCATCTGGTGTTCTGGCTGCTGGCACTGCTGATCGCGGCGCTGTTCGCCGTCACATGGTGCCTGCCCCGCCCGGCGGAGCGCGGCGCCGCCAGCGGCTGGACGCCCAGCCTGCCGTCCGTGCCGCGGCGCGCGCGCAGGGCCTTCGCGGTCGCTGCGTTCGCGATGATCACCGCCTACACCCACGGCGTCATGATCCTGTCGCTCGGCGGACAGATCGCGCATGACCTGGTCCGTTCCCCGAACACGCTCGTCAACGGCGCGATCCTCGCGGTCTTCGCCATCACGTCCGGTGTCGTGAGTTTGCTGGGCAAATCGCTGTCGACGCGGTCCGCAATGATTGCCGGTGCCGCGGCGTCCGGCGCGGGCATGGGATTGCTTGCGGCCGCAACCGCCCTTCACGGCATCACGCTTTTCCTGTCCGCGACCGCGATGACCGGCGCCGGCTACAGCCTGCTGTTTCTGGGCGCGCTCGAAGTCGTCAACCGCGCAACCCCCGTCGAACGGCGCGGCAGCGCGCTGTCGGCGCTCTATCTGCTGGGCTATCTGGCCGTCGGCGTACTTGCGCCGATTCTGGGGCGCATCGCGACGGTTCAGGGGCTGGGCTTCGCCGTCTATCTGGGCGCTGGCCTCATCGCTGCCCTCAGTGCCGCCACGCTCGGACTCGCGCTCGGCCTGCGTCGCATCGCGGACGATTGACCGGCGATCCGGTTGCGCTGCGCCGCCTTTCCCGCTGCTAAGCCGCGTTCGTCATCGCACCGCGCTCCGATCAACCCGCGTGACGCGGCGAGAAATACAACTCGTCGCGCATCGGTACATTGCGCCCGATAATCTCGTAGATCGACAGATCGTCCAGTTCGAATGCCCTTGCCCAATCACCCAGATAGTTGCACCAGGCCCGGAAACGCCGCTCGTCGACAAGGTGCTGCAGCGCCGCTTCCTTCGCCTTGAAATTCGCCTCCCACAGACGCAGCGTCCGCACGCCATGCGTGCGCAGATTGTGCACGCACGACACCTCGAGTCCGCCCTCCCGTATCGCCGTCAACGCATCACCGAGATCGTGCGGCTCGTCGCCCGTCAGCAGATATCGGCGCGAAAATGCGCTGTTGTCGAACCGGGACAATCCTCCGCCCGGGCGGGTCGCCATCACGCAGTGGCAGACCAGCACGCCATCGGGTGACAGGTACGCGCGCAGCGCGTCGACATAACCGGGAAGATCGCTGCGATCGTCATATTCGAGCATGCCGAGGCTCGCGATCCGATCAAACCGGCGCCCGGCGTCCGGGTACGCCCGCAACCGGATCTCGACGCGATCGGCCAGCCCGGCCGCCTTGACGCCAGCGACGGCCCAGTCGAACTGGGGCTTCGAATGCGTGACGCCCACGCATCGCACGCCGAATTGCTGAGCAGCCCGAATGACCAGTGCACCCCATCCGCAGTCGACATCGAGCATCTGCTGGCCCGGCTTGATATCGATCTGCGCCAGAACGCGGTCGATCTGGCACCGTTGCGCGGTCACGAGATCCTCATCGCCCTGCTCGAACCATCCACACGAATGAAACATCAGCGGATCGACCCACATTGCGTCGTAATCGTTGGGGACACCGCGTGCGTACGGGTCGGCACGCGAAAATGCGTGCGACAGGGTCGACTTCAGAAAGCCCCCCATCTCCCGTATCCCGAAGGGTCCCGCACTGTCCGGTTGCCGCTCCCGTGACATCATGCGCGCGGATCGTCTGAGCTGGACGCGCATTTCGCCGAACCGTTGCGTCATTTTCTCGTGCCAGGGCATCGTGCCTCTCCGTTCTCGTCGTCTGTTCAGCGCCCTTCGTCGACGCGCTTGCCGGGCGCATCCTGCCTGGCGGCCGGCGAGAGGCGCGCGCTCCCCGGAATCCACACGCGGCGAAATTGCTCCCGCTCGCGCTCTTCCGCGAACACCGACAGCAGCGGCTTGACGAGGTCATGCCGCGATACGAGGCCGAGCAGACGATTCGTCTTCGTGTCTTCAACCACGGGAACGCGATCGAGCCCGTTGGCCGCCAGACGCCCCGCAACGTTTCTGCACGTTTCGCCGGGCAGCGCGACCTCGGGCAGCGTATGCGCGAAGAGCGAGCCGACCGGTGCGTCCCGCTCGCCCGAGGGCACCGGGTCAAGCAGCGCGCGATCGATCATGCCGACGAGGACGCCGTCGGCAACGACCGGATACGCGCGGAATTTCTGGTGCGGGCCGAAATGGTCGCGCAGCACATCGGCAACGGTCGTTGCCGTGTCGATTGTCTCCACGGTCCGCGTCATCACTTCGTCGACGTAATGCCGTTCGAGCGGATCGACGCTGTATTCGCGGTAAATGTGGTAGCCGCGCCGCGCAATCTTCTCGGTCAGAATCGAGCGGCGCATGATCAGCACAGTCAGCCCATACGCGACCGCAGCGGCAGTCAGCAGCGGAAGCAGCGCGTTGGCGTCGCCGGTCAGTTCGAATGCGAAGACTGCTGCCATGACGGGCGAACGCATCATGCCGCCGAGCGCGGCGGCCATGAAGACGAGCGGCCAGATCGCGGGTTGCCCTCCGGGCATGTACGGCGCGACGACTGCGCCTACACCCGCGCCCATCATCAGCAATGGAGCCAGCACGCCGCCCGACGTGCCGGAGGCGAGCGCGATGACCCAGATCACCGCCTTGACCAGCACGATCGAGATCACCACGCCGATCGCCAGATGATTCAGCAGCAGATCGCCGATCACGTCATAGCCGACGCCCAGCGTGCGCGGCTGGCAATACCCGCCGATCCCCACTGCGATCGCGCCGAGCGCCGGCCACCACATCCAGTGGATCGGCAGCTTGCCGAAGAGGTCCTCGACCTTGTAGAGCGTCGTCGAGAGGCCCCACGACAAAGTGCCTGCGATCACCCCGGCAATGCTCGACGACACGAAGCCGATCGGGCCGAGGGGCAACGTGTGCAACGGAAACATCGGCCCGCTGCCGAGCAGCAGCGGGCGCGCGAAGCCGGCCACCGCACACGCGATCGCCACCGGCAACAGGCTGCGGGGCCGCAGCTCGAACAACAGCAATTCGATCGCGAGCAGGACCGCCGCGATCGGCGTGCCGAACACCGCGGTCATCCCCGCCACCGCGCCCGCCACGAGCAGCGCCTTGCGCTCGGCACTCGTCAGATGGAAGTGCTGCGCGATCAGCGAGCCGATCGCGCCGCCTGTCATGATGATCGGGCCTTCGGCGCCGAATGGACCGCCGCTGCCGATCGCGATCGCCGACGCCAGCGGCTTCAGAACGGCCAGTTTCGACGACATCCTGCTCTTTCCGAACAGGATCGCTTCGATCGCTTCAGGGATCCCGTGACCGCGCACCTGCTCCGAGCCATAGCGTGCAATGAGGCCCACCAGCAGACCGCCGACCACCGGTGCCACCACCACGAACAGCCCCAGCGTGTTCTGCGAAGGCGAGTGGTTGGCGGTGGAGATCGTCTGGAAGAAAAACAGGTTGGTGAAGAAGCGGATCAGATGCAGCAGGAAATCAGCCGCCACCGTACTCAACAGGCCGCCGACCGCCGCGATGGCGCTGATGCGCAGAAGTCGAATGTCCGCCGCGAAGTCGCCTCTGTCTTCGTTCGTCATGGTGTGTCCGGTCGCTGAAGATCGTTCGTTCTGCTCTCCGTCGACGCCGGATCGCTTTCACGCTGCGGATTCGCACGCCGCCGCGACGCATTGGCAATGGCGGCGCAGCAACACGCTCTATGCTGAATACCGGTTTGAAAATTGGCAAATGAATTATTATTTCTGATAACTGCAAAAAAAATGCACTGATCCGATGGATATCGACCTTGCACGAACCTTCCTCGAAATTGCAGACAGCGGCAGCTTCGTCGCGGCGGCCGAGCGCCTGCATCTGACGCAAACGGCGGTCGGCGCGCGCATCCGGTCGCTCGAAGAGCAACTCGGGCGAGCACTCTTCATTCGCAACAAGGCGGGGGCGCGGCTCACGCCGGCGGGAGAGCGGTTCGTCCGCTACGCGACCAGCCTGGTCCAGGGCTGGGAACGCGCACGGCAGCACGTCGCGCTGCCGCCGGGAAGAAAAGCGGGGATCAGCGTCGGCGGCGAGCCCAGCATCTGGCATCCGCTGCTCGCCGACTGGCTGGTATGGATGCACGACGCGTGCCCCGATGTGGCGTTGCGCGCCGACGTCGACGCCCCGAACCGCCTGCTCGAACGGGTCGAGGACGGCTCACTCGACCTTGCGCTGGTCTACAACCCGCCCCGGCAGTCGGGGCTCGTCTGCGAACTGCTGCTGGAAGAAAAGCTCGTGATGGTCACGAATGCCGCACACCGCCGGTTCAACCCGAAGCACTATGTCTACGTTGACTGGGGGCCCGATTTCGCCTCGAATCATCGCGCGGCGTTTCCGGATCACCCCAATCCGCCGGTCACCATTTCGTTTGGACCGCTCGCGCTGATCTATCTTTTGTCGGTGGGTGGAACGGGCTATTTTCGGGCAGGCACGGTGGCGCCGTTCCTCCAGAAAGGCGAGCTCTTTCTGGTGCGAGGCGCGCCCGCTTTTTCCCACTCCGCGTACGCGGTGTACGCAGCGCAATACGACGGCGACGTGCTGTCGCGCGCACGCGCCGGGTTGCGGATCGTCGCGAACCAGGCGAGCATCGGACCGACCCAACCCATCGGCGCGCGTCCGCGCCGCTCGCAGTCGCGGCGCGCCGCGCTGTCGTCCGCGCCTAAAGCGCGCTGAGCGCCCGGCGCGGCGCGGGTGCACCGCTATGCCTGGCCGGACTTGCGGGTCGGCAGGAAGCGGCGCTTGCGCGGCGAAACCGGGATGAGCCGCCGGAACCGCTCGCGCTTGTGCTCTTCCTCGAAGTGCGCAAGCGACGGCTTGATCAGATCGCTTCGCGACACGAGTCCGACCAGCGCAAGCGAACGGTGATCCGCCACCACCGGCAAGCGTTCGACGCCGTGCACGGCCATTCGCGTGGCAACCAGCCGGCATGTTTCGTCCGGCAGCGCATAGAGGGGTGGGTGATGGCGGAACATCGCGGCGAGTGTCGTATCGGGTCCGCCGGCGGGCGCGTCGCGACTGGCCGCGTCGAGCACCGCGCGATCGACCACGCCCACCAGCGCGCCGTGATCGACAACCGGATACGCACGACGCCGCTGCGACGAGTCGAAGAAGCGCGCGAGCGTTTCACCCACCGTTTCGCTCGCTTCGACCGACTCCACCGAGCGCGTCATCACTTCGTCCACGTCATGCCGTTCGAGCGGATCCACGCCGTACTCGCGGTAGATGTGATACCCGCGGCGCGCAATCTTCTCGGTCATGATCGAGCGCTTCATCAGGAGAATGGCCAGTCCGTGTGCCACCAGCGTCGCGGTGAGAAGCGGCAAAAGCGCGTTGCTGTCGTGCGTCAGTCCGAACGCGAACACGATGGCCGTCAACGGTGCGCCCAGCGTTGCACCGAGCGTCGCTGCCATGCAGACGAGCGGCCAGAGCGCCGGCTCGTTGCCGGGCAGGTAATGCGACAGCACGGTGCCGAGCCCCGCACCGAGCATCAACAGCGGCGCGAGCACACCGCCGGACGTGCCGGAACCCAGCGCGAACACCCACATGATGGCCTTGACCGTCAGCAGCGCGAGCGCGATCTGCAACGCAATGTGCTGATGCAGCAGATCGCCGATCACGTCGTACCCGACCCCGAGCGCGCGCGGCTGGAGCCACCCGCCGAAACCGACGACGAGCCCGCCGATCGCGGGCCACCACATCCAGTGCAAGGGCAGCTTGCCGAACAGATCCTCGATCTTGTAGAGGCCGGCCGACAGCACCGAAGCCAGCGCGCCTGAAAGCGCGCCTGCCACGATGCAGGACGCGAACGACTGAAAGTCCGCCGCGGGCGTCTGGAGCGGAAATAGCGGCCCCATGCCGAAAAAAGCAGCCCGCGCAAAGCCGGCGACCGCACAGGCCACCGCGACCGGGAGCAGGCTACGCGGGCGCCACTCGAACAGCAGAAGCTCCACCGCCAGCAGAACCGCCGCGACAGGTGTGCCGAAAACGGCGGTCATCCCTGCGGCGGCGCCCGCCACGAGCAACGTCTTGCGTTCGGCGGCGGTCACCTTCACGCATTGCGCGATCAGGGAACCCAGCGCGCCGCCCGTCATGATGATCGGGCCTTCCGCGCCAAATGGGCCGCCGCTGCCGATCACGATGCCGGACGACAGCGGCTTGAGAATCGCGACTTTCGGCGACATCTTGCTCTTGCCGAACAGGATCGCCTCGATCGCTTCAGGAATGCCGTGGCCGCGGATCTTCTCCGACCCGTAGCGGGCCATCAGGCCGACGATCAACCCGCCGATCACGGGAATCACGATGACCCACGCCCCTAGCGTGTTGTTCGCCGGCGAGCGGTTCGCGAACGAAAACGACCCGTAGAAAAACAGGTTCGTGAACAGGTAGATCAGGTTCAGCAGCACGAACGCCGCGAGGGTGCTGAGAAGGCCAATGCCGGTCGCCATGCCCAGCATCCAGGGCAAACGGGCGTTGAGAGAAAAATCGCGCTTGTGCGAATGACTGCTCATGACTATTCGAGGTCGACGTGTGGAATCCGGAAAGCACCCTGAAGCGATTTCAACTCGGCCCGGTGCAATTGCGCGAGCCGCGCCAGCACCTTCTCACCCGCGCGTTCGAGATGAACTTCGACCCGCCTGTGATCCGCGTCGCTCACCTGACGGCGCACGAGGCCGAGCGCCTCGCAGCGGGTCACGAGCGCGACGACGCCGTGATGATGCGCCTGCAGCCGCTCCGCCAGTTCGCCGATGCTCGCCCAGTCGCGTTCCGGATAGCCCTTCACATGCAGCAGCAGCAGGTACTGCAGCGGGGTGATTCCTTCGTCGTGGGCGGCCTGCTCCGAAAATCGCTCGAAGCGCCGCATCTGATAGCGAAACCCGGAAAGCTGCTCGAAGTCGGCGCGGGTCAGCGTACGGGCGGATTCGTTCATGGCGTTCGTCGATGCTGTCGGAGGTGGAATATATCATAGCGCGATATATCCGGCATATCGGCACGATCGCATCAGGCCCCTTCTTACATCACAACATGATATATACTGAAGTATCGGAGACATCTGCGGACAACGTGCCACACCTGCGCAATCCCGCTGCGTACCGGCGGAAAGGCAGGAGGAAAGAAGCGACATGTCGACCTTCAGACGAATGCTGTTGTGCTATGACGCCACCCACGAGGGTCAATGCGCGCTCAGGGAAGCCGGCGTACTCGCGCAGCGAATGGGCGCGCAGGTGCATGTGCTCTCCATCCTGAACATGCAGCAATGGACGCAGGGAGCCGACATCATGTCCGAGGTCCCGTTCGAGGCAGTCAACGACGCCGCACGCGCGTTGCTGGCAGAAGGCGTTCGCCGCCTGACCGAAAGCGGCATCCGTGCGGTCGGACACTTCACCACGGGGGATCCTCTGGTGCAGATTCCCCGCTTCGCAACCGAGTTCGACATCGACCTGATCGTCGTTGGCCATCGCCGCAGCTCGCGAATTGCGCGCTGGTGGTCGGGTGCGACAGACCGGCTGCTGCTCGACCGGGTTGCTTGCAGCGTGCTTGTCGCAACCGGCTCACAAGACGAAAGCGACGACACCGGCAGTCGCCCCGCCCCACCCGAACCCACCTGACCGGCGGGCTCGGTCCTCTTTCCATTCCGACGACATGCCCTACGCAACGATCGATTCCGTTATCGGCAACACACCCCTCGTTCAACTGGTTCGCCTTCCGGACGAATCCGTCCGGATGCGACGCAACGTCATCCTTGCGAAACTGGAGGGCAACAACCCGGCCGGCTCGGTCAAGGATCGGGCGGCGCATTCGATGATCGCCGGCGCGGAAATGCGCGGTGAGATTCACCCCGGCGACGTGCTGATCGAAGCAACGAGCGGAAATACCGGCATCGCCCTCGCAATGGTCGCCGCGCTGCGCGGATACCGGATGATCCTCGTGATGCCGGAGGACGTGTCCGTCGAGCGCCGCTGCAGCATGTCGGCCTACGGCGCGGAACTGGTGCTGACGTCCAGCAAGGGCGGCATGGAGCACGCGCGCGATGTCGCCGCGGAACTGGCGGCGAAAGGCACGGGCAAAATACTCAATCAGTTTTCGAATCCGGACAACCCGCTCGCGCATTACGTCGGCACAGGACCCGAAATATGGCGGCAGACGAATGGGCGCATCACCCACTTTGTTTCCGCAATGGGCACGACGGGCACGATCATGGGTACGGGCCGGTTTCTGGTCGAGAAGAATCCCCGCGTCGCGATCGTCGGCGTCCAGCCCGAAGAGCATGCGCGAATCCCCGGCATTCGCGCATGGTCGGAAGGGTATCTTCCCGCGTTCTACGAACCGGCGCGCGTGGACCGGATCGAATCGGTCAGCCAGAGCGCGGCCGAAGTCACCGCGCGCCGCCTCGCATCGATCGAGGGGATTTTTTGCGGCATGTCGTCCGGGGGCGCTTGCGCGGCCGCGCTCGCGCTTGCCCGCGAGGTTGAGGATGCAACGATCGTGTTCATCGTCTGCGACCGGGGCGACCGGTATCTGTCGACGGGCGCGTTTCCAACGTGATGCGGTGAGGCGCCGCGCGCCGCTGCGCCCCATGTCGCGGGCAAACAGCGCTTACCCGAGCGCGACGGACGACGAACGCAACGCGTCGGGCCGGCAATACCCACCCGGCACGCCGCGCTTCGACAACACCCACTGCCAGAGCTGATTTTCGCGGGCGCGAAACGATCCGGCGCAGGACAGCAGGTAGTACCGCCACATCCGGCAGAACCGCTCGCCCATTGCCGGCGCAAAGCGAGACCAGTTCTGCGCGAAATTCTCGTGCCACGCCATCAGCGTGCGATCGTAGCCGGCACCGAAGTTGTGCAGGTCTTCGACGACGAACAGTCCGTCCGTTGCATCGGCGATCGCGCCGATCGAGGGTATTTCGCCGTTTGGAAAAATATAGCGGTCGATCCACGGGTCCGGACGCGAGTCGCGGCGATTCTTTCCGATCGTATGCAGCAGGAACAGGCCGTCGTCGTCGAGGCAACGTCTTGCAACCTCCATGAACTGACGATAGTTATGGTGGCCGACGTGCTCGAACATGCCGACGCTCGCAATCCGGTCGAAGCGCTCGTTCAGCGTGCGGTAATCCTGGAGCCGGAATTCGACAGGCAGGCCCGCGTAGCGGCGTTCACCCCAGGCGGCCTGCTCGCGGGAAACCGTCACGCCGACGCATTGCACCCCGTAATGTTGCGCGGCATACCCCATCAGGCTTCCCCAGCCGCATCCGATGTCCAGCACGCGCATGCCCGGCTGCAACCGGAGTTTGCGGCAGATGAGGTCGAGTTTCGCCTCCTGCGCATCGGCAAGCGTCGTCGCGCCTTCCGACCAGTATCCACAGGAATAGGTCATCCGCGCATCGAGCATCGCCTCATAGAAGTCATTGCCGATGTCGTAGTGCACACGGCCCACCTGCCAGGCACGCGTCGCGCTTTGCCGGTTGAAGTAGCGATAGCGCAGCGCGGACCACATGAGACCGAACGGCTTGACCCGCTCGTCGAGGTGCGCGGCGAGCGCCTTCGCGAAGAACTCGTCCAGCCGCTCACATTCCCAGTGACCGTCCAGATAGGCCTCGCCGAGTCCGAGGCTGCCATGCGCCAGCGCGCGCTCCGGCACACCCGGCCGCAGAAAGCGGATGTCCCACGGCCGGTCGCCGCCGATGCGAATGTCGGCTTCCCGCAGCAACGCCTCCGCCTGACGATAGGCTCTCGACGGCCTCGCGCGCGAACCGCCGCTGGTTTTCGTGTGTCCGTTCACGTCGGTCAGCATGGCATTCCCTCATCGTCGAACTGCGGGTATGGCCCGTCGCCGGAAAAGACTTCGCTGCGCTTGCCCGTGGCCGGCCGGATTCTGGTGTGACGACGGGCTCGCAAGATAGGCCAAACAATATCATGTTGTGATGTATAATTGAATCGCCGGAGTTTCCGATTCCGGATCGCGCTGAAGTCCCTCACCGTGCCGGATCGGAGGGGAGGGAATGTCATGGTTATCAGCAACGACTTCGAAATCGGATACCTGCTTGTGGTATTCGCTCTGCTCGGAAGCATTCTGATCGGCGCGCTGCTCGGCGTACTCCACCTGGACAGCTGGCATCCCAATGTTATCGGCGCGGCGGCAGGCACCCTGCTGTGCGTTGCGCTGATCGAGGCACTGCCTGCGCTGATCTGAGACAGGTTCGCCCGGACACCCGGGCGAATGGCTCAGACTCCCCAGACAATGTTACCGCCCTCCGCCCGGGTGCTGCGCATCATCTCGAGAAATGGCCACGCCCGCTGCGCGAGGCCACACTGCGCCTCTTCGAGGTAGCCATGTGCGGCGCGCGCGGAATGCGGGCGCCGTTCCCGATCGTCCTTCTCCTCGCGGATGACGGCTTCGAGTCGTGCGATTGCCGCGGGCAAGTCCTCCTGACGCAATACGCCCACCGTCTGGAAATTTTTGCCCACGAGGCCGAGGAGAAACTGGGCGAGGTTTCGCTGCATCATGACATCGGGCGCGGCTGCCGAATGAAATTTGATGAATATATCGCAATCCTTAACATCTTGATTCCGGATTTCTCTCGCCTCTTTCAGGCGAGGTGCCCCGGCGGCACGCTGCGCAACGCCCGCTCGCGCGGACGCCGGCCTGCGATCGTCCGGCCGGGAGACCTCCCTCTATTTTATATCACTTCATGATATTTTAACAATCGGCTGGGCAAGGCGCGGGTCTGGTCGAACTGACGACGATCACGCATTCACCAGGCCGATACGCACCCGCCGGTTGTGGCGGCCCTTGTTGTCGATTTTCAGAATCCGGATCGGCCGCGACGCGCCGGTTTCGCCCAGATGCGTGCCGCCGCACGCCTGGCGATCGAGGCCGACGATGTCGACAATGCGGATCAGTCCGTCCGTCGTCGGTGGCGGGGCGACCGATTTCGAGCGGATCAGCCCGTGTTCGCCGCTTGCCTGCGCGAGCGGGAGATAGACGTCGCGTACCGGCAGGTTCTGCCGGATCGCGTCGTTGATCGGTCCTTCCAGCGCGCGCAGCGTGTCGTTGTCCGCGTCGGGCACGTCGAAATCCATGCGCGCGGTGCCGTCGTCGTTCATCTGCACACCGGTCACGAGGGCGCCATCGAACGCCTGAAACACGAATGCGTTGAGCACGTGCGTGCCGGTGTGCAACTCGCGCATCATCTGACGGAATGCGGTGTCGGCCACGGCTTCGACGGGGCCGCTGATTTCCGCTGCCGCGTCTGCCAGCAGAATCCACGTGCCGCCGCCTGCGCTTTCGAAGCCGGACACGGCCAGTTCGCCGCCGTTCCAGCGCAGCATGCCGCGATCGGGCAGTTGCCCGCCGCCGCCGGGATAAAACGGCGATACGTCCAGCAGCACGCGGCCCGGCCGCGCATCGACAACGGTCGACTCCAGACGGTGAACGTCAGGGTTCAGATGGTAGAAAGGGCGTGCGGGCATGATCGGTTCCAGAGTGATGTTGCTCGCAGTGTCGCGCGCCCCCCACTGCCGGTATTGGTCAAAATTGCGATCTGGAACGCGCACGCACCGCTGCCGTGTCCTCAGGCGGCGCTCCCGCCGTCCGCGCGCGCCGCCTTCGCGTACTGCAGCGGCGTAATGCCGTAGCAGCGCTTGAAGTATTTGCTCAATGCGCTCTGGTCATAGAACCCTGTGGCGGCGGCCACCCGCGCGATCGGCATCGCGCGGTGCAGCAGCGCGCACGCGTGTTTCAGGCGCGCCTGGATCAGATACGCGTGCGGTGTCATGCCAACGCCGCGCTTGAACAGACCGATCAGCTGAAACGGCGTCAGCCCCACGGCGGCGCTCAATGCTTCGAGGCGCAGATCCTGTGCATGACATTCGTCGATCAGCTCCGTGACGACCCGCAGCCGCTGCCGGTCGCGCGGGGCTACGCCGATGCGTGCGCCGCCGTCCCCATGACGCCGATAAAGCTGCCCGAACGTCGAGAACAGCAGTTCGCGCTCCCGGAACAGATCGCGCCCGTCCTCGATTGCGCGATGCAGCGCGAGAAAGCGCTCGACGAGATTCGCATCGTCGAACCGGTTCGTCATGAAGTACGGAACGCGCTCGATGCCGAGGCCGCGCGCCACCGCGTCGATGGCCGGCTGCGCGAGGTAGAACGAGCGGTATCGCCAGCGTTCGCTGCTGCCCATCCAGCCGGAGTGCGCTTCGGCCGGATTGAAGACGTACAGCGTCGACGCGCGCGCCTCCTCGACCACGCCGCGGCTCTTGATCACGGAACCGCCGGTCTCGGTGACCGCGATCACCAGCCCGTCGTGCGTATGCGGCGCGTAAGACTGCGTGGTGAAATCCGCGCACATGAGACTGAGCCCGGACGTATGCGGGTCCCACCAGTATCGGGCCAGATTTTTCGGATCGCTGCGTGACATCGCCTGATTTCTCCCGGCGGGTCCCACGCGCACCCGCGCCGGACGAACCGGACGCCGGTGCCGCAGGAGCCCTCGACAGGGGCAGTCTACCGCGCCCCGCTACCCGCGCGAATCGCGCGGCCATGATCGAACGCCGCGAGCGGGCATGCGTCCCGTGCTCGGTATTAACCCTGGCTGTCCGCCACATATGACAACGCTACCATTGCGAATTATTGTCCCAGCCTCATTTTTACCGTTTGATTTTTGCTTAGATGGTAACGTTATCAAAGGAGAAGCCGTTGTCCTCGAACCGCAAGAAGCCCGAAGCGCTGCGCAGCTACCGCTGGTACGGGGTCAACGACCTCCGTTCGTTCGGTCACCGTTCGCGCACCGCGCAGATGGGCTATCACGCCTCCGATTACATGGGCAAGCCGGTGATCGCCGTCGTCAATACGTGGAGCGAAATCAATTCGTGCCACACGCACTTCAAGCAGCGCGTGGAGGAGGTGAAGCGCGGCATCTGGCAGGCGGGCGGCTTCCCGGTCGAGATGCCGGTGATGACGCTTGCCGAGCCCTTCCAGAAGCCGACCACGATGCTCTACCGCAACTTCCTCGCGATGGAGACCGAGGAGTTGCTGAAGTCCTACCCGTTCGACGGCTGCGTGCTGATGGGCGGCTGCGACAAGACCACACCGGGCCTGCTGATGGGCGCGATCAGCATGAACCTGCCGGCGATCTACCTGCCCGCCGGCCCGATGCTGCGCGGCAACTGGAACGGCCGCACGCTCGGCAGCGGCTCCGACACGTGGAAATACTGGGCGGAACTGCGCGCGGGAAAGATCACCGAGGACGAGTGGAAGGGCATCGAAAGCGGTATCGCGCGCTCGCCCGGCCATTGCATGACGATGGGCACCGCCTCGACGATGACGAGCGCCACCGAAGCGCTCGGCCTCACGCTGCCCGGCTTCTCGTCGATTCCGGCGGCCGACTCGCGGCATGCGCAGTATGCGTCGCTTACTGGCCAGCGCATCGTCGAGATGGTGTGGACCGACCAGAAGCCCTCGGACATCCTCACCGCGAAATCATTCGACAACGCGGTGACCACCGTGCTCGCGATGTCCGGCTCGACCAACGCGATCGTCCACCTGGTCGCCGTCGCGCGCCGCGCGGGCATCGATCTGGGCACCGCGCGCTTCGACGAACTCGCGCGCATCACGCCCGTGCTCGGCAACATTCGCCCGGCCGGCCAGTATCTGATGGAAGACTTCTATTACGCAGGCGGCCTGCGCGCGCTGCTCGCGGAACTCGGCGAGCTGATCGACGGCACGCAGATGACCGTCAGCGGCGCGACCCTCGGCGAAAACATCGCGGGCGCGCAGATCTTCGACACGGACGTGATCCGCCCGCGCGACAACCCGCTCGTTGCGCGGGACGGCCTCGCGGTCCTCACCGGCAACCTCGCGCCGGACGGCGCGGTGATCAAGCCCGCGGCGATGGAAGCGCATCTGCTGCGGCACCGCGGCCCCGCCGTCGTGTTCAAGGATTACAACGACATGGCCGCGCGCATCGACAGCGAAACGCTCGACGTGAGCGCGGATTCGGTGATCGTGCTGCAGCACGCCGGCCCCGTCGGCGCACCCGGCATGCCCGAATGGGGCCAGTTGCCGATTCCGCAAAAGCTGCTGAAACAGGGCGTGCGCGACATGTTGCGCATCTCCGATGCGCGCATGAGCGGCACGAGCTATGGCGCGTGCGTGCTGCACGTCGCGCCCGAATCGTTCGTCGGCGGACCGCTCGCGCTCGTGAAGGACGGCGATATCATCGAACTCGACGTCGCGCAGCGCCGTCTGCATCTGCACGTGAGCGAGGCCGAACTCGCCGCCCGCAAAGCCGCGTGGACGCCGCCGCCGCGGCCGTTCGAACGCGGCTTCGGCGTGATGCATCAACTGCACGTGACCCAGGCGAACAAGGGCTGCGACTTCGACTTCCTCGAAGAAAAACTCACCGCCGCACCCGCCGGCACGGAACCCGAAATCCATTGACGCAAAGGCATCCGATCATGACTTCTCCTGCTTTTCCGGTCAGCGAGGCGACGCTCGAACAGCTTCGCCACGTCAGCACGGCGACGCTCACCACCCAGCTTTTCAAGCGCGGCCTGCGCAATGTCTTCCTGCAGGGGGTCGCCCCGCTCGTGAAGCCCGAGCCGGGCACGCCGAACGTCGTCGGTCCCGCGTTCACGCTGCGCAACATCCCGGCGCGCGAGGATCTCGACCACGTCGGCGTGTTCCAGGATCCCGATCATCCGCAGCGCAAGGCGATCGAAACGGCGCCGCCCGGCAGCGTGCTGGTGCAGGACTGCCGCGGCGACACGACCGTTGCGTCGGTCGGCTCGATTCTCGCGCTGCGCCTTGCCAAACGCGGCGTCGCCGGCATGGTGTCGGACGGTCCGGTACGCGACAGCGGCACGATCGCCGCGCTCGGCCTGCCGATCTGGTGCGCCGGCGCGAGCGCGCCGCTCAATCTGGCGAAGCATCACGCGGTCGACATGAACGTGCCGATCGCCTGCGGCGGCGTGCCGGTGTACCCCGGCGACATCGTCGTCGCGGACGTGGACGGCGTCGTGATCGTGCCGCACGAAATGGCCGAAGCGGTCGCCCGTGACGCGCTGGAGCAGGAGCGTCTCGAAGCGTTCATCACCTCGCGCATCGCCGAAGGCCGGCCGCTGCGCGGCACCTATCCGCCCGACGAAGCCACGCTCGCCGACTATCGCGCCGCCGGCGAAACGCCCCGCTAAGACCAACGGCCGCCGCCCGCGTGCGGCGGCCTCCACCATAACAACGCCCGCCGCCACGGCGGGTTCAGGAGACGTCGTGAATCAGACCCCTTCCGCCATCGACGAGTCTCGCCTCGTCAACCGCCTCGGGCTGCGGCTCATGCCGATGCTCGGGCTGCTCTATCTGGTCGCCTACATCGACCGCTCGAACATCGCGTTTGCGAAGCTGCAGATGCTCGGCAGCCTGCATCTGTCCGAAGTCGCGTATGGGCTGGGCGCGTCGCTGTTCTTCATCGGCTACCTGCTGTTCGAGGTGCCGAGCAACGTGATGCTGCACCGCTTCGGCGCGCCGCGCTGGATGGCGCGCATCATGTTCACATGGGGCGTCGTGACGATCCTGCTCGCGTTCACGCGCAACGCGACGATGTTCTACGTGCTGCGCTTTCTGCTCGGCGCCTCCGAGGCGGGCCTCTATCCGGGCGTGATCTACTACCTGACGCTGTGGTTTCCGCAACGCCACCGCGTGCGCATGCTCGGCTATTTCACGGTAGGCAGCAGCCTCGGCAACATGATCGGCGCGCCGATCTGCGGCTGGCTGCTCGACAAGGGCGGCCTGTTCGGCCTGCACGGCTGGCAGCTCGTGTTCGTCGTGACGGGCGTTCCGTCCGTACTCCTCGCGTTTGTCGTGATCTTTTTGCTGCCTGTCTCGCCGCGTACCGCCGCATTCCTGTCGACGGCCGAACGCAGCTGGCTCGTCAGTACGCTCGACGCCGAAAATGCGCGCACCCGGGCCAACCCGACAGCGCATGCATCGCTGCTGCGCGTGATCACCGGACCTCGCGTGCTCGGCATGGCGTTCTACTACATGATGCTGTCGATCTCCGTGTACGGCGTGAGCTACTGGCTGCCGACGCTCGTGAAGGGCTTCGGCGTCACCAATACGACCAACGGCCTGCTCAACATCATCCCGTGGCTCGTCGCGACGCTCGTGCTCGCCACGCTGCCCACGCGCCTGCGCGGCGGCAACCGCGCGGTCGTCGCGATGATCGCGTCGGCGCTGCTCGGCATGGTGTTCTTCCTCGCATCGGTGTTCCTGCCGACCAATACGCTGCGCTTTGCCGCGCTGTGTCTCGGCGCACCGTGCATGTACCTGCTGATTCCGTGCTTCTGGACGCTGCCGCCGAAGTTCTTCGTCGGCGCTAGCGCGGCAGCGGGCATCGCGGCCATCAACTCGCTCGGCAACATCGGCGGCTTCATTGCGCAGAACCTCGTGCCGATCGTGCGCGAAGCGAGCGGCAGCACGCGCGCGCCGATGCTGATTCCGGCGTCGTGCATGCTGATCTTCGCGCTCAGCTCGACGCTGGTCCTCTACTTCGGCAGCCGCCGCGGCGGGTCCGTCCAGCCCACACCCGTCACCGAATAATCCGTCGTCGCCGCGCGTCCGCGCGGTTTCGACGCCCACCGATGACAACGTTACCATCGGGCGCTCCGCCCGGTGGTGGCCGACGTCGACCCCGCGACCTGGAGACAGTCGCGTTCCCCCTGCGTGCGCCGGGCCCGATGCCCGCGCGCCGCACATAGAACGATGAGGAGAATACGCAGTGAAATACAGCCGGTTGATTCCATTTGGTCTGCTCGGGCTTGCGGCAGGCGTCGCGCACGCGCAGAGCTCGGTGACGCTATACGGTGTCGTCGATCAGGGCGTGAGCTATACGAGCAACGTGGGCGGCAAGAGCCAGTGGAGCATGGCGGGCGGCGTGCTGCAGGGCGACCGTTGGGGCCTGCGCGGCGCGGAGGATCTCGGCGGCGGGCTGAAGTCGATCTTCGTGCTCGAAAACGGCTTCGACGCGAGCACCGGCAAGGCCGCGCAAGGGGGCCTCGAATTCGGCCGCGAGGCCTACGTCGGCCTCGCCGACGCGCGGCTCGGCACCGTCACGCTCGGCCGCCAGTATGACGAGGTCGTCGAGCATGCGGGCATCTTCGCCGATCGCGCGGTGGGCGGCGGCTATATCGCCGCGCACCCGGGCGACATCGACAACTTCAACAACGCGTACCGCACCGACAACTCGATCCGCTACGAAAGCCCGAACGACAACGGCCTGCAGGCGGGGGCGATGTACAGCCTCGGCGGCGCGGCCGGCGACTTCACGCGCAACCAGGCATGGTCGCTCGGCGCAAGCTACGAGAACGGACCGTTCTCCGCGGGCGCAGCCTACATGAACGTGCGCAACCCGAACGTCAGCTTCTTCGGCAACAGCACGACCGGCACGCCGAGTGCGGCGACCTCGAACATCTCGTCGCCGGTGTACAGCGGCTTCGCGTCCGCGCACACGTATCAGGTGATCGCGGCCGGCGGCGCGTACCGGATCGGCGCGGCCACCGTCGGCGCGACGTACTCGAACATCCAGTTCATCGGGCTCGGCGACACGGCGCAATCCGGTGTGAACCCGTCCGGCTACAGCGGCTCCGTGCATTTCAACAACGCGGAAATCAACCTGCGCTACCGCTTCACGCCGGCATTCTCGATGACCGCCGCGTACGACTACATGAAAAGCGGCAGCGTCGCGGCGGCAAGCGGCGTGAACCCCGGCGCAACCTATCAGCAGGGCACGCTGAGCGCGGATTACCTGCTGTCGAAGCGCACTGACGTGTACATCATCGGCGTCTACCAGCATGCCGGCGGCACGGACTCGCGCGACGCGCCCGCGGTCGCCGCGATCAACGGGCTGAGCGCTTCGTCGAACGACCGCCAGATGACCGTGCACATCGGTCTGCGGCACCGCTTCTGACGCCGCGCGCGTGCGCACCTCGCACGGCGCACGCGCTTTCCCCCAGGCGGCGCCTTCGCGCCGCACCCGACCTCTCGACAAGGAGCATCATCCATGCGGATCACCGGCGACATGCTGATCGGACAATCGACTGTGCGCGGCACCGGGACAGTTGTGCACGCAATCAATCCGGCCACGGGCGAGCCGCTCGCCGAACCCGGCTTCGCGGCCGGCGACAGGAATCTCGTCGAGCGCGCGTGCGCGCTGGCGCACGCGGCGTTCGATCCGTTCCGGCACGCGCCGCTCGCCACGCGCGCGGCGTTCCTCGAAACGATTGCCGACGGCATCGCCGCGCTCGGCGATGCGCTGATCGAGCGCGCGCAAGCGGAAACGGGCTTGCCGGCAGCGCGACTCGAAGGCGAGCGCGCCCGCACGACGGGCCAGTTGAGGCTCTTTGCCCAGGTGGTGCGCGACGGCCGCTGGCTCGGTGCGACGCTCGACTCCGCGCTGCCCGCGCGCAAACCGTTGCCGCGCGCCGATCTGCGGATGCAGAAGATCCCGGTCGGGCCGGTCGCCGTATTCGGCGCCAGCAATTTTCCGCTCGCGTTTTCCGTCGCGGGCGGCGACACCGCATCCGCTTTCGCAGCAGGCTGTCCGGTCGTCGTGAAGGCGCATCGCGCGCATCCCGGCACGTCGGAGATGGTCGGGCGCGTCGTGCAGCAGGCGGTCGCCGCATGCGGCCTGCCCGAGGGCACGTTCTCGATGATCATCGGCGAAGGCGCGAGCGTGGGCGAAGCGCTCGTCGCGCACCCGGCGATCCGCGCGGTCGGCTTCACGGGCTCGCGTGCCGGCGGACTGTCGCTGATGCGCGTGGCCGCGGCGCGCCCCGAACCGATTCCGGTCTATGCGGAGATGAGCAGCATCAATCCGCTGTTCGTGCTGCCCGCCGCGCTCGCGCAGCGCACCGAGGCGATCGCGCAAGGCTTCGTGGATTCGCTCGTGCTCGGCGCCGGACAGTTCTGTACGAACCCGGGGCTCGTGGTCGCGATCGACGGGGCGCCGCTCGCGGTGTTCATCGAGCACGCCGGCAGCGCGCTGCGCACCCGGGCCGCGCAGACGATGCTCACGCCCGGCATTCACGACGCGTACACGCGCGGCGTCGAACGGCTCGGCGCGCAGGCGGGCGTCGCGCTAACCGCGCGCGGCGCGGCACAACACGGCCCCAACGATGCATGCGCGGCGTTGTTCGTGACGACGGCCGACACGTTCCTGTCGAATCACACGCTGAACGAAGAGATTTTCGGGCCGGCGTCGACGGTGATCCGCTGCGACGACGCCGCGCAGTTGCTGAACGTCGCCGCGGCGCTCGAAGGCCAGTTGACCGCGTCGCTGCATCTGGACGCCGGCGATGCGCACGACCTCGCGCTCGCGCGCTCGCTGCTGCCCACGCTCGAACGCAAGGCAGGCCGCGTGCTCGCGAACGGCTTCCCGACCGGCGTCGAGGTGGCGCATGCGATGGTGCACGGCGGTCCGTTCCCGGCGACGTCCGACAGCCGCGTGACGTCGGTGGGCGCCACCGCGCTCGAACGCTTCCTGCGGCCGGTGTGCTACCAGGACCTGCCGCCCGCGCTGCTCGCCGACGCGCTGCGCGACGACAACCCGCTCGGCCTCTGGCGTCTGCAGGACGGCCGGTTGACGCGGCCGCACGCCGCCACGGACGCCGGCTGACGCGGCGCCGCGACGCGGACACCACCCCGCATTGGCTACAATAGGTTCCGCTCGCCTCTCTCCCGCTCACGCCTATGCCGACCGCCAAGCGCACCGCCCCATCCGTCGATGTCCCGGATGCCCCCGCGATGCCGGCCGCCGCGCCCGTCAAACGCACGCGCGGCGGCCCGAAGGGTCTGCGCATCACCGACGTCGCGGCGCAAGCGGGCGTCTCGCCGATCACCGTGTCGCGCGTGTTCAACAACCCCGAGTCCGTCGCGCCGGAAACGCTCGAACGCGTGCGGCAGGTGGTGCAAAAGCTCGGCTATGTGCCGAACCGGCTCGCGGGCGGCCTGTCGTCGGCCCGTTCGCGCCTGATCGCCGCGATCGTGCCGACCATCGCGCACTCGCTGTTCTCCGAAACGATCCAGGTGTTTAGCGAAACGATGTCGCGCGCCGGCTATGAAGTGCTGCTTGCGCTGAGCGGCTACAGCGATGCGAACGAAGAAAGCCTGCTCGACGCGGTGCTGAGCCGCCGCCCCGAAGGGGTGCTGCTGACCGGCGTCGCGCACACGGATTCGCTGCGCGAGCGGCTGAAGAACGTGCGTATTCCGGTCATCGAGACGTGGGACATGACCGACGCGCCGATCGACATGCTGGTCGGCTTCTCGCACTACCAGATCGGCGAGGCGGTGGCGCAGCACTTTCTCGCGCGCGGCGTCAGGCGGCCGGCGCTGATCTCCGCGAACGACGCGCGTGCGCTCGCGCGCCGCGCCGGGTTTCGCGACCGGCTCGCGCAAGCGGGCATCACCGACGTGGCGGAGAAGCTTGTCGCGCCGCCCAGCTCCGTTGCGCTCGGCAAGGCGGCGCTGCCCGAACTCATGGAGCAGGTGTCCGGCATCGACGCGGTGTTCTGCGGCTCGGACCTGCTCGCGATCGGCGCGCTCGGGGCGGCCCGGCAACGGGGTCTACAGGTGCCCGCGCAACTGGCGATCTGCGGTTTCGGCGACCTCGAATTCGCCACCGAAACCACGCCGCAGTTGACCACCGTGCGCGTCGACGGCACGCGCATCGGTCAGAATGCGGCGCGCTTTCTGCTCGACCGGCTCGATGGCGCGCGAAGCCGCGGCTTTCTCGACGTGGGGTTCAGCATGGTCGTGCGCGAGTCCGCGTAGCGCGCCGTCAGCCGTGCATGCGCCCGCGAGCCGCGCGCGGCCCGGCGATACCGAAATGCGCCGCGAGCGTATCGACGACGTTTTCCGCCATGCCGCGCCGCGTTTCCTCGGTGGCCGAGCCGATGTGCGGCGTGCGCTCCGGCAGGGCGCCCTGCCGTCACGACACCTTGCCTGCCGTCCCCGCGGGAACAAGCCCGCCGCGCCCCTCACTTCACCGATACGTCGATATCGCCAAGGTACTTCTTCGCCAGCGCCTTCACCGTGCCGTCGGCCTGCAACTTCTCGATTGCGGTGTTCAGTTCGCTACGCAATTGCGGATCGTCCTTGCGAATGCCGAATGCGATCCCGCTGCCGAGAATCTGGTCGTCGCGAACCGGCTTGCCGACGAACGCGAAGCCCTTGCCGTCGGGTCGCGACAGGAAGCCGGTCTGGCCCGCCGGCGCAAGCACGAGCGTGCCGTCGAGGCGCCCCGACATGAGGTCGGCGTAGATCTGGTTCTGATCCTGATACGACACGACGCTCACGCCGCGCGGTTCCCAATGCACCTTCGCATAGGTTTCCTGGATCGAGCCCTGCAGCACGCCAATGCGTTTGCCCTTCAGCGATGCAGCGGTCGGTTCGAGGCCGCTGTTGCTGCGCGCGATCAGCTGGCTCGGCACACGGTAGATGATATCGGTGAAGTCGATCGCTTCGCGGCGCTTCGGCGTCGCGTTCATGGCCGAGTTGATCGCATCGAACTTGCGGCCTTCCAGCGCTGGAATCAGCCCGTCGAACGATGTCTCGACCCACGAGCAGCTCAGATGCGCGGTCGCGCAAACGGCCTTGCCGATATCGATGTCGAGCCCCTGAAGCTGTCCGTTCGGCCCCTTCGATTCGAACGGCGGATATTGCGCCTCAAGGCCGAAGCGCAGGGTGCCGCCGGCAGCGAGCGCCGGAACCGACGCGAGCGCGCAGGCCAGTGCGAGCAGAGTTTTGTGCAGTTTCATCGGGAGTCCCCCTGGTCGTTGAAATCGGGTTGCGGCTGCGAAGTCACGTCCGGTGGCGTCGCGAGGCGGCGATGTTCGAGCACCGGCAGCCGGCCGCGAACCTGGTCGAGCACGCTGCGCGAAAGCGTCGCGACGGCTATCCCCGCGCCGTCTTCGCGGCACGCCAGCACCTCGCCCCACGGTGCCACGATCATACTGTGACCGAACGTGCGCCAGCCGTTAGGATGGGTGCCGAACTGACCGGACGCGAGCACGTACGCCTGATTCTCCACTGCCCGCGCCCGCAGCAGCAAGGCCCAGTGCGCGAGGCCGGTGGTGTGCGTGAACGCGGCCGGTACCGCGATCACATCGGCGGCGGGCCCCACCCGGTACAGCTCGGGAAAGCGCAGGTCGTAGCAGACCGACAGGCGCATCGTCCCGAACGGCCCGCTTACGCTGCCCACCTGCGTGCCGCCGAGCATCGTGTCGCCTTCCGCGTGCTGCTCCGCGCCCTGGCTGAAGCTGAACAGATGGATCTTGTCGTAGCGCGCACGGCATTGTCCGGACGGATCGAACGTCAACGCCGTGTTGTACGCGTGCGTGCCCGCGTACGGACCGCCGTCGGGCCGGATCGGCACCGTGCCGCCCACGAGCCATGTTCCCGTTTCGCGCGCCAGGTGCGCCAGCGCCTGCTGGATCGGGCCGTCGCCGAAGGGCTCGGCGAGCGCGACGCGTGCGCGCTCGTCGGTGCCGATCCAGCAGAAGTACTCGGGCAGACAGACCAGTTGTGCGCCCGCGCGCGCGGCCTCTTCGACCCAGCGGCGCGCCTCGCCGAGATTGCGTGCGACGTCGTCGGTGCTGCTCATCTGCACGACGGCGGCTTCCACCGTCTCCTGCATCGGGTTCATGGGCGTCCCTTCATTTGCGTCCCCTGCATTTGCGTCCCCTTCATTTGCGTCCCCTCGTTGACGCCCCTCACGCGACCGTGCACAGGCGCCGTGCCCCTTCGACGAGCGTCGCATCGTCCTTCGAGAAGCTCAGGCGCACGAGGCCCGCGTCGGTGCCGTCCGTGTAGAACGCGGAGAGCGGGATCGTCGCCACCTGGTAGTCGCGGATCAGCCGCAGCACGAAGTCGCTGTCGCGCTCGTCGGAGAAGCCGCGAAAACGCGCGAGCATGAAAAAGCTCCCTTCGCTCGGCAACAGTTCGAAGCGCGATTCGCGCAATGCGTCCGTCAGCAGGTCGCGTTTGCGCTGGTAGAACGCGGACAGATCGAGGTAGCCCTGCGGCTGGGCGAGCGCTTCGGCAAACGCGTACTGCATGGGCGTATCCGCCGAAAACACCATGAATTGATGGACCTTGCGGATTTCGCTCATCAGCGCCGCAGGAGCGAGGCAGTACCCCACGCGCCAGCCAGTCACGTGATACGACTTGCCGAACGACGACACGATCACACTGCGCGCGGCCAGTTCCGCGTGGCACGCCATGCTGTGATGCAGCGCGCCGTCGAACACGACGTGCTCGTACACCTCGTCGGACAGGATCACGATGCCGGTGTTGCGCGTGAGCGCGGTCAGCCGCTCGATGTCGTGATCGCGAAACACGGTCGCGGTCGGATTGTGCGGCGTGTTGACGATGATCATCCGCGTTTTCGGCGTGATCGCCGCGGCGACTTCGTCCCAGTTCACGCGGAAGCCGTCCGCCGTGAGCTTGATCGCCACCGGCGTCGCGCCCTGCAGGCGCACGATCGGCGCGTAGCTGTCGAACGACGGCTCGAAGTAGATCACCTCGTCGCCCGGATGCACGAGCGCGCTGATTGTCGAATAGAGCCCTTCGCTCGCGCTCGCGAGCACGGTGACTTCGTTCGCCGGATCGTAGCGCGCGCCGTACAGCGTTTCGACTTTCGCGGCGAGCGCTTCGCGCAGCGCCGCAATGCCGGCCATCGGCGCGTACTGGTTATGGCCGGCGCGCATCGCGCGCGCGACGCCTTCGACGAGCGCTGCGTCCGGCGCGAAATTGGGAGCGCCCTGCGACAGGTTCAGGGCATCGTGCTGGGCGGCCAGCTGGCCAATCACGGTAAAGATCGTCGTGCCGACATCGGGCAGTTTCGAGCGGGCTTGCATGGCGCTCTGCATCGCATTTCTCCATCTGACAACGATGGCTGCGCAGCGCACACGTCGGGCGTCGCACCGCAGCCGGTATGCCGATTAGGCATCAGCCGGCGTGCGGTCACAATCGATTGTTTGTCATGCACCGCATGCAAATACGTCATGGCGAATGCAGCGGTATGTGCGAAGGCCGCTGCGGCGCGCGGATTTCGGGCGAACGCCCATGATGAAACGTGATGCCGCGACGCCCGCCGCGCGGCTCAGTCGTCCATCAGGCGCGCCTTGACCTTTTTGCCCTTCAGCTTGCCGGCGTTGAGCCGGCGCTGCGCATCGCGCGCGATGCCGCGCTCGACCGCGACGTAGGTCGAGAAGTCGGTGACGTTGATCTTGCCGATCTGCGCCGCCGCGAAGCCGGCTTCGCCAGTGAGCGCGCCCAGCACGTCGCCCGGCCGGATCTTGTCCTTGCGGCCGCCGAGAATCTGCAGCGTCGCCATCGGCGGCAGCAGCGGTCCACCGCCCTGGTCCGACAGCTCCGCAAGCGGCCGCCACTCGACTTCGCGGCCCTGCGCCTGCTCGATGCCGCCGACGCGGCCCATCTCGTCCATGCTCGCGAGGCTGAGCGCCCAGCCGTCCTGATCCGCGCGTCCGGTGCGGCCGATGCGATGCACGTGCACCTCGGGATCCGGCGTGACGTCCACGTTGATCACCGCTTCCAGCTGCGCGATATCGAGCCCGCGCGCGGCGACGTCGGTCGCGACGAGCACCGAGCAACTGCGATTCGCGAACTGGATCAGCACCTGATCGCGCTCGCGCTGGTCGAGCTCGCCATGCAGCGCGAGCGCATGAACGCCCTGTGCGCGCAGCACGTCGAGCAGATCGCGGCACTGCTGACGCGTATTGCAGAACGCGAGCGTACTGACCGGCCGGTAGTGGTTGAGCAGCAGCCCCACCGCATGCAGGCGCTCCTCTTCGCTCACCTCGTAGAAGCGCTGGCGGATCTTGCTGCTGTCGTGCTGGGCCGCGAGCTTGATTTCCTTCGGACTGCGCATGAATTGCCGGCTCAGCTTGCCGATTCCGTCCGGGTAGGTCGCGGAGAACAGCAGCGTCTGGCGCTGCGCGGGACAGCGGCGAACGACGCTTGCGATGTCGTCGAAAAAGCCCATGTCGAGCATCCGGTCCGCCTCGTCGAGCACCAGCGTCTTCAGACCGTCGAGCGCGAGGCTGCCGCGTTCGAGGTGATCCATGATGCGCCCCGGGGTGCCGACGATCACGTGCGCGCCCTGTTCGAGGCTCGCCGTTTGCGGGCGCATCGGCGTGCCGCCGCATAGCGTCAGCACCTTGACGTTCTGCTCCGCGCGCGCGAGACGGCGCACTTCCTGCGTGACCTGATCGGCAAGCTCGCGGGTCGGGCAGAGCACCATCGCCTGCACCGCGAAGTCGCGCGCATCGAGCCGCGCGAGCAGCGCGAGCGCGAACGCCGCGGTCTTGCCGCTGCCGGTCTTCGCCTGCGCGAGCAGGTCGTGACCGGCCAGCGCGAGCGGCAGGCTCGCGGCCTGGATCGGCGTCATCTCGACATAGCCGAGTTGTGCGAGATTGGCGAGAACGGCCTCGGGGAGGTCCAGCGCGGCGAAAGACGCCGCGTTTGTCGGTTGATTCATGCGTGAGAGGCTCGCGGGTACTTACTGGAAGGGCCGGCCTTCGATCTGCTCGTAGACGGCCGTGCCGTCTTCGGCGTCGAAACGCTCGACATAATTGCGCGCCCCGCACAGCGGGCAGCGGAACAGCAGCCCCTGCCCCTCGTTCTTGATGACGACGTCGGATAGCGCCCACTGCGCTTCACAGGACTGGTTTCTGCATTTGAACACGGTGTTTCTCCTACTTCGATGCGGTTATTCGGGTCCGCGCGGGTCCGCGCGCGCGTGCGCGCCGCTCACCCGAGGTGCGTGTGGCGCACGCGCGGCACGCTCACTTCCACGTCTGTCAGCCCATGAACGATTCCGCACTCGCCGACCGAGCGCTCGCTGCTGCACTGCTCGCGCAGCACGCCCAGTTGCGCCTTGAGCTGCGTGAGCTCCTCGATGCGTGCGTCGACGTGCGCGATGTGCTCGTCGATCAGTGCGTTGATGGCGCCGCAGCTGTCGTCCGGCGCATCGGTCAGCCGCAGCAACGCACGGATTTCGTCGTGCGTCATGTCGAGCGCGCGACAGTTGCGGATGAAGCGCAGCCGCTCCACGTGCCGCGCGGTATAGCTGCGGTAATTCGCTTCGGTGCGCCCGGTTTCCGGCAACAGCCCCTCTTTCTCGTAGAAACGGATCGTTTCGGTCGTGCAGTGGGCAATTTTCGCGAGTTCGCCGATCTTCATGGTGCCTCCGGCCGGGGCCTTGACCTTGTAGTGGCTTCAAGGTGTTTACTAGACCACAAATCCCGCCAGGAAGCCACCATGCGCTACACCCGCCATGAAAATCCCGCCGGCGCCCATGCCGGTTCCGCCGCGCCGCGACCCGTTTCGGGCTGCTGCGGGGAGCACGGCGACCACGCCGAAGCCGAGGCGCGCGGCCACGAATCCGCGCCGCTTGCGGGCGCGCATCGGCACGATCATGCGCACGCGCACGCCGGGGCGCATTCGCACGACCACGGCCACAACCACGGACACGACGCCTGCTGCGATACGGCTGCGGCCGTGCTCGCGCCGCTCGCCCCGGCGGCGCACGTCGCCGATGGCCGCGTACGCACGGCGATCCGCATCATGCAGATGGACTGCCCGACCGAAGAAGCGCTGATCCGCAAGAAGCTCGGCCAGATGCCCTCGGTGCACGCGCTCGACTTCAACCTGATGCAGCGCGTGCTGACCGTTGTGCACGCACCCAATGCGCTCGCAACGATCCTCGCCGCGCTGCGTACGCTCGATTTCACACCCGAACTCGCGCAGTCGGGTGCGCCACCCGCGCCCGCCGCGCCGCGCCGGCGCGTCCTGCCGCTCGCGATCGCCGCCTGTGCCGCCGCGGCGGCCGAGGCGGCAAGCTGGTCGGGGGCGCCCGCATGGCTGACGGCGATGCTTGCGATCGCAGCCATCGCCGTCTGCGGACTCGGCACGTATCGCAAGGGCTGGATCGCGCTGCGCCACCTCAACCTGAATATCAACGCGCTGATGAGCCTCGCGGTGACCGGTGCCTTGATCCTCGGCCAATGGCCGGAAGCCGCGATGGTGATGGTGCTGTTCACGCTGGCGGAGCTGATCGAAGCCCGCTCGCTCGAACGGGCGCGCCACGCGATCAGCACGCTGATGCAGCTCGCGCCGCCCCAGGCCACCGTGCAGCAGCCGGACGGAAGCTGGCGCACGCTCGACGTCGCGCAGGTCGCGCCCGGCCAGATCGTGCGGGTGAAGCCGGGCGAGCGGATCGCGCTCGACGGCGAGATCGTCGCCGGGCGGTCGAGCATCGATCAGGCGCCGATCACCGGCGAAAGCCTGCCGGTGGACAAAGCGCCCGGCGATGCGGTGTTCGCCGGCACGATCAACGGCGCGGTTGCGATCGACTTCCGCGTGCGCACCGCCGCCGCCGATTCGACGCTCGCGCGCATCATTCACGCAGTCGAGGCCGCGCAAGGCGCAAAAGCGCCGACGCAGCGCTTCGTCGACCGCTTCGCGCGCATCTACACGCCGATCGTGTTCGCGCTCGCGCTGTGCGTCGCGGTCGCGGGGCCGCTGCTGACGGGCGGCGCGTGGCACGCGTGGATCTACAAGGCGCTCGTGATGCTGGTCATCGCCTGCCCGTGCGCACTCGTCATCTCGACGCCGGTGACGATCGTCAGCGGCCTCGCCGCGGCCGCGCGTCACGGCATTCTGGTGAAGGGCGGCGCCTACCTCGAACAGGGACGGCGCATCGGGTGGCTCGCGCTCGACAAGACCGGCACGATCACGCGGGGCAAGCCCGTGCAGACCGATGCCGAAGCATGCTCCGACACGAGCCTCGCGCGCTGCCGGATCCTTGCCGCAAGCCTCGCGGCGCGCTCGGATCACCCCGTGTCGCAAGCCCTCGCGGCGGCCGCGCGTGCCGGGCGCATCGCGCCCGCGGACGTACAGGCGTTCGAAGCGCTGCCCGGCAGCGGCGTGCGCGGCACCATCGACGGCGCCGACTACTGGCTCGGCAATCACCGGCTCGTCGAGACGCTCGGCCGCTGCACGCCGGCGCTCGAAGCACGGCTCGACGTGCTCGAACGCGAGGGCAAGACGGTCGTGATGCTGATGGACGCGCAGCAGGTGCTTGCGCTCTTCGGCGTCGCCGATGCGGTGAAGGACAGCAGCCGCGCCGCGATCGCGAGCCTGCACGCGCTCGGCGTGCGCACCGCGATGCTGACGGGCGACAACCCGCACACGGCGGCTGCGATCGCCGGCGAGGTCGGCATCGATGCGGTGCACGGCAACCAGATGCCTGAAGACAAGCTTGCCGCCGTCGAAGCACTGATGAAGGACGGCGCGACGGTGGCGATGGTCGGCGACGGAATCAACGATGCGCCGGCGCTCGCCCGCGCGGACATCGGCATTGCGATGGGCGCGATGGGCACGGATACTGCGATCGAAACCGCCGACGTCGCGCTGATGGACGACGATCTGCGCAAGCTCGCAACGTTCATCCGGCTGTCGCGCGCAACGCACGGCGTGCTGGTGCAGAACATCGCGCTCGCGCTCGGCATCAAGGTGGTGTTCCTCGCGCTCACGCTGATGGGCTACGGCACGATGTGGATGGCCGTGTTCGCCGACGCGGGCGCGAGCCTGCTGGTAGTCGGCAACGGGCTGAGGCTGCTGCGCAGATAGCGCGCGGCAGCGTCGCGTGCGTCGCGTGCGTTGCGTGCGTTGCGTGCGTTACATGCGGCGACGCGCTCGCGCCCTCGCGCGCTCCGCTACGTCTGCGGCGGCAACGACGCTGGACCCGCGACGCCCGCCGCGTCGCCCAACACCGTGTCGCTGTCGTCTTTGAGCCCCACGCCGGTGAGCCCGAGGCGCCGCGCATGCGTGAGCAGATACTGCAGCTTGTGCGCGGCGGCCTCGTAGCCGAGGCCCTCGGGACGCACGTTCGAGATGCAGTTGCGCTGCGCGTCGTGACACCCCACTTTCGGCGCGTGCGTGATATAGATGCCGAGGCTATCCGGCGAACTGAGGCCCGGACGTTCACCGATCAGCATCACGACGAGCGCGGCGTGCAGCAGTTCACCTATCTCGTCGCCGAGCGCGACGCGCGCTTCGCGCGCCACCACGACCGGGCCGATGTGCCAGCCGTCGAGCCGCGGCCGTACCGCGAGCAGCAGCGGCACCGCTTGCCGCGCCGCGGCGAACGCCGACAGCCCGTCGCCGATCGCGAACACCACATCCGCCGGCTCGACGGCGCGCTGCGCGAGCGCGGCGCGGCTGTCGTCCGACAGGCGCCGGCCGAGATCGGGCCGGCGCAGATAGTGCTGACGATCGGGCGCGGCGCTGTGCACGTCGAGCGTCGCAAAAGCATGCGCGCGCAACTGGGCGTGCAGCGCGTCGACGTCGAGCGGCTGATGGACCGCGTCGCGCGCCTGCGCATGCGCGAGGCTGAACGCGAGCAGCGGCGCGGTCGGCACACTGTTGCCCGCGCGCCCGAGCGCAATGCGCGCATTCGTGAACTGGCGCAGCGCGCTCCACGGATTCGGGTCGAGATAATCGCGATTCATGCGTGCCCCATCCATTCGCGCGCGTCGGCGAGCAGCGGTTGCGTCGGCGAATGGCCGAGCAGACGCCCTTTCGTATCGGTGATCCGCATCGACTCCAGCCATGCTTCGAACTCGGGGGCGCGGCGCAAGCCGAGCACGTCGCGCACATAGAGGGCGTCGTGAAAGGACGTGCTCTGATAGTTCAGCATTACGTCGTCCGCGCCGGGCACGCCCATGATGAAGTTGATGCCGGCGACGCCGAGCAGCGTCAGCAGGGTGTCCATATCGTCCTGATCGGCCTCCGCGTGGTTCGTGTAGCAGATGTCGCAGCCCATCGGCACGCCGAGCAGCTTGCCGCAGAAGTGGTCTTCGAGTCCCGCGCGGATGATCTGCTTGCCGTCGTACAGATACTCGGGCCCGATGAAGCCGACCACCGTGTTGACGAGAAAGGGCTTGAACCGACGCGCAACCGCATACGCGCGCGCCTCGCAGGTCTGCTGGTCGACGCCGTGATGCGCGTTCGCGGAGAGCGCGCTGCCCTGACCGGTTTCGAAGTACATCACGTTGTCGCCGACGGTGCCGCGCCCGAGCGACAACGCGGCCTCATGGGCCTCTTGCAGCAGCGCGAGCGAGATGCCGAAACCGGCGTTGGCCTGCTGCGTGCCGGCGATCGACTGGAACACGAGATCCACCGGCGCGCCTTTTTCGATGGCGGCGATCGTGTTGGTGACGTGCGTGAGCACGCACGACTGGGTGGGCACCTGATAGCGTTCGCGAAACGTGTCGACCATGCGCAGCAGCGTGATGATTGCCGCGAGACTGTCGGATGCGGGGTTGATGCCGATCAGCGCGTCGCCGCAGCCGTACAGCAGGCCGTCGAGCATCGACGCGGCGATGCCTTTCACGTCGTCGGTCGGATGATTGGGTTGCAGACGCACCGACATGCGTCCCGGCAGCCCCACGGTGTTGCGAAAGCGCGTGACGACCCGCCGCTTGCGCGCGACGGCGATCAGGTCCTGGTTGCGCATCAGCTTCGAGACGGCGGCGACCATCTCGGGGGTGAGCCCGATGGCGATACGGCCGAGCGCGTCGGCGTCCGCGTCATCCGAGAGCAGCCAGTTGCGGAAATCGCCCACCGTCAGATGCGCGATTTCGGCGAACGCCTGCGGCGCGTGGCCGTCGATCACGAGCCGCGTGACTTCGTCGCTCTCGTAGGGGATCAGCGCCTCGTCGAGGAAACGCCGCAGCGGCACCTGGGCGAGCGCCATTTTCGCGGCGACGCGCTCCTCCTCGCTCGCGGCCGCGATGCCCGCAAGCTCGTCGCCGGAGCGCAGCGGGCTCGCGCGCGCCATCAGCGTTTTCAGGTCGGCGAAGCGGTAGGTGCGGGGGCCGATGGTTTCCGAGTAGGGCATCTTTGTCGCTCCTGCGGGGCTGCGGGGCTGCGGGGCTGCGGCGGGCGGGGGGCCCCTGGTGGAGCGTGGGCTCGGCGGGGGGATGGGTGGGTGCCCGCTTTGGGGAATGGTAATGGGTCAAAAAAGGGGAGGAGGAGGATCGAACGCCCGACCTTCGCATTGCGAATACGAGTCTATGCTATTCGTGTGTCATCCAAAGCGGCTAAACTCTCCTTGGGAGCATGTTATGCCTTAAACACGAAATTCCCGACAGGCCCAATAAATGTCACCCCTATAGAAAAATGGGTCTGTAAGTATCTCGACTTACAGACCCGGCGGTCTCTGTACAGAGCTATCTATGCCACCAACTATCAGCGGCTATTGAAAAGCGAAATCCATAAATTTCTCAGTTTATGCATCCGTTTTTCTCAGGTTATGAGTCCGTCTACTGTCGGGCGTCAGTATTAGTGAAAAACGATGGCCTGATTTTATAGGAATTTTTCACTAATACTGACGCGCTCCTTTCGCCCCCGCGTCACGAATGATGAAAAAACTCGGCGGACACGCCACAAAACGTGAAAATTCTCGAGGGTGGGTCGCTGAGGCCCGTGCAGCAAGGCTCTGACGAGCCTGCTCGCCTCAGAGCAACGGGCACCATCCGCGATACGCGTATGGAGTCCCGCCATGAATCCGGATCGGATTTGCGCTGCCTGCGGTGCAGCATTCACGCCACTCGTGCACGTTCCCGCGCAACGCTACTGCTCATCTAGGGCCTGCCAACTCGCCCGGCGCCGAGCTTGGCAGCAGCAACGGCTGCGTACCGATCCGGATTATCGCGAAAACCAGATCCGCGCGCAGGATGGCTGGAGCGCCAGGCATCCCGACTACTGGCGACTGTACCGCGAGACCCACCCCGCCTATTGCGAGCGCAATAACGCGATGCAACGCGTCCGGAACCAACGGCGCGATACAAGTTCGATTGCAAAGATGGACGTGTTACCCAGCGGACCGCCGCTTGCGTCCGGCTTCTATCTTCTCAGCAACATCGGCGGACCAATTGCAAAGATGGACGCGTGGACCGTACATATTGCCGTTCTGTCTGGGACTCCGGCATTTTCCGCGTGATTGCAAAGAGATGACGTGATTGATTCTGTCCCTGCTCCTGCTACCGTTGCTCTGTACCCGCTCGCATCGTCCGATGCTGCCATCTACTGCAACTGCAGCACCGGCGGACGTCGATAAGAGCCCCCGAACGCAATATTGCCGGGGCGACGCGGCGAGGAGTGGTTGCTGGCTGGAGCAGAATCGTGGACCTCGATTGCACAGGCGAATCGGTTACCGCGCAAACCCCATCGATGCGCGCGGCGGAGTATGTCCGCATGTCCACCGAACACCAGCAGTACTCGACGGAGAATCAGCGCGACCGGATACGTGAATATGCCGCGCACCGCGGCCTCGAAATTGTGCGGACCTATGCCGACGAGGGCAAAAGTGGTTTGCGCATCGATGGGCGCCAGGCATTACAGACACTGATAAGGGACGTAGAGGGCGGTACCGCAGATTTTCAGGTGATCCTCGTCTACGACGTGAGTCGCTGGGGGAGATTTCAGGATGCGGATGAAAGTGCCTACTACGAATACATCTGCCGGCGTGCTGGCATCCAGGTTGCGTACTGCGCAGAACAGTTCGAGAACGACGGATCGCCGGTTTCCACGATCGTCAAAGGCGTCAAGCGTGCCATGGCTGGTGAATACAGCCGAGAGCTGTCAGCGAAGGTCTTCGCCGGTCAGTGCCGCCTGATCGAGCTCGGTTTCCGGCAAGGCGGCCCTGCAGGATATGGATTGCGCCGGGTCCTCGTCGATCAGCATGGATTGATGAAGGCGGAATTGCAGCGCGGCGAACATAAATCCTTGCAGACTGATCGGGTCATCCTGATGCCGGGCCCGGAAAACGAAATCCGGATCGTCAATCTGATCTACAACTGGTTCGTTGAGGAGTCGCTGAACGAGTACGAGATCGCTGCCCGCCTTAACGCAATGCGCGTTCAGACGGATCTCGGGCGGGACTGGACCCGGGCCACCATCAGGGAGGTACTGACCAACGAGAAATACATCGGCAACAACGTCTACAACCGCGTTTCGTTCAAGCTGAAAAAAACGCGTGTCGTGAATCCCCAGGATATGTGGATCCGCAAAGAGGGCGCATTCCAGTCAATTGTTCCGAGTGAAACGTTCTATACGGCGCAGGGCATCATGCGGGCGCGCGCCCGGCGCTATTCGAATGAGGAGTTGATCGAACGCCTGCGCAATCTGTACCACAGCCGTGGTTTCCTGTCCGGTGTCGTGATCGACGAAACCGACGGTATGCCTTCGACCTCGGTCTACGTTTACCGGTTTGGCAGTCTGATCCGGGCATATCAAACTGTCGGATTCACGCCCGGCCGTGATTACCGCTATATCGAGACCAATCGCTTCCTCCGTCAGCTGCATCCGGAGATCGTGACCGAGACGGAACGCAAAATCGCTGAACTCGGCGGTAGCGTTGCCCGCGATCCTGCAACTGACTTGCTTACGGTCAACAGCGAATTCACCGCCTGCATTGTCCTCTCGCGTTGCCAGCCACATGACACGGGACACAATCACTGGAAGGTGCGGTTCGATACCAGCCTGCTGCCGGATATCACTGTGGCCGTGCGGCTCGACCACACGAATGCCGCGGCACTCGACTACTACCTTCTTCCACGACTGGATTTTGGTCAACCACGGATTCGTCTGGGCGACTGGAATCCGGTCGAATTTGAAAGCTATCGCTTCGATACGCTGGACTATCTGTATGGAATGGCGCAGCGTGCCCGCCTGAGGAGGGTTGCATGAACTCAGGTGCCCAGACCGGCGAAGTGCGGATGATCCCCATCGATCAAATCGACGTCATTAATCCACGAGAGCGGAATAGCCGTGTCTTCGAGGAAATCGTCGGCAACATCAAGGCCATCGGTCTGAAAAAGCCAATCGTGGTTACACCTCGGGAAACGGCAACCGGAGCGGAAAAATATCTGCTTGTCTGCGGCGAAGGGCGACTCAAGGCATTCCGCTCGCTTGGTGAGTCAACCATTCCTGCGCTCGTTGTCAGCGTGAGCGACGAAGACGCCTTCATCATGAGTCTGACTGAGAATATCGCGCGTCGTCAGTGTCGGCCACTCGAACTACTCGCCGGTATCCGGGAACTTCAGGATCGCGGTTACACCCCGAAAGTCATCGCCACCAAAACGGGCCTCACGATGCAATATGTGCAAAGCATTCTGACGTTACTCCGTCATGGCGAAGAGCGACTGGTGATCGCGGTCGAGAAAGGTCAAATCCCGCTGAATGCTGCGCTATCTATCGTGAGTGCTGGCGATAATGATGAAGCTATCCAGATGGCCCTTCAGGAAGCGTACGAGTCCGGCAATCTGCGCGGAAGGCAGCTCATGGACGCTCGCCGAATTATCGAACGTCGGAAGGTTCTTGGACGATCAGCCGGCCGCAACATGTCACGCAAGACGGCAGATATCACTTCGTCCAGCCTGATTCGCACCTATCACCGTGAAGTGGAGCGCCAGAAGGCCATCGTCAAAAAAGCCGAATTCACGCAGCAACGATTGATGTTTGTTGTCGGGGCCCTTCGGCAACTGTTCACCGACGAAAATTTCGTCAATCTCCTGCGGGCAGAGGGGTTGGCAACCCTGCCCAAATATCTGGCAGAACGCGTCTGGCCGAATGGGAGTCCGGTATGACAGGCATAGCCTTGGGATTCATACCCGAGCCGCTTTCGGTTCTGGTCACCAATATTCTGCCGTCACGTCGTACACCTGCCGGTACGGTGACCTCCCGAAAATTCAACCAGATAAAGGCGTCGATCGAAGAAATCGGACTGATTGAACCACTATCGGTCATGCCTGTCGATCCAACCTCGGGACAACATGTTTTGCTCGATGGGCACCTACGACTGATTGCACTCCAGGATCTGCACTTCGACACTGCGTCCTGCCTTATCGCGACGGATGACGAAAGCTACACCTACAACAACCGGGTCAATCGGTTATCGACGATCCAGGAGCATTTCATGATCAGGCGCGCAGTCGAACGCGGTGTTTCTCCCGAGCGACTGGCGAAAGCACTATCGCTCGATGTATCGCAAATTCTGAAACGCATGGCGCTGCTGGACGGGATTTGCCCGGAAGCGGCCGAATTGCTAAAGGACCGGCAGTTTTCACCGGAGCTAGTTCGAGCGTTACGCAAGATGAAGCCGACCCGGCAGGTCGAGTGCGTCGAACTCATGGTTTCGGCAAACAATGTCACCGTATCGTATGCCGAAGCCCTGCTCGTAGCGACGCCGGCATCCCGTTTGGTTGACGGGAAAAAGCCGCCGAAACTCACGGGTGTAGGCCCTGAGCAGATGGCGAAGATGGAGCGCGAGATGAGCAACCTACAGGGACAATACAAGCTTGTAGAGCAGACCTATGGACAGGACGTGCTCAATCTCGTGCTCGCAAAAGGCTACCTGGCTCGACTTCTCGAGAACGAAGCCGTTCATCAATATCTGCAGTCGCAACAAGAGGATCTACTGACCGAATTCCAGACAATCGTAGATACGATCGCGCTTGATCAATCCAATCTGGAAGTCATTACCTAAAACTCCCGTTGCTACAACGAGAGCGTGGCGTACCCGACTGCCGATGACCAAATCTGCCGCGTCGGTATTCCACGCATATCTCAGTATTTAAATTGCGGTGCCTGCCAAACCCGATCAGCGTGATCGTCCTCATCCGGTACGTCTGCGGTGATAACCGTCAGCGTCTTCCCATAGTCTCCGAGCCCAACTACCTCTTCCGAGGCTTCGATTTCGTCGTCGATATGGAACCACAAGCCCAGTTCGGTATCGTTGCTATCTTCGGCGGCAGAATCGATCTTCCCCGTATCTTGATTAAACTCCCTGGTCAATGAATCGCGGGGAAGGTTACTGCCTTTCTTCAGGTGGCGGTAGCCTTTAATTCCACGCATTGCCTGCGAGGAAAAGCAATAGTCAACCGTCGAGCCATGGCTGACGATGATAGCGACAGCGGCCTCCGTCAACTCAGCGTATCGGATGGCAGATGCCGTGAGCGAGGTTTGACAGTTGATCGCCAGGCCTCTCACTGCCGCCATTCCATCGGAAAATTGTGCGACAGCCGCCCCGAATAGGTGACTCGGCATGAGAAGGCCCGCAGCGAAATGATCAGCCTCTAATTCATACTGATCAGACGAGCCAAAGCCAGCCCGTGATTCGTGAACCTCTCCATTGCGGAACACCGCTTCTGGATGTCCCTCCAGAAAATAATGGCCGAGCTCATGAGCAATGCTGAAGCGTTGAAATCCTTCGCTCGTAATATGCGTGGCATATGCAATCGCGAATCCCTCTCCGGATCGGATGAGCATGCCCGATACACCTTGAGCGCTGGGTGGCTTGGCAACCACCTGTATATCCCGACTAGCCGCAAGCAATAGAACGTCAACTGGCAGTGTTAAGCCTTCATCCCGAACAATTTTTTCGGCGACTTGCTCAGCATCTCGTAGCTTGCGTTCTATCACGACCACTCCTCAGGAGCGATTTCGCTCCGCCAGTTGCTTGATCAGACTCTCTGCAATCGCCCTATCCGCCTCACTGAGTGATTTCACGTCGCGATAGAGCTGCTCATCCAGCGCCGTATTTCCGTGCAAGTCACCAGTCCTGCCGAGCAGGTAATCGGTGGTCACGTCGAGCGCCTTTGCGAGCGCACGCAGATTGTCGAAGGACGGCTTCCTGGTCCCATCCTCTTTCTCAAAGTGCGAAATCGAGGTAGCAGGCAGGTTACACAAACGGCCGAGCTCTGCCTGTGTGAGAGAGCGAATGTCTTCCCGGACATGGCGCAAACGCTGGGCAAACAGCGTGCGGCTGGAATCTTCCATTTGTCGAAAATGAAATAACTATGTTGACGAACTCGTAAAGTGTCGATAGAGTCAGGGGTAACTTGCCAAAATCGACAAGTTCAGTGTAGCACGAGAATTCTCCGTGGGGGGCCCATAGGCGGTTCTACCGGAATCCGGCGGCTTGCCAGGCTGTTGTGACCAAGGAGCGAGTTATGCCGACAGGCGATGTACGAAATAAGTTGCTCCAGATCGCGCGGTTGCTGGATTCGGGATCGTATCCAGTTGTCAAAAATGGCGGGCTTGTCGTGCCCGGGGAGCACGCCATTTCTCCTTTCGTCCTGGGCCAGGAGTTGCACCATGTCGAACCAGGAAAAAAGGGACCAAAGGCCCGAGCACGAACATCAGCACCGGGAACCGGACCACAAGAGCCATTCCCCGGGCGGGCATCACCATACGCCCGACCCGGGCCGCCAAATCCCGCCACATCGCTCTTCGTCCCAAACCTTCGGGACAAGTATCTGAACGAGCTTGGCACGATCAAGCGCGCTTACCCCGGTACGCAGCATTGGCTCAGTGACGATGGACTATGGCTTATCGTCGAGAGCTCGCTGCTACCGGGCTTTTTGCAGAAGGCGACTTTTGTTGTTGCAACGCACTTTGCTCGCGGATTGGTTCGTGCCTGGGGATTTTGGGGGACATCGATCATCGGATACGAATGGATTGGCCCAAGACATACAAACTTTCCGGACGGTTCGATCTGCGCATTTGAGCCAACCGACGGAACATGGACTGCCCATGGCTCACTAGTAGTACTACTTGATTTATATACGTTGTGGTCGGTAAGGCAACTGCACCTGCAGATTTTTGGACGTTGGCCGGGCTACCAATCTGTCCGCTACCCATATGAACGAATACTCGAGCTACGTGACGACGAGTTCTGCGGTTGTGGGCAAGGAAATCTTCAGTACGGGAAATGTTGCCAGCAAGAAGATCTAGCCTTGAATCAAGTTAACGAGGCTCTGCAATTTACGTGGTTCATGCGGGGTGGCATACGACGGCCACCATTATCAGTTATCGATTTTTTGAAGTATCGATCCCAGCTACCGGATATGGAAAAGATTTTTTCCTGAGAATCCCTGTACCGAAACTGAACGTCCTGGAGCTACCCATGCAACCGCCCGCCGCATCAAACATCGTAGAAGCTCAGCCTGATCGGCTTCCGAATGGCCTAACGAAATCTCAACTCAAGGCGTTGCGCCGGCTATTCACGGTAATTGTGATCATCATGGCACTGTGTCTCGCCGATTTCTATTGGCATTGGTCATCCTCGAATTGGCAAGGCTTATCACAAGGCGTATTCGGCGGAGTCATCGGAGTATTTCCATACGTGTACCGGTTGATGCTGGATGACAATTTATTCACGCTGACCGAGCATGGTAGTGCCCCTACGAAGGATGGAAACATTGCATACCTTCGGGGACGACTGACCATTGGTATTCCGTCCGGATTTGTTCTATCCGCTATCGCAGCATCTGTTTATCCTCATTGCACAGATGCCTGCCTCGTGGCGCTCGGCATCTTGGGCGCATCGTCTCCTCAGTTCCTCGAGAAGCTTGCGGACACCTTGATTGGTTTTCGGCGGAGAACTCGCTCGGAAAATAGGAAAGGAAAGGGGAAAAACCACTCTCAGCCGGGGGACGAAGACTCAGCGTGATGAATCCGAGCATCCGCCGCAGCGCCGGATCGAAATACTGGATCTGCTTACATAGGGACGGGGATAGCAGCGATGATGTCATCTTCTTTGATACCTAACTGCATCAGGGCCTGGCCGCGGGTCGCGGTCTCGAAGAGGAAGTAATGCAGGCCGTCCTGCCCCTGGTGCCAGGCCACGGCCGGACCATCCTGGGCCGAGCGAGCGCCCGCAAAAGCGTCGACGGCGATCTCGCCCAGCACGCCAATCCAGTCGGCGGCCACCGAGTCGGTATCCCAGATCGATTCGAGGCTGGGCGCGTCGACCGCCGCACGCGGCGCGGGCCGCGAGTAATCGCGCGTCACGATCAGGTCGATGCCCGGCAGCAGATCGCTGACGAGCAGCGGGCTCTCTGCCACCGCGACGGCCGTGTCGATTGCGGTGATCGCTGCCGTGATGCGCGAAGCCACTATCGGACCGAACGCCGACGGCCCGGATTCGGGCGAGACGTTCGCCAGTCTGGCGATCACGCGCTGGGCAATAGTGAGACGTTCGGCCGGCTGCATGAATTTCCTTGCAAGGTCTGATGTGTCGGCGGAATGAGTTTATGGAGCGAAGCCAGGTCGATTACGGCGTTGCTCATCAAGTTCGCCGGCCACAATCACATTACCGTTCTGGTCACTGATTCCGCGTAGCCCAACGCCAAATGCCCGGAAACCATTTTTCGCATCGGCTGCGCGGTAGTCCAGCCGCATCATGGTGATGCGCATGGAACGATTGCTTTACATTCAGTAGCTGCGCGAGTTCACGGATTGCCGTGAATCCATACGGGTGGCAATCCGGAGCCTCGTGCGTTACCAGGTTGTCAGCAGGTCCGGCTAACAGGAGTGCGTCATAATCGACCGGGAAGATCGTGCTTCGATGCTAGCGAGGAAGCCCGCCGCGCCATAGATTGTTCCGCCCGCACTGGGCAGCGTATTCCGCCTGGGTATGCACACAGGGTTGCTGAGGTGGTTCCCATACCTGTCTCCGAAAGATCCCTCCCAGTCCGGCTATCCGCACCCCGGCAACAGTGACAATGCGTCCATGCAGATTGCGTTCGGTGAGTCCGGATTCGAACACGTTGTCGAAATCGCTATCGCAATCTGTGTCGTGGTTGCCGTGGATCCACCACAGTTCGGTCATGTCGTGCACCGGACGAAGTACTTCGTCGAGTGGCGTGCGAGGTTGAAGATCGCCGAGCAGAACCACAGCATCAGGTCGATGCTGCTGCACGGCCGAAGCGATATGGCCAAAGCGGCCGTGCGTATCCCCGCAGAAAAAGATGGTACGGCTCACCTAGGCTTTCCTGTCACGGGTTGGTCGCCTCGAGCGAGCCATTCTGGAACATCGGCGAGATCGAGAATCGTCAGTTTGTTGCCAAATACCGCACCCGTATCGATATCAATCACGTTGCCGCGCTGGGCAACCTCGTAAGTGGGCGTATGGCCGACGATCACGGCCGCAACACCGTGGACGTGCGCGAATGACCCACGCCCCTTCCAGCGACGGCGATCCCATATCAGTTGTTCTCGCTCATACCCCGTGATCGAGTCGTTGGTGAGGCTCCACGTCAAGTCGTCCCATTCCTCGCAAACAGGTTCGGCGTGGACGATGCCAGCCCTGTCGTGCGTTGTCTCGATCTCGATCGCGTAGGGCAACGCGACGAAGCAGCTCACGATGCGTTGCATGCGCTCGCGCGCCTCGTTATCTGGCGCGCAGTACAGTTCAAGAAACCATTGTCCACCGTTGTGGACGAGTTGACTTGTGCTGCTGTCGTAATAGGCCCACTCGGCGATCGCCTGGTCGGGGTTTTCGCGCACGGCCTTGATGCGCCCATGATCGTTCTCGCATTCGCGGTCTGCAAGCCAGTCCAGAATGCCCTGCTCATGGTTGCCGCGTACTGCCTTGATCTGGTGACGATGGATTGCGTCCAGCACTGCGGGAGACTCACTTCCGCGATCAACCAGATCGCCGACGCTGAACAGCCTGTCACGCTCTGGATCGAAATCGAGTCTGACCAGTTCGGTGTCCAGCATCGTGAAGCAGCCGTGAATGTCACCGACCACGAAGTCACGGCCGCGTGAGTTGAGTGGATAGCGGTGTACTGGCTGATAAAAATCCATGGCGATCATAGTCCGTCACCGATCCAGAATTGATCGGGATGTGGCAGTCGTGGCAAGACCATCGATGGGCGTGAGAACGGCCTGTCAGACCAGTGATGTGGATTACGTTGCCGCTGAATCAGAACAGCACGCATACCCATGCCCTGCGGGCCAATATGGTCGTTGGTGAAACTGTCGCCGACCCACAGCACCGTGTCTGGAGAATCTCGTTCGGCACCCTCGTCGAGTTCTTGCAGTACCCAGTCATAAACGGCCGAATCGGGTTTCCTGGCACCGATCTGGAAGGACCAGCCGTATGCGTCCAGTTCATAAGGTAGCAGCTTGAGCAACGGTGCGGCGTAGGGTATCGCAAGGTTCGATCCGACCGCGATCTTGACGCCGAGCGCTTTCCATCCGCGTAGTACGTCCAGTACTTCTGGATACAGTTCAATGCTGGCCAGCTCGGCTGCCAGATCCACCTCTAGTTCGTCGATTGCTTCCTCGTCGTGAAAATCCAGTTGATAAGCCGCTTCGCGTAGCGTCAGTGGCTGGGTCATGATGAGGCGGATTGCCGCCGACGTATCGCCATACTGCCGCACCAGTCTTGCATAGGGATTGCGCTTGTCCCGAATCTCACAGAGCATGCCGAAGGCGTCGAACACCACCGCATCGATTGCAGTAATGTTCCGCATCGGCAGCCTGACTGCCTCACCCTGCAACCGATCCTGTAGCCATGCCGTGAATTCGATATGGGCCTGCACGGTCATCGCGCGACCTTTGGGGCCAAAGATTGACCGGTCACGCGGCCAGGCCTCAAGCCACGCGCGTGCAATCTGCTGAAGGGGGCCAGGCAGATCGCTGGGATAGATGAGGCTGTTTTCATGGTCGTTGTTCATGGTGTAGCTCGTATTCAGACGTCCACCAACAATGCCGGATTGAAATCCGGATTCAGATGCTTCGGCGCGTAGCCCCTCGGATTGCAGATCACGCGAGTACCGGAGGTTTCAGGTGTATCTGAAACCACATAGTCAAAGCTCGTGTGCATATGCCCATGTGCCCAGAGTTGAACCGTCGGCCCCATCAGCACCTCGAGATCCGATGCATAGGCGGGCGTCAGTTCATCGTCCCGGTACTCTTCCTCGACAGAGCGTGGCGATGGCGCATGATGGGTCACGACAACCGTCTTCCCGTCGAACGGTGTGGCAAGCATGTTTTTCAGCCACGCACGCGACTGCTCATGCCGGCGCACGGTGTCCGATGGGTAAAGCTTCCGGTACGACGATGTCGCACGGATTTTCCGGAAGTCGTTCATTGACTCCTGCGCGCGGCGCATGGACAGGACAGCCGAGACGTCGCTAACACCCAGATGAAAGTCGGTCCAGAGTGTGCTGCCAAGGAATCTGACGCCGCCGATCACGACAGCCTCATCTTCGAGAAAATGAATATTCGTTCCCTGAGCAGCCTGCCGCAGCTTGTCGAGCGTATAGGTGAAGTGACCGCCGTAGAACTCGTGATTGCCTGCCACCATGATCACGGGCTTGTCCTGATCGCCGACAAAATTTCTGGCCCATTCCACGCTGCGGTCCTTCGTATGAATGTCGCCAGCCAGCACAACGACGTCGGCTTCGGCGATGGCGGAAGGCGCGGCCGCAAGCGACTCAAACTCGTTATGCAGGTCGGACAGGATCAGGAGCTTCATTGTTGTTTCCGTTCTATTGAGACTTTCTTGCTTCCATCCAGGCGAGCCATCCCATCCGGTACGCGCGGGCGTCGACGAGCGCGTGATGTACACGGGGATCCGTCCGGTAATAGCGGGCAACCGTCTGGTCGTAGATCGTTGTGTCGATCAGGGGCCGCGGGTCGTAGTAGCGGTCCGACAGGCTGGAAGGTAATGGCGTACCCAGCAGATCAAGCAAAAATCGCCAGTCTGTTTCCGAGTCACAGGCAACCTGTACAGCGCGCGGCGCATCATCAAGCCAGGCGCGCAGGGCGGCGCTGGCTTCAACGTACGGGACGCGCGGGCCAGCGCAAAGCAGCAACACATCATGCAGCACGAACGCTGAGCAGTCTGCGACCGTCCACGTGTCGGACAGTTCGATATAGAACTCACGCGAGCCGTCCCCGGCGACCAGTGCGAGACTGATAAATCGCGGCTGGGCCTGCCGACGGCCCGTGTATTCCGTATCGAGAAAAAGCAGCATGGCTGTTTGTCTGGCTATGTCCTGGAGAAGGCAAACGCATTGGCGCGCGCGTCGTGCAGTGCATGGTGATCGCTCAGGCCGGTGTTCATGAAAAAGCGCTCTACCTCAAGGTCATCGAGCCGTTTCCAGATGTTCTCGGTCTTCCACGGCTTGGGCAATGGACCGCCGATCAGGTGCTCGAGCAACTTCAGATCGCCGTCGAAGTCAAAACACAGCACCGGCCGTGGTTTGGCAGGAACTCCTCCAAGCCACGACAGGACCTCGCGGCGCAGCTGATAAAACGGCATCGCACGGCCGGGTGGCTGGCCCAGTTGAGGCAGAACGGTTTGCCGCACGAAATCGCTGCACAGGGCGCGATTGAAATCAGTCACCTCGCCATAGAACTCCCGCCTGTCCTCGCCGACGATAGCGATGCTGATCAGCTGACAGTCGATGAAGGACGTAAATTCGGTATCAAGGAAGTAGCGCGGCGTCTGCGGATCTCGTGGGTGCGGCGCACCAAACTCGCGCCCGACAGGCGGTGTATCAAGCCACGCCTGAATGTCTGCGAGCGTCTGTCGACCTGTTTTACGCGAGTTGCTCATCAATTACTCCATCGTCTCCGGCGCACTACGAGCCTTACCGCAGGGCCATTGGGTCAAGCCCATGCCCAGCTACGTCTGTTAGGCAAAGTGGCTTCTCAACGCACGCAGACTAATATTTCATATTTTCTGGTATTAATCTACGGGAGTATTGAGGGAGCTTTCTTGTTCCGAATTGTGAAATTTAGGGTCTTAAGTGTGTGGATCTACTGCGTACAAGGGACACCGGCGTCGATACGGCCTAACATGTGCACAGGAACCACCAGGAATGACCGCATCGGAGTCACTTGTGCATCTGTACGCCCTTTCTCTTGACGTCTCTGAAGCACTCGCCGCTGCGAAAACGGGGGGCATAGTCTGCGCAACAATTCGCGCGGAAAACGGCACTTTTTTTGTCGAACTGGAACTACGCGATAACCGTTTTGCCGACCTCGTGGTTTCGAATGGCCGGGAGCGGCGCCTGTTCCGGGATCCAGGTCATGCCCTGAAGGTCGTCCGCGAAATCGGTATCACCAGTGGGCGGTTTGAACTGGAGGAGTGGGATACCAAGGCTCCCAAGGCGCCTGCATGGACGCGCCCAGATCAGGCCGAAGCGATGAAGACACGACACAGGCGCGCCGAGCAGGATGCCGAGTTCGAGGCCGAGATCCAGGCTGAACTGGACAAAGCCGACGATCCTGGTGTCCAGTGGGTTCCCCACGAAAAGCTCATGAACAAACTGGAACAGAGACTGGGCGCCATCGAGGTAGATGCCATGCTCACCGCGCTCAGTAAGTCCCGCTCATCTTCCCCACGGAAAGGCTCTGCCGAATGATCCGCGAGCAGTGCTGCAACAGCAGACGACTGCCTGGCACTTGATATCCGGGAAAGAGAGATGCCGCTCAAGGTTTTCATTGATACCGAGTTCACGGACTTCATCGACTGTCATCTGATCAGCCTCGGCATGGCCGCTGAGTCAGGGGAGGAGTTTTACGCTGAGGTCCCTTACCCCGACAAGGCATGCAGCGCATTCGTGCGTGAGGCTGTCATTCCCCTGCTGGGACGGATCCCGTACGCTGCGTGCGCTTTCGATGACCTGCGTGTGCGAATCATCAAGTGGCTGGAGATCGTCAGGCTCGGTGATGAAAACGTCGAAATCTGCTTCGATTACCAGACAGACTGGGATCTGTTCATTGATGCGCTCGACTACCGCGTTCCTCCGTGGTGCGCTCCGCTACCTGTAGCCAGCAACATCAATGAGTTGCTGCTCTACGATTTTCATCAGAAGCATGCGCTGCCCAGCCATCATGCGCTTTACGATGCACAGGCAAACCGGTACGCGTATCGTTCCCGGCCAGTTGATCAGCACCCACCCGTTCGCTGAATGAGCACGCACCGACGTATGGAAAAAAACATCGCATGGTCCAGTGCAGCAAGCCTACGCTTGCTGGAAATTATTGAGATGGTCAGCAAGACCCAGCCAGATAAAGCCTATGAACTGGGCAAGCTGATACACGCCAAGGTCGACGCGCTTGCGATTCAGTCTAACCGCCATCGCGCGGGCCGCATCACCGGCACGCGAGAAATGGCCGTGCGTCCTAACTATGTGGTGGTGTACCGGGTGACCGATGCGGAGGTGCAGGTACTTTCGATTCGGTCCGTGACTACACCGACGCCGAATTAAGACCTCCTATTCCCCCGCAGACTCGCGCATCATCATCTTGTAGTGAGGCAGGTGTTCAGACACACGGAAAATTTCCTTGAACACGTGCAGATGACGCTCTATGGATGAATCATCCAGCGCCAAATGGAGATCATCGAGGGTGCCGTGCGAGCCAGCGTTGACCCACGAGAAAAGTGACTTGCAGATGGGTTGATCTGCAGGCTCGAACTTCTCCCATATCCTGTTTAGATCCCAACCGCCCAAGATCTTGAAGTAGGTCTCAAGGATGCGCCTCAGGGTATTCTGAATTCCGGGAGCATGAGGCCCCGGGCGCCGCAACTCGGCCCACAGCATTTCATAGGAACTCGAGACCGGATTCCCATCGTGAAACTCCGCGCGTGAGCGTCCGCCGATTTTCCTCACTACCCAGAAGGTCTCGTCCGACAGGGAAACCGCGCCACGCCTCGTGTCAAAAGAAACTTCTTTGTGAAAGTGAACGTTGTGCGTAAGCACGAAGATCTGTTTGACCGGACTTGCGCCGCTTCGCATGGATTCGATCATACGATGGATCAAGCTGCTAACGATGAACAGCACATCGCTGTCGAGACTGGAAATTGGATCATCAAGTACGACGACCCGGTCGCTCTGCGTACCGGTTCCGCTTGATCCACCCAGCGTGAGGAAATAAAAATAGAGGAACGTGATGAACGTCCGTTCGCCCTCGCTTAGCGTCTTGCTTGCGCTGGATCCGTCAGCACGACGGAGACGATAGCGGTCACGAGTCCCGTCCCGCTCGATGGAAAAGCTATTAAAACCGTACGATGCCAGCAGCTTGTTGATGTCATCGACCGTCGGTTGCACGCTCGTTGTCTCTTTCTCCAGACCTTGAATCTGCGTTTCCACAGCCCGATGGCTGGCCTCCAAGGTCGAAATCTGTTCTTTCAGGCTCGCGATGGCCCGTTCGACTCCGGTGGCACGTTCGAAATGATTATCCAGATCCACCTTTAACTCGGTATCGACGATATATCGCCACACCTGCGTGGTCAGACGAGCCTTCTCGGTGGCCAGATTGGCAACCGTCGCGTTGTGCGACTGTATGAGCGTGTTCGCCTCGGACAGTGGTTCGACGGTAGCCGCTGTGGCATCCGCCAAACCCTGAAGGGCAATGGGGCGACTCGGTTCTCGGCGTTTGGCCGCGATCAAGAGCAGGTTAGCGTCAATGCGAGCCGCCGCGGCGTCTCGAAGCACCCGCAGCCTGTCCAGATCAACGCGCGAATGCTTGGCGTCGAGTGGCACACTCACCGCCGCCAACCAATTCCGTGCCTCCCGCTGATACGACTCCTCCAGTGCCGCGATTGCAGCCGTGTCGGCGAGAAACGTCTCGTCAAAATATTCCGATAAGCTGGCCTCAAGGGTAGGCGGCAAGGTTTGCTGGCAAAAGGGGCATTCGCCATCGCTCGCAGCCAAATATGGCTGGCCTTGCTTGACCCAATCGCTATTTCCCAGCTTCTCTATGAGTGCGGCAACATCTACATCCTTCTTGCCGACAACCACTTTTGCCAGGATGGGCGAAGCTTCAAGGGCGACCAGTTTTTGCGCCGACGGGATCGCTATCAGGCTCTCGGCGAAGCGCGACGGCCCGTAAACAGTCTTGGCTCGTTCGTGCAGATCATCAAGGCTCGCCAAAACAAAATCGGCTGCGGGTTTCGCCGCACGAGTCTCCAGCACTTTCCTGAGAAACCGGCTCTTGTCTCCACGGTAGCCTTCCAGCGCGCCAGCTAGTTCGCCCTCGTGCTTGATCTTCTGCTGCCAGCATTTTTGCTGGAGCTTCCTGGTCAATTCGGCCAGATCACCGAGCTTACCGCCCTCCACGTCGGGATCCGTGCCGCGCAACGTCGCGCGCCGATCCGCAATCTTGCCAATCACCTCAGCTAACTGGATTCTCAGTCGAGCGATCTCCTGCGCGGCTTCTACGCTACGCTTACCAATCGTAAATACGCCCTTGATGTCCTCACCGCCGAAATTCGCCTCGACGAAGTCGCGGTTATAGACGAGAGCCTCGAGTGGCAGCCCGCTTTTCCAGACAATGCGGCAACAACTATGGTGGGGGTTCCCCGGATCCGCAATCACCCGCGAAATTGTCGTCTTGCCAGAGCCGTTGGCGCCGTAAAAGTAGTTCACTTTTCTCAGCGCGCCCAGCGACTGCGCTTCCAGCGCGTAAGTCGCCACGTCAGACAAGTGGATTGCTTCGATCATGTGTGTCCCCGGGTGCACCTGACCGCAGCAAGCGGTGCTCTCGATTCTGGTTGCGATTGATGGTAACGATACCCGACTTTGCATCGTGACCTGAATCTTGGCAAGCCGACAATCGATTTGGCACGGTGCAACGTGAAGTCGCACCGTGCCCAGCGGCTACGCTCTCTTTTCAGAATACCGGGCCTCGATACTCCACCTAACGGCGGTCGCGATATCTACCGACCGGTAAAAGTACTGTCGTGCGCCGTCAACCGACGGCCCCGTTGCGGGATGAAAGCCGTGTCTGAATAGCCATCGGCAGGCTGCGCTCGGCGACGTTCGCTGATACTTCGCAAACGCCACCAGCGAAGTGTAGTCCCTCTGGAACTGCTGCAATCCGGTTTCCGAAACCAGCCGGATTGCCCGCCCGTTCAGATGGTGGTCGTAGCTCTCCAGCAAACCCGAACGAATGAGCTGGTAGGCGACCTCCTCCTTGACCGAAAGTCGCTGCGCCGCCACCTGTGCGGTCATCCCGTCCACTGGAAGACGCGATGCGTCAGCGACAGCCAGCTCCACGTCTGCCTTGCTTATGAGAAACGCCGACATCCCCCTCATCCCCGAGGCTCGCCCAACGCTTTTGATCGCTCCATCAAGCAGCGCACGCATGAATCCCGTGAACGTCGCATGATCCCGACATCGGTGCCTCAAGACATGTGCCAACGTCCATGTCGCAACCGGTTCAAGATCATCGCGTCGCACAACTGGCAGCCCCAACAGGCGATTGATCTCTGCCTTGGGAATGGCCCATCTGCCTTTACCATTCCGGCGATGCGGCTGGGTTCCGATCAACCCAGCCCCGATCAGGACTCGAATTCGCTTCTGGCTCACGCCCAGTTCCCGACTGGCGATACGTAGGGTGACGAGATTGCTCAACGTTCTCCGTGCAAGCTGGACACTGTACCGGTCGGAAATCGGAAACATGCGTCCCGCTGGGCTACGGATCAGATAACCCTTCAGTGTTCCCGCCTCTATAAGCTGACGAAGTGTTTCGCGCGAACACCTTATCTGCGCACGCATCGCCTTACCAGACATAACCGGAGATTTACGTTGGAGACGAAACGCACGATGTCGACCATCAATCGGACCATACCAGTGACCATCGAGAAATGATTCGAACTCACGGCGCATGAAGTCGAACTCTCGTCCCGGCAAATTTTTGTATAGCACGCGATACAGCGGCCCAAAGTGTCGACGAACACTTGTCCCCGCCAAGGTGGGGTCAAGGTATCGTTTCATGAGAGCGTGGAATCCATCTGGCCAGGGCAACAGGAGTTTTGTGCAATGCCTGATATAGTCCGTCGCGCGCTTCAGATCGGACAGCCCCGGGACACTCCCTGGTCGGCTCTGCGCATGCTCTGAAATTAACGGCGCCAGATGACTCAGCAATTTCAGCATGCCGGTGCCAGACAGACGAATTAGCGGTGATGCACGGCCAGTGGGCCCGGCTGTATGCTTATTCGCGCCGTCTGACGATGATTGGCAGAAGTTCATCAACGTGACCACGGCGTGCTCAGCCTCGTCGGCGCGCATTTCAGCAAGCAACCGGCCGCACCGGCATTTCCTGAATGGTCCAGTTTGCCAGGAATATGTAGCCCCACACGTATCGCATGAGTCTCGAAGCATCGCTCCGTGCTGCGGACAGGCGACAAACAGCTTGGCAGACCAGATCGAGCGCATATAGCCTGCCTCCCGAAGACAGGCGGGGCACCACCGCATCCGTTGCCGGTTGTGCCATATGCTATTTGCCGCGTCGTGCTTCGGGTACTTCGCCGATTTCTCGGCAATCCAGGCAGGCCACGGCTCGTACAATGCGCCGAGTCGATCTGCATCGATGCCGATTAAATTGGCTATGGCCCCGATATCAAGCGACATCTCGCCCAAGGCGCCCGGGATGAAGTTAAGGCCGCCACCATAGCCATTGATGTCCGCAACGCGACGCAGATATTCAGCCATGGTTTCGTCGCCACGCGGCTGCTCGCGAATTAACAGTTTTGCGGTCATCACTCGCCCTCCCGCGCACGGCCTGAGCGCGAACCACGACCACCGTCTGCGCTCCCGGTGCCACCACCGTGGAAAGGTTCTCCAAACTTGTCGAGCCGACGCCCACAAAAATCCCGATTGAATGGATTGAGTTTTCCGACGCCGAGCCTCCATATCTCGGCGGTGAAGGCAGCTTCCAAAATGGATTTATCGATCGGGCAATCACCGGCCTGAAATGAAATTTTCAACGCGCGCTCGAACAGCGGCATCAGATAACCCACCCGCCCATCGGTAGCGAAATACAAGTGTTCGACCACATCGTATGACTGGAGATCACACTTAAACCGGACTGGTAGTGCGTCACAGACGGTAGATACGAACTGACGAAACTCAATGAAAGACTCGTCCTGATCGATCGTCATCCGGTCAAGCATCAGGCTAGAGCTAAAACGTCGACGCAACTGCTCATTTGTATCGACGAGCGTTTGGGCTCGCGGAATGCCGACCAGTACAACCGGACAGGGGATCCGATCTGACAAATCCTTGATCCAGTCGCCAACCCCGTAGACTGTCGCCAACCGTCCACGATCATGGACATGCTGTAGTTCATCCAGAATAACAATAAGTACACCACATCGAATAATCAACTCGATCAGCCTCGCCGTCTTTGATGAATTGGTTCCGCGCGTAGGGAACGGATCCTTCATCGCTGTCAACAGTGCTTCAACGACGGAGCTGATGGTCGCCTGAGCTGGAATCGAGGCGTAAAGTATCGGTACCACGTCCTGTTCAGGTGTTATTACGCGTGGATGATCCGCTCGAACAATTTTGCAAACGGTCGTCTTGCCGCAACCTGTCTCACCATAGATGGCGAGATGATTGGCGAGCCCTGTTGACCGGTACATGTCAAGCAACTCAGAAACCCGCCCGTATACAGCGTCGAATTGCGGGAACATGATTGTCTCGCTGCGGAATTTCAACAACGCATCATGATGACGCGATGTAAATTGATAATTCTCGTCCATCACCGTCCCCATTAAATAATCTTGCGCTGAATGCGTGCGAACTTCTTTTCGGAAGGCGAAAGAACGGGGCGCGCCCTCGGGCGCGCCTTCGGTTGATTGGGCACAGCACCCATCTTGATGCCGGATGGTCTCTCCCCGCTCACCCCTGCGGTCTTTGCTGCTCTGCGGCGCAATTTCAATTTACTTGAACGTGCCATCTCATCCACCGCGTCGGATAAATCGATGCGAGCCTGCATCAGGCTGCTCTCTCTGTCCTTGTTATGCGCCTGAGCTCGGCGATGCTTCCTGACCAGCTTGTGCTGCTTGTGCCTCAATCCTTCAGCGTATTCGTGTTCGATGGCTGGAACCCGAATTCGGTCCTGCGATTCGGGTGGCCAAACCCAGATGGCTCCCAGGTCATCAGGATCCCATGTGACCCGGACTAGCACGCCTTCCCCGTACGCCCGAATGATTGGCAGAAGTTCATCGCTGACGTATCGCAGTCCATGGATAAATATTCCATCGTGGCGAAGACGTCGCTCGGCATTTAGCCCCAACGCCATAACAGTTTTCTCGGCACTCGGCGGTAACTCAAGCGTTACGCTCGCCATGCCTTCGTGCCATTTCTGCCACGGCGTAGTTTCGATACCGCTGTGCATCGTTTGGGCGTATATATCGAGGTTCCACTTTTCGAAAAGTTGGATGAACTCTCCAACAAGGCATACCGAGTGCTTAAGCGGATCGTAATCGCCCCGATCGGCAAGCTGAGAGAGACTGGCCCCCGGAATCTTGTGCGCCAAGCTGTGGTTCACGGTTTTTATATATCGTTCAATAGCCCCCTTGTGCTCGGGTGTTCTGGCAGGGCAGAACATGAGCTCGATCGCCAGATCAAAGCAGGCGGCCATCAGTGAATCGCTATGAAACTCGGCGCCGTTATCACAAACCAGTGTTTCCGGCCGTCCATAGCAAGGCCATTCATGATGAACCTGGAGCTTTGGCAAGTACGTTTTCGCGGGCTTTTTTGGCAAAATCGCATGACGGAGGGCGCGCATGACTGCCAGAATCGAAGTGTCGTCGTAGCTGACGTAATACCCGAGTAGCATGCGACTGAACTTGTCGATCAGCAGCGTGATGGTCGGTCGACCGCATGGCAGCCCCGTGTTCTCATCGATGAGAAACAAATCAAGCGGCGTGTGATCCACCTCGACACGCTCGAGGATCCGACTGACCGGGACTCCAACGTGCGTAATACGGAATCTCCGGTCTGCTTCTGCCTTTCCCTCCTTGAGAACCGTAATGTCGTACTCGTCGACCCGCTTGATAAGACGATGCAAAGTCTTGTCGCTGGGTAGCTTCAGTTGCTTTCCGTCGAGAGACGAACGGTTTTCTTGATTCAACCGCTTCGCCAGTCTTGCCTTCACGTCGGTGATCGACCAGCGCGGCGATACGGCGGCTGTGTCGCACAGGCTGGCCATCAGTAACTCAATCACCTGTGGATCCGTTCGCGGACCACGTGGACCACGACGGTCGTACCGTGGAACGAGACAACGCGGATCTCCAGAGTAGCGGTAGTCCCTATACCACCTGTACACAGTCGTGGGACTGGGCGGCGCGGGATCCGCAAATGCTGCGGCAATCTCGGCGATAAGCGGTGCGATTACCTTGGGTGTAAACGACGGGCGACCGCACGCGATCAGCCTGTCGACGTAATGCTTGCGACGATGCGCGGCCTTCTGGACCTTGGGGTCAAGCTCCGAAAAAGGACGACCATATGCTTGATGAGCGTAACGGCGATATTCTGCCGTACTGCCATTTTCGTCTCCCGCGACGTCGACAACGATTCGGTGGTCAACGTAGGCCTCAAGCAGCGCTTGCTTCTTCGTCACGTGCTGCTCGGCCGTTGCCACATTTTCGAGTGTGACATCGCCGCTTTCGAGGAGATGTACGATACGTACCTCGGCGCCGTCCAGCTTAAAAACCATGTTTTTTCGAAATGAAAAACCACGCATGATCTTTCTCCAGAGAAAACGTGATGGGGGTATCGTCAGTAATCGCGTCATCGAGAGGACACGTTGCGAGTCCATGCGTGAAGAGCGAGAAGAGAACATCGCTCCCCACGACGAGCCGCGCGTGGCCGGGGGTGTCAGGAATTCCGTGTTCAAGGCGGGGTTGAGAATCACACGGATGGCCGAACAAATCGATCCGCGTAGAGGATAGCGAATTGGTTCATGGCCGCTTTCCAGTCTTTTGCTGCGCGTCCCCAGTCGGCGGTGATATTCCGCAATGCCAGCCAGATGAGCTTGGTCGCGGCATCGTCGCTTGGGAAATGGCCGCGCGTCTTGATGATCTTGCGTAGTTGCGAGTTGACATTCTCGATGGCGTTCGTAGTGTATATAACCTTGCGAATGTCCGGGGGGAACGCGAAGAACGGAATCACGCGGTCCCAGGCGCTGCGCCAGGCAACACTGACTGTCGGGAATTTCTGACCCCACGGGCTTTCGGCAAAGGCATCGAGTTCGGCCTGCGCGGCTTCGGCGCTCGGCGCAGTGTAGATCGGCCGGATCGCGGCCGCCAGCGCCTTGCGGTCCTTCCAGCTCGCGTAGGCCAGGCTATTGCGAATCAGATGGACAATACAGGTTTGCAGCGTCGTTGCAGGAAACACAGCTGCCAGCGCCTCGGGCATGCCTTTGAGGCCGTCGGTCACGGCAATCAGAATGTCGCCAATGCCGCGCGTCTTCAAATCATTGAATACCTTCATCCAGAATTTGGCGCCTTCGGTGTTCTCGATCCACAAACCGAGAATGTCACGCGAACCATCGGGCAGCACGCCCAAGGCCAGATAGACAGCCTTGTTGCGGACCACGGCGTCTTCGCGGATCTTGACGCGCAAGGCGTCGAAGAACACGACCGGATACATCGGCTCAAGCGGTCGGCTTTGCCAGGCGGTGACTTCGGCCATGACTTCGTCGGTGACGGAGCTGATGAAGTCGGGCGAGACTTCGGTGCCGTATTGCTCAAGCAGGAAGCCCTGGATTTCCCGGACCGTCATGCCGCGGGCGTACATGGCGACGATCTTGTCGTCGAAGCCGGTGAAGCGTCGCTCGTGTTTGGGTATCAGGATCGGCTGGAAGCTACCGTCACGATCGCGCGGTACCTCGATACGGACAGGACCATGCTCGGTCAGAACCGTCTTGCCACCCCGGCCGTTACGCTGGTTGGTAACGTCGGCCGGCCTGGCCGCGCCAGTGGGATAACCGAGATGATGGTTCATCTCTCCGTTCAGCGCACGCTCGATCAGGGCCTTCTTGAAGGCCATCGTCGCAGCGCTAATGGTTTCGGCTGTCATCGGGCCGTTGCCGAACTGCTCAAGCAACTCGGCGGGAATCGCCGGCAGATCCGCCGGCTGGGCTTTAGGTTTGCGAGGCATAAACTCTCCTTGGGAGCATGTTATGCCTTAAACACGAAATTCCCGACAGGCCCGCGTGGCCCAACGTTTTTACTGATTCGCTCATGAGCCTTCGCAAGCTGCTGCACATCACGTCCGGTGTGACGCAGTACAAAGGACGGTCGCGTAGCAGCAATCCCAGATTCGTGAAACGAGGCTGTAACCGGATAACGTCTTCGGTAAGAACAACATATGGCCGTCCGACCTCGGTCATATGCTCCGAGATACGTTCGAGGGTTTCTCGTACGTTGGGGCGCGCCAGTTGCCTTTTGGATTTGATTTCAACGAGGATGAACTGACCATCGGTCGTTTCAATTTCGTAATCGGGTGTATATCGGCGCACGCGATCTTGATCGCGGTAATGAATACGCTCGGGCTGTGCAGCGTACGCACGGACGAACGGCGACATCTCGAAGAGGCGTAGAGCGGCTTTTTCCAGGAGATGCTCGAATACGACCATTCGGCCGTTCTTGAGGGAAGGGAAATAGCCGCGAGGCATTGAACCCGAGCGCGTTACTACCGTGCGCACAGGCCCGGAATCCGTCCGGCGACGGGTCTTCGAACGTCTTCGCTGAGCGGATCTCAACGTCGGCTGCTTGATGTTCAGTCTAAGTATCTTTTTGAGCTTTTCAGCCACATCCGTTCCTTTTTCAGACGTAAAGCGGCCCCCTCGATAAACGGGTATCAAGAAAGGCAGTGCATGGACGAGCGCGTCCCACGGACTCGACGAAAATTCGTCGAATCTCGATAGGCAGCGAAATTAAAGAAAAAGAGGGAGCTTGACTCTCGAGCCGAAAAGGAGGAGATTATGAATTGGCCATTCGTTGATCACCCCGATCTTCGGACCCGAAGAGCGCTGCAAGCCCCTCCAGGTTTGTGGCGCTTTTGGGTTTACATGGCTCTGCCTCCCTGATGAATGGGTTGAAGGTTGATGACAGCGGACTGCCGGGTTCTTGCGATAACCGTGTGCAGTGCCGCGATGGCCTCAATGTCTGTCGCTGTTAGGGTTACATCATTCGCGAGTGCTTTAAGCACCTCCTGCTTTCTCGCGAGGGTTCCCTGTGGCAAGCGGAGCACAAGCTGTGATGTCTGCGCGGCGTAAACCAGTTCCGCCGCCTGTCCGTCATCGAGCTCAAGTGCCAGGCATAGTGCATCGAGAAATTCAGCCCTATCTGGCGTTCGTTTTCCGGTCTCGATTGCGCTGACATATGTGTCGTCGATACCCAGCCTCTTCGCCAGGTCCTCCTGGAACAGTCCTAGCTGCTTCCTGCGATGGCGTATGAATTTACCGAGGGGGCTCATGGCGGCCGACGAGAATCCGTCAAGTTTTGAATCTGCTCAGGCTAATGGAACATGTCCTGCATTGCAAACTCGCACATGACATTTTTATTTGCTTCCGAAGCGAACCATTTTCAACATTTATTTTTCGATTGATTTTGATTGAAAAAAGAATATTTTTTCTTATCCTATCTTGAGATTTTCCTGAAAATTTGGGAGTTGACGATGGGGACGGCGAATCGAGCTCGCATATCTGCCTCGTTCGGGAAGCGCGTCGTGGATGACTGGTACATCCATCGGGATGCGCTCGACTATCTGGATGCCACCACCAAAGCGACTATCACGACCGCAATTGCGTCTGCGCCAGCTGCGGCTCGTGAACGTGGAAACGTTCTCAAGCTGAACCTCGACTCACTGAGGCTTTCTCTACTTCGATACGATGCCTTCTTTGAGGAGCCGTTCCCAATCTTGCAGGAGGCGTGGAGTTTGCCAACACCTGAGGACCGATCGGTCTCTTACCGCTCGTACCTGAACTCGCTTAACCCACCCGTTCTTCACCGCAAAGAGCTTCTTCTCCCCCCATCCCACCCACTGCGCCCAGCGTTTGAGGAGGTCACACGGCAGGCGGAAGAGCTGGGCTTGTTTGACGAGCCAATCAAGATTGGCTTTCGGGAAAATTGGCTGGATGTAGTAGCAAGCAAAGGTTACAAGATAGCCGATGGAACGTTCATACCGGTTGGCAATGTTGAGCCCGTGTCCAGTGATCAAGCAGCCGACGTTCTGGAAGATGCCCAGGTTCTTCGTCACCTGACTGCGCTCAGCAGAAACAATCTTTCCGCGCCGATGCAGCTACTAATTCGGCATGGATTCATATCGACCGGCAGAGCCATATTCGACTACGGATGTGGCAAGGGGGACGATGTTAATGAGTTGAGCTCACAAGGCTTCGCCATCTCAGGATGGGACCCTTTTTACGCTGCAAATAGCGAGATCCGGGGCGCGCAGGTAGTTAATCTCGGGTTCGTCCTGAACGTGATTGAAGATCCTGACGAAAGGCGGGAAGCATTACACCGTGCATTCAGTCTCGCCGATGAGGTGCTCGCAGTCTCGGTCATGCTCACAGGTAGCATCATGCCTGGCCGCCCATATCGAGACGGCGTCCTGACCAGCCGGAATACCTTTCAAAAATATTTTTCCCAGGAAGAATTTAAACAATATCTCCAGCGGGAGCTGGGTGAAGAAATATTTCTCGTCGGTCCCGGAGTCGGGTTCGTTTTCAAGGATAAAGACCTGGAGCAACGCTTTGTTGCCAATCGCTATCGCCGCCGAGACCTGGCAACCCGCGTTCTTCGGCTTCCGAACCGCATCACACCCACGCGAAGTCGCGCAGCCCGAACCACGGGCAAAACTCTGTCTGAGGAGGCCCGCAATTGTGTAGCAAGGCTCTGGAGAACAACTCTCGACCTTGGGCGCTCACCGGAACGCGATGAAATCGACTTTCTGCCAGAGCTGGAGTGCCATGTGGGCTCGTTGAGACGAGCACGACACATCATGGAGACGGCCTTCGATCCTGATCAGCTGAATTTAGCTGCTGCGGCCCGAACTGATGACCTACGTCTGTTTTTCGCGATGGGACATTTCGAGAGAAGGCCGCCATATAAAAGCCTTGAAATGCGCCTGCGGAGAGACATCAAAGCATTTTTCGCCGACTATCGATCAGCGCAGGCAGCAGGCATTCGCCTGCTTCACGAGGCCGCCGTCCCGGAAGCAATCCGGGCAGCATGCTGTGAGGCTGCCGAACAGGGCATGGGTTGGTTGGACAGGGAAGGGGCTCTGCACCTGCACATCTCGGTGGTGGATCAGCTTCCTGTGATCCTGCGAGCCTATGTTGGCTGCGGACTTCTTATTTACAGCGAAGCCAGTGAGGCGCAACTCATCAAGGTCCATTCGCAGTCTGGCAAGCTTACCCTGCTTGAATACGAGGAATTTGATACCTCCCCGCTGCCACTCATGAAGAGGCGAGTAAAAATCAACATCCGGAGGCAGGACTACGAGATCTTTGAATACGGTGGAGAATTTGAGAAACCACCTCTATATTACAAATCCCGTTATCTTAATGAGGAATACCCTGGATACGTCGAGCAGTTGGCGTTCGATGATAAGCTCATTCAGCTTCAGCTCTTCGATCCCAACGGGCACGGAATCTCGGCGCGCGCACTCACCGAGCAGCTCGAACTGTGCCGACGGACGATCCAGGGATTCGAGTTGCAACGAAGCAATACGATTCCGGCGCTAGATCAACCGTGCGGACAGAACTTTTGCTACCGAGATTTCATTGAGTGCGGACACACCCAGGTGAGTACCCAAACGGGAAACATCCCCCGGCAGCCAGAATCGTTTAATGCCCTCTACGATCTGGCAACCCGGATTCTTGATCCCCTCATCGGCTACTTTGGCGGCATCCAGTTGACATATGGCTTTTGCTCGCATGCGTTAGGCAAGCTCATCAAGACACGCATTGCTCCACCGCTCGATCAACACGCAGCTTATGAACGCGGTGCGACAGGAAAATTGATCTGCGACAGGGGGGGAGCTGCCTGTGACTTTATCGTTGCGGATGAAGACATGGAGGAGGTGAGCCGCTGGATCATGAGCAATCTGCCATTTGATCGGCTGTATTTTTATGGGAAGACACGCCCCATTCATGTCAGCTATTCCGACAACCCAGTTGGTGCAGCATATGAAATGAAGGAAACCGCTAACGGACGACGTATTCCTCGCCCGATGTCCCCAAACTAACGCCGACTGGCACACAACCCGCTCCGACAAGGGGGTACGTTACCCCGGGTCAAAGACCACCCGGCCGACTCAACAAACGTTTGTGTGTCGATAAACAAACTGCTAGAATCGCCCCCATCATGGCGGACGATTTCTCATATGTTTTCCCGGCGATCAGAGGGGTACAGGCGGGGCGTGAGTACTACGTCTCCATGTGCCCCATGCGGCTATTGCCGCGCCTCTTCCGGTTTGATGATGAAGAGCTGGTCCCTGAGCTCAGGGCGCAGCGCACGCTGAACAAAGCCCGTATCCCGGAAATTGTTCGGTACATCGTCGAAAACAAAAACAGCTACACCTTCTCCGCGATTACAGCATCCGTTGACGGAGGCATCGCGTTCAGCCCAATGGGGTCCGACTCCTCAACTTCATTCCGCATGGGAACGCTGTCCGTTTCCATGGATGCAAAGTTCATCGTGAACGATGGGCAGCATCGCCGTGCGGCGATTGAGCAGGCTCTCGCCGCAGCTCCAGAGCTCGGCGATGAAACCATTGCCGTTGTATTTTTTCTCGATCGTGGGTTGGAGCGGTGCCAGCAGATGTTCGCCGATCTCAATCGGTATGCGGTCAAACCTTCTGCCTCACTGGGTATTCTCTATGACCATCGAAGTGCCGCTGCAAGTGTAGCTCGGCATCTCAGCCTGACGTCCGATGTTTTCAAAAACCTCATCGAGACGGAACGTTCATCCCTGTCGGAACGATCCCGAAAGCTATTCACGCTGAGCGCATTGCATTACTCAATTGTGGAGTTGCTGACCGAGCATGAGCTTGAAGATTTCTCCGGCGCCACGAAGAAGTGCCTCGAATTCTGGAAGCTTGTTGGTGACCAGATCCCCGAGTGGATCTACGTACGGGAATCGAAAATGACCTCAGGTGAGGTCCGGCGTGATTTCATTCACTCACATGCGATCGTCTTGCAAGCACTGGGCCGAGCGGGCCGAGCAATTTTTGAGTTGCCCAAGCCCGATCTGGCAAAGCGAATCAAACGGCTGCGTACTATCGATTGGTCGAGAAAAAACGCTGCGACCTGGGAAGGTCGCGCCATGGTAGGTGGATCGATGGCCAAGTCAGGTCAGAACATCACTCTTACGACCAACGAACTCAAGCGTGTGCTCGGCCTGCCCCTCTCTGAGGATGAGACTACCGCTGAACAGGCATTGCTGGCTGCCAGACAAAAGCCCCAACGCAAAAGACCGACGGCAAAAGATACAACGTGACAACTCCTGCATCTGACATCATCAAAGAGATCCAGAATCTCTACCTTTCGGATCCGGTACCCTGGATTATTGGGTATAGCGGAGGCAAGGACTCGACCGCATCGCTTCAGCTAGTCTGGAACGCGATCGCAGCCCTGCCGAAGGAGCGTCGACACAAAACGGTTCACGTAATCAGTACGGACACGCTCGTTGAGAATCCAATCATTGCGGCATGGGTAGCGAATTCGCTCCTGTGTATCAAGCTGGCTGCGGCCAATCAGGATCTCCCGTTCAAGGCACATCGCCTGACCCCGGCACTGGAGAACCGGTTCTGGGTCAACCTCATCGGTAAGGGCTATCCGGCACCTCGCCCGAAATTCAGGTGGTGTACTGATCGTCTGAAGATCAGCGCGTCAACGCAGTTCATCCATGATCTGTCTGAATCAAGTGGCGAGGCGATTCTCGTACTCGGACAGCGTCGCGGCGAAAGCGCTGCCCGTGACAAAGTGATGGATCAATATAGCGGTAGTACGCGTGAGCGCCTGAGCCGCAATAAAGATCCCAAACTGGCACGCGTCTGGGTCTATCTCCCGATCGAAACCTGGAGCAGTGACGACGTCTGGGAATACATCATCACTGAGCCCAATCCATGGGGCGTCGACAATCAAGAACTGTTCAGCATCTACCGTGGTGCCACGGCGGATGCTGAGTGTCCTGTGGTGGTAGATAAATCGACGCCGAGTTGTGGTGACAGCCGGTTCGGTTGTTACGTCTGCACAATGGTCACGCAGGATAAATCCATGCAGGCCATGATTCAGAACGACGAGCAGAAGCAGTGGATGCAACCCATCCTCGTTTATCGGAACACCTATCTTGCAGTCAAAGATCGCCCGTTGCGCGACTTCCGCCGGATGAATGGTCGCCTGACGGTTTTTAAGGATGAGCTGGTACATGGTCCGTACAAGCAGGACTATCGTGCGGAACTGCTTCGAGAACTATTGCGAACTCAAAAGGAAGTCCAGGATGCTGCCCGCAATCAAGGAAGCGGGGCCATTGAGCTGATTTCCCTGGAAGAGCTCGATGAAATCCGTCGCATCTGGGTCGAGGAAAAGCGTGAGATCGAAGATCTTGTTCCTGTCGTCTACGAAGAGATCTATGGCCAGCCCTATCCGGGACGTGAGATTGAACCATTGCCTCTGGATCGTGCCGATCTCTCTCTTTTGAGAGAGGTCGCTAGCGAACTCGATCAAGATGCAGCGGAAGAGCTCTACAAGCTCACACGCTCGCTACTCGGTACTCAATTCCAGACGATGCAGACACAGAAGCGCTCCAAGCACCTCGACAAACTTGAAGAAATTCTCCAGTTCCACGCATTCAGGAATGAAGACGAGGCACTTGAGTTTGCGCTCGCTGACAGTGACTCGGATGCGAAACTGGCGGTGAGCGACACCGCACTGGAGAATCTGGAACCAGAGATCGCATCTGCCCAGGCAGATTCCACAGAATTTATAGACGAGCCCGTTAAACAGGCTCCTCTTCGCTCGTAATTTCCTGCCCATGGCAAAGATCACTTTTTCGAGTATCTCGATCGAAAATATCGGCCCGTTCCGAGATCGGCAGACGCTTGAGCTATCCGTTTCCTCTTCCCGCCCGGTCATTCTGGTTAAGGCGCTGAACGGAAGTGGGAAAACCACGCTGCTGACTGCGTTACAGATTGGGCTCTATGGTGCCGGGGCAATCAGCTCCGGACGCCGCGCTGAATACGAACAACTGGTTCAATCGTTGCAGCGAGCAGACGCCGCGGACAGCGCGGTGATCAGCATCGAGCTGCTCATTGACATCAGCGGCACTCGGCAGAAAGTAACGGTGCGTCGGGAGTGGCTGCGACGCAGTACTTTCATGGAGCGTTTCTCCGTTCTCGTTGATGGTACGGAGGACATGGAATTCACCGCAGAGTGGGGGCGATTCATCAGTGACATTCTCCCCGCGGAGCTCGTGCAGCTATTCCTCTTCGATGGCGAAAAAATTGAAGCGCTGGCTAATCCCGAGCGGCTTCCCGATCTGTTACGACGCGCAACGGAGGTCTTCCTCGGCATTGGCGGGATCGATGTGCTGGGCAATGACCTAAAGGCTGTCGAGCGAAGAGCTGCACTGCGCGGCAAAGATGGCTCTTCCCAATATGAGTCCGCGAAAACGAATTTGCTGGAGCTGGAAAGTCAGTTTGAATCGCTAGAGCGTGCTCATGCTGATCAATTGCAGGAGCAAGCGGCTGCGCAGAATACGTTGGACCAAGCTCGGTTGATGCTGGAGCGGTATGTCGCAGAAGCCAAGAAGAATGGTCTGTCTGCATATGAACAGGCTGCGAAAATCCGGAGCAATGCGACCAACGCGCGTATGCAGGCGAAAGCAGCTCGGCATACGTTGATTGACGCGATGTCCGACCCGTTACTCCCCATCGCATGGCTGGGGGATTTGTGGGTGCACTACGAGCACGAGTGGAGTTCTGATGAACAAAATCGGCATGCTAAGTTGCTCAACGAGGAATTCAGGAAACGCGACCGTCGCATCCTCGCTGCGCTGACCTCGGAAATGCCAGCAAAGTCGCTGGATATTTTAAAGAATCGCTTAACGCAAGACTTGACGCAAACAAAGAATAACCAGCGGCGGAAGACTGTTCTTATTGCTGATGGTAATCCTGCAGACGTCACTACGCACGTTGAAAATGCTCGCGGACGTGTGCGTACTGCAGTGAAGGTGCTGGATGCAACGCAGCGAGCGTTGGATGCTGCTGAACGCGCTTTAGGTGAGATCCCTGCCGACGAGCAACTTGCCGATGTGCTCGTTGCCATGAAGGCTAAGTCGCAAGCCGTAGCACATGCGGAACAGCGCCTCGAAAGTAGCACGACCACGCTGACGGATACGCTGACTAGCTTGACCCATGTTCAAACGCGCTTGAGTGCACTTCGGTCACGAATGAATATGGAATTCAAGGATCGTGCACTTGAGACAAAGGGGCTGGAAGCGGCGGCACGAGCGCGACAAGCACTCGTGCTCTTCAAAGAGCGTCTGCTTGCATCGAAAGCACAGTGGTTATCTGACGTTATTACCACAGAGTTTCGTAACCTTTTGCGAAAGCGGAAACTCGTGTCGCATGTGGTCGTGGATCCCGTTACGTATCAAGTGACGATTGAAGATGGCGGAGGCCAGGAGCTTCCGATGGACCGCATGTCTGCTGGTGAGAGGCAGATGCTTGCCATTTCGGTCTTGAGCGCATTAATCAAGGAGCGAAAGGGGCGTTTCCCCGTCGTTGTCGACACCCCGCTCGCACGTCTCGATGGACAGCATCGAACATCGTTGATCAAGCGGTTCTTCGCAACTGTATCGCATCAGGTGCTGGTCCTTTCGACAGACGAAGAGGTGGAAGGCTCAGCATATGACGTGCTCCGGCCGCATATGAATCGAGAGTACGTCCTGTATTTCGATGATGATCTGGGTCGCACCAACGTTTTGGAAGCTGACACCCGCTCGAACTCGTTGGAGGCCGCATGAGCAGCATTGAACGGGTCAAACTTACGTCCGTTGCGAAAAATCAGTTGATCGCACTTAAACGCAAGACTGGAATCGAGCATAACAACGTGTTGTGTCGGCACGCTCTGTGTCTTTCGCTTGCAAATCCATCCGTTCCTCCGGAGGAAAGCTTTATTTTTGCAGGTGGGCTCGAAATAGATTGGCGCACATTCACCGGCGGCCACGAAAACGTGTATCACAACCTCCTCGTAGTACGGTTACTACGTGATCGGGTGCAGCCGACAACCAATTCGATCCGGCAAGCCCTCCTTCTCCATGTTCACCGTGGGCTCTCTTACCTAGCAAGTCGACGAGAGGACGACCTCTTGGTTGAGCTCGCCCGGACGATGGTGGATACGTCAACAAGCTCTCGCTGAGACGCTGGGGACATATTGTCCTTTAAATACTGTCCTCTGTGCGCTGACTAGTTTCGGCACACTACACAGCCGGTTATCTTGACAAAAGTCCCGCTTTGTTTGCGGGACTTTACAGTCTAGACTGCGCTGGCATCCCCAAGTTGCAAGGCCGACGCTAAGGCGAGCTACCTCATATCTTTAGCCGCGATAAGTCTAATACGGCGGTATCCACCTGCTGTTGTTCGCGCAATGCCGAGACCATAAGCAGTACGGCTTGACTGAGGTCAACGTCCCCGCGGGTTTCATCGCCGATGATCGACAGTCCCGCATTTGCATATTCTTCAAAGATAGCTGCGCGGGTTGAAATCATGTCGTCTGTTTCCTCTAAGACGTTTGCTTCCTTGGTCGCCTCGACGGCAAGCAAGCAAATTAAAGTATCGTATCCCTGACGCTCGAAGACTTCCTGGCGGATGGGCTCGGCGAGGGAATCGGGCAGCGGTTCTCGCCGCTTCCGGAATGCGCCAAGGGACGCAGCAAACGCAAGTACATCAGCTTGAGTTTTAAATGGTCCAGTGCCGTCGTCGGAAGACAGGAGGCGCCGTACAAGGTCTTGCTTCTCCTTGGAAAATCGAATTCTGCGTTCAGCCATGGCTTACCTCTCTAATAGTTGAATACTCGAATTCATTTGGACTTTGCACGACGAGATCGTATCGATGTCCTTGGATATCTATGGCTTCTTTGGCAGTATCGCTCCTAGGAGTCGCATATTCAACTACATAAGATCGGCCTACACGAGAATTAAGAGCACCGGAAACCTCGCCAAGCCATTGAGTGTTGGTAACCATGATGACCACTTGATCGGCTAGGGAGGTGACGCTTTCCGCAACCTGCGTCCGATACGTGGGACCTAGGCTCCCGAAGGGAGAATCCATAACGAGTGGATAAGTGCTAGCCTCCGGCCCCGGCAACCTATCCCTATTCTTTGTGAAATCTCGAGCAACGTCGATAACGGCGCCGATAAACGATAAGCTGAGAATTTGATTCTCGCCTTGGGACGCAGCAACTGGCAACATCGAACCACCAGCACCCTCAAGAAGACGAAGCGAATAGTTATCTGCCACTTCTGGTACATATGGCGTATAGGAGATTTTGCTGAAGATCGCCCTAACCTTTTCAGTTAAAGTGTGCCGAAAACTCGCTTCAAATTTTGTTTTCGATTCGACCAATCGCGATATGGCATCGGTCGTCGCGTTGAGCCGACGCTGCGCCAATTTCTGCTTGTCCTCATTTAACTGACTCTTCCGAACGGCAGATTCACACTCGTTTAACTGCTGCTCCAGTGCTCGCCTCTGAATACCGAATGCGCCGATCGATCGGTTAGCGTCTTCGATATCGCGCACAGTCCGGTCGCGTTGGCTCTCAAGCTCTTGGACTTCTTCTCGAGGATTGCGTTGGAGCCGTTCGTGGATATCTTCAAGCTCCGATTCGACGTGCTTGATCTGCTCGCGCTCGGACACAATCCGCTTTTGAAACCCCTCACTTTGGTCCCAAAAAGCTTCCTCATCAAGCTGAATACGACGAACTTCGCCCCCCATCCTGATCGCCCTATCTTCGACGTCGGCCAACCCAGCTCGAGATTTCCATTTTTCAACTGCGCAGTGCGCCTCGTGGTCTAGTGAGGAGTCGAGTGTTCGCTCACAAATACACATGCGCGTCGTAAGCAAATCGTCGACAAACTGACGCTTTATCCCCGCAGGAAGTTCGCCTTTCCGCCTCAACGTTTCAATCAAGTCAAGATAAGTGCTGGTCACACCCCGCAAGAAAACCTTGTATCCATCGGAACTAACTAGGTCGTTAAGTTGCTGTTTCGTTGTCTTGAGATTCTCATTAGCATTTTTACACCTCAATTCCAACTCGTCACGACGAAGCTGATCGGCCTTTGCTTCTTCCAGCTGCCGAATGCGCGTTGCAAGTTCTTGCAAGCGTTCTTCGTGTCCCTTTAGATTTCTCTCGGTGCGCTCCTGATCTGCGACGAGATTACGAATTTGTTCTTCCAGATCATTTTTCTGTCGGAGCAGGGCTCTCGTTGAATCGTCTCCCACCTGCTCCAAGTCTCGCTCGAGATTTTTTCTTGCCGAGCCCAAATGCCGAATGGCGCGGTCCACCACTTCTAATCGCAGAATCTTCTTGGTTGCATTTCCGATATTCGCTTGTTCTTCGGCGGTCGGTTGCACAATTCGTTCAATTCGTTCGCCGTCGAAGAAGAAGTACGTATGCAAGTCTTGCGGCAAGATTCGGCCAATCACGTCAGCTACATTTCCATCACTGCGCCAAACGCCCGAACTATCGGACCACATGAATTCCTTCGTAAACTCTCCCCTCGAGACTACATCAATGTCACTGCTCCCGCGAATCACCTCAAGGTTCTTTTTTAGTGAATACTGCAATCCGAGGTGCTCGAATTTCAAAAGAACCCATGCCGACACTGTGGACCCTGGCTGGGCTTCACGAAGCGCACGCTTGTTAATGATTTGATCAGGAAGCAGAAAACCTTTGCTTACCGTATCATATAAAGTCCACGTAAAAGCGTTCAGCAGCGCTGTTTTACCGCCACCATTTGCGGCGTGGAAAACCGTAACATTATGAGACCCCTGAGCAAATTGGATTGCCGGCGATGTTCCGTAAAATTGTCTGAAGTTATGGAGCTGGATTTCTAGCAAGATCATTTCACATACTCCTTAATAATGCGGAGAATATCATCGTTAATATGCGGCCGCTCCTGATAGAGGCGCTCGGCCTCCAACTCCAGTACATGCGCAATGATATTCCGCACCTCTTCAGGGTCTCTCATTAGTGGTTCCATCGGATCAGTATTCATTTTTGGCCCCCCGCGCCTAAATATCCATGAGGTCAAACCTCTTTTGAAGATCAAAAACTGTGCGCCTTGCTTCTCCACCATTTTCTGAAAGGTCAGCGAATTCGACGAAGCGAACTAGCTCCTTTCTCAGCAACGTTCGCTCAGATTCAGTAGACTCTGTCTCGATAGGTGGAACGACGATCATGTCGTATATAGTCGCCGACTGTTTCCCTGGCGAACGCCTAAGAATACGACCGCGCCGCTGTATAAACTGTCTTGGGTTCGTGCTACTTGCCAATATTACTGCCGTTTCTACGGAGGGAATATCGACGCCTTCGTCAAGACATCGAATTGCGACTAGCCCCTGTAACTCTCCGCGGGCCAACTTTCCGCGCAGGTCATCCCGCTCTTGAGTGGACTCGTCGGACGTATATTTGGCGACGCGTATCCCGAGTTCGCGCCCAAGTATACGAACAACCTCGTCGATTTGGCGTACCACGTCCTCAGTTGGCTCGCTTTCTACCGTACCATCCCCACAATAGAAGAGCATTTGCTCTTTCTTTTGAAGTGCTGCACCCAAATTCCGCAATGCGGTCAACTTGTTTCTTGCAGACGCAACTAGTCGCGCGCGAGCCAATAGTAGATATGTCGCTGCTTCTGTAAGCTCTCCGTTCGTTGCTGATCGTTTTGCTATCTCGGCGCTGAGGCGGAGATACTCTTCCCGCTCATCCTCATCCAATTCAATGAGTATCGGATAGTAGAAATACGGGGTGAGCACTTTTCTGGTTATCGCTTCACCTAAGGTAAACTTCGGCTCAAGTACCGGGCCGAAATATTCGATTAATCGAGCGGTCCCCTCTGAATCAAACCAGCGCTCCGGCGTTGCGGATAATCCCAAACGTAACGATATATTGTCCGGAAGCGTTTGAGAGAAAATTTCCGAGCCTAGATTGTGAACTTCATCTGCTATTAACAGAGTTTTTTGAGGGAAATAAATTAAACTACTTTGGAATGCGTCAGATGAAAATGTTGAATTTGTCGTAATGATACATAGAAAGCCTCTTTCCTTAACAGATAGGTCGCTAAGCTCGCCTTTCAATCGACCGAGCCAGCTCCGAGTGGATTCAAAGGCTAGGAGTGGATCAAAACCAAATTTCTTTGCCTCATCACTCCATTGCGTTACGAGGTGCCGATACGGACATACGACAACCATCACCTTCAGGTGGAGTTGCTGATAGAGTGCTACCGCTGCGGCTAGCGCAGTAACGGTCTTGCCCGTTCCTGTCGCCATTTGAAGTATTCCTCGGCCGTTGGCCGCAACCCAATTCCGAATTGCGTCGCGTTGATATCCACGCAGTTCGAAAGAATCTGGGATATGTGGCGCGTGCCGTGTGCGTTGCGAAAGGCGTCGCGGTCGCCACGAAAGCTCCTCAGGATCGACAAGAGGTCGCTCTTGGGACTTAAATTTGAGAAGAACCTCTTTAGCAACCTCTGTAAAATCTTCTACAACTACGCCGAGCGAAGTGTCGCCTCCTGACCACAGTTCCTCAAAATCGAGAAGCTTCCCAATTGTTCTTTGATGAGGATCATCCCATGACCAATAGACATCAATAGATTCGAAGTTTGTTACAAATCCGCCTGCAGTCTCGTTCTGCGAGCCTGTAAATGCTACTCGATCACCATTGGCATCTTCAAAGATGCCTATTTTTTCATGGTAGAGACCGCGAGTGAGTTTTCCGCTTCCTGGGTCGACGCGAAATGCTAGGCGGAATTCGAGATGCCCAATCGAAATGAGCCAAGCTAGCGCGCTAAGCCGCTGCAAAATCAACTCGGATTCAATTTTATCTACAGAAGCGAGCAAACATCGATGAGCCGCTGTCGCTCTCGACTCATAGCCGCTTTCGATAGCATTGATGTCGTCCTCAGAAAGATTTGGTGATGCGATGAGCTGGATTTTTCCGCCCGAAGCGATCAGCCTCGCCGCACCTTTTGCCGCGAGGCTTAGGCCTTCGCTTGAGAAATAACCGACCGCACGCCGATATAGCGTGGACCGCTCCATGCAGGGAACGTAGAAGTCTTCCACGACGTTGGAGGTGCCAGACCGGTAGCGAATCTTGAACTTTAGTTCTCGGAGGCTGCTCATCGGTAGCGCAATCCATGTCGTTGAATGGCCGGTGCATCACGCGAATTTGTCTTGGTCGTACGCGCGTCGCGACGTATGGCTAGTAGAGTCGGCTTTGGAGGTCAGTGCAGGCCAGCTGCACTAACTTTGTCGTCCACTAGCAAAAATATGGCGCCAGTAGCAATTACTCCGACACCGTATGCACCGGGCACATTTCTCGAAAATTGCCACTATATGTGGCCACGATTTTCATAAATTGCGCCCGGTTTTTCACGAATAGTGACGCTCGACACTACAAACACCCTCAAACATCAATATTCCCCGCCCTCAACGCATTACTCTCGATAAACGCCCGCCGCGGCTCCACGTCGTCGCCCATCAGCGTCGTAAAGATCCCATCCGCCGCAATCGCATCTTCGATCTGCACGCGCAGCAGCCGGCGCACGCTCGGGTCCATCGTCGTTTCCCAAAGCTGTTCCGGGTTCATCTCGCCGAGCCCCTTATAGCGCTGCTTCGACACATTGCGCTCCGCGTCCGCGATCAGCCATTTCATCGCGCTCTTGAAGTCGCTCACCGCCATGCTGCGCTCGCCGCGCTTGATCACCGCGCCCGTGCCGATCAGCCCCTTGAACGTCAGCGCCGTATTCACCAGTTGCTGGTAGTCGGCGGTCAACTGGAACTCCTCGTCGAGCACCGTCACCTTCAGGTTGCCATGGTGCCGGCGCGACACGTGCAGCGAGCGCAGTTCGCGCACCGCGTCGTACGCCACGCTCACGTGCACATCGGGCTTCAGCGGGTCGTCCCTCAGCTTCTGTTCGAGCGCCGCCGCCGAGGCACCCGCCGCCGCCTCGCTCGACAGGTCGATCACGATGCCGTCCATGATCGCTTCGAGCGCACCCGCGTCGTACAGCCGGCTCAGCCGGTCCACCACCGCCTGCGCAAGCAGGTACGAGCGCGCGAGTTCGCCCAGCGCGTCGCCGGCAATCGGCGTCGCGTTTTCGGACGGCACCAGTTCCGACCCGTTCAGCGCAAGCTTCAGCATGTGCGCGTTCAGTTCGCCCGCGTCCTTCAGATAGCGTTCGTCCTTGCCCGCCTTGATCTTGTATAGCGGCGGCTGCGCAATGTAGATGTAGCCGCGCTCGATCATCTCCGGCATCTGCCGGTAGAAGAACGTCAGCAGCAGCGTGCGGATATGCGCGCCGTCCACGTCCGCATCCGTCATGATGATGATGCGGTGGTAGCGCAGCTTTTCCAGGTTGTAGTCTTCCTTGCCGATGCCGCAGCCGAGCGCGGTAATCAGCGTGACGATCTGCTCCGACGAGAGCAGCTTGTCGTAGCGCGCCTTCTCGACGTTCAGCACCTTGCCGCGCAGCGGCAGGATCGCCTGGAACTTGCGGTCGCGCCCCTGCTTCGCCGACCCGCCCGCCGAGTCGCCCTCGACGATGTAGATCTCCGACTTCGCCGGATCCTTCTCCTGGCAGTCCGCCAGCTTGCCCGGCAGGCCCACGCCGTCGAGCACGCCCTTGCGGCGCGTCATCTCGCGCGCCTTGCGCGCGGCGTCGCGCGCGCGCGCGGCGTCGACAATCTTGCCGCAGATGATCTTCGCGTCGTTCGGCGTTTCCATCAGGAACGTTTCGAGCGCCTTCGCAACCACCTCCTCCACCGGCCCGCGCACTTCCGACGACACCAGCTTGTCCTTCGTCTGCGAGCTGAACTTCGGCTCCGGCACCTTCACCGACAGCACGCACGACAACCCCTCGCGCATGTCGTCGCCCGAGGTTTCGACCTTCGCCTTCTTCGCGATCTCGTGATCGGCGATGTACTTGTTGATCACGCGCGTCATCGCCGCGCGCAGCCCGGTCAGGTGCGTGCCGCCGTCGCGCTGCGGGATGTTGTTCGTGAAGCACAGCACGTTTTCGTTGTAGCTGTCGTTCCACTGCATCGCCACTTCGACGCCCACGCCGTCCTTCTCGCTCGACACGTGGAAAATGCCCGGGTGCAGCACGGCCTTCGTCTTGTTGATGTACTCGACAAAGCCCTTCACGCCGCCGGCGAACGCGAAGTCGTCTTCCTTGCCGGTGCGCTGGTCGGTCAGGCGGATGCGCACGCCGTTGTTCAGGAACGAGAGTTCGCGGATGCGCTTCGCGAGAATATCGTAGTGATATTCGATGTTGCCGAAGATCGATTGGTCCGCGAGGAAGTGCACTTCGGTGCCGCGCTTTTCCGTGTCGCCGACCACCTGCATCGGCGAGATGCGCTCGCCGTCCACGTCCTCGACAATGCGGTTCTGCGGCACGCCGTGGTGAAACTCCATGAAGTGCTTCTTGCCGTCGCGCCGCACCGTGAGGCGCAGCCACGCGGACAGCGCGTTCACGCACGACACGCCCACGCCGTGCAGGCCGCCCGACACCTTGTAGCTGTTCTGGTCGAACTTGCCGCCCGCGTGCAGCTCGGTCATCACGATCTCGGCGGCGCTGCGTTTCGGGTCGTGCTTGTCGTCGTGCTTGACGCCGGTGGGCACGCCGCGGCCGTTGTCGGTGATCGACACCGAGTTGTCCGCGTGGATGATCACCTGGATGTCGTCGCAATGCCCGGCAAGCGCCTCGTCGATCGAGTTGTCGAGCACTTCGAACACGAGATGGTGCAGACCGGTGCCGTCCGACGTATCGCCGATGTACATCCCCGGCCGCTTGCGCACGGCTTCCAGACCTTCGAGGATCTGGATCGAGGAGGCGCCGTAGCTGTTGTCGGGTTGCGCGTTGTTCAGTTCAGTCATGGGTTTTTCCGGTTCTGCATTACTGCGAGGTGGCTGCTCGGGACTTTTCGAAACACCCTATAAAAACGCCAAAGGGGCCGTGCGCCCCTTGGTGTTCTTCGTGATGTCGGCCGCGTCAGATGCGCATCGGCATCACCACGTACTTGAAGTCGTCGTTCTCGGGAATCGTGATCAGCGCGCTGGAACTGGCGTCGCCGAGGCTCACCTCCAGCATGTCGACCTTCAGGTTCGCCAGCACGTCGAGCAGGTACGTGACGTTGAAGCCGATGTCGATGCTGTCGCCGGTGTAGGCGATTTCGAGTTCTTCCTGCGCCTCTTCCTGGTCCGCGTTGGTCGACATGATCTTCAGCTGGCCCGGCTCGATGATGCAGCGCACGCCCTTGAACTTGTCCGAGGTCAGGATTGCCGCGCGCTGCAGCGAGCGCTGCAGTTCCTCGCGGCCGATCACGAACTGGTTCTTGTGCGCCTTCGGAATCACGCGCTGGAAGTCCGGGAACTTGCCTTCGACGAGCTTCGACACCAGTTCGACCTGGCCGAACGTGAACTTCACCTGGGTCTGCGCGATGTCGATCTTCAGCGTGTCGTCGATGTCTTCGAGCAGGCGCTGCAGTTCGAGAATCGTCTTGCGCGGGATGATCACTTCCTGGCGCGGGAACGCGCCTTCGATCTTCATCGACGAATACGCGAGGCGGTGGCCATCCGTCGCGACCGCCATCAGCTTGTCGCCGTCGACCACCAGCAGCATGCCGTTCAGGTAGTAGCGGATGTCCTGCTGGGCCATCGAGAAATGGACCATGCCGAGCAGCTGGCGGAACGTTTTTTGCGGCACTTCGAGGTTCGCGCCGAAGTCTTTCGCCTGCGCGACTGTCGGGAACTCGTCCGCGGCGAGCGTCTGCAGCGCGAAGCGGCTCTTGCCGGACTGCACGGTGAGGCGCTTGTCGTTCAGCGTCAGCGTGACCTGGCCGTCGGGCATCGCGCGCAGGATATCGAGCAGCTTGCGGGCCGCCACCGTGGTCGCAACCGAATCGCTGCCCACGCCGAAGTCGCCGTGCGTGGTGATCTGCAATTCGAGGTCGGTGGACAGGAACGACACATCCGGGCCGTTCTTGGTAATCAGCAAGTTGGCGAGGATCGGCAACGTGTGGCGGCGTTCGACGATGCCGCTCACGGTTTGCAGCGGCCTGAGGAGGTTATCGCGTTCGGTCTTGACCAGTTGCATAGAGTTCCTTCGTTGATGTGACGGCCTGCGCGCCCCGCCCGGCATCTTCGCGTGGCTCCGGCCCCCCGCCGGCGCGTCGCTGCGCCGGTCACGGCGTGACTCCCGCCCCGAGCCGCCGGGCGGTCAAACCTGTATTGTGCCTGAAAACCGCACCACTCCCCTAAAATGGGGGGCGAGTTCGGCAATAAACCGTCCATTTTTGCCGCTTTTTGCCCAGATCCTGAGCAAATCGCGCCTTCCCCGCCTGCCCGCGCGCGTCAGCCTTTCAGCGTCTGCTCGAGCACGTGCAGCTCGTGATTGAGCTGCGCGTCCTTGCTGCGCTCGTCCGCGATCTTGCGCACCGCGTGCAGCACGGTGGTATGGTCGCGCCCGCCGAACAGTTCGCCGATTTCCGGCAGGCTCTTCTGCGTCAGCTCCTTCGCGAGGTACATCGCAATCTGGCGCGGCCGCGCGATATTCGCCGGACGCTTCTTCGAATACATGTCGGCGACCTTGATGCTGTAGAAATCGGCCACCGTCTTCTGGATGTTTTCCACCGAAATCTGCCGGTTCTGCACGGTCAGCAGATCCTTCAGCGCCTCCCGGGTCAGCTCGATCGAGATGTCGCGGCCGTGGAACTTCGAGTACGCGAGGATCTTGCGCAGCGCGCCTTCGAGCTCGCGCACGTTCGAACGCAGGTGCTTCGCGACGAAAAACGCGACGTCCTCGTTCAGGCTCACGCCCTCCGACTGCGCCTTGCGCATCAGGATCGCGACGCGCATTTCGAGCTCGGGCGGCTCGATCGCGACGGTCAGGCCCGAATCGAAGCGCGAGATCAGCCGGTCGTCGATCCCCGAAATCTCCTTCGGGTACGTATCGCTCGTGATGATCACCTGCGCCTTGTTCGCGACCAGCGCCTCGAACGCGTAGAAGAACTCTTCCTGGGTGCGCGACTTGCCGGAGAAGAACTGGATGTCATCGATCAGCAGCAGGTCGAGCGAGTGGTAATAGCGCTTGAAGTCGTCGAACGCCTTGCGCTGGTACGCCTTCACGACGTCCGACACGTACTGCTCCGCGTGGATGTAGCGGATCCGCGCGCCGGCCTTGTCCATCAGCAACTGGTTGCCGATCGCGTGAATCAGGTGGGTCTTGCCGAGGCCGACGCCGCCGTACAGGAACAGCGGGTTATACGACACGCCGGGGTTGTCCGCCACCTGGATCGCAGCCGCGCGGGCAAGCTGGTTGGCCTTGCCGGTCACGAAGTTGTCGAACGTGAGCACCGGGTTCAGCTTCGAGCGCTCGTACATCGAATCGGTGTCGCCCGCGGCCGGGCCCGCGCCCTGGCCGGGGCGCCAGCTGCGGCGCGCGGCCGCGGTTTCGTTGGCGTCGAGGCTGGGCAGGTCGAGTTCGGCCGCTTCCGCGGCGGCGGCCGCCACAGCATGGTTCGCGCGGGCCGCCTGGGCTGCCTGCAGCATGCCCACCGCCGCGTCGACGGCCGTCTGCGGCGCGCGGGGGGCGGGCGCCGCGGCCGGCGCCGGCGCGCGCATGCCCGCCTTCGGGTCGAGAACGAACTGGACGTCGATCGGCGCGCGCCAGAAATCGCGTGCCAGATCGGCGATGCGGCCGGAGAACTGGCTCTTGACCCAGTCAAGCTTGAAGCGGTTGGGCGCAGCAATGCTCAGCGTATTCGCCTGCGCATCGAAGGCAACCGGGGCCAACGGTTTGATCCACGTCACGTACTGCTGGGGCGTCAATTCACGCTCCAGCAATGCGGAACAGTGTTGCCAGAATTCGTTCATCAAGGTGCTGTCGTTATCGGTGTGCACGGCGCCTGATCGCTCCTGTCGCGCACGCACAACAAGGCCCTGAGCGACCAGGCGCAACGGCCCCAGACGCTTGCGCCACAAGGGTTTGCGGGGCAAGCGGGCTGGAGCCGCGTGCGACATTATTCGGGAGTCAGGTCGAGATTCTAACGCCAAAACCTTCGGGAAAGGGAGTTATCCACAGGGACGGATCAGCGCGCGCCGGCCGCCCCGCGCGCCGGGGCACGCGCCTAAACTATTGACGGCCAAGAGAAAACCGGTTTAAATAGCGGGTTCCGCGAAAACCCGTCTCTAAACCACCCGCCATTGCGCTTTCCGCGATGCTCGCGCGGTGACTTCTCTGCCTAGTGAGAGCAACATGAAACGTACTTACCAACCTTCCGTTACCCGTCGCAAGCGCACTCACGGCTTTCGCGTCCGCATGAAGACCGCTGGCGGCCGCAAGGTCATCAACGCCCGCCGCGCGAAGGGCCGCAAGCGCCTCGCCATCTAAGGCTGGCGGGCGGATTGCACGCCGTGTCGGACGCCTGCGGCCACGCGGGAACGGCTGAGGCGCTGCAACCGGGCTCGGTTCCGTTGCGAGCGCAAGCCGCTTTTCCCAAGGCCGCCAGGCTGCTGAAAACGGATGAGTTCTCATCCGTTTTTCGTTTGCGCCCGTGGCGCCGCAGCGCGCACTTCGTCGTGTACGCCCGGCCCACCGGCGGCGCAGCGCGGCTCGGCCTCGTGATCGGCAAGAAGTACGCGCCGCGCGCGGTGACGCGCAATCTGGTGCGCCGCCTTGCGCGCGAAGCCTTCCGGCAGCGGCGCGCGGCGTTCGGCGGCTGGGACGTCCTGCTGCGGCTGCATACGCGCTTTGACCGGCAGGCGCTGCCCGCCGCGGCATCGCCGCCGCTGAAGGTGTTGTGCCGCGGCGAGATCGATGCGCTGCTCGAACGGGCCGCGCGCGAAATCGCCCGGCGCGAAGCGTCGCCCGCCGCGCCATGAGCGGCCGCGCGGGCCCGGTGCCGGCCGGAAGCCGGTCGCGACTTTCGCCGCGCGGCGCAGGCTGGCCGCACTAGTCATGCAAACGGTACTGCTCGCTCTCTTGCGCTTCTACAAGGTTGCCCTGAGCCCTCTGCTCGGCAACCGGTGCCGTTTTTATCCCTCCTGTTCAGATTACGCGCGCGAAGCAATCCAGTATCATGGCGCCGCACGCGGAACTTACCTCGCCGCGAGGCGCCTGTGCCGCTGTCATCCGTTTTCGGCGGGCGGCATCGATCTCGTGCCGCCGCCCACCACCTCTGAAAAGCGCTGACGCGCCGCTCCATCGACACTGAGACAACGCATGGATATCAAACGCACCGTCCTCTGGGTGATCTTCTTCATGTCAGCGGTCATGCTGTTCGACAACTGGCAACGCGACCACGGACGTCCGTCGATGTTCTTCCCGAGCGCCACGCCGACGCAGACTGCTGCGGCCCCGGCCTCCGGAACGGGCACGTCGGACGGCGCGCCGTCGGCCGTGCCGTCGGGCACCCCGCAAGCGGGCGCCGCCTCGACGGCCACCGCGGCGCCGGCCGCGCAGGGCCAGCTGGTCGCGTTCTCGACCGACGTCTTCAAGGGCGAGATCGATACCCGCGGCGGCACGCTGTCGAAGCTCACGCTGATCAACAAGGGCAACGGCTCGCAGCCGGACCTCGTGATCACCCTGTTCGACCACACCGCGGACCACACGTACCTCGCACGCACGGGCCTGCTCGGCGACTACCCGAACCACAACACGATCTTCACGCCGGTGGCCGGCGAGCCGCACGCGCTGGGTGACGACGCGAAGACGCTGCAGATGAGCTTCGCGTCGCCGGCGCAGAACGGCGTCAAGGTCGTGAAGACCTACACGTTCACGCGCGGCAGCTACGTGATCGGCGTCGACACGAAGATCGTCAACGTCGGCACGACGCCCGTCACGCCGACCGTCTACATGGAACTGGTGCGCGACAGCCAGCCGGTGCCCACGCCGCGCTTCTCGCACACGTTCATCGGACCGGCGGTGTACACGGCGCAGCATCACTTCCAGAAGATGACGTTCAGCGACATCGACAAGAACAAGGAAGACTACGCAAGCTCGGCCAATAACGGCTGGATCGCGATGGTGCAGCATTACTTCGCGACCGCATGGATTCCGCAGGAAGGCGTCCAGCGCAAGATCTACGTGCAGAAGATCGATCCGTCGCTGTACCGCATCGGCGTCGAGCAGCCCGTGCCGACGATCGCGCCGGGCCAGTCGGCGGACGTGTCCGCGCGCCTGTTCGCCGGCCCGGACGAAGAGCGCATGCTCGAAAAGATCGCGCCGGGCCTCGACCTCGTCAAGGACTACGGCTGGGTCACGATCATCGCGAAGCCGCTGTTCTGGCTGCTCTCGACGATCCACAACTATGTCGGCAACTGGGGCTGGTCGATCGTGCTGCTGACACTGCTGATCAAGGCGGTGTTCTTCCCGCTGTCGGCGGCGAGCTACAAGTCGATGGCCCGGATGAAGGCGATCACGCCGCGCATGCAGGCGCTGCGCGAGCGCTTCAAGGGCGACCCGCAGAAGATGAACGCGGCGCTGATGGAGCTGTACAAGACCGAGAAGGTCAACCCGTTCGGCGGCTGCCTGCCGGTGGTGATCCAGATTCCGGTGTTCATCTCGCTGTACTGGGTGCTGCTGTCGTCGGTGGAAATGCGCGGCGCGCCGTGGATCCTGTGGATTCACGATCTGTCGCAGCAGGACCCGTACTACATCCTGCCGGTCCTGATGGCGGGCTCGATGTTCCTGCAGACGCGCCTGAACCCGACGCCGCCGGACCCGGTCCAGGCCAAGATGATGATGTTCATGCCGATCGCGTTCTCGGTCATGTTCTTCTTCTTCCCGGCCGGCCTCGTGCTGTACTACGTGGTGAACAACGTGCTGTCGATCGCCCAGCAGTACTACATCACGCGGATGATGGGCCAGTCGAAGACGAAGAAAGCCAGCTAGGCGAAGCCTGTTGCGCGGGCGGGCGCGTCGATGGCGCGCCGGTCCGCGAGCGACGCCCCATAAAAAAGCCGCCCGGTTTGCGCCGGGCGGCTTTTTTTACTGCGGCGCAGAAGGCGTCAAGGCTTGCCGGTGTCGTACAGCCGTTCGACGAACTCTTCGACAAACAGACGATCCTTCGGGTCGAGCGCCTCGATTTTCGACGCCAGTTCGATCACTTCCGGTGTCAGCGGATATTTTTCGCCGGGTGCAAGCGGCTTCTCCTTGGCGGCCGCGCGCGGCGGCGGGCCATAATGCAACCAGTGCACGCCGACGCCGAGCCAGTCCGCTAGCGTCTGCAGCTTGTCGGGCGTCGGGATCGTGCGGCCGGTCAGCCACTTGTGCGCCGTTTGCGGCGAGACCGGCGGTCCCCCGCGATGCAGCAGGTTGAACGCCCTCGCGAGCTGCGTCCCGCCCTTCACATTTTTGCGGGCGATCTGCTCTCGCAGCCTGTTGGCGAACGCCAGTTTTTCGTCGGATGTCGGCATGGGCCAGATTGTGCAATCCGGCGCCCGCTCAGTGGACAACCGTTTGGGCGATAATTTCACGCAATTAGGCTATTTTTCGCTTACGATCGCTGCAAAATCGCGTGTAGCTCTCGCTCTGGCGGGCTCGCCCGGTCCCTTTCGGGTAGCGATTTTCCTGCGCTGTGCGCGCTCGGCAACATGATGCGGCCGATAAGATTTATCTTATCGCGAGCAAGATAAATCCTAGTTTCCGACAAAGCCCCGTCAGCCTCTCCGACCCGAGTGGGACGGACCGCCGCACGTTACAATGCGTCGCGTTTATCGACCGCTGTCCTCCCTCCCGCTCCTGTTCGCCACCGATCCCATGCTCGCCACCGATTCCGATCCGATTGTCGCCATTGCCACCGCTCCGGGTCGCGGCGGAATCGGCGTGGTGCGGATCTCGTTCGGCCGCGCCGGCGCCGAGGCCGTCGAACCGCTGATGCACGCGCTCACCGGCGAAGCGCTCGCGCCGCGCCACGCGCATTACGTGCCTTTTCTCGACGCACACGGCGCCGCGCTCGATCGCGGCATCGCGCTGTACTTTCCGGGGCCGCACTCGTACACCGGCGAGCACGTGCTCGAATTGCAGGGCCACGGCGGCCCGATCGTGCTGCAACTGGTGCTGCAGCGCTGCATCGACGCCGGCCGCGCGCTCGGCTTGCGGCTCGCGCAGCCCGGCGAATTCACGCGCCGCGCGTTCCTGAACGACAAGCTCGACCTCGCGCAGGCCGAGGCGGTCGCCGATCTGATCGAGGCGAGCACCGAGGCGGCCGCGCGCTCGGCGGGCCGCTCGCTCGAAGGCGCGTTTTCGCGTGACATCCATGCGCTGGTCGACGACGTGATTACGCTGCGCATGCTCGTCGAAGCCACCCTCGACTTCCCCGAAGAGGAGATCGACTTTCTCGAAGCCGCCGACGCACGCGGCAAGCTCGCCCGCATTCGCGCGCAGCTTGCGGACGTGCTCTCCGAGGCCCGCCAGGGAGCGTTGCTGCGCGAGGGCCTGTCGGTCGTGCTGGCCGGGCAGCCGAACGTCGGCAAATCGTCGCTGCTGAATGCGCTGGCCGGCGCGGAACTGGCGATCGTCACGCCGATCGCGGGGACGACGCGCGACAAGGTCGCCCAGACCATCCAGATCGAAGGCATTCCGCTGCACGTCATCGACACCGCCGGCCTGCGCGAAACGGAGGACGAGGTCGAGAAGATCGGCATCGCGCGCACGTGGGGGGAAATCGAGCGCGCGGACGTCGTCCTGCACCTGCTCGACGCGCGTACGGGCATGACCCCGGACGACCACGCGATTGCGGCGCGGTTTCCGGCCGGCGTGCCGGTGCTGCGCATCCTGAACAAGACCGACCTGACCGGCCTGCCGGCGGCGGCGAGCCGGCCGGACGAAGCGCCGGAGCTGCGCGAGGTGCGGCTGTCGGCCAAACAGGGCGACGGCATTGGCCTGCTGCGCGCGGAACTGCTGCGCATCGCCGGCTGGCAGGCGGGCGCGGAGAGCGTTTATCTTGCGCGCGAACGGCATCTGATCGCGCTGCGTGCCGCTGCGGACCACCTGTCGACGGCCGCCCAGCATGCGGATCAGAACGCACAGGCGCTCGACCTGTTCGCCGAAGAACTGCGACTCGCGCAGGAGGCGCTGAATGCGATCACCGGTGAGTTTTCGTCGGACGATCTGCTGGGCGTAATTTTCAGCCGGTTCTGTATTGGCAAGTGATCCGCCCGGATGCCGCTTCCACAGCGTCAACAGAATGCCTTACCATAGCGGATAAATCTTCCCCGTTGCGTGAGGAACAGGCCGCCATGAGTGCGCCATCGTAGGTACACAAGACAGCACTTTCACGTAACGCAGCCCACTGTGTACCGAACACGCGCATGCCCAGAATCGTCACGCCGCTCACCGAATCCCAGATCCGCGCAATGACGCCGCGCGCGGCGCGCTACTCGGTTGCCGACGGAAACGGCCTCGTGCTCGAAGTCATGCCGACCGGCACGAAAGTCTGGCGTTTTCGCTACACGCTCGACGGCAAACGGCAGCCGCTCGCGACGATCGGCGACTACCGGCGCATTTCGCTGCGCGTCGCGCGCGAGCGCGCGCGCAAATACGCCGACATGGTCGCGCGCGGCGTGTCGCCCGCCGCTGCCGCGCGGCGCGACCGCGGCGCAGAAAAGCGCGTCGACCTGCTGCGCGACGCCGCCGAGCTTTACATGAGCACCGCCATGGCCGGCAAGTCCGACGAGTATCGCCGCACCGCGCGCCGCGCGCTCGACAAGGACGTGCTGCCGGCCATCGGCGGCAAGCCGCTCGGCGCGGTCAGCGCCGACGATGTCGCCGCCCTCTGCGAGCACATCAAGGCGCGCGGCTCGCCCGCCATGGCGCTGCATACGCGCCACGTGATCCGGCGGCTCTACGCGTTCCTGATCGCACAGCAACTTGCGTCCGGCAATCCCGCCGCCGCCGTGCCCGCCCGCCAAATCGCCACGCCCGCGGCGCGCACGCGCGTCCTGCGCGCCGACGAAATCGGCGCGGTGCTGCGCGGCATCCACGCATCGGGCCTGCGCCGCCCGCTGAAGATCGCACTGCACCTGCTCGCGCTGACGCTCGTGCGCAAGTCCTGGCTGATCGAAGCGAAGTGGGACGAATTCGACCTCGATGCCGCGCGCTGGACCGTTCCCGCCCGCCGTGCGAGCCGCGGCACGGCGCGCGATATCGTCCTGTCGCGCCAGGCCGTCGCGCTATTGCGCGAACTGCGCGAACACGGCGCACGCGCCGGTCGCGCCCTTGTGTTCGCCTTTCCGACCGTGCGCGGCGCGCTCGAACGTCCGATTGCGAAGAGCACACTGAATCAGGCCCTCTCGGCACTCGATCTGAGCGTCGACGATTTCGTCCTCGACGACTGGCGCCGGAGCGCCGCAGCACACCTGCTCGAACAGGGCCACCCAGACGACGCGATCGCGCGGGCGCTGGGGCGCGCGCCGCCACCTTCCTCCCCCGCGCGCGCGGAACACCGGCGCAAGCGCGCCATCCTCGCCACCGGCGAGGATGGCGTGATTCAGGCGTGGGCGGATTTCGTCGACGCACAATGGCTCGCGGATATGCCGGGCCGTCCGAAAGCGGCGGTCTGCTAGGCGCATGCGGATGCCGTGCACCGAGTGGCACGGTTTTTGGTACACACATGCCGCGCCTCTATATCTAATTATTTGAATATTAACTATTTTTACTAGACACACAAGGTTTCCAACGCTACGCGCATCGCCTGCCGCTATTATCCTGTCGGCCGACTACACTTCAGACAGGTTCGACGGCTACAGCGGAGGCGGCCATGACCGACTCGATGTTGGCGATCTCGATGGCAACCATCCTGATCGTGTTCGGCACCGCATTGCACGCGACGCACGTCAACCGCGAGCGGCTAATCCGCTGGTTCGAGAAACACCATATCCGCTGAGGCGGGGCGGGGCGGGGCGGGGCGGGGCACGTCAATGATGGCGGCGCGTGAACTCGTGTAGCCGGCGCCCACGCATGGTGTAAATCATGCGCCGCCGCAGATGTTCGCGCCGATAGTGCGCCGCCACCAGCAGGCTGGCGATCGAAAGCACCGCGACGCCCATGACAACGCCGATCAGGGTTTCGTCCATGGCGGCCTCCGCGAAATTATGCCGTTCACATCGACATCAATATTAGATCGGCACGCGGGTCGCCGGTAGTGGCCTTGTCGCGCGTGGCGCAGCAAAAAAAACGGCCCGCACGAGACAGGCCGAATCACTGCTTACTTTGCACACACACTCTCCGGATACCGGCTAGCGCAACGCCATCCTCGCATCATCTGACAAATGGCTGTGTGCGGCGGCATACCAATCGCGCACGTCCTGCGCTTCCCGTCATGCGATCAGCGGGGGCATGCAGCGGCGCGTCGATCGCCTAAAATGAAATGAGCGCTCGCGCACACGGGCGCGTCGTCGATGGAGGGTGTCATGAGTCAGACGGTAATGGCCTACCTGCTCGGGCCCGTTGTGATGGTGATGCTGGGCGTCGTGCTTTGGCTGCTATCGCATCGCCGTCATGCCGACCAGCGCGGCGATCGCGTCGAGCGCTGGCTGGATGCGCATCACATCGACTGGCTGCGCCATCGTCATTGACGGGGCGCGCGATCCCCGATCAGCCGCGACAATGCCGCAATCGGCCTGTGTGACCGTGGGCGCGAACGAACTACTCGCCGTTGAGCGCACGCAGCACGTCGCGCGCGAAGTCCTCGTCGTACTCGGCCCAGTCGGGCGAGCCGACCGCATAATCGACCGGATTTCTCTTCCCCTGAGCCTTGCGGATAGCCGCCACGCTCAGCGCGAGCGCGCGCGCTTCGAAGTATCCGACATGCGCCGGGCCAGAATAGGAGGGCTCTGTATCGTTCATGACCTCAATGTCGGCCGGCGCAGCCCAAACTTTAGCGCGTACCGCACCGTTTAGATTCAGGCTTCGAATGCCGCCGGCCGGCGCATGACGACGTCCGGCAACGAGCCGCCGCGGCCCGCACAGGCCTGCACTTGGCTGCACTCGCCCGCACAAGCCACACGGGCGCCCGCGCCGGCCCGCGCATTCCCGCGCATTCCCGCACCAGCCCGCACCGCCCCGCACGACACGGCCCAGTTGGTCGGACCGTCGCGCCGACCGTGTCCGGCCTCACCAGGCGGGTGCAGGCGGCGGCGCATAGGCCGCCGGCCCCACCGGCACCGGCGCGCACGGGACGTAGCCGCCGGCGGGCCCGTAGCAGTACTGCGCGGGCGGCGCGGCCGCGACCACCGGCGCCGGATACGCGGCCGCGTAGACGGGCGGCGGTGCGTACACGACCGGCGGCGCCGGATTGAGCGCCGAACTCACGACGGCCCCGATCACCGCCCCTCCGATCAGCGCGCCCACGATGTTCGCGCCGTCGTGCGCGGAAGCCGGCCCTGCGACGGCAATGCCGCCGGCCATCAACAATGCTGCCGCTATCTTTCGCATTTGGTTTCTCCGCTGTCTGACGCTGTCGTCAGGATGGGACCATTGTGGCCACGAAACGCGGAAACAGATGCTGCAAGTGGTAACCCTGCGTTACGCCGGTAAGAAAGCCCGATGCTTGCGGCGGCGGCGGGCTACGGTCATGATGCGGCGATCACCATGCCGTCCATGACGAGGCGCCCGATGACTTACGACAACCACAACCCGTTCGCGAAAATCCTGCGCGGCGAGCTGCCGTGCATCAAGGTGGCGGAGACGCCGGATACGATCGCGTTCATGGATCTGATGCCGCAGGCGGACGGACACGTGCTGGTGGTGCCGAAAGAAGCCGCGGCGCAACTGTTCGAGCTTTCCGAGGACGCGACCGCGGCCTGCATCCGGTTGACCCGCCGGATCGCGATTGCCGTGCGCGCGGCGCTGCAGCCGGACGGCGTCTTCATTGGGCAGTTCAACGGCGCCGCCGCCGGTCAGACGGTCGGCCATGTGCACTTTCATGTGATTCCGCGCTGGGACGGGGTGCCGTTGCGCCTGCACGCGCGCGAGGTGGCCGACGAGGCCACCCTTGAGGCATTCGCGCAGCGCATCCGCGCGTGTCTCGCGGAAAACGCCGCGGGCTAGACGCCGGAGCCTGCGCCAGCGGATTCAGTGCAGTTGAACGCGCGCTTAATGGCGATGCAGCAGACTGCGCAGCGGATGATGCCAGTCCATATGCCACGCGTGCGGACGATGCGCACGGTTCAGATGCTCCTGCCACAGTTCGTCCGAGAACAGGAACGCAACGATCAACAGGGGCACGACCAGAAACGCGCCAAGTATCAGGTGTTCCATGTCTGCTTCCTCCTGTTGCAGAACCCGCGATGCCATTGTAGACGCACTCCGCGTGCCTGTATGGTGGGCTCGCGCGCATAGTCGCGCGAGCTGGTATACGCAGTCGGGCGCGGACACGCAGCGCGTTTTGTTCCTCGGCAAATGCGTCTGCCGGGGAAACGGATTTGCGCAACTGGCATTGTTTTTATTCTGTATCCGGCTGCTTATTTGTCGTGTATTGAATAATCGGTTGAATGAGTTTGTGTGCGGCGCATCAACGCGATTCACAGGGTATTAAGCGACTGGATGATGGCAGCGCGTTTAAACGGATATTCGCGGCACGGCGTGATGCATCGTGGCGCAACGTGATTTCGATCATTCAGGATTCCGTTCTGACTGCCGGCCGTTTACGCATTTCGCGGCAACCGTTCAGCGCGGCTGGAGGCCGCGACCATTTTCCGCTGTTGCAGACGCACACAAGATGCGCTTGTCGTCTGCATGCGTTCTTCTAGAGTGTAGGCTGCGGGTCGGATCTGGAAGTTAAATACATAGCTAACCTGATCAACGACAGCCCGCAAGGAGGCACTCTATGAAAGCGCGAATCGCTCTTCTTGTCGCCATGGCCGCCTTCGCGGCCGCGTCTGCCGCACAGGCCCAGGACGGCATCATCAAGCCGCAGCAGACCATCCAGTTCAAGCCGAATGCGTACGGCTGTCTATCGAAGGACAAGCTCGACGCCGTCGTCCAGCATTCGATGGCCGGCCAGCAGCAGCAAATGCAGGAATATTTCTCCGGCTATCAATGCATCTCGACGCCTGAACACGCGGATTTTCGCGTCGTGCGCGTCGTCGGTCACGACGTCGAATTCGTGAATGCCGGCAATAGCGATACCGAAGGCCTCTGGGCAAACGATCGCTTCATCAAGCAGTAAGCCGGACACCCTTGCAGCAGAGTGCGCGCGATTGCGCCAACGGGCGAATCGTGCGGCCTGTGTGCGCCCGTCCGATCCGGCTTGTCACGGGCGGCGTAAGCTGCGGGCGCTGCGGGCGCTGAATTCAGCGTCGATGCATCGAACAGAACATTGCCGGCGAGCCTCGACGGCGCAGGCGGCTTTCTTCGCGTGCTTTCCTAGGCCAGGTGCGCCAACGGCCCGTCGCCCCGGCATTCGGCCTCGCGCGCCAGAACCCGCCCGTCTTTTCCCATCCGTGATGTAAAAATTGCCGCTCGTCCGCATCGCCCATCGCGGGTATCGCGGCCTTCTCGGCCTTCTCGGCCATCACGACAGGAAGCGCACTGACGGCGCGCCATCGCCGCCATGCGATCGGCGTCGGCCCGTCGCATCAACTGTCATTCAGCGCCGTTATCGTGATCGAGGCCTTGCGTCCGGTGGCCGCGGGCGTGTAAGGTGCGGCCTCCAGGCCGATCACGGCACGCAAACTGCTTCTGGAAAAACGGCGGACGCGGCGCGCTGCATCCGGCAACCCGCTTCCGCAACCCGGCCGGCACGCCGTGCCGCCGCGGCTCTTTTCTCTTGATGGTCCGCCTGCGTGGACCGATGGTGCGGTATGGCTCTCAAATCGACGATATACAAGGCGGAACTCCAGATAGCCGACATGGACCGCCATTACTACGGCGATCACGCGTTGACGATTGCCCGTCACCCGTCGGAAACCGACGAGCGCATGATGGTGCGCGTCGCCGCGTTTGCGCTGTTCGCGCACGAACGGCTCGAATTCTGCAAAGGATTGTCCGACACCGACGAACCCGATCTGTGGCAAAAGGATCTGACGGGCGCGATCGAAACATGGATCGAAGTCGGTCAGCCCGACGAGCGGCGCATCGCGAAGGCAAGCGGCCGCGCCGGCGAGGTCGTCGTCGTCGCGTACGGCGGCAAGGCCACCGATATCTGGTGGCAGGGCGTGCGCCACAAACTCGACCGGCTGCGCAACGTGACCGTGTGGTCGTTCGACGAAGAGGCGGCCGCCGCGCTCGGCCGGCTCGCGGAGCGCACGATGCGCCTGCAATGCACGGTACAGGACGGCGCGGCCTGGCTCGGCAACGCGCAGACGAATCCGGTGCCGATCGAATGGAGCGTCCTGAAGGCGCCGGTGACCGTCTAGCGGCGCCGCCGCGCTCATTGCGGCAAGCCCGCCTCTAGCTCTAGTCCGGCGAGCCTTTCAGTTCGACCCGGTTGCCTTCCGGGTCGAACAGGTACAGCGACGGCCCGAAGCCGTCCGCGCCATAGCGGACCGCCGTCTCGCCGGTACGCACCCCGTGCGCGTCGAAATGGGCGCGCAGCGCGTCGCCGTCGAAAGCCTCGATCCGCAAGCACAGGTGATCCATATTCCGGCCCGCGCCCGGCACGCCGCTCTCAGGCAGGTCGATCGGCGCGCCGGCCTGCAGCAGGTCGATCAGCGAACGGCCCGCCCGGAGCTGGATCAGGCCGAGTTCGGGCTGCTCCTTTTCCACGCTGCAGCCAAGGACATCGCAGTAAAAACGCTTGCAGACCGCCGGATCGGCAACCCGGATCACCACGTGATCGATCTCGCGAATGTGAATCTTCATGGCAGACGCCCCCAAGGCCGATGGTGCCTCACGGTGCCCATGCGCGGGCAGCGGATGTCTGCCAGTGTAGGTGAAACCGCAACCGGCAAATCGCCGGCAAATCGCGGGCAAAAAAAAGCCCGCTCACTGGGAGCGGGCTGAATCCATATCAGGAGGAGACATGGAGGAGACAGGAACCACTATACACACCCGGTTGGTGCGACGCAATAACTTTTTAAGGGAAAACCCGAGGGCGTGGCGCTTTGCCGCGCTTTAACCTGCACCGACCCCTATAAAGATGTCCGGCGGCACCCGCCGCGCCTCCCCAATGACAGAGCAAGAACCGGAGCGTACTGTGACAGGATGGACACTACAGTGGTGAGCATCGCCATTCTCCTCACAGGTGCACGATGAATTCCGCCCTCCCTTCCCAGTGGCCGACCGACGACGAGCGCTGGGCCGCCGTCCGTGCGCACGATGCGCAGGCCGACGGCGCCTTTTTCTACGCGGTGCGCACCACCGGCGTGTTTTGCCGTCCGTCGTGCGCGTCGCGGCCGCCGCGCCGCGAGAACGTCGCGTTCTTCGCCAGCGCGGACGCCGCGCGCGCGGCGGGCTATCGCGACTGCAAGCGCTGTCAGCCGGGCGGCCTGCCGCGCGAACTCGCGATCGTCGCGCGCGCATGCGCCGCGCTCGATGCCGAGCCGCAGCGGCGTCTCACGCTCGCGCAACTGAGCGACGCGGTGCACGTCAGTCCGTTTCATCTGCAGCGTCTGTTCAAGCGCGTGGTCGGCGTGTCGCCGCGGCAGTATCAGGCCGCGCAGCGCGGCGCCGCGCTGCGCGATGCGCTGCAGGACGGCGCCGGCGTCACGCGCGCCAGCGTCGACGCGGGCTTCGGCTCCTCGTCGCGACTGTACGAAAGCGCGCCGACGGAGCTGGGCATGGCCCCGTCCGCGTATCGGCGCAAGGGGGCGGGGCTCACGCTGCACTACACGTGCGCACCGACGTCGCTCGGTGTCGTGCTGATCGCGGCAAGCGCGCGCGGCATCTGCCGGATCGCGTTCGGCGACGATCGCGCCACGCTCGTCGCCGACCTGCGTCACGCATTCGCCCACGCGACGCTGCGGGAGGACACCGCGCACCTCGCGCCATTCGTCGCGCAGATCGACGCCTATCTGCGCGGCACGCGCGAGCGCTTCGAACTGCCGCTCGACATTGCCGCGACCGCGTTCCAGCAGCGCGTGTGGGACGCGTTGCGGCGCATCCCGTATGGTCAGACGCGCAGTTACACCGAGATCGCCGCCGTGCTCGGCACGCCGCGCGCGGTGCGGGCCGTTGCCAGCGCCTGCGCGTCGAATCCGGTTGCGCTCGCGATTCCGTGCCACCGCGTCGTCCAGAAGAGCGGGGCGCTTGCCGGCTATCGCTGGGGGCTCGCGCGCAAGGCGGCGCTGCTCGAAGCCGAGGCGCATCACGCGCAGCAACACGGACACGACGACGCACCCGACGCGAATCGCGACGCCGCGCCGGTCCCGGGTCTGGAGCCGGCTGCGTGAGCGCGCCGGTTGCCGCGATCGTCGAGTTGCCGTACAAGGCACCGTTCGACTGGGCACGCATGCTGCGATTTTTCGCCGGACGGGCGACCCCCGGCGTCGAGGCCGTAGAGGACGGCGCATACCGGCGCGCAATCGAGTGGGCCGGCGCGGCCGGCACGCTCAGCGTGCGTCCGCATCCGCGCAGGCGCTGCCTGATTGCGTGCCTCGAAGGCCCGGTGAGCCAGCACGCGGACGCCATCGCCGCGCCGCTCGCCCGCATGTTCGACGTCCGGATGAAGCCGCGCGCGCTGGCCGCGCACTTCGCGTCCGATCCGTGGCTCGCGCCGCTCATCGCCGCCGCGCCGGGGCTGCGCGTGCCCGGCGCGTGGTCGGCGTTCGAACTGGCGGTGCGCGCGATCGTCGGCCAGCAGATCAGCGTGAAAGCGGCGACGACGATCATCGGCCGGCTCGTGCTGCGCACCGGCGAGCGCATCGATGCCCATCCTCACGAGCACACCGCATGGCGCTTCCCCACACCGGCCGCGCTGGCCGCAGCCGACCTCGCGCAGATCGGCATACCCGGCAAGCGGGTCGCGGCCTTGCAAACGCTCGCGGCCGCGGTCGCGTCGGGCGCGCTGCCGCTCGACGACGCGGGCGCCGACCCGCTCGCGCAACGCGAGGGGCTCCTGGCAATGCCCGGCATCGGCCCGTGGACCGTCGAGTACATCGCGATGCGCGCATGGCGCGACCCGGACGCATGGCCCGCCACCGATCTGGTGTTGATGCAGGTCATCGCCGCACGCGACCCGACGCTCGCACGCGCGTCGCTGCAACGCGCGCGCACCGACGCGTGGCGTCCCTGGCGCGCCTATGCGGCGATGCATCTGTGGAACGAGGTAGCCGACCGCGCGGGCGCCGCGCGCGGCGGATAGCGCGGCACGTCAGGGGCGGGCGGGCGCAGGGCGGCGCACACGCCTGAGCACACGCCTGAGCACACGCCTGAGCGCACGCCTGAGCACACGCCGCAGCGCCGCCAGTCATGCCGCTGCGCGCCGCGCGAACCGGCCCGCGCGGCGGGCGCCGCGTGTCTAAACCCGCGTCAAGCAGGGGTTTGGGCGAGATGTTAAAGTGCCCGCTAATGAAAATGACACCGGACGACGTCATCGCACGCGGCGAACCGCCGATGCGCGGCCCAACGGGGCCGGCGCCGTTCGACCCGCATCGATGCCCAATACGACACCTTCCCGCGTTTCCGATCCGCTGGCGCACCGCCTGTCCGTCCTGACCGGCGACGCGCTCGCACACGGCCTGCGCGGCATCGAAAAGGAGAGCCTGCGCGTCACGCGCGACGGCCATCTCGCGATGACGCCGCATCCGCGCGCGCTCGGCTCGGCGCTCACGCATCCGTCGCTGACCACCGACTATTCGGAAGCGCTCCTCGAACTGATCACGCCCGCCGAGCCCGACCCCGCGCTCACGCTGGAGCGGCTCGACGAGCTGCATCGTTTCGTCTATGCATCGCTCGGCGACGAGATGCTATGGAACAACTCGATGCCCTCGCTGCTGCCCGACACCGACGAGGGCATCCCGATCGCGCGCTACGGCACGTCGAACATCGGCCGGCTGAAATACGTGTACCGGATCGGTCTCGCGCTGCGCTACGGCCGCACGATGCAGACCATCGCCGGCATCCACTACAACTACTCGCTGCACGAGGACGTGTGGCGCCTGCTGCAGGCCGATCAGCGTTCCACGGCAAGCGCGGTGGATTTCCAGTCGGAGCGCTATCTCGCGCTGATCCGCAATTTTCGCCGCACGAACTGGCTGCTGATGTACCTGTTCGGCGCGTCGCCCGCACTCGACCGGCGCTTTCTGCGCGGCCGCGCGCACACGCTGGACACCTTCGACGCCGACACGCTGTACCGCCCGTACGCGACCAGCCTGCGCATGAGCGACCTCGGCTACTCGAACACCACCGGGCAGACCGCACTGCACATCGACTACGACACGCTGCCCGGCTACCTCGACGCGCTCGCGCAAGCCGTCAGCCAGCCGTATCCGCCATACGAGGCCATCGGCACGCAACGCGACGGCGAGTGGGTGCAGATCAACACGAACGTGCTGCAGATCGAAAACGAGTTCTACTCGACGATTCGCCCGAAGCGCGTCACGCATCCGGGCGAGCGGCCGCTGCATGCGCTCGCCGCGCGCGGCGTGCAGTACGTCGAGGTGCGCTGCATGGATATCGATCCGTTCGAGCCGACCGGCATCGCGCTCGATACCGCGCGCTTTCTCGACGCGTATCTGCTCGTCTGCGCACTCGACGACAGCCCGCTGCTGCCGCCGCCCGCCTATGCCGAAGCGAATCGCAATTTCGGCCGCGTGACGATGGAAGGGCGCAAGCCGGACCTGCAACTCGAACGCGACGGCCAGCCCGTCGCGATGCGCGCGTGGGCCGACGAATTGCTCGCGAAAATCGACCTGGCCGCGCGTGCGCTCGATGCGCTGCGCGGCGACGACGCGCACGCGCAAACCGTCGCCACACAGCGCGCGAAGCTCGCGGACCCGTCGCTGACGCCGTCGGCGCGGGTATTGCAGACGATGCGCGAGCGTCAGCAGGGTTTCCTCGCGTTCGGCCTCGCGCAGAGCGCCGCGCATGCCGACCATTTCCGCGCGCGGCCGCTCGATGCCGCACGGCATCAGGCCTTTGTCGCGCTGGCCGCGCAATCGCTCGACGAGCAGGCAAAACTCGAACGCGAAGAAGCGGGCTCATTCGATGCTTTCGTTGCAGCGTACGGTGCGTACACGCTGAATCGCTTCAGCGTCTAGACGGCGCGCACCCTGCAACGCTACCCGCCGCCGCGGGTCCAACAAGAAAGGATCGGCGCTGCGCGCATCCGCGCAACGCGATCAGGGGAGGAAACGCGATGAAAAAGACTCTGTTGGCAACACTGTGCGTGCTGGCCGCGGGCTGCTCGACGAGCGGGCCGATCAATCCGGACGTGATGCAGATCGCCACCACGCCGCTCACCTGCTCGGGCCAGACCGAATGCGATCTGTGGTGGCAGCGTGCGCAGACCTGGGTGACCCAGCACTCGCGCTACAAGATCGAAACCGCGACCGATACGCTGATCCAGACGACCGGTCCGGACGGCGGCAAGCGCGCGCTCGCGTATCAGATCACGCGTACCCGGAACGACGACGGCTCGGCAACCATCGGCTTCGCGGCCCATTGCGACAGCGCGCTCGGCTGCAAACCGAATCCATGGGAAGCGGGGGCCGATTTCAAGGCCTTCGTCAGAAGCGGCGTCGCGAGCGCCGTGCCCGCCGATCCCGGCAGCGCCGCGGCGGCGGCCGCAGCGACGCCGCAGTAAGCGGCACAATCAGCGGCACAATCAGCGTTCTACGCGCCGTCGGCGCGGCACACGGCGCACACGGCCCACGAGGCAGGCCCACGCGGCAGCGGTCGCCGCTCGCCGGCGTGGCCGCGCCGCGTCAGTGGCCGGCGGACGCCGCCACGCCCTTGCGCGGCTTCGTGATCCATACGAGCACGGCGAGCACGAGAAAGGCCGCGCACGAGATCCTGAAGAAATCGTTGGTGGCCATCATGTACGCCTGCTGCGTGACGATCTCGTTCAGCTGGGCCGTCACGCTCTGGCCCGCGAGGCCGAGACTCGCGAGCGAGTCCGAATAGGCAGTCGTATTCGGCGCGTAAGTGCTGACCGATTCGGCCAGCACCGCATGATGGTAGATCGTGTCGTTTTCCCAGTAGGTCGTGCTGATCGCCGTGCCGATCGCCCCGGAGAGCGTGCGGAAGAAATTCGACAGCCCCGATGCGCTTGCGAGCCGCTCGTCCGAAATGCTCGACAGCGTGATCGTCGTCATCGGCACGAAGAAGCACGCCACGCCGATGCCCTGCACGATACGCGGCTCGATCACCTGCCCGAACGGCACGTCGAGCGTAAACGTCGAATTCCACAGCGACACGAACGCGAACACGATGAACGCGAGACTCGCGATCACCCGCAGGTTCAGCCGGTGCATGTTGCGGCCGATCATCGGCGACAGCACCAGCGCGAGCAGTCCGACGGGCGCAGTCGCGAGGCCCGCGAGCCCGGCGGTGTAGCCCATCACGGTCTGCAGCCAGAGCGGAAAGATCACCACCGAGCCGAAGAACGCCATGAAGCCGAACGAGATGATCAGCACGCCGAGTGCGAAATTGCGATCGCGGAACAGCGACAGGTCGACCACTGGTTCCTCCTCGGTCATCTCCCACACCAGCAGGAACGCAATCGCGACGACCGCGATGATCGCCAGCGCGACGATGAAGTGCGAGCTGAACCAGTCGCGGTCCTTGCCGAGGTCAAGCATCATCTGCAGGCACGACACGCCGATCACGAGCAGCGCCAGCCCGACCGCGTCGATGCGCTGGCGGGTCGTCTTCGTTTCGCGCCCGCGCAGCAGCATGAACGAGATGGCCCCCGAAAACACGCCGATCGGCACGTTGATGTAAAAAATCCACGGCCACGTGTAGTTGTCGGTGATCCAGCCGCCCATCACCGGACCGAAGATCGGCGCGACGATCACCGTCATCGCCCACAGGCCGAGCGCAAGGCCGCGCTTGGCGGGCGGATACGAGCGCATCAGGATGGTTTGCGACAGCGGCACCATCGGCCCCGACACGAGCCCCTGAAGCAGCCGGAACGCGATCAGCGATTCGAAGTTGTGCGCGAGGCCGCACATCGCCGAGGCGAGCGAGAACAGCATCACCGACATCGTGAACAGCCGCACCTCGCCGACCCGGCGCGCGAGCCAGCCGGTCAGCGGCACCGCGATCGCGGAAGCCACCGAGTAGGACGAGATCACCCAGGTGCCGTCGCTCGTCGCGACGCCCAGGCTGCCGGAAATGGTCGGCACCGCGACGTTCGCGATCGACGTGTCGAGCACCTCCATGAAGGTCCCGAGCGCGAGGCCAACGGTCAGCAGCGCGAGCGTGCCGCCGGCGAGCGGCGCGGGTTCGTCAGCGGGTGCGGCTACAGCGGGCGCCGAAGCACTCATGATCCACTCTCCACAGGCGACAAAAGGTTGATCCAGCATGCATATCGCACGATGCCACGCAGGCATTTTTATGCCAGATCATCTTCTGCCCAGACAGATATTCAACCGCCGATGCGGCACGGTATCGATAACTTGCCCCTATTCAGGCCTCGTGCTGTTGCAGGCCCCGCAGCACGGACGCGCCCGCCTCGCCCTCGTCCTCATCGCCGGAACCGTTGGCGATCAGGCGGCCGAGCAAAGCGGTCAGCGTGGCCAGTTCAGACTCGCTGAAGCCGCGCAACTGCTCGTTGAGCACCGCCGCGCCGAGCGCCGGCAGCTGCCCGGCGACGTCGCGTCCGTGCTGCGTGAGCGCGAGCCGGACCATCCTGCGGTCGGCGTCGCTGCGCGCGCGCACGACGAAGCCTTTCTTCTCGAGCCGGTCGAGCATGCGCGTCATCGAGCCGCTGTCGTACGACATCGCCCGCGACAGCTCGAATGGCGTGTCCGCGCGGCCGCACGACAGCATCAGGATCACGCCGATCTGCTGCGCGGTCAGCCCGAGCGGCCTGACCGCGCGGTCCGTGCGCGCCACCAGCACGTTGCGCGCCTTCGTCAGGTAATAGCCCAGACTCGATTCGAGGTGAATCTCGTCCGCTCGATAAGGACCGTCGGTCATCGCAAGTCGGCTCGCAACATCAAGGGAAGCCCGGTGGATTCTAGCGGCCCGGGCAACCGGGTCAATCCGGCAACAGGGCGCGCTGCACATGAAAACAACACGGCCCGTTCAATTGCCGCCAGTATCTTGAAATTTGATTGCATAGTCAATATTATGTTGGGCAATGAGTTAAGCACTCAACGAGACCATGTTCTGACCGTTTTGCCGCCCGCCGCCCGCAGCGCCGGGCAGAGGATTCCCGTCATGCTGTACCTGAAACAGAGCCTGAGCGGCATGGGCCGCTCGCTGCACGAGCACGCTGTCACCGCGTTCCACGGGCCTTATCGCTGGCTGAAGCTGGGGATGTACGTCGCGTTGTTCGTCCTGCCGGGGGGCTCCCTCGGGGTGCTGCTGGTCGCATGGCTCGGGCATCGGCGTACGCGCCGCGCGTCCGGATTCCGGCCGCAGACGGCACCGGTTGCGGCGCGCCCGCGCGGCGCCGCCGACGCCCGCTCCCCCCTTTCGCCGACGACAGCCGCCCGCGGCACGGCCTGCCGTGCCGCACCGTGCCGGCACGGCGCCGCGTGCGCGGACGCCACGGCGAGCGCGCGCAGCATCGCCGGCAAGGCCGCGCGGCCGCTCAGCGCACGAAGGTAAGCGCCACTGTGCCGGGTCCGGTCGGACGGCCCAGCAGATTCAGCAATCCCGCCAGATTGTCGCGCTCGTCCGGCGCCGCGCTCGCCGTCCCGTTGAATACCGTCGACGCCGCGCCGACGACGCCGTGCCCGCTCAGCAGCAGCGGCCCTTTCAGCGTCGCGAGGTCGATCGTCGAGCGGTCGCCCTCGGCCTGCAGCACCACGCGGTAGGAGCCGAGCGGCTTCACGCGCGAGACCCGCGAGCTGACGTCGGTCAGCGTCACCGTCAACTGGCCGAACGCGCGGTGACCGAAGCTGCGCCAGTCGCTCCACGCAAGCCGCACCGTGCCGTGCAGATCGAGCGTGTTGAACGGCGCGCCGAGCCCGCTCAGCAGCGCCGCCGGCACCGCCATCTCCCCTTGCGAAACGCGCGCGCCGGTGCGGCTCGCGTCGAGCGTGACCGGCGCGGGCATCGCCTCGCTGTGCGCCATCGTCATCTGCACGCGGCCGGTGAAGAGCGGCCAGAACGCCGTGTGCCATTCGAGCCGTCCCGGCAGCAGCGTTGCCGCGCTCGCATCCGCGCCCGCCGCCAGCATCAGCGCGGCCGAGCCCTGCCACAGCGAGCCGGCCGGCTCGACGAGGTTCACGTGTCCGCCGGACGCCTTCGCAAACTGCGGCGTGATCCACGCCGCCGGCAATAGCGCCAGCATCATCCCGCCGCTCGACAGCAGCGCCACCAGCAGCCACGGCAACGCCGCGCGTAGTCTTCGCATCGTGTTCATCCGCGCTGTCCGCCCGGGGCCGTCACTTGCCGGCATCCGACGGCTGCAGCGTCGCGGTCAGATCGACCTGGCCATCTTCCTTCAACGCGCTGATGTGCGCTTCGGCGACCTGCACCTTGAACTGGCGCCGCACGTCGTCGACCCAACCGGTCCAGGCCGGAAACGACGCGTTCTTCAGCTGGATCTGCACGCCGCTGCCGATCTGCTGCACCTGCAGCGGCGCGAGCCCGTGGCTCGCGAGCGACGTGCTCAAGGCGTCCTTCAGCGCGCCGCCGGTCGGCGCGACGCCCTGCGCGGCGGCCTGCAGGCGGCGTGCTTCCTGCGCCTGCGCGGTCATTTGCGCAAGCTCGCCTTGCAGCGCGGGCAGCGTCTCGCGCAGGTGCGCGCTGCCCTGCTGCGCCGGTGCCCACAGCACCGACCACGCGAACACGACCACCACGGCCGCGCCGCCCCACGTCAACAGGCGCTTTTCGCGCTCGTTGCGCCCGTCCCAGAAGCCGGCCCACGCCTGCGCCAGTTCGCCTTTCATTGTCCGCTCCTGATGGTCCATTTGCCGGTGCTGCTGTCGATCGTGCCGCTCAGCCCGTTGCGCGCGAGACGCTGCGCGAGCGCGGAGTCGACCTTGACCTCCGGCTTGAAGGTGACGTCGAGACGATGGTCGTGATAGTCGAGCGCAGCGATGCCGTTGACCGGCACCGGCCCGAGCGCGCGCGCGAACGCCGCGGCAAGCGACAGGAAATCGTCCGGCGACAGCTCGCCGGCGGCCACGCGCAGTTGCTGCATTTGCCGCGACATCTGTCCGGGCGCATCGAGCACGACGGTCGTTTTCGGAAACGTGTTCAGCAGGGTCTCGGTCATCTGCGCGTCGATCGCGTCGCGCTGCCTCGACAGCATCAGCCATTGCACGTTCGTACCGATGACCGCGATGACGAGCGCGGCCGCCGCGAACGCGATCGGCACGCGCAGACGCCGCAACGTCGCGCGATCGATGCGCCACGGCTGCACCGCGAACTCGAACTGGCACAGGTCGAAGCGGCACGCGAGCGCGCGTCGCGCAAGCGCATCGAACGTCAGCGGCTGCACGCCGCCGATCTGCGCGGCCAGCCCACTGTGCCCGTGCGCGCCGAGCGCGGGTTCGCTGCCCGGCACGTCCGTGAACAGATAGAGCGTGACGGGCGCGGCGCCCGCCAGCGCCGCCAGCGTCGCATGCACGCTCGCGACGGGCACGGCCATGCCTTCCCCGTGCAGCCCGCGCGCGAGCGCCAGCTCCACGCGCACCGAGGACGCAGGCGTCAGCACGTCGTCGACGAGCCCCGGCGCCGTGGAAACCGCGACGCCGAGGACGGCGGCGACCACCGGCTGCGCGGTCGCCGCATCGGCGGCGGCCAGCGCCGTGTCGCCGCTGCCGGTGCCGGTGCCGCTGCCGCTGCCGCTGCCGGTGCCGGTGCCGGTGCCGGTGCCGGTGCCAGTGCCGGTGCCGGTGCCAGTGCCGGTGCCGGTGCCAGCGTCCGTGCCGGCCGGCGTCGGCGCGGCCGGCGCGTCGGGCAGGCAGCGCGTGACCGGCACCGCGCGCAGATTGCGATGGCCCGCCTCGGCAAATGCTTCGCAGAGGTAGCGGAACCAGCCGCGATCGATCACGGCGAGCCGCTGCCGGCCGCCTTCGGGCGGCTCGGGATCGAGCGCGATGTGACAGGTCTGCGGATCCTGGATCAGTTGATCCTCGACCACGTTCGGCAAGGCCTGGCGTAGCCGCTGGCCTTTGAGCGGCGGCAACGCGGCGCTCATCAGCAGCAGGTCGCGCGCGGCGAGCATCAGCACGGTCGACGACGCGCGCGGCAGCAGCCCGAGCGACGAGCGGCCGGCGCGCTGCGTGCGCCCCGATTTGTCGAGCAGCAGGAAGGGCAGTTCCGGCAACTGCCATTCCTGCGACGGCACCGCCGGATCACGCGGCGGCAATAGAACGATCAGCGTGCTCAAAGACCACTCTCTTGGGAAAAGGCGTTGTTCATAGCTGATCCGTGACGCGCACGACGCGTGTCGTATGGGTCAGCGGATCGCGGTAGATCAGCGTCGTGCGGTCCACTTCCGCGCGCTCGTGCTGCACGCGTCCGTGAAGCAGAAAATAGCTGGTATTCACGTCGAACAGGCTCGGATCGATCGCGATCTGCGTGACGCCGACCGCCTGCAACGCGAGCTGCACGTCGCCCACGTTGCGGAAGAACACCGTATCGCGGCGCGCGACGAACGCCTGCGCATTCGACAGGTTCATCCCCGGCACGACCGCGGCGATCACCTCCGCCGACGCGGTGTTCATGTTGACCGCCGTCGTGGTGGGCAGCACGGTCACGAACGGACGCAGGCGCTCGACCATCGCCGGCGTGAAGCCCGGCACGTCGAGCAGCGAGTCGACGCTCGTCATCTGCAGCGGCGCGACCGCCGCGTTGTCGTCATCGTCGTCGAGGCCGGGCTTGTTCGTGAAGGTGTTGCCGCCGACCGCGCCGCCGAGCAGCAGCGGTGTCTGCGCGGTGCCGGCGGCGCCCGTCGTGGCCGGCGCGGTCTGAAAACGCGTGGCCGACAGCGCGAGGCCGTTACGCATCTGCACCGCCACGTTCTTCGCGAGCTGTCCGTTCATGCCGAGCAGCCCGAGCAGGCGCTGGAACGCCGCGATCTGCTCGACGTTCAGTTGCAGCATCCCCGGCGCCGGACTCGCGACGAGATCGCGCAGGTTAAAGCGCGCCTGGGCGTCCTCGATCGAGCCGGACAGATAAGTCTGCGCGCCCTGCTGCGCGCGCACCTCGCCGATCTGGCCCAGAAAATCGGACAGCCGCGTACGCGCGATCGGCACGCTCCAGACGCCGCCGAGATACGTGATGCCGGCCGACGTGTCGGCCTCGGAGCGCAGGATCAGGCGGGTCCACGCGAGCGCGCCGCGCTCGATCCACAATGCCTGCGACAGCAGCCGCTGGTTTTCGATGCGGCGAATCTGCACCTGCTGGCGCCACAGGATGCCGGACACGAGAATTGCCGACAGCGCGACGACGAGCAGCGCGCTGATGATCGCGACGCCGCGCTGCCGCGCTGCCCGCATCGCGAGCGGCGTGTCCGGAACCGGCGGTAACACGGCAAACGGCATCGTTCACTCCCCGACCAGAAACACGCGCGTGACCGGCCGCGCGAGCGAGGGCGCGCCGATCACCACTTCGAGCCCGGTCACCGAGCGCGGCAACGGCGCGTTGCCCAGTTGCGGCACCCGCAGGTTATTGTCGTTCTGCTGGATCGCCTTGCGCACTTCGTTCATCTGCGACGTCCAGCCGACCTTCGGCACGTACATCAGCGCGGAAATCGTGCCGATGCCGCGCATCAGCGGCACCGCGCTCCAGTCGTCGCCCTCGCCGCCGCGCAGCGCGCGCTGCAGCTCGCCCACGTTCGCGAGCGGCGGCGATGCGTAGCGCACCACGCGTCCCTGCGAGATCACGTAGCGGATCACCTGCAGGCGCGGCGCCGTGTCCGGAATCCGCAGCGTGCGCACGATCTGCAGCGCGTTGCCCTGCACCGAGATCGCGGGCGCGCCGGTTTCGTCGTCGCTGGCCGCCTCGCGCGCGTCGATGCGCATCTGGTCGAACAGCTGCGCGAATACCCGCTCGTCCTCCATTGCGCTCGTGATCGTCTGCCGCGCGCGGATGATCTGATCGAGCCCGCGCCACGACAGCACCGCAATCACCGCGAGGATGGCGATCGCCACCATCAGCTCGATCAGCGTGAAGCCGCGCTGCGGCGCGCGCGGGCCGCGCTTACAGCGAACGGTTCGTTTCATTGGCCACCACCGTCACCATCTGGGCGAGACTGCCGGAGCGGCCCGGCGTCGTCACCGACACCTCGACGCGGCGGAATATCGGATTCGGCGTCGCCGTCACGCGTTCCGTACAGAGCAACTGCAGATTCCCCTGCGAGCAGTCGAAGCGGGTGGCTCCGAGTTGCGGCCATGCATGGTCGAGCGCGAGCTGCGCAAGCGCGTTGTCGGCGCTCCACCCGGCGAGCAGCCGCCGGTGCAGCTCGACCTCGCTCGACGCGAGACTGCCCACCGCGCGCAGCGCCGCGGCAAGCGCCACCGCGATGATCGCGAGCGCCACCAGCACCTCGATCATCGTAAAGCCGCGCGCCGCGCCGCGCCGGCCGCAGCGTGCGCGCGCGCGGGACGCCGCCGGGACGCCGCAACCCCGTGCGGGGCCCGCCTGACACGCATGACGCGCCATCTCAGCGCACCTCGTAGCGGCCATTGCCGGTCCCGACGATGGTCGCCTCGCCGGCCGCCGAAAACAGCGTGACCTGCAACGGCGCATCGATGCTCTCCGTGCCGAACACGATGCGCGACGGATGCGCATCCGAACCCGGATAGACGATCGACACGCCGGTCACGCCGCCGTCCCAGCGGCGCGGCCGGAACAGATCGTCGCGCAACGGCCGCCAGCCGTCGCTCGTGCGGATATCGAAGCGAAACCCGCCGTTTTGCGGCTGCCACGCGATCGGCCGCGCGCGGACCTGGGCTTCGTCGCTCGCCGACTCGAACAGCAGCGCAAGACGCTGCGCCTCCTCGTGCAGATCGGCGCGCGGATTGCGCGTCACCGCCAGCGATGCGAGCGACACCAGCAGACCCGCGATCACCAGCACCACCAGCATTTCGAGCAGCGTGAATCCGTCGTGCGCGCGGCGGGTGAGGCGCCCATCGCGCGCACGCCGCCGCGCGGGCGCGTGCGAAGGCGCCGCTGCGCAAGCGCGGGCGAAACCGGGAGGACGGGCGAACGTGCGCATGGGGCCAGCGTCAGTCGGATAGAGGATGGCACAGGAAGGATGGCACAGGACCGTGCGCGAACGGACCGCAGCCTGTTCGCGCAACGGGGTCGTCTATTGCCACGACCCTATATCGGCATCGTTGCCCTCACCCCCGGGCTTGCCGTCGGCGCCATAACTGAACACATCGATCTCGCCGTGCACACCCGGATTCAGGTACTGATACGGATTGCCCCACGGATCGTTCGGCAGGCGTTCGAGATAGCCGCCGTCTTTCCAGTCGTTCGGGATGGGATCGGTTGTCGGCTTCTCGACGAGCGCGCGCAACCCCTGGTCCTGGGTCGGATAGCGGCCGTTATCGAGGCGATACAGCTTTAGCGCCTGCATGATCGTCGCGATGTCCTGCTTCGCGGCAACGCGCCGCGCTTCATCGGGACGACTCATGATCTTCGGCACGATCAGCGCGGCGAGAATGCCGAGAATCGCGATCACGACCATCACTTCGATCAGCGTGAAGCCGCGTTGACGACGGCTGTGCAGACCCGCGACATTGGCGCGGCGAGCGCTCCACATTTGCATAGCTAGCTACCTCTTGACTGAAGATGTTCGATCCCGAAGGCATGGCGCGATTGCGCCGCAAGGTGCGCGACCGCGCCCGGTTTAACACGCCCGGCCGGTCATTTTAATGTCACGCGCCCGAAGGGTTTCACCCCAACGCAAATTTCACAATAGTCCGTACAATGACGCGCATGAACGCCACTCAAATCCGCCTCCTGTCGCTGGCCCTGTTCGCCGTGTTCTGCGCGACGCTCACCTACTGGGTCGTCACGCTCACCGCGCTGTCGGGTGCGCCGGTGCCGGCCGCCGAGGTGCGCGCGCCCGTGCCGGTCGACGAGGCGGGCACGCTGTTCGGCGGACAGCTGCAGCGCACCGCCAACCAGGACATCCACCTGTTCGGCATCCTTGCGCTGCGCGAAGGCGCCGCCGCCATCGTCAGCAGCGGCGGCGAACCGCCGCACGCGGTCGCGCTCGGCGGCCCGATCATGCAGGGCACGAAGCTCGCCGCCGTGCATGCGCGCTCGATCGTGATCGAGCGCAACGGTACGCGCTCCGAAATCTACCTGCCCGCTACCGCCAGCAATACCACCGTCTTCGTTCGCTGAGCGGCGGGCGCGTCGGGCCCGTCGGCAGCGTCGCAACAGCCGCGCGCCGCTCACTGCACGAGGTTGTTCAGTTCGATGATCGGCAGCATCACCGCCAGCACGATCACCAGCACCACGCCCCCCATCGCGAGAATCAGCAGCGGTTCGAGCAGGCTCGTGAGGAACATCGTGCGCCGCTCCAGTTCGCTCGCTTCGCCCTCGGCGGCGCGATCGAGCATGGTCGTCACATCGCCGGTCGCTTCGCCCGAACGGATCAGGTGGACGAGCACCGGCGGAAACGTCTTCGTGTTGCCGAGCGCGCGCGACAGCGACGTGCCTTCGCGCACCCGCACGATCGCCTCTTCGATGTTCGCGTGCATCGCGCGATTGCTGAGCGTTTCGCCGGCCGCCTGCAGCGCGCGCAGGATCGGCACGCCCGCGGCGGTCAGAATGCCGAGCGTGCTCGCGAAGCGCACCGTGTTGTAGCCGCGCACCAGCTTGCCCGCAAGCGGCGCGCCGAGCAGCCAGCGGTCGAACGCGAGACGCGGCCCGGGCTGCGCGAGCACCGAGCGGATCGCGTACCCAAGCACCGCGACGGCGATCAGCACCGCCCACCACCAGTGCCGCACGAAGCCCGACAGCGCCATCATCATCACGGTGACGAGCGGCAACTGCTGCTTCGAGTTCGCGAACACATTGACGACCTGCGGCACCACGTAGCTGAGCAGGAACGTGACGATGCCGAACGCGATCATCGTGACGATCGCCGGATACGTGAACGCGAGCACGATCTTCTGCTTCAGCGCGTTGCGCTGCTCGATGTAGTCGGCGAGGCGCGACAGCACGAGGCCGAGCTTGCCGGTATGCTCGCCGGCCGCGACGAGCGCGCGATAGATCTCCGGGAAATCGCGCGGATGCTGCATCAGCGCGTTCGCGAGCGAGTGGCCGCCCAGCACCTCCGCACGGATCGACGCCATCAGTTCGCGGATGTAGTCGCGCTCCGCCTGCTCGGTCAGCACCGCGAGCGCTTCGTCGAGCGGCAGGCCGGCGATCAGCAGGCTCGCGAGCTGCCGCGTGAGGATCGCCTGCTCGCGCTGCGACAGGCGCCGGCCGAGCGCGAGGCGCTGCTCGCGTTCGCCGCGCGTGCGGCTCGCCGCCGGCTCGACGACGAGCGGCGTCAGCCCCTGGCTGCGCAGATGCGTACGTGCGCCGCGCGCGCTGTCCGCATCGAGCACGCCTTTTTGCGCCTTGCCGGCCGCATCGATTGCTTCAAAGCGAAAAGCTGGCATGCGCTTACGCTCCGCCCGTCACGCGAATCACTTCTTCGAGCGACGTAACGCCGCTCTCGAGCCAGCGCTGCGCGTCCTCGCGCAGCGTCAGCATGCCGTGTGCGCGGCCCGCGGCGAGAATCTCGGCGTCCGCGGCGTTGCGGTGGATCAGCGTGCGGACGGTGTCGTCGATCAGCAGCAGCTCATAGACGCCGCGCCGGCCCACGTAGCCGGAATGGCCGCACTTGTCGCAGCCCACCGGATGCCACGACGTGCGGCCGTCGTCTTCGACGCGCGCTTCGCGGCACGCCGCGCACAGACAGCGCACGAGCCGCTGCGCGAGCACGCCGAGCAGCGACGACGCCAGCAGGTACGGCTCCACGCCCATGTCGGTCAGGCGCGTCACCGCGGATGCCGCATCGTTCGTGTGCAGCGTCGCGAGCACGAGGTGGCCCGTCAGCGACGCCTGCACCGCGATCTGCGCGGTTTCGAGATCGCGGATTTCGCCGATCATGATGATGTCCGGATCCTGACGCAGGATCGAGCGCAGCGCGCGCGCGAAGGTCATGCCGATGCGCTCGTTCACCTGCGTCTGGCCGATGCCCGACAGGTCGTATTCGATCGGATCCTCGACCGTCATGATGTTCGACGTCGTGGTTTCGAGCCGCGAGAGCGACGCATACAGCGTCGTGGTCTTGCCGGAACCGGTCGGCCCGGTGACGAGCACGATTCCGTGCGGCCGCCCGATCAGCCGGTCGAACTTCGCCAGCGTATCCGCGCCCATGCCGAGCGCTTCGAGATTCAGCCGCGTCGCGTCCTTTTCGAGCAGACGCAGCACCGCGCGCTCGCCGTGGCCGGTGGGCAGCGTCGAAACCCGCACGTCGACCGGCCGGCCGCCGACGCGCAGCGTGATGCGGCCGTCCTGCGGCAGGCGCTTTTCGGCGATATCGAGCTGCGCCATGATCTTGATGCGCGAAATCAGCGCGCCGTGCAGCGCCTTTTTCGGACGCACCACGTCGCGCAGCGTGCCGTCGACGCGAAACCGCACCACCGACGCGTTCTCGAACGGCTCGATGTGAATGTCCGACGCCTGCTCGCGCGCGGCCTGCGTGAGCAGCGCGTTGATCATGCGGATGATCGGCGCATCGTCCTCCGACTCCAGCAGATCCTCGACTTCGGGAATCTCCTGCATCAGGCGCGACAGATCGACCTCGCCCTCGACCTCGCCGACGATCTGCGCAGCGCTGCCGTCATGGCGCGCATACGCCTGATTGATCGCCTGCGCGAGTTCGTCGGCCGGCACGCGCACGACCGACAGCGCGCCGAAATTGCGGGCAATCTCGGCGAGCGCGGCATCGCTCGTGCGCTCGCTGATCCACACTTCGAGGCCGTCCGCGTGCTGCTGCGCGACGAGGATCTGGCCGCTGCGCGCGAAGCCGTACGGCACGAGCCGCGCGGCGAGCGGCGAGGGCGTGGCGCGCGCGGCATCCTCTGCGCCCGCAAGCGGCACGGCGGCCGCACCGGACGACGCCGTGGCGGACGACGCGTGACGCGGCGTGTTCACGGCCGCGCTCCGGGCGCGAGCGTCTGCGCCGACGATGCGGCGACGGGCGGCTCGGCGACCGGCTGCAGCGCCGGCACCTGCGCCGGCGGCGACGTCGGCGAGCCCGGCGGCGGCGCTTCCTGCGGCGGGCGCGTCATCTGGTTCATGTTGAACAGCCCGTCGACCGGCGGCGTGCCGGGCGGGGGCGGCGCCGGAATCACCGGCACATCCTTGTCGCGGACCACGCGGTTATCGGTCGTGTAGCCGAGCTGCTGCTCGCGCATGTAGTCGTAGCGCTGCATTGCGATCGCGTCGCTGTCCGCTTCGGAACTGACGATCACCGGGCGCAGGAACACCATCAGGTTGGTCTTCGTGCGCGTCTTGTTCTCCGAGCGGAACAACTGGCCGATCCACGGGATGTCGCCGAGCAGCGGCACCTTGTTCGCGCCGCCCGAGTAGTTATCCTGCATCAGGCCGCCGATCACGATGATCTGGCCGTTGTTCGCGAGCACCGTCGACTGCACCGACTGCTTGTCGATCGTCACGCCGCCCGGATTGTTGATCGTCGTCTGGTCGACGCTCGACACCTCGGTGTAAAGCTCCAGCTTCAGCAGCCCGCCCGCGGTGATCTGCGGCCTCACGTGCAGCACCGTGCCGACGTCCTCGCGGTCGTACGTGTTGAACGCGGTGACCGAACTGCCGGTGGTCGCGGTCGGCGTTGCATAGGAACCAGTTTCGACCGGCACGTTCTGGCCGACGACGATCTTCGCTTCCTGGTTGTCGAGCGTGATCAGGTTCGGCGTCGACAGCACGTCGGCGTCGCTGGACGTCGACAGCGCCTGCAGCAGGCCGCCCAGGCCAAAGTAGCTGCCGAACTTGTGCAGGATGCCGATGTTCAGGCCGTTGTTGAGCAGGCTGGTCGAATTCGACAGCACCGTCGACGGATTCTGTCCGATCAGATAGCCTTCGCCGGTCAGGTTGACGATGCCTTGGCTCGTCGACGTATTGAAGTTGCTGCCGCCGTAGACGCCGTTATTGCCCCCCTGCGACAGCAGCGCGCCCTGCCACTGGATGCCGAGGCTCGAACTCGTCTGCGCGCTCAGTTGCACGATCAGCGCTTCGATATAGACCTGGGTGCGGCGCTGGTCGAGTTCGTCGATCACCGTGCGCAGATTGCGATAGACCGGGTCGGATGCGGTGATGATCAGCGAGTTGGTCGCGGGGTCGGCCTGGATCATGCCGCCGGGCTGATTGTCGGAGGCGTCCTCCTTGTCGCTCGGCAGCTCGGTGTTCGTGCCGCTCGCGCTGCCGCCGCCCATCGGATTGCTGCCGGACGCATTGCCCGACATCGACGTCGGCAGCGGCGGGGTGCCGGACGCGCCGGTCGACCCGCTGCCCGACGTATTGTTCTGGCTGAATTTGCTCGCGCTCGACGACGACGCGCTGCCGCCGCTGTCGCCCTTGCCGAGCATGCCGCGCAGCGTCTTCGCAAGCGCGGTCGCGTCCGCGTTGCGCAGATGGACGACGTGAATGTTGCCCGGTGCCGCGGTCTGCTGGTCGAGCTGCTGCGCGAGTTCGACCGCCGATGCGAGGCGCTGCGCGTTCGATGCGCGCAGCAGCAGAGAGTTGGTGCGCGGATCGGCGACCACCGAAATCTTCAGCGTCGGGTCGGATGCGCCGATCGCGCCCGGATCGAGCATCTTCGCCATTTCCGGCGCGACGTCGAGCGCATTCGCGTTTCTCAGCGGCACGACGCGGACCTGCTGGCCCGCGGCCGTATCGATGCCCTCGATGATCCGCGCGATGCGCCGGACGTTGTCCGCATAATCGGTCACGACGATCGTGTTGTTGGCCGGATACGCGGCGACCGTGTTGCTCGGCGAGATCAGCGGACGCAGGATCGGCAGCACGTTGCTGGCCGATTCGTTCTTCAGCTGGAACACCTGGGTGATCACCTGATCACCCTGCGCAACCGGCTGATTGCCGATGTAAGTCGGCACGCCCTGCAGCTTCGCATCGGCCTCGGGCACGACTTTCAGCACGCCGTGATCCTGCACGAGCGCGAAGCCCTGCATGCGCAGCGCGGCTTGCAGCGTCTTCAGCGCCTGCTCTTCCGGCACCGGATTTTCCGATACGAGGTTCAGCTGACCCTTCACGCGCGGGTCGACGATGATCGTTTTGCCGGTCGCCGCACCGATAGCCTTCGCCACCTGGTCGATGTCGGCGTTGACGAAATTCAGCGTCACCTGGGCGTATGCCAGCTGACAGCTCACCATTCCAGCCACCAGCAGCGCCGTCGCGACGCGACGCAGTGCCTTGCGATTTCTTCTCATGGAGTTCGATGTCGAGACCGGCCACCGTGGCGGCCAGTTGTCATGCGCAGTGGAGCAGGGTGCGCGCCGCCCGGTCTGCCGACCGCCGGTGCATGGACAGGCGCTCGCCACCCCGGCCGCCGTCCGCCCCCGATCCAAAAAAACGAACAGTAACAGTTTTTGATGTCGGATTTGTCACAAAGCCGGCGCTCCGGTGCAATTCTTCTAATCCGATTCACCATGCGTTAATACTTTGTAAGCCATTCCGGTCGCCCGGACGGCCGTCCCCCCACGCGCGCCGCGTCTTTCGCGTTGCCTCTGCCGGCTGGCCAACTTGACGCTTCGGCGCGCCCCGGTATGATACGGGCCGAAGCACATGCCGGACGCCTGTTACGCCACGGGGGTTTTCCCGATGTCCGCCGCGGCCCCGTGCCGCCGCACATCCGGCGCAAGCGCGAGACGTACCGTTTTCTTTCCAAATCTTACCTTGACCCGTTGCTTAGTCATCTTGACCGATGAAGCCGACTTTCGTGACCGTCGTCGCCGTCGCCGCTGTTGCCGCAACGCTTTGCGCAGCGCGGCCGGCGCACGCCGATTGCTTTGACGAGGCGGCGCGCTATCACAAGGTCAATCCGCTGATCCTGCGCGCAATCGCGTGGCAGGAGTCGCACAACCAGCCCGAGGCGCTGCACCGGAACGCGAACGGCTCGACCGATTACGGGCTGATGCAGATCAACTCGGTACATTTGCCCGCGCTCGCGCATTACGGCATTTCCAGAAGCACGCTGATGGAGCCGTGCAAGAACGTCTATATCGCCGCCTGGCACCTGCGCCAGCAGATGGACAAGTACGGCAATACATGGGCGGCGGTGGGCGCCTATCATTCGGAGACGCCGGCGCTGCGCGACCAGTACGCGCATCGGATCGCCGCGATCCTGCGCAAATGGAAGCTGCTGCCGCCTGGACAGTGAGCGTGTGGTGAAGCGGCCGGACGCGCGACGGGCTGCCGGGCGTTTTGATGCACAATGCGGGTTCGTCCCGCGACACGCCGCCGCGCCGCCGCGCCGGATCGCGCGCCCGGCCCGTGCGCCCACCCCTCTTGCTTTTCCGTACTGCGATGAACCAGCCGACTCTGCCCGTCACCGTGCTCTCCGGTTTTCTGGGCGCCGGCAAGACCACGCTCCTGAACCACATTCTCGCGAACCGCGCCGGGCTGCGCGTCGCGGTGATCGTCAACGATCTCGCGGCGGTCAATATCGACGCGGCGCTGGTGCGCGATGCCGCGGCGCTGTCGCACGTCGAGGAGCAACTCGTCGAGATGTCGAACGGCTGCATCTGCTGCACGCTGCGCGACGACCTGCTCACCGAGATACGCCGGCTCGCGGCCGAACAGCGCTTCGACGCGATCCTGATCGAGTCGACCGGCATCGCCGAGCCGATGCCGATTGCCGAAACCTTCACGTTCGTCGATGACGACGGCGTCTCGCTGTCCGATGTCGCGCGGCTCGACACGATGGTCACGGTCGTCGACGCGTTCAATTTCCTGCGCGACTACGGCTCCGCCGACGCGCTCGCCGAGCGCGGAATCGCCGCGAGCGACGAGGACGATCGCACGCTCGTCGAGCTGCTGGTCGAGCAGATCGAGTTCTGCGACGTGCTGGTCGTCAACAAGGCCGATCTCGTCGGCGCCGACGCGCTCGCGCGGCTGCAGCGCATCCTCGCGCGCATCAATCCGCGCGCGGTGCAGATCGTGAGCCGCTTCGGCGTCGTGCCGCTCGACGAAGTGCTCGACACGAAACGCTTCGACTTCGACGCCGCCGCGAGCGCGCCGGGCTGGCTTGCGTCGCTGCATCACGATCACGGTCACAGCGGCGAAGCGGACGAATTCGGCATCGGCCACTTCGTCTACCGGGCGCGCCGTCCGTTCCATCCGGCGCGGCTGTGGACGCTGCTGCACGACGAGTGGCGCGGCGTGCTGCGCAGCAAGGGGTTCTTCTGGCTCGCTACGCGTCACGACCTCGCGGGTTCGCTGTCGCAGGCGGGCGGTGCGTGCCGTCACGGCCCGGCGGGCGTCTGGTGGGCCGCGCAGCCGCGCAGCGAATGGCCGTCGGACGACCCCGAACTCGCGGCTGAAATCGCCGCGGACTGGCACGGCGACCCGGCGGATACGCGCATCGGCGACCGCCGTCAGGAACTGGTGATGATCGGCGTCGACATCGAGCCGGCCGTCTGGCAGGCGAAGTTCGACGCGTGTCTGCTGAACGACGACGAGTACGCGCTCGGCCCGCAGGGCTGGCAGCAGTTCGACGACCCGTTCCCGGCCTGGGAGTCCGACGGCGACGAGCCACACGCGGACAGCGAAATCCTTCACCCGTGACGGCAGCGGCGCGGACCCGCCCGCTCGCGCACTGTCCGCACGGCGGGCAAAAACGGCGGCCAAGCAAGCAGCCAAGCGGCGGTCAAGCAAGCAGCCAAGCGGCGGCCCGAAGAATGAGCCGAAGTGCGGACGAAAAAAAACCCGCCGAAGGCGGGTGTCAACATCCAGGCAGCATGGGGGCCTAGCGCTTGTTGACTGCGTCCTTGAACGCCTTGCCAGCCGTGAACTTGACGGTCTTGGCAGCGGGAATCTTGATGGTTTCGCCGGTCTTCGGATTGCGGCCGGTGCGTGCTGCGCGCTTGCCCGAACCAAAGCTACCAAAACCGATCAGCTGTACGGACTCACCCTTCGACACAGCCTTCTTGATCACTTCGAGCAGCGTGTCCAGCGTTTCGCCGGTTTGAGCCTTGCTGGCGCCCGTCTGTCCTGCGACGGCGTCGATCAGTTCCTGTTTGTTCATTAAGGTTCCTTTCTGGTTTAGGTTGACACGAACAGCGCGAACGCGCCGATTATACGTGCGCCGGCCGCGCCGTCGAGCAGCAACGGTTTCGGAGCAGTCCGGACCCGGCGGCATGGCGGCTCCACACCCGGTCGCCGCGCCGCCGCCGCCCTGCGCGGCGCTTGCTATGATAGCGCAGCGCAAACCCAATCAGGACAAGGGTTTCGCAGAATCGCGCACGGTTTCGTGCGGTTTTCCGGCGAATTAACCCAATTTGTTGTTTCGGTCCGCGCGCGGACCGCGCCACCAGGGTTTCACACCGGGCGCAGCGTTGGGTTTTGCCAACGTCCGGCGGGCTGTCAGGCCCGCCGCCAGCTGGTTTGGCGGCCGTGCCGATGCGCCCGCCACGCTCGTTCAACCGCTTTCTGCCGCGCATGACCGATCCGCTCATTCCCGCCACGCTGGCGTTTCTCGACAACGGCACGCCGTTTTCCCCCCGTCACGACGACATCTATCACAGCGCCGCCGGCGCGCTCGCGCAGGCGCGGCACGTGTTTTTGCGCGGCAACGGGCTGCCCGAACGCTGGCAGGGACGCACCGTTTTCACGGTGCTCGAAACCGGCTTCGGGATGGGCATCAACTTCATGACGACGTGGGCCGCGTGGCGCGACGATCCCGCGCGTTGCGAACGGCTCCATTTCGTATCGACCGAAAAGCATCCTTTTACGCGCGACGATCTGTTGCGCGCGCATGCGACGACCGTTGACGACGCAACCGTCGCCGAACTGGGCCGCCTCCTCGCGAACGCATGGCCGATTCTGGTACCCGGCCTGCACCGGCTCGAATTCGATGGCGGCCGGGTCACGCTGACGCTCGCATTCGGCGACGCCACCACGATGCTGCCCGCGCTCTGGCTGCGCGCCGACGCGTTCTATCTCGACGGTTTCGCGCCCGCGAAAAACCCCGACCTGTGGAGCCCGGCGATTTTCAGGGCGCTCGCGCGCCTCGCCGCCGACGACGCACGCTTTGCCACCTACACGAGCGCGGGCGACGTGAAGCGCGCACTCGAACAGAACGGCTTCGTCTATCGCAAGGAACCCGGCTTTGCCGGCAAGCGCGCGATGCTGTGCGGCCACTTCGCGCCGCGCTGGCGCGTGCGCCGGCACGAACCGCCGCAGCCGCTCGCCGCCGCTGGGCGCCATGCGGTCGTGATCGGCGCGGGCCTGGCGGGCTGCGCGCTGGTCGAACGACTCGCCGCGCGCGGCTGGCACGTCACGCTGCTGGAGCGTCACGCTGCGCTCGCGAGCGAAGCGTCGGGCAATCCGGCGGGTGTCTATCACCCGCTGCTTTCGCGCGACGACAGCGTGGCCTCGCGAATCACGCGCAACGGGTTTTTGTATGCGCTGCGCCGTTGGGCCGCGCTGGAGCAGGCAGGACACACGCTCGTGCGCGGCGCGCACGGGTTGTTGCAGATCGCCGGCAGCGCAGCTGAAGCCGAGCTGGTCGCCGCGGCGATCGACGGTTTCGGCTATCCGCCCGACTATGTGAAAGCGGTCGATCGGGCCGCCGCGCAGCAGATTGCGACGCAGCCCGTTACCCAAGGCGGGTGGTTCTTTCCGCACGGCGGCTGGATCGAGCCCGCCACGCTGTGCGCCGCGCAATGCGCGGCGGCGGGCGAGCGCCTCGATGCACGATTGGGCGTCGATGTCGCGCATATCGAACGCGTGGGCGACCAATGGCAGGTTCTCGACCGCGCGGGCCACGTTGTCGCCTGCGCGCCCGTGGTGATCTTCGCCAATGCCCATCAGGCAGCGACAGTCGGCGGTCTGCACCACGCCCCGACGCGCAGCGTGCGCGGCCAGTTGACCGTCTTGGCGGCGACTGACCGCGCGCCGTTGCGCGTGCCTGTGATCGGCGACGGATATGCGGTCCCGTTACCCGCCCAGCGGACGCTGATCGGCGCCACCTACGAGATCGACGACACCGATCCGCTCACGCGTCCCGCAGGACACGACGAGAACCTGCAGCGGCTCGCGCAGATGCTGCCCACGCTCGCCGCGGCATACCGCGCGCAGCCCCCCCTGCCGCTTGCTGGCCGCGTCGCGTTTCGCTGTGTGACGAGCGACCGTCTGCCGATGCTCGGCGCGCTCGCCGACGAAGCGACAGCGACCCGTGATGCCGCCCGGCTGCGCGGCGCGTGGCCGCTCGATCTGCCGCGCGCGCCGGGCCTGTATGGCGCATTCGCATTCGGTTCGCGCGGTCTCGTGTGGGCAGCGCTCGGCGCCGAACTGATCGCGTCGCAACTCGACGGCGAACCGTGGCCGCTCGAACGGCCACTGGCCGAGGACATCGATCCCGCGCGCTTTCTGCTGCGCGCGCTGCGTCGCGGCAGCGCCATCTGATACACCTCGCCACCCGGCCTCGCCATCGGAACAGGTTATCCACGCAAAGCTGTGGATAACCTGTTCACCCGCGTGCGCAACGCCGGTGAACGGCATGTGGACGTAAACGGGGTAACTTGCGCGCGCATTTTCGGCCGTCAAAGTTACCCGATGAAGCGCACGCGCCGCGCACATCTTTCAACGCCGCTTTTGCATCCGCCAACGCATTGATTAGAAGAAGGAATATCCGGTTATCCACAGAAAGGGGCCAGGCTTGTTAACTGCTACTACGTATACATACGGGTAAACACAAAGCTGAAAAACCCGCCGCGCCGTCGGGCGTGCATCGCAGCCGTTTTCACAGCGGGAGAACCTGTATCGGAGGAAAAGGCGCCCGGCGCGAGGGGGAGACCAAATTCAGTGACTGCAAAAAACCTGTGGCACAATCGCCGTTCCTCTGACGTCGCCCTTCGGGTCGAAGGGCGCACGTTCTCAAAGGAACGACAGCCTGCTTTCGCGACTCTGAAGTCAGGCCGACGACGTTCTTTCATCCGTGTCGGAACGGAACAGGCGCACACGATGCTGACGCAGTCGTTGCGCACATCGCCGCAGTTCCGTGTGTGGATCCGCCTCACCTGGATTTCACCCGATCATTGCCGTTTCGCAACGCCGCTTGGCGCAACGCGAATCTGCCCGCGACGCTGCGGGCATGCGCTCCGGCAGGCCGCGCCGTGTTGCGCGCCTGCCGCGGCTGACAAGGAGACTCCACGACGATGAAGTCGGCATTTTCTTTTTTCCCCGCCTGGCCCCTGTCGCTCGACGCAATTTTCTGGGCAGGGCTCGCACTGCTGGTCGCCGGCGTATGCGGCGAACTGTGCTATCGCGCGTGGCGACTGCCGCGCATCGCCTGCTATGCGGTGATCGGCCTCGTCGCGGGCACGGCCGGCTTCGGAGTGATCGACCTGGGCGCGGTCCGCGCGACGCGGCCGCTGCTCGACGTCGCCCTCGGGCTGCTTGCGTTCGAGCTCGGCGGGCGGCTCGACCTGCGCTGGCTCGGACGCAATCCGTGGCTGATCCTGTCGAGCATCGCCGAATCGGCGCTGACGTTCGTGCTGGTGCTGCCCGTGCTGCTGTTCCTGCATGTGCCGCTGATCGTCGCGCTGGTGGTCGCCGCGATCGCGATCGCCACGTCGCCCGCCATGGTGATCCAGCTCAAGACCGAACTGCGCGCCGAGGGGCAGGTCACGCAGCGGCTGATGACATTGACCGCGCTCAACAGCATTTATGCGGTCGTGATCGAAAAACTCGTCTCGAGCTGGCTGCATCAGGAAACCTACGGCAACGTGTTCGCGACGATCCTGCAGCCGCTCTATCTGCTGATCGGTTCGCTGATCGTCGCGTTCGTGCTCGCGCGGAGCTGCGTGTTTCTGTATCGCCGGATGAACATGCAGGACGAGCATTCGTTCGTCGCGCTGTTCGGTCTCGTGCTGCTCGCGATAGCGATCGCGCATCTGTTCAAGGTGTCCACCATCCTGAGCCTGCTCGCGGCCGGCATCTTCGTGAAGAACCTGGAAGTGCGCCCGCAACTGTGGCCGCAGCATTTCGGCACGGCCGGCTGGCTGCTCACCGTGATCCTCTTCATGCTCACGCTCACGTCGTTCGAATGGCGTGATATCGGTATCGGCGGGCTCGCGGCGCTCGGCCTGATCGTCGCGCGGTTGCTCGCGAAGCTGGTCGGCGTGCTCGCGTTCGCGAAGCCGAGCGGCCTGAACTGGAAGCAGGGCGTCGCGCTCGGGCTTGCGTTGTCGCCGATGTCGGCGCTCGCGTATCTGCTCGTCGACGATACGTACCTGATGTACCCGAATTTCGACCCGTCGCTGCGCGCGATCGTCATGTGTTCGATCGTCGTGCTGCAGATCGTCGGGCCCTGGCTCGTCTATCGCAGTCTCGCGCTCGTGGACGAACGGCGCGCCTGACGCGCCGCGCGGCCAACCCTCCGTTGCGCGCCGGATCCGCTTGCCGGATCCGGCCGATCTGAAGCAGGAAATGCCATGTCACTCGAACCCTTCGTCGATTCGAAACCGTTCACGTTCGGCATCGAACTCGAGATGCAGATCGTCAACACGCATGATTATGATCTGACCAAAGCGGCCTCGGATCTGCTGCGGCTCATCAAGGGCGAGGCGATTCCCGGCAACATCACGCCGGAAATCACCGAAAGCATGATCGAGCTGTCGACTGGCATCTGCACGTCGCACGCCCAGGCGCTCGCGGATCTGCGCACGATCCGCGACACGCTGGTCGCCGCGGCGGACCGCCTGAACGTCGGGCTGTGCGGCGGCGGCACGCATGCATTCCAGCAGTGGAGCGAGCGGCAGATCGTCGATACTCCGCGTTTCCAGTATCTGTCGGAACTGTACGGCTACCTTGCGAAGCAGTTCACCGTGTTCGGCCAGCACGTGCACATCGGCTGCCCGGATCCGGACAGCGCGCTGTACCTGCTGCACGCGATGTCGCGCTTCATTCCGCATTTCATTGCGCTGTCGGCATCGTCGCCGTTCGTGCAGAGCGTCGATACCGGCTTTCATTCGGCACGCCTCAATTCGGTCTTCGCGTTCCCGTTGTCCGGCCGGGCGCCGTTCACGCTCACGTGGAGCAGCTTCGAAGAATATTTTTCGAAGATGGTTCACACGGGTGTCGTCAACAGCATGAAGGACTTTTACTGGGACATTCGCCCGAAGCCGGGTTTCGGAACCATCGAGGTGCGCGTGATGGACACGCCGCTGTCGGTGGACCGTGCCGCCGCGATTGCCTGCTACATCCAGACGCTCGCGCGCCATCTGCTGCTCGACAAGCCGTTCACCCCGCAGGAGGACGATTACCTCGTCTACACGTTTAACCGGTTCGAAGCGTGCCGGTTCGGGCTGGCAGGCACCATCGTCGATCCTCAGACGAGCGAGCGCCGCAGTATTTCGGAAGACATCCTCGCCACGCTCGAACGCATCGCGCCGCACGCGGATGCGCTCGAATCGGGCCGTGCGCTCCAGGAGGTCGGTGCGATCGCCCGCGGACAGATCAACGACGCGACCTGGCTGCGCAATGTGTACGCGCAGGAAAAGTCGCTTCACGAAGCCGTGCGGCAGCAGTGCCTGCAATGGCGGGCATAGCGCGCCTGCCGCGCTGTGCCGCGCACCGCGCGGGAGCGCGGCAACGTTTTTTTTGCGCGGACCGTCCGGCAGCGAGGGTTTTAGGTATTTTGAAAGTTTACGTATATAACCGTAGTAGTAGTTAACAAGCATTGCGCCGGCCTGTGGACAACTGAATAATTCCCTGCAAACTCAAGGCGCTGCGTAAACGATAACCATGCTGCATCAGCACGGATTGCGGCCCGGGACGGCGGATAATCTTCTGAAAGGCAAGACCGCTTGCCGGCTTGTCAAGAATCGATGCACCCGAGTCCCGACGTGTTTTCCCCTACTTATCCACAGGGATCGTTGAATAACTTAGCTGTACGATTTGCCGCTCTCGCATAGAATGTCAGTTTTCTGCCTCTGACAGTGTGCGCGCCTGGCCTGTTCTGTGGGTCAAGCGGGCAAACCGGGCAGGGGCGAGGCTGAAGCAGGCGTACGGGATGAAGGAATACGCAGGGTTTGGCGTACGAAGCAGTAAATTTTTGAGATAGTCGGCCCAATCTGTCCGTTGTCTGGACGAACGGGACCCAAGGGCTGCCGGCGCACCCGGCAGCTGGCCAGGCAGCGGCACGCTGCCCACAACCAACGATAGATTATGAGCGAAGGCGTATACGGAGAGCAGGCGACGGGGCGGGTGACCCACAGCCTTTTGCGACTGAGCACGGCCATGCGTAGCCAGGCATGGGAATGGGCCGAAGGCGCCGGCCTGACGCCGACCCAGGGCGAAATCCTCGTGCTGCTGATGCAGCGCAAGGGGCCGATGCGGCTCGGCGAAATCGCGCGCGAAACCGCGCTGACGGCCGCGACGACGAGCGACGCAGTGAGCACGCTCGAAGGCAAGGGGCTGGTCGAAAAGCGCCGTGCGCTCGACGACGGCCGCGCGCTCGCGGTGCGCCTGACCGCGCGCGGCCGCACGGCCGCCAAGCGGGCGGCGCAATGGCCCGACTTCCTCGCGAAGGCGGTCGGCACGCTGCGCGATGACGAGCAGGCGGTGTTCTACCGTACGCTGCTGAAGACGGTGCGCCAGCTCGAAGCGCAGGAAAACATCCCGCCGCACCGCATGTGCCTGACCTGCGTGCACTTCGTGCCGAGCAAGAATCCGAAGAAAACGCTGCATCACTGCGCGCTGCTCGACCTGGACATGGCGGATACGGACGTGCGTCTCGACTGCTCCGTTCATGAAGCAGCGGACGTGGCGACCCAGAAGAAGACCTGGAAGATTTACGCGCAGTAAGCGCGAGGCGGCCCGCGCTGCCGGGCCGTCCGATGCCGCGGGGCGGCTCGCCCGCGCGCCGCGGGTGCGCGCCGGGATAGAGGCGCGTCGATTCTCAAGCGGGGTGAGGTCTGCCGATGCATCGCGAGGTTCTGGCCATTCGTCACGTCCACTTCGAGGATCTGGGCAGTCTCGAACGGGTACTGGGCGAGCGCGGCTGCCCGGTCCGCTACCTGGACGTGGGGCTCGCGCGGATCGAAGCGCCGAATCCGCTTGCACCGTCGCTGATGGTCGTGCTCGGCGGTCCGATCCCGGCCTTCGACGACGCGCGCTACCCGACCTTGGTGCCGCTGCTTGCCATGATCGAAAAGCGCATCGCCGCCGGTCTGCCGACGCTCGGCATTTGCCTCGGCGCGCAACTGATTGCGCGAGCCCTCGGTGCGCGTGTCTATCCGGCCCGGCAGGCGGAACTGGGCTGGACGCCGCTCGCGCTGACGCCGGCGGGCAAAGCCGGCCCGTTGCGCCATCTGGATGGCGCGCATACCTCGATGTTCCACTGGCATGGCGACACATTCGACCTGCCCGCCGGCGCGACGCTGCTCGCGTCGACGCCCGCGTGCGAAAACCAGGCGTTCGCGTGGGGCGACGCAGTGCTGGGGCTGCAGTGTCACCCTGAAATTCGCGCTGCGCGCTTCGAACCCTGGCTGATCGGACATGCGAGCGAACTGGCCGCGCACCGGGCCGACGTAGCGGCGCTGCGCGCCGACACGGCCCGTCTCGGCCCGGCACTCGAACTCGCTGCTGGCCGCACGTTCGGCGCGTGGCTCGACGACGTGGGGCTGCGGGCCTGAGACGCTACGCAGTGCGTAACGCGTATCACGCGTATCACGCGTTACGCGCGTATAACACGTACAGCGCGTATAACACGTACAGCGCGTACCGCCGGTGAGCGGCGCGCGGGCGCCGCGTTCTCCCGCTTCAGATCAGGCAGGATCCGGGGCCGCGCCGCGCCGGCCATGCAGTGAAGAGCCCGCGGTGCTATCCTCGTTCGCTGTTCCGGTATTCATGGGCGAAATTCATGAGCGCGCTATTTTCTCCGCTCACGCTGCGCAGCGTGACGCTTCCGAACCGCATTGTCGTATCGCCGATGTGCCAGTACTCCGCCGAACGCGGCGAGGCGAGCGCCTGGCACATGATCCATCTCGGCAGCATGGCTCTGTCCGGTGCCGGCATGCTGTGCATCGAGGCGACTGCCGTGGAGCCCGACGGCCGCATCACGCCCGGCGATCTCGGCTTGTGGGACGACGTGACGGAAGCCGCGCTCGTGCCGGTGCTGGCCGCGATCCGCAAGCATTCGGCGGTGCCGGTTGCCATGCAGCTTTCGCATGCGGGCCGCAAGGCGTCGAGCCACGTGCCGTGGGAAGGCGGTCAGCTCATCGCGGTGGCGGACGGCGGCTGGTTGCCGCATGCGCCATCCGCGGTGCCGCACAAGGAAGGCGAGGAGTCGCCGCTCGCGCTCGATACGGCCGGCCTGAACCGGATTCGCGAAGCGTTCGCGGCGACGGCGCGCCGGGCCGCCCGGCTCGGCATCGACGCGCTCGAAGTGCATGCCGCGCATGGCTATCTGCTGCACCAGTTCCTGTCGCCGCTCGCAAACCGGCGCACGGACGAGTACGGCGGATCGCTCGAGAACCGCATGCGTTTTCCGCTGGAGATCTTCGACATCGTGCGCGCCGCGTTTCCGGCCGACAAACCGGTCGGCGTGCGCGTGTCGGCAACCGACTGGGTGGAGGGCGGCTGGCAGATCGACGACACGATCGCGTTCGCGAACGCGCTGAAAACGCGCGGCTGCGACTGGATCGACGTGTCGTCCGGCGGCGTGTCGCCGCTGCAGAAGATTCCGCTCGAACCGGGCTACCAGGTGCCGTTCGCGCGCGCGGTCCGTGAGGCCACCGGCATGACGACGATCGCGGTGGGCCTGATCACCGATCCGCTGCACGCGGAGCAACTGATCGAACGCGGCGACGCCGACCTGATTGCGCTCGCACGCGGTCTGCTCTATAACCCGCGCTGGCCGTGGCATGCCGCTGCGCAGCTCGGCGCCACCGTCAGCGCGCCGCCGCAGTACTGGCGCTCGCAGCCGCGCGACCAGAAAGCGCTGTTCGGCGATATCGCGTTCGGCCAGCGCTGAAGACCCGGCGGACGCGGCGAATGCCGCGCAATGGTTGAACGAAGCTACGCCGAACGTGTACGATTCCGGTTGTGACGCATCCGCGTCGCACGTCGACGCGGCGCCTGCAAGGGCGCCGCGTTTGCTATTCGCGGCAGGAAATCGGCCATCGGCGCAACCGCTTGCGGGTGCGATCGCTGCCGCCCCGTTCTTCACAAGGATTCATTCAATGAGTTCACGCAGGATCGTCGTGCGCCGTTCGGGAGTACATGGCAAAGGCGTGTTTGCCCTCGAACCGATTGCGGCCGGCGAGCGGGTGATCGAATACAAGGGCGAGCGGATTTCGTGGAAAGAAGCGCTGCGACGTCATCCGCACGATCCGGACGAGCCGAATCACACGTTCTATTTCGCGCTCGAAGATGGCGACGTGATCGACGGCAAGGTCCACGGCAATAGCGCGCGCTGGATCAACCACTCCTGCGCGCCGAATTGCGAAGCCGAGGAAATCGACGGGCACGTGTACGTGCACGCGTTGCGCGACATCGCGCCGGACGAGGAGCTGTTTTACGATTACGGGCTCGTCATCGACGCGCGTCAGACGAAGAAGCTGCAGAAAGAGTACGAGTGCCGGTGCGGCGCCCGCAAATGCCGCGGCACGATGCTCGCGCCGTCCGGGAAGACCGGCGGGAAATCGAAGCGCAAGCGCGCGTGAGGCACCGATGAAGCGCGCGCTGGCCGCAATGAAGCGGCCGCGCGCAGGTTCACCGCACTACAGATCGATCGGCGCCTGGTGCGCCGGTTTTTTTGCACTTCGCCGGCTGTCATCGTCTTGCGGACCCTGCGGCACGACAAGCGGAATCCGCACGATGAAGCGCGCCCCGCCTTCCGGCGCGTCCTCGTAGTGCACGCTGCCGCGATGCAGCACCATGATGTCGTGCACGATCGCCAGACCCAGCCCGGCGCCGCTGTCGACGCCGCCTTCGCTCTGTTGCCCGTCGCCGCGGAAAAAGCGCTTGAAGAGGTCGGCCTGCTGGTTCGGCGGCACACCTGGACCATTGTCCTCGACGATGATCTCCGCCATCGGCACGGTGCCGATCCGGCATTCCGACACGCTGACCGTGATGCGGCCGCCGTCGAAGCGCGCGGGCGGCACGTACTTCAGCGCATTGTCCAGCAGATTGGCGATCACTTCGTGCAGCAGTACCGGATTGCCGCGCGCCGCAAGCGGCCGGTCGTTGGTCGGATCGTCGAGGCGCTGGAAACCCAGATCCACATGGGCCGTCAGCGCGCGCGGCACCCATTCGGCGCCGGTTTCGAACGCGAGCGCCGCCACGTCGACGTCGACGAAGCGTGCGGCCTGCGCGCCCGGTTCGGCGCGCGCAAGCGACAGGAGCTGGTTCGATAGCCGCACCGCGCGATCGGCGGCGGCGCGCAGTTCGCGCACGGCCGCTAGCGCATGCTGCGGATCGCGGGCGGTGGCGGCCTGTTCCGCGTGCAGCTTGACCGCGGTGAGGGGCGTGCGCAACTGATGCGCCGCGTCGGCGATGAATTTGCGCTGTGCGTCGAGTGCGCTTTTCAGGCGCTCCAGCAGGCCGTTCAGCGCGCTCGTGAGCGGCCGGATCTCGTCGGGGACGAAGGTCTCGTCAACCGGCTCCAGCGACGTGTGGGTCTGCCGGTTCAGCGAGTCCGCGAGATCGGTCAGCGGATTGAGTTGCTGGTTGACGACGCGCCAGACGATCACCCAGCCCGCGAGCAGCAGTAACAGCAGCGGCATCATGATCGCGAGCAGAAACTCCGCGGCGATCTGGAAGCGCCGCTGGATCGGCTGCCCCACTTCGACGACGATCGGATTGCCGATCGGCTGCGGCACCCGGACCTGCGCGACGCGCACGGTCACCCCGCCATACTGCGTTTCGAAAACGAACGCATAGTGCATGCGGCGGACGTTGACGCCTTGCAGCGGGAGCTTCGGGTCGCCGGCGATTTCCGTTTCGCCGTTGCTGATCCGGTAGACGAGATGCTCGACCGGATCGGAGAACATCGCTTGCGCGAGCGGCGGCACGGTGATCGGCGCATCGGCGCCGGCGATCTGGATCTGCTTCGAGACAGCGGTCGCGAGGTCGGCGAGCGAGCGGTCGATCACGTGCTGCGTGTATTGCCACGCGAGCCAGTACGCGACGAGGCCGCTCATCAGCGCGAGCAGGGAAAGGGGAGCGGCGAGGCGGCGCAACAGGGTGCGACGCAGGCTATTCGCGGCCGGATCGGGCATGGTCGAACGCGCGGAAAAAGAGGCAGGACGGTGAGCGGGCAACCGGACGCGGGCATTGCGGGGCGCCGCCACGCGGGCGCGCTCCCGGAGCGCACCCCGCGTACCCCTCACGTACGCCCCGCGCACACCTGATGGCGAGCGCCGCGGCGCCGGCGTTTATCCGGCCGGCGTCGCCCCGGCTGTGACGCGCATCAGGCGGCCTGGCGGATTTCCTGCAACAGATAACCGAAGCCGCGCACCGTGACGATTTCGACGCGGCAGTTTTCGAGCTTCTTGCGCACGCGGTGCACGTAGACTTCGATTGCGGTGTCGCCGAGATCGCCGCCGAAATGCGTCAGATGATCCTGCAGCTGCGCCTTGCTGACGACGCGGCCGTGACGCAGCAGCAGCATTTCGAGCACCGCGAATTCGCGCGGCGACAGTTCGAGCGGCTTGTCGTCGTTGAAGATGCGGCGGTCGACGCCGGACAGGCGCACGCCGCCGAGCGAGACTTCGGGACGCGGCATGTCGCCATGCGGGCCGCTGCGGCGCATCACCGCGCGAATCCGCGCTTCGAGTTCGGCGGGCTCGAACGGCTTCAGCATGTAGTCGTCTGCGCCGGCGTTCAGACCCTGCACGCGGTCGTTCAGCTCGTCGCGCGCGGTGAGCACGATCACCGGCGTATGGCGGTTGCTCTGGCGGAAGCGCGACAGCAGCGTCATGCCGTCGATGCCCGGCAGCCCGAGGTCGAGGATCACGAGCTCGTGACGGTTCTGCGTGAGGGCCTGTTCGGCGAAGATGCCGTCGTGGACCATGTCGACCGTGAAGCCGGCTTGTTCAAGACTGCTCTGGATACCGCGCGCAATCGGGCGGTCGTCTTCGATCAGAAGGAGTCGCATGGGTTTCGCTCAAGTACAATGGGTTAGGCGTTCAGGCACGCGGTTCGCCGCGGCGCCTGCTGCACAGTCTGCCGCGCGGCACGACCGCCTGCGCGGCCGTTGCGATCACGAAAGTCATGTCCGAGATAACGATCCACGAACTGGAAGCCGCGATCAACTTCTGGCGCGCCCGCTCGCCCTCGAGCGGCGACGAACTCGTTCTGTGCAAGGAGGCAAGCGCGCTCTCCAAGCCGTATGCGCTTCTGATTGTACAGCGTCAGAACGCGCTATCGCCGGATGGTTTGGATGCAAATGCACGCGAAGCGTGGGATTCTTACGTCCGTCTTAAGAATGGCCTGTAGAACTGAAGGGTTGCGCGCGCGCTGCCCTGCAAAGCCCTTTCACAGGCGGCGTGCGCGCCGGTTTCCGGCCGCGCGCGCCTAGCCGTGCGCCGACGTTTTGGCCACCTGATCGATAAAGCGCGCAAGCGCGATGTCCCGTTCGGTAAGGCCGTTTGCTTCGTGCGTGGATAACGTCACCTCCACCTTGTTGTAGACGTTGAACCATTCCGGGTGGTGGTTCATCTCTTGGGCCCTGATCGCCACGCGCGTCATGAAGCCGAACGCCTCGTTGAAGTCCGCAAACACGAGGTGGCGCTGGATGGCGTCGCGCCCGGGTACGGCGATCCAGCCGTCGAGCTGGCCGATCTGCGTGGACCGTTCTTCCGAAGTCAGTCTGTGAATCATCCGATGCCTCGCCTGTCTGGAAGGGCGCGCGGGAGCGCCCGGGGATTGCCCGCAGCGGGCGGTCCGGCCGCGCGCGCTGCGCAGCCGGGCCTGCGGGGTTCGCGGAAGCGCGATGCCGGCGCCGCGCGAGCCTGCTGCTATTTTTTCACGGATCCGCGCGGGCCGCAGCCGGTGTCCGGGCGCGGGGACGCTCATTCGGGACGAATCGGCAGGACGCTGGGGCAGCGAGCGCGACGGGACAGATCAATGCAATAATCGTGCATATCAAGGTAATTTGCGCGGAGTATTTGCATGATTGAGCTGGATCACTTCGATCTTGCGCTGCTCGATGTGTTGCAGCGATTCGGACGCGCGACCCATCAGCAGCTCGGCGAGCAGGTGCCGCTGTCGCCGTCGCAGATCGGCCGGCGGCTGCAGCGGCTCGAACAGGTGGGCGTCGTCGAGGGCTATCGGGTCGTGCTGCGGCCCGAAAAGCTGGGCCTCGGCGTGACGGCGTTCACGAGCCTGAAGCTGAAGCATCACGGCGACTCGATCATCGAGCAGTTCCAGCAGCAGATCGACATGCTGCCCGAAGTGCTGGAGTGCCACGCGGTGGTCGGCGATGCGGATTATCTGCTGCGCATCGTCGCGCCCGATCTGAACGCGCTGTCGTCGTTCGTGATGAAGAAGCTGATGCGCGTGCCGGGCGTCGACAGCGTGCGCTCGAACATCGTGCTCACGACGTTCAAGCGCAATGGGCCATTGCCGCTCGCGCACCTGTCGCCGGACGCGGCGCCGGACTGATGCGCGCGAGGGGCGGGCGGGGACTCAGGCGGCGCGCGGTTCCTGATCCGCGTTGAGCAGATCCACGTAGGCGAGCGCGACGAGATCCGTTTCGGGCACGCCCAGTTGCGCGAACATCGCGTGCGCTTCGGCATGGCCGCCTTCCTCGTCGTCGTCGGGCGCGAGCACGACTTCGAGTTCGATGAAATCGCCGAGGCCATCCACCCGGTCGAGGTGAATCCGCGTGCGGCCCGCGAGATACACGTGCCGTTCTTTTGTGACGATGCCGCGCGTGCTGAGCGCGGTGGCGAGCAGTGCATGCATCGCCTCGGGGTTGGTGACGGGGCTGCGCGTGTAGTACGACGCCTTCGGGCCGTCACGGTCGTCGCGCTGGTAGAAGATCAGCTCTGCCGGGGTGCCGTCGTCGAACTGGCGCAGCTTCAGGCGGCCGCGCGGCACGTCGTAGAAGAAGTCCTGCTGGCGAAAAATCAGCGGTGCATCGGGCGACAGCGCGGCGGCGCGTTCGCGCAGCTGATCGAAATGCTGGGCGCGGGCTTTGATTTCGATGTTGCGTGCCATATCAGACTCCTCAGGAAAGGATGGATCGATCGGCGGCCGCACCGGCCTGAAAGGCCGGGCGGCGCCGGAATGACAAACCCGGACCGGCTTCGGATCGCCGCAGAACGTGCACGGCACCCCGGCGCGAGTGCGCCGGGTTCGGCGCGCGCCCCCAGCGTGGGATCGCCGCGCGCAGCAAACCTTCAATCTAGCAAAAAGCGCGTGACGATGGCGTTACGCGTGCGTCCGCGTGCCTCCGCCACCATCATCAGCCGCGCTCATATTGCCCACTGCTGCTCGATCAGCTTCAGCGCCGCGGCAATCGCGGGCTCCTCCTTGCGCGATGCGAGCGTGATGAAGGTGAGCTGGGTCGGCACGGTGACGTCCTCGACGATCGTCAGCGCGTGCGCGTGCGCCTCGGCCAGCGCGATCGCGTCGCGCGCGAGTGTCAGCCCGACCCCGGATTTCACCAGGTCGAGCATCGACGGTTCCTGATCCACTTCGGCAACCTTGACCGGTTTCACCCCCGCGTCCGCAAACCGCCGCGACAGCAGCCGGTTGTGCGCCGAGGCCGGCGGCGTCCAGATCCACGGCAGCGCGGCGAGCGCGCGCCAGTCGCGTGCGCCCTTCACGCGCTCCTTCCAGCCGGCCGGCGCGAGCACGCGGTACTGGAACTGCGTGAGCGTGAGGGTGTGGAAGGCGGCGCCGTCGCGCGCGTCGTCCTCTTCGGGCTGTCCGATGTAATAGCCGACGTCGAGTTCGGTGGCGCGCACCTGATCGCGCACCCAGCCGGACATGCCGTGCTGCAGCGCGGTTTCGATGTGCGGCCACGTCTCGACAAGCTGCCTCAGGAAGCCGCCGAGACGCAGGAACCCCGGGTCGAGGATCGTGCCGATGCGCAACCGGCCGCGCACCTCGTGACGCAGCGCCGCTGCCGCGCGCTGCACGTCGCCGGCCGCGCCGAGTGCGCGTTCCGCGTGCGGCAGCAGCGCCTGGCCGTCGCGCGTCAGCACCAGTCCGTGCGAGGTCCGCGTGAACAGCGCGAGGCCGAGCGTCTCCTGCAGGTTCTTGATCTGCAGGCTGACGGCTGGCTGGGTCAGGTGCAGCTGCACCGCGGCGCGCGTGAGGTTGCCCTCCTTCGCGACTGCGACGAAGGCACGTAACAGCGTGAGGTCCATATTGTGATATTAGCGCGGCTTATGGCGCATTTGAGCATAACTCATTGGATTTCGAATGCGGTTGGCGATTACGCTTCGGACATCGTGCGCCCGCCACGGACGGGCGGCGCGTGCTTTTCACCAGACGAGGACGAGATGAGCGAGACACATCGGAGCGAAACGGGCCTGCGCGCGCTGCCCCACTTCATCAACGGGGAGGCGGTGGGGGGAGGCAGCGGGCGGGAGGCGGAGGTGTTCAATCCTGCGCTGGGCGCGGTGAGCGCGCGGGTGCCGCTGGCGAACGAGGCGGAGGTGGGGGCGGCGGTGGCGGCGGCGCAGGCGGCGTTTCGCGGCTGGAGCGAGACTGCGCCGATCCGTCGCGCGCGGGTGCTGTTCCGCTTCAAGGAACTGCTGGACCGTCACCAGGACGAGCTCGCGGAGCTGATCACGCGCGAGCACGGCAAGGTGTTCTCCGACGCGAAGGGCGAGGTGATGCGCGGCATCGAGGTGGTGGAGTTCGCGTGCGGGATCCCGAACCTGCTGAAGACGGACTTCACGGACCAGATCGGCGGGGGGATCGACAACTGGAACCTGCGCCAGCCGCTGGGGGTGGTGGCGGGGATCACGCCGTTCAACTTTCCGATGATGGTGCCGTGCTGGATGTTTCCGGTCGCGCTGGCGTGCGGCAACACGTTCGTGCTCAAGCCGTCGGAGCGGGACCCGTCGGCGTCGGTGCGGCTCGCGCAGCTGCTGAAGGAGGCGGGGCTGCCCGACGGGGTGTTCAACGTGGTGCACGGCGACAAGGAGGCGGTGGATGCGCTGATCGCGCATCCGGAGGTGGCGGCGCTGTCGTTCGTGGGCTCGACGCCGATCGCGCGCTACATCCATGCGCAGGCGTCGCGGCGGGGCAAGCGGGTGCAGGCGCTGGGCGGGGCGAAGAACCATCTGGTGGTGATGCCGGATGCGGACCTGGAGCAGGCGGTGGACGCGCTGATGGGGGCGGCATACGGCTCGGCGGGCGAGCGCTGCATGGCGATCTCGGTGGCGGTGGCGGTGGGACACGTCGCGGACGAGCTGGTGGCGCGGCTCGCGCCGCGGGTGAAGGCGCTGCGCGTGGGCAACGGGATGGAGGGGGCGTCGGAGATGGGTCCGCTGGTGACGGGGGCGCATCGGGCGAAGGTGGAGGGCTACATCGAGGCGGGGGAGGCCGAAGGGGCGGCGCTGGTGGTGGACGGCCGTGGCCTGCGGGTGGCGGGGCACGAGGAGGGTTTTTTCCTCGGGGGCACGCTGTTCGACCGGGTGAGTGCGCAGATGAAGATCTACCGTGAGGAGATCTTCGGCCCGGTGCTGTGCGTGGTGCGGGTGCCGGATTTCGCGTCGGCGGTGGAGCTGGTGAACGGGCACGAGTTCGGCAACGGGGTGTCGCTGTTCACGTCGGACGGCGGGGTGGCGCGCGCGTTCTCGCGGCAGATCCAGGTGGGGATGGTGGGGATCAACGTGCCGATTCCGGTGCCGATGGCGTGGCACTCGTTCGGGGGCTGGAAGCAGTCGCTGTTCGGGGATCATCACGCGTACGGCGAGGAGGGGGTGCGCTTTTACACGCGCTACAAGAGCATCATGCAGCGCTGGCCGGACAGCATCGCGAAGGGCGCCGAGTTTGCGATGCCGGTTGCGAAGTAGACATCGGGCGCAGCCGGCCGGCAGACCGGCTGCGCGATGCAGGGCGGCAGTGCAGGTTCCGCTTGAGTGTGCGGCGGACCCGTAAACCAGCAGGCGAATGCCATGGACGGTGGCTCGCCGGGGAGACGACAGTGGGCATGAACCAGGCGACGCGGCCGGGGCCTGCGGGCGCGCGCGCGCCGGCGGGCGAATTCGACTACATCGTGATCGGCGCGGGCACGGCGGGCTGCGTGCTCGCCAACCGCCTGAGCGAAGATCCGGAAACATCAGTACTCCTGCTCGAATCGGGCGGCAAGGACGATTATCACTGGATTCACGTGCCCGTCGGCTACCTGTACTGCATCGGCAATCCGCGTACCGACTGGCTCTACAAGACGCGCGCGGAGCCCGGCCTGAACGGCCGCTCGCTGTCGTATCCGCGTGGCCGGGTGCTCGGCGGCAGCTCGTCGATCAACGGGATGATCTACATGCGCGGACAGCGCGAGGATTACGACGCGTGGGCACACACGACGCAGGATCCTTCGTGGTCGTGGGACAGCGTGCTGCCGGTGTTCCGGCGCAGCGAGGATTATTACGGCGGCGCAAGCGAAGCGCATGGCGCCGGCGGGCCGTGGCGCGTCGAGAAGCAGCGGCTGAAGTGGAAAATTCTCGAAACGTTCTCGCAGGCCGCGCAGCAAAGCGGCATTCCCGCCACTGACGATTTCAATCGCGGCGACAACAGCGGGGTCGGCTATTTCGACGTGAACCAGAAGCGCGGGATCCGCTGGAACGCGTCGAAGGCGTTCTTGCGTCCGGCGCTTGGCCGCCGCAACCTGACTGTGATGACCGGTGCGCACACGCAGCGCCTCGTCTTCGACGGACGCCGTTGCGTCGGGGTCGATTATGTGCGCGACGGCACCGCGTTCTTCGCCGGCGCCCGCGACGAAGTCATCCTCAGCGCGGGCGCGGTGAACTCGCCGCAACTGCTCGAACTGTCCGGCGTCGGCGATGCCGCGCGGCTGCGCGAGTTCGGCATCGATGTCGTGCACGCGTTGCGCGGCGTCGGCGAGAACCTTCAGGATCATCTGCAACTGCGCATGGCGTTCAAGGTCGACGGCGTGCGCACGCTGAACACCGCCAGCGCGCACTGGTGGGGCAAGCTGATGATCGGGCTGCAGTACCTGCTGTTCCAGAGCGGGCCGATGTCGATGGCGCCTTCTCAGCTCGGCGCGTTCGCGAAGTCGGACCCGCTGGACCCCGCGCTCGCGCGCCCGGACCTCGAGTACCACGTGCAGCCGCTGTCGCTCGATCGCTTCGGCGAACCGCTGCATCGTTTCAACGCGTTTACCGCGTCCGTGTGTCAGCTGCGTCCCACGTCGCGCGGCAGCGTTCATATCGTGTCGCCCGCGGCCGACGCCGCCCCGCTGATCGCGCCGAACTATCTGTCGACGGAGTACGACCGCCATGTTGCCGCCAATGCCCTGCGGTTGACCCGGCGCATCGCGGCGGCGCCGGCGCTCGCCGCATACCGGCCACAGGAAATTTTGCCCGGTATCGCGTTTCAGACCGAGGAACAGTTGCAGGATGCCGCTGGCCGGGTCGGCACGACGATCTTCCATCCGGTCGGCACATGCCGCATGGGCGTGGCGGACGACCCCGATGCCGTGGTCGATGCGCGATTGCGCGTGCTCGGCGTGGAGGGCTTGCGTGTCGTCGATGCTTCGGTCATGCCGACGATCACATCGGGCAACACGAATTCGCCGACACTGATGATCGCCGAGCGCGCAAGCGACATGATTCGCGAGGATCGACGCGCGCGTCGGGCAGCACGCGCGTCGAGTGCGCTTGCGTCGAGTCCGGTGTCGATTGCATGACAGTCGTGCGGGGTATCGCGTCACGCGCGATACACACCGCCCGCGCAAATTGAATACTAAGTGCAAATCCCAATGAATGCGCTGCATCATTGGCGAGACAATGGCGAGATACGGCGTGGTGGCCAATGGATTACCGTCCGGATTGGTGCACCACGTCAACGAATGGCACGGGGATAGCAGCCATCGTCATTCAGACGCGTAGTCTCATGCGCGAAAAAATCGTAATGTTTCGCCTCACTTCGTATGGAAGGGAACATGATTCTCGGCGACACGATTCTCGAAACGCGCGGGTTGACCAGAGAGTTCAAGGGTTTCGTGGCCGTCAACGGCGTTAACCTGCGCGTGCGTCGCGGTTCGATCCACGCGCTGATCGGACCGAACGGCGCGGGAAAAACCACCTGCTTCAACCTGCTGACCAAATTTCTCGAGCCGACGTCGGGGCAGATCGTCTACAACGGTATCGACATCACGCGCGAGCGGCCCGCGCAGATTGCCCGCCGCGGCATCATCCGCTCGTTCCAGATCTCCGCGGTGTTTCCGCACATGACCGCGTTGCAGAACGTGCGCGTCGGTCTGCAACGTCAGCTTGGCACCGCCTTTCATTTCTGGCGCAGCGAGCGCACGCTGCATCAGCTCGACGATCGCGCAATGGATCTGCTGACCCAGGTGGGCCTCACCGACTTCGCGGACGTGCCGACCGTCGAGCTGTCGTATGGTCGCAAGCGCGCACTCGAAATTGCCACGACGCTCGCCATGGAGCCGGAGCTGATGCTGCTCGACGAGCCGACCCAGGGGATGGGCCACGAGGACGTCGACCGCGTCACCGCGCTGATCAAGAAGGTGTCGAGCGGCCGCACGATCCTGATGGTCGAGCACAACATGAACGTGATCGCGGGCATCTCCGATACGATCACGGTCCTGCAGCGCGGCGAGGTGCTGGCGGAAGGCACGTATGCCGAAGTCTCGAAGAGTCCGCTCGTCATGGAGGCCTACATGGGCAGCGCCGATGCGACGCTGGCCGGAGCGCACGCATGAATACGCTCGCGGCGCAGCAACGCAGGGCGGACGGCGTGACGGAGCAGGGCGAAGCGGCGCTCGAAATCAGCGGTCTGCAGGCATGGTATGGCGAATCGCATATCCTGCATGGCGTCGATCTCACGGTGAAGCGCGGCGAGGTCGTCACGCTGCTCGGCCGCAACGGCTCGGGGCGCACCACGACACTGCGCGCGATCATGGGGCTGACCGGCCGGCGCGTCGGTTCGATCCGCATCGGCGGTCACGAGACGATCGGTTTGCCGACACACCGGATCGCGCACTGCGGCATCGGTTATTGCCCGGAGGAACGGGGCATCTTCTCGAGCCTGTCGTGCGAGGAGAACCTGCTGCTGCCGCCCGCCGTGGGCGACGCGGCGCACATGATGTCGCTCGACGAAATCTACGAGATGTTTCCGAACCTGAAGGAGCGCCGCGCGAGCCAGGGCACGCGGCTCTCGGGCGGCGAGCAGCAGATGCTCGCGGTGGCGCGCATCCTGCGCACCGGCGCGAACCTGCTGCTGCTCGACGAGATCTCCGAAGGACTCGCGCCGGTCATCGTGCAGGCGCTCGCGCGCATGATCACGATGCTGAAGGCGCGCGGCTACACGATCGTCATGGTCGAACAGAACTTTCGCTTTGCCGCGCCGCTCGCGGACCGCTTCTATGTGATGGAGCATGGCGGGATCGTCGAGCATTTCGGCGCGAACGAGCTTGAAAGCAAGATGCCGACATTGCATGACCTGCTCGGCGTATAGACAGTGCAGAGCCTCTGATAACACAAGCATCAAAACCAGGAGACGGACATGAAATTGAAAACGCTTGCACGGTTGACGGCATGCTGTTTCGCGGCAGCCAGCTTCACGCTGACAGCGGGAAGCGCGCAAGCCGACGAAAACGCGGTGAAGATCGGCTTCATCACGGACATGTCGGGCCTGTATGCGGATATCGACGGCCAGGGCGGTCTCGAAGCAATCAAGATGGCGGTGGCCGATTTTGGCGGCAAGGTGAACGGCAAGCCGATCGAAGTGGTCTATGCGGACCACCAGAACAAGGCGGATATCGCGGCCTCGCGTGCGCGCGAATGGTTCGACCGCGACGGCGTCGACCTGCTGATCGGCGGCACGAATTCGGCCACGGGCCTGTCGATGAACCAGGTGGCCGCCGAGAAGCACAAGGTCTACATCAACGTCGGCGCCGGGGCCGACACGCTCACCAACGAGCAATGCACGCCGTACACGGTTCACTACGCGTATGACACGACCGCGCTCGCGCGCGGCACCGGCTCCGCGGTGACGAAGCAGGGCGGCAAGACCTGGTTCTTCCTGACCGCGGACTACGCGTTCGGCAAGACGCTGGAGAAAGCGACGTCGGAAGTCGTGAAGGCGAACGGCGGGCAGGTGCTCGGCGAGGTGCTGCATCCGTTGTCGGCCTCCGACTTCTCGTCGTTCCTGCTGCAGGCGCAGGCGTCGAAAGCGCAGGTGCTCGGTCTCGCGAACGCCGGCGGCGATACGGATAACGCGATCAAGGCGGCGAAGGAATTCGGCATCACGAAGACGATGAAAATCGCCGCGCTGCTGATGTTCATCGACGACATCCACAGCCTGGGTCTCGAGACGACGCAAGGGCTCGAACTGACCGACAGCTGGTACTGGAATCAGAATCCGGCGGCGCGCAAGTGGGCCGAGCGCTATTACGCGAAAATGAAGAAGATGCCTTCGAGCCTGCAGGCCGCCGACTACTCGGCCACGACGACGTACCTGAAGGCGGTGCAGGCAGTCGGCTCGACGGACGCCGACAAGGTGATGGCCGAGCTGAAGAAGATGAAGATCGACGACTTCTATGCGAAGGGCTACATCCGTGCCGACGGCAGCATGATCCACGACATGTACCTGATGCAGGTGAAGACGCCGGCCGAATCGAAGGAGCCCTGGGATTACCTGAAGATCGTCGCGACGATCCCGGGCGACAAGGCCTTCACGACGAAGGCGGAAACGCGCTGCAAGCTGTGGAAGTAAGGGCGTAGCAAGGCGCCGCCGGTCCGCGTGCGCGCGGCCGGCGGCGCGCACGCGGACCTCTCGATCTCACCTTGACGATGGGTGAAGGGTTCAATGGAAATCTTTGGCATTCCGCTACCGGCGATGCTGAGCCAGCTCATGCTCGGACTCGTGAACGGTTCGTTCTACGCGATTCTGAGTCTGGGGCTCGCGATCATCTTTGGCCTGCTCAATGTGATCAATTTCGCGCACGGGGCATTGTTCATGCTCGGCGCGATGTTCGCGTGGATGGGCCTCGCCTATTTCAACCTGCCTTACTGGGTGATGCTGGTGCTGGCGCCGCTGCTGGTCGGCGCGATCGGCATCGTGATCGAGCGCACGATGCTGCGCTGGCTGTATCGTCTCGATCACCTGTACGGCCTGTTGCTGACCTTCGGCCTGACGCTCGTGATCGAAGGCGTGTTCCGCTCGATCTACGGATCGTCGGGGCAGCCGTATGACGCGCCGGACGTGTTGTCGGGCGCGACCAATCTCGGCTTCATGTATCTGCCGAATTATCGGGCGTGGGTCGTCGTGGCCTCGCTCATCGTCTGCTTTGCGACGTGGTTCGTGATCGAGAAGACGCGGCTGGGCGCGTATCTGCGCGCGGGCACCGAAAACCCGAAGCTCGTCGAGGCATTCGGCGTGAACGTGCCGCGCATGATCACGCTGACTTACGGCTTCGGCGTCGCGCTCGCGGCGTTTGCCGGCGTGCTGGCGGCTCCGGTGATCCAGGTGTCGCCGCTGATGGGGCAGCACATGATCATCACCGTGTTCGCGGTGGTCGTGATCGGGGGGATGGGCTCGATCATGGGCTCGATCGTCACCGGGCTGATGCTTGGCGTCATCGAGGGCTTCACGCGCGTGTTCTACCCTGAAGCCTCGGCGACCGTGGTCTTCGTGATCATGGCGCTGGTCCTGCTCGTGCGCCCGACCGGCCTATTCGGCAAGGAAAAATGATGCAAAGGAAAGTGCTTTACGCGCTGCTGCTGATCGGACTGATCGCGGTGCCGTTCATCGGAATCTATCCGCTGTTCGTGATGAAGGTGCTGTGCTTCGCGCTGCTCGCGGCGGCGTTCAATCTGCTGATCGGCTACACGGGGCTGCTGTCGTTCGGTCACGCGATGTTCCTGAGTCTGGCGGGCTATACGACCGGCTATGCGGCGCAGTCGCTCGGCTATTCTCCCGAGCTCGCGGTGCTGGCGGGCACCGCGGCGGCCGCGCTGCTCGGCCTCGTGGTCGGGCTGTTCGCGATTCGCCGGCAGGGCATCTACTTTGCGATGGTGACGCTCGCGCTCGCGCAGATGGTCTACTTCGTGTTCCTGCAGGCGCCGTTCACGCACGGCGAGGATGGCTTGCAGGCCGTGCCGCGCGGCAAGCTGTTCGGTCTGCTCGACCTGTCGTCGGATGTCGCGCTGTACTACGTCGTGCTGGTTGTGATGCTGCTGATGTTCATGCTGATTGTGCGCATCGTGCACTCGCCGTTCGGTCAGGTGCTCGTGGCGATCAAGGAGAATGAGCCGCGCGCGGTGTCGCTCGGCTACGACACCGACCGCTTCAAGCTGCTCGCGTTCGTGCTCTCCGCTGCGCTGGCGGGACTGGCAGGCGCGCTGAAGGTGCTCGTGCTCGGCTTCGAAACGTTGAGCGACGCCTACTGGACGATGTCGGGCCTCGTGATCCTGATGACGCTCGTGGGCGGCATGGGCACCCTGTTCGGCCCCTTGCTCGGCGCGGCGCTGATCGTCTCGCTCGAAGACCGGCTCGGCGATATCGGCTCGATGCTCGCTTCGGTGACCGGCGTGCAGTGGTTCAATTCGCTCGGCGAATCGGCGACGATCGTCACCGGCCTGATCTTTATCGCATGCGTGCTCGCATTCCGGCGCGGCATTGTCGGCGAGATCGTCGCGCGTGTGCGGCCGTTGCGGACCTGACGTTTTGCCGCGACGATCGAAATTGATTCGGCATCCGAACGAACCAGCATGGACGAGAACGAAGCAGGCCGCTGTACGCAGAGGTCGGACGGGGTACGGACCGGGTCGCGTCGCGGGGAACATGCGCCCCAATCCGGTGCTGCGCTGCACCACTAGGGTAAATGCTAGTTGCCCAGGTTGTGGGCGTTGTTTAATCTTCTCGCAGTTCTGATGAGCACCGAATTTGCAGGTGGAGAACGAGGAGACAATGAGGCACTCAGTGCCCAGCCGAAAGCGCTGTTGGATACGGATCCAACAGCGCTTTTAATTTTTGCGCTCGCGCTTCGCGATTTTGCGCGGTTTCCTCGCCGCGCCTTCGCCACACCCGCCCACATTTCCCCTGTCTTTCCCGCTGTTTTCCGCTTCCCGGTGCGGTGTGTCGCGTTGCTGCGAAATGCTTGCCGCATCCCACGTGCGTCCGCTACACTCGCGATTCACCGACCGCTGGGTCGGCCATTGAACCGGATGGTTGATGCGCGAATGAGCCACACCGCGATGGAACACTACGATGACGCCGGCAACGGGAAAGCTCGATGCCGCGGCTGCCATCACGAGACGGGTGGAAGGGCATGGGGTGTCGCCGCGCGGCGCGCAATCGCGGGGTTGGGTGGCGGCCGGTTTGCAGGTATCGTGGTATAGCGGGATCAGACGGAAGGCGCGTGCAGTTGACGCGCCTTTTTTGTTGTTCGCGGCGGAGGGGGCGGGCTGCAGGGAAAACCATGGTTGGCACACCCGGACCCGGCTGCCAGATTCAGACACCCGGCCGGCGCGCCGGATCATACCTACACAAGCTACAAGCGATTGGAGACGCACAATGAAAAAGACATCCCGATGGGTACGCACGGCGCTTGCGCTGACGCTCGTCTGCGGCGCGAGCGCCGCGTTCGCGCAGATCAAGATCGGCGTGACGCTGTCGACGACGGGGCCGGCTGCCTCGCTCGGCATTCCCGAGAAGAACACGATTGCGCTGCTGCCGAAGGAGATCGGCGGCAAGAGCGTCCAGTACATCGTGCTCGACGACGGCTCGGACACGACCAAGGCCGTGCAGAACACGCACAAGCTGATCGACGAGGACCATGTCGATGCAATCATCGGTTCGACGGTGACGCCGAACTCGCTCGCGATGATCGACATCGTGGCGCAGGGCAAGACGCCGATGATCTCGCTCGCCGCGTCGGCGTCGATCGTCGAGCCGATGGACGCCAAGCGCGCGTGGGTGTTCAAGACGCCGCAAAACGACGGCTTGATGGCTGAGGCGATCGCCGGTTACATGGAAAAGCACGGTGTGAAGACGGTGGGTTTCATCGGCTTTTCGGATGCGTATGGCGAGAGCTGGTACAACGTGTTCAAGGCGGCCGCGGCCTCGCATCACCTGAAGCTGGTGGCGAGCGAGCGCTATGAACGGACGGACGCCTCGGTGATCGGCCAGGTGCTGCGGATCATGAGCGCGCATCCGGATGCGGTGCTGATCGCGGCGTCGGGCACGCCGGCTGCGTTGCCGGCACGGACGCTGAAGGATCGCGGCTACAAGGGCGCGGTCTACCAGACGCACGGCGTGGCCAACAACGACTTCCTGCGCGTGTGCGGCAAGGATTGCGACGGCGAGATCCTGCCGGCCGGCCCGATTCTCGTGGCGGACCAGTTGCCCGATTCGAACCCGGTGAAGCAGTCCGCGGAGGCCTACAAGAACGCTTATGAGAAGGTGTATGGCCCCGGCTCGGTCGTGACCTTCGGCGGCCATGCGTGGGATGCGGGCCACATGCTCGAACGCGCGATTCCGGTGGCGTTGCAGAAGGCGCAGCCCGGTACGGTCGCATTCCGCGAGGCGCTGCGTTCGGCGCTCGAAAACATCAAGGACTTGCGGCTGGCGCACGGGGTCATGAACACCACCCCGACGAACCACAACGGCCTCGACGACCGCGCGCGCGTGATGGTCGAGATCGTCGACGGCAAGTGGAAGTTGCTGGGCAACTGACGCCCGGTTGCACGCACGCATCGCGCACGGGCTGTGCGCGGTGACGCCGCCGCGCGGGGAGCGAATCGCAATGGCCCGATGGCCCGCGTCGCGCGAGTGCGCGGCGCGGGCTTTTTCGCACGATGCGGCCGCATGAGCGCGTCGCATCCTCAAGGCGGTTTCGATTTGGACGTTTCAGGACGGGAAGGATGGATCTCTCAATAGCCGCGATCCTCGCGCAGGACGGCATCACGACCGGGGCGATCTATGCGCTGCTCGCGCTCGCACTGGTGCTGGTGTTCTCCGTCACGCGCGTGATCTTCATTCCGCAGGGCGAATTCGTCTCGTATGGCGCGCTGACGCTCGCTGCGCTGGAGTCGCAGAAATTTCCGGCCGCGTGCTGGCTGCTCGTTGCGCTGGGGGCCGGGTGCTTCGTCGCCGATAGCGCCGTGCTGTTGCGCGACCGCCAGCGGCGTCTGAGGGCGGCGCGCGCGCTGGCCGTGCTGGCGGGCAAATATCTGCTGTTTCCGCTGGCCGTCTATGCGGTGACGCGCGGCCTGTACGCGCAAGCGCTGCCGATGCTCGCGCAAATCGCGCTCGCGCTGCTGATCGTCGTGCCGATGGGTCCCTTCATCTATCGGCTCGCGTTCGAGCCGCTCGCGGAGGCGTCGACGCTGCTGCTGCTGATCGTAGCGGTGGCCGTGCACTTTGCGATGGTCGGACTGGGGCTGTTGATGTTCGGTGCCGAGGGTTCGCGGACCAATGCGTTTTCGGACGCGTCGTTCAATGTCGGCAGTCTGTCCGTCACCGGGCAGAGCCTGTGGGTGATCGGCATGGCGGTCGTGCTGATCGTTGCGCTGTACCTGTATTTCGATCGCACGCTGTCGGGCAAGGCGCTGCGGGCCACGTCGATCAACCGGGTCGGCGCGCGGCTCGTGGGAATCGGCACGAGTCAGGCCGGGCGTCTCGCTTTCACGCTCGCCGCGGGGCTGGGCGCGCTATGCGGGATCCTGGTTGCACCGCTGACGACCATCTACTACGACTCCGGCTTTCTGATCGGCCTGAAGGGCTTTGTCGGCGCGATCATCGGCGGACTGGTCAGCTATCCGCTCGCGGCTGCCGGCTCGGCGCTGGTGGGGCTGCTCGAATCGTATTCGTCGTTCTGGGCGAGCGCGTACAAGGAAGTGATCGTGTTCACGCTGATCATCCCGGTGCTGTTGTGGCGCAGTCTGGCCAGCCGGCACGTTGAAGAGGACACGGAGTGACGCGATGAAACGCATGGTGCAAAACCGTTTTTTCTGGCTGTTTCTCGTCGCGATCTTCGCGTTGCCGGTGTTGCCGCCGCCGCTGCGTCTTTCCGAGTACTGGGTGACGCTGCTCAACTACATCGGCCTGTATGCGATCGTCGCGGTCGGGTTGGTGCTGCTGACCGGCATCGGCGGGATGACGAGCTTCGGGCAGGCCGCGTTCGTCGGCATCGGCGCCTATGCGACCGCGGTGCTGAGCACGCAATACGGCGTTTCGCCGTGGTTTGCGCTGATCGTCGGCGTGGTGATCACCGCGCTGGTCGCACTGATTCTGGGCGCGGTGACGATGCGCCTGTCCGGCCACTTCCTGCCGCTCGGCACGATCGCCTGGGGGCTCGCGCTGTACTACCTGTTCGGCAATCTCGACATACTCGGCAAGTACGACGGCATCAACGGCGTGCCGGCGCTTCACGTATTCGGGATCACGCTCGCGACGGGACGGCACATCTATTACCTGATCTGGCTCGTCGTGCTCGGTTCGGTCGTATCGGTCCAGAATCTGCTGAACAGCCGCCCGGGGCGGGCGATTCGCGCGCTGCGCGGCGGCGGCGCGATGGCCGAGGCGATGGGCGTTCACACTGCGTGGATGCGGGTCGTGATCTTCATCTATGCGGCGGTGCTCGCATCGATCTCCGGTTTCCTTTACGCGCATCTGCAGCGCGCGGTGAATCCGACGCCGTTCGGGCTGAATCACGGCATCGAGTTTCTCTTCATGGCGGTGGTCGGCGGCGTATCGCACGTGTGGGGCGCGGTGCTCGGCGCGGCGATCCTGACGATCCTGCAGGATTACCTGCAAACGTGGCTGCCCCGCCTGCTCGGACAGAGCGGCAACTTCGAAGTGATCGTATTCGGGGTGCTGATGGTGCTGCTGCTCCAGCATGCGCGCCAGGGCGTCTGGCCGTTCGTCGCGCGCTTTTTTCCGCGTGGGCCCCAGGCGCATGTGCCGGCTGAGGCGGCCGGTTTGCCGCAGCGCAGCAAGCCCGCGCAGGGCGAAATGCTCCTGACCATCGACAAGGCACGCAAACAGTTTGGCGGGCTCGTGGCGGTGAACGACGTGAGCTTCGACGTGAAGGCGGGCGAAATCGTCGGGCTGATCGGTCCGAACGGCGCGGGCAAGTCGACCACGTTCAATCTCGTGACAGGTGCACTGCGTGCGACCAGGGGCGAAATCCGCTTCCGCGGAGAACGGATCGAGTCACTTTCTTCACGTGAAATCGTCAAGCGCGGAATCGGGCGCACGTTCCAGCACGTGAAGCTGCTGCCGGGCATGACGGTGCTTGAGAATGTCGCGATTGGCGCGCATCTGCGCGGCCGGGCCGGCGTATGGCGGAGCGTGGCGAGGCTCAATGGCGACGAGGAAGGGCGGCTGATGGCCGAGGCCGCTCGCCAGATTCGCCGCGTGGGCCTCGATGCGCATATGTACGACGATGCAGGCAGCCTGGCGCTCGGCCAGCAACGTGTGCTCGAAATCGCACGGGCGCTGTGCTGCGACCCGACGCTGCTGCTGCTGGACGAACCGGCGGCGGGACTGCGCTTTCAGGAGAAGCAGCAACTCGCGGAATTGCTGCGCAAGCTGAAGGAGGAGGGGATGAGCGTGCTGCTGGTCGAGCACGACATGGACTTCGTGATGAACCTGACCGACCGGCTGGTGGTGATGGAGTTTGGGACGCGCATTGCGGCAGGGCTGCCGCATGAAGTGCAGCAGGATCCGGCGGTGCTGGAAGCCTATCTCGGTGGAGTGGAATGATGGCAGCGATCGCGGATTCCATCACACCGATTCTGGCTGTCAGCGGATTGTCGGTCCGCTACGGCAAGGTCGAGGCACTGCACGGCGCGGCGATCGAGGTGAGACCTGGGCAGATCGTCTCGGTGATCGGTCCGAATGGCGCGGGCAAGTCGACGCTGCTGAACGGCATCATGGGGACGCTGCCCGTGAATGGTCACGTGAAGGGCAGCATCCTGTTTCGGGGCGACGAACTCGCCGATGTGCCGGTCGAGCAGCGGGTGGCGCGGGGGATGTGCCTCGTGCCCGAAAAGCGCGAGCTATTCGCGACGATGAGCGTCGAAGATAACCTGCTTCTCGGCGCATACCGGCGCAAGCGGGCTGGCGACCGGCAGTATCTCGATCAGCTTGACCCGGTGTTCACGTTGTTTCCGCGCTTGAAGGAGCGGCGCAAGCAGGCGGCTGGCACCCTGTCGGGCGGCGAGCGTCAGATGCTGGCATTGGGGCGCGCGCTGATGGGCAAGCCGGATTTGCTGATGCTCGATGAGCCGAGCCTCGGGCTCGCGCCGCTGATCGTGAAGGAGATTTTTCATATCATCAGTGCGTTGCGGCGGACGGGGGTGGCGACGCTGCTGATTGAGCAGAATGCCCGGGCGGCGCTCCAGATTTCCGATTACGGCTATGTGCTCGAGACCGGAGAGCGGGTGCTTGAAGGCACAGCGGCCGCGCTCGCGGAGAATCCGCGAGTAATAGAAACGTACCTCGGGCTCGTGAAAAAGATGGCTTGACGTGTGTTCCGAGCGATGACCGGGCGGTTTCTGGCGGCATGTTTCACGTGGAACATGCCGCTTTTTCCTGACCTGGCCAAACGGACGAAATTCGGGCCGAAAGCGAACCCGCTATAATTCGCCCATACTTTTCCTCAGAAGGCTCACGCGGCGTGCACCGGCGTGAGATCGGCCATGCTTTATCCCACAGAATTTGACGTGATCGTCGTCGGCGGCGGCCATGCGGGCACCGAGGCTGCATTGGCCTCGGCGCGCATGGGCAACAAGACGCTGTTGCTGACGCACAATATCGAAACGCTCGGACAGATGAGTTGCAATCCGTCGATTGGCGGAATTGGCAAAGGACATCTGGTCAAGGAGGTCGACGCGCTGGGCGGTGCGATGGCTGCGGCTACCGACGAGGGCGGCATCCAGTTCCGGATTCTGAATTCGTCGAAAGGGCCGGCTGTGCGTGCGACGCGGGCGCAAGCTGACCGGATTCTCTACAAGGCGGCCATTCGCCACCGCTTGGAGAATCAGCCGAATCTGTGGCTGTTTCAACAGGCTGTCGATGACCTGATGGTAGAGGGCGATCGCGTCGTGGGTGCGGTGACGCAGGTCGGTCTCCGGTTCCGTTCGCGAGCCGTGGTGCTGACGGCTGGTACGTTCCTTGATGGAAAGATTCACGTCGGGCTCAACAACTACACCGGTGGTCGCGCGGGTGATCCGGCGGCGGTCTCGCTTTCGGGGCGTCTGAAAGAGTTGAAGCTGCCGCAAGGTCGGCTCAAGACCGGAACACCGCCGCGTATCGATGGGCGGACGATCGATTTTTCGCGGCTGGAAGAGCAGCCGGGCGACCTGGACCCGGTGCCCGTCTTTTCCTTTCTGGGCCGGGTTGAACAGCATCCACGCCAGGTGCCGTGCTGGGTGACGCATACGAATCAACGCACGCACGACATCATCCGCGGCGGTCTGGATCGTTCGCCGATGTACACCGGCGTGATCGAAGGGGTTGGCCCGCGCTATTGCCCGTCGATTGAAGACAAGATCCACCGCTTTGCATCCAAGGAATCGCACCAGATTTTCCTGGAGCCGGAAGGGCTGACGACCAACGAGTTCTATCCGAACGGCATTTCGACCAGCCTGCCTTTCGATGTTCAACTCGAACTGGTGCGCTCGATGGTCGGACTCGAACACGCGCATATCCTGCGTCCCGGCTATGCAATCGAGTACGACTATTTCGATCCGCGTGGATTGAAGGCGTCGCTTGAGACGAAGGCGATCAGTGGTCTGTTCTTCGCGGGGCAGATTAACGGGACGACCGGCTATGAAGAGGCGGCGGCGCAGGGTTTGCTCGCGGGCATCAATGCTGGCCGCTATGCGCAGGAGCGGGATGCATGGTGTCCGCGCCGCGATCAGGCGTATCTCGGCGTACTGGTGGACGACCTCGTTACCCGAGGCGTGTCCGAGCCCTACCGGATGTTTACGAGTCGCGCGGAGTATCGTCTGAGCTTGCGCGAAGACAATGCCGATATGCGTCTGACGGAAATGGGGCGTGAACTGGGCGTCGTGGACGATACACGCTGGGACGCATTCTGTCGTAAGCGTGACGCTGTTTCACGTGAAACAGAGCGGCTTCGAAGCACGTGGGTGAACCCCAAGACGCTGTCCGCCGTGGAGGCCACGGCGTTGCTCGGCAAGCCGATCGAGCACGAATACAGCCTCGCTGAACTGCTGCGCCGTCCCGGTGTTTCATACGACGGCATTTGCGGTTTGCGCGAAGGAACCTGTGCGCCGACCGAGCCGCTGGCGGACGATGCTGTGTTGCTCGCGCAGATCAAGGAGCAGATCGAGATCGGGATCAAGTACCAGGGCTATATCGAGCGCCAGGCGGGTGAGATCGAGCGGAACGAGTCGCATGAGAATACGCGTCTGCCGGAAGGCCTCGACTATGCCGAGGTGCGCGGACTGTCATTCGAAGCGCGTCAGAAGCTCAATCAGTTTCGCCCCGAGACGATCGGCCAGGCGTCCCGGATCTCCGGGATCACGCCGGCAACGATCTCGTTGCTGATGGTTCATCTGAAGCGTGGACTGGGTCGCCGTCACGCGAAAGCCGGTGTCGCCGATGGCAGCGCGGACAACACGCCGGTGGCTCAATGACGGTAGCGCATACGGGTGGGACGGCCGGGCGCGAAGCGCTGGCCGCGCTGCTGGCTGAAGGCGCCGGGCGATTGGGAATTGCGCTGACGCCCGACCAGCATCAGAAACTGCTGGATTACGTCGCGCTGCTGGGTAAATGGAATAGCGTCTACAACCTGACAGCGATCCGCGATCCGCGCCAGATGCTGATCCAGCATGTGCTGGATTCCTTGTCGGTCATCCCGTCGCTCGCCGCGCGCAGTCCTGCATCCGTGCTCGATGTGGGTTCCGGCGGCGGTCTGCCGGGCATCGTTCTCGCGATTGCCCAGCCCGGCTGGCAGATCACGCTCAACGATATCGTGCAGAAAAAGACCGCGTTTCAGGCGCAGGCCAAAGCGGAGCTGGGGCTGGCGAACCTGTCGGTCGTGACCGGTCGCGTTGAAACGCTCAGGGCGGGCATCGAGGTTCCGGCCCGCTTCGACGCGGTGGTGTCGCGGGCGTTCGCAGAAATGGCGGATTTCGTTACACTGGCCCGACACCTGGTCAGCGCCGGCGGCGTGATCTGGGCGATGAAGGGCGTGCGTCCCGACAGCGAGATCGGGCGTCTGCCCGACGACGCCCACGTGAAGCAGGTGATCCGGCTCACGGTGCCGTTCCTCGACGCCGAGCGGCATCTCGTCGAAGTGGGGCTGGATCCCGCTTCGTGAGTTCGAGGCAGTGGGGCGAGCATTCGTCATACATTCAGGCAGCAAAAGGAATACACGAACGATGGCAAAAATCTTCTGCGTGGCGAACCAGAAGGGCGGTGTCGGGAAGACGACGACAACGGTCAACCTCGCCGCGAGTCTCGCATCGCAGGGACAGCGTGTGCTCCTGATCGATCTGGATCCGCAGGGCAATGCCACGATGGGAAGCGGCGTGGACAAAGCCGCGTGCGAGAACACCGTCTACGAGGTGCTGGTGGACGGCATCGCGATCGACGATGCGCGGGTGCGTCCCGAGGCGGTCGCTTATGACGTGCTGCCGGCGAACCGCGAACTGGCGGGCGCCGAAGTCGAACTGGTCAGCGTGGACAATCGTGAGCGCCGGTTGAAGCAGGCCATCGCGCGGGTCGAGCAGAACTACGACTTCGTGTTGATCGATTGCCCGCCCGCCTTGTCGCTCCTGACCCTGAACGGTCTGTGCGCCGCGCACGGCGTCGTGATTCCAATGCAGTGCGAGTACTTCGCGCTCGAAGGCCTGTCGGACCTCGTCAATACGATCAAGCAGGTGCACGCAAACCTGAACCGCGACCTGAAGGTGATCGGTCTGCTGCGCGTGATGTTCGACCCGCGGATTACGCTCCAGCAACAGGTTTCTGACCAGCTGAAAGAGCACTTCGGCGACAAGGTGTTCGATGCCGTGATTCCGCGCAACGTCCGTCTGGCGGAAGCGCCGAGCTACGGGTTGCCGGGCGTGGTGTTCGACAGTGCGTCGCGAGGCGCACAGGCGTATGTGCAGTTCGGCGCGGAAATGATTGAACGGGTGCGCGCGCTCTGACGCGCGCGGCAACGAGGCGGATCGAGGGCGTACGATGAACGCAGTGGCAAGGAAAAAGGGACTGGGGCGAGGGCTCGAAGCATTGCTCGGCAGCAGTGCGGATATCGCCGAGCCGGTGAAGATCGACGGCGCGCCGCACACGTTGCCGCTCGGCAAGCTCCAGGCCGGCAAGTATCAGCCGCGCACACGCATGGATGAAGGCGCGCTGCAGGAGCTTGCCGCCAGCATTCGCGCGCAGGGTCTGATGCAGCCGATCCTCGTGCGCCCCGTCGCGGCAGACCGGTACGAGATCATCGCCGGCGAACGCCGCTTCCGCGCCGCGCGCCTGGCCGGTCTCGACGAAGTGCCGGTGCTGGTGCGAGACGTGCCGGATCAGGCCGCGGCGGCGATGGCGCTGATCGAGAACATCCAGCGCGAAGATCTGAATCCGCTGGAAGAAGCGCAGGGCATCCAGCGGCTACTCGACGAATTCGGCTTCACGCACGAACAGGCTGCGGAGTCGGTCGGACGGTCGCGCAGCGCCGTGTCGAATCTGCTGCGCCTGCTGAACCTGGCCGCACCGGTGCAGACGATGCTGCTCGCCGGCGACCTGGACATGGGACACGCCCGCGCGCTGCTGGCGGTCGACGCCGCGACACAGATCACGCTGGCCAATCAGGTCGTCAACAAGCGGATGTCGGTCCGGGAAACGGAAAAGCTCGTGACGACCACCGCCAAAGCGGCGCCGGCCGTCAAGGCGAAGGTCCACCACGACGGTGGCCGCGATACGCGCCGCCTCGAAGAGGAACTGTCGGACCTGCTGGCGGCGACAGTCCGCATCAAGCTGGGGCGGCGCGGGCGAGGGCAGGTGCTGGTCGATTTCGGCGATCTCGATGCGCTCGAGGGTATCCTCGCGCGTCTACGCGGCAATGCCGCCGCCTGAGCCGGAGCGCGCGTGACGGCCGGTAGCCCGCAGGCCCGTGAAGCCCGGCGCAATCCACTGCGCGCGCTGATCGCATTTGCCGCCCGCGAACCGGTGTTGTCGGTGCTGCTCGTCGCGTTCGGGATGCTGCAGGTGTGGCGCCCGCACGCGTGGTTGTCGCTGCCGGGCCTGATCGACTGGCAAACCGTACTGACATTGACAGGACTCCTGATCTTGACCAAGGCCGTCGAGACGTCGGGGTTCCTGATGTGGCTCGCGCATCGCGTCGTGCATCACATCCGCTCGGAGCGGGCGCTGGCGTTTCTGCTGATCGGGCTCGCCGCTGCATTGTCCACGTTGCTTACCAATGATGTCGCGCTCTTCGTGGTCGTGCCGCTGACGTTGTCGCTGCACCATCTGACACCGTTGCCGCTCAAGCGGCTCGTGATTTTCATCGCGCTCGCGGTCAATGCCGGTTCGATCCTGACGCCGCTCGGCAATCCGCAGAACCTGTTCCTGTGGCAGACGAGCGGGGTGTCGTTTGGCGGTTTCGTCTGGGCGCTCGCGCCGCTGTGCGGCGCGCTGATGGCGCTGCTCTATCTGATGGCGGGTGCATCGTTTCGCGCGCATCCGCTCGACCTGTCGAACGATGCCGATCCGCATCCGGTCGACCGGCGCCTGATTGCGATCGCGTCGCTGCTGTTTGTGGCGTTCGTGCTGCTCGCCGACTCGCATCACGCCGGCGTCGGCCTCGCCGCGATCATGGTGGGCTTCCTGCTGTGGCGCCGCGAGATCGTGCTGAAGATCGACTGGCTGCTGCTGCTCATTTTCGTTTTCATGTTCATCGTGCTCCGCAGTGTCGCCGCGCTGCCCAGCGTGCACGCCGCGGTCTCGCAACTGGGCCTCGCGACACCCCTGCGCGCTTTTGCCGCAGGGGCGATTCTCTCGCAAGCCATCAGTAATGTTCCTGCCGCGATCATGCTGGCGGAGTTCACGCGCGACTGGCGTGCGCTCGCGTTCGGCGTGAGTGTCGGCGGCTTCGGCATTGCGATCGGCTCGCTGGCGAACCTGATCGCGGTGCGCCTCGCGAAGGAACGCGGGATGTGGCTGCCGTTCCATCTCTACTCGGTGCCGTTCTGGCTGCTGGGCGGCGCGGCCGGTGCGTGGCTGATCGCACATCTCTGAAATGGCGTCCGGCGACACTTTCACGGCGCTTTATCGCAGCTCGCCACCCCGATTCATGCTGCATCGTTAATAGCCGGGTTGCAGGCTTACAGTTGTCGGCTATTGCCGGCCGGAAAGCACTTTTTCCGCATCACGGAGGCCCGTTTCACTGCATTTATTGCGCGGCCTAAAGTCTTGAATCACCTGCAACTATCGCTTACAATCGCCCGGATTGTCAGTTTGATACGCCTGAAGGCCTTGTGTAAGGCGTGGGCCGAACCAAGGATCTGCATGATGCGCGAATCGCCTGACCTGTCGCCCCCCGGGGCGCCAGCTCCGCAGGGGGCGCGTCATCGCTCCGACGCTCGGAAACCATATTCACAAGACGACTGGGACATCGAGCAAGAAAACCCCATTACGCCACTTACGCGGGAAGAAGCGAGGAGACTGTTCGGCCCGAAAGTGGATCGTCCGTCGCGCGTCACGCCGCTGCGGGTGGTGGCGGTACAGATCGTGTTGTCGCTGGTGGTCGCGCTGGTTGCCTGGGCGTTTTCCGGCCTGTCGGCGCAAGCCGTGCTGTCGGCCCTGCTGGGCGGTGCGGCATGCTGGGTTCCGGGTGGTCTGTTCGCGCTGTACCTGAAGCAGGCGGGAGGTCGCTCCAGGATGGCGCTGGTCGCGGGCGAAGCGCTCAAGGCCGCGATGACGCTGGCGATCTTCGTGGCGATCGGCGAGACGTATCATGAAGTGCGTTGGCTGCCCATGCTGGCGGCCTATCTGGTGGGGCTCAAAGCGTATTGGGTCGCGCTGGCGTTTTGATCATGTGTTTGTCGAGAGCGGCAACCGCGCGCGCGCGTCCTGTCGGCAAGCGCGTCGCTGGGCCGGTCGGCAGGCTTGACGTATTTTAATATTGCTAGGGTGTCTGAAAAAAATGGCAGCAAGCGAATCGCACCTGCTCGATCCCGCGGAGTACATCGCGCACCACATGACGTTCTTCTCCAGCCGACCGCAGGCGAACGTCGTCGATTTCTCCATCATTAACTATGACACGCTGTTCTGGTCGATTCTGACCGGTCTGCTCACCATTCTGATCCTGTGGGTGGCCGCGCGCCGCGCGACGTCGGGCGTGCCTTCGCGCTATCAGGGCGCGATCGAGATGCTCGTCGAGATGGTCGAGGACCAGGCGAAGACCATGATTCACGGCAGCCGCGCGTTCATCGCGCCGCTCGCACTGACGATCTTCATCTGGGTCGCGCTGATGAACGCGATGGACCTGCTGCCGGTCGACCTCGCCGGGCGCGTGATCGGCTGGCTCGGCCTGAGCGCGGAGATTCCGCATCAGCGCATCGTGCCGACGGCGGATGTCAATGCAACCTTCGGCATGGCGCTCGGCATTTTCATCCTGATGCTCTACTACAGCATCAAGGTGAAGGGTCTCGGCGGCTGGCTGCACGAACTGATCACCGCGCCGTTCGGCGCCCATCCGGTGCTCTGGATTCCGAATCTGGGCCTGAACATCATCGAATACGTCGCAAAGACGGTTTCGCTTGGCATGCGGCTGTTCGGCAACATGTACGCCGGGGAACTGCTGTTCCTGCTGATCGCGCTGCTGGGCGGCATGTGGAATTTCGGTTTCGATTTCGGCGTGCTCGGTTTTGTCGGGCATGTGATCGCCGGTAGCGTCTGGGCGATCTTCCACATCCTGATCGTATTGTTGCAGGCTTTCATCTTCATGATGCTGACCCTCGTCTATCTGGGGCAGGCCCACGACAAGCACTGAACCTCGCGCGCCCGCCGGGTACACCAGGTTTCTGGTTTTGCTTGACCAGTTTTGTTTTATCGGTTTCTGGTTTTTTTAATTCAGGTAATCAAGTCTTTTTCAGAGGAATAATCATGCAAGAACTGCTCGCCAACATCCACGCTCTGACTGCTCTCATTCAGGGGCCGACCGCTATCGGCATCGGCATCATTATCGGTCTGGGTGCTTGTGGTGCATGTATCGGTATCGGCATGATGGGCGGCAAGTACATCGAAGCGTGCGCGCGCCAGCCGGAACTGATGAACCCGCTGCAAACGAAGATGTTCCTGCTGGTTGGCCTGATCGACGCGGCGTTCCTGATCGGCGTGGGTATCGCCATGCTGTTCGCGTTCGCCAATCCGCTGCTGTCGAAGCTCGCGGGCTGAGTTTCCCCTGGATCATCGCGACCGGCCCCGGTCTGATTCTGGCGGCGAATCCCTTACCCGGCTCAGGCCGGGTGTTTGACCACCAGATCCGGCCCGGCGCGATACGGGCGGCGGGATGCCCGGCAAGGTGTGCGGTCCCCGGATCCGCGCACCGCTTGCCGGGCTATAGCAACATTTGGAAGGAAACACCGTGAATCTCAACGCAACCCTGCTTGCGCAGTTGATCGTGTTCCTGATTCTCGCGTGGTTCACGATGAAATTCGTGTGGCCGCCGATGATCAACGCGATCGACGAGCGCGCGAAGAAGATTGCCGACGGCCTGTCGGCAGCCGAGAAGGGGCAGGAGGAACTGGCGGCGGCGCACAAGCGCGTCGAACAGGAACTCGCGCAGGCCCGCACCGACGGCCAGCAACGCATCGCCGAAGCCGAAAAGCGCGCGCAGGTCGTCGCCGAGGAAATCAAGGCGAACGCGCATGCCGAAGCGTCGCGCATCCTCGCGCAGGCGAAGGCGGATGCCGAGCAGCAGATCATGAAAGCGCGCGAAGTGCTGCGCGGCGAAGTGGCCTCGCTGGCAGTGAAAGGCGCCGAGCAGATCCTGAAGCGCGAAGTCGATCAAACGGCCCATGCCGACCTGCTGAATCAACTGAAAGCCGAGCTCTGATCATGGCCGAACTTGCAACCATCGCCCGCCCTTACGCAGAAGCGCTGTTCCGCGTGGCCGTCGGGGGTGACATCGCCGCCTGGTCCACGCTCGCGCAAGAGCTGGCTCAGGTTGCGCAGCTGCCCGAAGTGCTGTCGGTCGCGTCGAATCCGAAAGTGAGCCGCGCGCAGGTGTGCGAACTGCTGCTTGCCGCGGTGAAGTCGCCGCTCGCGTCGAGTGCGGAGGCGAAAAACCTCGTGCAGATGCTGGTCGAAAATCATCGCCTCGTGTTGCTGCCGGAGATTTCGGCGCACTTCGACGAACTGAAGAACGCGCGCGAAGGCGCGGCGGACGCGTACATCGCGAGTGCGTTCCCGTTCGAAGACGGCCAGCTCTCGTCGCTCGTGTCGAGCCTCGAGCGCAAGTTCGGGCGCAAGCTGAAGCCGACGGTCGAGGTCGATTCGTCGCTGATCGGCGGCGTGCGCGTGACGGTCGGAGACGAAGTGCTCGACAACTCGGTCCGCGCGCAGCTCGCCAGCATGCAGACGGCTCTCACCGCGTAAGCGCCCGCAGCCGGCACGCAACAGAATTGACTATCAGGAGCGAATAATGCAACTCAATCCCTCTGAGATCAGCGAGCTGATCAAGAGCCGGATCCAGGGCCTTGAAGCGAGCGCAGACGTTCGCAACCAGGGCACCGTGATCTCCGTGACCGACGGCATCGTGCGCATCCACGGCCTGTCGGACGTGATGCAGGGCGAAATGCTCGAGTTTCCGGGCAACACCTTCGGCCTCGCGCTGAACCTCGAGCGCGACTCGGTCGGCGCGGTGATTCTCGGCGAATACGAGCACATCACCGAAGGCGACATCGTCAAGACGACCGGGCGCATTCTCGAAGTGCCGGTCGGCCCGGAACTCGTCGGCCGCGTCGTCGACGCGCTCGGCAACCCGATCGACGGCAAGGGTCCGATCAACGCAAAGCTGACCGATGCGATCGAGAAGATCGCGCCGGGCGTGATCTGGCGCAAGTCGGTGTCGCAGCCGGTGCAGACGGGCCTCAAGTCGATCGACGCGATGGTGCCGATCGGCCGCGGCCAGCGCGAGCTGATCATCGGCGACCGTCAATGCGGCAAGACCGCGGTGGCGATCGACACGATCATCAACCAGAAGGGCAAGGACCTGATCTGTATCTACGTCGCGATCGGCCAGAAGGCTTCGTCGATCATGAACGTGGTGCGCAAGCTCGAAGAAACGGGCGCGCTCGAATACACGATCGTCGTGTCCGCGTCGGCTTCGGATTCCGCAGCGATGCAGTATCTCGCGCCGTACGCCGGCTGCACGATGGGCGAATACTTCCGCGATCGCGGCCAGGACGCGCTGATCATTTATGACGATCTGACCAAGCAGGCGTGGGCGTATCGCCAGATTTCGCTGCTGCTGCGCCGCCCGCCGGGCCGTGAAGCGTATCCGGGCGACGTGTTCTATCTGCACTCGCGTCTGCTCGAGCGTGCGGCGCGCGTGTCGGAAGAGTACGTCGAGAAATTCACGAACGGCGAAGTCAAGGGCAAGAGCGGCTCGCTGACGGCGCTGCCGGTCATCGAAACGCAAGCCGGCGACGTGACCGCGTTCGTTCCGACGAACGTGATCTCGATTACCGACGGCCAGATCTTCCTCGAAACCGATCTGTTCAACGCAGGCATCCGCCCCGCGATCAACGCCGGCGTGTCGGTGTCGCGGGTGGGCGGTGCGGCGCAAACGAAGGTCGTCAAGAAGCTGTCGGGCGGTATCCGTACCGACCTCGCGCAGTATCGTGAACTGGCCGCGTTCGCGCAGTTCGCATCGGACCTGGACGAAGCGACCCGCAAGCAGCTCGAGCGCGGCCGCCGCGTGACGGAACTGCTGAAGCAGCCGCAGTACCAGCCGCTGCAGGTGTGGGAGCTGGCCGTGTCGCTGTTCGCCGCGAACAACGGCTACCTCGACGACATCGACGTCGGCACGGTGCTGCCGTTCGAGAAGGGCCTGCGCGACTACCTGAAGACCAGCCACGCTGACCTCATCAAGCGCATCGAAGACACGAAGGACTTGTCGAAGGACGACGAGAGCGCGCTGCATGCCGCGATCAAGGACTTCAAGAAGTCGGGCGCCTATTGATCTCGAGGGATACCTTGAGGCGGCGCGGGCGCGGTGACGCGCGCGCGCCGTTTCAACCAGGGAGCAAGCTATGGCTGGAATGAAGGAAATTCGCGGCAAGATCAAGAGCGTGCAGAACACGCGCAAGATCACCAAGGCGATGGAAATGGTCGCCGCGTCGAAGATGCGCCGCGCCCAGGAACGCATGCGCGCGGCGCGTCCGTATGCCGACAAGGTCCGCGCGATCGCCGCGCACATGAGCCGCGCGAACCTCGAATACCGTCACCCGTTCATGGTGACGAACGAGGGCGCCGGCACGGCGGGCATCATCCTCGTCACGACGGACAAGGGCCTGTGCGGCGGCATGAACACGAACGTGCTGCGTGCCGCGGTGCAGAAGTTTCGCGAGCTGGACCAGAAGGGCGTGAAGATCGAGGCCACCGCGATCGGTAGCAAGGGCCTGGGTTTCCTGAATCGCGTCGGCGCGAAGGTGGTGTCGCAGGTCGTGCACCTCGGCGACACGCCGCACCTCGACAAGCTGATCGGCGCCGTAAAGGCGCAGCTCGATCTGTATTCCGAAGGCAGGCTGTCGGCGGTGTACCTCGCCTACACGCGCTTCGTCAATACGATGAAGCAGGAAGCGGTCATCGAACAACTGCTGCCGCTGTCGGCGAAAGACTTCGAAGCGGACCACGAAACGCCGAGCACGTCGTGGGATTACATCTACGAGCCGGACGCGCAAGCGGTCGTCGACGAGTTGCTCGTGCGTTACGTCGAGGCGCTGGTGTATCAGGCGGTCGCGGAAAACATGGCGTCCGAGCAGTCGGCGCGCATGGTCGCGATGAAGGCCGCGTCGGATAACGCGAAGACGGTGATCAGCGAGCTTCAGCTGTCGTACAACAAGAGCCGCCAGGCTGCGATCACGAAGGAACTGTCGGAGATCGTCGGCGGCGCCGCCGCCGTGTAAGCGGGCGGGAACACGGCTCGAGAGTGCGCCTTTGCGCGAGTGAAGAATCAGGTATTGAAAGGAAAAGCGATGAGTACTGCTGCTTTGGTAGAAGGCAAGATCGTACAGTGCATCGGCGCCGTGATCGACGTGGAATTCCCGCGCGAGAGCATGCCGAAGATCTACGACGCGCTCGTTCTGGAAGGCTCGGAACTGACGCTCGAAGTCCAGCAGCAGCTGGGTGACGGCGTGGTCCGGACCATCTGTCTGGGTGCTTCCGACGGCCTGCGCCGCGGCGTCATGGTGAAGAACACCGGTCAGCCGATTTCGGTGCCGGTCGGCAAGCCGACGCTCGGCCGCATCATGGACGTGCTGGGCCGTCCGATCGACGAAGCCGGTCCGATCGAGAGCGAGAACAAGCGCTCGATTCACCAGAAGGCGCCGGCGTTCGACGAACTGTCGCCGTCGACCGAACTGCTCGAAACGGGCATCAAGGTGATCGACCTCATCTGCCCGTTCGCGAAGGGCGGCAAGGTGGGGCTGTTCGGCGGTGCGGGCGTGGGCAAGACCGTCAACATGATGGAGCTCATCAACAACATCGCGAAGGAACACGGCGGCTATTCCGTGTTCGCGGGCGTGGGCGAGCGTACCCGGGAAGGGAACGACTTCTACCACGAAATGAAAGACTCGAACGTGCTCGACAAGGTCGCGCTGGTCTACGGCCAGATGAACGAGCCGCCGGGCAACCGTCTGCGCGTTGCGCTGACCGGCCTCACGATGGCCGAGCACTTCCGCGACGAAGGCCTCGACGTGCTGTTCTTCGTCGACAACATCTACCGTTTCACGCTGGCCGGTACCGAAGTGTCGGCGCTGCTCGGCCGGATGCCGTCGGCGGTGGGCTATCAGCCGACGCTTGCTGAAGAAATGGGCAAGCTGCAGGAGCGCATCACGTCGACCAAGACCGGTTCGATCACGTCGGTGCAGGCCGTGTACGTGCCCGCGGATGACTTGACGGATCCGTCGCCGGCCACGACGTTCGGCCACCTCGACGCGACCGTCGTGCTCTCGCGCGATATCGCTTCGCTCGGTATCTACCCCGCGGTGGATCCGCTCGACTCGACGTCGCGCCAGATCGATCCGAACGTGATCGGCGAGGAACACTACTCGATCACGCGTCGCGTGCAGCAGACGCTGCAGCGTTACAAGGAACTGCGCGACATCATCGCGATTCTGGGCATGGACGAACTGTCCCCGGACGACAAGCTGACGGTCGCGCGCGCGCGGAAGATCCAGCGTTTCCTGTCGCAGCCGTTCCACGTCGCGGAAGTGTTCACGGGTTCGCCGGGCAAGTACGTGCCGCTCAAGGAAACGATCCGTGGCTTCAAGATGATTGTCGAAGGCGAGTGCGATCATCTGCCGGAGCAGGCGTTCTACATGGTCGGCACGATCGACGAAGCCTTCGAAAAGGCCAAGAAGATCCAGTAAAGGTCGGGTGTCACGCGACGGCGCCCGCGCGAATTTCGCGGGCGGGCGCTCACGCAGTACGCTCAACCAGCCTTGCATGGGACGAGAGGCGGCGCGCAAGCGCTGACGCTCGTCGACAGGAGTCGATATGGCAACCATCAAAGTAGACATCGTCAGCGCGGAAGAGCAGATCTTCTCGGGCGAGGCGAAGTTCGTCGCGCTGCCGGGCGAGGCAGGGGAGCTCGGTATCCTGCCGCGCCACACGCCGCTCATCACGCGGATTCGCCCCGGTGCGGTGCGCATCGAAACGGCGAACGGCGATGACGAATTCGTGTTCGTCGCGGGCGGTATCCTCGAAGTGCAACCGGGTCAGGTGACGGTACTGTCCGACACCGCGATCCGCGGCAAGGACCTCGACGAGGCGAAGGCCGACGAGGCGCGCCGGCGCGCGGAGGAATCGCTGCAGGACGCGAAATCGGATCTCGACCTCGCGAAGGCGCAGTCGGAGCTCGCCACCGCGATGGCACAGCTCGAAGCGATCAAGCGGCTCGCCAGAATCCGCAGCCATCACTGAAGATCGTGCATCGTTGAAAAAAAAGCAGCCTTCGGGCTGCTTTTTTTATTTGCGGCGTTTATCCGCGCTACGGCTTGCGGGTAACACTTGATGTCAGCGTCACGTAAGCGGATGGCAAAATAAATGGGCTCGCAGAACGGTGACAACACCACGTGGCGGAGACGGATATATGGCTGCAGATTCACATGCCGGCGCGCTCATCGCGCCGCAGGACGGGCTGTCGTACGTGCGCGGCGCGACGGACGTCCCGCTTTCCGAGGCGACGATCGCCCGGTTTCTCCGCGACACGGTTCAGCGCTTCGCGGACCGGCCGGCTGCCGTGTTTCGCGAGCAGAACGTGCGCTGGAGCTGGCGCGAACTGGCCGACGAAGTCGACACGCTCGCCGCTGCGCTCGGCGAACTCGGCATCGTCAGGGGCGACCGGGTCGGAATCTGGTCGCCGAACCGCGCCGAATGGCTGCTCACGCAGTTCGCGACCGCGCGCATCGGCGCGATCCTCGTCAACATCAATCCGGCGTACCGGATCGCGGAGCTCGAATACGCGCTCAACAAGGTCGAGTGCAAGGCGCTGATCGCGGCCGAGCGTTTCAAGAAGTCGTCCTATACGGACATGTTGTGCGAGATTGCGCCCGAACTCGCGACGCACGCGCCCGGCGCGCTACAGGCGGCGCGCGTGCCGTCGCTGCGCACGGTGGTGTCGATGGCGCAGACGCCGCCGCGAGGCATGCTCGCCTTTGCCGACGTGATGGCGCGCGGACGCGCCGTCTGCGATCCGGCTGCGCTCGACGCGATCGGCGCTACGCTGGCGTCGGGCGATCCGATCAACATCCAGTTCACGAGCGGTACGACGGGCAGCCCGAAGGGGGCAACGCTGACCCATCGCAACGTGGTCAACAACGCGCGCTCGATCGCGAGCGTGATGAAGCTCACCGAGGCGGATTCGCTGTGCATTCCCGTGCCGCTGTATCACTGCTTCGGCATGGTGCTCGCGGTATTGGCCTGTGTGTCGGCCGGCACGGCCATGGTGTTTCCGGGCGAGGCCTTCGACGCGCGTGCGACGCTCGCCGTCGTCGCCGCGGAGCGCTGCACCGCGCTGCATGGCGTGCCGACGATGTTCATCGCCGAACTCGACGACCCGGAGTTCGCCCGCTATGACCTGAGCACGCTGCGCACCGGCATCATGGCCGGTTCGCCGTGTCCGATCGAGACGATGAAGCGCGTGGTGTCGCAGATGCACATGTCGCAGGTGACGATCGCGTACGGGATGACCGAAACGAGCCCCGTGTCGTTCCAGAGCTCGGTCGACGATCCGCTCGAAAAGCGCACGACGACGGTCGGCCGGATCCAGCCGCATCTCGAAGTGAAACTGGTCGACGCGCTGGGCAACATCGTGCCCATTGGCGAAACGGGCGAGCTGTGCACGCGAGGCTATTCGGTGATGCTCGGCTACTGGGGCGACGAAGCGAGGACCCGCGACGTGATCGTCGACGGCTGGATGCATACCGGAGATCTCGCGACGCTCGACGCCGAAGGCTACTGCAACATCGTAGGCCGGCTGAAGGACATGCTGATCCGCGGCGGCGAGAACATCTATCCGCGCGAAATCGAGGAATTCCTGTTTCGGCATCCGAAGATTCAGAGTGCGCAGGTATTCGGCGTGCCGGATCCGAAATATGGCGAGGAAGTGTGCGCCTGGATCGTGCTGCGCGCTGGCGAGCAGGCGAGCGACGAGGAGATCCGCGAATTCTGCCGCGGCCAGATCGCACACTACAAGATTCCGCGCTACATCCGTTTCGTCGACGAGTTGCCGATGACGGTGACCGGCAAGGTGCAGAAGTTCATCATGCGCGAACGCATGATCCGCGAATTGCAGCTCAACGAGGATAAAACGGCGTGACGCGGTGGACCCAAACGCATGCGCACACCGCGCAAACGTTTGGGAGGGCAAAAAAAAAGCGGGCCTGGAGCCCGCTAAAAACCACACGCTACGGGGTTAGCGCGAGGAGACCAATGGAGGAACCGACCGGGGAGCGCACTGAGAATAGGCGCCCTGTGTGTCAGCGACGGCACCAACAAGGATGCCCCTTGAACAGGGCTCCGGCGAAATGCCGACCGGCAAGTGCGTTATGTCCGCTCACACCACACACGCTGCCACATCCGTGTTGAAACCGTTGAAAGGCATTGTGGGTGATTAACCCGGACAACGCGGTAACAAAGTGTTTCAGGTTGTAACGCCCGCCCGGCAAGGGTTTGCGGGATTTTTTTCTGACTTGAAACGTTTAAAACGTAAGTATTGCTGATCCTTTTTCGGTGCCCCGATCCGCGGTCAATCCACGGTCGTTTGCATGCCGAGTGAAACGCTTCCGAGGCGGAATTTTCCGGAGGCCAGGCGCGCCGCACGGTGCATCGCGCAGCCGTTCTCGGCGAGGGACCGAACCACGTCGAGCGGATCGATCTGTCCCCGACGCGCGCCCGCGCCCGTCATCGGATGCCCGCATCGTCGAACGCGCGCCCGCGCCGCAAGCCCGGTTACACAATGACGAGGCAGGACATCGCGCGGCATTGCGGCGGCGCAGCGATGCCGCCGCGCCGCACAGCCGGCTTCTACTTCAGCCACTTGTCCGAGATGGCCTGGAACGCACCCGTTGCGCGCAACTGATGCAGCCACTGGTCGACATACTCCTGGAATACCACGTCGCCGCGCGGCAGCAGCCATGCCTTTTCGCCGTACTGGAACGGTTTGTCGGGGTGAACCGAGCACAGCCCCGGATTGAGCTTTTGCTGCATCAGCGTCTCGGATGCATCGGTGACCATCACGTCCGCCTTGCCGGCCAGAATCTGCTTGAAGATGGTGACGTTGTCCGGATAAACGGTCAGGTTCGCGTGAGGAAGATACTGCTTCGCGAAGCGCTCGTTCGTGCCGCCCGGATTGACGATCACGCGCACGTTCGGCTGGTCGATCTGCGCGACGGTCTGGTACTTGTTCACGTCGTCGCAGCGCACGATCGGCGTCTTGCCGTCGATCATGTACGGCTGCGTGAAGAACGCATGCTTTTGACGCTCGAGCGTGGGCGAGACGCCGCCAATCCCGATGTCGCAGCGCGCGATGAAGTCGTTCAGCAGGTTCGGCCACGTGGTCTTCACGAATTCGAGCTTCACGCCGAGCGATTTCGCCAGCGAGTCCGCCATGTCGATGTCGATGCCTTCGTACTGTCCGTCCGGCTTCAGGAACGAGTAAGGCTTGTAGTCGCCGGTCGTGCAGGCGCGCAGCGTGCCGCGCGCGAGCACTTCGTCGAGCCGCGACGCCGGCGCCGGTGCCGCCGATTGCGCATGCGCGAGGCCGAATGCCGCGCACAGCAGCGCGCCGACCACGATTCTGGTTGCCCTGTACATGATGGTCATACCTCCTCTAACCCTTGTTATCGTCTGGTAAGGCTGCCGATCATAGCGCGAGCGTCGCGCAATGAAAATCCGACAAAAGGCCAGGTAGACACGCGCGCGGCATCCTGCGCGAGGCACGCTTATCCCCGGCATCAAGCGAGGTCGGCGGCGGCGCTGTCCGTTAAAATGCCTCTTTGCCCTTCGTCGCACGCAACGTGGCTCCTACTCTTCTGAACGACACCTTCCTGCGCGCGCTGTTGCGCGAGCCCACCGAATACACGCCGGTCTGGCTGATGCGCCAGGCGGGCCGCTACCTGCCCGAATACAACGCCACGCGCGCGCGGGCCGGCAGCTTCCTCGGCCTCGCCAAAAGCCCCGCGTACGCGACGGAGGTCACGTTGCAGCCGCTCGAACGCTACCCGCTCGATGCCGCCATCCTGTTCTCCGACATCCTGACGGTGCCCGACGCCATGGGCCTCGGGCTGGAATTCGTCGCCGGCGAGGGGCCGAAGTTCGCGCGCCCGGTGCGCACCGAAGCGGATGTCGCGCGGCTCGCGGTGCCGGACATCGGCGCGAGCCTGCGCTACGTGACCGACGCGGTGAGCGAAATCCGCCGCGCGCTGACCGACGCCCAGGGCCGCCAGCGCGTGCCGCTGATCGGCTTCTCCGGCAGCCCGTGGACGCTCGCGTGCTACATGGTCGAGGGCGGCGGCTCGGACGACTTCCGCACCGTGAAGTCGATGCTGTATGCGCGCCCCGATCTGATGCAGCGGATACTCGACGTCAACGCGCAGGCGGTCGCCGCCTATCTGAACGCGCAGATCGACGCGGGCGCACAGGCCGTGATGATTTTCGACACCTGGGGCGGCGCGCTCGCGGACGGCATCTACCAGCGTTTCTCGCTGCACTACATCGCCGAGGTCGTTCGCCAACTCAAGCGCGAGCACGACGGCGCGCGCGTGCCCGTGATCACCTTCACGAAGGGGGGCGGCCTCTGGCTCGACGAGATCGCCGCAACCGGCGTGGACGCGGTCGGACTCGACTGGACGGTGAACCTCGCCGCGGCGCGCGAGCGGGTGGGACACCACGTCGCGCTGCAGGGCAATCTCGATCCGTCGGTGCTGTTCGCGCCGCCCGCATCGATCCGCGTCGAAGCGCGCGCGGTGCTCGACAGCTTCGGCAACCATCCGGGCCACGTCTTCAATCTGGGACACGGCATTTCGCAGTTCACGCCGCCGGAGCACGTGGCCGAACTGGTCGACGAGGTGCACCGGCACAGCCGCGCCATCCGTGCCGGCCGCCCCCGTGTCGATCCGCCGCAGGCATGACACTTTTGTTGCGGTGCGGCGAGCTGGGCTCTCGTCCTAAGGGAAAGCGAGCGTCAAACACGCCGCCGGACGGCGCTTCGATGCTTGTCAAGACTTGACTTATACACATTCCTCACGTTGCGGCGCGGTAGAGGCTTTCGTCCTCGCAATGGGCTTGCGCATTCCCCGTCCGGTGTGTCCTGGCCTTGTGCAGCAAGGCTTTGCGGCGCACGCCGCGCAATGTGCGCTATCCCGCACAAGGCCGTCGCGACGCCGTTTCCGGGCCGCGCGAGGGGACTTCTCAACAAAGTTATCCACAGGGCGGGCGCGCGGAGCGCATTTGTTCAGCGGAATCCAAAACTTAGCGCGTAAAGTGAAGTTTTACTTTAACTTCACCGTTGCCGCCCGACGCTGCCGGGACGTCGCCCTGTACCGGGCCGTCGGCGTCGAACCTCGTCGCCGCCCCGTCACGACTTCAACACTCGCGTGAATCCCGTTTTCGTCCGCGTCGCGCTCGATCATCCGCTGTCGACCCTGTTCGACTATCGCTGCGACGCGCCGGTCCCGCCCGTCCCCGGCACGCTGGTCCGCGTCCCCTTCGGCCGACGCGAGACGGTGGGGATGGTGTGCGAAGTGACCGCTCACAGCGAGGTCGCCGCCGACCGGCTGAAATCGATCGGCCCGACCTGCGAGGCCTGTCCGCCGCTGTCGGCCGAGTGGCTCGCGCTCGCCGCCTTCGCCGCCGATTACTACCAGCGCGGGCTCGGCGAGGTTGCGCTGCCTGCGTTGCCGCAGGGGTTGCGCGATCCCGCGCGCTGGGCACGGCTGCTTGCGCCGCAGGAGCACTATCGGCTGTTGCCGGCCGGCGCGGCGGCGCTGCCGGATGCGTTGCCGGCGCGCGCGAGCGCACTGCGCCGCCTCGCGCAGGCCCTGCGGGAGGCGACCACGCTCCCCGCCGCCGACGCGCGCGCCCTGCATCCGAAGGCCGCCGCGACGCTCGCCGCCTGGCAGCAAGCGGGCTGGGTTGCGCTCGAACGCGGCGAGCCGGCCGCGGCCGCGGTTCGGCGCACGGCGCCGGCGGGCGAGCCGCCGCTGCCCGTGCTACCCGTGCTGCCCGTGCTACCCGTGCTACCCGCACTGCCCGTGCTCACCGGCGAGCAGGCCGCCGCCGTCGAGGCGATCGCCGGTGCGCGCGGCTTTGCGCCGTTCCTGCTCCACGGCGTGACCGGCAGCGGCAAGACCGAGGTCTATCTGCGCGCGCTCGATGCGATCCTCGCGACGCAGCCGGACGCGCAGGCGCTGGTTCTCGTGCCGGAGATCAATCTGACGCCGCAGTTCGAGAGCGCGTTTCGCGCGCGCTTCGCGTCGCTCGACGCCGGCGCGATCGTCACGCTGCACAGCGGCCTCGCCGAAGGCGAGCGCGCGCGCCACTGGCTCGCCGCGCACACGGCGCGCGCGCGGATCGTGCTCGGCACGCGCCTCGCGGTGCTCGCGTCGCTGCCGAAGCTCGCGGTGATCGTCGTCGACGAGGAGCATGATCCGGCCTACAAGCAGCAGGAAGGGCTGCGCTATTCCGCGCGCGATCTGGCCGTCTGGCGCGCCAAGCAGCTCGGCGTGCCGGTCGTGCTCGGCTCGGCGACGCCGTCGCTCGAAAGCTGGTGGCAAGCCGACCAGGGCCGCTACACGCGTCTGTCGCTGACCCGCCGCGCGGTCGCGGACGCGCTGCTGCCCACCGTGCGGATGATCGACGTCGAGGAAGAGCGCCGGCGCGGCCGCGCGTCGATCGAGGGGCTGTCCGGGCCGCTGGTCGCGGCGCTGAAGACGCGTCTCGAACGTGGCGAGCAGAGTCTCGTGTTTCTGAACCGCCGCGGCTACGCGCCGCAGCTTGCGTGCGACGCGTGCGGCTGGGTTGCCGGCTGTCCGCGCTGCAGCGCCTACGTGGTCCTGCACAAGCCGGAGCGGGCGCTGCGCTGCCATCACTGCGGCTGGGAAGCGCGCATTCCGCGCGGCTGCCCTGAATGCGGCAACGTCGATATCGCGCCGCTCGGGCGCGGCACGCAGCGCGTCGAGGAAGCGCTCGCGCGCGTCGTGCCGGGCGCGCGCGTGCTGCGCATCGACGCCGACAGCACGCGCCGCAAGGGCAGCGCGCAGGCGCTGTTCTCGGACGTCCACGCGGGCGACGTGGACATTCTCGTCGGCACGCAGATGATCGCGAAGGGGCACGATTTTCAGCGCGTGTCGCTAGTCGGTGTGCTGAACGCGGACAACGCGCTGTTCTCGCACGACTTTCGCGCGAGCGAGCGGCTTTTCGCGCAGCTGATGCAGGTCAGCGGGCGCGCCGGGCGCGCCGGGTTGCCCGGCGAGGTGCTGGTGCAGACGCGCTATCCGCGTCACGCGCTTTATCACGCGCTGACGCGGCACGACTACATCGGCTTCGCGACCGCGACGCTCGCCGAGCGACGCGACGCCCATCTGCCGCCGTTCGTCTATCAGGCGCTGTTGCGCGCGGAAGCCCGCACGCTCGACGCGGCACTCGCGTTCCTCCAGCAGGCCGCCGCGGCGCTCGGCACGATCGCGCAGGCCGAGCGCGTCAGCATCTACGATGCGGTGCCGCTGACGATCGTCAAGGTCATGCACGTGCACCGCGCACAGTTGCTGCTCGAAAGCGCGTCGCGCGCCGCGCTGCAGGCGACGCTGCGCGCCTGGCAGCCGCATTTGCGCGCGCTGCGCGGGGTGTTGCGCTGGAGTGTCGAGGTCGACCCGCTCGACATCTGAGCGAGGGGCGCGTTTCGCCGGCACCGCGCGTCACGCAGCCGGCGTGCCGGGCGCCGCGCGCACCGGGGCTCGCGGCAGTTCCCGCGGTAGTTCTCCCGTCAGTTCAATAGCGCCAGCGGTCGCGTGCCGCGCGGGCCCGCGCGCGCATCGTCGCCGCGTAGCCAAGGCGGACGGTCGTTTCCACCGGCGCGCGGGCGGCGCGCGCCCCGCGCGCGCTGCGGATGGACTCGCGCGGCTGCGCGGGTTGCCGGTCGCGGGCGCATGAACGGGATTCGCTGGAGCACAGCATGACGAACCTCGCGGGGGTTCCGTTCGGAGGCCGGCGTCGCCGCGGCTTGCCGCGGGCGCGCCGGTGCGGACGCGCGGCGCGCCTAGCGGCGCGCCCGCTCACGCTCGCGCACGCGCGATTCGACTGGCCGCGGCTTGAGCGCGGCGCCCGTGGCGCCACGGATGAACAGCACCGCGCAGGTTGCGCACATTGCCCAGATTCCCATCACTACCAGCCACTTTTCCATGTCGACCGCCTGCCTGAAGCCCGTTTTGTGCGCATTTGCACAGCCGTTCACCTGTATAACGGCGCGCCGGCGAATTCGATAAGGGTCGCGCGAAGAAGAATGCCCTGGGGAAAGTACTGATCCCGCATGCGCTCGTCCGCAGGCCCGGCTAACCGGCCGCAAACCCCGGTCGTACAAGGGTTTGACGATGGTGCAACCGGGTTGGGCCGAAGGTTGCACCTTTTTATTGGGAAGCGTACGATGCGGCCAACTTTTTCAGTCTTTGGCCGATGCGGTCGGGTCGGCATCCAGAAGAAATCATGGCAAGCACCACACTCGGCGTGAAGGTCGACGACCTGTTGCGCACCCGGCTCAAAGATGCCGCCACCCGCCTCGAACGCACGCCGCACTGGCTGATCAAGCAGGCGATCTTCGCTTACCTCGAACGGATCGAGCATGGCCAGTTGCCGCCCGAACTGTCGGGCGTGAGCGGCACGGCCGATCTCGCGGACGGCGCCGCCGTCGAAGCCGAGGAAGACGGCGCGTCGCACCCGTTCCTCGAATTCGCGCAGAGCGTGCAGCCGCAATCGGTGCTGCGCGCGGCGATCACGGCCGCGTATCGCCGTCCCGAGCCGGAATGCGTGCCGTTCCTGATCGGCCAGGCGCGTCTGCCGGCGAACCTCGCGAACGACGTGCAGACGCTCGCGAAAGCGCTCGTCGAAACGCTGCGCGGCAAGAGCAAGGGCGGCGGCGTCGAAGGCCTGATTCACGAATTTTCGCTGTCGAGCCAGGAAGGCGTGGCGCTGATGTGCCTCGCCGAAGCACTGCTTCGGATTCCTGATCGTGCGACGCGCGATGCGCTGATTCGCGACAAGATCAGCAAGGGCGACTGGAAGTCGCACGTCGGCCAGGCGCCGTCGCTGTTCGTCAATGCGGCGACCTGGGGGCTGATGATCACCGGCAAGCTCGTCACGACGAGCAGCGAAGCGGGGCTGTCGTCGGCGCTCACGCGGCTGATCGGGCGCGGCGGCGAGCCGCTCATCCGCAAGGGCGTCGACATGGCGATGCGCCTGATGGGCGAGCAGTTCGTCACGGGCGAGAACATCTCCGAAGCGCTCGCGAACAGCCGCAAGTTCGAGGCGCGCGGGTTCCGCTACTCGTACGACATGCTCGGCGAGGCGGCGACCACCGAAGCCGATGCGCAGCGCTATTACGCGGCCTACGAGCAGGCGATCCACGCGATCGGCAAGGCGGCCGGCGGGCGCGGCATCTACGAGGGCCCGGGCATCTCGATCAAGCTCTCCGCGCTGCACGCGCGCTACTCGCGCGCGCAGCAGGAGCGCACGATGAACGAGTTGCTGCCGCGCGTGCGCGCGCTCGCGATTCTCGCGCGCCGCTACGACATCGGCCTGAACATCGACGCCGAAGAAGCCGACCGCCTCGAAATCTCGCTGGACCTGCTCGAAGCGCTGTGCTTCGATCCGGAACTCGCGGGCTGGAACGGGATCGGCTTCGTGGTGCAGGCGTACCAGAAGCGCTGCCCGTTCGTGATCGACTACATCGTCGATCTCGCGCGGCGCAGCCGCCATCGGATCATGGTGCGGCTCGTGAAGGGCGCGTACTGGGACAGCGAGATCAAGCGCGCGCAGACCGACGGGCTCGAAGGCTATCCGGTCTACACGCGCAAGCTGTACACGGACGTGTCGTACCTCGCCTGTGCGAAGAAACTGCTCGGCGTGCCCGACGCGGTCTATCCGCAGTTCGCCACGCACAATGCGCACACGCTGTCGGCGATCTACCATCTCGCGGGCCAGAACTACTATCCCGGCCAGTACGAGTTCCAGTGTCTGCACGGGATGGGCGAGCCGCTGTACGAAGAGGTGACCGGGCGCGACAAGCTGAACCGGCCGTGCCGCGTGTACGCGCCGGTGGGCACGCACGAGACGCTGCTCGCGTATCTGGTGCGGCGTCTGCTGGAGAACGGCGCGAACACGTCGTTCGTGAACCGCATCGCCGACGAGAGCGTGCCGATCGCCGAACTGGTGGCCGATCCGGTCGAACAGGCGTCGCGCATCACGCCGCTCGGCGCGCCGCATCCGAAGATCCCGCTGCCGCGCAACCTGTACGGAAACGAGCGCATCAACTCGATGGGGCTCGATCTGTCGAACGAGCACCGGCTCGCGTCGCTGTCGTCGGCGCTGCTCGCGAGCGCGCATCATCCGTGGCGCGCCGCGCCGATGCTCGAAGACAACCAGATCGCGGTGGGCGCGTCGCGCGACGTGCGCAATCCGGCGGACCATCGCGACCTGGTCGGCACGGTGGTCGAGGCGACGCCCGAACACGTGAGCGCGGCGCTCACGCACGCGGTGGCCGCTGCGCCGATCTGGCAGGCGACGCCCGTCGAGGCGCGCGCCGATTGTCTCGCGCGCGCTGCCGACCTGCTCGAAGCGCAGATGCACACGCTGATGGGGCTCGTCGTGCGCGAGGCCGGCAAGTCGCTGCCGAACGCCGTGGCCGAGATTCGCGAGGCGATCGATTTCCTGCGCTACTACTCCGCGCAAATCCGCACCGAGTTTTCGAACGATACGCATCGCCCGCTCGGCCCGGTCGTCTGCATCAGCCCGTGGAATTTCCCGCTGGCGATCTTCATGGGCCAGGTGGCGGCCGCGCTCGCCGCCGGCAATACGGTGCTCGCGAAGCCCGCGGAGCAGACGCCGCTGATCGCCGCGCAGGCCGTGCGCATCCTGCGCGAAGCCGGCGTACCGGCCGGCGCGGTGCAACTGCTGCCGGGCGATGGCGAGACGGTCGGCGCGGCGCTCGTTGCGGACGCGCGCACGCGTGCGGTGATGTTCACCGGCTCGACCGAAGTGGCACGCCTCATCAACCGGACGCTGTCGGGCCGGCTCGATCCGGATGGCCGGCCGATTCCGCTGATTGCCGAAACCGGCGGCCAGAACGCGATGATCGTCGATTCGTCGGCGCTCGCCGAACAGGTCGTCGCCGACGTGCTGAACTCCGCATTCGACTCGGCGGGTCAGCGTTGCTCGGCGCTGCGCGTGCTGTGCCTGCAGGAGGACATTGCGGAGCGCACGCTCGACATGCTGACGGGCGCGATGCACGAACTCACGCTGGGCAACCCGGATCGTCTGTCGACGGACGTCGGTCCGGTGATCGACGCGGAGGCGAAGCGCGGCATCGACGCGCATATCGCGGCGATGCGCGACAAGGGCCGGCGCGTCGCGCAGATGCCGATGCCCGAAGGATGCGCACCGGGCACCTTCGTGCCGCCGACGCTGATCGAGATCGACAGCATCGACGAACTGAAGCGCGAAGTGTTCGGGCCGGTGCTGCACGTGGTGCGCTACCGCCGCAGCGCGCTCGACAAGCTGCTCGAACAGATCCGCGCGACCGGCTACGGCCTCACGCTCGGCATTCACACGCGCATCGACGAGACGATCGCGCACGTGATCGGCCGCGCGCACGTGGGCAACATCTACGTGAACCGCAACGTGGTGGGCGCGGTGGTCGGCGTGCAGCCGTTCGGCGGCGAAGGGCTGTCGGGAACCGGGCCGAAGGCGGGGGGCGCGCTGTATCTGCAGCGCCTGCTCGCGAAGCGGCCGGTCGGATTGCCGAAGGGCCTCACCCGTCAACTGGTCGCCGATCTGCCGCAGGAAGCGGAAAACAGCGACAATCCGTCCTCGGCGCTCGCGGCGCTGCGCGACTGGCTGATTGCCGAGCGCGAGCCCGTGCTGGCCGCGCGCTGCGACGGCTATCTGTCGCAGGGGCTGGCGGGCGCCACCGCCGTGCTGCCCGGACCGACGGGCGAGCGCAACACGTACTCGCTCGGCGCGCGCGGCACCGTGCTGTGCGTCGCCACCACCGCGAGCGGCGCGCGTGCGCAGTTCGCCGCGGTGCTCGCGACCGGCAATCGCGCGCTGTTCGACGGCGCAGCCGGCGAAGCGCTGATGGCGGCGCTGCCCGCGGCGCTGCGGCAGCATGCCGCGGTGCGCAAGCAGGCGGAGGTGGTCTTCGACGCGGTGCTGTTCGAAGGCGACAGTGACGAACTGCTCACGCTCGTGAAGGAAGTCGCGAAGCGTCCGGGACCGATCGTGTCGGTGCAGGGCGTCGCCGCGAGCGCGCTCGCCAACGGCGACGAAGACTACGCGCTCGAACGGCTGCTGACCGAGCGCTCGGTCAGCGTGAACACCGCAGCGGCAGGCGGTAACGCAAATTTGATGACGATCGGCTAAGCGAACCTTGACGGTCGATTCAATAAGACGGAAGCGGTACGGCGATCCCGAAGCCGCTCCATCCACACCTGGTACCAAGGAGAAGAAGCTCATGCAACACAAGACGAAAAAGCTGGCAGGCGCGGCACTCGTCGCGACGCTGTCGCTCGCGGGGACCGCTTACGCGCAACAGGTCGAGGACGTGAAGATCGGCTTTGCCGGTCCGATGACCGGCGCACAGGCTCACTACGGCAAGGACTTCGAAAACGGCGTCGTGCTTGCCGTGGAAGAAATGAATGCGACCAAGCCGGTGATCGGCGGCAAGCAGATCCACTTCGTGCTGGACGCGGCCGACGATCAGGCCGACCCGCGCACGGGCACGACGGTCGCGCAGAAGCTGGTCGATGACGGCATCAAGGGCATGCTCGGCCACTTCAACTCGGGCACGACGATCCCGGCATCGCGCATCTATGCGAACGCGGGCATTCCCGAAATCGCGATGGCGACCGCGCCGGAATACACGCAGCAAGGCTTCAAGACGACCTTCCGGATGATGACCTCGGACACCCAGCAAGGCTCGGTGGCCGGCACGTTCGCGGTGAAGAACCTCGGCATGAAGCGCATTGCGATCGTCGACGACCGCACCGCCTACGGCCAGGGTCTTGCCGACCAGTTCGCGAAGGCGGCGAAGGCCGCGGGCGCGACGATCGTCGATCGCGAGTACACGAACGACCAGGCCGTCGACTTCAAGTCGATCCTGACCAAGCTGAAGTCGGTCCACCCGGATCTGATCTACTACGGCGGCGCGGATTCGCAAGGCGCACCGATGGTCAAGCAGATGAAGGAACTGGGCATCAAGGCGCCGCTGATGGGCGGCGAAATGCTGCACACGCCGACCTTCCTGAAGGTGGCGGGTCCGGCTGCGGAAGGCACGGTCGCGTCGCTGGCGGGCCTGCCGCTGAACGAAATGCCGGGCGGCGCCGCGTACGTCGCGAAGTACAAGAAGCGCTTCGGCACGGACGTCGAAACGTATTCGCCGTACGCGTATGACGGTGCGATGGCGATGTTCACCGCGATGAAGAAGGCGAACTCGACCGAGCCGGCGAAGTACCTGCCGTTCCTCGCGAAGACCGACATGCCGGCAGTGACGACGCGACGCCTCGAATACGACGCGCACGGCGATCTGAAGAACGGCGGCATCACGCTGTACAAGGTGGTCGACGGCAAGTGGACGCCGCTGCAAAGCGTGGGCGGCAAGTAAGCACGCCGCCGGTGCCGGCCGCGCGCGGCGGGGCCGGCCCGGCAGCCCGATGGAGCAGACCCGCTTCGGCGGGTTTTTTTACGTCCGCGCCACGCCACGCCACGCCACGCGCAGCGCGAACGTCGAACGCGGCCGCCCGCCGCCCGCCGTCGCGCCACGCCGCCGGAGCCCGCACGGGGACATGCCCGCGCGTGCCGGGGCCCGCGCGATCCTCAGCCTTGCGACGCGCGCAGCTTGCGGCCCTGCTCGCGGATCTGTTCGAGCGTCGCGCCCGGCGTGCTCGCTTCCTGCGGCAGGCGGATCTCGATCACCGAGGGCCTGTGCTGCACGGCGAGCGCGCGTTGCAGCGCCGGCACGAATTCATCGGTATGCAGCACCGTTTCGCCATGCGCGCCGAACGAGCGCGCGAATGCGGCGAAGTCCGGATTCGTCAGGCCGGTGCCGTGCACGCGGTTCGGATAATGCCGCTCCTGGTGCATGCGAATCGTCCCGTAGTGGCCGTTGTTCACGACGATGAACACCACCGCGAGACCGTACTGCATCGCGGTGGCGAGTTCCTGCGCGGCCATCATGAAGCAGCCGTCGCCGGCGAGCGCCACCACGGCGCGCTGCGGATACAGCGATTTCGCGGCGATGGCGGCGGGCACGCCGTAGCCCATCGCGCCGCTCGTCGGGGCAAGCTGCGAGCGGAAATGCCGGTACGAGAAATGCCGATGCAGCCACGTCGCGTAGTTGCCCGCGCCGTTCGCGAGAATCGCGTCGGCCGGTAGATGCGCGCGCAACTGCTGGATCACGTCGCCCATCTGCACGTCGCCCGGCATCGGTCGCGGTGCACGCCATTCGAGGTACGCGCGATGCGCGTGCCCCGCGCTGCCGGCCCACGGCAGCGGGCCGGCGGGCTGCAGCGCCGCGAGCAGCGCGGCGAGCTCGGGCATCCCGGAGACGATCGGCAGATCGGCCGCATACACGCGGCCCAGTTCCTCCGCGCCCTGGTGGACGTGCACGAGGGTCTGCTTCGTCTTCGGAATGTCGAGCAGCGTGTAGCCGCCGGTGGTGGATTCGCCCAGGCGCGGACCCAACACGAGCAGCAGGTCGGCTTCGCGAATGCGCTGCGCGAGCGCCGGATTGATGCCGAGGCCGACGTCGCCCGCGTAATGCGGGTGCTCGTTGTCGAACGTATCCTGGAAGCGGAAGGCGAGGCCGATCGGCAACTGCCAGTTTTCGACGAAGCGCTGCAGATCGGCGCAGGCCTGCGTGGTCCAGCCGCTGCCGCCGGCGATCACGAACGGACGCTGCGCGCCTTCGAGCAGCCGGCGCAGCTCGCCGATCTGCGCGGCCGACGGCGAGGCCGCGACGCGCTGCCATGCAGGCGCGCCCGGCACGACCGGACACAGGTCGCTCAGCACGTCTTCGGGCAGCGCCAGCACGACCGGCCCCGGACGCCCGGCGGTCGCGGTATGGAACGCGTGGCTCAGATATTCGGGCACGCGCCGCGGGTCGTCGATCTGCGCAACCCACTTCGCCATCTGGCCGAACATGCGGCGATAGTCGATTTCCTGGAACGCCTCGCGATCGAGATGCTCGCGCGCGCACTGGCCGATCAGCAGGATCATCGGCGTCGAGTCCTGGAAGGCGGTGTGCACGCCGATCGACGCGTGCGTCGCGCCCGGGCCGCGCGTGACGATCGCGACGCCGGGCCGCCCGGTCAGCTTGCCGACCGCTTCCGCCATGTTCGCGGCGGCCGCTTCGTGGCGGCAGACGACGGTCTGTATGCGTCCGGTTTCGTCGTGCAGCGAATCGAGCACGGCGAGAAAGCTCTCGCCGGGCACGCAGAACACGCGGTCGACGCCGTGCGTGAGCAGCGCGTCGACGAGCAGGCGCGCGCCGGTGGTGGTGGACGAAGCGGCAACGTTCGGCTGCGTCATTGCAGGGAGTCTCCAGTGGATTCGGTCGGCTTGCCGGCCCGGGTCAGGCCGGCGCAGACCCGACAGGTTACGCCGGGTAGGCGGGGTGCGTCACGGCGGCGCGGCGGCGCGCCGCCCGCGCGGTTTCAGCACTCGACGATGTTGACCGCGAGGCCGCCGCGCGAGGTTTCCTTGTACTTGGTCTTCATGTCGGCGCCGGTTTCGCGCATCGTCTTGATCACCGAATCGAGCGACACGTAGTGGCTGCCGTCGCCGCGCAGCGCCATGCGCGCGGCGTTGACGGCCTTCACGGAGGCCATCGCGTTGCGCTCGATGCACGGAATCTGCACCATGCCGCCGACCGGATCGCAGGTGAGGCCGAGGTTGTGCTCCATGCCGATCTCGGCCGCGTTCTCGACCTGCGCGGGCGTGCCGCCCATCACCGCGGCGAGCGCGCCGGCGGCCATCGAGCAGGCCACGCCGACTTCCCCCTGGCAGCCGACCTCGGCGCCGGAGATCGACGCGTTCAGCTTGTACAGGATGCCGATTGCCGCCGCCGTCAGCAGGAAGTCCACCACGCCCTGCTCGTTCGCGCCGGGCATGAAGCGGGCGTAATAGTGCAGCACGGCCGGGATGATGCCGGCGGCGCCGTTGGTCGGTGCGGTCACGACCCGGCCGCCCGCGGCGTTCTCCTCGTTGACGGCGATTGCGTAGAGGTTGATCCAGTCGACCATCGACAGCGGGTCGCGCAACGCGCGCTCCGGATGCTCCGACAGCGCGCGATACAGCTGCGGCGCGCGGCGCTTCACCTGGAACGGGCCGGGCAGCGTGCCGTCCGCATCCGGATTGCCGATCCCGCAGCCGCGCGCGACGCACGACTGCATCACGTCCCAGATTTTCAGCAGGCCTTCGCGCGTCTGCGCGTCGCTGTGCCACACGCGTTCGTTTTCGGCCATTAGCTGCGCGATGCTCTTGCCGGTGTCGCGGCACAGCGCGAGCAGCTCGGCGCCGCTGCGAAACGGATAGGGCAACTGGTCGGCGGCGCTCAGCACCTTCGTGTTCGGGGCGCCGGCGGTCACGACGAAGCCGCCGCCCACCGACAGATACGTGGCTTCGCGCAGCGGCGCGCCGTGCGCGTCGAACGCGCGCAGCGTCAGTCCGTTCGGATGCTCGGACAGCGCCTGGCGATAGAAGCCGATATGCTCCTTCGCGACGAACGGCACCGGGTGCGTGCCGAGCAGCGCGAGCGAGCGCGACGTGCGAACCGCTTCGAGGCGCGCGGCGATGGTGCCGGGATCGACGGTGTCGGGGGCGTCGCCCATCAGGCCGAGCATCACGCCGCGATCGGTGCCGTGACCCTTGCCGGTCGCGCCGAGCGATCCGTACAGATCGACCTTCACGGACGCCGTGGCGGCGAGCAGTCCGTCGCGTTCGAGTCCCTGGGCGAACATCAGTGCCGCGCGCATCGGCCCGACCGTGTGCGAACTGGACGGACCGATGCCGATTTTGAAGAGATCGAACACGCTGACAGCCATTACTGCTCCTGCATAGAGAACGGGAAAATCTTCAACGCGCGGCGAGCGGCAGGCAGACGGCGAGCCATGCGGGCGGGTTGGGGGCGAGGTGCAGCGCGACCGGCGAATAGCGGCCGTCGAGCCGCGCTGCGAGGTAATACAGTTCGGTGGCGTTCTTCGGGTTCCAGTCGCCGGAGAACCCGGGCAGGCCCGCTTCGCGCCGCTTCGCGTCGAACGGCACGCTCGAATGGACGAACTCTTCGTGGGTCTTCGTGCCGAGCGCGTAGGGCGTGAGCCAGTCGAGCGCGGCGGCGAGCGTGGCGCCGTTGGGCGCTTTCAGCGTCAGCCAGTTGCGGTTGTGACGGCGCGCGGCGAGCGCGGCGGTGACGAGCGGCTGCAGATCGTACGTGACGTAATGCAGCGCGTCCCGCTCGCGGAAGTCGAGCGTCGAGCCGTCCGGTGCGACGTTGTCGTTGAGGTGCTCGATGAACAGGCGCTGCGCCGTGTTGATCATCTTGCGGTTGTCGAGCGTGAACGCCGCCATCGCGATCAGCTTGATGCGATGGCTCTGCCAATTGTTGCGGAACGTGCCGGTGAGCGGCCGCGGCTGCGCGTCGATCTGCGCGATGTAGCCGTTTGCGAAGCGCGTGAGGAAGGCCATGGTCGCGTTGCGCGTCTTGACCGGCAGGGCGCTCGCGGTCATGTCGTACGCGAGGATCAGGCCTTCGAAATGCGTCTCGTCGATCGGATTGAAGCTCGGCACATAAGTGGTCGCCCACGCGTACAGCAGGCGATCGACGAGCCGCAGGTCGCGCTCGTCGCCGGTCGCGCGCCACGCGAGCGCCGCGTCGCGCATCAGGTCGAGATCCTTTTCGGCCTGCACGCTCTGGTCGTAGATCCCTTCGTGCGGCAGCGTGCCCTCGGTGTGCAGCGTGGCCACCGCGTGCGCGGGCGCATTCAGGTTGGCTGTCACGTAGCTGACAAGCGCCTTGACACCGGGATCCGCGTGCGTGCGCTCGCTCGTCTGCAGCGCGGGGGCGGCGCAGAAATTCATCGCGGCGCGCGCGTGTCGCGCCGGCAGGACGAACGCGCCGCACGCGAGCAGCGCGGCGAGCGGCAGGCGTCCGTTGCGCGGTGACAGCAGCGGCCGCGGGCGGGTTCGGCTTTGCATCACGTGCACCTTTCGCACCATGCGAAACTCCTTCGTTGGGCTGAGTCGGTGTGAGATGTTAGCTGTTCCCGATGACAAGCGACATCACCGCGGGCATCACCGCGGACGCAACCGCGGACAGACCGGGCGTGCGCGGCCGCGCACCGCGGCGAGGCGGCGCGCGGCGCGACCCGGCGGCGTTACGCGTAATCGGCGATCGGCACGCACGAGCAGAACAGGTTGCGGTCGCCATAGACGTTGTCCGCGCGGCCGACCGGCGGCCAGTATTTGCGCGCGACGAGCGACGGCAGCGGATAGGCCGCCGTTTCGCGCGAGTAGGCGTGCGGCCAGTCGTTCGCGCACACGACGGCGGCCGTGTGCGGTGCGTGGCGCAGCGGGTTGTCCTCGCGGTCGGCGCGGCCTTCCTCGATCGCGCGGATTTCGTCGCGGATCGCGATCATCGCTTCGACGAAGCGGTCGAGCTCGTCCTTCGATTCCGACTCGGTCGGCTCGACCATCAGCGTGCCCGGCACCGGGAAGCTCATCGTCGGCGCGTGGAAGCCGTAGTCGGCGAGGCGCTTCGCGACGTCGTCGACGGTGATGCCGCTGGTTTCCTTCAGCGGCCGCAGGTCGAGGATGCACTCGTGCGCGACGAGTCCGCCCGGGCCCGAGTACAGCACCGGATAGTGCGGCGCAAGCCGGTTCGCGACGTAGTTCGCGTTGAGGATCGCGGCCTCGGTCGCGGCGGTGAGGTGGTGCGCGCCCATCATCGCGATGTACATCCACGAGATCGGCAGGATCGACGCCGAGCCATACGGCGCGGCCGACACCGCGCCGATGCCGTGCGGCGAGCGCTCGTAGCCGGAGGCGCGCTGGTTCGGCAGGAATGGCGCGAGATGCGCGCCGACCGCCACCGGACCGACGCCCGGGCCACCGCCGCCGTGCGGAATACAGAAAGTCTTGTGCAGGTTCAGGTGCGACACGTCGCCGCCGAACTGGCCGGGCGCGGTGAGGCCGACCATCGCGTTCATGTTGGCGCCGTCGACGTACACCTGGCCGCCGTGCGCATGCACGATCTCGCAGATCTCGCGCACGTTCGCCTCGAACACGCCGTGCGTCGACGGATACGTGATCATGATCGCGGCGAGCCTGTCCGCGTGCTGCGCGGCCTTCGCCTTCAGGTCGGCGAGGTCGACGTTGCCCTGCGCGTCGCACGCGACCACCACCACCTGCATGCCCGCCATCTGCGCGGAAGCCGGATTCGTGCCGTGCGCGGATGCCGGAATCAGGCACACGTTGCGATGCCCCTCGCCGCGCGACGCGTGATACGCGTGGATGATCAGCAGGCCCGCGTATTCGCCCTGCGAGCCGGCGTTCGGCTGCAGCGACACGGCCGCGTAGCCGGTCGCGGCGACGAGCATCTGTTCGAGCTGGTCGATCATCTCGCGATAGCCGACCGTCTGCTCGGCCGGCGCGAACGGATGGATCTGGCCGAACTCGGGCCACGTGACCGGCAGCATTTCGGACGTCGCGTTCAGCTTCATCGTGCACGAGCCGAGCGGGATCATCGAGCGGTCGAGCGCGAGATCCTTGTCAGACAGGCTGCGCAGATAGCGCAGCATTTCCGTCTCCGAGTGATGGCCGTTGAACACCGGGTGCGCGAGGTACGCGCTGGTCCGCTCGAGCGCGGCCGGATACGTGCTGCCGGCCGGCAACTGCGCGTCGAGCGCGTCGATCTGCGGCACGTCCTCGACGAACGCCGCCTGCGCGAACGCGGCGAGCAGGTCGGCCAGATCGTCGCGGCGGGTGGTTTCGTCGATCGACACGCCGACGCGCGTGTCGCTCACGCGGCGCAGATTGATGCGCCGCGCGGCGGCCGCGTCGTGCAGCGCCTGGGTGCGCGCGCCGGTGTCGAACGTGAGCGTGTCGAAGAACGTGTCGTTCGCGAGCGTGTAGCCGAGTTGCTGGGCGCCCGCCGCCAGCAGCGCGGCGATCCGGTTCACGCGCTGCGCGATCGTCTTCAGCCCCTGCGGGCCGTGGTAGACCGCGTACATGCTGGCCATGATCGCGAGCAGCGCCTGCGCGGTGCACACGTTCGAGGTCGCCTTCTCGCGGCGGATGTGCTGCTCGCGCGTTTGCAGCGCGAGGCGCAGCGCGGGCTTGCCCTGTGCGTCGACGGTCACGCCCACCAGCCGCCCCGGCATCTGCCGCTTGAATTCGTCGCGCACCGCGAGATACGCCGCGTGCGGACCGCCGAACCCGACCGGCACGCCGAAGCGCTGCGAGTTGCCGACCGCGACGTCCGCGCCCCATTCGCCCGGCGGCGCAAGCATCGTCAGCGCGAGCAGATCGGCCGCGACGACCACGTGGCCGCCGGCCGCGTGGATCGCGTCGGCGAGCGCGCGGTAATCGCGCACGTCGCCTTCGACGCCCGGATACTGCAGCAGCACGCCGAACGCGTTGGCTTCGGCGGCCTGCGCGGCGGGCCCGACCTTCACCTCGATGCCGACGGGCGTCGCGCGCGTTTTCACCACTTCGACAGTCTGCGGCAGCACGTCGTCGGCGACGTAGAACACGTTCGACTTCGGCTTGCCGACGCGCTGCAGCAGCGTCATCGCCTCGGCGGCCGCCGTGGCTTCGTCGAGCAGCGACGCGTTGGCGATCGCGAGACCGGTGAGGTCGGTCACCATCTGCTGGAAGTTCAGCAGCGCTTCCAGGCGGCCTTGCGAAATCTCCGGCTGGTACGGCGTATAGGCGGTGTACCACGCGGGATTTTCGAGCACGTTGCGCAGGATCACCGCGGGCGTGTGCGCGTTGTAATAGCCCTGCCCGATATACGAGCGGAACACCTGGTTCTTGTCCGCGAGCGCGCGCAGCGCGGCGAGCGCCTCGGCCTCGCTTTTCGGCTGCGCGAAGGGCCCGAGCGGCAGCGCCTCGCGACGCCGGATCGTCGACGGGATCACGGCGTCGATCAGCGCCGCGCGCGACGCGAAGCCGAGCGCTTCGAGCATCGCGTGCTGATCGGCCGCGTCCGGGCCGATGTGCCGTGCCGCGAAGGCGTCATGCACTTCGAGCGCGGCGAGCGAGAGAGGAGTGCGGTTCATCAGACGATCCGGGTGTTCGAGCTTCATGAGGTGTTCCTGCGGGTGCGGCCGTGCGCGGGCCGCACCGGACGGTTGAAAATTCAGGCGCCGATTGCGCGGGCGTACGCGTCGGCGTCGATCAGACGCTCGTGCGACGCGCCGGCGGCCGGCTTGATCTTGAACAGCCAGCTGTCGTACGGCGTTGCGTTGACGCTGTCCGGCGCGTCGGCGATGGCCGGATTCGCTTCGACGATTTCGCCCGCGACCGGCGCGTAAATGTCGGAGGCAGCCTTCACCGATTCGATCACCGCGACGGTGTCGCCGGCGCCGACGCTCTTGCCGAGCGCCTGGACTTCGAAGAAGACGATGTCGCCGAGCGCTTCCTGCGCGTGGTCGGTGATGCCGACCGTCAGCGTGCCGTCCGCTTCGGTGCGGACCCATTCGTGCGATTCGGTGTATTTCAGATCGGCCGGGATGCTCATCGGATGCTCCTGTGCGGTGTAATGCGTAAGTAACGTTAAGAGGGCGCGCGCGACGGGCCCGTTCAGACAGCGAGCACTTTGCCGTTGCGCACGAACGGCAGTTTAACCACGCTCGCGGGCAATGCCTTGTCGCGGATCTGCACGTGCACGAGATCGCCCGGCTGCACGGCCTTCGGCACGCGCGCGAAGGCGATCGATTCCTGCATGGTCGGCGAGAAGGTGCCGCTCGTGATTTCGCCCTCGCCGTGCGGCGTGACGACTTTCTGATGCGCGCGCAGCACGCCGGCGGCCTTGCCGTTGTCCTTGTGCAGGACGAGGCCGACGAAGGCCGTCTGCGCGCCGTCGGCGAGCAGCTTCGCCTTGCCGACGAAATCGCGCGCGGCGGCGAGATCGACGGTCCACGCGAGGCCGGCGTCGAGCGGCGAGACGTGCTCGTCCATGTCCTGGCCGTACAGGTTCATGCCGGCTTCGAGGCGCAGCGTGTCGCGCGCGCCGAGGCCCGCCGGGCGCACGCCCGCGTGCTGCAGCGCGTCCCAGAACGCGCACGCGGCGGTGGCCGGCAGCACGATTTCGAAGCCGTCCTCGCCGGTGTAGCCGGTGCGCGCGATCATCAGCTCGCCAAACGGCGTGCCCTCGACGCACGCCGCGTGAAACGGCTTGAGCGTCTCGCTTGCGGCGCGCGCGGACGGCGCGACCTGCCAGACCTTGTCGCGCGCGCGCGGGCCCTGCACGGCGACGATCGCGAGATCGCGGCGCGGCGCGATCGTGAGGCCGTACTGGCCTTGCGCGTTCAGCGCGTTGAACCACGCGATGTCCTTGTCGGCGGTGCCGGCATTCACGACGGTGCGAAAGTGCGTCTCGCCGAAGTAATAGACGATCAGGTCGTCGATCACGCCGCCGTCCGGGTTCAGCATGCACGAATAGAGCGCGCGCCCGGGCGTTTGCAGCTTGCCGACGTTGTTCGCGAGCGCATGCTCGAAGAACGCGCGAACGCGCTCGCCGGTGAAGTCGATCACGCACATGTGCGACACGTCGAACATGCCGGCGTCGGTGCGCACCGCGCGGTGTTCGTCGATCTGCGAGCCGTAGTTGACAGGCATGTCCCAGCCGCCGAAATCGACCATGCGGGCATTCAGCGCGCGATGGGTGGCGTTGAGCGGGGTGTGTTTGAGTTCGGTCATCGGGGCCTCGGGCATACTCGACGGATAGCAAAAAGGCCATGCGGCTCGCCGCCTCGCGGCGCGATGCCTGCGAGCGGACGGATGCATGACCCCTCTGTCCTCGATACCTGAGAGATTGCGCTGCCGCGCGGCCCTGCAGCCGCCGCGGTGAACGCGCGCCCCTTCGGTGGGCAGCCTGCCCGGCGCGACGCCGTGGGCTACTGCCGCTCTCCAGAGTGCGAAAAACCGGGCTGGGCGCACCGGATGACACCGGTGCCCAAACGGGTTTTTCGACGCGGCCGGTCCTTTTGCCTGAGAGTTTGCGGGTGTGCCCCTTCGGCGGCGCGGCTGGCGGAAATGACCGCTTGCCGTGCGCTCTCCCGACGCGTGCGGCGAATGTACGCGAGCCCTGGAGGCTTGTCAAATGACCGCGCGCGCCGCGATCGCGGGCGGGGCATCGGTGCCCGCGCGCGCCAAAAACGGGGGCGCGTCGCGGACGGGGTGCCTCGCGGAGCAGCCCGAAAAAAAAGCGCGGGGACCTCTCCCCGCGCCTTCGGTGCGCGCGCCGCGATCGCGATCCCGGCGGCGCGCTGCGCCTAGCGGTCGATCGCGTGCGCGGCGTTGTCCAGCTCGTCGTTCAGCACGCGCTGTTCCTGCGGCGACAGGCCGCCGCCATGCTGCGCGGCCATGTCGTGCGCCTCGTGGCGGATCACTTCGAGGCGATGATGCAGCGCCATGCCCTGCGGCGGCGGATAGAAGCCCTGGTTCACGCGCGAGTCGATGCGGTGGTTCAGGTTGTTGATGCGGCCGTCCACTTGCCGCAGACGCTCCACCGCCATCTGATGCGCGTCCGGCGGCGGCGGCGCCGCGGGGGCCGGCGGGGGCGTCACCACGCAGGCGGCCAGCGACGAAACCAGCGCCAGGCCGGCCAGCGCACGGATGATTCGTTGCATACCTGTTCTCCTTGTCGTCGTCTTTCGGGATCGATGGTCGGATCGATGCTATCCAGCAACGCCGCAGCGCGCCCATCCGATGACACGATCGCCGCGCGAGATTGTAACGGGCGCGGCTTTCGGCACGGTTCGCGCCGGCTGTCGGCGTGTAAGGTGCGCGTCAGCGCAGGCGGGCGAACGGCAGACGCCGGCCCTCGGCCTCGCTTTGCGCGGCGAGTTCGATGATCGTCATCACGTCGACCGCGTCGTGCGCGCTGACCGGGAACGGCTTGCCGTCGAGGATCGTCGCCGCGAGCGCGCGGTAGAAGCCGACGTAGTCGCCGTCCTGCGTCGGCAGCGCGCGCTCGGTTTCCTGGCCGTTCTCGTCCAGCACGCGCAGCACGCCCGCGGGATTGCCGCCGGCGAAGCCCGCGTCGCCCGGACGCAGGCCGGCCTTCAGCTGATCTTCCTGGGTGTCGAGCCGATGCTTCACGTAACTGCCGCGCGTGCCGTCGAGCGCGAAGCGCGGCGGCGCGAGCGCCGCCAGCGCGCTCGCGTGCAGCACGACTTCATGCTGCGCGTAGCCGAGCTGCAGATGCACGTAGTCCGGTGCGCCGCCGCCGTCGCGGTGCGTCTTGACGGTGGCCGTCACCGTCTGCGGCGGGCCGAACAGCGCGAGCGCCTGGTCGATCAGATGCGGCCCGAGGTCGAACAGCAGGCCGCCGCCGCGCGCGGCTTCCTCGCGCCAGCGGGGCCGCACGTCCGGGCGGAAGCGGTCGAAGTGCGACGCGTAATGCGTGATGCGGCCGAGCAGGCCCTGCTCGACGAGCGCGCGCACCGTCAGGAAATCGCCGTCCCAGCGGCGGTTGTGGAACGGCGCGAAGGTCAGCCCGCGCGCGAGCGCGAGGTTGGCGAGCGTGAGCGCGTCGACGGCGCTCAGCGTGACCGGCTTGTCGACGACGACGTGCTTGCCCGCTTCGAGCGTGCGCCGCGCGAGGTCGAAATGCGTGTCGTTGGGCGTGGCGATCACCACGCAGTCGAGGTCGTCGCGCGCGAGCAGCGCGTCGAGATCCGGCACGATGGCGGCGCGCGGATACGCGGCGCGGGCGGCGTCGCCGCTGCGGGTGGCGATGGCGGCGACGGTGGCGCGGCCGCAATGTTCGATCACGGGCGCGTGAAACGTGGCGCCGGCGAATCCAAAACCCATCAATCCTGTTCTGAGCAGTGCGGACATTGGCGTTCCTGCGAGAGTGGGGCGCCGTGCGGCCTCGGCGGCGACGGCGCGGGATCCGTTATTCTGGCATGCCGCGCGCGCCGGGGGCGGCCCCGCCGCGGCCCGACGTCCGGCGAGTGCCTTCGTGTTAACATCGCTGCGCGCGTGCGCCGCGCATCGAGCGGCGGCTTCGCCGCCCCGACCTCGCGCGGCCATGCCGCCGCCGGCCGTGCGCGCGGCCATGCCACGGGTTTCCGGCGGCGGGCGCACGGCCCGGCGCCGCCTGGGCGGCGCGCGCTGCGCGAGCCCGCGCCCTGAACCGCCTCACCCCACCCACAGACGATGTCCGCTGGCCTGAATTCCGCTCAACACGAAGCGGTGCGCTACCTCGATGGTCCGTGTCTCGTGCTTGCCGGCGCCGGCAGCGGCAAGACGCGCGTGATCACGCAGAAGATCGCGCACCTGATCGAAGCCAAGGGCTTCGAGCCGCGCCATATCGCCGCCGTCACGTTCACGAACAAGGCCGCGGCCGAAATGCGCGAACGCGTCGGCAAGCTGCTCGAAGGCAAGACGCTCACCACGCCCGGCAAGGAGGGGCGCAAGGTGCCCGTCAACCAGTTGACGGTGTGCACGTTTCACTCGCTCGGCGTGCAGATCCTGCGCCAGGAGGCCGAGCACGTCGGCCTGAAGCCGCAGTTCTCGATCATGGACGCCGACGACTGCTTCGGCATGATCCAGGAGCAGGTCGGCTCGACCGACAAGGGCTTCATCCGCCGCATCCAGACGATCGTCTCGCTGTGGAAGAACGGCCTCGTGATGCCGGACGAGGCGATGGCGCAGGCCGCGAACGAGGACGAGCATCAGGCCGCGATCGTTTACCGCAACTACGTGGCGACGCTGCACGCGTACCAGGCGGTGGACTTCGACGATCTGATCCGCCTGCCCGCCGAGCTTTTCCGCCAGAACGAGCCGGTGCGCGAGCGCTGGCAGAACCGGCTGCGCTACCTGCTGATCGACGAGTACCAGGACACCAACGCGTGCCAGTACGAACTGCTGAAGCTGCTGGCCGGTCCGCGCGCCGCATTCACCGCGGTCGGCGACGACGACCAGGCGATCTACGGCTGGCGCGGCGCGACGCTGGAGAATCTCGCCCAGCTCGGCAAGGACTTTCCGAAGCTGCACGTGGTGAAGCTCGAACAGAATTACCGCTCGACCGTGCGCATCCTGAGCGCCGCGAACAACGTGATCGCGAACAATCCGAAGCTGTTCGAGAAGAAGCTGTGGTCCGAACACGGGATGGGCGATGCGATCACCGTCACCGCGTGCAACGACGAGGAGCACGAGGCCGAGTCGGTGGTGTTCCGGCTGTCCGCGCACAAGTTCGAGCGGCGCGCGCAGTTTCGCGACTACGCGATCCTGTACCGCGGCAATTTCCAGGCGCGCATCTTCGAGCAGGTGCTGCGGCGCGAACGGATTCCGTACGTGCTGTCGGGCGGGCAGTCGTTCTTCGACAAGGCCGAGATCAAGGACATCTGCGCGTACCTGCGGCTGATCGCGAACGCGGACGACGACCCCGCGTTCATCCGCGCGATCACGACGCCGCGGCGCGGAATCGGCAACACGACGCTCGAAGCGCTCGGCGCGTTCGCGGGGCAGGCGAAGGTGTCGCTGTTCGAGGCGGTGTACATGGGCGGCATCGACGCGCGGCTGTCGGCGCGGCAGACCGAGCCGCTGCGCACCTTCTGCGATTTCATGCAGCGCCTGACCGCGCGCGCCGACACCGATCCGGCGAGCGAGGTGCTGAACGACCTGATGGACGCCATCCACTACGAGGCGTACCTGTACGACGCGTTCGACGAGCGCCAGGCGCAGGCGAAATGGCAGAACGTGCTGGAGTTTCTGGAGTGGCTCAAGCGCAAGGGCACGAAGCCCGAGCCCGAAGCGGGCGCCGAGGCGACCGGCTACGACACCGCCGACGGCCTCGCGGATACCGGCAAGAACCTGCTCGGCCTGATCCAGACCGTCGCGCTGATGTCGATGCTCGAAGGCCGCGAGGAGGATCCGGACGCGGTGCGCCTGTCGACGGTGCACGCATCGAAGGGGCTCGAATATCCGCACGTGTTTCTGGTCGGCGTCGAGGAGGGCATCATGCCGCACCGCGGCGGCGCCGACGACGAACCGGTCGACGACGCGCGCATCGAGGAAGAACGCCGGCTGATGTACGTGGCGATCACGCGGGCGCAGCGCAGCCTGCATCTGAACTGGTGCAAGAAGCGCAAGCGGGCGCGCGAGACGATTGTCTGCGAAGCGTCGCGCTTCATCCCGGAAATGGGGCTCGACGAAGCGCCGCCGCCGGCGCCGGAAGAGGCGCCGATGACCCCGAAAGACCGCCTCGCGAGCCTGAAGGCGCTGCTGCAGAAGGCCTGATGCCGGCGTAGCGCGCGCGGCGCGGGGGGCGTAAAAAAACCTGCTGCGCGGGCGCGGCGGCAGGAATGACGGAAAACGGCGGGCGGTCGCGCCGCCTACTTCGCGGCGTTCACCATGTAGTCGACGGCGGCCTTCACGTCGGCGTCCGGCGCGTTCGAGCCGCCTTTGGGGGGCATCGCGCCCTTGCCGTGCAACGCATAGTTGTAGATCACGTTCATCGGGTCTTTCAGACGCGGCGCCCATGCGGCCTTGTCGCCGAATTTGGGGGCGTTCAGGACGCCGGTGGCGTGGCAGGCCTGACAGACCTTCTCGTACAGCGCCTTGCCGGCTTGCGCATTGTCCGCGCTTGCGGTGGCGGCGGGCGCGGAGGCCGGGGCACTCGGGAGGGCGGCGAGCGCGGCGGCGGCCTGGGCGGCGGCGGCGTTCGCGCCGACGGCTGCCGGGGCGGCGGGCGTTGCGGCGGCGCTGCCCGAGGCGGCCTGGGCGGCGGACGGCGCTGGGGGTTCGGGGAAGTGGGCGCCGGAATGATCGGCCATGTAGACGACGGCGCGAGCGATTTCGTAGTCGCTGTAGTCGTCCGGGCTGGTGCCGCCGCGCGGCGGCATTGCGCCCTTGCCGGTGAGCGCGGTGTGCCAGAGGGTGTCGAAGCCTTGCGCGATGCGCGGGGCCCAGTCGGCGGTGTTGGTGAATCTGGGTGCGCCTGCGGCGCCGGTGGCGTGACAGGCGAAGCAGACGGCCTTGTAGACTTCCTCGCCGGTTTTGTAGACGCGGGGGGCGTTCGAATCGCGAATCTCGACCTGGGCGACCGGGGCGATGCGGGCGTTGACCTGGGCTTCGGACAGGCTGTCGGTGCCGGCGCCGGTGCGCATGGCGTTGTTGGCGTACACGGCGAGCAGGATGATGATGACGACCGGTACCGCAAATCCGGCGACGACGGCGGCGATGAGCTGTCCGGGGGTCTTGATCGGGGCTTCGTGTTGTGGTGTCTCGCTCATGCTTGTCTCGTCTCCAGTGAATTGTGAGCGGTACAGCGCGACGGCAATAACCTTTTCTTCTCAGCCACGCCCGATTATAGACGCAACGTTTCGGCGACGGCGACCCGCGCCGGTGCGGGTTCAGCGGGCGTTTACCCGTAGCGCGGGACGGGTGGGCGCGGGTGGGGGCGCCGGGTGCGGGAATGGACGGCTGGCCGCCGCGGGAACGGCGCTGGGTGGACGGCCGGCCGGAAACCGGGTATGCTCTCGGTCTCGATTTGGAACGGCTTTCGCCGTGTTTGCGTGGCGTTATGTCCAGATCGTGTCAATGCACGCGCCCGTAGCTCAATGGATAGAGTACTGCCCTCCGAAGGCAGGGGTTGCTGGTTCGATCCCAGCCGGGCGCGCCATCCGCATTTCCGTAGTCATCCCCTGAAATCCTGAAAAGCCATGCTGGATAAGGCGTTGCGGGATTTTCGCGTCTGGGGAAAGCCGGGGAAATCCGTCCAAAGCCGGCGTTTGCATATGCCCGTCGGTGTACCCCAAAATGGGTTTTCCTCGATTTCGATTCTGGGGTACACCATGGGACAGCTCACCGAGTTGCAGATCAAGCATGCGGAGCCTCGCGAGAAGGAATATTTCCTGCCAGATGGCGACGGGCTGTACCTTCGGATTCGACAGACACGTAAGGTCTGGATCTACCGTTATAAGCGCGACGGAAGAGAGATCAAGTTAGGGCTCGGCCGATACCCCATTATTTCGCTTGCGGAGGCTCGTAGAAAGGCCCGTGAGGAAATGAAGCGGCGAGAAGACGGGATCGACCCCCAAAAAGCTCGGCGCGAGAAGCGGGAGCAAGAGAAGGCAGCTCGGCTCAATACGTTTGAATTGGTGGCCCGAGAGTGGCATAAGGCGTCGGAAAAGGACCGCCAGTGGTCTGCCAATTACGCCGAGAAAATTATCCGCTACCTGGAACTGCACGTGTTTCCCTGGGTGGGGCGACTTCCGGTGGAGGAGATCAAGCCGACTGAAGTTGTGCGTTGCCTGCACCGCATCAAAGAGCGCGGCAATCTTGAAACCGCGATGCGGGTGCGCGAGACGATTCAGCACGTGTATCAGTACGCAGTCGACACCGGTGTTCTGGAACCAGCCAAGAATTTTGTGAATGGCCGGACTGGCGGACTCCCCGCAGTACGTAGCCGCCATTACCCGGCGATCACCGATCCGCAGCAGCTTGGACAGCTTCTGCGCGATATTCGCGCCTACAACGGTCATGTGATTACCCGCGCGGCGTTGCAGCTTGCTCCGTTGCTTTTTCAACGGCCCGGTCAGTTACGTTTCGCTCACTGGGAAGATATCGACCTCGACGATGCAGTCTGGATCTGTCCGCCGGAGAAAATGAAGATGCGGGAATGGAAGAAGCGAGATAGCCGCACGCCGGCTCACGTGGTGCCGCTTCCGTTACAGGCCATGGAGATCCTGAGGGATTTGTATCCGCTGACCGGGCCGAAGGGGCCTATTTTTCGCAGCGTTGCCAAGCGCTCGGAGGCGACGCGCTACATGAGCGAGAACACGATCAACAGCGCGCTACGTACGCTGGGTTATGACACGAAAGAGCAAATCACCGGTCACGGTTTCCGTGCGACGGCTCGCACGCTGATTCGGGAATATCTCGGGTGGGACAAGGAGGTGATCGAGCGCCATCTAGCTCACGTGTCGAGCGAGGAATTGGGCGATAGCTACGATCGCACAACATTCCTTGAGCAACGCCGCGAGATGGTTCAGAACTGGGCCGATTTTCTCGATGAACTAGCGACGGGAAATGCACCGAAGCCCGTTCGGACGCTGAAATTGGTGACTAGAGCGGCGTGAGGCCGCGCGAAGTTATTTTTACAGATCCTCATCGACATCGGGACGTATCTCGAGCGAGTATGAATCCCGGATCACCACGGTGCCCGTGCGGCGGTCGATTGGCGGCTTGGCATTTTGGGGGGGCGGTGAGTGGGTTGGCGCGACGACTTGCCAGGTGAAACGAAGCTTTTACGTTGTGCTCGTCACAACCTGAGGAGACTTTGATCCGCTCGGATCTGCGGTCGACACTGGCAACGAGTTCGATTCCGGCACATCGCATATGGGGCAAGTCAGACCAATTCGTTTCAGTCGATTTCGGCCTTCTCCGTATTGCTCGGCTGAGGCCACAAGCCCGACTGAACCTGTCGCGCGAGAACCGGCCACAAGCGGTCGACCGTGTTTTCGGCGCCACCGGCTGGTTCAGGCTTGATCTCGGTCATTCACGGCCAACGTTGCGAGCGGCGGCAGAGATGCTCACCTGTCATTCACGCCCGCTCAGCGATTCCATCAACTCGTTGCATCGACCGGTTAAATCCGCCCTTCGCCAGCCGCTAGGCATTGACAGGGGACAGTGGATCGCCGACCTCTGCACATTCATGGGCCGATTGGGTCACATCAACCCAGCGCGGTCAGTCGACGGAGCCGGAATTGACGCCAATTACGCACCAGCTTCCAGTAGCTCCTTGAGCTTGGCTAGTTCGGCGTCAACAAGCTTGATCTGCGAGTCGAAGAAGTCGTCTGTGAACCCGGGTGGCTGAAAGAAGGTGATCATGAATTCGGCGCCACTGCCATTCGCGACGACTCGCGCCGGTACCGTCCAACTGGCCTGAGGATCGACAAAGTCGTGGTCAAGGATGCCGTGATGTGCGTCGGCACGCATCCTGATTCGGGCCGCTCCGCGCGGGGTGACCATGTCCCACCAGTCGGGATCGTCGGCGCGGCGCGTGGATTTGACGTTGACTATCGCCCAGCGCGGCCAATTGGCGAGATCCGACAGAAATGCAAAAGCGTCCGCAGCGTCGCACGAGATCCGAACGGTCTTGGTGATGGAGCGCACGGTGACGCTGGCTTGATTGGTACTGGGCACGGTCATAGCCCTCTCTGCGTGTAAGTGGAGCGACGATCGCCAGCGTTAAGTGGGGGCATGGCAGACCGCCTCGAGGTTGTTGCCGTCGGGGTCGATCACGAAGGCAGCGTAATAGTTCGCGTGATAGTGCGGTCTCAGGCCCGGCATGCCGTTGTCAGTGGCACCGGCGGCCAGGGCGGCCTTGTGGAAGGCGTCAACAGCGGCGTGATCCGCCGCCGACAGGGCCATATGGATGCCCGTCGGCTTCGTGTCCGATGCGCCGATCCAGAGAGCGGCTGCACCGTTTCTGCCAAAGCCCGCGCCGCCCTCCCAGGCAAACAGCTTGGTGTAACCCAGCGGCGCCAGAGCCGCCTCGTAAAAGCACGCGAGCGCGTCGAACTGTGTGGTCCGAAGTCCAATATGGTCGAGCATGGTGAGCTCCTTTTTGTCGATCAGGAATAGACCAGGCAACTACTAGGAAAGAGAAACCAGTGTGGCGCCGGCGCAGATCAGTGCCGCGCCGCCGCCCACCATCGAAAGATTCAGTGAGCGCCATTCACCAAAAGCCAGGGCGCCGACCGTCACGGCCACCAATGCGTTGGCGTTAGTCAACGGGGCGACCACGGCGACCGGAAGCTTCAGCACGCCGAAGCCGTAGGTGATGCAGGCGATGGCGGCAGACCAGGCCAGTGCCATTGCGATCGCCCAGCCGACCGCACTCGGAATCCACAACCCGCTCGCCTCGCCGGTGAGTGCCAGACTTCCCCAGCCGACCAGCGCGACGGTCGTTCCAATCACCGCGAGATAGGTCGGAATCGAGGCCCCTGCGGCAATGCTTGAACGCATCAGCACGGTGCCCAGGCCGAGCAAAACTGCTGGCGCAATCCCGCCGACCAGGACACCGGTCGCGTTCATGATTGGCCCCCGGGCTTGGTTCCCGGGAAGTATTCGGTGTGAGTCTCGCCGGTACGGCCGTAGTAGAGGACCCGTTTGCCAAGAAGCGAGACCTTGTAGCCGGCACAACCAGCCTGCGCGATCTTGGCGCAGAAGCCCGGATACGTGTAGCCGGGGCGGCGCTCCAAGGCCTCGCGAATCTGCTCGCGCACAATATCCGCCTCAAAGCGTTCGCCGACTGCCGTCGGCGTTGGCTCAGTCGACAGCTCGATCGACTGGCCATCTGGCATGTAGTAGGTGCGGGTGGCCCGGCGGAAGTCGACAGCATAGCCGTCGAAGCCGGCATCCATCAGCATCTTGAGGCTGGCGGGGAAGGTCAGGGTGCCTGATTCCGAGCCTGCGAGGGTGGTTCGCGCGATGTCTTGCCAATGTGCGTTCATGTCGCTCTCCTTGCGTTTACAGATGGTCCTGAGCGTCGCACTCAGGTCGTGGGAACTTCCTTGAGCTGGTGGTGGGCTACCAGGGCCTGCATGGCGCTCTTCAGCGCCCTTTGCTCGGCCGCGCCGAGGTGCCCGAAGAAATGGGCATCGTTCGCGTCAGCCAGTTCGGCAAGCTGTGGCACGAGCGCCTTGCCTGCACGCGTCAGCACCAGAACCTGCTCGCGTGCGCGCCCCTCCGCCAACTGGCGCTGCGCCAGGCCCTTTTCTTCCAGGCGGCTGATCACCTTGGAGGCGGCACCCTTGGTCATTCCCAAGGCTCGGATGAGCTCGGCGTGGCTGGTCTCGTGTTGATCCAGCAGGGTTCGCAATGCGACCCATTCCGTGACGGTGACGTCACGTTCCTCCAGCAACTTCTGAAAGCGCGCGGACACATGGTTGGACACGAAGCGCAGCCAAAAGCCCAGGTGGGCCTCCAGCGGCGCGGCTGACTTTTTGGTGGTGGTCGATGCCATTTGGTTTCCTTGGAAACTTCATGGATATTAGTATCCATGGAAACCAATGTCAAGAACAATGCGTTGGCCCGTCTATCGTCGCCCGCATCCCTGAGAGGTGTCAATTGACGACAATGCGGCCACCCGCGACCGAGCCTCATAGGGGGCGCACGAGGCTGTAGCGGAAGACTGCAGCACCCTTCGAACCGACCATTGACGCGACCGCGGCCCGGTGCATCAATGACTGGTGTGGAGTTGCCAGAGCGCGTCCGGCAGCGGATTTTAACGACGGTAAAGCGCTGCACCACTGCCGTTCAAATCCGCGAACCGATTGACCGTTCAGGGTCGGGTTGCGACCGCCCGACGCGGCGCACACTCAATCTCCCTTCGCTTGAAAGGAGATTGTCATGGAATCCGAGAATGTCGTGGTTGTCCACCGCGTGCCGTGGAACAAGGGCAAGCTCACCGGGCAGAAGCCACCGTTAAAGCTTCGGGAAATCTGGGCGATCCGGACGAGACTTCAGATCGCGTCGAACGTTCGTGAGCTCGCGATGTTCAATCTCGCGATTGATAGCAAGCTGCGGGCGTGCGACCTCACGCGGTTACGGGTCCAGGATGTCCGTCACGGAAGCCAAGTGGCGTCGAGAGCGACAGTCATGCAGCAGAAGACCCAGCGGCCGGTGCAATTTGAGATCACGGAACAGACTCGTGAGAGCCTCGAAGCGTGGATCGAAACCCGGGGACTGAAGGCGGCGGATTTTCTGTTCCCGAGCCGGATTCATACGTCACCGCACCTGTCGACGCGACAATATTCCCGGCTGGTACACCGCTGCGTTGCATCGATTGGTCTCGACGATACCGCATACGGTAGGCGTTGCTCATAACGCAGCTCGATTACTAATAGTGGCGTCAACGTGGTCTACGATACTTACCACAGATATACAGTGGTAAGCGGCCATTTGTCTGCCGGGAGGTCCAATGGCTGAGAAGGGTTGCTTTCTGCTCGGCGCCGTCCGGCCAACATGAATTGCCCACCGGGAGGGGCACCCCGACATTCGACCGGCATTGGTGTAGCCGAAAGCAGGCCTACACGAATTTAGGGGGAAGCGGAATCCATGGGCCGTCACGGCTTGATTGCTGACGTCAGACCGTTTGGCTGTGCCTCGGAAACCGCTTTGAAGCTGAGCATTTCATTCGCGTAGCGAGATCGAATGCCATTGATCAGCATTCTGCCTCCGACCTCTGTTGTGCTGTATTCAGATTGCGGCACACAAATACTGAATCTATCAGATGGATCGTGTTCCTTCGTTAAGATCAACCCGTAGCACTCGTTTTTCCCGTGATTTTCGTACTTTCCCGTTACATCATAAATTTCTGAATAGGCAACGCCTTCACGCCGATTCATCTCAAGTGAAACAGCCGAAATTGACAGGAAAGCAATAACAGTCGCCGCGAACAATCCCAAAAACCAAGAAACTCCCGGCCCAACCTCTGTCATTCCGCCGATACGCATGCGGTACGTACTTCCTACTATCGCTGTCCGAAACCACCAGCCGATCAAAATGACTGGGCCTATCGCGATTCCAATTGCCTGACTTCTATAGTCAGGATTAGTTTGTGTTGCGAGGCCTCCACTTGGAAGGATAGAAATGGCAACAATCACAAAAACAATAAAACCTAAAAGTCGCGGTTCGAACCGACGGTTACCAGATGCAGACATAAGCCACTCGCCAAGAAGTCTCTATTCTTCACCGTGTCAAATGACATCGGCACAGATTTACTTCAATCGTACAGGATTGTCTTCTTCGTAGCGCGCCGTCATCGCAATCGACGCGTGTCCTACTGGAGCCAAACTTCCAACCATCTGTGCTTTCACGGTCGAAGGCCGTTGTCTCTTGCGAGCGGCCGTTGAACACGCGCCGTTACGACCGACAGTTGTGGGTCGAGCCATGCCTTTTGCATAAAACGCGCCACCGAGGCGATCGGCGCGCTCGACCGTGGGGCACAGTGCGGCCACAAACTGTCGGCCGCCATCGCTGTTACCACGTCATTCGAGAGACTGCTATTCCATAAACAACGGCCAGGCGAACGTTGGCTGCTGCTATATTCTTCACGGGGGTACTTGACCTAGCATGGTGCCCGTCGAGATATGTCAACTGACGATCCTTTATGTTACAAATAGCGAACACAAAATGCTGGCTTGGGTGAAAAAACTTAGTAAGCGCGTCCCCAGGAAACAGAGCGCGGTCGGTCAACCTCTCTCACCAAATATTCGCCAAATGAAAGAAATAAAAGCGTTGGTAATAGGTTCGCTTCGTCACGATCATGTGACGTCCGTGTCGTGGGCGAAACTGACATCTGTGAACATTTTAGATTTCGATGTCGTTCTTCTTTTTCTGCCTAGTTTGGATATCGCAACTATTCGTGCTGTCGGAACAGAGGCGCTATTTAAGTTGCAACACACCTTCGCGCAATATTTAGCATCGAACGGTGAACTTATCGTCCTTGGTGCCCCTCCGTTCCATGACGATAGTCACGGTCAATGGCTATGGTGCCCGGTCCCGCTTGTATCGGTAGCTCAAAAGGGCGATACGGTCGAAATTTGCGGTGGGAGATTTACGAATCTTCTAAGTCGGCTTAAATCATGGGACTGCGTGTATCAAGTACACCCGCACAACCCAGCGCAAGTCCTGTCAATGATTCTGTCTCAAGGGATGGCGAATTTAACGTTTGAATACGAGCCGTACGCACGAAATCGGGCAGGCGGGGTACTAGCTGCGAAATACACTTACTTTACGAGCGTGCGAAGAGATGAGCGGCATGACTGGCCAGGCTCGGTTACGGTGCTACCGCATTTCCCTAGTGATGAACCCCACTCAGTGGTCGCAACGACGTTGGTTGACATTCTAGGTAAGCCTCAATCGGAAGGAACCCCCGAGTGGCTGTCCTCGATACCCATGCAGTCAGTAACCCCGATTGATTTGCGGGTAACAGAATTGCGTCAGGAAATAGCCGAGCTAGAAAACCAAGTGGAACAACAGCTTAAGGAAAAAGCGCGATTGGAAAGCTTTAAGTGCTTGTTGTACGTTTCAAGCTTTGAACTTGAAGATTTGGTTGCGGGATGCCTTGGCCTTTTGGGCGCAACCATCAAGCCGGCGCAATATTCACAAGAAGAGTTTGTAATGGAGTGGAAGGGCGCGGTATTTTTGGCGGAATGTAAAGGGGTCTCCAAGAGCATCTCCCTCGCTCATCTTCGGCAGGTTCAAGACTACGTTCTCAAGTACGAGGAAGACGAGGGCACTGCGGGAAAGGGGATTTTATTCGGAAACGCTTGGCGTGACTTGCCTCCCAGCGAGCGAAACACGAACGACAGACCTATATTTCCAAGCAACGTCATAGAGAGAGCACAGCAGTTTGGCGTTGCACTCGTGTCCTCTATCGATCTTTTCTATGTCTTCTCGCGATTCCTTAATAAAGAGGTTTCCTCCGAAGCAATTTTGTCGCGGATAACAAGCGCGAACGGAATAGCTGATTTCAGCAATCTAAATTGCGACTAGAATGGGATCGTGCAGAGAAGATAGATCCTAATGCGGTTGGATGAGCAGGTGTCTGATTGATATCAGGAGCCGACGTTCAGGGCACAATTTCTCCGATGACTGGAATGGGTCGACGCGGGCCGTCCGCCGGACCGGGCATGGTGCGACGGTGTCGTCGGTCGGAGGTCGGCCAGGAGCGGTCAATCAATGGAAAGCTCAACAGCGCCAAGCATTAGCTGGAGCGCTGGCTTAGTCGCGTATCAATATCCATATCGCCGTGGATCGGCCACTACGGCCTTTGCTGTCTGCATGGCTTGTTCTTCTGAGAGTTTCGCCCGTACAAGTACCTGTACCAGTGCGGGAACGTCTCTGGCTCGCGCGGCGTCGCCGAAAAGTTCAAATAGACCGAAATGAAAGAGACGCTCGTTCACAGTCATGCACGCTATAAATTGCTCTTCCATGGTTTCGCTCGAAAAGGCAACATCGATGTTAAGAGCCCGTCACATCCATTGATACGATGCTGCCCGCACGAACTGCACAGGTGCCTCCTCAGGCAGCCATGAAAACCGTTTCTTGAGCTCGCTATTGCAAGCATCGCAGCACTTTGACATATTGGCGTGCCGCCAGTTATCGGAACGACACGCCTCGGCCCAGATCTGCATGAACATGGTTCGGTCTTCAGATTTATCGGATAGTTGATCTAGTACAGTCGAATCGAACGTCCAAGGCTTCTCCCAATTCCGAAACGCAAGCGCAGCCCTAATGAGGTCAGATTTAGCCATGGCGAAAAATTCAGGTTTTATGGAACCGACAATATCACGACGAACGTCTTCTTTCCGGCGGCCTGAAAGACCGCTCAGGGTCGACGCGGGCCGTCCGTCGCACAGGGCACGGTGCGACGGCGTCTTCGGTCGGAGGTCGGCCATTAAGACGCGTTCGCCGCGCGAGTCGACCGAACACCGAAGCGGCATCCCAACCGCGGAAAACGGACATTCTGCTAGCGCTCATGCTTGCATCGGCGCTGCCCGCCGTGCCAAGGAGTTTCCGAGTTGGAGGCGCCACTAACTCGCGCACAGCGGCACGCGTGATGCCGCGTGGTGAAATTCACATTGCCGACGAAAGAGCGAAGACTCGCTTTCACGACGTCCATGTCCACGAGCAGACGCATCGCCCGTCCGTAATACGCGACGCATCAGGTGTGACGGTGATTCTGTGCGTCGTCTGGTTTCGAAGCCTGACGCGCAACTAGGCTTCGCCCATGCGGCGGGGCCAGGCCTTGGAGCAACGATCGCCGCCAGTCTTGGCACCAACCGTCGCTGGCACGCGAACATCACCGACTCGTCGACAGGGACCGTCGTTTCGGCGACGCCGACCTGGACATGGAGGCTTCGAAGTCGCGCGCAAGCATCGCGATGGTGACTTTCGCGAACCTCGCGAGCACGACGTTCTCGGCTTCCCGCAGCGTCTCTGAAAGTTGCGCATTCACCGCCTGTTCGACAAGACATTCCGGGTGATCGTGCGAAACGAGGTCCGAGAAAAGCGGCGGTTCACCGACTGCGCGATAGACGTCCAATAATGTAATGTTCTCAAGCGGTTTGCCCAATACCCATCCGCCGCCGTGCCCCTTTTCTGACGTGACATAACCCACGTCGCGCAGACCGCCGAACAAGCGTCTCACAACGACGGCATTCGTATCCAGCATCTTGCCGAGCACTTCGGAAGTCAACGGACCGTCCGCATACTTCAGGTGAATCAGCGCGTGCAGGACACGTGATATGCGGCTGTCGGTTTTCATCTTGGGGGACTATCTCAAGAAACTTTAAGAGTTGCGTGATAGTGTAGCACGGCGCTATCATGCAACACGACACGTTACTTGATTGGGAGGAAACCTATGTCAGCGCATTACGATGCCATCGTGGTCGGAGGCAGCTTCGCCGGACTTTCCGCCGCAATGCAACTGGCGCGCGCGAGACGGCGTGTACTGGTGCTTGATGACAGACGTCCACGCAATCGCTTCGCACGACACTCGCATGGGTTCCTCGGACAGGATGGCAAGGCGCCAGGCGAGATCATCGGAGAAGCGACAGCCCAACTGGCGGCGTATCCGATGGCGCGGATCGTCGAAGGGGAAGCCAGCACAGCGGAACGCATCGGTGATCGATTCGTCGTCACACAAGGCGATGGGAGCACTTTGAGTTCGGATCGTCTGATCCTCGCCACGGGCGTTCGCGACGAACTACCGTCCGTGCCCGGCCTTGAAGAGCGATGGGGTCTTTCAGTACTGCATTGTCCTTACTGTCACGGCTACGAAGTTGGAGACAAACGGCTCGGCGTTCTGGCGACACACGCGCTTTCGGTCCATCAGGCGATGCTCGTGTCTGATTGGGGACCGACAACATGGTTCACGCAAGGCATCGTCCAACCGACGCCTGAGGAGGCTGCTCTGCTCGACACCCGTCACGTGCTCGTCGAGCGGACCCCCGTTATCGAATTAATCGGAGCTTCCCCCAACATAACCGGCTTGCGTCTTGCCGATGACCGGGTCGTCGCTATCGACGCGCTCTTCGTCGCGCCCCGGACCCGAATGGTGAGCCCACTCGCGACACAGCTCGGATGCGCGTTCGAAGAAGGACCGATGGGCCCGGTTATCCGTGTGGACGAATGGAAGCAGACGAGCGTGCCGGGCGTGTTCGCCGCCGGTGACGCGTCGAGTACCTGGACAAACGCGACGTTCGCATCGGCAGCGGGGGTTGCGGCGGGTGTCGCAGCTCATCGTTCACTCATCTTCGGGTTATAGACGGTGAAGCCAGTTGCTGTCGCTGCACCGCTTCAGGCGAAGCGTACGCCAGGCAGCCTTCCGCTGCTCACCTCCGTCGAACTGAGCGGCTGAGATGGGTCGCTTTATGCATTTTGCATGATAGGCTGCGCCCGCGGCGATCGGCGGGCTCGGTCGTCGGGCGCTAGCCGGCCAACTAGAGACGTTCGACCTCGGACCCAAGATAGCCGACAATTTGGTGTCATTCTCCCAACTGCAGAAAACCCATCAGCTCGCCGACGATCGCTTCGGGAGCGTCTTCCTGCATCAAATGCCCTGAGCCAGGAACCCGCGTGAAGCGTGCTCCGGGAATCAGCGACGATAATTCAAGGCCTCGCTCGACCGGAATCCACTGATCCTCCTCGCCCCACAGGATGGAAACCGGGCAGCGTAGCTCTCCATAACGCGATTGGACGTCATCGGTATAGCGCTGGTTCATCTGGGCGATTTGCCGGTAGAACGCCGCTTGCCCCAGTTCGCCTGTCCATGGCGACGAGTAAATGCGCAATGTGTCTGTCGCGAGCGTTCGGTTCGCTGCGCCCTGCAGATATGCGTTGACCATCGCCCCATGAATGTACGCGGGCACGCCTGCGAACGCAGCCTCATGCGCGCGCACATGACGGACAAACGGTGAACCCCATGGGGCGATCGCCACCGGATCGATCAGCAGCAGAGATCGATACTCGCATTGGTTGAGCAAGGCAGCCCTGAGCGCTGTGGCGCCTCCAAAATCGTGGGCGACCACGTCAGGCTTCTCGAGCCGCCAATGCCTGAGCAAGGCTGCAAGCAGGTGATTCTGAACCCCCAGTGAGACATCCTGATCCGCGCGCTGCTCGGACATTCCGTAACCAAGCAGATCGAAGTAGAAAATTTGTCGAAAGCGAGCGGCGATCGGCGCGATGCGGCGCCAGACCTGCGAAGAAAACGGCGTTCCATGGACCAGCACCAACGGCTTTCCCGCACCGATTACCCCATAGCGTACCGACTGACCATCGAAGTCAAAAGAATGCGCCAAAGGCAACGCCCCAGGAAACGACTGCTTGGACTGCCGCGAAGTATCCGTCATGAACCACCTTGTGCGTTGGACTATGGCGATGAACCAGCATAGACTAACCATCAAAATACAACAAGGAGGTTATATTGGCCAGAGCAAAAGAACCGTGTTTGCAAGCAGATATGAATGTGGGCGGCCACCTCGTCCTTAACTTCGTGAACACCTGCGGCGGCGCCGGTAAGGATCGTGACGTCGAGCGATTGGTCAACTGGCGTGACGTTATCGACTGGGCTACGGCAAACGGTGTCCTCAATGCGGCTGATAGTCGCCTGATCGAGAAGGCGCGGTTGCGCGCGGGGTGCCGTCCATCCGATCTCCTGAAAGATCTGACGGAACTGCGAGAAGCGGTGCATTCGGTGCTCTCTGCGATTGCCGGTAGCGTTCTGCCTGCGCAGACCGCCCGGCTGCGGCTGGAAGGCTATATCGTCGAGGCAATGAGCCATTCGGCGCTGTTCGTTGAAGGACGAGCACCGGCACGCTGGACAGTATGCCCTGAGAAGGCCGGTAGCGCGCTCATCAAGGACCGGCTTGCTATCGCTGCGAGCGAACTGCTTTCGCAACCGATCCTGTCGAATGTCCGGGAGTGCGGCGCATGCTCGTGGTTGTTCCTCGATCTCTCGCGGAGCAGGTCCCGACGATGGTGCTCAATGGCCACTTGTGGAAATCGCGCAAAAGCACAGCGCCACTACCATACGACGAGAACGACATATTGAACGGCGGTCTAAACGTGCGTGAACGGGCGTGCGGACTCATCGCCTCCAGCTTTTCGTGCACGACTAACGGCCGCTTTGGAGAAAGTTGAATGACCGGAGAGGGTCGGGCTGCGACATTCCTCCGGCGCCGAGCCGCGAAACGGCATCGTCGGTCGGAGTGCGGCCAGGATGAGTCACTGGTTCGTACTCTCGCCCGGCGCGCGAACGTCGGCTTCGTCCAAGCAAACGGTCCGTAAAATCGAGAGCATGTGCGACGTGCAGCCGGCGCCGCTGCGCATCGTGTTGGGTTTCCTGGCGTTACGGAGTACGACTGAGACGCTGCGTGCCCGGATCGCAGGCTTCGAGGTGCAGGTTGAACTGGCCGCCTCGACCGATTTCCCTGTCGGAGAATAGGCGTAGATGGATGAGGTGTTCGAATCAAGGCGTAGGACGTTGGCCCATTCGGCATGCTGAAGCGGCGAGAGATCGATCATGCAAGCCAGTCGCCGGCGCAAACCTGTTTGGAATATGGCACGGATTCCGCTCACTTTGAGATCAAAGGCACAACGCTTGAGCGTCTGAGACGCATCGACACCGAGAACCGGTCGGCGGGGTGCTCACTGATCGATACTTCGAAGGCTGCACCCGACAAATCGATATATCTCCGCACAATCCGCAGCGCCGCGCTTCCAGGCGCTACCTTCAATCGCGAAGCCATCTCCGGCGAAACGCTGACCGCCTGGACATCTTGCTGGATCTCCGTCACGCATCGACCGTAGCGGGCTTCGATGAGCGAGCTGATCAGCGTGCCAGGCTCCGCGCGCGCAATCTCCACGATGTCACCGTAGGCCGGGTCGATATAAACATCCGTCCAGCCGACCGGCGGCAACCTGCTGTCGCGGTCTACCCGCAAGCTTGACATCCGCACCCAGCGTTCACCTTCTTCGCAGCGCAAATCCTTGGCCAACTCACCGGTAGCCGAAATTTCTTCAGCGGACTGCACGACTCGCAGATGCTCGGTGCCGAACTGAACCACGTCATCAATCGACGCGAGCGACGACCGAAAGTCGTTTCTCGGCCGGGTTGATTCAACGCGCGTGCCCGCGTTTTTGCGCCGCGACACGAGGCCTAGTTGTTGGAGCTCATTCAGGGCTGCACGAATGGTGTGTCGACTCGTCCTGTACTGATCGCGCAATTCCAGCTCGGTGGGCAAGTACGCGCCCACTGGAAGGCGGCCCGACGCGATCGCTTCGGTCAGGTCGCGGGCAATGTCGGCGAAGTGCGGTTTGTTCATCTGTCATCGATCGGTGCTGAGACGTCAGGGTAAATCATAGCTTGTTTCATATGTCCGGACATATTAGCCTAAATATGTCCGGACATATCGGCATGTTGCGAGTGAATTGTCCCGACTTATTTCCGTTTTCCCCGATTTCCCGAGGTCCTTATGACGAGCTGCACGATTCCCGTATCCAGCACCGTGGTCGATTCCATCCTGTTCCGGGACGCATTCGGCACCGCGAAAATGCGCGCCCTGTTTTCTGATTACGCGCTCGTCCAGCGCTACATCGACGTGGAGGTCGCGCTTGCCAAGGCCGAAGCGCGTGTCGGCGTGATTCCGGTCGAGGCTGCCGCGGTGATTGCGCGCGAAGCCACCATCGAGCGCATCGACTTCGACCATATGCGTGAGGAGACCGATATTGTCGGCTACCCCATTCTGCCGCTCGTGCATCAGCTCGTCGGCATGTGCGGGGACGCGGGGCGTTTCGTGCACTGGGGCGCGACCACGCAGGACATCATGGACACCGCTGTAGCCCTGCAGGTCCGCGACGCGCTCGATGCGCTCGACGCCGATGTCCGCGAACTGCGCGCGATTCTGGCCGGACTGGCTAGTAAGTACCGTGATACGCCCATGGCGGGCCGCACGCACCTGCAACAGGCTCTCCCCATTACCTTTGGCTACAAGGCCGCGATCTGGCTCGCCATGTTCGACCGTCATCAGCAGCGCCTTGCGGCACTGCGCCCGCGGGTGGCGGTGGTCGAATTTGGTGGGGCAGCGGGCACGCTCGCTTCGTTGGGCGACAGGGGGTTGGAGGTGCAGGCCGCGATGGCCGAGGAACTGGGCCTTGGGGTACCGGCCACGACCTGGCACGTGGCGCGTGACGGTTTCGCCGAAGCCGTCAACCTGCTCGCTCTGGTCACGGGGTCGCTTGGCAAGATCGCGACCGACATCATGATCATGGCCTCGACGGAGTTCGCCGAAGTTTACGAACCGTTCGTCAAGGGGCGCGGTGCGAGCAGCACGATGCCGCAAAAGCGCAACCCGATTTCAAGCGAGCTGATGCTGGCGGCCGCCAAGGCCGTGCGCCAGCACGCAGGCCTGATGGTCGACGCGATGATCCAGGACTTCGAGCGTGCAACGGGCCCGTGGCACGCCGAGTGGATCGCGATTCCGGAGAGCTTCATCCTCACTTCGGGGGCAATGCATCAGGCGAAATTCGCCCTGGGCGGCCTGATCGTGGATACCGAACGCATGAAGCACAACCTCGGCATCAGCAGGGGGCTCATCGTCGCAGAGGCCGTGATGATGCAAATGGCCCCGCATATGGGGCGTCAGCAGGCGCACGACATCGTCTACGACGCGTGCCGAACCGTCAACCAGGACGGCGGCACGCTCGCCGAGGCCCTTGCCGCATTGCCGGCGGTCACTCGCCACTTCGATCGTCGCGAGATCGATCACATGACCGATCCAGCCAATTACCTCGGTCTCGCGCCGGCAATGGTTGATCGGGCAATCCGGCTGTCCAGAGAAATCTGAGCTGCGCTCGTCGCTGTTCTGACACCGGTGTTCATCCGGGAAAAGTCACGACATGCGGCACAGAAGATGTGCCGCAAACGAAAACCTGTTTCGCTTTACGGAGGCAATGATGGCCAATCCGACCCATCGACACGCGTCGACAAGATATTTTTTCATACGCTGGACCATGGTCGCACTGCTCTTTTTCGCGGGAGCGATAAGCTACATGGATCGCGTTGCAATCTCCGTGGCAGCGCCGATCATCGCGCGTGAGATGCATCTCGATGCCGCGCATCTGGGACTGGTATTCAGCACGTTCTTCATCGGCTATGCCATCTTCTGCTTTATCGGTGGATGGGGTGCAGATCGCATAGGTCCACGACGCATTCTCCTGGTCGCTGTTCTGGGGTGGTCGGTATTCTGCGGGATGACGGCGCTTGCGGTTGGCTTTGCCAGCCTGCTCGCGATCCGGATCATATTCGGCCTGTTTGAAGGCCCATTCAACTCCACCGCCAACAAGACCATTGGCAACTGGTTCCCGCGTCGCGAACAAGGTACGGCGGTCGGCCTGGCAAACTGTGGCATGCCACTCGGGGCAGCCGCTGCCGGGCCGATAGTCGGGTTCATTGCCGCTGACTACAACTGGCAAGCCGCATTCGTGATCATTGCATTGTTGGGGCTCTGCTGGGTTGCCATTTGGGTGTTCGTCAGCGCCGACGATCCTGGCTGTCATCGCTGGCTCAAAAAGGAAGAGCTCGTCGAGATCTTCGCCGAGCAGAGAAATTCGCATTCATCCAGCGAAATTTCACTGGCGGATTACATGCTGAGGCCATTGACACTGGCCACTGCTTTCGCATTTTTCGGCTACGCCTATCTGCTGTACTTCTTTTTGGCCTGGTTTCCAAGCTATCTCACGATGCAGGAGCATCTGAGCATCAAGCACATGGCGATCGTCGGGATGATTCCGTGGCTGTTCGGTGCATTGGGATTTGGACTGGGAGGAACCGTATCGGACATCATTTTCAAATGGCTGGGGAATGCGCTGTTGGCACGAAAGGTCGTGTTGGTAGGTGGGCTGCTGGTCGCGTCGGTTTGCGTAGGATTAGCTGCGTTTCTGCCGGGCGTGGACGCGGCAGTTGCCCTGATGGCCGTCTCGGTCTTTGCCATGTATCTGACCGGCGCAACGTATTTCGCGATCATCCTGGACAGCGTAGATCGGCGGAAGGTCGGCAGTGTATCAGGGTTTATTCATGCGATCGCAAATACGGCGGGAATCCTCGCGCCGATGATTACCGGCTTTATTGTTCAGCACACCGGACATTTCGAAAGCGCGTTCATGCTTGCCGGCGCAATTGCCTTGCTCGGAGCACTCGGTGTGGCGGCATTTGTTAGAACGAGTAAAGCCGATGCCGGCTATCTCCGCCCATCCCCGGAAAATTGAACGATTGCCGTACGCACCGCAGCTCGGTCGGGTGCGGTCGCTTGAGCCGGTCGCGTCGAACAGAATCCGCCACCAGCTTCGGTCGTTCGTCAACAGTCTTGGATGCGGATAGTACGAAGCAGCCTGTTCAGGCATCGGAGGTTAGCGTGGCACGCGGCTTGACCGTTCTCCGTCGGCCTCGACCGAAATACACATGAGCGGCTTGCCTCGGGCAGGGGAGTAGGGAGGCTCGAGTCTCAGGAGAAAGTCGAAGTGCCGTCCGGAAAGCTTGGCGAGTTGCTCCTGTACCGCACCAAGCCTGATCAGGCACTGTGCGTCCCAGTTCAGACCCACCACGAGTTCGCTCGGCACACCGTTCCACTCGCTCAGCAGAATCGCGCCGGCGCGAGCGTTTTCTTCGGCGAACTGCTCGATGCGTCGTTCGATGTACCGCACATCGTCGCGCATCAATGTGCCCGAGATGCACAGCGAGACGGTGTGTGCCACCTCGTCGTGCCTGAGGTACACCGTGGCGATGCCGCCCAGATGGCGGGACACCCGATCGAGTTGCTCGCTTTCCAGATCGTCCAGGACGGCGAGCGCGCCTGACAGGACATAGGGCGCGGGTTCTTCCATCATCGTCTCCGTTGATTCCGTGACTCCAGGGTTGCCGTTTGCGCCGGGGCATCAGTGTTCTGGTGCGTCAGCCTGCCGACGGCCGGAACCTCTCGAGAATCTTCGCCTGACGTTGCAGGAAGGCTTCCAGTTGCACGTGCTCGTCGGCGAGTTTCTCGAGCAGTTCGACGTGCCGGGCGAGTCCGATCGGAACGAACGACGGCTCCCCGTATCGCACCCGTCTGAAGATGGCGCCAGCCCGCGCCCATTTCTGGGACAATTCCTCCAGTGCGCGCTCGACAGACTCCACTTCTGCGTCGGAGAGCACGCCGCGAATGCAGAGCAGGAAGGAATGGGTGACAGTGTCAGTGGCGAAGTAGACTCCGGCCTCCTCGATACGCTGGGCGAAGTGCTGGGCGTGGATCTGTCTGAAATTGTCGAGGACGGGCAGCGCACCGCTGATCTCATAAGTAAACAGCATGGGCTTACCTCCTGCTTTCGGAACGGCCCTTTCATGGCACGCAAACGAACGAGTCACGCCGTTTGCGGGGTAATTTTGGTGTGCATTTGCGTACATAAACAAACTTAGTACTCAAGATACCGAATGTCAATGACAGATCCTCAATTGAGTAACTTTGGAGTTCGCCTACGGCAGGAGCGTCGACGTTTGCACATGAACCAGACGGATCTCGGTAGCGCTGGCGGCGTTCGGAAGCAGGCACAACTCAACTACGAAAAGGGCTTGAGATATCCGGACGCCAGCTATCTGGCGGGGATCGCGGAAGTCGGTGTTGACGTCCAATACCTGCTGACAGGCCGCCCCGCCGGTCCCGCGACGCTTCGCCTTTCTGGCGATGAGGAGCGACTCCTGGCGGCCTTCCGCGAGTTAAAAGCACGGGAAAAGCGAGGTGTGCTGGCGTTGGTGGGTGCGATTACCGGCATGCCTGCTGATGATCAGGAGGAAGATGCAGAGGACGCGTAGTGTCAAAAAGCCGCAGCATCGCCCGGCATGAGATCGGCTCGGGACGAGACTGAATGCTAAGACCTCGGCGCGCACAAACACGAGGCGCCTCTGGTTATCATTCAGGTGCTTGCCGATGCCGTAGCCTGATTCAAGGGCCGGTCGGCCGTCAACGGATATCGCCGATCGAAGTGGACTTCAAGGACGATCTGAGTGGTGCCAAGTTTTTCGCTGGAGCGCGAAACTTGCCGGCCCCTGCATAGCCCTGCCGTGTTCTTCTAGTCGAGACGAGGAACGAACAGGGCGCTGCGACGCAATGCAGTTTCCTGATGCGGGCACATCGCCGATCGGCTGACGGTCGCTCCAGAACACCATCAGCCCGTACATCAAGACCGCATAGACCACCACGGTCCCTATCGCCATGAGCACCGTGTAACGCACACCCCGCCGCGTCGACGCCGCGGTTTGCCGGGCGGCTTCGCCCACTTTCACGATGGCCGCATCGACGGATGCCACGAACCGCTGCTGGGCCTGCTCCAGCGCCGCAGCGTGCCCGGTCGCACTGCGTATCAGGAGACCCTCCGCCCCGGTCAGGCTCCGCGTCACCTCCCGCACGATGCCGTCTGTACTCTTTTCGACGAGCTTGCCGATCTGCCGGGCCGAGAGTTCGGCCAGCACCTTGCGATACTCGATGGCCGATGCCCGCTCGATGTCGAGGATCGCGTCCCGGAGGTTCGTGACCGCCGCGGACTGCGCCTCGATCATCGTCTGGGCCCGGTCACTGGCCTCCCGCGCACGGCTGCCGATCCTGCGCAGCGCGAGATCGGCCGCTTCCTCAATCGCCTTCGCGGCGTCCTCTACCTGCGCCTTCAGTTCGTCGAGCGTCGCCTGCGTGATCGCGAACGGCACCCACGACGGATCATCGAACGTCAGTCCGTAGGCGATTGCCATGTCGTGGATGCGTTCCCGGTCCCCGTAACCGAGCCGCGAGAGCAGCAGGTCGAACGCCTCGCTGCTCACGGCTTGCGCTCCGCCAGCCCCAGATAATCCGCCGCTTCATCGAACCCCGCATCGACCGCCTGCATCCAGCGGTGCAGGCGCGAGCGCTGCGGTGTGGTGAGCCGGGTATCCTCGCGCGCGTCCGAGAACGTCAGCAGCAATTCGTCGATCGCAACGAGCACGCCGGCCTGGAGCTTCGGGAATGCGATCTCGAGCCCGCCGTATCCGGACAGCATCGTGTACCCGGTGCTCGGCGGACAGTCGCCATGGCCGTACCACAGGAAGAAGTCTTCGCGATCCCCGAACCACTGGTTGATCGCGACCACATAGTCCGCCTGTTTCCCGGCCAGTCCGATCATCTCGCGCACCGTGCGGGTACTGGCGCTGAAGGGCGACAGCACGTTGACGAGCGTTGGCCGGTAACCGGCCCGCGCCAGTTCCGCGAAGAACCCGGTATCGTCGTCGAACTGTTTCAGTTGCGTGAGCGAGGCCGCCGGCATGTCGGCGAGGATCAGCGGCCGGCCGGGATCGACTGCGGCGAGCAGCTGGTCGCGCTCCCGTTCAGGACCCGTGAAGCGGATCGGTACGACCCCCTCTGCGACCTGGCCGGAAACCGGTTCGCCGTGCCCGTCGAGCTTCGCGTAGAACTGGAACAGGTTGCCGATCTCGCCGTCGCCGTCGATCATCAGCGCGTCGCGCTGCTCGCGCCGGATCCGGTCGGCCAGTGCCCTGGCCATCAGGCTCTTGCCCGTTCCGCCCTTGTCGCCACACACCATCACGAACCGTTTCATCGCTGTCCCCGCTTCGTTGCACCCTGGGTCAGCGTGGCACCCAGCGGTGTGATTGACCGCCCGCGTGGTACATCCGCCCTGGCGTGCGTTGCAGCGACCGGCTGGTCGGGCGGTGGCGCGATGCCCGTCTTCGCATCGCCTGCGGCCGATACCGCCCCGGGACTGGACCGGTGACTGTCCGTGCTGCGCTTGCGTGGCCGCTGCGCGCGCGACCGTCTGGCATCCGGCTGGGCATCGACCAGCGCCTGACGCAGCGCCGTCTGGATCGTGCTGGGCGACACGTCGATGCCTGCCGTCTCCCTGAAGAACGCGGCGAGGTCGCGGATGCGCCAGCCCGACTCCAGCGCTGCGCGCAGCGCGGCGGCGCGCCGCGTGATTTCCTGTGACAGCGGTGGTGCGGCGCCGGGCGGTGTGCGTTCGCGCAGGCCTTCCAGCGCTGCGTCGAGCTTCGCCCACTGATCGGACGAGGGTCGTGGACGTTTCGTGGTCATCGTGCGGTTCCATTGAAGTCGCGCCCGTTCGGGCATGACTGAACCGTACACAGGGAACGGCACCGCATCCGTTACAGGCCTGACTGCTTTCCGTTACGGCAGCGCGCGACCTGATGCGCGGTTGTTCGCCGTTGTCCAGACCCGAAATGTCCGCTTACCGGTTTGTTGCTCACGCACGCCGGTTTGCGCGGCACACTGGTCCTGCGTCCGGTCTGCGTTGCCCGGTGCGCTGCCCATGGACACGCGATGTGCGGCCAGTGCGAACAGACTGCGCCGTGATCAACGATGGCCGTGCGGCGTCCGTGCCGCTGTGCTTCGCGTTCGCGAAGGCGGCCATTATCCGCGGGGGCAGGGTGAGGGTTGTGCAACCGCGCGGCATGCGCGCCGTTGCCCACCGCCCGGCAGCCACTCGCTCGCGCTCGTTATGCCTGGCTACCACCCTGCTCAGGGCGCCGCCCCGAGACCCCGCACACCGCGCGCCACGCACGCGCGCTCACTCCGAAGGAGGCGTCGACATGACCCACGGCACCGAGACCCGACAGCGCACGCTCGTCGTCGGCGTGCGCCTGACGAGCGACGAGCACGTCGCCCTCCTGCAGAAAGCAAGCGACTGCGGCCTCACGCTGTCGGCCTACTTCCGCGCGTGCGCGCTCGGCCGCAAGACGAGAAACGTCACGACCAGCCACGTGCTCGAAGCGTTGACGCGGCTGGGCAACGAACAGCGCCGGATCGGCGGGCTGATCAAGCATCTGCGCGGCGAGGAGTCCCTCTCGGCCAGCGAGCGCGCGGCACTGATGGCGCAGATCGACACCGCGCAGCGCGCCGTCATCGACGCGATTCGGCGAGTCGAGCATGCTGGCTAAGATTCCGACCAAGCGCGGCGACGGACGCAGCAGCTTCCGTTCGTTGATCGCGTACGTGACCCGGACCGACGAGGGGCAGGCGACCGATACCGAGACGGCCACGAACTGCCTGTCGCTGGAGACTGCCCACGCGGAGATGCGCGCCGTGGCGGACCGCAGCGCCCGCGTGCGGGATCCGGTGTTCCACTTCGTGATCTCGTGGCGCGACGGCGAGCAGCCGGAACAGGCACAGGTGTTCGAGGCGGGCCGCGCGGCACTCGAGGCACTGGGCATGCTGCCCGACGCACACCAGTACGTAGTCGCGATCCACCGCGATACGGATAACGTGCACCTGCACGTCGTCGTGAACCGCGTGAGTATCGGGACAGGGCGCGCGGTGCATCCGGGGCTGAGTTACCTGAAGCTCGATCGCTGCATGCGCGAACTCGAACTGCGCCAGGGCTGGCAGCACGACCGCGGGCCGCATGCGGTGGTCGAACGCGACGGCCAGCCGGTCATCGAACGTGACCGCACGCATCGGGAAGCACAGCCCGCTCGACCGGCACGGGCGCGCGACATGGAGGCGTTCACCGGCATGGAGAGTCTTGCCACCTACGTGAGCGGGGAGCCGAAGCGCGACGTGCTGGCGGCGCTGGAACGGTCCGGTGCGACGTGGCAGGACATTCATGAGGCGCTGGCCCGACACGGGCTGGAACTGCGCGTGAAGGGGCAGGGGCTGGCGATCTGCGCGAAGGGGCGTGACAACCTGACGCCGGTGAAGGCCAGCAGCGTGCACGAGCAGCTTGGCCGCGGCAAGCTGGAAAAACGCCTCGGCCCATGGGTCGAACCGATGCGCATGATCCGGGTATCGAGTGCCGAGCGCCGCTATGCGGAACGGGACATCGATGAAGCTCGTGCAGCCCGCCGCGAAGCGCGGGCCCACATGCGGGCCGAACTGCGCGCGAGCTATGACCGTGACCACGCCCGACAGCGGCGCGAATTCGACACGGCGTGGCAACAGATGCGGGCCCGACATCGGAACGACTATCGCGCCTTGCTGGAACGACACCAGCACGTGCGCGGACAGATCCGCCGCAGCGGCTTGACATCGGCCGAACGCAAGGCGGCGTATTCGGTATCGGCTTTCGGGCGGGCGCGCGAACTCGAAACCCTGCGCGGGCAGCAATGGGCGGAACGCGAGGCGCTGACGCGGCCCCAGACGTACCGCGAATGGGTCGGGATGAGAGCCAGGGAGGGCGACGAGGCCGCGATCGCCCAGCTCAGGGGATGGGCCTATACGGAGCGGCGCCGGCGGAAGAAGCCAGCGGAACCCGAGCGCCGCAACCGGATCACCGGCCTGTCCGGAGACGACCCCAATCCGCTCCCGCCGAAGCGGGCGCAGGTCCTGGAGAACTGGACCTGGCGCGTCGATACGGCAACCGGCAACGTCGACTATCTGCGCGAAGGCACGCGGCAGTTCGCCGACGAGGGCTGGGGCGTCGTGTTCGATTCCGATGACGCGCAGTGGGACACCATGCTCGCCGGTCTGATGCTTGCGCGTCAGAAGTTCGGGCCGCAGATCGACGTGACCGGCAGCGAGGGCTTTCGGGAGCGCACCGCCGTGCTGGCTGTGACCTATCGGATCGACGTGACGTTTGGTGATGAGGCGTTGGAGGCAAAGCGGCTGCAACTCGTCCAGGCGCAGCAACAACGTGAGCAGGCGCTGGAACCGCAGAGAACGCCTCGGCATCAGAGGGACAATCGAACGCCGGAACCGAAGCCGGAGCCGAGACCGGCGCCATCGCCTGATGGGCCCGAACGGTAGGGAGGCGCAGTCTTGATTTTTCGGAAGACGAAGCATAGGTTTGCCACTATGAACGCGATACCTGACTCTCCCGATCTGCAGATTCATTGCCAAAGCGGCGATGCGGGCGCACTGCCGGCCCATCTTATCCGCATGGGTCGTGAGGGATTGCGTCTGCAGATGGAACGGGTCGCCCGTCAGGACCGGGCGGCGCCTGCCGTGATACTCGGATCGTTTGCGGCGCTCGCGCTGTTCACGCTGCTGTTCAGCCTCGAAGACCGGACGATTCCGATGCTGATCTTCTTCGTCGGCATGATCGTGTGGCTCGCGATCTTCTATGGCCTGTCCGGGCAGATCCAGTGGAAGCGGATCCGGTCCGCGACCCTGTTGCGAGTTGGCCGCATGAATGCGTGGCGTGCGATGCTGGCGCTGTTCGTGCTGTCGGGATGGCGCATGGCCGGGCATCACATCCGCGTGATGCTCGACAGGCTGGCGGTCATCCTGAATCACCTTCGGGCGGGCCTGCGTATCCGGCTCGGCCTGACCGATTTCAACCTCACCGCATTCCGCCTCGTTCCGCCGAAGGCCGCGCACGCCTGAGCGTTGCGCGGATTGTCCCGCCTCTTGCCGCGCTCGCGGCGCTTCCCCTGCTGATCGTAAAGAGGCTGCCTGTTTCGGGAGGCAGTCCGATGGCTCGCAAAACCACTATCGCCTGGCCGGCCGGGCCGCTGGTGCCCGGCTACCTGCTGCGCTTCGCCGATCTTCGCCCTCACGTGCGCCTGTCGCGGCAGACTGTCCTGACGCTCGAACGCGCGGGGCGTTTCCCGCGCGCCGTGCGCTTCGGGCCACGCTGCACGCTCTGGCGCTCGGAAGACGTGATCGGGTGGCTCAACGACCCGGCGCACTACCGGGCGCCATGGCTGGAGGAGAGCGGGCTTGAGTGTTAATCGCTGCGCAAAGACGCAGAGCAACTACGAGCGCGAGTACGCTCGGGGATGACACAAAGAATAGTGTTTGCTAAACCGAATGTGCAACTGTGCCGCGAAGATTGACCGATCTTGCACGCGAATGACTTGGCCCTCGCAAAGCGCGAAATCAGTTTGAAAGGGTATCCATGCCAGTGTCGGCTGTGCGGGCACGTCATCATTTGGGGAGTTGATATAAATGATAATGTCCTTTATCACATATAAACGAGGAGAGACCATGGCTTCCCGACGCCCGGCTGCACCGCCCCCTGTTGCCCCCAAACTCCAACTGGCTCCCGAGGCAATCAAGCGCGGTATCGGCCGTTTGCAGGAACGGATCGATGCATTGCGCGCATTCGATATCCGGACGATTTCTAGCACGAGCAGCCCCGAATTGAATGCGTTGTCGGTTGCGGTTCAAGACACGCTGGTCCGCTGTTTTGGTGAAAACACCTCCGCTTACAAACGGTTCGAAGGGGCGGCTAGTCTAAGCTGGTTTCCGGGCTACATCAGCCTGAATGGGCCGCATCCCGCCCGTGAGTGTCAGCAAGGCGTTGCGAGAAACATCGAGAAGTCAGTGGTGCTGCTGCAGGAAGCACAGCGCGTCCTGAACGAAGATCTGGCTGACGCCGAGCATGAAACCACTTCGGCGCCGGCTGTCAGTGATGTTGGACAGCCCAAGGTCCTTTCCCGGCGCGTGTTTGTCGTTCATGGCCACGACGATGGGGCGCGCGAGACCGTTGCCCGGTATCTGGAAAAGATCGGCTTCGAGCCGATCATCCTGCACGAGAAGGCGAGCCAGAACCGCACGGTTATCGAGAAGATCGAGGCCTATCACGACGTTGGCCTCGCGGTCGTGCTGCTGACGCCCGATGACGAGGGCTGTGTGAAGGGCGGGCAGCCTGAACCGCGTGCGCGGCAGAACGTGCTGCTCGAACTCGGCTATTTCATGGGGCGTCTCGGGCGAGACAAGGTGTGTGCGCTCAAGCGAGGTGCGGTTGAAATCCCCAGCGACTTTGCTGGCGTGGTCTGGGTCAGTATGGAAAGCAATGGCTGGAAACAGGAACTGGGCAAAGAGTTCGAGGCGGCGGGCCACGACATCGACTGGAACAAGGTGATGCGGGCATGAGCTTGCCCGTCTCAGTCAGTGGAATATCCTCGCCGGCGCTCATGACTGCCGCCGGCGAACATGCCGGCATACGCCTTTGTGCGGCAGCGTCAATGGCTGCTGATGCTCGATTTGACTCGCCGAATGCAAGCTCGGTGAGGCAGGATGTTGCCGGAGAGTTGATTATGCGGACGTGTGAGGTTATGCGGGCATACAGGACCGATCCGAGTTAGGCCCGATGTATCGTCCGCCGACGGTGAACGGAGAGAAGAACACGGCGAGGCGATACAATCTCTCGAAAGTGTAAGCCACCATCATCGCCCACAATGTCTAAGTCAGTCGGAGAGACGTGGGTAAGGGGATCATGATGGATTGGTTGGCGCATCGGCCGCTTGCTGGATGAAGACCTCAAGCAAACCGTTCGGCCAGGGGGGAGCTGAAAATCAGAGCCTCGTGCTTTGAATCGTCCCGAAACAGCCTCAAAATCAGGGGACTAACGAAGTGAGTGACCAGTTTTTCAAGCAGCCTATTCTCAATTCCCCTTACGGCTACCCGTCTCTGCACTGGGAACTTGACGACAAGGGACAACCTACGCAGCAAATCGTCGAGTCTCGCCGAGCGTCCAGCTTCATTAGCCCGATCCCGAACCTGTTCGTGATCTTCGGCGAGCCGGATGTGGACGTGCTGAACACACAGGGCCGCAGCATCCGCCGGTACGACGGCACGCGTGACGTCATCGACGTGCCCGCAGACGAGCAACTGGTGGTGCGCATCAACGGTGTGGATGTGTTCCACTCTAGCACCGGTGAAGTGTGTAGTGACGGCGCGGACGGTATAGCCTGCTGGTTCCTAGACACCGACTACAACGAGGAGTCTTTCTTCGTCCGCCACGCCTACTTCCTCGGTGCGAACGACCCGTACAAGGCGCTGAAGACTACCCTCAAGGCCGAAATCGACCCCAAGGTTTGGGCGACACTAAACTCTGACACTTCTCGTCCGTTCCCGAAGCCCAGCACCGGGCGGTTTGCTGTGAAAGTCATCAATCACCTCGGGGATGAGGTGATGAAGGTGTTTAAGGTTTGATGCGGAGAGCAAAGCATGACACAGCCCCCTTTCATTAGCCGTGTCGCCGTTCGCAACTACAAGAGCATCGGCTACTGCGACGTGAGTTTGCGCCCGTTGACCTACCTAGTGGGGCACAACGGCGCAGGCAAGAGCAATTTCATGGATGCACTGCATTTCGTGCGCGACGCGCTTTCCAATTCGCTGGATAGCTCCCTAAACGAGCGCGGTGGCATCAACGAGGTGCGCCGACGTAGTGGCGGTCATCCCACGCATTTCGCACTTCGGATCGAGTTTGTCGTGCAAGGTGGCCAGACTGGGCGCTATGGCTTCGTTATCGGGGCGCTGAAGAATGGCGGCTACGAAGTGCAGCGGGAGGAATGCGTTGTCGCTGGCATCGGCAAGGGCCCGTTTTTCCGCATCGAGAAAGGCAAGCTTCGCGATAGTAGCGAAGCCACTTTCCCCTCGGTCACTGCGGACAGGCTGGCATTGGTGGCAGCGTCGGGCCTGACGGATTTCCGTCCGGTGTTCGATGCGTTGACGGCGATGGGCTTCTATAACCTCAACCCAAAACTGATGCGCGAATTGCAGAAGCCCCAAGATGGCCGACTGCTGCGGCCGGCAGGGGAGAACATCGCTAGCGTGATCGGCCATTTGGAAAAGGTAGCGCCTGCCCAGATGACTCTGATCCAGGAATATTTGCACTCTGTGGCGCCGATGGTGTATGGCGTGGAGCGCAAGCATATTGGACCTATGGAGACGCTGGAGTTTCGCCAGGACATGGCCGGTTCCAAGCATCCTTGGCGTTTCCTTGCTCAGAACATGTCCGATGGCACCTTACGTGCATTGGGTGTTCTGGCCGCTCTATTACAGGGCAATGTGGATTATTCGCCGACGTTGATCGGCATTGAGGAGCCTGAAACCGCTCTGCATCCGGCAGCCAGTGCCGCGTTGCGTGAGGCATTGGTGCGCGCTTCCGAGACCACACAAGTTTTGGTAACCAGTCATAGTCCAGATCTGCTGGACGACCGCAGCATCGACGCGGATGCGGTACTGGCAGTGGTGTCGGAGGCGGGTGAAACCAAGGTTGCGTCGCTAGATGACGGCTCGCGCCGAGTTATGCGGGATCATCTGTTTTCCGCTGGCGAACTGTTGCGCATGAACCAGCTGGAGCCTGATCGCGCCAGCATAGAACAGCAGGACAAGGCAGCCTCTGGCGACCTTTTCGGTGAGACGGATTTCGCATGATTCCTATTGCCAGTATCGTAGAAGGCGATGGCGAGGTGGCCGCGTTGCCGGTGCTATTGCGTCGCCTAAATGAGTGGCGCCCTGGGCAAGACTACGCGCAAGCGCTGCAGCCCATTCGCGTGCGTCGAGATCGCTTCCTCAGACGCGAAGACGAGTTCCGGAAGCAACTGCTTCTCGCGGCCGCCAAGTGTGGCGAGCAGGGATGGATTCTGGTGGTGTTGGACGCCGATGACGACTGTCCGGCCACCTTGGCGGCCGATGTCTATCAGCGCGCGAAGGAGCATGTGCCGCACCGGCGCTTGTCGGTGGTGTTGGCTAAGCGCGAATATGAAGCTTGGTTCATTGCGGCAGCCCGATCACTTGATGGACGCAGGGGATTCCGTTGTCCGGATGAGGCACCAGTCGATGTAGAGACGCCGCGCGACGCGAAAGGTTGGTTGTGCCGGAACATGGAAGGTGGAACCTACAGCGAAGTACTGGATCAACCTGCTTTCACAGCGCACTTCGATCTGCAACAGGCGTTTGATAACAGCCGTTCATTCCGCAAACTGTGCAAGGAATGGCAAGTCAATGTTATCGATGTGAACGGAGATTAAACATGGAATTCCGCAACGAAGGCTAGGGGCTGCTGTTCCGTTGCCCGGTATGCGGTGCGCGCAACTATGTCGAGCGCCTCGAAGCGAACGACGGCACGACCCTCTACGAAAAGATCGAAGGCCGCCCGCAGTAACGCCGGCGCGGCGCCGGACGCGGTGCCGCCAATGAAAGTTTTTCATGCGCCACATGAAAGATCGTCGTTTGCTGCGTTAGCAGCCTGCCTGCAATATCCGCATGTCGGGCAAATTGCCCGCGCATTTCACGGAAAACAGCAGAGCTCGCGATGAATATCTTATCCAGCGGAGACGTCCAGTCGGCATTCGTTACGGTGCGCGACGGTACGCGCATTGCCTACAGCCTCTACGGCGACGCGAGCCGCGAAGCGCGTGTCGTGCTGCTTCATTCGCTGGCAATGGACCGCTATTTCTGGCAACTGGTCGTCGAGCGGCTCGTGCCGCATGCGTCGGTGCTCGCGATCGACTGTCGCGGCCACGGCGCATCCGGCAAGCCCGCCGGTCCCTATACGGTCGAGACCTTTGCCGAAGACGTGCACGACGTGGTTGACGCACTCGCGTTCGATGACGTCGTCATTGCCGGCGCATCGATGGGCGGCTGCGTCGCGCTGCAATTTGCAGCGACCTGGCCTAACGCGACGCGCGCGCTCGGGCTGATCGACACGACCGCGTGGTACGGCGAGACGGCCCCGCAAGACTGGAATACGCGCGCCGGCAAAGCGGAGCGCGACGGGCTCGCCTCTCTCGTCCAGTTTCAGACCACGCGCTGGTTCAGCGACGCGTTTCGCGCGGCCCATCCCGAAGTCGTGCAGCGCTGCGTCGACACGTTCCTGCGCAACGGCGTGGCGCCGTTTGCCGCCACCGGCCGCATGCTCGGCGCGTTCGACGGACGCGCGTTGCTTGCCCGGGTGAACGTGCCGACCTGCGTCGTGGTCGGCGAAGAAGACTATGCGGCGCCGCCCGCAATGGCGCAGGCGCTGCACGACGGCATCGCCGGTTCGACTTACACGCTGGTCGAAGCCGCGCGCCACCTGACTCCGCTCGAAACCCCCGACCTGGTTGCCGGCGAACTGCGCACGCTGATCGACCGGGCAACGCGCGGCTGACGCCGCCGCGCTTTCGACCCCTTCACGCGCTGCTGCCGCGGCAGCGCGCGCATACGCAACAAGGAACGTTTTCGATGGCACCTTTCGAACTCGCCAAGCCCGGTTCGCTGCAGCAGGCGATCGGGCTGCTCGACCCCGAGGACCCGGACATCCGGCCGGTGGGCGGAGGAACCGCCGTGATGCTGATGATGAAGGCCGGCGTGCTGCGTCCGACGCGGCTCGTCAGCCTGCGCGGCATCGAACCCGTGTATTCTCAGCTGAGCGTCTGCCCGAACGGCGAATTGCGGATCGGGGGCCTCACGCGGCTCGCGACGCTCGAACATTCACCGCTCGTGAAGGAAGGCTGGCCGCTCCTCACGCGAACCTTGCGCACGTTGTCGAACGTGCGCGTGCGCAACGTGGCGACGATCGGCGGCAATCTCGGCCACGCGGATCCGCACATGGACCTGCCGCCGGTGCTGACCGCCCTTGGGGCGCGCGTGACGGTGACCGGCCCGCAGGGCGAGCGCACCTTTCCGGTCGAGGAGCTGTGCACCGGTTATTACGAAACGGTGCTCGCGCGCAACGAGCTGATTTCGCGGGTGAACGTGCCGGTGCAGGCGAATCGGCCGGCCTCCTACATGAAAGTGACGACGCGCGCCGCGCACGACTGGCCGGCGCTCGGCGTTGCCGTCGTGCTCGACATGGAGGGTGAACAGATCAGGACGGCCAACGTGATCGTCGGCGCGGCCACCGACAAGCCGACGCGTCTTGCCGCCGCCGAAGCGGTGCTGCGCGGCGCCGTCGCCGACGACACCACGTTGCGCCGCGCGGGCGAGGCCGGTGCGGCGGAGCTCGACATCGTCGGCGATCCGCACGGCTCGGCCAGCTACAAGAAGCATTTGCTCACCGTTTATCTGGGCCGCGCTGTGCGTGCCGCGCTCAGTGTCTCCGCTAGGAAGGATCACGCATGAGCAACACCGAAACCAACCCGCAGGCACAGCGGCAGGTAGGCCGGTCGCTGAACCGACTCGAGGCGCGGGCGAAGGTCACGGGCCGCGCCGAGTACATCCACAATCTGGTCCTGCCGCGCATGTTGCACGGCAAGATCCTTCGCAGCACGGTCGCACACGGCCGCATCGTTTCGATCGATACCAGCGCCGCGCGCGAAATGCCGGGCGTTCATGGCGTCTATACGGCGCAGGACGTCGTCCGCGTGATCCCGGAGCCGTACTTCGGCCCGGCCTTCCACGATCAGCCGATTCTCGCGATCGACAAGGTGCATTACGTCGGCGAGCCGGTTGCCGTGGTGCTGGCGACCGACCCGCACATCGCCGAGGAAGCGACGCATCTGATCGCTGTGGAGTACGAAGAGCTGCCTGCCGTGTTCAACGAAGTCGAGGCGGCGTCTTCGGACGTGCTCGTCCACGACGTGCTGAAGCCAGCCGGTACCTTCCCGGACCTGAAGCATCTGGCTGGCCGCAAGGGCACGAACGTCGCGCTCGACTTCCAGCTGCGTCGCGGCGACGTCGAGGCCGCGTTCGCATCGGCCGCGCACGTGTTCGCGAACACGTTCACCACGCAGCAGGTGATGCACACGCCGCTCGAACCGATGGTGTCGCTCGCCGAGCCGGGCGACGGCGCGATCACGATCCATACCGCGTCGCAAAGCCCATCGTTCGTGCGCATCGAGATCGCGCGCCTGCTCGGCTGGGCCGAGAACCGCGTGCGCGTGAAGACGGCGCTGCTCGGCGGCGGCTTCGGCGCGAAGCTGTACATCAAGCTCGAAGCGCTGGTCGCAGCGCTCGCGCTGCTTGCGTGCCGCCCGGTGAAAGTCGCGCTGACGATGGAAGAGCAGTTCTTCACGATCACCAAGCACGCCACCACGTTCCGGATGAAGACCGCTGTAACAGCCGATGGCGTGATCACCGGTCGCAAATGCGAGGTCTGGTGGAACGGCGGCGCGTATGCGGACATCGGTCCGCGCGTCACGCAGAAATCCGGGTTTACCGCGTCGGGTCCGTACGACATCGAGAATGTATCGATCGACTCGTACCAGGTGTACACGAATCTGCCGCCCGCCGGCGCGTTTCGCGGTTTCGGCATTCCGCAGGTGGTGTGGGGGTACGAAAGCCATGCGGACATGATCGCGCGCGCGCTGAAGATCGATCCGGTCGAGTTCCGCCGCCGCAACCTCTTGCGCGAAGGCCGGCCGCATGCGACCGGCACCGTCATGCATGATGCCGCGCTAGGACTCGTGCTCGATCGCGTGGCCGAGCGGATGAACTGGAACGCGCCGTTCGAGCGCGGCACCGGCATGCTGCGGCGCGGGCGCGGTATCGGCATCGGGTTCAAGGCGCTGGTCGCGCCGACCACGTCGATGGCGATGGTGAGCCTCGCGGCGGACGGCAGCTGTACCGTCTATTCGAGCACCGTCGACATGGGCCAGGCGTCGGATACGGCGATCGCGCTGATCGCTGCCGACGTGCTCGACCTCGACGCGGAAAAGGTCAAGGTGATCCGTCCCGACACCGACGTCACGCCGTACGACATGGCGACGCTCGGCTCGCGCTCGACGTTCCACATGGGCCACGCGGTGCGGCTCGCCGCCGAGGACGCGCGCACGAAGCTGCGCGCGCTCGCCGACGAACTCGGCGTGCCGCCCGACCAGCCGGCACGGGCGGGCGAGCTGTTGAAGCGCAAGTATGGGATGCAGGCCGGCAACATCGTCGGCATCGGCAGCTTCATCCCGCCGTACCAGAAACCAGATCACGAGACGGGCCAGTCGGAAAACATCACGCCGAACTGGATGGTGGGCGGTTGCGGCGTCGAGGTGGAAGTCGATACCGAAACCGGACATTTCAAGCTGGTACGGTTCGAAAACGTTGTCGATTGCGGTACGCCGATCAACCCGAAGGTGGTCGACACGCAGATATCGGGCGCGGCGATCATGCAGCTCGGCATCACGATGTTCGAGTGCATGGAGTTCGACGAAGTGGGCCAGCTGCGCAATGCGTCGTTCGCGGAGTACAAGATTCCCGGCATCCACGACATACCGCACACGATCGGCCGCGAAACCGTCGATTCGTACCAGCACAACGGGCCGTTCGGCGCGAAGGGCGTCGGCGAGAGTTCGACGTTCGGCGTCGCTTCCGCGATCGCGGAAGCCATCGAGGACGCCGTGGGCGTTCGTCTGACGTCGCTGCCGCTCACCCCCGAGAAGGTGTTTCGTGCGCTGTGCGCGGCGAAGCACGAGCCGATGCCGGAGGAGTAAGACATGACTGCCACATCCATTACCATTCGATTCGTCCTCAACGGCGAGCGCGTCAGCGCCGACGTCGAGCCGCATCAGACGATCCTCGAAGTGCTGCGGCAGCAATTCGCGCTGTACGGCGCCCGCGAAAGCTGCGGCCAGGGACTGTGCGGCTGCTGCACGCTGATCGTGAACGGCGAGAGCGTGTCCGGGTGTCTCTTCCTGGCGGCGATGGTCGACGGGGGCGCGGTCGTCACCGTCGAGCATCTCGATGCCGACGGCCAGCTCGATCCGGTTCAGCAGGCGTTCATCGAATGCGGCGCGTTCCAGTGCGGTTTCTGCACGTCCGGTTTCATCCTGATGAGCCGCCAACTGCTGGAGAGGAACCCCGATCCTAGCGAGGCGGAGATTCGCCACTATCTGTCCGGCAATCTTTGCCGTTGCGCAGCGTACCCGGAGATCATCGCGGCGGTGAAACTCGCGGCGCAACGGCGCAAGGCGGTGTCCGCGTAAAGCGGCTCGCTGCGACCTCCGGCGAAAAGCGCGTCATGAAAAAAATGAAGGAGACTATCCGTGCAGCAACCCGTAGAGCGCCCGAGCGGCGCAGTGTCCGAAGCGTCCGAAGCGCGCATGCTGTCCGGCGAAGCGCCGGCCCGCACCGCGCCGGGGGGCGTATGGTATCGCTCGATCAACCGGCAGCAGTGGAGCGCGCTCGCCGCGTCCAATCTCGGCTGGTTCTTTGACGGCTACGAAACCTACGCGCTGATCCTGACGGTGGGCGGCGCGCTCGCCCAACTGCTCGATCCGGCGCTCCATGCGCGGATTCCGTTCTACGCGGGGCTCGTGATCGCGTTGACGCTACTCGGCTGGGGACTCGGCGGACTGATCGGCGGCGTGCTGGCCGACTATATTGGCCGCAAGCGTATGATGATGGCCGCGATTCTCGCGTACTCGCTGACCACCGGATTGAGCGCTTTTGCGTGGAACTGGGAGTCGTTTGCGGCGCTGCGCTTCGTCGTCGGTCTCGCAATGGGTTCCGAATGGGCGACGGGCACGGCGATGACCGCCGAGATCTGGCCCGACCGTCATCGCGGCAAGGGCGCGGGCCTGATGCAATGCGGGCTCGGCACGGGGTTCTTCATCGCGTCACTCGTATGGCTTTTCATGAGCGGCGTGGGTGAACATGCATGGCGCTACATGTACCTAATCGGCGTGCTGCCCGGCCTCGCCACGCTGTGGATGCGCGCCGGTATTCCGGAATCGGAGCAGTGGGAGCGCATTGCCCGCGAGCGTAGCGACGCGCTGGCCCGCAAGCGCGCGGGCGCCACGCTCGACGTGCATCAGCAGGCGCTCACGCGCTTCACGCTCGTCGATCTTTTCGCGGTGCCCGAGTTGCGCCGGCGCACCGTCATCGCCGTGCTGATGTCGCTCAGCACGACGCTCGGCTGGTGGGGCATCTCCACGTGGGTGCCGCCGTACATCGGCTCCGTCGCGATGCATGCGGGGCTGTCCGCGCCGCGCTGGGCCAGTTTCGCGGGGATGGCCTACAACGTCGGCGCGATCGCGGGCTACATCGGTCTCGGCTTTCTCGCGGACACGTACGGCCGCAAGCGCATCACGTTCCTGTTCTTTGCGATGGCCTTCCTGCTGACGCCGATTCTCTTCATCTGGACCCGCGACATCGGGCTGTTGCTCGCGGTGGCCTGCGTGACCGGCTTCTTCAGCCTCGGCCAGTACACGTGGATGCCGACCTGGCTGCCCGAGCTGTATCCGACCCGCGTGCGCGGAACCGCGATCTCATTCTGTTTCAACCTGCCGCGCTTTCTCGCATGGACGGGTCCGCTCATTGCCGGCACGCTGATCTCGCGTTTCGGCGGTTACGGGCACGCGGCGGTAACGGTGGGATTCATCTACCTGATCGGCGTCGTGCTGGCGCCATTCCTGCCGGAAACCTGCGGCCGACCCTTGCCCGAGGACATTTGAGCGATGAACTTCATTTCCACACCCACTGCGCCGGCGCCCGGCGGTCATTACTCGCAGGCCGTGCAGGCCGGCGGTTTCACGTTCGTGTCCGGCATGCTGCCGGGCTCCAGCGTCGCGACGGACGGTGCGGACAACTTCGAGCGCCAGGTGCGCGCGACGCTGCAGCATTGCGAGCACGTGTTGAAGGCCGCCGGCTGCGCGCTGACCGACGTGGTTCAGAGCACGGCGTATATCGTCGGCATCGGCAACTGGCCGGAATTCAACCGGATCTATGCCGAATACTTCGGCGAGCACCGTCCAGCACGGGCCGTCGTGCCGGTTCCAGAGCTGCATCATGGCTTCCTCGTCGAGCTGCAGATGGTTGCCTATCGCGGCACCTGATCGCGGCGCCCGAAGTCGGTAAGGAAAACGAACGATGGAAAGCATCGACGTGACGGTTCTGCAGCATGGCATCGACTGGCTGCGGTGCGGACGGCGGGTCGTGCTCGCCACGGTCACGCGGACATGGGGGTCGAGCCCGCGGCCCATTGGCGCGACGCTTGTGCTGCGCGACGACGGCGTGGTGGTCGGGTCCGTGTCGGGCGGTTGCATCGAAGACGACCTAATCGAACGGGTGCGCCAGCAGCTGATCGACGGCGAGCGGCCCGAGGTCGTCACATACGGTATCGGTGCCGACCAAGCGCACCGCTTCGGGCTGCCGTGCGGCGGCACGATGCAACTCGTACTCGAACCGTTGACCAGCCCTTCGGGGCTGGCGGAACTGGCCGCGCGCGTGGGCGTCGGAGACCTGGTGGCGCGTGAGCTCGATCTGGCGAGCGGCCGGACGCGCCTGCGGCCCGCGGCGGCCGACGAGCAACTACGTTTCGACGGCACGACGCTCGTGACGATCCACGGGCCGCGCTACCGGTTGCTGATCATCGGCGCGGGAGACCTGTCGCGCTTTCTGTCGGTGATCGCACAGGGCCTCGGCTACCAGGTGACCGTGTGCGATCCGCGCGACGAGTATGCGGACGAGTGGCACTTGCCCGGCGTGAACGTCGTGCGCACGATGCCGGACGACACGGTGCAGGACATGCGGCTCGACGCGCACAGCGCGGTGGTGGCACTCACGCACGATCCGAAACTCGACGACCTTGCGCTGATGGACGCGTTGAAGACCGACGCGTTCTACGTGGCGGCGATCGGCTCGCGTGCGAACAGCGACAGGCGCCGCGAGCGCCTCAGGTTGTTCGACGTGAGCGACGTGCAGCTCGCGCGTTTGCGCGGGCCGGCCGGCATTTTCATCGGCAGCCGGACGCCGCCGGAGATTGCGGTATCGATCGCGGCGGAGATGACGGCGGCGCGAAACGGCGTGAAGCTGCCCGAGGTGTTCGGAGTGGGCGAGGCCAAGGACGCGGACGAGTGCGATATCTGTCCCGTGCTGGCTGACGCTACGTAGAAGCAGATGCAGCGGTGGCGGTTGCATCGCGTGCTAATGCATAACATCGGTCATTTGCGGCGCCCATGCGCAGCGGTCCACCACTCGCGGCGCAGCGCGTCGCGCAGGATCTTGCCGCGGCCGCTTCGCGGCAGCGAATCGACCACATAGACCTGCCTCGGCAGTTTCTCGCGCGGCAGATGCAACCGGCAATGCGCGAGCATTTCTGTCGCGTCGGTTTTCTCGCCCGGATGCGGGACGACGAAGCAGACCGGCTCCTGCCCGTAGATCGGTTCCGGCACGCCGATTGCCGCGGCGTCCCGCACCAGCGGGTGCGCGAGCAGCACGTCCTCGATTTCCTGCGGCACGATCTTCACGCCGCCGCGGATGATCAGATCGTCCATGCGGCCCAACACGCGCACGAAGCCATCGTCGTCTTGCGTGGCGACATCGCGCGTGTACAGCTCGGTGCCGCGGATGGCTTCCATCGATCTGCCCGGCCGTAGCACGCCGAGCGCGAGCTTCGGGCCGCTCACGACCACCTGGCCTTCCTGCCCCGGCGCACACGGTTCGCCGTGCATGTCGACGATCCTGAACCCGGCGTGCGTCGGCGGATAGCCGACCGTGCCGAGCTTGCGGCGACGCGCACGGTTGCCGCACATCCAGCCGGCTTCGGACGAGCCATACAGGTTGATCACGTGAATGCCGTATTGCTCCTCGAAGCGCGTCCACTGCAGCGGCGACAGCGGCGCGGTGCTGCACGTCATCACGCGCAGCGATGCGAGGCGCGAGCGGTCGGCGTCGATGGGCGCTTCCAGCAACAGGTTCAATACCGTCGGCACGCCTGCGCAAACCGTTACGCGGTACTTCTGCACCCAGTCGGCGAACCGGCTGCGCGAGAACCGGCGCGCAACGCACAGCGTCGAGCCTTTCTGCAGAAATGGCATCAGGCTGAGAATCTGTGCGGAGTACCAGTCGAACGAGCGATATTCGAGCGCGTTATCGCCGGATGCGAGCTCGAGCAGATCGATGCTGTCGAGGCCGTTGAGCCAGTAACAGGCGTGGTCGTAGACCACCACTTTGGGAGTGCCGGTCGTGCCCGACGTGCAGCACATCGAGGCCATGTCGGTCATCTCGACGGTATCGGCCAGCGTATGTGCTGAATCGGCGGCGTCGGTCGCGAAGCGTATCGCGTCCGTTTCGCCGGACACGTTACCGTCCGGCCACGGTTCGTAGCGCACGAGCTTTGCGCCGGTTTCGGAAAGCGCGCCGGCTTTGGCCTGCGTGGAGAGCAGGATCAGCACAGGGTCGATCAGGTTCAGGAGGTGGTTCGCGGCTGCAGGTCCGACGAACCCGACGTCGAGCGGGCAGACCACTGCGCCGATGCGCCAGACCCCAAGCCAGAGCAGCAGCTTCTCCAACCCTTCGCTGTACGCGAGCACGATGCGCGAACCCTTGCGTGCGCCGTGGTGCTGCAGTTGTGCCGCTATGGAGTCGACGAGCGAGGCCAGCTCGCCGAACCGGATCGTCACGTCGCGGTCGACGTCGATCAGCGCAGGTTTGTCGGGTGCGCGACGGCGATGCCCGTCGAGTAACGCGCCGACGCTCTGGAAAGGAGGAGCCGCTAGGACGTGACGGGTGTCGGGCATGAACCTGTACGCCGGTCGAGGGCGGGGGCGGCGCTCGCCTGCTGCGCGGCAACGGCGTCGTCACGGTGCGCGCCGTCGCCGAGCGTGGCGAGCGCCCACTCGCGGAACAGCTCGACCTTCCTCAATTTCGCCTTGTCGATCGGCGACGCGACGAAATATGCCGAACTCGACGAGACGCGAATGTCGAACGGCTCGACGAGCCGTCCGCTCGCGAGATCGGCGTCAACGAGCGGCGTGCGCCCGATCGCGAGGCCCATGCCGTGCACGGCGGCCGAAAGCGAAGTCAGCTGCAGATGGAATACCGCTTCGCCGGCGAACTCGAACGGTTCTTGAACCGCGGCTTCGAGCCATGCCGGCCAGTCGTCCTGATACATCGAATAGAAGTACGTGCGGATCTGCCGGAAGCGCGACAACCCTTCGGCAACCGAATCGAACTTGCCGACGTCGTGCAGCAATGCCGGCGCGCAGACGGGGAAGAACTCTTCGCCGTGCAGGCGATCGGCCCTGACCGATGCCCAGCGCCCGGAACCATAGCGGATTGCGACGTCGTAGCTGTTGCGATCGAACTCGTCGAATGTGGAACTGGTCGCGAGATGGACGGTGATATCCGGGTGCGTGCGCTGGAAGTCGGGCAGTGCGGGAATCAGGCATTGCACCGCGTAGGTCGGCAGGCAGGTGACCGTCAATACGGTCTTCGACTTTTTCTTGCGCGCCTGGGCCGTTGCAATGGACAGCAGGTTGATCGCCTCGTGTACCGAATGCAGATACTCGCGTGCCGCCGGCGTCAGCGCGAGTACGTTGCGCCGGCGCGTAAACAGCTTGATGCCGAGACGTTCTTCGAGCGTCTTGATCTGGTGACTGATGGCGGTCTGCGTGAGTTCCAGTTCCTGGGCCGCGCGCGTGAAACTGAGGTGCCGCGACGCAGCCTCGAAAGCAAGCAAGCTTTGCAAGGAAGGAATGTACGGTCTCATGCGGCGTCCGGATGAAAGAAAGTCGTTAGCAGATCGATTGTAACCGCGTAGCTGCTTTTCCTGGCGTATGCGAAGGGAAGCAACGGGTACCGTTGTATCTGATCGCGCATAACGACGCAGTCCTGTTCAAAAAGCGGATGATCGGTCGTCTCGCATGCGGGCGGAAATGAAACTTTCTCATGTCCGACATGAGAAATACTGGTTTGCGCTTGCGTAAGCCGCTCGTGCACTCTTCATCCCTGTCGATCTTTCGCCGCGTGCGCGCGTAAGGAAAGTCGCGCGATACCAACATCCGATTCCCCGGAGTGACGCTGCATGGCCAAGGTAAAAGTCCACACACCGCTTGTTGAAATGGAAGGCGACGAGATGGCACGCGTTCTGTGGCAGTGGGTACGCGACCAGTTGATCCTGCCCTTTGTCGACGTGCAGTTGAAGCAATTCGATCTGTCGATCGAGAACCGCGAGCGCACCGACGACCGCATCACGCACGAAGCAGCCGAAGCGGCGAAAACATACGGCGTATCGCTCAAGTGCTCGACGATCACGCCGGACCGTGCGCGTCAGCAGGAGTTCGGGCTGAGCCGGCTTTATCCGTCGCCGAACGGCACCATCCGCAGTGCGCTCGACGGCACGATTTTCCGCGAGCCGGTGGTGTGCCCGAATGTGCCGCGGCTGGTGCCGCATTGGTCGAAGCCGGTCGTCGTCGCGCGTCATGCGTTCGGCGAACAGTATCGTGCGCAGGAAATCGTCGTGCCGGGTCCCGGCACGGTCAGGCTCGTGTACGAGCCGGCGGACGGCAGCGCGCCGGTCGCGCGGACGGTGCACGAATTCGATGGTGCAGGCGTCGCGCTGGCGCTCTTCAACGTCGACGATTCGATCCGCGGCTTTGCGCGCGCGTGCCTGAACTTCGGACTGCAGCGTGGCTACCCAGTCTACTTCTCGCACAAGGGCACGGTGCTCAAGCAGTACGACGGGCGCTTCAAGGAGATTTTCGATGAGGTGTACGCGGAATTCGCCGATGCCTACGCGCAGGCGGGGCTCGTCTACGAACCTCGCCTGATCGACGACATGGTCGCTTTCAGCCTGAAGGCGCCGGGCGGCTACCTGTGGGCGTGCAAAAACTACGATGGCGACGTGCAGTCGGATTATCTCGCGCAAGGATATGGGTCCGCGGGACTGATGACGTCGTTGCTGATGTCGCCCGACGGTCGGTGCGTCGAAACCGAAACGGCGCACGGTACGGCAGTCCGTCATTACCAGCGCTATCTGCGCGGCGAGCCGACACCGACCAATCCGCTTGCGACGATCTTCGCGTGGAGCCGCGCACTGTGGCATCGCGCGCGTCTCGACGACACGCCCGGCGTGATGGACTTCGCGGCAACACTCGAGCGCACCTGCATCGGCCTCATCGAGGCCGGCACGATGACCCGCGATCTGGCGTCGCTGATCGATGCGAACCATCCGTTTGTCGACGCCGAGGAATTTATCCGGGGTGCTGCTGTGGCAATTCGCACGGGGAACGATCTTGGATAGCGACGTGCCTGGCAATCCCTTTCTCGAAGCCCTCGGCGTGACGCGCACTGCGTGGAGCGAAGACTACGCGGAGTTCCAGGTGCGGGTGAAGCCCGCGCTGCTGAACCGGCAGGAGATCCTGCAAGGCGGGGTGATCGCGACGCTGCTCGATGCCGCGTGCGGTTATTCGGGCTTGTACAGCAGCGAGCAGGCGCCGCCCGTTCACGGGCTCACGCTGTCGCTCACGCTCAACTTTCTCGACAAGGGGCTGGGCGACATCGTCATCGCCAAAGGCTATCTGGAGCGCAAGGGCCGATCGATTTTCTTTGCACGCGGCGAAGCATGGGTCGACAACCGGATCCTGATCGCCACGGCCCAAGGCACGTTCCGGTACGCGTGGCCCGCACGCTGAGGCGTGTGCGTGGGTGCCGGGGTTGATACCTGGGTTGGCACATGGGTTAGGCCCAGGTCACGGCAGGTATGAAAGAAACTCATCCCGCGCATGAAAGAGCATCGTTTGCGGGGAGATGGCCGCTGCGTCATTGTTCTGTTTCGATGCACGGTTGTCTGTCTTGTCTGTCGACAAGGGCCGTACGTGAATACCGATAACAGCTGCGCGGATTTTTTTCCCGATCGCAGCAAAGGGAGGAGTACATGGAACTAACGGGCGAACAAATCCTGCCGTTGCCGCGCGAGCGTGTGTGGGCCGCGCTGAACGATCCGGAGATTCTGCGGGCGTCCGTGCCTGGATGCGAGCTGATGTTGCGCGTCGAGGAAAATCACTACAAGGTCGTGATGGCCGCAGCGGTTGGTCCCGTCAAGGCCCGCTTCAACGGCAAGCTGACGTTGTCGGACCTGCGCGCACCGGAGTCGTATTCGCTGACGTTCGAAGGATCGGGCGGCGCGGCCGGCTTCGGCAAAGGCGGTGCACAGGTGAACCTGCAACCCGACGGGAGCGGCACGCGGCTCGTGTACCGGGCGCATGCACAGGTGGGTGGGCGGCTCGCGCAGGTGGGTGCACGTCTGATCGACGGTGTGGCGAAGAAGATGGCGGAAGATTTCTTTCTCCACTTTACCGCGGCCGTTACGGGACCCGAAGTACAGTCGGATGGAGCGGCAGCGGCCGACACGCCCGCCGGTGCCCCGCCGCGCGCAGCGCCGGCACGGGAGGCTGTGGAAAAGCCGGCTGCGGGCAGCAGCCGTGTGTGGCTCTGGGCGGTTGGGTTCGTGGTCGTGATCGCCGCTATCGCGGTTTATCGGATGCACTGATTTGCTGCGCGACCGACTGCTTCGATGCAGTCGGTCGGTATATTCGAGCAGCCTCTCGAATAAAAAATTAAATTAGGTTTACTAAGAATAAAAATATTCCGCCATGTATGGTTTGCATGGTCATTCGACTAGATAAATTCAAATGGGCAGGAGACGAGAACGATGAAAAAGGTGCTACTCGCGGTTCTGCTTGCATCCCTGTTTACCGGGGCGCGAGCGCAAAGCAGTGTCGATCTCTACGGCAGCATCGACGAAGGGGTGACGTACAACACGAACGCGAAGGGCAGCGCAACGGCGACCGCGGGTCCGGCCGCGGTGCCGGATTTCTACGGCCTGCGCGGCAGCGAGGACCTCGGAAATCAGTTCAAGGCCATTTTCGCGTTGCAGGAAGGCTTTGTATCCAGTACCGGCGCGAGCACGATCTCGGGCGAAGCGTTTAGTCATTTCGCGTGGGTCGGGCTTTCCAGCCCCTACGGGTCGGTTACGCTCGGCCGTCAGCTCGATCTGACGACCGAGACGCTGCGTCTGAACTCGAACGGCAGCCTGCAATACACGTTCTACCTGTTTCACCCGGCCAATCTCGACGACATCGGCGTGATGGGCGACTCGATCAACAACTCGGTTAAGTACACGTCGCCGAAGATCGGCGGCTTCACGTTCAGCGGGCTCTACGGGTTCGACGATTCTTCGACCCAGCCCGGACGGGTCGTGAGTGCGGACGTGATCTACACGAGCGGTTCGCTGCGCGCGTCGGCGGTATACAGTAACTGGCACGATCATGCGATCAATCTCGGGTCCGAGCTCGGCTATACGAGCTTTCTCGGCGAGTCGCTTGCCGGCAGTAAATTGTTCACGGCGCAGACCCAGGAGATTGCGGGGCTCTCGGCGTTCTATTCGCTGAACAAACGGCTCGATCTTCACGGCATGCTGACGCAGGTGAACCTTGCCAGCTACGCGGAATCGGCACGCATGCGCACGGCCGAGCTGGGCGCCGACTTCCATACGACGGCGTTCAATACGATCACGGTCGGCGGCTACCTGTCGTGGCTGGCGGATACGCGATACGCGGAACTTGGGGTGGGCGATGTTTATTCGCTCTCGAGCCGGACCGTCGTGTATGCGCAGATCACCTATCAGCATGCGAACGGATTCGGGGACGCGGCCATTCCGTTGCTGACGCCTTCCGGCGGTCCCAGCCAGGCGGCATTCCGGATCGGCGTGCACCACTTCTTCTGATCTGCTGGTCTTCTGATTGCGGAGGCGGCCGCCGCTGCGTTTACCGATCCGGATTCATGGTCGATACCGTGTGGGTCCGCCTGTCGTGGCGGGAATTAGCTACACTTTGCATCTCATTATAATAATTCGTATTTGATATGGAATCGGCAGCGGCGCGCTTTGACGCACGCGATGCCGGCAGGTAGGTCCGGCTTCGGCGTGTGCGAATCGCTCGTCCAGATACCGCCCGCGCCGCTCGTAGCGTGGGTGGGGGATCGATCAGAACCGACACCAACCACGCCTTCAACGACAGATGACCGCCGCTCGCTACCCTTCCCGTTCCCTCCCCCATTTTGACCAGCCGTGCCGCCATCGTCGCCGCGATAGCGGTCGCGTTCGCCTGGAGAATGAAAGGGACTTCCCCGTCCCGAGGCTGCGGCGGAAGCCGCGAGTCGGCATCAGTGTGCCAGGATGAAGTTGCGGACGTTCATCGACACCAGCGAGAGGGGAAGTCCATGCTTATTGTCATTATCGGAATCGATCTTGCCAAGAATGTATTCGCCGTTCATGGTGTGGACGAAACCGGTAAAGCGATGCTCATCAAGCCTCGTGTTCCGCGCGATCAGCTGGCGACGTTGATTGCGCAGTTGCCAGCGTGCCTCATCGGCATGGAGGCCTGCTCCGGCGCGCATCACTGGGCACGCCTGTTCCAGCAGCACGGCCATACGGTCAAGCTCATGGCGCCCAATCTGGTCGCGCCTTATCGCATGTCGGGCAAGCGTGGCAAGAGCGACGCGGCGGATGCTGCTGCGATCTGCGAAGCGGTGGCGTGCCCGAGCATGCATTTCGTGCCGCTGAAGGACGAACACGTTCTGGTCATCCGAGAGCATCGACGGCATGTCACGAACAAAGTAAGCAGCACCAGCGCTGATGGTGAGACCGTATTCCAGAAGAAAAGCTCGGGCCTGATTGATCACCGACGTCTTGTTGGAGACCAGGCGTTGCCGTACACGATGCAGTGCCTGCAGGTCGAGCTGGGCTTCGGTCTTCGGCTGGGCGAAACGCATGGTGGGACGGGAGATCGCCTCGACAATCGCCTCTGCATCGACCAGGTCCGTCTTGTTGGATTTTACGAAAGGCTTGACGAATTGCGCGGGAACTATTCGAACCTGGTGTCCGGCGAGCGCAGCTTTGCGTGCGAGCCAGTTACTGCCCGGACACGCTTCCATCCCCACAACTGTCGGCGATGCGCGGGCAAGAAATTCGATGAGGCGGTCGCGCGTAAATCTAGACGACGCATCCGGACGCCAGCATAGAGAATTCAATCCGCTTTGTGCTCGCGCCGCTTCCTGTGTCGGGGAGTTAGATCGCACTTTCAAAGAACCCACACAAAGCCCTTCCTTGGGGGAATATCTGAAATCACTGGTAAGAGCGATGCCCGTCCCGCGGCCCTCAGCGCGACTATTCGATCCTCCTCCGCTCCTGTAATAATTTGTTGCAAAAAACTGCAGCGATAAGACCGTTACTTCCCAGGTCGTACCCGTAAGACGGTAGGCACCTCTAATGCCTTATCTGGTGCGCCTTTCCCCGCTTTTTTCGATCCCAGCCGGGCGCGCCAAGCTGGATAAGGCTTTCAGCGATTTCCCCTCTTCGTCGGGCTCCGGCATTGCAGCTAGATTGCAGCTAATTTCGGTCCGGACAGCTCCGTCAGCGGCGTTACCCAATGCGCGAGGTGGTCGGCTGACAGATGGGCGTACCGCTGCACCATCTCCAGTGTTTCCCAACCGCCCAGCTCCTTGAGCACCTGTAACGGTGTGCCGCGCTGCACATGCCAGCTTGCCCACGTATGCCGTAGATCGTGCCAGCGGAAGTCGCGGATGCCGGCCCGCTGCGACGCCTTGGTCCACGCGGCCGTGACGGTCTGGTAGACCGGCTTGCCGTGATAGACAAAGACGCTGTCGGCATACTCCGGCAAGCGTTTCTTGCCGATCTGCTTTCGCAGTACCGCGATGGCCGTGTCGGAGAGCGGCACGGTGATCGCCCTGCGCGCCTTCGCCTGGTCGGGGTGAATCCACGCAACCCTCCGCACGATATCCACCTGCGACCACTGCAACCCGGTCACGTTGGATCGGCGCAGCCCGGTCTCAAGACTGAACCTCGCCATGTCCGAAAGATGCTGCGGCAGCTCAGCGAGAAGGCGCTCGGCCTCGGCGTGCGACAGAAACCGGATACGCTTCGCGACGACCTTCGCGCGTTTCGTCACCGGAGCGCGGTCGAGCCATTCCCATTCCACCGCGGCATTGAGTACCGCTTTCAATACACCGATGACGCGGTTCACGGTGCCGGCGCTGACGGTCTTGCCCGTTTCCTTGAGGCCGCGTTTTGTCCGTAAGACGCGACGTTCCCTCCTCTTGATCTGTGCGATCGCGTCGACGCGATTGCGGTCGATATCGGCCAGTGCCACGCCCGTCAGGTGTTGATCCAGCCATCGCAGATGCGTCTTCGACGTTTCCAGGCTTGGGAGTCCTTCGCGATCGTTGACGTACCGGACAACGGCATCGTTCCAGGTGTAGCGCGGCTTCAGGCCCAACCGGGCCTGATTCCAGAGCTCCACTTTCAACCGGTCGTGGAATTCCTGGGCTTGTTCCTTGTTGCTGGTGCCAGTACTTCCCTGTACCGGCGTACCGCCACCAGGGGGGTACAGCTTGTATTGCCAGTTCGGACTGGTCTTCCGTTTGTAGAGCGACATTTTTCAACTTCCTCCTGCTGATCGCCCTGCACAACTCGCGGAATCCATTCTCCTGCGAGGTACCGCTGCAGGGCAGCGGGCCCGCACCTGTGAGCGTCATGTCCTGGTGAATTAAAGCATTCGCGACCAGCTCACGTATCACCGACTGTCAAAGCCGTGCCACGAGGTGTCTCGCCGTCAACTGTAGTTGACGTTATGTAATCTACAGATTACACTTGTCTCATGCTGAACATCCGCACAACCGAAGTATTCGACGCATGGTTCGATGGCCTGCGCGACCGCATCGGCAAGCGCCGCATCCAGGCTTGCATCGATCGGCTCGCAATGGGAAATCCGGGCGATTGGAAGTCGGCCGGCTCGCCGGTCGTCGAGTTACGTATCGACCACGGCCCCGGCTACCGGGTCTACCACGTGCAGAGAGGACCTGTGTTGGTCATTCTGCTGTGCGGGGGCGATAAATCGACGCAGGACGCCGATATCCGCGCAGCTCACAAGATGCTCGCGCACCTTGATACGGAGTAAGTGATCTATGGACAAGATCAAGACCAGGCCGTGGGATTCGGCCGAGCACCTGAAAACGGAAGAGGACATCACTGAATACTTCGAAGCCTGCCTGCTGGAAGGCGGCGACGATCCCGCATTCATCGCGCACGCGCTCGGCGTAATCGCGCGAGCACGCGGCATGTCTCAGGTGGCGCGCGACGCGGGGATCTCGCGCGAAGGGCTGTATAAGGCGTTATCGGCCGAAGGCAATCCGAGCTTCGGCACAATTCTGAAGGTAATTAAAGCGCTCGGCCTGCAATTGCACGGATCGAAAGCGCCGGCATGACGGCCGCCCTGAGCCGCTGAGCGGACATGGTCGCGACCACGTCCTCTTTCACATATCAAACGCAGTACGACAATCTGCATGTCTGCGCATCGTAAGCGGAATCGTCAGGAACCCTTGTCGGCGGGCGGGGCGCCACCAATGCCCTCGTCCATAAGAACCACTCACTCAAGCGAAGCCCCCAGGCGCGGGGGGAACTGCGCGGCGGCGCCGCGCGCAGCCCGCCTAATTGCTCTCTGCCGCCCCACGGACTACAGCATGTGTTTCGCGTATTGCGCCGCGGCTAACGCTCAGACCGCAGTTTATGTCGATGCCAATCCGGGTGGCATGCAATCAGGTCGCGGCCACCTCGGACACCGGGATGAGCTGGATCCCGTCCTTCTTGCCGCCTGACGCGTACATGAACACGTTACGGAAGTTGCCTGGCCCCTTCGCGTTCTTCAGCGCCGCACGCATGTTCGCTTCGTGGCCTATGAAGGTAAGAACCGTGCCGCAACGGTCACGCATCGCTTGGACGGACAAAAGGGTTCCCGCCATCCCGCAGCGGATGATCCGCCACTTGCCGTTCCTAAGTCGTAGTTCGATACCGGTTCGCGCGAATCGGACCGAAATCCAGACTTTTGGCTTGCAAAAAGACAAGGAAATGAACGACAAAGCAATTGGGGCGGCGCTCGTCACGGCGAAGGACGAGTTCTTCAACATCAAGAACGTGACGCGCGACGGCCTGCTCGCGGCGCACCGGGTGCCGCCACAACTGCTCGGGATCGTGCCGGGCAATTCGGGCGGGTTGGTATGAATTCGAATCTGGATCCATCAAGACGAGATGGACTTGAATTGCCGAATCTTTCTCTTCATCAACAAGCCTGAGTGTCGCGGAGCGGCTAAGGCGTTCCCTGAATTCGTAAACGAGTCGAAGCACCCGTAATACCCCCCCAACACACCCCGCCGCGCTAACCTTCCCCCACCCGCCTCACCTGTCCCGGCAGCGCCGACAAACCCAGGTTCTCCAGAAAGCTCGTCCGCAGCGCGTCCGCTGCCGGGCTGAGCGAGCGTCCCGTCAACTCGATGAAGCCCACCGCGCGCTCCACGCGCGGCGCGTCGAGCGCAATGAAGCGCAGCGTGTCGCGGTGCCGCTGCTGCGCGAGATAAGGCAGCACCGTCAACCCCACGCCGCCCTCCACCGCTGACAGCAGCGTGGTCGTATTGGCGATGAAAATGTCCTCCTGTTCGGACATCGCCTGCCGGATCGATTCCGGCAGCGCGCGCATCGTCCCGTTGCCGATCAGCCGGTACCCCGACAGATCCTTCCACTCCACGCGGCGTCGCCTGAAGAGCGCATGGCCGGCATTGACGACGACGCACATCACGTCGGCAAGCAGCGGCGTGAAGTTTAGTTCCGTGTCGTCGGCAGGCGCCCCGGCGATCCCGAAGTCGATCGCGCCCGAACGCACGCGCTCGTGGATGTACGCCGCCGTTCCGTCTTCCACCTGCAAATTGATGCCGGGATAGCGCTGCGCAAAGCGGGTGATCGCGCGCGGCAGCAATTCGTGCGCAATCGACGGCACCGCCGCCACCCGCACCCGTCCACCCCGCACCCGCGCCACGTCGATGGCCGACGCAATCGCGCGCTCATAGTGCTCGACGAGCTTGCGCGCCTCGCCGTAAAACATCATCCCGAACGGCGTGGGCTCCGCGTGGCTGCCCTTCTCGAACAGCGCCGCCCCCAGCACCCCTTCAAGCTCCTTCACCGACAGCGACAACGCCGGCTGGCTGCGAAACACCGCCTTCGCCGCCGCCTTGAAGCCGCCGTGCTCCACCACGGCAACAAAGTGCCGCAGCTGCGCAATCTTCACATCAGGCAGGCGATCCATCTGGTGTATAAGTGATTTAAATAAAATTATCAAAAAAATTGGCTTTGGTTATTTTAGGCCCGTTTCTAGAATCCGTCTCGTTGTCAATCGCATCGGGATCGAGATGAATCCGCAGACCTTTTTGAACTGGATCGACGGCCGCTGGCAGGCGGGCGAAAGCGTCGTCGAGAATCGCAGTCCGTCGGATATCGACGATCTGATCGGCCGCTACGCACAAGCGACGCCCGCGCAGGTTCGCGACGCCATCGACGCCGCGCGTCGCGCGCAGCCGCGCTGGTCCGCGACGGGCATGGAGCAGCGTCACGACGTGCTGCGCGCAATCGGCGACGAGCTGATCGCGCGTCGCGACGAGCTTGGCCGGCTGCTGGCGCGCGAAGAGGGCAAGACGCTCGCCGAGGGCGTCGGCGAAGTCGGCCGTGCCGGTCAGTTCTTTCATTACTTCGCCGCGGAAGTGCTGCGGCAGTTGGGCGGCAAGGCCGACTCCGTGCGGCCCGGCGTCGAGATCGACATCCAGCGCGAAGCGCTCGGTGTGGTCGGCATCGTCACGCCGTGGAACTTCCCGATGGCCACCGCCAGCTGGAAGATCGCGCCCGCGCTCGCGTTCGGCAACGCGGTGCTGTTCAAGCCGGCCAACCTGACGCCGGCCAGCGCATGGGCCCTCACCGAGATCATCAGCCGCCAGGCCGCGTTGCCGCCCGGCACGTTCAACCTGCTGATGGGGCCAGGCGAGGCGGTGGGGCACGCGCTCGCCACGTCGCACGACGTCGACGGCATCTCGTTCACCGGCTCGCTGGACACCGGCCGCCGTCTCGCTGCCGCCGCCGCGCCGCAACTGATCAGGTTGCAGATGGAGATGGGCAGCAAGAACGCGCTCGTCGTGCTCGACGACGCCGACCTCGATGTCGCCGTCGAGTGCGCGTTCCAGGGCGCGTATTCCGGCACGGGGCAGAAGTGCACCGCGTCGTCGCGTCTCGTCGTCACGCCGGGGATTCACGCGGCGTTCGTCGAACGCCTCGCGCAAAGGCTGCGCAGCGTGCGCGTCGGGCGCGCGCTCGACGACGGCGTGCAAATGGGACCGGTCATCGACGCCCGTCAGCGCGACGCGAATCTGCGCTATGTCGCCCTCGGCCAGCAGGAAGGGGCGCGGCTCGTCTGCGGCGGCGAAGCGCTCGCGCACCCCGAGCGCGCCTTCTGCATGTCGCCGGCGCTTTTCGACGAAGGCCGCAACGACATGCAGATCAATCGCGACGAAATCTTCGGCCCGATCGCCTGCGTCATCCCCGTGCGCGATTACGACGAAGCGCTCGCGGTCGCGAACGATACGCCGTTCGGTCTCACGGCCGGCATCGTCACGCAGTCGCTGCGTCACGCGACGCACTTCCGCCGCCACGCGAAGACCGGCTGCGTGATGGTCAATCTGCCGACCGCGGGAACGGACTACCACGTCCCGTTCGGCGGCCGCAAGGCGTCGAGCCACGGTCCGCGCGAGCAGGGGCCGCACGCGGCCGAGTTCTACACGACGCTGAAGACGTCGTACACGCGCGCCTGATACGAACGGAAAACATCATGAGCTTGCATGAGTCACTCGTCGTCGTCGACGGCACGCAGTATTCGAACTGGAACCGCCAGATTTTCGAGGAAATGCGCGACGGCGGCGTCGCCGCGGTCAACGCAACGATCGTCTACTGGGAGAACGCGCGCGAGACGCTGTCGCGCATCGCCGAATGGAACCGCCTTTACGAGCGGCACGCCGATCTGGTGATGCCTGCCCGCACGATGGACGACGTCCTCGAAGCAAAGCGCGCGGGCAAGGTCGCGATTCTCTATGGCCTGCAGAACTGTTCGCCGATCGAGGACGACATCGGTCTCGTCGAGGTCTTCCGCGATCTCGGCGTGCGCACGATGCAGCTCACCTACAACAACCAGAGCCTGCTCGCGACCGGCTGCTACGAGTCGTCCGATAGTGGCATCACGCGCTTCGGACGCGCGGCGATCGCGGAGATGAATCGCGTCGGGATGGTCGTCGACATGTCGCACAGCGCCGAGCATTCGACGCTCGAAGCGATCGCGCTGTCGACGCGGCCCGTCGTCATCAGCCATGCGAATCCGTCGTTCTTTCATGCGGCGAAGCGCAACAAGTCGGATGCGGTGCTGCGCGCCCTCGGCGAAAGCGGGGGACTGATCGGCTTCAGTCTCTATCCGTTTCATCTGAAGAACGGCAGCCGCTGCACGCCGGGCGAATTCACCGACATGGTGGCGCGCACGGTCGAGCTGGTCGGCATCGATCACGTGGGCATCGGCAGCGACCTGTGCCAGGCGCAGCCGTATGCGGTGCTCGAATGGATGCGCAACGGACGCTGGAGCAAGGAGACCGATTACGGCGAAGGCAGCGCTGCAAACGCAGCCTGGCCCGAACCGGTCGAGTGGTTCCGCTCGAACGCGGACTTCCCGAACCTCACCGCGGCACTCAGCCGTGCCGGCTTCACGGACACGGACGTCGCCAAGGTGATGGGCGGCAACTGGATGCGCATTCTGCGCGACGCGGAGCAGCGCCGCTAGTGCGGCAGGCCCGCGCGAGACTACTATCTATTCCTGGAGGAGACATGGAAATCCCGACCACCCCGGAGCTTGCGGCCAGACGCGGGCAGCCGGTCATTCGCAAGGGCCGCGTCGACTGGCCCATTTTTCTCGTGAGCGGCGGCTTTTTCGTGCTGTTTCTCGGGGCGGCGCTCGTCAACCTGTCATGGCTGTCGGCGCTCGTCGATACGGTGTTCGGCTGGGCCACGCGCGGCTTCGGTCTCTACTGGCAACTGCTGATGCTGGCCACGTTCGCGGTCAGCCTCGCAATCGCGTTTTCGAAGCTCGGCCGCGTGCGGCTCGGCGGACGCACGCACGCGCCGTCGAATTCCACGTTCAACTGGGTGGTCGTCATCATGTGCGCGCTGCTTGCCGGCGGCGGCGCGTTCTGGGCCGCCGCGGAGCCGCTGATGCATTTCATGAGTCCGCCGCCGTTTTTCGGCGTCGCGCCGCGAACCGAAGCTGCCGGCGTCGCGGCGCTCGCGCAGTCGTTCCTGCACTGGGGCTTTCTCGCGTGGGCGGTGCTCGGCAGCCTGCTCGCGATCGTGCTGATGCATCTGCACTTCGACAAGGGACTACCGCTCGCGCCGCGGACGCTGCTCTATCCGCTGTTCGGCGAACGGGCGCTGAACGGGCCTATTGCCGCGCTGGCGGATGCGACGTCGATCATCGCGGTGGCGGCCGGCACCATCGGCCCGATCGGTTTCCTGGGACTGCAGATTGCCTATGTGCTGCATTCGGTCTGGAACGTGCCCGATACCATCGCCACGCAGGCGCTCGTCATTCTCGCGGTCACCGCGATCTTCACCACGGCGTGCATCGCGGGCCTCGAAGGGCTGCGCTTCGTCTGCAAGATCCACGTGTGGCTGATGCTGGGTCTCGCCGCGTATCTGTACGTCTGCGGACCCACCGCCTTTCTGACGAGCGTGTTCTTCAAGGCCTTCGCGACGCACGTCGTCGATTTCGTGCAGCTGTCGATGTACCGCGGCAACCGCGCGTGGCTCAATGCGTGGACGCTGTTCTACTGGGGCTGGTTCATCGGTTACGCGCCGATCATGGCGATCTACGTGGCCAAGGTGTCGCGCGGCCGCACGATTCGCGAACTCGTGGTACTGCTTTCGATTGCCGCGCCGGTCATCACGATGCTGTGGTTCACGCTGGTGGGCGGCACGGGCATCGGCATCGAGCTGGCGTCGCCCGGCAAGGTGGTTTCGCATGGGACGCTGCCCGAAGCGCTGCTGCTGGGCGTCGCGCAGGCGATGCCGCTGCGCAATCTGATTTCGGCGCTGTTCCTGTTTTTGAGCTTCTTTTCGGTCGTGACGAATGCCGGCTCGATGGCGTACACGATCTCGATGGCGATCACCGGCGACCGCGGCGAACCGGGGCATTGGCTCAAGGTGTTCTGGGCGGTCGGCATGGGGCTCGTCGGCGCGGTGCTGATCACGATGGGCGCCGGCGGCGTGAGCGCGCTGCAGTCGTTCATCGTCATTACGGCGGTGCCGGTGTCGATCCTGATTCTGCCTTCGCTGTGGGACGCGGTACGGATTGCGCGCACGATGGCGGCCGAACAGGGAGTGCAGTGATGAACGCCGAAGCCATGCTCAACGACGCGGGCCCGGACACCGGCGCGCTGCCGCCGGACACCGCGCTTGCGATGCGCAGCGCCGACGTGACGAACCGCACCGAATGCCTCGGCGCAATGCACGGCACGCGACTGAGTTTTGCGCGCGCGCTGGTGAGGCGCATGGCGCGCGACAACTGGCGCATCCGCATCGCCCGGATGGCGCTCGACGACGACGGCTACGGCATGTGCGTCTATTCGATCGAAGCCTATGGCGAGCGCTATAGCCAGGTGATCTTTTCGCGGCATCTCGATGCGGCCGACCGCACCGACCGCGTGATCGCGCAGAAGTGGGACATGACGTCGGCGCTCGTCTGCGGCGTGCCGGAGGCGGCCGACCTCGACGCCCTGGCCGCGAATGTGCCGCTGCAGGAAGCGGGCCGGCTGCGCGCCAGCGATCTCGTGCTGTGCCGCGCGAACAAGAGCGTGCGCAACTTCGATCACGTCGTGAACTGTCTCGCCGAGGGGCGGCAGCCGGATTCCGCGGTCTTCGAGCGGGTCGGCTACCTGATTCGCACGACGGCGGTGTACGGCAACGGCAAGTTCGGGATCGCCGACTATCCGCGGCTCGTCGACGGCCGCGCGTTCCGTTCGGGCTTTTCCGCGCAGATTTGCGCGGTGTATGTGCTGCGCGACTTCAGCATCCGTCTCGTCGAGCATATCGCCGCGCGGCGTCATCCGCGCGCGGCAGTGAAGCTCGCGCGCAGTTATCGCCGCTACCTGGGTGTCGGCAACGCGACAGGCCTCGGCATGGCGCCGTTTCTCGTGCGCCATCCCGCGCTGCTCGATCAATGGATGCGCGGACGCGAGACCGCGCTGGCGCGCGTGCTGGCCGTCGAGCACGCCGATGCGCCGACGCTCGCCCGCGCGCGCAGCTTGCTCGCGCGCGCCGCGCGTCACATCGCGCAGGTTCATACCGATCATCCGCGCGAGGCGGCGCGCAACGCGCAGATCCTCGCCGAGTTGCCGCACATCGATCAGGCGCTGCAGCGCGAGGCGGGCGCACCGCATGCGTATCCGTGGCGCGCGTTGCTCGCGCGCGCGGAGACGCAGGTGTCGGGCGCGACGCAGGAGGTGCTCGCGGCGCTGCTGATCGAGCTTTATCCGGACCTTGTCGATTCGATCGATTGCGGCGCACCGGTCGACGACGCACTGCGTCTCGATCCCGACATGCGCGTCGGCGAACTGCGCCGGATCGTCGAGCGCGATTATCAGTGGGCGCTCGCACAGCCCGCCACGCGTCGCGACGACACGCATTTCTTCTGGTATCGCTCGGCCGAGAAAGAGGAACCGCGTCTTGGCGTGCGCGCGGAAGAGCCCGGTGCGGAACGCGAGATGCCGCTCGACATCGCTCGCCAGGTGTTGCGGCTGCACGAGACGCTCGGTGCGCAGGACGACGGCGAGGCGAGCGTGGCCGCTTTCGTGTGCGCGCATCCGGAACACCGGGCGATCGTGCGGCGCGTGCAGACCCTGGCGGGACGCATGTACGGCGAGATTCGGGAAAACCTGCTTGCGCGCGACACGCTGCCGATCGACCTCATGCGCGCGAAGCTCGCGATGTTCGGCGCAAGCAAGTTCGATCCGAAGTCGAACCTGTGGGTCCGCGTGACGCTGTTCCAGGGCGCGCCGATGCTCGACGACCTGACGGCGGACATGAGCGACGACTGGATTTTCCCGTGTGTACCCAACGGCAACGAGAAAGGGGCGTCACAAGCATGAAGATGGCGATGAACGAACTGGTGTCGCTGTGCCGCGCCGCGCTCGAAGGCAGCGGCTGGGCCCAGGGCGATTACGAGGATGCGGCCGATGCGGCGGTGTGGCTGCAGGCGAGCGGACTGCGCGGTGTCGATGCGCTGAGCGGGCTGCTGGGCGCCGCGCCGGGCGAGCCGTATGCGGTGCAGCGGCATGGCGGCGGCGACACCGTGTGGGGGCGCGCGCCGGGGCTCGTCGGCTGCCTGCTCGCCTTCGAGCTGGCGTGGGCGCAGGCGAGCCAGGACGGCGTCGGCATCGTGCGCGTGAACGACGCGCTGGCGCCGCGCCTCGCGCTTTATGGCCTGAAGATGATGAGCGCGCGCGGGCGGCGTATCGATCTCAGTTGGGATGACGCGGACGGCCGGCACTTCGCGACCACGTCGGGGCGCGACGCGTATCCGTCGTATCTCGGCTGCGATGCGGATGCGAAGCCGGCGCGCAGCGGCATCGTCGTGTACTGCCAGGCGGGCGACGCCGCGCCGTTGCGCTTCGACGTCGCGCCAGGTCTGCGCGACGCGGCCGATCCGGCGGAGCTCGAAGCGCGTTACGACGAGGCGCTGTGGCGCGGCCTCGACATCGACGACGCGCAGCGCGCGCGTCTCGGCGCATGGAAGAGCCGGGTGCTGGTCGAGGCGACGGCGGCCTCGCGTGAGCACGGCGCGGGCGGGCAGGACGACGGCTTCTGAGCGCGGCGCGCGCGGGGCGATACGGGTGGTTCCGGTCTCGCTGGCGGGCGGCTCGCCGGGACAGGCGAGGCCGCAATTGACTGAAATGGGATATCAAATACCCTTACCTCCACGCTTCGCTCCCGGCGCCCACCGGGATAATGGGCTGTCATCCGTCTTTCCGGGGGCGACCTCGCCGGCTCCCGAAACCAGGCAAACAGTCCATGAGCGCAAGTGCCCCTTTTGGCGTCGTCTCGCCGGTAACCGACGAACGCATTTTCGTCACGCAGCCTCACCTCGCGCCGCTCGAGGAGTTCATCCCGTACCTCCAGACGATCTGGAACAGCAAGGTGCTCACCAACGGCGGGCCGTTTCACCAGCAGTTGGAGAAGGCGCTATGCGAATACCTTGGCGTCGAGCACCTCGCGCTCTTTGCCAACGGTACGCTCGCGCTCGTCACGGCGCTACAGGCGCTGCGAATCACGGGTGAAGTCATCACGACGCCCTATTCGTTCGTTGCAACGGCTCACTCGCTGCTGTGGAACGGCATCAAGCCGGTATTCGTAGACGTCGATCCGTACACGCTCAATCTCGATCCCAACAAGATCGACGCGGCCATTACGCCGCAGACCACGGCCATCATGCCCGTGCATTGCTACGGACGTCCCTGCGATGTCGAGGCCATCCGCCAGATCGCGGACATCTACAACCTCAAGGTGATCTACGACGCGGCGCACGCTTTCGGCGTGCGCACGGAAGGCGGCAGCATCCTCCAGCACGGCGATCTGTCGGTGCTCAGCTTTCACGCGACGAAGGTGTTCAACACCTTCGAAGGCGGTGCGATCATTTGCCCCGATGCGAAGACGAAGCAACGCATCGACCACCTCAAGAATTTCGGCTACGTCAACGAAGTGACGGTGGTGGCGCCGGGCATCAACGGGAAGATGAGCGAGATCAATGCGGCGTTCGGCATGCTTCAGCTCAGGCATATCGACGACGCGATCGCGAGACGCGCGTACATCGACGCCCGCTATCGCGCGCTGCTGCGCGACGTAAAGGGTATCCGCTGTCTCGATGCGGTTCCTGGCGTGACCCCGAACCATGCCTATTTCCCGATCCTCGTCGAGGGCGCCTATCCGCTCTCGCGCGACGCGCTGTTCGACATGTTCCGCGCGCGCAACATTGTCGTGCGCCGCTACTTTTATCCGCTGATTTCCGACTTCCCGATGTATCGGGGATTGCCTTCGGCGACGCGCGACAACCTGCCGGTAGCGAACGACGCGGCGCTCAAGGTTCTGTGTTTGCCGATGTATCCTGCGCTGACCGATGCGCAGATCGAGCGCGTTGTCGGGATCATTGCCGATGCGAGCCTCACCTGATACGGTCCGCTCCACGTGACAGCGAGGGGTTCGGGCCGGTCACGGCGCGCTGAGCGTGGCGTGGGTGAGGAGGGTGGCGGCGACCGTCGCGGGCGCGTTCCACATCAGGACGTCGATGATCGAGAGTCCGGGTTCAAACTGGAAGGGCCGTACATCGTAGGCAGGAAGCTCGAACGACAGGAATTCCAGATTGATGCCCTTCGCGGTGAAGTCGTCGGGGTCGAACAGTGCACGACCGCCGACGGGATTGACGTAGCCGGTGGCCCCGAGCGCCGAGCAGATCGCGGGTGCCCAGGCGCCCGGCGGCATCTGGTCTGGAAGCGCCAGATCCAGCTCGGAGCAGATCCGGTAATCAAATCGCAGTCCCAGGTATTCGCAAACGGCACACAGCCCCCGTATATTCAGGTTGACGAGCGACGTCGCGTGATCGTCCGCCATCACGTCCTGCACGAGTGCTTCAACCGCCTTGTAATAAGGCGCCTTGTTCCGGTAGTGACTGAGCTTGCCGAGCACGGTGCGGCGCGTGGCGGCGGGATCGAGCACGCGGGCTTCTTTTGTCTTGATCGAAATCGACGAATTGGCGAGCGGCACGCTGATGTAGTTCCATCCCTCTTTGGGATGCAGAACGCGATTGCGGTTCATCCACGTCTTGGGCGTGTACTGGGTGACGTCGAACACGACCCACGCATCCGTGTTCGCGATCAGCGCAAAATGGCCGAGATACGGAAAGAAGTACGGCTGCATGATGGCCAGCTTCACCGCGAGTCTTCCTGTGATTGTGCGACACGGGCGGGGGCTGCGGCGATCAGCTCGCATATCGTGACGACGTCCGCCTCGCGCAGCGCGGTGCCGATCGGCAGCTCGGCCCATGTCCGGTCGATGCGGTCCGCCGCCGGCAGCGGCATTGCCCGGTTGCTCAAGGCCCGGGTGGATGCGCGGACTGCCTTGAGTTCGACATTGTCCGCCGCCAGCCAGTCGGTCAGCGCGTCGCGCGTGAGACCGTAGACCGCTTCATCGATTTCGACAACGAATGCCTGATGGTTGGCGGCGCCCGCGGGTTCCACGACGCGAATTCCCGCGATCGCTTTCAGGTAACGGCAATAAGTCGCCGCCAGGGCCGCGTTTCGGGCGCGGTGCGTCGCATACTCGTCGAGGCCGAGGAGCCCGAGCGCGGCTTGCGCTTCCGACATGCGTCCGTTCGAGGTCTTGACCACCGGCACCGGCCTGCCCGCACCATAGCTGCTGCGGATGTTGCGCAGACGCGCGGCCAGTTCGTCGTCATCGGTCGCGATACAGGCGGCGCCGGCGGCATAAAGCAGATCGGCGTCGCCGAATTCGAACACTTCCAGCGGCGCCCGGCTGGCGGGACGCGCATCCGGCGTCGCGCAGCCGAACGCCTGCAGCGAGTCGACGAGCACCGCTGCGCGATGTCGTCCCGCAACGCTTGCCAGCGCCGACGTGTCGCTGCGGCGACCCCACAGGTTGGCCGCCACGAGTGCGGCAAACGGCTGCGCGGATGCTTCGAGAACGGCACGAGCGTGATCGGCCGAGATGTGTCCGCCTGCCGGGTCGACGTCGCAGAACGCCGTCTCGATCCGGCACCACGCGAAGGCGTGCTCGACGCTGCGATGGCAAACGGCCGGAAGCAGGACACGGCCGCTCGCGCCGAGCGCCTCGTTTGCCATCATCACGCCAATGGTCGCGTTGGTCACGCATACGGCGTGCCGGACGCCGAGTGCCGCTTGCAGCCGCTCTTCGAACTGCTGTGCGAGGGGGCCCTGATTCGTGTAGTAGCGGCGCTCGAAAATGTCGCGCATCGCGGCTTCGTAACGGGCCCAGGCCGGCCGGTTGAACTGGCCCACACGGATCGGTTGGGAGAACGCGCGCGCGCGGGGCGGCGGAGTGTGCATGTCGTAGCCGGCGGTCAGCATGGGGTGGCCTCGCGGGTGTCGGCGCAGGCCTTGATTGCGTCGGCATGGGCGCGAACAAACGAGAGCAGGTCGACGACGGCTTCGATGTCCTCGATGCCGACGAAGTCGCCGCACGGCATCAGCACGAAGCGTTCCGCCAGCCGGTCCGTCGACGGCAGATGGGCCGGCACGTGCGGATAGGCCATCGGCTTGGCGTGGAGCGCGGGCGAATAGTAAGCGCGCGACAGGATACGCTCGGCGTTGAGCAGCCTGATCGTCAGGGCGCGCGACAGCGGCCAGTCGTCCGTCAGTTCCACGACGATGTTCTTGAAGCTGGTGCGATAGCCGGTGTCGAACTCAAGCAGGCGGATACCTGGCAGGCGCGGCAGCAGCGCCTGGTAGTGCAGGTATCGCGCCTTGTTCTTTTCGACCTGCACGTCGAGTTCGTCGAGGTTGGCTAACGCCATGGCGGCGTGAACGTCCGCGAGACGCGCGTCGATCGATCCCGGCTGCATCGTGTCGCCGTCGCGCAGGGTTGCGAGCGTGGCGGCGAGTTCTGGGTCGTTGGTGGTGACGTAGCCGCCCTCGAAGCCGTTCAGAAGCTTGCTGGCATGCAGTGAGAAGCACTCGGCGCGGCCGTGGCCGCCTACCCGGCCTGCTCCGGAGTCCTCATAAACAGACTCGACCGAATCGAACATCAGCGGAACGCCGTGTTCGTCGGCCAGTTCGACGAGTCCGCTGACGTCGCAGGTGTTGACGATCGGATGCACGCCGAGGAGGAGCGCCGTGTCGGCGCCGATGTGCTCGCGCGCCGTCGCTGCGCTGATGGCCAGTGAACCCGGATCGACCTCGCAGAAGCGCGGCATGAGTCCGGTCCACGCCACGACGTCGGCCATCCGGCGGTAGGTGAGCGACGGCATGACAACTTCGCGCGCCCCCGGCCGGGCGAGTGCAACCATCGTCGTTGCAAGCGCCCAGAATCCGCTGCAAAAGCCGATGCAGTGTGCCGTCGAGTGAAATTGCGCGAGTCGCTCCTCGAGTCGCCGGGTTACGCTGCCCGGTTCGCTCGTCGGCGTTGCATACGCTTCGCGGGAATAGGCGAGGAACCGCGAGAAGTCGGGTTGCACGAGGTTCGAGGTGGACTTCGGCACCGCGAACAGGGGCTCGGCGCCGAACAATGCGAGGTCGCGCGCGCTTCGCCAGATTCGGTTCATTGTCATGAGCGGGTGATCCTTCTCGACGGTCCTCGGCATTCGGCGCGCTTGCGCGCGGGACGACATCCTTTGCGCCGAGGCGAGTTCAAACGCGGGTATCGCGCCGGCGCAACAGCGCGTCGTAACGGTAATGGGCGGAAAAGAACCCTTGCGGCATGGTGGAAAATGTCGCGTCCCAGCCGGCCTCCGCCGCCATGGCTGCGAATTCCGCCTGGGTGCGCCAGATTCCGATCTGGGCCATGTGATCGTCGAGTTCTCCCGCTACCGGCGCACGCTTCGTGTAGAAAAGGTGCGCGCGGTCGCGGTCGGGCAGATTGCCGATGAAGACGGATTGCACGCGCGTGAAGCGCGCGTGCAGGAGAGCGAGGCTTGCTCGTGCGTCCACCTCGGAGAAGTCAGCGAAGCTGCCATAGCACAGCACTTTCGTGAATTGCTCGGGTCGCGGTTCGCTGCCCAGATAGCCGACGACATCGTTCACGATGAAGGTGCGCGCGGGCGGAGCGGCGAAGAACTCGTTGGCGATTTCGATCAGGTACGCGGCCCGGTCCACGCCGACGAGTGCCGCGCAGGCATCGGACAACCGTTGCGTGAGCGCCCCGTTGCCGCACGCGAGATCGAGCAGGACGTCGCCGGGCTGCGGCGCGAGTCCTCGCCTGATCGCATCCACGATCATGTCGATGTGCGACTCCGGCACCGGTTTGCCGTTGACGGTGCGCTTGATTTGCCCCCAGAAGTCGTCACGGGCGCAATGCTTCGCATGCTCGTCGTAATCGACGATGGCGGGATAAGACGGTGGCGCGTTTTCCATGGGCTTGTCGGGGGGAAGACATCTCACTGATTGAACGAGGGCGAAAATACGCTAACTGGCGAGGGCCGGCGCTTTCCCCTTGCCAAAGAGAAACAGGGGTTCTCTTCCATTGCATCCCCAGACATCGGGGTCGATGTCGGACAGCAAGGTCGTGTGCGGATACAGGTCGCCGTCGAGGCCCGCTGCCCGAAAGTGCTCAAGAATGTCGGCGCCGAATAGCCGGACATGGTCGTTCTGGCCGAAGTAAAGCGTGGCGAACTGCTGCGAAGGCGCCACGTTGAGTTCAAACGTCTGACGCAGGATGGGCGAGTACGGTGTCTGGGCCACGAGGTGGCCGCCGGGCGCAAGGCAGCGGCTCAGCTCGGCGAGCGCGGCTTGCGGACGGCTCACATGTTCCAGCACGTGATTGCAGATGATCAGGTCGAAATGGCCGTCCGGAAAATTCATGCGTTCGACGTTGATCTGCCGGTGATCGGGCCGCGTAGGCATGAGGTCGCCGGCGACGTATTCGAGCGGCGCGCGCGCGCGGATTTTCGGTTCGATTCCGGGTTCGGGCGCAATGTGCAGCACGCGCTGTTTCGGCAGATCCGCGAGCAGGGCAGTTCGTCCCAGATACAGCCAGAGATGTCGCTCGCGATCGTTCGAATGGCAATGCGGGCAGAGATAGTTTTGCAGCGTCGATCCCACGGCACCCATCTGACGCATGAAGTTGCGATTGGCGTCGCCGGCGAGCGGATGGGGCAGCCATCGATCGACGGGCTTCTCGCAGACCGCGCACTGTCGTGTTGCGCGTGCGCTGCCGCTGCGGTGCAGCGCGATGCGTGACGTCACGGCGCGCCGCGCTTCGGCCAGATCGTGCTGGTACCCGGGCGAGTCGAACAGTTCGCGGGGATCGCGCGCGACGAGTTCGTCGAGGCTCGCGGCAAAGCGTGCGATCTCGGGCAATGCGCTGCTCCACGGCGCATACATCTGCATCAGACGATAGCGGACGTCTTCGAGCGCCGCGGCGTCAAGGTGGCCGGCCGCGGCCTCCCCGCGCGCGAGCAGTTCCCATTCGTAGAGTCCGGCGCTGTAGTGCGGCCCCGCCTGGCTGGAGCCTTGATCGCCATGTTGCCGGAACGCGCTGAGATAGCCGCCGACCACCACGATCGGGCCGATCGCCGTGGCGTTGAGATAGGTGGCGGCATCGCCGAGAAAATTCAACCGGAGCGAGCGGTAATGAAAGAGCTGCTCGAAATCGAACAACTCGCGGCGGAACATGACGTTGGTGAGTTCACCGACGAAGTTGTGCAGGTTCCGGACCATATGCTGAACGAGGAACGTCCGGTCGAGACGCGCCGTATGCCCTGAGTCGAGGAGTCGCTTCGGCGTGGAGATGACCTTGTCGTTCTCGTCGATCAGTACGCGTTCGTGAAACGCCATCGCCGCGTCGGGATTGTCCCGCAGCGCTGCGACAAGGGTTTCAACGGAGGTCGGCATCAGCAGATCGTCGTCGAAGAGCCATTTGATATAGGGGCCCTGCGCCCGCTTCCACAGCGCCTGAAAGTTCAGCGCGCCCTTCTGGAAGCCGTGGTGGAAGTACTGAACGCGGGGATCCGATATCGCGCGAACGATGTCCGCCAGCGATCCGTCCGCCGTGTCGTCGCCGACAAGAATCTCGACGTCTTCGAAAGTCTGGTGCAGCGCACTCCCGATGGCCTTGGCCAGGTATTGAGGCTTATAGGCGGGAATAAGAATGCTGACGGTTGCCATTGAGACGAATTCTCCAGTGTTCGGACGCTGCAGCGCGCTTCGACCGGGACCATGCGGCGGTCTTCTGGCCGGCTGACCCAGGCGGATGCCGCCATCCCGGTGCATGACGTGTTCGGCTGTCCTGTTGACCGTCGTCGAGAATCGCTTGCCGGGCGCGGTCGATTTTCAGCATGCGCGCACTGAGTATCGCCGAAGCAGGGCGTTCATCAAGCCGGAAACAACGGCCACAACCCGTTCCAAATTGGCCAATCGCGTTCGCGCGAAGGGCGACAAGGCCGTGCGCGCAGAGACCGTGCACGGCGCTGCCACGCTGCCACGCCGCCGCGCTTACGCGCTGGCCCGCGGGACGGAGCCCTCCTGGATCAGCCCGCTTATGCCCTGCCGCAGCTTCAGAAAGGCCGCAAGATATTCCGGCAAGCCCGTCCCCTTTGCGGCGAGCTTCAGCGCGTCCATCGCGACCAGTTCGGCGCCGAACGGCACGAGGCGGTCGTTGGCGATCGGCAGCGCCATCGAGTTGTAGTTTCTGACTTTCCAGCCGGGCTGCGTGGCCAGCATCAGCGATGCCACGCGTTCGATCAGAAAGATCTTGGCGGGCGCGCCGCCGCCGAGGTACGCGACGCTCGCGTTCAGATGCTGGGCGAGCGGCGTGTCGCCGGCCTCCGCCGCGCGGAAGATCACTTCGCAGCGGTTCAGCCATTCCTGCCAGAACGCGGGCTTCGCGATCAGGAAATTGCAGTAGACGGTTTGCGCGGAACTCATCAGCAACGTGCTGATGTCGATACCCGGCGCGATCAGCCGCAGCGTGCCTTCGAGCGCCGGCGCAATGCCCGGATGACAGGCGCTCGCATGCTCGAACACGTTCATGAAGTACGCGGCCTGATCGAAGTACGGCGAGAACGTCACGACGTCGACGTCGTCCGGCGTCGCGGCGAGGAACGCGTTGACCTGGGCGGAGCTCAGACGCGTCTTCACCGCGAATTTCGGCGACAGAAAACCGTAGCGGGTGTTGCGATCCAGCGTGCGGTTGTCGAAGAAGCGGCGAATCGCGCCATACTCGAACCAGTCGGGCCGCTGCCCGGTATTGTCGAGCGCGATGAAGCCGGGATCCAGTGCACGCCGGCTCTCGTCGGAGTAGAAGATCTGATAGGTGTAGTTCTGCACGTGAGAATTCCGGTTGCGCCTGGTGAGTGCGTGGTGAGTGCGTGGTCTGTGTTTCGTCTGTGCCCGGTCAGCGCCGGGTCACTGCCCGGCAACGTCGAACGACTGCGGCGGCTGTCCCGCGCACCAGCGGCGCCACATCACGCGCAACGCGGCGCTCATGCCTTCGGCGATGCTTTGCGGGCGGAACATCGGCGATTGCTGGCAGCGCTCGCGCAGGCCGGCGCGCAGCGCCGCGAGCGCGGGCACGTCGGCGGCCGCGGCGGCGGCGCGGGCGACATAGTCGTCCTTGCCGGCCGCGATGAACGCGTCGAGGCCCACGTGCGCCATCGCCGTCAGGCCGCTGCGTCCGGGCACCGTATGCGCGGGCAGCGTGACGGTCGGCACGCCCATCCACAGCGAATGCAGCACGGTGGTGAGTCCGGAGAACGGAAAGCTGTCGAGACAGATGTCCACATGATGATGCTGCTGCAGATAGACGGCCACGCTCGACCGCGCGCGGAACGCGAGCCGTTCGCGCGCGATGCCTTCCTCGGCGAACCAGTCGACCAGTTCGCCGACTCCGCCGTCGCGCGGCATCGCGCCGATCAGCAGGCGCGAATCGGGCACCGCATGCAGCACGCGCGCCCACAGCGCGATCACGTCGCGGCGCAGCTTGTCGAGCCGGTTGAAGCTGCCGAACGTGACGTAGCCGTTGTGCAGCGCCGGCAGCATGTTCAGCGGCGGACACAGCTTGTCCGCCTCGAACGGCGCGACCGCCGGCAGATAGACGATCTGCTCGGTGAACTGGTCATGGAACGATTCGGGCACCCAGTAGCGGTCGGCGAAGAAATAGTCCACCGCGTCGAGGCCGGTCGTGCCCGGGTAGCCGATCCACGAGGCCTGGAGCGGCGCCGGTTTGCGCGCCATCGTGCGCAGCCGGTTTTCGGCGGTGTGGCCGGCCAGATCGATCAGGATGTCGATGCGGTCGTCGACGATCCGCTGCGCGACCGCGTCGTGCGACATGCCGACGATGTGATGCCAGTGCGCGAACAGCGCCTTCAGGCGATCGGTGGTCTCGTCGTGAATCGCGGTATTCGAGTACGCGTGCAGCGAGAGCGCACTATCCTGCGCGAGATGCGCGAGCACCGGCTCGAAGAAGTTCGCCACCGCATGCCGGCAGAAATCGCCGGAAATGAATCCGACGCGCAGACGGCGTTCCGGGTCGCGGCTGTTTTGATGGGTCGGCCATTGCGACCGGAACGGCGCTTCGAATTGCCCAGCAAAGCGCCGATGCTCGGCGAACAGCTCGCGCGGCGTGACGTTTTCGCTGTGCGTGAGACAGAACGCGAGATTGCTGTAGCCGAGATCGTTGTCCGGGTCGACCGCGATCGACTGGCGAAACACGTCGGCGGCTTCCGCGAGCCGGCCCATCTTCATCAGCGTGACGCCGAGCGGGTTGCAGGTCATCCCCGACGGTTCGCCCAGTTCGAGCGCCTTGCGGCAGTACGTTTCGGCTTCGTCGAAGCGGCCCACCGACGACAGGATGATGCCCATCAGACGATGCGCCTCGGCATAGTCCGGCCGCAGCTGCAGCAGCCGCTGCCCGAGCCCGGCCGCCTGTTCGTGCCGCCCCTTCGACGTCAGGATGCCGGTGGCGACCTGCAGTGTGTCGGTGTCGTCCGCGAAGCGTTCGAGCGCGGCGAGCGCGTGTTCGAGCGCCTCGTCGTATTGACCGAGCTTGTGCAGCGAGACGGCCAGCACCTTCCAGCCGAAGCTGTGTGCCGGGAAGCGCTGCGCGAATGTGCGCGCGCTCGCGAGCGCGTCGTGCACCCGGCCGCTGTTGTACGCGCGTCCGAGCACCGCGAGCTGCTCCTGGGTGGGCGCCGCTTGCGAGCCGGCCGGCGGGCGCGGCGCCGCCGCGGGCACAGCGGGCACAGCGGGCACAGCGGCCACGGGCGCAGCGGCCTGCGCGGGGGCGGCGGGCGGGTCGACGGCTTGCGCGGAGCCGGCCGGTTGGCCAGCCGGCGAGGCGGAGCGCGCGACCTTGTGGGTCGTCTCGGTCGACAGCCGGGTCATCAGGCCGATGAGCTTGTCGATCGCGGGGCCGGCCAGTCCGCGCTGCTGCGCCATGTCGAGCGCGAGCCACGCGGCTTTGAGGCGGTCCGCCTGCACCAGGCCGTCGATATAGTTCGCCCAGTACTGCAACTGGTTCGGATTCGCGCCGATCGCGCGTTCCAGATACGGCAGCGACGCCTCCGGCTGGCACAGCCGGATCGCGATCACGCCGAGCCGGTGATTGGCGTCCGGATAGTCCGGATACACCGCCAGCACGGCCTGATACAGCGAGCCGGCGAGCGCGTGCTCGCCGCGGCTGTCCGCCGCGAGCCCGTCGCGCATTGCGCGCGCGGCGTCGAGGTGACGCCGCAGCTCGGCGTCGTCCGGCAGCAGCAGCGCGGCCTGTTCGAGCGGCGCGAGCGCGGCGGCAAGCTCGCCGCGCAGCAACTGCGCGAACGCGAGCGTTTTCCAGCCGAGCGCGTGGCGCGGGAAGATCCCCACAGCCTGGCGCGCCAGCGCTTCCGCCTGGTCGTGCAGGCCGCGCGCCGTCAGCGTTTCGAGGGTGAGCGCGAATTCGCCCGCGAGCGTGTCGAGCTCGCCCGGCGACAGGGCGGCAGGCTCGGATGCAGGCGACTGCACATCCGCTTCGATGGTCATAGGTGTCCCTGGTTGCCCGGACCGGGCGCGAGGCCGGGCGTCATAAGCCGTGCGCAGGCTGGATCTGGACGCACTGTTCTGCGACTAGTCTAGCGGCGCCCGTCATGGGCGATTGGCGGAGTAACGGGCGGAATTGCCCGTATTTCGGGGCCAAGGGGTGGGGGACGGCGATGCGGACCCGGCCGGCGCGCGGGCAAAAAAAACCCGCCTGAGGCGGGTTCGAGCTGAACGAGCACGCCCTCGATGCGGCGTGTTGGTTGTTATCCGGTGCGGCGGCGCGCGCGCTGCCGCTAGCGGTACAGCGCGACGCGCGTGTACTGCTGGGCCGCGCGCGCGCGGCTCATCGCCTCGTTGTATTCGTTCGTCAGGCCTTCCTCGAACTGGCGGGCTTCGCTCACGATCGTGCCGTTCATGGCCTGGATGCGGCGGATCAGCGCGAGCGACGCGGCGTCCTGGTCGGCGGTGATCGCGTGCACGAGCGGCGAGCGCTCCTCGGCCAGACGCGCGGCGCGCTGCCAGTCGGCGAGCTGGCCGGCGTCGCTGATCGCCTGCGTGAGGGCGAGCACGCGCTCGACCAGCTGCGCCTGCTCCGCCTTCGTCTGCGCTGCGTTCATCGCGGGTCTCCCGATCAGGACGAGCTCTTGTTGAGCGTGCCCGAGTTGTTAGTGCCGCCGAACAGCGCGGTCAGGTACTGCGTGTCGTTGTTGGTGCTCGCCATCAGCGAGTTCAGCGCGGTGAACTCGTTGTTGTACTGCGTCGTCAGTTGCTGCGTATACGCGGTGAGCGCATTGGACTGCGTGGTCACGTTCTGCAGGTCGGTCGAGAGCGCCGAGGTGCGCTGGTCGATGATGCCGTCCGCCTGCGTGAACGTCGTGATGCTCGAATTCAGTTGCTGGCCGATGCCGTTGGTCAGGTTGAACAGCGACGAAACCGTGCTCGGGCTGTTCTGCAGCGCGGTGTTGAGCGTCGTCGAGTCGACCGACAGCGTGCCGTTCGAATTCAGCGAAACGCCGATCGACGACAGCGACGCGGTGACGCCCGAGGACGTGACGCTGCCGCTCACGATGCCGCCGAGTTCCTGCTGGATGATGTTGATCATCGAATCGCCGAGCAGCGGGCCGCCCTGCGAGCCGGCGGAGGCGCTCGAATTGAACGACGTCAGCGTGCTGATCGTGCTCACGACCGTGTTGTAGTCGCTCACGAAGTTTTCGATGTCGGTGGCCTGCTGCGTCGTGTCCGAGGCCACCGTCAGCGTCTGCGGCGACTTGCCGGTGCTGTCCACCGCGGCCGACGTGAGATTCAGCGTCACGCCGTTCAGTGCGCTCGTCACCGTATTGGTGGCGCTCGTCGCGGCCGTTCCGTTGATCGTGAAGAGCGCATCGAGCGCGGCCGAGCTTTGCGTCCAGCTGCTGCCCGCGTTGAGCGTGGAGGTGCTGCCCGACGTGCTGTCGTCCGCGGCCGTGGTCGTCACCGCGAGGCTGTCGAGCGCGCTGCCCGCAGTCGAGTTCGAGACGCTCACGTTGATCGTGTTGGCGGCGCCCGTCGCCGTCGAGCTGAGCACCAGGTGCTGGCCGTCGCTGCCGTTGACGATGGTCGCCGAGATGCCGGGGTTGCTGTTCGACGTATTGATCGCGGAGGCGATCGAGGTCAGGCTGTCGTTCGAATCGGTGACGTCGAGGCTCATCGACTTGCCGCCGACCGAGAGCGTGAGCGTGCCGGTGCCGAGACCCGCGGCCTCGGTGGTCGTGAAGGCGGAAGACGTGATGCTCTGCGCGGACGCGATCTGCGAGACGTCGACCGAATAGGTGCCCGCGACCGCGCCGGAGCCGGCGGTCGCGGTAATGCCGCTGCCGCTCGCGGTCGCGGTGAACGACGTCAGCAGCGAGCCGCCGTAGAGCGGCGCGAGACCGACCTGCAACGCGGAAAGCGCCGCGGAGAGCTGGCCGATCGCGGAAATCTGGGTGTTGTCGTTGGTCGCCTCGGCAGTGAGCGCGGCGGTCTGCCCCGCGGTCTTCGCGCTGACGAGCGCGGACACGAGGCTCGACACGTCCAGCGAGCTGTTGCCTGTCGAGCCGGCGATGATGGACTGGGCCGCTTCCTGCAGCGCGGACTGGGCAGCGGCCTGGACGGCCGCAACCGAGGTGGCGCTCGACGAGGCCGTACTGCTCGAAGTGGACGTACCGGATATCGACGACATGAATGGCTCCTGCCTGCTGGCGACTACGGGACGGGGTGTACGCGAAGTCCCCGGTCCGGACGTGATTGCGGGAGGACGAGCCTCCCGGTGAAACGCCTGCGCGGGTGGGCTGCAATTGTGACGTTGCAACCCACCCGCGTTTTACTGCGTGAACTCGCTTACTGGAGCAGCTTCAGCACTTGCTGCGGCTGCGAGTTGGCTTGCGCCAGCACCGAGATACCGGCTTGCTGCAGCACTTGCGCCTTGCTGAGGTTCGCCGTTTCCTGCGCGAAGTCCGCGTCGGTGATCTGCGATTGTGCGCTCGACAGGTCGGTGGACTCGGCCTGCTGCGACGTCGCGATACCGGTCAGGCGGTTTTGCGCGGCACCGAGCGTCGCCTGGATGTTGTTGATCGTCGCGAGTGCGTTGTCGACCGTTTCCATCGCGAGGTTCGCACCGGCGGTCGTGCTGACGTCAATGTTGGCAACCGACGACGGCTGGTTGTTGTAGTTGATCAGGTTCAGCGTGGTGGCGCCCGACGCCGCGCTCGCCGTGCTGACGCCCGATGCGCCGATCGTGCTGGTCGGGGTCGTGCCGAACGACAGCGTGCTGGTGCCCGCCGACGCGCCGAACAGGCCGTTCGCCGCGCTGCTGGAGAGCTGGTTGCCGTTCTGGTCGACGAACTGGAAGCCGCCGCTGCCGTTCGATTCGACGGTGACCGACGTAATCGTGTTCGCGGTGCCCGACGATGCGTTCAGGCCCGTGGCCGGGTTGAGGTTAACACCGGAGATCACGCCCAGCACCGTGCCCGACGAAGCGGCCGAGCCGAAGCTGCCTTCGGCCGAGTTGATCGACGCGAGCTGGTTCGCGAGCGTCAGACCGCCGCCCGAGTTGACCGAGATGCCGTCGATGCCGCTGCTCGTCGCGGTGACCGTCAGGACGTTGGCTGCAACCGAGCTCGAAATGACCTGGTTGTTCTGGTCGGTGAACGTGAAGCCGCCCGTGCCGTTCGCCAGCACGTTGATTTCGGTGATCGCGCCCGTGCCGCCCGACGAGTTGGCCGCGCCGCTCGACGTCAGGTCGAGACCGGTAATCGTGCCGAGCGTGTTGCCTGCCTGGGCCGGGCCGCTGCCGAGGGAGGCCGCCGACACGCCCTGGCTCAGGTTGATCGTGATCGTCTGGCCGACGTTCGCGCCGACCTGGACCGAGACCGAACCGGCGGTGCCGTTCAGCAGGTTGATGCCGTTGTACGTCGTTTGCGACGCGAGACGGTTCACTTCAGCGACCTGCTGCGCGACTTCCTGTTGCAGCGCGGCCTGGTTGCTCGCCGACAGCGAACCACCCGCGGCTTCGTTCGCGAGCGAGCGGATCGTCTGCAGGCTCTGCGTGATCTGGCTCAGACCCGTGCTGGCGGTTTGCACCATCGACACGCCGTCGTTCGCGTTCGACACGCCCTGGTTCAGGCCGTTGATGGCGGTTTGAAGGGTCGTCGAAATGGCGAGACCAGCTGCATCGTCTGCCGCGCTGTTGATGCGCTTGCCCGACGAGAGGCGGGTGATGGCTTGCGAAAGTGCATCGCCCGAGCTGTTCAGGTTTTCCTGCGCGGTCAGCGACGGAATATTGCTATTGATGCTAAGCATGTAAATCTCCCAAGAGGCGATTGGCCTATAAAGACACTGCCACGTTGAATTGGGCGGAAGCACTCGTTCATTGCTGGCCGCCTCTGAGCAGGTTTTCGGCGGCAGTCAACAAAACTTTAGGGACTTATTGCGGCGCTGCCCGCGGGATGGGCACCGCGAGCGGCGCCCGCCCGCTTGCCTGCACGGCCGCTGGGCGAGGCGTATGCTTCATGACTCTTCTTGTGCACGTGGGAGCGGTCATGCAAAAACGCCGGGTGGGACAGTCTTCGTTGACGGTGGCGCCGCTGATGTTCGGCGGCAACGTATTCGGCTGGACCGCCGACGAGGCGACCTCGTTTTCGTTGCTCGACGCGCTCGTCGACGCGGGGCTGGACTTCATCGACACCGCCGATGTCTACTCGGCGTGGGTGCCGGGCAATCACGGCGGCGAGTCGGAGACGATCATCGGCAAGTGGCTGCGCCGCAGCGGCAAGCGCGAGCAGGTCGTGCTCGCGACGAAGGTCGCCAAGCACCCGCAGCGCCGCGGGCTGTCGGCGGGCAACATCCAGGCGGCGCTGGAAGACTCGCTGCGGCGCCTGCAGACCGATTACGTGGACGTCTACTTCTCGCACGAGGACGACGCGGATACGCCGCTTGCCGAGACGCTCGGCGCCTATCAGCGGCTGATCGAGGCCGGCAAGGTGCGGGTGATCGGCGCATCGAATTACAGCGCCGCGCGCATCGGCGAGGCGCTCGCCGTGGCGCGCGAGCACAGCTTGCCTGCCTACCAGCTGATCCAGCCGGAATACAACCTGTACGACCGCGAACGCTATGAAACCGATCTCGAACCGCTGGTGCGCGACGCGCAACTGGGCTCGGTCGTCTACTACGCGCTCGCGAGCGGCTTTCTCTCCGGCAAATACCGCACGCGGGCGGATCTCGCGAAGTACGCGCGCGGCAGCCGCGTCGAACGGTATCTGACCCCCAAAGGCCTGCGAATTCTCGACGCGCTCGACAGCGTCGCCCATCAGCACGGCTGCGTGCCGGCGACAGTGGCGCTCGCGTGGCTGATCGCCCGCCCGGGCGTGACGGCGCCGATCGCCAGCGCGACCTCGGTCGAGCAATTGCGGAGTCTCGCGGCGGCGGTCCACCTGCCGCTCGGCGACGCCGACCTGCGCCTGCTGGACGACGCAAGTGCCTGGCGCAACGGCTAAAAAGATGGTAGGTTGATGGGTTTGCTGATATCATTGAGAGTGAATTGAGATCTTTGCTTGTGCGGTGCAGTGCGCGGTGTGGGTATCGCGCGCGCCGGGCCGGCAACAGACGCGGCGTTTGCGATGTGCGTCTGCCCGCGTTCAGCGGTGAACTTCCCACTCTCTTTTCCGGCCTCCGTGGCCGCTTTGCCTCTCGTTTCAGTCATGGCGAGCAGGGTTTTCCCTGGCTATGAATCGAAGCGACCGGAGGGCCGGTGCGCGCGTGGTGCGCCGCCGCGCAAATGACCATATCCCGTATTGAGTTAGGAATTACATGACGACGATTCTTCTGAAGGAAAACGAGCCGTTTGAAGTGGCGATTCGCCGCTTCCGCCGCGCCATCGAAAAGAACGGCCTGATCGCCGAACTGCGCGAGCGCCAGTCTTACGAAAAGCCGACCGCTGCGCGCAAGCGCAAGAAGGCTGCTGCGGTGAAGCGCCTGCACAAGCGCCTGCGCAGCCAGCAACTGCCGAAGAAGCTGCACTAAGCGTGTGAAGCGCCCGCGGGCGCTTCGGGCAGGACCCGGAAGTACCGTCAGACGGCGGTGCGTGCTTCGCAAGAAGCCGCATCGCCGTTTTGCTTTTGGCATTGCGCTGCGCCGGGCGTCCCCGGCCGCCCCGGCTGCGATACGCCCGGTTGTCAGCGGCTGCGGCCAGGGCGCTCCGCCTTGCCGAGTTCGGCGCAGCGGGCGCGGCAGTCGCAGTCGGTCTGATGGTCGTTGACCATGCCGACCGCCTGCATGAATGCATAGCAGATCGTCGAGCCGACGAACTTGCAGCCGTAGCGCTTGAGCGCCTTGCTGAGCGCATCCGAAATGTCGGTCGATGCGGGCGCGTGTTTGTAGGAATTCCACGCATTCTGGATGGGCGTGTGATCGACGAACGACCACACGAAGTTCGCCAGCGAGCCATGCTCGGCCTGAATGCGCTGGACGGCGCGGGCATTGTGGATGGCCGCCTCGATCTTGCCGCGATGGCGCACGATCGATTCGTCCTGCACGAGCGTGTCGACCTTGCGCGGCGTGAACCGGGCGACCGCGTCGATCTCGAACTGGGCGAACGCGCGCCGATAGCCGTCCCGTTTGTTCAGGATGGTCGACCACGACAGACCCGCCTGCGAGCCTTCGAGCACCAGCATCTCGAACAGGTGCTGGTCGTCGCGCGACGGCACGCCCCACTCGGTGTCGTGGTAGTGGGCGAGCGCCTCGCTCGTTACCCAGGAACAGCGTTTGATCACGGTCCGGCTCCTGCACGGTGAGAGGATCGAAGGCCCGTCACACGGGCTTCGCTAGCATAGCGGAACGCCGGGCGACTGCAATCCGGCCGTTCGGCCAGTTGCCGGATCGGCGCGGACCTGCGACTCTATGGGCCCGATCAACGAACGCGCCCCAGCCTTTCTGCCATGAAATCTGATCTTTTCCTGCTCGGTGTCGACGGTGGCGGCACCGGCACGCGTGTCGTGCTGGCCGATGCCGCGGGCCGCGAACTGGCCCAGGCATCAAGCGGGCCGTCCGGCCTCGGGCTCGGCGTCGAGCGCGCGTGGGAGGCGATCGGCGCGGGCTGTGCCGACGCGTTCCGGCAGGCGGGTATCGCATTCGACGGGTCGCGCTGCGTGCTGGGCTGCGGGCTCGCGGGGGCGAACAACCCCGACTGGCTGGCGGCCTTTCGCGCGTGCGCGCCCGCGCTCGCCGGCCTCGCTGTCGACAGCGACGCGTACACCACGCTGCTCGGCGCGCATGGCGGCGAGCCCGGGGTGATCGTTGCGCTCGGCACGGGCAGCGTCGCTGCCGTGCTCGAACCCGGCGGCGCGAGCCGGCTCGCCAGCGGCTTCGGCTTTCCGTCCGGCGACGAGGCGAGCGGTGCGTGGCTGGGCCTGCGGGTGATCGTGCATGCGCAACAGGCGCTCGACGGGCGCGCGCCGCACGATGCGCTGGCGCAGGCGCTGCTCGACCGCGTGAGCGCGTACGATCGCGACAGTCTCGTCGTCTGGCTGTGCGCGGCCAATCAGACCGCGTACGCGAGTCTCGCGCCGCTCGTGCTGGAGCACGCCGGTCATCCGTTTGCGGCGCATCTGCTGAATGACGCGGGCGTCGAAATCGGCAAGATGATCGAGGCGCTCGACCCGCGCGGCACGCTGCCCGTCGCACTGTGCGGCGGACTGGGCGCGCGGCTTCGCGTGTACGTGCCGGCACGCTTTCAGGCATCGCTGCGTGCGCCGCTTGCCGACTCCGCGCACGGCGCATTGCAACTGGCGCAGCGCGAGGCAGCGGGCGTCGGCGTCTAGCCGCCCGGCGCGTCGTTACCCGGTCCGCGCAGGTGTGCCGGCACGCGGGGTGCGACGTGTGCGTCGCTCCGGCCGGGCGCGGCGCAGCCCGTTTGCGGTATGACGATAAAATGCGGGTTTTGACGTTGCCCGCGCCATCCGCCATGTACCAAGTCATTGCCACCGACCTCGACGGCACGCTGCTCGACGGCGACCACCAGCTCGACCCGTTCACCGTCGCGACCGTCCGGCGGCTTGCCGCGCAAGGGCTGCATTTCATCATCGCGACGGGGCGGCATTTTCGTGATGTCGCCGGCATTCGCGACTTGCTCGGCATTCGTCCTTACCTGATCACGTCGAACGGCGCGCGCGTCCACGCACCCGACGACACGCGCATGTTCGCCGACAACCTGCCGCCGGCAACTGTCCGCCAACTGGTGCGTCCCGAGATCGCCGGCGCGCACGGGCGCGTGATCGTCAACCTGTTCGCCGACGAAGACTGGCTGATCGACCGGGAGGCTCCCGAACTGCTGCGCCTGTACCAGGACTCCGGCTTTCGCTACGAGGTGAGCGACCTGCAGCGGCACGACGGTGTGGGCATCGCGAAGGCGCTGTACATCGGCGAGCCGGCCGATCTCGCCGTGGTGGCCGAGCGGCTGCAGCGCCAGTTCGGCGACGCGCTCTACGTCACGTACTCGCTGCCGGACTGCCTCGAAGTGATGACGGCCAACGTATCGAAAGGGCGCGCGCTGAAGTTCGTGCTGGCGCGCATCGGCATCGCGCCGTCGCGCTGCGTCGCGTTCGGCGACAACATGAACGACATCGATCTGCTCGAAACAGCCGGCCATCCGTTCATGATGAACAACGCGAACCCGGACCTGATCACGCGTCTGCCGCATGTGCCGCGCATCGGCAACAACTTCGAAGCGGGCGTCGCGCGGCATCTGCATACGCTGTTCGCGCTCGACGGCGAACGGGTGCTCTGACGCGCGGTCCGCGCGCTTATTGCGCGGCGCCGGAGGCCGGCTCGGGCAGCGCGGCGCAGGGGCAAGCGGCGGAGCGCCCATCAAGACCTTCATACTCGTGCGAGAACTGCGCGTGCGGCGTGCCGCCGCGCCAGTCGAGCCGGATTACGTAGATGCTGTCGAAGTCGTCGCCGTGCCATGTCGGCACGGCAGCGGCGTCGCCGCCGTAGCGTCCGACGAGTTGCCGGACGAGCTTCTCGATCAGCCTGTGCTCCCACGCGATCACGACCTGCTTGCCCCGGTAGTCCGGGCGCGTGAGCGCGTCCCCGAGCTGGTCGATCTGCGCGTAGCCAAACGGCGTCTGCACGGGCAACTGGAACTGGATCGCGGTCGGCTCGATCGTCGCCAGCGGGCGCACGTAGTAATACAGATGGCCGGCGTCGCGCTTTTGCTGGCCGGGATCGGGGGCGAAGATCGCGTCGGGCCTGCCGAACCTGGCCGCAATGACCGCCGGCAGCGCGAGCGCGCGGTTGAGCCCCTTGCAACTGAGCTGGCCAAATCCCTGAGCAGGTTTTTCGCCGTGACGCACGAAGATCAGCGTCTCGACCGGGTCGCCGGCGGCTTGCGCGACGGTGCTGAAGCCGGCGCAACAGGCGCCGATCCACAGCGCGGAGCCAAAAAGGGTGGCACGTAAGCGGTTCATCTTGGGCCTCGATTCGAGCCGGAGCAGGCCGGTCGATTCTAGCAGCGACGCGCCCGCCTGAGCGCGAACGCGCCCGGTCGTTGCGCGCGCATCCAATCGGGTGCACGCTGCCGGATCGTGGTTCGCGATCGTTCGGCATGCTGATGATTAACCCCGGCGACCGCATATCGGCGGCGGCGAAGCGCGCGGCACGGGACACACGCACGGCCCGCGAATGCTTTCATTCCATTGCCCCCGCAACCAGGAAGCGGAAAAATGCGCCACTATTCGATGCGGGTGCCATCCATAAGCGCGTTTGAGGCCGCAATATTTACGCCATTCATCGCGCTATCGATTTAACAATTCAACCGGCATTAATCAATTCTCAGACGATACCGGAATCGGTGAGTATTAATGGCCATTGCGAATTTTGTTCAATGCGGCTAGTCTCCCGAATAATACGGTTGCACAAAAGGGAGAACTATATGTCGCAGTATGCAGAACTGAAGGCACAGATCGCCAAACTGCAGGCACAGGCGGATGAAGCACGGCGTACCGAAGTCGCTCAGGTGATTCAGGAGATTCGCGAAAAGGTGGTGGCCTATGGTCTCACCGCGCAGGATCTGGGTTTCGCGGAGCCCGCGCGGCGCGGCCGGCCGCCCAAAAAGGCTCCGCTTCCGGCCAGGTTTCGCGATCCGAAGTCGGGTAGCACGTGGAGTGGGCGCGGTAAGCCGCCCAAATGGATTGTCGGCAAGAATCGCGAACGCTTTCTGATCGAAGGCGCCTAGTCGCAACGTGTCCGCAGCGTATCCGCGACTATCCGGGACGGCGGGCATCGCCGCGCGAGCGGAATGTACGGCGTCGCGTGCGCGTTCCCTGTATGCACTCCCGATAGCGCGGTAATAGAAGTCTGATTCGGCAACGGCCGATATAAAAAGCCACCGGTGACGGTGGCTTTTTTTGCGGATACCGCAGGCTGCGATGCGTGCGTGGCTTGCACAAACGATTCAAACCGTCGGCATTCGGGCGTCGCGGCGTTTGCGCCGTGTCAGCCCGCCGCGACCTGGCGCAGCAGCGGGCGGTTATTCGCTTCGATCAGCGTCTGGTAGGCGTCCAGATAATTCTGCGCCATCGTCCGCGACGTGAAGCGGCGCTCGAACTGCGCACGGATCTCGCTGCGCGACAGTTCGTCGAGCTGCTGCAGCGCGGCCACCGCGCCTTGCACGTCTTCGACGATGAACCCCGTTACGCCGTGATCGATAACCTCGGGCACCGAGCCGCGGTTGAATGCGATCACGGGCGTCCCGCACGCCATCGATTCGATCATGACCAGCCCGAACGGCTCCGACCAGTCGATCGGGAACAGCAGCGCCTTGGCGCCGGACAGGAACGCGGGCTTCTGCGCCTCGCTGATCTCGCCGACGAATTCGACGTGCGCCTGCGACAGCAGCGGCTCGATATCGCGCTTGAAATAGTCCTGATCGACCTTGTCGACCTTCGCGGCGATCTTCAGCGGCAGCCCGGTCTGGGCCGCGATCCGGATCGCGGTGTCGACGCGCTTTTCCGGGCAGATGCGCCCGAGGAACGCGAGGTACTCCGGCTCGCGCGCCGTTTGCGGCGTGAGGAGCGCCTCAGGCAGGCCGTGATAGATCGTGCTGAGCCAGTTGGCCTGCGACAGCGGACGACGCTGCGAATCCGAAATGGAGATCACGGGCGCGTCGCCGAACGCGTCGAACACCGGCTGCAGTTCAGGCAGGTCGAGACGGCCGTGCAGCGTGGTCACGAACGGCGTATCGAGCGTCGAGAACAGCGGAAACGGCAGGTAGTCGAGGTGAAAGTGCAGCACGTCGAATTCGTGCGCGACGCGGCGCACGCGTTCGAGCAGCAGCACGTGCGGCGCAAGCGCATCGCGCACGGTGGGGTCGAGCCGGAGCGCGCGCGGCCACGCGGCCTCGAGCTTCGCCGAGGTCACCGAGTCGCCGCTCGCGAACAGCGTGACGTCATGCCCCAGATCGACCAGTGCCTCGGTCAGGTAGGACACGACCCGCTCGGTGCCGCCGTAATACTTCGGCGGCACGGCTTCGTACAAAGGCGCGATCTGTGCAATTCGCATACGGTCTCTCCTTGTTCATGCGGTGATCCGGCGCGGCCAGGCCCGGGCGGTCCGAAGGCAGGCGCCTCGCGGCACCTCGTGCCCGGACGTGTGCGGCACCCGCCGCTGGCGCGAGCAAACCGGCTCGGCGCCGGGTAATCCCTTGCTTCATTATCGGGATCGAATGCGGCGATTCGAGCTATTTTGCAAACGCTTAATGTTGTTACAGCGGGAAACATGATAGCGGCGGCGTCGTTCATGCGTGCGCCAGGCGCGGCGCCGACGCGTCTGGGCGGCACCTGTGTCGCGTTTTCGTGAAACGCTCTATAATTCGCGCGGCACCCGAGCGGTGCGAAAAAATACCCGAATCGTTGCACCGTTCCCCGCGCGTCCGCCTCGCTTTTTCCTCCCGGATTTTCATATTCCGCAATGTCGTGTAGGAAAGTTCCTACACAAATAATGGACAATTCCGTCCGGCCGGCGGGATGTCTTCCGATTTCCGATCCAATTCCGATTCGACACAATGCTCGCGAAACCATAAACGGGCCCGTGACGCGGATGAAGTGCGCGCGTTCGGGCAAACGTTTCCGCTAAGGCCTGACCAGCCAGATCGACTCGGGGGAACCATGAGCACTACCGCCGGCATGCTCAATGAGATCAGGGAAGTGAACCTATCCTATCTCCTGCTCGCTCAGCGCCTGTTGCGTGAAGACAAGCCCATGGGGATGTTTCGCATGGGGATTTCGGATCAGCTCGCCGAGGTCCTCGTCAACCTCTCGCTGGCACAGACCGTCAAGCTCGCCGCGTCGAGCCAGGTGCTGTGCCGCTTCCGTTTCGACGATCACGCCGTGCTCTCCGCGCTGGCCGACAAGGGCAAGGCGAGCGCCGTCGCGCAGGCCCATTCGGCGATCGTGATGGCGAGCCAGCCGGCCGAACAGATCGGCTGAGCGCCGCGGCGCACGGCCGGGACCGGGCTGTCGCCCGGCGACACAAGCGAGCGGGAAGCGGAGCGGATGGCACAAAAGAGCGTCGTGCATGAAGTCAGGGAAATCACCCTGGCCATCGAACTGATCGAACTGGGTGCGCGGTTGCAGTTGCTGGAGGCGGAAACCAGCCTGTCGCGCGATCGCCTGATCAAGCTGTACAAGGAACTGAAAGGGGTGTCGCCCCCCAAGGGCATGCTGCCGTTTTCGACGGACTGGTTCATGACCTGGCAGCCGAACTTCCATTCGTCGCTGTTCTACAACATCTACCGCTTCATGGCGGAACACGGCGGCATCGAGACGATCCAGTCGATCGTCAAGGCTTACCGGCTCTATCAGGAGCACGTGGAGCTGAACGGCGACGAGGCTGTCCTGAGCCTCACCCGCGCATGGACCCTGGTGCGCTTTTTCGAATCCGGCATGCTGCAGCTGACCCGCTGCTGCCGCTGCGGCGGGCATTTTGTCGCACACGCGCACGACCCGCAGCACGGCTTCGTCTGCGGTCTGTGCCAGCCGCCCTCGCGCGCGGGCAAGACGCGCAAGGTCGCCGAAGCGCGCGAGCGCGCCCGCCAGCCGGATCCGCTGCCGGCCTGACCCCGCCCCGCAGGCCCGCCGCGCCTGCCGCGCGGGCCCCGTCACGTGGACCGGAACCTGTGGTTTACACCGGCGCCCGGCCGCGCTTTTACGCCAAAGTTTTCTGTGCCGTTGCCGTAAACCAGACTAACGACGGTCTCCGTCGCATCCTCGTGAGGGCTCGGCTGTGCTGATTTTCGTGGGAACACTCGTGACGCTATTGTCCGTTTTCGGCGGTTACGCGCTCGAAGGCGGGCATCTGGCCGCGCTGCTCCAGCCAGTCGAAGTGTTGATGATCGGGGGCGCGGGGCTCGGTGCGTTCGTGCTCGGCAACGGCATGAAGACGATCAAGGCGACGCTGCGCGTGATCCCCACCCTTTTCAAGGGCTCGAAGTACAACAAGGACGTCTACATGGAGCTGATGGCGCTCCTGTACGTTCTGCTCGCGAAGGCGCGCAAGGAAGGCACGCTCACGCTCGAAGCCGACATCGACGATCCGTCGAAGAGCCCGATCTTCACGCAATACCCGAAGATTCTCGCGGACAAGCACATCATCGAATTCCTGACCGACTACCTGCGCCTGATGGTCGGCGGCAACATGAATGCGTTCGAGATCGAAAGCCTGATGGACGAGGAAATCGAAACGCACCACACCGAAGGCGAGGCTCCCGCGCATGCGCTCGCGAAGGTGGGCGACGCGATGCCCGCGTTCGGCATCGTCGCGGCGGTGATGGGCGTGGTGCACACGATGGCCTCCGCCGACAAGCCGCCCGCCGTGCTCGGCGAGATGATCGCGCAGGCGCTGGTCGGCACCTTCCTCGGCATTCTGCTTTCGTACGGGCTGATCGGTCCGCTGTCGAGCGTCGCGGAACAGCGCGCCGCCGAGTCGACCAAGATGTTCCAGTGCATCAAGGTGACGATCCTCGCCAGCCTGAACGGCTACGCGCCGGCGATTGCCGTCGAATTCGGCCGCAAGGTGCTCTTCTCGACCGAACGCCCGTCGTTCAGCGAGCTGGAAGAGCACGTGCGCCGCGTGAAAGCGAAGTAAGCGGCGAGCGGGCGGGCGGCCATGAGCAAGGACAAAGATCGCGCAATCGTTGTCAAGCGCGCGGCGCCGGGCAAGAAAGGGCATCACGGCGGCGCGTGGAAGCTCGCCTACGCGGACTTCATGACCGCGATGATGGCGTTCTTCCTGCTGATGTGGCTGCTCAGTTCCGCGACCACGGTGCAGCTGCGCGGCATTGCGGACTATTTCAACCAGCCGCTGAAGATCACGCTGTGGGGCGGCGATCGCAGCGCGGTCGATTCGAGCGTGCTGAAAGGCGGCGGGCGCGACGTGACGACCGACAAGCTCGGCATCACGCGCGAGAGCGACGGCACGATCCGGCGCGCCGAGCACACGCCGCAGCATCAGGACGACGACGTGCTCAAGCAGATGCAGGGCGAGCTCGCGCGCGAGGACCAGGCGCGGCTGCACGACCTGCAGATCAAGCTGATGGCGGCGATCGAAGCGAACCCGGTGCTGCGCCAGTTCAAGCAGCAGATCCGCATCGATTCGACGCTCACGGGCCTGCGCATCGAGATCGTCGACTCGCAGAAGCGGCCGATGTTCGCCACCGCGCAGGCCGTGGTCGAGCCGTACATGCGCGACATCCTGCGCGCGATCGGCCACACGCTGAACGACGTGCCGAACCGCATCGTCGTGCAGGGCCATACCGACGCCGTGCCCTATGCCGGCGGCGAGAAGGGCTACAGCAACTGGGAGCTGTCGGCGGACCGGGCGAATGCGTCGCGGCGCGAGCTGATCGCCGGCGGCATGGACGAATCGAAGGTGATGCGGGTGGTGGGCATGGCGTCCTCGCAGAACCTCGACAAGGCGGACCCGCTCGATCCCGAGAATCGCCGCATCAGCATCCTCGTGCTGAACAAGAAGTCCGAGGAAGCCATGATGCACGACGATTCGATGACGACCACGTTGTCGGACGACGCCGCGGGATCGGCGCAGATGGAAAAGATTACGGATTCGGCCGTCGTAACGCCGAAGGCGCCCGTCGGGGCGTCGCAATGACAGTCGCGGTCGGACGGCTCGCGCGACGGGCCGCCGGTCCTTGGTGAGCGCAGCGAGGTTTCAATGATCAGGCACATTCTGGCAATCGACGACTCGGCAGCAATGCGGCAGATCCTGTCCGTGACGCTGACGACGGCCGGCTATCAGGTGACGGTCGCGGCCGACGGCAACGAAGGCCTCGAAAACGCGCTCGCGACGCCGTTCGATCTCGTGCTCACCGACCAGTACATGCCGGGCAAGACCGGCCTCGACCTGATCGCCGCGCTGCGCGGCAACCCGGCCTACCGTGCGACGCCGATCCTGGTCCTCACGACCGAATCCGGCGAGCCGTTCAAGGCCGCCGCGCGCGCGGCGGGGGCCACCGGCTGGATCGAGAAGCCGCTCGATCCCGACATGCTGACCGAGCTCGTCGCGCAGCTCGCCGAAGCCGGCACGGCGTGAGCCGGCGCAGTCCGTACGGTATGGCAGCCACAGCCCAGACAGGAACTCTTGCGGTGACCCAGGCATGACACTCGACATCACACAGTTCTATCAGACGTTTTTCGACGAAGCGGACGAGCTGCTCGCGCAGATGGAGCAACTGCTGCTCAATCTGAACATCGGCCAGCCGGATCCGGAAGACCTCGCGGCGATTTTCCGCGCGGCGCATTCGATCAAGGGCGGGGCCGCGACGTTCGGCTTCACCGCGCTCACCGAAACGACGCACATTCTCGAATCGCTGCTCGACCGCGCGCGCAACAACGAGCTGGTGCTGCGCAAGGACATGATCGACACGTTCCTCGAAACCAAGGACGTGCTGTCCGGCCAGCTCGCGGATTACCGCGCGAGCGCCGAGCCGGATGCGGCGGTGGCCGCCGCGATCTGCGCGAAGCTCGAACGGCTGCATGCGGAAGGCCGCTTCGGCGACGCGCCGGCTGTACCGGCGCACGGCGAAGGGCAGCCGCCCGAGCACGTGGTCGAACAGGCGGTGCAGGCCGCCGGCGATCTCACCGGCGCGGCAGCGCCGGATCAGGAACCGGCGCAGACCGGCACCGCGAACCCTGCCGGGAACACGGGCGAAGCAGGCGCGTCAGACGCCGCTGGCCCACATCTGAAAATTACGCTACGGGGCGTAGGCGAGAAGGACGAGGCGCTGCTTGTCGAGGAACTCGGCAACCTCGGACAGATTGTCACGCAGCAGAAGTCGGGTTCGGATCTGACGTTGTGGTTGCAGTCCGATGTGAGCTCCGACGACATCATCGCCGTGTGCTGTTTCGTGATCGACGACAGTCAGATCTCGATCGGCCGCGGCACCGCGCCCGCGGATGCGGCGGCGCAGGGCGAACCTGGAACGCCCGAAACCGCCGCGCCGGCGCCGGCCGCGCAAGCCGCTGCCGCGCCGCCGCGCCACGCGCTGTTCGAACCGGCCGCCGCGGCGGTACCCGCTGTACCCGCCGCACCCGCGGCGCCGGCCGCGCCTGCCGCGCATGCGGCTGCGCCGGCGGGCGCGGCGGCCCCGGCCAGCGAGCCCGCGCCGAAGCCCGCTGCGGCTGCGGCCGCGGCCGGTGACGCCGATCGCAAGCCGCGCCCCGGCGCGGCCGCGGCGGCCGAAGGCAGCTCGATCCGCGTGGGCGTCGAAAAGGTCGATCAGCTGATCAACCTGGTCGGCGAGCTGGTGATCACGCAGGCGATGCTGGCCGAGACCACCAGCACCTTCGATCCGGCGCTGCACGACCGGCTCTTCAACGGCATGGCGCAGCTCGAACGCAACGCGCGCGACCTGCAGGAAGCGGTGATGTCGATCCGCATGATGCCGATGGATTACGTGTTCAGCCGCTTCCCGCGGCTCGTGCGCGATCTGGCGGCGAAGCTCGGCAAGGAGGTCGAACTCGTCACCTTCGGTCAGGCGACCGAACTCGACAAGAGCCTCATCGAGCGGATCATCGATCCGCTCACGCACCTCGTGCGCAACAGTCTCGATCACGGCATCGAGACCGTCGACGCGCGCCGCGCCGCCGGCAAGGATCCGACCGGGCAACTGGTGCTGTCGGCCGCGCATCATGGCGGCAACATCGTGATCGAGGTGAGCGACGACGGCGCGGGCCTGCGCCGCGACAAGATTCTCGCGAAGGCCGCGAAGCAGGGGCTGCCGGTCAGCGACTCGATGAGCGACGACGAAGTGTGGAACCTCATCTTCCTGCCGGGCTTCTCGACCGCCGAGCAGGTGACCGACGTGTCGGGCCGCGGGGTCGGCATGGACGTGGTGAAGCGCAACATCCAGTCGATGGGCGGCCACGTCGAGATCCAGTCGCAGGCCGGCAAGGGCAGCACGACGCGGATCGTGCTGCCGCTCACGCTGGCGATTCTCGACGGCATGTCGGTGAAGGTCGGCAACGAAATCTTCATCCTGCCGCTGAACTTCGTGATGGAGTCGCTGCAGCCGCGCGCCGAGGACATCTACACGGTCGCAAACGGCGAACGGGTGGTGCGCGTGCGCGGCGAATACCTGCCGCTCGTCGCGCTGCACGGCGTGTTCTCGGTGGCCGATGCCCGGACCGATCCGACCCAGGGCATCGTCACGATCATGCAGACCGAGGGGCGCCGCTTCGCGATGCTGATCGACGAGCTGGTTGGCCAGCAGCAGGTCGTCGTCAAGAATCTGGAGACGAACTATCGCAAGGTGCACGGCATTTCCGCCGCAACCATCCTCGGCGACGGCAGTGTCGCGCTGATCGTGGACGTGGCGGCCCTGAATCGCGAGACCCGGGCGAGCCACACCGCCATGTCGCTCGCGTGATCCTCGAGCCAATCTTCATTCAACCCGATTCATCCCATCCGTTTGGGGGCTAACGTGGCAGAAGTTCAATCCATCCATTCGAGCGTCGCCAACGCGAGCGGTACGAATGTCCGCCGCGACGCACTGCAGGCCGACGCCGGCGGTCAGGAATTTCTCGTCTTCACGCTCGGCGCCGAGGAATACGGCATCGACATCCTGAAGGTGCAGGAAATTCGCGGCTACGACAGCGTGACGCGCATCGCCAATGCGCCCGAGTTCATCAAGGGCGTCATCAACCTGCGCGGCATCATCGTGCCGATCGTCGACATGCGCATCAAGTTCCAGCTGGGCCGCGTCGAGTACGACCACCAGACGGTCGTGATCATCCTGAACGTCGCGCATCGCGTGGTCGGCATGGTGGTCGACGGCGTGTCCGACGTGCTCACGCTGCAGGCCGACCAGATCATGCCGGCGCCCGAGTTCGGCGCGACGCTCACCACCGAGTACCTGACCGGCCTCGGCACGGTGGACGGCCGCATGCTGATCCTGATGGACATCGAAAAGCTGATGACCAGCCGCGAAATGGCGCTGATCGAGTCGCTCGGCGGCTAGGCGCGACCCGATCCTATTGACGGTAGAACAGGAGCACTACGATGCTAAGCAGATGGTCGATTCGTACGACGCTGACTGGAGTGGGAATCGTGCTGGTCGCGTTGACGGTCGTCGTCGGCGCGCTGGGCCTGACCGCGCTCGACAGCGCGAGCCGCTCGCTCGACGGCATCTCTCACGACGATCTGGTGGCGATCCACGCGCTGGACGACGCGTCCTCGTACCTGCTGCGCTCGCGCCTCGCGACCGACCGGTACCTGACGCTCACCGCCGACGGCAAGACCGATGAGGCAAAAACGGTGCTGGACCGCGCGCAGCAGTTGCTCGCCGACGGCAACGACAGCTGGCAGACCTTCTCCGCCGCGCCGAAGTCGGGCGTCGACCAGGCGCTGCTCGACGACCTGAACGCGCGCCGCGCGGCGCTCGTGACCGACGGCGTCGAGCCGGAATTCGCCGCGCTGCGCAGCGGCGACCAGGCGGGCTTCCACGCGATCGCGGACACGAAGATCAGTCCGATGTTCATCGCCTACGACCACGCGGCGAGCGCCGTCATCAAGGCGCTGCAGGCGCGCGCAGCGCAGCAGCAGGGCGACGCGCAGTCGAACATCACGCTGATGACGACGCTGATTGCCGCCTTCACTGCGTTCGCGCTGGTGCTGGTGGTGCTGATCCGCCTGTCGCTGCGCGGGCTGCTGGTCGCGCCGCTCGCGGATGCGGCCGCGTGCTTCGAGCGCATCGCGTCCGGCGATCTGACGCAGGCGGTGCAGTCGGCGAGCCGCAACGAGATCGGGCGCCTGTTCTCCGGGATCCGCCAGATGCAGGACAGCCTGATTTCGATGGTGCAGTCGATGCACGCGAGCACCGGCTCGATCGATACCGGCGCGCGCGAGATCGCAATGGGCAACACCGATCTGTCGCAGCGCACCGAGCAGCAGGCGGCGTCGCTGCAGCAGACCGCATCGAGCATGGAAGAGCTGACCGGCACGGTGCGGCAGAACGCCGACAACGCGCGCCAGGCAAGCCAGCTCGCGGTCAACGCGCAGGACATCGCGACGCGCGGCGGCGAAGTGGTGAGCGAAGTCGTGCAGACGATGCAGGACATCGCGGCGAGTTCGAACAAGGTGGTCGACATCATCGGCGTGATCGAAGGCATCGCGTTCCAGACCAACATCCTCGCGCTGAACGCGGCCGTCGAGGCGGCGCGCGCGGGCGAGCAGGGCCGCGGCTTCGCGGTGGTCGCGGGCGAGGTGCGCAGCCTCGCGCAGCGCAGCGCGAGCGCGGCCAAGGAGATCAAGGAGCTGATCGGCGACTCGGTGGACAAGGTGCAGAACGGCTCCGCGCTGGTGGGCCGCGCCGGCACGACGATGGAAGAGATCGTGCAGGCGGTGCGGCGCGTGACGGACATCATGGGCGAGATCAGCGCTGCCTCCGAAGAGCAGTCGACCGGCATCGAGCAGGTCAACCGCGCGGTCGTGCAGATGGACGAGGTCACGCAGCAGAACGCGGCGCTGGTCGAGGAAGCGGCGGCTGCGGCCGCGTCGCTCGAAGAGCAGACGCGCCAGTTGCAATCGATCGTCGCGGGCTGGAAGGTTAGCGGAGCGGCACGGCCGGCGGCGGCCAGCGTCGCTGCGCCGCGCACCCGCAGCAGCACGCCGCGCGCGAGGACGGAACCGGCGGCGCACAAGGCGCCGGCCGCCGCGCCGGCATCGGCACCGGCGGCGAAGCAGGAGCCGCAGGCGCGCGCGGACGGACAGGATGCGCCGCGCAGCGCCGCGCCGGCGCGCGCGGAGCCGCTGCTCAGGCCGAAGCCCGCTGCGGCCGAGACCCCGGTGCGAGGCGCGGCGAACGCCGTGCCGGCCGGCTCGGATGCGGATTGGGAAACGTTCTGATTGCCGCGGCGAGCGCAGCCGGGCGCGGGAGCGGCCTGACACACGCCGCTTCCGCACCGTGGCCGCCGCCCCTGCGCAGGCGTAGGCCGTGCGCGGGGGCGGCCGCCGGGCGCGCGCGGCCGGCGGAGCCCGCGCGTTCAGGGCCGCCAGCCGGCGGCCGGGTGGGGCGGGCGCGCGCGAACCCGTGGGCGAAGGCAGCCGTGGTGGAGTGAAGGGGTTCGAGGGGCGCGGCGGCGTCCCATATCCGTATCGCAGGCAGGAAACATCATGATGTCAACGCGCGCACAGCTTCGTCCCGAGAAGGCAGAGCCGGCGAGAGCCGGCGATCCGGGACGCGATTTCGAATTCACGTCGGCGGATTTCGCGCGCATACGCGAGCTGATTTACCGCAGCGCCGGCATTTCGCTGTCGGACCACAAGCGCGACATGGCCTATAGCCGTCTCGCGCGACGCCTGCGCGCGCTCGGTCTCGACAGCTTTCGCGACTACCTCGTGCGGCTCGAGACGGAGAACGATCCGGCCGAGTGGGAGGCGTTCACGAACGCGCTGACGACGAACCTGACCGCGTTCTTCCGCGAGGCGCATCACTTTCCGATTCTCGCGGAGTTCGTGCGGCGCCGCGCGCAGCCGGTCTCGGTATGGTGCTCGGCGGCCTCCACCGGCGAGGAGCCGTATTCGATCGCGATGACGCTGATCGAGGCGCTCGGCGACAGCGCCGCGCGCCAGGCCACGGTGCTCGCCACCGACATCGACACGCAGGTGCTCGCGAGGGGCGAGGCCGGCACCTACCCGTTCGACCAGGTCAAGCACCTGTCGCCGGAGCGCCTGAAGCGCTTCTTCCTGAAAGGCACCGGCGCGCATGCGGGACTCGTCAAGGTGCGGCCCGAAGTGCGCCAGATGATCCGCTTCGAGCAGTTGAACCTGACCGACCGCGACTACGGTCTGCGTACGCAGTTCGACGCGATCTTCTGCCGCAACGTGATGATCTACTTCGACAAGCCGACCCAGGGACAGGTGCTCGCGCGCTTCGAGCCGCTGATGAAAGCGGGCGGCCTGCTGTTTGCGGGCCACTCGGAAAACTTCACGTACGTGACCCAGGCGTTCCGGCTGCGCGGCCAGACCGTCTACGAACTCACGCGCGACGGCACCGCCGCGCGCAGCCAGCCGCACGCGGCCCACGCCACCACCAGCGGGGTGAGCGCATGAGCACGACACTGCCGATCGCAACCAATCTCTATCACGACAACTACTTCAAGCGCCCCGGCGTGAAGCTGTTGCCCAACGAGTTCTACACGACAGGCGAGGACATGGTCCTCGTCACCGTGCTCGGCTCGTGCGTGGCGGCCTGCATCCAGGACCGCACGGCCGGCATCGGCGGGATGAACCATTTCATGCTGCCCGACGACGGCGCCGACGTCGGCCAGGCCGCCTCCGACTCGATGCGCTACGGCGCGTACGCGATGGAAGTGCTGATCAACGAGCTGATCAAGGCGGGCGGCCGGCGCGATCGCTTCGAGGCGAAAGTGTTCGGCGGCGCGGCGGTGCTCGCCGGCATGACGACAATGAACATCGGCGACCGCAATTCCGAGTTCGTGCGGCGCTATCTGTCGCTCGAAAAAATCCGCATCCTCGCCGAGGATCTGCAAGGGGGCCACCCGCGCAAGGTCGCGTTCCTGCCGCGCACCGGCCAGGTGATGGTGAAAAAGCTGCGGCTGCAGCAGGAAGCGGGCGTCGCCGAGCGCGAGCAGGCGCTCGCGCGGCAAAGCGCCGACGCGCGCGCCGAGCGGCTCGCACGCGCGCGCGAACGCGTCGAGCTGTTTGCGACCCCCGCCGCGCCGGCCGCGCGGCCGCGGGTCGAGCTGTTCGGCGGCGCGCCGGCGGGCGGCCAGGCGAAGCCGCGCATCGAGCTGTTCGGCGGCGGCTCGCGTCCCAACCCGTCAAACAACGCCAGAACGACAGAGGAGGCGTGAGAGCGCTGTGCAAAAGATCAAGGTACTGTGCGTCGACGATTCGGCGCTGATTCGCAGCCTGATGACCGAAATCATCAACAGCCAGCCCGACATGACGGTCGTCGCCACGGCGCCGGACCCGCTCGTCGCGCGCGAGCTCATCAAGCAGCACAACCCGGACGTGCTGACGCTCGACGTCGAAATGCCCCGCATGGACGGGCTCGATTTCCTCGAAAAGCTGATGCGCCTGCGGCCGATGCCGGTGGTGATGGTGTCCTCGCTCACCGAGCGCGGCAACGAAATCACGCTGCGCGCGCTGGAACTCGGCGCGGTCGATTTCGTGACGAAGCCGAAGGTCGGCATTCGCGACGGCATGCTCGACTACGCGGAGAAGCTCGCGGACAAGATCCGCACGGCGGCCCGCGCGCGCGTGCGCCAGGCCGCGCCGGCGCAGCCTGCGGCCGCGCCGGGCGCCGCCGCTCCCGCAGCCGCGCCGAACTTCAACAATCCGCTGGTCAGTACCGAGAAGCTCGTGATCGTGGGCGCCTCCACGGGCGGCACCGAGGCGATCCGCGAAGTGCTCGTGCCGCTGCCGCCCGATGCGCCCGCGGTGCTGATCGCGCAGCACATGCCGCCCGGCTTCACAAAATCTTTTGCGCAACGCCTTAATGGTTTGTGCAGGATTACCGTTAAAGAGGCTGAGCATGGCGAGCGCGTGCTGCCCGGGCACGCATACATCGCGCCGGGCCACGCGCACCTGTTGCTCGCGCGGAGCGGCGCCAACTACATTGCGCACCTGTCCGACGACCCGCCGGTGAACCGGCATCGTCCGTCGGTGGACGTGCTGTTCCGCTCGGCCGCGCAGCATGCGGGCAAGAACGCCGTGGGCGTGATCCTGACCGGGATGGGCCGCGACGGCGCGGCGGGGCTGCTGGAGATGAAGAAGGCGGGCGCGTACACGCTCGCCCAGGACGAAGCGAGCTGCATCGTGTTCGGCATGCCGCGCGAGGCGATCGCGCTCGGCGCCGCCGACGAGGTTGCCGCGCTGCCGGACATGAGCCGGCGCGTGATGGCGCGTCTTGCTTCGATGGGCGACCGCGTTCAGCGGGTATGATGCGCACCACGCATCGAAAAACCGGGGCTCACGCGCCACACCGTCTGCACAAGGGATAAGGAAAGGGAATTGAAATGGATAAAGGAATGAAGATTCTGGTAGTCGACGACTTTCCGACGATGCGCCGGATCGTGCGCAATCTGCTGAAAGAGCTCGGCTACGCGAACGTGGACGAAGCCGAGGACGGCGCGGCGGGTCTCGCCCGTCTGCGCAGCGGCGCCTACGACTTCGTCATCTCCGACTGGAACATGCCGAACCTCGACGGCCTCGCGATGCTGAAGGAAATCCGCGCCGATGCCAGCCTGAGCCACCTGCCGGTGCTGATGGTGACGGCCGAATCGAAGAAGGAGAACATCATCGCGGCGGCGCAGGCCGGCGCGAGCGGCTACGTCGTCAAGCCTTTCACGGCGGCGACGCTCGACGAGAAGCTCAACAAGATTCTCGAGAAAATGGCGAAAGCCGGGAGCTGACGTGGACGAGCCGACCAACGTGCCAGGCGCCGACGCGCACGACAGCGCCGATCTGGCCAGCGACCGCATTCTCGCGCGCATCGGCCAGCTGACGCGCACGCTGCGCGACTCGATGCGCGAGCTGGGCATCGACAAGCACGTGGAGCGCGCCGCCGAGGCCGTGCCCGACGCGCGCGACCGTCTGAAGTACATTGCCAACATGACGGAGCAGGCGGCGGAGCGCGTGCTGGGCGCAATCGACATCGCCAAGCCGATGCAGGAACAGCTGCAGCAGGACGCGGGCGAGCTCGACGCGCGCTGGGAGCAGTGGTTCGCCGCGCCGATCGAGCGCGAGGAAGTCCGCGCGCTGATGAAGGACACGCGCGCGTTCCTGTCCGGCGTGTCCGACGTCACGACGAAGACCAACGCGCAGTTGCTGGAAATCATGCTCGCGCAGGACTTCCAGGACCTGACGGGCCAGGTGATCAAGAAGATCACCGATATCGTGTACCTGATCGAGCAGCAACTGCTCGGCGTGCTGATCGAGAACATCGCGCTCGAGCGCCGCGAGCAGTTCGCCGCGACCGCCGCCGCGCTGGCCGCCGAACCGTCGTCGACGGGCAGCCCGCAAAACCTGCTGAACGGGCCGCAGATCAACCCCGAAGGCAAGGCCGACGTCGTGCAGGACCAGTCGCAGGTCGACGATCTGCTGGCGAGCCTCGGGTTCTAGCGGGCGCGGGGAGGCGGGCCGGCGCGATTCGCCGGGATCCCGCCGTCCAGGTTTCTCCCTCTATTTTTTCGCGCTAGCGGGCTAAACAGGCGCGCGGCCGGCAGCGTCCCGGAGCGGTTCCCGGTGGGCGTGCGCGGTCGCATCGGGCCGCGGCGGCGGCGGGCGCGGCGCCGTCCCCGCGCGACGCGGACGGGCTCACCCGGGCGCACCCGGGCGCGCGGCATCCTGCAGTTCGTGCGCCTCGTGCCGTATGATCGGGGGAAAAGTCGGCGGCCGTGCGTCGTGCGCGCCGTCCAGTCGTGAATCGGGAGGAACTCCGCCATGCCGACTCGCCTGCGTCGCGCCGTGCTGCTGACGGCGCTCGGATTGTCCAGCTTCGCGTTCGCCCTCCCCGGCGCGCGCGCGGCGCTCGGTGCGGCACCGCTGACGCCGCCCGCCGACGCCAGCGTCACCTCGCAGAAAGTCTCCGCCGCCGTGATGCATGAAGCATCGTCCGCCGCGGCCACGTCGTCCTATACGATCCGGCAGACCACCTTCGGTAACGGCACCGTCGTGCGCGAGTATCTCGGCACGGACGGCAACGTGTTCGGTATCGCGTGGAGCGGGCCGCAGATGCCCGACCTGTCCTCGCTGCTCGGCACCTATTTCCCGCAATACGTCGCCGGCGTCGAGACGGCGCGCGCCGCGCGCGGCGGCGGTCATGGGCCGGTCGCGGTCGATGACAGCGGCCTCGTGGTCCATTCCGGTGGGCACATGGGCGCATTCAGCGGCGAGGCGTGGCTGCCGCAGGCGCTGCCGGCCGGCGTCAGCGGTTCGGACATTCAATAGCCCAGCACGGCGGGAGGCGATCCATGCAACGCACGGCAACGCTTGGACGATGGAGCCAGGCCGCGGTCGCGGCCACACTCGTACTGCTGCTCGCGGCCTGCGGCGGAGGCGGCGGGGGCGGCGGCGGGAGTTCGCAGGCTTCGACGAGCGGCCTGCCGGCCAATCCGGGCGCGGTCCCGGTCGCCGCGACCGCGTCCAACACAGCGCCGGTGGCGGTCGGTTCGGGCGTTGCGAGCGTCATCAACATTCCCACTGTCACCGTGACGATCTGCGCACCCGGCGCGCCGTCGAACTGCCAGTCGATCAGCAACGTGCAGGTCGACACCGGCTCCTACGGGCTGCGGATCGTGTCCTCGGTGCTGAACGCGTCGCTCTCCCAGGCGCTGACGCCGGAAACCCCGCCCAACGTGGCCGGCGACACGCTGGTCGAATGCACCCAGTTCGCGGACGGCTACTCGTGGGGCACGGTGCGGACCGCGAACGTGCAGATCGCCGGCGAGCGCACCGCCACCAGCGTGCCGATCCAGGTGATCGGCGACATGGCCTCGGGCAGCGCGCCGACGAGTTGCGTGAGCGGTGCCTCGGAGAATTCGACCAACGCGATCGGCGCGAACGGCATTCTCGGCATTGGCGTGGCGACCTACGATTGCGGCTCGGCCTGCGCGAGCGGCGCGACCTATGCGGCCTACAGCAACTACTACGCGTGCTCCGGCACGAACTGCGCGCGCGCGCAGGTGCCGACGACCGACCAGGTCACGAACCCGGCGACGGCATTTCCGGTGGACAACAACGGCGTGATCCTCGAAATGTCGCCGATCTCGCAGACCGGCGCGGGTTCGGCCACCGGCACGCTGGTGTTCGGCATCGGGACGGAGTCGAACAATGCGCTCGCGGCGGCGCAAACCTTCACGACCAACGCGGCGGGCGACCTGAACAACAGCACGTTCGGCGGCAAGACGGTACAGGCCTTCCTCGATTCCGGCTCGAATGCCTACTTCTTCGCCGACAGCACGCTCGGACTCTGCTCGGGCAGCTACAGCGGCTTCTATTGCCCGAGCACCGGGCAGACGCGCACGGTGACGCTCGTCGGGCTCAACGGCGTGTCGGTCGGCGCGGACGTCGGCATCATGAACGCGGCGTCGCTGTTCGCCAACTCCAGCGATTTCGCGTTCAACGACCTCGGCGGCGACATCGGCGCAAGCGGCAGCTTCGACCTCGGCTTGCCGTTTTTCTACGGCCGATATGTGTACGTCGGCTTCGACCAGAGCGCGAACGGCGGCCAGCAGCCTTACGTCGGCTACTGAGCGCCGTTGCACCGCGCCTGTGCGCGCTGCGTCGCCGGACCCGGGCGCGCGGCGGCACGCGGCCCGGCGCGTCCGGCCGATCGCCCGAAATACCCCGGTTTCCCCGCCCTTATCCGCCGATCGTCGCTGGCTTTCTGCAGGAATAATCGCTCCCACTGGTAATGGGCCACGGGGCCCGACCGTCTGGAGAGCCGCGTGGCAGAGGAAAGCGACCTCGAAAAAACCGAAGCAGCCACACCCCGGCGCCTGGAGAAGGCGCGCGAGGAGGGGCAGATCGTGCGTTCGCGCGAGCTGGCGTCGTTCGCGCTGCTGTCGGCGGGCTTTTTCGGCGTCTGGGGGCTGTCCGGGCTGATCGGCGAGCATCTGCAGTCGATGCTGCGCGGCGCGCTGCGCTTCGACCACGCGAGCCTCGACGGGACCCGCCAGATGCTGATCGGCGCGGGCGTCGCGAGCCGCGAGGGCCTGTACGCGCTGCTGCCGATCCTGCTGCTGACGGGCGCCGCCGCCGGCCTCGCGCCGCTGGCGCTCGGCGGCTGGCACGTGTCCTCGAAGTCGCTCGCTCCGAAATTCAGCCGCCTCGACCCGGTCGCCGGGCTCGGACGGATGTTCTCGATCAACGGGCCGATCCAGCTCGGGATGTCGATGGCGAAAACGCTCGTCGTCGGCGGGATCGGCGGTCTCGCGATCTGGCATCGCCGCACGGAGATCCTCGCGCTCACCAACGAGCCGATGCACATGGCGCTCGCCGACGCGATGCACCTGATCGCGGTGTGCTGCGCGATGACCGTCGCGGGCACCTTCGTCGTCGCCGCGCTCGACGTGCCGTACCAGATCTGGCAGTACCACAAGAAGCTGCGCATGACGAAGGAAGAAGTGAAGCGCGAGCATCGCGAGAACGAGGGCGATCCGCAGCTGAAGGGCCGCATCCGCGCGCAGCAGCGCGCGCTCGCGCGGCGCCGGATGATGGCGAAGGTGCCGAAAGCGGACGTGGTGGTCACCAACCCGACGCATTTCGCCGTCGCGCTGCAGTACACCGACGGCAAGATGCGCGCGCCGAAGGTGGTGGCCAAGGGCGTGAACCTCGTCGCTGCGCGCATCCGCGAGCTGGCCGTCGAGCACAACGTGCCGCTGCTCGAAGCGCCGCCGCTCGCGCGCGCGCTGTATCACAACGTCGAACTCGATCGCGAGATTCCGGGCCCGCTGTACGGCGCGGTCGCGGAAGTGCTCGCGTGGGTCTATCAGCTGCGGCGCTTTCGCAAGGAAGGCGGCGCGGCGCCGGTCGCGCCGACCGGACTCGACGTGCCGGCCGAGCTCGACCAGGGCCCGGTATCCGATGAAGCGGCGAACGAGGAAGCCGCCCAGGCCCTCGACGATGACGCCGCACCAGGAGCGAATGCATGAACGTACGCGCCGGAATTCTGGCCCGCCGGCCCGATGCGCTGAACGGCACCAACCTGCGCGCGCTCGCGGGGCCGATCCTGATCTGCATGATCCTCGGCATGATGGTGCTGCCTCTGCCGCCGTTCCTGCTGGATCTGCTGTTCACCTTCAACATCGCGCTGTCGGTGATGGTGCTGCTCGTCAGCATGTACACGATGCGGCCGCTCGATTTCGCCGCGTTTCCGAGCGTGCTGCTGTTCTCGACGCTGCTGCGCCTGTCGCTGAACGTCGCCTCGACGCGCGTCGTGCTGCTCGAAGGCCATACCGGCCCGGCCGCGGCGGGTCAGGTGATCGAGTCGTTCGGGCACTTCCTCGTCGGCGGCAACTTCGCGGTCGGGATCGTCGTGTTCGTCATCCTGATGGTGATCAACTTCATGGTGATCACGAAGGGCGCGGGCCGCATCGCCGAAGTGTCCGCGCGCTTCACGCTCGATGCGATGCCCGGCAAGCAGATGGCGATCGACGCCGACCTGAACGCCGGCATCATCAACGAGGAGAAGGCGCGCCAGCGCCGCGCCGAGGTCGCGCAGGAAGCCGAGTTCTACGGCTCGATGGACGGCGCGAGCAAGTTCGTGCGCGGCGATGCGATCGCCGGCCTGCTGATCATGGTGATCAACATCATCGGCGGGCTGATCGTCGGGGTGTTCCAGCACAACATGGATCTTGCGTCGGCGGCGAAGAACTACACGCTGCTCACGATCGGCGACGGCCTCGTCGCGCAGATTCCGTCGCTCGTGATCTCGACCGCGGCCGGCGTGATCGTCTCGCGCGTGGCGACCAACGAAGACATCGGCACGCAGCTCACCGGCCAGCTTTTCACGAATCCGCGCGTGCTGATCATCGCGGGCAGCATCCTCGTGCTGATGGGGCTGATTCCCGGCATGCCGCATTTCGCGTTTCTGCTGCTCGGCGGCGGGCTGATCCAGTTCGGCCGCGTGATGAAAAAGCGCGCCGCCGAGCAGAAGAACGCCGGCGCGCGCGTCGAAGTGGCGCCCGAGGCGCTCGCGCCGGCGGAAAACGCCGAGGCAAGCTGGGACGACGTGACGATGATCGACACGCTCGGCCTCGAAGTCGGCTACCGGCTGATTCCGCTTGTCGACAAGAACTCGGACGGCGAACTGCTGAAGCGGATCAAGAGCATCCGCAAGAAGTTTGCGCAGGAAATCGGCTTCCTGCCGCCGGTGATCCACATTCGCGACAACCTCGAACTGCGGCCGAACGGCTACCGGATCGCGCTGAAGGGCGTCGAGATCGGCATCGGCGAAGCGTATCCGGGCCAGTGGCTCGCGATCAATCCGGGCCAGGTGAGCGCGGCGCTGCCCGGCACGCCGACCCAGGATCCGGCGTTCGGCCTGCCGGCCATCTGGATCGATACGAACCTGCGCGAACAGGCGCAGGTGTACGGCTACACGGTGGTCGATTCGAGCACCGTGGTCGCGACGCACCTGAATCACCTCGTCGTCACGCATGCGTCCGAGCTGCTCGGGCGCCGCGAGGTTCAGGCGCTGCTCGACCGGATGCAGAAGGATACGCCGTCGCTCGTCGAGGACCTGGTGCCGAAGGCGCTGTCGATCACGACGCTGCAAAAGGTGCTGCAGAACCTGCTGGAAGAAGGCGTGCCGATCCGCGACATGCGCTCGATCCTCGAAGCGCTCGCCGAGCACACGCCGAAGATCACCGATGCGCACGAGCTGACCGCGGCGGTGCGTCTCGCGCTCGGCCGCGCGATCTCGCAGCAGTGGTTCCCCGGCAGCGGCGACATGCAGGTGATGGGGCTCGACGCGAACCTCGAACGCGTGCTGTCGCAGGCGCTCTCGACGGGCGCCAATCCCGGCCTCGAACCCGGCCTCGCGCAGACGCTGCTCACCGAGACGCAAAAGGCGATGACGCGCCAGCAGAACCTCGGCCTCGCGCCGGTGCTGCTCGTGCAGCACGCGCTGCGGCCCATGCTCGCGCGCTTCCTGCGTCGCAGCCTGCCGCAGCTCAAGGTGCTCTCGTATGCCGAAGTGCCCGAGACGCGCCACGTGAAGGTCGTCAACCAGATCGGCGGGCAGGGCTGAGCGGTCGGCTGCCGCGCCCTTGGGGCTGACCGCGCGGCTAACCCCGGGGCTGACTCCGGGGCTAACCCCGGGGCGCCCGTGCGCGGCGCCGTGCACGGACCTTCGACGCAAGCCCAGAAGCCTCGCCTTCGACGCGAACCTTGAAGGGGCCCCAGGCAAGCGTCAAGCAAGCCTCAGGCAAGCCTCGGCCAGGCCCCAGGCGAAACCCCAGCCGTGACCTCGAGCGGGCCGCGAAGCCCGCCCCATCAGGCGAATTGCCTACCTTTCCCCGCCCTTATCAACCGATCGTCGCTCGACGTCTTTCGTAATAATCGATCTCAATGGGAAGCGGTATGTTGCCGGTCCGTCAACCTCATCGGGGGTCGAGCTTGAACATTCGTAAATTTATCGGTGCCACCAGTCGCGATGCGCTGCGACTGGTCCGTGAAGCACTGGGCCCCGATGCAGTCGTGCTGTCGAACCGGACGATCGAGGATGGCACCATCGAGATCGTCGCGCTCGCCGACAGCGAGCTCGCCGCGATCGCCCCGAAGAAGCAGGACGGCGCCGCCGCCGGCACGGCCGGTCATCCGGGCAATCCGGGCAATCCGGGCAATCCGGGCAATCCGGGCAATCCGGGCAATCCGGGCAATCCGGGCAGCGCCGCGCCGCGTGCGCCGGCGATGCAGCACAACCCGTACGCGAGCGGCATGCCGGACGTGTTTTCGTCGGTATTCGGCGCGAGCCCCGAGGCCGGCACCGAGAGCATGTCCGCGAGCAACGTGCCGGCGCAGCCGGCGGCGCCGGCGAGCGCAGCCGAGTCCGCGGCGAACGACGCCGCCGCCGAGGTGAAGCTCACCGCCGCCGCGCAGGCGAGCGCCGCGCACCCGGCGCAAGGGGCGCACCCGGCGCAAGCGGCCATGCCGGCCGTAGCGCCGCGTGCGCAGCCGCAGCCGGCCGCCGCGCCGCGCGTCCAGCCGCAGGCGGGCGCCCGCAGCAGCGAGATCCGCACCGACGCATTGAAGGCCGCCCACGCGGCGATCACGCCGCCCACGCCGCGCACGATGGCCGACTACAACCCCTGGCTGATCGATCACGCGCGCAGCATCGCCGGTCGGCAGCAGGGCGCGTACAGCGCGCGGCCGTCGTCGATGACGCCCGCCGCCGCGATGGCCAAGGGGCTCGGCGCACCGGTCGAAATCAGCGTGCCGCCGCAACCGGCTTCGCGCGAGGCCGACGCGCCGGATTGGGCGCGCGAGGCGGCGCAGCTCGCCGCGCGCCGCGCCGCGCAGAAAGCCGCCGCGCAAGGCGCCGAAGAGGCGCGCGCGTCGGCCAGTGCCGCGGCGGTCAGCGAGGCGGTGAAGACGCGCATCGAGGAAGTCGTCAACGAGACCGTGATGAACGAGCTCACGTCGATGCGCGGGATGATGGAGGAGCACTTCGCCGGCCTGCTGTGGGCCGATCGCCAGCGCCGCAGCCCGGCGCGCGCGGCGCTCACCAAGCACCTGTTCGCGGCGGGCTTTTCCGCGCAGCTCGTGCAGATGCTGGTCGACCGTCTGCCGGCCGAGTCCGACAGCATGGACAGCGGCATGGAGTGGGTGCGCGGCGTGCTCGAATCGAATCTGCCGGTGATGGAAAGCGAGGATGCGCTGATGGAGCGCGGCGGCGTGTTCGCGCTGATGGGGCCGACCGGCGTCGGCAAGACCACGACCACCGCGAAGCTGGCGGCGCGCTGCGTGATGCGCTTCGGCGCGAGCAAGGTCGCGCTGCTCACGACCGACAGCTACCGGATCGGCGGCCACGAGCAATTGCGCATCTTCGGCAAGATTCTCGGCGTGTCGGTGCACGCAGTGAAGGACGGCGCCGACCTGCAGCTCGCGCTCTCCGAGTTGCGCAACAAGCACATCGTGCTGATCGACACGATCGGCATGAGCCAGCGCGACCGGCTCGTCTCCGACCAGATCGCGATGCTGTGCCGCGCCGGCCAGCCGGTGCGGCGTCTGCTGCTGCTGAACGCAACCAGTCACGGCGACACGCTCAACGAAGTCGTGCAGGCCTACCAGCGCGCGCCCGACCAGCAGCCGCTCGCCGGCTGCATCCTGACCAAGCTCGACGAGGCGACGAACCTCGGCGGCGTGCTCGACACCGTGCTGCGCTACAAGCTGCCGGTGCACTACGTGTCGACCGGCCAGAAGGTGCCGGAGAACCTGTACGTCGCGACCCGCAAGTTCCTGATCAAGAGTGCGTTCTGCATTCCGCGCGACCACTCGCCGTTCGTGCCGCAGGACGAAGACATCCCGGCGCTGCTCGCCGCGCTGTCGGCGCGCTCGACGTCAGAACTGCACGAGGTACGCTTTGGATAAAGTCGTTTCCGATCAGGCTGAAGGATTGCGGCGCCTCCTTGCCCGCAGCGGTTCGCGGGTGCTGGCGGTGGCGGGCGGCTCGCCCGGCGTCGGTTGCACGACGGCTGTCGTCAACCTGGCCGCCGCGCTCGCCGAGCAGGGCAAGGACGTGTTGATCGTCGACGAATGCACGCGCCCCGGCACCGTGAGCGCGATGCTCGGCGGCCTGCGCGGCGCCGGCAATTTCGGCGCGGTGATGCGCGGCGACATGCCGCTCGACACCGCTGCCGCGCGTCATCCGCTCGGCTTCTGGGTGCTCGCGGCGCCGCGCGCGCAGGACGATGCATACAGCAGCGCGCACGTGGACCGGCTGCTCGACGGCGGGGCGGACATCGTGCTGATCGATGCGCAGCTGGGCGGAACGGGGCAGCTGTCGGCGCTCGCGCAGCAGTCGCACGACCTGATGATCGTCACGCGCGTGGCCGCGCAGACCATCACCGATGCGTATGCGGCGGTGAAGCGGCTGCACTACGCGCACGGGATCGCGCAGTTTCGCGTGCTGGTGAATCACGTGCACAGCGTCGCCGATGCGCGTACCGCGTTTGCGAATCTCGCGGGGGTCGCGCAACGCTACCTGACGGTGTCGCTCGACGAAGCCGGCTGCATTGCGGCGGATTCGCGCATGGCGCGCGCGCGCGAGTTGTCGCGCTGCGTCGTCGACGCGTTTCCGTCGACGCCGGCTGCGCGCGATTTCCGTCATCTTGCCGCCGAATTGCAGTACTGGCCGATGCGGCCAGCGATGTCGTCCCGGCGCCACTGGGTGGCGTCCGCGACAGTCACAGCGGCGCAACACGCCGACCAACCGTCTGCGCAGCACGCGTGAGCGCGGGCGCGGACAAGGGGAGCACGATGTACAACGCTCAGGGAAAGGTTTCCCAGGCCGAGGTTCTGACGAAGTACGCGCCGCTCGTGCGCCGGCTTGGTCTGCAACTGGTGGCGAAGATGCCGGCGAGCGTCGATCTGGACGACCTGATCCAGGCCGGCATGATCGGCCTGCTCGACGCGGCGAGCCGGTACAAGGAAGACCAGGGCGCGCAGTTCGAAACCTATGCGAGCCAGCGCATCCGCGGTGCGATGCTCGACGAGCTGCGCAGCAACGACTGGCTGCCGCGCAGCCTGCGCCGCACGTCGCGCGAGGTCGAGATGGCGGTGCATCAGGTCGAGCAGTCGCTCGGACGCTCGGCGAGCGAAACGGAGATCGCCGAGCATCTGAAGATGCCGCTCGACGAATACCAGTCGATGCTGCAGGACCTGCATGGCAGCCAGCTCATCTACTACGAGGACTTCGACCGCTCGGCCGACGACGAGCCGTTCCTCGACCGCTACTGCGTCGATCATGCGGATCCGCTGTCGGCGCTGCTCGACGAGAGCCTGCGCGCGGCGCTCGTCGAGGCGATCGAGCGGCTGCCGGAGCGCGAGAAGCTGCTGATGTCGCTCTACTACGAGCGCGGGATGAACCTGCGCGAGATCGGCGCGGTGATGGAGGTCAGCGAATCGCGCGTTTGCCAGCTGCACAGCCAGGCTGTCGCGCGGCTGCGCACGCGGCTACGTGAAATGGCGTGGGCGAAGGCCGAAACCGAGTAAGGCGAGGCGGTGGCGCAGGCATCGGCGCCGCCGCGACAGGTTGTTGACGATGCACGCGACTTGCGCCGTCCGTGGGACGGCGCTTTTTTCAGGGGGCGCGGCGCGCTCGCGAGGTCGCACGATTCACCGCGCGGACTCGCAATGCCAATGCTGAGCGACGGGGCTCGAAAAATGCCTGTCGTACTGCACTGTACAGCGCTCGACGTGTCTCCCGAGCGGCCTTGCGAGGACCACGCCGGTACCGGCGTATTCGCAGGCGACCCAGTCGTCGATGTCCGATTTCGCAAACGTCCAGATGGTGACCGGACCCGTGTCGTTGCGCCGTTCGCCGGACGGCGCGAGCAATGCCCGCTAGTCTGGCGGCCCGCGCCAGAACGTGATGTTGACGAGCGGGTAGGCGTCTTTTGCATCGAGATTCGACCACCCGTCCGGCGCGTTGCCGACGAGATGCTGCGTGACCGGTATCCGGGAAGGGCATGGCGCGTCCGCGTGCACTGCGGCGCGCGACGAAACGGCAGCGGTCGCGAGGGCGATCGCCGCCAGACTTACCCATCGCTGCGGTTTCATGCCTGTTCGACTATTGGACATGCTTGCGGTCGTCCACATCGCCATTGGCTTCGCCCCACCGCGCGCGGATCTGCTCGGGCGTTTCCGGCGGCCACTGGACTCCCAGGCGGATGATGCGGTCGCGGATTTCGACGAGTTTTTTGTAGGTGATCGAATCGGGGGCGACGGCATTCCGGTTGAGATCGTCGGACAATGCGAGTGCGAACGACACGCCGTTCCTGTTCCATGTATTAGGGTTGGCACCGTGGTCGAGCAGATAGTCGATCTGGTCGAGCGAATCGCCCATCAGCGCCTCGTAAAGCGGGGTATTGCGCAGCGAATCCCGCTGGTTGACATCTGCGCCTCGTTCGACGAGCAGTTTGAGTGAGGCGAATGTGGGTTCCTGGACCACAAAGAAGAGGATCGGGACTCGGCCCTCGATCATCGTGTTCGGATCGAGACCGCCGTCGAGCAGCGCGCGCAGGAACTCGGGATGCGGGCTGTTTAGAGCGAAGTCCAGCAGGCTCCCGAAATTCGGCACCTCCTGTTGCGGGTTGGCGCCCGCCTTCAGCAGTATCGGGATCATGGCCAACTGTTTGGGGTCGAGCCTGAGCGCTTCCTGTGCGGCGAAGAACAGCAATGTCATGTGCTTGCGCCCGGGCGTGTCGAGATCGGTGGCGGGGGCAAGTCGCTGAACCTTCTGGATGTCGCCCTCTTCGATGGCTTGGGCAAGCACGAGTTGCTGCCCGGAGAAGAAATCGGTAGCGGGGAATTTTTTCATGGCGCACGCGCACACGCTGCAGCACAACAGCACGATCGCCAGCGCGGTGCGCACGCAGGCCTTACCGGACATGCTTGCGGTCGTCCACATCGCCATTGGCTTCGCCCCACTGCGCGCGGATCTGCTCGGGCGTTTCCGGCGGCCACTGGACTCCCAGGCGGATGATGCGGTCGCGGATTTCGACGAGTTTTTTGTAGGTGATCGAATCGGGGGCTGAGGCGTTGATGTTGATGCGGGTAGACAACGCCGCGGCGAAGGAGAGACCGTTGACGTTCCAGGTGTTGGGGTTGGCGCCGTGATCGAGCAGATAGTCGACCTGATCCAATGAATATGCTGCTAGCGCTTCGTAGAGTGCCGTGTTGCGAAGCGAATCCCGCTTGTTGATGTCTGCGCCTCGTTCAACGAGCAGTTTGAGTGATTCGAACGTCGGTTCCTGGGCCACACAGAAAAGGATGGGCGCATCTCCGTCGATCATCGTGTTCGGATCGAGGCCGCCGTCGAGCAGCGCGCGCAGGAATTCGGGATGGGGTGTGTTGAGTGCAACGTCCAGCAGGCTGCCCAGATTCGGCACTTGCTGTTGCGGGTTCGCACCGGCCCTGACCAGCGCTGTAATCATGGCCAGTTGTTTCGGATCACGCTTGAGTGCTTCCTGCAGGGCGAAGAATAGCAGCGTCATGTGCTTGTGCCCGGGCGTGTTGAGATCGGTGGCAGGGGCAAGTTGCTGAACCTTGTGGATGTCGCCCTCTTCGATGGCCTGGGCGAGCACGAGTTGCTGGCCAGAGAAGAAATCGGTGGCGGGGAATTTTTTCATGATGTTTTTCGCAAAGGGCATCAGCGATAGCAAGAGGGTGACCAGGATGAGCGCAGCAATTCCACGTTTCATGGTGCCAACTCCTGCAGGATCGCCATGTCTTCCTCCTTCTGTTTTTCGATGCCAGCGATTACTTCCTCGATCGCGTGGCGGCTGAGCGGCATGCCGTTGCCAGGTAGGGGATAAGGCGCTCCAATTGCTTCAGGCAGCGGCATAAGGTGCTGGACCGTTGTCAGGATTTCACCGTCGACGTGATATGCGTATACCTTGGATAGCTGTGGTGTGCCTCCATAACGCGCAACCGTTTCCGGGCGTAACCCTGCAGCGTTGAAACTCCAGCAGTCCTTGCCGCTGGCGACCGAAGCCGCCGAGCACAAACCTCCGCCTAACGAATGGCCGGTGATATCAATGGGCATTGCGATATCCAGCAACTTCATCCCGACCTTTACGGCTCTTGCGTAGTAAGCCGAGTCCATATTTAGAGCCTGTAAAGCGTTGTTCGACCAATCGTCAAGACTTGTCTTTTCAGTGCCCTTGAATGCCAGCGTCGGTTTCATGTCCTGGCCAAACACGTTGGGATCGGGCGTATAAAGCTGCGCGCGGAAATTGGTATTGGTGATCTGGAGGTTGCGTGGCGCGAGGCCATACTGCTTCAGCACCCCCGCATCCCCGCTCACATTCCTCCACCCCTGCGGCACCGCCCGCGTCGGGTGATAGACATGATCGGCGAGCCGCGCTTTTTCCACCGCCACGTTATTGATCGCGAGCCGCTGCGCGGCCGCGTTCGCCCGCGCCGACGGCGCCGCGCGTCCGGCTGCCACCCGTTGCTTGCGCTCGGCCCAGCGCTGCGCCTTGGTCGGCGCCGCGGGGGCCGGCGCCGCAGCGGCGCGGGACGAAGCCGCCGTGCGCGCGGGCTTCGCCGGGGCCCGGTGCGGTTCGGGCGTGGCCGTCGCACCGTGGGACACCCGGACGGTCGCCCGTCCGAGCAGCACGTCGACCACCGTCTCCGTGCCGATCTCCCGCGCCGCATCGATCAGATGGTCGCCCGCGAAGTCCAGATCGAGCGACTCGCGCGCATCCACGACCGCCTGCCCAAACCCGACGATGCGTTTCATCGCAAAGCGGGCCTGCGCGCGCTCCACCGGCGACGCCTGCGGGTCGGCCCGCACGATGCCGGTCACCTCCATCACGTCAGCCGTCCCGTACGGATCGAGCCAGCCGGGCAGCCGCGCGGCCACCGATTCCACGCCGCGCGTCGCGCGCAGCTCGCCGAGGCGTGCCCCATGCAGGTCCGGCATCCGCCACGAGACGTCCCAGAGCGCCTGCGCCAGCTTGCCGGTATGCGGCCGCCGGGCAAACCCGACGCGTTCCTTCAGTTCGAAGCGGTGGCTGCGCAGCGTCGCGCAATGCGAGGCAAGTGCGCGCTCCAGCCGGCACGTTTCCTCTTCGTAGCGGCTCACCAGCCGGTCGAATCCGAACGTGTGCGTAAGGGGATGCCGTTCGTCTGCCATCCTGCTTCTCCTCGTTTCCTGACACGGAGAACGCAACCTAGCTTTCCGGGGGGAGGGTGCCTATCGGAGTAATCTGAAAAATGAGGCGGACTTGTCGAGCGTTGTCCAGGACATGCAATGCCGCACGTTCATGCCGCGGCTGGATCGTTGGACAAGGTGCCCGTAGTGGGAACAAGGCAGTGCGTCACGCTTGTCAAGCCATTCACCGGCGCGCCGGCGTCTTCGCTCTGGAGCGAAGGGGCACCTGTCAAGGGAGATCGGGCGTCGAGGAAAGGAGCGGTCATTGCCGCCATTGCCGCGTTTGAAAAGGATGCGATCCCGATCACGCATACGGTAAGCACGGGGCGCTTTATATCAGCCCGGACTGTTGCGGCATCGTAGTGATAGACCGCTGATCGTCCAGCGATGACGATCAGGAAAAGAGGTTTGCTCTTTCCCGGCAAAGGCAAAAACGGGAAGTTCACCGCACAGAGCAAGCGTGGCGATGCACGCTCGGTGGTCGAATGAGCGAGAAATCACCTCGATGGTTCATGGTGGCGGCGATGTCCCTCGCGGCAGCCACGCGTCGATGTCATGTTCTGGTGCGAGGCCGCCTGACAAGACTGTCGGGCATGGTCGAGAGTCCCGTCGCCCAGGCGACGAGGTGCGTCGATCGTCCACGAATGATCATTGAACCGATGGCCCTGTCGAGGCGCGCAGGTATGCAAGCGCCCGCACAGGGCGCTTTCATGGACTTCTTCGGGTTTCAACCCGAGGCAGCGGAGTTACGGCGGCGCGCCGTGAACCGACCGGGCAGGAAAAGAGAGGGAAACAGACGGAAACAGACGGAAACAGACGGAAACAGACGGAAACACGCGCTATCCGGGCAATCGCCCGCGCTCAGAACGCCCGGCCCGGCATGCGTCCGTCCGGGCCATACAGGGCGGGTTTGGGCTGACGTACCTGCAGCACGTTGAGCGCGCGCTGGTTGTACTCCATCCGCGTGCGGATCAGGATGCCGTTGGTCCGGTTCGAGCGGCGCGCGCGCTCGACCGACTGCTGCAGCAGCTTCCATTGGGCGGCGAGCTTCGGGTCGTCGCCGGCCGCCAGTTCGATGCCGGTCCAGCCGCCCGGCAGGCCCATTTCGGCCAGTTGCTCGTCGCGGATCTTTTCGAGCCGCGCGAGCTTGCCGACCAGCTCGGTTTTCTTCTCGACAATGGGCTTCAGCGTGTCGGCCGGATCGACCATCCCGAGCGCCTTCTGCTCGACGGCCAGCACGGAGGCAAACGCTTCGATGGTCGCGTATTCGTCGACGATGGTGGCAAGCAGCGCGTCTTTCATCACAACTCGCATTCACAGCGGCCCGCGCCCGGCGCGGGTCAGGGTTTCAAGGTGTCGCCGTGCGGCGCCCAGCCTCAATTGCCGGTCGCCGGGGCGCGTGTTTGCAGCAGACTGCGGGTGGTTTCGAGCACGCCGTCCGCAATCTTGCCGGGGTCGATCGTCAACGTGCCGTTGGCGATGGCCGACTTGATCGCCTCGACGTGCGCCGTATTGATGTCGCCCGAATCCGACGCCGCCGCGCTGCGCAGATCGGACGACAGGCCGGACAGGCTCACGCTCGCGTCGCCGCCCGCACTCGCGGGGCTCGGCGTGGACGCCGCCGAGCCGGCGCTCGCCGGCGCCGACGCAGCCGAACCGTCCTGCTGGGTGCGCGACGCGCGGCCCGACAGGCTGTCCAGCTTGGAATTGGTGGTGGAATCGATCTTCACGATTGGCTTCCTCAGCTATTTGAGCCTGATAACGGCATGCCGTTAGCCAAACTTTAGCGCAATCCACGTATCCCTTTGTAACCATGTATTTGACCGCGCGGGCTTTTTTGCCCGCACCCGCCCATCGTCCAACCCGCCGCGTCGCGCCTGCCGCGCGGGGTCACATCTGGATCTCCACGGTCGAACTGTCCTTCACGATGCCCATGATGATCTGCCCGTTCGCGGTTTTCACGCGCACCGGCTGGCCCGGCTGCGCGTTGCTGAGCGCGCTGCCTTCGGCGGAAATCGAAAAGCCGTCGCCCTGCGCGACCACATGAACCATCTGGCCGGCGGTCACCTGGGCGGCGTTCCTCAGCATGTCCAGCCGCAGCGGCAGGCCCGCGCCCACGCGCATCAGGGCAATCGCGCCGATCGCCTGCGACGGGGCGGTGACGATCGACATCGGCAGCATCGTCAGGTCGCCGTCGCGCGCAATGATGTCGGCGGCCGACACCACCTCGCCGGGCGCGAGCGTATGGGTGGCCACGTAGTAGGTCGCGTGAATCGACACGTGCGCCTGCAGCCAGACGGTCCACGGATGCGCGCCCGAGCAGCGCACGCCGACCGTGGTCTGTCCCCACAGACGCGCGCCATTCGGCATGAACGGCTGCAGCGCGTCGCAGGCGGCAAGGCCGCGCGGGAAGGCGGGCCTCACCGAGATATCGACCTGGCCGGGCAGACCGACCGCCTGCTGTTGCAAGAAGGCGAGCGCGGCGGCACGGATCGCGTCGCCGTCTTCCTGGCCGGCCGGCGCGGCCGACCATACCTGTGCGCCCGTTTGCACTCCGGCTTGCGCCGGCCGCGCCGCGGCGACGCGCGTGGGGACGGCGACGCGCTGCGCTGCGGCGGGCGTTGCGTGCGCCTGCATGGCCTGCAGCGCCTGGACCAGTTTCGCGCGCTGGTTGGCCTGTTCGAGATCGCGTGCCTGAAACGGCACGGCGGGCGCAGCTCCGCTGGGGACGCCCGGCGCGGCGGCGGCCGTCAGGCGCGGCGTGGCGGCCGGGCGCGGGGGGCTCGCCCCGCTGGCGGCCAGCATGGGCGGCTCGCCGCGCGACGTGAGGCTGTCGAGTTCCGCGCTGGCCGCCTGCGGGGCGGCGGCCGTCGACGGAATCGCATAGGCGGCGCGGCGCACGGTGGCCGGCGCGCCCGCGTTGACGATCACCGGCGTCACCTGGCTTGCGACCATCTGCTGATCGAGATTGACGCGTGTCAACCCCGGGTTGTTCGCGGCGCCGGCCGGCCGCTCGCCGGGGCCGGGGATCACGATCGCGCCGTTCTGGTTCGCCATTGCGCTGAAGCGGTCGGGCGCGCCTTGCGGGCTCACCGCGCCGAACGTCACATGCGGGTTCGCGCTGGCTGCCGCGTGCGCGCCGCCCGAGGTGGCCATGGCCGTCATCCGCGCGAGGTCGGCGGGATTCTGTTCGCCCGGTCCGGGAATCACGATCGCGCCGCCGCTGTCGGCGAACGCGGCCGGCGTCGTCCATGCGCCGGCCGCCGCGCACGCCAGCCAGAAGGCAGCGTGCCGCGCAACGATGCGGCGCAGTAGCTGGCGCACATCGGATTGGGCTCGGGACATCGACGATCTCCAGCGTAAGGCAACGGTACGAATCGCATTCTAGAGAGCACCCGCACTTCGCAAACGCCGAATAGAGGCGACCTTCCCCGGTTATTCCGACGATTGCCGGTTGCAGGCCGACCCTAAGATGCGTCTCATGCAAAAGGCCCTTCGCGGGGTGCGCAGCCAGAGCGCGCGGCGTTTGCGAAGGGTGCGGCGGAACCGCTTTCGGAGAATTTCATGCTCGACAAACTCGATGCCGAACTTGCCTTTGGCCGCCAGGCGCTCGATGTCCGTTCGTACCGGCAGGAGTTGCTGTCGTCGAACATCGCGAACGCGGACACGCCGGGCTACAAGGCGCGCGATGTCGATTTCGCCTCGTCGCTCGCCGGGGCGCTGAAGAAGACCGACGGCACGGGCGGCACCGCCGCCTCGAACAGCTCGACGCTGCCGCTGACGCAGCCGGCCGGCGTCACGTCCGGCATGTCGATGGCGACCACCGACGCGCGCGACATGGCGGGCCGCGCGACGCTCGCGGCGACCGGCGGCACGAGCGACGACTACGGCCAGCTGCAGTACCGCATCCCGGCGCAGCCGGCGCTCGACGGCAACACGGTGGACCTCGACACCGAACGCGTGCAGTTTGCCGACAACACGCTGCATTACGAATCGACGATGACCGAGGTATCGACGCAGATCAAGATGCTGCAGTCGGCCATTACATCGGGATCCTGACGAATTCATGACGACAGCCTGACGGGCAGAAAACGCAGGCCGCACGCACCGCCATCCATCACCGCTACAGGCAGTCATTACGCCGGCGCCGCCGGCACGAGAGGTCAGAGAAGCCATGCCATCCCTGATGAACATATTCAACGTCGCGGGCTCGGCGATGTCGGCCGAGTCGGAGCGGCTGAACGTCACCGCGTCGAACCTCGCGAACGTCGACAGTACGACCGGTCCCGACGGCAAGCCCTACGTGGCCAAGCAGGTGGTGTTCGCGGTCGACCCGCTGGGCGGGGCGCGCACCGCGTCCGGCCAGCAGGTGGGCGGCGTGAAGGTGACCGGCGTGGTCGACGACCCGACGCCGATGAAGACCGTCTACGACCCGGGCAACCCGGCTGCCAATCCGGAAGGCTACGTGACGATGCCGAACGTCGACCCGGTGGAAGAAATGGTGAACATGATCTCGGCCTCGCGCGCCTACCAGGCGAACGTCGAGACGCTGAACACCGCCAAGCAACTGATGCTCAAAGCACTCACGATCGGTACCTGAGGAGCCCCCCCGTGACCAGCTCAACCACAATCGGCAACAACGGAACGACCGTTTCGCAGACGCTGCTCGACACGATGAACGGCACGAGTTCGTCGACGAGCGCGACCGGCAGCTCGTCGACGAGCTCCACGACGTCGGGCGCGAACCTGCAGTCCACCTTCCTGCAATTGCTGATCACGCAAATGCAGAACCAGGATCCGACCAATCCGATGGACAGCTCGCAGATGACCTCGCAGCTCGCCCAGATCGATACGGTGACCGGCATCAGCCAGCTGAACACGTCGCTGTCGTCGCTGTCGACGCAGCTGAACGCGGGCCAGACCTCGCAGGCCGCGATGCTGATCGGCTCGACCGTGCTCGCCCCCGGCAGTTCGATCACCGTGACGAGCGGCAAGACCTCGGACTTCGGCGTGCAGCTCGCGGCCGCCGCGTCGGACATGAAGATCAACGTCGTCAATTCGTCCGGCAAGATCGTCAACACGATCGACCTCGGCGCGCAGCCGGCCGGCACGGTGCCGGTGTCGTGGACGCCGGTCGATTCGAGCGGCAACGCGCTGCCGGACGGCACTTACACGATCACCGCGACGGGCACCGTCAACGGCGCGGCCGGCACCGGCACCACGCTGACCGCGGGCACCGTCGAAAGCGTCGTGCAGGGGTCGAGCGGCGCGCCGAGCCTCGTGCTGTCGAACGGCAGCACGGCCGCGCTGACCTCGGTCGCCGCGGTGCTCTGACGGACCACGCAACCAGATTAGGACTTACCCGCTACGGAGAGCGTCATGGGTTATCAACAAGGGTTGAGCGGCCTGTCGGCTGCATCGAATGATCTGGACGTGATTGGCAACAACATCGCCAACTCGGACACGATCGGCTTCAAGAGCGGAACCGCCGTGTTCGCCGATCTGTATGCGAACTCGGTGGCGACGGCCGTGAACAACCAGATCGGCATCGGCACGCAGCTCGCCGAAGTGCAGCAGCAGTTTTCGCAAGGCACGATCAACACGACCGGCCAGGCGCTCGACGTGGCGATCAACGGCAACGGCTTCTTCCAGCTGTCGGACAACGGCTCGATGGTCTACTCGCGCAACGGCGTGTTCCAGCTGAACAGCAGCGGCCAGATCGTCAACGCGGAAGGCCTGCAGCTGATGGGCTACGCGGCCAACTCGGGCGGCATCATCAACACCGCGCAGACCGTGCCGCTCACGGTGCCCACCACCAATATCGCGCCGACGCCGACCACTGCGATCACCGCGCAGCTGAACCTCGACGCGCAGGACGGGCTGATGCTCGGCACGCCGTCCGTCAACGTGACGACCACCGGCTCGCTGACGAGCGACGGCGCGACGATCACCACCGCGTCGGCCGGCACCAACAACGACACGTATGTGGTCAACTTCACGTCGCCGACCGCCTACACGGTGACCGACCAGACGGCCGGCACGACCTCCGCCTCGCAGACCTTCACCGCGGGCGACGCGATCACGCTCGGCAACGGCGAGAGCGTCACGCTGTCGGGCACGCCCGCGAGCGGCGACGCGGTGACGGTCACGCCGAACCCGACCACGTTCAACGCGAGCAGCTCGTCCACCTACAACTACTCGACCTCGGTCCAGGCCTACGACTCGCTCGGCGGCTCGCAGACGGTCAACATGTACTTCGCGAAGACCGCGTCGGGCACGTGGAACATCTACGCGGGCGTGGCGGGCGGCACGGTGCAGCAGGTCGGCGAGGCGACGTTCTCGTCGAACGGCACGCTCAACAGCGTGCAGCAGGCCACCGTCAATCCGGTCACCGGCGCGGTCACGCTGAGCGCGGCGGCTTCCCCGGGCACGCTCAGCTTCACGATTCCGAACACCGACGGCTCGGGCACGCCGCAGACGCTCTCGCTCGACCTGACCGGCACGACCCAGTACGGCAGCACGGACGGCACCAACAACCTGACGCAGAACGGCTATGCGGCCGGCCAGCTGACGAACTTCACGATCGGCACGAACGGCGTGCTGACCGGCAACTACTCGAACGGCCAGACCGCGTCGCTCGGCCAGATCGTGCTCGCGAACTTCAACAATCCGAATGGCCTCGTCGATCTCGGCAACAACGAGTTCCAGGAGACCTCGCAGTCGGGCGTCGCGCAGATCTCGACGCCGGGCAGCACCAACCACGGCTCGCTGCAGGGCGGCGCGGTCGAGGAGTCGAACGTCGACCTGACCAACGAGCTGGTCAACCTGATCACCGCGCAGCGCAACTATCAGGCGAACGCGCAGACGATCAAGACCCAGCAGACGGTCGACCAGACGCTGATCAACATGTAAGAGCCGCCGGAGCCGAACGCATGACCGACCGTCTGATTTACACCGCGATGTCGGGCGCCGCCCAGGCGCTCGATCAGCAGGCCATCGTCGCGAACAATCTCGCGAACGCGTCGACCACCGGGTTTCGCGCCCAGCTGGAGACGTTTCGCGCGGTACCGTTGTCGTTCGGTGACGGCAGCTCGATCAACGACGACACGACCCGCACCTTCGTGCTGTCGTCCACGCCCGGGGCCGACTATACGCCCGGACCGATCCAGCGCACGGGCAATCCGCTCGATGTCGCGATCGAGGGCGACGGCTGGCTCGCGGTGCAGACGGCCGACGGCAACGAGGCCTACACGCGCGCCGGCAACCTGCACATCGACCAGAACGGCCAGCTCGTCACCGCGACGAACCTGCCGGTGCTCGGCACGGGCGGCCCGATTTCGGTGCCGCCCGGCGCGCAGATCACGATCGGCAAGGACGGCACGGTGTCCGCGCTCGCGGCGGGCGATCCCGCTACCGCGATCGCGCAGGTCGGCCAGCTGAAACTGGTCAATCCGCCGGCGGCCTCGCTCGTGCGCGGCGACGACGGCCTCTTTCGCACCAGCGACGGCAACCCGGCGGACGCCGACCCGAGCGTGACGCTCGTGCCGGATTCGCTCGAAGGCAGCAACGTGAACCCGGTGGCCGCGATGGTCTCGATGATCGACAACGCCCGGCAGTTCCAGATGCAGACGAAGATGCTCGAAAACGCGGACCAGAACGACCAGAGCGCCAACCAGTTGCTCAGTTTCAGCTAACCGGGCGCGCCGTCGCGTACCCAGGAGGACTCACGAAGTGAACCGCTCACTGTATATCGCCGCTACCGGCATGAACGCGCAGCAGTCCGAGATGGACGTCATCTCGAACAACCTCGCGAACGTCAGCACCAACGGCTTCAAGGGCTCGCGCGCGGTGTTCGAGGACCTGCTGTACCAGACGGTGCGCCAGCCCGGCGCCGATTCGACCCAGCAGACGCAGATTCCGTCGGGCATCCAGCTCGGCACCGGCGTGCAGCAGATCGCCACCGAACGCCTGTACACGCAGGGCAACCTGCAGCAGACCGGCAACTCGAAGGATCTCGCGATCAACGGCAACGGCTTCTTCCAGGTGCAGATGCCCGACGGCACGATCGCCTATACGCGCGACGGCTCGTTTCAGACCAACGCGCAGGGGCAGCTCGTCACGTCGAGCGGTTATCCGGTGATCCCGTCGATCACGATTCCGCCGAACGCGACGTCGCTCACGGTCGGCTCGGACGGCGCCGTGACGATCACGCAGCCGGGCACGAGCAATACGCCGCAGATCGGCTCGCTGCAGCTCGCGACCTTCATCAATCCGCCCGGTCTGAACGCGCTCGGCGAAAACCTGTTCGCGGAGACCGCGTCGTCGGGCACGCCGAACGTCACGCAGCCGGGCCTGAACGGCGCGGGCTCGCTCGAACAGGGCTACGTCGAGACGTCGAACGTGAACGTCGTGCAGGAACTGGTGAACATGATCCAGACGCAGCGCGCGTACGAAATCAACAGCAAGGCGGTGACCACATCCGACCAGATGCTGCAGACGCTCTCGCAGATGCAGATCTGAGCGGACGGACCAACCGGCGGTAGGGAAACACGATGTCGCAATTCCATTTCAATCCGGCTATCGGCGAGGCGCGCAGCGCGCTTCTCGCCACCGCCAGCGTGCTCGCGCTGGCGCTGGGCGGCTGTGCGCTCGCCCCGCGCCAGCCGATCGTGCAGCAGCCGATGACGGCCGTGCCGCCGATTCCGCCGCACGACCAGACACCCGGCTCGATCTACAACCCGGGCTATGCCGGCCGGCCGCTGTTCGAGGACCAGCGACCGCGCAATGTCGGCGACATCCTGACCATCGTCATTTCGGAAAACATCAACGCGACCAAGTCGTCGGGCGCCAACACGAACCGCTCGTCGGGCACCGCGTTCTCGACGACGAGCGCCGGCTTCCTCGGCGGCCTGTTCGGCAAGATGAACCTGAATTCGACGGGCTCCAACGTGTTTTCGGGCACCGGCGGCGCGAACGCGTCGAACACGTTCAACGGCGTGATCACCGTCACCGTGACCAACGTGCTGCCCAACGGCAACCTCGTCGTGAGCGGCCAGAAGCAGATGCTGATCAACCAGGGTAACGAATTCGTGCGCTTCTCGGGCGTGGTAAATCCGAACACGATTTCAGGGCTCAATTCCGTGTACTCGACCCAGGTCGCCGACGCGAAAATCGAGTATTCCGCGAAGGGCTATATCAACGAGGCGGAGACGATGGGCTGGCTGCAGCGTTTCTTCCTCAACGTCGCGCCGTGGTGATCATGCGTTCCGCTCTCCTGCGCCGCTTCGGCTTCGCCTGCCTGATCGCCGTGCTTGCATGCGGCGTGCTGCCGCGCACCGCGCGCGCCGAACGGCTGAAAGATCTGGTGGCGATCATGGGCGTGCGCGACAACCCGCTGATCGGCTACGGGCTCGTCGTCGGCCTCGACGGCACGGGCGACCAGACCACGCAGACGCCGTTCACGACGCAATCGCTCGCGAACATGCTCGCGAACCTCGGCATCTCGATCAACAACCAGTCGGCGGGCGCGGGCAACAACGCGACGTCCTCGCTCACCAGCATCCAGCTGAAAAACGTCGCGGCGGTGATGGTGACCGCGACGCTGCCGCCGTTCGCGCGTCCCGGCGAAGCGATCGACGTCACCGTGTCGTCGCTCGGCAACGCGCAAAGCCTGCGCGGCGGCACGCTGCTGCTCACGCCGCTCAAGGGCGCGGACGGCGCCGTCTACGCGCTCGCGCAGGGCAACGTGGTGGTGGGCGGCGCGGGCGCCTCGGCCAACGGCAGCCGGGTGCAGGTCAACCAGCTTGCGGCCGGACGCATCAGCGACGGCGCGCTCGTCGAGCGCTCGGTGCCGACCAGCGTGATGCAGAACGGCACGATGCAGCTCGAACTGAACGACATGGATTACGACACCGTGCAGCGCGTCGTGTCCGCGATCAACAGCGCGTTCGGCGAGGGTGTCGCGACGCCGCTCGACGGCCGCACGATCCAGCTGCGCGCGCCGACCGACCCGGCGCAGCAGGTGCAGTTCATGGCGCAGCTCGAAGACCTGCAGGTGACGCCGGCGCAGCAGGCGGCCAAGGTGATCCTGAACGCGCGCACCGGCTCGATCGTGATGAACCAGATGGTCACGCTCGACAACTGCGCGGTCGCGCACGGCAACCTGTCGGTGGTGGTCAACACGCAGCCGGTGGTCAGCCAGCCGGGCGCGTTTTCAAACGGCCGCACCGTGGTGGCGCGGCAATCCCAGATCCAGCTGAAGCAGGACAGCGGCGCGGTGAAGTACGTGCACGCCGGCGCGAATCTGGCTGACGTCGTGAAGGCGCTCAACGCGCTCGGCGCGACGCCGGCCGATCTGATGTCGATCCTGCAGGCGATGAAGGCGGCGGGCGCCTTGCGCGCCGACCTCGAAATCATCTAAGGAGCCGCGATGACGGGCGATCCCATTTCCGGTGGCAACGATCTCACGCAGCGCTTCGCGCTCGACGTCGACGGCTTCGACAGCCTGCGGGCCAAGGTCGCGGCATCGCCCGCCCAGGGCGCGAAAGTCGCGGCCCGCCAGTTCGACGCGACGTTCATCTCGATGATGCTCAAGAGCATGCGCGATGCGACGCCGCAGGACAGTCCGCTCGACTCGCGCGACACCGCGCAGTACACGTCGATGCTCGACGAGCAGCTCGCGCAGCAGATGTCGAACAAGGGGATCGGCGTGGCCGACGCGATGCTCAAGCAGCTGCTGAACAACGCGGACATCAAGGCGGGCGCCGGCGGCACCAGCGGCAGCGGTACCGGCGCGACGCTCGATGCGCTCGCGCGTGCTTACGACAATCCCGAAGCGAACGGCGAGCTCGCCGACGGCGTCGGCTTTTCCCGCAACAGCGCGCTCACGCCGCCGCTGCACGGCAACGGCTCCGCCAACGTCGACGCGTTCGTCGACAAGCTCGCCGCATCCGCGCAGGCCGCCAGTGAAAAGACTGGCGTGCCGGCGCGCTTCATCATCGGCCAGGCGGCGCTCGAATCGGGCTGGGGCAAGCGCGAAATCATGCGCCCGAACGGCAAGACCAGCTACAACGTGTTCGGCATCAAGGCGACCCCGGACTGGACCGGCAAGACGGTCGAGACGCTCACGACCGAATACCGCAACGGCCGCCCGCACCGCGTGGTCGAGAAGTTTCGCGCGTACGACTCGTATGACGAAGCGATGGCCGATTACGCGTCGATGCTGAAGAACAATCCGCGCTACGCGCAGGTGCTCAACAACTCGCACGATGCAGCCGGCTTCGCGATGGGCATGCAGCGCGCGGGCTACGCAACCGATCCGCATTACGCGCGCAAGCTGATGTCGATCATGCAGCGCATGAGCTGAAGGCGTGCCCGGGCCTGCGCATCGCGCAGGTCCGGGCCGGATGCGACGGGGCCATGTCGCACAAGAAGACGGTGCCGCCGGCAGCCCGCAGGCTGCCGGCGAAGCCGCCCAGGCCACTTCGCCGGGTGGTCCCGATGCCGCTTCTCGCGGCCCTTTTTCTCCGCCCGGATCGCGGTGCGAGCCCTTGCCGCACGGCGATTTAACGTTTGCGTCAAAAAAAACCCCCGGGATACCCTAAACTTTGGGTTCCGACTGCCGCTATTCAGTCAGATCTTAATACCGGGGTCACAGTCCCGGCCAGACGCGCGTCACGGGCCCGGCGCAGATCCTCGGGCGCGGGGCCGCGAGAAACATGCTTACCGGCAAGCCCATGGATACCTCAGAGACGAACGGCCAGACGGATGGCTCTTCCGAGCCCGGCAATGATTTCGGACGCCGCAACCCGCTCGAAATCGGTGTCCAGTTGCGCAACCTCGTCAATCGCGGCGATTTCCTGACGGCGCAGTACAAGGGGGGGCAGCTCGTTACCCGGATCCTCGACGTCGACGTGCGCGGGCGCACCTTCACGTTCGACTGGGGCGCGCTTGCCGACCAGAACCGCGGCCTCGTTGCGTCGCCGCGCTGCACGTTCCATGCGCAACCCGAGGGCGTGCGGGTCGAGTTCACCACCGCCTCGCCGCGCGAAACCCGCTTCGAGGGCCGCTCCGCGTTCGAGGCGGACTTTCCCGAGGTGCTGTACTACGTGCAGCGGCGCGAGTTCTTCCGCGTCGATGCGCCGCTGCTCGATCCGTACACGTGTACCGGCCGCCTGCCCGACGGCGAGCGTTTCCGCTTCGAAGTGCACGACCTGTCGCTCGGCGGCGTCGGCATGCGCACGACCGACACGCGCGCGGCCGAACTGCCGACCGGCTGCGTGCTGGAGGACTGCGAGCTCACGCTTGGCGCGCAGGGAACGTTGTCGCTCGATCTGGAGCTCGTGTCGTTTCGCGCGGTCGAATTGCCGAACGGCACGCAGCGCTACCAGCTCGGCATGCGCTTCGTGAGGCTGCCGGGCAGCGCCGAAAACACGCTGCAGCGGCTCATCACCCAGCTCGAAATGAAACGGCGCGCGCTCGCGCGTCCGTGATCCGCGCGGCGGGGCTTTGCGCGCCGCCGCCCGCTGTGCGTCAACCCTCAATTTTGCGGCGGCTGCGCCGTTATACAGGATGTGATGGCAACTCGGCGGGCGCGTTGCCAGTTCTTCAGGATGACGCATGTCCAGCAACCTCATCAATATCGGTCTCAGCGGGCTCAATGCCGCCCAGTGGGGACTGACGACGACCAGCGAGAACATCAGCAACGCGACCACGCCGGGCTACGATGTCGAGCGGCCCGTCTATGAAGAGAGCGCGGGCCAGTACACGGGATCCGGATATCTGGCCCAGGGCGTGTCGACCACGACGATCCAGCGTGCGTACAGCCAGTATCTGAACACCGAGCTGAACAACGCGCAGTCGCAAAGCGGCGCGCTGAGCGCAAACTACACGATGCTCTCGCAGCTGAACAACCTGGTCGGCAGCCCGACCTCGGGTATTTCCACTGCGATCACGAGCTATTTCACCGGGCTGCAGAACGTGGCCACCGGCGCGGCGAACAGCGCGACGCGGCAAACGGCGATCAGCGACGCGCAGACGCTCGCGAGCGAGCTGAACAGCGTCGGCGCGCAGTACGACCAGATGGGCCAGAGCGTGAACACGCAGATCTCGTCGACGGTGGCGCAGATCAATACGTACACCGCGCAGATCGCGACGCTGAACCAGCAGATCGCCGCCGCCAGCTCGCAGGGCCAGCCGCCGAACCAGCTGCTCGACCAGCGCGACGAGGCGCTGTCGAACCTGTCGTCGCTCGTCGGCGTGCAGGTCGTGCAGAATTCGAGCGGGGACAACGTGTTCCTCGCCAACGGCCAGCCGCTCGTCGCCGGCACGACGAGCTACAACCTCGGCAGCGCGCCGTCGCCGTCGAATCCGGCCGAGACCTCGGTGACTTACCTGGGCGCGGCGGGCACCACGCCGTCGGCCGCGACGACGCAGTACCTGTCGGACTCGGTGATGCAGAACGCGGGCGGCACGCTCGGCGGCCTGATCCAGTTCCGCACGCAGTCGCTCGATCCGGCGCAGGCGCAACTCGGCGCGATCGCCACCAGTTTCGCGTCGCAGGTGAACAGCCAGAACGAACTCGGCCTCGACCTGAACGGCAATCCGGGAACCGCGCTGTTCTCGGTGGGCACGCCGCAGACGATCGCGAACACGCAGAACACGGGCACGGCGTCGCTCAGCGTATCGTTTGCCAATGCGTCGTCGCCGACCACCGGCACCTACACGCTCTCTTACGAAAGCGGCACGTATACGCTCACCGACAACCAGACCGGCGACGTCGTCGGTTCGGCGGCCAACCTGTCCCAGCCGATCGACGGCCTGAACTTTTCGTTGTCCGGCACGATGAATTCCGGCGACTCGTTCACCGTGCTGCCGACGAGCGGCGCGCTCGACAGTTTCGCGCTCACCACCACCAGCGGCTCGGCCATCGCCGCCGCCTCGCCGGTGCTGGCGACGGCCAGTTCGAGCAACACGGGTAGCGCCACGATCAGCGAAGGCGCCGTGTCGGCCGGCTATTCGCTGCCGTCCGGCACGACCACGCTCACGTACAGCTCGACCTCGGGCGGACTGACGGGCTTCCCGGTTGGCTCGACGGTGACCGTGAACGGCACCAGCACGTCGATCACGTCGGCCACGACGGTGGTGCCGTATTCGCCGTCGAGCGGCGCGGCGATGACGATCTCGACCACGCCCGCGACCGCCGGCTCGATGAACGGCATCAGCCTGACGCTGAGCGGCACGCCGGCCAACGGCGATACGTTCACGATCGCGGCGAACAGCGGCGCGCAGAGCGACGGCCGCAATGCGACGATCATGTCGAACCTCGTCAGCGCAACCGCGTATGGCGGCGGCACGACGACGCTCACCACCGCGTATGCGAACTACGTGAATACGGTGGGCAACGAAACGAATGCCGTGAACGCGTCGAATACCACGCAGACTGCGCTCGTGTCGCAGATCACCTCGGCGCAGCAGTCGGTCTCGGGCGTGAACATCAACGAGGAAGCGGCGAACCTGCTGCAGTACCAGCAGCTTTATCAGGCCAACAGCAAGGTGATCCAGACGGCCGATACGCTGTTCCAGACCATTCTCGGCATCTTCCAGTGAGGCGTTGAGCCATGCGCATCTCCACTTCCCAGTACCTGAGCATGAATGTCCAGACGATGGACAATCAGCAGGCCGAACTGAGTCAGCTGTATGGCGAGATTTCGAGCGGCGTGGCGCTCTCGACGCCGTCGGACAATCCGGCCGGCGCGGCGCAGGCCGTGCAGCTGAGCATGCAGGGCGCGACGCTGTCGCAGTTCTCGACCAACCAGAGTTCCGCGCTCACCGAACTGGGCTCGGAAGACTCGACGCTGTCGAGCGTCGTGCAGAACCTGCAAAGCGTGAACACGCAACTGCTGAGCGCCGGCGACGGCACGCTGAACGACACGAACCGCAGTGCGATTGCCGCGACGCTGCAACAGCTGAACGAATCGCTCGTCACGCTCGCGAACACGAAGTCGCCGTCGGGCAACTATCTGTTCGGCGGCTTCCAGGGCGACGCGCAGCCGTTCACGCAGAACACCGCCGGGCAGATCGTCTATAACGGCGACAACGGCGTGTCGACGACGCAGATTTCGGAGTCCACGTCGGTGGCGACCGGCGATACCGGCGCGTCGGTGTTCCTGAGCGTGACGCCGGAAACCGCCAGCCCGGTCGCGTATGCGGCGTCGGCCAACACCGGTACCGGGGTCATCGGCTCGGTGAGCACCAGCAACGCGGCGAGCGCGGCCAATGGCGACACTTATGCGATCAACTTCACGGTGGCGGCCGGCGTGACCACCTACACGGTGTCCGATACGACGCCCGCGGGCGTGACGACCACGTCGACCGCGCAGCCGTACACCAGCGGCGCATCGATCGCGCTCGGCACGAGCGGGGAAAGCGTGACGATCACCGGCGCGCCGGCCAACGGCGACGCATTCACCGCGCAGCCGGCGACCCAGGTGCCGTCGACGATCGGCGGCACCAACATCTTCAGCACGATCCAGAACATGATCACCGCGCTGCAGACGCCGGCCGACACGCCGGCCGCGCTCGCGGCGCTGCAGAACTCGCTGGCCACGGGGCTCACGCAGGTGCAGAACACGCTGTCGAACGTGACGACGATCCAGGCGACCGTCGGCGGCCGCGAACAGCAGATCCAGGCGATGCAGACCGTCAACCAGAACCAGTCGCTGGCAAACACGACGTCGCTCGACGACCTGACGTCGGCCGATCTCGCATCGACGATCAGCAAGTACACGCAGACGCAATATTCGCTGCAGGCGTCGCAGCAGGCATTCGTGCAGGTGCAGCAGATGTCGCTGTTCCAGTACATCAACAGCTGACGCAGCGCGGCCCCGCAGAACGGCGGGGGCGGCGCAAGCGGCGGGGGCGGCAGGCAGCGCCCCCGTTTTTCGTGGCGCGCGTCGCGCTCGTACCGCGCCGCGCTAGTGCAGCGCCGCGGCCACGCGGCCCATTTCGTCAATGCCGCTGTCGAACAGCCGCGCGAAGAACGGAATCATGTTGGGAATCATCAGCTGGACGAGCAGCATGCCGACCAGCAGCGTGAGCGGAAAGCCGATCTGGAACACGCCGATTTGCGGCGCCGCGCGGTTCAGGATGCCGAGCGCGAGGTTCGCGATCAGCAACGCGGCCACCACCGGCAACGACAGCAGCAGCCCTGCCCAGAAGATCGTGCCGCCCCACTCGACGAGCGCGCGCCAGCCGTTCGCGCCGAACAGGTCGGCCGACACCGGCGCGCTCTGGAACGTCGCGATCAGCGCGCTCACGACCTGCAGATGGCCGTCGAACGCGAGAAACGCCAGCGTGGCGAACACATTCATGAAGCTCGATACGACCGCGCTCGACCCGTCCGCCTGCTGGTCGAAGAAGGTCGCGAAGCCGAGCCCCATGCCGAGCCCGATGAATTCGCCGGTCGCCTCGATCGCGTTGAAGATCACCTGCATCGTCAGCCCGAGCGCCGTGCCGATCAGCACCTGGTTTGCGATGATCCACACGCCGGCGCCCGAGTAGACCGGCACCTGCGGCATCGCGCCGAGCGTCGGCGCGACGATCAGCGTGATGAACGCGGACAGGCCGATCTTCACGGTGGTCGGCGTCGACACGTTGCCGAACACGGGCGCGGTCGCGACCAGCGCGAGAATCCGCACGAACGGCCACAGGAAGGCGGCGAGCCACGTGTTCAGCTGGGCATAGGTGACCGAGAACATGGCGTCGGGGCGGGGCGCGCGGCGTCGCTCAGTGGTTCATCGTCGCGATGTTGGCGAGCATCTGGTGCAGATAGTCGAGCATCGTCGTGAGCATCCACGGCCCGGCGATCACCAGCGTCACCGCGACGGCCAGCAGCTTCGGAATGAACGACAGGGTCGCCTCGTTGATCTGCGTGGCGGCCTGGAACAGGCTCACCAGCAGGCCGACGGCGAGCGCCACGAGCAGCAGCGGGGTGGCGAGCAGCAGCGCGACGTACATCGCCTGGTGCGCCATCGCCATCACGGTTTCGGGAGTCATGATGCGTCGTCCGTCGCGCTAGGAGAAGCTCTGCGCCAGCGAGCCGATCAGCAGCTGCCAGCCGTCGACGAGCACGAACAGCATCAGCTTGAACGGCAGCGAGATCGTCGTCGGCGACACCATCATCATGCCCATCGACATCAGCACGCTTGCGACCACCATGTCGATGATCAGGAACGGGATGAAGATCGTGAAGCCGATCTGGAACCCCGTCTTCAGCTCGCTCGTGACGAACGCGGGCACGAGCAGCGACAGCGGCACGTCTTCGGGCCCCTGCATCGGCGGCGCGTGCGAAATCCGCGCGAACAGCGCGAGATCGGTTTCGCGCGTCTGCCGCAGCATGAAGGTCTTGAACGGCGCGACGCCGCGCTGGAACGCCTGGTCCATCGGCAGCGTGCCTTCGGAGAACGGCTTGTAGCCGTCCTGATAGGCCTTGTTCAGCACCGGCGACATCACGAACAGCGTGAGGAACAGCGCGAGGCCGACCAGCACCTGGTTGGGCGGCGTCGTCGTGGTGCCGAGCGCCTGGCGCAGCAGCGATAGCACGATGATGATGCGCGTGAAGCTCGTCATCATCAGCACCAGCGCCGGCAGGAACGACAGCATCGTGAGCAGCAGCATCGTCTGCACGCTCAGCGAGTAGGTCGTGCCGCCGTTCGGACCGGGGCTCGTGTTGAACGCGGGCAGGCCGGCGGTCTGCGCATGCGACAGCGACGGCAGCGCCATCAGCAGCCACGGCAGCGCGCCGAGCGCGAGCGGCGCGACGCGCCGGGCCGCGCGCCGCAGCGCGGATGCGCGCGGGTGCGCAGCGCCGTGCACACCGGGTGCCGGGCGGGAGGCGGGCGGCGCGGCGGGGCCGCGCGGCGCGAATGAGCGATTCACCTGCATTTACGGATTCCTGCTGCCGGGCCGGTTGAAGCGCTTGCCGACTTCGCCCTTGAGCGCGGCGCGAAAGCGTTGGCCGAACGTGCCCGGCAGCGCGTCGGCGGGTGCGAGGTCGGCGGCGCCGTCGAGCAGGCCCGCCGGCATCGTGTGCAGCAACGTCACGTGGCCGGGCGCGGTGCCGAGCACGAGCCACGTGTCGCCGATCTCGACCACGGCGACGCGCTCCTTGCCGCCGAGCGAGGCGCCGCCGATGGTTCTCACGAGCCCGCCGCGGCCGCCGTGCTGCAGGCCGAAGCGGCGCGCGAGCCACGCGCAGGCGAACACGAGGCCGATCACGACGATGAGCCCGAACAGCGTCTGCATCACCGCGCCGATGCCGAGCGACGGCACGGCCGCGCCGGTGCCGACGCCGGAGGCGATCTTCGCGGCGTGATTGACCGCGTTCAGGTCCGCCGCGAACGCGCGGCCGGCCGGAACGACGGCGGCGAGCAGGACGGCGCGGGCGGCGAGACGTCTCATCGGTTCAGTTTCCGGATCCGTTCGGACGGCGTAATGATGTCGGTCAGCCGGATGCCGAACTTGTCGTTGACGACCACCACTTCGCCCTGCGCGATCAGGCAGCCGTTCACGAGCACGTCCATCGGCTCGCCGGCGAGGCCGTCGAGTTCCACCACCGAACCCTGCGCAAGCTGCAGCAGGTTGCGGATCGCGATCTTGGTGCGGCCGAGCTCGACCGTCATCTGGACCGGGATGTCCAGAATCATGTCGATGTCGTTGCGCGTCGTGTTCGGCGCCACCTTCGACAGCGGCTGGAACACGCCGGCCGCGGTCGCGCTGACCGCACTGTTGTCGTTCTGCTCGGCGAGCGCGCTCGCCCAGTCGTCGAGCGCCGCCGCGTCGTCGGCGTCGCTGCCGGACAGACCCGGCTCGCCGGCCGGCAACTCCTTCTCGGGCGCTCCGTTCAGCTCAGTCATAACTCCCCCCATCCTTCACTGTGTCGGTTGCGCTGATCATTTTCTGGACCCGCAACGCGTATTGACCGTTGAAAATACCGTAACCGCATTCCATCACCGGCACGCCGTCGACCTTCGCGGTGATGAACTCGGGAATGTTGATGGGCAGCACGTCGCCCTTGCGCATGTTCAGGATCTGTTCGAACGTGACCGGAATCTGCGCGAGATCGGCGCTCAGCTCCACTTCGGCGGCCTGCACCTGTTGCGACAGCACGCGCACCCAGCGGCGGTCCACGTCCATCGCCTCGCCCTGGATCGGCGAGGACAGGATGTCGCGGATCGGCTCGATCATCGAATACGGCATGCAGATATGCAGCGTGCCGCCCGTCGGACCGAACTCGATCGAAAACTGCGTGACGATCACGATCTCGTTCGGCGTCGCGACGTTCGCGAACTGCGTGTGCATCTCCGAGCGCACGAACTCGAACTGCAGCGGCCGCACGCTCTTCCACGACGTCGCGTAATGCTCGAACACGAGGTGCAGCAGCTTCGAGATGATGCGCTGCTCGGTCTGCGTGAAATCGCGCCCCTCGACGCGCGTATGGAAGCGCCCGTCGCCGCCGAACAGGTTGTCCACCACGAAGAACACGAGGTTCGGGTCGAACACGAACAGCGACGTGCCGCGCAGCGGCTTCACGTGGACCAGGTTCAGGTTGGTCGGGATCGGCAGGTTGCGCGTGAACTCGCTGTATTTCTGCACCTTCACCGGGCCGACGGAAATTTCCGCGCTGCGCCGCATGAAGTTGAAGATGCCCACGCGCAGCAGGCGCGCAAAGCGGTCGTTGATGATTTCGAGGCCGGGCATCCGGCCGCGGACGATGCGTTCCTGCGTCGCGATGTTGTACGGCCGCACACCGGCACGTTCGGACTGCTCCGACTCCGTATCGGTTTCGCCGGTCACGCCTTTCAGGAGGGCATCGACTTCCTCCTGGGACATGAACTCTTCGTGGCCCATTCCTCTTCCTCGTGCGTCCGTTCGCGGTTGATGATGGCAGCAGCCGTTGATTCAGGCGGCGATGCGCGCCGTTACTGCACGACGAAATCGGTGAACAGCACCGACTCGATCTGGATCGGCGGCGCGCCCTTGTCGGTCGGCTGCTCGATCAGCGTCTTCAGTTCGCTGGCGAGCGCGTGCTTGCCGTCGAGCGTCGCGAGATCCTCGGGATGCTTGTTCGACAGCGCGAGCAGCAGGCGGCTGCGGACCTCCGGCATGTGTTCGGTGAGCGTCTGCTGGTACTTCGCGTCGGCGAGCTTCAGCGTGAGTCCGATGCGCAGATAGTGCTGCTCGCCGTCGTCGGACAGCAGGTTCACCGTCATCGGTTCGAGCGGGAAGAACACCGGCAGCGCGGGCGGCACGGGCGCGGTCGCATGGGCGACGGCGGCCGGCGCATGGCGCGACAGGTAGAACCAGGTGCCGCCCCCGGCCGCCCCGGCGGCGATCAGCGCGATCAGCACGAACAGGATGATGCGCTTGAGCCGTCCCGGCGCGGCCGGCGGGACGGTGGCTTGCTGGTTTGCGGTCGTCGATGCCATGGATGCTTGCTTGCCTCAGTGCTGGTAGGGTGATTGTTGTTGAATTACGCGCGCGGCGATGGGCCGAAAAGAAGCCGTAATACCGGGTATCTCTGGTATTTGGCGCGCCGCGGAGCTGCCGGGCCGTATTCCGCCGCTTCGGCCCCCACCTGGCCGCAGGCGGCACGCGAGGCCGGCCTTCGTGCAGCGCCGCCCCGCGCGGCGCCGCGAAAGCAACAGGCGCGCCGCCTCCTTGCTGGAGCGGCGCGCCTGTCGAAGGCCGCGGCGGTGGCGTCAGGCGAACGTGTCGACGAGGCCGACCGTGCGCGTGAGCGGCGTGCTTGCGACGCTCGCGCTCGTGCTCGTGTCGCCGCCGCTGTCGAAGGCGGTGGCGCCGCTTGCGCCGCTGCCGCCGCGGGCCGCCTGCTGCTGGGCCTGCTGACCGGTCTGGCCGGCGAAGCCCGTGCTGACGCTCGCGCTGCCGAGCCCGATGCCGTTCTGCTCCATCGCCTCGCGCAGCTTCGGCAACGCCGCTTCGACCGCGTCGCGCACCTGCTGATGCTGCGAGACGAACAACGCATGTGCATGGTTATCGGCCACCTGCAGCACGACCTGAAGCGGACCGAGATCCTTCGGGTTCAGCGTCAGTTCGGCGCTTTGCTGATGCGCGTTCGACAGGAACACGACCTTCTGGCCGAGCGCGTCCTCCCAGTCGCTGCTGCCGACCTGCGGCGCCAGCGTGTTCGCGGCCACGGCGGCCGCGGCCGGGTTCTGGGTCGACGCGATGCTGCCCGATGCGGCCGCGCCGGCGGCGCTCGCCGCGGCCGCCTGGCTCGCCTGTAGCGCTGCGTCGCTGGCGTTCGTGTTCTTCAGATCGGTCTGGCTCGCCGCCTGCGCGTTGCCGGCCGCCGCGAGCGCGTCGGCGGCGCTTTTCGCGGCGGCGTCGGTGCCGGCCGGCGTGGCGCTCGCGTTGGCATCGAGCTTGTCGCCCGTCTTGTTGAGCGCGTCGCCGAACACCGTGCCGCCCTTGCCGTTCGAGGACGTGCGCAGCGAGAGCGCGCCGTCGGTGCCTGCGCCCGTGTTCGTGCTCGTGGCGCCCGCGCCGACGTTCGCCGCTTGCGCGGGCACCGCGCCCTGCGCGCCGTTCAGCGCCGCGAGCGCGGCCTTCAGCGCGGCGTCGATCGACTTCGGATCGGTGGCGGCGAGGCCTTTCGCGTGCTGCTGGACGTTCGTCCCGAGACCGGTGGCGCCGGCCGCGCCCGCGACCGCCTGGGCGGCATCGGTTGCGTTTGTGCCGGTGGCGCCGTCGGCGCCGGCTTGTGCCTGCAGCTGCGCTTGCGCCTGCAACTGCGCGGCGACTGCGGCGGCGGCCGCCGATGGATCGGTGGCGCTACCGTTGCCGGCCTGCCCCTGACGGGTCTTGCCTGTGGCCGCCTGCTGCGTGCCGCCCGCGGCGGTGCCCGAGGTCGCGCCGCTGTACGCGCTGCTCGGCGTGCCGTTCGCGGATGCGCTGTTCGGGGCGCCGTTCGCGGCGCTGTTCGCCGGTGCGCTGGCCGTCGTGCTGGACGACTGCCCGCTATCCGGCTGCGACGCATCGGACGAGCTGCCCGAGGACGCCGTCGCGGGAGCCGGCGGCACCGGTGCGGACGGCGCGGCGGCCGGCGGCGCCGGCGGGGCGGACGGGGCCGGCTGCACCGCGGCGCTGCTGTTTTGCGCGTCGATGCTCTGCTGCAGCGTCTGCGAGAACTGCAGCGCGTTCGCGGTGCTGACGGCATTGGCATCGGTCGCGTCCGTGGCGTTGCCCGACGAGCCGAACAGCGAGCTGATATACGAAAGTGGCGACATGGCTGATCCTGTCTATCCGGTAAGTCCGGTTGAATGCCGGCGTGGGCCGGTCAAGCGGTTCAAGCGGTTCAAGCGGTTCAAGCGGTTCAAGCGGGTCAAGCGGTTCAAGCTGGTCAAGCGGGTCAAGCGGGTCAAGCGGTTCGGGCCGGGGGCGCGCGGCGCCGGCGGAGCGCCGGTTGTCCCCGGTGGCCTTCAGGTGCCTTCGCTGCGCAGGCGCAGCGCGCGGGCCGCGTGCTCGTCCGCGTCGCGCTGCTCGCGGCGCGCGGTCTGGCGCGCCTGCACGGCTTCGCCGCGGGCCTGCAGCACCTCGTATGAGCCGAGCTTCTGCTTGTGCCGCTGCCAGTCGGGCTTCGCGTTCTCGACGCGCGTATGCGCGGCGGCCAGCATCCTGCGCTGCTGCTCGATTGCCGCATCGAGCGTGTCGATGAACGCCTGGAAGTTGCGCATGTTGCCGGCCGGCATTCCCGACAGCGCGGTCTGCGTGAAGCGCGTGTGATATTCGTCGCGGTAGCGCACGAGCGCGTCGAGCTGCGCCTGTGCGTCGGCGGCCTCGCGCTGCGCGCGGCCGAGCCGCTGCGCGGCCGCGTCGACGTCGTCTTGCGCGAGATCGATCAGCGTCTTGATCGGAAGGTGGTTCGCCATCGTCAGCCTCCTTGGGCAAACAGCGCGTCGAGTCGTTGCAGGCTCGCGCCGAAATCGGCGCATTCCCGATAACCTTGCTGCAGAAACGCTTCCATGCGCGGATACAGCGCGATCGCGCGATCGAGCAGCGCGTCGCGGCCGCTCGCGTAGGCGCCGACGTTGATCAGATCGCGGTTGCGCTGGTAGCGCGACAGCATCTGCTTGAACACGCGCGTTTTCTCCAGATGCCGGTCGTCGATCAGCGCGGTCATCGCGCGGCTGATCGACGCTTCGATATCGATTGCCGGATAGTGGCCCGCCTCGGCAAGCGAGCGCGACAGCACGATGTGGCCGTCGAGAATCGCGCGGGCCGCGTCGGCGATCGGGTCCTGCGGGTCGTCGCCCTCGGTGAGCACCGTGTAGAACGCCGTGATCGAGCCGCCGCCCGCCGGCCCGTTGCCGGTGCGCTCGACGAGCGCCGGCAGCTTCGCGAACACCGACGGCGGGTAGCCCTTGGTCGCGGGCGGCTCGCCGATCGCGAGCGCGATTTCCCGCTGCGCCATCGCGTAGCGGGTGAGCGAATCCATCAGCAGCAGCACGTGCTTGCCCTGGTCGCGGAAATATTCGGCGAGCGACGTCGTGTAGGCCGCCGCCTGCATCCGCAGCAGCGGCGACACGTCCGCCGGCGCGGCGACCACCACCGCGCGCGCGAGGCCGTCCTCGCCGAGGATCTGCTCGATGAACTCCTTCACTTCGCGGCCGCGCTCGCCGATCAGGCCGATCACGATGACTTCGGCGCTGGTATAGCGCGCCATCGTGCCGAGCAGCACCGACTTGCCGACGCCCGAGCCCGCGAACAGGCCCATGCGCTGGCCGCGCCCGACGGTGAGCAGCGCGTTGATCGCGCGCACGCCGACGTCGAGCACCTTGTGGATCGGCTCGCGGTTGAGCGGGTTGATGGTCGGCGCCGACAGCGGCGTGTCGCGCGTCGAGGCGAGCGGGCCGAGCCCGTCGAGCGGGCGGCCGGACGCGTCGAGCACGCGGCCGAGCAGTTCCCAGCCGACCGGCAGGCGCTTCGCGCCGGCCATCGGATCGGCCACCGGCGCGCTTTCGAGCGGATAGACGCGCGCGCCGGGCAGCAGGCCGATCACCTCGGTGGTCGGCATCAGGAACAGCCGCTCGCCGGAGAAGCCGACGACTTCGGCTTCGGCCATCGGCAGCGAGCTGCCGGGCGGCAGTTCGATCATCACTTCGGCGCCCACCGACAGCCGCAGGCCGACCGCTTCGAGCACGAGGCCGGCCGCGCGCGTGAGACGCCCGCACGCGCGCAGCGGCCGCGCGATCGCATTGCGCGCGCGCAGGGCGTCGAGCTGCGCGCGCCATGCCTGCAGATGCGGATTGGCCGCCCGCGCGGGATCCGGCGCGAAGTCCGGCGGTGCGGCGGCGTGGGCGGCGTGAGGCGCGTGGGCAGCGACACCGGCAGCGCCGGCGCGGGCCGCGGCGTCGCCGGGGCGGGGGGATAACGAGGCGACGCCTGGCGTCTTCGCGATGTCTGCCTCGCCGGCATGCGCGCCGGCATGCCCGCCCATCGCGGCCCCGTGCGGCGCCGGCCGGCCGGGGCGCGACACGGCGGCCGCATCCGCCTGTGCGGCATGCCCGTCCGCATGCGACGCGGGATGCGATGCGGAATGCGCCTCGTACACCGCTTCGTGCGGCGCGGGCGGATGCGACCCGAAGGAGGCGAGCGCCAGCTCCTGTTCGAGCGGCGTCAGGTCGCTCGCGCGGATCTCCTCGGGCGTCGGCTTCACCATGTGCGTTCTCTGCCGAGCGCGGCGGCGACGCGCTCCCAGCGGGTATCGATGCCGGCGTCGATTTCGCCGGAGCCGGCGTGCGCGCGGCAGCCGCCGCGCTCGACCGCCGGGTCGGTGCGCACGGACCAGCCGCGCGCCTGCAGTTCCTCCATCAGATAAGCCTCGACGACCGGCAGATCCGCCGGGCTCACGACGAGGTGCGGCGCGCCGGTCAGCGCGGGCTCGGCGGCGAGCACCTCGCGCGCGGCGGCGATCAGCGCGGCCGGATCCTGCTGCACGTGCTGGCGCACGACCTGCTGCGCGATGTCGAGCGCGAGCGTGACGAGCATGCCGGCGACGTCCTGCTGCGCGCCGTCGAGCGCGCTCTTGAAGGTTTCGGCGAGCGCCGCGAGGCGCGCCGCTTCCTCGCGCGCTTCGGTCTGCCCCTGCGTGAAGCCCTGCGCGTGACCCTGCTCGTAGCCCGCCTGGTAGCCGAGCGCCTGGCCCGCCACGTGTCCCTGCGCGAGGCCCTGCGCGTGCGCGGCGTCGCGCAGGCGCTGCAGTTCGGCCTCGAACGCGCCGTCGTCGACGGGCGGCTCGGGGGCCGGCGGCGCCGGGTCGAACGACGCCATCTCCCAGCGCTGATACGCCGACAGGCTGCCCTTGCCGGCGGGGTTCTGGTCAGACATACGCATCTTCCGCCTTGCCGCCGATCACGATCTGGCCGCTCTCGGCGAGGTTGCGCACGATCTGCAGGATGCGCCGCTGCTGCGTTTCCACTTCGGAGACGCGCACCGGACCGCGCGCGTCGAGGTCTTCGGCGAGCAGCTCGGCGGCCCGCTGCGACATGTTGGACAGGAACTTCTGGCGCAGCGCGGGCTGGGCGCCCTTCAGCGAGATGATCAGCGTCTCGGACTCCACTTCCTTCAGCAGCAGCTGGATCGCGCGGTCTTCGAGGTCGAGCAGGTTCTCGAACACGAACATCTGGTCGATGATCTTTTGTGCGAGCTCCGCGTCGTACTGGCGCACGTTTTCGAGCACGCCTTCCTCGTGGTTGCTCGACATGAAGTTGAGGATTTCAGCCGCCGTGCGGATGCCGCCCATCGGGCTGCGCTTCAGGTTGTCGCTGCCGGAGAGCAGGCCGGTGAGCACGTCGTCCAGCTCGCGCAGCGCGGCCGGCTGGATGCCGTCGAGCGTCGCGATGCGCAGCAGCACGTCGTTGCGCAGCCGGTCGGTGAAGCAGGCGACGATTTCCGACGCCTGGTCGCGGTCGAGGTGCACGAGGATCGTCGCGATGATCTGCGGGTGCTCGTTCTTGATCAGCTCGGCGACCGCGCCCGAATCCATCCACTTCAGGCCTTCGATGCCGCTCGTGTCGCTGCCCTGCAGAATCCGGTCGATGATCGCGCCGGCCTTGTCGTCGCCGAGCGCCTTGGTCAGCACCGAGCGGATGTAGTCGCTCGAATCGAGCGACAGCGCGGTGTGCTGCTCGGCTTCGCGCACGAACTCGTGCAGCACGTCGTCGATCTGCTCGCGCGTGATGTTCTTCAGCGCGGCCATCGCGATGCCGATCTTCTGGACCTCGCGCGGCCCGAGAAACTTGAATACCTGCGCAGCTTCCTCCTCGCCGATCGACATCAGCAGGAGCGCGCTCTTCATGACGCCTTCAGCGCTCATCGGACACCCAGCTCTTGACGACAGTTGCGACAATCTTCGGATCCTGGCGCGCGATGTTGCGCGCGAATTCCAGGTTCCGCTCGTATTTGTACTTGTCGCTCTCGTGCGACGCCAGATCGGTCACGGCGCTGCCGGCCGCGTCGGCGCCGGCGCGCTCGGCGTCCGGGATGCCGTCGAGCAGCACCGGCTCGTCCGGCGACGGCAGCGCGGCGACCGGCTCCGGCGGCGGCGGGAACGCGCGGCGCAGCGCCGGCTTCACCATGACGAAGTACAGGAACAGCGCGACGATGCCGATGCCCACGTAGGTCGCGACCTGGCGCGCGAGCGCGATCATGTCCGGCGTGCGCCACCACGGCACGTTCGCGAGCGGATCGATCTCGGTCGTGAACGGGCTGTTGACGATGTTCACCGAGTCGCCGCGCTGCGCTTCGAAGCCCATTGCGTCCTTCACGAGCTGGTCGACCTGCGCGAGCTTCGCGGGCGGCAGCGGCTGCATCGTCGTGTGGCCCTTCGCGTCGGTCACCGGCACGTAGTTGATCACCACCGCCACCGAGAGCCGCTTGATGCCGCCGACCGCCTGCTGCACGTGGCGCACGGTCTTGTCGAGCTCGTAGTTGGTGGTCTGGTCCTTGCGATCGCTGATCGGCGTGGACGGCGCCGCGCCGCTCGCGCCGTTGGCCGCATCGACCGGTGCGGAGGCCGGCTGCGGCGGCTGGTTCGACAGCGCTCCCGGCACGCCCGACGCGACGCCGCCGGCGACTTCGGTGTCGGTGCTGGTCTGCTGGCTGCGGATCGAGGTCTGCTGCGGCGTGCTGTTCGGGCCGTAGTTTTCCGAGGTCTGCTCGATCTGCGAGAAATCGATGTCGGCGCTCACCTGCGAATGCGCGTTGCCCGCGCCGAACAGCGGCGCGAGGATCGCATCGATGCGCTGCTGGGTGCTGTTTTCGATCTGCTGTACGTACTTGAGCTGGTTCGCGTCGAGACCGGCGGCCGACGGCTGCTGCGTGAGCAGATTGCCGTCCTGGTCGACGACCGTCACGCCGCGCGCCGGCATGTCGGGCACCGCCGAGGCGACCAGGTGCGTGATCGCGACCACCTGCCCCTCGTCGAGCACGCGGCCCGGGTACAGGTGCAGCAGCACCGACGCGCTGGGCGCCTCGCGCTCGCGCACGAACACGGTGGGCTTGGGAATCGCGAGGTGCACGCGCGCGGACTGGACCGCCGAAATCGCCTCGATCGTGCGTTCGAGTTCGCCTTCGAGCGCCCGCTGGTAGTTGACCTGCTCGGCGAACTGGCTGATGCCGAACTTCTCGTTGTCCATCAGCTCGAAGCCGACCGAGCCGCTCTTCGGCAGCCCCTGGGCGGCGAGCCGCAGGCGCATCTCGCGCACTTCGTCGGCCGGCACGAGAATCGCGCCGCCGACATCGGAGAACTTGTAGGGCACGTTGGCTTGCTGCAATGCGGCAATGATCGCGCCGCCGTCCTGATCCGACAGGTTGCTGTAAAGCACGCCGTAGCTCGGCGCGCGGGCCCACATCAGCAGTCCGGCGACCACCGCCACCAGCACGGCGACCGCGAAGATCAGCGGTGCGCGCGGGTTGCCGCGCATCTGCGCGAGGCCGGACAGCCGCTGCGAGAAATTGCCGCCGAGCCCCCCCGCGCCGAGGTCCGCACCGGCGGCCTGGCCGGCGCCGGCCGCGCCGGCGCCCGCCTGCGCGCTGGCGAGGCCCACGCGGGCGTCGGGGTTGATCAACGAGTTGGCTGACGAATCCATGCGTCGGGTTTCTCCGGGGGAATGCCTTGGCTCGGGCCGTCGCGCCGGGCTCGGCAGGCGGACGGACAGAGACTTTCACGAGTGAAATTATCCGGCGCGGCAGGCTGGCCGATTGCCCGAATAGAAGCGGGTTTCCCCCCTAGTTTCGCCCGTGCGCGAATTGACCCGCTGCTATGCTTTCGGTCAGATCGGCAGGCGTGGCCGCGCCTGCCCACTCATCCTCGGGAGAGAACATGACCATGCCTGTGAACGCGCTGTCTTCCGCACTGCAACAAATGCAGGCGATGGCTGCCGAAGCGTCCGGCGGCGCCGAGTCCCCGGCGCAGTTGTCCGGCGCGGCGACCGCCAGCGGTTTTGCAGGGGCGCTGAAGGCCTCGCTCGACAAGATCAGCGGCGACGAGCTGCACGCGACCGGCGAGGCGCAGGCATTCGAGGTGGGCGCGTCGAACGTGTCGTTGAGTGACGTGATGATCGACCAGCAGAAGGCGAACCTGAGCCTGCAGTTCGGGCTGCAGGTGCGCAACCGGCTGGTGTCGGCCTACGACGACATCATGCAGATGTCGGTCTGACGCCCGCGGGCCGCCGCGCCCGCGCGCTGCCCGTCTTCCTGACAAGCGGATTAAAGCTTTCCGGCTCGCCATCCGATATCCCGGCTACAGGTCCGTTACCGGACAGCCGCTCCGAGCGCGGAAACGCGCGCCGGCGAGCCGTCTCACCCTATCCGAATCCGCCCGACAGGAGAGTCACCGATGTTTTCGCCAGGCCACGCTGGAGCCAACGCATATGCACGAGTCGGCGTCGAGACCGGGGTGCTGGGCGCGAGCCCGCATCGTCTGGTGGTGCTGCTCTTTCAGGGGGCGCGTCAGGCGATCGCGCAGGCGCGCATGCACATGCAGCAGAGCGGCGTGAAGGCGGCGGCGGCGCGCGGCGAGGCGATCAGCAAGGCGATCCGGATCGTCGAAAGCGGCCTGCAGGCGTCGCTGAACCGGGAAGCCGGCGGCGAAATCGCCGAGCGGCTACATGCGCTCTACGGCTACATGGCGCGGCGGCTGCTCGAAGCAAACGTCAAGCAGAGCGAAGCGATGCTGATCGAAGTGGACGGTCTGCTCGGCACGCTCGAAGAAGCATGGATCGGGATTGCCCCGGAGGTTGCGCGGATGGCATCACAGCCGGCCGTTGCGAACATGAGATGAGTTCGAACTCGGAATATTTTGCCCGCTACGAGGCGATCGCGGCGATCTCGGCGCGCATGCTGGTGGCGGCGCGCTGCGCGCTGTGGCACGACCTCGTGCCGCTGCAGGAAGAATACCGGATGCTGGTGGACGCGCTGAAGGAGGCGGAAACCGGCGTGCGCCTCGACGACATCGAGCGCGCCCGTAAATTCGACCTGCTGCGGCGCATTCTCGCCGACGACGCCGCCATCCGCGATCTCGCGAATCCGCGCATGATGACGCTGTCCGCGCTGTTTGCCGGCCGCCCGGCGCGGGTCCTCAAAGAGCTGTACGGCGCGGGCTAAGCGCGCCCGGGCGCGCAGCGGGCCCCGCATGCCGCGCGTGGTCCGCCATTACCCAGGGGAGGCGGCATGAACGGAATCGACTCGGCCATCGCTTCGCTGCTCGCGAGCCGGGTCGACAGCCTGCTGAACATCGCGCCGGGCGCGACCACGGCGCAGACGAGCGCCTCCGCGCTGGATGGCGAGACGCCCGTCACGCCGGGTGCGGTCGAGCTGGGCGCGACGCCGGCCTCGGCGCAGACGCAGCTCTCGGCGGTTGCGCAGACCCTCAATGCCATCGCTCTGTCCGGCGGCGACGCGACGCCCGCGCTGCGCGGCGAAGCGCCGATCTGGCCGTCCGCGCCGTCGCTCGACATCGAAATCGACGCGTTGCCGCTGTTCGATACGCTGTTTGCGCAGCATGTGCCGGCGGGCGGCGCGGCCAGCGGTTCCGCGACCGCTGCTGCATCGGCGTCCGAATCCGCGTCGGCCGGCGCATCGAACCCCGCTTCCGCGGACCCGCAGGCCGCCGGCGGCGCGGCGGCGGCGACCCGGATCGCGGCGTCGCCGCTGCCGGTCGATGCGCTTGTCGCGGCGCTCGAACAAACGGTGTCCGGCAGCGGACTGTTCTACGAATCGCATCTCGCGCAATGGCTGGCCGGCCAGTTGACGCCGGACCAACTGGCCGGCGAGCCGCAAAACCGGCTGCTCGATGCCGACGCGCAGCTTTCGCTCGACTGGTCGTCCGACGCGAGCCCAGGCGGTGCGGCGGCGTTCGCCGCGACGGCCGCCGGCCGCGCCGGCGTGACCGACGCGAACGCGGGCCGCGGCGGCGCCGCGCCGTCGATCGAATCGCCGCAGGCGGCGCGCTTTGCGGCCGGCGAAGTGCTCGCGCAGTCGTTCAGCGAGCTGGCCGGGCAGCCGCTGCACGCTGCGCTGCACGCGGTGGCGGGCACCGCGGCCGACGCGCCGGCGCACACCGCGCAGTCGATGGCCGGCGCGGTCAACGCGGCGACGGTCCCGCTCGTGCGCCAGCAGCTCGACCTGCTCGCGACGGGGCAGTTCCGCTGGAGCGGCGAGGCGTGGCCCGGCGCGAAGCTCGACTGGACGATCCAGCAGGACGGCGACGAATGGCAGCGCAGCGGCGGCGGCGCGAGTGCCGGCGAGGACTATCCGTGGCGCACGCGGCTGACGCTGTCGCTGCCGCGCCTCGGCACCGTCGACGCCGAGCTGGTGCTGACCGGCAACCGGCTCGCGGCGCGAGTGCTCGCGAGCCCGCTCGGCGCGGCCTGGCTGAACGCGCAGAGCGACGGCTTCCGGCAGCGGCTTGCCGCGGTCGGCATCGATCTGCACGGGCTGTCGATCCGCGAGATCGGCGGCGGCGCGCCGGGCGCGGCGTCGGCGGCGCAAAGCGCCGCGGACGTGCAGGCGGCCGTCTCCGCCTACGCGCGCGCGGTGCCGCCGGGCGCGAACGCGGCCGGGAACCGGCGCGGCGCGCGCCCGGCGCGTCCCGCGGCGGCCCCGACGGATTTCGACTGGGACATCTGAATGAGCCGCAGGCATCGCAAGAGCGCGGCAGCGCTCGTCTACGAGCCGTACGGCGCCGAGCGCGTGCCGCGGGTGGTCGCGAAGGGGTACGGGCTCGTCGCCGACATGATCGTGCAGCGCGCGAAGGAAGCGGGGCTGTACGTGCACGAATCGCCGGAAATGGTGTCGCTGCTGATGCAGGTCGACCTCGACGCGCGCATTCCGCCGGAGCTGTATCAGGCGGTGGCCGAACTGCTTGCGTGGCTGCACCGGCTGGAAAGCGGCGCGATCGACATACCGGCGTCTCCGGCGGCCGATGACGCCGTCCCCGCGCGCGGCTCGGCGCCGGAGCGGGACGCCGCCGCGCTGGCCGGCGACGACGATCCCCCGCGCCTCGATCACGATGCCGGCGACGTGTGACGCTGCGCGCGGCTTGGGGCGTATGGCATAACGCTTGTGGCGTGTGGCGTGTGGCGTGTGGCGTGTGGCGTGTGGCGTGTGGCGTGTGGCGTGTGGCGTGTGGCGTGTGGCGTGTGGCGTGTGGCGTATGGCTTACGGCGCAGGTCGCAGGTCGCAGGTCGCAGGTCGCAGGTCGCAAGTCGCAAGTCGCAAGTCGCAAGTCGCAAGCCGCAGGCCACAAGCCACAAGCCACAAGCCGCACGCCGGCCGGCTATAACCGCATCATCAGCTTCAGCAGCGCGTTGACGCGCGCGCCGTAAGGCGGCGCGATCAGTCCGCGCGCGTTCCAGCGCGCCTGGGTGAGCACCGGCTTCATCTTCGAAAACGTCTCGAAGCCCTCGTAACCGTGATACGCGCCCATTCCGCTCGCGCCGACGCCGCCGAACGGCAGGCTCTCGCAGGCGAGGTGCATCAGCGTCTCGTTGACCGCCATCCCGCCGGCAATCGTTTCCTGCTCGACGCGGCGCACCGTTGCCGCGTGATCGTCGAACAGGTACAGCGCCAGCGGTCGCGGCCGCGCGTTCACGTAGGCGATCGCGTCGTCGAGCGTGTCGTACGGCACGAGCGGCAGCAGCGGCCCGAAAATCTCCTCCTGCATCAGCGCGCAGTGCTCCGGCGCCTGCGTGACGGCGGTCAGCGGAAAGCGCCGCGTCGCCGCGTCGGCGCCGCCGTCCGCGAGCGGATGCAGTTGCGCGCCGGCACCGGCGGCTTCGTCGGCGAGGCGTTCGAGCCGCGCGAAGTGCTGCCCGGTGATGATCGACGTGTAGTCGGCATTGCGTGCGAAATCCGGGTACATCGCGGTCATGCGCGCGCGCGCCCGCGCGACGAACGCGGCCTCGGTGCCGCGCGGCAGCAGCACGTAGTCGGGCGCCACGCAGGTCTGCCCCGCGTTCAGCGTCTTGCCGGCGACCAGATTGTCGACCGCGTTGTCAAAGCGTGCCTGCGGGCCGATGATCGCGGGCGACTTGCCGCCCAGCTCCAGCGTGACCGGCGTCAGATGCGCCGCCGCGGCGCGCATCACTTCGTGGCCGACGCGCGTCGAGCCGGTGAACAGCAGATGGTCGAACGGCAGCGCGCTGAACGCGGCGGCGAGCGCGGCGTCGCCGTTGACGACCGTGACGTGATCGCGCGCGAAGGTCTTCGCAATCAGCTTCTCGAACAGCGCGGACGTGTGCGGCGTGAGCTCCGACATCTTGATCATCGCGCGATTGCCGGCCGTGAGCGCGCTCACGAGCGGCCCGGCCGCGAGCAGCACCGGATAGTTCCATGGCGCGATGATGCCCACTACGCCGAGCGGCTGCGGCATCACCTTCGCGCGCGCGGGCAGCAGCCACTTGTTGGTGCGGCGCCGCTGCGTCCTCATCCAGCGCTTGCCGTGCCGCAGCGCGCCGTCGATTTCCTCTTTCAGCACGAGGAATTCGGCGAGCAGCACCTCCTGTTTCGCGCGGTTGCCGAAGTCCGCGTGCATCGCGTCGGCGAGTGCGTCGCGATGGTCGAGCAGCATCGCGCGCAACGCTTTCAGGTGTGCGGCGCGCGTGTCCCATGACGGATACGGCGCCTGCAGATACGCGAGTCGTTGCTCGCGCAACAATGCGTCGAGCGCGCCGGCTTCCGGCAGATCGTTTTTCATGCCCCCTCCCTTGATGAATGTCCGGGCGTGTGCGCCGCCATGCCGGATGTCCCGCCGGTTCGCGGCGCGGGCGCGGTGCCGTGCGGGCCTACGCGGGAAAGGCCCGCTCGACGAGCGCCGCGTGATCGAAGCGGGCCGGCAGCGTGCCGTATACACGGCCGCTTTCGCCGCAGCCGTCGGCAAGCCGCGTGGCGATGAACGCGTCGGCGACGGCGGCCGGCGCGTGCTGCACGAGCAGCATCGCCTGCGCGAGCAGCACGATCTGCTGCGCGATGCGGCGCGCCGATGCTTCGCGCGTCTCGGGCGCGATCCGCAGCATCGCGACGAGCCGCCCGAGCGCGGCGGCGAGCGCCGGATGGCCCTGCGACTGGGCCTGCCATGCGGCGAGCAGCGCCTGCGCCGCATCGGCCTCGCGCTCCAGCGCGCGCAGCACGTCGAGACACATCACGTTGCCCGAGCCTTCCCAGATCGAGTTGACGGGCGCCTCGCGATAAAAGCGCGCCATCGGGCCTTCCTCCACGTAGCCGTTGCCGCCCCAGACTTCCATGGCCTCGCCGGTGAATTCGAGCGTGCGTTTGCAGACCCAGTACTTCGCGGCGGGCGTGACGATGCGCCGCCACGCGCGTTCCTCGGGGTGCGTATCGGCCTGCTCGAACGCGCGCGCGATGCGCATGAACAGCGCGGTCGCGGCTTCCGATTCGAGCGCGAGGTCCGCGAGCACGTTGCGCATCAGCGGCTGATCGACGAGCGGCCGGCCGAACGCGCTGCGGTGCCGCGCATGATGGATCGCCTGCACGAGCGCCGCGCGCATCAGCGCGGCGCTGCCGATCACGCAGTCGAGCCGGGTGTAGTTCGCCATTTCGATGATCGTCGGCACGCCGCGCCCCGCCTCGCCGACGAGGATGCCGTACGCGTCGAGAAACTCGACCTCGCTGCTCGCGTTCGAGCGGTTGCCGAGCTTGTTCTTCAGCCGCTGCACCTGCACCGCGTTGCGGCTGCCGTCCGGCGCGAAGCGCGGCACGTAGAAGCACGAGAGCCCGCCCGCGTCGTCCGTGCGCGCGAGCACGAGATGCGCGTCGCACTGCGGCGCGGAGAAAAACCACTTGTGACCGACCAGCCGGTATTCGGCGCCGCGGCCGCCTGCCCCCGTCGCGCGGGCGCGGGTCTGGTTGCTGCGCACGTCCGAGCCGCCCTGTTTTTCGGTCATGCCCATGCCGATCATCGCGGTGCGCTTCTGCGCGAGCGGCAGGTCGCGCGGGTCGTGCTCGCGCGAGAAAAGCCGCTCGCGCAGCGTCTCGAACAGCGCCGGCTCGCGCTGCAGCACCGGAATGCTCGCGAAGGTCATCGTGAGCGGACACAGCGAACCGGATTCGAGTTGCGCGTGCAGAAAGTAGCCGGCGCAGCGCGCGGCCATCGCACCCGCTCGCGGCTCGGCGAACGGCAGCGCGTGCAGGCCTTCGCGGCGCAGCAGCGCAAGCAGCGTGTGCCAGGCCGGGTGAAATTCCAGCGTATCGACGCGCTCGCCGCGCGGGCTGAACGTGGCAAGCTCCGGCGCATGCCGGTTCGCGAGATCGGCGAGTGCGAGCACGTCGGGGGCGCCGAGCGCCGCGCCGTCGCGCAGCAGCGCGTCGCGGTGCCAGCCGGCGCCGTCGCGCTCGACGGCCGCCGTCAACACTGCATCGCTCGCGAACAGGTTGTAGTTCGCGAGCGGGGGAACCTGATTCGTCACTTCATGCGTCATGCCGCGTCCCTGCCACTTCATGGACTGTCTCCGTTGCGTCTGCTGCTTTTGTCTGCGCTTTCATTGCTGTTTCGGTGCCGGTGCGGCGCCGCTTCGACCCGCTGGCCGCCCCGCTGGCCGAGCCGCCGTTTCAGCGCTGCGCGCCGGGCCGCGCGGCGCGGTTCTCGCGTGCCGCGCACGCTGTTTGAACGCGGCGCGTGCGGGTGTCGCGCAGTGTCCGCGCGCGGTGCGCACCCGGTTTTATCATAGGGGCGCGGCAGCCGTTCCGTTTAGAGGGATCGCTCTGTCACGAAGCTGCCACCGCGTCCGCGCGGTCCCTACAATGCGCTCAAAGCACACGTAGACAAGTGTGCACCGAACGGTCGTCGCGGACCACGCGGCCGCCATCAGGGAGGAGCGCATGCAGTACGACTACATCATCGTGGGCGCGGGCTCGGGCGGCTGCGCGCTGGCGGGCCGGCTCGCGGACACCTGCCCGGACGCGACGATCGCGCTGATCGAAGCGGGCCCGCACACGGACCGCAATCTGTTCGTCAACATGCCGGTCGGCGTGGCCGCCGTCGTGCCGAACCGGCTGAAGACCAACTACGGCTACGAGACCGCGCCGCAGCCGGGGCTCGCCGGCCGGCGCGGCTTTCAGCCGCGCGGACGGGGATTCGGCGGCTCCAGCGCGATCAACGCGATGATCTACACGCGCGGCCATCCGCTCGATTACGACGAATGGGCGCAACTCGGCTGCGACGGCTGGGCCTGGGCGGACGTGCTGCCGTACTTCCGCCGCGCGGAAGGCAACCAGCGCGGCGCCGATGCGTGGCACGGCGCGGACGGTCCGCTGACGGTCAGCGACCTGCGCTTTCGCAATCCGTTTTCGGAGCGCTTCGTGCGGGCGGCGCTCGAAGCCGGACACCGGCTCAACCCGGACTTCAACGGCGCCGATCAGGAAGGCGTCGGCTTCTACCAGGTCACGCAGCGCGACGGGCAGCGGTGCAGCGTCGCGAAGGCTTATCTCTACGGCCGCACGCGCGCCAATCTTCATCTGGTTGCCGATGCAAGCGTGCTGCGCGTGCGCTTCGACGGCCGGCGCGCATGCGGCGTCGAGGTGGCGCGCGGCGGCCGCGTCGAAACGCTCGACGCGCGCGCCGAGGTGATACTCGCGGCGGGCGCGTTCAACTCGCCGCAACTGCTGATGTGCTCCGGCATCGGAGCGGCCGCGCATCTGCAGGCGCGCGGCGTGCCCGTGTTGCACGACGCACCGCAGGTGGGGCAGAACCTGATCGACCATATCGATTTCACGTTCAACAAGCGGGTCGCATCGATCGAGCCGACGGGTTTTTCGGTGCGCGGCATCGCGAGGATGCTGCCGCAGTTCGTCACGTACCTGCGGCACGGCAGGGGGATGCTGACGAGCAACGTCGCCGAGGCGGGCGGCTTTCTGAAGAGCCGGCCGACACTCGATCGGCCCGATCTGCAACTGCATTTCTGCGCCGCGCTCGTCGACGATCACAACCGCCGCATGCACTGGGGCCACGGCTACTCGCTGCACGTGTGCGTGCTGCGCCCGCACAGCCGCGGCGCGGTGACGCTGGCGAGCCCGGATGCGCGGATCGCGCCGGTGATCGATCCGCGTTTTCTGAGCGATCCGCGCGACCTGGATCTGCTCGTCGACGGCGCGCGGATCGCGCGGCGCATCCTGGCCGCGCCGTCGCTCGCGCTGGGCGGCGGCGAGGAGCTGTACACCGCGCCGGATCAGACCGACGCGCAACTGCGCGAGACGATCGCCGCCCACGCGGACACCATTTACCATCCGGTCGCGACGTGCAGGATGGGGAGCGACCCGGCGTCGGTGGTCGACACGCAGTTGCGCGTGCGCGGGGTCGCGGGGCTGCGCGTTGTCGATGCGTCGGTGATGCCGACGCTGATCGGCGGCAACACCAATGCGCCGACCGTGATGATCGGCGAGCGGGCCGCGGCGTTCATCGCGGCTGCGCGCCGCGGCGACGGCGCGCAGGCACGGGCGCCGGCGACGGCGTTCGCGGGCGCGTCCTGAGCTGGGGCGTCCGGGGCGCGGCGACGGGCCGAGCCGGGCATGGCCGCGCGCCGGCGCATGGCAGGCGCTGCGCTACGTGCCGGACGCGATCCCCGAAATGCCGATCTCCGGCCAGTGCGACAGCGCGTCGCCGCTCTGGTCGGGCAGCGTTTCGCGCGCGACGCCGAGCCACGCGCGCGCCGCGTGCGACAGATAGCCGTTGCGCCGCCAGCCGATCGCCATTTCCCACGGCACCTCGGGCTCGACCACCGGGCGGCAGCTGAACTGCGCGGCGTCGAGCCGCCGGCAGTACGGCGCGGGCAGCAGCGCGATGCCGACGCCCGCGAGCACCAGCGCCGCCATGAAATCCCAATGGCCGCTGCGCCCGACGATCGTCGGCGCGAAGCCGGCCGCGCGGCATGCGTTGAGCACCACATCGTTCAGCGCAAGGCTTTCGCCGTAGAACACGAACGGCTCGGCGGCGAGATCGGCAAGCCGCACCTGCTGCACCGCGTCCCAGCGCGCACCGCGCCGCGACACGAGCCAGAGCACCTGACGGGTCATCGGCAGCACGTCGATGTGCTCGCGATTGACCGGCTGCAGCACGCCGCCCAGCTCCAGCTCGCCGGCGATCAGCGCCGCCTCGATCGCCCGCGACCCCTGCTCGAACAGCTTCAGTTCGATCTTCGGATAGCGCTGGCGGAATGCCGCGATCGCGGGCGTGAACAGCGAGCCGCCCATCGGCGGAATGCCGATCTTCAGCTCGCCGCGCCCGAGCGTGTCGAGATCGTCGAGTTCGGCCTGCAGTTGTGCATGCGCGGCGAGCACGTCCTGGCCGCGCTGGTAGACGATACGTCCCGCGTCGGTCAGCACCATCTGACGGCCGTCGCGCAGCAGCAGCGGCGAGCCGATCTCGTCTTCGAGCGATTTCACCATCTTGCTGATGGTCGGCTGCGTGACGAACATCTGCTCGGCCGCCGCGGTAAAGCTGCGCTGGCGCACGACCTCGACGAAATAGCGGAGGGCACGAAGTTCCACGATCCCGGACTCCAGAATTCCCGAATGGAATGATTTGGATGATAGTAAGTCATTATATTTATGCTGCAACGCAACCTATACTGTCTTTCATCAAAAGTCACCCAGGGATTGCCATGAGCTCGCACCTGTTTTCCCGTTTTGCCCGCGGCCGTCGCATCGCCGGGCTGGCGCGCGTGCTCCGGATTGCCGCGCAAAGCGCCGGGCTGGCCGGCGTATGGTTCGTTTCGGATTTCGCCGCGCGGCATCTGCATCTGCCGGTGCCGGGCGGCGTGGTCGGCCTGGCGGCGCTGCTTGCGCTGCTGCTGTGCGGCGGCGTCGCGCCGCGCTGGGTGAAGGCGGGCGCCGACTGGCTGCTCTCCGACATGCTGCTGTTCTTCATTCCGGCCGCGGTGGCGGCCGTCCAGTACGGCGGGCTGCTGCGCGCCGACGGCTGGCGGCTCGCGCTCGTCGTGATCGGCGGCACGCTGATGGTGATGGTCGCTGTCGCTTGCGCGGTCGAGCAGGCGGCGCGCCTCGAACGGCGGCTCGCGCTGCGCCGCGTGCAGCTTGCGCGCCCGCCGATGCGCTTCTGAGGTCGCTCGGACCGGCGCTCGCGCCGGCCGACCGGTTTTTCACGCCACGTTGCCGGCCGCCGTGCCGGGGTTTGCCATGAGCACCGTCTATTCGTCCCTGTTTGCCGACCACGCGTCGCGCGTGATCGCGGCCGGCTGTCTCGTGTTGACCGTCGCGCTGTATTTCGCCGCCAAGGCGCTCTACGCGCGCTTTCGCTCGCCGTGGCTCACGCCGCTCGTCGCGGTGCCGGCGGTGCTCGCGGCAATCGTGCTGGTCGCCCACATCCCGTACCCGGTCTATTTCGAGGACACGCGCTGGCTGATGTGGCTGCTCGGACCGGCGACGGTCGCATTCGCGGTGCCGATCTACGAATACCGCGCGCTGCTGCGGCGTCACTGGATTTCGCTGACGGTCGGCGTGACGGTCGGGATCCTGGTGGCCGTGAGCGGCTCGCTGCTGCTCGCGAAGCTGCTGCATCTGTCGCCGCAGCTGCAGCGCTGCCTGATGACGCGCTCGGTCTCGACGCCGTTCGCGCTCGCGGTCAGCGACCGGATCCATGCGCCGAAGGACCTGACCGCGCTGTTCGTGATCGCCACCGGCGTCTGCGGGATGCTGTTCGGCGAGCTCGTGCTGGCGCTCGTGCCGCTGCGCACGCGGCTCGCGCGCGGCGCGCTGTTCGGCGCGGCGGCGCACGGAGTGGGCACCGCGAAGGCGCGCGAACTCGGCAGCGAGGAGGGCGTGGTCGCGAGCCTGACGATGATGATCGCCGGCGTCGTGATGGTGCTGCTCGCACCGATGCTCGGGCTCCTGCCGGTGTGATGCCCGGCGCGGCGCGCGCGCGCCGCTGCCACGCCGATTTGCTACAATCGCGCTCGTCCTCGAGGAGCGTTGCGACGGGTACCGCGAATCCGCATTCGCCGGCACGCCCGCCAGGCTCGAAGACGGTCAATCGGCAGGGGAGCGCGCTGCGCGCCTCACCCACCGCATCGAACGGCGCTCACGTCACATTTCTAGTCTTTTTTAGAAAGGAGGGCGTGATGAACGCCGCAGTTTACGCATCGAACCACTCGCAGGACTTTGCCGTTGCCGACCTGTCGCTGGCCGACTGGGGCCGCAAGGAGCTCGACATCGCCGAGACCGAAATGCCCGGCCTCGTGCAGATCCGCGACGAATACAAGGCGCAGCAGCCGCTCAAGGGCGCGCGCGTCGCCGGCTCGCTGCACATGACGATCCAGACCGGCGTGCTGATCGAGACGCTGAAGGCGCTCGGCGCCGACGTGCGCTGGGCCTCGTGCAACATCTTTTCGACCCAGGATCACGCGGCCGCGGCGATCGCGAAGGGCGGCACGCCGGTGTTCGCGTTCAAGGGCGAATCGCTCGACGAGTACTGGGAATTCACGCACCGCATCTTCGAATGGCCGAACGGCGAGTTCGCCAACATGATTCTCGACGACGGCGGCGATGCGACGCTGCTGCTGATTCTCGGCGCGAAGGCCGAGAAAGACCGCGCGGCGATCGCGAAGCCGGCCAACGAGGAAGAAACCGCGCTCTTCAAGGCGATCGCGCGCCATCTCGAAGCCGACCCGGTGTGGTACTCGACGCGCCTTGCGCATATCAAGGGCGTCACCGAGGAAACCACCACCGGCGTGCATCGCCTGTACCAGATGGAGAAGGAAGGCCGCCTGCCGTTCCCGGCGATCAACGTGAACGACTCGGTCACGAAGTCGAAGTTCGACAACCTGTACGGCTGCCGCGAGTCGCTCGTCGACGGCATCAAGCGCGCCACCGACGTGATGATCGCCGGCAAGATCGCGGTGGTGGCCGGCTACGGCGACGTGGGCAAGGGCTGCGCGCAGTCGCTGCGCGGGCTCGGCGCGACCGTGTGGGTCACCGAAATCGATCCGATCTGCGCGCTGCAGGCGGCGATGGAAGGCTACCGCGTCGTGACGATGGAGTACGCGGCCGACAAGGCCGACATCTTCGTCACCGCCACCGGCAACTATCACGTGATCAACCACGATCACATGAAGGCGATGCGCCATAACGCGATCGTCTGCAACATCGGCCACTTCGACTCGGAAATCGACGTCGCGTCGACGCGCCAGTACAAGTGGGACAACATCAAGCCGCAGGTCGACCACATCATCTTCCCGGACGGCAAGCGCGTGATCCTGCTCGCCGAGGGCCGCCTCGTGAACCTCGGCTGCGCGACCGGCCACCCGTCGTTCGTGATGTCGAACTCGTTCACGAACCAGACGCTGGCGCAGATCGAGCTGTTCACGCGCGGCGAGAAGTACGAGAACAAGGTGTACGTGCTGCCGAAGCAGCTCGACGAGAAGGTCGCGCGTCTGCACCTTGCGCGCATCGGCGCGAACCTCACCGTGCTGTCGGACGATCAGGCGAGCTACATCGGCGTGGACAAGCTCGGCCCGTTCAAGCCGAACCACTACCGCTACTGATGCCCGGCGCGCGCGCGTCGCCCGCGCGCGCGTCGTCCTCATTCCCGGATATCAGCCCACAAGGAGCTTGACATGACCGTGCTGCTGACCTGGCTGATCAACGCGCTCGCGCTGCTGATCATCACTCACCTCGTGCCTTCGATTCACATCCGCAGCTTCGGCACCGCGCTGATCGTCGCGGTGGTGCTCGGCCTGATCAACGCCGTGCTGCGGCCGGTGCTGATCCTGCTGACGCTGCCCGTGACGATCCTCACGCTCGGACTCTTCATCCTCGTCGTCAATGCACTGTGCTTCTGGCTGTGCGCGTCGCTGCTGAAGGGGTTCGAAGTATCGGGGTTCTGGTCCGCGTTCTTCGGCTCGATCCTGTACAGCATTGTTTCGTGGCTGCTGTCCGCGCTCGTCCTCGGCAACCGCAGTCTGGGCTGAGACGGGCATTCACTCAGGAACAGCAATCGAGTCATGAATCCGATCGAACTCTCATTCGAGTTCTTCCCGCCCAAAACGCAGGAAGGCGTCGACAAGTTGCGCGCGACGCGCGCGCAACTCCTGCCGCTTGCGCCGAAGTTCGTCTCCGTGACGTTCGGCGCCGGCGGCTCGACGCAGCAGGGCACGCTCGACACCGTTGTCGAGATCGCCAGGGAGGGGCTGGAAGCGGCGCCGCATCTGTCCTGCATCGGCTCGTCGAAGAGCAGCCTGCGGGCGATCCTCGGCGAATATCGCGCGCACGGCATCCGCCACATCGTCGCATTGCGCGGCGATCTGCCCTCGGGCATGGGCGAGGTCGGCGAGCTGCGCTACGCGTCGGAGCTGGTGAGCTTCATTCGCGCGGAGTTCGGCGACTGGTTCCGCATCGAGGTCGCGGGCTATCCCGAGTACCATCCGCAGGCGCGCTCGCCGCGGCACGACCTAGAGAACTTCGCGCGCAAGGTGAAGGCCGGCGCCGATTCGGCGATCACGCAGTACTTCTTCAACGGCGACGCGTATTTCCGCTTCGTCGACGAAGCGCGCAAGCTCGGCGTGGACGTGCCGATCGTCCCCGGCATCATGCCGATCACGAACTTCTCGCAGCTGATGCGCTTCTCCGAAATGTGCGGCGCCGAAGTGCCGCGCTGGGTGGCGCGCCGCCTCGAAAGTTTCGGCGACGACCGCGAAGCAATCCGCGCGTTCGGCCTCGACGTGGTCACCGACCTGTGCCGGCGCCTGATCGACGCGGGCGTGCCCGGCCTGCATTTCTACACGCTCAACAGCGCGGCGGCGCCCCGCGCGATCTGCGAACGGCTCGGCTTCTGAGCCGCCGCGCGCCGCGCGGCCCGGCGGCCGCGCGGCGCCGCACGCGTTTCCCGCAGAGGTGCAAGCCTCTATTGATACGGGTAATTGGGCTGTCTATGATCGAGGCGCAGCCAATTCGGCTGACGTTTGGAGATCAAAATGACAGTGCTTCTCGCGCGGTTCGCTGTTCTCCCGTCCACCCGGCGCGCGCTCGCGCGCCTCGCATGCGCTGCCGTCTGCATCGCGCCGCTAGCGGCGCCGGCGGCCACGCTGCCCGATAAAACCCTCGTCTACTGCTCCGAAGGCAGCCCCGCGGGCTTCGATACCGCGCAGTACACGACGAGTGTCGAATTTACCGCAGGGTCCTACACTGTCTACAACCGCCTCGTCGAATTCAGGCACGGCGGCACCGATATCGAGCCGGGGCTCGCGCAGTCATGGGACGTGTCGCCGGACGGCCTGCAGTACACGTTCCATCTGCGCCACGGCGTGAAGTTCCAGACCACGTCGTACTTCAAGCCGACTCGCGACTTCGATGCGGACGACGTCGTCTTCACGTTCGAGCGCATGCTCGACCCCGATCAGCCGTTCCGCAAGGCGTATCCGGTGTCGTTCCCGTACTTCAGCGACCTGGGGCTCGCGAAGAACATCGCGAAGATCGAGGCACCCGATCCGTACACGGTGCGCTTCACGCTGAAGCAGGTCGACGCGCCGTTCCTGCAGCAGATCGCGATGCCGTTCGCGTCGATCCTGTCGGCCGAATATGCCGGCCAGCTGCTGAAGGCGGGCAAGGCGGCCGACATCAACCAGTATCCGGTCGGCACCGGTCCGTTCATCTTCCGCAGCTACACGAAGGACGAAACGATCCGCTTCGACGGCAACCCCGATTACTGGAAGCCGGGTGTCGTGAAGCTGAGCCGGCTGATCTTCTCGATCACCGTCGATCCGGCGATCCGGCTGCAGAAGCTCAAGCGCGGCGAATGCCAGGTGATGAGCTATCCGCGGCCCGCGGATATTCCCGAGGTGAAGGCCGATCCGTCGCTGGCGCTGCCGAGCCAGGTCGGCTTCAACCTCGGCTTCATCGCGTACAACACGACGAAGAAGCCGCTCGACAACGTGCTGGTGCGCCGCGCGCTCGACATGTCGATCAACAAGCCGGCGATCATCGAGTCGGTGTATCAGGGCGCGGGGCAGATCGCGACCAATCCGATGCCGCCGACCCAGTGGGGCTACAACACGAGCCTGAAGGATGCCCCCCGCGACCTCGCGAAGGCGAAGGCGCTGCTCGCGCAGGCCGGCTACCCGAACGGCTTCGACATCTCGCTGTGGGCGATGCCGGTGCAGCGGCCGTACAACCCGAACGCGCGGCTGATGGCCGAGATGATCCAGGCGGACTGGGCGAAGATCGGCGTGCGCGCGAAGATCGTCACGTACGAGTGGGGCGAGTACATCCGCCGGGGTCACGAGGGCGATCATCAGGCGATGCTGATCGGCTGGACCGGCGATTACGGCGATCCCGACAACTGGCTCGGCGTGCTGCTCGGCTGCGACGCGGTGAACGGCAGCAACTTCTCGAAGTGGTGCTACAAGCCCTTCGACGACCTGATCACTGCCGCGCGCAGCACCACGGACCTCGCGCAACGCACGAAGGATTACATGGAAGCGCAGGTCATCTTCAAGCAACAGGTGCCGTTCACGCCGATCGCGCACTCGACCGTGTATCAGCCGATCTCGAAGCAGGTCACGGGGTTCAGGATCGATCCGTTCGGTCCGACGCAGTTCCTCGGAGTTGGCCTCAAATAGGCACGGACCGGCGCGCCGCCCGCGCGGGCGCTGCGCGCCGCCTCGTGTCGCAGCCGGCTTTGCGCACGGCTGCGCGCGCGTGAACACCGGGCTTTTCCTCCGCTTGTTGCGTCCGGCGATGCTCAAGTAATATCGCGGAACGCTGGTGCAAGCCAGCTCCGAACCTGGAGGAAACATGAAGAAGAACCCCCTGTTGCGCGTCGCGCGTTTGACCACGCTCGGCGTCGCCGCAGCGGTATCGTTGGCGGGCGCCGGTGCGGCGCACGCCGCGATTCCGAACAAGACCCTCGTGTACTGCTCAGAAGGCAGTCCCGCGGGTTTCGATCCGGCCCAATACACGACGGGCACGGACTTCACGGCCAATACGTTTACCGTTTTCAACCGCCTCGTCGAATTCCAGCGCGGCGGCACGAAGGTCGAGCCGGGTCTCGCGCAATCGTGGGACGTGTCGCCGGACGGCAAGACGTACACGTTTCATCTGCGCCACGGCGTGAAGTTCCAGACCACCGCCTACTTCAAGCCCACGCGCGACTTCGACGCGGACGACGTCGTGTTCACGTTCGAGCGCATGCTGAACCCGAACCTGCCGTTCAACAAGGCCTATCCGGCGCAGTTTCCGTACTTCTCGGACATGGGCCTCGACAAGCTGATCGAGAAGGTCGAGAAGGTCGATCCGTACACGGTGCGCTTCACGCTGCGCGAGGTGAACGCGCCGTTCATCCAGAACATGGCGATGGAGTACGCGTCGATCCAGTCCGCCGAATATGCGGATCAGCTGCTGAAGGCGGGCAAGGCGGCCGACATCAACCAGAAGCCGGTCGGCACGGGTCCGTTCATTTTCCGCAGCTATACGAAGGACGCGACGATCCGTTTCGATGGGAATCCTGACTACTGGAAGCCGAACGACGTCAAGCTCTCGAAGCTGATCTTCTCGATCACGCCGGATGCGGGCGTGCGGGTGCAGAAGCTGAAGACCGGCGAGTGCCAGGTGATGAGCTATCCGCGCCCGGCCGACATCGCGCCGCTGAAGACACAGGCGAGCCTCGCGATGCCGTCGCAGCCGGGCTTCAACCTCGGCTACCTCGCGTACAACGTCACGCACAAGCCGCTCGACAACGTGCTGGTGCGCCGCGCGCTCGACATGGCGATCAACAAGAAGGCGATCATCGAATCGGTGTACCAGGGCGCGGGCCAGCTCGCGACGAATCCGATGCCGCCGACCGAATGGGCGTACGACAAGAACCTGAAGGCCCAGTCCTACGATCCGGCCGCGGCGAAGGCGCTGCTCGCGAAGGCGGGCTTTCCGGACGGCTTCGACATCTCGCTGTGGGCGATGCCGGTGCAGCGGCCGTACAACCCGAACGCGCGGCTGATGGCCGAGATGATCCAGGCGGACTGGGCGAAGATCGGCGTGCGCGCGAAGATCGTGTCGTTCGAGTGGGGCGAGTACATCAAGCGCGCGCATGCGGGCGACGACGACACGATGCTGATCGGCTGGACCGGCGACAACGGCGATCCCGACAACTGGCTCGGCACGCTGCTCGGCTGCGATGCGGTGAACGGCAACAACTTCTCGAAGTGGTGCTACAAGCCGTTCGACGACCTGATCCAGAAAGCCCGCTCGACCAACGACCAGGCCGAACGCACGAAGCTCTACATGAAGGCGCAGCAGATCTTCGCACAGCAGTTGCCGTTCTCGCCGATCGCGCACTCCACGGTGTACCAGCCCGCCAGCAAGAAGGTGACCGATCTGCGCATCGAACCGCTCGGCTACCTGCGTTTCGACGGCGTCGGGATGCAGTGACCGCGCGCGCGTGAACCGCGCGGCCCGCCACGGGGCGGTCCGCGCGGCGTGCGAAGCAGGCTTTCATACGGTCAGGAAACTGGTCGAAATGGTCCGGCGACCGGGGTCACGAGCCCTCGTCGCCGGTTGTGTTTTGCGTTCATCCAGACCCAGGGGACAAACCATGTTCCGCTTCGTTTTGCGCCGTGTAGGCATGGTGATACCGACGTTCATCGGCATCACGATCCTCGCGTTCGCGCTGATCCATCTGATTCCCGGCGACCCCATCGAGGTCATGATGGGCGAGCGCGGCGTCGATCCGGCGATGCACGCCGCGGCGATGCACCGGCTCGGGCTCGACGAGCCGCTGCCGCTGCAATACATCCACTATGTGTGGCGCGCGCTGCACGGCGATCTCGGCGTGTCGATCATCACCAACACGACGGTGATGAACGAGTTTCTCGCGCGCTTTCCCGCCACCGTCGAACTGTCGCTGTGCGCGATGCTGTTCGCGCTGGCGGTGGGGCTGCCCGCCGGCGTGTTCGCCGCACTGCGGCGCGGCACGGTCGTCGATCACGGCGTGATGGGCACCGCGCTGACCGGCTATTCGATGCCGATCTTCTGGTGGGGCCTGATCCTGATCATGGTGTTCTCGGTCGATCTGGGCTGGACGCCGGTCTCGGGCCGCATCGCCGTCGAATACGACATTCCGCACGTCACCGGCTTCATGCTGATCGACTCGCTGATGTCGAGCGATGCCGGCGCCTTCCGCTCCGCGGTGAGCCACCTGATCCTGCCGGCCATCGTGCTCGGTACGATTCCGCTCGCGGTGGTGGCGCGCATGACGCGCTCGTCGATGCTCGAAGTACTGCGCGAGGATTACATCCGCACCGCGCGCGCGAAGGGGCTGCGGCCGTCGCGCGTGATCGTCGTGCACGCGCTGCGCAACGCGCTGATTCCGGTGGTCACCGTGATCGGCCTGCAGGTGGGCACGCTGCTTGCCGGTGCAGTGCTGACCGAGACGCTGTTTTCGTGGCCCGGCGTCGGCAAATGGCTGATCGATGCGATCAGCCGGCGCGACTATCCGGTCGTGCAGGGCGGTATCCTGCTGATCGCGACGCTCGTGATCGTCGTCAACCTGATCGTCGATCTGTTGTACGGTATCTTGAACCCGCGCATTCGCCATACGAGGTAACACCGTGGCCGACATCCAAAATACCGTCCCCCGCTCCGTCACCCCGCCGGGCGGCCGGGCGCTCGCCGCGCGCGAATTCTGGGCGAACTTCTCGCGCAACCGCGGCGCGGTCGCGGCCGGCGCGGTGGTGCTCGCGCTGGTCTTCATCGCGCTGTTCGCGCCGTGGATCGCGCCGCACAGCCCGATCGAGCAGTATCGCGACTCCGTGAAAATCCCGCCTGCATGGCTCGACGGCGGCAACTGGAAGTTCATCCTCGGCACCGACGAAGCCGGCCGCGACATCCTGTCGCGGCTGATGTACGGCGCGCGCCTGTCGTTCTGGATCGGCTTCGTGTCGGTCGTGCTCGCGCTGATTCCGGGCATCGTGCTCGGGCTCGTCGCCGCGTTCTTCCCGAAGTGGGCCGACACGCCGATCATGCGCATCATGGACGTGCTGCTCGCGCTGCCGTCGCTGCTGCTCGCGGTCGCAGTGGTCGCGATCATCGGGCCGGGGCTCACCAACACGATGCTCGCGATCGCCATCGTCGCGCTGCCCGGTTACGTGCGGCTCACGCGCGCGTCGGCGCTCGGCGAACTGCAGAAGGAGTACGTGACCGCGTCGCGCGTCGCCGGTGCGGGCACGCTGCGGCTGATGTTCTCGCAGGTGCTGCCGAACTGCACCGCGCCGCTGATCGTGCAGGCGACGCTCGGCTTCTCGTCGGCGATTCTCGATGCCGCCGCGCTCGGCTTTCTCGGCCTCGGCGTACAGCCGCCGGCGGCCGAGTGGGGCGCGATGCTCGCCGCGGCGCGCGATTACATCGACAGCGCGTGGTGGATCGTGACGATGCCCGGCCTGTCGATCCTGATCTCGGTGCTCGCGATCAATCTGCTCGGCGACGGGCTGCGCGACGCGCTCGATCCCAAACTGAAACGGATGGCCTGACATGAGTACTCTATTGACCATCCGCAACCTGTCGGTGAACTTCGGCGGCCTGCCGGCGGTCGACCGGATCAGTCTCGACGTCGCGCCGGGCGAGGTGCTCGGCGTGGTCGGCGAATCCGGCTCCGGCAAGAGCGTGACGATGATGGCGCTGATGGGCCTCATCGACGCACCGGGCAAGGTGAGCGCCGACGAGATCACGTTCGACGGCCGCGACCTGCTGAACGCGAGCGCAAAAGCGCGGCGCGGCATCGTCGGCAAGGACATCGCCATGGTGTTCCAGGACGCGCTGACAAGCCTGAATCCGAGCTACACGGTCGGCTACCAGATCAAGGAGGTGCTGAAACTGCACGAAGGATTGCGCGGCGCCGCGCTGCACCAGCGCGCGCTCGAACTGCTCGACCAGGTCGGCATCCCGGATGCGAAGAACCGCATCGGGTCGTTTCCGCACCAGATGTCGGGCGGCATGAACCAGCGCGTGATGATCGCGATGGCCGTCGCCTGCAATCCGAAGCTGCTGATTGCCGACGAGCCGACCACCGCGCTCGACGTGACGATCCAGGCGCAGATCATGGAGCTGCTCGTCACGCTGCAGAAGGAGCGCGGCATGGCGCTCGTGCTGATTTCGCACGATCTCGCCGTGGTCTCCGAAGTCGCGCAGCGGGTCGCCGTGATGTACGCGGGCGAGATCATCGAGACCAACGCGGTGCCCGCCATCTTCGCCACGCCGCGTCATCCGTACACGGAAGCGCTGCTCGCGGCGATTCCCGAGCACAATGTGGGCGCGGTGCGGCTCGCGGCGCTGCCGGGCATGGTGCCCGGGCGCGACGACCGGCCGAAGGGCTGTCTGTTCGCGCCGCGCTGCAAGTACGTGGTGGACGACTGCGCGAAGGCGCGTCCGGCGCTCGTGCCGTCGCCCGGCCAGGCCGAAGCGGCGCGGGTGCGCTGCATCAGGCCGCTGCACATGACCGCGCAGGCGCGGCACGACACGCAAGGAGGCGCACGATGAACGCCGTACCCGAAGCACCGCGCGAGACCGGGCACGCGGGCGAGCACGTGCTCGTCGCCGAGCGGTTGTCGAAGCACTACGACGTGCGGCGCGGCCTGTTCGGCCAGGGCACCGTGAAAGCGTTGAACGGCGTGTCGTTCTCGCTGGAGCGCGGCCGCACCCTGGCGGTGGTCGGCGAGTCCGGCTGCGGCAAGTCCACGCTCGCGCGCCAGCTGACGATGATCGAGGCGCCCACCGCCGGACGGCTCGCGATCGACGGCGAAGACGTCGCGGGCGCGGACCACGCGCGCGTGAAGGCGCTGCGTCAGCGGGTGCAGATGGTGTTCCAGAACCCGTTCGCGTCGCTCAATCCGCGCAAGACCGTCGAGCAGACGCTCGGCGAGCCGCTCGCGATCAACACGGCGCTCTCCGCCAGCGAGCGCGCCGAGCGGATCGCGCAGATGATGCGCACGGTCGGCTTGCGGCCCGAACATGCGAGACGCTATCCGCACATGTTTTCGGGCGGCCAGCGGCAGCGGGTCGCGATCGCCCGCGCCATGATCCTCGATCCGCAGATCGTCGTCGCCGACGAGCCGGTGTCGGCGCTCGACGTGTCGATCCAGGCGCAGATTCTCAATCTGTTCATGGATCTGCAGGAGACGTTCAGGACCAGCTACGTGTTCATCTCGCACAATCTCGCGGTCGTCCAGCACATCGCCGACGACGTGATGGTGATGTACTTCGGCGGGGTCGTCGAACTCGGCGACAAGCGGCGCATCTTCGCCAAGCCGCGGCATCCGTACACGCGGGCGCTGATGTCCGCGACGCCGTCGATCTTCGAGGCCGACCGCCAGATGAAGATCAGGCTGCAGGGCGAAATGCCGTCGCCGCTCAATCCGCCGTCGGGCTGCACGTTCCATCAGCGCTGTCCGTATGCGGTCGAGCGGTGCCGCGAGCAGGTGCCGCAGCCGCGCGAGGTGGATGGCCGCCAGGTGTCGTGCCACCGTGCTGAAGAGGTGGGGGACATGGATGCCTGAAGGGTTGGCGGCGCGTCGTGCTGCGCGCCGCCTGCGCGCGGCCGGCCCTCGGGCCGCGTTCGCGCAGCCGGGAGCGGCGGGGTGGCGGTGGGTCGCGGTGCTTGCCGGACTCGTCGCGGCCATGCTGTGGCTGGCGGGGGCGGCTCATGCCGCCGGCGCCGCCGCGCGCGTGGCGCTCCGGCCGGCGGTGCACGCGCCCGCGTTGCCGGTGCCGCAGGACCAGCCCGCCGGCACGCTGCCCGGCTTCCATACGCCCCCGGATTACTCCGCGACGGTGACCGGCGGGCCGGTGCGCACGCAGCCGGCCCATATGCCGTTCTATGTCGCGACGCGCGGCACCACGACGATCTATGTCCTCGGTACGCTGCATATCGGCGACCCGGCCGACTATCCGCCCAACCAGCCGTTCCGGCCGCCGATTCTGGCGGCGCTCGCAGCGTCGCCGACGCTCGCGCTCGAACTGTCGCCGGACGATCTGCTCGTCTCGCAGGACGACGTGACGAAATACGGCGTGTGCCGCTACGAGTGCCTGCCGCACCTGCTGCCGCCGGCGCTGTGGCACAAGCTCAAAATGCGCATGCGCGGCAACCCGGCCGCGCTCGACGAAATCAAGCGGATGCGGCCGTGGCTCGCGTCGCTGCTGGTCGAAACCTACGACGCGCTGAGCGCCGGCCTGCAGACCGAATACGGCACCGAGGCGCAGTTGCAGAACGTCTATTTGCGCACGCGCGGCAAGATCGTCGGGCTGGAGACGCTCGCCGAGCAGATGCGCGCGTTCACGAGCCTGTCGCTCGCGCAGCAGCGCGAAATGCTCGCGCAGGATCTCGTGCAGACGCCCGCGCAGAATGTGGCGGACATCCACACGCTGCTGCACCTGTGGGAGGTAGGCGACGCCGATGCGATCGCCGCCTGGCAGGCAGCCAGATCGGAGAAGCTCGAACGCAACCGGCGCGTATCGGAGTCGATCGACAACAAGATCCTCTACGAGCGTAACCGCCGCTTCGTCGCGCGGATGATCGCGATTGCCGCGCCGAACCGGCCCCTGTTCGTCGCAATCGGCGCGCTGCACCTCGGCGGCCCGAAGGGCGTGCTGCAGCTGTTGCGGCAGCACGGCTTCGTGGTCGTGCCGGGGTGAGACGGCCGCGGCGCTAGCGGAACATCAGCGCGTTCAGCAGCACGATGTTCACCGCGAGCAGCATCAGGCCGGTCGGCACCTGAACCTTGATCACCGCGTTCTTGTCCGGCAGTTCGAGCAGCGCGGCGGGCACCATGTTGAAGTTCGCGGCCATCGGCGTCATCAGCGTGCCGCAGTAGCCCGAAAACATCCCGATTGCGACCATCACGGCCGGATTGCCGTGGAATACGCCGACGAGGATCGGCACGCCGACGCCGCCCGTCATCACCGGAAACGCGGCGAAGCCGTTGCCCATCACCATCGTGAAGAGCGCCATGCCGATGCAGTAGACCGCGACCGCGACGAAGCGGTAATCGAGGTCGATATACGCGGTCGTCACGTGCGCCACCGCCTTGCCGACGCCCGCATCGGAGAACACGAGGCCGAGCATGCCGAGCATCTGCGGCAGCACGGCGGCCCAGGAGAGCGCATCGACGAGACGGCGCGTTTCCTTCATCGACTGGCCGACCGAGTCGCGCGTCATCCAGCAGGCGAGCGCGAGTGCGATCACGCAGCCGATGCCGAAGCCGATCAGCGTGACGTTCTTCAGCTCGAACAGCGGCACGCCGCCGAATACCAGATGGCTCGCCGCCAGCGTGATCACCACGGTGACGACCGGAATGGTCAGCGCAGGCACGAACAGCTTGTTGCCGAGCCGCCGCGCGCTCGCCTGGCGGGCTTCGAGCGACAGCGTTTTCTCCTTGCCGGCCGTCACGCCGCCGAACCCGGCGATCAGCGCCATGGCGATCACGAGCACGCCGACCACGTCGGACGGCAGCCGGTCGCCGACGAGAAAGATCACCGCATAGATGATCCAGAAGCCGCCGGCCGCAAAGCGGCGCGGGTGCTCCCTGTCGGCGAGGATCATGCCGCCGACGACCAGCAGCACGATGCCGAGCAGCCAGAACAGATAATCGATTGTGAGCGTCATGCCTGGTCTCCTTCGCGGCGGGCGGACACCGGTGCGTCGGTGGAGCGCTCGCTCGCGGCGCCCTTGCCGAGCAGTTCGCGGTCGAGCTTGCGGTCGAGCAGATAGAGGCGCGTGCCGTGGATCACGAACGCGCAGATTGCGGTGGGAATGCCCCAGACCGCGACGTGCATCGGCTGCACGTTGATACCCGCTTCGCGCAGGAAGGTGGTCATCAGCACGATCGCGCCGAATGCGACGAAGATGTCTTCGCCGAAGAACAGCCCGACGTTGTCGGCCGACGCGGCGAAGGCGCGCAGCCGGTAGCGCACGGCGTCGGTGAGCTTGCCGTAGCGGGTTTCGGCCGCGCCCTCGGCCATCGGTGCGATCAGCGGACGCACCATCTGCGGGTGGCCGCCGAGACCGGTCAGCCCGACCGAGGCGGTCAGCTCGCGCACCAGCAGGTAGACGATCATCAGACGCCCGGCGGTCGCCGCGCGGATGCTGGCGATCCACGTCTGCGCGCGCTCGCGCAGGCCGTGCCGTTCGAGCAGGCCGATCACCGCGAGCGGCAGCAGGATGATCAGCGGAATGTTGCGGGTCTTCACGAAGCCGCTGCCGATCACCTGGAGCATCCGGTCGAGCGGGAAATGCGCGGCGAGCGGCGTGATGATCGCCGCGGCGGCGACAATTAGCATCGGGTTAAAGCGCAGCACGAAGCCGGCCACGATGACGGCGACGCCGATCAATGGCCATAAGTTGACTGCTGTCTGCATGGGAAGGATCTCCAGTCTAGTTGGCTAACCGCGCCGGGATGGCGGCGCTCCCGCGCGGCGGTACATGCCGTCCATGTACGCGCCGCGCTTTTCGCTTGCGCGGCTCTTGGCGGCCGCGTGGGGCACTGCAACTGCATGCTGCAAAAACGGCGGGTGTGACTGCCGCTGCGGACAGCGCAGCGGATGACGCATGACGACGGCCGGCACCGCGTGTGCGCTCACCGCGGCGAAGCCGCGCACCGCGCGTGCCGCACGCGGCGCGTGCGCGGCGGCGCGTTGCCGCGACGCCCGTGCCGCCAGCCTCTCACGCGCGCGCCGCGCTGGCGGCGTGCACTTCGACGCCGGCATCGACGAGCGCCGCGCGAATGCGGCGCGCGAACGCGAGCGCATGCGGGCCGTCGCCGTGCAGGCAGATGGTTTGCGCGCTGAGCGGCACCCAGTGCCCGTCGACCGAGCGCACGCGCTGATCGCGCACCATCGCGAGGGTGCGCGCGAGCACTTCGTCTTCGTCGTCGAGCAGCGCGCCGGGCTCCTTGCGCGGCACGAGCGAGCCGTCGGCGCGATAGCCGCGGTCCGCGAAGACCTCCTCGACCGCGACGAGCCCCGCTTCGCGCGCTGCGTTGACGAGCCCGCTGCCGGCGAGCGCGAACACCGCGAGCGACGGATCGAAGTCGTGTACCGCGGCGGTGATCGCATCGGCGATCTTCGGATCGCGCGCCGCCTGGTTGTACAGCGCGCCGTGCGGCTTCACGTGCGCGACCCGGCCGCCTTCGGCCTGCGCGATCGCCGACAGCGCGCCGAGCTGGTACAGCACGCCCGCGTAAATCTCGCTGGCGGGCAGGTCCATTTCCTTGCGGCCGAAATTTTCGGGGTCGTTGAAGCTCGGGTGCGCGCCGATCGAGACGCCCTTTTTCACGGCCCAGCGCACGCATTCGCGCATCGCGTTCGCGCCGCCCGCGTGCCAGCCGCACGCGATGTTGGCCGAGCTCACCAGGTCGAGCAGTGCTTCGTCGGAGCCACAGCCTTCGCCGAGATCGGCATTCAGATCGATTTCCATGATGTCCTCTAGCGGTGTTACGACGCCGCGCGCGCCGCTTCGCGCGCGCAGCGTTCCTCGTGCATGGCGATCGCGGCGTCGATCTGGCGCAGATATGCGCGCTCGTCGAGCAGCGCGCGCCGCGCGTCCTGCGGCGTCGCCGGGATGAAGCGGATGGCCGTGTTGAGCCGCACCTGCGCGAGCTTCCACAGGTCCGCTTCGATGACCGCGCCGATCTTCGGATAGCCGCCGGTCGTCTGCGCGTCGCTCAGGAGCACGATCGGCTGGCCGTTCGGCGGAACCTGGATCGTGCCGGGTATCACCGCGTGCGACAGCAGATCGGCCTTGCGGGGGCGCTTCAGTTCGGTGCCGGCGAGGCGGTAGCCCATCCGGTTGCTGTTCGGCGTGACGAGCCATTCGTCGGCCCAGAACGCCCGCTGGGCGTCGGCGCCGAAGCTGTCGTACTCGGGGCCTGGCAGGACGCGGATCGGCATGGCCCAGGCGAGCCCCGACGGATGGCGTCCGCGCCGCGGCGCTTCGTGCGCGAGCCCGAACTTGCACCAGCCAGGCGCTTTCACGCCGAACTCCGGCGCATCGAGGCTCACGCCGCTCGCGGCGCGCGGCGCCGGCGCGCCGAGCGGCAGCCGGTCGCCGTCGCGCAGCGCGCGGCCGCCGAGTCCGCCGAAGCGGCCCGCCAGATCCGTGCTGCGCGATCCGAGCATCGGCAGCACGTCGATGCCGCCGGCGATCGCGACGTAGCCGCGCATGTCGCGCTTCGCCGCCTGCAGCGTCAGCGTCTGGCCGGCCTTGACCGGCAGGCTCCACCACGCGTGCACCGGCTTGCCGTCGAGCGTCGCGCCGAACTCGGCGCCGCTGATCGCGACGCGCGTGGCGCGCGCAAAGCGCAGCACGACCGGTCCGAAGGTGATTTCGAGGCCGGCGGCCTCCGGCGCATTGCCGACCAGCCGGTTGCCGACCTGCAGCGCCAGCCGGTCGAGCGCGCCGCCGCGCGCGACGCCGAGATGCCGGTAGCCTTGCCGGCCGAGATCCTGCACCGTGGTGAGCAGACCCGCGCGAATGACGTCGATCATGCGTGGATCCCCGCGACGGTGAAGCGCACCCGGTCGCCCGGCTGCAGCAGCGTGGGCGGCGTGTTCGCGGGATCGAACAGCGGCACGTCGGTGCGCCCGATCAGTTGCCAGCCGCCCGGCGCGGCGGCCGGATAGATGCCGGTCTGCTCGCCGCCGATGCCGACCGAGCCGGCCGGCACTTCGAGCCGCGGCGCGGCGCGGCGCGGCGTGTGCAGCGCCGCGGCGAGCCCGCCCATATAGGCGAAGCCGGGCTGGAAGCCGATGAAGAACACCACGTATTCACCGCCCGAATGGCGTGCGACCACCTCGCGCGCCGTCAGTCCGGTGTGGCGCGCGACCTCTTCGAGATCGGGACCGAACTCGCCGCCGTACTGCACCGGCACGTCGATTTCGCGGCTCTGCGCGGTGTGCTGCGCGGCGGCTTCCCACGCGTCGCGCAGCGCGTGCGCGAGCGCCTCGCCGTCCCCGGCGAGCGGGTCGAACACGATCGTCAGGTTGTTCATGCCGGGCACCACGTCGACGACGTGCGGCCAGCCGCGCGCCTCGCCGGCGACGGTCCAGACGCGCCGCTGGCATTCGAGGGTGGCGGGCGGCGGGGTTTCGCATACGACTGCGCTATCGCCGAGCGGAAAAATTCGCGGTGGCTTCATCGGACTTCATCGAGGGTTCACAGGAGCGCGCGGGCGAAGCCGGCGCGCTGCGTGGCGAAACGGGACGGAACAGCACGCGCTCAGGCACGTTCGCCGGCAGATTCTCAAGCTTGTTGTCGGCATGGCGGACATGCTCCATGAGTGTGAGACTATATTATCAATAAAATATCGACAATTTATGAATAAGCGTTTTCGCCAGGGCGCCCGAAGCGCGCGGGCCGTCGTACACTGCGGCCAGGTTCAATCCGTCCAGCGAGAGAGTCACCCGATGTCGCGCCAGCCGACCAAAATCGTTTCCTCCGAACACCTCGTCTCCGAGTCGAGCGCCGAACTCTCCGAGTTCGAGTACGCGCTGATCATGGCCGGCAACGCATTCAACCGCTGGATGGTGCGCTGCATGTCGGCGGCCGGCGCCAAGGACATGACCGCCATCGAGGTGTCGCTGCTGCATCACGTGAGCCATCGGGAGCGCCGCAAGAAGCTGGCCGACATCTGCTTCGTGCTGAACATCGAGGACACGCACATCGCGACCTACGCGTTGAAGAAGCTCGTAGCTAGAGGGTATGTAAAAAGCGAAAAGACCGGCAAGGAAGTGTTCTTCTCGGCGACCGAGGCCGGCCGCGCGCTTTGCATGAAGTACCGGGACGTGCGCGAAAGCTGCCTGATCGCGACGCTAAAGGAAAGCGGCCTGACGAACCAGCAGATCGGCGAGGCGGCGCAGCTGATCCGCAACGCATCGGGCCTGTACGACACCGCGGCGCGCGCCGCGGCGTCGCTCTAGCGCGCCGGCGGCCTCAGGCCTGCGCGGGGCGCGGATAGCTGCCCGCTTCGGTGAGGATCAGGTCGAGCGGAATGTCGTGCGCTTCGTGCGCGAGCCCCGCGACGCGGCAGGCCTCGAACGCGATGCCGATCGTCACCGGCTTGCGCGGCGCGGGCCACGCGGCGAGCGTGCGATCGTAGTAGCCCCCGCCGTAGCCGAGCCGGTAGCCCGCGTCGTCGAACCCCACGCAGGGCACGAACAGCAGGTCCGGCACGACGGACGGCGTGCCGTCCGGTTCGGGGATCCGGTGATGGCCGGTGCGCATCGGCGTGTCCGGCGCCCACGCGTGAAAGCGCAGCGCTTCGCCGCGCGCCGCGACGACCGGCAGCGCGGCCGAGCGATCCGCGCCGGGCGCGAGCCACAGCGCGATCGCGGCGCGCGCGTCGAACTCGCCGGCGAGCGGCCAGTAAAAGCCCACGCACGACGGCTCGTACCGACTCAGCACGGTGAGCATGCGGCGGCTGATCGAGGGCGCGAGCGAAGGCTCGCGAGCCGCTTGCAGACGGGCTTCGAGGAGCATTGCACGGAGCGCGCTTTTCGATTTCGGGACGGGGTTGCGTGCTATGCTTGGGCTCAATTCGCGCTCCAGAAACAACGATGTCAAAACGCCTCTTCCGAGTATATCGCGCGGTCGGTCTCGTGCTTGCGGCCGCCTCGCTCGTCGCCTGCACCACCGCTTCCGCCGTCCGGCTCGCTCCCCCCGCGCAGATGTCCAGTGACGACCAGACCTTCCTGCAGCTGCGCGATGCGGCGCGCGACAACGACGCGGCGCGCGCCGCGCAACTCGCGGCGATGATCCCGGACTATCCGGCGCCCGGCTATGTCGAGTACTTCGCGCTCAAGCCGCAGTTGTTCGACTCGGGCGGCCACGCGCGCGTCGACGCGCCCGACGCGCCGGTGCTCGCGTTCCTGCAGAAGTACGACGGCCAGGCGATCGCCGACCGGCTGCGCAACGACTACCTGCTGGTGCTCGGCGCACGCCACGACTGGAGCGACTTCGACGCGCAGTACGCGCGCTTCGTGCTGAACGACGACACCCAGGTGAAGTGCTATGCGCTCGAATCGCGCGCCGCGCGCGGCGAAAACGTCGCGGACGCGGCGCGCGCGCTGCTCGTCAATCCGCGCTGGTACGGCGACGGCTGCGTCGATCTGGTCACCGCGCTCGCGATCAACCAGCAGTTCAGCGCCGCCGACGTGTGGCAGCAGATCCGCCTCGCCTACGAGCAGAACTATCCGAACACCGGCAGCCGGATGCTCGACGCCCTCGGCAACCAGCGCCCCGACCCCACGCTGTTCGGGCAGGCGACCGATGCGCCGCCGCTGCTGCTCGCCAACGGCGTCAGCGCCGATCCGCAGTCGCATCAGCTTGCGCTGCTCGCGATCACGCGGATGGCGCGCAACGACCCCGCCATGGCGGCCGCCACCTTCACGTCGCTCGCGCCGTCGCTCAGCACGCCGGAGCGCGCAATCGGCTGGGCCACGATCGCGTACCAAGCCGCGCTCAAGCAGATGCCGTCCGCGGTCGACTGGTACCGGCTTACCGCGAACGCGCCGCTGCTGTCCGACCCGGATTACGAATGGCGCACGCGCAGTGCGCTGCTCGCCGGCGACTGGACGATGGTGCGCTGGTCGATCGACCAGATGCCGGCCGCGCTGCGCAGCAAGCCCACGTGGATCTACTGGCACGCGCGCGCGCTGAAGCAGGCGGGCGACATCGCGCAGGCCGACCAGGAATTCGCGCAGATCGCGCAGAACTACGACTTTTACGGGCAGCTTGCGCTCGAAGAACTGGGCCGCAAGATCACCGTGCCGCCGCGCACCCTCGTCACGGACGCGGAGATCGAGCAGGCGTCGCACACGCCGGGCTTCGCGCTCGCGCAGCATTTCTACGACCTGAACATGCGGCTCGAAGGCAACCGCGAATGGAACTGGCCGCTGCGCAAGATGACAGACCGGCAGCTGCTGGCGGCGGCCGAGTACGCGCGCCGCATCCAGCTGTATGACCGCACGGTCAACACCGCGGACCGCACGCAGACCGAGCACGATTTCACGCTGCGCTATCTCGCGCCGTTTCGCGACATCGTCGAGCGCGATGCGCAGGCGAGCGGGCTGGACGTCGAATGGGCGTACGGGCTGATTCGCCAGGAGTCGCGCTTCATCATGAACGCGCGTTCGGAGGTCGGCGCGAGCGGGCTGATGCAACTGATGCCGGGCACCGCGCAACTGGTCGCGCGCAAGATCGGGCTCGGGCCGGTTTCGCGCGAGCAGATGAACGACCTGAACACGAACATCCTGCTCGGAACCAGCTACCTTTCGATGATTTACAATCAGTTCGACGGGTCCGCCGTACTCGCGACCGCCGGCTACAACGCCGGTCCAGGCCGCTCGCGGGCGTGGCGCGAAGCGTTGCCGCGTCCGGTCGAAGGGGCGATCTTCGCCGAGACGATCCCCTTCAACGAGACCCGCGACTACGTGAAGAATGTGCTGTCGAACACGGTCTACTACGCGGCGCTGTTCGAAGGCCGTCCGCAATCGCTGAAGGCGCGTCTCGGCTATATCGCGCCCTAGGCTTCGCGCCGCCGCGGGCCGCGCGGCGGCGTCTTCCTCCGGCCGTCGCCGCGGCGCTCACGAGGGAGTCGAACATGCGACATCAAGCCATTGCGATCATCGGCGGTTCCGGGTTCATCGGCAGCCATCTCGTCAACGCGCTCGTCGAGCAGGGCAAAACGGTGCGCGTCGCGACCCGCCGCCGCAACAACGCAAGCCATCTGACGATGCTGCCGATCGACGTGATCGAAGCCGACGTGTTCGATCCGCTGCAGCTCGCGCGCTTCGTCGAGAATGCCGATGCGGTGATCAACCTCGTCGGCGTGCTGCACGACGCGCGCGGCAAGCCGTATGGCCCGGGGTTCGCGAAGATGCACGTCGAGTTGCCGGGCCGCATCGTGGCCGCCTGCGAAGGCAAGGGCGTGCACCGGCTGATTCACATGAGCGCGCTCGGCGCCGACCCGGATGGCCCCAGCATGTATCTGCGCTCGAAGGGCGACGGCGAGAAAGCCGCGCGGGCCGGTACGCTGGCGACCACGATCTTCCGGCCGTCGGTCGTATTCGGGCCGGAAGACCGCTTCCTCAATCAGTTCGCGTTCCTGCAGCGCGTGTTTCCGGTCATCCCGCTCGCGAAGCCCGACGCGCAGTTTCAGCCGGTCTACGTCGGCGACGTGACGAAAGCGATCCTCAACACGCTCGATCTCGATGCCGCCTGCGGGCGCACGTATGAACTCGGCGGCCCGACCGTCTACACGCTCGAACAGCTCGTGCGCTACTGCGGCGACGTGATCGGCCGTCACGCGCGCATTATCCGGCTGCCGGACGCGCTGGCCCGCCTCCAGGCACTCAGCTTCGAACTCGCACCGGGCGAAACGCTGATTTCGCGCGACAACCTCGACTCAATGAGCGTGCCAAACGTGATGAGCGGCCCGCTCGCGCCGGAACTGGGCGTGGAGCCCGCGAGCATCGAGTCGATCGCGCCCGTCTATCTGACCGGCGCGTCGCTGCGCTCGCGCCTGAACGCGTTTCGCGCGAGCGCCGGGCGCTGAGCAGGGCGGTATTCCTTCAATCACACTAAATAAACGGCTCAAGCATGAAACTGGTGATCGGTGACAAGAACTATTCGTCGTGGTCGATGCGGCCCTGGGTGCTGATGACGCATTTCGGCATCCCGTTCGAGGAAGTGAAGATCCTGATGAACGAGCCCGATTCCAAAGCCACGATGCTCGCGCATTCGCCGGCGGGCAAAGTGCCCTGTCTCGTGCTCGACGACGGATTGGCGGTCTGGGATTCGCTCGCGATCGCCGAAACGCTCGCCGAGCGTTTCGCGCACCTGCCGCTGTGGCCGCGCGACGCGGCGGCGCGCGCCCGCGCGCGTTCGGTCAGCGCCGAGATGCACGCGGGCTTCGGCGAACTGCGCTCGGCGATGTGGATGAACATCCGCGCGTCGTTCCCCGGCAAGGGCGCGACACCCGGCGCGCTGGCGGACATCGCGCGCATCGACGCGCTGTGGCGCGACTGTCTCGCGGCTTCGGGCGGCCCCTTCCTGTTCGGCGAGTTCTGTGTGGCGGACGCGATGTATGCGCCGGTCGTCATGCGCTTCAGGACGTGGCAACCGGCGCTGTCGGACGAGGCAGCCGCGTATGCCGCGCGCGTGTCGCAGGCGCCAGCCGTGCAGGCGTGGGTCGAGGACGCGCTGCGCGAGACGCATACGATCGCGTACTACGAGAACGCATGAATATCTATGCCGTAGGCGGCGCGATTCGCGACGAACTGCTCGGCGTGCCGGTGCAGGACCGCGATTACGTGGTGGTCGGCGCGACGCCGGAGCAGATGGTGTCGCAGGGTTACCGGCCGGTGGGCCGGGATTTTCCGGTGTTTCTGCATCCCGACACGCACGAGGAGTACGCGCTCGCGCGCACCGAGCGCAAGACCGCGGCGGGTTACCACGGCTTCCAGTTCTTTTATGCGCCCGATGTCACGCTCGAGGAAGACCTCGCGCGCCGCGACCTGACGATCAACGCAATGGCGCGCGCGGTGCGGCCCGACGGCACGCTGGACGGCCCGGTGATCGACCCGTTCGGCGGCGCAGCCGATCTGCGCGCGCGCGTGTTCCGGCACGTCGGCGACGCATTCGTCGAGGATCCGGTGCGGATTCTGCGCGTCGCGCGTTTTGCGGCGCGCTTCGCGGATTTCACCGTGGCGCCCGACACGATGGCGCTGATGCGCCGGATGGTCGAGGCTGGCGAGGTCGATGCGCTGGTCCCCGAGCGCGTCTGGCAGGAGGTGTCGCGCGGACTGATGGAAGCGCGTCCGTCGCGGATGTTCGCGGTGCTGCGCGACTGCGGCGCGCTCGCGCGCGTGCTGCCGGAGGTCGACGCGCTGTTCGGCGTGCCGCAGCGGGCCGATTACCATCCGGAAGTCGACACCGGCGTGCACGTGATGATGGTCGTCGATCACGCCGCCGCGCGGCACTACGCGCTCACGGTGCGCTTTGCCGCGCTCACGCACGATCTGGGCAAGGCCGCCACGCCGGCTGACGTGCTGCCGCGCCACCTCGGCCACGAGGGGCGCAGCGTCGATCTGCTCAAGCCGCTGTGCGAGCGCCTGCGCGTGCCGAACGACTGCCGCGATCTGGCGCTGCTGGTCGCGCGCGAGCACGGCAATATCCATCGCGTGATGGATACCGGCCCGGCGGGGCTCGTGCGTCTGTTCGAGCGCAGCGACGCGCTGCGCAAACCCGCGCGCTTCGCGGAGGCGTTGCAGGCGTGCGAGTCCGACGCGCGTGGCCGGCTCGGTTTCGAATCGCGCCTGTATCCGCAGGCCGAGCGGCTGCGCGCGGCGCTCGTCGCGGCGCGCGCGGTCGATGCGGGCGCGGTGGCGCGCGCGTTCGGCGACCGGCCTGCGCAGATCAAGGATGCGGTGCAGCGGGAGCGCATCCGCGCGGTGGCCCGCGCGCTCGGCGAAGCCTGAGCGGCGCGCCGGCGGGGCGGCTTGCCGCTAGAGCAGCCGCGCGATCAGCGACAACAGCAGCGACAGCACCAGCGTCGACATGAACGGGAACGGCCAGGTCTTGCCGAACAGGCGCAGCGTGACGTCGCCGGGCAGCCGGCCGATCCCGATCTTGTGCAGCCACGGCCACGCCGACGACAGCACCGCCACCGCGATGAAAGTGGTCAGCAGCCAGCGGATCATCGCGCCTCCCGCATCGATCGCGGCTGTGCGTGGGCGGCGCGGCGGGGCAGTGCGGCGGCGCTCATAGCGTATGCGAGCGGTCGCCGGCCGCAAACGCGTCGAGCGTCTCGTCGATGCCGCGCGAGAATGCGATCACCTTGAAAAGCTCGCCCATCTCGGCCTCCGACAGCAGCTTTTGCACCGCGCTCGCGGCCGGCAGGAACGAAGCCGTGTCGGCCGGGTCGAGTTGCGCGAGCACGTCGGTGATGCCCGCGTTCAGCAGAAACCGCGCCTGCGACGTGTAGCCGAGCAGATCCGCCCCGGTCTCGACCCCGGCTTCCGCGATGCCGGTGAATTCGACGTGCGCGGTGATGTCCTGCAGGCCGGGGTAGAGAAACGGGTCGCCGTGCGCACGATGCCGGTAGTGGCAGATCAGCGTGCCTTGCGTGCGCTGCGGATGGTAGTACTCGGCGCGCGGAAAGCCGTAGTCGATGAACAGCGCCGCGCCGCGCGCGAGCATCGTGCAGACCGTGCGCGTGAATGCGCGCGCGGCCTCGTGCGTTTCGGTGACGTAGCCGTCGTCGGCGTCATCGACGTCATCGACGTCGAGGCTCGCGAGCAGCGCGGCGTCCGCCGCCGAGTCGAGCGGCCGCTCGGCGAAGCCGAAGCCGTCGGCGCCGTGGGCGACGCCACGCTCCCGCCAGGCGCCGTCGCGCCGCGCGAACAGGCGCACCGGCATCGCGTCGAGCACCTCGTTGCCGATCGCGACGCCTTCGAAGCGTTCGGGCAGCGTGTCGAGCCAGCGGACCCTGGCGGCGAGCGCGGGCACGCGCGCTTCGATTGTCTCGCGCTGGCGCGCGCGCAACTCGCCGGACAACTCGACGATCGAATAGGTGTCGAACGCGGCGCCGAGCGCGTCGAGCGCCTCAAGCAGGCCTGCGGCGAGTTTTCCGGTGCCCGCGCCGAATTCGAGCAGCGCGCGCGTGCCGCTCGCCGCGAGCGCCTGCGCGACCGGCCGGGCCAGCGTGGCCGCGAACAGCGGCGAAAGCTCGGGCGCGGTGACGAAGTCGCTGCCGTCCTCCGGACGGCGGCCGAATTTGACCGAGCCGCCGCTGTAGTAGCCGAGTCCGGGCGTGTACAGCGCGTCTTCCATGTAGCGCGCGAACGGCAGCCATCCGCCGGCCGCGTCGAGCCGCGCGCGCAGGTGCGCGGCGAGCGCGTCGGACTGCGCGAGCGCGTCCGGGCCGGGAGCGGGTAAACTAGCGGGTTCGTGAGCTTTCGGATTCATCCGCGTATTGTAAATGACCGCTTCGTCCGAATCTTCCGCTTCCCCTGCCCATCCGGTCCCGGCCGGCCCGCCGCGGGTCGCGCTGATCACCGGCGCCGCGCGGCGGATCGGCCGGGCGCTGGCGCTCGGCTTTGCCGCGCGCGGCTGGGATGTGGCCGTCCATTACGGGCGCTCGGAGGCCGATGCGCAGTACGTGGTGGACCAGATCGTGGCGCTCGGCCGCCGCGCGGTCGCGCTCCGGGCGGATCTGGCGTCGGAGGCCGAGGTCGCGCGGCTCGTGCCGGACTGCGCGGCGGCGCTCGGCGTGCCGGCGTGCATCGTCAACAATGCGTCGAGCTTCGAGGAAGACACCGCGCAGGACATCGGCTACGAGCGTCTGCTGAAGCAGACCGCGATCAACCTCGGCGCGCCGCTTGTGCTCGCGCGCTGCCTGTACGAGGCGACGCCGGAGGCCGCGCGCAGCGACGAAGCGCTGCGCACCGTGGTGATCAACGTGCTGGACCAGAAGCTGTACAACATGAACCCGGATTATCTGTCGTACACGCTGACGAAGGCCGCGCTGCAGAACGCGACGGTCGCGCTCGCCCAGGCGCTTGCGCCGAAGGTGCGCGTCGTCGGTCTCGCGCCCGGGCTCACGCTGCAATCCGGCGCCCAGACGCCGGACGGGTTTGCCGCCGCGCACCGGGTGACGCCGCTCGGCCATGCGTCGCGGCCGGCGGATCTGGTGGCAGCCGCGCTGTATCTGGCCGACGCGCCGGCGGTGACCGGCACGACGCTGGTGGTCGACGGCGGACAGCACCTGGTGCCGTCGCCGCGCGACGTCATGTATTTGCTGGGCGCCTGAATGCGCGGCCGTCACGGACGGCTGCCCGGACGGACGCCTCCCGTGCGTGCGACGCACGCTTTTTTCGACTGGAACGAACATGTTTGCCGCTCTGATGCATCCTCGCCTCGCCGATTGCCGGCGGCTCTTTTTGCGCAACTACGAAGTGCACATCAACATCGGCGTGCACGATTTCGAAAAGCGCGGCGAGCAGCGCGTCGTCATCAACGTCGAGCTGTTCGTGCCGCTCGCCGAGTCGACGCCGGTCGAGGACCGGCTGCGCGAAGTGGTCGACTACGACTTCATGCGCGCGACGATCGCCGCGCGCGTCGAGCGCGGCCACATCCATCTGCAGGAAACGCTGTGCGACGACCTGCTGAAGACCTTTCTCGCGCATCCGCAGGTGCGCGCGGCGCGCGTGTCGACCGAGAAGCCGGACGTTTATCCCGACTGCGACGCAGTCGGCGTCGAAGTGTTCCGCGTCAGGGAGGATTGAGCGATGAACGCACCCGGGACGCTCGCCCGCGACGCCGCGCCCGCCGACGGCGCCGATCGTGCCGACGAGCGCGCGCGCAAGCTGCCGCTGTCGCGCCGCGAGCAGAAAGAGGCATACGAGAACAACAAGCTGTTCAAGCGGCTCGCGCGCCAGGTCGGCCAGGCGATTGCCGACTACGCGATGATCGAGGACGGCGACAAGGTGATGGTGTGCCTGTCGGGCGGCAAGGACAGCTACGCGATGCTCGACATCCTGATGCGGCTGCGCGAGCGCGCGCCGATCAACTTCGGGATCGTCGCGGTAAACCTCGACCAGAAGCAGCCGGGCTTTCCCGAGCACGTGCTGCCGGACTACCTGAGCCGGCTGGAGATTCCGTTTCACATCGAGAATCAGGATACGTACAGCATCGTCAAGCGGCTCGTGCCGGAGGGCAAGACCACCTGCTCGCTGTGCTCGCGGCTGCGTCGCGGGATCCTGTACCGGGTGGCGGGCGAGCTCGGCGCGACGAAGATCGCGCTCGGCCACCACCGCGACGACATCCTGCAGACGCTGCTGCTGAACCTGTTCTACGGCGGCAAGCTGAAGGGGATGCCGCCGAAGCTGCAGTCCGACGACGGCAAGAACATCGTGATCCGCCCGCTCGCCTACGTGAAGGAAGGCGATCTGGAGAAATATGCGGAGTTGCGCGCGTTTCCGATTATTCCGTGCAACCTGTGCGGCAGCCAGCCGAACCTGAAGCGTGCGGAAATGAAGGCGCTGATCCGCGAGTGGGACAAGCGCTTTCCGGGCCGCGTGGACAACATGTTCAGCGCGCTCTCGAATGTCGTGCCGTCGCACCTGATGGACCCGGCGCTGTATCCGTTTGCGACGCTGCGCGCAAGCGGCGTCGCGGATCCGCAGGGCGACATCGCATTCGACGAGGAGCCGTGCGCGAGCGACGCCGGGCGCAGCGAGGCGCCGGCGGGTTTGCAGCCCATCTCGATCGTCCAGTTTGACGATCTTTAAAGCCTTCCGGCAGACCTTGCCGAAACGCCGCAAACCCCGCGCCGGCGGGGCTTTGCCGCGATCGCGACAGGCGTTGCCGCAACGGCTTCGCGCGAAGGGCGCATGCTAGAATGACCGGCTCCAAACTCGTGTTCACGCCGACGCCATGAATATCGTGATCCTGGCTGCCGGCACCGGCAAGCGCATGCGTTCCGCATTGCCCAAGGTGCTGCATCCGCTGGCCGGCCGGCCGCTCCTGTCTCACGTTCTCGATACGGCGCGTTCGCTGAAACCCACGCGCCTCGTCGTGGTGATCGGTCACGGCGCGGACGCGGTGCGCGCGGCGGTCGCGGCGCCGGACGTGCAGTTCGCGGTGCAGGCGGAGCAGCTCGGCACGGGCCACGCGGTGCAGCAGGCGCTGCCGCTGCTCGATCCGGCGGCGCCCACGCTCGTGCTGTACGGCGACGTTCCGCTCACGCGCGCGAGCACGCTGCAGCGGCTCGCCGACAGCGCGGCCGAAGGCTGCTATGGCGTGCTCACGGTCACGCTCGCCGACCCGACCGGGTACGGCCGCATCGTGCGCGACCAGGCCGGCTGCGTCACGCGCATCGTCGAGCAGAAGGACGCCACGCCCGAACAGCTGCGCATCGCCGAGATCAATACGGGCATCGTCATCACGCCGACCGCGCAGCTTGCGATGTGGCTCGCCGCGCTGAGGAACGACAACGCGCAGGGCGAGTTCTATCTGACGGATGTCGTCGAGCACGCGATCGAAGCGGGTTTCGAAGTCGTCACCTCGCAGCCGGACGAAGAGTGGGAAACGCTCGGCGTGAACAGCAAGCATCAGCTGGCCGAGCTCGAACGCATCCATCAGCGCAATGTCGCGGATGCGCTGCTCGCGAACGGCGTGACGCTCGCCGACCCGGCGCGCATCGACGTGCGCGGCACGCTCGCCTGCGGGCGCGACGTGTCGATCGACGTGAACTGCGTGTTCGAAGGCGACGTGAGCCTCGCGGACAACGTGACGGTCGGGCCGCACTGCGTGATCCGCCACGCGACGATCGGCGCGGGCACGCGCATCGAGGCGTTCACGCACATCGAGGGCGCACGCGTTGGCGCGGCCGCGGTGCTCGGTCCCTACGCGCGGCTGCGTCCCGGCGCCACGCTGCAGGACGAGACCCACATCGGCAATTTCGTCGAAGTGAAAAATGCCGTGCTCGGCCGCGGCTCGAAAGCGAATCACCTGAGCTACGTCGGCGACGCCGACGTCGGCGCGCGCGTGAATATCGGCGCGGGCACGATCACCTGCAACTACGACGGTGCGAACAAGTTCCGCACGGTCATCGAAGACGACGTGTTCGTCGGCTCGGATACCCAGCTGGTCGCGCCGGTGCGCGTCGGGCGCGGCGCGACGATCGCGGCGGGCACGACGGTATGGAAGGACGTCGAGGACGACATGCTCGTGCTGAACGACAAGACGCAGACGAGCAGGCCGGGCTATGTGCGCCCGACGAAAAAGACGAGCTGAATCCGAAACTCTCCAAAGGATCCGAATCCATGTGCGGCATTGTTGGCGCGGTAGCGCAGCGTAACGTCGTTTCCGTTCTGATCGAAGGATTGCGTCGCCTCGAATATCGCGGCTACGACTCGTGCGGCGTGGCCGTGCTGGCGGACGGCGAGCCGCGCCGCGCGCGCAGCGTCGCGCGGGTCGCCGATCTCGACGCACAGGTGCGCGACAGCCGCCTCGGCGGCGAAACCGGCATCGCGCACACGCGCTGGGCGACGCACGGCGCGCCGGTAACGGACAACGCGCATCCGATCTTCTCGCGCAACGAACTTGCGCTGGTACACAACGGGATCATCGAAAACTACGAATCGCTGCGCGAGATGCTGCGCGCGAAGGGCTATGTGTTCGTCTCGCAGACCGACACCGAGGTGATCGCCCATCTGGTGCACAGCCTCTACGCGGGCGATCTGTTCGCGGCGGTGCGCGCGGCCGTGCAGCAGCTGCACGGCGCGTATGCGATCGCCGTGCTGCACCGGAGCCAGCCGCACACGGTGGTGGGCGCGCGCCAGGGGTCGCCGCTCGTGGTCGGGCTCGGCGACGGCGAGAACTTCCTCGCCTCGGATGCGCTCGCGCTGGCGGGCAGCACCGAGAACTTCATCTTCCTCGAAGAAGGCGACGTGTGCGAACTCACGCTTGAAGGCGTGCGCATCGCGGATCGCGAAGGCCGTGCCGCGCAACGCGAGACGCGCCAGGTCGCGGCGTTCGGCGGCGCGGTCGAGCTCGGGCCGTATCGTCACTTCATGCAGAAGGAAATCTTCGAGCAGCCGCGCGCGATTGCGGACACGATTCCGCAAGGCGACAGCTTCGATGCGGCGCTGTTCGGCGAACGCGCGCCGGCCGTGTTCGGGCAGATCGACAGCCTGCTGATTCTCGCGTGCGGCACGAGCTACTATTCGGGGCTCACGGCCAAGTACTGGCTCGAATCGGTGGCGAAGATTCCGACGCAGGTCGAGATCGCGAGCGAGTACCGCTATCGCGAGTCGGTGCCCAATCCGCGCGCGCTCGTCGTCGTAATCTCGCAGTCCGGCGAGACGGCCGACACGCTCGCGGCGCTCAGGCATGCGCAGGGGCTCGGGCATGCGCACACGCTCGCGATCTGCAACGTCGCGACCAGCGCGATGGTGCGGCAGACCGAACTGGCGTTCCTCACGCACGCGGGCCGCGAAATCGGCGTCGCGTCCACCAAGGCGTTCGTCACCCAACTGGCCGCGCTGTTCGTGCTCGCGGTCACGCTCGGCAAGCTGCGCGGCCACGTGGACGCAGCGCGCGAGGCCGACTACATCCGCCAGTTGCGTCATCTGCCCGCGGCGCTGAACAGCGTGCTCGCGCTGGAGCCGCAGATCATCGCGTGGTCCGAGGAGTTTTCGCGCAAGGAGCATGCGCTGTTCCTCGGACGCGGGCTGCATTATCCGATCGCGCTCGAAGGGGCGCTGAAGCTGAAGGAAATCTCGTATATCCACGCGGAAGCCTATCCGGCCGGCGAGCTGAAGCACGGCCCGCTCGCGCTCGTGACGGAGGCGATGCCGGTCGTCACGGTCGCGCCGAACGACGCGCTGCTCGAGAAGCTGAAGTCGAACATCCAGGAAGTGCGCGCGCGCGGCGGTCAGCTGTATGTGTTCGCGGACGCGGACAGCCGCATCGTCAACGACGAAGGCCTGCACGTGATCCGCATGCCGGAGCACTACGGGCTGCTGTCCCCGATCCTGCACGTGGTGCCGCTGCAACTGCTCGCGTACCACACCGCGTGCGCACGCGGCACGGATGTCGACAAGCCGCGCAACCTGGCCAAATCGGTCACGGTCGAATGACGGGTTTCCACGGGCGCGGGCTGCGCCCACCGCATTTTTCAACGAAGCACACAGCAACCATGAAGATGAAGCCAATCCAGTCTGTCCTCATGAGCGCCGCGCTGGCGCTCGCCACGGTCGGTACCGCGCAGGCGGCCGGCTGTCTGAAGGGCGCCGTCGTCGGCGGCGTGGCGGGTCATTATGCGGGCCACCACGCGGTGGTGGGCGCGGTGGGCGGGTGTATCGTCGGCCACCATCTGGCCAAGGAGCGCGCGAGGCAGCGGGCGGAGCAGCGCGCGCAACTGCATGCGGCCGCGCAGCCGAGCTAGGCTGCGCGGCGTTTCCTGCTGCGCGGCGACGCGCATCGCGATCGCGTATTACGCATGAAGGCACGTTATGGGCAGATTTGATCTGACAATAACGTGCCTGTTTTTCGAGCATCGGTATAATACGGCGCTTCACCTTCCGAATCCCGAGCGCTGATGGGCCGGCTCCTGTGTCTGATCATCCTCTCGTTCGCGCTACTGCAGAATGCCGTAGCCGAGGAGAGCGGTCGTGACCACATTTCGGACTATCTGACGCATAAGTTCGGCATCGCCAGAGCGAAGGCCGAGCAGATTTCCGAGGCTGTCCAGCAGGCAGCGAGCAAATATTCGCTGCCGCCGGCCCTGCTGCTGGCCATCATTTCGATCGAATCGCGCTTCAGGGACAAGGCCCGCGGCCCGCACGGCGCCACGGGCCTGATGCAGGTCGTGCCGGCCGCGCATCGCGGGCTGCTGCGCCACGTCAAGGATCTCACCGAGCCGGCGGCGAACATCGAAGCGGGCTCGGCAATCCTGCACGGCTATCTGCAGTCGGCCGGCGGCGATCTGGATCTCGCGCTGAAGAGCTACGGCGGCTCGATGGCTTATGCGGAAAAGGTCAGCTTGCGCGTGGAAACCTTCGAACCCGTCGTCGCGCAGCAGGCCGAAGCGCAGGCCCGCGCGCAACCGGCGTCATGTGACGAGTCGGCCTCCGCGGCCGGCTGCGGGGATGCGCCCAACGGCGCATCGTTCTTCGTGCCGGCCACGGCTGTGGCGGCGACACAGGCGGCGATGCAGGCGGCCGCCTCGGCCGGCCTGCCGGGCGCTCCTGCGTCGACGTCGCCTTAGGCATGCGGCCGCCGTCACGGCGGCACGCTGTCCCGCGCCCGCAACGCTTTTTGTATCAACGTGTTACGGCCTGCGCCGGTTTTTCGCTCCCGTCGGCAACCGCTCTACAATGCTTGCCAGTCGACGTTCAGGCAGCTCGCCTTCCGGAATCATGCGTACCTCTTTTTCAATCGCTCTTGCGACCTCGCTGCTCGGCATGGTCGCGCTGTCCGCGTGTTCGGGCACCGCGCAACCGAAGTTCCAGATGGAAATGTTCGATACGGGCGCGAGTCCGTTCGCACGCAGCTTCAACGCGAGCACAACGGACACCTGCGAGGCGGCGCGCCGCGCGCTGCTGAGCCAGGGGTATCTGACGACGTTGCCGCGGCCCGATACCGTCGACGGCACGAAGAATTTCCAGCCGAGCGGCGATACGCACATCTCGGTCGATTTCCACGTGGTCTGCACGCCGGGCGAGGAAACCAGCGACACGAGCATCATCTACGTGAACGCGGTGCAGAACGGCTATGCGCTGAAGAAGAGCGACACGTCGGCAAGCGTCGGCCTGAGCGTGCTGGGGTCGCTGTCGCTGCCGATCCGGTCGAACAATGACGCGATGGTGAAGGTGTCGAGCGAGACGATCCCGTCGGGCACGTTCTACGACCAGTTTTTCGGGCTTGTCGATCATTATCTGCAGACGGTGGTGCGGGCGATGCCGGTATCGTCGGGCGGCGTGGTGACGACGCCTCTGCCGGTTTCGCATCCGATGGCGGTCCCGGTTCCCGCACCTGCCGCGCCGGCCGCAGTGCCGGTTCACACGCCGGCGCTGGAGCCGGCGCCGCCCGGTATGCCGAGGCCGGTTCCGGTGGCGGTCACTGTGCCTCCGGGCGCCCTTGCGGCCCCGGCGGCTCAGACCGCGCCGCTGATGCCGCGGGCCGCGCGGGATCCGTCGTCCGCGAGCGCGGCAGCGCCGGCGGCGATGGCCTCGGCTGCCGTCCAGAAGAAGGACGCCACAGCCGCGGCGCCGACCGCGACTGCGACTGCGCCGGAGACGTCGTCGGCGGCGGCGGCGTCAGCGTCAGCGGCGGCGCTCATGTCCGGCGCGGCGGCCAGTTCGACCGCGGCGGCAGGTTCGGGCGATACGGCGTCGCGCCCTGCGGCTCCCGCGACGGAAACCGCAGCACTCAACGTTCCGCCACTGATCCCGGTCTGGTCGGTCGCGCCTGCGGCGACGGCATCCACCACCGCCCCAGCCGCCTCGGCGCAGCCCGCGAGCGCGCCGGCAGCCGCGCAGTAACCCCCTCAGAGGATTGAACGACAACTGCGCAGTCGCCTATCGGCTGCGCGGATGAGTCAGTTTTCCTCCTGCCTTTCAATATATGCATATTTATATGTAGTAACAGTTAACAAAGCACGTCCGTTTCTGTGGACAACGCAGAATTCCCCTGTCGCCCCAACGCGATAGCGCCGACATAACCGCACGGAGCGCATGTGCAGCGCGCGCCGCAACCGCGCATAACTTTCTCCCGCCTTTGCCACGCGGATGGCTTGTCCAGATATCGCACACAGCCTGTCCGCCGGGCTATCCCGAGGTTGTCCAGAGCCTGTCGTGGATAACCCGCGTCACGGGTGCCGGTGGAGGGCGAATCGCGTGCGAGCCGGTTGGGCTCGGCAACGCACAGACTGCGCGCCCCCATCCGACGCACAGTACGGACAAGCGATGCACGCGTTGTGTACCGGACCGACCGATACCGCTGTTGCTATTTCGTCAAAGAGCATGCAACGGCGCGCCGTCCGGGCATAAAGTTAAAGTGGTTTCTCAAATTCATGGTGCAGCGCAGGGGGTGTCATGAAACGCAGATCCACACGCCAGCTTGTCCGTCTTCTCTCGGACCTCCGGCATTCCGCCCATTGCCGCGCATTGCGCGCGGCGGCGACCGAGCGGGCGATCCAGCTGGCCGCGAGCGAAGCGGCCGAACAGGATGATGCCGACGCAGCCGATCCGGCTGACGCGTGCGAGGCCGACCGGCCCGAGGCCGCCTGGAGGCAATGATGAAAACCGCAAGCGAGTGCTCGCTACGCTTTCTCGTCGAGAAGTGGCTGGCGCCGGGGCCGGCGGCTGCGATCCGTGTGACGGCGTTCAGCCGCACGCGCGCGGGCGGTGTGCGCTACGTCCGGGTTGAAGCGGCATCGGCCGAGCCGGCGCGCGGCCTGTTCTTCTTCCGTCATGACGACGGCTGCTGGTGCGTCTTTCCGCCCAGCGCGGATAGCCGGACGATTGCGCGCGCCGAGTTGGCCGAGCGCCTGCGTGTAGCCTGCGTCTGACGCACGGCGCGCCGGCCGTTTGAGGCGATCCCGCGCGCGACGCACGATGACGTCAGCCGGCAGTCTTCCGCCCGCGCGGCCGCCGGGGTCCATCATCCGTACCGTCACGGCGCTCCTTTCGCGCGATAATCGCGCAAAAGGAGCGCGATGCCGCGCCCCGCTCGACGGACAGACAGCATGGACGACAGGGACTGGATTGCGGGCGCGGCCAAGGCGCTCGCGATTATCGAGGCATTCGACGAAGCGCATCCGCGCATGACCCCAACCCAGGTGGCGTCGGGTGCGGGGTTGTCGCGCACGGCGGCGCGCCGTTATCTGCTCACACTGCGCGAACTCGGCTATGTGGACACCGACGGCAAGCTGTTCTGGCTCGCCCCGCGCGTGCTGCGTCTCGGCCAGTCGTATCTGGATTCGGCGCGCTTGCCGCGCACCGTGCAGCCGTTCTTGCAGCGCATCACCGCTGCCGTGCAGGAGACCGCGCTGGTCGCGATCCTCGACGAGCACGACGTGGTCTATGTCGCGCGCAACGGCGTGAATCGCGCGATGGCGGTGGGCTTCGTGCTCGGATCGCGCGCGGCGGCGCCGCTGTCGTCGGCGGGGCTGATCCTGCTGGCGTTCCAGGCGCCGGAGTCGATCGAGAAATGGCTCGCGTCGTACGAGATCAAGGTGTTCACGCCGCACACGTATTCGACCCTCGACCAGTTGCGCGCGGTGCTCGCCGAAGCCCGCCGCAACGGCTATGTCGTCACCGACCAGCAGCTCGAACTGGGCATGCGCGGCGTCGCGGTGCCGCTGCGCGACCGGCATGGGGCCGTGGTGGCGGCGATCAGCGTCAGCATGCCGATCGGTCAGGAGTCGGCCAACGCCGCGCTGCACCGCGTGCTGCCGACGCTGCAGGAAACCGCCAGCCTGTTGCGCAATCTTGTCTGAGCCGCCAGCCGCTCAGGAGGCGTCCGCGGCGAGACCGCGCTGAAGGAGTTCCGTGAGCAGCCCGGTCATGCCCTCCGGGTGCGCGGCGGCGCGCTGCTTCAATTGCTCGACGAGTTCGCCGTCCAGCTTGCAGGCAAACGGCACGAGACCGCGCGCCTGGTCCAGACGGCGCTGCTCGCGCCGGTCCAGCGCGACCGTCTCGGAGCCTTTGCCGAAGCGCTCCGAGCCGGAGCGCTTCATCGCGTGGGTGAGTTTCAGCGCCTTGTTCTTTTCAAGGTCGGTTTTTTTCATGGCCATACGGAATGCCTCGACGAGTGGAATCAGAGCGCATTGTACGCAGTGCGACGCACGATCCGGGCGCGCCGCCGTGCGAAAACGGCAGCCACGACGCTCAGGCCGCTCAGGCGCGCGCGGCGATGACGCTGTCCATCAGCGCGCGCATGCGTTGCCAGTGCGAGCCCTCCCAGAACACGCGGGCGCAGCAGTCGCAGGTGACGAAGCGGGTGTGGCGCGCGAACACCCCTGCCGGGACGCGCCCGGCCGCTTCCTGCGGGCCGATGCGCCGCAACGGCGCGTTGCAGGCGAGACAGAGCCGGAACGGCTGTGCGCTGCGCGCCAGATCGAGCCGGTCGACGATCTCGCGCAACTGCGCTTCGGGCTTCAGCGCGTGCACATAGCAGCCGTGCGTGATCGTGCGGCGCTTGAGCAGCTCGCGGTCGCGCGTGAGGACGACGCGGTGCTCGGCGGCGGCGAGCCGCTCGATGTCGGGGTCGGGATAGTGATTGTCGTAGAGCGTGTCGAAGCCGGCGAGCCGCAGCAATTGCGCGAGCGCGCCCAGATGGGCGTCGGCGATGAAGCGGATCACGCGCAGCGGACGCTCGCGCACGCGCAGCAGCGGCTGGATGTCGAGCGCCTCGAACGTCGGATAGACCGCGACGCGGTCGCCGTCGTTGAGCTTGCGCTCGAAGCCCGCCGACTCGCCGTTCACGAGAATCAGCTCGACCTCCGTGTGCGGCACGCCCAGCGCTTCGATCATGTGCTTCGTGGTGGCGTCCCGCGCGCACGCGCAGCTGAAGTCGCGCCGGCGCAGCGGCCGTGCAAGGAAGTCGTTCAGCTCTTCGTAAAAGCGGAATGTCGCGGTGACCATGCCGATCAGTATCGCACCGGCGCGGGCGCCGCGTGTCCTGCACGTGTCGCGCGGCTGTGGTCTACTTGCCGTTTTCCCGCAGACTGGAGCATGCGATGGACATCGGCTTTATCGGTCTTGGCGAAATGGGCGCCAGGATGGTCGAAAACATTCTGGGGGCAGGGCACCGGGTGCGCGTGTGGAATCGTTCCGCGGAACGCGCCGCTGCGCTGGCCGCCGCGGGGGCCGTGGTGGTGGCGACGCCCGCCGACGCGTTTGCGGGCGACGCCGTCGTGTCGATGCTGGCCGACGACGCCGCGGTGCGCGCGGTCATCGACACGTCGCTGCTCGACCGCGCGCACCGCGGGCTCGTCCATGTGAACATGGCGACGATTTCGGTCGCGCTGGCGGAAACGCTCGCGCACGAGCATGCGACGCGCGGCGTCGATTACGTCGCCGCGCCGGTCCTCGGCCGCCCGGACGTCGCGGCGGCCGGCAAGCTGACGATCGTCGCCGGCGGCCCGGCCGAGGCGATCGAACGCGTGCAGCCGGTGCTCGACGCAATCGGCCAGAAAACGTGGCGGATCGGCTCGCTGCCGCAGCAGGCCAACGTGATGAAGCTGGCTGCCAATTTCATGCTGGCGTCGGCCGTCGAGACGCTCGGCGAGGCGTCGGCGCTGCTCGCCGGCCACGGCGTCGCGATGCAGGATTTTCTCGACGTGATCACCGGCGGTCCGTTCCCCGGCCCGGTGTACCAGGGCTACGGCAAGATGATCGCGGAACGACGCTACGAGCCGGCGCTCTTCAAGGCGCGGCTGGGGCTAAAGGACGTGCGTCTCGCGCTGGCGGCGGCTGACGCGGTGTCGACGCCGATGCCGGTGGCCAGCGTCGTGCGCGACAGCCTGCTCGAAGCGATCGCGCACGGCGACGGCGACAAGGACTTTGCCGCGCTCGGGCGCGTCGCGGCGCGCCGCGCCGGCCGCTGAGGTTGCTGAGGTCGCTGAAACTGTTGAGGTCGCTGAAACCGCTGAAACCGCTGAAACCGCTGAAACCGCTGAAACCGCTGAGGCCGCCGAGGTTGCTGAAGCCCGCGCCCACGACACGCCTCATCCCGGATCCACTCGCTTTTTGCTGATCGATCATGACACTGCACACATGGTGGATGTTCGTTGCCACAGTTTTTATCGTTTCGGCCATCCCCGGCCCCAATATGCTGCTGATGATGACGCACGGCGCGCAACATGGCGTGCGGCGGGCGAGCGCGACCATGGCGGGCAGTCTGTCGGCGCTGGTATTGATGCTGTCGGTATCGGCCGCGGGACTCGGCGTGTTTCTGGAAGCGTGGCCAGCGATGTTCAACGCGCTGCGGCTGCTCGGCGCCGCCTATCTGGTGTATCTCGGCGTCAAGGCGTGGCGCGCACCGGCCGACGAGGCCGGCGCGACCCGCGCCGACACGCTCGCGGCGAAGCCCGCGCGTTCGCGGCTTGCGCTCTTTCGCAACGGTTTCCTCGTGGCAAGCAGCAACCCGAAAGCGATTCTGTTCGCGGCGGCGCTGCTGCCGCAGTTCATCGACGCGAGCCGTCCGACGCTGCCGCAGTTTGGCATCCTCGTGGCGACCTTCGCGGTGATCGAGGTGAGCTGGTATCTCGTGTATGCGGGGTTCGGCACCCGGATCGGCGCGACGCTGAAAAGCCGTCAGGTGGTCCGTGCGTTCAACCGGCTGACCGGCGGCGTGTTTGTCGGATTCGGCGCGGTCATGGCGCTGGTGCGGCACTAGGCGCCGCTGCGCGGCGGCGTCGAATAAGCGGCGCTTGCCGGTTTTGGCAACCTCGGGCAGTCACCTGTTGTTTTTGCGCGACTTTGAGGGTCAACCCTAATTTCGATGTTGCGACGCATCAGGCTGTTTGCTATAGTACGTCTTGTCTCCTCCATGTCTCCTCTGATATGGATTCAGCCCGCCAATTGAGCGGGCTTTTTTTTTGCCCATTTTTCGCCGTTTTTTGTCGCGCCCGCACGCCACCCGCCGGCGTGCTGTGGCGCGCGGGGCTGTCTGTCGCGTCAGGATTGCGTCAAAGCCGCGTCAGAACCGGTACGATACCGCGAGGAACGAGATGATCGGGTCGGCTTTCAGGTCGGCCTTGGACACGGCGAGCTGCGTGCCGTCCGCCGCCTTCACGATCACGGACGACGTGGTCGACAGCGGGATGTACGTCACCGACGCGACGATCCCCCAGTGATTGGTCAGGTTGTACTCGGCGCCGGCATTGAATACCGGTTGCCATGACGGCGACGCTTTCGCGGACACCTGCGTCGTGCCGGGCTTGCCCGCACCGGCGGCCAGCACTGACCCGAGGTTGTTCTGCGTCGACGTGACGAAATTCGGATTCAGCTGGATGTCGGTAAAGAAGTTGTACGACACGCCAATGCCCACGAACGGTCGGAATTTCGAGGTCGGTTCGCCGAAGTAGTACTGGAGCAGCGCGGCCGGACTCCACTGCCGCACGCTCTTGACGATCGGATTCACCGACGGATCGCCGATGTTCTGGCTCCCGAGCGCGCCCGCCGGTCCAGGCGGCTTGATCGTGCCCTGGCCGGTCAGCTGGAAGGTCGGCGGCACGCCCGCGACGGTGGTCAGCGCAATGTGATCGGTCAGGAAGTGGCTGAAGATGAGGCCGACCGTGTCCGCGCCGTTGGTCGACAGGCCGGTGCCCTGCGACGTGAACGAGTCCGGCAGGCGCAGCGGCGTATTGATCGGCTGCGGGGTGACGTCGGTGGTCAGCGCCGAGCTGGAGTCCTGCGGCATCACGTGAAACCAGCCGAGCACCGCGACGTTGTCGCCCGCCTGCTGGGCCTGTGCGCTGAACGACACGCACATCGCCACCAGCAACAAAAGCATTCTTTTCATGACGTTCCTCCTGAGGCGGGCGACTCGCGCTGCGCGACGGCCGCGGTATGCGCGCCCGCCGGCGCACCGCTCCCGTTGCGCGCCGGGGAGCGGTCGCCTCGTGGCATGGTGGCGGCGGATGCGTCCACTACTGGACGAAGGCGCCGATCGTGAAGTAGGGCGAAGACGCGTTGGTCAGATCGAGGTAGCCGAACACGCCGCCGGTGAAAATCATCATTCCGGTGGGCGTGCTGCCCGTCGACGCGCCGACCTGGGTTGTCGTGACGACGCCGGGGGTGCTTTGCGCAAAGCTCAGGTTCAGCGCGGTCGCGAGCGACGCATTGGATGCATCGAACGGATCGAGCAGCGTCGCCTCGGTGCCTTCGAGGGCGGTCGTGCGGTAGTTGAACTGGCTGTCCACGCCGATGTACTCGCCGTCCTGCGAGTCGACGGCAATCGTGCTTTGCGGCGCGAGTATCGAGATGCCCGACTCGTCGTCGGCTTCGAGTGCCGACGGGTTCGCCGCGCCGGTACGCACGAGGATCGGCACAAGCTGATTGCGCAGCTTGCCGACGATCATGAAGCCCTTCGCGATCGGCGTGGTCGCGAGCGTGGGCTTCGCCTGCCCCTGGAAGTTGTCGGTCTCGAACGCGCCGCTGCCGTCGGACGACTGCACGAGGTTCGTGCCCGGCTGCTCGCAGGTGCCCGAGTGCACGCCGGTATAGTCGCATTCGGTCCAGGTGCCGTCGGCATTGATCGTGATCTTCGCGTTCACCGCCACCGGCAGGAAGTTCTGCGACGGCACCTGGTGATAGCCGAGCTGGTTATACGTGCCGGCGACGTTCGCGATATTCGTTTCAATCGACGAGAAGCCGATGAACGGGTAGTACGGGAACGTCGTATCCGGCACCGCGCCGACGCCGAGCACGCCGCCGTATTCGATCTGCGCGCCGGGAATCGTTCCGCCGGCAACGCCTTCGCCGACGAAAATGCGCGCGGGCTCGCTCGGATTGAGACTTGCGCCGTTGAGCCGGTAGGCGCACTGGTTCAGCTTGGCGGTGGGCAGCTCCGTTTCCTGCGTCAGCGTACCGCTCGCGGTCGTGCCGGCGCGCGTCGGCGTGACGGTGCCGGTCGTGGCGGGGATCGGAGATTCGACGTAGGTGACCTGCCAGGTCATTTTGGTCGTGTCGAGCTGCAGCTTGACGAGTTCGCCGTCGCCGCCGCCGCCGGTGAACACGGTGCTGTAGTCGAGCGAGGACGGACACAACGCGGCCGCCTGCGTGGCGGCGCTACTGCCGCTACCGCTGCTGCCGCCGCCGCCTCCGCCACATGCCCCCAGCAGCGGCGCTGCGATGACCAGTGCCGCGACGAATTTCCAGTTCATACGACCCCTCCCAGGATGTTTTCTACGTGGGCGGCCGCCTCTTCGGCGGCCGCCTGTTGCGTCTCGTTGCTGTCGACGCCGGTCGCGGGCGCAGGCGCTTTGCGCCTGCCTGCGCGACCGGTGCCGACTACCGCGCAGCCCCGCCCGCCGGGTCCTGCACGGGCAGGGATCGGCATGGCGATGCGGCTTTCCTCGTCGTGAACCGGAACGGCAGACAGGCCGGCGGCGCGCATCGGCGCGGCCCGGTCGGCCGCGCGTGCCGCTCGGGGCGGCGTGCGCGGCGCGATGTCCTGTCGTCGAAGGAGACGCTGTATCCGGTGTGCGATGCGCGCGGCGGGACAAATCCGCGGCAGGCGCCGTCAAACAGCGTTGCGATGCCGCCGCGCTTCGGATCCGCGTCGGCGGAGAGTCCGCCGGAACCGCTGGATGCGTCGTGCAACGCGGCCTTGGCCAAGGCCGATGTCAGGCCATGAAACATGGCATCCGACATGCTGCTGTCTCCCTTGATCTATTTGTGCGGACTAATTTCGCTGTGCGCTTATTCGCTGTCAATTGAAAGAACCGTCTAAAAAGGTCGATTCAAACGATGTAAAAAGCGGAACACCCGCATGAATAAGCGATCTGCGAATTTTTTAAACAATCAGACTTTTTTCGACGGGAGGGGCGGGAACGCGATCTGACCGCATGGGCCGGCCCATCGGGCTCGCAGGCAAAATCCGTTATCATCGGCGAACGGTCGTTCGTAGCAGAATCGGGTATTTCCCCAAGGTAATCTGCGTTATCTGTCGCGCGACGACGCTGGGAAATGACGGCGCGGGCGGACAGCAATTCGCCATTGGCCGGTTCATCCGGCAATCAGATCAGGCCGTGTGTGCGAGTCCTGAAAACCCGTGTGCCGGGTTTAAAGCAAAATCGGCCGGCTGTTGCCAGCCGGCCGACCGTGTTTGCGCTGGCGCGTGCGCGCCGCGACGCATGCCTAGCGTTTCAATCCGCTGTCTTCCGCGGCGCCGACCGCGAGGTTCATGCACTGGATCGCGGCGCCCGACGCGCCTTTGCCGAGATTGTCGAGCCGCGCGACCGTGACGAAGCGTTCCTCGTTGCCGAACACGAACAGGTCGACGCGGTTGGTGTCGTTATTGGCCTGGACGTCGAAAAAGCCGCTGTCCAGATTCTCGTCAGCGTCGAACGGCGCGACGCGCACGAACGCTTCGCCCGCGTAGTACTCGGCGAAGAGCGCTGCGACGTCCTGCGGCGCGGCTTTTCGCGCGAGCTGGCTGGGCGAGAAGAATGTCGTGACCGCCAGACCCTTGTAGAAGTCGCCGACGATCGGCGTGAACAGCGGGGCCGACTTCAGCCCGGTGTGCGCGGCCATCTCCGGCAGATGCTTGTGCGCAAGCCCGAGCGCATAGGCGCGCGGGCTCGCCAGCTTTGCGTTGCCGCCCGCTTCGTACTCCGCAATCATCTTCTTGCCGCCACCGCTGTAGCCGGTGATGGAGTAGCTGTGCGCGGCAAACGCCGGCGACACGAGGCCGGCTTCGACGAGCGGACGCATCGCGAGCACGAAGGCCGACGCATGGCAGCCTGGCACCGCGATACGCTTTGCGTGGCGCACGCGCTCGCGCTGCGTGCGGGTCAGCTCGGGCAGGCCGTATGCCCAGTCGGCGCTGGTGCGAAACGCGGTGCTCGCGTCGATCAGCACCGTGTTGCCGTTTTCGACCAGCGACGCCGATTCGCGCGACGCGGTGTCCGGCAGGCACAGGAACGTGACGTCCGACGCGTTGATGAGACGACGCCGCTCGTCGATGTCTTTGCGCTTCGCTTCGTCGATACGCAGGATTTCCACGTCGGCGCGCTGCGACAGGTATTCGAAAATCTTCAGGCCGGTCGTGCCTTCCTGTCCGTCGACAAAAACTTTCGTGCTCATCTCGATCTCACTGGCTTGCGGGAAGTCGCGGCGCGATGCGCCGGAGCGTCATTTTAAGGCCGGATGGGCCGCGTGCGTGTGCAAACCGTGTGCAAACCGCATCGCGGACGACATTGCGCCGCCGACATGACAGCCGGATGAAGCGAGATCGCGCCCGAGAAGGGCTCGGCGCCGCGGGACCTGCGGGCGGGCCTGCCGCCGGGGCGGACGGCCCACCCGCGGCAGGGCAGGGCCCCGTGGGACACCGAACGGCAAGAGATGGCGCGACAGGACACGGCGCAGCAGAACGCAGCCCCCGATCGGGACGCGTGCGGCGGATGCCGCTGCGCGGCGCCGGCAGCCGCGCGGCGCGTCAGCCCGCCGCGCGCCAGCGTGCGCTTGCCGCGGCCACGCGTGCGCCGAATGCTCTCGCGGTCGCCAGATCCCCGGCGGGAGGCGCCTCCTCGGGCGACGCGTCGGAGGGCGACTGGGCGAGCAGCCCCGTGTAGCCGCCGACGTAGTTCAGATCGTCGCGGGTGGCGGCCTTCGTGTTCGACGGCATCAGGCCGGTGCCCACCCAGACCATGCTGTGCTGCATCGCGAGCGTGACGAAATACTGCACGGTGGAGAACTTGTCGCCGTTCATCGTGGCGGAGTTCGTGAAGCCGGCGGCGATCTTGTCCTTCCACTTTTGCGTGAACCACGCTTTCGAGCTCGCGTCGGCGAATTTCTTGAAGTCGGCCGACGGGCCGCCCATGTAGGTCGGCGCGCCGAAGACGATCGCATCGGCGGCATCGAGTTCCGACCAGCCGGCGTCGTCCAGGTCGCCGACCGCAATCAGCTTCGCGGCGGCGCCCGCGTCGAGCATGCCGGCGAGCACGGCTTCCGCGAGTTTTTTCGTATGGCCGTAGCCGCTGTGATACACAATGACGATCTTCGACATGGGCTTCTCTCCTCAGGAAGAACAGACAGGGGTGGCGTGGGCGCGCGGCGTCGGCCGTGCGCTACCGTGAGCTTCGTGCAGCGCGCGGTTTTTGCCCAGCGCGGGCGCGAACGACACAATTTCGCGATGGTCGGCAATCGGTGCCCGGTCCATGCCGGAACGCTAGCGACCGTAGCGCACGACCAGTTTCGCGCTCGCCAAGCTCGCGATGCCGATCTCGTGATCGAACATCAACGCAGGCCACCCCTGCGCGAGACGCAGATCGACGCTGTTCAGCGCATACACGGTGATGACGTAGCGATGCGGTTTGCCCGGAGGCGGGCAGGGCCCGCCATAGCCGTCGACGTCGAAGTCGTTGCGTGCCTCGATTGCGCCGATTCGCTTGAGGTAGCCCGACGCGCTCGCATTTTCGGGCAGTTGTGTCACATTGGCGGGGATGCGGGCGACGGCCCAGTGCCACCAGCCGGGCCCGGGCGCGTCCGGATCGAAGATCGTCACCGCGAAGGCGCGTGTGCCGGCGGGCGCATTCCGCCAGGATAACGCCGGCGACTCGTTCAGGCCTTTGCAGCCGTCCTGGTCATACACCTGCGCGGTGCCGAAGGTTCCCCCGTCACGAAAGCTCGCGCTGGTGAGCGTGAACGTCCCTTGCGCCGATGCGTGCGGGCAGCCCAGGACAAGCGGCGCCGCGCCCACTAGCGCGAATGCATGGCGCATCAGATTGCGGTGGCGCGAAGCCAGTGCGACGACGAGGCAATTCGGGCGCATGGGCCGATTCTCCTGTCAGAGGCGCGAGGGCGATACACGCGACGCACAGTATTGCCCCTAACGGGCCTATGGGGTGATGGCGCTGCCGGGCCGGATCGAGTTTAACATCCTGTTACGGGCGGCTGGCGCCTTCCGGCGCGGGCCGTGGCGGGTGGAAATCAGCTATATTCGGACAATCGGGAAGAGGGGCGCTGACACGGTGAAGTTCGCGAAGCCCGCACGGCCGTAAAATATTGGATAGCTAAAGGTTCGGAGAGCCTGTTATCAGCGAAGGGAGTGCAATGCCAGATCCAATCAGGGTCATCGTGGCCGATGATCACCCGGTGATCTTGTTTGGTGCCGAGCAGGCACTGCTCAAGTTTCCCGGTATCGAGGTAGTTGCGCGTGCGCACCAGTCGACCGAACTGATCCATGTGCTGCAGACAGTCGCATGCGACGTGCTGGTGACCGACCTCGCGATGCCCGGGGGCCAGTTCGGCGACGGCTTGCCGCTGATCGGCTATCTGCGTCGCAATTTTCCGGCCCTGCCGATCGTCGTGCTGACGATGCTCGAAAACGCCGCGCTGCTCAAGCGGCTGATCGATCTCGGCGTGACGTCGATCGTCAACAAGGCGGACGATCTGAGCCACATCGGGCTGGCTGTGCAGCACGTGAGCCGCTCGCTCGATTACACCAGCCCGTCGGTGCGGGCCGCGCTCGACCAGTTGCGCCTGAATTCGAGCAGCAGGGGCGGCGAGGAGGTCGTGTTGTCGCGGCGCGAACTCGAGGTGGTGCGCCTGTTCGTGTCGGGGTTGACGATCAAGGAAATTTCCGAGCAGCTCAGCCGTAGCATCAAGACGATCAGCACGCAGAAGAATTCGGCGATGCGCAAACTCGGCCTCGATCGTGACTCCGAATTGTTTCACTATGCACAGAGCAGCGGCCTGTCGAATCTGACGTCCTATCCGGTCAGGCAGAATCGCGAGACGCCGCCCTGAATGCACGCCGCGCGCGCGATATGAAAAAGGCCGCCTGTCGACGCGACAGGCGGCCTTTTTCGATCCGGCGCGCCGTGCGCGGCGCCGCGGCTAGACGACTATTGCGGTGCGCCCGTCGCGCCGCCGTGCGCGGCCGACCAGTCGGCCGGCGCGTGCAGGAATTTCTCGACTTCGTCGAGCGTCTTCGTTTCGAAGTAGCCCGAGGCCTTCGCGACGCGCAGCACGTCCCACCAGGTTGCGAGCGCATGCAGGTCGACGTCGATGTCTTTCAGCACCGACACGCTTTCCTTGAAGATGTTGTAGTGAAACAGCACGAAGCAGTGGTTCACCGTCGCGCCCGCGGTGCGCAGCGCATTGATGAAGTTGATCTTGCTGCGGCTGTCGGTGGTCAGGTCTTCGACGAGCAGCACGCGCTGGCCTTCGGTAAGCAGGCCTTCGATCTGCGCGTTGCGGCCGAAGCCCTTCGGCTTCTTGCGCACGTACTGCATCGGCACCATCAGGCGGTCGGACAGCCACGCGGCGAACGGGATGCCGGCGGTTTCGCCGCCCGCGACCGCGTCGATCTGCTCGTAGCCGACATCGCGCAGGATCGTGGCTTCGGCCATTTCCATCAGGCCGCGGCGCACGCGCGGATACGAAATGAGCTTGCGGCAGTCGATATAAACCGGGCTCGCCCAGCCGGACGTGAAGATGTACGGTTTTTCCGCGTTGAAGTGCACGGCCTGGACTTCCAGCAGCATCCTGGCGGTCGTGTCGGAGATCGTCTGGCGATCGAAGCCTGTCATGGGCGGGTCCTTGGTATGAGCGGGGGAGTGCGGGCGCGGGGCCCGAGGTGTCGCAAGCGGAGCATTCCGCGCGGTAACGGCAACGGCGGAATGGGTAGCCGGTCGGCGATACAGGCCGGTTTTGCGACACGCGTAGCCCAATATTTTACCTGAATCGGCGCCGGCCGAGGAAGCGCGCGAGCCCGGACGCGCGGGGCGGCGCGCGCGGCGCGAGCGGAGCGGCGGCCTTTTTGGCCGGCTTGTGAGCGGCGGCACGCGCCGATTACACTCACGCGGTTTTCGGGGCGCCGGGCGCACCCCGCGCGGCAGCCCGCCTTCTCCGCACCCTACGGAATACTTTCGATGACCGCCGTCTCCTCTTCTTTGTCTTCCCGCGCTTCCGCGCAGCGCGGCTACGCCGGCCGCGCGCTGCTCGCGGCCGTGCTCGGCTACGCGATGGACGGCTTCGATCTGCTGATCCTCGGCTTCATGCTGCCGGTGATCGCGGCGGATCTGCATCTCACGCCCGCACAGGCCGGCTCGCTCGTGACGTGGACGCTGATCGGCGCAGTCGCGGGCGGGATCGTGTTCGGCATGCTCAGCGACACGTGGGGCCGGGTGCGGGTGCTGACCTGGACGATCCTCGTCTTCGCGGTATTCACGGGCCTGTGCGCGCTCGCGCGGGGCTACGGCGACCTGCTCGCGTACCGCACGGCTGCGGGGCTGGGTCTCGGCGGCGAGTTCGGCATCGGCATGACGCTCGTCGCCGAAGCGTGGCCGGCTGCGCAGCGGGCGCGGGTGTCGTCGTATGTCGGACTTGGCTGGCAACTCGGCGTGCTCGCCGCCGCGCTGCTGACGCCGGTGCTGCTGCCGTTGGTAGGCTGGCGCGGGATGTTCGCACTCGGGCTCGTGCCGGCACTGGTGTCGTTTCTCGTGCGGCGTCGCGTCGAGGAACCGGCGCTGTTCGTCGAGCGCGCGCAGCAGCCGCGCCGGCCCGGCGGGCGCGCCGCGCCGCTCAGGCAACTGGTTGCCGATCCGCGCACCGCGCGCGCGAGCGTGGGCGTCGCGGTCTTATGCTCGGTGCAGAATTTCGGGTATTACGGCCTGATGATATGGCTGCCGAGCTATCTGTCGAAAACCTTCGGCTATTCGCTCACGCGCTCCGGGGTGTGGACGGCTGCCACCGTGCTCGGCATGGCGTTCGGCATCTGGCTGTTCGGGATGGCCGCCGACCGCTTTGGCCGCAAGCCGGCGTTCCTGTGCTACCAGGCGGGCGCGGTCGTGATGGTCTTCGTCTACGCGCATCTGGACACGCCGGTCGCGCTGCTGGTCGGCGGCGCGGTGATGGGCGTCTTCGTGAACGGGATGATCGGCGGCTACGGCGCGCTGATTTCCGAGCTTTATCCGACGCACGCGCGCGCTACCGCGCAAAACGTGCTGTTCAATATCGGCCGGGCGGTCGGAGGGCTCGGACCGATCGCCGTCGGGGCGCTGGCCGCGCGGTTCTCGCTCGGCGGCGCGCTTGCGCTGCTTGCATCGATCTACCTGCTCGACATCGTCGCGACGCTATGCCTGATCCCCGAGCGCCGCGGCGCAGCGCTCGACTGACACGCACCCCGCAGGGTTCCATGCCGGATGAATCCGTCGCGCGATGCGGCGCCGCAGCATCCGGGCGAGCGGTATCGATACCGCTGCGGGCAGGCTGTTTCGCGGATGGTTAGCACGATTAAATGCGCCCTGGACTGTCATCGGCGGGGTGTACACTAGGTCCCCCGCTATCGCTGCGCACTGTCTTGCGACGCATCCGAGGTGTTACGCCGCGCCCAACCGGCGCGAGCGGAAACCGCCGCCATCGATGACCGATTCGATCCATGCGAGCGACGCAGACGGCGCGACGGGCCGGGCCCAATTGTCATGTCTCGCAGGCCAGAAAAATGGACGAACAACTGAAGCAAAGCGCTCTCGCGTATCACCAGAATCCGAAGCCCGGCAAGATTTCGGTCACACCGACCAAGCCGCTGTCCAACCAGCTCGACCTGTCGCTCGCGTATTCGCCGGGCGTGGCGGCCGCGTGCATGGCGATTCACGACGAACCGCTCGACGCGCAGAAGTACACGTCGCGCGGCAACCTCGTCGGCGTCGTGACCAACGGCACCGCGGTGCTCGGCCTCGGCAACATCGGCCCGCTCGCGGCGAAGCCGGTGATGGAGGGCAAGGGCTGTCTGTTCAAGAAATTCGCTGGTATCGACGTGTTCGACATCGAGCTTGCCGAAACCGATCCGGACAAGCTCGTCGACGCGATCGCCATGCTCGAACCGACGCTCGGCGGCATCAACCTCGAAGACATCAAGGCGCCCGAATGCTTCTACATCGAGAAGAAGCTGCGCGAGCGCATGAAGATTCCGGTCTTCCACGACGACCAGCACGGCACGGCGATCATCGCGTCGGCGGCCATTCTCAACGGCCTGAAAGTGGTCGACAAGAAGCTCGACGAAGTGAAGCTGGTCTGCTCGGGCGCGGGGGCCGCGGCGATCGCCTGCCTGGATCTGCTCGTGCACCTCGGGCTGTCGAAGCAGAACGTGCTCGTCGCCGACTCGAAGGGCGTGATCTACGAAGGCCGCGGCAGTCTCGATCCGTCGAAGCAGCGTTATGCGGCGAATACCGACGCGCGCACGCTCGGTGACGCGATCCGCGCGGCCGACGTGTTCCTCGGCTGTTCGAGCGCGGGCGTGCTGAAGCCGGAGATGGTGCAGCAGATGGCGGAGCGTCCGCTGATTCTCGCGCTGGCGAATCCGGAGCCGGAAATCCGCCCCGAAGAGGCGAAGAAGGTTCGCCCGGATGCGATCATCGCGACCGGCCGTTCGGATTATCCGAACCAGGTCAACAACGTGCTGTGCTTCCCGTTCATCTTCCGCGGCGCGCTCGACGTCGGCGCGACGACGATCACCGAGGAGATGAAGCTCGCCTGCGTGCGCGCAATCGCCGAACTCGCCGAGGAAACCGACCAGGGCGACGAGGTCGCGAAGGCGTATGAAGGCCACACGCTGGAGTTCGGCCCCGATTACCTGATTCCGAAGCCGTTCGATCCGCGTCTGATCATCAAGATCGCGCCCGCCGTCGCCCAGGCCGCGATGGATTCCGGCGTCGCGACCCGCCCGATCGCCGACATGGACGCGTACCGCGAGCAGCTCGGCGCCACCGTGTATCGCACCGGCATGGTCATGCGTCCGGTGTTCGCGGCGGCGAAGGCCGATCCCGCGCGCATCGTGTTCGCGGAAGGCGAAGACGAGCGCGTGCTGCGCGCCGCGCAGTTCGTGCTGCTGGAGAAGATCGCGAAGCCGATCATCATCGGTCGCCCGGCGGTCGTCGAGATGCGCCTGAAGAAGATGGGCTCGCGTCTCAAATGCGGCGAGGACTTCGAGATCGTCAATCCGGAAGACGATCCGCGCTACCAGAAATGCTGGCAGGCGTATCACACGATCGGTGCGCGCGAAGGCGTGACGCCGGAGGTCGCCAAGGCCGCGCTGCGCAAGTTCAACACGCTGATCGGCGCGATCCTGGTGAAGCTCGGCGACGCGGACGGCATGATCTGCGGGATGATCGACACGTACCAGAGCCATCTGAAGTTCATCGAGCAGGTGCTCGGCAAGGCGGAAAACGTCCAGAACCTGGCCGCGATGAACCTGCTGATGCTGCCGGGGCGCAATCTGTTCATCTGCGATACGTACATCAACGAACTGCCGAGCGCGGAACAGCTCGCCGACATGACGATCCTCGCCGCGAGCGAGATCGAGAAGTTCGGCATTGCACCGAAGGTCGCGCTGCTGTCGAACTCGAACTTCGGCAGCGTGCCGTCGGCATCGTCGCAGCGGATGGCGCAGGCGCGCAAGCTGATCGGCGAGCGTGCACCGGCGCTGGAGATCGACGGCGAGATGCACGGCGACGCGGCGCTGTCGGAGATGGTCCGCAAGGCGGCTTTCCCGGGCACGACGCTGTCCGGTGAAGCCAACCTGCTGATCATGCCGAACGTCGAAGCGGCGAACATCACGTACAACCTGCTGAAGATGATCGGCGGCGAAGGCGTGACGGTCGGCCCGTTCCTGCTGGGCGTCGAGAAGCCGGTGCATATCCTGACGCCGGCGGCGACGGTGCGCCGCATCATCAACATGACGGCGGTGGCCTCTGCCAACGCGCGGGTCCGGACGAACGCGCAGTAACGCCTGAACGAAGGCGGGCGCCGTCGCGGCGCCCGTTCAGACAAAAGGCGGCGGTCCTCGCGGACCGCCGCCTTTTTATTTTCACGGCTGCTTCATGGTTGCTTCATGGCTGCATCACGGCCGCTTCACGGCCGCCTCGCGGCGCACCGCTCAGGCAGCGTGCTGCGCGTGGCCACCCTGCGGCGAGCGCCAGCGCGCGAGCAACGCCTGCCACCTGATCCGCACCGCCTTCAGGTTGTTCTCCTTCACGTGCCCATAGCCGCGGATGTCTTCCGGCAAGCCGGCGAGTTCGATCGCGAGGCCGTGATTCGCCACGCTCAGTCCGCGGGTCAGCTCGCGCACGAGCGCCTCGTATTCGCCGATCAGCGCGCGCTCGGTGCGACGCTCGCCGGTTCTGCCGAATACGTCGAACGGCGTGCCGCGCAGGAATTTCAGCTTCGCGAGCAGGCGCATCGCACTCAGCATCCACGGACCGTATTTGCGCTTGACCAGATGGCCGTGCGCGTCCTTCTTCGAGAAGGTCGGCGGAGCCAGGTGGAAATGGATTTTCCAGTCGCCTTCGAACGTCGCATTCAGCCTTTCGACGAAGGCCGGGTCCGCATAGAGGCGGGCGACCTCGTATTCGTCCTTGTAGGCCATCAGCTTGTGCAGGTTCCTTGCGACCGTCTCGGTGAGCGGCAGCCGGCCTTCGCCGAGGTCCAGCGCCGATTCCGCCGTGCGTACCTGAGCGACGAGATCCGTGTAGCGCTTTGCCCATGCGGCGTTTTGCCAGGCGCTCAGATAGGCGGTGCGCTTGTCGATCAGCGTATCGAGCGCCTTCGGCGTGTGCAGCGAGATGATCTTGCCGCTGCCCGCGCCCGCCGCCGCGCCGCCCGCATGGGTCTGCGCGAGCGCGCGCACGGCGGCGAGGTCGTGTGCCGCCCGGCGGCCCCATTCGAATGCCGAGCGGTTCTTCTCGACCTGCACGGCATTGAGCTCGATCGCGCGCGTGAGCGATGCGTGCGTGAGCGGGATCCAGCCCTTTTGCCACGCGTAGCCGAGCACGAACGGGTTCGTGTAGATTGCGTCGCCGAGCAGCGCTACCGCAAGGCGATTGGCGTCGACTGTCTCGACGTTCGCGTCTCCGGCGGCGGCGCGCACGTCCGCTTCGGTATCGGTGCCCGGGAAGTGCCAGTTCGGGTTCTTGATGAACGCGGCGGTCGGCGTCGGAGCGCTGTTCAGCACGACGTGCGTGCGTCCCGTCTGCATGCGCGACATGCATTCGTCGCTCGCGGTGACGATCGCGTCGCAGCCGATCACCAGATTCGCCTCGCCCATCGCGATGCGGGTCGCATGGATGTCGGCGGGCTGGCTGGCGATCTGCACGTGACTCATCACGGCGCCGCCCTTCTGCGCGAGGCCGGTCACGTCGAGCACGGTGACGCCCTTGTTCTCCAGATGCGCGGCCATGCCGAGCAGTGCGCCGATCGTCACGACGCCGGTGCCGCCGACGCCGGTCACGAGCACGCCGTAAGGCTGGCCGATCGCCGGCAGCGTCGGTGCGGGGACCGGCGGCATCGCGTCGCCGGCCGCGCCGGACAGGCCTTTCGGCTTGCGTAGCTGGCCGCCCTCGACCGACACGAAGCTCGGGCAGAAGCCGTTCACGCACGAGAAGTCCTTGTTGCAGGTGGACTGGTTGATCTGGCGCTTCGTGCCGTACTCGGTTTCGAGCGGCTCCACCGAGAGGCAGTTCGACTTCACCGAGCAGTCCCCGCAGCCTTCGCAGACCGCCTCGTTGATCACCACGCGCCGCGCCGGATCCGGATACGTGCCGCGTTTGCGGCGGCGGCGTTTTTCGGTCGCGCAGGTCTGGTCGTAGATCAGGATCGTCGTGCCGGGAATCTCGCGCAGTTCGCGCTGGATGTCGTCGAGCAGGTCGCGGTGGTGGATCGTGACACCTGGCGCGAGCCGTTGCGTCGAGCCTTCGTATTTGTGCGGCTCGTCCGTGACGATGACGATTTTCGCCGCGCCTTCGGCCGCGAGCTGATGCGTGATCTGCGGCACGGTCAGCACGCCGTCGACGGGCTGGCCGCCGGTCATCGCGACCGCGTCGTTGTACAGGAGCTTGTACGTGATGTTGGCTTTCGACGCGATGGCCGCGCGAATCGCGAGCAGCCCCGAGTGGAAATAGGTGCCGTCGCCGAGGTTCGCGAACACGTGCTTTTCGTTCGTGAACGGCGCCTGGCCGATCCAGGCCACCCCTTCGCCGCCCATCTGGCTGAACGTGCTGGTGCTGCGGTCCATCCACACGGTCATGTAGTGGCAGCCGATGCCGGCCATCGCGCGCGAGCCTTCGGGCACGTTGGTCGACGTGTTGTGCGGGCAGCCCGAGCAGAACCACGGCTTGCGTTCGATTTCGACGCGCGGCCGCGCCAGCGCTTTTTCCTTCGCTTCGATCACTGCGATCCGCGCGGCAATGCGTGCGCGGATGTCGGACGGCAGCGCGAATTTGTCCAGACGCGTGGCGATCGCTTTCGCGATGATCGCGGGCGACAGTTCGTAATGGGCGGGCAGCAGCCAGTTGCCCATCGGCACGGACCATTCGCCGCCGGCACCGTCTTTCTCGTCGAACTTCCCGTAGACGCGCGGACGCTGCGCATCTGGCCAGTTGTACAGCTCTTCCTTGATCGCGTATTCGAGGATCTGACGCTTTTCCTCGACGACGAGAATTTCCTCCAGCCCGCGCGCGAACGCCTGCGCGCCCTGTGCTTCGAGCGGCCACACGCAGCCGACCTTGTAAAGACGGATGCCGATGCGCGCACAGGTGTCGTCGTCGAGACCGAGGTCGGTCAGCGCCTGACGCACGTCGAGGTACGCCTTGCCGCCGGTCATGATGCCGAAGCGCGCCGCGGGCGAATCGATTTCGACGCGGTCCAGCCGGTTCGCGCGCACATAGGCGAGCGCGGCGTACCACTTGTAGTCGAGCAGACGCGCTTCCTGCACGAGCGGCGGATCCGGCCAGCGGATGTTCAGGCCGCCCTCGGGCATCGCAAAGTCGTCCGGCAGCACGATGCGCGTCCGGTGCGGGTCGATGTCGACCGATGCGGACGATTCGACGACGTCGGTCACGCATTTCATCGCGACCCACAGGCCGGAATAGCGGCTCATCGCCCAGCCGTGCAGGCCGAAGTCGAGATATTCCTGCACGTTCGACGGAAACAGCACCGGCAGGCCACAGGCCTTGAACATGTGCTCGGACTGATGCGCGAGGGTCGACGACTTGGCGGCGTGGTCGTCGCCGGCCAGCACGAGCACGCCGCCGTGGCGCGACGAGCCCGCGGAATTGCCGTGCTTGAAGACGTCGCCGCTACGGTCGACGCCGGGGCCCTTGCCGTACCACATCGAAAACACGCCGTCGTAGCGGGCGTTCGGATACAGGTTGACCTGCTGCGAGCCCCAGACTGCGGTGGCGGCGAGATCCTCGTTCACGCCCGGCTGAAACACGACCTGATGAGCGGCAAGATGCGACTTCGCTTTCCACAGCGACTGGTCGAGCCCGCCGAGCGGGGAGCCGCGATAGCCGGAGATGAATCCGGCGGTGTTCAGGCCGGCGGCCTTGTCGCGTTCCTGCTGCAGCATCGGCAGGCGCACCAGCGCCTGGATGCCGCTCATGTACGCGCGGCCGCGTTCGAGCGTGTATTTGTCGTCCAGCGTGACGGATGAGAGCGCAGCCTCGAGTCGGGCCAGTTGGTCTGCGTCTAGCGGGGCATTCATTATGTGTACTCCTCCACCGAGTTTGGGATCACCAAAACCTGCTGGCCTCGGCATCTTGTGGATGCGTCGGCCGGGGTCGCCATATTGACTTCTTTTAAGCGATGGTAGCACTGGTAGAAACCCGCCGCCTGGCATCGATTATGCTGGCGCATCGGCGCAGCCCCGGCGGGGCAAGGCGGCGCGGCATCCGCGAGTTCAATTGCAACACAATCCTGGCCGAATGTAACCGCCTGTAAAAGCGTAAAGCGCGCGGAACCCATCTTGAAAAGCCGGTCTAACCCCCCACCTGTGCACAGTCTGCGCAACGCTTCGCCACGGCGGAGCTTCACGACAGCAGGAATCAGAAGAGGAGTTGCCATGAACACAAGAAACATCCAGACCTTCCTGATGGTCTCGGCCGCCTTTTTCGCGATGAACGCGCCGGTCCGCTCCGGAAGCGCTGAAACGCTCGCGAATGCGGTCGCGCATACGGTGCAGATCGCGCCGGTGCGGCTTGCTTCGGATCGCATCGCGTCGGAGGGCGAGGCCGCCGACGAGGAAGAGGGCCCGCAGCGCCCCGCCTGAGCTTGACCCCGGCGCGTCGGCACGGCATTTCGTGACCTTCGCGCCCGTCCCGGCCGCCTGCGATGACGCGGCGGCCTCCACCACGCGAAGCGGGGATCGAACGATCCCCGCTTTTTTTGCGCCTGCGCCCGCGCCCGCACGCGGGTCGAGCGCCGCCGGTCAGGCCTTGTCCTGCACGACGCCGCGGCGAATCTGGTCGAGTTCGATCGATTCGAACAGCGCCTTGAAATTGCCTTCGCCGAAACCCTGATTGCCCTTGCGCTGGATGATCTCGAAGAAGATCGGGCCGATCTGGTTCTCGGTGAAAATCTGCAGCAGCAGATCGTCCGGCGCGCCGTCGATCAGGATCTTGCGCTGGCGCAGCGCATCGAGCGATTCGCCGTGGTTCGGCACGCGGCGATCGACAAGTTCGTAGTAGGTGTCGATCGTGTCGAGCAACGAAATCTTCGCCGCGCGCAAGCCGTCGACCGTGCGGTAGATGTCGTCGGTGCCGAGAGCGATGTGCTGGATTCCTTCGCCGTGATAGGCGTCCAGATACTCCTGGATCTGGCCGGCGGTTTCCGAACCTTCCTCGTTGATCGGAATACGGATCTTGCCGCAGGGCGAGGTCATCGCCTTCGATTTCACGCCGGTCACCTTGCCTTCGATGTCGAAGTAGCGCACTTCGCGGAAGTTGAACAGCCGTTCGTAGAATTCCGCCCATTCGCGCATGCGGCCGCGGTGAACGTTGTGGGTCAGATGGTCGACGTAAGTCAGGCCGTGCCCGACCGGGTTCGGATCGGCGCCGGGAATCGGTTCGAAGTCGACGTCGTAAATGCCGATGTCGCCGATGCTGTTCGGCGTGGCGCCGTTCTTGCCGCGCCAGCGATCGACGAAGTAGATCAGCGAATCGCCGATGCCCTTGATGGCCGGGATGTTCAGCTCCATCGGCCCGGTCTTGTTGTCGAACCCCCAGGCGCCTTTTTCGAGCGCGTGCCGGTACGCCCTGGCCGCGTCCTGCACGCGAAAGGCGATCGCGCAGATCGACGGGCCGTGCAGTCGCGCAAAGCGCTGCGCGAACGAGTCCGGCTCGGCGTTCACGATGAAGTTGATCCCGCCTTGCCGGTACAGCGTGACGTCCTTGTGGCGATGACGGGCGATGGCGGTGAAGCCCATCTGTTCGAACAGCTTGCCGAGCGCCTTGGGATCCGGCGCGGTGTATTCGATGAACTCGAAGCCGTCGGTGCCGACGGGATTTTCCCAGGTGGGAACCTGCATGGCTGTCTCCTGATCGGGTGCGTGCCGTAATGGAATGCAGGCAGTGTAAAGGCGCGATGGCGGCGAAAACTTGCGAAATTAAGCGTGAATCACTACGCTAGCGCGATGAAATGGCGCAGTATTTGAATCGGGTGGCAGAAAATGTCCAAGCTTGAACTGGATGCGATCGACCGGCGGATTCTCGCGATCCTGCAGGAGAACGGCAGGCTGTCGAATCAGGAGATCGCGGAGCGGATCAACCTGTCGCCGAGCCCGTGCCTGCGGCGCATCCGCCGGCTCGAGGAAAGCGGCGTGATTCGCGGCTACGTCGCGCTGCTCGACGCGAAGCGGCTCGGCCTCGACCTGCTTGCCTACGTGAACGTGCGCCTCGAAAAGCGCGGCGGCCCGGCGCTCAATACGCGCACGGGCACGACCCACGCGGAACTGTTCCGGGCTTCGGTCCAGACCTGGCCGGAAGTGGTCGCGTGCCACGCAATGACGGGGGACATGGACTACCTGCTGCGGGTTCAGGTCGAGGATATGGCGCATTTTTCCCGCTTCGTGCAGGACCAGTTGCTGCACCATCCGTCGGTGATCGACGTGAAGACGAGCTTCTCGCTCGACACGATCAAGGAGACGACGGCGTTGCCCATCGGCTGAGTGGGGCGAAGCGGCTGAACCGGCTACGCGTCGGCCGCCGCAAAAGAAAAGGCAGCCGTCTGGCCGCCTTTTTCGTCAGATCGGCGTTTCGCCGGTCAGGCGGCGACCGCGCCTGGCAGGAATGTTTCGAACAGCTTCGATGCCTGGCGTGCCTGGCGCTTGAGCGCGTAGTCGAATACGGCGGCCTGCTCCTGCAGCATCTCCGCGAGGATGCTCGACTGGTCCGCCGGCGCCAGTGTCAGGTACGCATCGGCCTCGCCGTACGCATACTCGATCTTCATGCCGGCTTTCTTCGCGATGTGCATCATCGTCGCGTTGCGCGACAGGCAGTGCATGTACAGCGTGGTCACGTGCGTGTTGCGGCTGCGCATGGCCGCCCGCTCGAACAGCTTGCTGCCGACGCCCTTGCCGCGCTGGCTTTCCAGCACCGACACGCCGAATTCGGCGGTGCGCCGGTCGCCTTCGCCCGGCAGATACGCGAGGTGGCCGACGCCCACCAGTTCCAGCCGATGGTCGAACACGCCGAATACCGTATCGCGGGTGAAATCGATTGCCCGCACGTAGTGTTCGATCACGTGGTCCGGCACGATCTGGCCGAAGCGCAGCAGGCGGTCGTCGGCGCCTAGCGCAAGAAAATGGTGAAGGAGCCGGTCGCGGTCCGCGGCGGTCAGTTCCCGCACCGGGACGTGCGTACGGCCGCCGGCTTCCAGCAGCCGGTCGAGACTGACGACCGGCTCGGCAGAGAGGGGGGTAGGCGTGGTCATGGTTGGGTTCTCCTGTGATTCGCGTGGCATGCTGCGCCGCAGAACGAATTTTAGCCCAAACGCGGGCGGGTCACTAGGGAAAACCCTCATTTCGCTTCGAGGGAAAAGTCTATTTTATTCTGTCTCTATTTTTATATATTTGATTTTTATGAATAAAATTATATGCGCCATGGATTGACCCGATTTGCATGAGGCATGGAGTCATGCGTCATGAGTGCTGCGACGCAAAAACGCTGCGGTTATTTTGACGCGCCCAACCCGTGATCGATCATGTCGACCACCTGGTCGGCGAATTCGCGGTAGCCCAGTCGGCCACCCGGCTTCAGCCACGTGAAGGTCCAGTTGATCATGCCGAACACCATCATCGTCAGCGCGGTCTGGTTTTCGCGGGTCACGCGTTCCGGATAGGCGCGCGCGAGCTGGCGGGCGAAGGCTGCGACCACGTCGCGCTGCCGGTTCAGGACGACTTCGCGCTGCGTGTCGACCAGATATTTCACGTCGTTCAGCAGCGCCACGTGGCGGCTGTGCGAGGTTTCGTACTCGGACAGGAACGCGTGGATCAGCCCGGCGAAGGTCTCGCGTTCGTTCAGGCCGCGTCGCTGGCTGGCGCCCTCGACCTCCGCGATGATCAGCATCAGCCGCTTTGTGTAGCGGTCGAGCAGATCGAAAAGGATCGCTTCCTTGCTCTCGTAATAGTGGTAGAGACGGGCTTTCGACGTGCCGCTCGCCGCCGCGAGGTCGGCCATGGACGTGCTCGGATAGCTCGTCTGGGCAAATTTGGCGGCGGCCAGTTCCAGAATCTGTTCGCGTTGGGTTTCGTGGTCGGGGGCGCGTGTGCGTGCCATGGCTCGTGTTTGAATTAGCAGGTGCAGGTAGGGGCGGCGGCGCGCAATTCGAGCGCGCGCCAGTTGCCGGCCTCGCCGCGCAGGCTGGCACGGCCGCTCGCCGACAGCTCGCGAAATCGCCAGAGCACGATGGCGTCGCTGACGAGAAAGCCCGGTTCCGCGCTCTTCATCACGCTCGCGGCGATAGGCGCGGCGGGCTGCCAGGTGGCGTCGGCCTGTGCGAGGATCAGCGCGTCGAGATCGGCGAAGCTGCCGCTCGCGAACGTGTTGTCGCGCCAGCGGCGCGTCTCGCCGTTCGCCTGTTTCACTTCCTGCCACTCGAGCGCGAGCCGGCTGATGCGCAGCACCGAGATCGGCGCGGCGTCCGCGAGTCGCTCCTGCAGGATCGCGGGGCTGAACATGCCGACCGAGGTGGCGCCGTCCTCGCGGCGCAGCCCGCCGGCATCCGGGTCCGCGAGATCGCGGACCGACAGGCGCACCTCGTTCAGGCGTTGCGGCGTGTTGCGCAGGTGATAGCAGACGCGCCGCAGCATGAGCTGGTCCGACGCGCTTTCGCCGTGCCACACGACGACCTGCATCCCGGCTGCGGCGATGTCCGCGAGCGCGGCCGCCTGTTCGTCGAATTCGCGCAGGAAATCGCGCGGATCGCCTTCCATCACCTGTTCCCAGAAGCGGGCGCGCATCTGCGGCACGTCGTCGACGCCGCGCAGCGGGCCGACTGCGAGATCGTCGCGCAGCGCGTGCACGCGGTCGTCGCGTCCTGCCGCGTGCAGCGCGGCGCGCAGGGAATCGGCGGCGTAATCGCCATTGGTCAGGTGAATCGTGGTCATCGACAGCTCGCTTACAGGCAGAAACCGGAACAGAACGGGGCCGCTCGCCGACCGGCATCCTGTGCCGGTCCCGAGCGGCCCCTAGTGTAAGCGGATCGGGGGTGCGCCGAAAGCATACGGGCGCGCGGCGCGCGCCCGAGGCCGCGCCTAGCGTTCGTCGAAACTGACCACGACGCGCTCGCTGACAGGATGGCATTGACAGGTCAACACGAAGCCGTCGCGGATCTCCTGCTCTTCGAGCGTGTAATTTTTATCCATCCGCACTTCGCCCTCGACCACCTTCGCGCGGCACGTGCAGCACACGCCGCCCTTGCACGCATACGGCAGCGCCAGGCCCGCGCGCAGGCCGACGTCGAGCAGGCTCACGCCTTCATAGGGCAGACGCAGCTTGCGCCGCTTGCCGTCGAGCACGATCTCGAGGTCCGCGGCCGGCGCGTTTTCACCGATCTCGACGGCGGGTACGCCCGCCTGCGGCAGCGGCGTGCCGAAGCGCTCGACGTGAATCTTCTGTGGCGCCACGCCGGCGGCTTTCAGCGCGGCCTCGGCGGCGTCCATCATCGGCGCAGGGCCGCAGATGAACGCTTCGTCGATGCTGGCGGCCGGCACGAGTTCGTCGAGGAAGGCCGAGCACTTCGGCTCGTCGAGCACGCCGTTGAACAGATCGACGTCCTGCAGATCGTCCGACAGCACGTGATACAGCGCGAAGCGGCTCATGAAGCGGTTCTTCAGATCTTCGAGTTCTTCGGCGAACATGATCTGGTCGACGCTGCGGTTGCCGTAGATCAGCGTGAACGCGCTGCGCGGCTCGACTTCGAGCGTCGTCTTGATGATCGCCAGCACCGGCGTGATGCCCGAGCCCCCTGCAAAGGCCAGATACTGCTGGCGCTGCGCGGCGTTCAGGTGGGTGAAGAAACGGCCGTCGGGCGTCATCACGTCGAGCGTGTGGCCGGGCTGCAGCGTGTCGAACGCGAAGTTCGAGAAGCGCCCGCCGCGCACGCGCTTGATGCCGATGCGCAGCGCTCCGTCGCGTTCGTAATCGGTGACGCCGACGCAGATCGAATACGAGCGGCGGGTCTCCTCGCCGTCGATGTGCGTCTTCAACGTCACGAACTGGCCTTGCGTGAAGCGGAACTGCTCGCGCAGTTCGGCCGGCACGTCGAAGGCGACCGACACCGCGTCGGCGGTTTCGGGCCGGACTTCGCGGATGCGCAGCGAGTGAAATTGCGGAGTGGCCATATCAGTACGGTTTGAAATAGTCGAAGGGTTCGCGGCAGTCGAGACAGCGGTACAGCGCCTTGCAGGCGGTCGAGCCGAACTGCGCGAGGCGCTCGGTGTGCGCGGAGCCGCAGCGCGGGCAGGCCGGCGCCGTCTGCGCGCGCGGCACGAAACGGACCGGTTGCGTGCCTGCGGGTGCGTCCGCGCTGCAGCTGCCGGGCGGCGCAATGCCGTACGCGCGCAGTTTTTCGCGCGCGGCGGGCGTGATCCAGTCGGTGCTCCACGCGGGTGCAAGCACGGTGACGACGCGATGCGGCGCGAGTTGCGCCGCGTCCAGCGCGTGCCCGATGTCGCCGGCGATCTGCGACATCGCCGGACAGCCGGAGTAGGTCGGCGTGATGACCGCTTCGAGCACGCCGTCGCCGGCGCGACGCACGTCGCGCAGAATACCGAGTTCGCGGATCGACACGACCGGAATTTCCGGATCGGGGACGGCTTCGAGCGCGCGCCACGCGTGTTCGAGCGCGGGGTCGGCGGGGGCGAGTGTCGCGGCGGCGCGCGCGGTCGTGTTCATGGTCGTGCTCCGCGCTTACCAGGTCGCGCCGGGGTGTTGTCGCGCGAGGCTCTGCATTTCGGCCAGCACATAGCCCATGTGTTCCGAATGCTCGCCATGCTTGCCGGTCGTCACGTAGCTGACCGGCGCGGGCAGACCGAGCGTCGCCTCGGCGAGCGCATCCTGGACGTCCTGCTGCCACGCGGCTTCGAGACCAGCCGTCCGGGGGCCGATGCCGGATGCCGCGATGGCGTCTTCCACGGCGTCCGCGCTGAAGAATTCACGCGTATACGGCATCAGATAGTCGAGCGCGGCCTGTGCGCGGCGATGCGATTCGTCGGTGCCGTCGCCGAGGCGGATCAGCCATTCGCGTGCGTGATCCGCGTGGTAGCGCGCTTCCTTCAGCGATTTGGCGGCGATCGCGGCAAGCTGTTCGTCCGCCGACGTCGTGAGCGCACTCCACAGGCGCACCATCAGCGCGGCGTGCAGGAAGTTGCGCACGATCGTGACGGCGTAGTCCTTGCTGGCATCCGCCGTGGCCGACAGCGGGCCGCCATGCGGCAGCTCGGCGAGCGTGTAGTTGGCGAACTCGCGCTCGCTGCGGAAGTACGCGTAATGATCTTCGGTGCGGGTTGCGCCGGTGAGCGCGTGGTCGAGCGTCGCCGCATGGGTGTACAGCATCCGCGCCTGGCCGATCAGGTCGAGGCTCATGTTGGCGAGCGCGATGTCCTCTTCGAGGATCGGGCCGTGGCCGCACCATTCGGCATTGCGTTGACCGAGGATCAGCGCGGTGTCCGCGAGCCGCAGCACGTAGGAGAGATGTTGGGGCGTGATGTCCATGACGCGCTTACATGTGGTTGACTTCGTCGGGCAGCGTGTAGAAGGTCGGGTGGCGGTAGATCTTGTCGGCCGCCGGTTCGAACAGCTCCGCCTTGTCCTGCGGTGCCGAAGCGGTGATGGCCGCCGACGGCACGACCCAGATGCTCACGCCTTCCTGGCGGCGCGTATAGACGTCGCGCGCCATGCGCAGCGCCATTTGCGCGTCGGCGGCGTGCAGGCTGCCGCAATGCTTGTGATCGAGCCCCTGCTTGCTGCGCACGAACACTTCCCAGATCGGCCATTCGTTGCTGACTGACTTGTCCATTCCCTGCTCTCCTGAATCTGGGCCGGGCGCCTCGCGCACCGGCGGTTTCGTCTGAACGGCGCGCGTCAGGCGGCCTGTTGCTGTGCGCGCTGGCGCTGCTTGTGCGCATGCGCGAGCGCGGCTTCGCGCACCCAGGCGCCGTCCGCGTGGGCCTTCACGCGGGTGGCGAGCCGTTCGCGATTGCACGGCCCGTCGCCGTTGACCACGCGCCAGAACTCCTCCCAGTCGATCTCGCCGTAATCGAAATGGCCGCGCGCGTCGCTCCAGCGCAGCGCGGGGTCCGGCAGCGTCACGCCGAGCACCTTTGCCTGCTCGACGGTCGCATCGACGAATTTCTGCCGCAGATCGTCATTCGAAATCCGCTTGATGCCCCATTTCGCCGACTGGTTGCTGTGCACCGAGTCCTTGTCGCCGGGACCGAACATCATCAGCACCGGCCACCACCAGCGGTTCACCGCCTGCTGGACCATCTCGCGCTGGGCGTCGGTGCCGCTCATCATGGCGAGCAGCGCGTCGAAACCCTGGCGCTGATGGAACGACTCCTCCTTGCAGATGCGGATCATCGCGCGTGCATACGGGCCGTACGTGCAGCGGCACAGCGGGATCTGGTTCATGATCGCCGCGCCGTCGACCAGCCAGCCGATCACGCCGACGTCTGCCCAGCTCGGGGTCGGATAGTTGAAGATGCTCGAATATTTGGCCTTGCCGGCGTGCAGCGCGTCGACGAGCTGCTCGCGCGAGACGCCGAGCGTTTCGGCCGCGCTGTACAGATAGAGGCCGTGCCCGGCTTCGTCCTGCACCTTCGCGAGCAGGATCGCCTTGCGCTTCAGGCTCGGCGCGCGCGTGATCCAGTTGCCTTCCGGCAGCATGCCGACGATCTCCGAGTGCGCGTGCTGGGAGATTTGCCGCACCAGCGTCTTGCGGTAGGCATCGGGCATCCAGTCCTGTGGCTCGATCTTGCCGTCGGCGGCCATGACCGCGTCGAAGCTCGCCTGCTCGGGGGAGCCGGCGGCCTCGTCGAGCGGGGCGACGTTGCCGGGGATGTCGAGGGATTGCGTGTACATGGCGAACGCTCTCGTCCGAAGTTGTCCGTGGATCGCAGTATAAACCAACCGACCGGTCGGTTAATGATTTTTTTGAGGGGGCGAGGGAACGCGCTTTTTTCGCGCCTGGGCCGCTTGTCGGGGGATTGAGCAGCGCCTCGCGCGGGGATCGCGGGCGCCGTCGCTTTGACGATCGAGGCCTGGGCGCGCGGCAGAACCGATAAAATCGTAGATTCCCTGCATTGTGCGCGCCTTGCGTCCCCGGTTTTCCATGCTCCGTCTCAGCGAAATCAAACTCCCGCTCGATTATCCCGACAGCGCGCTCGATGCCGCCGTCCACGCGCGTCTTGCGCAACTGGGCGTCGGGGTGGGCGATCTCGTCGGCTACACCGTGTTCCGGCGCGCGCACGACGCGCGCAAGCGCGACGACATCAAGCTGACCTATATCGTCGACGTGGAGGTCCGCAACGAGGCGGCCGTGCATCCGCGCCTTGCCCGTGTGCCGCACTGCAGTGTGACGCCCGACATGCAGTACCGGCCGGTCGCGCACGCGCCGCAGCCGCTCGGCGCACCGCGCCCGGTGGTGGTGGGGATGGGGCCGTGCGGGCTGTTCGCCGGGCTGATTCTTGCCGAAATGGGGTTTCGTCCGATCGTTCTGGAGCGCGGCAAGGCGGTGCGCGAGCGCACCGTCGACACGTTCGGCCTGTGGCGTAAGTCCGTGCTGAATCCGGAGTCCAATGTGCAGTTCGGCGAAGGCGGCGCCGGCACGTTCTCCGACGGCAAGCTCTATAGCCAGATCAAGGATCCGCATCATTACGGCCGCAAAGTGCTCACCGAGTTTGTGCTGGCGGGCGCGCCGGAGGACATCCTGTACCTGAGCCGGCCGCATATCGGGACGTTCCGCCTCGTCAGCATGGTCGAGAAGATGCGCGCGAAGATCCACGCGCTCGGCGGCGAGGTGCGCTTCCAGACCCGTGTCGAGGACATCGAGATCGAGCAGGGCAAGGTGCGGGCACTGCATCTGTCGACGGGCGAGACGCTGCCGTGCGAGCGGGTCGTGCTGGCGATCGGCCACAGCGCGCGCGACACGTTCGAGATGCTGCACCGGCGCGGCGTCTACGTCGAGGCCAAGCCGTTTTCGCTGGGCTTCCGGATCGAGCATCCGCAAGGAATGATCGATCGCAGCCGCTTCGGCAAATTCGCCGGCCACAAGGCGCTCGGCGCGGCCGACTACAAGGTGGTGCATCACTGCAGCAACGGCCGCTCGGTGTACAGCTTCTGCATGTGTCCGGGCGGTACCGTGGTGGCGGCAACCTCCGAGCCCGGGCGCGTCGTCACGAACGGCATGAGCCAGTACTCGCGCGCGGAACGCAACGCCAACGCGGGCATCGTGGTCGGCATCACGCCGGAGGATTATCCCGGCGGTCCGCTGGCGGGCATCGCGTTCCAGCGCAAGTGGGAGGAGCGCGCGTTCGAACTGGGTGGCCGCAATTATTGTGCGCCGGGTCAGCGGGTCGGCGATTTCGTCGCCCGCCGTCCGTCGACTTCGCTCGGTGCGGTCGTGCCGTCGTACAAACCCGGTGTGCACCCGACCGATCTCAGCACCGCCTTGCCCGATTACGCAATCGACGCCATTCGCGAAGCGTTGCCGCAACTCGAGCGCAAGATTGCCGGGTTCGCCATGGACGACGCGGTGCTCACCGGTGTCGAGACGCGGACGTCGTCGCCGATCCGGATCCGGCGCAAGGACGATTTCCAGAGCATGAACATCGAAGGGCTCTATCCGGCCGGCGAGGGGGCAGGTTACGCCGGCGGGATCTACTCGGCGGCGATCGACGGGATCGAGGTTGCGCAGGCGGTGGCGCTCGACATGGTGGGCGCGCGCCGCTGAGCCGCGCCGCTGCGGCCCGCCCAGCCCGCCCAGCCCGCCCAGCCCGCCCAGCCCGCCCAGCCCGCCCAGCCCGCCCAGCCCGCCCAGCCCGCCCGGCCCGCCCAGCCCGCCCGGCCCGCCCGGCCCGCCCGGCCCGCCCGGCCCGCCCGGCCCGCCCGGCCCGCCCGGCCCGACGCCCGGGCGGCAGACGCCCACTCGGCCCGACGCCCGCCCGACACGACGCCCGTGCGCGGCGTCGGGGCGAGACGTTTCACCCTCCGCCGCGGTCGATCGGGCACAATGGGCGCTTTGCATTTATCCCGATAACGGCATGTCTTTTCGTACCCTGGCCGCCGCATGCGGCGCCGCGCTGCTCGCTCAACTCGTCACCCTGCCGGCCGCGCAGGCCGCTGCCGGACCGGCACACTGGGTGACCACGTGGGCGACCGCGCTCCAGTCGATTCCGCAGCGTCCCGATCTGCCCCCGCTCTATCGCGCGCCCGACGTCGCCGGGCGAACCGTGCGGCAAATCGTCTATCCGACGCTGGGTGGCACGTTCGTGCGGATCCATCTCAGCAATGAATATGGGCGCAGCCCCCTCGTCATCCGCGAACTGCGCATTGCGCGCGCCGCAAGCGGCGCCGCCACGCGGGCCGACGGGGTTCGCGTGACGTTCGGCGGACGCTCCGAGGTGAGCGTGCCGCCCGGCGCAGAGATCGACAGCGATGCCGTTGCGTTCAACCTGCTCGGGGGCCTGCCGTACGCGATCAGCACCTATATGGGCGCGGAGCAGAGGATGGTTGCGTGGCACCGCGTGGCAAGTCAGGTGAATTACGTTTCGCTGCCCGGCGATCATGCGGCCGATGTGCTGAGCGGCGCGTTCGGCCAGCGTTTCACGCACTACGCGTGGGTGTCCGGCGTATCGGTGGAGGTGCCCTCGGGAGCAACCGTGGCGGCAATCGGCGATTCGATTACCGACGGAATGCGCTCCAGCCTGAACGAGAACCGGCGCTGGCCGGATGCGCTCGCGCGGCGCCTTGCGCACACGGGCAACGACTCCGCGGCGGTGATCAATCTCGGCATCAGCGGCAATCGCCTGCTCAGCGACTCCCCCTGTTATGGCGACGCGCTCGTCAAGCGTTTCGCCCGCGATGCGCTCGATCATCCGGGGGTGAGGTCCGTGATCCTGCTGGTCGGCATCAACGACATCAACTTTGCCGCCATGCCGCCGCGGGCGGGACTGGATTGCGATTTCCCGCACACGGCAGTGTCGGCGGCCGATCTGATCGCCGGCTATCAGCGGGTGATCGCGCTTGCACACCGGCGCGGGGTTCGCGTGTTCGGGGCGACGCTCACGCCCGCGGCGCTTCCGCCGCAGCGTGAGCGTATCCGGCTGGCGGTGAACCGGTGGATCAGGACCGGTGGCGCATTCGACGGCGTGGTCGATTTCGATGCCGCGCTGCGCGATCCCGCGAGACCGGACAGGCTGCGGCGCGAGTTCGATAGCGGCGATCACATTCATCCGGGCGACGCCGGTTACGCCGCGATGGCAGACGCGGTTCCGCTCAAGACGGTGCTGGACTCGTCCCGGAACTGATGGGCAAAAATATTTCCGTCAAGCACTTGTCATCTGCATGACGCTCGCCTACTATTCGGCTCCTCGTTTGTGAACGAGGAGCCGCTGCGGAAGCCAGCGGTCGTTGCGTCAAACTGGTTTTAAGCGAATGCGAAAAATTGGTGTTGACGAAACGAAAAAGATTCTCCA